>NZ_KE384224.1:0-606275 GCF_000424685.1 Methylococcus capsulatus str. Texas = ATCC 19069
CGGCTGGGTGAGTTCTACACCGCCTCGGTGCGTTTCCTGGATTCCGACGTGTACAAGGACACCACCGGCTATCCGGAAGACCTGCTGGCCGAAGACGGCCTGAGCGTCAGCGACAACAGCCCGCTGGCTCCGGGTGAGACCCGCACGGTCGACGTGACGGCGTCCGACGCGGCGTGGGAAGTGTACCGTCTGTCCGACATCATCTACGATCCGGACAGCCGTTTCGCCGGTCTACTGTTCTTCTTCGACGCCACTGGCAACCGCCAGGTCGTCCAGATCGACGCACCGCTGATCCCGTCGTTCATGTAATCGCCTGGGGGAGTCCTTCGGGGCTCCCCTGCCGGCGGTCAACGCCAAAACCCCCGGCCGGCAACGGTCGGGGGGTTTTTATTCTGGTCTGGTTTTGTTCCGAGTGGGCAGCCGCAACAGCCGGTCAGGGTGGCAGAGCTGCCCGACCATTCCACTCGCGTGCGAATTGCCATGCGACCCGTCCGCTACGCGAGCCACGGGCGAGCGCCCAGCGTAGTGCTTCTGTCCGGATATCATTCCAATGGCATTTCAGGTCGAGGGTTCCCAGCTTCGCCAGCCAGTATTCGACCATTGCCAGATAATCATCCTGGGAGAATGGATGGAATGCCAGCCAGAGGCCAAATCGCTCGGAAAGCGATGTCTTTTCCTCGACCGAGTCGGAAAAATGGATTTCAGTCTCCGTGTACCGCGTTTCGCGATTGTCCGCCATGTACTCCGGTAACAAGTGCCGGCGATTGGATGTGGCGTAGATCACCAGATTGGCACTCAAGACACTCGTGGAACCGTCGAGCGCTGATTTCAGATCCTTGTAGCCGGGTTCTTCGCTTTCGAAGGACAGATCGTCGAAAAACAGGATGAACCGCTCCGGACGGTCGTGGATGTATTCGATGATGTCCGGCAATTCCGTAAGATGGTTTTTTTCCACTTCGACGAGGCGGAGTCCGGATTCGGCATAATCGTGGAGCAGTGCCTTGACGAGGGAGGATTTTCCTGTCCCTTTCGGGCCCCAAAGCAGCGCATTGTTGGCGGGTAAACCCTTGAGGAACTGACGGGTGTTGCGCTCCAGTGCTGTCTTCTGGCGATCGATGCACAAAAGGTCACAAAGGCCGATATCGTGTGGTCGCCGCACGGGCATCAAAGGCGACTTGGAATCTCGTCCCCGCCAACGATAGGCCTTGTACGTCCAGTCGACGGAGGAAGGAGTCGGTGGCGTCAAGCGTTCCAAGGCGTCCGCCAGCCTTTGAACGGTAGCCAGCAAGAGGTCGGTCTGCTCCGGTGTCATGGGCGATGATTCATGCCTCGATCCGTTTGTATTTGATCCGGTGCGGGGTATCTACTTCATCACCCAGCCGGCGGCGACGGTCGGCCTCGTAATCGGCGTAATTGCCTTCGAACCATACCACTTCGCTTTCGCCTTCGAATGCCAGGATGTGGGTGGCTATGCGGTCCAGGAACCAGCGGTCGTGAGAGATCACCACCGCGCAGCCAGGAAAATCCAGCAGGGCGTCTTCCAGAGCGCGGAGCGTTTCGACATCGAGGTCGTTGGTGGGTTCATCGAGCAGAAGGACGTTGCCTCCGCTGCGAAGCAGTTTGGCGAGATGGACCCGGTTGCGTTCACCGCCGGAAAGTTCACCGATGCGTTTCTGCTGATCCGAACCCCTGAAGTTGAAGCGTCCAACGTAGGCTCGCGAGGGGGTCTGATAGTTTCCGACGGTGATCATGTCCAGACCGTCGGAGATTTCTTCCCAAACGGTCTTGCCGTCATCCATATGTTCGCGGAACTGTTCGACATAGGCCAGTTTGACGGTAGGTCCGATACGGATCGAGCCCTGATCCGGCACTTCCAGGCCGGCAATCATGCGGAACAGCGTGGTTTTACCGGCGCCGTTGGGGCCGATCACTCCGACGATGCCCCCCGGTGGCAGCCGGAAACTGAGGTTTTCGACCAGAATACGGTCCCCGAATCCCTTGCTGACCCCGTCGAATTCGACAACCAGATCGCCCAGCCGCGGGCCTGGCGGAATGTAGATTTCCTTGGTTTCGTTCCGTTTTTGGACATCGTTCTGGCTCAGTTCCTCGAACCTGGCCAGGCGCGCCTTGCTCTTGGCGTGCCGGCCTTTCGGGTTGGATCTCACCCATTCAAGTTCCGCCTTCATGGCTTTCATGCGGGCGGTTTCCTGCTTTTCTTCCATCTCCAGCCGAGCTTCCTTCTGCTCCAGCCACGAGGAGTAATTGCCTTCCCAGGGAATTCCGCGGCCTCTGTCGAGCTCGAGAATCCACCCGGCGACATTGTCCAGGAAATAGCGATCGTGGGTGACGGCGACGACCGTTCCCGGATAGTCCTGGAGGAACCTTTCCAGCCAGGCCACGGACTCCGCATCGAGATGGTTGGTCGGCTCGTCGAGCAGCAACATGTCTGGGTTGGACAGGAGGAGGCGGCACAGGGCTACGCGGCGGCGTTCGCCGCCTGACAGTCGGGTGACGTCGGCATCCCAGTCCGGGAGTCTCAAGGCATCGGCGGCGATTTCCAGTTTCCGGTCCAGTTCCCAAGCACCGGCCGCGTCGATCTTTTCTTGGAGTTCGGCCTGTTCGGCAAGGAGTTTGTCGAAATCCGCGTCTGGGTCGGCGAAGGCGTTGCTGACTTCGTTGAAACGGTCGAGGAGGGCTTTGGTCTCAGCGACACCGTCCTCGACGTTTCCCCGCACCGTTTTGGTCGGATCCAGTTGCGGCTCTTGTGCCAGGTAGCCGATCTTGATTCCGGGTTGGGGCCGCGCTTCTCCGTCGTATTCCTTGTCAACGCCTGCCATGATTCGAAGGAGAGTGGACTTGCCCGCGCCGTTGAGGCCGAGCACACCGATCTTGGCGCCTGGGAAGAAGGAGAGCGAGATGTTTTCCAGGATCGTCCGTTTGGGGGCCACGATCTTGGAAACCCGGTTCATGGTGTAAATATATTGTGCCATTTTGAATGCGTTAAGGGACTTTGGATCATAGTATTATTTCACGATCCGAGATGTGAGGGACAGGTTTGCTTGAGGATCCAGGACGCCCGATGAGCGCTGAACTCAGCCTACGCGTACATTCGAGACTGGCGGATGTGCCGGCGGCGTGGTGGGGCTCATTCGGCAGTCCCGACGCTCCCCTGAGCCATGCGTTTCTGGTGGCGTTGGAGGAGACGGCGTGCCTGGGTGAAGCCGTCGGCTGGATCCCTATGCACCTCTTGTTCGCTGCGGACCGGAAGGCTGAGCCGTTCGGAGCCATGCCTGCCTACCTCAAGACCAATTCTTTCGGGGAATTCGTGTTCGACTGGGCGTGGGCCGAAGCGCATTCGCGGGTCGGTCTGGCTTATTATCCGAAGTGGGTGATCGCCTCGCCCTTCACGCCCGTCACGGGCCGGCGTCTGTTGGTTCCTCCGGAGATCCCATATGCTGCACGGGAGCTCATGCTGGACTGCGCCATTGAGGCCGGGAAATCGGCGGGGGTGTCGTCCATGCATTGGTTGTTCTGTACCGATCCGGTTCTGCTCGAAGCGCCGATGCTCGTTCGCCGCCTGGGATGCCAGTTCCATTGGCATAACGCCGGTTACAGAGACTTCGCGGATTTTCTGGACCGTTTCAATGCGAAACGACGAAAGGAGCTCAAACGCGAGCGGCGTCAGGTTTCCGAAGCCGGAATAGAAGTCCAAAGGCTCGCCGGCAACGAAGTCGATGCGGAGACGTGGAACCGGTTCCATGCCCTGTACCGGCGCACATTCGATAAGCATGGCAACTATCCTGCATTGAGTGCGGCCTTTTTTCGTCGCGTCGGCGAAACCATGGGCGAACAGATCCTGCTCGTTGTCGCCAGGCGGAAGTCCGAGTTGATCGCCGCCGGTTTCTTTCTCGTGGGCGAAGACACTTTGTACGGCCGCTATTGGGGGGCCGTGGAAGAGGTGCGTTCGCTCCATTTTGAGATTTGCTACTATCAGGGTCTGGAGTTTTGTCTGGAGCGGGGGCTTCGTTGCTTTCAGCCTGGTGCCCAAGGTGAGCATAAGGTCAGCCGCGGTTTCGTGCCTACTGCGACCTGGTCGGCTCATTGGATTGCCGATCCACGTCTGCGCGGGGCGATATCACGTCATGTCGAAGCAGAGCGTCTGCATGTGGAAGCCTATATGCGGGAGCTCGAAAGCCGACTGCCATTCAAGCAGGAATCCGAATGCTGACTCTCATCGACCCCAACGACGAACGGCAGGCGTTCCCTCCTCCCGATGCCGCCCTGAAGGAGCCGAACGGTCTTCTTGCAGTCGGTGGTTCGTTGAGCGTTGCTCGTCTGGAACGGGCTTACCGGCGCGGAATATTTCCCTGGTATGGCGAGGGCGATCCGATCTTGTGGTGGTCGCCCGATCCCCGGTTGGTGCTGTTTCCGGAAAAGCTGCGGATTTCGCGGAGTCTGCGGAAAACGTTACGCCGGCGGCTATTTCGATTCAGCTTCGATCGGGCTTTCAGGGCGGTGATCACGGCTTGTGCCGAGCGGCGTGAAAAATCGGAAGGGACTTGGCTGACTGCAGACATGCAGTCGGCGTACCTTGCTTTCCATCATGCCGGTTTTGCGCATTCTTTCGAGGCCTGGCAGGACGGCGCCCTGGTGGGGGGGCTGTACGGTGTGGCGATGGGGCGGATATTTTACGGAGAGTCGATGTTCCACCGGGTGACGGATGCCTCGAAGGCGGCGTTGGCGTTTGCAGTGGGGTGCTTGTCACATTGGGGTTACCGGATGATCGATTGTCAGGTCTATAGTTCCCATCTCGTCAGTCTGGGAGCATCCACCATTCCACGCAGCGAATTTCAGGCCTTGGTGTCCGAATATTCGGAAACGTCCGTTGATCCTGAGGCATGGAAACATGCGCCGGGAGACTTTCTTTGATCCTGGAGCGAATGGCACATTGGATGGGGCCGAACCATCCATGCGGCTATCTGCCCGGGCGGGACGCACGCTTTACCTATGTTTCACCGGCTTACCCACTTTCCCCCCAAAGCTATCGTGGGCTGTTGGAAGAGGGGTTCCGGCGCAGCGGAAACTGGGTGTACCGGCCGTGCTGCATCGGCTGCAGCGCCTGCTTACCGGTGCGTCTTCCCGTGCACGATTTTCTTTTGACTCGCAGTCATCGGCGTGTGCTCAAGCGGAATGCAGACATCGACATACGGGTGTCCGTCGCTCGCTTCGACGAGCGCCAGTTTCAACTCTATGTCCGCTATCTGGCGGCACGGCACCCCACCGACACACCGGTCTCTCGCGATGATTACTGGTCGTTCGTGTCCAGCTCCTGGGCGCAGACCCGTTTCGTGGAGTTCCGTTCATATTCGGAACTGATTGGCGTGGCGGTTGTAGACCATGTGCCGGGAGCTCTGTCTGCGGTATACACCTTTTTCGATCCCGACGCCGCAGAGCGAAGTCCAGGCTCATTGGCCATTTTGTGGCAGATATTGGAGGCTAGGCGACTGGGACGGGAGTGGCTTTATCTGGGGTATTGGATAGGCGGTTGCCGTAAGATGGAATACAAAGCGAGATACAGGCCCCTGGAAGCGCTCATCGCGAACCGCTGGCGCAGGTTCCAAGTGGATGAGCCGCTGAGGTCGAGCGTGCTATAATTTGGTAAATTTTTTACCCTGTGAACAGATGTCAAAAGAAGATCATATCGAAATGGAAGGTAAGGTCATCGAAACCTTGCCCAACACGACGTTCCGTGTTCAGCTCGATAATGGGCATGTGGTGATCGCCCATATTTCCGGCAAGATGCGGAAAAACTATATCCGAATTCTGACCGGCGACCGGGTCAAGGTTGAACTCACGCCTTACGACCTGAGCAAGGCTCGCATCACCTTCCGCCATCGCTGATGGCACCCCGTGTCATACGGGCTCGGCGGCTTTTTGGCGGGTTTCGTAGGTAAATGTCAGTCCGCCGGAGGAAGCGCCGACACGCACCGTGCCACCATGCGCGAGGCGGCCGAACAAGATTTCCTCGGCCAGCGGCTTCTTGATGTTTTCCTGAATCACGCGCGCCATCGGACGCGCCCCCATCTTCGAGTCGAAACCGTGCTCGGCCAGCCATGCCCGTGCGTCCGGCTCGATGACCAGGGATACCTGCTTCTCGGCCAACTGCGCCTCGAGTTCGAAGATGAATTTGTCCACCACATGCCCGATCGTTTCCGGGCTGAGCGGGTTGAACTGGATGATCGCGTCGAGGCGGTTCCGGAACTCGGGCGAGAAGGTGCGTTCGATCGCTTTCAAGCTATCGGTGGAGTGGTCTTGCGGAGTGAAACCTATCGACGGGCGGGCACCCTCGAAAGCCCCGGCATTGGTGGTCATGACCAGGATGATGTTACGGAAGTCGGCCTTGCGCCCGTTGTTGTCCGTCAGAGTGCCGTGATCCATCACTTGTAACAGCAGATTGAAGACGTCCGGGTGCGCTTTTTCGATTTCGTCGAGCAGCAGCACGGCATGCGGATGTTTGTTGATGGCTTCGGTCAGAAGACCTCCCTGGTCGAATCCGACATAGCCCGGCGGCGCTCCGATAAGCCGGGACACCGTGTGCCGCTCCATGTATTCGGACATGTCGAAACGGATCAGCTCGACACCGAGCATGCGGGCGAGCTGGCGTGTCACTTCCGTTTTGCCTACGCCAGTGGGGCCGGCAAAAAGAAATGAGCCTATGGGTTTCTGACCGTCGCGCAGACCTGCGCGGGACAATTTGATCGCCGACGACAGTGCGGCTATGGCTTCATCCTGACCGAAGACCAGCATCTTCAGATTGGATTCCAGGTCGCGCAATTTCTCCTTGTCGTTGGCGGAAACGGTTTTGGCGGGAATCCGCGCGATCTTCGAAACGATGTCCTCGATGTCCACGGTGCCGATGGTCTTCTTGCGGCGCGACGGTGGCAGCAGGCGCTGATTCGCTCCCGCCTCGTCGATGACGTCGATGGCTTTGTCGGGGAGATGACGGTCGTTGATGTACCGGTCCGACAGCTCCACCGCAGTGCGCAGCGCAGCGAGGGAATATTTGACGTCATGGTGCTGTTCGAAACGGGTCTTCAGTCCTTTGAGAATCTGGTAGGTTTCTTCGACCGAGGGTTCGGGAATATCGATTTTCTGGAAGCGGCGGGCCAGCGCGCGGTCCTTTTCGAAGATGCCGCGGTATTCCTGGTAGGTCGTCGAACCGATGCAGCGCAACTCGCCTGAGGCCAGGACCGGTTTGATCAGATTGGATGCATCCATCACCCCGCCCGAGGCGGAGCCAGCGCCGATGATGGTGTGAATCTCGTCGATGAAGAGGATGGCATTCGGCTCCTTCTTGAGCTGCGCCAGGAGCGACTTCAGACGCTTCTCGAAATCACCGCGGTACTTGGTTCCCGCCACCAGACTGCCGAGATCCAGTGAATAGATCGTGCTGTCCTTGAGCACTTCCGGTACGTCGTTTTCAACGATTTTCTTCGCCAGACCTTCGGCGATGGCGGTTTTACCCACCCCGGCTTCGCCGACGAACAACGGATTATTCTTCCTTCGGCGACACAGCACCTGGACGGTGCGCTCCAGTTCGTCCTTGCGGCCGATCAGCGGGTCGATTTTTCCGCGCCGGGCGGATTCGTTGAGATTGGTGGCGAACTTTTCGAGCGGGTTGGCGCTGCTCCCGCTTTCAGCGTCGTCGGATTCGGGAGCCGAGCCCCTGGCAGTGCCATCAGCCTCGTCCCGCACTTTGGAGATGCCGTGGGAAATGAAGTTCACCACGTCGAGGCGGGTGATGTCCTGCTTGTGCAACAGATAGACCGCATGCGAGTCCTGCTCGCTGAAGATGGCGACCAGGACGTTCGCTCCGGTAACCTCTTTTTTCCCCGACGACTGCACGTGAAAGGCCGCGCGCTGGAGCACCCGCTGGAAACCCAGCGTCGGCTGGGTATCACGCTTGACGCCGGCAGGGATCAGCGGCGTGGTTTCATCCAGGAATTCGTTCAGTTCGTTGCGGAGCAGGTCGAGATTGCCACCGCAGGCACGCAGGACTTCGATGGCGGCGCCGTTGTCGAGCATGGCCAGCAGCAGGTGCTCCACGGTGATGAACTCATGGCGTTTCTCGTAGGCGGTACGGAAGGCCGCATTCAATGATTGTTCGAGTTCTTTACTCAACATAGTGGAACCTGCTCGAGACTGGTAATAAAGTTAGGCTTCTTCCATGGTGCAGAGGAGTGGATGCTGGTTCTGACGGGCATGGGCATTCACCTGTTGCACCTTGGTTTCCGCCACGTCTTTGGAGAAGACCCCACACACTCCGACGCCCCGCGTATGCACATGCAGCATCACCTGCGTCGCTTTCTCTTCGTTCATGCCGAAAAACAGCATCAGCACATGAACGACGAATTCCATCGGAGTGAAATCATCATTCAACAGCATGACTTTGTACAGCGGTGGACGCTTGACCTTGGGCTGGGCCTCCTGGAGGGCCAAACCGTCGCCGGAGCCGTGATCCGATTCCTGAGACATCTGTGCGTCGTTCCCAAAATGGTTGTACTAGGAATATGGGCCTCGATTTGCCGAGATCAAGCCAGTGGACGGCATCAGCAGCGCCGGAGGGCGTCACGCCGGTCCACACAGGGCAGCTGCCGCGGCAGTATCCACATTTCGTACATCGACACCACCCACATGAACACGAAAGCCATGGCGAGGCCGCCGCCGCCCATGACGACCAGAAGGGCGAAATGGCGGTCGAGTTTCGTCAGCCACCAGGAGGCAATGTCCAGCAGCAGGAAAATATACGGCATCAGGATGGCCGAGCACTTGAGCTTGCAAGGCACTCCAGATGATAAGGCAAAAATCATGCCTACGAACATGAAAATGAAGGCGATGCCGAACATGTGGATATGCGAGACGCGTGTCAGCGACGAAAACGTCGCGCCCTCGTCCGATTGCGCCCGTGTCTTGATGCTCTCATAGCGGGTGAAGTCCGGCAATCCGCTGTCGCCATTGTGGCAGCCGGTGCAATGCGCTTCGAACAGCGGCCTGATCTGCCGGGTATAGGTGCTTTCATCGGCACCGTCCCGAACCCATTGGATGATCTGAAACCGTGCCTCGTCCGGTGCATTGGCCTTCATCGAACCGTTGAGCTTGGCCTCCAGCACCGAGCCCGAACGATTGCCGTAATAGCTGTAGACGATATCCTCTATCGAAAGTCCGAACTTGCCATCGGCCATGCCATGCGTGAACAGGATCTGCACCATCGCCAAGCCGTAGCCGATTGCGACGACGATCAAATAACCGGAAAATAACAACTTGACCGGTATGCCCAGATTGCTCAGGTTCAGCGGCATTCCCGCAGCTCCCACGACTCATCACGAACTTTGCAGGCGAGCCCCGCGTCTTTAAGGCTTAATAACACACGCGAATTGACAACTCAATTCGCTCCCCGTTGAAAACAGTATGCAAAAATTGGAAACCCCGTCGGACGGCCGACCCCGGGTCACGGTAGCCGCTGTCATTGAAAGGGATGGCCGTTTCCTCTGCGTCGAGGAGCGCGCCGGCGTATCCTCCGAACTCGTCATCAACCAGCCGGCGGGTCACGTCGAAGCGGCCGAGTCGGTGGTCGATGCCGCAGTCCGCGAGACGTTGGAGGAGACCGGCTGGCGTCTGGTGCCGGAGGCGGTGACCGGCATTTATTTGTGGCGTCACTTGGAATCCGGCAGGAGTTTCCTGCGCATCGCCATCAGCGGGCGGGCCGAAGCCCCCGAAGGTGAGGTCAGGCTGGACGAGGGCATCGAGCGGGCGCTCTGGTTGAGCCGGGATGAGTTGCTGCGCGAACGAAGCCGCCATCGCAGCCCCCTGGTGCTGCGGACGGTGGAGGACTACTTGCGGGGCGAACGCCATCCGCTCAGCCTCTTGAAGCCCGTGCTCGGCTGAGGTGGATATGAAGCCGCATGTGGTTGTCGGGATGTCGGGAGGGGTGGATTCGTCGGTCACCGCCTTGCTGCTGCTCCGCCAGGGTTACCGGGTCAGCGGACTGTTCATGAAGAACTGGGAGGAGGACGATGGCACCGAGTACTGTACCGCGGCGCAGGATTTCGCCGATGCCAAGCAGGTGTGCGAGCGTCTAGGAGTCGAACTGCACACGGTAAACTTTGCGGCGGAATACTGGGATGAGGTGTTCGAGGTGTTCCTGAGCGAATACCGGGCCGGGCGGACGCCGAATCCCGACATCCTCTGCAACAAGCAGATCAAGTTCAGAGCCTTCCTCGACTACGCAGAAGACCTGGGCGCCGACCTCATCGCCATGGGGCATTATGCCCGGGTGGCGGAGGAAGAGGGTCGGTTGCAGCTCCTCAAGGGATGTGATGCCGGTAAGGATCAGAGCTATTTCCTTTATACCCTGCAGCAGGAGCAACTCGCCCGCACTCTGTTTCCCCTGGGCGGGCTGCGCAAGACCGAGGTGCGCGCATTGGCCGCCGGTGCCGGTTTTGCCAATGACGCCAAGAAGGACAGCACCGGCATCTGTTTCATCGGCGAACGACGCTTCAAGGACTTCCTCGCGCGTTATCTGCCGGCCCGGCCGGGGGACATCCGCACGCCGGAGGGCGTGCTCCTCGGCCGGCACGATGGCCTGATGTACTACACGCTGGGCCAGCGTTCCGGACTCGGCATCGGCGGTACGAGGGCAGGCGGCCAGGAGCCTTGGTATGTGTTGGACAAGGATCTGGCCAGAAACGTGCTGGTGGTGGGCCAGGGCCACGATCACCCCCTTCTCTACCGGGACGGGCTGCTGGCCAGCCGGCTTCATTGGGTCGACGGTGCTGGTCCCGCGCCCGGCGAGATACTGCGCTGTGCGGCCAAGACCCGCTACCGCCAGAGGGACCAGGACTGCCGCATCCGTCTGATCGGCGAAGACCGGTTGGAGGTCGTGTTCGCCCAGCCCCAGCGTGCCGTCACTCCCGGCCAGTCGGTCGTGTTTTACCAGGACGATTGCTGCCTCGGCGGCGGTGTCATCGACTTAACCTTTAATGCGGACTCTCGGGCCGATGCCGCGTAACACTCAAGACATCAGGAAAACCATGAACTCCATCAAGGCATTGTCGCCAGTAGACGGCCGTTACGCCGGCAAGGCCGACGCCCTCCGCAACACCTTCAGCGAATACGGCCTCATCCGGTTCCGGATCCTGGTCGAATTGCGCTGGCTGGAGGCGCTGGCGGCCGAGCCCACGATCACCGAGGTTCCCCCTTTGAGTGGCGAAGCGCGCGATCGTCTGAACCGGATCGTGGACGAATTCGGCGAAGAGCATGCCGAACGGGTCAAGACCATCGAGCGGACCACCAACCACGACGTCAAGGCGGTCGAATATTTCCTGAAGGAGAGGATCCAGGGCTGCCCCGAACTGGAGCGGATCGCCGAGTTCATCCATTTCGCCTGCACCTCTGAAGACATCAACAATCTCGCCTATGGGCTGATGGTGAAGGAGGCGCGTGACACGGTCCTGCTGCCGGCGATGGACGAGTTGATCGAGGCGGTGCGGGAGCGGGCGCATGTCTATGCCGGCCAGCCGATGCTTTCGCGCACTCACGGCCAGCCGGCGACGCCCACCACGGTCGGGAAGGAGTTCGCCAACTTTGCCGCCCGGCTGGCTCGCCAACGCGAGCAAGTAGCGGCGGTGGCCCTGATGGGCAAGATCAACGGTGCGGTCGGCAATTTCAACGCCCATGCGGTCGCCTACCCCGAAGTCGATTGGCCCAAACTGGCACAAGGTTTCGTCGAGTCGCTGGGGCTGGCCTGGAACCCTTATACCATACAGATCGAGCCACACGATTATCTGGCCGAGCTGTGCCATGCCTACAGCCGTTTCGGCACCGTGCTGATCGACTTCGACCGCGACGTCTGGGGCTACATCTCGCTGGGTTTTTTCCGGCAGAAGACCGTGGCCGGCGAAGTCGGCTCTTCCACCATGCCGCACAAGGTCAACCCGATCGATTTCGAGAACTCGGAAGGCAACCTCGGTATCGCCAACGCGCTGTTCTCGCATTTCGCCGAAAAGCTGCCGATTTCCCGCTGGCAGCGCGATCTAACCGACTCCACGGTGCTGCGCAATCTCGGCGTCGGCCTCGCCCATCTGCTCATCGCGCTCGGTTCCACTCTGAAAGGCCTGGGCAAGCTGGAGCTGAGTCCTCCGGTCCTGGAGGCCGATCTCGACGGCAACTGGGAAGTGCTGGCCGAGGCGATCCAGACCGTGATGCGCCGCTATGGCGTGGAACGGCCCTACGAGAAGCTCAAGGCCTTGACCCGCGGCCAGCGGGTGGACGCGGAGGGCCTGCGTGCCTTCGTAGAGACCCTGGAGATACCCGAGGAGGCGCGCAGCCGCCTGGCAGCGCTGGCCCCCCGCGACTACATCGGCTACGCTGAAACCTTCGCCAAAACCATCTGAGTCCATGCCCGCATTCCGATACCTGATTGTCCTGCCGCTGCTGTGCTGGGGGTTCGCCTCGCTGGCGGAGACCACACCGCAGAGCCGGCTGAAGAGCTTCCTCGATTCTGCCCGCACTTTGCAGGCCGACTTCACCCAGGTCCGGCTCGACGAAAGCGGTCGGCCCCGGCAGGAGAGCGGGGGTTCCTTCTATTTGCAGCGGCCCGGCAAGTTCCGTTGGGATTACACCAAGCCCTACCGGCAGCAAATCGTCTCCAGCGGTGGCAAGGTCTGGTTCTACGACGTCGACCTGGAACAGGTGACAGCCAAGAGACTCGGCCAGGCCGTGGGTTCGACGCCGGCCCTGCTGCTGAGCGGCGAAATGGCGCTGGAGGACAATTTCACCATCGAGGACCAGGGGACCGAGGAGGGCATGTACTGGATCAAGCTGGTGCCCAAGTCGGAAGAAGGCGGATTCCGCTACGTGCTGATCGGGCTCGAAGGCGACAAGCTGGCCGGTATGGAGCTGAGTGACAATTTCGGCCAGTTGACGCGCATCTATTTCGCCAATCTCCGGACCGGCATCACCTTGGACCCCAAGCTGTTCCAGTTCAGCCCGCCAGCCGGAGTGGATGTGTTCGAGGACAAGTAGCCGCCGGTGTCCGCTGACTTCTCCCAACCGCTGGCCGACCGTCTGCGTCCCCGGACGCTGGACGAATACATCGGCCAGCTCCACCTCATCGAGCCGGGCCGGCCGCTGTACGAGTCGATCCGGCGCGGCCGTCTCCATTCGATGATCTTCTGGGGCCCGCCCGGCACAGGCAAGACGACTCTGGCGCGGCTGGTCGCCCGCCATGCCGATGCCGAGTTTCTGCCGGTTTCGGCCGTGTTGTCGGGGGTGAAGGAAATCCGCGAAGCCTTGGCTCGGGCTGTGCAATTCAAGGCGGCCGGCCGCCGTGCCATCCTGTTCGTCGACGAGGTGCATCGCTTCAACAAGTCGCAGCAGGATGCATTCCTGGCCCATGTCGAGGACGGCACGGTCAGCTTCATCGGCGCCACCACCGAAAATCCCTCGTTCGAGGTCAACAGCGCCTTGCTGTCGCGGGCCAGGGTCTATGTGCTGAAAGCCCTGACCGAGGCCGACCTGTTGGGCGTCATTGATCGCGCGCTGTCGGACGCTGAACGCGGCCTGGGCGGGCGCGGCCTGAACATGTCCGACCCCGTGCGCATGGCTTACGTCCGTGCCGCCGATGGCGATGCCCGGCGCTTGCTGAATCTCCTGGAAATCACCGCGGATCTGCTGGACGCCGGCCAGACGGTGGTGAGCGAGGAGGTCGCACGGCAGGTCCTCGCGTCTGGAACCACACGCCGTTTCGACAAGCAGGGCGAGGAGTTCTACAACCAGATTTCCGCCCTGCACAAATCGGTGCGCGGCAGTTCGCCCGACGCCGCACTGTACTGGTTGTGCCGGATGCTGGACGGGGGCTGCGATCCGCTTTATCTAGCCCGGCGCCTGGTGCGGATCGCATCCGAGGATATCGGTAACGCCGACCCCAAGGCGTTGGAGCTGTGTCTGAATGCCTGGAACGCCCAGGAACGTCTGGGCAGCCCGGAGGGGGAGCTGGCCCTGGCGCAGGCCGTCGTGTATTTGGCCGTCGCTCCCAAGAGCAATGCGGTCTACGAAGCCTACAAGGCCGCCCGGGCAGATGCCGCCCGATCGGGCAGTCTGCCGGTGCCCCTGCACCTGCGCAATGCCCCGACGGGCTTGATGAAGGGCCTGGATTACGGCAAGGGATACCGCTATGCGCACGACTATCCGGACGCGTACGTTCCGGGCGAAAACTATTTCCCCGAGGGGCTGGAGCGACGGGAATACTACCGCCCGGTCAACCGCGGCATGGAGATCAAGATCGCCGAGAAGCTGGAGCGTCTCAAGGCGCTGGATAAGGAGGCGGACGAGCGGTGAGCGCCGCTTCCGGTTTTTCCGCGGCTGCCCGCCGCCTGCTCTCGCTGCTGGCCGATGGCGGCTTCCATTCCGGCGAAACCATCGCGGCGAGTGCGGGTTGCAGCCGCACCGGGGTCTGGAAGCGCATCGCGGAGCTGCGCGCCCTGGGGGTGGAAGTGCATGCTGTACCCGGGATGGGTTACCGTCTGGCGCATCCGCTGGAACTCCTGGACGGGGAGGTGATCGCGGGCGCGCTGACCGGTACGGCAGCGGAAGCCATCGGTCTTATCGAAGTTCATGAGCAGCTCGATTCCACCAATGATCACCTCATGCGGCGGGCGGCCGAAGGCGCGCCGGCCGGCACCGTCTGCCTGGCCGAGCGGCAGAGCGCCGGGAGGGGAAGAATCGGGCGGACCTGGGTGTCGCCGCTGTCCGGCAACGTCTATCTCTCGCTGCTGTGGCGGTTCGGGCGGGCGGGATTTTCCGGGCTCAGCCTCGCCGTGGGCGTGGCCGTGGTACGGGCCTTACGGGCGCAGGGCATCGGCGATGCGGCACTCAAATGGCCGAACGACATCCTGTGGTCGCGCCGCAAGCTGGGCGGCATTCTGATCGAGGTGAGGGGGGAGGCCAATGACCAGTACGCCGTCGTGATCGGGATCGGCCTCAACGTGAATCTGCCCGACAGCCACGCCGTCGCCATCGACCAGGACTGGATCGACCTGGCGCGGATTCCGGGAGGCGCCGCCGTATCGCGTAACCGGCTGATCGCCGGGATGCTCAATGAACTGGCTCCCTTGCTGACGGATTACGAAACCACCGGGCTGGCGCCGTATCTCGAGGAATGGCGCGGCTACCACGGTTTCGAAGGCGCGCAGGCCAGCGTGCAGCAGGGGGACTGGGTGTGGACGGGGCGGATCGTCGGTGTTTCAGGGGAAGGACTGCTGTTGCTGGCATGCGAGGACGGCCCGGTACGGGAGTTCGCATCCGGCGACGTGCGGGTGAGGCCGCTGTGAAACTGCTGATCGACATCGGCAATTCGCGGGTGAAATGGGCACGCTCGGAGCCGGGGCGGTACACTTTCGGCGGTGCGTTCGCTACGGATGCGTCCAGCCTGGCAGAAGCGTGCGAAAGCCAGATGGCGGCGCTGCCGCGGCCGGAGGCCGTGCTGGTGTCCAACGTTGCTGGCACGAGGGCGGGCCGGCTGCTCGCGGACTGGGCATCGGCCCGATGGGATGTGCCGGTCCGTTTCCTACGCAGCGAGGCTTCGGCCCTGGGAGTCGTCAACGCCTATCCAAACCCGGCCCAATTGGGTGTCGATCGCTGGCTCGGGCTGATCGGGGCGTGGCGGACGCGTCGCGATGCCTGCTGCATCGTCAGCGCAGGCACCGCCTTGACCATCGACCTCCTGGACGCGGAGGGCCGGCATCGGGGCGGCGTGATCGGCCCCGGATTGGCGATGATGCGCGCGGCCCTGGCCTCTCTGGAGGCATTGGGCGGGGCGGCTGAAAGCTGCGACGGCTTTTTCTGCAACCGCACCGGATCCGCATTGTCCAGCGGTATTCTTCACTCGGCCGTGGGCTTGATACGGGAATCGCAGGCTCGGGCGGCGCGGCTCCTGGCGACGGAGCCTGAACTGCTGCTCACCGGCGGAGATGCCGAAACGCTCCGACCTTACCTCGAGACCCCGGTCCGTCTGGTGCCTCACCTCGTCCTCGAGGGTTTGCATGCCGTAGCGGAGCGAATGCCATGAGATTTCTTTTCTATTTTCTCCTCATCGCCAATGTGTCTTTCTTCTTCTGGAGCCTGGGTCATCGCGATACCAAGCGGCATGTCGATGTCAAATCTGTCGAAGCCTCGGGAAGATTGTTGTTGCGTTCGGAGGTTGCAGACACCCGCGGCGAAATCCAGAGTCCGCCGACCGAGTCTCCCCCGCCCGCCCGGATCGAGAACGAACCGCCAGCCGGCGAGGCCGGCTGCTACCGGATGGGACCGTTCGCCGAGACGGCCGAAGCAAGGCGGGTGCTGGCTCTGGTCAAGGAGTGGATCGACCGGGCGAACCTGACCAGCGAATCCTCGGAATCGCTCGATGGCTACTGGCTGCTCTATCCCAAGGCCGAAAACATGGATGAGGCCAAGGGTAATCGTAAGATGCTGATGGACAAAGGCATCAAAGACGTCTGGCTGATCGACAAGGGCGAGATGGCAGGCACGATTTCGCTCGGTATCTTCAAGACCCGGGAGGAGGCCGAGACCGAGGTGGTCCGCCTGTCCAAACTCAACGTGCGGGCGCAGATCCGGCCCCGGATCACCCAGGCCGAAACGGTCTGGATACAGTTCGTCTGGGACAAGTCGCCGCTGGAGCTGGATGAGATCATGATCCAGTTGCGCGGCGAGAATCCGGAGGTGTCTGTGCCGCCGCTAAGTCCTTGTCCGTCCGCCAGTCCTCAACGGCCGGCATAACGGCCGGCGACGAAAAGGAAGAACTGGGTCCCGAATATGAGGTTCGCCAACAGGAGGTGCAGCGGCTGGGCGATGGCCGGGAGACCGAACCGGTCCAGGGTGACCCCGGCGGCGATGGCAGCGACGACGAGGCCCGCCAGCACCATTCCGAAGCGGACATAGAGCGAATCCGCCGGCAAGGATCTGACCATCTTCCAGGCCAGCCAAAGGTTGACACCGAGGATCACGGCGGAGAAGGAGCGATGGACGTAGAAGATGAGCGGGAAGTTTTCGCGCCACAGGCTGCGGTCCGTCGCGGCGGTCGCGGCCATGACGTCCACCGATTCGCGGATCTGGGTGCCCATGGCTATCTGCAGGAGGGTCATGCCCATGGCCACCATCAGCACGGTGCAGAAGCGCGGAGGCAGGCCGGAGAGGTCCAGTGTTGCGAAACGACTGCGCTGGGAGCGCGTCACCGCATAGATCAGCAGGCAGACGATGGCGAATGCCATCAGCATGTGGGCCGTGATCATGACGGGGCGCAGATTGCTGGCCACCACGGCGGAGCCCAGCCAGCCCTGGAAGCCCACCGCCAGGAACACCGTCAGCGCGAGCCAGGTCACGGTCCGGTCGGTTTTCCAGAAGGCCAGGGAGCGGTACAGCGTGGCAATGATCAGCAGGCCGATGCTGACGCCGACCAGGCGGTTGACGTACTCGGTCCAGGTCTTGACAGGATTGAAGCGGGTGTCGGCATAGCCACGCTCGGCGTAGATTTCGTGATAGTTGGCCGGGAGCTGTGACTCGTCCGTCGGCGGCACCAGCCGGCCGAAGCAGGTCGGCCAGTCTGGGCAGCCCATGCCGGCACCGGAGGCTCTGACGATGCCGCCCACCATGATCAAAAAATAGACGGCGGCGATGGTGATGATGCCGATCCGGGCGAACCGGCTGCCGGCATCGGGAGCGGTGCTGCATTGCATGATGCGATCTCGAAGTCATTCGCCCGCTCCATGCTGGGAGCGGGCCGGGTTAGGGAAGAGGCCGGGCGAATCATAGCACCGGAGCGGTGCGGCGATAGTCGGAGAGGTTCCGAATGCGGAAATTGCGCCGCCCCGGCCTTGATAAAGAATTCCGGCGTTCATATATGCGCCTCTGGTTCTTCAACAAACTGAGGAGTTTTCCGATGCCGATCTACGAATACCAGTGCAGGTCCTGCGGCCACAGCCTGGAGGCCATGCAGAAAATCAGCGACGCGCCGTTGACGGACTGTCCCGCCTGCGGCCGGCCGGAGCTGGCCAAGCAGGTTTCTGCCGCCGGGTTCCGGCTCAAGGGCGGCGGCTGGTACGAAACCGATTTCAAGGGCAGCAAGGACAAGAAAAAGAATCTGGCCGGTGATGCTACGCCGAAAGCGGAGAGCAAGCAGGCGGACAGTACCGCTTCGTCCGGAAAACCCGTGGCCTAGGATCGGCTTGCGCTGGCGGGAAGCCAGCGCGTAACATTCTACCTTTTTTCAGTCGATCAATAGAGTCCGAACATGCGCAGTCACCGTTGCGGGGAAGTGAACGAAAGCCTTCTGGGCCAGGAAGTCGGCTTGTGCGGCTGGGTGCATCGGCGGCGTGACCACGGGGGAGTGATTTTCGTCGATCTCCGGGACCGGGAAGGGCTGGTGCAGGTCGTGTTCGATCCAGACCACCCCGAGCCCTTCAGTCTCGCCGAAACCGTCCGCAGCGAGTACGTCATCCGTGTGGTGGGTCAGGTCCGCGCCCGTCCCGAGGGGACCGAGAATCCCAACCTCAAGAGCGGTAGAGTCGAGGTGTTGGCTACCTCGCTGGAAATCCTCAATCGATCGGAAACTCCCCCGTTCCCCATCGAAAGCGACATCGAGGTGAACGAGGAGATGCGGCTGCGCTACCGCTACATCGACCTGCGCCGGCCGGTCATGCAGCAGCGCATGCGGCTGCGTCGTGACATCACCCGCTTCCTGCGCAATTTCCTGGACCATCATGGCTTCTACGAGATCGAGACGCCGTTCCTCACCAAGGCCACGCCGGAAGGCGCGCGCGACTACCTCGTGCCCAGCCGCACCCATCCGCATTCGTTCTTCGCCCTGCCGCAGTCGCCGCAGCTGTACAAACAGCTGCTGATGATCTCCGGGATGGACCGCTATTACCAGGTCGTGCGCTGCTTCCGCGACGAGGACCTGCGCGCCGACCGCCAGCCGGAATTCACCCAGCTCGACATCGAGACCTCGTTCATGAACGAGGACCAGATCATGACGCTGATGGAAGCCATGATCCGCGATTTATTCCGGGAAACCCTGAACGAGGAGCTGCCGGATCCGTTCCCGCGCATGACCTATGCCGAGGCCATGCGCCGGTATGCCTCAGACAAGCCGGATTTGCGCATTCCGCTGGAGCTGGTGGACATCGCCGATCTCATGGCCGGGGTAGAATTCAAGGTGTTCGCCGGGCCCGCCGCCGATCCGGAAGGCCGGGTGGTGGCGCTCAAGCTGCCGGGCGGCGGCGACCTCTCGCGCAAGGACATCGACGACCTGACCCGCTTCGTCGGTATCTACGGCGCAAAAGGCCTGGCGTATGTGAAGGTGAACGACCTGGGGGCCGGATTGGAGGGACTGCAGTCGCCGATCCTAAAGTTCATGCCGGAACCCACCATTCGTGGCATCCTGGAGCGCACTGAGGCGCAGACCGGGGACCTGATCTTCTTCGGCGCCGACAAGGCCCGTATCGTCAACGAATCCATGGGCGCACTGCGGGTCAAGCTGGGCCAGGACCGCGGGCTGGTCGAGAAGGGCTGGCGACCGTTGTGGGTCACGGACTTCCCCATGTTCGAATGGGATGAAAAATCCGGCCGCTGGGTCGCTCTGCATCATCCCTTCACCGCGCCCAAGTGCAGCGAGGAACAACTCAGGCAGAACCCCGGTCGGGCCCTGTCCCGTGCCTATGACATGGTGCTCAACGGCACCGAGATCGGCGGCGGCTCGGTGCGTATCCACCGTACCGAGATGCAGCAGACCGTATTCGATCTGCTCGGCATCGGTGAGGAGGAGGCGCAGCAGAAGTTCGGCTTCCTGCTCAACGCCTTGCGCTACGGCTGTCCGCCCCACGGTGGTTTGGCCTTCGGCCTGGACCGTCTGGTCATGCTCATGTCCGGGGCTTCTTCCATCCGCGAAGTGATGGCCTTCCCCAAGACCCAGTCGGCTTGGTGCCCGTTGATCGACGCGCCGGCCCAGGTCAACGACGCCCAGTTGCACGAGCTCGGCATCCGACTGCGGAAAAATCCGGCAGTGGAAGGCGGCACTGTGCCATCCACGTGAGGATGTACTCCGAGTAGTGTAGCCCTTCGATCGACCCGATTCAGGTGACTGCCGGGGGGCACGCAAGCTTCCATGGGGAGCCGATAATCCCCGTTCGCCGATTGGCGAGACGGTTCTGGAACGGGCAGGTCGTGCCCATCCCGCGGGAGACCACCAGGCTGCCCCGCTAAAGCGCTGTTTCCCGACGGCAGCGGGTGGGGCGGACGCCTTGAAATCCGGCGGCAAGTTGTCGGCACCGACGACGGTGTTTCGGGGAGCGTCCAGCGGCAACCAGCTCGAGGAGGTGACGCGTCTCATCCGTCTGCGTGCCCAGACGGGGGAGGGGGCGTCACGGCAGGTCACGGTGTTCACCCAGCCGGACTCTGCAGCCCAATGGCGGCGGAAGCGACCATGCCTGGGGCAACCGCCACTGGGTGCCGGGCGGCTCCGTGCAGGGGGAGTCTACGGAGAGAAATGCCCTCCTCCGCTCTGGCCGGTCCGGACGACGCGAACGACCGCGGGGCTGGATTCCGAAGAGAGCCACCTCGCAGTTCGGAGCGGCCAGGGCCGCCGGTTCGGTGCCTCGGACGCCCAATCGGTGGCGGTATTTCCGAATCCGGTTTGGTTTCCTGTCGCCGACATCGGATTCATGGCGTCGTGCCGTCCCTCACCGGCATCATCCGCAGATAGCGGATGATCGCGTCCGCGGCACGATCACGCTCGGCTTCGGGCAACAGCGCGTTCAGCGGCGGCATCGTCGTGCCCGCGTGCATTTTCTGAGGTTCGGTGATCCAGGTTTTGAGGGCCCGATCGCTGAGCGGGCCTGCGATTTGACGCAGGTCACCGGGAAATTTCCCGCCGCCGATGCCGGCCACCTGGTGGCAGGTGAGGCAGTACTTCCGGACCTGTTCAAAACCCTCCACAGCCACGGGATCGCTGTCCTGCGGACGCGCCGCGGCGTAATCGGCCGGCGTGGCCAGGTCGATCCGGACTACCTGATAGGGCCAGCCATAGGCGCCTTGGGCGCGAGCGGCCGAATCCCGCAGGTTGTCCCAGACCAGGTAGTACGGCCCTAGCGATACCCCGGTCTCGTGCTGGCCTGGATTGTCGACCGTAAACGGTTTGCTGTCGGCCCGACCGAAAGCGAGCCAGGCGGAGCCGGGGACGAAACGGCGCGAATCGGTGCTGGAGCGGTAGCCATCGCGGGCGAGAAACACCACTTCGGTGCCCGTCGCTTTCCAGCGATCGCCGAAGAGCCGGTCCAGTAATCCCGACATTTCGAATCCGCGGTAGGCGACCCGGAGTTCGTGACCTGGGCGGGACATGTGAGGCTCCACCACTTCCACGGTCTGCGTCGACATCCCGGTCTCGGCCGCCAGCCGGTCCGGCGGGGGGAGTTCGATGGCTGAGGCCGGTAGCGTCGTGACAGCGACAGCGGCCCGGAGCATGACACGGAACACACCCATTGCTGCAGACGGCCGGAAGACGGCGTCCCCGCCGTGACGGCTGCCTGCCCTCATGCCGGCACCACCAGCACGGGGACCGAGGTCCTGCGCAGGACCCCTTCACAACTGCTCCCGACGATAAGGCGGGCCAGGAGTCCCTTCCCATGGGAGCCGAGCACGATCAGGTCCGCCTGCAGCCGTTCGGCTTCCTTGAGAATCGTCTCCACGGTCGGACCCTGGACCATCAGGCCGGTGCAGTTGAATCCTTCCTCCCGCAGGGCTTCAGCCGCTTCCTGAACCCGACGGTGCCAAATTTTGTAGGTTTCGGCGGCCAGATCGCGCATGACCAGAGGATCGGCGTCGTAGCCGACGAAATCCGGCTCCGGTTCAGCAACGTGCAGCAGCCAGATTTCGGCGGATAACGCCTTGGCCAGGAGCCTGGCCTGACTCAGTACCTTATCGGTGATTTCGGAGAAATCGATCGCAACCAGCAGCTTCATGAGTGGTCAGCCTGTTCGGGGAATGGGTGGTCGTAGAGCCGGTGTCGGGCCGAGGACATTATTGGGCGGGATTCGTCGCACTGTAAACCGGCGTCGTGATTCCGATCCGGACCCCGCTGCCGGCGGTACCGAAAGGAGTGAAAAAACGTGCCATCCCTGGCTGAACATTCCCGATACGGAATGTCAGGAAACCTTGTCCTTGAAGATGGGAGATGATGGACGCACACAGTACGGCAGAGGGTGAAAGCCGGCCTCGGCGTCGTCAGTAAACCAGCAATATCGGTGCCATACGTGCGGAGACGGGAAATCATGCAATTCATGATGGGCGGAGGGGGGGCGGCCCGGGGAGCCGGTGTCGCTCCAGCACGACCACCAGGGCGAAGATCACGAGCAAGAGGGCATTGTCGAAGCTGAATTCGGCCCAGAACGGCAAGGCGGGCATCCGCTCGGTCAGCTGCCAGATGCCCACAGCGAGCAGGGGGTAGCCGACGATGCGTTTCAGATCGTAGCGGACCGGATAAAAGCGTCGACCCAGAACGTAGGACAGCAAAGCCATGCTGCCGTAGCAGGCAAGCGTCGCCCAGGCCGCGCCCATGTAGCCGAGCCGCGGTATCCAATGGATATTGAGCGCCAGTGTGACCACCGCTCCCCAGACGGTCAGGTAGGTGCCGAAGCGCGTCTGCTCGGTCAGCTTGTACCAGATGGAAAAATTGAAGAAGACGCCCAGCCACAGGTTGGCCATCAGCAGGATGGGGACGACGCCGAGGCCGGCGCGGTACTTCGCCCCGACGAAGTACTGGATCCAGTCGAGGTTGAGCATCACCCCCAGGAAAATGAAGGAACAGGCGATGACGAACCAGTTCATGACCAGAGCATAGAGTTCCCGGGCTTCCCGCTGCCGGTAGTACGAAAAGAAAAAAGGCTCGGCCGCATAGCGGAACGCTTGGATGAAGAGGTTCATGAGGACGGCGAGCTTGTAACAGGCGCCGTAGATACCGAGCTGTTCCATGGCGATGTCCGGCGGCAACAGATATTTCAACAGGACCCGATCCATGGTCTCGTTGACCATGCCGGCGAGGCCGGCGACCAGCAGCGGCAGGGCATAGGCCAGCATCCGTCGCCATAGCGCGACATCGAAGCGCGGCTTCGCCGCAGCCAGCTCAGGCGTCAGCAGCAGCAGGGTCAGGCCGCTGGCGATTAGATTGGCGATGAATACGTAGCCGATGCCGACGGCCGGATCATAGAGTTCTGCCGCCCACGCCAGCCAGCCGGCCGCTCCGCTGTCGTACGCCCATTTGCATAGGCCAATGAAGAAGACATTGGCGGCGACGGTGACGAGGATGTTCGTGGTCTTGAGCAATGCGAAGCGCTTGGCTTTTTGCTGTTCCCGCAGCTTGGCGAAGGGCAGGGCGGCGAGTGCGTCCAGGGCGATGATCCATGCCACCCAGCGCACGTAATCGGCACGGTCAGGATGCCGCAGCAGGCCGGCGAGGGTGTCGGCCTGCCCCAACGCCAGCGCCAGGTAAAGCGTCGTCGATAGCAGCACGGACAGCAGCGCAGTGCTATAGACGGTGGCTTTGTCGTCGGCTTTCGCGGAAAAGTTGAACAGGGCGGTCTCCATGCCGTAAGTCAGGATGACATTCAGAAACGACGTATAGGCATAGAGCTCGGTGACGACGCCGAATTCCCCCGGTTCGGCGAACTGGTAGGTGTACAGCGGGACCAGGAAGTAATTGAGCAGTCGGCCGATGATGGTGCTGAGGCCGTAGATCGCCGTCTGGCCTGCCAGCTTTCTGAGCGGATTCATGAGCGGAAAGGGCGGTACAAAATGCCCATGCTACCACTGCGGCATGGCACGGTCGCCCGCAGCCCGCTTCGCGCTCGCCGGTGTCGGGTCCAACCGGACCACCCGCTTGCCGGAAGGGGCGCCTGAAATGCCCCGGCCGCCCCCGCCCCCACGCCTCCCGGACGAACGCCTCGATGGCTCCGAAACCGCTCCTGCTGGCGTCAAATCCCGACGCAGCCTTTCACCCGATCGGACGTTCGGATCTCGCCCCGCTTCGGCAGGCGTGTCTCCCACCGTTCCGCTCCGGCCGATGCCAGACCGTGGCCGCTCGGCATCGACCCGCCGGTTGAGGTCGAGGGGCGATCCGGTTCCTTCCGCCGAAAACCGGGCTCGATCAGGAGGGGTGAACGGGAAAGTACCCGTCATCCCGTGTATGGCATCGACCTGGATCAAAAGGCACACGGATTCAGGTAAACGTTATCGATAATATGATTAATTATGCTCACATTGCCGTTTCACTGTTGGGCATACTTTTAATTATATTCCCTATCAACGAGTTTTGAGACGGATAATGATGTCGGCTCACCCATGAGCCGTGGTCTGGAAAGACGGCAGTGAAATACGGTTTTTCGTTATACGTGGCCTCATGACGGCCGCTTGTTGCCGAATGGCGACATACTGTACGAGATACAGGAATTTACGGGCGGATGAATTTTTGTTTATTTCGGTTGAAATCGGTTGGACATGGGCTAGTCTTGATCCTGCCATTCAAATAATCGACGGATATCTCTGATAGTGTGTTGTCATATTGGAGTCAGCGACATGAGATTCATGAAAATATCGAGTCACTTCGTGGTTTTCGTACTGGCTGCGGTTGCCGGCACTCTGGAAGGACATGCGGCTACCGCACTGACGCCTGGAGAACTGCTCGGCAAGGCGCTCTTTTTCGACCCCAGCCTTTCGACCCCGCCAGGACAGTCCTGCGCGGACTGTCATGATCCCAAGGTCGGATGGACCGGTTCGGACCAGGACATCAATCTGCACGGCGGTGTTTACGAAGGTGCGGTTGCAACACGCTTCGGTAACCGCAAACCACCGACCGCCGCCTATGCTTCGTTCAGCCCGAAATTTCACCGCGACGGTAACGGGGAGTTCGTGGGCGGAAACTTCTGGGACGGCAGAGCGACGGGGGAAAGGCTCGGAAATCCCGCGGCGGATCAGGCCCAGGGACCATTCCTCAACCCTTTGGAGCAGAATGATCCCAGTGCGGCGGACGTTTGCCGGAAGGTGGCGGCTTCCAGTTTCGCCGCCCAACTCACGGGTTCAAGCTATCCCGATCTGTTCGCGCGCGCCTTCGGGCCGGGCACGTTGGACTGTGATAATTCATCCGATACGTATGACCGCATCGCTCTGGCCATTGCCGCCTATGAGGCTTCCAGGGAGGTCAGTTCATTCAGCTCGAAGTACGATGCATATCTGAGAGGGAGGGCGGTGTTGACGAAACAGGAGAAGAAGGGGATGGCATTGTTTGAGGGAAAAGCGAAGTGCGCGAATTGCCATTCCACGAGGGGCATGAGCTACGCCGGCAAATTTCCCCTTTTCACCGATTTCACCTATGTCAACACCGGTGTTCCCAGAAACCCGGAAAACCCTTTCTATCAGATGCCCGCCGAGTTCAATCCGCTAGGCGCGGACTGGGTGGACCCCGGACTGGGCGGATTCCTGGCTGGCCGGGTGGAGTACGCACCGTACGCGGCCGATAACAAAGGTAAGCAGAAAGTTCCCACCTTGCGGAATGTCGACAAGCGCCCATCCTTGGCATACCTGAAGGCATACATGCACAACGGCGCATTCAAGAGTCTGAAGGAAGTGGTTCACTTCTATAACACGCGCGATGTGCTGGCCGCCTGTGAGCACCTTTCCCATCCGGAGCCCGGCATCAACTGCTGGCCGGCGGCGGAAGAGGCAGCCAATGTCAACCGGACGGAAACGGGCGATTTGAAGCTGTCGGATGAGGAGGAGGATGCCATCGTCGCGTTTCTGAGGACGCTGTCCGACGGCTTCCAGCTTTCAGGCCCAACGGCCGACTGAGGCGGACTGTGCACGGCGTGTTCCACTCGAGAGCACGCCGTCGCCCGAACCGAGTTTCCGGCCACATCCCGGTGGACGCATCAACCGGCCTCAGCCCGGCTGACCAGCAGTCCCGAGGCTTTCAGCGCTTCGAGCTCCGCCTCCAGCTCGAGCTGGATGAGTTCCAGGTGGGTGAGGCGTATCTCCGTCCGGGAGCGCGTGGAATCCAGCAGTTCCAGCAGACTGCCTTTGCCGAGCCGGTAAGCCGCTTCGCCCATTTCCTCGAGGGCGGACAGCTTGGCGACGACGTCCCGTTCGAATTTCACCCGTGTTTCGCGCCGGCGCGCGAGGAGGCCGGTTGCGCGATCGAGCGCGACGTGGATTTGGGAGGTCACCAGCTCGCGGTCGAGGATGGCCGCCTGTTTTTCCGCCGCCGCCCTGGCCATGCCGCCCTGATTGCGGTCGAACAGAGGAATCTCGACGGAGACGCCGCCGAAGAAGGCGTGCCCGTACGGCTGTTCCGTGAACGCCGAGCCGAACTGGATCGAGGGAACCGGCCAGCGCTCGGCCTTGGCTTTTTCCAGGCGGGCAGCGGCCGCGATCTCGCCCCGGCGGACGGCCTCGATCTCGGGATTGATCCGTTCGGCATCCGCCCAGGATTTTTCCGGATCGGCCGGGACTCCCAGCGGTGCGAGGTTTCCCCTTGCCTCGGGCTTCCAGTCCGGCAACCCGAGCATCAAGCCCAGCTCCTCCACGGTTCCCTGCAGGTCGTTGCGGGCCGTTTCCAGCTTCGCCCGGACGTCCTTGGCTTCGATTTCCATGCGTAGGGTATCGTAGCGACTGGCGCCGCCGGACTCCTCCCGCCCCGCGACGAGCGCGGCCAGACGTTCCATCTTCGCGCTGGCCTCTTCCAGTACGGCGACGCGCTGCTGGCCGGCCAGCAGTTTGATGAACGTGCGCCACAGCTCGTGCACCAGGTTGGCGAATTCGGCCTGGACGGCGGCTTCCGTGGTTTGCACCTGTTTTTCCGCGGCCTCGACCCTGGCGCCGTGCTGCCCGGTGATGAGCACGGGGACTTCCAGCACCACCTCGCGTTGCACCTTGCCGTCGTACATCGTGTTGTTGGCGCTCAGCAGGCTGTAGTTCCCGAAATTGAGTCTTGGGTTCGGCAGCACGTCTGCTGCGGCGATCTCGGCTTTGGCTATCTCGATGGCTTGCCTCAAGGCGGCATAACGTGGACTGCGTTGCCTTGCGATTGCCAGCAGTTGCTGGATGGTCACGGTCTGCGGCAGGGATTCGGCGTTCGTACCGGCAAGGGCGGAGCCGTCGAGATTCAGTGTGAGAAACAACGGCAGCAGGCATTTCAATGGCCGGGAAACGCGGGCGTGACGGTTTTCCTGAATCATTCTTCGAGCATTTCATTGGCCGTTTCGGCCGAGACCAGGTGTTTCGGGGTGAGGAAGGAGTAGATCACCGGCAGGACGAACGTCGCCACGAAGAACGTCGTGATCATCCCGCCGACGATCACCATGGCGAAGGGGCGCTGGGTTTCACTGCCGATGCCGGTGGACAGCGCCATGGGAAGCAGGCCGAGCATCGCCAGCAGTGAGGCCATGAGCACGGGACGCAGCCGATCCGTGACGCCGCTCAGGATCGCATCGCCTACCGCCATCCCTCGGCGTCGGCGTTCCTCGATGGCGCTCAGGACCAGCAGCCCCATGAGCGAAACCTGTCCCAGCAGAGCGATGAAACCTATGGCCGCGCTGACCGACAACGGGATGTCGGCAAGCAGCAGAACGAACACACCACCGGTCAGCGCGAAAGGAGTGGACAGCAGGATGGCGAATGCGCTTCGGGCCGACTGGAGCGCCCCGTAAAGGAGCGCGAGTACGATCAGCACCGCCAGCGGCACCACGACGCCCAGGCGCGACATGGCCCGCTGCTGGTTCTCGAATTCGCCGCCCCAGGCGATGAAATGTCCTTCCGGAAGCGGGACCTTCTGTTCCACCAGTCGCATCGCTTCATGGACGACCGAACCGAGATCGCGCCCTTCCACGTTGAACTTGAGCGCCAGGAACCGCTGGTTGGCCTCCCGGTCGATCGAGGCCCGGCTTCGTTCGATCCGAAGCTGGGCCAACTCCCGCAACGGCACGCGGGCGCCGGAGGGAGCAGGTATCATGAGATTGGCGATCTGTTCGGTGTCGCTGTGCTCGGCCTGGGGCAGGATCACTCGAACGGGTACCGGACGCTCGCCTTGCCAGAGTTCGGTTGCCACTCTTCCGGCCATCGCCGTTTCAATCGTGTCCTGTGCCGCGTCTACCGTGATGCCATGGCGAGCCAGGGCTGAACGGTCGAGGTTGATCTGGAACTGGGGCGCTTGGGAGTCCCGGTACAAATCCAGGTCGGTGATTCCTGGGACGTCCTTGAGCACCGTCTTTGCGTTTACCAGGGCAGCGCGCATTTTTTCCAGGTCGGAGCCGTATATCTTGAGGACGACCTTGCCGCGGACGCCGCTGACGGCCTCCTCGACGTTGTCCCGGATGGGCTGGGAAAAATTGAACCGGACGCCGGGAATGGCCCCCAAGGCGTTCCGCATTTCCTCGATCAGGCGCTCTTTGTCCATGCCCTTGCGCCATTCCCCCTGAGGTTTGAGATGCACGAAGTTCCGGCCCATGTTGACGCCTTCGTTGTCCGTTCCGTCTTCCGAGCGGCCCTGCTGGCTGAGAACGCCTTTCACCTCAGGGAAGCGGAGCAGCCGTTCGCGCGCGTCCAGGAGAATCTCCTGCCCCTTCGACAGCGCAATGCTGGACGGCATTTCCGCATAGATGTGGATGTCCCCCTCGTCCAGCTCCGGCAGGAATTCGCTGCCAAGCCGGGTCCCGCCGGCGCCGCCGGCGAACAGCAGCAAGAAAGCCACGGCCAGGGTTCCGCCACGGCGCTCCAGCGCCAGCTCCAGGACCTGTCCGAGAGACCGGCGGAGAGATGCCAGGAACGCCGGCTCCGCGATCATGGCGTGCCGGGGCCGGATGAAGGCGGCGCACAACGCCGGCACCAGGGTCAGCGCGAACACCAGGCCGCCGGCAAGAGCGAAGCTGTAGGTCAGGGCCAGGGGACGGAAGATACGGCCCTCGACACGCTCCAGCGTATATACCGGGATGAGTGCGGCGATGATGATCAGCATCGCGAAGCACGCCGGTTTGGCCACTTCGAGCGCTGCGGCGATGATCAGCCGCAGCATGTCGGGCCGGTTTTCCGGACGGCGGCAGGTGGCAAAGTGGATCACGTTTTCCACCAGCACCACCGCGCCGTCGAGGATGATTCCGAAATCGATCGCCCCCATGGATATGAGATTGGCCGGGAGGCCGAGCTGATAGAGCCCGGCGAAGGCCGCGAGGAGGGACAACGGGATGACCAGGGCGACGATCAGTGAGCCGCGGATGCTGCGCAGAAACAGCCAGACCACCGCCACCACCAGCACAAACCCGTGCAGCAGGTTGTCGTAGACCGTGTGCAGGGTGTTGTCGACCAGTTCGGTCCGGTCGAGGAAGGGTTCTATCCTCATTCCGGCGGGAAGGATCCGGTGGTTCAGCTCCTCCACCTTGGCGTGGATGGCTTCCAGCACTTTCGACGGGTTCTGTCCCCGCCGCAGCAGCACGATGCCCTCCACGACCTCCTTCCGGTGGTCCATGCCCACGGTCCCCTGGCGGGGCGTATGGGATTGGACCAGACGCGCGACGTCGCCGACGGTGACTGGCGTTCCGCCAGCGCTCTTGAGCACGATCCGTTTGACGTCCTCGGCCGAGGTGAGGTTGCCCACGCCTCTCACCAGCATCTGCTGGTCGCCATGACGCAGGAATCCCGCGCCCACGTTCCGGTTTGACCGGGCGATTGCCTGGTTGACGTCCTCCAGGGTCAGACCGAAGGACTCGAGCCGCACCGGATCGGTTTCGACGTGGAACTCTTTGTAATAGCCTCCGAAGGTCAGCACATCGGCGACGCCCTGGACCTGGCGCAGCGCACGGGCCGCATTCCATTCCATTTCGGACCGCAGCTCGTAAAGCGTATGGCGGTCACTCACCATCACGAACTTGTAGATTTCCCCCAGAGGGGTGTAGTCCGGGGCAAGCACGGGCGTGACGCCTTCCGGCACTTCGGCGCCGGCCATCCGCTCGGCAATCAGCGTTCTCGACCGGAAACTGTCGATTCCGTCCTGGAAGGTGAGGGTGATCAGGGAGAGACCGAACAGGCTTTGGCTGCGCATTTGCAGCATGTCGGGGGTGCCGTTCAGCACCCGCTCCAGTGGGATGGTGACCTGCCGCTCCACTTCTTCCGGCCCATATCCGGGCATCAGGCTGATGACGGTGACCTGGGTGTTGGTGACGTCCGGGTAGGCCTCGATCGGGGTCTCGAGGTAGGCGCGAACCCCGTACACGGCGATCGCCGCAGTGACCGTGATGGCCGCGAAACGCCGGTGCACGCAATGCTCGATCAGCGGCTTCAGCATGATCGCGTCCTCACAAGAGCATGGCGGCTTCGCCGTCCAGGAGCAGGGCGCCCTTCACCACCACGCGTTCACCGCCGGAGAGCCCTTCGAGGATGGGCGTCATGCCGGCCCGCGACTGCCCCACCCGTACCGGGCGGGCTTCGAAGATCCCCGGTTCCTGCTCCACGTAGACGAAGGTTTCCCGTCCGTCTTTGATCAGCACGGCCGAGGTAGGCAGGACGATCCGGCCGGACTTCGATACGGCGATCGATACTCTCGCGTACATGCCGGGCCTTAGCGGAACCGCGGGGTCGTCCGGCTCGATGAACACCGAGGCGCGCCGGAGTTCGTTTTGGATGGCGGCGCTCTCGCCCACCACATGGCCGGAAATGGCGTTCGGCAGCGAAGCGAGTTCGATCGATGCCTTGGCGCCGACCTCCACCAGCAGCAGGTCGTTTTCGAACACGTCGGCCACGATCCAGGCGGCGGAGGGTTCACCGAGGTCGAACAGCGGTGACCCCGGTCCCACCGCTGCGCCCACGGAGACATGGGCCTTCAGAACCACGCTGTCCATGGGCGCCCGGACGACGACCTCGCCCCCGCGGCCATCCCCGATGAGCTGGAGGAGGTCGCGGCTGCGCTCGTATTCGGTGAGGGCCTGGCGGTACTCGGTCTCGGCTTCCATCCGTTCGACCTCCAGACCGACGCCGCGGCGAGCCATTTCCGCCTGGCGCCGGCGCCGGTCTTCGGCGCGTCTCAACTCGGCTTCGGCGCGGGAGAAATCCGAGCGCATCTGGGCCGCATCGGCGCTGACCAGCGTAGCCAGCGGCGCGCCCGCTCTGATACGTTCGCCGATCTGCGCATGCACCTGGGTGACACGGCCGGGGACGATCGTGCCTGCGGCCGAAACGGCTTTGGTGCGGAAGTCGACTTTGGCGGGCGCCGAAATCGAGGCGTCGAATGCTTCCGGATGGATTTCCTGGATGACGAGATAGGGCAGGGACTCCGGTCTCAGCGAAACCGTGGCCGGCCCGTGGCCTTCCCGGATTTCGGTCGACGATGGCGGAACCGGCCGGGGACGGTCTATCGGCTCGATACCGTTTCGTTCACAGGCGGAAAGGCACAGCAGACCGAACAATGCGAGCCGGGATGGCAAAGGCATGGGAACTCTCGGGAAGCCTTGGGGTCGCCCATGCTATGCGCGGAAGCTTTCAGATACCTTTCAGCGACGGCCCTGGTCTTCCTCCGGTTGCCGCCCGAAAGCGATTTCGATGCGCGTGCCGCTGTCGAAACACGAGTGGGAGATATGCAGCCGGGCGCCGTGCAGGTCGGCGATTTCCTTGACGATGGCAAGGCCCAGGCCGCATCCGTCGCCGGGGCTTCCGGGGATACGGTAAAACCGCTCGATGACCTTGCCCGCTTCGGTCGGCTGAATGCCGGGGCCGTCGTCGTCGACGATCAGAGCCGTCCGTGGCGGGCCGTCGAGTTTCACGGCGACCTGGCCGCCGGATTTCCCGTAGCGGAGGGCGTTGTCCAGCAGGTTGTTGAGGAGTTCCCGCAGGAGAAGCGCGTTGCCGGCGATGAAGATGGCCTCATCCGGCGCCCGGAGCTCCAGTTCCATGTTCCGCTCCAGCGCCTTGGGCACCCAGTCCATGCAGCATTCGCGCACCAGCGCGCACAGGTCCACCGGCGTGAACTCCCGGCGGTCCTGCATCACTGCCTCCGAACGGGCCAGCACCAGCAGTTGGGTGCTGAGATGGGCGACCCGGTCGGCGGAGTTCTTGATGTGGATCAGAGCCGGCCTCATCGTATCCGGGTCTTGCGCGCGCAGTGCCCGCTCCGCCTGGATCTTGAGGCCGGCCAACGGGGTGCGAAGCTGGTGGGCGGCGTTTTCGATGAAGCGCCGCTGGGTCGCCATCGACGCGGCAAGGCGTTGCAGGAGTTCGTTGATGGTGTGGGTGAGGGAGCGCACCTCGAGCGGAACATCGGTGTCCGGGATGGGATCGAGGTCCCGGGCGGACCGGCCGGCGATGATGCGTGCCAGGTTGCGCAGCGGGTGGAGCCCCCGGTTGACGCCCGTCCAGATGTGAATGCCGGTGACCAGCACCAGCAGGATCTGGGGCAGCACCACCGCGAGCAGAATCTCGCTCATCATGCCGCGGCGCTTGTTCAGGGTCTCCGCCACCGAAACCAGCACCTCTCCGGATGCCGCCGTCGGAACAGTCAGCACCGACACGATCCTGATCGGCTTGCCCCCGATTTCGCCGTCCGAAAAGTACGGAAGGTCCCGTTCCTCCGGCGGTATCGAGGGGCTGGGCAGGGCTTTGTCGCCTGCCATGAACCCACCGCCGAGCGACTCGACCTTGAAGAAAGTCTTGTCCATGTCGTCCCAGCGGAACATCTCGACGGCGATCGGCGGGAGGTCGAAAGTGATTTTGTCCTTCTGTCCCTTGACCTGCTGGGCGAGCGAGCGGGCGGAGTCCAGGAGCCAGCGGTCGTAGGCCATGTCCGCGTAGTGCAGGGCGACGAAATAGGACACCGCCGCATCGAGCATCACGACGAAAGCCAGGGGCAAGGTCAACCGCAGCAAAAGCTGGGTCCGCAGGCTGTGCGGCTTATTCACCGGCGGGCCGTTCCAGCAGGTAGCCGAGGCCGCGCACCGTCCTGATGCGAATGCCGAGATCGTCGAGGCGGCGGCGCAGACGGTGCACGTAGACCTCGATCGCGTTGTCCGCCAGTTCATCCCCGCCGCTCGCCAGACGCAGGGCGATCCGGTCCTTGCTGACCACCCGGCCCGCCTGCAGCAGCAGCGCCTCCAGCACGCCATATTCGCGGGAAGGCAGCAGCATCGGTTCACCGTTCACGTGAACCTGGCGGTCGAACGTATTGAGAACGAGCGGGCCGCAGACGATGTCATGACCGAAGCCGCCGTGGCTGCGCCGGATCAGCGCCCGCACCCGCGCCTCCAGTTCCCTCAGCTCGAAAGGCTTGGTCATGTAATCGTCGGCGCCGAGCTCCAGACCGCCGATCCGGTCGTCCAGCCCGTCCCGGGCCGTCAGGATGAGGACCGGCACCGGCGATTTTCTGATCCGCAACTGCCTGAGGACTTCTTTCCCGTCGATGTCGGGCAGACCGAGATCAAGGATGACCAGATCGTAGTCCTGGGTGCGCAGGGCACTGTCGGCGTAGGTTCCCGTCGCGGCAACGGTGAGGTCGAAGCCATCCTCGGCCAGGCTGCGCGACAGGCCGTCGGCCAGGGTTTCGTCGTCCTCGACGAGCAGAATCCTCATCGGTTTTCACGTGGGTATGAAAGGTTCATGAAAGCTTCCTTCTCTAGACTTCGAAGGTTAACGACAAGCTTGGCGCCGCGTAGGGCGATTCGTCGGGATCGCCGCAGTCTGCACGATATTTCCTCGAACCGGCAATCCGTGCCGTCAGAGGCCGGAATCCAACGGGGCCACGCCGAATGGGGTCAATCATGGGAACGCCGAATTCCACCGCGCCGTCGCGCAACGTCCGGCTCGATTTTTTCCGGGGCGTGGCGCTGATGATCATCTTCGTCAACCACATTCCCTTCAACCCCCTGTATTTTTATACCCCCTCCCGGTTCGGGTTCAGCGACGCCGCGGAAATCTTCGTCTTTCTCTCCGGGTTTGCCGCCGCCCTGGCTTACGGGCGATGTTTCGAGCGGGCGGGAATGTGGCTCGGGACGCTGCGCATCCTGTACCGCTGCGGTCAGATTTACCTCTCGCATCTCGCGCTGTTTTTCGCCCTGGCAGCGATCTGTGCGTTCGGCAATCAGTGGCTGGGCGGGGAGGATTACATCCATCGCCTGTACCTAGGGTATTTTTTCGAGAACACGTCCGAGGCGATCGCCGCGCTGTTCACTCTCCGCTACGTTCCCAATTTTTTCGACATCCTGCCGATGTATTTCGTGATCCTGCTCTGGGTGCCTCTGGTCTGGAGCTTGTCGCGGATACATGCCGCCCTGGCGCTGGGTGTTTCCCTGCTCGTTTACCTGGGAGCCTGGTATTTCGGGTGGGAGTTGCCGGCAGAGCCCGCCGGCGACCGCCCCTGGTTCTTCAATCCTTTCGCCTGGCAATTGCTGTTTTTCACCGGTTTCGGGCTCGGCGCCGGATGGCTTCCCGCGCCGCGTGCCGACCGCGGACTGACCCGGCTGTGCCTAGTTTTTGTGCTGATTGCCATTCCGCTCGGCCATGAGCCGACCTATCAAAGCGTCGCCTTCCTGGGCGCCCTGCGTGCCCATCTGGAGCCCTGGGTGGACAAAAGCCATCTGGGAGTGCTGCGTGTCGTGCATTTCCTGGCGCTGGCCCATCTGATGAACCGCGTTGTGTCCTGGAGACCCCATCGGCTGGAATGGTCCCTGCCGCGCTGGATAGCGCGGATGGGCCGGCAGTCGCTGCCGGTGTTCCTGTTCTCCATGGCGCTTTCCTACCTCGCCGGGATGGCGCTGGACTGGAGCGGGCGCGAGGCGTTTGCCGTCGCCTGGGTGAACCTCACCGGATTGGGAACGATGCTGGCCGTTGCAGGGTTCCTGGAATGGCTGGATTCCAAACCCTGGAGCAACGGGAGGCCGGTCCCGGCCACGTGTCCACCGCGTCCGATGCGGCTCGCCGGCGCCGACGTCTGGGCCGGCGAGGCGGCCGTGATCTTCCTGGCCGCGACGCCCTTGCTGATCCTGGCGCCCGGAGCAGCGGATTCGGCCCGGGTGCCGCTGGTAGCCAGCGCCGGCCAGCCGGGCGAGGCGGTTTATCCGCCGGCCGGAGAAGAACGGATCGAGTGGCAGGATGGGATCTGACGGAGCGTTTACCGGGACTACCACTACCGGAAGGTGAGCGGCATGCCGGCGGGGTCGGAACGGAACGGCGGCATCGCCTCGCCCCGTGCTGCCGGGATTACCAAGCCCGCGCCGCCCTGATCTTCGCCGTCACGCCTGCGAGGGCACGCACGGCTCTTGCTGAAAGATGTCTGACGCCGGTATCTTCCGATGAGAAATTGACTACCATACGTGGTTTTTGCGCGGTGTCTCGCCGCAAGTGGAGACTGCATGAATGCTTCGAGGATGATCCCGTTTCGAGCCGTGGCCGCGGCTGGGCTGACCGTGATGGCGCCGGCGGCATCGGCTGTGACCGATCTGTCCCGCTCTCTGGACCTGAGCGGCCATTTCGTCGGCTATCTGGCGTTGGCATTGTTCGGTGTCGCCTATGGCTTCGTGGTGCTCGAGGAGGTGCTGGAGTTACGCAAGTCCAAGCCCATGATGCTGGCTGCGGCGCTGATCTGGGTGGCCATCGCCGTCGTCTACAAGAAGGAGGGCATGTCCGAGGTGGCCGAAGCGGCCATACGTCACGATGTGCTGGATTACGGCGAACTGCTGTTGTTCCTGATCGTTTCCATCGCCTATATCAACGCGATGGAGGAGCGTCGGGTGTTCGACAGCCTCAGATCCTGGCTGGTCAATCGGGGCTTTAGCTACCGTCAGCTGTTCTGGGTGACCGGCATACTGGCTTTCCTGATTTCCTCCGTCTCCAACAACATGACCACGGCCATGCTGATGTGCGCAGTGGTCATGGCGGTGGGCAGAGAGAATCCGAGATTCGTGGGTCTTTCCTGTGTCAACACGGTCGTGGCGGCGAATGCCGGAGGCGCCTTTTGCCCGTTCGGCGACATCACCACCCTGATGGTGTGGCAGAAAGGCATCGTCGAGTTTTGGACCTTCTTCAAGCTGTTCATCCCGTCGGTGGTGAATTTCGTCATTCCCGCCGGCCTGATGCATTTCGCCGTGCCGAAAGGGCATCCCGCCCCGATCCGGTCCAAGATCACCCTGCGCCGCGGCGCCAAGCGGATCGTACTGCTGTTCCTGCTGACCGTGCTGACCGCCGTCGGCTTTCAGAATGGACTGCAGCTGCCGGCGGCGGTCGGTATGATGGCGGGACTGACCTACCTGCAGTTGTTCGGCTATTTTCTCCATCTGACCCATCGCGACGAACCGGCCGTCGGTATCGATCCGCTAGCGGGCGAGGCGGTGACGGAGGAGGAGCCGGAAAGCACGTTCCGCTTCGACGTCTTCCATCACCTCGCCCGCATGGAATGGGATACCCTGCTGTTTTTCTACGGCGTGGTTCTGTGTGTGGGCGGGCTGAATTTCATCGGTTATCTCCATCACCTGTCCGATTTCCTTTATGGCGAGCTCGGCGCGACCTCGGCGAACACCCTCGTCGGCGTCATATCCGCGCTGGTCGACAACATCCCGGTGATGTTCGCGATCCTCTCGATGCATCCGGAGATGTCCACGGGCCAGTGGCTGCTGGTGACGCTCACCGCGGGTGTCGGCGGCAGCCTGCTTTCCGTGGGCTCCGCGGCGGGCGTGGCCCTGATGGGGCAGGCCAAGGGCGTCTATACTTTCGTCACCCACCTGAAATGGGCGCCGGCCATCCTTCTGGGCTATCTGGCGAGCATCGGAGCGCATTTCCTGCTCAACGCCGCCATGTTCTGACAGGGATCAGCGCCTGCCCGTTTCCGCATTCGGGCCCTGATTCGCAACCGTCCGGGAGCACCGCAGCATGAAGTCAGTCAAGGTTCCCACCGTTTCGGACCCGAGTCGCTCTGCTAACTGGCACGCTATGGAGACGGTGCAGGCTCTGGAGCGGCTCGAGGCCGATCTGGCGCACGGTCTGACCGAGCAGGAAGCTGCAAGGCGGCTCGAACGCCACGGTCCCAACCGTCTGGCTCCGAAAAAAGGCAAGCCGGTCTGGTTGCTTTTCCTGTCGCAGTTCAACCAGCCATTGGTTTATATCCTCCTGGCGGCCGGGGCGGTGACGGCAGCGTTGCAGGAATGGGTGGATTCCGCCGTCATCTTCGGTGTCGTAGCAGTCAATGCGGTGATGGGCTTCCTCCAGGAAACCAATGCCTTGAAAGCCATCGATGCCCTCGCCCGCAATCTGAGCGTCGATGCCACCGTGATCCGCAGCGGGACGAAGCGCACCGTGTCGGCGACGGAACTGGTACCGGGGGACATCGTCGCCTTGCATTCAGGGGACAAGGTGCCCGCCGATGTCCGCCTGATGCGTGCGCGGGAGCTGCAGATCGACGAGTCTGCCCTGACCGGAGAATCCGTTCCGGTCGAGAAGCGGACCGCAGCCCTGCCGGCCGACACCGTCCTGGCGGACCGCGCCAACATGGCCTATTCCACCACCCTGGTGACCTACGGCAGCGGTCTCGCGCTGGTCGTCGAAACCGGCGACCGCACTGAAATCGGCCGAATCAACCAGATGATCGCAACGGCCCGTGTCCTCGAAACGCCGCTGACGCAAAAGATTTCCCATTTCAGCAAGCGCTTGATGTGGGTCATCCTGGGATTCGCCGCGGTCACTTTCCTGGTCGGCTGGCAGCGGGGCGAATCCGCGCTCGATATGTTCATGGCCTCGGTGGCCCTGGCCGTGGGCGCGATTCCCGAGGGTTTGCCGGCGGCTCTGACCATCACCCTGGCCATCGGCGTTTCCCGGATGGCGAAGCGCAACGCCATCATTCGCAAACTGCCTGCCGTGGAAACCCTGGGCAGCACCACGGTGATCTGCTCGGACAAGACCGGCACCCTGACTCAGAACCAGATGACCGTCGTTGCGGTGTATGCGGACGGCGAGCATTTCGAGGTCACCGGCAGCGGTTATGCGCCGGCGGGCGAGTTCCGGCAGGCGGGGACGGTGATCGATCCCCGCGGCCATGGGGCCTTGATGGAGTGTCTTCGGGCCGGCCTGCTGTGCAACGATGCCCGCCTGATCGAAGGTGTCGAGGGATGGAGCGTCGAGGGCGATCCAACCGAAGGGGCGCTGCTGGTTTCGGCGCGCAAGGCCGGACTGCACGAGCTTCACGCCGGCGAATCCCACCCGCGGCTCGATACGCTACCGTTCGAGTCCCAGCATCAGTTCATGGCGACCCTCCATCACGATCGGGCTGAGAATGCCCGCTACGTCTATCTGAAGGGTTCGGCGGAAAGCATCCTGAAACGCTGCGATGCCGCATTCGACCGTCACATGGGGGTCATGCCCCTCGACGCGACCGCCATTCATGCCGAGGTGGAAGCGATGGCCGCGCAAGGGTTGCGCGTCCTGGCATTCGCCCGGGGAGACCGGTTCGTGGGCGAAGACAGGGTGGTGCACCCTACGCTGCAGGGCGGTCTGGTTTTCCTCGGCCTGCAAGGCATGATCGACCCGCCCCGGCCGGAAGCGGTGGAGGCGATCGCTGCCTGTCAGCGGGCGGGGATTCGGGTCAAGATGATTACCGGCGATCACCCCGGTACGGCGAGCGCCATCGCGCGCCAGCTCGGCTTGGTGCGCGAGGGAAGGTTGCACCGGCTGTTCGGCGTCACCCTCCGGGGGCGGGTGCTCACGGGGGCGGAACTGCAGGGGCTCGACGAGGAAGCTTACCGCCGAGTGGTGGAGCACTGCGACATCTACGCCCGCGTCGCGCCGGAGCAGAAGCTCGACCTGGTGCGGGCCCTGCAGGCACGGGGGAATGTGGTCGCCATGACCGGCGACGGCGTCAACGATGCTCCGGCCTTGCGGCAGGCGGACATCGGCGTGGCGATGGGCAGGGCCGGCACCGAGGTGGCCAAGGAGGCCGCCGCGATGGTATTGACCGACGACAATTTCGCCACCATCGAGGCGGCGGTGGAGGAGGGGCGTGGTGTTTTCGACAATCTGATGAAGTTCATCACCTGGACACTGCCCACCAACGTCGGCGAAGGTCTGGTGATCACGGTCGCCGTGTTCGGCGGGGTCGCATTGCCCATCCTGCCGGTGCAGATACTCTGGATAAACATGAGCACGGCGGTGCTGCTCGGCCTGATGCTGGCCTTCGAGGCCAACGAGCCCGGCATCATGCACCGCCGTCCGCGCGACCCAAGACAACCCATTTTGACCCGCACCTTGCTGTTTCGAATCTTCGTGGTGGGTCTATTGCTGCTGGTGGGGGCGTTTGGCTTGTTCGAATGGGCGCTGGGGCGAGGTGACAGCCTCGAGACTGCCCGCACCACCGCCGTCGCCGTCTTCGTGTTCGGCGAGATGTTCTACCTGTTCAACTGCCGGTCGCTGGAATACTCGATGTTCCATGTGGGGGTGTTTTCCAATCCGCGGCTGCTTGTCGGCGTGCTCGCGATGGCCGCGCTGCAGCTTCTCTTCACCTACTGGCCTCCGATGAACCGGGCGTTTGCCAGCGCGCCCATCGGAGCGGTCGCGTGGGTCTTGGTCCTGGCCGTGAGTCTTGCGATCCATGCCGTGGTCGGGATCGAAAAATGGATGGGCCGCCGGTGGGCAAACCCATGAAATCCGTACTGCCCGAGACGGAAGAAGGTAGTCACAAGCGAGGCTGCTGCGCTTTGTGACCTACCAGTACATTTGAAGGCCGTTTCCGGAAATGACGGCCGCCTCATTCGCGCAGATCCTGCTTCTCCTGGGCACCACGGCGCTCGTGGTGGCCGTCTTCCAATGGCTGCGTGTTCCGTCGAGTCTGGCCTACTTGGTGGTGGGCGTCCTGCTCGGCCCGCATACCGGCGGACCCGTGATCGAGAACCCAGAGATTCACGGAGCCGCCGAATTCGGCATCGTCTTTCTGATGTTCACCATCGGCCTGAATCTTTCGTTGCCCCAGGTCCATGCCTTGCGGCATCTGGTGCTGGGCCTCGGCACTGGGCAGGTGGTGCTGACGACCCTGGTGGTCGGCGCCGCTGCCTTTGCCTTCGGTCTCTCTCCTGAAGCCGCGTTCGTGGTCGGAGCCGTGTTCGCTCAATCGTCCACGGCCATCATTGGCAAGCAGCTCGCGGAGCAGGGTGAAGAGTACAGCCGGCACGGACGGCTGGCGGTGGCCATGTCGGTGTTTCAGGACGTCACGGCAGTGCCCTTGATCGTCGTCGTGCCGGTACTCGCCGTTCCCAGCTTGAGGGTCCTGGGCGAATCGCTGGCATGGGCGCTGGCCAAGGCCGTTCTGGCCTTCGTCCTGGTCTTCTTTGCCGGCCGCTGGCTGTTGCGCCCTCTTTTTCACGCGGTCGCATCCCGCCGCTCGGCCGAACTGTTCACCTTGACCGTGCTTCTGGTGTCGCTGGGAGCCGGGGGGCTCACTTACCAGCTGGGTCTGTCGGTGGCTTTCGGCGCGTTCCTGGTTGGCATGATGCTGGGGGAGACCGAATTTCGCCATCAGGTGGAATCCACCATCCGGCCTTTTCGGGACGTCTTGCTCGGATTGTTCTTCGTGAGTATTGGTATGTTGTTCGATCCCTCCCTGATGGAGGGAACATGGCAATGGGCTTTGGGCGGCGCATTCGTCCTGCTCGCGGCGAAAACCGTGCTGGTGGCGGCACTCGTCCGGGCGACGGGAATCGATCTGGCCACAGCCTGGCGCGTCGGCCTGCTGGTGGCCGTCGGCGGTGAGTTCGGGTTCGCTCTGCTCGCCATTGCGCTCGATGCCGGAGTGATTTCGCAGCAGACAGGCCAAATCGTGCTCATGGCAGTGCTGCTCTCGATGATCACCGCGCCCTTCCTCATCCGGTACAACCGCGTTCTGGTGGAAGGCTGGTTCCGTCCGCCGCCGGGTGGAGAAGGCGCACTTTCGGCCGGGCCGGGAGTCGCCGGATCTCCGCATGACCACGTCATCATCTGCGGATACGGGCGCATCGGACAAAATATCGGTCGATTCCTGGAGGAAGAACGGATTCCTTACGTCGCACTCGACCTTGACCCGCAGCGGGTCAAGGAAGCACGGATCGCCTGTGAACCCGTTTATTACGGCGATTCTTCGGAACGCGACATGCTGGAGGCGGTCGGGATCGGCAAGGCCAGGTTGGTCGTCGTGAGTCACGAAGACCTTGCCGCGGCCCACAAGGTCCTGCATCACGCCGCTGCCCTACGACCCGGTCTGCCCGTCATGGTGCGCGCCCGGGATGAAAGCCACGTGGAGGAGCTGCGCCGCGCGGGGGCGGCGGAAGTCGTGCCGGAAACGCTGGAAGCCGGTCTGATGATCGCCTCCCAGGCGCTGCTGCTGCTGAACGTCCCGCTTTCGCGCGTGGCTCGCCGTATCCGGGAGCAGCGTCTCAACCGCTATCTCTTGCTGAGGGAGTTTTTCCGGGGTGACGAGACGTTTTCCGATGATGTCCAGTCTCAGGACGGCGACCGGCTGCGTGCGGTGCCGCTGCCTCCCGGCTGCAGAGCGGCCGGATGCACGCTTGCGGAACTGGCGCTCGAAGGTGTGGTCGTCACCGCGTTGGTCCGCCACGGGGTCCGGGAACTCGCGCCGGCACCTGAAACGCGTCTCGCGGAGGGCGATGCGGTAGTCCTGTTCGGGGCCGTCTCGGATTTGGACAAGGCGGAGCGCCGCTTGCTGGGCTGATCCGTTTTTTGGCGCCGCCGACCGAAGGCGGGGTTCGACGAGCGCGGAGTCGTCCGCGGGGAGGATACGGGGATGAAACGCATCAAAACAGTGCTGGCTGCCACGGATCTTTCCGCTCCCGCCCGACATGCCGCCATGCGCGCGGCTCTGCTGGCGGGTCAGGCCGATGCCAAGCTGGGTTTGCTTCACGTCGTGGACCTGCAGTTGATGGAGCATCTGCGGAGCTTTGCCGGACGCTCGGGAGAAGCCGCGGAGCGGCGGTTGATCGGCGAAGCCATGAAGGAACTCGAGCGGCTCGCGACCGATATGACGCATCGGTGGGGGAGCGCCGTCGAAGTGCGTCTGGTGGTGGGTGCCGTGTTGAAGGAGATCGTCGCCCACGCGGATACCCTTGACGCCGATCTTCTCGTGATGGGTGCGCGCGGCGCCGGCTTCGTTCGGGAGCTGCTGCTGGGTTCCACAACCGAGCGGGTTCTGCGGTTGATCACGCGGCCGGTCCTGATGGTCAAGCAGATCCCGCATGGTCCCTATCAAAGGGTTCTGGTGGCCGTGGACTTTTCCGAACGCTCGGTAGCCGCTTTGCGGCTTGCGCGCCTGGTTGCGCCCGAGGCTCACTTTGTCGTGCTGAACGCGTTTCAGCCCCCGCTCGAAAACAAGCTGCGCCAAGGCGGGGCGGATGAGTTCGAGATCATGGAGCTGCGCGATGCGGCCCGCAGGGATGCCGATGCGCGGATGGATGAGGTGATGGCCCATGCCGGCTTCCCCGCCGAACGGCTCACGCGTCTGGTGCTTCCCGGCCCGGCGCTCGACTGCGTACTGGAGCAGGAGCAGGAGCAGGATTGCGACCTCATCGTCGTTGGGAAGCATGGTTATGGGTGGATTGAAGAAATGCTGCTGGGTAGTCTGACGAAGCATCTGCTGGCGCTTTCGAGTTGCGACGTGCTGGTCGCAAGCCAGTCGAGGGCCTGATTGGCGGATGCGTCTCCAGCAAAGGTGCCGCGTAGGGGCGGATCTTCGTCATCAACTGCTCCGCCGTGACCGGCTCGAACCAGCCCATCGGATAACCCGCCGCGGCCAGCGCGCCGGCCAGCCAGCCATTGCAGGTGTGGAAAATGTGGAATTTGGCGTTGGCCGGGTAGAACCGCCCGTCTTCATGGTGTTCCGGACCGACGGGCGACGCCCGCGGGGAGCCGTTTCTGGCGAAGCTGCGGTCGACGTAGCCGGCCAATCCGGCAAACGGCCGCGGCGCAAGGTCGAGCCGTATCCATTCATAACCGGCGTAACGCCCCGCGATGTCCCCCTCGATGCCGGCCACGTGCAGCACGCTGGCCGTAGGCCAGAGGGCTGCTTTCAGGGTCAGCCACAGGCCGGGATCGCCGGACTGGTAATAGTCCCAGTCGCCCCAGCCCAGCTCCAGGTAGTCGGCCTCGGGGAAGTCGGAGCTCTCCGGAATGAACCCGGCGGGAATGTCCGCTTTCCGCAGGATGAGGCCGGCATGTTTGCCTTCGTTGACGATATAGATCGAGGCGTGGGGTTCGCCAGGTACAGGCGCCGGGCTTGGGGTTCCCGGCCCCGCACAGGCGGAGCACAGCCACAGCAGGCAAAGCAGCAGCCGGGCGAGCGGAGTCATCGCGCCAGAAAATCGCCGACCGTTTGAAACCGGCGGCTCCGGATCGGCCGGATGCGGCGGGCGTCCGGCGCTCCGGCCGCCCGCGGGAACTGCCGGAACGCCGGGGGTTCCCGCACGATGCCGCAGACAGAGGTTTCCAGATCGGAGATCGAATCCTTGCCATGGGCCAAAGCTCCGATTGAAAGCATACTCGCAACGAACCAAAACGGCGCAAACTTGTGAGGTCAAACCATGTCGTTTTGTCCTCAATGTAATACCATTCGATCTAACGGCAAACAGCTCGAGTTTGCAGCGAGTTTATGAAATGGGTACATACTATCATGCGATCAGAAAATCGAGACCCGTTTATGAGGGGTCGATCCATTTATATGTCAAGCGCCGAACAACGGCCAATGTATCGCCAAGTTACCAATTTCGTGGCGGTAGACGGTTATCGTAGACAGCTCACTGACGGTGCCGATCGAAAAACATGCCGATACTATTACCAACAGGCAGCCGTACGACCACTCGAGCCTTTTTCTCCGTTCTGTAGGGAGGGCAGATATGGGATTCAAATTCATCGGAGTGAGCGGTGGTGCCGCAAGCGATTGCCGATTCCGGCGCGTTATGACGATTAATTATTGTCTGGTTGGCTGGATGATTTCTATCTTGGGTGATTCAGACGAGTATGCGCTCGACTCCCCCATTGACCGCCCGCTCCACATAATCCTTCATCCAGTTCTCACCTAACACGTGCCTTGCGATCTCGACCACGATGTAGTCGGCGTCGAGCCTGTCGACATCCTCCCGGTAGCGCTGCAGCCCCTGCAGGCAGGAAGGACAGGAGGTCAGTACCTTGACCGGGCCGTCGAAGCCGTCGGCTCTTACGCTGGCCGCGTCGCTCTTCAGTTCGGCCTCCTTGCGGAATCGGACCTGGGTGGCGATGTCCGGGCGGGCGATGGCGAGGGTGCCGGACTCGCCGCAGCAGCGCTCGGATTTGGCGATCCGGCCGCCGTCGGCGGTGGCGATCAGGGCGTTGACGGTCTTGAGGGGGTCCTGCTGCTTCATCGGGCTGTGGCAGGGATCGTGGTACAGGTAGCGGACGCCGTTCACGCCTTCGAGTTTCACGCCTTTCTCCAGCAGGTATTCATGGATGTCGAGCACCCGGCTGCCGGGGAAGATGCGGTCGAATTCGTAGGAGGCGAGCTGATCGAGGCAGGTGCCGCAGCTCACGACCACGGTCTTGATATCGAGATAGTTGAGGGTGTTGGCGACGCGGTGGAACAGCACCCGGTTGTCGGTGGTGATCTTCTCCGCCTTGTCGAACTGGCCGGCGGCGCGCTGGGGGAAGCCGCAGCACAGGTAGCCGGGCGGAAGCACGGTCTGCACCCCGATCTCGTACAGCATGGCCTGGGTGGCGAGGCCGACCTGCGAGAACAGCCGTTCCGAGCCGCAGCCGGGGAAATAGAACACGGCTTCGGAATCCACGGCGGTCTTGCGCGGGTCGCGGATCACCGGCACCACCTGGTTGTCCTCGATGTCGAGCAGGGCCCGAGCGGTCTTGCTGGGCAACTGGCCCGGCATCTTCTTGTTGATGAAATGGATTACCTGTTCGGTGACCTTCGGTTTGCCCAGTGAGGCCGGCGGCCGGCGGGTCTGGGTCTGCCCCCAGGGTCTGAGCAGCAGATGGCCCAAGCGCTGGCCGCGGTAGCCCCATTCGATCAGGGTGGAGCGCAAGGCCTTGATGGCGTTGGGGCGGGTGACGTTGAGGAAGGCCAGGGCCGCGGTCTTGGCCGGATTGAAGCTCTGCTTGCCCATCTTGCGCAGCAGGTTGCGCATGTTCATCGACACCTGGCCGAAATCGATGTCGACCGGGCAGGGGTTGTAGCACTTGTGGCAGACGGTGCAGTGGTCGGCCACGTCCTCGAATTCCTTCCAGTGGGTGATGGAGACGCCGCGGCGGGTCTGCTCCTCGTACAGAAAAGCCTCGATCAGGAGCGAGGTGGCGAGGATCTTGTTGCGCGGCGAGTACGGCAGGTTGGCCTGTGGTACGTGGGTGGAGCAGACTGGCTTGCATTTGCCGCAGCGCAGGCAGTCCTTCACGGAATCGGCAATGGCGCCGATGTCGCTCTGCTGCATGATGAGCGACTCGAAACCCATGAGGCTGAACGAGGGCGTGTAGGCGGCGCGGAGACCCGCCCCGGGCATCAGCTTTCCCTGGTTGAAGCGGCCCTCGGGGTCGACCTGGGCCTTGTAGGCGTGGAACGGCGCCACTTCCTCTTCGGTGAGGAATTCGTATTTGGTGATGCCGATGCCGTGCTCGCCGGAGATCACCCCGCCGAGCGAGCGCGCCAGCGCCATGATGCGGACGACGGCGGCGTTGGCCTCTTGCAGCATCTCGTAATGGTCCGAATTGACCGGCAGATTGGTGTGGACGTTGCCGTCCCCGGCGTGCATGTGCAGGGCGACGAAGACCCGGCCGCGCAGGACGGCCTTGTGTACCGCCTCGATCCGCTCGACGACGGGGCGGAAGCTGTCGCCCTCGAAGATGCTCTTGAGGCGCGGCAACAGTTCCTTTTTCCACGAGACGCGCACCGAGTGGTCCTGGAGCCGGTGGAACAGGGTAGGCCGCTCGGCGCGGTTGGTCAGCGCGCCGGCCTCGATGCCGAGTTCGGCAAACCGGGCTTCGGCCTGCTCCAGCGGCAGATCCAGGTGATCCAGCAGCCATTGCCAGCGTTCGCGCACCGCTGCCACGGCATCCAGCGCCAGCGCTCGACGGTCGCCGATCAGCTCTGTCTTGTTGATTCCGTCCTCGTAAGCACGCAAGGGCAGTTCGCCGCCAAGGCATTCCGCCAGCGCATCGCACAGCTTGAGCTTGTTGCGCAAGGACAGTTCGATGTTGATGCGCTCGATGCCGTCGCAGTAGTCACCCATGCGCGCCAGCGGGATCACCACGTCCTCGTTGATCTTGAAGGCGTTGGTGTGCTTGGCGATCGCCGCGGTGCGGGCGCGGTCCAGCCAGAATTTGCGGCGGGCCTCCGGACTGACGGCGATGAAACCCTCCGCGCTCCGTGCATTGCACAGCCGTACCACTTGCGAGGCGGCCCGGGCTACCGCGTCGTCATCGTCGCCGACGATGTCGCCGAGCAGTACCATCTTCGGGCGGCCGTAGCGGCGGGCCTTGGTGGCGTAGCCCACGGCCTTGACGTAGCGCTCGTCCAGATGCTCCAGTCCGGCCAGCATGACCCGGGCGCCGCCGGACTTGGAAAGGCTTCCGAGATAGTCCTGGATTTCGACGATGGCCGGTACGGCTTCCCGTACCTGGCCGAAGAATTCGAGGCAGAAGGTGCGGGTGTACGGCGGCATCTCGTGCAGGATCCAGCGCGCGGAGGTGATGATGCCATCGCACCCCTCTTTCTGGATGCCGGGCAGGCCGCCGAGGAACTTGTCGGTCACGTCCTTGCCCAGGCCGGTCTTGCGGAAGCGGTGGCCGGGAAGGGTGAGGATTTCCTCCTCGAGGAGTCTGTGGCCGTCGGCGTCATGGCGTCTGAGCCGGAATTTCACCTCGTCCTGGTCATGGATCCTGCCGAGGTTATGGTTCAGCCGCTCGACCTCCAGCCAGTTGCCGTCCGGGGTGACCATGCGCCACGAGGCCAGGTTGTCCAGCGCCGTGCCCCACAGCACCGCCTTCTTGCCGCCGGCGTTCATGGCGATGTTGCCGCCGATGCAGGATGCGTCCGCCGAAGTCGGGTCGCAGGCGAACACCAGTCCGGCCTGTTCCGCCGCATCCATCACCCGCCGCGTCACCACGCCGGCGCCGGTGAAGATCGTGGCGCAAGGCCGGTCCACGCCGGGCAGGAGGGTTTCGCGCTCCACCGCGCTCAGCTCCAGCAGTTTCTCGGTGTTGATGACCGCGGACAGCGGCGTCAGCGGCACCGCGCCGCCGGTGTAGCCCGTGCCGCCACCGCGGGGGATGATGGTCAGGCCCAGCTCGATGCAGTCGCGCACCAGATGTCCGACTTCCTGTTCGCTGCAAGGGTAGAGCACGACGAACGGATATTCGACGCGCCAGTCGGTCGCGTCGGTGACGTGGGTGACGCGGGCATAGCCGTCGAAGCAGATGTTGTCCTTGCGGGTGTGGCGAGACAGCAGGGTCAGCGCCCGGCGGCGCAATTCCCGGGTGTGCTCGAAGCAGGCCTCGAAGGCATCCACCGCTTGGTGCGCCGCCTGGAGCAGCAGCGCGACCTTGGCGGCCCGTTCCGACCGGCCGACTTCGATCCCGGCGCGGCGCTGCTCCATCTGGCGCAGGCGATGGCGCAGCGCCTCCAGCAGCGCCCGGCGGCGGCCTTCGTTGTCGAGCAGGTCGTCTTCCAGATAGGGATTGCGCTGCACCGCCCAGATGTCACCGAGCACCTCGTACAGCATGCGCGCCGAGCGGCCGGTAACGCGCTCGGTGCGCAGGTCTTCCAGCACCTGCCACATGTCCTCGCCGAGCAGACGGATGACGATCTCGCGGTCGGAGAAAGAAGTGTAGTTGTAGGGAATCTCGCGCAGGCGGGGGCCTGGGTCTGTGTTGTGGGGAAAGGAGTCCGGGGCAGCGGCCATGCCTGGGTTCTCGTCAAAGCGGTGAAACCCCGATTCTATCGCGCAGGCCGGGCCGGAAATACGGCGTGGCGTGCAACAATGAGGATCGGTTTGCGAACCTGGTCAGGCGGATGGCGCCATCCCGCCTAGACAGAGGTATTTGAGTTCCAGGTATTCGTCCATGCCATGGTGCGAACCTTCCCGGCCGATGCCGGACTGCTTGACGCCGCCGAAGGGTGCGACGTCATAGGAGAGCATGCCGGTGTTGATGCCGACCATGCCGTATTCCAGTGCTTCGCCGACGCGGAAGGCGCGGGCCAGGTCGCGGGTGTAGAAATAGGCGGCGAGTCCATACTCGGTGGCGTTGGCGATTGCGAGGGCCTCTTCCTCGGAACCGAAGCGCAGCAATGGCGCCACCGGCCCGAAAGTTTCCTCGCGCGTGCACAGCATCTCTGGCGTGACATCGACGAGCACCGTGGGCTGGAAAAACCGTCCGCCCAGGGGGTGCCGTCCGCCGCCCGCCAGCACCCGGGCGCCTCTGTCCAGGGCGTCGGCGATATGTCGCTCCACCTTGGCCAGCGCCTGCTCGTCGATGAGCGGTCCTTGGACGACGCCCTCGTCCAGGCCGTTGCCGACCTCGAGCCTGCGCACCTTGGCTGCGAGGCGTTCGGCGAAGGCGTCGTAGATCGAATCCTGGATCAGGAAGCGGTTGGTGCAGACGCAGGTCTGGCCGGTGTTGCGGTACTTCGACAGCAAGGCGCCCTCGACCGCGGCATCCAGATCGGCGTCCTCGAACACGATGAAGGGCGCGTTGCCGCCCAGCTCCAGCGAGATTTTCTTCACCGTCGCGGCGCATTGCGCCATCAAGAGGCGTCCGACCTCGGTCGAGCCAGTGAAGGAGAGTTTGCGGATCAAGGGATTGGAAGTCAGTTCGCCGCCGATCGCTTCCGGATCGCCGGTCACGACGTTGATCACGCCGGGCGGAAAGCCCGCCTGCACCGCTAGGTCGGCCAGGGCGAGGGCGGTCAGCGGCGTCTGCTCGGCGGGTTTCACCACTACGGTGCAACCGGCGGCCAGGGCCGGCGCGATCTTGCGGGTGATCATCGCGGCCGGGAAATTCCAGGGCGTGATGGCTGCGCATACACCGATGGGCTGGCGGATGACCAGCAGCCGCTTGTCCGGGACGGGGGAGGGGATGGTTTCGCCGTAGGCGCGTCCAGCCTCCTCCGCGAACCATTCGACGAAGCCGGCGGCGTAGCCGATCTCGTTGCGGGCCTCGGTCAGTGGCTTGCCCTGCTCGGCGGTGAGGATGCGAGCGAGGTCTTCGGTATGGCTCAGGATCAGCTCGTACCAGCGGCGCAAGACCGCGGCGCGCTCCTTGGCGGTCTTGCCGCGCCAGCCGGTCCAGGCGTGTTCCGCGGCGGCGATCGCCCGCATGGTCTCGGCGGCGCCCATGGCAGGGACATCGGCCAGAACCCGGCCGGTGGCCGGATCGGTCACGGAAAAAGTCTTTGAGTGGTCGGCGTCGACCCATTGGCCGTCGATCAGGCACCGGGTACGCAGCAGGCTGGGCTGGTCGAGTCGGAGTTCATGGCTCATTGGTGGCTCCCCAAGCGAAAAGGACATGCGCGGCATTTCGCACATTTTCGGCGCGGTAGTACCATGATGCACCATGAGACCGCAGGAGTCTTGATCGCTTCCACCGAAAATCGAAACAGGAGAATCGTACATGAATCCCCCCATGAATGGCCCGGAAAGGGCGGTGTTCCGGTTGAAGCTCGCCGCGGCGATGTTGCTGATGTTCGGATGGGGCAGCGGCCAGGCGGAACCCGAACCGGCGGCGCCGCAGACCTTTTCACCGGACACGGCTTCGATTTCGCCGGCGGTGAAGCAAAAGGTCCTCGAGCACATGAAACAGACCAACCTCGAACGTCTGAAGGGCTGGCCGGGAATCATCTTCTACTGTCCGGTGGAGGAAGCAGAAAATCCGGCGGTCAGGGCCATCTGCACCGCCGTGAACGCCGATGTCGGCAACCTGATGGCCGAACACAAGGTTCCATTCCAGATCGCCAAGAGCTCGTTCGACCGGCATTTCCTGCCGCACATGTCGGGACGGCTGCTGCTCGTCGTCGACCTGGCGGCGACGCCGGCCGGCGAGCAGCCCGCGGCGATTTCGGCCGAAGTCCAGGGACTGGCACACTACGCTCATGCGGTGAACTGGTCGTCCGAGCTCTATCCCGAGTCCGGCGGCAAGGAGAAGAGCCCGCTGGAAGTGCCTCAGCACGTCGATGCGCTGCTGTGGGAGAGCAACTTCATTTTCGCTACCGCCGGTGATCAGTCCACCTTGGTGGAACAATCGAAGGCTGCGATCGAAGAAAGGGTCAGGAATTTTCTCGCTGAGTTCGACCGGATCAACCACAAGCGCTGAATCGGGACTCCGCCAGCGGAAGAGCAAAATCAAATGTCAGAACGATACGATATCGCCATCGTGGGCGGTGGAATGGTGGGCGCGACGCTGGCCTGCGCGCTGGAAGGAACCGGCCTGCGCGTTGCCGTGATCGAAGGGGCGCCGCCGCCCGCCTTCTCCCCCGAGCAGCCGCACGACCTGCGGGTCTCCGCGGTCAGCATCGCTTCGGTCAGCATCCTCGACTCGGTCGGCGCCTGGGCCGGTGTCGTTTCCCGCCGCTGCTGTCCGTTCCGGCGGATGCGGGTGTGGGAAGACCGCGGCGACGTGCTGTTTTCGAGCGAGGACATCCACGAGGAAGTGCTCGGCTACATCGTCGAAAACCGGGTGCTCCAGCTCGCGCTGATCGACCGGTTCCCGGCATTGTCATGCGTCGATTTCCTCTGTCCGGCCAAAACCCGCAAGATCGATTATGGCTCGCAGGGTTCGCGCATCGGGCTGGAGGACGGTCGCACGATCGAAGCGCGGCTGCTGGTGGCGGCGGATGGTGGCCAATCCCAGGCACGTCAAGCCTGCGGCATGGGGGTCAGCAGTTGGGACTACGAGCATCATGCCCTGGTGCTCACCGTCGAAACCGCCTATCCGCAGCAGGACCTCACCTGGCAGCGTTTCACCCCGCACGGACCCCAGGCCTTCCTGCCGCTCGATGGACCCAACGCATCGCTGGTGTGGTACGAAGCGCCGGAACGGGTGAAATGGCTGCTCTCCCTCCCCGACGAAGCCCTGCTGAGCGAGCTGGGCCGGGAGTTCCCTGTCGAACTGGGCGAGATCAGGAGCATCGTCAGCCGCGGCTCCTTCCCGCTCCGACGTCAGCACGCCTTGCGCTATTACAAGGAAGGCGCGGTCCTGGTGGGCGACGCCGCCCACATGATCCATCCGCTGGCGGGGCAGGGCGTCAACATCGGGCTGCTCGATGCGGCCGCCCTGGCCGAAGTGCTCGCCAAGGCCAGGCGTGCCGGCCGCGACATCGGCTCCAGTGCGGTGCTGCGCGAATACGAAAGCATGCGCCGCAACAGCAACCTGCTGATGATGACCGCCATGGATTTCTTCTACCGCGCCTTCGGCAACGCCAACGTCCCGCTGCGCTTCGTCCGCAATCTCGGCCTCGGCCTCGCCGAACGTATCACTCCCGCCAAGAAGCTGGTGATGAGGTATGCGATGGGATTGGACGGGAGTCTGCCCAAATTGGCGAGGGGCGAGAGCCTGGGAGGCTGAAAACGCAGGGGGTTTGGTATACCCCCCGCATATTCCATGGTCCTGTGGATACGTCGCGGCAATCTACTGGAGGGATCTGATGGGAGAAAGGTGCAGTTTCTCAGGCGATGTCAAGAATGGGGTGGCGGTCTTGGGGTTTTCGCTATTGCTCGGTTGTGCCGAACAGGCACAGAAGTCCGAAATCGACATACAGGCGGCCAACGCCTTGAAGGAGCGCGAAACCCGGGTATTTCTCAGCTCGCATCCTTGCCCGGCCACTGGAAAGATATCGGAGAACGGAGTATGTGACGGCTTTACCATCGGGATGGTCGTGCCGGAGCGATGTGGCGGGAAAATGAAGGCTTCCAACCTGTATTGGCAAAACGAGGAGCTCGCCAGAGAGGCGGAACTGGAAGAAAAAGCGAACTGCGGCAGACCTGCTGCGGACGAAGAAGAGGATGCGTTGATAAGAACTCAGATGCGTAGAACGCTCGATCAGAGTATCTATAATTCGATGCCCCGTTGAGGCTGGCTGGCACGGCCAGCCTCAACCACGCTTCGCCATGATCGGACCTGCGTGGTATGGGCTCCAGGCAGGAACCCGCCGGCAGGATAACGAGGGTTCCGTTCATTCGGGATGGGACGCCGATCAATTACGGCAGGTCTTGATTTTGCCGTCGGGGCTATATGCCACCGATGCGCCGCTGGCGAACTGCACATATTCGACGCCATCGATACATTGCGTGGTGTGTCCCGTGACCGCCGTGTTGATTCTTTCTCCGACGGCGCACGCCGATAAGACGCTCGTTGCCACCATGAGTATCATCCGCATCATGAGGTTGCTCTCCTGAAGTAAATAACCGATAAATGAATAGCAGTATTACGGCCTCGGTATCCCGGTGTCAACTCCTCGATATCGTCCTCGGGTAATATTCGCCGTGATACGGAAGATGAATGCCCGCCAGGAATATGCCGGCCGAGTGGGTACGAGGCAGTCCGATCCGAGGTATTCGAATCATCGGCCAGTTCGATGTTTCCTTCCCTGGACGGTTCATGGGGCTACCCCGATCACCAAAGCCTTATTCGGCAGCTCCCCGAACATTTCCGGCGCATACATGGCCTCGACGCGCGTCGGTGGCAGTTCAAAGCTGCCTGGGTTGTTGTAGCGCACGGTATATTCGATGTTCCATTTTCCCTTTGGCACATAGTCGTAATACGCGCGATAGGCGTCGAAGCGGCGCTCCTCGTAGATGGGCCAGGTCCAGCCGGTCTGGCGTTCGCCGCGGGTCAGCAGGGCGGAGTCGCGTCCCAGGCCGCCGCCGAGGATGCTGGCGCCGGCGGGAATGGGGTCGTCCACTACCACCCAGCTCATGTCGGACTGGGCGTCGAGTTCCAGCGTGACGCGTGCCACGTCGCCCCGGTTCCAGGCGCCGGGCTGCTTCCGTTCGACCGGGGTGACCGTTCGTTTGATCGAGAAACCGGTGAACAGTGGCTCTTTCAGGGGGATCGCGGCGCGGCTCTGGACGATGGCCCAAGGTTTGCCCGTGCCCTGATGGCGCACCTCCAGCGTGCCGGGGCCGTCGGGCCAGGGCAGGTTCAGGGCGCTGCGCCGGGTTTCCTCGGTCCATTGCATGCCTTTTTTCACTGCGCCGAGATTCGCCTCGGTGTAGCCGGTGACCGGCACCGATTCGAATGCCTCGCTGAACCTCTCCATCGCCAGCCGGCCCCAGGCGTTTGCCGTCGTGGTGTTCCAGCGGCCCTTGGTCTGGCGGCCCAACGCGCCGGTCACCAGTCGGGGGATGTCTTCGCGCCAGCCAGGCAGTTCCATCACGCCCAGGACGGCCCGCACCGCATTGAGGTCGGGCGAGATCATCAACCACCAGAGGGCGTCGTTTTTCTCGCTGGAGAAGTTCAGGGTAGTGCCCTGGAAGTTGAGGCGGGTACGGAGGGTTTGTTCCGCTTCCTTGAGCTTGGCGCCGCGATCGGGGATGGCTTCGACCCGCTGCAATACCGACAGCCAGTCCAATACCGCTGAGGTGGGCCAGAGCCTGGGCTCGATGCGGATGCTGTCCAGCAGCTCCGGCGTCGCTTCTTCATAGCGGGCCAGGGCCTCGACGGCCGCCAGCTTGCGAATGGAGAGATCGGCGGTGGGCAGGGCGGAGTCGCGCAGCACACGGCCCTCGACGAAGCCTTTCAACGCCTCCTTGGCCCGGCCCAGGGCATTCTCGGGCAGTTCCCAGCCGGCTTCCTGCGCGATCGCCAGGACATAGGCGGTCAGCACGTCGCTGCCGTGGATGTCGTCACCCGGGAAATAGCGGAACAGGCCGTCGGCATCCTGGTAGGCGGGCAGGTCGGCGACGATCTCGTTCCATAGGCGCTCGTCGCGCAGCGCGACGGCCTTGGAAACCTTCTGCTCCAGGCAGGAGTAGGGGTAGTGCGTCATGTATTCGATCACCCCGCCGAGTCCATCGCCGAGTCGGGCGCGCAGCGAGACGCGCACGCCGCCGCGGCCCGGCACGGCGTCCTCGGGCCTTTGCACCGCGAGCGAGAGCGGCTTGTCGATGCGGGTCAGCGTCGCCTGGAACACCCGGACGGGCACGGCGGGCTGCACCTGCTGCGAGGTTTTCAGCCGGTCGGTGGCGGCCCCGCCGTCTTCCGCGGCGGAGATTTCCCAGTCCAGCCCGGCGACGTCGACCGGGACGTCGACTTCCCAGGAAAAATCGCCCGCCGTGCCGGCCTCGAGTTCGAAGGGCCGGGGCGGAAGGTCCTGGCCCGCCGCCGCGCCTTTCGGCGTCAATCGGGCGCTGAGCCGGCCCGCGATCTTGCGGTCGGTGGCGTTGCGCACGTTGAAGATGGCGTGGAAGCGGTCGCCTTCGCGGACCATCGGCGGCAGGCCGGAATAGAGCATCAGGTCCTGGGTCGTGCGGATCGAGGTCTTGCCGGTGCCGAACAGGCCGCTGCCCGCGTTGGCGACGGCCACCAGCCGGAAGGCGGTGAGCGAGTCGTTGAGCGGCACCTCGATCTCGGCTTCGCCCCTGGTGTCCAGAGCCACCCGGCCTTTCCACAGCAGCAGGGTGTCGAACAGCTCGCGCGCCGCCTGGCGGCCGCCGCCGCCGCCGTGTGGCACGGCCTTGCGGCCGTAGTGGCGTTTGCCGACGACCTGCATCTGCGCGGTGGAGGTGAGCACCTCTATTCCGCGCCGGCCCATCATCTTGTCCAGCAGGTTCCAGCTTTCGTTGGGCTTGATCTCGAGCAGCCCCTCGTCGACGGCCGCCAAGGCGATCTCGGCGTCGGCCGGCGCGCCGCCCGTGGCCCGCTGTACCGTCACCTTCACCTTGGCGGTTTCCCGGACCTTGTAGCTGTCCCGGTCGGCCTGCACTTTCACGTCGAGCCGGTTGGGTGCCCAGCCCACGTCGATCTGGGCGAGCCCCATGCGGTAGGCAGGCTTGCTCAGGTCGATCATCGTCGTGGCCTTGCCGCCGTCTGGCTGCCACGGCAGCTTGAATTTTCGGGCCATGTCCGCGATCCAGGTCTGCACCGGCCCCACCCGACCCCGCACGGCCAGCACGGAGACGAACACGTTGGGCGCGTAGGCTTCCTTGATGGGCACTTCGACCACCGGAGAGCGGCCGGACAGAGGGGTGATGAAGCTGTCGACGACGCCTTCCCGTTCGACCGTCACCAGAGCCGTGGCTTCGCGGAACGGCATGCGCACCTGCAAGCGGGCCTTGTCGCCCAGCTCGTAGGCGCGTTTCTCGGCAATCACGTCCATGCGGTCGCTGGGGCCGTTCTCGAACCACCATTCGTCCTCACTGGCGACCCAGATCGAAGCCGTGCCCAGCGCCCGGTTGCCGGTGCCGTCGTCGGCCGTGGCCTGGAGCAGGATTTCGCCGGATACGCCGGGAGCGAGGACGCAGAGGAGGAGGCCCTGATCGTTGGTCTTGCCTTTGCACTCCCTGCCGAGGCGTTTGACTTCGGTCTTGTCGTCATAGGCGTAAAAGCCGCCGATCAGGCGCTTGCGGTGAGAGTAAGTGGTGCGCGAGTACAGGTCGACCCGGACCTCTTTGCCGACGGCGGGTTTCCCGGTCAGATCCAGCGCCAGTACCTGGAACCGCACTTGGTCTCTGGTTGCCACCCAGCCATCGGTCTTGATTCCCAGGCTGAGGCCGGCCGGCCACAGTGGGATACGGCGGGCCACGGTCAACAGTTCGCCGTTGGCATCCTGGTATTCGAGTTCGGCCACCAGGTCCTGCGGCGTGTGCTGGCGCGGCAGGTTGGGAACCGTCACCCGCGCCGCGCCGCCCTTGTCCAGCGACAGCGGCAGCACCTGGGCGGGACCGCTCGCCCCGGGGGTTTTCTCGGCTTCCTCGCTGTGACCACTGTCGCGCAGTCCTTCCTCGATGGCCTGCACCTCGAAATCGAAATCCGGATAACCGGGGAATGACACCGCGCGCGGTTCGACCAGGGTGCGGACTTTGACCGGCGCATTGGCCGCGCCGCCGCCGGAAAGATAGCTGACGTGAAGGTCGAGTGTGGCTTCCCTGGCGTTGATCAGAGCATCGGACTGCGGCTGGATGTCGGCGCGCATGGTCGGCACTCGGAACTGCTCGACGCGGAATTCGGCCGAGGTGGCGGATTCGCTGCCGTCGGCATAGACGAATACGATTTCGTAACCGCCGAGCCTGGCTTCGGCCGGAATCGTCCAGGTATTTTCGGCGATTCCGCGCGCGTCGAACTCGGCCGGCAGTTCGTATTCCTGGCCGCTGCCGGTGTGGCGGATCTTTACTTTCGCGGGGCGGGTATCCGGCAGGCCGAAGCCGTTGGACGTGCGCAGGCGCTGGAAGTGCTTCATGGACACGGTCTCTCCGGCTCGGAACAGGCTTCGGTCCAGCACCGAGTGGACGACTTCCGGGTTGCCGTAGAAGCCCACCGGGAGGCCGAAGTTCTGCGGCGAAATGCCGTTGGCCCAGCTGCTCAAGGTGAAGCTCATGTCGTCCCCGGTCCGGGCGCTCACCATGAGGGGGCCGTCGCCCCAGTCGCAGCTCTCGCCGGAATCCGAGGGATTGGGCAGGGCCGGGCCCTGGACGAGCGCCACGCCGTTCTCGTCCGTCCGGCCCTGCCACAACGTTTCGTCCTTGCAGTAGCGGCTGATGCGGACATCGGCGTTCGGCACCGGCCGGGCCGAATCCAGGGTCGTCACCCAGACCAGCGAGGATTCCCGGCCCCATTTGAAGTGTACCGACAGATTGGTGACCAGCGCCGAGGTCGCCACGTAGCGGGGCCTTTCCTCCCCCAATAAAGCGGCGCCGAGCCGTGGGCTGGCCAGTTCGACCACGTAAAAGCCCGCGTTTTCCAAGGGAATGCCGAGCACCTCGAACTCTTTCTGGGCTTCGGCACGCGGCAGTTCGAAAGTTTCCGCCGGAGTACCGGCGAACACCGATTCGGTACCGGTGAGTTCCTTCCATTCGGTGTCGCCGTCGGGCAACTGGACCGATTCGCCCCGGCGTTCGGCGGCTTTCTTCACCTTGCGTATCCAGGCGGCGATGTCCTGGTCGCTCAACGCCACCCGCTTCATCTTGCCGGGGATGGCCGGGCCGCCCGAGGCCAGTCGTTGGCCGGTCATGGGGTTCTCGATGTGGCGTACGGTGACGGGCAGGACGCCGCCCTCCTTCAGCTCCAGAATGCCGAACTCGCCGGGAAATTTGGCCAAAGGAGGATATTCGTCGGTCTCGACTTCCAGCGGATAACGGCTGGCGTTTTCCAGAGGACGTCCGGCATCGTCGACGAACCCCGGGGGCAGTTCGATGCGGAGTGTGGACTTTTCCGGGAAGGGGCCTTTCCAGCTCAGTTCCTCGACGAAAGGTTTGCGGCCCGGGTCGAGCCCGTCAGCCGGATAGACCTTGCCGGCGGCATCGACCAGACGCACGGCCGCGGCCTGGTCGGCGGGCACGGGCGCGCCGAAGCGCAGGAACATCGGCAGGAGCGGAATGCAGTCCGCCTCGGCATTGATCCGCTCGCAACCGAAGCGGGCGGTGAAGCTCGGGCGGGACTTGAAGCTCAGTTCCTGGTCTTCGGTCGTCGCGATGCCGCTGGGCGCGGCGATGTCCCTGCCCCAGATGATGCTGACCTTCGTCTCCGGCGGGATGGCCCGACGGCATTGCACCATCACCAGCCGTGCTTCGCCGGCCTCGATTTCCTCCGGTTCGAGCGAATCGAAATCGGCGTCCGGCCAGAGCAGGTCGGTGTAGCCCCAGCCCAGTTTCCGGCGCTGGGCCAACACTGCATCCCGTCGCTCACCGGTCAGGACGTCGACGCCGATCGCCTCCTCCATGCCCTCGATCCGGCAGCGCGCATGGGCGGCGACGCTTTCCGGCGTGGCCGGAGCGGCGGCGGCCAGCAGGAAGACCTGGTTTTCATCGACGTTCTCGCTGCCTTCGCTGGGATAGGAACCCATCACCACCGGACCGCCGGTGTCGAAGCGGTATTCCCTGGCGAGATCGACCGGCACGCCGCTCAATGCCTTCAACTGCGCCTTCGGTCGGAATCGGCAGGCAAGGCCGGCGGGCAGGTCGGCTTCGAAGTCGTAGACCCAGGTGCGGGGTTCGGCCCAGCGTCCGCGCCCCCGGACCGGGCAATCCACCGTGAACGGGTCGGCGAGCCGGGGATCGCCGAACGCAACCATCGGTTCGGAGAATCGCGCCGTCACCTGGCGCACGTCCTTGGCCGTTCCCTCGGGCGAAAACAGCTCCAGCCGCGCGGCACCGGCCGCCTGAATCCAGCACAACGTCACGACCCAGAACACTGCGCGTATGCTCATCACGTTTCCTCGTCACGGATCAGGGCGACCGGGGACCGGTCGGAGCGGGTTATCGGATGTATCGTTCCAAGGGCCGCAATGGTCTCATCCCTGGAGGATGAGTTGAAGCTCCCCGTTGTCCCGCAGGTGCTTGACCAAGTCATGGCCACCCAGCTCGCGTTCGGTGATGCGGACGTTGCCGAACGGCGCGAGGTTTCTTGCATGGATGACGTCCAGCTCGTCCAGCGATGAGACGAAGATGTCGATCCGGTTGTCGCCGGTGGCCATTTCCAAGACCCGTCGGAGGTCGAAGAACTTGGGCTTGAACAGTGCCGCGCCGTAGGTCCGGAGTATCCTGGAGCGCCACCGCCCGTCTCCCGATGCCCTTCTCTTGGACGGGGAGATGAAGGTCTGGGGCGAAAAACTGACGACCCTGCCGCGGCCGATCAGCGTGGAAAACAGGATCGCGGCGTACCCGCCCATGGAATTCCCGATGAAGACGACTTCCTCCGCCGGCGATTTATCGATGATGCGTTCGATGTAGCGGACGGTTTCGGGGATGTTCGAGCTGATGCCGGGCAGGCCGGCGTGGTACCAGGTCTGCGACAGATCGCGGAAGAACACCCGGCTTTCGTTCAGAATCCGAGCACTCTCGTAGAACTCGAAGGGAGGGATGCCCAGGGCGCCTCGCATTCCTCCGAAAATCAGGTACAGCTTGTGTGAGCCTGGGATCAACTCTTCCAGAACGGGTGAGGCATTGGCATCCATGGATCGGCGGTCGGGAAAGGAAGGTTCGAAGATCACTTCCGTTGAGCGTTATTGACATCGGAGTCCCATTATCCCGGAGACGCCGTTGAAAGATAAACGGGAACCGGCCAAGACCACCGCCGTTCCGGAGCCGGGGAATCGCGGCGAAAGCTTCCATGGTCCCGCCTCCCTCATGCCGCCGAGCCGGAAACGCGCCTCGAGCCGCCTCGGGGAGCTGCCGCGGGACGTCGGCTTTGAGGTCTATTTCCTTTACGGTTTGTGATACCCTATCCGAATTTTATACGATGCTTCACTTCGACGATGAAAGCACGAATCAAGTGGGTCGATCACATGGCATTTCTCGGCGAGTCCGGTAGCGGCCATGCCGTGCTGATGGACACGGCGCCAGAGAGCGGAGGCCGTAACCTGGGAGTGCGTCCGATGGAGATGCTGTTGCTGGGGATGGGCGGCTGCACGGCTTTCGACGTCGTCCATATCCTGAAGAAGGGGCGGCACGACGTGCGCGATTGCGAAGTCCAGCTCGAAGCCGAACGGGCCGAGACCGATCCAAAGGTCTTCACGCGGATTCACGCCCATTTCGTGGTCAAGGGGAAGGGCCTGAGGGAGGAGGTGGTGAAGCGGGCGATCGAGCTATCGGCGGAAAAATACTGCTCGGCGTCGATCATGCTGGGCAAGACGGCGGAAATCACCCACGATTACGAGATCGCCGACGGATAGACTGGCAAAGCAGCGCGGCGTATTTTCGGCGGGCGCGAGCGCCCGTTAATTTTTTGTGGCAGATATTCCTGGCGGGGTCATATCGGAAATTGATGGACAACAAGCTGCAATTACACGGGTTCAACAACCTGACCAAATCGCTGAGCTTCAACATCTACGACATTTGCTATGCAAAGTCGGAAGCCGGCCAGCGCCGCTACATCGAGTACATCGACGAGGCCTACAGCGCCAAGCGTCTGACTCAGATACTCACCGATGTCAACGCCATCATCGGCGCGGAGATCCTGAACATCGCGCGCCAGGATTACGAGCCGCAGGGTGCCAGCGTGACGATGCTGATCTCGGAAGGGCACGAGGCTCCGGCGGCCATCACCAATTCCGAGTCGCCCGGCCCGATGCCGGAGGCCGTGGTGGCGCATCTGAACAAGAGCCACATCACGGTGCACACTTATCCGGAGAGCCACCCGCATGCCGGTATCAGCACCTTCCGCGCCGACATCGACGTCTCCACCTGCGGCCGCATCTCGCCGCTGAAGGCGCTGAACTACCTGATCCACAGCTTCGAATCGGACATCGTGATCATGGATTACCGGGTGCGCGGCTTCACCCGTGACATCAGCGGCCAGAAGCATTACATCGACCATGACATCACCTCGATCCAGAACTATATCTCCGATGCCACGGCGGACCGCTATCAGATGATCGACGTGAACGTTTATCAGGAAAAGATCTTTCACACCAAGATGATCCTGAAGGACTTCAATCTCGACAACTACCTGTTCGAGACCGACAAGGACCAGCTGGTGCCGGAGGAACGCGCCCACGTGCAGAAGCAGCTTCAGCGGGAGATGGCGGAAATCTTCTACGGCCGCAATTACAAGCTGCGGCGCTGAGGTCGGCCAGGAAAGGCTTGCCGGGAACCGGCGCCGCGGCGCCGGTTTTTCGTCTTCCAGCGGATCAGACGCGCTGGAGCCGCGCCAGCAGCTGGACCGGGTGGATCACCGGAATGTCGGCCCGGCCCTGCAAGCCGGCGCGCAGATGAAGGGCGCAGCCGATGTTGGAAGTCACCAGGTAATCCGGGGACTGCGCCAAGATGGCGTCCACCGTTTCGGTGCGGATGGCTTCGGCCATGCGACGGTGCTCGATCATGTAGCTCCCGGCGGCGCCACAGCAACGCCCTTTGACGGGCAGGGTCTTCACTTCCGCGCCGGGAATCCGGCGCAACAGTGTTTCCACGCTGCTTTCCGTCTTGCAGACGTTGCGCAGCGAGCAGGGATGATGGACCAAAATCCTGGCCTCCAGCGGCGCAAGATCCCAGCGTTCCTCGGGGATGCGATCGGCCAGGAAGCGGCTGACGTCCTGTACCTTCGAAGAAAGGGTTTCCGCCGCCCGGGTTTCGGAATGGCAGCGGTATTCCAACAGGGTCGCACTGCAGCCGCTGGCGAAGCCGATCACCGCATCCAGCGGCCGTTCCCCGAAGACTTCGATGTTGCGGGACATCAGCGCATGTGCGGTTGCCGCGTCGCCGGCATGAAGGTCCATGGCCCCGCAACAGACCTGGTTTCGCGGTACGCTGAGGCCAACCCCCAGTCGTGGCAACAGTCCGAGTATCGCCGTCACCGTGGCCGCATCGGCCACCGCTGCCGTGCAGCCCAGGAACAGTCCGGCATGGGTGAGAGGGTCCCCGGCGGCCGGATGGTCGCCGTACCAGCTTTCCGGGTTTCCCGAGGGCGGGAGGGATTTCCAGGCAGCGCCGGCCGGCAGGCGACCCGCCACATCCAACATCCGCCGTCCCAGCTTCGCCAACGTGGGATGGCGCAGTCCTTTCCGTACCGCCGACGACAGGGCGCGGGCGGCCAAAGGCTTACGCCGCTGCCCCGTCTCGGCGCGGAACCGGTCCACGAGCCGGCTGTAGGGAACCTTGGCCGGGCAGACGGCTTCGCAATTCCGGCACAGCAGGCAGTCGTCCAGTGGGCCGCGCAAGGCCGCTGTCAAAGACAGCCGGCCCGTGGCCCAGCCCTGGATCAGGGCGATACGGCCGCGGGGGGATTCGTTCTCGTCGGTCGTCTGCCGATAGGTGGGACAATGCGGAGAGCAAAGGCCGCATTTGACGCACAGGTCGGCGTCAGCCAGGAGCGATTCCAGTGCCGGGTTCACGGCTGCTAATGGCGGAAGTGACGGATGCCGGTGAAGACCATGGCCATGCCGTGTTCGTCCGCCGCAGCGATCACCTCGGGGTCCCTGACCGAACCGCCCGGTTGGATCACCGCCGTGACCCCGGCTTCGGCGGCGGCGTCGATACCGTCGCGGAACGGGAAGTACGCGTCGGAGGCGACGACCGAACCCGCCACGCTCAAGCCTTCGTCCTGCGCCTTGAGCGCGGCGATGCGGGCGGAGTAGACGCGGCTCATCTGGCCGGCGCCGATGCCGACCGTGCGGCGGTCCCTGCAATAGACGATGGCGTTGGACTTGACGAATTTGGCCACCCGCCAGGCGAACTGGAGGTCGATCAGCTCCTGTTCCGTCGGCGAGCGCCGGCTCACGACCCGGAAACGCTCGCCGGTCACCCGTTCGATGTCTTTGTCCTGCACCAGCAAGCCGCCGCCGACGCGCTTGAAATCCAGCTCCGCTGCTGGCTCGGCGGGCCAGGGGCCGGTGCTCAGCACGCGCACGTTGGGCTTGGCGGCCAGAACGGGCAGGGCATCGTCGGCAATCGCGGGCGCGATGACGACCTCGACGAACTGCCGTTCGACGATGGCACGGGCGGTTTCGGCGTCCAGCGTCCGGTTGAACGCGATGATGCCGCCGAAGGCGGAGGTGGGATCGGTGGCATAGGCCAGGTCGTAGGCCTGGGACAGGGTGGTGCCTTCGGCTACGCCGCACGGATTGGCGTGTTTGACGATCACGCAGGCGGGGAGATCCAAGAAACCCTTGACGCATTCGAGCGCGGCATCGGCATCGGCGATATTGTTGTAAGACAGCTCCTTGCCCTGCAACTGGCGGGCCGATGCGATGCAGCCGGAGGGGGCGCCGGGTTCGAGGTAAAACGCCGCGCGCTGGTGTGGATTCTCGCCGTAGCGCATCGATTGGATACGACGAAAGCGCAGCAGCAGCGGATCGGCGAAGCCGTCAGCCCCTTGGCGGCGATCGAGATAGTCGGCGATCGCTGCATCGTACCAGGCCGTATGACGGAAGGCCTTGGCCGCCAGAGCGAAGCGGGTGGCGTGTGACAGGCCGCCGCCGGAGGCTTCCAGCTCAGCCAGCACCGCGGCGTAGTCCGCAGGGTCGACCACCACCGCGACGGAAGCATGATTCTTCGACGCGGCGCGGATCAGGGCCGGGCCGCCGATGTCGATGTTCTCGATGGCGGTCTCCATGTCGCAATCGGGCCGGGCGACGGTCTGTTCGAACGGATAGAGATTGACCGCGACCAGGTCGATCGGGCGGATGCCGTGTTCTGCCATGACCGCCTCGTCGATGCCGCGCCGGCCGAGGATGCCGCCATGAACCTTGGGGTGCAGCGTCTTGACCCGGCCGTCCATCATCTCCGGAAAGCCGGTGTAGTCGCTGACTTCGATGGCCGGGACGCCGTGTTCGGCCAACAGTCTGGCAGTGCCGCCGGACGAGATGATTTCGACGCCGATGCCGGCGAGGCCCCGGCAGAACTCCACGCAGCCGGTCTTGTCGGAAACGCTGACGAGGGCGCGGGCGATAGGATTGCTCATTGGATCTCTCGGGTCGGAAAGGCTGGGAAATTGCTCACTCGATGCCGTGCTGCTGCATCTTCTTGCGCAGTGTGCTGCGGCTGAGGCCCAGCAACTGGGCGGCGCGGGTCTGGTTGTGACAGCAGTGCTCGAGCACGGTACGGATGAGCGGTCGTTCGACTTCACCCATGACGAGGGTATACATGTCGGTCACGCTGATGCCGTCCAGCTGTGACAGATAATTGACCAAGGCCGCACGTACCTGCTCGCTGAGCACCACGGGCGCGGGGGAGGGATCCTTGGGCGGAGATTCGAAAGATTCAAGCAATCGATTGTCCTGTCTCATGCAGCGGTCTTCTCGAACTGAAATTTCAACAGGGCTTCCACAGCGGAGAGCTGCTGGGGGGCGTTGGCGAGGGAAAAAATCCCCGGTACCAGCCGGTCGTCCAGACCCGGGATCCGGGCGGCGTACCAGCCGATATGTTTGCGTGCGATCCGCACCCCCTGCTTCTCCCCATAGAAGGAATACAGCGCTTCGAGGTGGCCGAGCACGGTGCGGCGGATCTCATCGAGCGTAGGGGGCAAGGGCTGGCGACCGTCCTTGAGCCGCGCGTCGATTTCCCGCAGCAGCCAGGGCCGTCCCCAGGCGCCACGGCCGATCATCACGGCATCCGCGCCGGTCGATCGGAGCACGGCCTCGGCTTTTCCGGGAGAGTCGATGTCGCCGTTGGCGATGACCGGAATGCCGATGGCTTTCTTAACTTCGGTAATTGTAGAGTATTCGGCTGCCCCCGCAAACCCGCAGGCGCGGGTGCGGCCATGAACCGTGAGCGCCCGGATTCCGGCGCTTTCGGCGATTTTTCCGATGCTGACCGCATTGCGGGACGCCGAATCCCAGCCGGTCCTGATCTTCAGGGTGACCGGAACCGGTACGGCCTGGACCACCGCTTCGAGGATGTTCGCCACCAGCTTCTCGTCGCGCAGCAGGGCCGAACCGGCGGCGACGTTGCAGACTTTTTTCGCGGGGCAGCCCATGTTGATGTCGATGATGTCGGCGCCGAGATCGACAGTGCGGCGCGCCGCCTCGGCCATCTCCCTCGGATCGGCGCCGACGATCTGGACGCTGATCGGGCCAGGCTCACCGCGGTGATCTTGCCGCAGCCTGGACTTGCGTGTGGCCTGCAACGCCGGGCTGGCGGATATCATCTCCGAGACCGCGAGCCCCGCGCCGAATTGCCGGCAGAGCCTGCGAAAAGGGAGATCGGTGACGCCCGCCATGGGTGCGAGGATGACCGGGCTACTGAGGCGGTAGGGTCCGATTTGCATAGCGGTGGAAAAAAGCGGGGAAGTCTACCGGGACGCGCCATCGCTGCCAAGGACTGGCGCCGTCGGCGCTGGCATGGTATGGAACCGCCTAGCCCAGCTCGTAAGTCGTGATGCCGAAGGTGCGTTCCAACGGCAGGGAGGGTATCCGCGGTGTATACATGCGCGCGGTTTCGAAGACCCGCCGCATGCCATGCTGGGCGGCCAGCTGCAAGGCGGCGGTATTGGGTGCCGGCATGTCGATGTAGATGGGGGCCGTTCCCGCGTGAGGACGGAAAGCTTGCAGCAGGCACGCCGCGATTCGGGGTGTGTCGGCGAACAATGGACCGAGCTTGTAGCCCCTACGGCAAGGGCGAAGCAGTCCGTATCCGGCGATGTCGCCATCGTCGGAGCGGTAGAGCAGGCCGGTACACCCCGGCTGTCGGGTCCAGACACGCAGGAATCCATCCCGGCTCCCCGGGAACAGTGCGGCGTCATAGGCCAGGATCGCGTCGAACTCGGACGGTTCCAGCCGACCCACGGCGGTATCCGTTTCCAGGGCCGCGGGACCGTTCCACTCGAAACGGATGTTGCGGTGGGCGGTGACGAAGCCGGAACGGGCATAGCTGGACTGCCGTTCGATTACGCCGTCCAGGCCGACCGTCCGCTCTCCCAGATGCTCCACGGCGGCATGCCAGAGCTTGAGGCCGAAACCCTTGCCACGGTGCTCCGGCCGCACGATATAGAGCCCGATGAAACCGAAGTCGCCGGGATAGGATACCGCGCTGATGCTCCCTACCGGCTCGTCGTCCAGAAAGCCCATGAAAAATCCGGAAGGGTCCGCGGCGAAGAAGCTCGCCGCATCGTGCAGGCCGGGGTTCCATCCTTCTGCCGCCGCCCAGTCCAGCGCCAGCTCCAGCCGTTGCCGGTCCATGCGTTCGATATGGAATTTCTGCTGCATGGCGAATACCTCCGCATACTCATCGGACGATGATAGCGGACGCGGACCATGGGGCCTATCCCCCCGGAGGCCGGTCGGGCGGACAGCGCAGCAGAAAGGTCACAGGACCGTCATTGACGAGAAAGACCTGCATGTCGGCGCCGAAGCGCCCGGTTGCAACGGGGGAATGCCGGCGCTGGGTGGCATCCACCAGTGCGTCGAACAGCCGGCGGCCGGTTTCGGGATCGGCTGCGGGGGTGAAGCTCGGACGCATGCCTTTCGCGGTGTCGGCGGCCAGGGTGAACTGCGAGACCAGCAGCAGGCCGCCGCCCGTTTCGGCCAGGCTCAGGTTCATGCGGTTTTCGCTGTCCGGGAACATCCGGTAGCCGAGCAGGCGCTCAGCCATCCGCGACACCTGGGTCGCGCCATCGCCGCGCTCGATAGCGACGAGGGCCAGGGTGCCCCGGCCTATGGCGCCGACCGTCGCGCCGTCGACCCGGACGCTGGCCTGGGTGACCCGCTGGATCAGGGCGATCATTTCAATAACGGGGCATGCCGGGATCGGCTTCCCGCGCCCAGGCATCGATTCCACCGGCAAGATTGATGACCCGCCCGAAGCCCTGGGTCTCCAGAAACCGGGCGACCTGAAAGCTCCGCATGCCGTGGTGACAGACCACGACGGTCGTCCGGTCGGGGTCGAGTTCGCCCAGCCTCGATACGATCTCTCCCATGGGGATGTGCAGACTGCCGTCGATGTGGCAAAAGGCGAACTCGCCGGGTTCACGCACGTCCAGCAGCAATGGGGCTGCCTCGGGTTCGTCGAGGAGTGCTTTGACTTGATGAGGGGTCAATTGTCGCATGGTGGGAACGGGTAGGGGGCCACGGCGTACCGCCGAGAGCCCCGGTTCGTTGATCTCGGGAACCCGGCGATCAGAATCTGATTCCGTGTTCCTGCGCGGCGCGTAGCACGGTCTGGCCGATCTGTGCCGGGTTGCGGGCGACGTACAGCCCCAAGGCTTCCATGGCGTCCATCTTGGCGCCGGCGGTGTCGGCCTCGCTGGAGATGATGGCGCCGGCATGGCCCATGCGTCGGCCGGTCGGTGCGGCAAGGCCTGCGACGAAGCCGATGACCGGCTTTGTCATGTTTTCCTTGGCCCAGCGGGCGGCGGCGACTTCCTGGGGGCCGCCGATTTCGCCGATCATCACCACGATCTCGGTTTCCGGGTCGGCTTCGAAGGCGCGCAGGACGGTGACGAAATCGGTTCCGTTGATGGGGTCGCCGCCGATGCCGACCGAGGTGGTGATGCCCAGCCCAAGCGCGGCCATCTGTTCCGTCGCCTCGTAATTGAGGGTGCCGGAGCGCGATACGATGCCGACGTTGCCCTTTTTGTAAATGTGCGAAGGCATGATGCCCACCTTGCACTCGCCCGGCGTGATGATGCCGGGGGTGTTCGGTCCGATCACGATGGAATCCTTGCCCACCCGGTAGCGCTGCAGTCGGATCATGTCGTGTACCGGGATGCCGTCGGCGATGGTCACGGCGACCCGGATGCCGGCGTCTATGGCTTCCATCAACGCGTCCGCATTGAAGGGCGGCGGCACGAACACGGCGGAGACGTCGGCGCCGGTGGCGGCCACGGCTTCAGCCACGGTGTCGAACACCGGCAGATGAGCGAGTTCGGGATCGGGATGGCGGGTGCCGCCTTTGCCAGGGGTGACACCGCCGACCACCCGGGTGCCCATCCGCATGGCGTCCTTGGCGTGGAAGGTGGCGTGCTCGCCGGTGAAGCCCTGGAAGATGACCTTGGAGTGCTTGTTAACGAATACGCTCATGACTGTTATCCCTTGACGATGGCGACGGCCTTGGCGGCCGCGTCGTCCAGATTTTCCGCGGTGATGAAGGAGAGGCCGGATTCGGCCAGGATCTTGCGGCCCTCGTCGACGTTCGTCCCGGCCAGGCGCACGATCAGCGGCACCTTGATCTGCAGGCTGTCGCAGGCCTGGATCAGGCCCTTGGCGATCCAGTCACAGCGGTTGATGCCGGCAAAGATGTTGACCAGGATGCAGCGGACGTTGGGATCTTCCAGTACGATGCGGCAGGCATTGGTGACCTTCTCGGGGGAGGCGCCGCCGCCCACGTCGAGGAAGTTGGCCGGACGGCCGCCATGCAGGGTGATGGCGTCGAGCGAAGCCATGGCGAGGCCGGCGCCATTGACGATGCAGCCGATGTTGCCGTCGAGGGCGATGTAATTGAGACCGTGGCCGGAGGCTTCGACCTCTTTCGGGTCTTCCTCGGCCAGGTCGCGCATCTCGGTGATGGTGCGCTGCCGGTACAGGGCGTTGTCGTCGAAGTTGAACTTGGCATCCAGGACCATGAGCGATTCGTCGCTTTCGCCCACGATGGCCAGAGGATTGATTTCGGCCTGCAGGGCATCTTTGTCGCGCATGCAGCGGTAGATGGCCTTCATCAGCCTGACGGCCTGGGGCATCAGCTTGCCTTTCAGGCCGATCGCCGTGGCGACCTTGCGGCACTGGAAGTCCAGCAGGCCTATGGCCGGATCGACGACTTCCTTGACGATTTTCTCCGGGGTTTCCTTTGCGACTTCCTCGATTTCCATGCCGCCCTCGCTGGAGGCGATCAGGGTGATGCGTTGATTGCCGCGATCGATCACGAAGCCCAGGTAGTATTCCTTTTTGATATGGCTGGCCTGTTCCACCCACAGACGCTGAACCAGCGAGCCTCCCGGGCCGGTCTGATGGGTGACGAGGTGGCTGCCGAGCATGGCGTCGGCGTATTGGCGGACTTCCTCGATGGAGTGGGCGACCTTTACGCCCCCGGCCTTGCCGCGACCGCCGGCATGGATCTGCGCCTTGACCACCCAGCGGCTGCCGCCGATCTCCTCGGCGACGCTGGCGGCCTGCGCGTCGGAATAGGCAACGGCGCCGTCGGGCACGGGCACGCCATAGGTCTTGAGCAGCTCCTTGGCCTGGTACTCATGGATATTCACGGACGATCTCCTCGTTCAACTCGAAATATGCATCGCGCGAGACAGGGGGGATTCCTACCGACGCGACTCGATCTGCTTCATCTGGCGGACCACGTTCTCCGCCATCCGGATCGAGGCGGCATCGATCAGCCGCCCATCCAGAGACACCGCGCCTTTGCCCTCCTTCGCCGCCTGCTCCATGGCTTCCAGGATGCGGTAGGCCCGCGTGACCTCTTTTTCCGTGGGTGTGAAGATTTCGTTGCACAGTGGAATCTGGGAGGGATGGATCGCCCACTTCCCTTCGCAGCCCAGAGCCGCGGCACGGCGGGCTGCGGCGCGAAATCCTTCCGGATCGCTGAAATCGCCGAAGGGGCCGTCGATGGGGCGAAGTCCATAGGCGCGGCAGGCCGCGACCATGCGGGAAATGCCGAAATGCCACTGGTCGGCCCAGTGATAGGCGCGGGTACCGCTTTCGTCAGGGTCGGTCAGCATGCCGTAATCCGGGTTGGCGCCACCGATGTTGGTCGTGCGGGCGCGCACCGAGGCAGCGTAGTCGGCCACGCCGAACACCATGGCCTCCATGCGTTCAGGACAGGTGCGGGCGATCTCCTCCACGTTGGCCATGCCCATGGCCGTTTCGATCAGCACGTGGATATTGATCGGTTTGAAACCTTTGTAGGCCTCGATCTGGGAAAGTAAAGTCGCGACGAACAGAACGTCCGAGGCGCTGCCGACTTTCGGCACCAGAATGGTGTCGAGCTTGTCGCCGCAGGACTCGACGATCTCAACGAGGTCCCGGTAGGCGTAATGGGTGTCGAGGCCGTTGATGCGGACGGAGACCGCGCATTTGGACCAGTCGTAGGTGTTGAGCGCGAAGACGATGTTCCGGCGCGCTTGCTCCTTGTCATCCGGCGCAACCGCATCTTCCAGGTCCAGAAAGACGATGTCGGCGCCGGCTTCCGGCGCTTTCTCGAGCATGCGTGGATTGCTGCCCGGCACCGCGAGTTCGCTGCGGTGTAGACGGTTCTTGACAGCCATGTGACCTCTTGAGTTCTCAGATGTATTCAGGGGGTTGTGATCTTGTGCGTGGTTAGTGCGCATCGCTTCGCGAGCGTGCGTCGCCGTTGCGGGGGCGCATAACGGCGGCCGGAAATCGCCGGCATGGCGCATCTCCCGGCGTTCGGGTTGTTGTAAATCGTATACGGCGAACTCTGAATTATAAACCAGGCCATTGGGATTCACTAATATGCCCTTTCGGTGGCGATGTTCTATACTGCGAGGTGCACTCGCTACGGTGGAAATCGATTACCCCTGCCGGGTGCGGATGGGGCTGAATCTTTTGGGGCGCGTTCGCGTCGGAACGTAAAGCGGCGATGCTGACTCGGGTCAACAAAATCACACAAGGAGAATTGTTACCGCCGTGGTTTTTTGCTAGCATCCTACCGGCAAGCAACTAACTGTTGCTCCGGAGCAACGCTTTATCCAACTAACAATATTTTGTCGAGGGGATTTTCATGAATCAGATCAAGAAATCGGGTGGTTTCACCACGCTGCTCACCGCGTCGATCGCCGCCGCTCTCGCGCCTTCGGTTTCCATGGCCGCTCCGAAAGCCCATGCTTCTTCGGCCCAGGCTTCGCTGGAACGGAGACTGCAGGTAATGGAACAGGAAATGCAGGCGCTGCGTGCTGAACTCGAGGCGTCGCGCTCAAAGGCCGAAGCGGAAGCGGCGGAAGCCAAAGCGGAGGCAAAGGATACGGCTCAGCAGGTACAGGCTCAGCAGGCGAAAGTGAATCAGGGGCTTGCCGAGCTGGCCAAACACGAAGAAAAGAAGGATGACATGGTCTTCTTCCGTGGTGGCTGGGCAGCCATGAATCATGCTCGTACCAGCGAACTGCTGGTCAACAACAATCTCCTTTCGTCGAACAATTTCGGTTCCGACAAGGCCGGCTGGTATGTCGGCGCAGGTCTGGATCACCGTCTGAGCGACGACACCTTCGGCATTTCCGACGACCTGGCGCTCGATGCCGAAATCATGTTCGACTACAAGAACTACGGCAGCGTCAACAACTCATTCGTCAGCAGCGTGACGGGCACGCGGATGCAGGCGCAGGTCACCATGTTCTCCCTGTATGCATCTCCCAAGCTGAAATACACCGGCATCGAAGGATTCCGTCCCTGGATCGTGCCGTTCGGTCTCAGCGTCAACGTCATCAGCCCGCCCTCCAGCGGCGTGACCGTGTTGAATCCCGGTCTGATGCTCGGTACCGGTCTGGAGTACAATATCTTCAAGAACCTGTGGGTGGGTGCCGACTTCCGGTACAACTTCACCGGCGGCGACCTGAACTACAGCGTCAGGACGAACAACGGCAAGACCATCTTGAACAGCACCGATACGGACAACTACACCGCCGGTGCTTACGTCGGCATCGGCTTCTGAAGCCCGTCAGGCTCCTGGCCGGCCGCAGGGGGATCTCAGGATCCCCCTTTTTTGTGCGACCCGTTTGCAGACCCCTGATGAAACCGCTTTATCCACCGCTCGAACCCTACGTCTTCCACCGTTTCGGAGTGGGGGGCGGGCATGAGATCTATGTCGAGGAATGCGGCAATCCCGAGGGCATTCCCGCGGTGTTTTTGCACGGGGGGCCAGGCTCTGGTTGCAGACACCACCATCGCTCGTTTTTCGATCCGGAACGTTACCGGGCGATACTCGTCGATCAACGGGGCTGCGGGCGATCGACCCCGCATGGTGCGCTCAGGAACAATACCACCCGTCATCTGATCGACGACCTCGAATCGATCCGAGGGCGCTTGAATATCCCGAAATGGCTGCTTTTCGGTGGCTCCTGGGGGGCGGCCCTGGCATTGCTCTATGCGCAGGCCTTTCCGGAGCGGGTGAGCGGGCTGATCCTGAGGGGCAGTTTCCTGGCGCGCAAGCGCGACGTGGACTGGTTCGTGCGCGATGGTGCCAGTCGCTTCCATCCCGAGGCATGGCAGCGGTTCAGTGACAATTTCGATGCCCGGGAGCGGGCCGATCCGGTCCGGGCTATCCACCGCCGGATCAAAGGCGCCGATGAGCTTGAACAGCGGCGAATGGCGAAGGAATGGTGGCTTTGGAGCAGCCGCGTCACGCTGGGTTCCGGGTTCAACCCGGCGGATGATGATCCCCTTCCCCCCGGAGCCTTGGCGCAGTGCCGCATCGAACTCCATTATGCGGCGGCCCGCTATTTCATCAGGGAAGGTCAGATCCTCGAAGACTGTCCGAAGATCGCCCATCTGCCCGCGATCATCGTGCACGGCCGGAAGGACCTGGTCTGTCCTCCCGAGGCGGCCTGGCTGCTGCATCGGGCATTGCCGCGATCCGAGTTGACGATTTTGCCGAACGCCGGTCATCTTGCCCAAGGCGAGGAAATGACCGATGCTCTGGTGAGAGCGCTGGACGGCATGGCGGAACGGCTGGGGAGCTGATTCCCCGCGCGGCGGGCAGCGCATACCGATGCGCCGCTATGGTATTCTAACGGCTCTTCCCGTTGTTCCCTTCACATGATACTCCCCGACTTCAGCCTCGCCCGCGTATTGGTCGTCGGAGACCTCATGCTCGATCGCTACTGGTTCGGTGGAGCTTCCCGCATCTCGCCGGAGGCGCCGGTGCCGGTCGTGCGGGTGGAAAGCTCGGAGGAGCGCATAGGCGGTGCCGGAAACGTGGCGCTCAATCTGGCGGCACTGGGCGGGGAAGTCGATCTGCTGGGTTATGCCGGCGAAGACGAGGCGGCTGCCGCGTTGGAGAGGCTCCTGGCCGTGGCCGGCATCCGCAGCCACATCGAGCGTTGTCCGGCGGTTGCCACGATCACCAAACTGCGCGTCGTCAGTCGCCAGCAGCAGCTCATTCGGCTGGATTTCGAGGACGGCTTCGCCCACCTCGATCCCGCTCCCTTGGTCACCCGGTTCCGTGCGCTGCTGGAGGAGACCGGTGTAGTGGTGCTTTCCGACTACGCGAAAGGGACTCTGGCCTGCGTTGAGGAATTCATCGCCGCCTCGCGGCGGGCCGGCAAGCCGGTTCTGGTCGATCCCAAGGGGGTGGATTTCGATCGCTATCGAGGCGCGACGCTGTTGACCCCCAACCTTTCCGAATTCGAAGCCGTGGTCGGTGCTTGCTGCGACGATGCGGAAATCGAACGCAAAGGACGGGCGTTGATGACGCGGCTGGATCTCGAAGCCCTGCTCGTGACCCGGGGCGAGCACGGCATGAGCCTCCTGAGACCGACGGCGGGAGCGCTGCACCTCCCAGCGCATGGCAAAGAAGTGTACGACGTGACCGGTGCGGGCGACACGGTTATCTCCGTGCTCGCCGCGGCCCTCGCCGTCGGTCGGCCGCTGACCGATGCGGTGGCCCTGGCGAATCTGGCCGCCGGTATCGTGGTCGGCAAGCTCGGTACGGCATCGGTTTCGCCCGAGGAACTGGCCATTGCGATTCACGGCCAGCGGGCTCCCCGGCGGGGAGCGATCACATTGGCGGAACTGCTGGACGTGCTCATTCCCTTGCGAAGGGCCGGCGAGCGGATCGTGGTCACGAACGGCTGTTTCGATCTGCTGCATCCCGGCCACGTGCATTATCTGGAACAGGCCCGCGCCCTGGGTGACCGTCTGATCGTGCTGGTTAACGGCGACGACTCGGTGCGCCGGTTGAAAGGGGCGGGCCGCCCGGTCAATCCGCTGCCGCACCGGATGGCCATGTTGGCGGCACTGGAGAGTGTCGACTGGGTCGTGGCCTTCGATGGCGATACACCACGCGACGAAATCTGCGCCATCCGTCCCCACGTCCTGGTCAAAGGAGGCGATTACGCCGATATCACGGCGATCGTCGGTCATGATTGCGTCCTGGAAACCGGTGGCGAGGTGAGGATACTCGACTTCGTCGAAGGCCATTCCACCACCCGCATCATCGAAGCCATCCGCAACGGCTGACTGAACTCGAAATGTCCGAATACGCCCGATCGATCGACAAGCGCGTGGAAGCGCTCAAGATCCCCCCCCATTCGATCCAGGCCGAGCAGGCGGTGCTGGGCGGCTTGCTGCTCGACAACCAGACCTGGGACGTCGTCGCCGACCGCATCGTCGAGGAAGACTTCTACCGGCGCGACCATCGCCTGATCTTCCGTGCGATCCGCCAGCTTTCCGAGCGGCAGGCGCCGTTCGACGTCGTGACCCTGTCGGAAGTACTGGAAAAGACGGGAGAGCTCGAAGAAGCCGGCGGCCTTGCCTATCTCGCCGTGCTGGCGCGGGAAACGCCCAGCGCCGCCAACATTGCCGCCTATGCCGACATCGTGCGCGAGCGCGCCGTGTTGCGCCAGCTCATCCATGTGGGTACCGAAATCGCCGATTCGGCCTATCAGCCCGAAGGGCGCGGCATGAGCGATCTGCTCGAACAGGCCGAGCAGCGCGTGTTCCAGATCGCCGACCAGCGTCAGCGCGGCAGCGCCGGTTTCAAGCCGATCAAGAGCCTGCTGGCCGCCGCCGTCGATCGCATCGAGATGCTGTTCCACAAGGAGGGGCACATTACCGGCGCAAGCACGGGGTTCACCGATTTCGACGACATGACTTCGGGTTTGCAGCCGTCCGACCTCATCATCATCGCCGGTCGGCCGTCCATGGGCAAAACCACCTTCGCGATGAACATCGCCGAGAACGTCGCGATCAAAGAAAGGCTGCCGGTCGCCGTGTTCAGCATGGAAATGCCTGGTGAGCAGCTGGCCATGAGGATGATGTCTTCACTCGGCCGCATCGACCAGCACCGGGTCCGCACCGGCAAACTGGAGGACGACGAATGGCCCCGCATGACCTCCGCCATCAACATCCTGGCCGAAACCAGACTTTTCATCGACGATACACCGGCTTTGTCTCCCACCGAAGTCCGCGCCCGCTGCCGCCGGTTGGCGCGGGAGAACGGCCAGCTCGGACTGGTGGTGCTGGACTATCTGCAGCTCATGCAATGTTCGGGCGGCGAGAACCGGGTTGCCGAAATTTCGGAAATTTCCCGTTCGCTCAAGGCACTGGCCAAGGAGCTGAACGTGCCTGTGATAGCCCTGTCCCAGCTCAACCGCAACCTTGAGCAACGCCCCAACAAGCGACCGGTACCGTCCGATTTGCGCGAATCGGGCTCGATCGAACAGGACGCCGATCTCATTGTGTTCATCTACCGCGACGAGGTCTACCATCCCGACAGCGCCGACAAGGGCACGGCGGAAATCATCATCGCCAAGCAGCGTAACGGTCCGATCGGTACGGTGAGGATGACCTTCCTGGGCCAGTACACGCGTTTCGAGAACTTCATCGCCGATCCCTATTCCAGCGAAGGATACTAAACCGTGGTGCCCGCAGCCCGTGCCGTCCTGGACATGGCGGCCTTCGCCCACAATTTCGCCTGGATTCGCGCCGCCGCGCCGGATTCGAAAATCATGGCCGTGATCAAGGCCAACGCCTACGGGCACGGACTGATCCGGGCCGCGCGAGCGCTGCCGGCAGCGGATGCGTTTGCCGTGGCGCGGGTGGAAGAGGGCATCGTTCTGCGTCAGGCCGGTATCGCTCAACGCATCGCCGTGTTGCAGGGTTATGGCGACGAAGAAGGGATGAGGCTGAGCGCCCGCCATGGTCTCGAACCGGTGATCCATTCCGGCTTCCAGCTTGATCTGCTGGAGCGGCTCGATACTTCCGTCCCAATGGGGGTGTGGCTCAAGGCGGACAGCGGGATGCATCGGCTGGGTCTGGCCGACGAGGAGTTCGCCCGGGCGCGGTTGCGGCTGGCGCGGATGCCTCAGGTGCGCCAGCCGGTGCCTGTCATGACCCATCTGGCCAATGCCGACGCCACCGATGATCCGACCACCGAAATCCAGCTGCGTTGTTTTGGGCGGATGGCAGGCGGGCGGGGCGAATTCAGCATCGGCAACTCGGCGGGGTTGATGGCCTGGGCGGCGGCCCGCAGTGCCTGGGTCAGGCCCGGCATCCTGCTGTATGGCGTATCGCCGTTTCCTGGACGGAGCGGACCGGAAGAAGGTTTGATGCCGGTCATGACCTTGCAGAGCCGCCTGATCGCGGTCAAGCAACTGAAGACCGGCGATGCGGTTGGATACGGCGGCGACTTCATCTGCCGCCGCCCGACCCGCATGGGCATCGCGGCCATAGGCTACGGCGATGGTTACCCCCGCCGCGCGGCCACCGGCACGCCGGTGCTGGTCCGGGGCAGGCGCGTGCCGCTGATCGGCCGGGTCTCGATGGACATGATATCGGTCGATCTGACCGACTGCCCGTCGGCGGAAATCGGCGATACCGTGACGCTATGGGGACAAGGGCTGCCGGTGGAGGAAATCGCGCTTCACGCCGACACCATTCCCTACGTGTTACTGTGCAATGTCACCCAGCGGGTGAACATGGTGGAGACAGTCGCCTGAAACAGCCGCCCGCTATTGTTTTTTCGCGATGGCGAAAACCAGGGTGGCGCCCCCCTGATCGGCGGGAGTCCCGGTGCCTTCCCGTCGGGTGAACATGAATTCCTTGCCGTTGTTCACCAGCACGAAAAACGTCTGGAACGACTTCCCGCCCAGCACGGCATCGACTTTGCCGGTACCGTCGAGATAGACCTCATAGGTGCACTCCGAGGTGTCCTGGGTCACCGCGGCCTGGAGGCCAGCCTTGTTGGCCATGCTGTGGATGCTGCAATGGCCGTCGCCGTCGAATTTGAACACGCCGACGCGGATGGCGATCGCGCCGGTAGTGAGTCTGGTCGCGGCATCGAAATCGGCGCCGAAATAGCCTTGCGCGGCGAAGCCGTAACTGCCTTTCAGCCGCTTGTTGACGAGGGTCTTGCCTTCGCCGTTGTATTCGAAAGCGCTTGCCTGGCGGAGACCGAGGGCGGCGAGAGTGGCGGCGGCTAGGAAAACCAGGGAGTGGAATTTCGAACGGCGGAGCATGGGAGTTCTGGTGATCATCGAATGTCCGAACGGAAGCGAAGGTGGTTGTCGAACCCTCCAGGATGCAAGTTCGTTGCCACGAAAAAACCATACATAGAACGAGGAATGGGAGGCCAGGATAATCGAGATTTGTGCCATATCGCTCGGCGACTGCGTGAAATGAAGCATTTTGTCCGCGGCCTCGCGGTCGTAGCCGTGGACTTCATCGAACCGGAATCTCGATGCTCCTGGGCAACCTGGCCGCAGCCTTGGGCAGTTCGATCTTGAGCACGCCGTTGCGGTAGGACGCCTGCACCCGGTCCGCGACCACCTCCGCCGGCAGCGGAATCACCCTGTGGAAGTGTCCGTAGGCGCACTGCAAGACCCGGTACCGGCCTTCGCTGGTTTCCCGTTCGAGGCGTTTTTCACCCTGCACGATGAGCAGGTCGCCGCGCAGCTCGAGGTTGAAATCTTCCTTCTCCATCCCGGGTACTTCGAGCCGGATGACCACTTTGCGATCGTCTTCGTACACGTCTCCAGCCAGCAAGGCCCAGGTGGGGGAAGCCAGGTAGAAATCCTCCTGGCGTCGGGGCACGGCGGGTACCGAGGCTCCGGGCTTGAATCGGGTCAGCGCGCCCGCCGCCCGTTCGCGGAGGCGATGCCAGCCCTCTGCCAGTGATTCCCAGGCCTCTTCCAAGCCGTGCTTGAGTTCGTTTAATGTAGTCATGACTGTTCCCCTTCAGCGATGGGTGGCGAGGGCCGGCCGCGGCCCGTTTGCCGGGCCACGCTGGCCATTCAGAAAAGATCAGTCCACGCTGACCGTGATCTTGCGTGGTTGAGCATGCTCGGCCTTGGGGATCCGCAGGCGCAACACGCCGTCCTTGAACTGGGCGTCGATCTTGGAAGGGTCGAGGTCCCGGCTCAGGCTGAAGCTCCTGCGGTAGGCGGGAGAGCGGATTTCGGCGTAGCTGGGCTCCATCCCCTCCGGTGTCTCCAGGGCGATTTCCCCCTCGATCGAAAGGTTCTGGCCATCCATGCGCACCGTCAGTTTCTCTTTGGGCACACCCGGCATATCGGCAGTGAGGGTGATGCCGGTTTCGTCCTCCACGATGTCCACCGCCGGCAGTAGGGCCGGGGCCGGACGAACGTCTTCGCGCCTGGCGATGTCTTGTTTACCGTCGCTCATGATGATTCACCTTCCGTCACTCATTTGATTTCGATACGCTTGGGTTGTGCGGCTTCGCTGCGCGGCACCGATATACGCAGCACCCCGTCCCGGTAACGGGCCTGGATGCCCGAGGGGTCCACGTCTTCCGGCAGACTCACCACTCGCTTGAAACTGCCGGAAAAACGCTCATCGGCGTAGACACTCACCTTTTCAGCCACTTCGGACGATTCGCTCGGCCGTTCTCCTGCGATGGTCAGCAGTCCGCGGTCCACACTGACTTCCAGTCGGGAAGCATCGATGCCCGGCGCGAAAGCGTAAACCTCGATGGACTTGGGCGTGGTGCCGATGTTGACGGCGGGAAAGCCTCGCGCCACCGCGCGGATGCTGGTGGGCATGCCCAATGCCCCGAACATCCGTTCCATCTCCTGTTGCATCCGGTCGAATTCTGAAAAGAGATCGGTTGGAAACCGTAACAAGGATTCGTACATGGTTGACCTCTTGAAAATGCGTTGAAGGAATCGCCCATTCGACGGCCTTTCGATCCCGAGCCGTGGCCGGGAAGGTGGCACCGGTAACTATAGCTCACCGCTACGGCGTCTATAATGGCGGGGCGCGCCGGAATCGGCGATTTTCGTCGGGTCGTTGCTGGATTGTCGGAGCCTTCATGTCTGAGACGAAAGAAGCGATCGTTTTACGGGATGCCCAGGATCGGATGACCGACGCGAACTTCGAGCGCGTGGAGGCGCAGCGCTCGGCGATCAGGGATAAGATTTTCGGGATTCCTTTGTTGCGGGACATCCTGGAACAGGTCGAGCTGCTGATGGATCTGGTGCGGGACTATTGCTCGGGCCGTTATCGGGACATTCCCCGCTGGGTGATCGGCGCATTGAGCTTCGCGCTACTGTATTTCATCAATCCCATCGAGCTGATCCCGGAATTCGTTCCGGTGATCGGCTATCTGGACGATGTGGCCCTGCTGCTTCTGGTGTTGCGCTTGACCCGCGAGCACGTGGAAAAATACAAGCTCTGGCGAGGTCAAGGCGCATGACGGCGGGAGGGATCGCCGGCTTGCCGCCGTTCGCCGAGTGGGGCCCGATCGGGCAATCCTTCGGCGCGGGCCTGGTGTCCTGGAGCGGCACGGCGCTGGGAGCCTCACTGGTATTCTTCACCGCCCGGGTCCATCAAGGTTTTTTGGATGTGGTGCTGGGGTTCGCGGGTGGCGTCATGCTGGCGGCCAGTTTCTGGTCGCTCCTCCATCCGGCCATCGAGCTGTCCGCTGACTATGGTCCCTGGCGCTGGCTGCCCGCCAGCGCCGGGATCCTGCTGGGCATCGTCTTCCTCCACGTTACCGATCAGGTGCTGCCGAGATTGCAGCTTGCCGCACCGGCCAAGGAAGCCAAGGGATTGAGCAGCCACTGGCGGCGGACCACACTGCTGATCCTGGCCATCGCCCTCCACAACATCCCGGAAGGGCTCGCCCTCGGCGTCGTGTTCGGCGCCATCGGCGATGGCGCCAGCCCGGTCAGTCTGGCAGCTGCGGTGGGCTTGATGGCGGGCATCGCCTTCCACAATCTGCCGGAGGGTATGGCGGTGGCCTTGCCCCTGCGGCGGGAGGGACTTTCACCGTTGCGCAGTTTTCTTTATGGGCAGATCTCGGCCGCGGTGGAACCTCTGGCGGCGGTGGCCGGCGCCGCCGCGGCCCTGACGGCTAGAGCGGTGTTACCCTATGCCATGGGATTCGCCGCGAGTGCCATGCTGTACGTGGTAGTGCGGGAAGTGATCCCGGAAACCCAGCTTAGCGGCCACCCCGTCGCCGCTACCTTGGGGATCATGTTGGGGTTCACGCTCATGATGGCGTTGAGCGTGAGCCTCGGATGAGGCGCCACCACCTGCTCCGACACGATCATCTGGACGGCTAACACCATGGAATTCAAGGATTACTACAAGATACTCGAGGTCGAGCGCTCGGCCACCGAGGACGAGATCAAGAAGGCTTACCGCAAGCTGGCCCGTAAATATCATCCCGACATCAGCAAGGAGAAGGGGGCGGAAGCCCGGATGAAGGAAATCAACGAGGCCTACGAGGTGTTGCGCGATCCAGAAAAGCGGGCGGCTTACGATCGTCTGGGGGCTGGCTACCGCAGCGGCCAGGAATTCCGGCCGCCGCCGGATTGGGATGCCGGCTTCGAGTTCGCCCGCGGACCCTTTGGGCACGGCGCGGACTTCAGCGATTTCTTCAACACCCTGTTCGGCGGTTTCGGCCGGAGCTCCGGGGCCTTCCGCGCGCGCGGCGAAGATCATCACGCCAAGGTTTTCATCGATCTCGACGATGCCTTTCGCGGCGTCAGCCGCACTCTCAGCCTGCGCGTGCCGCAGCTCGACGAGCAGGGTCGCCTGGTGATGCGCGAACGCACGCTCCAGGTGCAGATCCCCAAGGGCATCCGCGAGGGCCAACTCATCCGTCTGGCCGGCCAGGGTGCCCCGGGCCTGGGCGGGGGGCCGCAGGGCGACCTTTACCTGGAGGTGCATTTCAAGCCGCATCCCTTTTACCGGGTCGATGGCCGCGATCTCTACCTCACCCTGCCGGTGGCGCCCTGGGAAGCGGCCATGGGGGCGACCGTCAAGGCGCCGACGCCAGCAGGTGCGGTCGAAGTTCGCATCCCCGCCCGGTCACAGAACGGACGCAAGCTGCGCCTCAAGGGACGGGGCATTCCCGCTGATCCGCCCGGCGACCTCTATCTCGTGCTGGATATCGTTCTGCCTCCGGCGGACACCGAACAGGCGCGGGATCTCTACCGGCACATGGCGCGGCAGATGGCCTTCGATCCGCGCCGCTCCCTGGGGGTTTAGGCCATGAGCAACAGTATCATCGTAGCGGGCGTCGGCGTCTGGATCGGGGACGAGGGGGTGTTGTCTCTGGAAGAACTGGCCTTGGCTTGCGGAGCGGGGATCGATTGCATCGCCGAGCTGGTGGAGCTGGGGGTATTGACGCCACAGGGTGCCGACGCGACCGCCTGGCGCTTCGCGGCGGCGGATATCCAGCGATGCCGCCGCCTGCTGCGTCTGAGGCGCGATTTCGAAACCAGTCTGGAAGTGGCGGCTCTCATCCTCGACCTGCTGGAAGAAACCGAAAGGCTGCGGTCCCGTTTGCGGCGGGCCGGACTCACGGATTGACGAAGGATGGGACGAGCCCGGCGCATCGCCACACTTGCTCGACGGCCCGCCATGGGTACCGGGGCGAAGGGCCGGTTGTCCCGGTTCCCGCAGGCCGGTGCATCTGTCCTGGGCATCGAGTAGTCTGTATCGAAGCAGGAGAAGAACCGATGGTGGATGACTCGGAAATCCCCCGTATGGAAAGACGTCCGACCTTTGCCGAAGAATGGCGTTTGATGAATCTCTATGAGCGTTTCGAGCAGGTGGTTGCAATCATTCTGGCGAACGTGATCGCGGTGGTCATCGTCATCTCGCTCTATCAGCTCATTCGCACCGTCGCCATGCTGATCACCAGCCGGGTTTTCGAATCGCTCGATCATGCGGTGTTTCAGGAACTGTTCGGCATGATCATGACCTTGCTGATCTCGATGGAATTCAAGCATTCCATCCTGCGGGCGGCCTTGCGCCGCGGCAGCGTCATTCAGGTCAAGACGGTGGTATTGGTCGCCTTGATCGCGCTGTCGCGCAAGTTCGTCATTCTCGATCCGAATGTCGGTGCCGCAACCATCGGTGCCTTGTCCGCGGCTTTGCTGGCCTTGGGGGCGGTATATTGGCTGCTCAGCGCCTGCGAAAAACCGTAAAGACCCCTTACCCTCAGTTTCGGAGACTCCCATGAAACCCATTCAAGAATCCCTGTTTCCTCGTCGGCTTTGGACCGCGACCGCCACGTTGCTCCTGGGGTTCGGTATGGTCGCAGGCGGTTTTCAGGCCGCTTCGGCGCGGGACGTAGCACCTCGCCCGATCAGCCCGCGCGGAGAACTCGCGCTGGAAGAGAGAGCCACCGTCGAGTTGTTCGAAAAGTCGAAAAATTCGGTGGTGTATATCTCGACCCTGCAACAGGTCATGGATCCCTGGACGCGCAACGTACTCAGCATCCCCCGGGGGACAGGCTCCGGCTTCATCTGGGACGAAGCCGGCCATGTGGTGACCAATTATCACGTCGTGGAAGGGGCGAGCGGGGCCACCGTGAAGCTCGCCGACGGACGCGATTACAGGGCCGCCCTGGTCGGGGTGAGCAAGGCCCATGACCTGGCCGTGCTGAGAATCGACGTCGGTCAAGGCATACCGAGTCCATTACCCATTGGCGTCAGCCACGATCTCAAGGTGGGGCAGAAGGTGTTCGCCATCGGTAACCCCTTCGGCTTGGACTGGTCGCTCACCACCGGCATCGTTTCGGCCCTGGATCGCTCCCTGACCGAGGAGACCGGCGTCACCATCGAGCATTTGATCCAGACCGACGCCGCCATCAATCCCGGTAATTCCGGCGGACCGCTATTGGACTCGGCCGGCCGGTTGGTTGGCATCAATACCGCCATCTACAGTCCTTCCGGGGCGTTTTCCGGGGTGGGTTTCGCCGTGCCGGTGGACACGGTCAACCGCGTAGTGCCGCAACTCATCGGCCGCGGTCAATACATCCGACCGGCCTTGGGCATCGCGGTGGACGAGGGGCTCAACCAGAGAGCCGTTCAGCGGCTGGGTGTGACGGGAGTCCTGGTATTGAAGGTGAATCCGGGCTCCGCCGCCGAAGCGGCCGGACTCAAGGGCGCCACCTTGCTGCCGGATGGCCGCCTGATCCCGGGCGACATCATCGTCGCCGTGGAAGGTAGGCCGGTCGATAGCGTGAGTAAGCTCTCGGCCTTGCTGGACGACTACCAGATCGGCCAGAAAGTGCGTCTCTCGGTGCGGCGCGGCGACACAGAGATGGATATCGCCGTGCAGCTGCAGGCCGGCAGTTGAGCGACCGGGAATCCCGTGAAGCCTCCCATCTGACCGGATCGCCGCATGACACTGGCCCAGGTCGCCGTATTGTTGTTTCTGATCACTGATCCTTTCGGCAATTTGCCCCTGCTGCTGACAGTACTGCAACGGCTGGGGCATGCGGCTTACCTCCGTGCCGTGTTGCGTGAAACGGCGATCGCCTTCGTGGTGCTGGTCGTGTTCGCCTGGAAGGGCGATCTGTTGCTGGGTTACCTCAACGTGACCCAGCCGTCTTTGAACATCGCGGGCGGGGTGATCCTGACCATCATATCCCTGAAAATGATTTTCGGCGGGGCTCAGGAGACTTTCGATGACCGTTACGCGAATGATCCCCTTGTCGTCCCCATCGCCATACCCGCCATTGCCGGGCCCGCAGCATTGACCACGGTGATGCTGCTCAGCAAACAGCAAGGGATTCCGTTTCCGACGCTGTTCACCGCCCTGACACTGGTTTTTCTGGCGAACTTGACCACCTTCCTGCTCGGTCGGCTGCTCGGAGAATGGCTGGGACCGCGGGGTTTGACTGCCCTGGAGCGGCTGATGGGACTCCTGCTCAACCTGGTCGCCGTGGACATGACCATGGCAGGTATCAAGCGCTTCTTCACCTGAACCCGCGCCGTCGGCCGTCAGCGCAGTTTGCCTATCTGATAGTCCAGCTCGGCACAGCGTACCTGGTATTCGACCCGGGCTTCGATTTCATCGATCGCGGCGCGGGTGAGGTTGAGCTGGGCTTGAGTCAGTTCGACAATGGAACTCAAACCCATCTGGTAGCGCGACTGGGCCAGTTGAAACGATTTGTCGGCCTCCAGGAACTGCTGATGTGCCGGCTTCATGCGCTCGAATGCGGTTTTCGCCGCCATCCACGCCACCCGCACGTCGCGCAGGACGTTGTTTTCCGCATCGGTGACGCCATGGGCCGCCGCCTGGTATTCCTTTTTCGCCTTGTTTTCGCGAGCCTCCAGGGCGAAGCCCTCGAAAACCGGAACGTCGATGAGGAGACCGCCGATGACGTTGAATTTCGGATACTTGCCTGCTTCGATGTTGACCCATGGCATGTAATTGATGTCGCCCACCAGCTCGATCCTGGGGCGGGCCGCGGCTTTTTCCGCTTCCGCGAACTTTTCCGCTGCCTGTAACTGCAGCCGCAGGGTACGCAGATCGGGCCTCAAATAGAGCGCCTCGGTGATGGCGCTCTCCAGCTCGCCGACGGGCGGCGGCAGAGGTTCCTCCCGCACGTCGAAAACTTCTTCGTCACGGCGGCCCATGGCAGTGGAAAGCACGGCGCGGGCCGAGGCCAGATCGTTCTGCGCCTTGAGCAGCAGCAACTGAGCATCGCTCTGGTTGACTTCGGCGAAGCTGACGTCGAGAGCGGATTTGAGTCCGGAGGTGGTCAGCGCCTTGACCTGCCGTAGATTGAGCTCCCGTTTCGCGAGAGTGTCCTCGGCCACTTTCAGCACGGCCTGCGCTTGGACCATCTGAAAATAGGCGGCGGTCACCAATAGTATGATCTGCGCTTCGTTGGCGGCCCGGTTCTCCTCGCTGGCTTTGGCGTTCAATTCGGCGCTGGCGATCAGGTTGGAAGTGCGGCCGAAATCATAGATCAACTGTTTCAGGTAGGCGCCGGTCGCGGCGCGCGACGCCACCGGCGGCGGTGCCAGGCCGTAACCCGCGGCCAGACGCGCCGGTGCGTTTTTCGAGCTGTTCGAAACCGCACTCACGGTCTGCTGGGTGATATGCGGCAGGTAGGCGGCCTTGGCCTGGACGACCGCCTCCTGGGAGGCCTGCGCCTGGAGGTCGGCAACCTGGATACGCGGGTGACTCGTGCGGGCGATGTCCTGCGCTTCCCGGAGTGACAGGGTGAGGGCGTCCGCCGGGCCGGTCGTGCATGCCAGCAGCAGCGCCGAGGTGGCGGACAGACCATACAGCCCGGGTCTCATGTGGTAGCCTCTGGCGGCGAATCGGCCGGTTTTTCGCCGTTCCGATCGCGGAACAGGAGCACATAGGTGGCGGGTACGATGAATACCGTCAACACCACCGAGGCACTGAGGCCGCCGATGATGACGCGCGCCAGCGGGGCATAGGCCTCGCTGCCGGTGCCGAGCTTCAAAGCCATGGGAATCAGGCCGATGATGGTGGCGAGAGAGGTCATCAGTACGGGCCGCAAGCGGGTCCGGCAGGCTTGCGAAACGGCGTCGACGACCGTCATGCCGCCGGCGCGCAACTGGTGGGTGAATTCCACGATCAGGATGCTGTTGGAGACCACCATGCCGCACAGCATGAGCACGCCCATCAGAGACATGACGTTGAGCGTAGTCCCGCTCACGAGCAGCATCAGGATGACCCCAGTAAGACCAGTGGGTACCGCCAGCAGGATGATGAAAGGCGTCACGAACGAACGGAACTGGGCAACCAGTACCAGGTAGACCAGGATGACCGACAGGCTCAGGCCGAGGGCGAAACTGTGGAAAGACGCCCGCATACTTTGCACGGCCCCGCGCAAGGTCACCGTCACGCCTTCCGGCAACTGCATTCCCGCCACGGTGTCTTCGATGGCGGTAGCCAGCCGTCCCAGATCCTCGCCTTGCGGAGTGACGTAGATGTCCATCACGCGTCGGATCTGGTAGTGGTCCACTTCGTTGGGAGTGTGCATCTCCTCGATCCGGGCGACGCTGTCCAGGGTCGTCGGGCCTTGCACGTTGGGGCCGCGCAGCACCAGGTTTCTGAGGTCATTGATCGAGCGGATCAGTTCCAGCGGATATTGAACCGAAAGGAAGTAATTGTTGCCGGATTTGGGATCGATCCAATAGTTCGGCGAGATCATGACGTTTGACGTCAGCGCCGAGATCAGGCTGTCGACCACGTTCTTCTCCGTGAGGCCGACCTGACCGGCGCGGATGCGGTCCACCTCGATATTGAAAGCGGGCAGATGGTTGTCCTGCGGGGTGAAAACGTCGCCGGTGCCGGGAAGCTTCCGAATCTCCGCGGTCAGGGCCTTGACCACACGATCGGCAGTCTCGAGGTCGTTGGTGCCCACTTGGACATCGATCGGCGCCGGCATTCCCTGGTTCATCACCGCGTCGATCAGACCGCTGGTCTGGAGGTAGGTGCTCAGCTGGGGCATTTCCTCCCGCAGTGCTTCCCCGATCCGGTCCATGTATTCGAAACTGCTGGTCTTGTGGCCGGCCTTGAGAGCGACCTGGACGAAGGCGGTGTCCTCGGTCGAATTGGTGGTGTAGAGCGCCGGTAGGTCGGCCACCGAGCCGATGTTCGACAGGATGAGCTGGAGATCTTCCGGTGTGACGTTGCGGCGGATCAGTGCCTCGACCTGGCGGATCTGGTCCTCGGTCTTCTCCAGCCGCATTCCGGAGGGCGCCTTGATCATGAGGGTGAACAATCCCGGATCGGTGCGGGGGAAGAACGAAAGGCCCAGCAGCGGAAACAGCAATAGGCTGGCGGCGAACAGGCCCGTGATGCCCGCGAGCGTGGCACGGGGACGCTGCAGGGCGCGGGCCAGCAGGGCCTGGTACCGGTCGAGAAAGGCCTGGAAGCGTGCATCGAACCCGGCATTGAAGCGGCTCAATAGGGAGGATCGGGCGTCTTGGCCATTGCCATGGACGTTCGTGATGAACCGGGAGCAGAACAGCGGTACGACGGTCATGGCCACGACGTACGATGCGAATTCCGACATGACGACGGCCAGGCCCAGCGCCGAGAACAGGAATTTGCTGACGCCCTGCAGAAAGCTCACCGGGAAGAACACGATGGCCATGGTGAGGGTGGCGGCGAGCACCGGGAGTGACACTTCCATTCCGCCTTGCTCCGCAGCCTTCGCCGCAGGCTTGCCCATTTCCATATGACGGAAGATGTTTTCCAGTACGATTACCGAGTTGTCGATCAGGCGCGAGAATGCCAGCGCCAGGCCGCCCAGGAGCATGGTATTGACGGAGCCGCCGCCGAGGAACATGACGAAGAACATGGTCAGCGCCGACAGTGGGATCGACAGCATCACCGCCCCGGTGGCGCGCGGACTGCCGAGGAACATCAGGATCATGAGGCCGGTCAGGCACAGGCCCGTCAGTCCTTCGTGCATCAGGTTCTCGATGGCGCTTTTGACGAACAGGGACTGGTCGAAGATGACCTCCGTCATCAGGGTCTTGGGCACGTCCAAAAGGCGGGAGACGATGTCCTTGATCCCGTCGACAATGGCGATCGTATTGGTGTTCCCGCCCTGCTTGAGCACCGGCACGTAGACCGAACGCTGGCCGTCGATGCGTACGATGTTGGTCTGGATCATGGTGTCGTCCTTGGCCCGGCCGACGTCGCCTACCATCACCGCCCCCTGGCCTACGGTGCGCAACGGTACCTGGTCCAGTTCCCGCATCGTGGCGACCTGGCTGTTGGTATAGATGTTGTACGTCAGATCGCCGATGCGGGAGAAGCCGGCAGGCAGGATCAGGTTGGCGTCGTTGACCGCGTTCACCACGTCGTCGATGCTCAAGTCATAGGCCTGCATCTTCATGGGGTCCACGTAAACCTGGATCTGCCGCATCTTGCCGCCGAACGGCAACGGTACCGAGGCGCCAGGTACGCTGGCCATCTGGTTGCGCACGTTGAAGCGGGCGATATCGAGCAGGTCCTTTTCGGCCAGACCCTGGCCTTTGAAGGTCACCAGGCACACCGGCATGCTGGATGCGTCCGATTTCAGGATCACCGGCGGGAGGGTACCTTGTGGCAGGCGGCGGAGTGTCGCCATCGCCAGATTGGAGATGCCGGTCAGCGCCGAGTCCGGATTGGAGCCCGGATGGAAATGGACTTTGATCAGACTGACGCCGGGCAGGGACCGCGATTCGATGTGATCGACGTCGCTGGCGAGGGTGAACATGCGCTCGAACGGTGCGGTGATCGCCGTTTCGATCTGCTTTGGCGGCATGCCGGAGTAGAAGGTGGCGACCATGACCACCGGAATGTTGATGGCGGGGAACAGGTCGACGGGCATGCGCAGCAGGGCCGAAATGCCCAGTACTCCGGCCATCAACCCGCCGACGATGATGAAATAGGGGAAACGGAGCGCGAACCGGGGCATCTCGCAGCTAGCTTCCGTGGCCGTCTAATGCCCGCCCTCGGCGGGCGGGTCGTCGAACGACACCGTTCTCGTCTGGACCGTCTGTCCGGGGAGGAAGGCGGAACGTCCAGCGACGATGACCAGCTCGTTTTCCTCGAGGCCCGAGATCACTTCGTAGCGGTCCGGCGATCTGATGCCGAGCTTCGGCTTGCGCTCTTCCACTTTGCCGTCCGGACCGACCACCAGTACCGTCGATTCCTTTCCGTCTTCATCCACGGCTTCGACCGGTATCGCTAGAGACCGGTCGCGCCGCGCCAGCACGAACTCCACGGAGGCCAGCATGCCGGGCTTGAGTTCAAAGCGTGGATTGGGGACCAGGAGTTGGGTTTCCATGGTGCGGGTGACATCGGAGGCTTTCCCCGTGAAGCGCCAAATTTTTCCTTCGAAAGTGCGGTTCAGGGAAGGAACGTGGACGGTCACCGGAGTGTCCGGGTGAACCAGCGGAACCAAGGATTCGGGGACGGGGAAGGAGAGCCTGAGCGGATCGACCTGCGTGATCCGGACCACCGGCATGGCCTGCTGGCTGGACTGGATACCCTGTGGCACCATGGCGCCGGTATCGGCATAACGCTTGGTGACGATGCCCGCGAAGGGTGCCCGGATCGTCGCATAGTCAGCCAGCGTCCTGGCCTTGAGTTCCTCGGCCTGGGCTTCTGCGAGTTCCTGTTCGGCCACCAGGGCGGCGGCTTCGCGGGACGAAAGTTCCGCCGCCGTGGCATCAGCCTGGGACTGGGCGAGGTCGACCTCCTGCTGGGCCACCAGGTTGGGGGTGGTCTGGTTGACCGAATACATGCGCTGATAGGTCAGCGCCGCCTGACGGGCTATCGCTTCGGCGCGGCGGATGTTGCTGCTGACCAGCCGGATACGTTCTCGGGCCCGCAAAACGGCGGCATGCGCACGCGCCAGATCTTCCTCGAGTTCAGGAACCTCGAGGACGGCGAGAACCTGGCCTTCCTTGACCGCATCGCCGATGTCTACGTCGATTCTCTTCACGTAGCCCGCCACCTTGGCATGGACGTCGACCTGCTGATACGGCTCGAATTCAGAAGCGATATTGAGCGTGCTCACCAGGTCCGTCCGCACCACCGGTGTGACTGCCGCTACGTTTGGCATGCCCGCGGCGTTCTTGTGGGAGCCGGTGTGATCCGAGCAGCCGGCCGCCGACACGAGGAGAAGGAAAACGATCGAATGGAAAGAGAGTTTGAGGTATCCGGGCCCGGGGGGAGTGCAGGTTCCCCTCGAGGCCGATGTCTTATTGCACTGGGACGGGTGGGGGCACATCTTGCCGAGCCGTGAATAAAGAGCGGACCGGCCGCGAAAGCCGGCCCCGTGTGTCGGACTACTGTCTGAATGCGCGACTCTTGTGGTGACCGCCCTGACTCAGGGAAACAGTGGGCATGGTAGGGGGGACGACTTCGAACAGGTTGCAGCGTTCGTCGTCAGCCTGATAGGGCACCCTGGTCAGGGTGCTGACGCCAAAGTAATCTCCCCAGGCGTTGTAACTCTCGCAGCTCCACTCGCTGGGAAGGACGCTGGTTTCGGTGCTTCTGCAGTCCAGCGTAACGGGCAGGAACAGAGCCTCGCCACCCGTCCCTTCGACGATGTGTACCGTCAGACCGAGGCGGGCCCCGGTCTGGGTATGCACGGCGCCGGGATTGACGTTCTTGCCGAAATAGCGGGTGCCGATGTCGATCGTGCCGGTCGCGGCTGCCATGTGCACGACCCAGGGATCGCCTTCTTCCTGATAGGCGTAGACATATTTACCGTGGACGCTGTAAGCGGTTTGCTTGCCGCCGAACAGCAGTGCGGCCAGGTCGTACCATGAGCTGACCAGCACACCCTGGGTTTCTGCGTCGATCACGAAGCGCTCGTCCGGAAACAGGCTGTCGGTATAACAGGCGGACTGCGCATGAGCGACTCCGGCGGACGCAATCAGCGCACAGGCCGCCGCTAGTCCGTTCCTCGCCGATGAAAGAATCGATCTTTTCACTCGGAAGCTCCCGGTTGTTGAGTGGAGGCGGCCGGACCGGTCATGCGCACCACGACCGGACGAGCGCCGGTGGCATTCTGGCACGCCACGCCGTTGAACGGAAGCCAAACCTAGCGTTTCAAGAGCCTGAAACCGTGTGTCCTTTGATCCAGGCCGATGCCATCCACGGGATGACGGGTACTTCCCCGTTCACCCCTCCTGATCGAGCCCGGTTTTCGGCGGAAAGAACCGGATCGCCTCTCGACCTCGACCGGCGGGTCGCTGCCGATCGGCCACGGTCTGGCATAGGTCGGGGCGGAGCGGTGGGAGGCACGCCTGCCGAAGCGCGGCGAGATCCGAACGTTCCGATCCGGGACCCAAGCCGACCTCTTTCGGGAGCGGCTGCCTCCGGGCGGTTTCGATTGCAACGACGCGATCCTCCCCCTCGCCAGGTTCGCCTACGACGGCCCGCGCCCGATCGGCCGGCTCGTTCTCGCCGGCGCATTCGCTGCGGGCCGTCAGCCGGCCAAGCGCCGCCGGGTCGAGACCGTGTCGCAGGAACCGCGGCAGCGGGCGGCCTCATTGCATCGCAAGGCCCGGCGGCGGATTCCCGATTTTGGCCGAACCTTCCCGCTCGCCGCGGTGTTTCGTGCCGTTCAGGAGGATCTCCCGACCGCGGGTCGCTTTCCCTGAAGAAGCCCCGCGCGCAGAAACCGGCGTTCCGCAACGGCGCTGGCGACCCCGTCGTCCCATGACCGGAGGGGACCCGGGTCGTCAGATCCAGTTATCGTCGCTTCCTCCGAGATCGTCACCCGAAAAGTCGTATCCGGTGTCGAGGAACGAGTCGTCCAGATCGGACCAGCCGTCTTGATCTTCTCCGGTGGGAGCCTGATCCGAACCGTAGTAGTTGTTGATGGTGGTATTTTCCGTGAGGTGACCGCCGGCTGACGCGCCCCAGGGATCGTGCTGCCCCCCATGGATGAGGTTCTCGATGCCCTGGAACAGGAACGAGCCCGCAACCACGCCGGCGGCGGTCGAGGCCATGTTGCTCAGGAAGCCGGGAGCCGCCGAGGGCGGCGGCGCGGGTTGGCGGTAGCCCGCAGGGGTGGCGTCCCAGGTGCGGCCGGCCGGTGCCGAGGCCTGCGCCCAGGGATCACCGCCCAGAAAGCTGCCGTTGCTGCGACTGACCGGGGAAGGCTGGCGCTGGAGCTCTTCGATGCGGGCCTTGGCGTTTTCCAATGCCTTCTCCAGCAACAGGTTGCGCTGGATCAGCAGATAGGCGGCATCAGGCTGTCGTGCCACGGCGTCCTGGATCAACCGGTCGGCTTCCGGGTTTTTCTCGATGCCTTTGATCTCTGTCAGCCGTGACAGAAAACGTTCGAGTGCTTGGCGTTCTTCAGTGTTCATGGGGTGATGGTTCGATGGCGGGCATGAGTCCCAACATCGCCCATTTTCGGGATGGATCCCGATGATTTCAATGGGGTGGCGGCGATGACCATTCCCCGGCGGATGAGCGCCAGGATCGCGGCCGGTCGGCGGCATCCGCGTCCAATTGGACGTTTCTGTGAAATGTCACTTAGGAATCAGTAGTGATTCGTGTATTCGACGCCGGAAAATGGTGCGGGTTGCCGGAACGGAGTTCAGCGGCGCGCACGCTCAGGACTTCGGATGAGCCAGGCAGGGGCAGCCGGTGCCATCGCATTCGCCGCGAGCACAGCGCCGGGAGAGGAAGGGACGAGGGCCGGCGAAAAGGATCGTGGTGCTCGAAAGGCATGCTATCGTAGGGGCAAACTGGGTTCCGGCGAGAGCCGGGGATTTTCGATGCGAGGAAGGATTGCCAACCGATGTCCGACGAAGAGTCGATCAAGACTCGCCTGAAGCTCCGGCCGGTGGCGATCGATACGTACCGGGAAAACGTGGCGTACCTGCACCGCGAATGTTCGGTGTATCGGGCGGAGGGCTTTCAGGCGCTCGCCAAGATCCGGGTGGGCTGCAACGGCAAGCAGATCGAGGCGGTGCTGAACGTGGTGGACGATGTCTGCATCGTGGCCCCGGACGAGCTGGGCCTGTCGGAGCAGGCATTCCAGCGTTTCGGCGAACCCGCGGGCCAGCTCGTGAACGTGGCGCAGGCCGAGCCTCCGCTGTCCATGGACGGCGTCCGGCGCAAGATCGGCGGGGAACGGCTGGATTACGGCGATTATCAGGCCATTACCAGCGACATTGCCAAAGGGCGCTATTCCAAGATGGAAATGGCCGCGTTCCTGGTGGCGACCGGCCAGAACGGGTTGGATCGTGACGAAGTGCTGTCGCTGACGCGTGCGATGCTGGAAACCGGGGTGAGACTGAGCTGGAATGAGCCGCTGGTGGCCGACAAACACTGCATCGGCGGTATTCCGGGCAACCGGACGTCGTTGTTGATCGTGCCTATCGTGGCGGCGCACGGGATGCTGATCCCCAAGACCTCCAGCCGCGCCATCACTTCGCCTGCCGGGACGGCGGACACCATGGAAGTGCTCGCGCGCACCGATCTGGCGCCGGAATCACTCGACCGGCTGGTGCGGATGGAACGGGGTTGTCTGGCGTGGGGCGGCACCACCCGCCTGGCTCCGGTCGACGATATGCTCATCTCGGTCGAACGTCCCCTCGGCATCGATTCTCAAGGCCAGATGGTCGCTTCGATCCTGTCGAAGAAGTTGGCGGCCGGCGCCACCCATCTGCTGTTGGACATTCCGGTCGGCCCCACCGCCAAGGTGCGGCAGATGCGCGATGCCATGAGTCTCAGGAAACTGTTCGAATACGTCGGTGACCGCGTCGGTCTGCATCTGGAAGCCGTGATCACCGACGGTGCCCAGCCGGTCGGCCGCGGCATCGGTCCGGTGCTGGAGGTGCGGGACGTCATGCAGGTGCTGGAGAACGATCCGGAAGCGCCGGTCGATCTGCGCGAAAAATCCTTGCGCCTGGCCGGTCGCATCCTCGAGTTCGATCCCGACGTCCGGGGCGGCTTCGGCTATTCGATCGCTCGAGACATCCTGGAATCGGGCCGGGCGCTCGCCAAGATGCACCGGATCATCGATGCCCAGGGCCGGCAGGAGCGGCGGCTGGAGCCCGGCAGGCTGGTCTTCGAGGTGCGGGCGGAGCGGGCCGGCGTGGTGGTCGGGATCGACAATTTTTTCTTGGCGCAGACGGCCCGCCTCGCCGGCGCACCGATGAGCCGCGGGGCAGGCGTGGATCTGTTGAACAAGCTGGGCGATACGGTAGAGGAGGGGCAGCCGCTCTACCGGGTCTACGCGGAATTCCCTGCCAATTTCGAATTCGCCCGGGAGTTCACGCGCACGAGAAGCGGTTACAGCATCGGAGATGCCGCCTTCCTGACCAAGACGCACATGGAGTTCTGATCGTGGTCGTCATGGGCTTCGACGAAACCCTGACTCAGTCACAAGAGCTTGCCGGGGCCTTGGGTTGTCCGTGGCGCGCAATTGAGGTCCACCGGTTCCCGGACGGTGAAAGTCGCGTAAGGGTTCCTCCCGACGTGCGGGGGACGGGTGTCGTGCATCGCAGCCTGGATCGTCCCAACGACAAACTGGTGGAACTGGTGTTGGCCGCCGAGACCTTGCGCGGGCAAGGCTGCGACCGGTTGGTTCTGGTGGCGCCCTATCTTTGCTACATGCGCCAGGACATCGCATTTCAGGCCGGTGAAGCGGTCTCCCAGAAGGTCGTCGGAAATCTGTTGGCACGTTATTTCGATGCGCTCATCACCGTCGACCCCCATTTGCACAGGATCGACCGTCTGGAGCAGGCGGTACCGCTGAAACGGGTCCTGAGTGTGTCGTCGGCGACGCTCGTCAGTCGCTATCTGGCGACGGATCGCAAAGAGTGGCTATTATTGGGACCGGATCAGGAGTCCCGGCAATGGGTGGAGGCGATTGCCGCGCAGGCAGGTCTGCCTTGCGCCGTCGCCTCGAAGCGACGTTTGGGAGACAGAGAGGTCGGCATCTCCCTCCCGCAGGAGGCCGGAGCGTTCAAGGGCGTGGTGCTGGTGGACGATGTCGCGAGCACTGGAACCACCTTGGCGGAGACGGCGAGGCTGCTCGCCCGAGCCGGCGTCGCCCGAATCGATGTGATCGTGACTCATGCGCTGTTTACCGGTGATGCCTGGAGCCGCCTCAAACAGGCGGGCGTCGGTGCGATAGCCTCGACCGACAGCATCAGCCATCCCACCAACCGGATGTGTCTCGCACCTCTGCTGGCCGATGCGGTGCGAAAATGCGCGTTTTGAGCGGCCCTAAGCAGCAGGAATCTTTCGTTGTACAAATTCCGTTTTCCTTCGCTGTCGGTCAGCAAACTGGTGCTCGGCGGCTTCGTGCTGGCGGCTTTGCCGCTGTTGGTCGCCATCGGTTCGACCGTCGGCGCCGTGGATGATCTCGCCGCGCAGTCCCGAAAAACCGTCTATTCCGTCGCGCAGCTCAGCCAGAAAAGCTTCATGCTCATGGAGCGTTTGAGCGATCTGGAACGAAAAGGTAAGCAGCTCCTGGTGTTCGACGATGCGGACATGCGCAGCGCCTTCGAAGCCATGCATGAACAGGTGCAGGACATCGTGCTGGACTTGCGGGTCCGCACCGAAGATGAGTCGCTGACTGCCCAGCTCGATCAGTTCGGCTCGGAGGAAGCGGCCGCCTACCAAAGTGTGATGGAGGCACAGGAAAGCCGCAAGGCGAAAACGCAAGGGACGGTGCCGCGCCGTGGTTCGCAGGGTCCTTCGGCAGGACTGGAAAAGTTCGACGGCTTGTTCCAGTCCCTGGGGAGGAAAGCCAGGACCTTGTCGCAGGCCTATACCGTGCTGATCGACCAGGAGGTGGCGCGGCTCGACGGGCATTCCAAATCGGTCCAGGACCGCATCCTCGTGAGGTCGGCGGTGCTGGTCCCCGGCGCGGCCTGCCTCGTCGCCCTGTTCACCGTCCTCATCACCCGCCCGATCCGGCAACTGGAATCCGCGATCCGTCAGTTGGGGAGCGGCGATTACCAGCAGCCGGTCAGCGTCACCGGCCCGTCCGACCTGACTTTCCTGGGCGAGCGCCTGGAATGGCTCAGAAGCCGGCTGAATGCGCTGGAGGAGGCCAAGCAGCAGTTCATGCGCCACGTCTCGCACGAGGTCAAGACACCACTCGCGACCATCCACGAGGGCACGGGGCTGCTGGCGGATGAAGTGGTGGGCGAGCTCAACCCCGAGCAGAAGGAAATCACCCAGATACTGGTCAGCAATACCCAGCGGCTCGAGCGCTTGATCACGGCGCTGATCAACTACAGTCAGGCCAATGCCGACCCGGCCGCGCTCCGGCGTGAACCAGTGGACATGCACGCGCTGGTGGGCGAGGTGCTGGACGAGTATCAGTTGCGCCTGCGGGCGAAAGATCTCCGGCTCGATGTCCACCTGGCGAAGATCGAAATAGAAGGTAACCGTGAACAGCTCCGTACCGTGATCGACAATCTCCTGTCCAATGCCGTCAAGTATTCTCCGGCCGGTGGCCTGATTTCACTGCGGCTCGGCGCCCTGGATCACTACATGGAACTCGAGGTCGGCGACGAGGGGCCGGGAATTGCGCCGGAAGAGCGGCAGCAGGTGTTCGAGCCTTTCTTCCAGGGCAGCAAGGGACGCGAACTGGGTATTCCGGGTACGGGGCTCGGTCTGGCCATCGTCCGCGAGTGCGTCATGAGCCACCATGGCAGCGTCGAACTGCTGGATCCGCCGACCGGCAACGGCACCCTGGTTCGGGTCAGAATCCCCTGGTGTGAAGAATCGACGCCGCGGTTGCGCGTGCGAATTTCATTTCCTCGGCAAGGAGAACCCGCCGATGTCTAAGGCACATGTATTGCTTGCTCTGCTTGCGGGGCTGGTCGCGGGATGCCAGCTGTGGCGGCCGGCCAAACCTCCGGAGCAGCCGGTTGCGCCAGCTCCCCGCGATTACGCGGCGACGGATCTGGACGCGCTGGTCCGCTACGGCGAAGACCTCGCCAGGATGGCTCCGGCCGAGCGTCTGCCGGAGTGTCAGCAGGTCGACCGTATGCAGGCATCCAGTCCCCGCATGGGATACCGGTTACACCTATTGCTGGCGCAGATGGTGACGACGGGGTGCGGCGACGCCTCGGTGACGCTTGGGAACATCAAGGTGGTGATCAGCGAGATCGAGGACCTGCGGGTACGCGCTTGGCTGGCCTACCTGAGCGAGCTGGTGTCGCGGTCGCAGAGGGAAGCGGCCGAAAAGGCCGAGCTGGATCGACAGCTCAAGGAAGCACAGAGCGGAAAGCACAAGGTGCGCAAGGATGTCCAGGCCAAGGACAGCAAGATCCAGAGCCTGGAAAGCGAAGTCGAACAGCTGCGCAATAAATTGAACACGCTCAAATCGATTGAGCAGAAATTATAGTGACTGGGTTTTTCAAACGATGAGTGAAGCGCGCAAGCGAGTGTTGCTGGTGGACGACGATCCCGACCTGTTGCGTCTGATCGGGCTGCGCCTGACCGCGGCGGGGTTCGATGTGGCGAAAGCGGCGAACGGCCAGTCGGCACTGTCGCAGGTGGTGGTCTTCCGGCCCCATGTCGTCGTCACCGATCTGAGGATGGACGGTATGGACGGCATGGCATTGTTCGACGCCTTGAACGAACGCCATCCCACCTTGCCAGTGATCATCATGACGGCACACGGTACCATCAACGACGCAGTCGCGGCGACCCGGCGGGGCGTATTCGGATTCGTCACCAAGCCGGTGGACAAGAACGAACTGATTGAGCACATCTCCGAAGCGATCCGCATCAACGGAAACACGACCGTCATTCCCGACAAGGAGGAGTGGCGCGCCCGGATCGTCACCCAGAGCCCTTTGATGGAAGAGGTCCTGGGGCAGGCCCAGCGTGTGGCCCAGAACCGGGCCAGCGTGTTCATCGGTGGTGAAAGCGGTACCGGCAAGGAACTGCTGGCTCGGGCCATTCACGACCTCAGTCCTCGTGCCAAGGGGCCGTTCGTGGCGGTCAATTGCAGCGCCATCCCGGAAAATCTGCTCGAGTCCGAGCTGTTCGGTTACCGCAAGGGGGCGTTCACCGGGGCGACGCGGGACCACCAGGGCCTGTTCAAAGCGGCCGACGGTGGCACGCTGTTCCTGGATGAAGTCGGTGACATGCCACGATCCTTCCAGGTGAAACTGTTGCGCGCCCTTCAGGAGATGAAGGTGCGTCCCGTCGGAGCGACCCATGACGAGCCGGTCGACGTCCGGGTGATCTCGGCCACCCATGTCGACCTTGAACAGGCGATGGCGGAGGGGAACTTCCGCGAGGATCTGTATTACCGCCTCAACGTCGTGACCCTGCTGTTGCCGCCCCTGGTCAAGCGTCCCGAGGACATTCCCTTGCTGGCCATGCATTTTCTTCGGGAGCTGGTGAGTTCATACGGCGACCAGGTCAAGGGCTTCTCTCCGGAGGCGATGGAGGCGCTGGTGAATTTTCAGTGGCCCGGCAACGTCCGGCAACTGCGCAACGTGGTGGAACAGTGCGTGGCGCTGTCGACCACGCCACTGATCCCCGTGACCCTGGTGCAACGTGCTTTGCGGGAGGCGCCGTCGTCTTTCCCTTCGTTGCAGGAAGCCAGGGACCAGTTCGAACTCAACTACCTCATCCGCCTATTGCAGATGACCCGAGGGAACGTGACCCAGGCCGCCCGTCTGGCTAAGCGCAACCGTACCGAGTTTTACCGGCTCCTGAGCCGGCATGGTATGAATCCGGCGATGTTCAAGGGAGGCGGAGATGCCGCCGGCGATGCGCAGCCGCCTTCGTGATATGCTCTACAGTCGGTTTCTCACGATTTCCTCATGAGCAATCCCATTTCGCAGGTGACGGCGATCGACTTCCGCCGTTTGAATTCGCCTATGACGGCCTTCCGCTGCCTGATCACCGGCTTGACCTGGTTGGCCAAGCCCGGTATCCGGCGCTACGTCTGGATTCCGCTGGCGGTCAATCTGGTCCTCTACGGCCTGGGGCTGTGGCTGGGGATCCGCTATTTTTCCGCGTTCCTGAACTGGATGCTGCCGGGATGGCTGGATTTCCTGCGTTGGCTGCTGTGGCCCGTGTTCGCCGTCGGTTTCTTCACGTTGATGTATTTCACCTTCTCGGTGCTGGCCAACATCATCGGCTCGCCGTTCTATGGCGTCCTGGCCGAACGCACGGCGGAACTGGCGACGGGACGCCGGATCCGGCCAGCGGGAGTGGCGGGCGAGGTCGGCATGTGGTCGGCCCTGAGGAGCGAGTTCCGGCGCCTGGCCTACCTGGGGCTACGCATCGTGCCGCTGGCGGCCCTGTTCCTGGTTCCGGTCGTCAACCTCGTCGCGCCGGTGCTATGGATGATCTTCAATGCCTGGTTCATGGCACTGGAATACACGGCTTATCCGCTGGAAGCACGCGGCTACGATTTCGACCACCAGCGGAGCCTGCTGGGGCGGTTCCGACTCGGGGCAGCGACGTTCGGTGGGACGGTCTTGCTGGCTCAGACGATCCCTCTCCTCAACGTGCTCGCCGCGCCGGCGGCGGTCATCGGCGCCACCTTGTATCTGCTGGAGCTGCCGGTGGAAGAGTAACCGGTCCGCACCAGAGGAATTCGCCGGAGGCATCCACCTTCACGAGGCGGACCGGCGTGATGCGGTTGGTCAGCCCGGTTTCCGGAGTCTGTATGGCGACGCGGAGATAGTTCGGCGTGTAGCCGCGATCGGCGCCGTCCCTCCGGTTTTCCCAGAGCACGGGCATTTCCCTGCCGACGAACCGACCTAGCAGCGCCCGTTTTTGACCCAGAGCCAGTTCGTGCAGGACCCGGCTGCGTTCCTTCTTGATTTCGGCAGGGACGTGCCCTCCCATTGCCGCCGCTTTCGTGCCCTCGCGGACGGAATAGGTGAAGACGTGGATGTCGCCGAAACCGATGGTTTCGATGAACTGCAGGCTTTCCTCCCATTCCCGTTCGGTTTCTCCTGGAAAACCGACGATGATGTCGGTCGTGATGTTGATGTCGGGCACCTGACGCCGGGCGTGGTCCGCCAATCGAGCGAATTCTTCCGACTTGCAGCGCCGCGCCATGCGTTTGAGCACTGTGTCACTGCCGCTCTGCAGCGGCAGGTGCAAATGCGGCATGAAACGGGGGTTCTCGAACAGGTCGAAAAAGCCCGGAGGCAGATCCCAGGGTTCCAGAGAGCCCAGCCGCAGGCGCGGAATCTCCGTTTCCTGCAGAATGGAGCGGATCAACGCATCCAGCGGCAGCCCAAGGTCGCTGCCGTAGCCGCCGAGATGCACGCCCGTCAGCACTACCTCCTGAACGCCTTCTGCCTGCAACCGCCGGATTTCCCGGATGACTTCCGCGGGCAGGCGGCTGCGCTCTTCGCCCCGCGCCACGGTGACGATGCAGAACGTGCAGCGGTAACGGCAGCCGTCCTGCACCTTGACGAACGCGCGCTGCCGACCCAGAGCGAACAGGGCGGCCTCGCCGGGCTCGGTGGAAAATTCCGGCATGGCTTCCAGTGCGAGTTCCCGTGCGGCGATTTCAACCAGGCGTGATTTGTCTGCGTTGCTGACTACCAGATCGACGCCGAGCGCTGCCGCTTCGTCACCATGCAGCGTGGCGTAGCAGCCGCTGAGCACGAGGCGTGCGCGGGGACTTAGCCGCTGGGTGCGTCGTATCATCTGTCTCGACTTGCGTACTGCTTCGGCGGTCACGGCACAGGAATTCAGGACGATGAGGTCGGCATCGCCTGTTTCACTGACGAGACGGTGGCCGGCGGCTTGGAATTCCCGGGCCCAACTTTCCAGTTCCGCCTCGTTCAGGCGGCAGCCCAGACTTTGAAGATTGATTCGCATGGTGAAGGGATGTTGCAGAATCGCCGCTCACTGGTCGTCGGTGTGGGCAGCGTGTTTGGCGGACAAAAATTTGCGGTAATCGATGGACAGCTTGAGGCCGATGAATTTTCCGGCGAATTTCCGTAAGGTCTGGGTGGCCGGATCGAACCAGAGTCTGGCCACCGCAATGCGCCGGCTTCCTTCGTCATCTTCGATATGAGGGGTATTGACCCGGTAGCGGTACACCCAGAGCCGACCGTCTTCATGGTCCAGTTCCAGCGCCGGCTGTCCCAGGCCTTCTTTTACACGGGCCTGGTTGGGAAGTTCCGCGCCGATTTGCGGTAGGTCTTTCGGATCGACCTTGAGCTGGCGCTGATCCTGGAAGATTTCTCCCTTGCCCAGCGACCGTAACGAAGCTTCAAGAAACTGCGGAGGCGCGGCGGCGAGGAAAGGAGGTGGAAAATCCCAGATCTCCAGCCGCGACTTCGCGTTGAAGCCGAGCACAAACTCCAGATCCCGCTGGTCGGGATCCCGTTTGCCATTCATATCGATCTTTTCGAACAACACATACCAGCGGCTGCCTTTGGGCAGTGTTTCGATCCGGGTTGGCTCCATCCGCGTCAGCTCGCGAAAATCGTCGGCGTAAAGGACCGGATGCAGGAATTCGAGCAGAAAATGATCGGTCGAGACCACCTTGAAATGATCGTCGAAATCCTCGAGCTGATTCTTGACTTCCAGCAGCCGCAGCCAGACGCATCCGAACAGCGTGAGCATCGTGGCCAGAAGCAGACAACGCAGGAGGAGTCGCATGATGCGGAAATCGAAGCCGAGCGGGGAAACCATTGTCCGTCGCCGAGCGAAGTCGGTCAATGTGAAGGGGGCGTGTGTACCGCTCGACTGCATAAGCGCGGCCCGGTCCAGTGCGCCCCAGACAAATGCGCTGGAGTTCCCGCCGTCTCGATAGCAAAGGGCGTAGCGCCATCCCAAACCGGGCAAGTCCAAGGAGGCAAGGAGCGCCCAGCCCGGCTCCTCTCGGACGACGGCTCCGAGTTCGAGGCTGGTCTTGCTCAAACCCTCGAGGCCCACGGTATCGGACGCCGGTATTCCTACCCCAAGCCGCCCAAGATCACTGCCCACATCGAACGCTTCAACCGCACCCTGCAAGAATCCTTCGTGGATTACCACGAAGACCCGCTATTTACCGGCTTTGGCCTCTTCAACCAGAAACTGGCCGATTGGCTCGTCTTCGACAGCACCAAACGACCTCACCATCGCCTCGGCCAGCACCCCCTCTCCGATTCCTCCTCCCACATCACCCCGGGTGCCAGAGGTGAGGGACGCACACATCGACTTGCTTCATTACCCATGCCTTCTTTATAATGGTCGTCTTCCTGGGGCCGTTAGCTCAGTCGGTAGAGCATTGCACTTTTAATGCAGTGGTCATTGGTTCGAATCCAATACGGCCCACCACTTTCTTGAAAAGTCGCACGACTTTTCATTCTTCTCCTTCTTCATTGCGGCATAGCAGCCAGAGCGCGTCCAGCATCCGGCGGACGTTGACTGGGCGGTAGATGTGGGTGACGCTGGTGTAGCCCATGAGCGCTTGCCTCACTTCAAAGCCTACTCCGTTTTCTTCCACAAGGCGGCAGGCACGCCGCGCCTGTGGGGCTAGCGTTTTACCCAAGGTGCGCCTCGGCCAGCAGGCGCTCGAGCTTGGCGTTCTCGCTCTTCAGCTCGCGCAGGCGCCGGGCTTCGGAGACCGGGATGCCGCCGTACTTGGTGCGCCATTTGCAAAACGTGGCCTGACTGAAGCCGCCGCTGCGGCACAGCTCGGGGATGGCCATGCCGGCCTCGGCCTGCCGCTGGAAGCCAATGATTTGCTCTTCTTCATGTCCGTCATTCTCCGGGGTTGACGGACTTCTCTCGTTTTCCCTGGTACGGCTGGCTCGGAGCGGGTCAAGATTCCTGTCGTTCCCGGCATTTGAGTCGGTCCGGCCAGTCGTCGAGGTCGCGCATGTCGTAGAGGATGGCGCGGATATTTTTGAAGGGGGCGGTTTGACGTTGACGTTTTTTGTCGAATGCTTCGGTGCTCAGACCCAGGCAGGCGGCGGATTCGGCCTTATTCAGAACACGGCGCGGGGTCATCGGTTGATTCCCTCCACACGTAATCGCCTTTGTCTTCGACCATGATGGGTTCGCGGTCGTTGCAGGGCATTCGTAGCCGGATGGGCGACCGGCGACGAGGCGCCGGAAATTCAGGAGCGTGGTTTCATCCGGCAGCGCGTCATCGGCCGACTCCAGACCCACAAAACGCCGCATCGATTCGATCTCGTACAGGGCATCTTCCAGGCCCGGGTCGGACAAGGCATACCCTTGTTGGAGGAAGTAAAGCCTGAGCATCGTCGCCAACGGGTACGGTTGACGACCGCGCCGACCCGCTTTCGGGTAATGCGGTTCGATCACCGCCAGCAGTTCCGGCCACGGCACCGCCCGCTCCATCTCGGCCAGGAACTTCTCGCGCCGGGTCTGCTTCTTCTTCCGGTCAAAGGCCAAGGAGGCGAAGGTGGTCTGTTTCATGGGGTTCCGCGTTCGGAGATTCCTTTATGGGAGGCATACAGAAGGCCGGTCAGTCATGGGCCTTGAAATCAGGTTCCGTGTCTCTATATCGTCGGCAGCACCCGCCTGAGAGTGCTAATCGCTGAATTCCGTGCATTTCGCACCATTCCTTGAAGCAACATAGTTAAAGGAGTTCCAAGTCATCATGAAAATCCGTCCCTTGCATGACCGTGTTGTGGTTATCCGCCGGGAAGAAGAGAAGACCTCCCCGGGGGGCATCGTGATTCCCGATACTGCAAAGGAGAAGCCGATCAAGGGCGAGATCGTCGCCGTCGGCACCGGCAAAGTGCTGGACAATGGTCAGGTGCGCCCCTTGGCTGTGAAGGCAGGCGATACGGTACTGTTCGGCAAGTATTCCGGCACCGAGATCAAAATCGACGGTACGGAGTACCTGATGCTCCGCGAAGACGACATCATGGGTGTTATCGAATCCTGATCTTTGACCAAGCTTTTGAAGTGAACACTGGAGGAATGAACTGATGGCAGCAAAAGAAGTACGTTTTTCGGACGACGCCCGTCACCGCATGCTGGCCGGCGTGAACATCCTCGCCGACGCGGTGAAGCAGACCCTAGGGCCGAAGGGACGTAACGTCGTTCTGGAAAAAAGCTTCGGCGCTCCGGTCGTGACCAAGGACGGCGTGTCCGTCGCCAAGGAAATCGAGCTGAAGGACAAGTTCGAAAACATGGGCGCGCAAATGGTGAAGGAAGTTGCCTCGAAGACTTCCGATGTGGCCGGTGATGGCACCACCACCGCCACCGTGCTGGCCCAGGCCATCGTGCGGGAGGGCCTGAAATCGGTCGCAGCCGGCGCCAATCCGATGGACATCAAGCGCGGCATCGACCAGGCCGTCGGCGTCGTGGTGGAGGAATTGAAGAAGCTGTCCAAGCCCTGCACCGATAGCAAGGCCATCGCCCAGGTTGGCACCATCTCCGCGAACTCCGATGAAAGCATCGGCCAGATCATCGCCCAGGCCATGGACACGGTCGGCAAGGAAGGCGTGATCACGGTTGAGGAGGGCTCTGGTCTGCAGAACGAGCTCGACGTCGTCGAAGGTATGCAGTTCGACCGCGGCTACCTGTCCCCGTACTTCATCAACAAGCAGGACACCATGGGCGTGGAACTCGAGAATCCTTACGTTCTCCTGCACGACAAGAAGATCTCCAGCATCCGCGACCTGCTGCCGGTACTGGAGAAAACCGCCAAGGCCGGCCGTTCGTTGTTAATCATCGCCGAAGACGTGGACGGTGAGGCATTGGCCACCCTGGTGGTCAACAACATGCGCGGCATCCTCAAGGTCTGTGCGGTCAAAGCACCCGGTTTCGGCGACCGCCGCAAGGCCATGCTGGAAGACATCGCCATCCTGACCGGCGGTCAGGTGATTTCCGAGGAGCTGGGTCTGAGTCTGGAGAAGGTCGAACTCACCGATCTGGGCCAGGCAAAGAAAATCCAGATCAACAAGGAAACCACGACCATCGTCGACGGCGCGGGTTCCGCGGATGCCATCAAGGCCCGGGTCGAGCAGATCCGCAAGCAGATCGAGGACACCACCTCCGACTATGATCGCGAGAAACTCCAGGAACGTGTGGCCAAGCTGGCCGGGGGCGTGGCCGTCATCAAGGTCGGAGCGGCCACTGAGGTCGAGATGAAGGAGAAGAAGGCACGCGTCGAAGACGCGCTGCACGCCACCCGCGCGGCCGTCGAAGAAGGCATCGTGCCGGGCGGCGGCGTGGCGCTGATCCGGGCCCAGCAGGCGCTGAAGACGTTGGAAGGCAAAAACCACGATCAGACGGTGGGAATCGCCATCCTGCGCCGGGCGATCGAAGAGCCGCTGCGCCAGATCGTAGCCAATGCCGGCGAGGAGCCATCGGTCGTACTCGCGAAAGTCCAGGAAGGCACCGGGACCTTCGGCTACAATGCCGGCACCGCCGAATACGGCGACATGATCGAGATGGGTATTCTGGATCCCACCAAGGTCACCCGTTCCGCCCTGCAGAACGCGGCTTCCGTCGCGGGTCTCATGTTGACCACTGAGGCGATGGTCGCAGAAATGCCCAAGAAGGAAAAAGGCGGCGTGCCGGCCGGCGGCGGCATGGATGACATGATGTAATCAAGGAGTTCCTTTTTGGAATTCTCCCGAATTCCAAAAGCCGCAAAGAAGCGGGAATGCCCATTCCCGAATCGGCCCCCGGTTCTGGAGCCCTCATGGCACGGAACCGGGGGTTCGCTTATGGATCGATCGGTGATCCGTCCATGCGAGTCCTACGGTGCCTGGCGAAAAGTGAACCGCCCCGTGTTTTCCGGATGAGAGTCACGGAGCCATGGCGGACTCGGGAAGGCTACGGTAATGGGCGGCTTCGGCCTCGGCGGGCGGGAGGTAGCCGATGGGCTCCAGCAGCCTGCGATGGTTGAACCCGTCCACCCAAGGTCTGGGTAACCCAGTCCACCGCCTCCCGGTTCTTCCAGGCTTGCCGATGGATCACCTCGGCCTTGTACAGCCCGTTGAGGGTTTCGGCAAAGATGGTGTCATGCGACCCCTCCCACGCCGCCCCCCGGGGTTCGAGGCCAGCCTCGACCGGGCGCTCGGTGTGCCGGATCGACGGGTACTGGTTTTCCCTATCGCCTGAGGGACCAGGCTGCCGGGGCCGAACGGCTTGCGCGCACGCAGCGCCTGTGCCAGGGCATCCAGCCCGAAGTCGGCCCGGACCGAGCGGGAGACCTTCGCGCCGCGATTCTGCCAGACCTTGTCCGCGCCGTAGACCTGGAAATTCTCCGCCCAGACCCGTCGGATTTACCCGCATCGGCACTCGTCGCGCCGGGAGCGGGCCGACCTCTGCTGGGATCGGCCTGACGGGCCGCATGCCGCCAGTCCGTCGATGGAGCGATCGGCAGCACCTTGCAGATCGGCACGACTCCATAGACTTCGCGGTGCTGGTCGATGAACGCCTTCATCGCTTGAACGGGCTTTCGAACTCCGCCTGGGCAACATACGCCGATGCCTTGCGCAGGATCTCGTTGGCCTGGCGCAGTTCCCGCACCTCCCATTCCAACGCCTTGATCCGCTCATGCTCGCTGAGCGTCGTTCTCTCGCGTTTTCCGTTGTCGTTCGCGGACTGCCGTATCCAGCGCCGCGGCGTCTCCGCCGTACCGCCGATCTTCTGGGCGGTTCAGTTTTCTGAGAGGGAACGGTCAAGGCAGGGAGTTTGTCCGTGCCGGAATCTTTTTACGTACTTTTTATCTCCGCGCAGATAAACTGCCCTCGTTTTTCTCTTCGGATGACGAATGTTCATGGCACTGGCGAGGCTGGTTCGCTTTGCGTGGGCTTACGCTCTCCTTACGGGCCTGTTCTCGACCGGTTTCCAGGCATCCGCCACGGATACCACCTCGGGCCTGCTCGATTTTCTCGGCGCCGGGATCGATCAACGCACGGGATTCCAGCGGTTGGGCATCCGTCTGGGAGGATGGGTGAACGCCAGCGTGACATACAATGCGAGCAGGCCGGCGGACAATTTCAACGGCCCGGTTTCTTTCAACGACCGTGCCGGCGAACCTCAGATGAACCAGTTCTATCTGTATCTGGAGCGGGCCATCGCGGTCGGTCCCAACGAGTGGGACGTCGGCGGCCGTTTCGACTTCATGTACGGTACCGACACGATCTTCACCCAGGCCTACGGCATCCCCTACGTCGACCCGAGAACGGGTCGGCCACTGAACCGCGGGCATTGGGACCTGCATCTATCGAGCTGGTCGGACCGCTTCTACGGCATCGCTCTGCCCCAGGCCTATGCCGAATTCAATCTGCCGATGGGCAACGGCATCGTCGTCAAGGCTGGCCATTTCTATACTCCGCTGGGGTACGAAATGGTGACGGCGCCGGACAACTTTTTCATCACCCGACCTTATACCTTTCAGTTCAACCCTTTCACCCATACCGGCATTCTGTCCGGTTATGCGATCGACGCCAATTGGGCCGTATCGGCCGGCGCGGTCACCGGCAGCGCCACCGGCGGCGGCGACGGCACCTGGGATGAGCAGCTGGGAAACTGGGATTTCCTTGGGGGCGGCGTCTGGACCAGCGATGACAAGAGCGATTCGCTCAGTCTGACGGCAATGGCAGGAGGGCGTTCCGAACGGTTCGGCGACCTCTGGGCGATATACAGCCTGGTGGGTAAGACGAGTTTTCTGGATGACAGGCTCCATTACGTCATCGAACATACCCATGGTTTCGCGGATCAGGTGCAGACCGCCAATTACACCCGCAACGGCGGAAAGCTCGAGAACGCCCAGTGGTACGGCATCGCCCAGTGGCTGACCTATGCGTTGGAGGAGCATTGGTCAGTAGGACTCAGGGCCGAATGGTGGCGCGACAACAATGGCTTCCGGGTGTCCGGACCGCCGCGCTGCAGCGGTAGCATGAACGTCAACGGCGCCGGGGAGGCCCGGCCCTATGCCTGCAACCCGGATTTCTCCACCGTCTATCCGTTCCAGGGCAGCGGGTATTACGCGCTGACGGTGGGTTTGAACTGGAAGCCCCTGAACTGGGTCATCCTGCGTCCCAATGCCCGCTACGACTGGTCGGACGCCATCAAGATTTTCGATGCAGGGAAGCGCTCGGACCAATTCCTGTTTTCCGCCGACGTGACCGTGACTTTCTGACGCCGACAGCCCCGTCGGCGACGGAGCGCCGTTGTTCCAGGACATTTCCCTTACACTGCGCCGTTTTTGAAATAGGACATCCAATGAATCCGCTGGCGAAGAAATTGGCCTTGCCGTTGCTGGGACTGCTTGTCGGGCTTCCATCGGCCGCCTTGGGCGATGCGGAGACATCGCCGGTGCCTTTGGATCTGACTCACCACTGGGCAGGGTATTTCTCGCTGGTCGTGATGGTGTCGGCCTACGCCGCAGCCATGCTGGAGGAAGTCACGCATCTGCGGAAATCCAAACCCATGCTCCTCGGTGCCGCTCTCGTCTGGTTCGCCATTTCCCTCGTCTACCGGCAGCACGGGCAGGTCGCTGCGGCGGTGACGGCGTTCACCTCGAATCTCCTCGCCTATATCGAACTGCTGCTGTTCATCATGGTGTCCATGACCTATCTGAACGCCATGGAGGACATGGGTGTCTTCGACGCCTTGCGGCTTGCGTTGGTGAGGCTGCGGCTGGGCTACAAGGCATTGTTCTGGGTCACCGGAACCCTGGTGTTTTTCATCTCCAGCGTGGTCAATGGTCTGACGGCCGGGTTGCTCATGGGCGTGGTCGTGGTCGCGGTGGGAAGGAACAGTCCCCGTTTCGTTTCGCTGGCCTGCATCAACGTCGTGGTGGCCACCAATGCCGGCGGTTCGTTCAGCCCCTTGGGCGGCATTTCCACCCTGTTCGTCTGGCAGAAGGGGATGCTGGAGTTCACCCAGTTCTTCACCTTGTTCGTTCCCTGTCTGGTGAATTTTCTGGTGCCCGCGCTTGCGATGCATTTCGCGGTGCCTCACGACACGCCGCGGGTGGAAGCGGAGAGTATCGCGATGCGGCGCGGAGCCGTGCGGGTGATCATCCTGTTCGGGGTCACCATCGGGTTGGCGGTGTTCTCTGATATGTATCTTCGCCTGCCGCCGGCCGCGGGGATGATGGCCGGGCTGTCGCTGTTGCAGTTCTTCACGTTTTATCTTCGCAAGACCGAAAATCGCATCGCTTCGAGTGCCCGGGATGCCAAACTGTCCCCACCCGAGCCTGATATGCCGGACGGCATTCTCGAAACGCAGCGTTTCGATATCTTCGAAAAGGTGGGGCGGCTGGAATGGGACACGCTCCTGTTCTTTTATGGTGCGATGACGGGCATCGGCGGGCTCGGCTTCATCGGCTATCTGGATGCCGTCTCGGCCTGGCTGTATGGCCAGCACAGTGCCACGCTCGCAAACGTGCTGATCGGGCTCTCCTCCGCGTTCGTCGACAACGGCACGCTGATGTTCGCCGTTCTGAGCATGCGCCCCGAACTGCCCGAAGGACAGTGGCTGCTCGTGACCCTGACCTTGGGGGTGGGGGGCAGTCTCCTGGCCATCGGGTCGGCACCGGGCATCGCTTTGCTCGGGATGACCGGGGGACGATACAGCTTCAGCAGCCATCTGAAATGGTGCCCTGTGATTCTCCTTGGTTATTTTGCGGCCATCGGGGTCCATTTCATCGTCAACTCGCAATACTTCTGACAGTCTAGGCTTCTTTGGCAGGCGCCGTGGATGGCGTTTGGCACTTTTTGCGTGCGATCCTGGAAAAGCTCTGAACGTTGTAGAAATGTCCTTGTATATCAATCTGATGAATCCTGATTGCCCGGTGAGCCCACATCCTTATCCACAGATTCTGTGGACATTTTCCGACCTTGGAAACCGCGTCAGCGCCTGTGAGCCGGGTTTTCCCTATAAATGGTCTGGTTATTGCTTCATTCTGGTCGATGCCTGAACCGCTGGTGGGTGTCGCGGAGTCGTGCGCCGCGGTCCTGGTTCAAGAACCGCCCGGATGCGGAACTTTGCCGGCTGCGGCCAATCGGGCCAAGGTCGGTTCGGGCGCAACATTATCCTTGTTGAACAATATGTTATAGAGGAAACAGTCATGGGGAAGATAGGGATCTTTTTCGGCTCCGATACCGGCAATACCCGCCGCGTCGCCAAGCAGCTTGCCAAGAAACTGGGTGAGGACGCGGATGCTCCGGTCGACGTCAAAAAGGCCGACATCGACGATGTGCTCAAATACGATGCACTGATTCTGGGTACACCGACCCTGGGGGATGGGGAACTGCCGGGCCTGGATTCCGGTGCTTCGGAGGAGAGCTGGCTCGAGTTCCTGCCGAAGTTCAAGGGCAAGGACATGTCGGGGAAAACCGTGGCGCTGTTCGGTCTGGGCGATCAGCAGGGGTATGGCCATGAATTCGTCGACGCCCTGCGCGAAATCTACGATCAGGTGGTCGAGTGCGGGGCGCGGGTGGTCGGCGCATGGCCTACGGACACCTATGAGTTCGAAAAGTCCAAGGCGGTGGTGGACGGCAAGTTCGTCGGCCTGGTGATCGACCACGAAAACCAGAGCGAAATGACGGACGAACGCCTCGACGAATGGCTGGAGATCGTCAGGCCGGCCCTCGTCGGCGCCTGATGACACCGGGTTGCGCCGGCTCGCAACGCTGCAGGGAAGCTCCGAGTCGATCGGGGCTTCCTCGGATTTCCGCCGGTCGACCCCTATGAGCCCGGCGTGTTCCGGAGGCTGAAAGGCCGAGGTTCGTGAGATCGACGAGCATCCGCTTCATCCGGTCGATTTTGAGCGAGGTTCGGCTTCGATCCAGGCGGTGAACTGCTTTATCATCTCGAGTTCCGGTGTGCGCCGCGTCTCCAGACGAAGGAGGCCGGGCGACCGTCGAATTTTCGAGGGAAATGATGCCGACAATATCGACCAGCGTCTGCGTGAATTATACGCAGGACCAGATGTACGAGCTCGTCAACGACGTGGCCGACTATCCGAAATATCTGCCGCTCTGCCGCGATGTCAGAGTGCTGTCCGCGGCGGATCGCCATATCAAGGCGACCATCACCCTGGCCAAGGGTGCCGTGAGGCTGAATTTCACCACGGCCAATACCATGGAGCCGGGCCGGCATATCCATATGAAGCTGGTGGACGGGCCGTTCAAGTATCTGCGCGGGAACTGGCGTTTCGACGCCAATCCTCACGGCGGCTGCGACGTTTCGTTCCGGGTGGACTTCGAATTCGCGAATCCCCTCCTGCAGATGGCTCTGGGCGGGATTTTCAGGGAGGTGATGGAGTCGCTGGTGGCCGCCTTCTGCAATCAGGCTGCCAAGCGCTACGGCAACACCGGGCCGGCGTTGCCGCCAGGGCAGGCACGGGATGGCGTCGGAAGGAGCGGGTCTGTCTGAGGAAGGGCGGATTCCTTCAGACCGGTGGTGGTGGCGGAGCCAATACCTGGCGGCTGCCGTTGGTATCGGCCGGCGTGACCACGCCGGCACGTTCCATGTCCTCGATCATCCGCGCGGCACGGTTGTAGCCCACCTTGAAGCGGCGCTGCACGGAGGATATGGAAGCCTTGCGGCTTTCCGTCACGAACCTTACCGCTTCGTCGTAAAGGGCGTCGCTTTCATCGCTTCCTCCGCCTTCACCGTGCCCCCCGCGGAATCCTGATCCGTCTGCGGAGTCTTCGCTGAACCGCGTGATGTCCTCGATGTAATCCGGCTCGCCGGTGCTCTTGAGGAACTCCACCACCTTGTGGACGTCGTGGTCGGACACGAAAGCGCCGTGGGCGCGCTGGGGGAAGCCGGTGCCGGGAGGCAGGTAGAGCATGTCGCCGTTGCCGAGCAGCGTTTCGGCGCCGCCCTGGTCGATGATGGTGCGCGAGTCGATCCGGGAGGAGACCTGGAACGCGATGCGTGTCGGAATGTTGGCCTTGATGAGGCCGGTGATCACATCCACCGAGGGCCGCTGGGTGGCCAGGATCAGATGCAGCCCCGCGGCACGCGCCTTCTGCGCCAGCCGGGCGATCAGCTCCTCCACCTTCTTGCCTACGATCATCATCATGTCGGCCAGTTCGTCGATGACGATGACGATGCAGGGCAGGGGTTCGAGCAGCGGCGGCTCCTCGTCGCCCAGGGCCAGGTTCGGGTTCCACAACGGATCACGCAAGGGGTTGCCGGCTTCGGCGGCTTCACGAACCCGCTGGTTGAAGCCCTCGAGGTTGCGCACACCAACCAGCGACATCAACTTGTAGCGGCGTTCCATCTCGGCGACGCACCAGCGCAACGCATTGGCGGCCTCCTTCATGTCGGTGACCACCGGCGTCAGCAGATGGGGGATGCCTTCGTAAACTGAAAGTTCCAGCATCTTGGGGTCGATCATGATCAGCCGGACGTCAGCAGGCCCGGCCTTGTACAAGAGGCTCAGAATCATCACGTTGATGGCGACCGATTTGCCCGATCCGGTGGTGCCGGCGACCAGGAGATGCGGCATCTTGGCCAGGTTGGCCACCACTGGCTGGCCGCTGATGTCCTTGCCCAGCACCAGGGTGAGAGGGGAGTGGGCCTGCTGGTAGGCCTCGGACGCCAGGACCGAGTGCAGCAGCACGATCTCGCGCTCCCGGTTGGGGATTTCCAATCCCACTACCGACTTGCCCGGAATGACTTCGACCACCCGCACGCTGGTGACCGACAGAGCCCGCGCCAGGTCTTTCGCCAGGCCGCTGATCCGGCTGACCTTGACGCCGGCCGCTGGCTGCAGCTCGAAACGGGTGATCACGGGGCCGGGATGGACCGAGACGACTTCCACGTCCACACCGAAATCCGCCAGGATCGTTTCCACCAGTTCCGACATCTGCTCCAGCACCGACGGAGAATAGGCATGCACCTTGGCCGAGGTGTCATTGAGCAGGGCCAGCGAGGGCAGGGCTCCGCCAGCCGGCTTGCGGACCGCCGGCTTCCTGGGTTGCAGGAAAGGGATGACCGGAGCGCGCTGCGCAGGCTGTCCGGCCGATTCGCCGGGAGGGGGCGGTGCCGCCGGCTGCTCCTGTGGTTTGGCCGGCCGAGACGGGGCCGCGCGTGATTTCACTGGAGCGGGCGTCGCCAGCGCCGGTCCGGGCGTCACCGCGGGCTGCTCTCCGCCCCTGACGGGAACGGTCGTGAGCCGCCGGACCAGCAGCAATACCGCCCGACCGATGGCATCCACCAGCTTCAGCCAAGACAGACCGGTGGCCAGGGACACTCCGGCCAGGAAGATGCCGCCGAGCAAGACCGAAGCACCTTTGATGCCGAACGATCCGGTCATGAGATCCGCGAGTTCCCGCCCGACGATGCCTCCGGTGGTTTCCGGCAAAGGCAGCGGCACCCGCAGCAGCTGAAGATCGACGATGCCGGAACCGGCAGCGATGGCGGCGCCCAGGCCGAGCCAGCGCAGGCTGGAGTCGAGCAGGGAGAACCGGTAGTACGCGCCGCGGCCGCGGTAGATTCGGTACCCATAACCGGCCAGGAGCAGTGGCAGCAGAAAGGCAACGATCCCGAACAGGGAAAACGAGAAATCCGACAGCCAGGCCCCCACCGCTCCGGCGCCGTTGGACACCGGCCGGCGGCTGCCGATATGGGTCCAGCCGGCATCCTCCAGATCGAACGTCACCAATGCGATGAGGAAGAACGAGGCGAGCGCCAGATAGGCCAGAAACGCTCCCTCTCTCAATGTCCGCACCAGCGAAGAGCGCAGATCGTCCACCGGCTTCATTGTTTTGTCCGCTCTCGCCAAAAGGCTCACCAAATCAATCAAATATGAAAATCCGCTATTGTTCCAAATGTGCGCGCCGATTCGCAAGGCGCACCGTTCGTGGCGCCGGCGTTCCCGTGTGTGGCCGGTTAGAAATCGCGCGCGGTCGCGCCGTATAATGCCCTCATTTTCATAGCAGGATAAGAGGATTTCATGAGCGAACCGAAGCATTCCAGAGTACTGATCCTGGGATCGGGTCCAGCCGGCTATACTGCGGCGGTCTATGCCGCGCGCGCCAACCTCAGGCCGGTACTGGTGACCGGCATCCAGATGGGTGGGCAGCTCACTACCACGACCGAGGTGGACAATTGGCCGGGCGATGCCGACGGCGTGATGGGACCGGACCTGATGGAGCGGATGCGGCGTCATGCCGAGCGCTTCGACACCGAGATTGTCTTCGACCATATCCACACGGCCGACCTTTCCGGGCGCCCCTTCACCCTGACCGGCGATGCCGGGGTCTATACCTGTGATGCGCTGATCATCGCCACCGGCGCATCCGCCCGCTACCTGGGGCTGCCTTCGGAAGAAGCCTACAAGGGCCGGGGCGTGTCCGCCTGTGCCACCTGTGACGGATTCTTTTACAAGGGCAAGCACGTGGCCGTGATCGGCGGCGGCAACACGGCGGTGGAGGAGGCGCTGTATCTGTCCAACATCGCGGCGAAGGTCACCGTGGTCCACCGCCGCGACAAGTTCCGCTCCGAGAAGATATTGTCGGACAAGCTGCTGGAGCGGGCGGCGAACGGCAACGTCAGCATCGAATGGAACAGCGTGCTCGAAGAAGTCCTGGGCGATGACATGGGCGTCACCGGCATTCGTATCAGGAACGTGCGGGACGGCACGAGCAAGGACATCGCCCTGGAGGGGGTGTTCATCGCGATCGGTCACAGTCCGAATACGGAGATCTTCGCGGGGCAATTGGGAATGCGCAACGGCTACATCGTGGTCAAGGGCGGCAGTGAGGGAGGCGCCACGGCGACCACCGTGGAAGGCGTGTTCGCGGCCGGTGACGTGTCCGACTCGATTTACCGCCAGGCGATCACTTCCGCGGGTTCGGGCTGCATGGCCGCGCTCGATGCCGAGAAGTTTCTCGACAGCCTGGGATGAGTATTCGTGTTTCCCCGGCATCACATTTGAGGGCTCGTGAATGAATATGCCTGTCAGGCATTCAACGGCGGCTTGCCGGTTCGCGCTTTCATGTCTGGCCATGGGAGGGTTGATCGCATGTGCGCCCCACTACGATTCCAACGCTCCGGCGCTGAGGACGGGCTACACCTGTTGCAAGCTGCATTTCGAGGACGACTGGATCAGTGACGGCAACTACGGCGAAAACCCGTTCATCGCCGCCGGAACGCCGGTCAAGGTGTACGGATACAGCGGCGACCGCGCCTATGCGGAGGTAGGCGGCCGCAAGATGCGGCTTGGCCATGACTACGGCCGCAAGGAGGAAACGCTGCAACAGTGGATCGAGAAAATCGTCGTGACGAAGGATCCGAAGATCCCCCTCGCCGCGTTTCCGCCCGAGGTGCGGGAGGCGATCCGGGCAGGCAAGGTGTCGGAGGGCATGACCAAGGAACAGGTCATTCTGGCGGTTGGTTATCCTCCCACCAGCGAAACCCCTTCGCTGGACGCCCCGGTGTGGAATTACTGGCTGTCCAGCTTCGATCGGTACCAGCTCATCTGGGACAAACGGGGCAGAATGCGGGTCTCGGCTGATCCCGGTGTCAAGGCCAGAGTCGTGTACTCACCCGGGAAATGATTTCTCCGCAGCGGGTCGGCCGCCGGCCGCGATGATAGAGGAAGTGCGCCCCCATCCCGTGTTCGCAGGCGTACGGAGAAGACTCGCCGGATGAGCGGCGTCGAACTTCTCTCCGCCCCGCTCCGCATGCGCATCCGCCGACTTCCTCCCCAGCTGATCAACCAGATCGCCGCCGGCGAGGTCATCGAGCGACCGGCTTCCGTGGTGAAAGAGCTGGTCGAGAATGCTTTCGACGCCGGCGCCCGCCACGTCGAAGTGGACGTCGAGCAGGGAGGAGTCCGGCTGATCCGGATACGCGATGATGGTTGCGGCATCGACCGTGAAGACCTGGGGCTGGCCCTGTCGCGCCACGCCACCAGCAAGATCGCCTCGCTCGAAGACCTGGAGCGGGTGGCGAGCATGGGTTTTCGCGGCGAGGCCTTGCCCAGCATCAGCGCCGTGGCCCGGCTGACGCTGACCTCCCGCACCGCAGATGTCCCATGCGGCTGGCAGGTGAGCGCGGACGGCAGTGAAAGCGACTTCGATATCCAGCCTGCCCAGCACGCTCAGGGCACGACGGTCGAGGTGCGGGATCTGTTCTACAACACGCCCGCCCGCCGCAAGTTCCTGCGGGCGGAAAAAACCGAGTTCGGCCATATCCAGACTCTGGTACAGCGCATGGCTCTGGCACGGTTCGACGTCGGCTTCAGGCTCCGGCACAACCAGCGCGAAGTGCTCCGGCTGCAGCCGGACGCTGAGGAAGGCGGCCGGCCCGAGCGGATCGGCGCGCTGTGCGGGCCGGACTTCCTGGAACAGGCGCTGCGGGTGGAGTTCGAGGCATCCGGTCTGCGCCTGCACGGCTGGGTGGGATTGCCGACTTTCTCGCGCAGCCAGGCCGATTTGCAGTTCTTCTACGTCAACCACCGGCCGATCCGCGACAAACTGGTCGGTCATGCCATCCGTCAAGCCTACCAGGACGTGCTGTATCATCAGCGCCAGCCGGTATATGTGTTGTACCTCGAGATCGATCCGGCCCTGGTCGACGTCAACGCCCATCCGGCCAAACTGGAAGTGCGTTTCCGCGAAGGACGGATGGTGCACGATTTCCTGTTCAGCGCTCTCCACCGCGCCATCGCCGGCCATCGGCCGGGGCGGACGGCAAGCGTGGTCGCTGCGCCCGCCACGGAAAACCCTGCCCCGCTTGCGGAACAACCGCAGCAGAGCCAGCAGCCTCTGTTCCGCGTGGCGGAGACACCGCAGCGGCCGTACCTGTCCAGCGGCGACAGCGAGACCCTCGGTGATCTGCGCAGGCTGTATCCGGCTTCCCTGCCGAATCCGACGGAGACCCGGGCGGAGCAGGAGATCCCGCCGCTGGGTTATGCCTTGGCCCACCTCAAGGGAGTATACATCCTGGCTGAGAACGCGCAGGGGCTGATCCTCGTCGATGGCCATGCCGCTCACGAGCGGATCACCTACGAGCGCATGAAACGGCAATACCAGGCCGGAGGGATCGCCAGCCAGCCCCTGCTGCTGCCGGTGAGGATCAGGCTGAGCCGCGCCGACGCCGATCTGGCCGAAGAGTACGGCGAGCATCTGGCGCGGCTGGGGATAGAGCTGCGGCGCACCGGCGAGGGCAGCGTGCTGGTCCGTTCGGTGCCGGCTTTGTTGGAGGGGAGCGATGTCGAACGCCTGGTGCGGGATACGCTGGCCGATCTGCGCGAACACGGGTCTTCCGGGCGTTTGCAGGAAACCTTGAACACCGTCCTTGCATCCATGGCTTGCCACGGCTCGGTACGGGCCGGCCGCAAGCTCACCGTGCCGGAGATGAATGCGCTGCTGCGCGAGATGGAGGCCACCGAACGTGCCGGTCAGTGCAACCACGGCCGGCCGACCTGGGTGCAGCTCGACACTCAGGCGCTGGACCGTCTGTTCCTGCGTGGCCGATGACCGCAGCCGAATTGCCGCCGGTCGTGGTGCTGATGGGGCCCACCGCCTCGGGCAAATCGCAGCTGGCGATCGAGCTCGCCAATGCCCTCGATGGTGAGATCGTCAGCGTCGATTCCTCCTTGGTCTACCGGGGCATGGACATCGGCACTGCCAAGCCCACTCCCACCGAGCGCGCGGCTGTGCCGCACCACCTGATCGATGTTCTCGACCCGAGCGAGGTCTTCTCGACCGGCCGATTCCGCGATGAGGCCTTGGCCCTGATTGCCGACATCACCGCCCGCGGCCGTCTGCCGGTACTGGCGGGGGGCACGATGTTGTACTTCAACGCCCTATTGCGGGGCCTGGCGGAGCTGCCTTCGGCCGATCCGGATCTCCGTCGGGAGATCGAGACGCGGGCGGCACGCGACGGCTGGCACGCGCTCCATGCGGAACTGGCCCGGATCGACCCGCCCGCCGCCGCCCGCATCCATCCCAACGATCCCCAGCGCCTGCAACGCGCCCTGGAAGTGTTCTACCTCACCGGTCGGACGCTGTCCGATTTGTGCGAAGGCAGCCGGTCCCCCGAGCTGCCGTTCCGGCCCTTGCGCATCGTACTGGCGCCTGCGAGCCGGGCCGTGCTGGCGGAGCGTATCGCCGAGCGGTTCAGGCGGATGTTGGAGGAGGGTTTTCTGGAAGAAGTCGAGGCCCTCTATCGGCGCGGCGACCTGAACGAAACCCTGCCCTCCATCCGTGCCGTGGGTTACCGCCAGGCCTGGGGCTATCTCCAGGGCGACTACGGCTTCGATACTTTCGTGGAGCGCGCCATCATCGCCACCCGCCAGTTCGCCAAGCGGCAGTGCACCTGGCTGAGGAAGGAGACCGAGGCGACCTGGCTGGAAACCGGAACCCCCGGATTGAGTGAGAGAGCGGCGAAGGAGGTGAGGGCACGGCTATAGCGTCTGGGGGTGTGGCCGTGATCACGACGGACCGCCTTTAAGATCGCACGATCTTCGGGCATCGGACTGTCTGTCACGACGATGTGTCGTCGAAAGAACGATCATCGCGGTGGGCGCAAGTGCGGTTGTCTGGCGTCTGCCTGCGGCCTGGTCGTGGGAAACCTCGGCACAACCGGGTCGAATCGGTCAAACCTTGAGATATCACCGGCCATTCAATACCGCCCTGCAGACGCGGGGCAGGGCGGGCGAGGGGGCCGGCCCGTGATGGTTGTCGGGCAGTGGCCGGAGGGGCGGGAGGGACAGCCACCAGTCCAACGAAGCGTCACAGCCGTCGCCGGGTTCGAGCGGTTTTTGCGGTACACAGTCGGGACTGTCGGCGGGACAGGCGAGACGCATGTGGAAGTGGTCGTCGTGGCGGTGCCAGGGACGGATTTTCCGCAGCCAGGAGCGGTCTCCCCGTACCGAGCGGCAGAGTTCCTGTTTGATGTGGGCGTTGACGAAGATCCGGTCGACGTGCGGGTCGCGGGCGGCGGTTTCCAGTACCCGGGCATGGCGGATGTCCCACAGCATGTGGTTGAGCCGGGTCTGGTCCGGAGTCAGCAACGACGGCGCGGGAATGTTGCTGCGTAGGCCGTCGGCGTTGCGGATCAGATTCGGGTCGAGCGCGAACCAGACATCTGCGTCGATGCCGGTCTGGTGGCTGCGGTGGCCGAACCGCATCGGTCCGCCCCGGGGCTGGGACAAATCGCCGACATGGAGTTCGCCCCAATGCCCTTGCGCGGTCGCGTGTCCCAGGTCGATGATGCTGCGGATCAGGTCCGGATGGCCGTAGTTGCGGTTGCGTTCGAGGTGCATGACCTTGTAGCCCTCACCTTCGGGGGGGAGGCGGACGCCGCCGGCCAGGCATCCCGCCCCCGTTTCGCCGATGGCTTCGGGTGTCGCTGCGGTGGGGGAGGAGACGTCTCCCCAGTCGCGGCTCGCTGCGGCATGGCTGACGAAGGCGGACAGTACGACGAACAGGGCCAGGCGGTTCGATGGCATCGGTGTTTCACGTTTCCGGCAGTTCGGGGGGAAGACCGGGCGGTTCCGGATCGTCGAATTCGGCGTCTTGACCGAGCTGGAACCGGCGCGATGCGTTGATGATCCAGCCTTTGGCCTTGGCGAGCTTGATGTCCCTGACTTCTTCCTCCAGCAGCAGGCGCTGGCGCTCCAGGGCGAGCAGCTCGATTTCCCGGCGCAGGCGGGCGTCGGCGTCTTCCATGGCTTCGGCCCGCCGGGCCTTGGACTGCAATTCTGCTTCGATTTCCATTTCCCGCAGTCTTTGCTCGTGGCGTACCTGTTCTTCCTTCTGACGTGCCTCTGCGGCCCGCCGTTCCGCCTGCAGCGTCTCCTCCGCGGCGAGTTCGGCCTTCAGACGCTCGGCTTCGAGGGCATACTTCGCCTTCCGCAGCTCGGTTTCCCGCTGTTCCAGCAGCAGTCTGGCACGTTCGCGCTCCATCCGGACCGCCTCTTCCTCGGCTTCCAGCTCCAGCCGCCGCCGTTCTGCTTCGGCGGCGATGTGGTGCTGGCGCTGCAGCAAGGCCTGATACAACGGTCGATACGGCGACCACGGCGGCAGATTTTCGAGTTCGGCTTCATCCAGAGCCTGGAATTCCGGGGAAAGGACGCAGCGGGTCCGGCAGCGTATGCCCTGCCCCGCCAGTGTCTCGTTGATCAGGGTTTCGACGCGCCGTTCGATCCCGGCATATCCCTCCCCCAGCCAGAATGGGTCTTCCAGCACCCGCAGCTCTTCCAGGACCATGTCGAGCAGGACCCGCTGGTGATGCAGTTTGATGGTGTGGGAAAGCTGGTCCAGGCTGTCGGGATGGCTGCGGGCATAGTCCAGGGTCGGCTGGAATCTGACCGAAAGGTCGACACTGATGCGCACCGCCTCACCCAGCCTCAGGTCCGGTACCGGGAGGCTCCAGTCCTCGATGGTCAGTTCGGTGAGGCGGTGATAGAAGCGCGGAGTGAACTCCCGCGGCTTGAGGAACAGCTTGCGGAACGGGCCGAGCCGGGCGGTGACGAGGTAATGGTCGCCGACGAAGCCGGGGTCCCAGCGCTCGGCGTCAGACTCTCCGCTCATGGGCCTTTCTCTCGACGAACTGCCGTACGTTGCCATCGTGGAAAGCCGAGCCAGCCTGCGGCAGCTCCTTTCTCATACATTCGGCCACGATGGGGTAGAGGTTGGGTGCGAATTCCACGCTGCGCTCACTCACCTTTCTCAGGAACCCGCGGTTGAGCAGAAAGGCGACGGCGAACATGCGGTTCCAGTCGGGATAGCGTTTCGCCCGCTCGAGCTCGGATTTCTCGAAGACGAATTCCAGCTCGTCGTTGTCGTTGATGGCGAACTGCGAGAACTCGCGCAGTCCATGGAAGGCCAGCACTTTCTCCTCCTCGGTCAACGGGCCGGGCGCACTGAATTCCAGCCGGTAGGACAGCACGAGTGTGAAGAAATCCACCATGGCGGCGCAGGCGAGCGCGAACAGGGAAAGGTCTTCCCACATGGCGAAGGAGGGGGTGATGCCCCGGACGAATTCGGCATGGCTGCCCCAGGGGGGGGCGAGAACCGGAGTGGCGCCGTGGACCGATGCGAGATTGTCCGCCTTCGACTGGACCTGCCGTACTTGTTCCATGAGTTCGGCGTAAAGCGCCGGATTCTTGAGATCGGAAGAAAATTTCTGCATCGTGTCCCGTGCGGCCGTGATGCGCTGGTCGAGCTCGCCGAAGCTCGTCTCCATCTGGCGCAGCCGGTTTTCCTCGGCGCGCTGGAGTTCGTTGTAGTGGCTCCACATCGGTCCCTTGCCCACCCGTTTCCGGCTTTCATCGCGTATGCCCTGCAAGGTGCCGAGATAGGCCTGAGTGGCCTCCTTGGCCGCCGCTTCGGCCCGTTTCTGCTGGTGCGCCATCAGCGCGCTTTTCAGTTTGTTGACTCGGTCCAGATAGTCGTTCAGGTTCTGATCCAGCGCACGGTAGCGGGCCAGCAAGGTATTGTCCTGCTGCGAAAGTTCGTAGAACTTGAAATAGGAGAACGACACCGAGACCAGCAGGGCGACCGCCAGCGTCACGCCGACGGTGAGGAAGCGCACCCGATTGGCGCGCCAGTGGCAGCCCGCCAGTTCCAGGGAGCAGATCACGATGACCGACTGCACCGCGACGGTGATGATCAGCGCGATCCAGTCCGTGATGAAGTAGGACAGGCCATAATATGTCGTATAGCCGGAAGCGAGGCTGAGCAGCAGTACCAGCGGAATGGACCAGATACGCAGGAGCCCCACGAAGGTGCTCTGCACCGAGTTCAATGTCTGTCCGATGCGCCAGACCGATGTGTTCATGTCGTCCTCGTCCGGGCAGAATGGGAACCTTGGCGGCCGGTCATCGATCGAATCTGTGGGCGAAAGAGGAATGTCATGGGATCGTTCTTGATCTTCTCCATTATTGCTTTCCTGGCCATCGTCGGCAACGCATTGCTCTTGTTGCGCACGGCGCGAAAGCCGAAGCTGCCCGAGACGGTGCGTCCCCGACCTTGGGGGGACGATGAAGATTGAGGGCTCGTTGCACCCACGGAGCCGGGTCGCCATGGATGCCTCCGATGATTCACTGATCGGTCGCATTACCGAGGTTCGGGCCGGACGCTTCGCGGCCCGCCTGTTGTCGTACGAGGAGGGTTTCCGAAACGAGGTATCGTTGGGGGACGAAGTCCAGCATCCCGGTCAGGTGGGGACCTATGTGTCGATCCGGAATGGCACGTTCCGTATCCTCGCCCTGGTTCGGGAGGTCTCCGGCGGGGCAGCCGGATCGGCCGCCGGCAGCGCGATGCAGTTGGTACCTTTGGGCGAATTCAACGACAAGGGCGCATTCAGCCGCGGCGTGCGGCGCTATCCGGTGCCAGGCGCCGAGGTCCACGCCGCGTCTCCTCAAGAGATCAACGCCGTGTTCGCCCGCACCCGCAACCTACGGTTCAATCCGGGCTATCTGCCGAATCATCCCGCGACCGGCGTCTATCTCGATCCCTCCGCTTTGTGCAGCCGTCATTTCGCCATCCTCGGCCAATCCGGCGCAGGCAAGTCCTGGACCGTGGCCAGCCTGCTCCAGCGCATGCTCGCCTCCGCTCCCAGGGCGCATATCATCCTGCTGGACCTGCACGGCGAATACTGTTGGCGCGGCGCCGATGGCGTGCTCCACAGCGCGTTTCCGCCCATGGCCACCCGGGCGATGGACGCCCGCGAGCTGGAAATTCCCTACTGGCTGATGAGCTTCGCCGAGCTGGTGGACCTCCTGATCGAGCGCGACGATCCGGCAGCGTCGATCCAGACGGCGTTCCTCCGCGAAACGGTGTTCGAACTCAAGCGGCGGAGCGCCCGTGAATTGGGTCTGGAAGGGGTGTCGATCGATGCGCCGGTGTATTTCTCGCTGCAGGAGGTGTACGAGCGTTTCAAGGAAGCCAACGAACACCGGACCGATTTCGGCAAGACCAAGGGCCCGTTGTTTGGGCAGTTCGACGATTTCCTGCTCAAGCTCGGCAGCCGGCTACACGACGTGCGCTACGACTTTCTGCTCAATCCGGCCCGCCGCACCCGGTCGGAGAGCCTGCCGGATCTGTTGCGGGATTTTGTCGGCTTGGGCGAGCCGCGCTGCCAGATCAGCGTGATCGACTTGAGTCCGGTGCCGTTCGACGTGCGCCCGACCGTCTCCGCCCAGATCGGCCGGCTGGCTTTCGAGTTCAACTACTGGAACCTCGACCGGCGTGAATTCCCCATTCTGCTGGTCTGCGAAGAGGCGCATACCTACATCCCTCGCGAACGCGCCACCCAGTACGAAGGTACGCGGAAGTCGATGGAGCGCATCGCCAAGGAGGGCCGTAAATACGGCGTCGGGCTCGCCGTGGTCAGCCAGCGCCCACACGAACTTTCCGAAACGGTGCTTTCGCAGTGCGGCTCCTACATCTGCCTCAGGATCAGCAACCCGGACGACCAGGCCTACGTCCGCAAACTGGTGCCCGAAGGCGAAGCCGATTTGGTGGACGTCCTCACCGCGCTGGGCCGGGGCGAGGCCCTGATTCTGGGCGAGGCGACACCCCTGCCGGTACGCTGTCAGATATTCAGACCGGATCCCCCGCCCAACAGCAACGACGTGGATTTCCACAAGGCCTGGAACGCCGACACCGCAGACCTCGACATAGGGGCGATCGTCCGGCGCTGGTGGAACCAGGGCCGGTGAGCCGGTACTTGTCTGCCTGCCGCCGCCGGTGTATGAGTAAGCCCACGTCAATGGGACGAAGTCTTTGGCAGGACGGGGAGTCCGGAGTCATGAATCTCACGACCGAAACCGTGGACGGCAAGACCGTCCTGAGGCTGGGCGAACCGCGCCTGGATGCCCACAATTCCGGCGAACTCAAGGACTTCATGCTCAGGTTGCTGGAAGGCGGCGGACGCCATCTGATCGTCGATCTGAGCCCGGTGAGCTTCATCGACAGTTCGGGGCTGGGTGCCCTGTTGTCCGGCCAGAAGAATGCCGCTCTGCGCTCCGGCGCCTTCATGCTGGCGGGTCTCCAGCCGCGGGTGCATGCCATGTTCGAGCTGACCCGCTTGCACCGGGTGTTCGAGATTTATTCCACCGTCGAGGAAGCATTGCGCGGCGAGTAGCCGGGAGGTGTCATGCCAGGCGAAACCGATGTCAATGTCGACATCGTGGTCCCCAACCAGACCCGCTACCTCGGGCTGATCGGGAACATCGCGGAGCAGATCGCCAGGGAATTGGTGGATTACCGCGGCGACCGCGATACTCTGGGCTATCACATGAATCTGGTGTTGACCGAGGCCATGGTCAACGCCATCGAACATGCCACGCCGGGCGAAACGGGAAAGACGGTCCGGGTATGGATCCACATCGAGGACGAGGAACTGTGCATCCGCGTCTACGATCAGGGGCAGGGCTTCGATCTGGAGTCCGTTCCGATGCCAGATTTCGATGCGCCGGGCGAACACGGCCGTGGCATTTTTTTCATCCGGGCGCTGATGGACACGGTGACCTACCGTCGTACCGAAAACGGCAATGTCCTGGAAATGCGCAAAAAGCTGGCCTAGGGCAGGGGAGGCGCCGGTATGGATGGTAAGGGGGCGGCTGCCGGCGGAAACTGGGAAATCACCTATGCCGCCATACTGATGCGATTTTGCCGGCGCCGGCGAATCGCCGCGGAACCGCTGCCCATGGCCGAGATTTTTCCGCACGAGTACCGCTCGCAGGTTTCGCCGAAGGCGGCGGTGCGGGATGCGCTCCTGCTCGAAAAAGCGGCCCGGACGAAGTCCTGTGTCGCCGATCTGTGGCGGCCTTCGCCGCAGTTCGGCGATGCTTACTGCCGTCTTCGGATCTACAGCCTGGTGGAGGATGACCTCGACCGGATCATGCCGCTGCTGCAGAATCTGGGACTGCGCATCGTCGACCAGATCCGGTTCAGGCTGGAGTTCCGGGGGCTGCGCTGCTCGGTCCGCAGTTTCGCGGTGGCTGCTGGCGAAGCGCCGGGCGGTGATCTCATGTCTCTACGCAAACCGTTGCTGGATGCCCTGGCCGCCGTGACGGCAGGCCGGGTGGAGAATGACGTGCTGAACGCCTTGATCCTCGCCACGGGGCTTTCCTGGAAGGAAATCGAGGTCTTCAGGGCCTATCACGACTACCGGCGCCAACTCGGCGGCCGGTTCGGGCGTTCGCGTTTTTTCCGGGCGCTGTTCAACAATCCCGAGGCCACCCGTCTTCTTTACCGATATTTCGAAGCCCGGTTCCACCCGGATGCGCGAGCGGACGAGGAGGCGCAGTCGGCGCTGCGGCAGGATTTCGTCGCGGTACTGACCGCTGTGGCGGATAGCGGCGAAGACCACATCCTACGGGATTTGTTCAACCTGATCGACGCTACCGTACGCACGAATTTCTACCGGCGCCGCGCCGACCCCGATTTCTTCGTCGCTTTCAAAATCAGCAGCCTGGGTGTCATCGACATGCCCGCTCCGAAACCGCTGTTCGAAATCTACGTTCACTCGGCAGCGATGGAGGGCATACACTTGCGCGGGGCGCGCGTGGCTCGGGGCGGCATCCGGTGGTCGGACCGGCCGGACGACTTCCGGGTCGAGATACTGGACCTGATGCAGACCCAGATGATCAAGAATGCCCTGATCGTGCCGCAGGGCGCCAAGGGCGGCTTCGTCCTCAAGTCGCCCTGCCGCGATCCCGGGGAGTGTCGACGTCTCGCCACGGGAGCCTACGCCACGCTCATCCGCGGCATGCTGGATTTGACCGACAACGTCACGGCCACTGGCGTCATGCGTCCGCCCTTCGTCATCGCCTATGACGACCCCGACCCGTATCTGGTGGTCGCGGCGGACAAGGGTACCGCGCGCCTTTCCGACACGGCCAACGTCATCGCGCAGGAATACGGCTTCTGGCTGGGGGACGCCTTCGCCGCCGGCGGTTCACAGGGTTACGACCACAAGCGTCTCGGCATCACGGCGCGTGGTGTATGGGAATGCGTGAAGCGGCATTTCGTGGAGTTGGGCCGGGACATCGAGAAAGAGCCCTTCACGGTGGTCGGCGTCGGCAGCATGGACGGCGACGTCTTCGGCAACGGCATGCTGTATTCGCAGAACATCCGGTTGCTGGCGGCTTTCAGCGGCCAGCACATCTTTCTGGACCCGGACCCGGATCCGGAGGTGTCGTACCGGGAGCGGCGGCGCTTGTACGATCTGCCGGGGTCCAGTTGGGCAGATTACGACCACCGGGCGATCTCGGCCGGTGGCGGCGTGTTCCGGCGCGACGCGAAGGACATTCCCCTCGCCCCGCCGGTCCGGGCCTGGCTCGGCGTACGCCACCGGTCCGTGGACGGCGAAGGGCTCGTCCGTCTGCTGCTGACCGCCCCGGTCGATCTGCTCTGGCTCGGCGGCATCGGTACCTATGTGAAGGGCAGCGCGGAGAGCCACGAGGACGTCGGCGACAGGGCCAATGACGCGGTACGGGTGGACGGCATCCAGCTGCGAGCGGCGGTGGTGGCCGAAGGGGCCAATCTCGGCTTCACCCAGCAGGGACGCGTGGAGTTCGCGCTGGGCGGTGGTCGCATCAATACCGATGCGTTGGACAATTCGGCCGGCGTGGATCTGTCCGACCACGAGGTCAACTTGAAGATCCTGACGGGTCTCCTGCAGGCGCAGGGTACGCTGGGCGACAGGGAGGCGCGCGACCGGTTGTTGGCCGAACTCACCGGGAGCGTTTGCGATTCGGTGCTCCGCGACAACGCCTCCCAGAGCCTCGCCATCTCGCTCGACCGGGAACGTTGTCTGCGTGACGTGGAACCCTTCCTGGAACTCGCCGAGCGGCTCGAAGACGCGGGCAGCCTGGATCGGGGTTACGAAGCATTCCCGGGCCGGAAAGAGGTTCAGGCACGCGAAGGACGGGGACTGGTGCGGCCGGAACTGGCGGTCCTGCTCGCCCACGCCAAGCTGGTCCTGAAACGGGCACTGCTCACTGCGCCGGGTTTTCTGGACGCCGAATGGTGTCGCCCGGTCCTGGCAGATTATTTTCCGCCGGAGCTGCGGCGGCGTCATGGAGCGGCTCTCCCGGGCCATTCCCTGGCCCGTGAAATCACCGCCACCGTCATCTGCAACCGCATCTTGGATCGGGCGGGATCGTCTCTCCTGGTTCTGGCCGAAGAATTCGAGGCGGGGACCGTCGCCGATCTGGCGGGCGCCTACTTGTGCTTCGACGCCGTGGTCGGTGGCGAAGCGTTGCGGGAAGCAGTGTCGGCGATGCGGGGAAACAGGGGGGTGACCGCTGCCTACCACCTGCTCCTGGAGCTCGAGGATCTTCTGCGGATCTGGTGTGAATGGGCGGTCCGCGAGGGTTTGGCATTGCGTCCGGCCGAATCCGAAATCCAGGCATGGCGGTCCGATCTCGCGGCGTATCTGCCCCACCGACTGGCATCGTTTGGCGACACCGAACACACCGCCTGGAACGGGCGGCTGGCGGAATTGGTGAATTTCGGCTTGGACCAGGAGCAAGCCCGGGCCGGGGCGTCGCTGAGAGAACTGCGGGACTTTCCGGTACTGGCTCATCTCGCCCGGTCGGCCGGTGCGCCGTTGGAGCGGGTGGTTGCCGCGGACGACGCCATCGCCGGACATCTGGGGATTCGCCGCATTCTCGGCCTGCTCCGCGGTGTCCGGCCGCGCGACCGCTGGGAGCGGCGCGCGCAGGCCGCGCTCCTCGAACGGTTCCGCCGGGCTGCGGCGTGTCTGACGAGGCAGGCCTTGCAGGCGGGCACGGAGGAACCGCTGGCGCTGTTTGCAGGGGAACGGTTTCGGCGTCGGCTGATGCGTTTCCGGCGGTTGCGGGACGAACTGGAAGACGCCGCCTCGCCTTCTCTGACACCGTTCACCGCACTGGGGGCGGAGCTGGATGCCTTGGTCGATCTGGGCCACTCGCCGGGAGTATGAACGAGCCCTCCCTGGCGCGACAGGAATTCCCGCGGGCCCTGCTGGACGCCTTCGACGAGGCGCTCTGTCTGGTGGATTCCGCCGGCAGTCTCGTGGAAATGAACGCTGCGGCGGAACGCCTCTTGGGCTGCGGCCGCCGGGATCTGGTGGGGAAAAAATTCGTGCCGGCGCCGGTGTCCGGGGCATCGGCGCGGCGGATGCGGGTCAGCCTGGGGAGCAGGAAAGACCGGCTACTCGAAGGCGAAATTCGTCCACTGGCCGGCGCCGGCAGTGCGATCAGCCTGGTGCGTCTGTCCGACCCCGCGTTGGAGAGTGGCCGCGGCCGGGACAGCGAAGCGACCCTGCGGGCCGTGCTCGATACGCTGGTCGACGGCATCATCGTCATCGACGAGCAGGGCGTCGTCCAGTTGTTCACACCCGCCGCGGAGCGCATGTTCGGCTACCATGCGGACGAGGTTCTCGGCTGCAATGTGGCGCTGCTGATGCCCTCGCCCCACCGTGAGGAACACGACGCCTATATCGGTCGTTACCTTCGCACCGGTGAGCCCCGGATCATTGGGATCGGCCGCGAGGTCCAGGGGCGCCGGAAGGACGGCCGACTGTTTCCGCTCCATCTGTCCGTCGGCGAGTTTCGCCGGCACCAACGCCGCTGGTTCGTCGGCGTCACCCGCGATCTCACCGTGAGAAAACAGACCGAAGACCGGCTACTCATGCTCTCCAGTGCCGTCGACCAGAGCCCTTCGGGGGTATTGATCGCCGATTCTCAGGGCTGCATCCAGTATGTGAATCGCGGTTACACGACGCTCACCGGCTACGGAGCCGAGGAACTCGTGGGCACGCGCTGCAGCGGTGCGGGGAGGGCGGACCGGTTGGGACGTCTGCGCGAGGTCATTCGGTCGGGCGCCGCCTGGCGCGGCGAGGTCCAGGACAGGAGGAGGAACGGGGAGGTTTACTGGGCGCTCGAAAGCATCACCCCGATCCTGGATGGTCACGGCGAAGCGACCCACTATCTCCTGATCCAGCAGGACATCACCGAACAGAAGCGGGACAAGGAAGCGCTCGCCGAGAGTGAGGAGCGATTCCGGCAGGTAGCCGAGATGGCGGGAGAATGGCTCTGGGAGCAGGACCCCGAAGGACGTTACCTCTACAGCAGCGCTGCGGTCCGGGCCATCCTCGGTTTCGAGCCGGAAGAGGTGCGCGGCAAACATTACTTCGACCTGTTGACGCCGGAGGACAGGCAGCACTGGATGAGCGCCCTCCCACCGGCCAAGGCGAGCGAAAAGCCGTTCTTCCGTCTCATCAACCGCTATCGCCACAAAGACGGCCACGAGGTCTATACCGAATCCACCGGAGCGCCGATCTTCGGTGAGCGGGGCGAACTCGTCAAATGGCGGGGCGTCGACCACGACATCACCACCCGCAAACGCTATGAGGATGAGCTGCGGGTGCGCAACCGTGCGATCGAGTCGGCGAGTGTGGGCATCAACATCGCCGATGCACAGACCAAGGGATTGCCGAACGTTTACATCAATCCGGCACTCAGCGCCATCACAGGCTATTCCAAGGAGGAGCTCCTGCATCACAGCATGCGGATGCTGCAGGGAGCCGGGACCGATCCGGCGAGTGTCGAAGAAATCCGCGAGGCGATCCGGGCAGGCCGGCCGTGCCGGCTGACGATCAGAAACTACCGCAAAGATGGCACGCCATTCTGGAACGAACTGCTTATTTCCCCGGTGACGGACGAGGCTGGCGTCATCACCCACTATATCGGGATCCAGACGGATGTGACCGAACTCCGCCGCGCGGAGGAGGAGCGACACGAACTGGAAATCGCCAAGCAGATCCAGCTGTCACTGCTTCCGAAGGCCCCGCTGCATCTGACGACGGTCGAGATCGCCGGCTTTTGCGTGCCCGCGACCCACGTGGGGGGCGATTATTTCGATTATTTTCATCGCGGCGACTGTGTGGATCTGGTCATCGCCGACGTTTCCGGCCACAGCGTCGGTGCGGCGCTCATCATGGCGGAGGTGCGCAGCGCGTTGCGGACGGAGGCGCGCAGGACACCGGTGGAACCGTCCGGCGGCGAAGGCGTCGCTCCGATTCTCGCCGGCATCAACGACGCGCTGCACGAGGATCTGTCGGGGGCGGACCTGTTCATTACGATGTTCTATGTCCGCTACGATTGCAGGACTCGCAGGCTCAGCTATGCCAACGCGGGGCACAACTTCGCGCTGCTCCTCCCAAGCGGGGAGGACAGCTGCGTCCCTCTGGACGCGGACGGTCTGGTCCTGGGCGTCAGAAAAGGCGTGTCCTTCGAGGAAAAGGCCGAGAATTTGAAGGCCGGGGACTGGCTGTTGCTCTACACCGACGGGGTGATCGAGGCACAGAACGGCGAAGGGGAGTTTTTCGGCATCGCCCGGCTTTGCCGCCAGTTTTCGGCACGCCGTTCACTGTCGCCGGAAGCGATGGTCGCCGGGCTCCTGAGCGAACTTCGGGCGTTCTCCGGGAACGATCCGCTGCGCGACGACGTCAGCATGGTGGCACTCCGGGTGCGCTGACGCCGGGGCAGCCTCATTCGGCCTCGGCACCTGCCTTGAACACGGGCATGGCGGCCTGGAGGTACACGATCATTGACCACAGCGTGAGGGTCGCGGAAACCACTAGCAACAATTCGCCCGTCGTCTTGACCCCGCCGTGCGGTATGTCCAGACCGAGCAGCAGGAGGGTGATCGCCAGCATCTGGAAGGTGGTTTTCCATTTGCCCAGGGCCGATACCTCGACCCGTTTCCGCTGCCCGATTTCTGCCATCCATTCGCGCAGCGACGCGATGGTGATTTCCCTGCCGATGATGATGGCGGAGGCTAGTGCGATCAGCGGCCGGGGTTCGGCCTGTACGATGAGGACCAGCGCGACCGCGACCATCAGCTTGTCGGCCACGGGGTCGAGGAATGCTCCGAAGCGGGTGGCCAGACCCATTCGCCGCGCGAGGTAACCATCCAGCCAGTCGGTGATCGCGGCGATTGCGAAAATGACGCCGCTGACGACGTGGGCGCCGCTCCAGGGCAGATAGAACGCCACCGTGAGGACCGGGATGAGGACGATCCTCAGCAGCGTCAGATAAGTGGGCAGGTTGAAGTGCATGGGTCAGGCGCCATGATCGTGAAACAGGTCGTAAATCCGCTGAGCCAGCTGCCGGTTGATTCCCTCGACGCTGCTCAAGGCTTCCACGTCGGCGCGACTGATCTGCCGTAAGCCGCCGAACTGCCGCAGCAACCGCTGGCGCCGTTTGGGGCCCAATCCCGCGATGGCCTGCAGCGGGGACCGGGTCGCGGTCTTTGCCCGCCGCTGCCGGTGCCCGGTGATGGCGAACCGGTGCGCCTCGTCGCGAATGTGCTGGATGAGCAGGGAGCCGGGGTTGTCGGGTTTGACCACGATGGGATCGCTGCATCCCGTTTGGAACAGGGTCTCCATGCCGGGCTTTCTGTCGGGCCCTTTGGCGATGCCGATTATACGGATATTTTCCACGCCTAGTTCCGCGAGCGTCCGGGCCGCTGCGTGGATCTGGCCCTTGCCGCCGTCGATGAACAGGATGTCTGGCGCCTCGACTTCACCGGCACGGATCCGCTGATAGCGGCGCGACAGCGCCTGAGCCATGGCCGCATAGTCATCACCGCCGGTGATGCCTTCGATGTTGAAACGGCGGTAAGCCGACTTCAGCGGGCCGGTGCGATCGAACACGACACAGGACGCGACGGTCTGGTCTCCCTGCGTATGGCTGATGTCGAAGCATTCCATGCGTTTGGGCGGCTCGGCGAGCCCCAGCATTTCGGTCAGGTGACGCAGGCGATCGGCGATGGTCTGCTGGCTGGCCAGGCGGGTCGTCAGCGCGCATTCGGCGTTGGCACGAGCCAGTTCCAGACGCTTGGCGCGCTCGCCGCGCAGCCGCCAGGAAATCTTGACGGCGCGCCCGGCCTGTTGGCCGAGTACGGACTCGAACAGCTCAAGTTCGCGGATCTCGTGGCTCAGCAGCAGTTCGCGCGGGATCTCCTTGTCCAGGTAGAACTGAGGGATGAAGGCTCCGAGCACCGCGGCAGCGTCGTGTTCGTCCTGCATTCTGGGGAAAAAGCTGCGGTCGCCGATCTGCTGTCCGTTGCGGACGAATACGACGTGGACGCAGGCGATATTGCCCTTGATGGCGCAGGCGATCATGTCGAGATCGCCCTGTTCCCCGGCGACGAGCTGCTTCGCCAGAACGGTGCGGAGGTTGGAAATCTGATCACGGTAACGCGCCGCTTTCTCGAACTCGAGGCGCTGGGCGGCTTGTTCCATACGCTGGGCGAGCCGGTCGATCAATGCTTCGCCCCGGCCTTCGAGGAACAGCAGGGTGTTGGTAACGTCCTCGCCGTAGGTCTCCGCTCCGACCAGTCCCACGCAGGGGCCGGTGCAGCGTTCGATCTGATACTGCAGGCAGGGGCGGGTACGGTTGACGAAGTACGAGTCCTCGCACTGCCGGACCGGAAATATTTTCTGCAGGGTTTTCAGGCTGTCGCGTACTGCGGCAGCACTCGGGAACGGTCCGAAGAAGCGCCCCGGCCGTGCCCGGCTGCCCCGATGGAAGGCCAGCCGTGGAAATTCCTGATGGGTGGAGACGTAGATGTAGGGATAGCTCTTGTCATCCCGCAGGTTGATGTTGTAGCGCGGCTTGTGGCGTTTGATGAGCTGGTTTTCCAGCAGCAGTGCCTCGCCCTCGGTGCGGGTCACGGTGACTTCGATCGCCTGCACCCGGGCTACCATCGCATTCTGCTTGGGCGAGCCGCCCCGCTGGGCGAAGTGGCTGGCCACGCGCTTCTTCAGGTTCTTGGCCTTCCCGACGTAGATCACCTCGCCGTTCCGGTCCAACATTTTGTAGACGCCGGGCGCGCCGGTGAGGGTCGCGAGGAAAGTCTTGATGTCGAAAGCCGCCGGCGCGGTGCTCATGGTGGGGGTAAGCCTGGGAGAATGCCGACATCCATTATACCTCTCCATCCGCCCACCGGGCCGCTCCCCGCATTTCTCCAGGGGTCGGGTTTTGCGGTATCATGCGCGGATTACGTTTTCGTCCGGAATCCACCGAATCATGCTTGGCAAGCTTGTCAAAAAAGTCGTCGGCAGCCGCAACGACCGCATCATCAAACGCAAGAGGCGTCTGGTCAAGAAGATCAACCAGCTCGAACCCACGATTGCGGCGCTGAGCGACGAGGCGCTCGGACGGAAGACCCTGGAGTTCCGGGAGCGGCTGAGCAACGGTGAGACGATCGACGATCTGCTGGTGGAGGCATTCGCGGTGGTGCGGGAGGCATCGCGGCGGGTGCTGAACATGCGCCATTTCGACGTCCAGCTGATCGGTGCCATGGTGCTGAACGACGGCAAGATCGCCGAGATGAAAACCGGCGAAGGCAAGACCTTGGTCGCGACTCTCGCCGCCTATCTCAACGCGCTGCCAGGCAAGGGCTGTCACGTGGTGACGGTGAACGATTATCTGGCGCGGCGCGACGCCGAGTGGATGGGCAAACTTTACGGTTTTCTGGGGTTGAGCACCGGCGTCATCGTCAGCAATCTGGACCAGGAGCAACGCCGGCGGGCCTATGCTTGCGATATTACCTACGGTACCAACAACGAATTCGGCTTCGACTACCTGCGTGACAACATGGCGTTCACCCTGGATCAGCGGGTGCAGCGCGATCCGTTTTTCGCGATCGTGGACGAAGTGGACTCCATCCTCATCGACGAGGCGCGAACCCCTCTGATCATCTCGGGTCCGACCGAGGATCGCAGCGACCTCTATCACAAAGTCAATGCCCTGATTCCTCATCTGACCCGCCAGGAAAAGGAGGGCGGGCCCGGCGACTATTGGGTGGACGAGAAAGCGCGCCAGGTCTATCTGACGGAGAGCGGCCACGAGACCATCGAGCGGCTGATGGTTGAACAGGGGTTGATCGGCAGCGATGAAAGCCTCTACGACGCCGTCAACATCCGCCTCATGCACTACATCAATGCCGCTTTGAAAGCGCACGCGCTGTTCCAGCGCGACGTGGACTACATCGTGCGTGACGGACAGGTCGTCATCGTCGACGAATTCACGGGCCGCGCCATGCCCGGCCGGCGCTGGTCGGAGGGGCTGCACCAGGCGGTGGAGGCGAAGGAAAACGTTCCGGTGCACAACGAGAACCAGACGCTGGCCTCGATCACCTTCCAGAATTACTTCCGCCTGTACGAAAAGCTGGCAGGCATGACCGGTACGGCGGATACCGAGGCGGCCGAGTTCCACCAGATCTATGGCCTCGAAGTGGTCATGATTCCGCCGAACCGGCCGATGATCCGGAACGACATGGGGGATCTGGTCTATCTGACCGCCCGGGAGAAATTCGCCGCGATCGTCGAGGACATCAAGTATTGCGTCGAACATGGCAAGCCGGTGCTGGTCGGCACCACGTCGATCGAGAACTCGGAACTGCTGTCCGGCATCCTGCGCCAGGCCGGTGTGCCGCATCAGGTGCTCAATGCCAAGCATCATGAGCAGGAAGCCCACATCATCGCCCAGGCCGGTCGGCCGGGAGCGGTCACCATCGCCACCAACATGGCCGGTCGTGGTACGGACATCGTGCTGGGCGGTAGTCTGGAAGAGGATCTGGCGCATGCCGACCCCGCCATGGCCGAACAGGTTAAGGCCGAGTGGCAGCAGCGCCATGATGCCGCCGTTGCTGCCGGCGGTCTCCACGTCATCGGCTCCGAGCGCCATGAATCGCGTCGCATCGACAACCAGTTGCGCGGCCGTTCCGGACGTCAGGGGGATCCCGGTTCCAGCCGCTTCTATCTCTCACTGGAAGATCCCCTCATGCGCATATTCGCTTCCGACCGGGTGGCGGTGCTCATGCAGCGCCTCGGCATGAAGGAAGGGGAGTCGATCGAACATCCGTGGGTGACCCGCGCCATCGAGAATGCCCAGCGCAAAGTGGAAGCGCGCAATTTTGACATCCGCAAGCAGTTGCTGGAATACGACAACGTTGCCAACGACCAGCGCAAGGTGATCTACCACATGCGCACCGAACTGATGCGGGCCGACGATATCTCCAGGACCATCGAGGATATCCGTCACGACGTGCTCGGTCGGATGTTCGCCGAGCACGTGCCTCCGCACAGCCTCGAGGAACAGTGGGATGTCCAGGGTCTGCAGGAGGTGATCGAGCGCGAGATCGGCTTGAGTCTGCCCATACAGCGCTGGCTGGATGACGAGCCTGACCTCCACGAGGAGACTTTGCTGGAGCGTATCATTCAGGAAGCCGACGCTGCTTACGCAGCCAAGGTCGAGGCGATCGGGACGCAGGTCATGCGCCATTTCGAGAAGTCGGTGATGCTGCAGGTGCTCGACAATGCCTGGAAGGAACATCTGGCCTCGATGGACCATCTGCGCCAGGGAATCCACCTGCGCGGCTACGCCCAGAAGGATCCCAAGCAGGAATACAAGCGGGAAGCCTTCGAGATGTTCACCGGCATGCTCGACGGCATCAAGCAGGAAGTGGTCGGCATCGTCTCCCGCGTTCAGGTCCATTCCGAGGAAGAAGTCCAGGAGATGGAGGAGCAGGGCCGTCAGCCCCAGGAAATGCAGTTCCAGCATGCCGAGGTCAGCGCGCTGACCCTCGAGGAACCTGCCGCCGCACCGCCGGAAGAATCCGAAGGCTATGCGATTCCCGAAGGTCCGCGGCCTTTCGTGCGTTCCGGCGAAAAGATCGGCCGCAACGATCCTTGCCCATGCGGTTCCGGGAAAAAATACAAGCAGTGCCATGGCCGCCTCGCCTGAGGACAGAAATCTGTCAGACATCCGCCTCTGTCCGGTAGCCGGGATTCGTTTGGGTACGGCGGCGGCGGCCATCAAGCACGTCGGCCGCGACGACGTGCTGCTCATCGAAATGGCGGAAGGTTCGGCCTGTGCGGCCGTATTCACCCAGAATGCCTTTTGTGCAGCGCCGGTCACCGTGGCGCGCGAGCATTTACGGCAGGCACCGCGCTGGCTGCTGGTCAATTCGGGCAACGCCAATGCAGGCACCGGGACGCGAGGTCTGGCGGATGCCCGCGCGAGCTGCGAGGCGGTCGCCGCGCTGGTCGGCGGCCGGGCCGACCGGGTCATGCCTTTTTCCACCGGCGTGATCGGCGAGTATCTGCCGCTCGACAAGATCCGGGCCGCCTTGCCGAAAGCCTTCGAGGCATTGTCGGAAGATGGCTGGGAGGCGGCCGCCCGCGCCATCATGACCACCGATACCCGACCGAAGAAGGCGGTCCGCCGAATCGAGATCGCAGGGCGTCCCGTAGTGGTGTCCGGTATTGCCAAGGGCGCCGGCATGATCCATCCGAACATGGCGACCATGTTGGCCTTCGTCGCCACTGACGCGCGGATCGGGGTCGGGCTGTTGCAGAGCGTTCTCGAGCGGGCGGTGAACCGCTCCTTCAATTGCATTACCGTCGATGGTGACACCTCGACCAATGACGCCTGCGTGCTGATGGCGAGCCAGCGCTCGGAAGCTCCGCTGATCGAACCGGGCAGTGCACATGTCGAGGCATTCCAGTCAGCCGTGGACGCGGTGCTCGCGGAACTGGCCGAAGCGATCGTCCGCGACGGGGAGGGAGCCACCAAGTTCATCCGCATCCTGGTCGAAGAAGCGGCTTCGGAAGACGAGGCCAGACTGGTCGGCAAGACCATCGCGCATTCGCCTCTGGTAAAGACCGCGTTCTTCGCCAGCGATCCCAACTGGGGTCGTATCCTGGCGGCGGTCGGACGGGCGGGATGCAAGGACCTGGACATCTCGCGGGTGGCGATTTGGCTGGACGAGGTCCGGATCGTCGCCGCGGGCGCGCGCGACCGCGAGTATACCGAGGCGCGGGGTATCACGGTGATGCGGCGGCCGGAGATTACCGTGCGTGTCTCCCTGGGCAGAGGGCAGGCGTCCGCACGCGTAATGACCTGCGATTTGTCTCTCGATTACGTCCGTATCAACGCCGAGTACCGGACCTGAAGCTCCGTTGACAGATCTCGGAAACAAGGAGATTCGCGTGGCCGTTGGCGTCGTCGAAGATGCCGGCGGGCGCATACTGATCGCACGACGGCCGGCCGAAGTGGATCAAGGCGGTCTGTGGGAATTCCCCGGCGGCAAGATCGAGCCCGGCGAGACGCCGTTCGATGCTCTGCGCCGGGAACTGATGGAGGAGACAGGCATCGCCGTGGATGGCGCAGAACCAATGTTGGTGGTGCGCCACGATTATCCCTTGCGGCGGGTCGTCCTGGACGTCTGGCGGGTTCGGCGGTTTTCCGGCATTGCGCGCGGTCGCCTGGGGCAGCCCGTCCGCTGGGTCCGTCCCGATGAACTGGTCGATTTCCGGTTTCCGGCGGCGAACCGATCCATTGTGACGGCGGCCCGGCTGCCGTTCCACTACCCGATCGTCGAGGATGCAGCGGGCGACCTCGGGGCCATGCGCCGCCAGTTCCGGCGCCTGGTGGCCGAAGGCCACTCCCTGATCCAGTTGCGGGCCAAGGCGCTGTCGCGGACGGACTTCCGCGCGTTTGCGCGGGAATGCTTGTACCACTGTGCCGACAATCATACTCGATTGATTCTGAACGCCGAGCCGGAGCTGGCAGTCGAGCTCGGTGCCGCCGGCGTTCATCTCACCAGCGCGCGCTTGAACAGCCTGGATTCAAGGCCGCTGGACGACCGGTTCTGGGTCGCTGCTTCGTGTCACGATGTGAGCGAACTGGAAAAGGCGGAGTCTCTGCAACTGGATTTCGCCGTTTTCGGTCCCGTGTTGCCTACCCGGTCCCATCCGGAGTCGGCTCCACTGGGCTGGGAGCATGTCTCCCAATGTCTCCAGTCCGTCAATCTCCCAGTCTATGCATTGGGTGGGATGGCGGCAGAACATCTCGCCAGCGCCAGATCGGCCGGTGCCTGGGGGATAGCAGGCATTCGGGGATTTCTGTGATCGCAATGCTCCATAGAAGTGCCGTCGGCACTATGATAGTGCGCCATTCGAAACGAATGGCACTTAACTCGGGCGTAAAATCAAGAAGATATTTGCCCGGTACCCTTGGTACAATTCCTGTGTAACTGTTGAGTTACCCAATCCTAGCTGGAGGAGACGACTTTACCATGACACCGAAAGACGTATTGCAGATCATCAAGGAAAAGGAAGTCCGCTACGTGGACCTGCGTTTCGCCGACACCCGCGGCAAAGAACAGCACGTGACGGTCCCCGCCTCGACCATCGACGAGGCCGCCTTCGAAGAGGGCAAGATGTTCGACGGTTCCTCGATCGCCGGATGGAAAGGCATCAACGAGTCTGACATGATTCTGATGCCGGATGCATCCACGGCGGTCATGGATCCGTTCTTCGACGATCCGACGCTGATCCTCCGTTGTGACATCGTCGAGCCGGCCACCATGCAGGGTTATGAGCGCGATCCTCGCTCCATCGCCAAGCGGGCCGAAGCTTACATGAAGTCCACCGGCATTGCCGATACCGCGTTGTTCGGGCCGGAAAACGAGTTCTTCATCTTCGACGACGTCCGCTGGGGCGCCAACATGTCCGGCTCGTTCTACAAGGTCGATTCCGAGGAGGCGGGCTGGAACTCGGAAAAGGTCTACGAAGACGGCAACATCGGCCATCGTCCGGGTGTGAAGGGCGGCTACTTCCCGGTGCCGCCGGTCGACTCCTTCCAGGATCTGCGCTCTGCCATGTGCAATACCCTGGAGGACATGGGCATGGTCGTGGAAGTCCATCACCACGAAGTAGCCACCGCAGGCCAGTGTGAAATCGGCGTCCGCTGCAATACCCTGGTGAAAAAGGCCGACGAGGTACTGTTGCTCAAATACGCCGTTCAGAACGTGGCGCATGCCTATGGCAAGACCGCCACCTTCATGCCGAAACCCCTGGTAGGAGACAACGGCAATGGCATGCATGTTCACCAGTCCCTGGCGAAAGACGGCAAGAATCTCTTCAGCGGTGACCTTTACGGCGGGTTGTCCGAAACCGCATTGCACTATATCGGCGGTATCATCAAGCATGCCAAGGCGCTGAACGCGTTCTGCAATGCCTCCACCAACAGCTACAAGCGGCTGGTGCCGGGTTTCGAAGCGCCGGTCATGCTGGCTTATTCCGCCCGTAACCGCTCGGCTTCGATCCGTATCCCCTACGTCATGAACCCGAAGGCCCGTCGCATCGAGGTCCGCTTCCCGGATTCCACGGCGAATCCATACCTCGCTTTCGCGGCGATGCTGATGGCCGGTCTCGACGGCATCCAGAACAAGATCCATCCGGGCGATGCGATGGACAAGGACCTGTACGACCTGCCGCCGGAAGAGGAAAAGGCCATTCCTCAGGTATGCTATTCCTTCGATCAGGCCCTGGAAGCGCTGGACAAGGACCGCGAGTTCCTCACGAGGGGTGGTGTTTTCACCGATGACATGATCGATGCGTACCTCGATCTCAAAGGTCAGGAAGTGACCCGCCTGCGGATGAGCACTCATCCCGTCGAGTTCGATATGTATTACAGCCTGTAATACAGGGTCTGAGGTCGTGGAGGACCCGCTCGGTCTCGGACCAGGCGGGTTTTCTCCCATCGGCCTGATTTTCTGGAGAAAAATGGACCGTCGTAGGCCGACGGCAGCGAAGGAGCCATTCCCGCGCCCGGATCTTGATCCGGGGTGAAGCGGAACCTGGCTCGGTAAAACCGAGTCGGGGAGCGATTAGTCTCGATCGTGCGGGGGTAAAGATGGAGGCTGAGGTCGGAATCGAACCGGCATAGACGGATTTGCAATCCGCAGCATAACCACTCTGCCACTCAGCCTTTGAAGGCAAAGCAAAAAGCCGCGACGTGAACGCGGCTTTTCCCAAAAAGCGTTTGGAGCGGGAAACGAGACTCGAACTCGCGACCCCAACCTTGGCAAGGTTGTGCTCTACCAACTGAGCTATTCCCGCAATCGATTTGCAACATTGTACTGATCCCGAGTGGGATGTCAACAACCTTTATTTGGGCACTACCGTGATGGGGCGTTCTGCTACCATCTGATTCCTTTCCAAGACAGTCTTCCCACCACCTCTCATGAATGACGACCTCTGTCGTGACATCACCCGGATTTCTCTGGCCCATGGTAACGGCGGCCGTTTGACCCGGGAAATCATCGAAGAAATTTTCGCTTTCCACCTGGGCCGGCAAGAACTGGACACCACGGCTGATGCAGCGAGGCTTCCGCTGGAGGCCGGGAGCGGCGGCGAGTGGATGATCACCACGGACGGTTTCACGGTCGAGCCTTTGGAGTTCCCGGGCGGTGACGTGGGGAGTCTCGCGGTGCACGGTACGGTCAACGACCTCGCCGTGTCCGGCGCAGTGCCCCGCTTTCTCAGTCTCAACGTGTTCATAGAGGAAGGGCTCGATGTCGAGATTCTCCGGCGGATCGTTGCGTCCATGGCGCGTGCCTGCTCGGATTGCGGCGTGAGGGTCTTGGCCGGGGATACCAAAGTGGTCCGGCGGGGACAGGGTGGCGGGCTCTATCTGGCAACCACCGGCATAGGGCAAAGGCGGGCGGGCGTCGATCTGGGCTTGCACTGCATTCGCCCGGGCGACCGGGTCATAGTGAGCGGACCGGTGGGCGATCACGGCGCCGCGGTCCTCTTGGCGCGGGAGCAGTTTGGGTTGGCCGGGAGCCTCCGGTCCGATGCCGGCAGCGTTCTGCCGATCACCGGTATCCTACTCGCCCTTTCGGGGCTGCGTTTCATGCGGGATCCCACCCGTGGCGGCGTGGCGACAGTATCGCACGAGATCGCCCGGGCCGCCGGGGCGACCGTTCGCCTGATCGAGCGTGATTTGCCGGTCCGGCCGGAAGTCCGCAGTGTCTGCGAGATTCTGGGCTACGATCCTTATTATTTGGCTTGTGAAGGAAGGGTGGTGGCGGTCGTCGACGCCGCGATCGCGGCTGAGGCGGTGGCGGCGCTCCACCAGAGCGGATTCACAGAGGCGTGCATTGCGGGCACGATCGAAATGGGTGCGCCGCGAGTCGTTCTTCAGACCTCCCTCGGCGGCGAAAGAATCCTCCCCGAACTCGAAGACGATCCGCTCCCCCGCATTTGCTGAACCTGCGAAGGACCGCCGTTCGCGGGGGACGTGTCGATTGTGTCTTTTTGTGTTTTGTCGATAATGCCTCAACGCCGTCCTGTTCCGGTGCCGGCAGGGTGAGGTGCGGCCCGGCCGGTCGCTCCCCTGTTCACGGGTGGCCCGTGGCCGGCATCTGCGGGAAAAGCATCGAGAAGAACAAATATGAGCGCCGAACGAATCTCAGAATATGGATTGATCCTCAAGCGTATCCTTGGCAGTGCGCGCGACTTCGCCGGCTCGGAAGTGGGCTGGAAGGCCAAGATCCTGTTTGTTTCGCTTCTCTTCTTGATGTTGGCGATCAACGGTCTGAACGTGCTGAACAGCTATGTGGGCCGCGATTTCATGACCGCGATCGAGAATCGCTACATGGGCGGCTTCGTCTGGTATACGGTGCTCTATCTCGGTGTGTTCGCTGCGACCACCGTCGCCGCGGTAATCTACCGGTATTGTGAGGAACGCCTGGGCCTGTTGTGGCGGGAATGGCTGACCCGAAGATTGGTGAATGCTTATCTGGACGGGCGTGTCTATTACTGTCTCGACGAGAGTCAGGAAGTTGCCAATCCCGACCAGCGCATCGCCGAGGATGTGAAAGCGTTCACCGTGACCACGCTTTCCTTCACTTTGATGCTTCTCAACAGTTCGTTCACCGTGCTGGCTTTTTCCGGCGTGATGTGGAGCATCAGTCCCTTGTTGTTCGGGGTCGCGGTTGCGTATGCCGTGGCGGGCTCCTACTTCACGGTTCGGCTGGGGCGGCCCCTCGTCCAACTCAATTATGATCAGCTCGACCGCGAAGCGGATTTTCGCGCGGGTCTCATCCATGTTCGCGAGAATGCCGAATCCATCGCCCTGCTGCATCGGGAACGACGGATTCAGTCCCGCCTGCTGCGGCAGCTCGAAGCACTCACCGCCAATTTCCGCAGACTGATCGCAGTCAATCGCAACCTAGGATTTTTCACGACCTGGTACAACTATTTGATCCCGGTCATACCGGCACTGGTGGTTGCTCCCTTGTTCATCGATGCCAAGGTCGAATTCGGTGTGATCACCCAGTCGGCGATGGCGTTCACCTATCTGCTCGGTGCGTTTTCCCTGATCGTGACTCAGTTCCAGTCCATTTCGGCGTACACTGCGGTGATAGCCCGCCTTCGCGGACTGATCCAGGCCGTGGAGAAGGTGCGTTCGGGAATCACATCTCCGATAGAAGTCTGCGAGATGTGTGACCGGATCGCTTACGAGAAACTGACCCTGTATTCGCCCCGGGACGGCCGGGTGCTGATCGATCAGCTTTCCATGGAGATTCCCGCGGGCGGCCGCCTGCTGATCCGAGGCGAGAACCAAACCGCGAAAGTGGCTTTGTTCAGGGCGACGGCCGATCTTTGGACTGCGGGTACCGGAAAGATCATCCGTCCTGGCTTGGAAGATACCCTGTTTCTGCCGGAACGGCCGTATCTGCCGCCGGGGACTCTGCGTGAATCTTTGCTGCGCACGGGCGGAGAAGATCAGATTCCCGACGATCGGATCATAGCGACTCTGCGGTCTTTGAACGTCGATTCCATTCTGGTGCGGATTGGCGGTCTGGATACGGAGGCGGATTGGGATGACGTCCTGTCCCTGGGGGAGCAGCAGCTGTTGGCGTTCACGCATCTTCTTTTGCTTGGCCCCCGTTTCGTGTTCCTGGACCGGCCGGGGACTGCGCTCGATGCCGAGCAGCTGGATCGGGTGTTGCAAATGCTGCATGACCATTCGATCGCCTACATTACTCTTGGTAACAGCCACGACAATCTGTCGTTCTACGACGCCGTGCTGGACCTGGAACCTGAGGGCCGTTGGTCCTGGAAAGAGATTCGGGACGGGGTGGTCGTCGAGCCGGCTGGCTGATGCGGGGCAAGGGCAATCCCGGCCCGGGGCGGATGCAATACGCAAGGGAATGCCGTGAGCCTGTTTCCCCCATCCTGGGGGAAGAGGGGCAGCTTTACTTTCTTCGTCCTCACTCCCTGACGGGGCCATCCGGTCCCCGTTCTTCACGGCGAAGCCGGGGCTGCATTTCGCGGCGCCGGGTTGGCTTTGTCTTCAAGGCTCCGACATGAGACTCCGATTTACGGTGCGCGCGCGGCTATTGCTCGCCTGCGTTCTTCCCCTGTCTCTGGCCATGGTATCGATGCTGGGGGTTGTCATTTGGAACTATTATCGAGACCTGGTCCGAGAGTCGGAGCTGAGACTTCGGGCCGAGGTGAACGAGGCGGGGCTGAGGATAGATCTCGCCAATGTCACCGCCTTGACTGTCCCGAAGACCATGGCGCTGGCGCAAGAAGCGGGGCTGTTCGGCAATCGGCTGGTATCCTTGGAGTTCGCTCGGAGGATCCTGGAAGCCTTTCCGGAGTTTACCGGTGCTTATTTCGGTTATGAGCCCGACGGCGACGGCCACGACCGTACCGCTTCCCAGACCGGCGAAGTTCCATCCGACGCAGTGAGCCGGGAAGGACGGTTTCTCCCTTACTGGTTTCGCGATCGCGAGGACCCTCTGCGAATCCGCCTATCGCCGTTGGTAAACACCGAGTCGAGTTACTATTACCGCGGAGTCAAGAATCGCCACGAAGGGAAAAAAGAGGAGGAGGGTGTCAGTCTGTCCGGAGGGATCAGCCGGCTTTACCGGAACTCCGGAAACGGGGCGCAAGGCCAGCGGTTCACGATGGTGACCGAACCTTATGACTACGAAGGAAAATACATGGTGGAGCACGCCGTTCCCTTGCTGCGGGACGGGCGGTTTCTGGGCATCGCGGGAGTGGACAAGGCGCTCAATGACATCGACGACACCCTTCGGAAGATGCATCATCATGAATCCGGGGGATTTTTCCTCTTGAGCCAGCGGGGGCGTGTCATCGCCTCGACGGTCGATCCGTCCGCGCGGGCGCGTCCCATCGAAGATACCCGGTGGTTGGCGGTATTGGAGCCGGCGTATCTCGATACGGGCAAGGGAACTTTCCAGCTGGCGCCCGATCCTCGTGACGGCGCCGAAACCTATTTCGTCTCGACGCGATTGGCGACCGGCGATTGGAAGCTGGTTCTGGTTGCCAGCCGCGAGGAAATCCTGGCCGGGCTTAGCGATACGATCAAGGGTGCGGTGGGCATATCGGCATTCGTTCTGACATCGGTTCTGGGCTTGGCGTTTTTGGCGTTGCGGACGGTGAGCCGCCGTATCGAGGACGCGGCGCGCGTCGCGGCACGGGTGGCGGCCGGCGATCTGGGATCACGGCTGGAAGTCGCCGACTCGGATGAAATCGGTGACCTGCTGCGTGCCATGGAGGCGATGCGGCAGGCCTTGGCCGACCTGATCGGCCGTGTGAAGCGTTCCAGCGAGCAGTTGGTTGCCTTGGGCGATGAAATCACCACGGCTGCCCGGCATGATGAGAGTCTGGCGCATGAGTTCGGCGCTCTGACACAGCAGGTCGCCGCGTCGGTCCGCGAGATTTCGACCACCGGTGACGAAATGGTTCGCAACGTCGCGGATGTCGCCGGTGCGACCGCCGAAACCGCGGAAGTCGCTTCGGCCGGGAGAGCGTGCCTGGCAGAAACGGAGACCGCGATGCGCCGTATGAGCGAGAGAATGTCGTCGGTGGTGGAGCGCTTCGCCGCCATTGGCGAACAGGCGAAAGGCATCAACAGGATCATGAATGCCATGACGGACATCGCCGTACAGACCAATCTGCTCTCGTTGAACGCCTCGATCGAGGCCGAGAAAGCCGGGAAGCAGGGAGCGGGGTTCGCCGTCGTCGCCAGTGAAATCAGGCGGCTGGCCGATCAGAGTGCCGTGGCGGCCCTGGATGTGGAGGCGATGGTGCGTGACATGCAGCGGGCGGTCGCAGGCGGCATCCAGGTTCTTGAGTCTTTCCAGGAGGACATGAGCACGGCCGGTCTGTCGAATGTGCGGCGGCTGGCGGACCATTTCACCGCTGTTCTGGAGCGGATCGAGCCTCTGGTGCCGGGTTTCGGCCAGGTCTACGAGGGAATGCGGGCGCAGTCGGAAGGCGCCCGGCAGATCAATGACGCGATGGTTGCGCTGAAGGATGAAGCCCAGGTGGCTGCGGCATCGTCAAAGCACTTGAGCTCGATGGTGGTCAAACTCCACACTGCAGTACAGGAATTGCAGGCTGAAATCAGCAAGTTCAGGCTGTAAACCGCTTTCACGGCAGCGCGGCCTCACCCTGTGTTTTCGCGTTCTTTCCAGGGGTATCAATGAGTAACGAGGTAAAGGGGGCATCACTCGACGCCAAGCGGTTGGCGGTGCTGCAGCCGTTCCGGCGCCCCCTCCCATGGTCGGTCGTCGTCGCACTGACGCTAGTCACCACTCTCGTCGGTGGGTTGCAGTTCTACCTGTCGCAGGTGCGGCATTTGCGGGAGCACGCCGGTGATACGCTGGCAGCAGTGGTCCAGGCGAAATTTCAGCATGTCGCGCACTGGCGTGCCGAGCGGCTGGCCGATGCCGAGCAAGTGGCCGGGAATGCGCCATTCCTCGCGGCCGCTGCCGCCTGGCTGGTCGCAGGCCAGCAGGATGCGGCGTCGACCCAGCGCATGCTGGCCCAGATGCAATCGTGCCGGGAAATGGGCCGCTACCGAAATGTTCTGCTGCTCGACGTGGCCGGCCGTATCCGTTTGTCACTGGTGCCCCACAATGGAGACGAGGCAGGCGGCATCTATGAGCGTGCTCCGCTGCCCGTGGCAGGAGAGGGCCTACAGCCGCTCCTCGGTGACTGGTACCTTTCGCAGGACGAAACGGAACTTCGGGTCGATGTGTCCTTTCCGCTGGTAGTGTACGAAGCGAATGGCGAGCGTCGGTTCGTAGGCGCCCTTGTGACGGTGGCCGAGGCCGGCGATCTCCTGCGGACCGTGCTTGAATCGCTGTCGCAGGTCAAACCGGAGATCTCTCTGATCGGGCAGAGAGGAAACCGCTTGGTTGCCCTGAACCGTGATTTTCTGGAGCGTGGCTGGGAGCCTTCGCCGCCGCCGAAGCCGCTTGCCGAAGCGGCCCTCAGGGTCTTCTATGGCGAGCGCGGCATGGTCATGCAGGAAGGTGACGCCGAAGCGGACCTATTGTCGCTGGGGGCACCGATTCCAGGATCGGCTTGGTACGTGATGGCAGCCACGTCCGCGACTCAACTCCCTCAGGAAAACCAGTCTTTTCTTCTCGGCGCGTCTTTACTGGGACTGCTCGGCGCTCTCGCGGCCGCGGTGGCGCTGCTGGCGCGCTCGTCCGAGCGCCATCACATGCAGGCCGCTCTCAAGGCGGAGAAGGAGCGGGCCGACCTGTCGAGACGCTTCGAATACTTCGTCCGCTATGCCAATGACGCCATTCTTCTCGCCGACCGGGATCACCGCATCGTCGATGTCAATGATCGTGCGCTGGATCTCTATGGGTATTCCCGGGAAGAACTGGCCGGGATGACCCTGGCGGACGTCGTGGCCGGGGATGTGGAAGGTGTCGAACATGGGCGTCTGGACGAAGCGGGCGTCTGGGAGTCGGTGCATACCCGCAAGGACGGGGTTCCGGTCCCCGTGGAATTGAGCGTCCGCTCGATCAGCGTGGAGGGTTCCGATTTCGTCCAGGCGATCGTGCGGGACGTCACCGAGCGCAAGCGTATCGAACTGGCGCTCGCACGGCAGAAGAATCTGTACAGCCTGCTGGCGCAGACCAATCAGATCATCGTCCGCCATACCAGCGAACAGGAGCTGTTCGATTCGGTCTGCCGGATCGCCATAAGGAATGGCGGTTTCCTCTTCGCCTGGATCGGGATGATCGAAAACGAAACCGGCGACCTGGTCCCGGTTGCCCGCTACGGCGACGATGCCGGTTACGTAGGGAGGCTGTACCTCTCCAGGGCGGATACCGCGCATCATCACGGCCCTACGCGAATGGCCGTGGCCGCCGGTCACCACGTGATCAGTGACGATTTTCTTGCCGATCCCCTGACACGGCCCTGGCATGAAGCGGGTCTGGCCGCGGGCGTGCGCGCCTCCGGCGCTTTTCCCATCCGTCGGTTCGGAAAGGTGGTGGGTGCGATCAATCTCTACGCCGGAGAACGGGGTTTCTTTTCGGAAGACATCGTCGCCGTGCTCGATACCATGGCGATGGACGTGTCTTTTGCATTGGACATCCTCGCCCGCGACGCTGAGCGGGAAAGGAGCGAAATGCGGCTCCGGGAAAGCGAGGAGCGGTTCCGGCTGGCGGCGAATTCGGCGCCGGTGCTCATCTGGATGGGGGATACCGCGCGCGGCTGCACTTTTTTCAACGACATGTGGTTGAATTTCACCGGGCGCTCACTCGAATACGAATTGGGTGACGGATGGCTGGAGGGTATGCATCCCGAGGACCGTTCCCGCTGGGTCTGCGCGTACTCCGCTGCGTTCGATGCCCGGAAGCCATTCGAAATCGAATACCGCCTGCGTCGTCGCGACGGGGAATACCGCACGATACTGGGCAAGGCGACCCCCCGGTTCGACGCCGGCGGCGAATTCATCGGTTATATCGGTTCATGCATCGACATTTCCGACAGGAAAAAAGGCGACGAGCGCCTGCTGTTGGCCGGCAAGGTGTTCGAAGCGGTACGCGAGTCGATCATTGTGACGGATGCGAACCGCGTGATCGTGGCGGTCAATCCCGCCTTCAGCGACATGACGGGTTACAGTCCGGAGGAGGCGGTGGGCAGGACGCCGGCGTTTCTGCAGTCCGGCAGGCATGGCAAAGAATACTATGCGGCGATGTGGAGGGCCGTCGATCAGGAAGGGTCCTGGCAGGGCGAATTCTGGAACCGGCGCAAGAATGGCGAGCTGTTCGCGGTTCTGGAGACGATCGTGGCGGTTCGCGACGAGACCGGCGCCATGGTCAATTACATCGGTGTTGCCGCGGACATTTCCAGCCTCAAGGAGGCGGAAGAGCACATCCACCATCTGGCCTATTATGACCCTCTGTCGGCCTTGCCCAACCGGCGCTACCTGATGGAACGAGCGGAATACGCGCTGGCCTTGGCGGAACGCCGCAAGGAAGAGCTGGCCGTGGTGTTCCTGGACGTCGACCATTTCAAGGACGTCAACGATTCCCTGGGGCATCAGGTAGGTGATGAACTGCTGGTCCGGGTGGCGACCCAGATCAAGGAATTTACCCGCGAGACGGACACGGTCGCCCGCCTCGGGGGGGACGAGTTCGCACTCCTTCTGCCGGATTTGGGCCGTGACGCGGTGTCGCAGGTCGCCGATAAGATACTCGCCGCCCTGCGCAAGCCCTTCGAGCATTCGGGGCAGACCTTTGCAGTGACCGGCTCCATCGGCATCAGCCTTTACCCCCACGACGGAACCGATTTCGAGACGCTGCTCCGCAACGCGGATACCGCGATGTACCACGCGAAACAGCAGGGCCGCAACCAGTTCCGATTCTACGATCCCGGGATGAACGTGGACATCCTGGCACGCCTGACGGTGCTGTCCGAACTCAGAGAAGCCATCCCGGCGGGCGAGCTCCGGACCTTTTTCCAGCCCGAGATCGATCTGGCCAACGGCACGCTGGTCGGGGCCGAAGCTTTGGTACGCTGGCAGCATCCCACGCGGGGCCTGCTGTCACCCGACCAGTTCATTCCCGTGGCCGAGAGCAATGATCTGATCATCGCCATCAGTGACTGGGTGCTTGAGGACACTTGCCGTCATCTCGCCCAATGGAAGAAAGCCGATCAGGCGCCGATTACCGTGGGCGTCAACCTGGCAGCGCGCCATTTCCGCGATCCGCGGCTGGTGCCGCGTGTCGAGTCGTTGCTGTGCCGTTACGGCGTTCCCGGCTCGTCCCTACAGCTTGAACTGACCGAATCCACCCTCCTGGATGCCGATGCCCAGACCATGATCGTGCTGCAGGAACTGATCGCGCTGGGATGCAGCCTCTCGATCGATGATTTCGGCACGGGCTATTCCAGTCTGTCCTATCTCAAGAACCTGCCGATAGCCACGTTGAAGATCGACCAGAGCTTCGTCCGCGACATCGCTTTCGATGCCGACGACAGGACCATTTCCGGTACGGTGGTGGCTTTGGGCCACAGCCTGGGGCTCAAAGTCATCGCGGAAGGGGTCGAAACCGAGGAACAGCGGCGCATCCTGCTGGAACAGGGCTGTGACTTCGGGCAGGGTTACCTGTTCTCCCGCCCGCTGAGCTCCAAGGAGTTCATCAAATGGCGGATGGAGCACGCGCTGCGCCTGGAGACGGATCCGCGCCACCGCGACTGACACCGCCCCTTCAACGTTCGACGTGAAAACCGGGCGGTGCGGCAGCCGGGACTGGCCGGAGCCGTCAGAACAGTCGTCGGAACCAAGAATCTCCGCCGGTTTCCCCGCCTTCGGCACAGGGTGCCCAGGCCGCTGGTTCCGAGCCTTTGATGAACGGCAATTCATGGGCGTCGGGGCAGCCGTCGTCGGCGCGCAGCCCCGTTTGTCGGTCGACTCGCAGCATGACTATATTCTCCGGCGGGATGAGATCAAGGGGTTCCTTCGCCAGCTTCTGCATGGTGGCGCCCCAGATCTGCAGCGCTCCCCGGGCCCCGGTTAGACCCGCGGGGCGGTTGTCGTCGCGTCCCACCCAGACCACCCCGGTGTAGTCGCCGCTGAAACCCGCGAACCAGCTGTCGCGCATGTCGTTGGTCGTCCCCGTCTTGCCGGCGACATGGAAGTTTTCCGGAAGGTAGGTATAGACAGAACGGCCGGTGCCCTCGCTCATGACCTCCTGGAGGATGGTATTCAGCAGATAGATTGCTCCCGGCTCCACGGCCTGGCGAAGTTCCAGCCCGAACCGCTGCAGAGTCTCGCCGTCGTGCGAGAGCACGGCCTGGATACCCCGCAGCGGTGTGACGAAACCGTCGCTAGCGAGCGTCTGATAAAGAGTGGCGACCTCGATCGGCGACAGGTTGGCCGCGCCCAGCAGCAGCGAGGGATAGGTTTCCACCTCGCGGTTTACGCCCAGTTTTCTGAGCGTCTCGGCGGTGCGTTCGACGCCGACGGCAAGGCCCAGCCGTACCGTCGCCAGGTTGTACGACTGGGCCAGAGCCGTGTGGAGCGGCACCTGTCCGTGTTCCCTGCCATCGTAATTCCTGGGCGTCCACGGTTTGCCGCCGCCGTCGATTTTGATGGTTTCGTCCAGCAGGGGGGTGGCGACGGTATAGCCGCTGGGCTGTTCCAGGGCAGTGAGATACACCACCGGTTTGTAAAGGGAGCCGATCTGACGGGCGGAATCGAGCGCGCGGTTGAAGCCCGACGACTCGACATCGCGGCTGCCCGCGAAGGCTGCGATCTCGCCGTTGGAGCGCCGGGTGAAGATGGCAGCGGCTTCCAACCGTTCTTCCGGCCGGGTGGAGTGGTCGAGCCGTGCCAGGGTCTTGGCGATCGCCGAATCCAGATGCTCCTGGGCGAAGACGTCGAGTGTGGTAAAAATGCGCAGCCCTTCGGAAGTCAGGTCCTCGGGACGGTACTGTTCCTGAAGCTGGCGCCGGATCAAATCGAGAAAGGCCGGATAACGGCTGATGGCCTGGTGTGGGTTCTTGACCACGTCCAGCGGCCGTCGTTTGGCGGCGTCGGCCTCGGCGGAAGTGATGAAACCCTGTTCCGCCATGGCATCCAGCACGCGATCGCGCCTTTCCCGGCTGCGCTCGGGGTGTTTGTGCGGATCGTAATAGGTCGGTCCCCGCACCAAGGCGACCAGCAGCGCCACGTGATGCAGTTCCAGTTCGTTGAGGGCACGGCTGAAATAGTACTGGCTCGCCAGACCGAAACCATGGATGGCGCGGGTGCCATCCTGGCCCAAGTAGATTTCGTTGAGATAAGCCTCGAGAATCGCAGCCTTGCTGTAGCGGGCTTCCAGAATCAGCGCCATGAAGGCCTCGCTGATCTTACGCCCCAGCGTACGTTCGGCACTAAGAAAGAAATTCTTGACCAGTTGCTGAGTCAGCGTGCTGCCGCCCTGGACGAAGCCGCCTGCCTTGATGTTCTGCCAGGCGGCCCGCAGGATGCCCTTGGCGGAGAGGCCGAAATGTTCATAGAAATCACGGTCTTCGACCGCCAGCAGTGCGTCGATCAGCGGCCTGGGCACGTCGTCGAGCTTGACCAGTATCCGGTCTTCCTTCAGCGCGGGGTAAAAGCTGCCGATCTGCACCGGATCCAGCCGTACCAGGGAGGGGTGGTCGTCAGAATCCAGGCTCTCCAGCGCGCGCACGCTACCGCCGGAGAATTCGACGCGGACTTCGCTGGAGGGTTCGGATTTGTCGGGAAACAGAAACTCCCGGGTTCGGAGCCGTATCTCGTTGCCCTTGCGGGTGTAGCTGCCTTGCGAGGTCAGGCCGGGGTCGTTCCGGTATTTGAGCTGATCCAGCATCCACACCAGTTGATCTGCAGCAATCGGTGCTTCGGCATAGAGCTCCACCGGCATTGCGTATACCCGGGCGGGCAGGGCCCAGCGTCGCCCCTCGAATTTTTCGCGGATCACGGCATCCTGATGGGCGAGATAGACGGTCAGGGCGATCGTCGAGGCTAACACCGACAGGTAGAGGAGCTTGCGGATCATGCGCGTAGAGGGGACCGTCAAAAGGGAATCACCGATGAAGGCTTCCTGGCGATGGAGATGCCGCGCTGCGGCCTGCGTGTCAGGCAGTCAGCGCCAGATACGGCTCCAGCAGGCCGATGAGGGTGTCGGCATGTGCCCGACTCGCATTCAGGGCTGGAATGTAACGATAGTTTTTTCCGCCGGCGCCGAGGAATTCATTGCGGTTGGCGATGGCGATTTCTTCCAGGGTCTCCAGGCAATCCACGGCGAAACCGGGGCATACCACATCCACGTGTCGGATACCCTGGCTCGGAAGCTCCCGCAGGGTGTCGATGCAATAGGGCCTGAGCCATTCGGCCCGGCCAAAGCGTGACTGATAGGCCAGCAGCCATTCGTCATCGCTCAGGTCGAGCAGGCGGGCGATGCCTTGCGCCGTTGCCTGGCACTGGCTGGCATACGGGTCGCCCCTGTCGATGCAGCGTTTGGGCAGGCCGTGGAAGGAGAACACCAGGCGCTCGGGACGGCCGTGTTCCTGCCAGAACGAGCGGATGCTGGCGGCGACGGCTTCCAGGTATTTGGGCGAGCGGTGATAGTCGCCGATGAAATGCAGGCTGGGAATGTGGCGCCAGGTTTTCAAGGTGTCACATACCGCATCGAACGCCGAGCCGGTCGTAGCGGCCGAATACTGCGGGTACAGCGGCAGTACCACGATCGTTTCGACTCGGTTCCGGAGTTCCTCCAGCTTCAACCGGACGGAGGGATTACCGTAACGCATGGCAATTTCGACGGCGGCGAACCTGCCGTCGGCGGCCAGCCGGTCGCGTAGGTCTTGCGTGTAGGCCAAAAGCGGCGAACCGCGTTCGGTCCAGATGGTGCGGTAGGCATGGGCCGATTTTCTAGACCGGGTACGGAGCACGACGAGGTTGAGGATGGGCCACCACAGCACGCGGGGAATTTCGACCACACGCGGATCGGACAGGAATTCGCGCAGATAGCGCCGGACGGCCTTCGGCGTCGGCGCTTCCGGTGTGCCGAGGTTGATCAGCAGGACTCCGGTTCGGGCGGCGGTGGGATGCATGGCCCTATTTTCGGCCGATGAGGTCGAGGAATTCCGCCCGCGTGCTACTTTGCTTGCGGAAGAGGCCGAGCATGGACGATGTGGTCATCACCGAATTCTGTTTCTCTACACCGCGCATCATCATGCACAGGTGTTTGGCCTCGACCACGACGGCGACGCCACGCGGGTTGACCGCGGTCTGGATCGCGTCTGCGATCTGTTTGGTGAGGCGTTCCTGTATCTGCAGGCGGCGGGCATACATCTCGACGATCCGGGCGATCTTGGACAGACCGATGACCTTGCCCTGGGGTAGATAGCCGACGTGGCACTTGCCGATGAAGGGCAGCAGATGATGCTCACACAGCGAATACAGCTCGATGTCCTTGACGATCACCATGTCCTCGGAATCCGCCTCGAAAACCGCGTTGTTGAGGACGTGATCGAGCGACTGGTGATAGCCGCTGTTGAGGAACCGAAAGGCGCTCGCCGCCCGCTTGGGCGTGTCGACGAGTCCCTCGCGGGAGACGTCTTCGCCGATTTCCTGAATAAGCTGGCTGAACAGTGTTTCCATCACGCTGTGCATCGGGTTGGCCTCTAGAATCGGGTTAAGTGAACGAGCCCTGCCGGCCCTGGTTTCCGCGAAGGCCGTTCGCGCCGAGTGCATGCGCGGCCTCCAGCAGCAGTGCCTCGCTGGCGCCCCGCCGGGAGGCACCTTCGCTGATGTGCCGACGCCAGCGTTTCCCCCCTGGCGTTGCATGATAAAGGCCCAGGATATGTCGCGTGAGGGCATGCAGCCGGCTACCTTTGGAGAGTTCGTCCCGGACGTAGGGCATAAAATCTTCAATGACCTCCTCCCGGGTTCGGGGCCTGACGTCGCTGTGCCCGTAGCAACGGCGGTCGGCCTCGGCGAGAAGGTAGGGGTTGTGATAAGCGGCTCGACCTATCATGACGCCATCACACCACGACAGGTGCCGTTCGGCTTCGTCCAGCGTCTGGATACCGCCATTCAGCACGATCGCGAGTTCCGGTAGCTCGGACTTGAGCCGGCGGACCACGTCGTAGCGCAGTGGTGGGGTTTGGCGGTTTTCCTTGGGTGAAAGACCTTGCAGCCACGCTTTGCGGGCATGGACGATGAAAGTGCGGCAGCCGGCTTCGGCAACGATCGTCACGAAATGAAGCAGGTCTTCGTAAGAGTCGCGGTCGTCGATGCCGATGCGGGTCTTGACGGTGACCGGCACCGAGACGGCCTCGCACATGGCGCGGACACAGTCGGCCACGCGCTCCGGTTCGGCCATCAGGCAGGCGCCGAAGCGGCCGGTCTGGACACGGGGGCTGGGACAGCCAACGTTGAGATTGACTTCGTCGAATCCCCTGAATTCCGCGATTTTTGCGCATTCGGCCAGAGCCTCGGGATCGCTGCCGCCGAGCTGGATCGCCAGCGGGTGCTCCGCCGGATGGAAGCCAAGGAGCCGCTCCCGGTCGCCATGGAGGATGGCGGCGGTCGTCACCATCTCGGTATAGAGCAGGGTATGGCGGGAAATCAGCCGAAGGAAAAAGCGGCAATGCCGATCGGTCCAGTCCATCATCGGTGCCACACTCAGACGGTGCCGGAATGGCCGAACATCGGCCGGTATCGCTACTGCCCCGGCGAGATCGCGGCTCGAGGGCCGGACGTTGAAAGCGCTCAAGGAACAGTCACGATGCGGAATCGTCTTTCGCAGGGCCCGTCAGGAACACATCTTGGCGGGACGGCAGGTATTGTACCGAACGTGTACTCAGCCAGGCTCCCCCCAGCATCAGGGTCCCCGCTCCCAGGGCTCCGGCCCCGAGGTAGAGCAGTTTCTCGAATTCCACCCATTCCCGCACGGTCCTGGCAGCGGCCGGATCCTCGACCGGTTCCGATGACATCCGGTAGCGCTCGTGTTCACCGGCGGATTTGAGCTGGCCGCCCTGAGTGGCGTAGCTTTGCAGGAACCGGAGTTCATACTTCAGGGCTTCGAGGAGTTCTGCTTCGTCCGCGCCGAAGCGTCCATTCTGAACGCTTCTTTCCAGCGTTCTGAGTTTGTTCTCGACCGAGTCCTTCATCAAACCGGCAACCCTGCCCTGGAGGGAATCGAGTTCGTTCTGATATTGCTGCAGATCCGGGTTCTGTAGGGCGATACGTTCGCCGGGAGACATATTCAGCGCTTTGATCAGGGCTTCTCCTCGCCACAGGATCAACGCCATGATCACGAGCGTGAGCCACAGGAAAAGCATCCCCCCCACGCGCAGCCAGGACGAACCGCGCGGCTCCAGCAGGATGGGCCGGGCGGGCATGCTTCCGCCGAAATCCGGGCGGAGACGGTCCTCGGATGCTTTGCTTCCCTTGTTATCCATGGACGTTTGAGGTGGGATTGCGCGCACTCACAGCGGTTCAGCCGGACCGGAACTGATTTTCAAATATGACAGATCACAGGCGAGCGGTCAATTTCATCGTCAGGTGCAAACTGTCCGCCGAGGTCGCATGCTGTAAAGGGCATCGTCCGATGCCCCGGGCGGAAAGACGGGGGACACAGCGCAAACGCCGGGAGCGTGGCTTTTTTTGGGATGCTGCCGTACCAGGACGGCTCGACCCATGAATGGGGAGCTTGATCGTGACCCTGGACGCTGCCCCGCTATCAATCAAAAAGCGGTCATCCATCTGCCACAAGACAGGACCAATCCATTTGTGGCCGACATCTCATCCCCACCGGGCCGTATGCAGTAGCGTCACCATGTCGGCCACTGCTTCTTTCAGGCCGGAGAAAAAGGCGCGGGCGACGATGGCATGGCCGATGTTGAGCTCGACGATCTGCGGAATGCGGCAGATCGCGCCCACATTGGCGTAGGTCAGGCCGTGTCCCGCATTGACCTGCAGCCCCAACGCTTCCGCTACCGACGCGGCATGGCGGAGTTTTTCCAGCTCGATGGACCGTTCCTGGTCGTTCCTCGCATCCGCGTAACGGCCGGTGTGCAGTTCGATCACGGGCGCGCCGGCGCGGGCTGCGGCCTCGATCTGGGCGGGCTCCGGGTCGATGAACAGGGACACCTCGATGCCGGCGTCGCCAAGGCGCCGGCACGTCTCGCCGATCCGGTCCAGGTTTCCTGCAACGTCCAGTCCTCCCTCGGTCGTCAGCTCCTCCCGCCGTTCCGGCACGAGGCAGCATGCGTGAGGGTGAATACGGCAGGCGATGGCGACCATTTCGTCCGTGACGGCCATCTCCAGATTGAGCCGGGTCTCGATGTGTTCGCGGAGCAGCTCGATGTCCCGGTCCTGGATATGCCGGCGGTCTTCGCGCAGATGTGCGGTGATCCCGCCTGCTCCTGCCTGCTCGGCAACGAAAGCGGCGTGCAGGACCGAAGGGTAGGGGGTGTGCCGCGCCTGCCGGATGGTCGCCACATGGTCGATATTGACACCGAGTCTGATGGGCTGCTTGACGTTCACGGGGTTTCCAAGGTCTTGCCGGGTTCGAAGATCATGAGTTCCTCATGGTCGTTTTTTTGCTGTGGCCTGGTCGCTCTCTTTCCAGGGTCAATTATACGTAAAACGCCCCCCAGTCGAATATGTCACAATCCGCTTCTGGAAAGATAGGCTTTGTATCCCATCGGTTCATGACATAGTATGGGGTGACGTTAAGGCGGATATCATTAAAGTCGGAAGCAGCCTGCTTGATTGCATAATCGAGAGATTGGCAAATCTCTGCTTCTGTCGAGAGGCTGGGTGCCGACCGTTGACGGGCGCAACCTGAGCAAAGCATTCCACCGGCCACATTTCAATATGGCGCCATCTATGCGTGGATGGTTTTTTTCGGCCTCGGCGCCGGTGGTGTATGAAGATCCCATTATCATCGATCGGTTGTTATCGGGCCGCAGTTCCATTGTGTTGCAAGGAAACGCTTGCGTGTGAGTATCCCTCGTTGAACCGGCACGTCCGGTTCTCGCCCAAGCCGTATGACCTGCTGTCAAACACCAGCGATTTTCATGGGTGCTTTCCTACCGGAGTGGAGCGAACGTCTTACTTACCGCAACGACATTTGTCCCGTCCCGGCGCTGGTAACAAACCGAATCCATCATCCTCATCACGAGGAGAATCCCCAGGCCACCGATGGCGCGTTCCTCGAGCTTGCTGTGGATGTCGGGAGACGGCGCGACCGTGGGGTCGAACTCGTTGCCGTCGTCGGTGACGGTGAGCGAGGCGCGACCGTCATTCAGGGTGAGGCAAACGCCGATTTGTCCCTGTTCACCCGCCCCGTATCCATATTTGATGGCATTGGTCGCCAGTTCTTCCAGCACCAGATTCAACTGGACCGTGACCGGCTCGGGTACGCCCGCGGTCGAGCAGAAGGCTTCCAGCTGCTCCATGACCTCGATCAGAGGCTCTATGCCGGCTTCGATGGTGCGCTCGAATTTGGCGCATTGCACGTCGGCCTCGTTCTGTTCCATGGCGGCTCGATGTGGATTGGGTTGGGGAAAACCGGTGTAGAATGACGCCGCTTTTGAGCGAGCGTCTTTCGACGCGACGGGCCGTGCGCGGACCGCATCCACCTTATCAAGGACAGAAATCGTGCAAGAGTCTGACAGCAAAGGCAAGGATGAATGCGAGGTCGAAGGCATCTGCTGCGATCTCGAACGTTTCATTTCCGGCGTCAAAGGATTCAAGGAACGTTTCTACCGGCGTTACCCGGAACACATGCAGCAGCTCGTCGAGCGGGGGCAGCGGCCGGTCGCGCTCATGATCGCCTGCAGCGATTCGCGGGTCGATCCGGCTTTGCTCATGAACGTGGCGCCGGGCGATCTGTTCGTGGTGCGCAACGTCGCCAATCTCGTTCCGCCTTACCATGGCTCGTCCGCCCCCGATGGTGTGGGCGCAGCGCTGGAATATGCCGTCCGTCATCTCCATGTGCCCCATGTCATCGTCCTCGGTCACGCCCAGTGCGGCGGCATCAAGGCCTTGCTCGACATGGCGACGGGAGCCGAGTTCGAGAGCGACTTCATCGGCGAGTGGGTCTCGATGGCCATGGAAGCCTGCTGGCAGTATGTGCCGGATGCCAGCGGGGAGGGACTCAGACGGGTCTCACTGGAGCGGCTGAAAGACTACTCCTATCTGGTCGAGCGTGCGGCCATTCAAGGTTCGCTGGGGAATCTGCTGACCTATCCCTGGGTCCGGGAGGCCGTGGAGAAAGGGCGGCTTTTCCTGCAGGGCTGGTGGTTCGACCTAGAGTCTGGAGACCTGTGGGTCACCAGCGGCGACAACTCGCAGTTCTTGCCTGTGACCGATTGACCCCATCCCGGATGAAGCGGCCCGAGAACATCGTCTATTGGCTGAACGACAGGCCGCCAGCAGCGATCGCCGCGTTCGTGGGCTTGCAGCAGATGTCGTTTCTGGGGGTTTACCTTGCGATTTCGCCGCTGTTCGTGAGGACCGAAAATATCGGTGACCACGATTCGCAGATTCTGATGGCGACCACACTCCTGGTTTCTGGTGTCGGGGTGATGTTGCAGGCGGTCGGGCGCCTGGGCATCGGTTCCGGATATTTTTGTCCTTTGCAGACCACGTCGGCGTCGTTCGCGACCATGGAACTGGCACGGCTTGCCGGGGGGCTGGAGCTGGCCTTCGGCATGGTGGGCGTGATGGGGATGGCGCAGATCTTGTTTGGTGAGGTGTTCCGGCGGTTGCGCAGCGTATTCTCGGTCGAACTCGCCGGGGTGGCCGTGACCCTGATCGGCTTGGGCCTCGGCTACAAGGGCGTCACACTGCTCGGTGGCATCGATGCGCCCGGAGGGCTATGGAAGCACGACATCGCCGTCGGATTTCTCGCGCTTGCGGTCATGATCGTTTGCAACGTCTGGTCGTCCGGCAGTCTTCGCTTGTTTTCGGCCTTTGCCGGCTTGGCCGTGGGTCTGGCCGTCAGTGTTCTGGTCGACGGCATTCGGCCCGAAGACGCCGAGAATTACAAGGCGACGCCTTTGCTGGCGCTGCCCCAGTTGCCCACCTTCGGTTGGGCATTCGATCCGAAGCTGGTCGTGCCTTACGTCGTACTGGGTCTGGCTTTTTCCCTGCACGGATTCGGTGCGCTCGCCGCGGCTCAGCGCTTCAACGACTCGGAATGGCGGCATCCTGATATGGCGCAGATTTCCCGTGGCATCCGTGCGGAAGGGGTTTCCAATCTCATAGCCGGGTTGGTGAACGGTCTGCCGCTCACCTCCAGCGGCGGTGCCGTCTCCCTGGCCGCCGCCACCGGCTGTACCAGCCGCCACATCGCCTATTGGCTCGGAGGCATCCTGATTGCCCTGGCGTTCGTACCGAAGGTCACGGTATTGTGGTTCGTGCTGCCCGTACCGGTGATCGGAGCGGCGGCGGTATTCCTGTCATCCTTCACCCTGCTGGCCGGCCTGCAGATGATCGCGTCGCGCATGCTCGACAACCGCAAGATTCTCACCGTCGGCATCGGGCTTTTGCTGGGGGTCAGCCACGAGCCTTTGAAGCACTATTACCGTGAAGAACTGCCGTCCTTCCTTGTGCCGGTGACCCAGTCGAGCGTCGCTCTCGGGGTGGCCGGCGCGACCTTGCTGTCGGGGGTGTTCCGCATCGGCGCGGGTACCCGGCGGCGGCGATCGTTCGTCCTGGGGGAATCGCAGCTCGACGACGTGATCGACTACCTGGACCGGCAGGGACGGGCCTGGGGCGCCCGCGCCGATGTCGTGAGGCGCAGCGAATATGCGATGTGGCAGGCGTTCGAAATCCTCCATGATTATGGTTTCGTGGTGCGGAACGAACGAGGCCAGGGCATCGTCGAGGTCGAGACCCTGGTGGACGAATTCACATTTACCGTCATTGCCCGTTATCGTGGCGAGGTGATCCCGCTCGCCACTCATGCTCCCAGCCACGATGCGCTGCTGGAGTCCGATACGGGTATCCTGGAAATGGCAGGCTATCTGCTTTATAAGCTCGCGGACCGGGTGCGTTCGCGAGCGCTTTCCCATGGGATGGCGGAGTTACGCTTGACTTTTGTTGAATGATTTTCCGCATTTCGACTCGTTGCCTGGAGCAGACCGATGCTTGATATCACTTGTGAAACCCGCGGCGAGGTGCTGGTCGCGCATCTGAGCGGCCGTATCGACGCCGCCGCGTCCCGTGCCTTCGAGGAGCAGGCGCTGGCCTGGGTGGACGCGGGAACTCGCAACCTGGTGATGGATCTTTCCTCCATCAGTTACATCAGCAGTGCCGGGTTACGGGTCTTTCTGCTGATCGCCAAGAAACTCAAGGAAGCGGAAGGCTCGGTGAAACTCTGCGCCTTGACTCCGGCGGTCAACGACGTTTTCGAGATCAGTGGATTCAGCCGGCTGTTTTCCATCTATCCCACGCTGGATCACGTGATCTGAGCAAGGATGCCGGTGCAGGGCTCCGGGTGTCAGCCATGAAGAAGCTGATCGTTTCGAGCGCGGTGCTCGCGGTCCTGGCCGCTTTGGTAGGCGCATGGGCATTTCGTGAGCACACCCGGCCGCCGATCAGGATCGGTATACTGCATTCGCTGACCGGTGCCATGGCCATCAGCGAGAAATCGGCGGTGGATGCGGAGCTCATGGCGATCGACGAGATCAATGCCGGTGGCGGTCTGCTGGGGCGCCGTGTCGAGGCGGTGGTGGCCGATGGCGCATCGGACTGGGGAACCTTCGCCAGGCAGGCGGGCCGGTTGATCACCGAGGAAAAGGTCAGTGCGATCATTGGCTGCTGGACCTCGGCTTGCCGGAAAAACGTCAAGCCGGTGGTGGAAAAACATGACCATCTGCTGATCTACCCCATGGCCTATGAAGGCCTGGAGATTTCCAAGAACATCATCTACACGGGGCTGGCTCCCAACCAGCAGATCGTTCCTGCCCTGAAGTGGAGCCTGGACAAGCTGGGCCGGCGGGTTTTCCTGGTGGGGTCGGATTACGTCTGGCCGCACAGCGTCAATGCCGTCCTGCGGGACTGGATCAAGGGGCTGGACGGCGAAATCGTGGGCGAGGAATACGTTTTCTTCGGCAGCAGCGACGTCGGCAGCGTGGTCGAAAAGATCGTCGCCCTCCGCCCGAGCGTCGTCATCAGTACGATCGCGGGAGAATCGAATCTGGCTTTCTACCGTGTGCTGCGGGAGTCCGGCATCCAGGCGAAAGACGTTCCCGTCGTTTCGCTTTCGGTCGGGGAGGAAGAGCTCCGCGATATCCCGCCGGCGGATGCTGTCGGGCATTATTCCGCCTGGGGTTATTTTCAGGCAGTGGGCCGCGAGGAAAACACCTCGTTCGTCCGCCGCTTCCGGGAGCGTTACGGCCAGGACCGCGTGACGGCGGATTTCCCGGAGACGGCGTATTTCAGCGTGCTGCTTTGGGCCGAGGCGGTGCGGGAGGCGGGGTCGCCCGAGGCCGCCCTGGTGAACGAATACATGCTCGGCCAAAGCATCGATGCCCCCGAGGGGGTGGTGACGGTCGATCCGGCCACCCGCCATACCTGGCGGTCGTTCAACATCGGGCGGATTCTCGACAACGGCCAGGTCGAAATCGTCTGGTCGACGGATCATCCCATCCGGCCCGTTCCGTATCCCAGGACCCGCAGCAGACGCGAGTGGGAAAGTTTTCTCAACGAACTCTACCTGGGCTGGAACCACAACTGGGCGAATCCGGTGCCTCCCGTCGCGGCCGCCGGCCGCAAGGACAAACTGCGGTGAAATTCACGGTGTCGTGGCTCGAACAAGGCACCATCGGAGGGCGCATACTCCGCTGGTTCCTGGTCCTGGCGACGGTTCCAGCCATTGTGTTGACCGTGGTCACCAACAACCTTTCCGCTGAGGCACTGCGCGACCGCGTCCAGGGAGAGCTGATGTTCATCGCCCTTTCCAAGGCCGAGGACGTCGAAACCTATGCTTATGAGCGGATACGGGCTGCAGTGGTGCTGCGCAACGACCGTTATCTGGTCTCCTCGATCAACGCCTTGCAGAAGTACCGGCGCGAACCGGGACGCTACGCCAGGGAACTTCAGGCATTCGATGGAGAGATACGTCCCGTGCTGGACTTCATGATCGAAAATCTCGCTTTCAGGAATCTGATCGCCTTCGATCCGCGTGGGGAGGTTCTGTACCAGTCGCATCCGGTCCAGCAGCTCGGGAACAACCTCTTTGAAGGTGTGCTGAAGGAGTCACCGCTGGCCAAAGCAGTGCTGCATGCCACCACCTTGCTCGATGCCGAAATCTCCGATTTCGGCGCCTATCCGGGGGGCGATAAACCGGTGGGATACGTCGTGACGCCACTGTTCGACAGTGGGGGAGAACTCGTCGCCATCATCGCCCTGCAGCTGGATACGGACGAGGTGTTCGCACCGTTCCTGGACTACAGCGGCCTGGGAAACACCGGGCAGACCATCGTGGGCCTCCTCGACCACAACGAGATACGCATCATTTCACCGCTGAGGAACCAGCCCGACGCGGCGCAGAAACTCCGTATCCAGATGGGGGACAGTCAAGGCCAAGGCATCCAGAAAGCCGTCCTCGGAAATCGTGACTTCGGTGAAATCCCAGGGATATTCAAGGAGCCGGTGCTAGCGAGCTGGACCTATCTCCCGTCCTTCCGCTGGGGCCTCTCGGTGCAGATGGACGTGGGCGAAGCCTTGGCCCTGGTGGATACCCAGCGCCTGGTCAACGGCGGGCTGCTGGCGCTGCTGCTGATTCCCACCGCCCTGGCGGCGTCTCTGGTCTCGCGTACCATCTCGCGCCCGGTGGGCGAAGCCATTGCCGCCGCCGAGACGGTCGCCGCCGGCGACCTGACGGCGAACCTCGACAGCGACCGGAACGACGAAACCGGCAAGCTGCTCCGGGCTCTGGGGCGGATGACGTCCTATCTCAATTCGCTGGTCGGACAGGTGCAGAAATCGATCATCGAGCTGGTGTCGACTTCCAATACGCTGACGGCGATGAACCGGGCCCAGGAGGAGGACATATCGGCTTTCGGTGCGACTACGAATCAGATCGCCGCGGCCTCGCGGGAAATTTCGGCGACCTCGGAGGAGCTGTTGCGCACCATGGCGGATGTGACGCGCATGGCCGGGAGTACGGCCGAGATGGCGAACGCCGGACGGAACGAACTGACCGACATGGAACAGGTGATGCATACCCTGGCCGAGTCCACCGGTTCCATCGCCGACAAGCTCAATGCGATCAGCGCGCGTGCGAGCGATATTTCCGCCATGACCACCACTATCAAGCGGGTGGCTGAACAAACCAATCTCCTGTCGCTCAACGCCTCGATCGAGGCCGAGAAAGCCGGAGAGTTCGGCCTGGGATTCTCCGTCGTCGCCCGCGAGATCCGCCGCCTCGCCGATCAGACCGCCGTGGCCACGCTGGACATCGAGACCGTGGTGCGGGAGATGCATGCCGCGGTGTCGATCGGGGTCATGGAAATGGACAAGTTTTCGGAGCAGGTCCGGCGGGGGGTCGACGAGACCCGCCGGATCAGTCAACAATTTTCCCGAATCATCGAACAGGTGGGCGAGCTGACGCCCCGCTTCGACGCCGTGCACGAAGGCATGCGCTCGCAGTCGGCCGGCGCGCTCCAGATTCGCGACGCCATGGTGGCCTTGTCGGAGAGTGCGATGCAGTCCGCACGGGCATTGGAAGAAACCAACCGGGCCTCCCAGCGGCTGGAAACGGCGATCGCTGAGCTACGCAAAGAAATCGCCATTTTCCGCTTGTCGTGAGCCGCTGGGGGTAAGGCGATTCCCGGGAACGCGTTTGGAAGCCTGCGACCAATCAGTGTAAACTCTCGCGTTCGATCTTGCGCTGCCAAGGCGCGTTTTTTCACTCCGACGGAAGAGGTTTAGGTTCCCATGTTCAGCAAGGGTATGGAAATTGCCGGATTCGACGACGAACTCTGGGCTGCGATCCAGGAAGAGGAACGCAGGCAAGAGGACCATATCGAGCTGATCGCATCGGAGAACTATGCCAGCCCGCGGGTGCTGCAGGCACAGGGAACCGTGCTGACCAACAAATACGCGGAAGGGTATCCGGGCAAACGCTACTACGGAGGCTGCGAGTACGTCGACATTGTGGAGACACTGGCCATCGAGCGCGCGAAACGACTGTTCGGGGCTGATTATGCCAATGTCCAGCCGCATTCCGGTTCGCAGGCCAATGCCGCCGTGTACATGGCTTTGCTGAAGCCGGGCGATACGGTGCTGGGCATGAGTCTGGCGCATGGTGGACATCTGACCCATGGCGCCAAGGTCAACTTTTCAGGCAAGATTTACAATGCCGTACAATATGGACTCAACCCGGAAACCGGGGAGATCGATTACGACCAGGTCGACGAACTGGCCCGGGAGCACCGTCCAAAGATGATCGTGGCCGGTTTCTCGGCCTACTCCCAGGTGGTCGACTGGCAGCGTTTCCGGGCGATTGCCGACTCGGTCGGTGCCTGGCTCATGGTCGACATGGCCCACGTCGCGGGGCTGATCGCGGCCGGCCTGTACCCCAGCCCGGTGCAGATCGCCGACGTGACCACGACCACAACCCACAAGACGCTTCGTGGCCCGCGCGGTGGCCTGATTCTGGCCAAAGCCAATCCCGAGGTCGAGAAACAGCTCAACTCGCTGGTTTTCCCCGGCATTCAAGGGGGGCCGCTGATGCATGTGATCGCGGCGAAGGCAGTGGCATTAAAGGAGGCCTTGCAGCCGGATTTCAGGCACTACCAGTCAGCGGTGATGGAGAACGCCGACGCCATGGCGAAGACTTTCATCGAGCGCGGCTACCGTATCGTGTCGGGCGGCACCCGGAATCATCTGTTCCTGGTCGATCTGATCCAAAAGGGCCTCACCGGCAAGCTGGCGGAAGAGGTGTTGGGCAGAGCGCATATCACCGTCAACAAAAATGCGGTGCCGAACGATCCGCAGTCGCCCTTCGTGACCAGCGGCATCCGGGTGGGGACCCCCGCGGTGACGACGCGCGGCTTTGGGGTCGAGGAGTGCCGGCTGTTGGCAGGCTGGATGTGCGATATCATGGACTGCCCGGGAGATGAAACGGTCATAGGCCAGGTGCGCGAGGAGGTGACCCATCTGTGCCGGCGTTTCCCGGTCTATGCCAACTGAAAAAAGTGCGGGCCGCTCAGCGGAGTCGCGCCGCTTGTGAGGGGTGAAGTACGCCTGTGCGGTGCCCTTTCTGCGGTGCTCAAGATACCCGAGTCGTGGATTCCCGCCTGTCCCACGAAGGGGACCAGGTGCGCCGCCGCCGTGAGTGCGGCGAGTGCAAGGAACGCTTCACCACCTATGAGGCGGCGGAACTCAACATGCCCAGGGTGGTGAAATCGGATGGCAGCCGGCAGCCGTTCCGCGAGGAGAAGCTGCGGGCCGGCATGCTGCGCGCCCTGGAGAAGCGTCCCGTATCCAGCGACCGGGTAGAAGCCGCCATCACCCGGATCGAGAAGCGTCTTCTTGCGACGGGTGAACGTGAAGTGCAGTCCCGTCTGGTCGGCGAATATGTGATGAACGAGTTGAGCCAGCTCGACGACGTGGCATATGTCCGGTTCGCCTCTGTCTACCGCCGGTTCGAGGACGTCAACCAGTTTCGTGAAGTGATCGACCGCCTGGAGAGCGAACCGGATTCGGAAACCGCCGGCAGACAGGCGGATGCATTCGACGCCTAAAAGAACAGGCGATCCGTGTCTTCATCGATATTCCCTTTGTCTGATGGCGCCAGCTGGTCTCCCGAGGATCACTGCTTCATGGCGCATGCCTTGCGTCTGGCCGAAAAGGGTATGTATACGACCGACCCCAACCCCCGGGTGGGTTCCGTCGTGGTGCAAGGAAACGAAGTGGTCGGCGCGGGCTGGCACCAGCGGGCCGGCGGCCCCCATGCCGAGATCGCGGCGCTGCGGGATGCCCGGGGGCGGGCGGCAGGGGCCACGGTCTATGTGACGCTGGAGCCTTGTTCGCATCATGGCCGCACACCGCCCTGCGCCGATGCCCTGATCGAGGCGGGGGTGCATCGGGTGGTGGCAGCCATGCAGGATCCCAATCCACGGGTGGCCGGGCAAGGTCTCGAACGGTTGCGGCGGGCGGGCATCGAAGTGTCCTGCGGTTTGCTGGCGCGGGAGGCGGAGCGCTTGAATCAGGGCTTCGTCAAGCGGATGCGTTCGGGTTTGCCGTTTGTCCGGAGCAAGCTGGCCATGAGCCTCGACGGGCGTACCGCCCTGGCGTCCGGTGACAGCAAATGGATCACCGGAGATGCGGCTCGGCGCGACGTCCATCGCCTGAGGGCGCGCAGCTCGGTTATCGTGACAGGGATCGGCACCTTGCGAGCCGACGATCCTTTTCTCACCGCCCGGCCGAATGATGCGACCGAGCTGGAGCAGCCGGCGCGGGTGATTCTGGACAGCCGTCTGCGGTCACCGCCGAACGCAAGGGTTTTCCAGCAGCCCGGACGTACGCTGGTGCTGACCACGGCGAGCGATCCCCGTGCGCGGCAAGCGTTGCTCGATGTCGGCGCCGAAGTGCTGGAGGTCGAGCCCGATGGCGCGGGAAGGCCGGACGTGGCAGCCGTCGTGCGGCTGCTGGGACGGCTGGAGTTCAACGAGGTGCTTTTCGAAGCCGGTGCTGCCCTGAACGGAGCGCTGCTGTCGGCCGGCGTGGTCGATGAGTGGGTCGTCTATCTCGCTCCTTGTGTCTTGGGAGACGAAGCGCGTGGGCTGTTCCGTCTGCCCGGTCTGGCCGGGATGGCGGACCGTCCGGAACTGGCGATCGTGGATGCGCGGCGGGTCGGCAGTGACATGCGGCTGATCCTGCGGTCGAGCGGCTGAAACGGGTGGTGAGTTCCGGGGAACCCTGAAACCATGTTTACAGGCATAATACAGGCCATGGGGCAGTTACAGCGCAAGGAGCCCCGCGGCGGCGATTACCGCCTGACCGTCGCCGCCGGCAAGTTGGCCATGAGCGATGTGAGGCTTGGCGACAGCATCGCGGTCAATGGCGTCTGCTTGACGGTAGTCGGGTTCGGCGAGGGCGGTTTCCGCGCCGACGTCTCCCGCGAGACCCTGTCACGTACCACGCTCGGGGAGCTCCGGACCGGGACTGCGCTCAACCTGGAGCTGGCACTGACACCGGGCAGCCGCCTGGGTGGACACATCGTCAGCGGCCATGTCGACGGCATCGGTACCATCATGGCACGGGACGAGGATGGACGGTCGGTCAGATTCCAGCTCGATGCGCCTGCGCACCTGGCGAAATACATCGCCGAAAAGGGGTCGATCTGCATCGACGGAATCAGTCTGACGGTCAATCGCGTCGACGGCAGCGTGTTCGACGTCAACGTCGTTCCCCATACGCTGGCGGTAACGACGCTGAAGGACGCCCAGGCTGGCCGACGCGTCAATCTTGAAGTCGACCTGTTGGCCCGGTACCTGGAGCGCTTGATTCAAGGCGGGGACGCGGCGCGGCCCGCCGGTTCACTCACGCGCGAATGGCTGCGCGGTCATGGATTCATCCCGGAATGACGCTGAATACGATCGAAGAAATCATAGAAGACATCCGCCAAGGCAGGATGGTCGTCATCATGGACGATGAGGACCGGGAAAACGAAGGCGACCTCGTCATGGCGGCGGGGCATGTGCGGCCGGAGGACATCAACTTCATGGCGCGTTACGGCCGGGGGCTGATCTGTCTGACGCTGACTCGTGAGCGCTGCCAGCAGTTGCGGCTGCCCTTGATGGTGAATGAGAACCGGACGCCGCATTCGACCAATTTCACGGTGTCGATCGAAGCCGCCACCGGTGTCACCACGGGTATTTCGGCCAGCGACCGGGCGCGTACCATCCAGTGCGCCGTCGCTCCGGACGCCAGGCCCGACGATCTGGTCCAGCCGGGCCATATCTTCCCGCTCATGGCGCAACCCGGCGGGGTGCTCAACCGTGCCGGACACACGGAGGCGGGCTGCGACCTGGCGCGCCTGGCCGGCCTGGTACCGGCGGCTGTCATCGTCGAAATCCTCAACGAGGACGGTTCGATGGCGCGGCGTGCCGACCTGGAAAAGTTTGCGGCCGTCCACGGCCTCAAGATTGGCACCATCGCCGACCTGATCCATTACCGGATGCAGAACGAGCAGACCGTGGAACGCATCTGCGAATGCGATTTCCCGACCGAACACGGTCGCTTCCGCCTCCACGCCTATCAGGACCGTCTGGACAACAAACTGCATCTTGCCCTGACGCTAGGCGACGTCGCCGGCGGCGAGCCGGTGCTGGTAAGGGTCCATGGCCGCAATCTGCTGACCGATTTGTTCGGGGTGAGGCGCGGCGACATCGGTATCTCCCTGCGCGCGGCGATGAAGCGAATCGCCGACGAGGGGCGTGGCGTGCTCGTCGTGATCCGCAACGAGGAAGACGATCGTTGCTTGGTGGAGCGCATACATCAGTACCAGATGGAGGACCACGGTGTGGACATCGGCCAGCGCGAGGACCCGGGCGTGGACTGGCGCACGACCGGAACCGGAGCGCAGATTCTCGCCGACCTGGGCGTGCGCAAACTGCGGGTACTGGGCGCGCACAAGAAATATTTGGGGCTTTCCGGCTACGGGCTGGAAGTCGTGGACTACGTGACAACCGACTGATCGGGAACCGATATGGCTCATCTCAAGATTTTCGAAGGTGGCATGAATGCCGCCGGGCTGCGTGTGTGCATCGCCGCTTCGCGCTTCAACAGTTTCATCGTGGACCACCTGGTCAGCGGCGCGGTCGATGCCCTGATCCGCCACGGCGCCAGCAGGGAGGACATTTGCATCGCCAAGACACCGGGTGCCTATGAGCTGCCACTGGCCGTCAAGAAGATCGCCGATTCCGGGCGTTTCGATGCGATCATCGCGCTGGGTGCGGTGATCAGAGGCGCGACCCCGCATTTCGATTACGTCGCCGGCGAATGCGTGAAAGGCCTGGCGGGCGTTTCGCTGCAGCACGGTCTGCCAGTCGCCTTCGGCGTGCTCACCGTAGACACCATCGAGCAGGCAGTCGAACGGGCCGGGACCAAAGCCGGCAACAAGGGCGCCGAAGCGGCGTTGTCCGCGATCGAAATGGTCAATCTGCTGCGGCAGTTGGGGGCCGAATGAGTCTGGCGCGGACACTGGCGCGCCGTGCCGCCGTGCAGGCCGTCTACCAGTGGCAACTGGCGCGGGACAGCCTGCCGGACATCGAACGCCAGTTCGTCGAGGAGTTGCAGCTAGCCAAGTCGTTGTACCGGCGCCATGCCGAGGGTTTTGAACTGAGTCCGCCCGAACGGGAACAACTCGAGGAGTTGCTGGAGAAGTTTGGCCGTTCCCAAGGGACGGACGAGGTCGAGGAAGAGGATGTGACGCTGGAGCAGCGGGCCAGTCAATGTCAAGTGCCCGACGTCCAAGTCGGCTATTTCAAGGAGCTCCTCCATGGCGTGGCGAACAATCTGGCCCTGCTGGATGCCGCGCTGGCGAAATATCTCGATCGTCCCATTGATGAAGTCGATCCGGTGGAGCGAGCGATCCTTCGCATCGGTTGCTACGAATTCATGCGCCGGCCGGAGACGCCGTACCGGGTGATTCTGAACGAGGCCATCAATCTGGCCAGGGAATTCGGCGCTGCCCAGAGCTATCGTTATGTGAACGGCATCCTCGACCGGGTGGCGCACGAATGCCGGGCGGTCGAAATGGCGGCCCGCCGACGGGGGTGAACTTGCCCGGTTCCATGCAACGGCCGGGTGAATTCGAGATCATCCGGCGCTTTTTTTCCAGACAGCGGGTAGCGGACGTGAACACCGAGATCGGCATCGGCGACGACTGCGCGGTCCTGAACTTCACGGCAGCTGCGCGGTTAGCCCTGACCACCGACACACTGGTCGCGGGCATCCATTTTTTTTCCGATACCGATCCGACAAGGCTCGGCCATAAGGCGCTCGCGGTCAATCTCAGCGACTTGGCCGCCATGGGGGCCAGACCGAGATGGGCTTTGCTGGCCTTGACCCTGCCGGAAAACGATCCCGAATGGATCGCGGCTTTTGCGCAAGGCTTCTTCCGCCTCGCCGAGCGCCACAGGGTACAGCTGATCGGGGGGGACACCACGCGGGGGCCGCTGGCCATCACGGTCCACGCCCTGGGAACCGTGGACGGCAGGCCTGGAGTAAAGCGTGCGGGCGCCAAACCCGGAGATGCCATTTATGTCACCGGCAGCATCGGCCTCGCCGGTCTGGGGCTGAGGATCAGGCAGGGGGCCTATCTTGTCCCGGACGAGGAGGCGCTGGATCGGCTGGAAGCCCCCCAGCCCCGGACCGACTTCGGCATACGCCTCGGAGAATTTGCCAGCGCCGGCATCGATGTCTCGGATGGTCTGGCGGCAGACCTCGGGCACATCCTCGAGCAAAGTTCCGTTGGCGCCGAGGTGGACTGGGAGTCTCTGCCGTTGTCGGCAGGCGTCGGCCGTTACGTGGCCGACTCCGGCGACTGGCAGATGCCGTTGGTCGCCGGTGACGACTACGAACTGTGTTTCACCGCGTCCCCCGCCTATGCCCAGGCGATCGCGTCTGCCGCCGATGCAACCGCCACCCCGGTGAGGCGCATTGGGACGATCCGTACCGGATCGGGTCTGATCATCCGGCGGCGCGGCCGTCCGGTCGAGCTGTCACGCTCTGGGTATCTGCACTTCGTTTCCGGGGAGGCGCGAAGATGAGGCGCCGTCGTATCGGTTTCCGCCAGGCATTCCATAGTCCCTGGACTGCGATCGCCGTTGGCTTCGGGGCCGGGCTGTCTCCCTGGGCGCCTGGCACCTTGGGGACCCTGGTGGCAATTCCGCCATATCTTCTGCTCGTCGGCACCGGTCCGGTGGTCTATTCGGCCGTCGTCGTCGTTTCGCTGGGGCTGGGCGTGGTTGCCTGCGGGCGCTGCGGCCGCGCGCTGGGAGAGATCGACCATCCCGCGATCGTATGGGATGAGATAGTCGGTTTCCTCGTGACGATGTGGGGCCTCCCGGCCTCTTGGCAGAACGTGCTGCTGGGCTTCATCCTCTTCCGGTTTTTCGACATCGTCAAACCTTGGCCCATCCGGGCCATCGACCGTGGAACGGCGGGCGGCTGGGGCGTCATGCTCGACGACGTGGCTGCCGGCCTGCTGTCGTCCGTGATCCTTCATGTCTTGGTATCACCGTCGTCGGTAACCGGCCTGTTTCGCTGATCATGGACGGTCGGTGGGTGTGGGATTTGACCCGTCGATCCAGGAAGGAGTAAGTTGTTTGACACAGGTAACCGGGTTACCCGCACCAGTCCACAAACAACAAGAACGGGGAATCGCCATGGCCAGACGCATCACCAAGGATTGCGACGACAAAGCGGCAGGGATCCGCTTTCACATCAGTTCCGCCCGCATGTCGATGAACAAGATCAGCTTCGTTGCGTTTCAGCGTTTCCTGGACGAAATGGAGCGATCCATGTACCTGTGTCCGGAATGCGGCTGGCGCGGGCGGGGTCGGGAACTCGTGCCGATGGAGCAGGACGGGAACGGTGCTTATGCCTGGGGATCAGACGCCGAAACCTGGTATGCCTGCCCGAGATGCGAGAGCGAGATCAGCGTCGAGACCCCGTTGATGCGGCCGACGGATTGATGGCAGTCCAGCGGTTCGGTATCACGCGAGCTTCTCGAAGAATTCCGTGGCCGGAAGCGGCGGGCTGAAATAGTATCCTTGAAAGCGCGTGCAGCCCCTGGCCTTCAGAAATTCGAGCTGGGCGCGGGTTTCGACACCTTCGGCCACGGTCTCCAGGTTCAAATGGTAGGCCATCGACAGGATGGTCTGGACTAGCGCGACATCGCTGGGGTCATCCGGCAAGTCATTGACAAAGGTCTGCGCGATCTTCAGTTCACTGAGCGGCAGGCGTTTCAGATAAGCCAGCGAAGAGTAACCGGTACCGAAGTCGTCCACCGAAAACCGGATGCCCAGCCTTTCCAGGAAGCTCATTTTCGCGATGGCGTCGTCGAAGTCCGAAACCAGCAGACCTTCCGTGATTTCGAAGATCAGATCATGAGGATTGGCACCGGTTCGTTTCAGAATCCGCTGGACGTGGTCGAGGAAATCAGCTTGCTGGAAGCGGCGGGGGCTGATGTTCACGGACAGGCTCAACCGGTGTCCCGCCTGTGACAGACGCACGTTTTCGTGGCAGACCTGTTCGAAGACCCACTCCCCGATCGGCAGAATCAGTCCGGTTTCTTCGGCCAGGGCGATGAACTTGTCAGGCAACAGTATTCCCTCGGTCGGGTGCTCCCAGCGCAGCAATGCTTCCGCGCCCACGATTCTGCCGTTCCCATCGACCTGGGACTGCAGATAGAGGCGGAACTCCCTGCGTTCCAGCGCTGCATGCATGTCCCTTTCCAGGGTCAGACGGGTCTCGGCCGCGGCCTGCATGGTCGATGCATAGGCCCTCACCGCGTTGCGTCCTGAGGCTTTGGCCTCGTACATGGCCATGTCCGCCGCTTTCAGCAGATCGTCTGCCGAGTCCGTATCGAACGGATAAATGGCGGTACCGATGCTCGCGGTGACGTAGTGCTGGCCGCTGGAGAGGACGAAGGGCCGTTGCAGTATCACCCGGAGATTTTCCGCAACATCCATGGTACGTCGGCAGGCGGATTCGAATTCTTCATCCAGGCCATTCAGCAGGATCACGAATTCGTCGCCGCCCAGCCGGGCGACCATGCCGCCCCGGCCGACACCCTCGGACAGGCGCTCGGCGACTTTGCGCAGCAGTTGGTCACCCACCGTGTGGCCGCGTGCATCGTTGAGATGCTTGAACCGGTCGAGATCGACGAACAGCAGTGAGCAGCGGGATCCGTTGACACAGCTTTCGCCAATGGCCTGATTCAGCCGTTCGAGAAACAAGCGGCGGTTCGGCAGGCCGGTCAGAGGATCGAAATAGGCCAACTGCTCGATTTCCTGCTGCGCCCGCTTGCGCTCGCTGATGTCAACGAAGGTCACGACATAATGGGTGAGGATCTGCTCGTCGTTACGTACCGCCTTGATGGAAAGCCATACCGGACAGACGTCGCCATTCTTGCGCCGGGCGGTCAGTTCGCCCTTCCAGCAGTCTGTCCCTTTCAAGGCTTCGAGGATCGCCCGTGGGGAAGTTTTGCCTTCCTCTCCGCCAGGGTGAAGAAACTCCGAAGGCGTGCCCACGATTTCATCGGAGGTGTAACCGGTGATCGCGGAATAGCCCGAGTTGACCCGCTGTACGATACCGGCAGCATCGGTGATCATGATGGCTTCGCTGGTCTCGAAAGCCGTCGCCGCCAACCGGACGGCTTCTTCCGCCAGTTTACGTTCGGTGACGTCACGCGTGACCGCCAGTACTGCATCGGGGGCGCCGGGGCGGCTGGCGAAAGGCACTGCATGGCTTTCCAGCCAGCGTCTGCCGCCCTTGAGGCCGATGATTTGGAATTCCAGTATGCCGCTTTCGCCTGCCAGCACCCGCTGGTTGAAAGCCTTGAACCGTTCGACGTCCTGGGGAGCGACGAGCGATGCGATGGGCTTTCCCCGCACCTCTTCGATCGATTCGGCCTCGATCATCTGAAGACCTGCTCGGTTCATATCGAGGAGGGTGCCGTCGGCGCCCACCGTTTTGACGCATTCGGGCTCTGCGTCGATGAGCATGCGCAGGCGTTGTTCCGCCTGTTTTCGCTCGCTCACCTCGCTCGCCAAATGCTGATTAAGTTCGAGCAATTGTCTGGGAGACGGAATTTCCAGGGCTCGGGGTATCAGCGGCCAGACCAGAATCGCGGTGCCGAAGGAGACCGCCGCAGTGATGACCTTGATGGCACCGTCCGTCCAGTAGGCGGGGTACCAGACCGTCCAGGCTCCCATGAAGTGCGTACCGGCGCATGCCAGGATGAATAGGCCGAACAGGAGGAACACGCTGCGGAAAACCACGTCCCGCCGCCGTTTCGCGAAATAGAGGAGCGCGATGGAGATCGCGCAGTAAGCGGCCGCGATGACCAGATCGGAGATCACGTGCAGCCAGAGCAGTTCCGGAACCCATGCGTAGCAATAGCCATGGGGCAGGTAACCCAGCGAGGATTTCAATGCCGTGATCGGAGCCATGGCCGCGTATCTCCTCCCGTCCGCAGTTCATTCCGGGACGACGGTGACATCGGCGGTCCCGCTACGAGACCGCACGACGCAGCCGTGCCGGAAGCACATCAAAGTCGGCCGGATGTCGCGCTGCAGGCCGAACACCACGTTATCGAGACCAAGCTTATCACCCGCTGGCCAATGTTCCACCTCGAGTTTCGTCGTTTCTGGAGTGCCGGTCGTGCGCGAACCAACCCATCAACTGCGGCATATGCCTCATTTCGTGAAGCGGGACGGGACCCGCTTGCTTCATTTCCGCTGTCAAATCGGACGGGAGGCCGGGCGACGACCAGGGCATGGTAGCTGCTTGCGGTATGCCCACGCGACATCGCGTATAGGAAATTTCGCCTCTCATCGAGGCGGTCGAACCCGACAAGAACAAGACGAGGCATCATGAAGATGAAAAAACTGCTGCTTGCTGCTTTTCCTGTTGCCCTGTTCAGCGCGCAACTGCAGGCCGGATGCAAGACCCCGGACCTCAACGGCACATGGATCATGTACCAGTCCAATCTCGCCGAACAACATACCGGACGATGCGAAATCAACGTCGCTCGAGGCGCATTTACCGGCCATTGTGTGATGGGGCATCACATGGAATTCGATGTGACTGGAACGGCCAGCGTGGACAAGAACTGCAGTGCGTCCCTGCAGATGGATTTCAGCGGTGGCAGTTCGACTTTCGACCTGCAGCTTGCCAGGAACAAGCTGGCGTTCGTGGGGCAATGGAGCAACACCTTCGGTACGGGCGGCATCTCCAACGGGGTGAAGCGGTAGCGGATGGGGCCGAGCAGTGTATCTGGCTGGTCTCCTCGCCGGCATTGGAGGGGGAACGGCAAGATACACTGCCTGGGAATGAAAGGCGCTCGGTTGGAAAGCTCGACGAAAAAGCCCGCACAGCTGCGGGCCGGGGGACTGTCTGGAACAGTCGGGTGGCGGAGAGAGAGGGATTCGAACCCTCGATACGGTATCACCGTATACACACTTTCCAGGCGTGCTCCTTAAACCACTCGGACATCTCTCCGTTGAAGGAGCGCATTTTATCCGAGATTTTTCCGACTGTCAGCTCTTGTTCGCGGCGGCCGCTCTGCGGCGCGGGGGAATCCGAGGTTTTTCCTTTCGCTCCGCGCTATCATCTTCCGTGCCGGCTGTGCTTGCCGGCCATGATGGCGATCTACGAGCAAAAAGGAGCACGAGACCATGCGTATTTTGCATACCATGCTGCGAGTCGGGGATCTTCAGAAGTCCCTCTGGTTTTACACCGAAGTTCTGGGCATGCGACTGCTGCGGCAGATGGAATTTCCGGACGGCGAATTTACTTTGGCGTTCGTGGGCTACGGTGACGAGGCGCACGATGCGGTGATTGAACTGACCTACAACTGGGGCGTGAGCAAGTATGAGCTGGGTACCGGCTTCGGTCATATCGCACTGGGGGTGGATGACATCCATGCGGCCGTGGAGCGGATCCGGGCATTAGGGGGCGAGATCGTGAGGGAGCCCGGCCCCATGAAGCATGGAACCACGGTCATCGCGTTCGTTGCCGACCCCGACGGCTACCGGATCGAACTGATCGAACACAAACCCGCAGGCTAGGCCGATGGGGGCCGTCTGCGCTTCTGTTTTTCCTCATATTGCCGTAGTTGTTCGGGCGTCGCCTCGGTTTGGAAGCGGGTTTTCCATTCGTCGTAAGGCATGCCATAGACGGCGGCAAGTGCGTCGGCATATGCCAGTTCCGCGCCGATCTCGTCCGCCGCCGCCTTGTACCATTTCGCCAGGCAGTTGCGGCAGAAGTCTCCCGTGATCATGAGATCGATGTTCTGGACTTCGGTATGGGTTCGAAGATGGGCGATGAGGCGGCGGAACGCCCGCGCTTCGATTTCTGTGCGTTGCTTTGGGTCCATGAAACAAAGTGTAGGGAAGCGTGAAGCCGGATGAAATGAAGATCATAATGCCCACCGCCACCGGGACGTGTAAACTATGGGCCTCCGTGACTGCCTCTGTTTGGCGACTGCGATGCCGTCCGATACCGCAGACGGCCGCGCCGGAAGGCAAGGACTGGTTCCGGCGTCTTCCCAAATGCTCGAGTACCGATGAAACTGTTGTCCGATTTTCTTCCCATCGTCCTGTTTTTTGTCGCCTACAAGTTTCAGGGCATCTTCATCGCCACGGCGGTGGCCATCGCAGCGACCTTGTTGCAGGTTGGCGTCGCTTGGTACCGGACACGCAAGGTTGAACCGATGCACCTCGTGACGCTGGGTCTGATCGTCGTGTTCGGCGGAGCCACCCTGGTGTTCCGGGATGAGCTGTTCATCAAATGGAAGCCGACCGTGCTCAACTGGGCATTCGGTCTGGGCTTCCTGCTCAGCCGCTTCGTCGGCGAGCGCACCTTGATCGAACGGATCATGGGGCAGCAGATCGACCTGCCCAAGGAAATCTGGCAGCGGCTCAATCTGGCCTGGGTTCTGTTTTTCCTGACCGTGGGCGCAGCCAACCTGTTCGTCGTCTATAGTTTCGACACCGAGACTTGGGTTAACTTCAAGTTGTTCGGCATGGTGGGCTTGACCCTGGTGTTCGTCGTGGCCCAATCGATCTTCCTGGCGCGCCATGTTCCCGATGCCAAGACCGAGGAGTGAGAAGTGCTGTATGCCATACTTTGCGAAGATCGCCCCGGCAGTCTCGAGATGCGGAAGGGGGCCCGCCCGGCCCATCTGCAGCGGCTCGACCGGTTGCAGGACGAAGGCCGGCTGGTGCTGGCGGGGCCGCACCCTGCGATCGACTGCGAGGATCCGGGTGAGGCCGGGTTCACCGGCAGCCTGATCGTCGCGGAATTTCCGAGCCTGGAAGACGCGCAACGCTGGGCAGACGAAGATCCTTACGGTCGCGCTGGCGTCTATGCCCGCGTGGTGGTCAAACCCTTTCGGCAGGTATACCCGAAATGAGCAGCCGGGTCGAACAGATTCGCGAACGCCTTCAGGGGGCACTGGCGCCCCTGCATCTGGAAATCATCGACGAAAGCGCATCCCATGCCGGTCATGCGGGGGCGATGGCGGGCGGTGGACATTTCCATGCCACGATCGTGTCAGCCGCTTTCGACGGGAAATCTCTGGTGCAACGTCACCAGATGGTGTATTCGGCGCTGGGCGACATGATGCACAACGAAATTCATGCCTTCAGCATGAAAGCCCTGACTCCTTCTGAACATCCAACAACAGGAAATCTTTGATGAAAAAGACTCTCGCCAGCGGCGCAGCGATCTTGGCGGTCGCCTTGACCGGTTGTAATCAGCCCGCTCCCGAAACGCCGAAGTCCCAGGCGTCTGCGGCCAAGGCCGGCATCACAGCGACGCCGGAGAACTCGGTGGCCGTCGTCAACGGCACGGCCATCACCAAGGCCGAAGTCGGCGCGATCAAATCGGAGCTCGCCCAGCGTCGCAGCGGCGAGGTTTCGGAGGAAAAAATCGTGGACGAGCTGGTCAAGCGCGAACTGCTGCGGCAGGATGCGGTGGCCAAGCAATTGACCAAGAATCCGGAATACCAGGCGCGGATCGACAACGCCGAAAGGGTGATTCTCTCGCAGATCGCTGCCGAGGACTTCATGAAAAACCTCACCATCTCCGATGAGGAGCTCCAGAAGGAGTACGACAGCCGCATTGGCGCCATGCAGCGCGCCGAATACCGGGCCCGCCACATCCTGGTCGACAAGGAAGACGTGGCGAAGGATATCATCGCCAAGCTCGGCAAAGGTGCGAAGTTTGAAGACCTCGCCAAGAAATTTTCGAAGGACCCGGGCTCCAAGAACGAAGGTGGCGAACTGGGCTGGTTCAGTCCTCAGCAGATGGTTCAACCCTTCTCCGAGGCGGTCGAGAAGCTGAAAAACGGCGAGATCACCCAGGCGCCCGTTCAGACGCAGTTCGGCTGGCACGTGATCCAGCGCGAGGAGTCGCGCGAGTCCGCTCCGCCGGCGTTCGATGCCGTCAAGGAGCAGATCAAGTCCATGTTGCAGACGCAGAAACTGCATCAGTACATCGATGATCTGATGGCGAAAGCAAAGGTCGAGCGCTTTGCGACGCCGACGCCGACGCCCGAGGCTTCCCCTGCAGCGGCTCCGGCTGGCTCGTTGGAGGGTAAGGAGTCCGGCGCGGCCGAGCCGGCGGCAGTGCCGGCCGGGACTTCCGCTCCCACGGCCCCGCCCAAGAAATAGTCGGCCGTACTCGGGACACCCGTCCCGATGTCTCCAGGTCCGGCCGGTAGCGCAACGGGCGCTACCGGCCGGAGAACCACCACAGTTTTTTCGGGTCTTACGTCGCTGAACCGCCCCGTGTTTTCCGGAGGCTGTTTGCTTTGAGTCACGCGGCGATGGCGGAATCGGACAGGCTGCGGTCAAACGTCGTCCCCTCGCGTTGGCCGTCGTCCTTCTCCGACTGCCATATCCAGCGCCGCAGCGTCTTCTCCGTACGGCCGGTCTTCGTGGCAATGGAGCGGATCGCCGCCAGGCGCGATTCATGCTTCCCCTGATGCTCCCGCTCCCTGACTTCGTGGGGAGGGAATTTCATCGCTTTCTTCAAGGCTTCCTACTCTCAAATGTGAGAGCCTCCGAGAAAGCCGGCGCGGTTCGATCGACTCATCAGGCATCTCGAGGCTCACGGTCAAGTATTCTTTTCAGTTTCCGCTCCGGGCCGACCGACGGTGGAGCCGCCAAGCCAGGCGCGATGCGGCGGTGTAGAGTGAAAGATAGCCGGTCCAGATCCGCTTCCAGAGCTGGCACGAAACCTTCCGTCCGCCTTTCCGTTCCATTTCGTCCAGGTAGATCATGATGGCTTCCCGGGCCATGGCGGCATGGCCGGAGGCGAGATTGTCGATGCTGAGGTGCAGTTGAACGATGGCGGGATCGATGCCGTGGCTGCGCAGCAGGTCGATCATTCGCATGTAGCCGGCGCCCAGGCCGCTGAGTTCGATGGCGAGGTTGAGCCCCAGCAGCTCGGGAAACCAGCGTTGGGGGTGTTGCCCGACGGCGAGGAGATAGACGGGAAGGTCGAAGGCATCATCGAGAAAGCGCGGATCGCTGGCGAATGCCTCGCTGTCAAATGGCGGCAGCTCGATGCCGAGCCGGCCAAGCAGGTAGCGGTAGACGTTGGGATGGTTGCGTTCGGGCCGGCCGTTGCCCAATTCGTCGGCGTATATCTTGAGGAGGTGGCGGCCGGCGGTATCCAGGCATTCCGCCGCCGTGCCGATTCCGGCCAGCCAGCAGCCGTCCACCAGGATCGTCGGGGCCAATTGGAGGATGACCCAGCGGCAGAACGCCTCGCCGATTTGGGGGGGCTGGTCTGACGGCCGATAGCGTCCGATTTCGTGGGCATGGATGGCCTCGATCCGGTCTTGGAAACCGGATTCGGTATAGCGGAAGAAGCGCCGGTGCCCGCGCTGCAGAGGCAGTATGAGACGGGTCAGCCGGAGTACCCTGCTCACCGTGCCTGCGGCCCGTCCCGGAAGGTCCGGGGTCGATTCGGCGCCCAGCAAGGCGGTGTAAAGCGCGCGTTTCGATCTGAGGCCATGTCCCCGGGGAGGAGCGGTCTCGGCGGGGCGTGGCACGAATGGCGGAGCTTGCGGGGCAAGCGGTAGCGGGTGCTTGTCGTCTTGGATCCAGTCCAGGCAGATCCGTTGCTCGGCGCGGCTGAATACGCCGAACATCGGCCCACCAAAGTCCATGGCCCGGATCAGGCGGCTGGACGGGGGACAGGTCCGGTCCACCCAAGCCGATTCGCGCAGGGCCCGGAGCAGCGGGCCCGGATCGGGGTCCGTCAGCCATTCATCGAGGCTGCGTCCGTCCAGCAGGATTCTTCCATGATGGCCGACGGCATGGCTGCGCCTGGCCTCGATGATCAGGGCCAGCGCCTCGTCGGCCGGAAGCTTCCGGTCAGCCGTGGCGGCAGCCTGATTCAACAGTTCGGCGAATAGTCGGCGATAAAGGTCCCAGCCGGCACGGATGCGCTCTTCGTCCCTTGCGCCGAAAGCCTCCAGCGCCGCATGGGCCAAGGCGCGGTTTCGGGCCATGTCATTTGGGTCGGCGCTTTCCGATCCGTCCCACCAGGCGGGTTCCCGCAGATTGTGCGCAAGGGTCCAGCCCAGCAGCTCGGGAAAGTAGCGGCGCGGCCGGTGGAACAGGCAGAGCTGGACGGCGGGCAGGTTCCAGGCGAAATCGGGAATGCCCGGAGTTTGGAAAAAACCGGGATCGTTCAAGGAAGGCGCGGCCACCCCGGCCAGGGCGAGTCGAGCCCGAAATCGGATGGGAGCCGAGACCGCGGGATCATCCAGGCCGATGCTGCGGCAATACAGATCGAACAAATGGCACTCGGCCGGACGGTGGGCGGTGGCGGGCCGTGCCGCACGGGCCAGGCAGATCTGGTCCAGCAGCATGACCGGTGCCAGCGCGAGAAGAATGTTGCGGCGTTCGGTCGGATCGTCCGGCGGAGGTAACGCCGGTGCCCGCCAGGGGTGCCCGAAATCCGGAACCGGTCCGTTCCGGCCGGCCAGCACGGACTGGAAAAACGTCTCGGCCGTCCTCAGTGATCCGGCATCGGCGGGGCCGTGCAGCAGGGTCCGGCACAGGCTACGCATACAGGTCACGGCGGTGTCTCCGGTTTGGTGAAGAGGTAATCGCCGATCGCCAGGGCGTCCATTCCAGACCCCAGGAATACGCCGAAAGCGTCCTCCAGGCCGTGCACGATGGGTTTACCCATGACGTTGAAACTGGTGTTGAGCAGCAGCGGGACGCCGCTTTGGCGGTGGAAGCGAGCGAGCAGGTCGTGGAAGCGCGGGTTCCATTCCGGATTCACGGTCTGCAGCCGTCCGGTTCCATCCACATGGACCACCGCCGGAACGCTCTCGCGCACCTCCGGCCGGAAACGCAGGGTGCGCTCCATGTAGGGTGATTCCTGATAAGACAGAAACCAGTTCGGGCCATGTTCGTGCAGGACGGCCGGGGCGTAGGGACGGAAGCGCTCGCGGAATTTCACTTCGCGGTTGATCCGTTCCCCCGTCTCCCCGCGGCGGGGATCGGCCAGGATGGAACGGTTGCCCAGGGCGCGGGGACCGAACTCGGCTCTTCCCTGCACCCAACCGAGAATCTTGCCTCGGACCAACAGCTCCGCGGCGGCGTCGATGAGGCGCTCACCGGGAAGGTGCCGTACCGGTAGGCCGGCGTAATGGGCGAAACGCTCGGCGTCCATCGCCGGGACCGCACTGCCGAGATACGGTGACAGTCGGCCGGCTGCGAAGACCTCACCGGGATGATCTTCCCGGTACGCCAGCCAGGCGGCGCCGAGGGCGGTGCCGTCGTCGGCCGGGGCCGGCGGCACGTAGAGTGCCTGAAAGGGTGTCGACTCCAGAATCCTGCCATTGCAGACCGAATTGAGGGCGCAGCCGCCGGCCAGGGCGAGATGCGGCGAGCCGAGGCGGTCATGCAGATGGCTGAGCAGGCGATGAACGGTATCGCTGAAATAACGCTGACCGCTGTGAGCCAGGTTGGCCACGGCCTCCGCCGCTTGGCCGGGACGGCGTCGCCGGGCCTCCAGTCGTCGCAGGCGGTCGAAAAAGACCGGGTACCGCGTCAGGAGTTCCAAGCCATCCACGGTCATCATGTCATGCAGGCATGCCAGGATTTCAGGATCGTTGTGGCCGTAGGCAGCCAGCCCCATGACCTTCCATTCCTCGCCGCCCGTCCAGTCGAATCCGCACAGCTCGGTGAGCTTCATATAGTAGAATCCGAGACTCTGCGGTCCCCGCTGCCGGGCGATCGGGCGCAGTCTGCCGTCGCGGTAATCGAAGAAGGCCATCGAACCGGTTTCGCCATAGGAATCGATCACGGCACAGGCGGCGGTGTCGAAGGGGCTGGCATAGCAGGCCAGGGCGGCATGGCAGAGGTGGTGGTCGTAGCCGCGAATGCGGACCGGAATGCCGGGGAAATCACGGCGCAGGGTCCGCGCCAGATTGAGTAGACGGCTCTTGAGGGCGTGATGCTGGGCGGCCTGCATGTGGTAGATCTGGTAAGGTTCCAGCCAGGTATGCACCCGCCGGCCGGCATTGGTGAGGATGCCGCGGGGGGACAGCCAGCCCAGCCAGTGCGCAAGGTGCTCATGCAGGGGGCGGGTGGCCCGCCAGTTGCTAGCGACGACGAACTCGCGGGCATCGGCGCAATGCTCCTGCAGCAGCAGGGGCAAGTGGAACGGGTCATCGGGCGGAGTATTCAGGGCCCGCTTGCTTTGGAGCCGCCGTTCGGCGGCTTCGGCGAACAGGACGCCGCCATCGGGGCCGACGATCGCCAGGGCCGGATCGTGATAGGTCAGGCAGAGGCCGAGATAATAGGTTCGCGCTTTGGATGGCCGCATCGTGAGGTTCCGCAAAGCTCATGAGCATTCTATCGAAAACCCGGTTGGGGGCCATTCGGCCGCTGCCGTGGTGGACCGGCTACAGCCTCAGTCTGGTGTTTCCTCTGACGGTGCTCGGATTCCTTGCCAGTGGCCCCCACCGTCCGCTGGTGGCATTGCTGTGGACCCTGCCCATGCTGCTCCTGCTGCTGGCCGAATATTTCGGGCCGGCGGAGACCCGGGTCGTGCCGGAACCGGTTCCGGCTTCCTTGTTTGATGCTCTGCTGTATCTGCTGTCGGTTCTGCAACTGTTGAATCTGTTCGCTTTGGGGCGGATGGTTTCCCAACTGGGCTGGAGCGGCATGGCGGAAGTCGGGGCGAGTCTGGCCGATCTGCTGGTGGTCCGGACGATAGTCTCGGCGGACTTCGTTTCCGCCGGCATTTGCCCCGCGCATGAGTTGATCCACCGCCGCTCGGCCGGACAGCGCCATCTGGGACGGCTGTTGCTGGCTACCTTGGGCTACGATCACTTCTACCTGGCACATAAGCTGGGGCACCACGCCCGCCTGGGAAGCGCCGACGATCCCTCCACCGCGTTCAGAGGAGAGAGCTTCGAAGCATTCTACCGGCGCGGCCTGCGCCAGCAATGGCGCATCGCTTGGTCGGCTCGGCGTGGTGCGGTTCTGGCGGGGATGGCGTTCGAACTGGGATGGCTGGGGGTCTACACGATGTTGTTCGGCCCGCTGGCGATGCTGGTACTACTGCATCAGGCGAGGGGGGCCATACGGACACTGGAGTCGGTCAACTACTTCCAGCACTACGGTTTGACCGAAGATTCCGGTCCCGGGAGAGTCCTCGCCTGGCGTAACGATTCTGCCGTGAGTCTGTTCATGTTCCTTGCGCTGACCCGCCATGCCGACCACCATCGCCGTCCCGGCGTGAGCTTCTGGGCACTGCGCCCTGCGGTGGAAGGACCGCAGATGCCTTACGGCTACATGGTCATGGCGCTGTGGGTACAGCGGCGCAACGAGAGCTTCCGGACGTGGGCGGAACGTCAGCTCGATTTGGGGCGGGGAGGGGGGAACCGCGCCTTCCGAAGGCAGACACGGCAAGCGGTGCTATTCGGACGGCGTTTCCAGGCAGCGGGAAACGAGATCGTCGAAACGGCGCAGGCCGGATGCCAGCGGGGTAAAGCTCAGACCGAGACCTATGGATACCCCGATGCTGTTGGCCAGTATGTCGAAAGGGTCAGTGGTCCTGATGCCGGTGAAGCCTTGCAGCAGCTCGAGCAGGGCTCCCAGGGCGACGAAGAAGGCCGGCCAGCGCCAGTGCCGTGAATAGGCCTGGCAGAACCATGCGGTCAGCACCGCATAAGCGAGAAAATGCTGGGCTTTGTCCCAGCCCATCAGAGACGGGGCCTTGGGCAACTGCGGGACGAGGGATAGAACGACGACGGCGGCAACCATGATCCAGCCCAATCCTCGCCAAAGGGCGGCGTAGCGGTAGGGGTTCCGTGTCGGATCATTCATGCCCGTTCCCTTGTTCTGGCAAAAAAGCCGCCGGATTTCCCGCACGGGCTAGACGGGGGAAGCCCGTGCATGGAGCGGAAATCACGGCGGACGCGTTGCTCGTTCGATGCCCGTTCAGTCCCAGCTCAACGTGCCACCGGTCTGGTATTCGGTCACCCGGGTTTCGAAGAAGTTTTTCTCCTTCTTCAGATCCAGCACTTCGCTCATCCAAGGGAAGGGATTGCTTGCCCCGGGATACTGCTCCGGCAGGCCGATCTGGGCGCAGCGGCGGTTGGCGATGAATTGGAGATATTCCTTGAACATCGGCGCGTTCAGCCCCAGGATGCCGCGCGGCATGGTGTCGTAGGCATACTGGGTTTCGATGTCCACCGCCTCGCGGATCATCTGCACCATCTCCGCCTTGAAGCCGTCCGTCCACAAGTGGGGATTTTCGACCTTGATCTGGTTGATGACGTCGATGCCGAAATTCATGTGCATGGACTCGTCGCGCATGATGTACTGGAACTGCTCGGCGGTGCCGGTCATCTTGTTGCGCCGGCCCATGGAGAGGATCTGGGTGAAGCCGACGTAGAAGAAGATGCCCTCGAAGATCACGTAGAAGGCGATCAGCTCGCGCAGCAGTTTCTGGTCGTTCTCGGGCGTGCCGGTTTTGAAATAGGGGTCGGCGAGATACTGGGTGAAGGGCAGGGCCCACTCGGCCTTGCGTGCCACCGCCGGTACCTCGCGGTACATGTTGAACACCTCGCCTTCGTCCAGCCCCAGAGACTCCACCACGTATTGATAGGCATGGGTGTGCAGGGCTTCCTCGAAGGCCTGACGCAGCAGATATTGGCGGCATTCCGGGTTGGTGATGTGGCGGTAGACGGCCAGTACCAGGTTGTTGGCCACCAGAGAGTCCGCTGTGGAGAAGAAGCCCAGGTTGCGCTTGATGATGACGCGTTCGTCCGGGGTCAAGCCATCCGCGCTCTTCCACAGGGCGATGTCGGCGTTCATGTTGATTTCCTGCGGCATCCAGTGGTTGGCGCAGGCGTCCAGGTACTTCTGCCAGGCCCATTGATACTTGAACGGTACCAGTTGGTTGAGGTCGGCACGGCAGTTGATGATCCTCTTGTCGTCCACCTGGATACGGCGGGCGCCCATCTCGATGTTTTCCAGGCCCGTTGCGCCGGTGGCAGGCACAATGCTATCGGGCCGGGCCGCGGTGGCCAGCGGCTCCGGCGTCGGAGCGGGCTCGACGAAGGTTTCGAGAGCCAGGGTGAGGGCGGTATTGGCCGGCGGATTCGACCGTGGCGTCAGGCCAGCCAGAGGATCGTCCCAATTCAGCATCGTTGTCACTCCCTTAGAGGTAGTATCGAGGTCACGGATAAGGAAAAAGTCCGGCTCAGTCGGAGGTCGGGCGGCGGCCCGGCAGCATCCGGTGCAGGATGCCGTTGCGGTCCACATGATGATGTTTGATCGCCATGACGACATGACCCACCACCAGCAGGGCCAGACCCCAGCCCAGGAATTCGTGGATCTCCACGAAGGTCTGTGCCAGGACCTCGTTCTTTTCGACCAGGGCGGGCAGTGTAATCAGGCCGAACAGCTTCACCGGATAGCCGTTGGCGGAGCTGACGGCCCAGCCGCTGAGGGGCTGGGCGATCATCAGTCCATACAACGTCCAGTGTGCCGAATGCGCTGCCCGTTGCAGACCGGGCGACAGGGTGTCCGGCAGCCGCGGGGGCGGATGGAGCAATCGCCAGGCCAGCCGGACGGTTATCAGTGCCAGCACCGCCGTGCCCAACCCCTTGTGCCAGGCCATGATGGCGGCTTTCTCCGGTCCTTTCGGCAGATCCGAGACGTAGAAGCCGATCAGCCATGCCAGCGCGATCAGCGCGGCCATGAGCCAATGCAGCCATTTGGCGGTGGTGGTGTATTCGCCCTGGGTCGTATTCATGGACGCACTTCCCTATCGTGGATCAGGTGACGGTCTCAGTGGCCGGCGTCGTGCTTGCCGTTGGCCGCACCTGCAGCGCGCGAAGGCGCATCCGCCCCCCGGTCCACGCTGACGTTGCCAACCGGAGCGCCGTCGAGCGTCATCTCGGTAATGCCCTTGTCGCGTTCGTAGCGGCAGGTCAGCACGTGGTCGCCGTTGTTGGTGTAGTTCCAGGTCAGGCTCACATAGCTGTTGCCGTCGCTCTGCGACTCGCTCGGCATGTAAAGATGCGTACCGGCCTTGGCTTCGCCGGCCTGGGTGCAGGATTCCCGAGCATAGGTGTTCAGCATGTTGCCCGACATCAGCAGTGCCTGGCCGACTTTGTCCTGCTCGGTTTCCTTGGAGAAATACACGATCCCAAAGCCGACGATCATGATGCCGACGAATGCATAAATGAGTTTGGTCAGTTCGCTCATTTGCCTCTCCTTACCTGTCTTGTGGTTTCAGTTGTTTTCAGGGAGCCTTCCGCCAGGACCCGACGGCCTTACCGGATGCCGGGTCCATGATGCACAAGGATGAGCGTTCCGGCTACTGGCACGCTTCGCAAGTCGGATCGTCGATCAGGCAGGCTTTGGGTTCGGCCGGCCGGGTGTCGGCGTAGACGGTTTCCAGCGGTCGCAGACCCGGAATCGCATCGTCGATCGGATCGGTCTTCACCGCATTGAGTTTGCCGTCGAAGGCCGTGCTTTTCTCCACGTGGGTCGCCCCCAGTGAACGCAGGTAATAGGTGGTTTTCAGACCGCGCACCCAGGCCAGTTTGTAAAGCGTGTCGAGCTTCTTGCCGGAGGGTTCGGCCAGGTACAGGTTCAGTGACTGCGCCTGATCCAGCCATTTCTGCCGGCGTGAGCCGGCCTCGATGAGCCAGCGGGCGTCGATTTCGAACGCAGTGGCATAGAGCTGTTTCAGGGTTTCCGGGATGCGTTCGATCTTCTGCACGCTGCCGTCGTAATACTTGAGGTCGTTGATCATGACCGCGTCCCACAGACCCAGGGTCTTGAGGTCCCGGACCAGATAGGGGTTGACCACGGTGAATTCGCCCGACAGGTTCGATTTGACGAACAGGTTCTGGTAGGTCGGCTCGATGGACTGCGAGACGCCGCAGATGTTCGAGATGGTTGCCGTGGGGGCGATGGCCATGGTGTTGCTGTTGCGCATGCCGACCGTGCGAACCCGCTCCCGCAGGGCGTTCCAGTCCAGCGTCTGGCTCCGGTCCATCTGCAGATAGCCGCCGCGGCCCTCTTCCAGCAGGGCGATCGAATCGATCGGCAGGATGCCGCGGCTCCACAGTGAGCCGTCGAAGCTGCTGTAGCGGCCACGCTCGGCGGCCAGGTCGCACGAAGCCTGGATCGCGTAATAGCTCACCGCTTCCATGCTCAGGTCGGCGAAAGCCACTGCTTCCTGCGAGGCATAGGGCAGCCGCAGCTTATACAACGCGTCCTGGAACCCCATGATCCCCAAGCCTACCGGACGGTGACGCAGATTGGAGCGGCGCGCCTGCGGCACGCTGTAGTAGTTGATGTCGATGACGTTGTCCAGCATGCGCATGCCGGTGGCGATGGTCCGCTGTAGCTTCTCCGTGTCCAGCGCGCCGTCCGGCGTGATGTGCGCCGCCAGGTTGACCGAGCCCAGATTGCATACGGCGATTTCGTTGTCGTTGGTGTGCAGGGTGATCTCGGTGCAGAGGTTGGACGAATGCACCACGCCGGCATGCTGGTTGGTGTAGCGTAGATTGCACGGGTCCTTGAAAGCCAGCCAGGGGTGGCCAGTCTCGAACAGCATCGACAGCATCTTGCGCCACAACTGGACGGCGGGGAGGCGCTTGTACAGCTTGATTTCGCCGCGGTCGGCCTTGGCTTCGTATTCCTGATAGCGCCGTTCGAAGGACTGGCCCGTCAGATTGTGCAGATCGGGCGTGTCGTTCGGCGAGAATAGGGTCCACTCCCGCTCCTCCGCTACCCTTTTCATGAACAAGTCCGGAACCCAGTTGGCGGTGTTCATGTCGTGGGTACGACGGCGGTCGTCGCCGGTGTTCTTGCGCAGGTCGAGGAACTCCTCGATGTCGATGTGCCAGGTTTCGAGATAGGCGCAGACCGCGCCCTTGCGCTTTCCACCCTGATTGACCGCGACCGCCGTGTCGTTGGCGACCTTGAGGAAGGGCACCACGCCCTGGGATTTGCCATTGGTCCCCTTGATGTGGGCCCCCATGCCCCGCACCCGGGTCCAGTCGTTACCCAAGCCCCCGGCGAACTTGGAGAGCAGGGCGTTGTCCTTGATGGCGCTGTAGATACCGTCCAGGTCATCCGGCACCGTGGTCAGATAGCAGGACGAGAGCTGCGGCCGCAGTGTACCGGCGTTGAACAGCGTCGGTGTTGAAGACATGAAGTCGAAGGACGACAAGAGATCATAGAACTCGATCGCGCGTTCCTCACGGTCGACTTCCTGGATGGCCAGCCCCATGGCGACGCGCATGAAGAAAGCCTGGGGCAATTCGAAGCGGATATCGCCGCTGTGGATGAAATACCGGTCGTACAGGGTCTGGAGACCCAAGTAGTTGAACTGCAGATCGCGTTCCGGTTTGAGCGCTTCCCCCAACCGCTGCAGATCGAAGCGCGCGAGTTCCGGCGACAGCAGCTCCAGCTCGACGCCGCGCTTCACGTAGTCCTTGAAATATTCGCCGTAGCGTTCGCTCATCTCGTCCTGGGTGGCCGAAACGGCGCCGTGGCCGAGGAAGCTCAGAGCTTCCCGCCGCAGCGCATCCAGCAGCAGGCGGGCGGCGACGTAGGAATAGTTGGATTCCTGCTCGATGCGGGTGCGGGCGGTCATTACCAGGGTCGGCGCAACCTCTTTTTCGGGCACGCCGTCGAACAGGTTACGACGGGTCTCCTCGATGATCCATGCCGGTTCGACGTCCGAGAGGCCGCGGCAGGCCTCCTCCACAACGTGCCGGAGGCGAGCGGTGTCCAAGGGCTTACGGGTACCGTCTTCCAGGGTGACCTGGACCACATCTTCTGCACCGCCCTGCGCTTTTCCCTCATTCTGTTTTTCGGCGCGCAGACGGGCACGCTCTTCCCGGTACAGCACATAGGCGCGGGCGACCTTCTGGTGGCCGGCTCGCATCAGCGCCAGTTCGACCTGGTCCTGGATGTCCTCGATGTGGATGGTGCCACCGCCGGGGAGGCGCCGCAGCAGTGCCCTGACCACCAGGTCGGTCAGCTCTTCCACACTTTCATGGATGCGCCGGCTCGCCGCCGCATTGCCTCCCTCCACGGCGAGAAACGCCTTGGTGATGGCGACGCTGATCTTGGCGGCATCGAAACCCGTCACTTTGCCATTGCGGCGGATGACCCGGACTTCGCCGGGAGAGAGACTGCGGAGCTCGGCCGAAGTGGCATCGAGCGGAATGTCGGAGAGGGGACGTGCGGCGTTTTCGGTAAGCATGAACAGGACCTCCTGGGTTGTGGTCGCGCGTATGAACACTATAGACGGTGTTTTTTGATCGCGTCAATCACATGATATTGTGTCCAGGCGGTGAATGACCTGTGGATGACCTGTGGACAAGCTACGCCGGCCCACGCCGGTTCGCATGTCCGGGCGATCGGGTGATACAGTTGCATCTTCCGTTTCCTTCCCTGATGGAGCCCTGATGAGCGCAAATTCCGAGCCGATGCCCCCCGAATCGCTCAGTCCGCCGCAACCGGTCCAGCCGGTCGACGCGGCGCAGGCGGCCGGCATGGTCCGGCTGGAACCCGAGACCCTGGCGAAACTGGACATGAAGGTGGATGACTTCATCGCCGCCGTCATCGGCCACCCGCTACAGAGCGAGGAGTTCAAGGCCCGACTGGCCGGGGCGCACACTCTGGGGAACGAGGAAATCCGGGCGGCGGCTGGCATTTCCAACCGCCTGCTGGAGAAGCCCATGCGGGCCATGAGCGCCGGGGTGTTCGACAGCGGCTCGGACATTTCCCGCGCCCTGCTGGATCTGCGCGCCAAGGTGGAGGAACTCGACCCCTCGCGCCAGGGCAATCTGCTGGAGCCGCGCAAGCTGCTGGGGCTGATCCCGATGGGCAGCCGCATCCACGACTATTTCCGCCAGTACGAATCGGCTCAGGCCCATATCAACGGCATCATCCAGGCCCTCTACGCCGGCCAGGACGAGCTGCGCAAGGACAATGCCGCGATCGAGGAGGAGAAGATACAGGCCTGGAAAATCATGGAGAAGCTGGAGCAGTATGCCTATCTCGGCAACAGGATCGACGCCGCACTGGAGCGGAAACTCGCCGAGATCGAGGCGCAGGACCCGGAGAAAGCCCGTGTGGTCCGCGAGGAGCTGCAGTTCTACGTGCGCCAGAAGGTTCAGGACATTCTCACCCAGCTTGCGGTGACCATCCAGGGCTACCTCGCCATGGACATGATCCGCAAGAACAACCTGGAACTCATCAAGGGCGTGGAGCGGGCGACCACGACCACCATTTCCGCGCTGCGTACCGCGGTCATCGTCGCCCAGGCCCTGGCCAACCAGAAACTGGTGCTGGATCAGGTCGGTGCCTTGCGCGCCACCACCGGCGGCCTGATCGAATCCACCTCGGCCATGCTCAAGCAGCAGGCCGGCCGGGTGCAGGAGCAGGCCGGCGGCACAGCCGTCGATCTGCAACAGCTCCAGGCCGCTTTCCAGAACATCTACGAGACCGTGGACAGGGTCGCTGCGTACAAGCTGCAGGCGCTGGACCACATGCGGCAGACGGTGGATGCCCTGACCCAGGCGGTCGCCAAGTCGAAGACCTATCTCGACCGTACACGGGAAGAGACGGTGGCGGAAGCGGCCGGCACCCTGTCCGCCGCGAAGCAAGATGAGATCGTTCTGTAGTCAGGTCCGGCGCGGCACCATTTCGATCTGGAGGGGGCCGACGCTGTCGAGATGGACGTCGCGCTGCGGGAACGCCAGCGTGATGCCGTCCTCGGCGAAGCGTTTCTCGATCATGAAGCGGAGGTCGCTCGCAACCTGGTAGGCGCTCATGGAGGGGTGCATCTCCAGCCAGTAATAGAGCCCGAACACCAGCGAATTTTCGCCGAAATCCTCGAGCCAGACGAACGGTGCCGGATCGCCGAGAATCAGGCCGTGACGGCCGGCGCATTCCAGCAGGATGTCGGAAACGCGGTGCGACGGTGAGCCGTAGGCGACGCCGACCTTGACCGAGCGCCGCAGCCTGGGCGTGGTGTAGGTCCAGTTGGTGACCTTGTTTTCGAGAAAGGTCGAATTCGGGATCATCGTCTCCACCCCGTCGAACCCGCGCACCGTGGACGAGCGGACGTCGACGTCGGTCACCGTGCCGACGATGCCGTCCACTTCCACGATGTCGCCGACCTTGATCTTGCGTTCGAACAGGATCAGGGCGCCGCTGATGAAATTTTTCAACAGGGTCTGGGTGCCGAAGCCCACACCGATGGCCAGGGCGCCGCCGAGGAAGGCGAAGGCGGTGAGAGGGATGCTCATGAAGTCGAGCACGATCAGGAGCAACACCAGGATGAAGGCGGCGCGCAGCCAGCGGCGGAACAGATTGGCCTGGGGAGCGTCCACGCCGCCGCGGATGATCAGGACATGCTGGAACCGCCGGGTGAACACGCCGGACAGCCAGTAGCCGAGCAGGAACAGCAGCACCGCACCGACACTCTTGCCGAAAGTCACGCTACGGCTGATGGCGACGGCCTTGCCTTCGATTTCGATGCTGTCGTCGACGGCGAACAGTTCGAATTGCCAGAGCGCCTTGGCGATAGCGGTGGCCGCGGCGATAAACTCGCCCAGCCGCTGTTTGAAGCCGAGCACGCTGAGCCGAACCTGGTATTCGTCCCGCCAGCGCCGTAGCGTGCGTTCGGTACGGTCCACGAAGAGGCGCAACCTTTGAATGGCTTCCTGGCGGGCGCGGTAAGCTTCGGCCGCCGATCGTTCGTAATCCCGGATCTGCTCGGAACTGCCTTGCAGCTTGTCCAGCCGTGCGGTCTGGCCGCGTTCTTCCGCGTACGCCAGATCCGACTCGCCGGCGAGATAGGTCAAGACAGACTGCAGCCGTTCGATGCTCTGGCCGATGAAGTCGAGTGCCTGGCGCTTGGCTTCGGGGTCGGAGCTGGTCACGAGGACATAGCGCTGCTTCCAAAGTTCGGCCAGATGCCGGCTGATCGCCCCCCTCGTGTTCACGGCGTAGCTGCGGGACCGGAGAGTCTGCAGCCAGGCCTCGGCGGCTCTCAGTCGCGCTACGAGCGCATCGATCTCCGGCGCCGGTGTGACGGCATCGGATCTGGCCTGCTGCAGTGCTCGCGCGGCTGCATCGCGCTCCCGGCTCCAGCGTTCGTGATCGGACAGGATGCTTTGCTGTTCCCGCTCCAGGGGCGGCTGGGACTGCCGCAGGCGCTCCAGTACGCCTTCCAGGTCCTGGGGCGTGAACGAGCCGTGGTCTTTGGCCTTGGCGATCTGCCTCCGGAGCAGCGCGGCTTCCGACTTCGAGGTTTCGAGGCGGGTCTTGGCCAGGATGAGTTCGAGTCCAATCCAGCCCAGGCGGTTGTCGGTTACGCGTTGACGCAGTTGGGCCAGCGCCTGGTTCGACTTCGCCTTGGCGATTTCTGCCGGGGTCTTGGCCTGTTCCGCGGCTTCGGCGGCCAGCCTCACGGCGGCCTGGTCCTGCCTGGCGTCCGCTTCGAAACGGGCGGCGTCGCGGTGGAGCTGGACCTGGGCCGATTCGAACGCCATGATCTTGGTTCGAGCCGCGTCGAGGGCATCCTGGAGATCGTCCAGCATCAGCACCGAATAGGGCGGCGGCTGGTCGAAATCCAACCAGGCCGCTTCCTTGGACTTGGCCTCATCGCGCGCCCGGTTCGCTGCTTCCTGTTCCGACAAGGTCTCCAATTCGAGTTGATAGGCGTAGACCAGGAGATCGGCCTGGCGGCGTGCCAGCGCCTTGTCCTCGGGCGTAAATTCCGACGCGCTTTCCTCGCTCGCCAGTCTGTCACGCAAGGCGGTGGCGTCTTCCAGTTTTTGCCGGATTTCCGGGCGCAATTCCTCAGGGACCGGCATCGCGATCGGGGCAGGGGAAGCTTCCGCCTCGGCATTGCCGCCCGGCACCGCGGGAACCTGGCCGGATGCGCCGGGCGCGGCCAGAGCGAGCAGCGCCAACAGCGCGCCCATACGGCCTCGCACGCTCAGTGTCGCCATCAGGAGCCCCATCCGGTCTGCCAGCGGTCGAATTTGTCCTTCAGGAACCGGGCATGCACCGCGATGGCCTGGGCGTCGTCCCGGTACAGGCTGTTCAGCATCTGGCGCAGGGACTGGTCCAGCACGTCGAGCTGTTCATGCAGCACCGCCTGCGCCGTCTTGCCGTGCAGCAGCGGTTCGGTGCGGGCCAGGTCGGCGGGCAGCGCGAGATAGTGCTCCACCGCGTCCGGCAGATATTCCAGGGCGATGCGGCGGACGTCGTGGAGCATGGGGTCGGCCTCATGGGCCGTGCGCAGGAGCCGGTCCAGCGCCGCGAGCAGCGACTCGCCGATGCTGGCGATCCGGGCTTCCGCCTCGGGGTCGAGGCGTCCGGCGAGGCGGTTTTGGAGGTTTTCCAGCCGCACCCGTACCGTCGCCGCCGGGTCTTCGTCGAACTGTTCGCGAAGCTGGTCCAGATTGCCGGCGGTGCGGGCGAAACGCTCGCTGAAGGTTTCGAACGCGACCTGCCGAAGACTCTGCTCCAGCGTGTCGAGTTCGGCGACGAGTTGCTGTTCGGGCGTCCTGCCGTCGTCGAGTCTGTGACTGGCGGCGTAATGCTCGGGAAGTTCCAGATAATGGTTCAGCAGCGCGGGCAGTTCTTCCAGTGCCGCCTTGCGCACCGCCCGCAAGGTCGGCGACTGCTGCGAGCGGGGAAGGTCGAGCCGTGGAAGCAGTGACTGCACCAAGGCTTCGGTTTCCGAGAGCCTGGCTTGCAGCGCCGGCAGCCTCGCCCGCGCGCGGGCGCCGTCGAACCGCCGGGCCAGACCCCGCGCCTTTCTCCGCAGTCCCCAGGACAAACCCGCTCCCCGCGCCGGCAGCACCAGCCAGAGCACCAGGTAGAGCCAGAACGTAAAGCTGAAGCTGAAGAAGATCGAGACCAGGAAGATCGCGCGGACCAGCGACACGTCCAGCCCGAAATAGCGTGCGATCCCCGCACACACACCGCCGATGCGGCGGCGGTCGGGATCGCGTTCGAGGCGGGAGGGACGGGGGAGGGGAGGTTGCATGGATCGCATCGAAACCATCGGGCGGCCGTAAACTTGGCAAGCATAGCGCAACTCGGCCCGTGCCTGTTCCCTTGAAGTCTCATTGAATCGGCAGGCCGGCGCCGGCGGTCTCGACGAGCTGGCCGTAGGCGATCGCGGCATCGTTGACAGGAAGGCTGGCGGGCAGGACGACTTCGAATCCGTCGGCCCGCAGCAGACCCGCGGTCAGTTCGGCGAGAATACGGTTCTGGAACACGCCGCCGGTGAGGCCGGCCAGGTTTACGCCCGATTCGCCACGGATCGCTCGGGCCTGGGCCAGGACCGCGCGGGCCAGGCTGGTATGGAGCAGGGCGCTGCGGTAGCCGGCCGGTTGGCTCCCGTCCATCAAAGCGGGCAGCAGGGGGCTCCAGTCGATGCGGTACAGGCTGTTCTCGCGCCGCAGCGGCAGTTCGATGAAATCCGCCGTGTCGCCGGCCAGCGCTTCCAGCCGCATACCGGCCTGACCTTCGTGACTTTGATTCAGCGTGACGCCAATCAGGGCGGCGGCGGCGTCGAACAGACGTCCGGCGGAGCTCGTGTAGGGACTGTTGATCCCGCGTTCCCAGACGTGCCGGAACGGCGCGGGGTCCACCGGGCAGCCGGACCAGTCCAGCCCCGCCTCCCAGCAGGCCGCGAGCGCACAGCGCCAGGGCTCGGCGCTGGCCTTTTCGCCGCCGATGAGCCGGAACGGCCGCAGGCTTCCGACCCGGCGCCAGCCGCCGGGCCGGCCGAGCAGGGTTTCGCCGCCCCACAGGGTGCCGTCGCCGCCGAAGCCGGTGCCGTCCCAGGCGAACACCAGGATGTCGCCGTCCGGCGCGGACTCGCCGTAAAGCGCCGAGGCGTGGGCGTGGTGGTGGAGGACGCGGCGGATTTCGAGCCCGCAGGCCCGGGCCCAGCGACTGGAGAAGTAGTCGGGGTGAGCGTCGCAGACCACCCGCTTCGGCGCGATCCCGTACAGGGCGGACAGCTCCCGAATCAGTTGCCCGAATACGTCGAGGCTGCGCGGCGCGCCGAGATTGCCGAGGTGCGGGGAGACGACCGCGCGGTCTTCGAAGGCCAGGGCGATGGTGTTCTTGAGATCGGCCCCGAGCGCAAGAGTGGGTTCGGCCACCGGGTAGCGGAGACGCATTTCGAGCGGCGCCGTACCGCGACCCAGCCGCAAGGGCCGCATACTCCCGGCGCTGCGGCGGTAGACCGAGTCGTCGGCGGGCCGGCGGATCGGCCGGTCATGATGCAGGAAGGCATCGGCGACGTGAGCCAGCCGGCGCTCGACTTCCGCGCCGTCGGTCAGCACCGGCTCGCCGCTCAGGTTGGCCGAAGTGGCGACCAGCGGCGCGCCGTAATCCCCCGCCAGCAGGTGATGCAGCGGGCTGTAGGGGTACATCAGGCCGATCTCGTCCAGGGCCGGCGCGATGAGGCCGGACAGATCGCTGTCGGCGGCGCGCTTGACGATGACGATGGGCCGGAGCGGGGATGCCAGCAGTTCGCGTTCGTCAGGGCGCGGCTCGGCAAGGCGTGCCAGCCAGTCGAGTCCTTCGCCTTCGAACCAGGGGATCAGCACCGCGAGAGGTTTGTCCGGGCGGCGCTTGCGTTCGCGCAGGCGCCCGACTGCGGCATCCGAGCGGGCGTCGCAGACGAGGTGGTAGCCGCCGACGCCTTTGACGGCGACGACCTGGCCTTGCCGTAGGGCTTCGATGCAGCCCGAGAGCGCCGGTTCGTTACCCGGTATGGCGACGCATGCGGACGGCTCGCGAAATTCCAGCACCGGCCCGCACCGAGGACAGGCCAGCGGCTGGGCGTGGTAGCGCCGGTCGTGGATGTCTTCGTACTCGCGCCGGCAGTCCTCGCACAGCGGGAAGTCCGCCATCGCGGTGTTCGGGCGGTCGTAGGGCAGCCGGTCGATGAGGGTGTAGCGCGGCCCGCATTGGGTGCAGTTGATGAAGGGGTACCGGTGGCGGCGGGCGGCGGGGTCTCGCATTTCGTCCAGGCAATCGGGGCAGACGAAGTGGTCCGGCGGCACGTGGATGGGCGTTTCGTTTCCGGAATCGCTGAGCAGGATTTCGAACCCGGCGTAGCCCCGGAATTCGGCGGGCAGGCGAACGGGCGGCTGCGGATCGGCCAGCGGCGGGGCACGGGAGACCAGTGCGTCGATGAGCCGCTCGATCGCGGCTGGATCGCCTTCGGCGTGGATCTCGACGCCGCCGCCGCGGTTCCTCACCCAGCCGGCGAGGCCGGATTCGCGGGCGAGCCGGCAGACGAACGGGCGGAACCCCACGCCTTGCACACGACCGCGGACCTCGATGCGCTGGGCGGTCCGCATGCGGGCTTTCAGGCGGCGGCGGAGTCCTTGCGCACGCCGGCCGCCCACCAGATGCGGCAGGCGCCTTCGTCCGAGACCATGCAGGGGCCGACCGGGCTGCGGGGGGTGCAGGGTTTGCCGTAGATGCGGCACTCGTCCGGCTGGATCCTGCCGAGCACGACGCGGGCACAGTCGCAACCCGCCGGCATCTCGCCGGCATGACGGCGGTCGCCCGCGTCGTAGTCGGGGAAATGCAGGCGGGCGTCGTGCGCGGCGAATTCCGGCTTCAGCGCGTAGGCCGAAGCCGCGATCGGCCCGATGCCGCGCCAGTTGCCGGCGGTGACGTCGAAGCTGCGGTTCAGGAATTCCCGGGCCTTCGGATTGCCCCCCGGCTTCACCGCCTCCGGATAGCAATTGTCCAGCCGCGGCGTTTCCTCCAGCCACTGGACGATCGTCGAGTGGATGGCCCGGAGCAGGCTGGCGGGGGTGAAGCCGGCGATCGCCACCGGCAAGCGGTAGTCGTCGGCGACGAAGCCCCATTCTTCCGGTCCCATCACCGTGGCCACGTGGCCGGGCGCGACTAGGGCGTCCAGCACGCATTCGTCGGAATCGAGCAGCAGCCTGACTGCCGGCCAGGTCAACCGGCCGCTGCACAGGATGTAGAGGTTGTCGGGCAGGCCTTCCGCCATCAGGGCGGCGACCGGCGCCATGGTGGTCTCGAAGCCGACCGCGAACAGTACCACCGGCTTGCCGGCCGCCTTTTCGGCGATGATCCGTGCCTCGATGGGCGAGGCGATGGGCCGGATGTCGGCGCCCGCCGCCTTGGCCTGTTCCAGCGAGCGCACGGCCTGGCGCCCGAGGTTGACCGGCACCCGCAGCATGTCGCCGAAGGTGGCGACGACGGCATCACCCTCGAGACCGAGCCGGATGGCCTGATAGATGTCTTCCTCCGGGCAGATGCAGACCGGGCAGCCGGGGCCGGGGATGAGGCGGATGGCGGGCGGCAGGGCGGTACGCAATCCCGCCATGCTGATCGAGCGCTCGTGCCCGCCGCAGACGTTCATGATGCGGATACCGTCCGGAATCGGCAGCTCCCTGATCCGCTCCAGCCAAAGCCGTGCGTCGCTCATCGCCCGGGTCCTTCAGGCCGTTTGGGGCTTCGGTGCGGGCTTGAAACGGACGTCCGGCCTGGCGAGGCCATGCAGCCTCCGGCCTTCGGACTGCACCGCCGGGCTCAGGCTGCGGTTCTCGCGCCGCAGGTTCCGGTAGTGCTCCAGCCGCTGGTTCAGCCAGTCCAGCCATTCCCGCATCCCCTCGCCGGTCTTGCTGGAGACGCGCAGCACCGGGGCATTCGAGGCCAGCCGCCGCAGGCAGGCTTCCGCCTTGTCGGGCGAAAACTCGTCGAGCGCCGCCAGCAGGTCGGTCTTGCTGATGACCATGGCGTCGGCCGCCCGGAACATGACCGGGTACTTGGCCGGCTTGTCGTCGCCCTCGGTGACGGACAGCAGGGTCAGATTGAGATGATGGCCCAGGTCGAAACTGGCGGGGCAGACCAGGTTGCCGACGTTCTCGATGAACAGGACATCGATGTTCTCCAAATCGAGCCTGGGCAATACATTGGCGACCAGATGCGCGTCGAGATGGCAGGCCGTGCCGGTGGTGATCTGGTGCGCCTCGACGCCCAGCGCGCGGATGCGCGCCGCGTCGTTCTCGGTTTCCAGGTCGCCTTCGATGACGGCGATGCGCAGGCCGCCGTTCAGCGCCTTGATGGTCGCTTCCAGCAGGGAAGTCTTGCCCGAGCCGGGCGAGGACATCAGGTTGATGACCAGTACGCCGTGCCGGTCGAACAGGGCGCGGTTCGCCTCGGCCTGGGCGTCGTTGTGCCGGAGCAGTTTGTTCAGGACGGAGACGGCGGTGACTTTGGCGTGCGAGCCGTCGGCGCGCAGCAGATGGCGGTTGCCGTCGGTGATGTTGCAGCCGCAGGTGTCGCACATGGTGGGCTTACCTCATACAGTCTCGAAAAGCGGATTCAGTCCGCTGTCTGCAGCAATTCGATCCGGGCCAGGATCATCTCGTCGCCGGCGATCAGCGCCGTGTCGGTGCCGAAGCAGGCCGGACAGCGCAGGTCGCCCGGCCCGGCGTCCGCCTCCAGGCCGCAGGCGCGGCAGCGTATCCTCGGCTCGATCCTCTCCGTGCGCAGGCGCGCATGCTCGGCGACCGTGCCCAGCCGCGCCATTTCGAAGGCGCTTTCCAGGAGGCCGGGTTCGACGCCGGAGAGCGATCCGATCCGCAGGACGATGGTGTCCACCCGTTCGGCCTCGTGGCTGCGGGCGATGGCTTCGACCTGGTCGATCAGCTCCATGCAGGCCGACAGCTCATGCATCGGCATCGCCCGCGGCGAGGATCTGGTCGAACAGCTCCCAGGTCGCCTCGGCATCCTCCCGGCTGATCTTCTGGATGGCGTAGCCGACATGGACCAGGACGAAGTCACCGGGGACGACGCCTTCGTCCTGCAGCATGAACAGGCTGACCTCCCGCTCGACGCCGCGCGCCGCGCAGCGCGCGGAAAAGCCGTCGAGCCGGATGATCTGCATCGGTACGGCGAGACACATCGCCGCCTCCTAGATTCTGCGGACCGGATCCGCGGTCGGTTCGATTCGGGACATGGTCTGCTTGAATCCTCGGAGCCGGTTCAAATGCCCGTCAATATACACCGCTTCGGCTTCAGCCCAAATCCAGCGGCACGAAAATCCTCGTACCGCCGCGCTGCACCAGCAGGGCCACGTGCTTGTCGGCCCGGTCCGCCAGTTCGCGCAGCTCGCCGGGATTGGCCACCGCATGGCCGTTGAGTGCGAGGATCACGTCGCCCGGCCGGATGCCGGCGCGCTCGGCCGGGCCCGCGGACGCCTCGACCAGCACACCGCCGTCGACGTCGGCCGCCCGCTGTTCTTCCAGCGATAGGGGCCGCACCGCCAGCCCCAGCCGGCCCTTGGCCAGCCCGTTGCCGGTCGCGGCGGCCTGCTGTGTGTCCGGCATTTCGCCGACCTGGACCGTGATCTCCTCGCGCTTGCCGTTACGCCAGATGCCCACCTTCGCTTCGCTGCCTGGCTTGATGTCCGCAACCAGTGGCGGCAATTGGCCGGAATTTTCGATCGGCTGGCCGTTGAGGCTCAGGATGACGTCGCCCGGCTTGATACCGGCCTTGGCCGCCGGCCCGTCGTTGGGCACCGAATCGACCAGGGCGCCCGTCGGGCGATCCAGCCCGAAGGATTCGGCCAGTGACTGGTTCAATTCCTGGATGCCGACGCCGAGCCGTCCTCGGCTGACCTTGCCATCCGCCAGCAGCTGTTTTTCGACCTTCAGCGCGACATCGATGGGAATGGCGAACGACAGGCCCTGGTAGCCGCCGGTGCGGCTGTAGATCTGCGAGTTGATGCCGATGACTTCGCCGCTCAGATTGAACAGCGGGCCGCCGGAGTTGCCCGGATTGACGGCGACATCGGTCTGGATGAACGGCACATAGGTTTCCTCGGGCAGGCTGCGCGATTTCGCCGAAATGATGCCCGCCGTCACGCTGTTTTCGAAACCGAACGGCGAGCCGATCGCCACCACCCAGTCGCCGGGCCCGGATCGCGCCGGGTCTCCCAGCGGCACCACCGGCAGACCTTCGGCCTCGATCTTGAGCAGGGCGACGTCGGTGGGTTTGTCGATACCGATGATCCGGGCCTTGAATTCGCGCCGGTCATTCAACTTCACCGTGACTTCCTGGGCACCGTTGACCACATGGGCGTTGGTCAGGATCAGGCCATTGGGACGGATGATGAATCCCGAGCCCAGTCCGTGCGCGGGAGCATCCTCGCCACGGGGAATCTGCGGTTGGAACCGCCGGAAAAATTCCCCGAACGGATCATTGGGGTCGAACTGGGGCATCTCCGGCAGATTGACCCGGCTGGTGCCGGTGACGCTGATGTTGACGACCGCCGGTCCATTACGCCGGACGATGGCGGCGAAGTCGGGCAGAGACGGCGTGGCATGGGCTGCGGCCTCCGGCGGTTGGGGCGCCTGCGGGGGCGGCTGCATGAGATCCGATTTGGGCACCAGGGTGTAGCCTCCGTAGCGGACATATCCGGCGCCCATGGCGGCGAGGATGGCGGCGGCGATCAGGGCGGAAAGCATGACGTTTTTTGGCATGGCGGTTTCTTCCTCACGAATCAGCGGCGTTTGCCGCTGGATGAACACGATAAGAAGGGAAACTTAAAACAAGCTTAAAAGCCAAATACGGATTTCCTCGGGCGGTCAGCCCGCCCGGTGGGGGGCCGGCTTTTCCAAGTGCAGATGTTTCAAGGCAGCGATCGAAAAGCGGGCGATGTGCTCGGCGGTTCTCTCGATGTCCTCCGGCGTTGCAATGATTTCCGGATAGACGCGGTCGATCAGCGAACGCGAATGGTAGTACATCAGGCATTGCCCGACGACGCTCAGACCCAGCCGGTGCATGTCCGCTTCGCTATAGCCGGGGCCGACCAGCTCCGCGACAATCCCGTCCAGGAGTTCGCAATGCGGCTTCATCGTAGTTTCGATCACCTGATCGAGCGCACCGGTAGGAGTAGGATCGGCGAGTTCACGCGCCAGCAGCTTGCCGTGGCGGCCGAGGTAGGTATCGTCCAGCATTCGCCCCAACAGATTACCTATGAAGTGGCGCAGCCGCACCTCGGGCGGCAGACTCTTATCCCCGGCCTTGGTATAGGGATAGCGTTCGCTGGCCTCCCGGTAGGCGAAGCCGAGAACTTCGGAATAGAGCGCTTCCTTGCTGCCGAAGTGATAATTGACCGAGGCCACATCGACCTCCGCCCTGGCGCATATCTCCCGCACCGTCGCATCGCGAAAACCCTTGTCGGCGAATATCTCCAATGCGGCTTGCAACAGCCGCTTGCGGGTGGGATCGTGGCGAGGCGTGTCGTTTGATGCGTTCATACTGGCGATTCGAGCTACGGATTCGGTCGGCCGTTCCGATTTCATCCGGACCCGCCGGCCGCTGGAACGGCATGGCCACGGCTCCGGTCGGCAAGCCTTTGCAAGACATGATAAAACACAGGGGTGAACAGCAGGCCGAACACCGTCACGCCCAACATGCCGAAGAACACAGGCACCCCCAAGGCCTGCCGCATCTCGGCGCCCGCCCCGGTGGCGAACATGAGGGGCAAAACGCCCATGATAAACGCGAACGAAGTCATGAGGATCGGTCGGAACCTCAGCCGGCAGGCTTCGAGGGCTGCCGCCATCGCGTCCACCCCTTGTTCCCGCCGGGTCTTGGCGAATTCGACGATCAGGATGGCGTTCTTGGCCGCCAGGCCGACCAGCACCAGCAAGGCGATCTGGGTGAAGATGTTGTTGTCTCCGCTCCGCAGCCATACCCCGCCCAGAGCGCACATCAGGGTCATGGGCACGATGAGGACGATGGCGAGCGGCAGTATCCAGCTTTCGTACAAAGCCACCAGGACCAGGAACACCAGCAGGCTCGAGAGGGCGAACACATAGACGGCCGTGTCGCCCGCCAGGATCTGCTGGTAGGTCAACTCGGTCCATTCGAAATCCATGGACAGCGGCAGGGTCCTCCTCAACAGCTCCTCCATCAGAGCGATCGCCTGCCCCGAACTGACACCGGGCGCGGGAGAGCCGTTGATCTCGGCCGCAGGGTACATATTGTAGCGAAGCACCCGCTCCGGCCCGCTGATTTCCCTCACTGTCATTAGCGCCGCCAGCGGTACCATGGCCCCCGCGGCGTTGCGGGTTTTGAGCCGGCCGATGTCCTCGGGTTCGCGGCGGTACTCGCCGTCGGCCTGGGCCGTGACCTGGTAGGTGCGGCCGAACAGGTTGAGGTCGTTGACATAGAGCGATCCGAGATAAATCTGCATGGTGTCGAAGATTTCCGAGAGCGGGATGCCCTGGGACTTGGCTTTGACCCGGTCGATGTCGACATAGAGCTGCGGAACGTTGTTTTGGAAACTGGTGAACAGTCCCGCCAGTCCCGGTGTCTGCCGGCCTGCGTCGAGGGCGGCTTGCAGTGCGCCGTTCAGCGCGTCGAAGCCCTCGTTGCCCCGGTCCTGGATCTGCAGCTTGAAGCCGCCAAGGCTGCCCAGACCCAGGATCGGCGGCGGAGGAAAGATGCCGATGAAAGCCTCCTTCACGCCGCCGAGCTTGGGCTGCAATTCGCCCAATATCCGCTGGGCCGACAGGCCCTTGGCCACCCGCTCCTCGAACGGCTCGAGAGGCACGAAGATGGTGCCGGCATTCGAGGTATTGGCGCCGCTGACGACCGAAAAACCGGGAAACGCCACCGTTCCCTGCACGCCCGGCTGGGCCAGGATGATTTCCGATGCCCTGTGCAGCACGGCATCGGTTCGTTCCAGAGAGGCGGCCTCCGGCAACTGGGCAAATACCACCAGATAGCCCTTGTCCTGCAGTGGAATGAACCCGCCAGGCACCCGCTCGAATTCGTAGCCGGTGAAGGTGAGCAGCCCTCCATACAGCGCCAGCACGACGCCGGACAGCCTCAGCAGGCGTTTGACCAGGCCGGCGTAGCCGTTGGAGCAGGCATCGAAACCCCGGTTGAACCCACGGAACAGCCAGCCGAACAACCGGTCGATCCAAAGGCTCAAACGGTCCTTGCGGGCATGGTGGGGCTCGAGCAGGACCGCGGCGAGCGCGGGGCTCAAGGTCAGAGAGTTGAACGCCGAGATCAGGGTGGAAGCGGCGATGGTGACGGCGAACTGGCGGTAGAACTGTCCGTTGATGCCGGAGACGAAGGCCGCCGGAATGAACACCGCACCCAGCACCACCGAGATGGCGATGATCGGTCCCGTCACCTCCCGCATGGCCTGGCGCGCCGCTTCCTTGACCGAAAGCCCGAGGCCGATGTGGCGCTCGACGTTCTCCACCACCACGATGGCGTCGTCGACGACGATGCCGATGGCGAGTACCAGCCCGAACAGCGACAGATTGTTCAGCGAATAGCCCAGCGCCGCCATGACCGCGAAGGTCCCCACGATGGACACCGGCACCGCCAGCAGCGGGATGATCGCGGCGCGCCAGGTCTGCAGAAACACCAGCACCACCAGCACCACCAGGGCCAACGCCTCGAAAAAGGTGCGGGTGACGGCGTCCAGTGATTGCTCGACGAAGATCGTGGTGTCGTAGACGATCCGGTAATCCACTCCTTCCGGAAACCGCTGTTTCAGGGTCTGCATCTTGCTCTTGATTCGCCGGGCCGTATCCAGGGCGTTGGCGCCCGGCCGCAGCGAGATCGGCATGGCGACGGCGTCTTCGTTGTTCAGCTGGCTGCGCAGGGAGTAGCGGTTGGCGCCCAGCTCGATCCTGGCGACGTCGCGCAGACGCACCAGGCTGCCGCCTTCGCCGTACTTGACGATGATCGCGCCGAACTGCTCGACGCTGGCGAGGCGACCCATGGTGTTGACGTTGAGCTGGAAGTCCGGGCTGCCGTCCAGCGGCGGCTGCCCGATCACGCCGGCCGGCACCTGGATGTTCTGTTCCCGGATGGCGCGCACCACATCGCCGGCGGTCATGTTCAAAGCCGCGATCCGGGTCGGGTCGAGCCAGACCCGCATACTGTAATCGCCGGCGCCGAAGGTTCGGACATCGCCCACCCCCGCGAGCCGCAGGATCTGGTCGCGGATGTTGAGCAGGGCGTAGTTGGAGAGATAAAGCTGGTCGTAGCGCTGGTTCGGCGAGACCAGATGGATGACCAGCAGGATGTCGGGCGAAGACTTCTTGGTCGTCACGCCCTGCCTGCGGACGTCCTCCGGCAGCTTCGGTAGGGCATTGGAGACCCGGTTCTGCACCTGCATCTGGGCGATGTCCATGTCAGTGCCGATCTCGAAGGTGATCGTGAGCTGCATCTGGCCGTCGCTGGTCGACTGCGAGGACATGTACAGCATGCGCTCGACGCCGTTGACTTCCTGCTCGATCGGCGCCGCCACGGTTTCGGCGATCACCTTGGGATTGGCGCCCGGATAGGTGGTCGATACCACGATGGTAGGCGGCACCACTTCTGGATATTGCGCGATCGGCAGTGCGAACATCGCGATCCCGCCGATCAGCACCGTGATGACGGAGAGGACGATGGCGAAGCGCGGCCGGTCGATGAAGAAATGGGCGAATTTCATCGAGCCGCCTCCGGCATGTCGATGCGGGTCGCCTCGACCGGCGTGCCGGGCCGCACGAACTGAAGCCCGTTGACGATGACCCAGTCTTCGGGCGACAGGCCATCCGAGACGATGCGCAGGCCATCGTACAGCCGCCCGGTCACGACGGGGCGGTATTCCGCACGGTTATCGGCGGTCACGACCATCACGTACTTCTTGCCCTGATCCATCGCGATCGCGCGGTCGGGGATGAGCAGACCCTGGTGGCGGCTGCCGCCGGGAATCCGGACTCTGGCGAACAGCCCTGGCTCCATCAACCCGTCGGGATTGGGGATGACACCGCGGGCACGCACGGTGCCCATCTCCGCGTTGACCTCCGGATCGACGTAATCGAGATACCCGCGATGCGGATGACCCTGTTCGTCCAGCAGTCCCATTTCGAGCGGCATTCCATCCTTGCGCTCGCCAGCCAGTTCCAGTCGGCGGTACTTGAGCAGGGCGCGTTCGTCGGCGTCGAAATAGACGTACATCGGATCGACCGAGACGATGCCGGCCAGCACCGTGGTATCCGCCGTGACCAGGTTGCCTGCGGTGAGGAGCTTGCGGGAAATGCGTCCGTCGATGGGCGCGCGGACCTGGGTGAACTCGACGTTGAGCCGGGCCAGATCGACCTCCGCCCGGGCCGATTCGACGTCGGCCAGGGCCTGCACCAGGCTCTGGCGGCGGGTGTCGTATTCCTCTTCCGAAATCGCCTGCTCCTTCAGTGGACTCTCGGCCCGCTGCAGATGGTTCCGGGCCAGCTTGAGCCTCGATCGGGCCCGCTCGAGTCCGGCCTGCGCCTGCTGGAGTTGCGCCACATAGGGCCGGGGGTCGACGACGAACAGCAGATCGCCTTTCTTGACCCGGCTGCCGTCGGCGAAAAGGATTTGTTCGAGGTAACCGGAAACCCGGGCACGGACCTCCACGGATTCCACCGCCTGCAGCCGTCCGGTGTACTCGTCCGTTTCGAGGATTTCCCGGCGCACCGGCTGGCTCACCTCCACCTTCGGTGTCGGCAGGCCCGCCATGCCGCTTTCGCCGCCGCCACAGCCGGCGACTTGGAGCAGAGCGATCGCTGCCACGATGCGAGCCATCGGGACGGCGCGGGAATGTATGATGTCGTTCACGGTCGGAGGTTCTCCTGCATGAAAGGCCGTTTCAGCTTCCGCCGGCCAGCTTGCCCGAATCGACCAGGGCGGTCTCCCAGCCGCCGCCGAGGGCCTTGTACAGCGACACCAGATCGGCGGCCACGGATGCCTGGCTCCTCACCAGATCGCTCTCGGCGGAGTAAACCGCCCGCTCGGAATCGAGTACGTTGAGGAACGAGGTGAGCCCGGAACGGTAACGCTCCTTGGAGAGCTTCAGCGCCAGCCGGTTCGATTCCACCGCCTGCTCCAGGGCGGCCCGACGGTCCTTTTCCTGGGCGTAGGCGACCAGGGAGTTTTCCACGTCCTTCAAGGCACCGAGCACCGCGGATTGATAGGCCAGGAAGCTCTGCTCCTGCTGGGCCTTCTTGGCGTCGATGTTGGCCCGGATCCTGCCCCAGTTGAATATCGGCGTGGTCAAGGTGCCGGCGGCCGACCAGGATTTGCTCAAGGCGGTGACGTCGGTGATCTTCATGTTCTGGAAGCCGAGGAAGGCGGCGATGTTGAATTTGGGATAGAGATCAGCCGTGGCAACGCCCACCTGAGCCGTGGCGGCGGCCAGTTGCCGCTCGGCCAGGCGGATGTCTGGCCGGCGCCTCAGCAGCTCGGAGGGCAGGTCGAGCAGGATACGGTCGGGCGCCGACGGCACCGGCTGCTCGGGATCGAGCAGGGTCTGCAAGGCACCGGGCGGCTTGCCGAGGAGCAGTTCGAGCTGGTGCATGGCCTGTTTGCGGGCCGTCTCGTACACAGGCAACTGCGCCTGGGTCTGCGCGGCGAGCGCTTCGGCCTGAACCGCTTCCAGCGAGTCCGACAGGCCGGCCTGGTAGCGGATGCGCATGAGCCGCGCGGTTTCCAGCTGGAGCTTGAGGTTGGCCTGGCTGACGTTCAGCAGGTGCTGGTTGCTGCGCATTTCGATGTAGGCGCGGGCCACGTCGCCCAGCAGCGTGACCAGCACCGCGCGGCTGTTTTCGACCTCGGCTTCGAGGTTGGCCTCGGCCGCTTCGATCGAGCGCCGGATGCCGCCGAACAGGTCGATCTCCCATTGCACGTCGAAGCCGAGCTGGAAGATGTCGATGTTGTTGCCGAAGCCGACGCCGCCGGGCTGTCCACCCGCGCCACTCTGGCCGGCATTGTTGAGGCGCCGGCTCACGCTCTCCTTGTTGGAGATGATCGGCAGACCGTTCGCGATGGCGACGATGCGTTGTTCCCGGGCGGTGCGGATGCGGGTGTAGGTTTGCTTGAGATCCAGGTTGGCGACCATCGCCTCCCGGATCAACCGGTTCAGTACCGGATCGCCGAAGGCTTTCCACCAATCCGCGCCGACCGTTTCCGACGGGGCCGCCGGCGGCGGCTCGGCTTCGTGCCAGCGTTCCGGCATCGTCGTGTCCGGGCGCCGGTAGTCCGGACCCACCGGCGAACAGGCGGTGAACACCGCGCCCAGCAGGGATGCAAAAAGGCGCAGGACCCGGTGCGCGGCTCTGCGGTGGCTATGGTCTCCAGCGGGGAGGAGCCCTGCGAAGCCCTGGCTGTTTTCGCCGCCCGGATTGTGATTAGCCGGCTGATTCAAGCGTTTCATTCGGTCAATTCAAACGTATGTTTGAATCGAAGATACGAAACAAGCGTTTGGATGTCAACCCGAATTTTTCTCAAGGCGCCACCTTGACGTTTTTCGGGGGATGGACGATCCGCCGGCATCTGGCGGAAAATGGCCCATCATGCCTCCCGTGCAGCGCGCAGCGATCACCCGGACTCCGCAGTGGTCCATCACCAGCCGCATCATCGACGAACGTCGGGACGAACTCCTGTCGTTCATCCCCCTATCGCTTCTGTCGGACGCGGCCCGGTGATACGGATCTTTCGACGCCCTTCCGCCGTCGCACTGACCGCCTGCCTGCTGCTGGAAGCAGCGGCCGCTTTGGCAGATACGAGCCTCAGCGGAACGGTGTCGGCCGTGCTGGACGGCGACTCCATCATCGTCGTGGATGCCGGCCGGCGGGAAGTCGAAGTGCGGCTGGCGCAGATCGACGCCCCGGAACATGGACAGGCGGACTGGCAGGCGTCCAGACAGTCCTTGTCCGAGCTGCTGCTGGGGCGGACCGTGACCGTCGAGCGTGTGGACGCAGACCGCTACGGCCGAATAGTAGGCCGGGTATGGGAGGAAGGGACCGATGCCGGCCTGGAGCAGGTCCGGCGTGGCATGGCATGGGTATACCGATGGTACACCGCCGATCAGGCCTATTTCCGCGCCGAAGAACGGGCGCGGCAGGAAAAGAAGGGGCTGTGGTCACAGCCTCGTCCGGTTCCACCCTGGCGGTTCCGCCACCGGGCCGCATCATCGGATTCCGAATCATCGGATTCCGACCCCAGGCGATCTCCGGCGGATCGTGTTTCCCCCTGTGGCGCCAAACACCGTTGCGCTGAGATGCTCTCCTGCGAGGAGGCGCGTTTCTATCTGGTCCGCTGCGGTGTCAAGTCACTGGACCGGGACGGCGACGGTACGCCTTGCGAAGAACTGTGTTGAAATGATCGAGGTGGTTCACACCGACGCTGCATTGCTGGTGCTTTCCAAGCCCAGCGGCCTGCTGGCGGTACCGGGGCGCGGTCAGGACAAACAGGATTGCCTGAGCGCTCGGGTGCGCGCCCGCTATCCCGACGCCCTCGTCGTGCACCGGCTCGACATGGCCACTTCGGGCCTGATGGTCATGGCGCGCGGAATCGCGGTGCAGCGCACCCTCAGCCAGTCCTTCGCCCGGCGGGAAGTGCTCAAGCGCTACGAAGCGCTCGTGCATGGCGTCTTGGGGACACCGCCGGAAACAGAGAACGGCTGGAGCAGCATCGATCTCCCCCTGTTGTCCGACTGGCCCAATCGCCCCTTGCAAAAGGTCGATCCTTTGCGCGGCAAACCCAGCCTGACCCGCTGGCGAATCCTGGGTCATGAAGACGGTGCCACCCGCGTGGAACTCGAACCGGTGACTGGGCGATCCCACCAGCTCCGCGTCCATCTTGCCGCCCTGGGATATCCCGTGCTCGGTGATCCGCTGTATGGGCACGAAGCGGCGAAATCCCGTGCTGGAAGACTGCTGCTGCATGCCAGGACTTTGGGATTCTTCCATCCGGTGAGCGGTGAGTGGCTCGAATTCGAAAGCCCGGTGCCGTTTTGAGCCGGAGACTGCTGGCACCAGATTGTCAGAACCGGCCTTTGACATGCAGCCTCCTGGCGAACTCCGAGGAGACCTTCCCTCGGTCTTTCGTCTTCCCGGAACGCTTCGCTGGCTATCGGCGCCCCCGATCCGAGGGGGGATCGATCCGGCAGCCGGCATCAGCCGTTCCACGCGCTGCTGGCCGGACGGGAATCCGCGACCCCATGATTCCCCGACCCGGCGCGGGCTGCCGTGGGCGCCCTTGAGCCCGGCATGCATGGTCTGGGGCAGCGTCGGCAGAAGTTCGGCTGCCGTCCGGGTAGCCTGAGGGGGGAGATCCGGCCGATGGACTTCGTTCGACCGTGCGGACTACCACATCAGGTCGTCCGGCACCTGGTAGGCGGCGTAGGGATCGTCCCCGTTTTCATCGCCGCTTTGGCTCGGCGCGTTTTTCAACACGACGCACGAGGCATCCCTCGCTGCGATGCGTTCGGCGATGTCCGCCGGCACCAGCTCGTATTTGCCGTCCAGTTTGACGATGGCGATCTGGCCCTGGACGATGCGCTTGCGCAGGGCCTCGGTGACGTAGATGCGCTTGACGATGCCGCCGTCGGCGAAGTTGAAGAGGACTTCCCCGTCGGCGGGCTGGCGGTTGGCTTCGACGAGCTGGCGGATCTGTGCGATGAGCGCCTTGCGCTCGTCGGCTTCCTTCTTCTGCAGATTCAACGCGCGGTCGCGCGCGGCCTTCTCGGCCTGAGCCTGCTGAATCCCGGTCTTTTCGGCAGCCGCACCCTTGTTTTCGGCGGCATGCCGGCGTTCCTTGCGCAGATCCTTCTGCGCCTTTTTCAGTTGCTTGTCGTTGACCAGTCCTGCCTTGCGCAGTTGTTCCTGGAGAGGGTTGCTCATGGGAGGCATCCTGTTCGCTGCTCTGTCACGGGGGGCGAATGTTAAGGCTTAAAGGGATCGGGGGGAACCTTGCGGCAGTCCCAGGGTTCGGCGGACGTGGCGGGCGATCATGGCTTCCTCGTCGGTGGAGACCACCAGCACATGAATGCGGCTGTCCGGCGTATGCAGGATCGGGTAGGCAGCCGGATCGATCGCGACCCCGAGCCAGGTCGAAAGCTCGCAGATGCGGGCACGCACGGGCGCAGCGTGTTCACCGATGCCGGCGGTGAAGACAAGGGCGTCCAGTCCGCCCAGTGCGGCGGTCAGCGAGCCGATTTCGCGGGCGATGCGGTAGCAGAAATACTCGACGGCTTCGGCGGCTTCCGGCCGGTCGCTGGCCAGCAGATCGCGCATGTCGCCGCTCAGGCCGGACAGCCCCAATAGACCCGAACGCTTGTACAGCAGGTCCGAGAGCGTCGCGGCATCCATGCCCGGCTGGGTCATCAGGTGCAGCAGCACGCCGGGGTCGATGGCGCCACAGCGGGTGCCCATGGGGATGCCGTCCAGGGCCGTGAAGGACATGGTGGTGGCGACGCTGCGGCCGTTTTTCATGGCGCACAGGCTGGCGCCGTTGCCGAGATGGCAGACGATGGTGCGGCCGTCCGCCGCGCAGGGGTCGATTTCGGCCAAGCGCGCGGCGACGTATTCGTAGGACAAGCCATGGAAGCCGTAGCGGCGGATGCCGGCCGCCTCGTATTCCCTGGGCAGGGCGAAGCGCCTTTCCACGGCGGATTGGCTGGCGTGGAAGGCGGTGTCGAAGCAGGCGACCTGCGGGATGTCGGGGAACTTCGCCGCCAGCAGCCGGATGGGTGCCAGGTTGTGTGGCTGGTGGAGGGGCGCCAGCGGGATCAGTGCCTCGATTTTTTCGATGATTTCGCCGGTCACTTTCACCGGCCGGGTCAGGCCATCGCCGCCGTGGACCACCCGGTGGCCGACCGCGGCGGGCTTGCAGCCGTCGCCGGCGCGGGCCAGCCAGTCGAACAGCCAGATCAGTGCATCTTCGTGGTTGTCTGCTGGGATCGGTCCTTGAAACAGGGGGGCTCCTTGGGCATCCCGCAAGCTGGCGCAAGCGCCGTTGGCGGACGTGCTCCCGAGCCGGTCGAGCAGGGCGTCGAACACCCGTCTCTCGCCGTTCAGCAGGGAGAACTTGACGGTCGAGGAACCAGCGTTGACGACGGCGACGGGGTTGCCCATGGCTTTTCAGAGCCGGGAGTCCGGTTCCGCCCGTTCCCGTTCGTTCGCCATCGCCTGGTCCATGATCTCCTTGTAAAGCGCGACCGCGCGGGCGTATATCTCCTGGTACTCGGGCTGGCGGTCCACCTGCGACTTGATGAGCTGGGCGGTTTCGAAGACTTCCCGGAGAAAACCGATGTCCAGGTCATCGAGCGGCTCCCTGCGTTCGACTTTCGCTCGGATGTCCAATGCCCGCGGCAAGCGGTGAGTGGTGAATTCCGTGAGCAGAGCAACCGCGACGCCTTGATCTTTGGAAACTGGTGTCATGGGGATTCCCGTTGGCCATGGTTGAGAGAGGAGGACGGCCGGGCGTCACCACCGTGGCCGTTCAGCCCGGCCAGCGCCAGCCCGCGACCTCCGGCATGTCGATGCCGTGCTCGTAGGCATACTGGCGGCAGGCGATCTGCTGTTTGCGGAACCGGGCCTTGGCGTGGGCGCCGGAGACCGCGATCTCCGGAATCCGGTCGATGACGTCGATGGCCAGGCTGAAGCGGTCGATCTGGTTGTTGATCGCCAGTTCCAGCGGGGTGTTGATGCTGCCTTTCTCCTTGTAGCCGCGCACGTGCATGTTGGCGTGGTTGGTGCGCCGGTAGGCGAGCCGGTGGATCAGCCAGGGATAGCCGTGGAAATTGAAGATGACCGGCTTGTCCCTGGTGAACAGGCTGTCGAAATCCTTGTCGCTGAGGCCGTGCGGATGCTCGGACTCGGGCTGCAGCTTGAACAGGTCCACCACGTTGATGAAGCGGATCTTCAGTTCCGGGAACTCCTCGCGCAGCAGGGCGGTGGCGGCCAGGGCCTCCAGGGTCGGGATGTCGCCGGCGCAGGCCATGACCACGTCGGGCTCCTGCCCCTCGTCGTTGCTGGCCCATTCCCAGATGCCCAAGCCCTCGGTGCAATGGGCGATCGCGGCGTCCATGTCCATGAACTGGAGATGCAACTGTTTGTCCGACACGATCACGTTGATGTAGTTCTGGCTGCGCAGGCAGTGGTCGGCGACCGACAGCAGGCTGTTGACGTCGGGCGGCAGGTAGATGCGGGTGACGTCGGCGCTCTTGTTCACGACGACGTCCAGGAAACCGGGGTCCTGGTGGGTGAAGCCGTTGTGGTCCTGTCGCCAGACCGTCGAAGTGATGAGCAGGTTGAGCGAGGCCACGTCCTGGCGCCAGGACAGCTGGTTGCAGATGGACAGCCACTTGGCGTGCTGGTTGAACATCGAATCGATGACGTGGACGAAGGCTTCGTAGGTCGAGAGGAAGCCGTGGCGCCCGGTCAGAAGGTAGCCTTCCAGCATGCCTTCCAGGGTATGCTCGCTGAGCATTTCCATGACCCGGCCGTCGGGGGCCAGTTCGCCGCCGTCCTGGTCTTCGGGGAAATACTCGGCGATCCAGAATTTCTTGGCAGCGGCGTAGACGGCGTCCAGCTTGTTGGAGGTATTCTCGTCAGGGCCGAACAGCCGGAAGTTGTGCGCGTTCTCCTTCATCACGTCGCGCAGGAACACGCCCAGCGGCTGGGTGTTCGGCGCTTCGATCTGGCCCGGTTTGGCGACTTCGATGCCGTAGTTGCGGAAATTGGGGATGCGCAGGGCCTTTTTCAGATGGCCGCCGTTGGCGTGGGGGTTGAGACCCATGCGGCGGAGACCGGCCGGCGCCATTTCCCGGATTTCGGCGACGGGGCGGCCTTCGGCGTCGAACAGTTCTTCCGGCTTGTAGCTGCGCATCCAGCCTTCCAGCAGCTTCAGGTGTTCGGGGTTTTTCGCGACGTCGGCTACCGGCACCTGATGAGCGCGCCAGAAGCCCTCGACGTTGTGGCCGTCGATCTGGCGTGGCGCGGTCCAGCCCTTGGGCGAGCGCAGCACGATCATCGGCCAGCGCGGCCGTCGGGCGATGCCGCTGGCGCGGGCCTCGGTCTGGGCGGCGCGGATGTCTTCGATGCTGCGGTCCACCGTCGCGGCCATCGCCTGGTGCATGCTTTCCGGTTCCGAGCCTTCCACGAAATAAGGCGTGTAGCCGTAACCCCTGAGCAGATTTTCCAATTCTTCGTGGCTGATGCGCGCCAGCAGGGTGGGGTTGTTGATCTTGTAGCCGTTGAGGTTGAGGATCGGCAGCACCGCGCCGTCGCGGATCGGGTTGAGAAATTTGTTGATGTGCCAGGAAGTGGCCAGGGGGCCGGTTTCCGCCTCGCCGTCGCCGACCACGGCGGCCACGATCAGGTCCGGGTTGTCGAAGGCTGCGCCGCAGGCGTGCGACAGCACGTAGCCCAGCTCGCCGCCCTCGTGGATCGAGCCCGGTGTCTCGGGGGTGCAATGGCTGCCGATTCCGCCGGGGAAGGAGAACTGCTTGAAGAAGTTCAGCAGGCCTTCTTCGCTCAGGTCCTTGTCGGGGTAGATTTCGGAGTAGCTGCCTTCCAGGTAGAGCGGGCCCAGCACGCCGGGGGCGCCGTGGCCGGGGCCGGCCATGAAGATCATGTCCAGGTCGTGTTTCCGGATGGCCCGGTTCAGATGGGTGTAGACGAACGCAAGGTTGGGGCTGGAGCCCCAATGGCCGAGCAGACGGTGCTTGATGTGCTCGGGTTTGAGCGGTTCACGCAGCAGCGGATTCCCCCGCAGGTAGATCATGCCCAGCGCCAGGTAATTGCAGGCTCGCCAGAACGCATGGATTTTGCGGACTTCTTCGGCATCCAGCGGTGTTCCGCTGACAGTGGCGCGGGTCGGCCCGTAGACGGTGAGCCGTTCGAATTCGGAGGACAGGGGGAATTGGGTTGCCATCGGTCAATCTCCTGAAGTGGGCTTCGTGGCTTAAGGATCGCTTGGGCCGGGTCCACGGGGCTTCCGCCTATTATGCCGTCCCATCATGACAGCGTAAGGACTCCGGCGGTCCGCGGCGGCTCCGGAACGGTCCCACTGCCGCCAGGGTGTCTCAACGCAAGTTCACGGTCAGCCGGTTGCGGCATTCCATCAGGGTCGTCAGTGTGTCCAGGGCGACTTCGGCGCCGCCGACCCGGTACGGATTCGGTGTCCGGCGGAACGGCAGTTCGGTGCCGTTCAGGCTGACGGAAAGGGGGCCGCAGCCGCAACTCTGGATGGAGTAGACCACTTCGAACGCCGAGCCGGCGAGTTCCAGCTCCACCCGGAGGCCATCCAATGCCTTCGGTATGACCGGGTCGATCACCAGCTTCGAGCGTTCCAGCCGCAACCCCAGCAAGCCGCGCAAGATGAGTCCCAGCCCGATGCCCGCGCCGCTCGAATACACTCGCCAGCCGCCGTCGAGGGCGATTTCCCCCTTCCGGACCCGTTCGTATTCGGCTTGCGCCTGATAGCGGTCGGCAAAGGCGGCATCGGAACTGGAGTGATAGCAGTTGGCCTGGCGCGGGGTGGCGGAGGGAACCCGGGCGCGCAGACCGATGGGATTGGCCTTGCACAGCGCTTCGAAGAAGCCCTCTGCATCGCCGTAACGGGCCAGTGCTTCCGCATAGCGGAGATGGGCGTGGGTGTACATCAGTCCGATTTCGCGGCCGAAGAAGCTGCTGCTCTCTGCGCGCTGGAAATACTTTTGTGGCCCGCCGCGGTAGGTCAGAGGCCGGTCGAACAGCCTGGCACCGTCGGGTCCGAGCAGATGGTTTTCGATGAGTCTCAGGTGCCGTGACGCCTGTTCCGGCGTCAGCAGACCGTTGCCGATGGCGTGGATCATCGGCAGCAGGCTGAAGGAAAGTCCGGTGGCGCGGTCGTGCGGATGCACCAGAAGAGCGATTCGTCCGTCCTCGCCGAAATGGGCGTAGCCGGCGAGGACGCCGTCGGCCATCAGCAGGCGCTGGAAGTCTTCCCGCACTCCCGCGGCCGCGGCCTCGAAGGCTCCGGCCTGGTCATCGCGCCCCAGGCGGCGCAGCGCTTCGGCCAGCGTGGTCAGCGTCTGGTAATGCAGGGTCACGGTCCAGGCGCTGCACAGCCGTTCGCGCATGGCCGGATCCACCGGCTGCAGCGAGTCGTTCCAATCGCCATGGCCGTAGGCGACCAGCCGGGTGTCGGGAATCGTCCGCGCCGCCACCACCCCCAGCGCGCGCTCAACGTGCCCCCAGAGCGTCGCCCGCCCGGCCTTGTCGCCGCCTTCCGGATGGAAGAAGGGCAAAACCTCATCCAGCAGCGCACCGTCTCCGGAGGCCAGCAGGTATTGGGCGAGGGCCAGGACCGGCCAGAACACGATGTCGCCGTGGGAGTCGCCGGGGCGGATGTTGCGCTCGCGCTCGAAGAACATGAACCACTGCGGCCAGTCGCCGTCCGGATTCTGGTTATTGAACACCCGGCACAGCAGGTCGCGGACCGGTTCGAACCGGCCCAGCGCCAGCAGCATTTCCACCGGCCCCTGGCATACGTCGCGGACGCCCCAGCCGCCGCCGGAATACTGCTCCAGCCCGCGCGGGCTGAGATAATGGATCAGGGCGTTATGGGCGAACCATGGCAGAATCTCCCGCAGGCGCTCGATGTCTCCCCCCAATGCACTGCCGGCCGGCGGACAGACCCGCAAGGCTGCGGTCATTTCACGCCAATACCGGTCCGTGCCGGCTTCGGCCGTGGCCGGAGCCGCCGGCACCAGACAGCCGGTGATGCGGAAGCCGGCCGACGAGACCGGGGCCGTGACCAGGCACAGGAAGGGTTCTCCCCGGGACTGCCCATCGGCGTACAGCAGCTCGTCCCCCCCGACGGTCTCGAGCGGAGTGCCGGGCAGCGGATCGATGCGGAAGCCGCCATTCGGGAAACGGCGGCCGACGTCGGACTCAGGGATAGGGTGCACGAACACTCCCATTCCGTCGCGGACGAATCGCGCCGGCACGGCCTCGGCGCCGTCGTCGCCGTTGAGGGCCACGTGGTTGCTGAGCAGGCAGCGGACGGGCGGCCCTTCCAGCACGTCCAGGGTTACCGAGAGTTCATGGCTCCCGATGGCGGCCTCGCTGCGCACCTGCAGCATGCCGCCGGCGTGTTTGTAGATCCAGCGGCAACCCTCCGGCCGCATTTCGAAGGCGGAAGACACATCCAACAGATGCCAGCGACCGTCGATCTCGACGAACAGCCGTTGGCCGTGCCCCCGGAACAGGCCCAGGTAACCGTGGGTGGTGGACAGGAAGCGGTTGATGCTCACATGACCCTGGGTCACCATCGAATGGAACACGCCGGCCATCCAGACGGTGGAGGTCAGGCCGGCCTCGTCGGGCACCAGGCCGTTGCCGGTGCGGAGGATGTGGCCGTGGGGACGCAGCACTTCGAGTTCCTTGGCCCTGAGCACGACGTGGCTGCGGTCGCCGGTGAAGAAGGACAGCAGGCGGCCATGCTCCAGCTCCGGCTCCCGTCTTTTGCCGCCGAACAGCCCGGTGACCTCGGCATCGCCGAGATCGAGGGCATCGAGGAGCGGTGCGGCGCTGAACAGACTGGCGGGTGGCGTGAAACCTTCGGACCGATTTCGTCTTGCCGGCGGAGGCGCCGCTTCCGGCAGGTTCAGGGCCCGATCGACGAAGGCCAGGTCAGCGGCGGATGTCGCCTCCGGGTGATCCGGTTCGAACCAGCCGAAGAAACCCACCGCCGCTGCCTCGCCCGGCGCCAGTTTCAGCGGGGCGTCCTGGATCACGGCCATGGCGTGTTCGTGCTGGCGGCGCGAGCCGGGGAGTCCTTCCACCAGGCCCCGCGGTGGTCGGCCGGCACGGCGCTCCAGACCGTAGAACTGCAGTGCGTCGGTAGCGAAACTCCTGGCCCGGTTCAGCGAACCGATGATGACCCAGGGAAAACGGCCGCCCATCGCCTGGTTCTGGCGGGTAGCCAGCACCGTACCCCGTGAGGGGTGAGGGAGCGGCGTGTGGTCCAGGTACTGGCTGACGTAGTACTCGTTGAGCCGCACCGCGCCATAGTGCGCCAGTCCCAGGTCCTGGGCATAGAGCAACTCCACCGTCTCTCCGGTACCGCCGGTGTTCTCTAGGGCCACGTGCCAGAACCAGGCGGGCGCGGTTTCGGCCAGCGCCAGGAAGACGCCGAACCGGATGCCCGCCCATTCGCCCTCGATCGATAGCCCTCGTCCGTCGCACCGTATGCGGCCGGGACTGCGCGGACCGAGCAGCGGCACGGCCTCCGCGGGACCTTCGGGCACGCCCAGGGGAAGCTCCGAGAGGCGGCGCAGATAGAGGTTGGCCGGTCCGCCCTCGGCCTCCGAGCCGGGGAACAGGTTCAAGAGAATGTCGCGGTAATCCATGCGCCGGACCGAACCCTTGGATGTGAGCTGGAAGATCAGGCCGGAAGGGCTTTCCAGGCGGATCGCCGGCCTCGCCGTCATCGGATGCTTTGGGTTCATGGTTCACACCGGCCGTTGCAAATGATCCGGCCCCGGAGGCCGGGATGAAAAGGCTGCGTAATCTGAAGGCGCATGCGGGGGATATTTCCGAATTCGGCTGCTGGGTACGGTGGCGTAACCGCTTCCGGCGGAGGATAGTGGATCGCAAGGGGCAAACCAAGCCGCGTTCGCTCCGCGGCGGTGTATTTGCTACCTTAGCCGGGGGCGCCCCCCGGCGCAGCCGCCGCAGCGTCTTGCCTTGCTTCTGGAGATTTCTGAATGCGTCCCTTCATCGCGCTTTTCCTTCTCGCCCTCGTTGGGGGCTGTGCCGTCTATGGCCAATATCGGCTGGATCAGCGCTATGGCGCACCCGACCCCCGCCGTTTCGATCGGCCCCGGAGCACGGCGGCACTTCCCGTCGAGTACCGGCGCGACGTCAAACCCATCCTGGACAGCCGCTGCGTGGTTTGCCATGCCTGCTACGATGCGCCCTGCCAGTTGCAACTGGGCAGCTATGAAGGGGTGACGCGCGGCGCCAACGGCGAGCAGGTCTACAATGCCGCCCGCCTGCTCGCGGCCGATCCCACCCGTTTGTTTTTGGACGCCCGCAGCACGGCCGAATGGCGAAGCAAAGGATTCCATCCCGTGCTCAACGAACGCAACTCCACCACCGAGGCCAACCGTGAGGCGGGCGTGATGGCGAATCTCTTGGCACTCAAGCGCCGGTTCGAGTTCCCCTCCTATGGCCTGCTGCCCCGGGATCGCTACGATTTTTCCTTGGACCGCAGCCAGCAGTGTCCTGCCATCGAAGAGATCGGCGATTTCGAAGCCGAGCATCCGGAATGGGGCATGCCTTATGGTCTGCCGCCGCTCTCCGAGCGGGAAAACCGCACGCTCATGGCGTGGCTGGAAGGCGGCGCTCCCGCCGCTCCGGAGCCTGCCCTCTCCGCGGCGGAGCGCGACCAGATCAGCCGCTGGGAGGCATTCCTCAACGGCGCCGATCCCAAGATGCGCTTGATGAGCCGCTACCTGTACGAACACTGGTTTCTGGCCCACTTGTATTTCGACGAGCTTCCGCCGGGCGGCTACTTCGAACTCGTCCGCTCCCGCACCGCGCCGGGCCAGCCCATCGATGCCATCGCGACCCGCCGCCCCTACGACGATCCGGGCGTAGCGCGGGTCTACTATCGCCTGCGGCCGCATCGCCCGGCCCTGGTCTCCAAGACCCACATGCCCTACGCCCTCAACACGGCACGCATGGCGCGCATCAAGACCTGGTTCCTGGATGAGCCCTACACCGTCAAGGCGCTGCCGTCCTACGAACCGAAGGTCTCGGCGAATCCGTTCATCACTTTCGAGCAGATTCCGGTGCGCTCGCGCTATCGCCTGCTGCTGGACGAGGCGCAGTTCACCATCATGAATTTCATCAAGGGACCGGTGTGCCGGGGGCAGGTGGCGCTCAACGTGATCAACGATCACTTTTGGATCGGGTTCATCCATCCCGACAACCCGGTATTCAACGAGACCTCCGCGTTCCTGGCCGACGTACTGAAGGAAGTCGGTCTGCCGACGGAACAGCAGAGCAATGCGCTGCTCACCAAATGGCTGCTGTATTCGCGCGGACAGACCGATTACCTGCGGCGCAAATCGGAACTGGTGAACCGGCGCTTCACCGGCCGCAATAGCCCGAGCCTGTCCATGCTGTGGGATGGTGACGGCTACAACCCGAATGCCGCCCTCACCGTGTTCCGCCATTTCGACAGTGCCAGCGTCGTCAAGGGGCTGCTCGGCGATCGGCCGCAGACGGCTTTAATCATGGGTTACACCTTGCTGGAGCGCATCCATTACCTGCTGGTGGCGGGCTTCGACGTCTACGGCAACACCGCGCACCAGTTGGAGGCCCGGCTGTACATGGATTTTCTGCGGATGGAGGGCGAGATGAACTTCCTGGCCCTGTTGCCGGCCGGCGACCGCAACGCGGTGCGCGATTTCTGGTACCGCGGCGCCGGGGATGAAGTCAAGACCTACCTGAACGGCAGCAAAGCCTATTTCACCCAGCGCACGGGTGTCGAATACCGGACCGGCGATCCCTTGACGGAACTGTTCGGCCTTTGGAAAGCCCATCTGGCGCCGGTGCTGGATCACCGTCACGAGTATGCCCAAAGCACGCAGGACGATCCGAACGCCGGTCTGTTGAAAACACTCTCGGGTCTGCGGGGCAGGATGCTCTCCATCCTGCCCGAATCCAGTTTCCTGACCCTCCAGGGCGAGGACGGTGTCGACCGCCATTACACCCTGATCCGTAACAGCGCCCACAGCAACATTTCCGAGCTGTTTTTTGAGGAAGACCGGCGCCTGCCGGACGAAGACACCCTGCTGGTGGCGCGCGGATTCATCGGCGCCTATCCGAACGCTTTCTACCGGCTCCGGAGCAACCGTCTGGCGGCTTTCATCGACCAACTCGGCCGTCTCCGGTCGGAGCAGGATTATGCGGAGTTCGCCGCCCGTTTCGCGGTCCGCCGCACCGATCCGCGGTTTTGGGCGCACAGCGACGCGGTGCACGAAGCCTTCCGCAAGGCCGACCCGGTGGAGGCATCCCTGTTCGATTTCAATCGCCTCGAAAACCGTTAGCTCAGCGTTGGAACAGCAGATCGAAGGTTTCCTGCTGGCGGGTGTCCAGGCCCGCGGTCGTGATCTGCAAATTGAGGATGTTGCCGTTGACGAAGGCCACGCGGCAGGGAATTTTCAGCAAGGCGTTGGGCAGGCCGGGACCACGGATGGTGAGGGTGAGTACGCCCCGGTCTCCCGGCCTGGGGCGGCGTGGACCCGGTGTCAGCAAGGCGGCGCTTTGCAGAGAGATATCCACGGGCGACAGGTCCCGTGTGTTACCGCTGATCGCCGGACACCCGGCAAACTCCACCCTGCAGGCCAGGCGGAGCGTGCGACGGCCGGCATGGGGCTGGGGCATCGCTACCTCCCCCCGCCGGAACGGCTTTGTTTCTCCGCATACATGGCGGCATCGGCCCGGCGCAGCAGGGCATCCAGCCCGCCGTCCGATGATTCGCTCACTGCCACGCCTATGCTGGCCCCGACTTCCAGTCCCTCGGTCGAAGCCGATCGCAACGCGTCGGCGATCCTGGCGCTCACCCCGCGGGCCCCGGCTTCATCCGTATCCGGCAGGAGCGCGGCGAATTCGTCACCGCCGATCCGGCCCCCCAGGTCGTCCTTCCGCAACACGGCTCGGCAGGCTCCCGCGACACGGGAGATGGCGGAATCGCCCATGTGATGGCCATAGCTGTCGTTGATGACTTTCAGGCCATCGACGTCGATGAGCAGTGCCGCCAGGGGGCGGCCGGTATCCTGCGCTTCGGCGAGCATCGCTTCCCCCCGCTCGAAGAAATAAGCGCGGTTGGCCATCCCGGTGAGGCCGTCGCGGGTGGCGCGATAGTGCAGCTCTTCCGTGCGCCTGGCCACCCGTCGTTCCAGTGTTTCGTTCATTCGCCGCAATTTTTCCTCGGCGGCGCGGCGTTCGCTGACCAGCGCCCCCATGGCCAGCGTGGAGGTTCCCAGGACGACCAGCAGCAAGCCCACGTTCAGCAAGGGTTGAGTGCTGCCCAAGAGATGGAACGGTCCGAGCCCCAGCAGCGTCCCCCCGATCGCGATGAGTGCCACGGCGGACAACAGCGCGGTGGCTGCCTGCAGGGAACAGCGCACCGTCAGCCACAGCACCGGTGCAAACAGCAGGTAAGGAAGTCCTTCGAACGGATGCACGGAGGCACGGATGCCCAAAAACACCGCCGCGGCGAAGGACAGCGTCGCGGCTGCCACGGTGAATGCCTCCCAGAAGTTTCCCGGCTGCCGTTGGCGCCGGCGGACACTGCACCACAGGATCAGCGTGGGTCCCAGGAGAAAAATGCCCCCCGCCTCTGAAAGCGTCCAGCGCCACCAAGCGCTGTCGATGCCCTGCGGCGGAACGAGGCCGGAGGCGACCGCCAGCGCAACCCCGGTGGAAGCGGCCAGGCACGCCGGCACCAGCGCGCCAAAGACGATGAAGCAGACCACGTGGCGCAGTCGGAAGAACGGTTGTTTGGAGCGAGTCGTCCAACGGACGAGGAGGGCACCGAGGACCGGGGTGGCGACGTTGACCAGGGATATGGCCGTCGCCAGCGGGAGCGGCAGGCCGAACAGTCGCCAATTGACGAAGAAGGCCCCGGCGAAGATCCCGGGCCATGCCCGGTTACCGCTCAGCAACGCTGCCGCCAGCGCAATGCCGGCCGGCGGCCAGAAAGGCGAGGGGAAAAAGCTGTAGCCCGCAAGCAGCGCCGAGGTGCCGAACCCGGCCGCGGCAAAGGCCAGGGCGACGGTTAGATTCTGTAATTCGATGCGCATCGTGACGGGCCGGCAGATGATCGGCGAATATTGGCAAGAAGGATACCCCCAGCCGGTGCCGGGTCGTCGATAGGGGTACCGAAGGAGTGTGGGTCGCGTCAAGACCGGAGGAGACCGAAAGCAACCCATCCCGACCCTGATCGGTCCCGGCTGGCTTCTCGCCGACACGTCTATCTCGCCTGCCCATCGCTTGCCCCGACCGAAGGTTACGGTTCCCACCGTCCGATGGAATCGTCGGCGGCTGCGGCGGTGCCGCTGTCACGGGAAATGAACATCGCCGGCATGGCGGGCATCATCGACCTGTCCCGTCATCCACCCTGAATCCGGAGTGCCGTCCAAGACCCGTGGTGTCCCGGACGGGGTCGATGACATCTCGGCCATGGCCGGATCACAGGGATGCACGGCAGAGGAGTAAGGGGGAAACGGCGCAGGATCGACCCGCATGGGGGCCGTGACGGTGTTGCATCCGTCTACGACCGCCTTTCCCACGGGAGGTCACCAGCCCGCTTCCTTCTCCGGGCTGGACGAAATCCTGTGCAGCGTCAAATCCGCGCCGTCGAATTCCTCTTCCGGTGTCAGGCGCAGGCCGATCAGCGTTTTCGCGGCACCGTAGACCGCGAGCCCCCCCGCCAAGGCAATTGCCACTCCGAGCCCCGTCCCGAGGACCTGCGCCATGAAACTGATGCCGCCGATGCCCCCCAACGCGCTTTGGCCGAATATGCCGGCGGCGATGCCGCCCCAGGCGCCGCAGAGGCCGTGTAAGGGCCAGACGCCGAGCACGTCGTCGATTTTCCAGCGGTTCTGGGTCAGGGTGAACAGGTAGACGAACAGGAAGCCGGCGACTGCGCCGACGGCCAGGGCACCTATGGGGTGCATCAGGTCGGAGCCGGCGCAGACGGCGACCAGACCGGCCAGGGGGCCGTTGTGGACGAAGCCGGGATCGTTGCGGCCGGCGAGCAGGGCGGCGAGGGTGCCCCCGACCATGGCCATGAGCGAGTTGACGGCGACCAGGCCGCTGATGCCGTTGAGATTCTGCGCGGACATGACGTTGAAGCCGAACCAGCCGACGGTGAGGATCCAGGCGCCCAGCGCAAGGAAGGGGATGCTGGACGGCGGGTGGGCGGCGATCATGCCGTCGCGGTGGTAGCGTCCGCGCCGCGGTCCCAGCAGCAGCACCGCGGCCAGGCCGATCCAGCCGCCGACGGCATGGACCACGACGGACCCGGCGAAATCATGGAACTGCGCGCCGAAACGAGTTTGCAGCCAACCCTGGAAGCCGAGATTGGAATTCCAGGCGATGCCTTCGAACAGCGGGTAGACGAAGCCGACCAGCAGGAAGGTCGCGGCGAGCTGGGGATTGAACTTCGAACGTTCGGCGATGCCGCCGGAGACGATGGCCGGGATGGCGGCGGCGAAGGTCAGGAGGAAAAAGAACTTGACCAGGCCGTAACCGTTGTCCACCGTGAGCGCCAGGGCGCTGTCGAAGAAATCGACGCCATAGGCGAGCTCATAGCCGATGAAAAAATAGGCGATGGTGGACATCGCAAAATCGCTGAGGATCTTGACCAGCGCGTTGACTTGGTTCTTGCGCCGCACCGTGCCGACTTCGAGAAAGGCGAAGCCGGCATGCATGGCCAGCACCATGATGGCGCCGAGCAGGACGAACAGGACGTCAGCACTTTTTGTCATTCTTTTCCCTAAATCGCGGTATTTCTTTGGTATCTTTGCGAAGGCAAATTGCGAGCCATCGTGGCTCACGGCGCCAGTGCCTTGTTTTGGCGCGACCTGTCGACCGTGGGGCAGGATTCGTCTGACTCGTAATGGTGCGACCCGTGACGGCTGTGTCATCAGTTGGTGCAAATAGATGTCGATAGAGGGCTTCCATCCCATCGTCGGTTCCTGGTTCGAGGCGGCCATCGGCACACCGACACCTGCTCAGACCCGGGCCTGGGCCGCGGTGCAGGGCGGCCATAACGTCCTGGTGGCCGCGCCCACCGGTTCGGGCAAGACCCTGGCGGCATTCCTGGCGGTGATCGACGAGCTGGTGCGGGAAGGGGAGGTGGTCGGCCTGCCGGACGAAACCCGTATCCTTTACATTTCGCCGCTCAAGGCCTTGAGCAATGACATCCACAAGAACCTGCAGTTGCCGCTGGAAGGTATACAGCGGATGCTGTTCGAATCCGGCCGGACCGCGCTGACGATCCGCTCCCGGGTCCGCACCGGCGATACGCCTGCCACCGAGCGTACCGCCATGACCCGTCAGCCGCCGCACATTCTGGTCACTACGCCGGAATCCATCTACATCCTGCTGACCAGCGCCGGCGGGCGGCGGATGCTGGGGACGGTGCGGACGGTGATCGTCGACGAGATCCACGCCGTCCTGGGCAGCAAGCGCGGGTCGCATCTGGCGCTGTCGTTGGAGCGACTCGAAAGACTCACCGGGCGAAGTGTGCGACGCATCGGGCTGTCGGCCACTCAGCGTCCCGTCGAGGAAGTCGCGCGTTTTCTCACCGGCGGGCGCGGCGACTGTGTGGTCGTGGACGAGGGCCACCGGCGGCGGCTGGATCTGGACATCGAGCTGCCGGATTTCCCGCTGGAGGCCGTGCTGTCGAACGAGGCAGCCGGGCAAGTCTACGACCGCATGGCGCAACTGGTTCGCCAGCACCGTACCACCCTGGTGTTCGTGAACACCCGCCGCCTGGCGGAGCGGCTGGCGCGCGCTCTGGCCGAACGGATCGGCGAGGAAGGCGTCACCTCGCATCACGGCAGCCTGTCCAAGGAGCAGCGGTTGGAGGCGGAAACCCGGCTCAAGGCCGGCCGGCTGAAGGCTCTGGTGGCGACGGCGTCGCTGGAGTTGGGTATCGACATCGGTGACATCGACTTGGTCTGCCAGTTCGGGGCGACCGGGACCATCGCCGCCTTCCTGCAGCGGGTGGGCCGTTCCGGCCATTACGCTGGCGGACTGCCCAAAGGCCGGTTGTTCCCGACCAGCCGTGACGATCTGATTGACTGTCTCGCGCTGGTGGATGCACTGCGCCGGGGTGAACTCGACCGCATTCCCATCCCGGTTCGGCCGCTGGATGTGCTGGCGCAACAGATCGTCGCCATGGTGGCCTGCGAGGAATGGGGCGAGGACGAGCTCTACGATGCCGTGCGCGGCGCCTATCCGTACCGGGATCTCGGGCGCGCCGATTTCGACGCCGTAGTCGCCATGCTGGCGGAGGGCTACAGTACCCGCCGCGGCATCCGCGGGGCCTATGTGCACCGCGACCGCATCCACGGCCGGCTGCGGCCGCGCAAAGGCGCACGGGTGACCGCGGTCACCTGCGGCGGCGCCATTCCCGACAATGCCGAATACCGGGTGGTCGTCGAGCCCGGCGGGGAGGTGGTCGGCAGCGTGGACGAGGATTTCGCCATCGAGAGCATGGCGGGCGATGTGTTCCAGCTCGGCAATACGAGCTGGCGTGTTCTGCGGCTGGAGGGGGGGGCACTGCGGGTGGAGGATGCTGCCGGCATCCCGCCCAGCATTCCCTTCTGGTTCGGCGAGGCGCCGGGCCGCTCGTACGAGCTTTCGCTGGCGGTGTCGCGCCTGCGCGCGCGGATCGGGGACGCTCTGGAACGGACGGCGCCGGAGAAAGTCACCGCAGAGCTGGCCGCCGAACTGGCGCTGTCGCCGCGGGCGGTGGAGCAGGCGGTCAACTACCTGGCCGCCGCGAAGGCGTTGCTGGGCGTGCTGCCGACCTTCGACACGGTGGTGTTCGAGCGCTTCTTCGACGAATCCGGCGGCATGCAGTTCATCATCCACGCGCCCTTCGGCAGCCGGGTCAACCGCGCCTGGGGTCTGGCGCTGCGCAAACGTTTCTGCCGCACCTTCAATTTCGAGCTGCAGGCGGCGGCGACCGAAAACGCGCTGATCCTGTCGCTCGGCGTGGCACAGAGCTTCGCGTTGGAAGAAGTCAAACGGTTTCTGGGCCCGGACACGGTGCGGCCCCTCCTGGTCCAGGCCCTGCTCGATGCGCCGATGTTCAAAGTGCGCTGGCGCTGGAATGCGGTATGTGCCCTGGCGCTCAAACGTTTCCAGGGCGGCGGCAAGACCCCGCCCTATCTGCTGCGGATGCAGGCGGAAGACCTGGTCACCTGCGTGTTCCCGGACCAGCTCGCCTGTTTCGAAAACATCGTCGGCGACCGCGAGGTTCCCGATCATCCCCTGGTCAAGCAGACCGTGCACGATTGCCTGACCGAGGCCATGGACCTGGAGCGGCTGATCGAGGTGATCCGGGGCATCCGCGAGGGGACGATCCGGGTCGAATGCCGTGACCTGACCGAGCCTTCGCCGCTGGCCGCCGAGATCGTCAATTCCAAGGTCTACACCTTTCTCGACGGCGCGCCGCTGGAAGAGCGGCGTACCCGTGCGGTGGCCATGCGCCGCTGGCTGGAGCCCCGTGCCGCCGATGACCTGGGCCGGCTCGACGCGGCGGCCATCGCCCGCGTCCTCGACGAGATCGGGCCGCAGGGCGGGGCGGTGGAAGAGGTGCACGACGCGCTGAGCGTCTCGGGTTACGTCACGGTGCAGGAGGTCGCCCAAAACGGCTGGATGCGCTTCCTGGCGGAACTCGCGGCTACCGGCCGCGCCGCCCGTCTGTCCCGGGGCGGCGCGGGGTTGTGGCTCGCCGCCGAACGCTGGCCGCAGTTCCGGGCCGTCTATCCCGACACCGCGACTGAACCGGCGCTGACTTTGCCGCCGGCCCTGGATGCCGAGCTCTGGGAATCCGGGCCGGCCCTGGTCGAGGTTCTCCGCGCCCGTCTCGGCGTAACGGGGCCGGTGACCGTGGCGCGGCTCGTCGCCGAGACCGGGCTGGCAGCCGCGACGCTCGAAGCGGCCTTGTGTGCCCTGGAAAGCGAAGGCACGGTGTTGCGGGGCGCCTTCACTCCGGGATCGGGCGAGACCGAATGGTGCGAGCGCAGCATCCTGGCGCGTATCCACCGCTACACCCTGGGCCGCCTGCGGCAGGCGGTCGAGCCGGTCACGGCCGCCGATTTCATGCGTTTCCTCCTGCACTGGCAGCATGTGCATCCGGCGGCGAAGGTCCGGGGCAAGGACGGCCTCGCCCTGGTGCTGGAGCAGCTCGAAGGCTTTCAGGCCACCGCCGCCGCCTGGGAGGGGGAGATCCTGCCGGCGCGGGTCGTGGATTACGACCCGGTTTGGCTGGATACGCTCTGCGTTTCCGGCCGGATCACCTGGCGGCGGCTGGTGTGCGAAGGTTCCGGTGGCGGATCGCTGCGGGTCGCGCCTCTGGTCCTGTTGCCGCGCAGCCATCAGTGCCGCTGGTCGGCTGCGGTGGCCGGCGGGATTTCGGGTACTGCGGCCCGCTTGGCCGAGAGCCTGGAAAGGCATGGCGCGCAGTTCTTCGATGAACTGGTGGCATCGAGCGGGCTGCTCAAGACACAGGCGGAAGAAGCCCTGAGCGAACTCGCGGCGAAAGGGCGGGTGACCTCGGACGGTTTCTTGGGGCTACGGGCGCTGTTGATGCCGGAACAGCGCAAACGACGCTACCGCGGTGTGACCGGAATCGAGGAGGCCGGACGCTGGAGTCTGGTGCCGGTCGCCGGGATGCACCCGGACCAGATCGAACACGCTGCGCGGGTCTTGCTCAAGCGTTACGGGGTGGTGTTCCGCAGCCTGCTCGAGCGGGAGCCGGCCGTGCCGTCCTGGCTGGATCTGGTGCGGGTGTTCCGGCGGCTGGAGGCGCGGGGGGAGATCCTCGGCGGGCGGTTCGTCGCCGGACGCTACGGTGAGCAGTTCGCCCTGCGGGAGGCCGTCGAGTCTCTGCGCAAGATCCGGAAAGAGGCACCCGAAGGCATCATCGTCTCCGTCGATGGGGCCGATCCGCTCAACCTCGCCGGCACCGTGCTGCCCGGTGAGCGCATCGCCGCCAACAGCGGCAAGCGGCTGGTGCTGCGGGACGGCGTGCCGGTGGCGGTGGCAACGGCACGGGGCGTGGTGTACCTCGCCGACGGAAGCGGTCCCATCGACCCGCGTCAGGCATTGGCGCGCCCGGCCGTGGCGCCGGGCTTGCGGGCTTACCTGGGCAGGCGGCGATAATCGCCCTTTCCACAGACAGGACGTTGCATGAGCAGATACGAGTTTCCAGAGCGATTCCTCTGGGGCGCGGCCACTTCGGCCTACCAAGTCGAAGGCTCGCCCCTGGCCGACGGTGCGGGACCGAGCAACTGGCACCGGTTCTGCCGCCAGCCGGGGCGCATCCTCAACGGCGACACCGGTGACACCGCCTGCGACCACTACCGGCGTTTCCGGGAAGACGTTGCGCTGATGAAGGCGCTGGGGCTTTCGGCTTACCGGTTCTCGATCGCCTGGAGCCGGATTTTCCCGGAAGGGAAGGGCAGGATCAATTGGCGCGGAATCGCCCATTATCAGGCGCTGGTCGAGACCCTGCTGGAGCACGGTATCCGGCCGATGGCGACGCTCCATCACTGGGACCTGCCGGCGGCGCTGGAGGACCTCGGCGGCTGGGCGAACCGCGACAGCGCGGGCTGGTTCGCCGATTATGCGCACACCGTCATCAGAGCGCTGGGCAACGAGATCGATTTGTGGGCGACGCTGAACGAGCCCTGGGTCATCATGGACGCGGGTTATGTCTCGGGCGTACATCCTCCGGGTCACAGGTCCCTGAAGGATGCGCCCTGGGTCACGCACAACCTGCTGCGGGCCCACGCCTTGGCCGTACAGGCGTTTCGCGCCGACGGCCGGGGGCAGATCGGACTGGTGGTCAATCTCGAGCCCAAATATGCCCTGACCGACAGCCGGGACGACCGGGCCGCCGCCGAGCGCGCCCACGCCTACATGAATCGCCAGTATCTCGATCCGGTCTTGCACGGTGCCTATCCCGACGAGCTGGCGGAAATTTCCGCTCTCCACTGGCCCAGCTTCGAGAGCGAAGACCTGCGCGTGATCCAGGAGCCCATCGATTACCTGGGCATCAACTACTACACCCGCGCCGTAGTCCGACACGATCCGTCGGGCGGGCCGCTCGAGGTAACCGCCGTGCCCCAGCGCGGCGTCGAGCATACCGAGATGGGCTGGGAGGTCTATCCGCAAGGGCTGAAGGACGTCTTGGCGTGGGTCAAGGCCCGCTACGGGGACATCCCTCTCTACATCACCGAAAACGGCGCGGCCTTCGCCGATCCTGAGGGAGAGAATGGCCGGATCGACGACACGCGCCGCATCGCCTATTACCGCAGCCATCTGCGCGCGCTGCACGAGGCCATCGCCCAAGGGGTGGACGTCCGGGGCTATTTCGCTTGGTCGCTGCTCGATAATTTCGAATGGACCTACGGTTACGCCAGGCGTTTCGGTCTGGTGCAGGTCGATCCCCTGACCCAGCGGCGTATCCCCAAAGCCAGCGCCGGGTTTTACGCCGAAGTGGCCCAGACCAACGGTGCCGTCCTGGATCGGGACTATTGACGAGGGAGGCCGGGATGAAACCAACGTTTGCGATGGGTGCCATGCTGCTGGCCGCCTGCGCTGGACCGGGATTGAAAATCGGGTTCGACGAAAATTACCACTTCGGCGGGACCAAGACCTGGAGCTACGCCGAGATGCCCGGTTCCGACAAGGCGGCTGCCGACAGGCTCCGGCTCGATACCCTGATGAAGGACACGCTGGAACCGTTGCTGGCGGCCAAAGGCTACACCCGGCGCGGAACCGGGGCCGATTTCCTGGTCGGCTGGTCGTTCGGCGAATGGAAGATCGACCGTCGCTCGCGGTCGGGCAGCGAGTGGGGCGCGGTCGGTCTGTTCTATCCCGGCATGCACGCCGTGCCCGCGCCGAAGGCACCGGAAGGACGGGCTCTGCCACCCAGTATCGATCCTTACGGCTCGTCCCATGAAAAGGCGAAGTTGGATCTGGTGGTCGTCGACGGCAGCAGCCGCCGCGTGGTCTGGCATGCCAGCGTGGAGGACGACGGGGACTTCGGCTACGCCCCCGATGTCCAACGGACGGAAATCAGGGAAGCCGTCGAACGAGCGTTTCAGGCGTTTCCGCCGGGGCGATAGTTTGTGTCAGCGCATACCCCGGACCTGGAACTTCACCAGGTCCAGCGTTCTCCCCCGATCGTCCATGAGTTTCAGCACATGGCCGCCGGGCTCCGGTGGCCATTTCACGGGAGTCTCCGCAGGGCCGACCGGCCTGCCATCGAGGAGGAAGGACATGCCCGCCCGGGCCGGCCTGGCCCGGAGGATGAGTTTCTGGTTGCGGGCAGGGATATCGGGGTCGAGGGCGATGATCATGCCGTCAGCGGGCGTTTCTATCCGGGGCGTCGGCGCCTCCGGAGCCGTCACTTCCGCAAGCTCGGTGCCGGCGACGAACCATTCTTCACGTTCGGGTTCCAGGGCGTCGGCATAACGGATGCGGCGCCCGATCACGCCTTCCGGCGGCGCGGGCGGCCGGCTCGGAAGGTCTGCATGCAGGCCGTTCATGATCTCCAGCCAGGCCGGGGCGGCGCCGGTGACGCCGGACACCTCATGCATGGCATCGCCTTCGAAATTACCCACCCACACGCCCACGGTGTAATGCTCGCTGTAGCCGATGCACCAGTTGTCGCGCATGTTCTTGCTGGTGCCGGTCTTGACCGCGCTCCAGTAGCGGGTGGTAAGCGGATTGTCCAAACCGAAACTGAGGGCGCGGCTGGAGCGATCGCTGAGGATGCTTCCCACGATGTAGGCAGCGCGTGGGTCGATGAGAGGGCGGGGCTCACCGGGGGCATCGTCCGCCAGCCAGTGTAACGGCGATGTGAGGCCACCGTTGGCGAGGGTACGGAAGGCATTGACCTGCTCCCATAGGCTGACTTCCCCCGAACCCAGGGCCAGCGAATAGCCGTAATACTCGCCGTCCTGGGTCAGCCCCCGGTAGCCAAGGTTCCACAGCCGTTCGTGGAAAGGCTCCAGGCCGACCAGGATCAGCGTGCGGATGGCGGGAATGTTGAGCGAGGCGGCCAGCGCGGTGCGGACGCTGACCCGGCCTTTGAAGTCGCGGTCGTAGTTCTGCGGAACGTAAAGGCCGGTGCGGGTTTCCAGGTCGAGCGGCGAGTCGTCCAAGATGGAGGCGGCGGTGAGATAGCGCTTCTCCAGCGCCAGCGCATAAAGGAAGGGTTTGAGGGTGGAGCCGGCTTGGCGCCGGGCGCGGACGCCATCGACTTGGCGCGCGCGGCTGTCGGGACCCGCCGATCCCACGTAGGCGAGCACTTCGCCGCCGTGGTTGTCCACGACCAGGGCGGCCCCGTCGCGGACATTGCGGCCTTTGAGCCCCCGAAGCTGTTGTTCCAGTGCCTGAATGGCGCGGCGCTGGATGGGCGCGCTGAGGGTGGTCCTGACCTTCTCACCGCGTTTTTTCAGCGATTGGCGGGCGAGGTGCGGCGCCAGCGCGATTGCTGGCGGCGGGCGCTCGACATGGGTCAGAGCCACCTCCGCCCGCCGCTCCAGGTCGCCGCAGTCAAGCGGGAAGTCGGCGGCCTTGGCGATGGCGCATGCCCGACGGGCGATTCGGGCGGTCCCGACATTGGGGGAAGGCAGGATGGCTGCGAGCAGTACCGACTCGGCCTCATCCAGACCGGAAGCCTCTTTGCCGAACAGCCCCAGGGCGGTGGCCGGCACGCCTTCCAGTTCGCCACGGAACCGGACCCGGTTGAGATAGGCCTCGAGAATCTCGTCCTTGCTCCAACGATGCTCCAGCTTCCGCGCCGCTCCGATTTGGCCGAGCTTCTGCCGGACGGAACGCCCGCCGCCATGCCTGGCCAGCCGCTGGTCCAAGAGGGCAGTAAGCTGCATGGTGATCGTGCTGGCGCCGCGCTTGCGTCCGCCGAGCGTTTCCCATGCCGCCACGGCCATGGCCCGCCAGTCCACGCCCCCATGATCGTGGAATCGCCGGTCTTCCGCCGCGAGGATGGCTTTCACCAGAGCGGGCGAGAACGTGCGCAAGGGCATCCAAGGGCTGCGTCGGGCGGAAAAATCCACCCGCTGCTCGTGGATGACCTCGCCGTTGCGGTCCAGCAGATAGGCATCCGATGGAATCCATTCGGCCTGGACGGAGCGGAATTCCGGTATGTTGGATCGAGGCAGGCTCCAGAAAACGGCGCCGCCCGCCGCGAACAGCAGCAGGGCGACACCCGCTCCCCAAGGTTTGATGCTGGAGGATCGACCAGACATGGGCCAACAGTATCAGGCCGGCGCCGGGACCCACAAGGATACGGGTGTCGGTCTCACCGATACCTTGCATGAGGAAGCGAAGGCCTGTCCTGGCGGTCGGTCCGGCCGTCCCGAGCCGGCCGCGGCGGCCGTCGTCGCGCACGGGATGGCACCGGCCGTGTTTTCGCACTGACCGCGCTTGGTATACTCGGGGACGTTTGACGTCCCTCCCTGCACTTTGCCGAACGAGGAGCCGCTCCCATGCCTACAGCCAAAGCCTATGCCGCTTTTTCCGCAGATTCGGCGCTGGCGCCGTTCGTCCTGCAGCGGCGCGACCCGCTGCCCCAGGACATCCGCATCGGAATCCTGTACTGCGGTGTCTGCCATTCCGACCTGCACCAGGCACGCAATGAATGGAATGCGACCACATACCCCTGTGTGCCAGGCCATGAGATCGTCGGCAAGGTCCTTGAAGTCGGCCGCAGCGTGACGAAGTTCAAGCCCGGCGACACCGTCGCGGTGGGCTGCATGGTGGATTCCTGCCGGACCTGCCCGAACTGCGTGGACGCCCTGGAACAGCACTGCGAGCACGGCCCCGTCTTCACCTACAACAGCCCCGATCCGCACGGCGGCGGCATGACCTTCGGTGGCTATGCCGAGAACATCGTGGTCGACGAAGCCTTCGTGCTGCGGATACCGGACGGACTGGACCTCGCGGCCGCCGCCCCGCTGTTGTGCGCCGGGATTACCACCTATTCGCCCCTGCGGCACTGGAAGGTGGGGCCGGGTCAGCGGGTCGGGGTCGTCGGTCTGGGTGGACTGGGACACATGGCGCTCAAGTTCGCGCATACCTTCGGCGCCGAAACGGTGCTGTTCACGACGACGCCGGACAAGGCGGCGGATGCCCGGCGGCTGGGAGCGGACGAGGTCGTCGTGTCGAGGGATCCCGACGCCATGGCGCGGCAGGCCGCCCGGTTCGATTTCATCCTCGACACCGTCTCGGCGCCCCATGACATCGATGCCTATCTGAACCTGCTGAGGCGGGACGGCACGCTGACCCTGGTCGGCGTACCTCCGCAAGGGGTACAGGTCATGCCCTTCAGTCTGATCGGCGGGCGCCGGCGACTGGCTGGTTCATTGATCGGCGGCATCCGGGAAACCCAGGAGATGCTGGATTTCTGCGGCGAACACGGCATCGTCTGCGACATCGAGCTGATTCCGATCCAAGGAATCAACGACGCCTTCGAGCGCATGCTCAAAAACGACGTGAAATACCGGTTCGTGATCGACATGGCGACGCTGAACGGGGAGTCGTCCGGAGGGCGATGAGGACGGCGTGAAGCTCAACCGTCCTTTTTCGGATAACCCTTCTTCTTCGGCTTCTCGACGGCCTGCGGCCCGGTGGTGCCGCCGGTCCACAGCCGGATGTCGATGGGTTTGCCGACGATCCAGATTTTTTCCAGGCGCTTGAGCGATTTCTTCGGCAGGTCCGCGGGGAGGCTCACCGTACTGAAGTCGTCGTAAAGCTTGATGTGGCCGATGGCCCGGCCGGGGATGTCCGCCTCGTTGGCGATGGCGCCGACGATGTCCTTGGCGGCGGCACCGTCATTGCGGCCGACGCCGATACGGTAGAGTACGCCGGTTTCTTCCCGATCCTTGCGCTTACGTTTCTTTTCGCCGGGTTCTGCGTCGCGATCGCGGAATTTTTTATGCGGTCCGCGGCTCTCGGCGGGGGATTCCGCCGGGGCGGTCCGTTCCGCCGGGACCAGCGGACGGTCCTTCTGCACCAGGTAGGTGAGCGCTGCGGCGATGTCGGTGGGCGAGAGACTCCGTTCCCGACCGATCTGCTGCACCAGCCGACGGAAGAACTCCAGATCCTCCTCTTCCAGCGTCGTCATGATCTGGGCTTTGAACTGTTCGACCCGGCGCTCGGCGATGTCCTGGTGGGTGGGCAGGCGCATCTCGGTGATGCGCTGGCGGGTGGCCTTCTCGATGGCGCTCAACATCCGCTTTTCCCGCGGCGTGACGAACAGGATGGCCTGTCCCTTGCGTCCGGCGCGCCCGGTGCGGCCGATGCGATGAACATAACTCTCCGTATCGTACGGGATGTCGTAGTTCACCACGTGACTGATGCGCTCCACGTCCAGGCCGCGGGCGGCAACGTCGGTGGCGACCAGGATGTCCAGGGTATTCTTCTTCAGCCGGTCGACCGCCTTTTCGCGCAGCGCCTGGCTCATGTCGCCGTTCAACGCGGCTGCGGAATAGCCGCGGGCCTCCAGCTTCTCCGCCAGTTCTTCCGTCAGCACCTTGGTGCGGACGAAGATGATCATGGCGTCGAAGTCCTCGACCTCGAGGATGCGGGTCAGCGCGTCCAGTTTGTGCGCGCCCGAACCCAGCCAGTAGCGCTGGGTGATTGCCTCGACCGTGGTGGTCTTGGCCTCGATCTTGGCCTCCTTGGGGTGGCGGAGGTGGCGCTTGGCGACCCTGCGGATCGCTTCCGGCATGGTGGCGGAGAACAGTGCGATCTGGCGCTCGGGCGGGGTGTGCTCGAGTATCCACTCGACGTCTTCGATGAAGCCCATTCGCAGCATCTCGTCGGCTTCGTCCAGAACGAGGGTGCGCAGGCCATCCAGATTGAGGCTCTTGCGGCGCAGGTGGTCGATCACCCGGCCGGGGGTGCCGACGATGACGTGGACCCCCCGGCGCAGATGACGCAACTGTGCGTCCATCGACTGGCCGCCATAGATCGGCAGGATATGGAAATCGGGCAGGTGGCGGGCATAGCTCTGGAAGGCTTCGGCCACTTGCAGGGCGAGTTCGCGGGTCGGAGCCAGCACCAGCGCTTGCGGCTCGCGGCGCTCGAGGTCGATACCGTTCAGGATCGGCAGGGCGAAAGCGGCGGTTTTGCCCGTGCCGGTCTGCGCCTGGCCCAGAAGATCATGGCCGGCGAGGAGAGGGGGAATGCTCGCCGCCTGGATGGGAGAGGGAGTCTCGTAGCCGATTTCGCGGATGGCCTGGAGAATGGGGGCTGAGATCGCCAGATCGGCAAAAGAAAAGGGAGTTTCGGTCGATTGCATCAGGATGGGGAGTCAAAGAGTGAAAAATGTCTGATGAGGGTGACCGCGTGCCGGGACGTCGATCGGCGCAGGGATTCGGTCGTTCGGGGGAGGGCGGCGGGCCATCCCGCTCATCGGAGGATGCGATCATAACAGAAGCACCGGATATTCCCGAATCGGCGAAGTGTTCGGCATGAACCCGGTTTTGATATAGTGGCTGCGTCTTCCTGTCCCCGGATCTGGGCTGGGGACTGTAAGGACGGAATTTTCGAGCGAGGAATTCATGACCATGTTGAAAAGCATACCGATACTGCTGATGTCCGCCGTGGCCGTTTCGGGCTGCGCCACCTATACCGGATGGAAACCGACCTACGACACGTATAAGGACCCCAATGCAGCCCGCATTTCCCTCGACGAGGAAGAATGCCGGATGCTGGCCAAGGAAGCCGGCAGCGCCGGTACGGAAGCCCTCAAAGGCGGCGCGGTGGGAGGTTTGGTCGGCGCGGCGGCTGGCGCGGCCATCGGCGCGGCGGTGGGAAGTCCGGGAACGGGGGCAGCCATCGGGGCGGCGACCGGCGGCATCGGCGGTGCCACCCAGCAGGGCGTCTCCGGCGACGAGCAGTACAAGCGGGCTTTCATCAACTGCATGCGCGGACGCGGCCACAACGTCATCAATTGACGTTCAGCCTCCCTTAGTTCTGCCCGGAGAGGGATCACCGCTCGTGTTCGGCTCGAGCGCAGACCACGAAACGTTTTGAGTTCAGACGATGCAAGCATCGCTCCCGGCGGCGCTCCGGCTGGCGGCCGACCGTTTTTCGTCCCTTCCCGCCATCTTGACCGACGAACGACGCGTCGATTTCGCCGAATTCGACCGCGCGTCCGATGCCATCGCCGCCGGACTCGCCGTCCGGGGCGTCGCCAAGGGTGAGCGCATCGGTCTCTACTGCATCAATTCGGTGGAGTTCGCCCTGGCCTATGCCGGCATCGTCAAGGCCGGCGCCGTCGTCGTGCCCATCAACCTGTTGCTCAGCGCTGAAGAGGTGCATTACAACCTCGCCGACGCCGGGGTCAGCGGGCTGATCTATCACGGTCAGGTCTCGGCAAACGCGGCCGCCGTGGCGGACCGGCTTTCCGGACTCAAGGTCCGTGCCGGCATCGGCCTCGATGGTCCGGATGGAGATGTCTGGCGGGCCCTCTTGGAAGAATCGGCAGCGCCCCCCTGCATCGAATTCGATGGAGGGGAAGACCTGGCGGCGATCCTCTACACCTCCGGCACGACCGGGCATCCCAAGGGCGCAATGCTGACCCACGGCAACCTGTTGGCGAATACCACGAGCGTGCGGGAGGCCCTGGATTGGCGCCCTGGCGAGGACCGGGTCTTGGTGGTGTTGCCGATGTTTCATGCCTTCGCGGCCACCGTCGGCATGCTCACGCCACTCCTCCACGGCTGTGCCCTGATACCATTGGCGAAATTCGAGCCGGATCGGGTGGCCGACACCATCGGCCGCCACCGCGCGACTCTGTTCCTCGGCGTGCCCAGCATGTATGCCCTGCTGTGCCGGCTGGGGGAGGAGCGGATCGCCCGGTTCGGAACCGTCCGGCTCTGCGTGTCCGGCGGCGCGGCCTTGCCGCCCAGCGTGATGGAGCAGTTTCAGGCACGTTTCGGCTTGCCCATACACGAGGGCGATGGTCCGACCGAATGTTCGCCGGTGACCTGCGTCAATCCGGTAGCCGGCCCCGTCAAACGTGGCACGGTCGGTCTGCCGGTACCGGGAGTCGAAATGAAGATCCTCGGCGAAGACGGCGCCGAACTTCCCAGGGGCGAACTGGGCGAAATCGCGGTGCGAGGCGCCAATGTGTTCAAAGGATACTGGAATCAACCGGAGGCGACGCGGGAATGCTTCCGCGACGGCTGGTTCCTCACCGGGGATCTGGGCCAAGTGGACGACGACGGCTATTTCAGCATCGTCGACCGCAAGAAGGATCTGATCATCGTCAACGGCATGAACGTCTATCCGAGGGTGATCGAAGAGGTCCTGTGCCGGCATCCTGCGGTCCGGGAGGTCGCCGTGGTCGGCGACCCGGATCCGTTGCACGGTGAACGGGTGGTGGCCTATGTCGTACTGGACGCGCCCGCCAGCGAAGCCGAAATCCGCGCCTGGTGCAAGCCTTATCTGGGGCGGCACGAAATTCCACGCCAGGTCAAGGCTCTCCAGCAGTTGCCCCGTAATGCCGCCGGCAAAATAGTCAAGCGGCAGCTGCGGCGGCAGGGTGAAGTGGAGCGCGGGGTGGATGCCTGACAGGGCATCCTCTGAAGCGCTCCGATGCCCCCGTTCCAGGCGGGAACGGTCCCTGATTCCCGTCGCGGTCCAGATCCCTGTGGTCGGGGGGCGTCGTTGCACTGCTGCCTGCTGCCTTGAAGGAATTTGAGGGGGCGTGCGCCCGAGGCAGTTCGATGACTTTCTCCCAGAGCCGCAAACCCTGCCAGTCGCGGTCAAACTGGGCCGGTCGTAAACTTTACGACGCTCTCTGAGCGCCGGGCGGGTGATGCTTCACCGGTTCGTTCTGCCTCGGGAGCGCCGGGAATATCGTGAAATACCACAGTCTTGCAACGGCTTTTGGAGCGGCCATGGCCGCAAACGAGCCCGCTATGCCGACCGTCCGGCCCCTCCTGCTCTGCAGGAGATGCCGAGGTACACCGAGCCTCGGATCATCGTGGGGTAGACCAAGAACGAAACGGCTGGCTTCCTGGAAACGCGACCGCTGCTGGTGGACAGGCCGGCCTTCGGCGAGTGCAAGTCCGCGGAATCCAACGTACACGGCGTTGATCTCGCCATGCTTGCGTAGCCCCCATTTATGAGGGCCAGGCCCTTGGGGGGGTGGTCGATAGAAACCGAGCCGGCGGCGATATACGGCGGAGTTCGAGGAACTGCCGGTCAAACGCATGCTTTGGGTGGCATCCCGTGGCGACGGTGGCGTGGGAGTCGGGGGTTGGCGCCGGGCTGATTCCCAGCGGGCGGGCGCGCCATCGTCAGCGATCCGGACCTGGGGCGTTGGATGCGGAGCAGGCGGCAGCGAATGCGCGACTCGAGCGACCGTTGTCCAACGGGAGGAGAAGGACCGGCTCAAGACGACGACCTAGCCGCCTTTCGGGCGAGGGGATGGCAGCGCTATCATTCCCGTCCCAGCCACCGGCAGTGCGGCCGATTTGAACGAAGACTCAGTCCCTCCGCCTTCCCATGAACTCCGCCACCCGAGCCATGACCTGTGAAGACGACTACGATCCCAGTGCCCTGACGGTTGAGACGGCACGGACCCGGATTCTCGATGCCGTGTCTCCCTTGGCCGAAGCCGAGACCGTAGGTCTGCGGTCCGCGCTGGGCCGGGTGCTGGCGGCGGATGTCCGCGCCACGGTTGCCGTCCCTTCGGCGCCGAATTCAGCGATGGACGGCTACGCTTTGCGAGGCTCGGACTTGCCGCCGTCGGGAACGAACCGCCTGAAGGTCGTCGGCGTGTCGCGTGCCGGTGCGCCGTACCGCGGCGTTGTCGGGAAAGGACAGTGCGTGCGGATTTTCACTGGCGCCGTGATGCCGGCAGGGGCCGATACCGTCGTCATGCAGGAACGTGCCGAAGCCGAAGGCGATTGGGTGGTCATCGGCGCCGGGGAAAAGTCCGGCCAGAACGTTCGGGAGAGGGGGGAGGATGTCGCCGTCGGCCAAGTCGTGCTGGCGCGCGGGCGTCGTATGACGCCCGCCGATCTGGGGGTGCTGGCCGGGCAGGGACAGGCACAGGTGTGGGTCTACCGCAGGCTGAAGGTTGCGCTGTTTACCACCGGGGATGAGTTGCGGGAGCCCGGTGAAGCGCTGGAGGAGGGCTGCCTGTACGACAGCAACCGGTACACGTTGCTCGGCATGCTGCAGCGCCTCGGAATCGAAGTACGTGAATTCGGTGCCATTCCTGACGACGGCCAGCGACTGGAAACCGTGTTGGTACGGGCGTCCGCCGAAGCGGACGCAATCGTTTCGACCGGCGGTGTTTCGGTCGGCGAATTCGACCTGGTGCGAGAGACGCTGGAGCGGGTCGGACGCATTCAATTCTGGAAAATCGCGATGAAGCCGGGGCGGCCCATCACGGTCGGCAGCATCGGCCGCACCGCGTTCTTCGGCCTGCCCGGAAATCCGGTAGCGGTCATGGTGGCGTTCTACCAGTTCGTGCAGCCGGCGTTGCGTCGGATGACGGGCGAGTGGCCGTTGTCGGCCCCGGTCGTGTTCAAGGCCGTCTGTCGGTCGAAACTCAGGAAGCGACCGGGCCGGGTGGAATTCCAGCGCGGCATCGTCGAGCTGGACGGCGAGGGCCGGATGGTGGTCCGCAAGACGGGCCAGCAGGGCTCCGGCATTCTGACCTCGATGAGCCAGGCCAACTGTTTCATCGTGCTGCCGCTGGATAGCGGGCCGGTGGAACCGGGCAGCCTGGTGGACGTACAACCGTTCTTCGGACTGGTCTGATTTCGTCGGATCGCGGAAGATTCGACCGCCGAGCAGGGCTTCTCAAGCCCAAAGGAGTATGACCGTTTCCACCGGATGATCACCGTGGAGCTCCGTGATGGGGCGACACCAGCCGCCTTCCGTGCCTGCTTCCTCATGCGCCGGGTCGAGGGTGGTGAAGCGGGTTCGATGATGTTCACCCCTGTCCTCGGAATTCCGCCCGGCGCGGGAATTTCCGTGCCACCGCCGGCGTTCCGGACCCGAATCCCCAGGCCGGCGTGCGCCTGCATGCCCAAGGCGCAATCGCAGGACGGTATCTGGCGCCTGATCGGTGCCGTCTTCTTTGACGGCAACGGGAGGGATGCGGAGTCGATACGCTGCCCGGGGCGTGGCGCACGAACAGTAGGGCGAACCGAGGGGATGGAGGGACAAATCTGGAAACGGGGCTGCACCCGTGCGCGACTCTACCGCGCCGGCTTCCACAGTTTCGGGCCATCGTAGCGAGGAAAGCTGAACATGCCCGCCTTGAAACTCTCGGCCATGTGCTCGGCGCGCGCTATGGCTCTGGCTGCGGAATCGGCCGGCAGCACTTCCCGCGCCGCTTTGCGGAACAGCTCCAGCCAGATGTCGAAATGCTCCGGCTGCAGCGGAAGCTGCGCATGGACGGGGTAGGGATGCCCGCGGTACCTGTCCGTGTCCAACAGGGTCCGCGACCAGAAATCCTGGACCACGCGGTGATGCGTGTCCCAGTCCGTTATGGCGGCATCGAAGATGGGCCGCAGCCTGTCGTCGGCGAGGACCTGCCGGTAGAAGCGCCGGACCATTTCGGCGATCTGCTCTTCGGTGGGAAGGTGAGTGCTCATGGATGAGGTGCAGCGAGTCGCCATGGTTGGCGACAATCTATCACACGGTCACCTCATCGCGCTGCGGTTGTGGAAACACCGACCAGAGGCGATCCGGCCGGTGTTTCTCCGAGCGGGGAATGCGCTCTTTAGGGACCGCGTCCGACGCTATTTCTTCTTTTGTCTCGTTCCGGTCGCAGCCGGTTGCAAAACGTCCGTCAACGATTTGTCCATGTTGCCGTATTTGTCCGCCGGAATGGCGAAGACACGGCCGGCAAAACGCCGGTTGAGCCGTTCCACCTCCTTGTCCAAGGCTTCCAGCCGCTGCCCCGGATCGGGAGCGGGCGTCGCCTGGGCCGGGGAGCCTTGGGTCTTTCCGGCGGCCGGTGCCTGAGAAGGCGTGTCCCCTTCGGACGGGAGGCGGCTTTGGGCCGGTTGGGGGTCCAGTTTCGCCGAAAACTGGGCGTAGTGCCTGCCGTCCTGGTTCCAGGCCTTTACCTCGATCGTCAGTCCGTCGAAGGTCCGGTACTGGGCTATGAGCAGATTGCTTTCCGGAGGAATGGCGACCGCAGAAATCGGGAAGACGTCGACCAGGTTCAGACCCGCGAGCGTCGATGCGAGCCCGCTGATGGTGGAATCGGCTTCCCGTCCGGGCGGTAGATCGGCAACGTTGTAGGTGCTGTCTTCGGGTTTCGATTTGAACAGGCGCAGGCTCTTGCCTCGCGGCCGGGATAGCTTGATTTCCATGATCCTGCTCGAAGGAATGTCGGTGAGTGCCTTGTCCAGCCACCGGAGCGGGTCCCGCTCGATGTGCAACACCCCCTTCGCCAGCCAGCTCTGTTTCTCCTCCGGTCTCCGGATGAAAGTGGCGCCATTGTCGTCATCGACCTTGCCGACGATGAGACGGGCGGGCTGGTTCAGTCCTTCCAGCCGCAGCTCGACGCCGCGGGCCTCCTTGGCCTGGACGTCTTCAACGCCCAGGCTGGCGTAACGCTCGACGTTGACAGTCTTAGGCTCAAGCAGTTCTGCGTCTGCCAGCGTGATCAGCATTTCCCGCAACTTTCCGCCGTCCGCGGGGTAACCGTCCTTCTCCCGGACCTTCCAGCCTTGCTCCTCCTTCAGCAAGCTGACCAAGGTCTTGTTTTCCGGACCCATGATGGTGATGGATCGGATCTCATTGAGATGATCCCGCAGTTCGGGGAGGGCATAGCCCCCGCCCTTGGGTTCACTGACGGGCTGGCGGCCCGAGGCTATCGTCAGGGCGACGATAACGGCGAGAACGGCGGCGGCGCCGAGTCCCAGCACCGCCCTGGCATCGAGATGAGTCATCGTTTGTCTCCTTCAAGCCTTTTCTCGCCTGGCGTTCCAGGCGATGAAACCCAGCGTGCCCAGGGTGAGCAGGAGGGGCACGAGCGCGATGTCGATGAACTTCAGCCGGGCTCCCAGTGCGTCGATGTCCGCATCCAGTTGACGCCGCACTTCGCGCAGTTCCTTGCGGATTTCGAGTTTGCGCCTGAGAAAGTCATCCAGCTCCTTCCGCTGTGCGGGGCTGAGGACGAAGGTGTCGTCGCCGGTTTTGCCCCTTTGCAGCTCGGCCAGCTTCCGTTCGGTTTCGCCGAGTTCCTGCTGGAGCTCCCGCTCCTTGCTGCGGAAGCGGTCGTCCGCTGCTGCCTTGAGTTCTTCGACCTTGGTGAATGGACGTGCCGAGGTGCCTCGTCCCCGTATCGAAATCAGGTCCGAGCTGCCGGCGAGATTGTCGACCGCATTGACGAACAGGTCACCGTTGCCGGCGAAGGTGGTGAGCAGCTTCCGGCCGAAGAAGCTGGAAGACCTGACCCACAGCCGGTCGCTGAGCAGATCGGTATCTGCTATCAGCAGTATCTCCCCGGTTCCCTTGGCTTCGGCCAAGTGGCCCGGATCGCCGCGTTGCGGAAAGGCGGTTTTGAACTTGCCTTCCAGCCTGCCGGCGACGATCAGGCGCTCGCCACCCGGCTTATAGTCCTGCAGCAGGCTGGAGGGGTCGCCGAGGAAGCGGATGCGGTCTGCGGGGACGACCATGGCCTGGTCGCTGGTCTGGAGCAGGGGAGTCAGCCGGCTCCCGCCGTCCGTCGTCGGCCTGAAGTGGCCGACGCTGGCGAGATGAATGGTGTCGAGGTTGGCGGTGATCACGTCGGCGGCGTTCAGATCCGGTTTGCCCAACCGCAGGATCGCTGGATGCCGGCTCGGAGGAGCGCCAGGGGCGGTATTGACCGTGACCGCACGGGCGCGGTCCAGCACCGCTTCATCGGGTTTGTACTCCACCCCCCAGGCCTTGAACAAGACGGGAAGGTCAGAAGCCTTGGGAGTCACCATGGCCGCCATCGGATCGCGGGGATCGCCCACGCCGTCGTTCTCCGCATGGGGATCGACGAACACCATCAGACGCCCGCCTCGCAGAACGAACTGGTCCAGGGCGTACTGGGCGTCCTCGCCGAGCCTTTTGGGATGGACGACGACCAGCACTTCGATTTCGGGGGCGACGGCCTTGAGGCTGTCGGCGTCCAGGGACCTGACGTCGAACGATTGCGAGAGCTGTTCGTAGACGGTCCAGGGTGCGCCCATGTCTCCGCGTTGCGGGTCGAAGCCGCCCGCCAAAGGCAGACTGGAAACGAGTCCCACCACCGGTTTTTTCGGCGTGGCCAGATCATGGACGAGCTTGACCAGATCGTATTCCAGAAACGCTTCCTTACCGGGCTCGAAGAACGGGATGGTGGCCCGCCCATCGGTCGAGTTGCTGCCTTCCAGGCCGAGGAATACCTTTTCCCCGGAGGGTCCGAGCGGAATACCCTGGAGTCCGGCCGCTGCCGCCCGGTCTTCCGCTTCTGAATAGGGCAAGGGATCGATCACGTTGAGCTCGATTTTGCCTCCGGCGCGCGATCTCATCTCTTCCAGCATTTCCCGAACCCGGTCGAAGTACAGCCGGAGTCCCCGTACATCGGGGCGATTGCTTTCGGCGGTCGCTTTGTCGGAGAAGTACAATCGCAGGTGGATGGGCTCATCCAGCTTCGCCAGGATGTTACGGCTTCCATCAGACAGGGTGTACAGCGAGTTTTCCGTCAGATCGAGCCGGACGCCGCGGAAAAGGGCATTGGAAATCAGTGTCAGGGACACGAAAAGCACTGCCAGGACGGCGAGCGCGCTGCCGCTCAGGGTCTTGCGATTCAGGGTCATGGTCCTTTGCTCCTTAATCGGCCTTCTTCAGGTCGATGACGACGGCATTGGCATACAGCCAGAAGCCGATGGTGAGGAGGAAATAGATCAGGTCGCGCAGATCGATCACGCCACGGGAAATACCGTTGAAATGGCTGAGGAAGCTCAGGCCGGCGATCGCATCCACCAGGCTTTGGGGGGCGATGGCGCGGAACAGGTCCAACACCAGCGGAAAACCGGCCAGAAGGAACAGGAAACACACCACCACACTGAGGATGAAAGCGACGACCTGGCTGCGCGTGGCCGCCGACAGGCAGGCGCCGATGGCGAGATATGCCCCTGCCATGAGCAGACTGCCGAGATAGCCCGTAACGATGACTCCGTTGTCCGGATCGCCCAGATAATTGACCGTGATCCAGATGGGGAAGGTCAGCGCCAAGGCCAAGGCGACGAAGGACCAAGCCGCCAGGAATTTGGCCAGCACGGCCTGCCCCATGGTGACGGGCAGCGTCAGCAGCAGCTCGATGGTGCCGCTTTTGCGTTCATCGGCCCAAAGCCGCATTGCCACCGCCGGCACCAAGAACAGATAAAGCCAGGGATGGAACTGGAAGAACGGCTCGAGATCGGCCTGGCCGCGTTCATAGAACCGGCCCAGGTAAAATGTGAAGGCGCCGGACAGCAGCAGAAAGATGACGATGAAGACGTAGGCCACGGGCGTGGCGAAATAGCTGCGCAATTCGCGCTGGAAGAGGGTCAGGATCGGCTTCATGCGTGGGCCTCTCGCAGGTGCGACTGGGTGATGTTCCGGAACACCTCATCCAGACGTCCGGTTTCGAGCTGGAGTTCGCGGACGGCGATGCCCTGCGCTCTCAGGGCGTCGCCGACGGCCATCAATATCTGCTGGCCTTTGCGGGGGAAGGCGGTGATGCGCTGGTTCTGAGGATCGATTTCGACGGTCTCGACCTCGGGGATGGCCGTCAGAGTCTCCCTGGCTTTCGCGGTTTCATCGGTGGTCAGGGACACCGCCATGTGGTAGCGGGAACGGGCCTCCAGCTCGCCCGGCGTGGCATCGGCCAGGAGTGTACCGCCGGCGATCACTACGACGCGGTTGCAGACCGCGTGCACCTCCTCAAGGATGTGGGTGGAAATGACGATCACCTTGTTCTCAGCCATATCGTTGATCAGACGCCGGACTTCGTGCTTCTGATTGGGATCGAGGCCGTCGGTTGGTTCGTCGAGGATCAGGACGGGGGGGTCGTGGAGTATGGCCTGCGCCAGACCGACGCGGCGCTTGAAGCCCTTGGAGAGCGTGTCGATGGTTTGCTCCAGCACGCCTTCTAGGCGCAGACGTCCGATCACGTCGTCCAGCCGGCGTCGTTTCGACTCTGCCGTGAGTCCCCGAATGCCGGCGATGAATTCGAGAAACGAGCGGACCGTCATTTCGCCATAGCTGGGAGCGCCTTCCGGGAGATAGCCCAATGCCTTCTTGGCCTCTATCGGGTGCGTCTCGACGTCGAAACCACAGACTTTCGCGCGGCCGGCCGTAGGGGAGAGAAAGCCGGCGATCATCTTCATGGTGGTGGATTTACCGGCACCGTTGGGACCGAGGAAACCGAGCACCTGTCCGACTCGGACCTCGAAGGTGACGGCGTTGACGGCTGTGAAACGGCCATAGCGTTTTGTGAGCGCCGAGGCTTCGATCATGACGGGTACCTCGGTGGTTGGGGGGACGGGGCCAACGGAGCAAGCATGCGTTCTACCTCCTCATGGGTTGCAGTTGCTTGAGAGTCCGCGTCGATTCATAGGGACGGAGCCGGGTTTTTCAAGGCGGCGGGAGGCGGTCAGGAAAATGTCCCGCGGCAGGGTGGGCGCGGGGTTCCATCTTGGTTGCGGGAGCCACCAGCCTGGTTGTCAGCAACCGAAGAACCGCCAGACATGCCAGCCATTCGTCGCGTAACCTTGTGATTTAACGGGATTGGTTATGTGGCTCGAATCGTGCTTGGATTTTTTCCGAGGCACGGCTCATTCCGTGTACGGCATCGGGGATGCAAACACCATGAAATTTCTGGACAAGGCGCTCGATGAGCTAGAGAATTTTTCCTCGGACCAGGAAACGGGGCATCACGAACGTGCCCTCACCTTTGTCCTGGTCGGTTTCGTTTCACTGATCGTCTTGACGGCATTGATCTGACAGCAGGCAAAATAAATCACCGGGCTCCCCTCCGGCAGAAGGAAGCAGGCACGTCCCAGGATTCCAGGCTTCCTTACTTCGACGCCTTGTTGGATGGTTTCGAAATGGAAGACGCGGAGATTTGCGAGGCTTTCGGTCGCCATGTCCATTGGGGCTACTGGGATCGGGAACCGGAGCAGGCGCCGACGTCGGCCGAGTTCGCAAGGGCGGCCGAGCGTTTGTCCCGAGAGGTCTGGGAGGCTGCGGCCATCCGTGACGGCGACCGTGTGGTGGATGTCGGCTGTGGCTTCGGCGGCACGCTGGCCAGCATCGGTGCGCAACGCAGCGGCGTCTCCCTCACCGGTGTCAACATCGATCACCGTCAGCTGACCCGCGCCGCCCGGCTGACGAAAACCACCCGTGCCGGAAACATGCTGGCGTGGTTGTGTGCCGACGCCTGCGCACTCCCCCTCGCCGATGCAGTCTGCGACGTCGTTCTCGCGGTCGAGTGCATCTTTCATTTCCCCGATCGGCGGCGCTTTTTCGCCGAAGCCTGGCGGGTGCTGAAACCCGGTGGCCGGCTGGCATTGTCCGATTTCGTGCCGGTCGGAGTGCTTTTGCCGGCGACCGCGGCCGCGGGACTGTGGCCGGGTTCCCGCGGGTTCTATGGCAAGGTCGACATGTGCTGCACCGCACGCCGTTACGCGAAGCTCGCCGCGGAAGCCGGGTTTGTACCGTCATTCGATCGCGACATCACCCGCCACACACTGCCGACTTACCCGTTCCTGCGCCGCTTGAGCCCGCGGTTGGGGAATCTGCGGTTGTCCGCCACGATGGAAACGCTGTTTGCCGAGCTGGCCAGCCGGCTGGGGCTCCTGCGCTATCGTATCCTCGCCTTCCGCAAGCCGGGCGACTGAGCCGGCAATCGGTACGGCCCGTGAACGGCGCGTGCTTGCAGTCGCCAAACCGGCTATCCTCTGCCCTTGTGCAGCGACAGTGGGGAACCGTCTTGAAATTCGGGCAAAAGGTTTTGAACAGGGTCATGGTGGGCGGCTTGGCGGCCCTCGGGGCTGGTTGCAGCGATCCCGGCTATCAGGGCTATCTGAACAAGGACGAGCCGTTCGGGTACTATTCGGTGGGAGCCGGCAATCCGTACGCCGGCATGGGCTATTACGGCGGCTATGGTGGTTTCTACGGTGACCCCTATTATTACTATGGTATGCCGTATGGTATGGGCGGTTACTGGGGCGATCCGTACGTGGGCGTCGTCGATGAGCATCACCGCTGAGCCAGGTTTTCCGCTACCACGCCTGCTTGCGGGTCTGTCCGTATGGGCATTGGCGGGCTGTGGGCCGGGAGCCGAGGCCTATCTGACGCAGGACGGCGAACCCATGGGTTATTATGCCGGCCAAGCGGGCAACCCGCTGGGCGGGAGTGGCTTCTACGGTGGCAACCCCTACTATTATTATGGAATGCCCTATGTGGGACCTTATGGATATGGGGTGGGCGGCGGATACATGAGCGCCGGATCTGCGAGCGGCGGCTACTGGGGAGGGCCCTGGTGAGCTAAAGCCTGATCCCCTCGCGCCGCAGCTGCCACAGCCGCTTCAGCATGTGCCTTTCCAGGGTGCGGATGCTGGCCCGGGTTTCAGCCAGCGACCGCTCTTCGGCTTCCAGCTCTTCGCGCAATGCAGCCGCCGCGATCCGGTAGTCATCGAAGAGATAGAACCGTCGCGTCAGGATTTCGAGCCGGTTCTGGACGAAGTTCAGCATGGCACCGGGCACCGCGAGGTAGCGCCAGTGGCTGTCTTCGGGCTTGAAGCGAGCCAGGCCGAATCCCAAGGCGGCGATCAGCGGGGCGTGCCCGGCGCGGATGGCGAAACTGCCGGTGTCGTCGGCGCCGACGAAGGTTTCGATGCCCTCGATTTCCTCGCAGCGATGGGTGTCCCTGAGGCTCAGAACAAAGGTTCTCATGAACCGCGGCCGAGTGTGCCGCGCATGTAGCAGTCTTCTTCCGCCAGGTCGTCGTAGCGCCCGGTCAGAAATCCTTCACAATCGCCGAGCGTGGCGTCGAGTGGGACACTGACGCCGGCCAGCCCAGTGTGCTGCGCGGTGACGAAGAAAGGCTGGGTCAGGTAGCGCTGAAGCTTGCGTGCCCGCAGCACGAGGAGCCGGTCCTGGGGGGAGAGTTCCTCGATTCCCAACATGGTGATGATGTCTTCCAGCTCCCGATAGCGGGCCAGATGTTCCCGCACCCCCTGGGCAATCCCGTAGTGACGGTCACCGATCACATGGCGGTCCATCAGCCGGCTGGTCGAGGCCAGCGGGTCGATCGCCGGATAGATGCCCTTGCCTGCCTGGACGCGCGACAGCACTACGGTGGTGTCGAGGTGGCTGAGAATGGCGGCCACGGCCGGGTCGGTCATGTCGTCAGCGGGTACGTACACGGCCTGTACGGAGGTGATCGCACCGGCGGCGGTCGAAGTGATGCGTTCCTCGATTTCCGCTACCTCGGTGGCCAGGGTCGGCTGGTAACCCACGGTCGCAGGCATCCGGCCCAGCAGGCTGGAAATCTCGCTGCCGGCCTGAACGAAGCGGAACACGTTGTCGATGAGGAACAGCACTTCGGTGTGCAGCGTGTCGCGGAGGTATTCGGCATAAGTGAGGGCCGTCAATCCGACCCGGAAGCGGACGCCGGGCGACTCGTCCATCTGGCCATACACCAGCAGCGACTTGTCGAGGACGCCGGCCTCGGCCAGTTCGCGCCACAGTTCGTGGCCCTCGCGGATGCGCTCACCCACGCCGGCGAAGACCGAGACTCCCCGGTGCAGGGCGCTGACGGCGTGCATGAATTCCATGATCAACACCGTTTTCCCCACTCCCGCACCGCCAAACAGGCCGGTCTTGCCGCCGCGGGCGAAAGGGCAGAGCAGGTCGATGACCTTGATGCCGGTTTCCAGCGTTTCACCGGCAGCGCGCGATTCGGCCAGCGGTGCCGGCGGACGGTGGGCGTCGCGGTACTCGGAGTCGGGTAGCGGCGGGCCGTTGTCCAGCGGTTCGCCGAAAAGGTTCACCAGGCGGCCCAGGCAGGCTGTGGACACCGGGACCTGCAGCGGCGCTCCAAGATCGTGAACCACCATGCCGCGTTTGAGACCCGTAGTACGGTGTAGCGTCACGGCCCGAACATGGCTTTCATCGAGATGCTGGTGAACTTCGAATAGATAGGTTTCATGATCGATCCGGCTGTACAGGGCCTGCCGGAGCGGCGGCAGCGTCTGGCAGGCAATCACCACCACCGGTCCGTGGACCTCGGCGATGCTGCCGATGACGGGGGCTCGCTCCTGCATGGCCGGCATGGGGGAAGCGGTCAGCCGGTTTCGACGGGGGTATCGGTCCGCCCGCCCCATTCGCTCCATGAGCCGTCGTAGACCGCGGTATCGGTGCGCCCCAGCAGATACAGTCCGAGCGCCAAGATCGAGGCCGTCACACCGGTTCCGCAGGTCGTGGTCACCGGGCGGTCGAGGTCGATACCAGCATCGCGGTAGAGTGCCGCCAAAGCGGCGACGGATTTGAAGCAATGGCTGGTTTCATCGATCAGCCGTTGGAAGAACAGGTTGCGGCTGCCGGGGATGTGGCCGGAGCGAAGGCCGGGCCTGGGCTCCGGCTCCGTGCCGGCGAACCGTCCGGGCGAGCGGGCGTCCAAGATCTGAATGGATCGTTCCGCTGCCGCCTTCCGCAAGTCCTCGAGGTTCGACACCAGTTCCGGGCGGAACCGGGCCTGGAATTCGCATTCGGTCCGTGCCGCCTCCTCGGACGACAACGGCAGACCTTGTTCCCGCCAGCACCGTAACCCACCGTCGAGCACCGACACGCGATCGTGGCCGAATACCCGGAATGTCCACCAGACTCGGGCCGAAGCCATGAAGTCATTGCCGTCGTAGGCGATGACATGGGTGTCGTTGCCGATCCCCAGCCGGCCGACCTGCTCCGCGAAGAACGCAGGGGCGGGCAGCATGTGAGGCAAAGGACAGGTTGTGTCGGCGATCGCATCGATGTCGAAGAACCGGGCGCCCGGAATATGGGCGGCACCGAATTCGGTCTTGGCGTCGCGGCGCTGAGCAGGCATGAAGAAACTGGCGTCGACGACCACGACCCGGGGATCGTGCAGATGCCCGGCCAGCCAGCGGGCATCGACCAGGGGAGGGAAAGCGGTCTCGGGCATGGGTACCGACCTGAAATCTCGGGAGAGACTGGCATGATACCATTGCCGTCCGTCCTTCCGGCGGACAAAAAAAGACCCGCCGGAAAGGCAGGTCAAGCGTGAGCTCTATGGCACACGAGGAGGAGATCGTCGCTGAAGGTGAAATCGGGCCCGCGGCTCATTTGCCGAGCGAGCGGTAATGGTTCCAGCAATAGCCGACGCTGCCGGCAAAGGTGGCAAAGAGCGCCGTGAACAGAACGAGTTCGAGAGCAGTCATAAGAAATACCTCGACCCTTGAATGTGGAACACGGTGCTAGGTTATAGAGATGTAATTGTGTTGACAATGCGGCTATTTAGCAATTCATTGTTAACTGAACAAAGTGGTCTCACCGTTGTCACGCTTCGGACGGTTCAGAGGACCGCCAGCAGATTGCCGAGGATGCGTTCGTAGATCGCGGACAGGGCTTCCAGGTCTTCGACCGCAACGTGCTCATCGATCTTGTGGATGCTGGCGTTGAGCGGTCCCAGCTCCACGACCTGGGCACCGGTCGGGGCGATGAAGCGACCATCGGAAGTGCCGCCGCCGGTATCGGCACGCGGGTGGAGGCCGGTGACTGCGGCGATGGCGGCACGGGTCGCGCTCACCAGCTCCGTTTCCCGGGTCAAAAACGGCAGACCGGAGAGTCGCCAGCTCAATTCATAGTGGAGGCCGTGGCGGTCGAGGATGGTTTCCACACGGCGCTGGATGGCCTCCACGGTCAGTTCGGTCGAAAAACGGAAGTTGAACAGAACCTCGAGTTTGCCGGGGATGACGTTGTCGGCGCCGGTTCCCGCCCGGATGTTGGAGACCTGAAAACTGGTCGGAGGGAAGAATTCGTTGCCTCCGTCCCAGATTTCGGTAGTGAGTTCGTGAAGCGCGGGAGCGAAGCGGTGGATGGGGTTGTCGGCCTTGTCGGGATAAGCGACGTGGCCCTGCACGCCCAGGATCCGCAGCACGCCGCCCAAGGAGCCGCGGCGGCCCACCCGGATCACATCGCCCAGCCGGGCGAAGCTCGACGGCTCGCCGACCAGACACCAGTCGATCACCGTGTCTCGCGACTTCAGGACATCCACCACCTTGACCACGCCGTCGTAGGCCGAGCCTTCTTCGTCACTGGTCAGCAGGACGGCGAGGGAGCCCGGGTGCCCGGGGTGGTGGACCACGAACCGCTGCAAGGCCGTGATCATGGCTGCGATACTGCCCTTCATATCGGCCGCGCCACGTCCGTACAGTCGGCCTTCGCGGATTTCGGGCGCGAAGGGGGGAGAGGACCAGTCTTCCAGGGGACCCGGCGGCACCACGTCGGTATGACCCAGGAACACGAAGAGCGGCGCCGCTTCGCCGCGTCGGAGCCAGAGGTTCTTGGTGTCACCGAAATTCAGCCACTCGGCCTGGAAGCCATGGGGCGCCAGCCGTTCGATCACCAGGTCCATGCAGCCCGCATCTTCGGGGGTCACGGATTCGCGCCGGATCAGCTCGACGGCGAGATCGAGGGTATCGCTCATGGGAGGAGATCGGCAAGACCGAGGAAAAATCGGCCCGCGCGTTCGACGACCGGGCGCTTGATCAGTGTCGGGTGTTCCAGCATGAGTTCCAGCGCGCGTTCCCGCTGGAGCGGTGTCCGGATGGATTCCGGCAGCGCGCGCCAAGTGGCGCTACGGCGGTTGAGCAGATTTTCCCAGCCCAAGTCCGTCACCATGCGTTCGAGCAGGAGCCGGTCCAGGCCGTCGCGACGAAGGTCGTGGAAACATGAGCTGCGTCCCCGGCTTTCCAAGGCCTGGCGCGCCTTGCGGCAGGCTTCGCAGTTGGCGATGCCGTAGAGGGTGAGGGTCGTCATGTTCAGAACTTGAGGTCTTCGAGACTGGATATCCGCGGCTCGATCCGGCCGCCCTCGCCGTCGCCGTGGACGAACACGGGTTCCCGGCGGATTTCGTCCCTGATCTGCCGGGCGATTTCTCCCATGTCGTAATAGGGACTGGCCGGGATGCGGATCAAAGGCAGTCCGGCGGCGTGGCACAGCAGCGCGACCGGCTCATCCGCTTCCTGAGCTTTGCGTCCCGCGCCGTGCTCGGCCAGCTCCACGATTCCGGCGACGGACAGGTCCGGCTTGTGGCAGAGCACGAACGTGAAGCGGCGGCCGGCCATCGACTGGTAAAGCTCGCCCGCTTCCCTGCGGCCACTGCCGCGATGCGGAGACAGGATGTCGCTCGCCCGGATTTTTGCGAAGACCTCGAACTCGTCCCCGATCGCGCTCTTCAAGACGGCAAACAGGGCATGCTCTTCCGGGGAAAACAGGATCCGTTTGATCTGGCAGGGGAGAGTACGGGCGCGTCTGAGCTTACGCCGGGGGAGAGTGCGTAGCAGCCCGCCGACGGCCAAGACAGCCGCCGCGCCATAGAGGTACCAGAGCCAGTTCATCGGGATGTCGATTGGAAGCGGAACGATCGGTGGGACGAGTAAAGATATCAGAGCCAGTGCGCAATTTCCCGTTGCAGAGGGAAAATCCGTGAAGCAGTGTTTTTCCGCCGAGCGAATGGCGGATCAATAGACACGCTTCTGGGGCGGTATCGGCTCCACGTCGGAGGTCAGAGTATGGAGGTGGACGGGCCGGTACGCTATGGTCGTTTCGTGCCGCTGGTCGAGCCAAATCAGCGAGTGCTTGAGCCAGTGAACGTCATCCCTCTCCGGGAAGTCCTCGCGGGCATGGCTGCCGCGGCTTTCCTCCCGGTTAAGTGCGGCGGCGACGGTCACCATGGCCTGCTGAAGCAGATTTTCCAGCTCCAGGGTTTCGAGCAGATCGGTGTTCCAGACCAGGGAGCGGTCCCGGATGCACACGTCGCTGAAGGAGTCCATGATCCGCTTCAGCGCTTTCACCCCTTCCCGTAACACCTCGCCGGTCCGGAATACGCTGGCGTGGCTCTGCATCGTGCGCTGCATGTCCAGCCGGATGTCGGCGGTCCGACGGCTGCCAGAGGCATGACGCAGGCGGTCGAAGCGGGCCAGGGTGGTATCACAGGCGCCCTCGGGCAGAGGTTTGTGCATCTGGCGCGGCCGGATCAGTTCGGCGCAGCGCAACGCGGCAGCACGCCCGAACACGACCAGATCCAGCAATGAGTTTGAACCCAGCCGGTTGGCGCCATGCACGGAGACACAGGCACCTTCACCGATCGCCATCAGGCCCGGCACCACGGTTTCCGGATCTCCGTCCTTGAGAGTCAACACCTCTGCACGGTAATTGGTGGGAACACCGCCCATGTTGTAATGCACGGTCGGCAACACCGGGATCGGTTCCCGGGTCACGTCGATGCCGCCGAAGATCCGGGCGGTCTCGGCGACGCCGGGAAGCCGCTCCTGGATGACCGCCGGGTCGAGATGTTCCAGATGCAGATGCAGGTGATCTTTTTCCGGCCCGAGACCGCGGCCTTCCCGAATCTCGATCGTCATGGCGCGGCTGACCACGTCGCGCGAGGCCAAATCCTTGGCGTGCGGGGCGTAGCGCTCCATGAAGCGCTCACCTTCGGAATTGGTGAGATAGCCGCCTTCACCCCGCACGCCTTCGGTGATGAGACAGCCAGCACCGTAGATGCCGGTGGGATGGAACTGGACGAACTCCATGTCCTGCAAGGGCAGGCCGGCCCGCAGCACCATCGCATTGCCGTCGCCGGTGCAAGTATGGGCCGAGGTGGAAGAAAAATAGGTCCGTCCGTAGCCGCCGGTCGCGAGCACGGTCATGTGTGCCCGGAACAGGTGCAGCGTCCCGTCATCAAGACGCCAGGCCAGCACACCGCGGCATTCACCTTCGTCCATGACGAGGTCGAGGGCGAAATATTCGATGAAGAACTCGGCTTCGTGTTTCAGCGACTGTTGGTAGAGGGTCTGCAGGATTGCATGGCCGGTATGGTCTGCGGCGGCGCAGGTGCGCTGGGCTACGCCTTTGCCATAGCGCGTGGTCATGCCGCCGAAGGGGCGCTGGTAAATCTTGCCGCTTTCTGTGCGCGAAAATGGAACACCATAGTGCTCCAGTTCGATGACCGCCTGCATGGCCTCGCGGCACATATATTCGATCGCGTCCTGGTCGCCCAGCCAGTCCGAGCCTTTGACCGTGTCATACATGTGCCAGCGCCAGTCATCCTCGCCCATGTTGCCGAGCGCGGCGCTGATGCCTCCCTGCGCCGCCACGGTATGGCTGCGGGTAGGAAACACCTTGGTGATGCAAGCGGTCTTGAGGCCCTTCTCAGCCATCCCCAGCGTGGCGCGCAGGCCCGCACCGCCGGCGCCGACCACGACGGCATCGTAGGTGTGCCGGATGATTTCGTAGGTCTTGCTCATTTCTGCTACGTGAAGACGATGCGGAGGATGGCGTAGACAGCTGCCAGCGTGAGGAAGGAGACCACCAGCTTGACACCGAGGATACCGACCAGTTTGAGCCAGTCGAGATGGACATAGTCCTCGATGACGACCTGCAAGCCGAGCATCGTGTGGTAGAAGGCGATCAGGATGAAGGAAAGGAGCAGCAGAGTGTTCCAGGGGACGTTGATCCACGCCACCAGCTCGGCGTGGCTGGCGGAAGGAAGCAAGGCTACGCTGAAGGCGAACCAGAGTCCCAGCGGGACCAGTGCAACCGCCGTCACTCGCTGCCGCCACCAGTCGTGCAGTCCTTCGCGGGCGGAGCCGAGGCCGCGGGCCCGAGCGAGGGGAGTCCGGTAGTTTTTCATCGGGCTCAGCTCCGGGCGAGGGTGGCGATGGCGACGGCCAGGACCAGTACCAGCGCCGCCGCAAATTCGCCCAGCGCGTAATACAGGAGGGAATCCCGCGAGAAACCATGGCCGGTGTCCCAGACGAGGTGGCGAATGCCATGGGAAAGGTGGAAAAGCAGGGCGATGATCCAGATCCAAAGCAGGCTTCTGCCGGCGATGCCGGACAGGAAGGCATGGACCGGTGCATAGGCCGACGGCCCCTGGACCACTGACATGAGCACCAGCACCAGCCCGATCAGGCCGATGCCAAGCAGGACGCCGGTGATCCGGTGGCTGATGGACAGCAGGGCCGTGACCGGCAGGCGATAGACCTGGAGGTGAGGAGAAAGCGGACGTTCGCGGACGGACGGGCGGGGCGGCTCGGTGTTCATTCTCTCCATGGACGACGCGATGGCCTCACCGGTTCAGGCGCAGCCGTTTCCGTGCGGATCGCTCGGGAACGTGCCGGAGACCCATGGCGCCGGCGTCACTTTCCAACGCCGCTCAGAACCAGCCTCACTACACCGTACACCGTCAGGACGAAAACGACCGTGCCGATGATGCCAGTCACGATGTAGGCCTTGGCCGAGCCGTGCTGGAAATCCCGGAGCCGGTTCTTTTCGCTCTGTACGCCGAAAGCGCCGGCAAGCGTGCTGACGATCACTTGCAGCAGGTTGGGTTTGTCGAAGTCTTCGGACATGGGTGTGTCGTCGGGTTCGCGGCGGAACGTCCCTGTTCGGACCGTCGGTCAGGATGCGGGCGTGGAAGTTTTTTTCCGGAGCAGATAGTACTTGATCCCGAAAGCGCCGGCGATCACCAGCAGCACCAGGGCCACGGCGATTTTGTCACTGCTGATGACGTCTTCGTCCACGTTCAGGCCATAGGTGCGCACATAGGTGCTCAGGAAGTAGAGGGTTTGAACCGTGGCGATGGACAGCGTGAGAGAGACGATGAACTTGTCGGCGACCGGGTACTCCGAAAAAGCCACTTTGTCGAAGAAGAGCTTGGTGATCAGATAACCCGGGACGAACATTTCCAGGATGGTGATCACGAATCGTTCCACCCAGTAGAACGGCGATGTCGTGGCGAACACCGACAGCAGGATGATGACGACGGCGCTCACCCCGGCGATACCGATCCAAAGTTTCTTGTCTACTTCACCGAATTCCAAAAAGTCGCTGATTTTCATTGTTTTTCTCCTAGCGTTTCTTGAAGAAATAGAAACCTTCTATTCCTCCTCTCAATATCATGCTATCGGCGGTTTTTTCCTGTACCGCATAGTCGATCGTCTTGCCGGGCCGGCCGGGATCGTCGGCGGAGATCTTGCCGTCCACGATCTGATACTTCCATTCGTGCACGTCGTTCATCTTCAGATGCCGGTTGTAACCCGAGGTCACGATGACGCCGTCGGGACGGAACTCCCAGGTACGGTTCTCCTCGATCCTGGGGCCCTTCAGCGAGGAAGACACCGTTTCGAGCTGCCAGGTTCCCACGATCTCGCTCGCATCTTTCAGGTAAACATCGGCGGCCGCGGTGCCGGCCGAAAGTCCCGCGAGCAGCGCGATGCCCGCCAGGGTGGAAAAACGCTTCATTCCGATCCTCCTCATTCAAGTGCCCGTTGCGTGGTGGCGGCTCTCCTTCCGTTCGTCTGCGAGGCGGAGGGAGGCGCTCGGGTCTGTTCCCAAGTGACCGGTGAATTGTCTCCCGGTTGACTCGTATCTGGCAAGGAACCCGCCAAGTTTATCCATGGCGCCCAAGCGAATACAATGGAGCGCTTTTCTTTCCGGCGTCGGACCATGAATCTCCCCGTTACTGCCATGGAGCGTTCGTCGCTCCTAAAACGTCTGCTCAAGGAACGCATCCTGTTTCTCGATGGCGCCATGGGTACGATGATTCAACGCTACAGGCTGGCGGAGGCCGACTACCGGGGCCAGCGCTTCGCCGATTGGCCGCGGGACCTGAAGGGCAACAACGACCTTTTGTCGCTGACCCGTCCGGACGTGATCGAGGCCATCCACTGGGCTTATCTGGAAGCGGGGGCCGACATCGTGGAAACCAACAGTTTCAATGCCACCCGCATCAGCATGGCGGATTACGGCATGGAGCCGCTGGTCTACGAGATCAACGTGGCTTCGGCCCGGCTGGCCCGGCAGGCGGCGGACCGTATGAGCCGGCAGACGCCGGACCGGCCGCGTTTCGTCGCCGGGGTCCTGGGACCGACCAGCCGGACCGCCTCGATCTCGCCCTCGGTCAATGATCCAGGTTTCCGCAACATCGGCTTCGACGAACTGGTGGCGTCCTACGACGAGGCCGTACGCGGCCTGGTCGATGGTGGTGCCGACATCATTCTGATCGAGACGATCTTCGACACTCTCAATGCCAAAGCGGCCGTATTCGCCGTCGAGCGGTTCTTCGAGCAAGAGGGCCATACCCTGCCGGTGATGATCTCCGGCACCATTACCGATGCCTCGGGCCGCACGCTGTCGGGGCAGACTACCGAGGCCTTCTGGAATTCGCTGCGCCACGCCAGGCCGATTTCGATCGGCCTCAATTGCGCACTCGGGGCCAAACAGCTCCGCCAGCACGTCGAGGAACTCTCGCGCATCGCCGACACGTACGTCTCCGCACATCCCAATGCCGGCCTGCCCAACGAGTTCGGCGAATACGACGAATCACCCGAAGCGATGGCCCGCGAGATCGCCGACTGGGCCGAGCAGGGTTTCCTCAACATCATCGGTGGCTGCTGCGGTACCACGCCGGCACACATCGAGGCAATCCACGATGCGGTCCAGCATTTCCCGCCCCGGCGCATCCCGGAGATACCGCCGGCCTGCCGTCTGGCCGGCCTGGAACCCTGCAACATCACGGCGGGCTCACTGTTCGTCAATGTCGGCGAACGTACCAACGTGACGGGTTCGGCGGCATTTCGGCGCATGATCCGGGAGGCGAAGTACGATGAAGCCCTGGAAGTGGCGCGCCAGCAGGTCGAGAGCGGAGCCCAGATCATCGACGTCAACATGGACGAGGGCATGCTCGATTCGAGGGCCGCGATGGTGCAGTTTCTCAACCTCATCGCCGCGGAACCCGACATCGCCCGCGTGCCGGTGATGATCGATTCCTCCAAGTGGGAGATCCTGGAAGCTGGCCTCAAGTGCCTCCAGGGCAAGGGTATCGTCAACTCGATCTCGCTCAAGGAAGGGGAGGCGGCTTTTCTCCACCATGCCCGGCTGGTGCGGCGTTACGGCGCGGCGGTCATCGTCATGGCTTTCGACGAACAGGGCCAGGCCGACACCCGCGAGCGTAAGGTCGAGATCTGCGAGCGGGCTTACCGGCTGCTGACTGAAAAGGCCGGCTTCCCGGCCGAGGACATCATCTTCGATCCCAACATCTTCGCGGTGGCGACCGGCATCGAGGAACATGACCGCTACGGTCTCGATTTCATCGAGGCCGTGGCCGAAATCAAGTCTCGGCTGCCGCATGCGCTGGTCTCGGGGGGGGTGTCGAACGTCTCCTTCTCGTTCCGCGGCAACGATGCGGTGCGTGAGGCCATCCACGCGGTGTTCCTATACCACGCCATTCGCGCGGGGATGGACATGGGGATCGTCAACGCCGGTCAGCTCGCGATCTACGAGGAAGTGCCGGAGGAACTGCGCGACGCCGTGGAGGACGTCATCCTCGCCCGCCGTGAGGATGCCACCGAGCGCCTGCTCGCCATTGCCGACCGTTACCGGGGCGAGGAGGGTGCAGGCAGCGAGCGCAAGGCCGATCTGGCCTGGCGCTCGCTGCCGGTGGACAAGCGCCTGGAACATGCGCTGGTCAAAGGCATCGACGAGTTCATCGAGGTCGATACGGAAGAAGCGCGCCGGCAGTTCGAACGGCCGCTGCACGTCATCGAAGGACCGCTGATGGCCGGTATGAACGTGGTCGGCGATTTGTTCGGCGCCGGCAAGATGTTCCTGCCCCAGGTGGTCAAATCGGCGCGGGTGATGAAGAAGGCCGTGGCCTATCTGATGCCTTACATGGACGCCGAGAAGGCTGGAACCGAGGTCGGCACCAACGGCAAAATCCTCATGGCGACGGTGAAGGGCGACGTGCACGACATCGGCAAGAACATCGTCGGCGTGGTGCTCCAGTGCAACGGTTTCGAAGTGATCGATCTGGGCGTCATGGTACCCTGCGACAAGATTTTGCAGACCGCCCGTGAGGAAAACGTCGACATCATCGGCTTGTCCGGGCTGATCACGCCCTCATTGGATGAGATGGTCCATGTCGCCAGGGAAATGGAGCGGCTCGGTTTCGAAATTCCGCTCATGATCGGCGGCGCCACGACGTCCCGAGCGCACACGGCCGTCAAGATCGAGCCCAATTACCATGGGCCGACCGTCTATGTGACCGACGCCTCGCGCAGCGTCGGCGTGGCGGGCAGTCTGCTCAGTGCCGACCTGAAGGACGAATTCACGGCCCGGGTGCGCAAGGAATACGAAGAGGTACGGCGGCATCATGCCGGACGCCGCATCCAGGGTACGTTGCTGAGCCTGCAGCAGGCGCGGGCCAGGGCCTTCCATACGGACTGGGCGCATTACGTACCGCCGGCGCCGCATCTGCTGGGTCTGGAAGTGTTCGACGCCTACCCCCTGGAAGAGATCGCCGGATACATCGACTGGTCACCGTTCTTCCATACCTGGGAGCTGGCCGGCAGCTATCCAAGGATATTGGACGACGAGGTGGTAGGGGAACACGCCCGCACACTGCTGCAGGATGCCCGTGCCATGCTGGCACTCTTGACCGAACAGCGCTGGCTCACCGCTCGTGGCGTGATTGGATTTTTTCCAGCCAATTCGGAAGGGGATGACGTCGTGCTGTGGACCGACGAAAGCCGGACCGAGCGGCTGGCGGTGTTGCATCATCTGCGTCAGCAGCAGGACAAGCCGGGGGGGCAGCCCGCATACTGTCTGGCGGATTTCGTCGCGCCGGTCGGCAGCGGGGTGGCCGACTACCTGGGCGGATTCGCCGTGACCGTTGGCCATGGCATCGAGGCGCCGTTGGAGCGGTTCGCCCGGGTCCATGACGACTACAGCGGCATCATGCTGAAGGCGCTTGCCGACCGGCTGGCCGAGGCCTTCGCGGAACGGATGCACCAGCGGGTGCGGCGTGAGTTCTGGGGTTATGCGCCGGAGGAGTCGCTGGACAACGAGGCGCTGATCGCCGAGGCGTATCGCGGCATCCGGCCGGCCCCGGGTTACCCGGCCTGTCCTGATCACACCGAGAAGGCCACGCTGTTCCGCCTGTTGGATGCCGAAGCCAACACCGGCATTTCACTGACCGAAAGCTTCGCCATGTATCCGGCTTCCTCGGTCAGCGGCTGGTATTTTTCGCATGCTTCGGCAAAGTACTTCAACGTCGGTAAGATCGGCCGCGACCAGGTCGAAGATTACGCTCGGCGCAAGGGGATGACGGTACGCGAGGTCGAGCGCTGGCTGGCGTCGAGTCTCGGCTACGATGCCGATTGAGTCCGACCTCGTTCTATACGGCACGGACGGTTGCCATCTGTGCGAGGAAGCCGGGGAGCTGCTGGCGGGGCTGGGGGTGGTGGCGACGGCGGTGGACATCCTCGGCGACGACCATCTGTTGCAGCGGTACGGTCTCCGGATTCCGGTGCTGCGGGATGGCGCCGGGCGCGAGCTGGACTGGCCGTTCGACGCCGCGGCCGCGCGGCGGTTTTTGGGGCACGACTGAATCGAAGGGGGACACAGGGTGATGAGCCAAGACGACTATCGCATCGAAAAAGACAGCATGGGTGAGCTGCGGGTTCCGGTTTCCGCGCTCTACGCGGCTCAGACCCAGCGTGCCATCGACAATTTTCCGGTGAGCGGGCTGGCTTTGCCGCCGGCGTTCATCCGCGCGATCGCCCGGATCAAGCAGTGCGCGGCCCGGGTCAATGTGGCGCTGGGGCATCTGGACGCAGGCAAGGGCGAGGCGATCATGGCGGCGGCCGAGGAGATCATCGGCGGGGCATACGCCGACCAGTTTCCTGTCGACGTGTTCCAGACCGGTTCCGGCACCAGCACCAACATGAACGTCAACGAAGTGCTGGCGACTTTGGCTTCCCGGCGCGCGGGAACGCCCGTGAGCGCCAACGACGACGTCAACATGGGGCAGAGCAGCAATGACGTCATCCCCACGGCGATTCACGTCAGCGCCGCGCTGGCAGTCAACGAACACCTGATCCCGGCGCTAGAACACCTGGCGGCGACGATACGCTACAAGGGTTTGGCGCATCCGAAGGCGGTCAAGACCGGGCGGACCCATCTGATGGACGCCATGCCAGTGCGGCTGGAGCAAGAACTCTCGGGCTGGGCGCTGCAGGTCGCCAACGGCGTCGACCGCCTGCGGGCGAGTCTGCCGCGGCTTTACAAATTGGGGCAGGGCGGCACGGCCGTGGGCACCGGCATCAACGCCGATCCGGCCTTCGCTTCCTCCTTCGCCGAAGCTCTGGCCGATGCCACGGGCCTGCCTTTTCGTCCCAACGATTCGTTCTTCGAGAGCCTGAGTTGCCAGGACGCGGCAGTCGAACTGTCGGGCCAGCTCAAGACCATCGCCGTTGGCATCATGAAGATCGCCAACGACCTGCGCTGGATGAATTCGGGTCCCCTGGCTGGCCTGGGGGAGATCGAGCTGCCCGCGCTCCAGCCCGGCAGCTCCATCATGCCCGGCAAGGTGAATCCGGTGATTCCCGAAGCCGCCTGCATGGTCGCGGCGCAGGTCATCGGCAACGACGCCGCCATCACGGTGGCTGGTCAGTCGGGTTCTTTCCAACTCAACGTGATGCTGCCGGTGATCGCCTACAACTTGCTGCAGAGCATAGAGTTGCTGGCCAACATTGCTCGTCTGCTGGCCGACAAGGCCATCGCCGACTTCCGGGTGCGTGAGGACAATCTGCGCCGGGCTCTGGCAACGAATCCGATCCTGGTCACCGCCCTCAACCCGGTGATCGGCTACCTGAAGGCGGCGGAAATCGCCAAGACCGCCTACCGGACGGGGCGGCCGATTCTGGAGGTGGCCATCGAAATGAGCGGTCTGGACCGCGCCGAACTGGAGCGACTGCTCGATCCGGCGGCCCTGACCACCGGCGGCATCCACGGTGTACCCGCCGGCGCGGCGGGCTGATCGTCACGTTCGATGGCATGAAGGGCCGCACCATGGGACTGTTCACCCTGCCCAAGAATTCGGTCGTCCAGACCGGCAAGACCCATCCAGCGCCCGAAAGCGCGCGGCGCGTGAAGATCGTCCAGGTCTACCGCTGGGATCCGGATGCCGGAGGCAATCCCCGCCTGGATACTTACCACGTCGACGTGGACCGCTGTGGTCCGATGGTGCTGGACGCCCTGATCAAAATCAAAAACGAGATCGACAGCACCCTGGCGTTCAGGCGGTCCTGCCGCGAGGGCGTATGCGGTTCCTGTGCGATGAACATCGACGGCCGCAACACGCTGGCCTGCATCAAGCCGCTGAGCGACTGCGGCGATCCGGTCCGGATCCATCCGCTACCTCACCAGCCGGTCATCAAGGACCTGGTGCCGGATCTGACCCATTTCTACGCCCAGTATGCCTCGGTCAAGCCGTGGATCGAGGCACAGACCCCACCACCTGCGGATCGAGAGCGCCTCCAGAGCAAGGCGGAGCGTGCCGAACTGGACGGTCTGCACGAATGCATCCTATGTGCGTGCTGTTCCACCGCTTGCCCCAGCTACTGGTGGAACGGCGATCGTTTCCTGGGGCCGGCCGCCCTGCTCCAGGCGTACCGCTGGATAGCCGACAGCCGGGACGAGACCACTGGCGAGCGGCTGGATGCGCTGGAAGACCCCTTCAAACTGTTCCGGTGCCACACCATCATGAACTGCACCGATGCCTGCCCGAAGGGCCTCAATCCGGCGCGGGCGATCGCCGAAATCAAAAAACTACTGGTCGAGCGACAAAAATGAGCCAACGGGGCCGGCTGCTGTGGAGCTGCCGCCGGGGAATGGCCGAACTGGACCGCGTGCTCGCCCTTTATGTGCACGGTGCCTATCAGGAGGCGGACGTTTCCGAACGGCAGGCGTTCGAGCGCCTTTTGGATTTGCAGGACGCCGACCTCTGGCGTTGCCTGACCGGCCTCGCCAGCCCCGAAGACCCGGCGCTGGCCGCCCTGGCCGCCAAACTCCGGGCTCTGGTCGGACAGGCAGCATGCTGATCGTGGAGCCGGCCTCCTCGCGGATTCATTCGTTGGCTGTCTGTGCCGTCGGGCTGCTGGCTTTGGCCGGCATCTGGGGCGCGGGCATGTCGTTGTCGGTCAGACTGGGACTCACTCTGTGTTTGGCGGGATACCTCGCGTTCCTTAGGAGCCAGCGGCGTTTTGGCGCCCGTCTCGACGGCGTGGGCGCCTGGAGCGTGACCACGGCCGGTGGAGAGGCATTCCCGGCGAAGCTGAAGGGATCGGGTTTCTCGTCTCCCTTCTGCGTGGTGCTGCATTTCTCGACGGCGTTCGGCAAGGTGACGGTTCCTGTATTCAGGGACAGCGTCGACGCCGAGACCTATCGTCGCCTCCGCGTCCATCTGCGTTGCCGCGTGGCTTCGCAGCGAGGCCGGAATGCCGGCCTTCTTCATTGAAACGACGCCGATGAGCCGTCTGCGCATCTGCCGTACCCCGGCCTTCGCCTATCCGCTTCCGCCCGCGGGCCCGACGGATGCGGCATGGCACGCCCGGCTGTGCGAGGCGCTGCGGCGCCATCTCTCGCCCGCGGCCGCGGCCCTCCTGGCCGAGCCCGTGCCGAGCGAGGATGGCGCATGGATCGAGTGGTACACCTCGCTGGCGGGCCAGCCCATTCCACTGACTTCTCTGTCCGGCGAGGCCTCACGGCGTGCGCGCAACCTGCTGGAGGACCGGCTCCAGGCCATGGTGGCGCTGGCAGGGCGGCTGGCGACCGCCGATCCGGAACTGGCTGATGCGATGCGCCGGGCGGCGAGTTTCCCGGACCAGTCCGCGATCTACGTGGTCGACGGCCAACCGGTAATGACCTTCTGGGGCTACGGTACCGCTCCATGGCCCGAGCAGGCCGCTTATTCGCCTGCAGGCCGGTCGTCGGCGAAGCTTTTCCGCCGGCCGTGGCCGGTTCTGGCCGGCTTGATCTTGGCTGCCGGTCTGGGATGGGCCGGTTTTCTCTTCGACCTGTGGCGCTGGCCACCCTGGGGGCCGGATCATGCCGCCATGCTCGCGGCCGAACAGGAGACCGGTCACGAGCTGCGGCGTGTCCTGTTCGCACGCCAGTCCGATCTGGCGCGGGCCCTGGGGCGATGCGCGCTCGAGGCACAGCGTGATGCTCTGGCGCGGGAGGGAGAGCTGTTGGCTGGAAAACTGGAAGCGCTGACGGCCGAGCTGGCTGCAGGTCTGGATACCTGCCAGGGTGAGGCGGCGCTCGACGCTTTGTCGAAGGAACGCGACGCATTGAGCGGCCGGCTCGCCGGTCTGCAGCGGGACCTGGAAGCCGCGCTGGAAAAATGCGGCGGCGCCAGACTGAGCGGCGAACGGGCCAAGTCGGCCAGGCTGCGCGCCAAGCTGACCGCTCTGCAAGCCCAGCTCGCCGTCAAACTGAACCGCTGCGGCAAGAAGCCGCCCGGCGACACTGCCGAAACGGGCTCGGTGCCTGCCGTCTCGCCCATTCCGGAACCCTCGCCCAGGCCGGCCCAGGCGGCGGGGAGTCTGCCGCCCTGTCCCGGCGAGCGTCCGCCGGAGGATGCGCCGGACGTCGCGATCGTGCTGGACGCTTCCGGCAGCATGCGCATTCCGTCTGTTCTGGACGGCAACAGCGCCCAGCTCATCGCCCGCTTCGAGCGCTGCATGACGGACAGCGGGTTGCTCGCCCCCGTGGTCTGTGCCGACCTCATCGGCGCCTACGAATCGATCATCCAGGGCGACCGCGGGCCGACCCGGCTGATGGCAGCCCAGAAGGCCGTCAACAACGTGGTCGGCGGTCTGCCCGGCGACGTCGACGTCGGCCTGGTGGTCCTCGAGGACTGCCCGCAGGCATCCGATTACGGTATGTATGACGGTGCCCGCCGGGGGCAGCTCCTGCAGCGGGTCAACGGCCTGATTCCGCGCAAGGGCACGCCGCTGGGCAACGGCATCGTGCAGGCGGCGAACAAGGTGGATGGTGTGCGGGCGCCGGCGGTCATGGTCGTCGTATCCGACGGCAAGGACAGTTGTAACGCGGACCCCTGCGCCATCGCCGCGGCGGTCAAAGCCGCCAAACCCAAACTCAAGATCAACGTAGTGGACATCGTCGGTGACGGCGCCGTCGGCTGCATCGCGAAGGCCACCGGTGGCGAGGTGCTCACCCCCCAATCGGGCATGAGCCTGGACCAGATGGTGCGCCGGGCCGCCAAGGATGCCGAGAAGCCGGAACATTGCAAATGACCGGCGCCGGGTCCCAAGGCCCGAATCCCTGCCCACCCCGGCGGCGGATCACCTGAGTTTGGCGACCCAGCCCTCGGTTTTGCCGGTCGGATTCGTGCCATAACCGGCAATCACATCACGGCTTACGGACGCGGCGGCGGACTGTTTGCCTCCGGGGAGGAAGCCAATGCCCTGGAACGAAGGCTTGGCATGGGCCGCGGGGGATACTGCCAATGCGAGAACCAGGCAGGTTACGGAGGGAATTGTCCTGAACGTGCCGGCCGCCCGTGAAAGGGCGCCCAACACCGCCGCAATCCCTGCGCCACGGGCGTGAGTTCAAGACAATTCGAGCGGAGGGGGTGCACGGACGGGCGGAGTGCCCCTCCGCTGGCAGGTAAAATCACACGGGTCGTGTGGTTTCTGGCATGTCCGGCAGGCGTCCGGCAGATTTCCGGACCGCCGTTCTCAGTTGTCGACGATCCGGATCGAGTCGTCCTTGGGCGCGTATTTGTCGATGCTGCCTTCTTCGCTGAGCTTGATCATCAAGCGGACTTCGTTCTTGGAATCGGCGGAGTAGAGGGCATCCTCGTAGCCGATCCTGCCCGCCTTGAACAATTCGAACAGCGCCTGGTCGAAGGTCTGCATGCCCTGTTCGCGCGACTGTTTCATCACGTCCTTGAGCTTGTGGACCTCGCCCTGGCGGATCAGGTCGGAGACCAGAGGGGTATTGATGAGGATTTCCACCGCCGGATAGCGCCCCTTGCCGTCGGCGCGCCTGACGAGCTGCTGGGCGATGATGGCACGCAGGTTCAGCGACAGGTCCATGAACACCTGCGGATGCATGTCTTCCGGGAAGAAATGGAGGATGCGATCCAGCGCCTGGTTGGCGTTGTTGGCGTGCAGGGTGCTCAGGCAGAGGTGGCCGGTTTCGGCGAAGGTGATGGCCTGCTGCATGGTCTCGCGGGTGCGGATCTCGCCGATGAGGATCACGTCCGGCGCCTGCCGCAGGGTGTTCTTCAGCGCGACTTCGTAGGATTCGGTATCGATGCCGACCTCGCGCTGGGTGACGATGCAGCCCGCGTGCGGGTGTACGAATTCCAGGGGATCCTCGATGGTGATGATGTGGCCGCTGGAGTGCTCGTTGCGGTACTTGAGCATCGCCGCCAGCGACGTCGACTTGCCGGTGCCGGTCGCGCCCACGAACAGGATCAGGCCGCGCTTGGTCATGACCAGGTCGTTGAGGACGGAGGGCAGATTGAGCTGTTCCACGGTGGGAATCTCGGTCTCGATCCTGCGCAGCACCATGCCGGGACTGTTCCGCTGCACGAAGGCGCTGACCCGGAACCGGCCCAGTCCGGCCGCGGAGAGGGCGAAGTTGCATTCGTTGGTGTTCTCGAACTCGTCGCGCTGGCGCTGGTTCATGATCCCGAGGACGAGCTGGCGCACCTGGTCGGTGGTGAGTTTGGTGCTGGACAGCGGCACGATGGTGCCGTTCAGCTTCATGCAGGGCTCCTTGGCCGCGGTGATGAAGAGATCGGATGCTTTCTTCAGTACCATCAGCTTGAGCAGCGATTCGAATTCCATGGGCGGGCTCCTCGCCTAGAACGCGGCTTTGTTGACGGCGACTTCGCGGGCGACCTGCCGGGTGACGATCCCTTTCTCCACCAGCTCCTGCAGGTGCTGGTCCAGGGTCTGCATGCCGTCCTTGCGGCCGGTCTGGATCGTCGAATACATCTGGGCCACCTTGGCCTCGCGGATCAGGTTGCGGATGGCCGGTGTGCCGACCATGATCTCCCAGGCCGCGGTCCGGCCGCCGCCGGCCTTCTTGACCAGAGCCTGCGAAATAACCGCTTGCAGCGATTCCGACAGCATGGAGCGGATCATCTCTTTCTCCGCGGCGGGAAATACGTCGACGATGCGGTCGATGGTCTTGGCGGCGGAACTGGTGTGCAGGGTGCCGAACACCAGGTGGCCGGTCTCGGCCGCGGTCAGCGCCAGGCGGATGGTTTCCAGGTCGCGCATTTCCCCCACCAGGATCACGTCCGGGTCCTCCCGCAATGCGGAGCGCAGGGCTTCGTTGAAGCCCAAGGTGTTACGGTGCACCTCGCGCTGGTTGATCAGGCATTTCTTGCTTTGGTGGACGAACTCGATCGGATCCTCGATGGTCAGAATGTGAGAATAGTCGTTGGAGTTGATGTAATCGATCATGGCCGCCAGCGTGGTGGACTTGCCCGAACCCGTCGGTCCCGTGACCACGATCAGGCCGCGTGGCTGGCGGGTGACATCCTGGAAGAATTTCGGACAGCCCAGTTCCTCCAGTGTCAGGACCTTGGAAGGAATGGTGCGAAATACGGCCGCCGCGCCCCGATCCTGGTTGAAGGCGTTGACGCGGAAACGGGCGACGCCCGGAAGCTCGAACGAGAAGTCGGTTTCCAGAAATTCCTCGAAGTCGCGGCGCTGTTTGTCGTTCATGATGTCATAGATGAGGGCGTGCACTTCCTTGTGCTCCAGCGGAGGCACGTTGATGCGCCGGATGTCGCCGTCGACGCGGATCATCGGCGGCAACCCAGAGGAAAGATGCAGGTCGGAGGATTTGTTCTTGACCGAGAAGGCCAGCAGTTCGGCGATATCCATCGGGCTCAGTCGGGTAAAATCCGAGACCGCAAAAGTATAGCCAACGGTGGATGGAATGCTGGAACTCCAGGAGAATTTGCAGGCGGTACGGCAGAGAATCCGGGGGGCGGAGCAGGCTTGCGGGCGCCCGGAAGATTCGGTGCGTCTGGTGGCGGTCTCGAAAACCCAACCCGCCGCGGTGTTGCGTGCGGCCTACGACCTGGGTCAGCGGGAGTTCGGTGAGAACTATCTGCAGGAGGCCATGGAGAAACAGGACCTCCTGGCCGATCTCGACATCGTCTGGCACTTCATCGGTCCGATCCAGTCGAACAAGACCCGTCTCCTCGCCGAGCGCTTCGACTGGGTGCATAGCATCGACCGCCTGAAGATCGCCCAGCGCCTCAACGATCAGCGTCCCCCGGGGAGGGCCCCCTTGAATGTCTGCATCCAGGTCAACATCGGCGGGGAACCGACCAAATCCGGCGTGACGCCGGCCGCCGTGGCCGAGCTGGCGCAAGCGGTCGCTGCCTTGCCGCGGCTGCGCCTCCGGGGCCTGATGGCGATTCCGGCGCCGACCGCCGACGAACGGGAGCAGCGCGCCGCGTTCAGCCGCCTGCGGGAACTGCTGGAAGGACTCGGGATGCCGGGGCTCGACACCCTTTCCATGGGCATGTCGGACGACCTGGAGGCAGCAGTGGCGGAAGGGACAACCTTGGTACGCGTCGGAACCGCGATTTTCGGCCGGCGTCCGCCGGCCAAGGGGTGAGCATGGGATTCCGGCAAGGCGTACCGTTAAATATGATAATCGGAATTGTTCAGTCGGGAGAAAAGGGGAAATGAAGCATAAGACCTTGGGGTTCATCGGGGCAGGCAACATGGCCTCGAGCCTGGTGGGAGGGCTGGTGGCCGACGGTTATCCGGCCCGGACCATTTGGGTGTCGGACGTGGATGAGGCGAAGCTGGACGCGCTTTCTCTGAAGTTCGGAGTCAACGTGAGCGGGGACAACCGGCAGGTGGCGAGACTGGCGGAAATCCTGATCCTGGCCGTGAAGCCGCAGATTCTGCGGGAAGTGGCGGAGGGGCTGGCCGACATCGTTGCGGAAACCCGGCCGCTGATCCTGTCGGTCGCGGCCGGTGTCGCAGAGTCCTCCCTCGACCGCTGGCTCGGCGGCGACCAGGCCCTCGTCCGCTGCATGCCGAACACCCCGGCTCTGGTCAAGAGTTCCGCCACCGCGCTGCATGCGAACGGCAAGACGACCTCAGCCCAACGTAGCGAGGCCGAAAGCATCCTGCGCGCCGTCGGTGTGACCGTCTGGGTCGAGCGGGAGGAAGCGCTGGACGCCGTCACGGCGATTTCCGGCAGCGGACCGGCCTACTTTTTCCTGCTGATGGAAGCGATGGAAAACGCCGCCGCCAGCCTGGGGCTCGATCCCGAGACCGCACGCCTCTTGGTGCAGCAGACAGCGCTCGGAGCCGCCCGCATCGCCATCGAGTCCGAAGAAGGTCCGGCCCAGCTGCGGCAGAGGGTGACCTCTCCCAAGGGAACGACCGAGCGGGCGATCGGCGTGTTCGAGGAGCGGGGGCTGCATGAGATCGTGAGAGATGCCGTGGCGGCGGCTCATGCCAGAGCGGTCGAATTGGCGCGGGAACTGGGGGCTTGAGCGATGGACCTGGGCTATCTCGTCAATCCCGCGGTGTTTCTGGTGGAAACACTGTTCGGCCTGTATATCTTCGCCGTACTCCTGCGCTTCCTGCTGCAATGGACCGGGGCGGATTATTACAACCCCATATCGCAATTTCTGGTCAAGGTGACCCATCCGCCGCTTCGGCTGCTGCGACGTTTCATTCCGGCGATGGGACGGATCGACACCGCCTCGCTGGTGCTGATGCTGGTGTTGCAAACGGTGGCGAGCTATCTGGTATTCCTGCTGCAGGGCGCCGCCGCGGTATCGGTTGCGGCCCTGGCGGTATGGTCGGTTCACGATCTGCTCGATCTGGTATTCAACATCTTTTTCTTCTGCATCATCGCTCGTGCCCTGCTGAGCTGGTTCGGGCGGATGCCCTACCATCCGGCCGCCTCGCTGCTCACCAGCCTGACCGAGCCACTGCTGCGCCTCAGCCGCCGCCTGCTGCCGCCGGCAGGCGGGCTGGATTTCTCGCCCCTCCTGCCGCTGATCGGCATCCAGTTGGCCCGGATGTTGATCCTCCCGCCGCTCCAGCATTTGGCGGCGCTTTTGAACTGAGGCGGCAACGGCCGGCCCCGTGCCGGCCGCCATGAAGGACGCCTCTTTCCCGGAAGAGGCCGGCATGAAAACTGGGTGTCCGGGGGCGCGCCGGGGCAGACGGCGCGGGGCGGGCATGAAAATGGCGGCGGCATATGGACTACCTGATCCTTGCTTTGGGTGTTGCTTTCGTTCCGATCGCGCTGGCCTACGGGTTGCTGCTGAAGCCCAAGCGGGCCGAAGCGGCGCTGCGACGGAGCGCGTTCCATCTGCGCGAAGCGCAGCAGGTGGCCAATCTCGGCAGTTGGGAACTCGATCTGGTGCAAGGCCGGCTGGAATGGTCGGACCAGGTGTTCCGGATTTTCGAGATCGATCCCGAACGGTTCGAGGCGTCCTACGAAGCCTTCCTCGCCCTCGTGCATCCCGACGACAGGGAGAGGGTAGACGCGGCCTACCGCCGCTCGATCGCCGACAGAGGGTCCTATGAAATCGTCCATCGGCTGCTCATGCCAGACGGCCGCGTCAAACACGTCCGCGAGCGTTGCCAAACCTTTTACAGCGAAGATGGGCGGCCCTTGCGATCGGTGGGGACGGTATGGGACGTCACATCCTTTCATGAAACCGAAGAGAAACTTCACCGACTCGCTGCCATCGTGGAATCGACCGGTGACACCGTCATCGTCAGCGATCTCCAAGGCAGAATCCGTACCTGGAACAAAGGCGCGGAACGGATGTGGGGCTATGCGGCAGAGGAAATCATAGGGCAGCCGGTCACCGTTCTGCCACCGCTCGCAAAGCAGGGCGAACCGGGGCAGATATTGCGGCGAGTCATCGATGAGCACGAGGTCGTCCGTTTCGAGAGCCGGGGTCTGCACAAGGACGGCCGCGATTTCCCGATATCGCTGACGGTTTCGCCGCTTTTCGACGCCGAAAACCGCCTGACCGGCGTATCCGCGATCATTCGTGACATCACGGAAATGGAACGGCTGAAAGCGACGTTGCAGGAGCGGCTCAAATTGGTGGAAATGGTCTTCCAATACAGTGTCTCGTGCCTCGTCGTTCTGGATCCCCAGTTCAATTTCATCCGTGTCAATCCGGCCTATGCGCGGGCCTGCCGCCGGGATGTCGCCGAGTTCGAAGGCCGCAACCATTTCGAGCTATACCCTTCGGATGCCCGGTTCATCTTCGAGGAGGTCGTGCGCACCCGCCAGCCGTTCGAAGCGGTTGCGCGCCCTTTCACATTTCCGGACCAGCCGGAACGGGGCGTCACCTACTGGGACTGGAACCTGGTGCCGGTTCTCGACGGCAAAGGCGAGGTCGAATACCTGCTGTTCTCTCTGGTCGACGTGACCGACAGGCAGAAGGCCACGGCGCAGCTGCGCCTGATCGAAACCGCCTTCCAGCATACCCGCGATGCGGTGCTGATCACCGACGCCCGGGCCCGGATCCTGCAGGTCAATCCTGCTTTCGAAACCATCACCGGCTACAGTGCCGGGGAAGTGGTCGGACGCACGCCCAGAATGCTCCAGTCCGGGCGTCATGACGGCGCTTTCTACCGGCGGTTCTGGCAGGCGCTCGAGACCGAAGGGCATTGGAGCGGCGAGATCTGGAACCGCCACCGGGACGGTCACATTTTCCCCGCATGGCAGTCGGTATCGGCGGTCAAAGGCCCCGATGGCAGCACGACCCACTATGTCAGCATCTTCACCGACATCAGCGAGTTCAAGCGGGCCGAAGCGCAGATCCGCTATCTCTCCTACCATGACGATCTCACGGGCCTGCCGAACCGGGCCTATTTCCAGGCGCGGCTGGACCAGCTCATCGAAGCTGCGGCACGGGACCGGAGGCAGATCGCCCTGGTCGTGCTCGATCTGGACCGTTTCAAGACCATCAACGATTCGCTGGGGCACAGCGTGGGCGACGAGCTTCTGTGCCAGGTAGCTGAGCGAATCCAGGACTGTACCGGACAGGGTGACTTCGTGGCTCGCCAGGGGGGTGACGAATTCGTCGTCATCCTGGCAGACTCCGATGCCGTTCGGGCGGCGCGGGTCGCGAACGCGATGATCTCGGCCATAGCGAAACCTGCCGTCGTCGGTGGCCGGACACTGATCGTGACGCCGAGCTTAGGGATCAGTCTCTATCCCCACGACGCCGGCGACTCCGAGAGCCTGATCAAGAGCGCCGACGCGGCGATGTACCACGCGAAGTCTTTGGGCCGCAACACCTACCAGTTTTTCTCAGCGGAAATGAGCGCCGTGGCCACCGAGCGGCTGGCCCTGGAAAATGCCTTGCACCAGGCCCTGTCGAACGGGGAGTTCCGGCTTTATTATCAGCCACAGATCGAGGTCTGCTCCCGCCGGCTGATCGGGCTGGAAGCGTTGATCCGCTGGCGGCATCCGGAGGTGGGCTGGGTGCCGCCGCTACGCTTCATCCCGTTGGCCGAAGAGACCGGCATCATCCATCGGATCGGTCGATGGGTTCTGGAGGAGGCCTGCCGCCAGCAGCGCGAATGGCAGGCCGCAGGTCTGTGCATCGTTCCCGTCGCGGTCAACCTGTCACCGCTGCAATTGCAGAAGGACGATTTCCCGGAACAGGTGGAAGCGTTGCTGTCCGGCTGCAGACTGGCGCCGGGACTCCTCGAACTGGAGCTGACCGAGACGGCGGTCATGCGCGACGTCGGACGGATGTCCGACATGCTGCGGAAACTGAAGGAGCGCGGCACACGCTTTTCCATCGACGATTTCGGCACCGGCTACAGTTCGCTCGGATACCTCAACCGTTTTCCGGTCGACAAGCTGAAGATCGACCAGTCGTTCATTCGCGACGTGACCCGCAGGGAAGACCACGCCGCGATCACTCGGGCCATCATTGCCCTGGCCAAGCAGCTGCACTTGAAGGTGGTCGCCGAGGGCGTGGAGACTGCGGAGCAACTCGAATTCCTCGAACGGGCGGGGTGCGACGAGGTACAGGGGTTCTACTTCAGCCGGCCGGTGCCGGCGGATGAGATCGCCGGTTGGTTGTCCCGGGAGGGCGCGGTTCAGGACCGCCGGTAGACCAGATCCCACACGCCGTGTCCCAGCCGCCGCCCTCGCTGTTCGAACTTGGTCGGCGAGCGGTATGCGGGGCGTTCGCTGAAGCGCCCGTCCGGCGCCTGGTTTACCAGCGTCTCGCAGCCGTTCAATACCTCCAGCATCTGCATCGCATAATCCTCCCAGTCGGTGGCGGCATGGAACACGCCTCCCGGCGCCAGGCGGGAGGCGGCCAGCCGGGCGAATGCCGGCGAGACGAGGCGGCGTTTCTTGTGCCGCTGCTTGTGCCAGGGATCGGGAAAGAACACCAGGATCCGCGCCAGGGCGCCTTCGGGGATGCAATTCTCCAACAGTTCGACGGCATCGACCCGGAACACCCGGACGTTGTCCAGTCCCCGCCGCTCCAGCTCGATCAGCAGATGGCCGATGCCGGGAGGATGGACTTCCGCGCCGATGAAGTCCTCTGCCGGCAGGCTCTGGGCCATCGCCGCCAGGCTTTCGCCGTTGCCGAAGCCGATTTCCAGGGTGAGCGGCGCCCGTCGGCCGAATACGGCCGCAGGGTCGAACGCCGCTGCCGGATCCAGGCCATAGCGCGGCCACAGGTTTTCCAGGGCATTCTTCTGCGAGGCGGTGATGCGGCCTTGCCGGAGCACGAAGCTGCGGATGCGGCGGGGCGGGTCGGCGTTCAGCGTATCGGTCATGGTCGTGGCGGGGGAGCGCCGAGGGAGTGGATTCAGCCCGCGTTCCCCCGGCGGAGGTGTTCAGCGGCGGAAGAACAGGTTCAATATCAGACTGATGATGAGGCTGATCACGATCATGGAGGTGATCGGGATGAAAACGTAGCGGTTTTCGTCGCCCAGCCGGATATCGCCGGGCAGCCGACCGAACCAGCCGAGCAGGCCGGGCGCGAGATGCAGCAGCGCGCCCAGGGCGGCGATACCGAGTCCGACGACGATCAGCAGCTTAGCCAGAGACATGGCGGGCCCTCGGGTCAGGAACGAGATGTGGCCAGATTACCAGCAGCCAGGCGATGAGTGCGAGCGTCCAGCCGATGCCCGTGGGTACGACGCGCAGTTCGCCCAGCGCGGGATCGCGCAGCGCCAGGCTCAGCCCTTCCGGCGTGTCGAGCCGCAGGTAGCCCAAGCCGGCGGTGTCGGCGAAATCCCTGAGTTCCGTCTCGTGCAGCCAGGACAGGTACAGACTGCCGTCGTTTCCGCGCCGATGGCTGGTATCGGCGGAAGCGTCCAGATAGGCGGTGGTGGTCACCGGGGCCAGGATGTCGGCCTTTTCCCAGAATCCCAGCGGCCGGTTTTCCCGGTCGAGCCGCGGTATCGGCACCGGCTTGACGTCGCCGACGCCGACGATGAGCCCTTGGACTTCACCCGGCTTGATCTTGAGCTCCGGTCTGACCGGGTCCTCCGGCGTCTGCTGGCCATCGCTGAGGAACACCAGGCGCGGCGCCGGATCGCGTTTCTTGACGATGCGCAGCGCGGCGTTGAGCCCCTGGGCGATGAAGCTGTCGGCGGCCCAGGCCATGCGCCAGTCGACGTGCTCCAGCACGTCTTCGATCACCCCGGCGTGGCGGCAGACTTCCAGCGGCTCGAACAGCAGTTCCACGTTCTGGGTGGTGAACAGGCCGAGACCGGCTTGCGAGCCGCAAGGCAAATCGGTGATGGCGCGGCGGATGGCGGCCTTGGCGAAGCCCAGCCGGTCGGCTGGCAGTCCTTCGAGATGATAGTCACGGGCGTTCATGCTCTGGGTGATGTCGAGCACGAACAGGTAGCGGAACACCGGCCGTTCCAGCGGAATCCGGGGATCAGCCCATGCCAGCAGGGTGAGGACCGCGGCGGCCGCCAGCCCCGCGAAGGGCCGGCCGACACGCGCCTTCATGGCCCCCCCCCGGGGATGCCGGGCAGGGTCGAGAACACGGAGGACTTGGTGCCCTGCCAGTTGGCTTTTTCCTTTTCCTTGGGCGGCGGCGTGATGCGGAAGGCGTACTCGAGATTGAAACGTGCATCCTGGTCGTCCGGTTTCAGCCGCAGGGCCTCTTTGAGATTTTCCTTGGCGAGCGTCACCAGAGCGTTGACGCGCGCATATTCCAGCACACCGTGCGAGTTCCACAGGCCGGCCGCCTCCCGCAAGTAGATCGTGCCCATGTTGTAGTGGACCCGTTGCCGGAAGGCGGGGGAGGGGTCGTTCCGGAGCGTATGGTAGAGCCGCAACGCTTCCCGGTAGTCGCCGCCGAGGTCCAACGCCTGCGCCTTGGCCAGGATCAGTTCCGGTGCCGTATCCTCGTCCAGCTCCAGGCTCCGCGGATCCGCGATGGCGGCATTTTCCCGTGCCACGACGACCAGGTGGCAGCCAGCCCATCCGGCCAGTCCCAGGCCGAGGACGAGCAGCCCCAAGGCCGCGTTTTCGCGCAGTCTGGCCTGCGTCACCATGCGTGCACCTCCAGGGATTTGGCGGCGAGGAGCGGCAGGAGCAGGATCAGGGCGCAGCCGTAGCACCATCCGGACAGGTCCTTGCGCGGGACTTTCTCGAGATAGCGCAGAGGCTGGTTGGCCAGCCGTCCGATATCGGCGATGGCTTCTTCCACTGCCCGCGGATTCGTCGCCTCGTAGGCTGTGTAGGGCACTCCCAGACTCTGGAAGTATCGGTGCAGCAGGTATTCGGGCGATGCGTCGTCGCTGGCTCCCGTGGGTGGCCGGTCCAGCGGAGCGCTGTTCGTGCTGCGGAGATAGATCCAGTACAGGCGCGACTGGCTGTCCTGGAACCATTGCCGGATCATGTCCTGCGATTCCTCCTCGATACGGGTGGCGCCATCTGAGACCAGCAGAATGATACGGGCGCCGGTCGCGGGCCGGCCATTGAAAAAATCCAATGCCATGGCCAGACCCGGCGCAATGTTCGTGATGCCGTGGCCGCGGTCGCCAACGCTGTCTATGGCGGCCAGCACCGCCTCGCGGTCCTGGGTCAGAGGCATCACGTAGCGCGGTGCGGCGCTGAAGGCCACCATGGCGAACAGATCGTCGCCGCGCCGGCGGACGAAGTCCGCGAGCAGCCGGCGGGCGACGGCGTTCTTGGACTCCCCGGCGGTACCGCCGAGGTACCGTCCCGAAAAGTTCTCGTTCATGCTGCTGCTGCGATCCATGAGCAGGACGATGTGGGCGCCGGTGCCCAGCCGCTCCTCCCATTGCTCCAGAGCGTAAGGGCCAGCGATGCCGGCGGCGAGTGCCGCCAACGCCAGCGAGGTGAGGGCGCGCAGTCCACGGTCGATGGCAACGGACAACCGGTCTTCCGGCATCATGGCCAGGCTGGAATAATCGACCGCCGGCTGGCCCGGACGCAACCAGGGTAGCAGAGCGCCGGCGCCGAGCAGCAGCCACCAGGGGGAGACGAATCCGAAGCTCATGACCGCCGCCTTTCCAGTCGCTGGGCGAGGTGCGCGAGCTTCAGGCAAAGCGGGTAGACTCCGTCATCGGAGTCTTCCGCAAAGAACAGCCGTCGGGATGCGGCGAAAAATTCGCTCAGCAGCCCGCGAAGACCGATGAATTCCGGATGGCGAGCGAGGAAAGCCTCCAGGTCGTCACCGAACACCGCTTCGCCGGCGGTCTCGTTCAACGCGCGGTGCAGGATGAGGCAGGCGGGCCGGCCCGGTAAAGGCTGATTCGCCAGTCGCCGCAATTCGCGGCTGGCGCGGCGGAACGGCAGCGGCCCGGCGAGTATCGGCAGGAGACCGCGCAGCCACAGCAGGTAAAAGCCGGCCCCCGCACCCAGAGCCAGGCCGAGACCCAGCCATGGCCCGTAAGGCGCAAACGGCCGGGGTTCGGCCGGCCGCGTGGTCCGGATCATCACTTTCTCGTCGGGGATGCCCGGAGGGATCAGCGGCATGAAGCTGACCGGCAGCGGCGGCACTTCGACGTCGGGCGAACCGCCGGTGCCCGAGAAACGCAGCCGCAGAGGCGGCAGCTCGGCGGTTTCCGGCCCGCGCACGCCATGGAAGACCTGATAGGTGATGCGGACCCGTGTCCGTTCGCCGGCCGAGTCGGTTTCGACCTTGCGAATCTCCGCCCATTCGTTGATCGGACCGGGAGCGGGGAGCGAGGCGGGGTCGATTCGGCCGCCATGGACGGAGACCACGACATCGCGCACGATCAGATCGCCCATCGTATGGGTGACGGTGTGACCGTCTTGGCTCTCCAGCCTCGCCGGCACGGCCCGGTCGCTCATACTCGTCAGCCAGGCGGCAGCCGCCACGATGGCGAGCATACTGGCGAGCGGCAGGGTGAACTTGCGCATGAGGCCGCCTTTCAGGTTTCGTAGAAATACCGGGTCAGTGCGTCGGCGTCGAGGCGGTCTTCGAGCAGGAAGGGTTCGCGGGCGCCGTGGCGGACAGCCAGCTCCCGCAGACGCTCCCGCCGCGCCTGGAACACGTCCCGGAATCGGCGCTTGAGGGCCGGGCGCATGAACAATCGCCGTCGCTGGCCGGTTTCGGGATCGCGCAGATGGATCAGGCCCCAGTCGGGGAGCGCGTCGTATTCGGCCCGGCTCCACACGGCGACCGGTACCACGTCGTGCGGACGCAGTGCGTCGAACAGCGACTCCAGGAAGGCATCATCCAGATGAAAGTCGGACACCAGCAGCACCAGGGCCCTGCCGCGTCCGAGATGGGGCACGGCGGCTTCCAGGGCCGCAGCGCTGCGGGCATCCGGGCGGATCCGGGCGAGATTTGCGGCCGTGTCGGCGGGCAGACCGCCCTTGTGCCAGCGCAGCGGGAGGCTGACATCCCAGCGGATGGTCTCCCCGCAGACGATGAGGCCGAAAGGATCGCCACTGCGGTAGGCGGAATAAGCCGCGGCCGAGGTGAATTCGGCCAGGACCTGCACCTTGTCGGCGTAACCCATCGAAGCCGACAGGTCGGCGAGCACGAACACGGGGATGGCGCTGCGCTGGCGGAAAGTCTTCACCATGAGTTGCCCAAAGGGATCGTTCAGGGTGGCATGGGAATCGATGTTGCGCGGGTCGGGGAAGGCCGCAAACGGCTGGTGTCCTGCGAATTCGTAGCCGCCGCCGGTCCGGTGGCTGGCATGGCGGCCGGGATGCGCGCCGGCGGCACGCCAGCGGACCCGGTAGTGGAACTCCGGGATCACGGCGCCGCGACCTTTTGCCGGATGGCGTGCAGGAGTTCATCGATCAGCGCCGTCCGCCGCAGCTCGTACACCGGATTGAAGAATACACGGTGGCCGATGGTCTCGCGGAACACATCATGGATGTCCTCCGGAACGAGGTAATCGCGCCCGTCCAGCCAGGCGGCGACCCGGGCGGCGCGCATCATCATGCTCACACCGCGGGCGCTGGCTCCGGCCAGGATCAGCCGGTCCATGTCGATGCCCTCCAGTTTCACGCCGTAGTCGGCCGGGCGGCGTGTGGCCTCCCACAGGTCCAGCGCATACTGCTGCAGGGTCTCGCTGGCCGTGACCGATTGCTGGATGACGGGCGCGATCTGCGGGATTTCACGGTAGGGCAGGATGCCCGGAGTCAAGGTATCGAGCAGGCGGTCGACGTCGTGGAATTTCGGGTCGAACATCAGGGCGCGTCGCAACGAGGGGTCGGCCGGCGTCTCGACGTGCAGTTCCATCATGAAGCGGTCACGTGCCGCCGAGGGAATCTCGAAGGTTTCCTCTTTCTCCACCCGGTTGCGGTCGGCGAAGACTTGCAGGTAGGGAAAGAAATGCTCGCGGTTGAAAGCGCTGACGGCGTGCTCGGCCATGATCCGCAGCAACAGCGAATGCACCTGCGGGCGGGCGCGGTTGACCTCGTTGAAGAAGAAGACGGAGAGTTCCTCGCCGTGCTTGAGGACGGGGCCGGGTTCGACCTGCGGCTTGCCGAGCTCGTTGATGTAGGTGTGGTAGACCAGGTCATTCGGCATCAGGTCGATGGTGCCTTCGACCCGTTCGTAGGCGCCGCCCAGGCAGCGGGCCACGGCCCTCAGCAGGGTGGTCTTGCCGACCCCCACATCGCCTTCGAGCATCACATGGCCGCGGGCGAAGACGGCGATCAGGATATGACGGATGGGGCGTTCCAGCCCGATCACGGCCTTGCCGACTTCGCGCTCGAAAGCCAGCGCGCGCTGGCGCCAGTCGGCGAGTCGGGATTGTTTCAGGTCAGCGGACATGGCCAATATCGAAAGTGCGGGGTCTCAAAACGAGCGATGCCCGGCGGCGCCGGGCATCGGGGGACGTCGGGCCGACCCGCGGCGCTCAGCCCTTGCCGCCCTGTTCGGCGGCGATGAGGTCATCGAAACGCCTCAACTGCAGGCGGGTGAATTCGATCAACTGGTAGCCGACGTCGAACACCAGCTTGTACAGGGCGGGCGCGAGGTAGACCTTGTAGCCGACATAGCCCAGGGCGCCGATGCCGACCAGAGCGGCGATGACCGTGGGAAATCCGATGCCCGCGAAGATGCGGATGACCTGGAACATGATGTCCAGCGGCAGCAGGATCAGCAGGCCGGCATAGACCAAAATGATGAAGCTGAAGAACACGAAGGTGACGAACTTGAATACATAGGCCAATATCAGGTTGATTTTCATGTGTTTTGCCCTTCCCGGGATTTTTCTAATCGAAGTCTGGATCTCGGTCCGGTCGCCGGGTGCGGATCGGGATGGCGGCACGCCGGGAGCGGGACACAACCTCAAAATGTGCGGCATTCTAGCACAGCTTGGCGTCCAAGCTTGGAACCCGACGGCCGGAAGGGGGTTAAAAAAAACAGGCCCCGCAGGGCCTGTTTCTCCGGAAGCATCCGGGAGCGGGAAATCAGATGACGCTGACCTGATCCGCCTGCGGACCTTTCGCGCCCTGGACTTCCACGAAGCTGACTCGCTGTCCTTCCTTCAAGGTCTTGAAACCCTCGCCCAGGATGGAGCGGAAATGGACGAACAGATCGGCGCCACTCTCACGCTGGATGAAGCCGTATCCTTTTGTCTCATTGAACCATTTGACGGTGCCCTGCTGAACTTGACTCATCTCTCTCATCTCTGTCAGTGTGGATCGAACTATGCCGCTGCCGACGGCGACCGGGCGAACTGGTAGCAGGAGATCGATGGCACAAGTGGCTTTACCGGGAAGGGTACCGCGATGAATCCGCTGCCGCGTTTCCCAATACGCAGTCCGGCGTAGCATACAGAAGCGATATGAGGTTTTCAAACTCCAGATTTTCGCCGTCGAATCCTATCCCTCCCCAGTAGAACCGGGCATTCGCCGCGTGTACCGTGACCGCCCCCTCGAATCCTTCCCGTACCGGGAATTCGGCGAGCGACCAGCCTCCGACGTCCCCCAATTGCGACGGAATTCCGAGCCAGCGCGGCGGGCCTTCGAGGCTGGACACGCAGCGCCGAAGGCCGAGCGTCACGCCCTCTCCCGTGGCCTTGCCCAAGGCTTCCTTGCGCACCCAGAAGCGGAAGAAAGCGCGCGTCGCCGCGTCGTCATCCAGGCCGTCGAGCTGCGTCCGTTCGCTCGGCGCCAGACAACGCCGGGCCAGCCCATCGAGACGAGGCAGGGGGCGCCATGCCTCGACGTCGATCCCGACCGGGGCTTGCCAGGCCAGCGCCAGCGCGATCGCGCCGCCGGAGTGGCTGAGGTTGAACTGAAGCCCGGATTCGACGCCTTCGCCACGCAGTGCCGGTTTGCCATGGGGGCCGGTCACGAAGCCGAGCGAGGCCGGTTCGCGGTCGAGATAATGGCCGAGCACGCCCCGCAGCAGCCTGCGCCCGGTCACGAACTGGATCCGCACCGCGGCCGTATCGATGCGGGCGGCGCGGAGGGTTTCTTCCTCGCAAAGCCAGTTCTGCCCCAGGGCGGACAGACGGCTCAGATCCCCATGCCAGACATGAACCTGGCCGGCCTGGAGTGCCGCGAGCGAAGGCACGGGAGCATCGGATTCGGTACTGCTGGGCGTGGGTAAGCTTCTCGGTTCCAAAGGGATTGCAGATGAGGAATCCGGCATTCGGAGGTGAATTGTATTTCCGGCGGAAGCGGATGGCGAGCTTGTTTCCGGCCGCACAATTCCGGAGGATAGCCCGCTCCAAACTCCTCCCGACAAGGATTCCACCATCCCCATGACATCTGCACCCCCGTTGCGTCGCCGTCACGACCGCATCATCCTCGCCGGACTGATCGGCAACGTGATGGAGTGGTACGACTTTGCCGTTTACGGCTATTTCGCCGTTGTGATCGGCAGGCTGTTTTTTCCGGCGGATGATCCCGCGGCTTCGCTGATCGCCTCGTTCGGAGCGTTCGCTGCTGGCTTAATCGTCCGGCCGGTCGGCGGATTGCTATTCGGCCGGATCGGAGACCGCCTGGGGCGGCAGCAGGCACTCACCTGGTCGGTCATCGCAATGGCCGTGCCCACGGTGCTCATGGCGTTCCTGCCGACCCATGCTTCCGCCGGCATCGCCGCCCCGGTTGCCATCGTCCTGCTCCGCATCGTTCAGGGCTTGTCCGTCGGCGGGGAATTTACCAACTCCCTCGTGTTTCTGGTGGAGAATGCGCCGGGCGAACGTCGGGCCTTCACCGCAGTGTGGGGGAGTTGGGGCGCATCTGCGGGCATACTGCTGGGATCGGGCGCAGGCGATCTGCTGACCCATGTCCTGAGTGAAGAACAAGTCCTGAACTGGGGCTGGCGTTTGCCGTTCCTGGCCGGAGGGCTGGTGGCGCTAACGGGTTATTGGCTCCGCCAGGGGCTGGAGCCGGAACTTCCGAATGCGGAACACGCCAGCTCGGTCCGGGCCGTGTTCGCCAGGCACAAAGGGGCGATGCTGCGGGTTGCGCTGCTGAACCTGGGTTTCGGCGTGGGCTTCTACGCCGCTTTCATCTATGCCGTGAGCTACATCAAGAATATCGACCATCTGCCGGACGCGACGGTTTTCAATCTGAACACCTGGGCGATGGCTCTGCTTCTGGTCCTGCTGCCCGCCGCAGCCTGGGCGTCCGACCGGTTTGGCCGCAAGCCGGTGCTGGCCGCCGGCTTCGGCCTGCTCGCCCTGGGCGCGATTCCCTTGTTTCATCTGATCCACACCGCCGACCCTCCCACCATCTTTCTGGGCGAAGCCGGCTTTGCACTGACCATCGGTTTGATCAGCGGCGGCATCGTCGCCACCAACGTCGAGCTGGTGCCGGCGGAAGTCCGCTGCACCGGTCTGGCCTTTGCCTACAATGCGGCGGTAGGGTGCTTCGGCGGCAGCACACCGCTGATCGCGGCGTGGCTGATCGACCGGACCGGCAACCCGCTCACGCCTGCCTACTGGATCGCGGCGACGGCCACGGTGTCACTGATCACGCTCGTCGCATTCGTGCGCGAGTTCCACTTTCACATGCCCCGCTAAGCCGTGTCCGGCACGCCGCCGGCCATTTCCTGATCTGGCAGATCGCACCGCATGGGGTCCGGTTCGCCTCACGCAAGAATCGGCTCGATCCCGGCGTTTACCCAAGGCCGTGGCTATCCCTCCCCGGGATCCGGCGCGGCGGATTCTTTGATCTGCGCATGCAGCGCCCTTTCGGCGTCGATCTGCGGTTGCACCACGGTCTTGGAATAACCCAGCAGGCTCAGGACTTCGGCTGCGATCACCAGGCTCGATTCCAGCATTTCCGGGATGACATAATCGGCGCCGGCCGCGATCAGTTCGGCATGGTCCGCTTCGTTCTGGGTGCGGACCACGATCGGCAAGGTATAGCCCTGGCGGCGTATCTGGGTAATGATCCGGCGCGCCTCGCTCAGCGACTTGAACGTGAGGATGGCGAGGCGGGCACGTTCCATGTGGCAGCGCCGCAGCAGGTCGATCCGGGCGCAGGAGCCGTAAATCACCGGATCGCCGGCGGCGCGGCCTTCCTTGATCCGGTTGCCGTCGGGGTCCAAGGCGATGAAGGGAATGCCGTTGTTCTTGAGAAACTTGGCGATCATCTGGCCGACCCGTCCGTAACCCGCGAGGATGATGTGATCGGACAGATGCGGCGGAATCCGACTCATCTCGCGATCCCGGCCCGACACTTTCTGGCCCACCAGACGGCCGATCCACTGGCTGATTTCGAAGTTGTAGCGGATCAGCCAGGGCGCGAGGATCAGGCTGCCGACGACGATGGCCAACGCCAGCGAGGCGATCCGTGGGGCGAGCACGCCGAGTTGCGCTCCCAAGGTGATCAGGGCCAGCCCGAATTCGCTGGCCTGGGCAAGTATGATGCCGGTCTTGCTCCCCGTCGTCGCTGATTCGCCCATGAGCCGGGCGGCGAGGGTGATCACCACCGACTTGGCCAGGATCAGCAGGACGATGCCGAGCAGAACGATGCGGCCCTCCTCTACCAGCAGGCCGAAATCGATCTGCATGCCGACGCTGGCGAAAAACACACCCATCAGGATGTCCTTGAATGGGCGGATGTCCACTTCCACCTGATGGCGGAATTCGCCTTCCCCGAGCATCACCCCGGTGAGGAACGCGCCGAGCGCCATCGACAGACCGAAGGCCTGCGTCAGCCAGGCCGACAGCAGGATGATGACGAGCACCGTCAGGACGAAGATTTCCTCCGAGCGGCTCCGGGCGACCTCGTGAAAGATGCTCGGCAGCAGCCATTTGCCGGCACCTGTCAGTATCACGACCAGAATGCCGCCCTTTTCCGCGACGTGGAGCAGTTGTTCGTGCAGGGCGCGCTCGCCGTTTCCGGCCAGGGCGGGTACCAGGATCAGGCCGAGCAGCGCGGCCAGATCCTGAAAGATCAGCACGCCCACCGCGAGCTGGGCATGATGGCGGTTGATGAGCTTGAGCGAGCGCAGCTCGCGGACGACCAGAGCCGTCGAAGACAGTGCCAGGGAGCCAGCGACCACCAGCGTGGCACCGATGGGCCAGTGCAGAGCGAAGAAAAGCGCCGATGCGAAAACCGACAGAGTGAGCAGCATCTGCAGGGAACCCAGGCCGAATACCGCGCGGCTGAGGTGCAGCAACTGGCGGACCGAGAACTCCAGCCCCAGTTCGAACATCAGGAACACCAGGCCCAGCTCGGACAGGAAATGGATGTTGGCATCGTTGGTCACCATGCCGAAGCCGAACGGCCCCACCAGACCACCGGCGAACAGATAGGCCAGGATGTCGGGCAGGCGCAGACGCTGAAACAGCAATACGCTGGCGAGGGACGCCAAGAGCAGTACCAGGAGTTCGCTGAAAAATCCGGGGTATAGATGTTCGGCCATGTTCCGGGCATCGGGTAGGAAAGCGGTCGGGCGTTCTTTCGCGCCCTCGAAGGGAACTGTTGGGCCGCTGGACGTTTTCGTCAAGCCGTTGACACCGAAAATAGACGGCGTTTCCTGGCGCCGGGAAGGGTATGTCCGTGTGCGTCCGGTGGGCGCGCGCGGAGGGCGCTCCCTTGCGGAACGCTGCAAATCTGCTAGTTTTCTCCCGCCGCAAATGCTTCACAGCGCATTGATCAAAAATTCCAAATACAGTCGAGGAATGCAACGACATGGGCCTGTTCTCCTGGTTCTCCGCCAATGATGAAGTCGACCTGTTCGCCAAAACGCTGGCGCAGGACATCGCCAAACGCTACCCGCCATCCATGGACACCGCCCCGGAGAAGAAGATTTCCGCCAGCCGGCTCACCAAAATCCTCGAAGATGCCTATGCGAAGGCCAAACGGTTCAACCAGGAAAAGGCCCTGGGTATGTACAGGAAAGCCAAATTCGGCAACACGTTCCGCTGGGAATTGAAAGAGCTCGGCTACAGCAAGGAATTCATCGAGGTGGCGACCGAAGGGCTGATCGTCCATCTCAGCAGAAAATAACTTCCGTAAGTCCGAAAACGCATGCTCGCTCAGGTCCTCAAACGGGCCGCCAGGGTATGGGCGGACCGCGGCAAGCCCGGACGTGAAACCTCTCCCGCCGTTCCGGAAGAAGTCGGCGCGGGAGTGCCATCGGGCGATGAAAAAGATGCCGAAGCCGTTTTCGTTTCCCTCCTTCGGCAAAACCCGGAATCGCCGGAGGCTCTGCATGGCCTCGGGCGCTTGCAGGGCATGCGTGGCGAGCTGGCGCCCGCTGGCCGGAATCTGGCCGAGGCGGTGCGGCTCAAACCCGATTTTGCGGAAGCCTGGATCGATCTCGGCAATGTCCATTTGATGTCGGAAAATCCGGAGGAGGCGGAGTCGGCCTATCGACGAGCGCTCGCCGTGGACGAGACCAGTGCCTTGGCCTGGTGTAACTTGGGCATCTGCCAGCAAAGGCGGTCCCAACTGACGCAGGCATCCGAGAGCTTCCGGCGGGCGTTGGACCTGAACCCCCGTTTTGGTCTGGCGCTGCGGCATTGGGTAGGTATCCAGGCGAAGCTCGATTGGCCGGATGGCGCCGCGGAGCTCCTGGAGCATTGGGCCGATACCGCGCCAGACGACGCCGAAGCGCAGGCCGCAGTGGGATTCATGTACCTCACGCACCGCTTCCGGCCCGATCTGGCCATCGCCCATTTCGACCGGGCGGTAGCGCTGGGAATGAACCATGCGGAACTGCACGGCAATCACGGCATCGCCTTGCAGGACCTGGGCCGCATCGACGAAGCGCTCGCCAGCTATGACAAGGCCCTGCAGCTGGAGCCGGAAAACCGCGCGGTGCGTTTCCACCGGTCACTCGCCAAGCTGCTGGTCCACGATTTCGAGGAAGGGTGGACCGGTTACGAACTCCGCCTGCTCGGCGAGGAGTACCCCAGGCGGAATTTCCGGTTTCCGCGCTGGGACGGAACGGACCTGAGCGGAAAAACCATTTTGGTCTACGCCGAACAGGGTCTGGGCGATGAAATCATGTTCGCCTCCTGTCTGCCCGACCTCATCGCCCGGTCCGGCCATTGCATGATCGAATGCCACGAAAGACTGGCGCCGATGTTCCGACGTTCATTCCCGACCGCCGCCGTGCATGGCGGCAGCCAACATGACGAGCCGGGCCGGCTGTCACATCTGCCGCCGATCGATTGCTGCATCCCGGTCGGCAGCCTGCCTCTGCATTTCCGCCGGCGACTGGAGGATTTCCCGCAACACGCCGGCTATCTGAAGGCGGACGAAGCACGTGTGTCATATTGGCGCCGGTCGCTGGCAGCGCTCGGCCCCGGCTTGAAGATCGGTATCAGCTGGAGGGGCGGGACCCGTCAGACCCGCCAGAGCTATCGTTCCATGCCTTTGGAGACGCTGGTGCCGCTACTCGAAGTTCCCGGTGCGCATTTCGTCAGTCTGCAGTACGGCGAATGCCGGGACGAGATCGCAAGGCTCGGGGCGGTCCACGGATCGGTCCTCCACCATTTTCCTGCGGCCATCGCCGATTACGATGAAACGGCCGCGCTTTTGGGAGCGCTCGATCTGGTCATCAGTGTCTGTACGGCGGCGGTCCATCTGGGCGGTGCGCTGGGGCGGCCGGTGTGGGTCATGGCGCCCTTGGGTCCGGAATGGCGGTACGGGACGACGGGTGAAGGCACGATGCCTTGGTACCCCACTTGCCGCGTCTTCAGGCAGACAGCACCTTTTGCCTGGGACGAGGTCGTTCTTCGCGTGAGAAATGAACTGATCGCCTATCGCGATGAAAATTAGCTGGATCACCTTCGCCAGTCTCCGTACCGAGAACGGCGCAATCACCTCGGACGTGGCCAGCGCGCGCTATCGCATGCTCTTGCCGGGCAGGTACATCCAAAGCCAGGGACATACGGTGGAGTTTCACGGTGTCGACCCGGAGGTGAACTGGGATGCCTATCCGCGGGATTCGCTGGATGCCGAGGTCGTCATATTCTCCAAGAGCTTCAATCCGACCAACGAGCAAGCCGCTTCGTTCGCCCGGGCGAACGGCGCGAAGGTCCTGTTCGACGTCAGTGACAATCATTTCATTCATCCCGAATTCGGCGCCCACTACCAGACGATGGCGGCGCTGGCAGACCGGGTGATCGTACCGACCGAGGCGATGGGCAAGGCGGTGCTGCAGCACACCGGTCTGATCGCGGCCGTCGTCCCCGATCCGGTCGAAGGGCGGCGAAAGGCGCCTTCCGCCATGAGAGCCATCGGGCGGCGACGCGTGCGCCTGTTTGCGGGCGCTCGGGAGACCGTACGCCTGTTGTGGTTTGGGCATCCGTCCAACATACCGGCTCTGCTGGCGGTGATTCCTTCGCTCTCGGCATTGGCGCAGCAATACCCGCTGGAGCTGGACATCGTCACCGCCAGAAACACCGGTTTGGAGGATTGGTTGTCGACGCATGCGACGGCGGCCAGGAAGGACTTCCGCATCCTGTTCTCCGAGTGGTCGCCCCGGGTTGTGGAAGACGCCCTGGAACGCTGCGACCTGGTCATCATCCCCGGCGATCCCGCGGGCATGCGGGAATCAGTCAAGAGTCACAACAGACTGACCGAGGCGCTTTGGGCCGGGAAATACGTCGTTGCCCATCCGCTGCCGGCCTACCAGGATTTCATCGACTGGGCCTGGATCAGCGAAGATTTGGTGACGGGCATCAGATGGGCATTGACGCATCCGGACATGGTGCCGAACCAGGTGGCACAGGCCCAGGCATTCATAAAAGATAATCTGACACCCGAACACATAGGGGCCCGCTGGCTGGATCTCATCGTCGAAGCCGGCGCCGGCGCGGTTCGCGAACGAGTCACGGCTGATGCCGATCCACTGCGTTTGAATCTCGGCTGTGGGGACAAAATACTTCCCGGCCATCTGAACGTCGACGTCGCCTCCCGCCGGGCCGGGAAGGCGCCGGACATCATCTGCGACCTTCACGCCTTGCCGTTCGATGGCGATTTGGTGGACGAGATTCTTTCCGTTCACGTCATCGAGCATTTTTGGCGATGGGAGGTACAGGGCGTGCTGCGGGAATGGGTCAGGGTTCTGAAACCCGGCGGAAGGATGATTCTGGAGTGTCCGAATTTGATCGCGGCGTGTCGGGAAATTCTCCGGAATCCCGATGCCGCGAGAGGGGAAGGGATGGAATGCCAACGCTCGATGTGGGCGCTTTACGGCGATCCTTCCTGGCGTGATCCGCTGATGGTTCACCGCTGGGGTTATACGCCCGAGAGTCTTGCGGAAATCATGCGTCAAGCCGGGCTGGTCGACGTGCGTCAGGAGCCCGCCCGATTCAAATTGAGAGAGCCCAGGGATATGAGGGTTGTTGGCATGAAGCCACACCGCCCTTGATATCAGCCGCCGGACGTCTATAAAGTGGTGTCAACACATTGAAATATATGATGCGGTTTGCTTGGGTCACTATGGCGGCGGGGACCGCCGCTAGCCAGGGCACGAGGGAGGGTGCGGGTGTCGCCATCACCGGCTTCCGGATTCCGGCATTCCCCGTCGGAACGGCAGGTTGTCCTCGATTGAACGGCCTCCACCCTCCGACTGATGAGGCTAGGGGAGCAGATACAGGGTATCGGTCTCTCGACTCTCCTGGCAATGCCGTGCGTCGGGCTGAGTGGAAGCAAAATCATCGGCTTCGGCCCCTTTGGTAAGGAAAGACGGAATTCTGAAAAAAGCCCATGCAAAAAATATCCCCCATTCGAATATTCATCGGTTACGATCCGCGCGAAGCGCTGGCTTTCAGTGTGCTGGCCCACAGCATCCACGTTCGGGCGTCCCGGCCGGTCTCCATCACGCCTTTGATGCTGAGCCAGCTCGGCCAGGTCTACCGGCGGGAGCGCAATCCGCTCCAGTCGACGGATTTTTCTTTCAGCCGATTCTTGGTCCCGTATCTGTCGGGATTTTCCGGCTGGTCCGTTTTCCTGGACTGCGACATGCTCGTCCTCGACGACATCGCAAAACTCTGGGACCTGCGGGATGAGCGTTATGCGGTACAGGTGGTCAAACATGACCACGTTCCAGCCGAAGAAATCAAATTCCTGGACGCGGCACAAACCCGCTACGAGAAGAAGAACTGGTCCAGCGTCATGCTTTTCGACAACGCAAAATGCAAAGCCTTGACGCCGGATTACGTGAATACCGCATCCGGCCTCGAACTACATCAGTTCAAGTGGCTGGATGACGAGGCCTTGATCGGTGAAATACCTCATCGCTGGAATCATCTGGTGGGATACGACACCCCCTCACCCGAAGTATCACTCGCGCATTACACCATCGGCGGACCCTATTTCGAGGAATACCGCGACTGCGAGTATTCCGAAGAGTGGCGTGCCGAACTCGCCGGCATGTTACGGGTCGACCAGAGACAGGCCCGCTGACGGCTGGCTCTCGGTCCGGCGCGGGACTCCACCAATGTTGCTGCGGCTACTCAAAAACCTCTGCTCTCCGGGCAGAGCGGGCATTTTGCGGGAAACGGAGGCCGACGAAGCCCCCCCGTCCGGAATGGTTCGTCGCAGTTCCGATGATGCGGAATCCGTCGCCTCCGGTGAGGCGGGGATCGATCAGCTTCATCAGCAGATCGAGCAAGCCTTGACGGCGGGCGATCTGGCCCTTGCCGAAAGATGTGGCCGGAAAGCTCTGGAACTGCAGCCTGATGCGGCCCTGACCCGTCTCCATCTCGCCAGGATCAGGCTCGCTCAAAGGCGTCTGGCGGAAGCCTCGGAATGTCTGGAGCGGGCCGAACACTCGCCCGGCCTCGACGCGAAAACCCTCAACCGCATCGGGATCGTCTGGCTGGACCTGGACGACTGCGCACGAGCGGAGACATGTTTCCGTTCGGTCCTGGCCAGGGACGACGCCCATGCCTACGCCTGGTGCAATCTGGGGATCGCCTTGCAACGCAAAGGCGACCTCGGGGACGCTTTGACATGTTTTCGGCGCGCTTTGGAACTGAAGCCGGATTTCGCCGAGGCCATGCATAATTGCGGGCTGCTGCTGAGAGACCTGGGCAGGCCCGCGGAAGCGCTGGAGATACTCGAACGGGCTTTGTCGCTGAAGCCGGGGTTTGCGTTGGCCCAGACCAATATCGGTGTCGTGCTGCAGGACTTCGGCAAGTTCGACGATGCGATCGCAGCCTTCGATCAGGCACTGGAGATGGAGCCGCAGTGCGGCGACATCCATCTGACCAAAGCCCACCTGCTGCTTTCGGTCGGGCGTTTCCGTGAAGGCTGGGAGGAACAGGAATACAGGCGTCTGGCTCCGGAGTTTCCACGCGATCGTTTCCCGTTCCCCGAATGGAAAGGGGAGGACCTTGCCGGAAAAAACCTGCTGGTCTGCGCCGAACAGGGAATCGGCGATGAAATCATGTTGGCCGGCTGCTTTCCGGATCTGTTTGCAAGAGGCGGCCGCTGCGTGATCGAATGCGATCCCCGACTCGAAACTCTGTATCGGCGTTCTTTTCCACAGGCCGAATTTGCCGGTAAAAGGTTCAAAAATCCGGACACCTGGCTGGAAGCATTCCACCCCATCGACCTGCAAATACCCCTGGGCAGCCTTCCCCGGTTTTTCCGCAATGAAGTTTGCGAGTTTCCCTTCCATTCCGGCTATCTGACGGCCGATCCACGGCGTGTCGGACGCTGGAAAGAACGACTCGCCGCACTGGGGCCGGGGTTGAAAATCGGCTTGTCATGGCGAGGCGGGACCAGCAGAACCAATGCGTATTTACGGTCGATACCCCTGGAAATCTGGTTGCCGATATTACGGCTGAGGGAGGCGCATTTCGTAAGCCTTCAGTATACCGATTGCCGGTCCGAACTGGATTCACTCCACTCACGCCATGGCATTCGGATTCATTCCTGGCGCCAGATCGGAAGCGATTTCGAGGAAACGGCCGCTTTGGTCGCCAGCCTGGATCTGGTCGTCAGCGTCTGTACGGCGGTCGTCCATCTGGCCGGCGCCCTGGGAGTACCGGTGTGGGTTCTGGTACCGAGTTCGCCGGGCTGGCGGTACGGGCGCGAGGGATCACGCATGCCCTGGTACCCGGCAGCCCGCTTGTTCCGGCAGGTGAAGCCACTTTATTGGGAACCGGTCATGGCCGAAGTAGGTAATGAACTCGCATGTATGACGACCGTATCATCACCCCGTGAATTTATCTGACATAGGGTAGCTCGACGATGGTATCCGTATTGGACGAGGTTCAGAGTGAGGCGGAAATATGTTTTCAGCACGGGATGGCGGAACTGGCCGCAAACGATATTGATTCCGCGCTGAGATGGCTTGAACGAGCCATAGACCACGATCCTGAATACTCCTCCGCATATGCCGCGTTGGGTGACATCTATCAACGCACAAATGATCCGGTCGAGGCGGATTACTGTTTACGGATGGCCTTACGCTGCTCCCCGGATTCCTCTGAAATTCTGCATAAGCTGGCCAGAAATTGCGTCACTCTCGGAAATAGATCAGAAGCCCTCGCTCTCCTCAGGGAAGCCAAGGATCGTCATTCCGGATCGGTGGACTTTTTGGCCCAGCTTGCATTGATCTATGACGATTTGGATGAAACCGATCTGGCGATTTGCACCTGGGAGGAAGTGATTGCGCTGAATCCCCTGGATGCTTCGGCGCATAACAATTTGGGGCTGCAGTGGCATTATGGAAAAGGCGATGTCGACAAAGCATTGGACTGCTTCATGCGGGCACTGCAGTTGAATCCCTGTCTGACCGAGGCGCGCTTCAATCTTTATCAGGCCAAGGCCGATGCGGGCAAGGTCGATGAAGCCCTCGCGGGTTTCGAATCCATGCTGGCAGAACCGTTTCGTGAAGAAGTCAGGTTTCACCGTTCCATCGTGCTCCTGAAGAACCGGCGCTTCGGCGAGGGATGGCGGGAGTATCACCTCCGCTGGCGTTACCGTGGCACGCAGAGCCGCTCTTTCCCGTTTCCGAACTGGGACGGCCAGCCGTGTACCGGAAAAACCTTACTGGTTTACGGCGAGCAAGGGTTGGGGGATGAAATCATGTTTGCATCCTGCCTCAGGGATTTGCAGGAGAAAACCGGAGCGAAAATAGTTCTGGAATGTAACGTCCGTTTGGAAAGCCTGTTTCGGCGTTCGTTTCCGGAAGTAACGGTCATCGGCGGGTCGAAAGCACAAACCGGTGTCGATGGTCTCGTCAATGGGGCGACCATCGATTTCCAGATGGCGATAGGGGATCTTCCCGGTATGTTTCGCGCCGAGGAGGCCGCTTTTCCCAATCATCGGGGTTATCTCGTGGCCGATCCGAAGCGCGTGACATTTTGGAAAGAACGACTCGCCGCACTGGGGCCGGGGTTGAAAATCGGCATCTCCTGGCGCGGGGGCCAGGGGAAAACCCGGCGGGAGGCACGTTCGATTCCACTCCAGGAGTGGCATCCGATCCTGGCGGCCGAGGGTAGGTATTTCGTGAGCCTGCAATACACCGACTGTCGTCAGGAATTGCAGGCTTTGGAGGAGCACCATGGAATCGTTATCCATCATTGGCAGGAAGCCATCGACGACTATGATGAAACCGCTGCTTTGGTCATGGCGCTGGACAAAGTCATCACGGTGTGCACGTCGATCGTTCATTTGACCGGAGCCTTGGGACGTCCAGCCTGGGTACTGGTTCCCCGGGTGCCGGAATGGCGGTATCTCGCCTCGGGAGAGACCATGCCGTGGTACCCCTCGGTGCGGCTGTTCCGTCAGCCCCGCGCGGGCGACTGGGCACCCGTGCTGCGTGATATCGCATGGAAACTGGGTACCGTCGCCCGTCGAGTGGATCATGACCACGGATGAACGCTCCGCCCTTCCGGCAACGCGAAGTCTCTGCTATGTTTATGCAAGTGGTGCAAGCCACTAATCCCGCAGGTGGTGATTAAAACAAGGAGATGATATGAAAGCGCTACAGAAAGGTTTTACACTGATCGAGCTGATGATCGTCGTGGCGATCATCGGTGTCCTGGCAGCGGTCGCTCTGCCGGCCTATCAGGACTATACGGTCCGGGCGAAAGTGTCGGAATTGATTCTTGCCGGCAGCAAATTCAGGACGGATATCACCGAAAAGTGCCAGCTGGCCGGCTCATGTACCGGCTCAGGAACGAGCATGACGGTTGCGATTGGGGGCAAGATAGCGACAGGCAGCGACGTTGGCGACAACGGAACGATCGTGATACAGGGAAGTACTGCCACTGACAGCGTGGGCGCAGCCGTGAGCATCACCTTGACCCCCAGTTGGAATAGTACGCTGGGATCGGCGGTCTGGTCGTGCACCGGCGCTCCGGCTAGATATGTTCCTGGTTCATGTCGCTGATATTTGGCGACGGCTTGGATAAGCGTCCATCGGGGCGCTTATCCCAATCCTCGCGGAACTTTGTTTTTTCTCGGTACACCAGTGACTCCAAAAGAAGCGATACGCTTTCTCCAGTTCCCTTGTAAACCGGCAATGGTCGATCAATTGGGATTGGAGAAAACGGGACCGGAGTTCCGATCTCAATTGCTCGATTTCTGACGAATCACGGCTGAGTTCGAGCGCAATGGATACATAGTCGGTTTTATTGCTGGCGATAAGGTGCGGCAATCCTAGATTCATCAACATACTGAGCGTCTGACGACCCGCCAGCCGTTGCTGTTCCAATGTGATCACCGGCACCCCCATCCACAATGCGTCGAAACTGGTGAAACCGCCGCAAAAGGGAAAGGGGTCGAGTGCAATGTCGATTTCGTGATAGGTCTGTGCGAACTTTTCCAGAGAAGTCGCGGGCCGAAGTTCCAGCCGCGCCGGGTCTAAGCCTCGTTCGACACAAAGAGCGCGAAACCTCTCGAGATTGAGCCTGTCGCACAGCGCGACCGTCTGAATGAGCAAGCGGCTGGTCGGCGACGCCGCCAGAATTTGTGCCCAGAGGTCGAGTACCTCGGTGTTGATCTTAGCCAAATTGTTCAGACAACCGAAGGTGATGTAACCGTTCCGCTTCGCAGGTAATTGCCCCACCTCCGGCATGTCGGGATAAGGGTGGTAATAAAGACGAGTATGCGGCATACGGTACAGCCTTTCGGAGAAATACTGCTTTTGATCAGGAGGGGATGAATACGGATCGGTGATGAACCAATCCATCGTGGCCAGCCCCGTGGTATCGAAATAGCCGAGCCAGCTCACCTGGACTGGCGCTGGTTTACGGGCAAAAACCAAGGGCTGGGTATGGGAGGTATGCCCTGACAAGTCCACGAGAATATCGACACGGTCCTCACGGATGAACGCAGCCACTTCATCGTCAGAAGCACCATGAACATGGCGCCATTGATCCGAAAGTGCAGCAATCCTGCGGCTCATGTCGTCTTCCTTTTCCCCGATGTGATAACAAAAGACCGAGAACCGCTCCCGGTTCCGGTGCTCGAGTACGGGCAGGAAATTGTGGCCGACGACGTGCTGTCTGAGGTCGGGCGATAGATATCCTATCTTGAGGGGACGCTCCGGATCGCGCTCGTTCGGAAATTCCGGCTCGACCGGATAATGGGGTAAGGCCAGTTGTTTTTCCCAGTTTCGCACTTCAGCTTCGTGCATCGCAGCCGTCAAATTGGGTTCATAATTCAGGCCGGCGAGCAATGCCGAAAATGCATGGTATTTGTCTGGTGCCGACTTCACGCACAACCGATAGTGTGTTCGGGCTTCCTCTACGCGCCCGAGCTGAACCAAACAGCGAGCGAGATTATTGCGGATTCCGGCGTGTTCGGGGTTTGCTTCCAGCAACGCCTGGTGTTGCAGGATGGCCTCACTGAGCCGATTCCGGTGCTCCAGCGCCCGGGCCAGAATGACCCCCGCCGCATAGCGTTCATAGCCGTCCCTGAGTTTCGACTCGAGTACCGAGATTCCCCGGTCCACCATCGCTGAGTCTTTGAGCACGATCCCCGCACCAACGAGGGCAGAAGCGAAAGCGACGTCGGCCTCATGATCGGGATCAATTTCCAGCAGCCGTTCGAACGCGGCCACGGCTTCGGGATGACGTTTCGCTTCCACCAGAGCCAGCCCGAGGTTCATCCATGCCTCAATACGCTGCGGATCAAGCCGCGTGGCATCCTGCAGAGCCTGAATGCCGAGATCGATGGCACCGTCTGCAAGGTATGCGTTGCCCAGGTTAAAATAATAAAGGCTCTCATTGGGCGCGTATTCGAGTGCCTTGGAAATCAAGGCGACAGCCCGCGAGTTCTGTCCTTTTCGAAGAGCGACAACTCCGGCAAGATGCAATATATTTGCGTCGTTGGGCTTGCGCTCAAGCAGGGCCAGAACGGCTTGTTCCGCCTTATCTATCTGTCCTTTCTCTATTAATTCCTCGGCATGGCAAATACCTTTGGTTCCATGGATGGTCGCGGATGCAAATTCACGCAAGAGGCGCCAAAATATCATATCCGCCTCGATACCCTAATGCGGCGCTGCATCGGTGTTTGAATGCACATGATTCTCGGCGGCCGTTTTCAGGAATCGCAGGTCTTCATTGTCTGGATATAAATTAACATACCTGGAGCAAAGCCTCAGTACAGACGACCACTCACCCAGAGATGCATGGAACCTTACAAGTTTGACAAGCTGTTCAGCGCGTTCCGTATCGGTCAAACGGCACCATGGGGCGTCGAGATGTCCCAGAATGATATTGTTACTCGCCTGAAGCTTCAGATGATCAGGCGTATATCGCTCTATCATTCTCCATTTGGATTCAAGCTGACGTTTATCATTTCGAGAGTTTTGAGCAGCATGAACCCTGTATTCAAAGACAGGTTCATCGCAGAAGGCATGGTGCTTATCCGGGAGTGCAGACAAATAACGAAAAATCTTTACATTGAGGCTCCAGTCTTCGGCCAGCATCGTTTCGTCATAGCCGCCCACAGCTTCAAAAAGGCTGCGTCTGATCATGGAGGTATGGACGAAAATACAATTCTTATGTGTTATAAGATATAGGTAAACATCTTTGGCATCCTTTTGCAGAAGCTCGATCGCATGAGGCGTATGACACACGCCTTTTCTCGTGTTAGTGGAGTCGTCCAAACCATGTCCATTGCAATATAAAATATATAGGTCCCTATTACTTTTCAATATATCAACTTGCCTCTCTATTCTGCCAGGCAAAAACAGGTCATCCGAAGAAAAAGGGATGAATAGATCTCCGCTTGCCATCGAGGCCGCCCGGTTCAGGGTGAATGCAGGGCCGCGATTCACTTCGTTTTGATACACCCTCATAGGTATGGGCGAAATTTTCCTAAGCCCCTCTAAAATGGCAAAGGTGTCGTCGCCTGACGCGTCGTCGACGGCGACTATCTCGAAATTTGGGTAGTTCTGGTCCCAGATGCTTCTCACGGTTTCTTCCACATACAGCTCATGATTGTAAGCCGGTATAAGGACGCTTACCTTGCATTGGCTGGTCCCAAAATATTTTGATTTTTCATTAAAAATATTCTTTATTATTTTGACCAAAAACATATCGTTATCAATCAGGCTATCAAATAGCGGTCAGTGATTCGACATTGGGCATGGCAAGAGTGGATGCCCGGAAATCACCCCGTGAAGTCCGGGACGAAATGCGTCGGCAGGCGCTGAGGATGCAATCCTTTTGGAAGGACATTGCGCGGGCAGAGGCGATGAACACCGAATTTGTACGCCGGATTCAGTGAGCGTTTGATCGGCGACAGCGGTCCCGACAACCTGAAAGTGTCTCCTGCCAAACGCGTGACCGCAGGGTTGACCGGCCGTAGAGAGCGAATCGAAGTCTTCAGGTTGTCTGTTCATACGATTTTCCTTGTTCTGTAATCGTGATTTTATTTTTGGCAAGGGATTGTCCAACGGCAAAGGTTAGCCGCGGGCTGGGCTAATGCCCCCGGCCGTCTGCATACAGTGTTGTACCGCTTTTGGCTTTGCCAGACTTTTACATTTTGAGTATAGCCAGAATTTCATCCAAGGCTATAAGGTGGCTTTCTCGTGTGTAACTCATTGAGGCAAGCCCCCGGCTCTGCCGGGGAACTCACGGGGTTGGACCTTTGCAGCGGTCGTCGTGAACCTGAAATCTCGGCCAAGAGATAGAGGTCCACGATGAAAGACCAACAGAGTTGGTCTCACACCCGATGGGATTGTAAATATCACGTGGTATTCATTCCGGAGAGACGGAAGAAGCGGCTTTTTGGAGCACTGAAGCGGCATTTGGGCAAGCTGTTCCATGAGTTTGCCGGGCACGCGGATTCGAAGATCGTGGAGGGCCATCTGATGGCGGACCACGTGCATAGGAGCATCAGCATCAGTACGCGGTGTCGAACGTGGTGAGTTACATCGAGGGTAAGAGTGCGATTCAAATTGCCCGAAAATTATGAACCTCCGGCTTTGCCGGGGTTGATTCAACCAATCCCCGAATCCGTGTCCATGACCGGTGCCTTTGCGGAGCGCGGGTCTTCTTCATGGAGAGCGGGCCCGCGATCGGGAGATCCTCCTGAACGGCGTGAAACACCGTGACGAGCGGGCGGGTTCGGCCGAGGCCTTGCGAAGAAACGACGCCGCCCGATACGGCGGTTCCCGCGACACGGTCTCTTCATCCGGTTGCGCCTGGTGGGATGAGCAGGCTCTCCCAGAGTGGCTTCAGTTTCGCGCCTCCTGTCGCGCAAGCCGCGGCGCATGGCGCTGCACCAGGTAGATCGTGGTGAGTGGAAGAATCAGTCCGAGCAATGTGACGCTGATGTACAACTCGCCGAGCTGGCTGTAGTCGGCCGGGACTTTGATGGCGCCGGTGACACCGTCCGTTATTTGGCGGGTCACGGTGAATACCTGGTTCAGATATTTCGTGCCGAGCTGCGAGAGTGACAGCGCCAGGTTGGTGAAGGCAGCCATGACGGCAAAGTAGGTGGCCTTGAGCGCCGGGGGGGCCGAGCGGGCGATCCAGGTCAGCATCGGGATCATGGCGATCTGGCCGAGAGGCGATTCGAGTGCGGTGTCGATCAGGGCGATGGCACGGGCGTCGATCAGGCCGTGGGTGAGCGCCGAGGTCCAGTGATGAAAGCCGTAGAACATGGCGATGTTTGGCAGGTAGAGCAAGGCGCCGGCGACGGTGAGCGCGCCGAACACATAGATCACCGAGCGTTCGGCCATGAAGCGGCGGAAGACGAACATGCCGAGCAGCGCCAGCGCGCTAGCCAGTAGAGACAGCTTGGAAAGGAACTGTTGGTCGAAGCCGAGTTCGTCGATCATCCACCAGGTGGAGCCGGCGCCGCTGGTGGGAACGGCGCGGAACACGAAGATAACGGCGGCCGTGCCGAAGAGTTCGAGGCGGGCGTCGGGGGCGATGTCGCGGGTGAGCTGCCGCATCAGGAACAGCACTATGCCCATGGAGCCGGCGAAGACGATTTCGGCGCTGAATTTGAAATCGGCCAGTCCCATGACGACGGAGAACGCCAGGAAGGCGAGACTGCCGCCGAGTATCCACCAGTTCACCTCCGGCGTTTCGACATGCGCGCTCTGCATTTTTTCGATCGCGTCCAGTTCGAATCCCTGGGCGGCGAGGCGCCGGGCGTCACGATTGCGGACCATCGCGGACAGCCAGACACCGGCGACGGAAACGGCGGGGATGACGAGGGCCAGCCGATAGATTTCGAGGTAGATTCCTTTTTTCTGGTCGATGTCCATGTTTTCCACACCGCTGAACATGAACACGTTGACCGCGGCGACCAGCAGTGTGCCGCCGATGATGGCGACACGTCCCAAGGTCTGCATGGTGGTGTGGGCCAGTTTGAGTTGTTCGTCGGGAATGGCGTTGCCTTCCTCATCCACGCGGGGTACGGCTTCCACGGTCATGGCGTCGGCCACCGTGTCCTGGATGACATAGCCCATCGGCGCCAGCAGAACGGAGAGCACATACCAGCTTTCGGGCGACATGATTTCCCGCATCGCCGCCGGTTTGGCGAGCAAGCCGATCATGATGAGGAGACTCAGGGCGACGAGTCCCGCGCCGAAATAGATCAGCCGTCCCTTGTGGCGCCAGAGTAGATCGACCAGGTGCCCCATGGGCATCTTCATCGCCCAGGGCAGCATGGCCCAGAAGCCCAGCGAGGCGAGGAATTCGGCCGAAAGCCCCAGATATTCCTTGACGAAGAAAGTGCCGACGATGCCGGTCAGTCCCGAAATGCCGGCGGCCAGGTAGACCATGAGCGGGGGCAGGTAACTGAGGCGTATCTGGCGGCCGAGTTCGAGGATATTGGCATCCAGCCATTGCCGGATCGGACCGGCGTGTATGGAGATCGATTCGCGGTCGCGGGGGGACTGATCTTCGGGGAACTGCATGGTCGTTTCGATCGGAGTGTCAGCGGGGTTGCCGTTCGGGATAGGCCCAAACGAAGCCGGCGGCGTTCGGCATGCGTATTTTCGGTAACGTCGAGGCGTTGATCGGATCATGTTCGCCGATGATACCGTTGGCGTGGAGCAGGTAGGCGGTGAGGGCATAAGTCTCGTCGTCGCTCAGTGACCGCGGTGCGTCCAGCGGCATGGAACGGCGTATGAAGTCGAACACGGTGCTGGCATAGGGCCAGTAAGTGCCGATGGTCTTGTCGGGCTCGGCGCTGGTCAGGGGATTCCGGCCTCCGGCCAGCTCCTCGGCGCTGCCGCCTCTGCCGTTCGGGCCGTGGCAGGCGGCGCATCTGGCTTCGTAAACGGCCTTGCCTTCGACCGCCGTGCCCTGGCCTGGCGGAAGGCCGGTGCCGTCGGGGAAGACGGTGATGTCCAAGGCGGAGATCGCGGCCGGCTCCAGGGGTTGGCCCAGGCGCGGGCCCTCGGGGGCGCTCAGTGCAGGAGTGCCGGCCAGCGCGATGAACAGAGCGAGGCTACCCTCACGCATAGACATGGCTGACGCTCCCATCGGCGGCGACGGCCCAGGATACGATCGCATTGTAGTGGAAGTAGCCGTGGCGCCCGCGCTCGGCGATCAGGGTCTGGCGTTCGGGCTGGACATAGCCGGTTTCGTCGGTGGCCCGGCTCTTGAGTACGGCAGGCGAGCCGTCCCAGCGCCAGGGCAGGCGGAAGCGGGTGAAGCACTTGGGCAGCACGGGCGGGTCGAGCGCCGCGTCCTGCCAGGTCTTGCCGCCATCGGCCGAAACTTCCACCCGTCGGATCGCGCCCCGGCCGCTCCAGGCCAGCCCGGAGATCGGGTGCAAGCCGGGGCCGGGCAAGGACTGGCCGGCGGAGGGACGAGTGATGAGCGACTTGGCCTCCATGACGAAACTGAACTGCCGGGCCTGGCCGGAGGGCAGCAGCTCGGTGTATTTCGCGGTTTCGTTACGGGCCATCGCGGGCTGCTCCGCAAGCTGCAGGCGGTGCAACCATTTGACGTTGGTGACGCCTTCCCAGCCGGGCAGGATGAGCCGCAGTGGATAACCGTTCTCCGGCCGCAGGCGCTCGCCGTTCTGGTACAGGGCGAGCAGGGCATCGTCCAGCGCCTTTTCCAGGGGAATGCTGACGTTCATCGCCGCGGCATCGGCGCCTTCCGCGATCAGCCATTTGGCGTTCGGTTGCAGGCCACATTCCTCCAACACGGTAGCCAGCGGTACGCCAGTCCATTCGCTGCAGGAAGCAAGGCCGTGGACGTTACCGGCCGGGGCTTGCATCGGCTCCAGGTGCCAGCCGGCATTGCCGTTGCCACCGCATTCGACGAAACACTGGCGCGAGGTCTGCGGGTAGCGCAGGAGGTCGTCGATGCCGAAACTCGAGGACTTGACAACCAGTCCGTGCACGACCAGGCGATGGACGGCGGGATCGATTTGCGGCACGCCGTTGTGGTGGCGCTCGAAGTGCAAGCCGCTGGGGGTGATGATGCCTTCCAGACGTTCCAGCGGTGTCCAGGAAATGCCGTTCCCCGGCGCATCGGGATTGGCCGCGACCCAGCGGATGACGGCGCGTTCGTGCGGCGAGGGCTGGCCGTAATTGGAAAGCGGGGCGCCGGGCCGCGTCATCCAAGGCGGCGGCGCCGCCCGGACGCCACCGGTCAGGGCGGCGCCGGTGACGGCCAGCCCCGCTTTCAGGAAGCGCCGGCGGTCCGGCCCCGAACTGGGGATTGCGGAAGGAAGGGTTTCCGGTTCGATGAAAGGCTTCATGTCGGGCTTTCGTTTCGTAGGGCCAGGGTGCGCGCGGTACTCCGCATCTCGTCGTCTACAGTCTTACAAAATTCCAGCTGCGGCGCCACGGCGTCGGATATCCCACTCGTGCCGGGGTTTTTATTGCCCGCCGGCTAAGTTAACTTAAGTCCATAACAACGAAACGGAGGTCTTGAATATGCGAGAGGTCATGCGGGACTTCGCCGGGCTGATCATGCGGGGGGAGGGGCTTGCCTTCCTCGTCGCGAGCCTGTTGGGCGCATTGTCCCTGTATTTTCTCCCCGCCGCGTCGTTCTGCGCGGCCGCGATCGGCCTGGTCGGTCTGCGCCAGGGCGCGGTGAAGGGAGTGGTTCTGGCTCTGGCGGTCGCCGTGCCGGTGACGGTCTGCGGCTATCTTTTCCCGCCGCGGCCGGGTCTGGAACTGCCCTTGCTCGTCCTGATCGGTCCTCTGGTGCTGGGTGCGGCAGCCCTGCTGCGTCGTGACGGACGGCAAGGTCCTCCGCTGCTGTTCATCGGCGCGGTGTGCATGGCCGGAGCCATCGCCATAGAGCTGATCTCCGGCGATTCCGCGGCGTTCTGGAAAGGCTGGCTGCAGCATGCCGTGAAGGGGGTCAAGGGTGCGACCGTCCAGGGCTTCGAGGAGAATGGCACACTGGTGCTGATGAATGGTCTCATCCCGCTCCTGGTCGGCGCCAGCGCGTTTCTGACGCTGCTCCTGGCCCGCTGGTGGCAATCGCTGCTCTATAACCCGGACCAGTTCGGACCGGAATTCCAGCGCCTCCGCCTGCCCCGCACCGCCCTGGCGGCGGTGGTGGCATTGCTGCTGCTCGTGCATTTCCTACGTCCTGCGCTCGAAATGCACATCCTGCTGGTGGGCATCATGATATATGCGTTCCAGGGGCTGGCGGTGGTCCACGGTGTGGTGACCCAGCGCGGCATCGGCTGGACGGGCTGGCTGCCGCCGTATCTCGCCCTGGTTTTCGTGCCCCAGTTCGGCGCCGTCGGGCTGGCGGTACTGGGCGCCGCCGATGCGCTGGCGAATTTCCGCCGCTTGCCCGCAGCGGAGAGCGGGGCGGCGTGATTCCCTACCGCGATACCATCCCCTGCCGCTATACGCCCTGGGTGACGTGGAGCCTGATGGTGTGCAATCTCGCGGTTCATGGTTACACGCAAACGCTGCCGCCCAGGGCGTTGCAGGCGCTGCTCACCCTGCACGGACTGGTGCCGGCGCGCTATGGATTCCCGGACTGGGCGGTGACGGCGGGCTTCCCGCCCGACGAATACAGCCCTTTCATCACGAGCATGTTCCTGCATGGGAGCTGGTTCCATCTGGTCGGCAACATGTGGCTGCTCTGGATCTTCGGCGATAACATCGAGGACCGCATGGGCGGGGTGCGGTTCCTGTTCTTCTATCTGTTGTGCGGCGTGGTGGCAGCGGGGCTCCAGGTCTATTTCAACCCACAGTCGACGGTCCCTGCCGTGGGGGCGTCCGGCGCCATCGCCGGCGTCATGGGGGCCTATTTCTTTCTGTATCCGTACGCCAGGCTGGTGGTCTGGGTATTCTTCCTGCCGCTGTTCGTCACCGTGCCGGCGATCGCTTTTCTCGGTGCCTGGGTCATCTTCCAGCTTTACAAGGCGACCACTGGTTTCGCCAGCCATGCGCCGTATTCGGACGTGGCGTGGTGGGGACACCTGGGCGGATTCATCATCGGGGTGCTCACGCACCGCCTGTTCCTGCTGCCGGAACGCGAACCGCCGGAAGAGACCGGCTTGCGCCGGGGGCGCGCGTGAGTCTTCCGGAACGAAGCGTGGAACGGGCGGCCTTTCTCCGCGAGTTGAAGCGTGTCCTCCCGGAGGAGGCCCTGTTGAGCGACCCGGAGGATCTGAGGCCCTTCGAATGCGATGCGCTTGCTGCCTACACCGTCCTGCCTTGGATCGCCGTGCTGCCGGAAACCGTGGAACAGGTCCGGGCGGTGCTGCGTCTGTGCCATTCGCAGAACGTGCCGGTCGTGGCCCGGGGGGCCGGAACCGGTCTTTCCGGCGGTGCCTTGCCCGTGGCTGACGGCGTGCTGCTGAGCCTGGCCAAGTTCGACCGTATCCTGGAAATCGATCCCGCCAACCGCATGGCCCGGGTGCAGCCGGGCGTCCGCAACCTCGCCATCTCCGAGGCGGCGGCGCCTTTCGGCCTGTATTACGCTCCGGACCCCTCCTCTCAGGTGGCCTGCACCATCGGCGGCAACGTGGCGGAGAATTCCGGCGGGGTGCATTGCCTGAAGTACGGCTTGACCGTGCACAATGTGCTGCAAGTCAGTCTGCTGACCGTCGAAGGCGAACCGCTGACACTGGGTTCGTTGGGGTTGGACGGTCCCGGCTACGATCTGCTCGCCCTGATCAACGGCTCGGAGGGCTTGCTCGGCGTGATCGTCGAGGTCGTCGTCAAGCTGCTGCCGGTGCCGGAAACGGCCCGGACATTGCTCGCGGCGTTCAGCAGCATCGAGGCGGCTGGCGATGCCGTGGCCGCCGTGATCGGGGCGGGGCTGGTGCCGGCCGGGCTGGAGATGATGGACAACCTCACACTTCGAGCGACGGAGAACTTCGTCCACGCCGGCTACCCGATCGACGCGGCGGCCGTCGTGCTGTGCGAAATGGACGGCATGGCCGAGCAGGTCGAGGCCGAGATCGCCCGGGCACGCCGGGTGCTGGAGTCGCACGGCGCGACCGAAGTACGCGAAGCCCGTGACGAAGCCGAGCGCCGGAAGTTCTGGGCCGGGCGCAAGGCGGCTTTCCCGGCGGTCGGACGGATCGCTCCGGATTATTACTGCATCGACGGGACGATTCCCAGGAAGCGGCTGGCGGCAGTGCTGGGGCGGATAGGCGAGCTTTCGGAGCAATTCGGCTTGGCCGTGGGCAACGTCTTCCATGCCGGCGACGGGAACCTGCATCCCCTGATCCTCTACGATGCCTCCCATCCCGGCGAACTGGAGCGCGCCGAGGCGCTGGGGGAGGAAATCCTCACCCTCTGCGTCGAGGTTGGCGGAACCGTGACCGGCGAGCACGGGGTCGGCATCGAGAAGCTCGGTCCGATGTGTGTCCAGTTCGGCGCGCCGGAGCTGCGGCAGTTTCACGCGTTGAAGGCGGCCTTCGACGCCGGCGGGCTGCTCAATCCCGGCAAGGCCGTGCCGACGCTGATGCGCTGCGCCGAACTCGGCCGGATGCACGTGCACGGCGGCCGCCTCCCCCACCCCGAACTGGAGCGGTTCTGACGGCCACCATGCATAGCCAGGACGACTCGGAAAGTCTGGCGGGGCGGGTGGCAGAAGCCTGTGCCCAGGGCGGGCCACTGCGGATTCTAGGCAGCGGCAGCAAGGAGTTCTATGCCGGGCCCTGCGCGGGCCGGCTGCTGTCGACCCGGACCCACACCGGAATCGTCCATTACGAGCCTACTGAACTGGTACTCACGGCCCGCAGCGGCACGGCGCTCGCCGCGATCGAGGCGGTGCTGGCGGAATCCGGCCAGATGCTGGGCTTCGAGCCGCCGCATTTCGGTTCCGGCGCGACCTGGGGAGGGACCGTGGCCTGCGGATTGTCCGGACCGCGCCGTCCCTGGTCCGGCAGCGTGCGCGACGCGGTACTGGGTTGCCGGATCGTCAACGGGCGAGGGGAGGTGTTGTCGTTCGGCGGCCAGGTCATGAAGAACGTCGCCGGTTTCGACGTTTCCCGCCTGATGGCCGGCGCGCTCGGGACGCTGGGACTGCTGCTGGAAATCTCGGTGAAGGTGCTGCCCCGGCCGGAGTGCGAAATCACGCTGTGTTTCGAATGCCCGTTCGCGGAAGGCCGTGAACGGATGATCCGCTGGGGCGGCAGCGGCCTGCCGGTCACCGGCCTGGCCTGGGACGGGCGGCTGCACCTGCGCCTGGCGGGGCCGGAGCAGGCGGTTTCCACTGCTGTCCGCCGTATCGGCGGGGATCGGGCGGGCGAGGGGGATGCGGTATGGAACGGCCTGCGCGAGCAGACACACGGCTTCTTCGCCGGCGAGGGCGACCTCTGGCGGCTATCGCTGCCGCCGGCCGCGGACACCGGCGACCTGTCCGGCAGCTGGCTCATCGACTGGGGCGGCGCCCAGCGCTGGCTGCGCACAGACGCGGGTCCGGCCGAGGTACTCGCCGCCGCTCAGGCCGCCGGCGGGCATGCCCGCTTGTTTCGGAGCGCCAATCCTCCGGCGATGCGCAGCGCCCCTCTGGCCCCGGCGCTGGCCGCCCTGCACCGGCGGGTGAAGGCGGCCTTCGATCCGGCAGGGATTCTCAACCGTGGACTGTTGCCAGAGGTCTTTTGAATGCTCACCCGCATCGATCCGCAGTTCGGCGGCACGCCTGAAGGGGAGGAGGCCGAGGCGATCCTCGCTGCCTGTGTCCATTGCGGTTTCTGCACGGCAGCCTGTCCGACCTACCGGTTACTCGGCGACGAACGCGACGGCCCGCGCGGCCGGATTTACCTGATCAAAGCGATGCTGGAAGGCGAACCGGTGACCGAGCGCACCAGAAGCCACCTGGACCGCTGCCTGGGCTGCCGTGCCTGCGAAAGCGCCTGTCCGTCCGGCGTGCGCTATGGCCGGCTCGCCGACATCGCCCGCGGCATCGTCGAGGAGCGGGCGCCGAGGCCGGCCATCGAGAGGCTCGAGCGCAAGTCGTTGCGGATGATCCTGCCGTACCCGGCCAGGTTCGCCCCTTGGGTCGGCCTGGCCCGCCGGTCGATGCCGTTGCTGCCAGCCGTCTTGCGGAACAAGCTGCCGCCTGCTTCGGGCACGCCGTCTTGGCCACCGGTCCGCCATCGGCGCACCATGCTGGCCCTGGGCGGCTGCGTCCAGCCCGTCCTGGCGCCGTCCATCGACGCGGCCGCGGCGCGGGTGCTGGACCGCTTGGGGATATCGCTGATCCGGGTCCCGGCAAGCGGCTGCTGCGGTGCCTTGAGCTACCACCTCGGCGCCCATGAGGAAGGGCTGGACTTCATGCGCCGCAACATCGACGCCTGGTGGCCCGCCATCGAGGCAGGCGCCGAGGCCGTCGTCATCACTGCCAGCGGTTGCGGCCTGATGGTGAAGGAATACGGCGAACTGCTGAGCCGCGATCCGGCCTACGCGGAAAAAGCGGCGCGGGTGTCCGCGCTGGCGCGTGATCTGGGCGAGGTCGTCGCCGCCGAGGACTGGACTCCCCTGGCGCCGCTCGCCCCCCGGCGGATTGCCTTTCACTCGCCTTGCACCCTTCAGCATGGTCAGCGCCTCGACGGTGTGGTCGAGTCGCTGTTGCAGAGACTGGGATTCAAACTGACGCCGGTCGCGGATGCCGCCCTCTGCTGCGGCTCCGCCGGCACTTATTCCCTGTTGCAGCCGGAGCTGTCGTCGCGGTTGCGGGACGACAAGCTGAGAAACCTGGAAGCCGGCGGACCCGAAGTGATCGCGACGGCCAACATCGGCTGCCTGTTGCAGCTCGCGTCCGGTGCCCGGCGGCCGGTGCGGCATTGGGTGGAATTGCTGGACCGGTGTTGACCGGCTCCATGGTGTCCGGCGGGCTGTCAGTACCTCGCCCCGTTGGGCAGAGCCCGAAACTCCCGCCAGACCTCGAGCGCTTCCTCCCGCATGAGCTGCTGCGGTGCCAAATGCCGTTCGGCATAGGATTTGACGATGTCCTCATGGATCCGGGAGTCGTCGAACAGGTCTTCGTAGTCGTGCCAGGAGGCGGCATAGTAGATTTGGTCGATCCGGGCCCAGTAAGCCGACGCGTAACACATCGGGCAGCATTCGCAGCTGCTGTACAGCACGGCGCCGGAAAGGTCGTAGCTGCCGATTCGGCGGCAGGCTTCGCGGATGGCGTTGATTTCCGCATGTGCCGTCGGATCGTTGTCGCGGATCACGCTGTTGCCGGCGACGGCGAGCACCTGTCCGCCGCGCACGATGACTGCTCCGAAGGGGCCGCCGGTTCGGTCGACGATGCCGGCACGCCGCATCGTCTGGATTGCCAGCCGCATGTACGCCCGGTCCTGTTCGCCGGGAGAAACGCTGGTGCGCACGTCGGTCCCTCCCACCCTCAGATTTCCGGACGCCGGACGATTCTGGCGAGCAGGATCGGCAGCCGCGCCAGAAAGCCGAACATCAGACGGACGTGCATCCAGGTGAGGAGGGCGTTGTCGCGCCAGTAATGGAAGTGCGAGGTGCCGCCCTCTTCGGGCTTGGGGTAATAGACCGGCACCGGCAGATTGACCGGCCGGACACCGGCCCAGCAGAGCCGGACGGCGGCTTCCGGGTCGAAATCGAAGCGCCGCATCCATTGATGATCCTGCATGATCACGCATAGCGCCTGGATGGGGTAGACGCGGAAACCGAACAATGAGTCGCCGATCCCGCACCAGAGCGTCTCCAGGTTCGCCCACCAGTTGGAAATGCGGCGGCCTTTCACGCGCAGGGAGGGGGCGGAGTCGTCGAACACCGGCACGCCCAGGATCATGGCGTCCGGTTCTTCCTGCGAGCGTGCCATGAATTCCGGAATCCGGTCGGCGGGATGCTGCCCGTCGGAATCCATGACCAGGGCGTGGGTGAACCCTTTGCGGCGGCTGGTCAGCAATCCCCGCAGCACGGCCGCGCCTTTGCCGCGGTTGGCCGGCATTCCCAGCACCACCAGTCCGCTGTCTTCCGCCGAAAGTTTCAGCAGCCCTTCCCAGGTGCCGTCCGTGCTGCCGTCCACCACGACCCAGACCGGATTCCAGTACCGGCGGGCCGCCTGGACGGTTTCGTAGACCTTGGGGCCGGGGTTGTAACTGGGAATGATGACCAGGTGGGTACGGGAGGGCGTATTCATGTCTCAGGAACCGGTTTCGAAGGGCGGGGTGGAAACGCCGGCGAGTTCCCGTGCGTAATAGGCTTCCAGCGCATGGGTGAAGGCCACGGGGTCGTCGGGGGGATCGAATCTCAGACCCAGCCGGATGCGGAAGCGGATCGGCAGGCGGGGTCTTGCGTAAACCGGCCAACGCTTGCTCAGGAAAGGGGAATCGGTTTCCACGATCAGCGTCTGCACCGGCACGCCGGCATGGCGGGCGATCAAGGCGGCTCCCCCTTTGAACCGGCCGACCGGCGGCTCCGCGGTGCGGGTGCCTTCGGGGAAGACCAACAGTTGTCCGCCTTTCCGCAGCTCTGCGACGGCGGCCTTGATCATGCCATGGCCGGAATCGTTGCGGATGTAGCGGGCCAGGCGGGCGCCGGCGCCCAGAAAAATGTTGTCGTTCAGGTTCGCCTTCATGATGCAGACCAGGTCCGGCAGGCGCGAGGCGACGATCACGGCGTCGAGCAGGCTGGGATGGTTGGCCACCAGCAGCAGCGGCGTGTCCTTGCGCAGGGCTTCCAGTTCCGCGGTATCGAAGCGGAAAGCGCCAGCCGCATGCATGATGCCGAAGAAGATTCGCCAGCCGTACATGATCCCATACCGGCCGACCGGCCGTCCCAGTCGTTCAGGCAGCAACGGGTAGAGCAGCACGGCGATGCCGATCCAGGCGAGAGACATGGAGGCGTAAAGCAACAGTCCCAGGTATAGCGCGGTGTATTCGTACAGCGTCCTCACCGGGCGGATCAAACGGCTCAAGTCGGTTCTCCTGGATTTCTCAAGGTGTTCTGCTTCCGAAGGCCTCGATCTCGACCAGCAGTTCACGGCGGCAGATCTCGGCCTCCACGAACGGGACGTCATCCGCCACCGGTAGCATCGCTGCGAGTTCACATTGTATCGGTTCCAGCGGGCAGCCGGGCCGGACATAGACTTTGTAGCGGAAATCCTTCCAGCCGAAGCCGGCGCCGCCGGACTCCCGGTTCAGGGTTTCGACCAGGACCGTGAGGTTCATCAACGTTTCGCGGGTCTGCGCGGCAGCGTCGCCGGGATGCACACTCTCATGGCCAAGGATGCTCGCCGTGCCGGAAATGAAAACCGCGGTCCGATTGGCCCATCGCAGCAGCGTCGCACGGGAGAAACTCGGGCTGCGTGGCCCATAGGCCGGGGGATAGCGATATGCGCTGAGCTGGCGCGGGTTTTCGATGGGGAACGCCGGTATACGCGCAGCGACGAAATAGACCACCAGCGGGCCGGCGTGCGTACCGAGCGCGCAGGCGGCCGGCAAAGCACCGGAAACCGGCCGGTTGGCCCGGAGAAATGCCTCCTGCCGCCCGATGTTGAACTGCCGGTAACGTTCCAGCCCCGATTCCTCCCGGTTGATGCCCGGAAAGTAGTTCCAGACCCGCACGAGGTGGGGGTAGCCGTGCCGTTCCAGCAACTGGAACAGGGCATCATAGGCGCGCCCCGTCGCGCCGCGGATGTCCGCACCCGCCTCGGTCTGCAAGCTTCCGAACAGGTGGAGTCCGTCGCAGGCCCAGTCGATGGCTCCGGTCCTGCCCCGGGTCGCACGGGAAACGCCCAACCAAATCTCGACCAGCGGCTCGGCCGGCAGCCTCTGGGGCATCGCGATCCCCAACCGGGGAAGCGAAGGGGGGAGTGTGGCCGGCGGCGCTGCTCCGAAGGCGACGGCGCCGAGGCCTCGTTCCCCGATCAGGTCGAGCACGGCCGGCAGTTCGGCTTGCCGCAGGTAAAGGACTGCCAGCATGCCGTCCGTCGGCGTAACCATGGCCGGGAACATCAGGCGAGATCGACGTCCTGGATGTTCAGGCTGCGCCGCCGCCGCGCTTCCAGTGTGCGGCGGAAATGCCACAGACTGTTGAGGTAATAGACCGCCTTGAAGGCATACAGCGAAAACCATATCGGCGTGCGGCCGAAGATGTCGCCCGCCAGCAACGAGAGCAGAGCTTCCTTCATGCGCAGCACGTTCTGCGGTGCCATGAACAGCTCCCGCATCGTCGGGTCGGTCATCCGGTAGATGAACCAGGAAAACTCGCGCGGGCCATGTCGCATCCGCCGATCGAAGCGCTGGAGCGCCGCAGCCGCCCGTCCTGGCTGGCGCAGGCAGGCATCCACCGTCTCGGCGGCGGTCACTCCGCCCTGCATGGCGAACAGAACGCCGGACGAGAACACCGGGTCGATGAAAGCGAAGGCGTCGCCGATCAACAAATAGGACTCGCCGTGCGTCCGGGTGGACACATAGGAGAAATTGCCAGTGGCCTGCACCTCCGAAACCAGTTCGGCGGCGCTCAAGCGTTCGGCAAGGGCAGGGCACGATGCGATCGTGTCGAGGAAGAATTCGCTCAGCGGCTTGTTCCTGCGTTTCATGTAATAGGGCCAGGTCACCGCGCCCACGCTGGTCGTCCCGTCGGCCAGCGGAATGAACCAGAACCATCCATGTTCGAACCAGAACACCGAGATGCTGCCCTCGTAACGGCCGTTCAAGCGGCGCGCGTTGGCGAAATGGCCATAGACCGCAGCGCTGCTGTGTTTCCGGTTGCGCTGCTTGAGCTTCAGCCGGTTGGCGATGAAAGTGTCACGGCCGGAAGCATCGACCACGAAGCGCGCCTGCCAGCGCCGGCTCCGGCCGTCGTCGTCCTGGGCATCGACCTCCGCGCCCCGTCCGTCGGCCAGAAACCGAATGTCCGTGGCGCGCCAGCCCTCCAGGACTTCCGCGCCGCGCTTCACCGCATTGCGGACGAGGATGTGGTCGAACTCCGATCGCCGCACCTGGTAAGCATATGGCATGGATTTGTCCCAGGCGTCGGCGAATTCGAAGATGAGTGTCCCGTCGTGATCGGGCGACACGAATTCCGCGCCGGGTTTGTACATGCCGATGCGCTCGACTTCCTCTTTGACCCCCAATCGTTCCAGCAAGGGGAGGTTGGCCGGCAGCAGGGATTCGCCGATGTGGAAGCGGGGATGGCGGCATTTTTCCAGCATGACCGTGCGGTAACCGCGCTCGGCCAGCAGGGCGGCAACCGTAGACCCGGCGGGTCCCCCGCCTATGACCAGCACATCACAGCCGGTGGATCGAGGGGGCGTGGATTCGGGACTCGCGTTCATCGGGACAGATCGGGATCGGATGGGTGACGGCCGGCGGGACATTATAGCTTCAACGATTCGGCGGGCGAACTACGATCGCCCAGGGCGATCGTGCCGGCCGGTGCCCGCTGCCCGCGTCACCGTGATCCGGGCGGGTGTCAGATTTTTCCAATTCTCCGGGTTTGCCGAGGGTTAGATTCTCCCGCGCCGGGGTTCGCCCGGTTTTTCCGGGTTGAACTAGATTTACCGGACGGGAAGGATCGTCGTTTGGACCGGGAACGGCGGCGTGATCTTTGCTGACACGTAGGCAGTCCGTCCGGGCGCCGGCACCGGCCGTCTTCGCGACTCGTGCGCCGAACCGGAATACCCTTGGATGATGAAGGAACCGATGAAGATGAAAAAGTACCTTTGGCTTTGGGCAGGGGGGCTCTGCCTGGGGGGCCTGTTCTGGGGCGCGTCGTGGGCGGCCGTATCCTGCAGCGCGGATTACGTCGTGGAGAATCAGACCGCATCCGGTTTCAAGGCGACGGTACGGATCGTCAATCACGGTGACGCGGTCGATGGCTGGACCGTGACCTGGACCATGCCCGAAGGCCAGAAGATCACTCGGCTCCGGAACGGCAAATACGTTCGGAAGAAGGGGGCCGTCAGCGTGAAGAACAATGCGTCGAACCGTAAAGTGGCCGCCGGCGAGGTCATCGAGTTCGGCTTCCAGGCGAGCCACAAGGGGAGCAACCGGATTCCGGTGGACATCGCCCTGAACGGAACGCGGTGCGCCGGGACGGTGTCCCCGGCTGTAGCCACTGCCGCGACCGCCGCGGAGACATGCGAAGCCAGTTATCGGGTTTCCGAACAGTGGAACAGCGGGTTTACCGCCGAAGTGAAGATCCGGAACGACGGCCCTGCGCTGGCGGGCTGGAACGTCGCCTGGGAGATGCCCGACGGCCAGGAGATCACGAATTCCTGGAACGGCCGCTTCGTCCAGACGGGCGCACACGTCGACGTCGGCAACCTGGATTGGAACAAGGACATTCCCCCGGGTTCGAACATCGAGTTCGGTTTCAACGGCAGCCACACCGGCAGGAACCGTACGCCCGCGAGCCTGAGCGTCAACGGCGTGAAATGCACGATGGCCGTGATCACGCCCCCGCCCTCGCCGAGACCGGCGTCCTGCGAAGCCACCTATCAGATTTCCGATCAGTGGAACACCGGCTTCACGGCCAACGTCCGGATCAGAAACGATGGGGACCCGCTGGCGGGGTGGACGGTCGTCTGGGATATGCCCGATGGCCAGCGGGTCACGAATTCCTGGAACGGTCGGTTCGCCCAGAGCGGGTCCCATGTGGAAGTCGGCCATCTCGACTGGAACAGGGACATTGCCACGGGTTCGAACATCGAGTTCGGCTTCAACGGCAGCCACGCCGGTGCCAACCGCGCACCTTCGAGCCTGAGCCTCAATGGTGTCGCCTGTGCGCTGGTCACGGTTGCGCCGTCCCCGACGCCCGCGCCGACCGCTACGCCGAGCCCCATCCCGACGCCGACGCCCAGCCCGGCACCGCCCGCGAGCCCGAGTCCGGCGCCCACGCCGACACCGGCGCCGACTTCCAGCCCCAGCCCTACGCCTGTGCCGACCGGACCGTGTCAGGCCGATTACCAGGTGACGGCGCAATGGAATGATGGATTCACTGCCAACGTGAAAGTCAGAAACAACGGCACCGCCCTGGACGGCTGGACGGTCGCCTGGACCATGCCCAGCGGCCAAACCGTGACGGGAATGTGGAACGGCCAGTACGTCCAGACCGGCCCCCAGGTCGCGGTGACGCCCGCCGGCTGGAATCGCCAGATCGCAAGCGGCGCTTCCATCGAGTTCGGTTTCAACGGCAGCCATTCGGGCACCAACGCCGTATCCGGCGTGCTGACGCTGAATGGTGCCGCTTGCGCCACCACCACGGGCGGCGGCACCCCCACGCCGACCCCGGTGCCGGTGGCGCCGGGGACACCGGCCGGTCTGTCCGCCACCGTGGCCGACAACGCGGTCGTCAACCTGGTTTGGACGGCGGCCGACGCATACGCCCAGGGTTTCCGGATCGAGCGCCGTACCGCCGGCGGTGTCGATTGGACTCTCGTGGCCGAAACGGCCGCCGGTGCCCCGTCCTTCGGCGACGGCACGGTGGCCATGGGGAACGACTACGAGTACCGGGTCTATGCCTTCAACGCGGTGGGAAACAGCCCGCCCGCGACGGCATCCGCTTCCTTGCCGACCTTGCTCAAGTACGGCGAGTCGCAGTACCAGAAACAGGGCTGTGCCAGCTGCCACGGGAAGGACGGCAAGGGAGGCTTCACCAACAAGCCGCTGGTCCATTTCACGGCCGACCAGCTCGCGACGCTCACCGAGATCATCCGCGTCCGCATGCCCCCGTCCAAGCCTGCGAACTGCGTCAGCAACTGCGCGGCGGGTACCGCCAAGTACATCATCGAGGTGCTTGCCGCCGCCGCTTCGGGAGGCGGCGGAGGCGGCGGCAATGCCTGCGCCGGCAGCCCGCCGCCCGGTGGACGGGCATTGCGCCTGCTCACCCGCCAGGAATACCAGAACACGGTCAACGACCTGCTCGGCTTGTCCGAAAATCTGGTGCATCTCCTGCCGGAGGAAAACCGCGTGGATGGCTTCGACAACAATGTCGCAACCAACCTGGTGACGAGCATTCGCCTCGAGGCCTTCCTGACCCAGGCCGAGGCCCTCGCCGCAAAGGCGGTGCAGCAAAACTGGAACGCCCTGCTGCCGTGCACACAGCAGGATGCGGCCTGTGCCCGTCGGTTCGTCGAAGCTTTCGGCAAGCGCGCCTACCGGCGGCCATTGACCACGGAAGAGGCCGACGCCTACGCTGCGCTGTTCGGGCAGGGCTCATTCCGGGAAGGCGTGGAGGCGACTATCACCCATATGCTGGTTTCGCCGAATTTCCTCTACCGTTCCGAGCTGGGGGAGGCGCAGGCGGACGGGACGTACAAGCTGACGCCGTACGAAACGGCGAGCGCCCTTTCCTATCTGTTCCTGGGGTCGCTGCCCGACGGCGAACTGGTCAGTGCCGCGGACCAGAACCTGCTGGACACGCCCGACCAGCGCATCGCCCAGGCCTCGCGCCTGTTGAGCCTGCCGCGCAGCCGCAACCGGGTGGGCCATTTCGTCGGCCAGTGGCTGCTGGGTACCAGCCCGTACACGCTGCCGGAGAAGGACCAGGCGGTGTATCCGCGCTATGACGCCGCGGTCAGGTCCGCAATGTCCGAAGAACTGATCGGCTTCTTCGATCTCGTCGCCTTCGAGTCCACCCAGAGCTTTCCGGAGCTGTTCACCGCGAACTACGTCGTCGTCGACGACACCCTGGCGGACTACTACGGGCTCGGCCGTCCGGGGGGCAGCGGATTCGCGCCGGTGACGGTGAGCGACGGAACCCGCACCGGCATCCTCACGCTCGGTGCGGTGCTGTCGCGCTATGCCAACAGCAACGAGTCGCATCCGTTCAAACGCGGTGGTTTCCTGTACAAGCGCCTGCTTTGCCGCGATTTGCCGCTGCCGGCCAACGCGGGCTTCATCCAGGCGCCGCAGCCGGATCCGAATGCGACGACGCGGCAGCGCTTCGAGTTCCACAGCAAGTCCAATACCAGCTGCTACGGCTGCCACCAGTACCTGGACGGACCGGGCTTCGGCTTCGAGAACTACGACGGCGCCAGCATCTTCAGGGCATCCGAAAACGGACAGGCCATCGATGCCAGCGGCGTCCTGCGCGGCCTGGAGACGTTCACGCCCACCGAGGAGCTGAGCTTCACCGATCTCCCCGACCTCAGCCGGAAAATCGCGGCCAGCCCGACCGCGGCGCAGTGCGCGGCGCGCCAGTACTACCGATTTGCCACCGGCAGACGGGAGGCATCGTCCGACAGCTGCGCCCTCGACAGTTTCCTGCAGACCTATTCGGCCAACGGCCATAACCTGCAGACCATGCTGCTCGGCATCGTCAACGCACCCGGCTTCACCGTGCGCCGTGCCGATCAATAAGGAGAATGCAATGAATCTCTCGATCAAACGCAGGGACTTTCTCAAACTGGCCGGGGCCACCGGACTCAGCCTGAGCTTCGCGCGGCTGGCACAGGGGGCGGGCTCCAGCCCGCGTCGGGTGATCTTCGTCTACACTCCGGATGGCGCCATCCCGGCCCAGTGGCACGCGCAGGGCACCGGCACCGATTTCACGCTGCCGGCCATGACCCAACCGCTGGAACGGGTGCGCCAGCACTGCATCTTCCTGAGCGGGTTGAACATGGTCGGTCCCGGCGGTACCCACGAGGGGGGTGTCATCAAGCTGCTGACCGGTACGGGGGGGCAGAACAGCACGCTGGGCGTATCGCTGGACTACTACCTGGGCCAGGTCTTCAAGACCCAGACGATACGGCCACATTTGAACCTGAACATCGTCCCGATCTACACCGACAAGCACATCACCTACGACAACAACGGCGTTCCCGTCGTACCCGAAATGAATCCCCTGGCGGCGTTCGACTCGCTGTTCGGCGCCAGCGCCGGCGACAGCGCGCGGGCCCAGCGCCGTATCAGTGCCCTAGATCATTCGCTGAGCGAACTGAACGCCCTGCGCGCCCGGCTGGGTACGACGGAAAAGGTCAAGCTGGACACCCATCTGGACGCCTTGCGCGAGCTGGAGCAGAAGCTGCAGTCGGCGGCGGCCGGAAGTTGCCCCGCCTGGAATTTCAATCCGACCGGCTTCCGGGTGACGCGTACGGCGCTGTGGCAGAATCCGGAGTTCATGGACGCCGGCCGGATGGGGACGATCGCCGATCTCCACACGGACGTGGCGATACACGCCCTGGCCTGCGATCTGACCCGGGTCGTCACCCTCAAGTGGAACAACTCGGTGCACGACAACGTAATCAAGGAAGCCGGCAGCCCGATGACTTGCCACGGCGCGTCGCACGAAGCGGGACAGGACTTCGTGACCATCAAGGCCTGGTACATGGAGCGCTTCGCGCGTCTGATCGAACGGTTGCAAGCCACGCCTGACGGCGGCGGAACCCTCCTGGACAACACCCTGGTTTTCCACGGCAGCTGTCTCGCCAACGGCAGCTGGCACAACCATGATGACATGCCCTTCATCCTGGCAGGCGGCGCAGCCGGCGGCATGGCGACCGGGCGCAGTCTGAAGTTCGGCGGCGTTCCGCACAATAAACTCTTGGTGTCGATCGCGCGGTTCATGGGGGTGAACATCAACAGTTTCGGGGACCAGGACAGCTCGCCAGGTCCCCTGTCCGGTCTGTCCGGCTGAAGCCGGCGCGGACCGATTCTGGAAGAAAGCGGGTGCCATGACTTATACTTGCGACCTTTTTCAACGAAGACGGCGCCCTCCATTCTTCCCGACATGAATCCCAAGCTCGCCAGCCTGCACCCTTATCCTTTCGAGAAGCTGGCGGATCTCAAGCGAGGCCGGCTGCCGCCGGCGGACAAACCTCACATTGCGATGTCCATCGGCGAGCCCCAGCATCCGACGCCGCATTTCATCGCCGAGGCTCTGCTGCAGCACCTGCACGGTCTGGCCTCCTATCCGACCACCAAGGGTGGCCCGGAATTGCGCCGCTGCATCGCGCAATGGCTGGAACGGCGGTTCGACCTAGGAGAGGGCGGGGTAGACCCCGAGCGGCAGGTGCTGCCGGTCAACGGCACCCGGGAAGCGTTGTTCGCCTTCGCCCAGGCCGTGATCGACCCGGCGGAACAGCCTCTCGTGCTGATGCCGAATCCGTTCTATCAGATCTACGAGGGCGCGGCGATCCTGGCCGGGGCGGAACCTTTCTTCCTCAATACCACGGCCGAGTCGGGATTCCTGCCGGATTTCGACGCGGTGCCGGAAACGGTGTGGCGGCGCTGCCGGCTGGTGTATGTCTGCTCCCCCGGCAATCCCACCGGCGCGGTGATGGGGGGCGACCAGCAGCGGCGGTTGTTGGAACTGGCGGAAAGATACGATTTCATCGTGGCATCGGACGAATGCTATTCGGAGCTGTACGCCGACGAGGCCGATCCGCCGGCGGGTTTGCTCCAGACCGCGGCCGCCATGGGTAATACCGAATTCCGCCGCTGCGTGGTGTTTCATTCCCTGTCCAAACGGTCCAACGCACCCGGCCTGCGTTCGGGATTCGTCGCCGGCGATGCCGACATCCTGGGCCGTTTCCTGTTGTACCGGACCTACCATGGCTGCGCCATGCCGCTTACCGTACAAAAGGCCAGCGAACGCGCCTGGGCCGACGAAATCCACGTGCGCGAGAACCGGGCGCTTTATCGGCGGAAGTTCGATGCGGTTGCCACCGTGCTGGGAGACGTCCTCGACCTGACCGTGCCTTCGGCGGGGTTTTATCTCTGGCTGCGCACCCCCATCGACGACACTGCATTTGCCGCCGGCCTGTTCGAGGCACAGAATGTCACGGTGCTGCCGGGGCGCTTCCTGTCCCGCCCGAGTGGCGGCGTCGATCCGGGCACGGGCCACGTCCGCATCGCCTTGGTCGCTCCTTTGGAGGAGTGTGTCGTGGCGGCGCACCGTATCAAGCAGTTCATTCAAACCCTTTGAGTCAGCGATCACATGTCTTTGGAAAACATCATCAACGAAGCTTTCGAGAATCGTGCGCAGATCAGCCCGGGCACGGTGGGTGCCGAAGTGCGTGAGGCGGTGGCAGAGGCACTGCGGCTGTTGGACAGCGGCGCGGCCCGCGTCGCCGAGAAGAAAGACGGCGGCTGGGTGGTCAACCAGTGGCTCAAGAAGGCGGTGCTGCTCTCCTTCCGCATCAACGACAACCGCGTGATGGACGGCGGCGAGACGCGCTATTTCGACAAGGTGGAACCCAAGTTCGGTGGCTTCGGGCCGGAGGAGTTCCGCGCCGCCGGCGTGCGCGTGGTCCCGCCCGCCGCCGTCCGCCGTGGCGCCTACATCGCGCCCGGTGTCATCCTGATGCCGTCCTACGTCAACATCGGTGCTTACGTCGATTCCGGCACCATGGTCGACACCTGGGCCACGGTGGGCTCCTGCGCCCAGATCGGCAAGAATGTCCACCTCTCCGGCGGCGTCGGCATCGGCGGCGTGCTGGAACCGCTGCAGGCGGGCCCGACCATCATCGAGGACAACTGCTTCATCGGCGCGCGTTCCGAAATCGTGGAAGGCGTCATCGTGGAAGAGGGGTCGGTGATCTCCATGGGCGTCTACATCGGTCAGAGCACCAAGATCTACAACCGGATGACCGGCGAGATCAGCTACGGTCGGGTGCCCGCCGGCTCCGTCGTGGTGTCCGGCAACCTGCCGGCCAGGGACGGCAGTCACAGCCTGTATTGTGCGGTGATCATCAAACAGGTGGATGAGAAGACCCGCGGCAAGGTCGGTATCAACGAGCTGCTCAGAGACTGAGTATCCAACAACAAACGAATCGAGGAAGAGTCATGAAACGAGTTTCCGCCGCGGTAGTGGGCCTGTTGTTTTCCGCCAACGTGTTCGCCATCGCCCAGCATTACGTGCGCCAGGATGGCGGCCACGTCCAGCACATGAAGATCAACAAGGTCGGCGATGAAATCGGCGTTGAGGTGGATGTTGACTTCGAGCCGGTCGGCAGCGTCGACGAAGGCAAGCGGCCCTGCTCCCACACGGTCAGTGGCAGTGCGGAGAAAGTGGCCGACAACGAGCTGGTCCTGAAGAAACAGGTGGAAGGCGAAGCGCGCTACTGCGAACTCAAGATCCACCTCAAGGGCGATGCGGCCGTGATCGACCAGTCCAAGGACTGTGACTATTTTCTCGGCACCTACTGCAAATTCGCATCGGAAGGCAAGCCGCTGCTGCTCGTCAAATGACGTTCGATCCGGGGGTCTGAGCCATGGGCATAGGTGTTTGGGAATTGCTGCTGCTTTTTCTGATCGTGCTGGTCGTCTTCGGCACCAAGCGTTTGCGCAACATCGGGGGTGATCTGGGCGGCGCGATCAAGAGCTTCCGCCAGGCGATGAGCGAGAACGAAGACAAACCCTCGGAGGGCGGGGCGCGCACCCTCGAGGGGGAAGTGGTGGACAAGAAGGAAAAGGACAAGGTCTGATCGGATCATGTTCGATATCGGCTTCACCGAAATGCTGCTGATCGGCCTGGTCGCCCTGCTGGCGTTTGGGCCGGAGCGGCTGCCGAAGGTGGCGCGGGAGACCGGCTACTGGATACGCAAGGCCCGCAGTACACTGGCCTCGGTCCGGGCCGAAATCGAACACGAGATGGAAATGCAGGATCTGAAACGGGCCATGCGGGAAGCCAAATCCGGCCGGATTCTCGAGTCCCTGTCGGACGGCTCCGGCAACCCCTCGGGGAATCCGCGGCCGGCGTCCAAGCCGGGAACCGCAGCACCGGAACAGACCGATGACCAGCCGTAAGTCGAGAATGGCCGAGGAGGATGTGGAGCAGCCTTTCCTCTCCCACCTCGTAGAATTGCGGCAGCGGATTCTTCGCGCCCTCGCGATGGTCATGGTGCTGTTTCTTGGCCTGGCGTTCTATGCCAACGAGATTTATTCCTTCCTCGCCGGCCCGTTGCTGAAGCATATGCCGGAAGGCTCGCAGATGGTCGCGATCGACGTGGCGTCGCCGTTCCTGACGCCGTTCAAACTGACCTTGATGGTCTGCGTATTCCTGTCGATCCCCTTCATCCTTTACCAGGCCTGGGCTTTCATCGCTCCGGGCCTCTACCGCCATGAGCGACGCATGGTGCTGCCCTTGCTGGTGGCGAGCACGCTGCTGTTCTACGCCGGTGTGGCCTTCGCCTATTACGTGGTATTCCCCGTGATGTTCGGTTTTTTGACCGCCACCGCACCGGCCGGCGTGGCGGTGATGACGGACATCGCCAAGTACCTCGATTTCGTGCTGACCCTCTTCCTCGCCTTCGGCGTCGCCTTCGAGGTGCCGATCGCAACCATCCTCCTGGTATGGAGCGGCATCGTCTCCCGTGAAACCATCGGCAACAACCGTCCCTACGTGATCGTGGGCGCTTTCGTGATAGGCGCAGTCCTGACACCGCCGGATGTCGTATCGCAGACCCTGCTTTCGGTTCCGATCTGGCTCTTGTTCGAATTCGGCTTCTTCTTCTCCCGGTTTTTCGAGCCTCGGCCGGCCTACGAGACCCCCCGATCCATCGAACACCGCGATTCCTCTTCTTCCGGAGATTGATCCCGGATCCCTTCGGCCATGATCCTGCTCTTCACCGACTTCGGTCCGGCCGGACCTTATCTGGGGCAGGTGGAAGCGGTGCTGCGGCTGAACGCGCCCGGTGTGGACGTGATCCACCTGGTGAGCGACGCCCCCGCTCCGCGTCCCGCGGGGTACCTGCTCGCGGCGCTCTGTCGGCAGTTTCCGCAAGGCAGCGTCTTTCTCTGCGTGGTCGATCCCGGAGTGGGGGGTGAACGGGAGGCGCTGGCACTGGAAGCGGACGGGCGCTGGTTCATTGGCCCGGACAACGGTCTGCTCAACACCGTTGCCGTGCAGGCGGAACGCCGGCGCTGGTTGCGGATCGACTGGCGGCCGACGACCCTGTCGGCCAGCTTCCACGGACGTGACCTGTTCGCGCCGGTCGCGGCCCGGATCGCCCGACGGGATTTCGGGTGGGAACATCGGCCCGTCGCAGGCCCCGAGTTGACCGCATGGCCGTCGGACACAGCCTCGATCGTCTATTTCGACCATTACGGCAATGCATTGACCGGTCTGCGCTACCGTCCTGAATTCGCGGGACGGAAGTTGCGTATCAACGACCGGCATGTGCGGCATGCGGAGGTTTTTTGCGCAGTCGAGGCGGGTACGGCATTGTGGTACCGCAACTCGCTGGATTTGGTCGAGGTCGCCGTCAATCTGGGGAGAGCGGACCAGGTTCTGGGGCTTGCCATCGGTGACGGCGTACTGTTCGAGGCGTAGGGGACGGTCGGTCCGCCACGGAAGTGCGCTCCGACGCATGGCGGCGCCGGAGAGCACAATAGTATAATTTTCAAGCTTTCCCCACCCGTTCATTTCCACAAGCTTTCCGTGAATTCACCCCGCCCTCCAGTCGTCGTCGCGCGCCAGTTGACCAAATATTTCGGGGAGAAGCGGGTGGTGGACGGTTTGTGCTTCGACATTCGGCAAGGCGAATTCGTGGGTATTCTCGGCCCCAATGGAGCCGGCAAAACCACGACGCTGCGGATGCTGGTGGGCAACACGCCGCCGGGCTCGGGCGAACTTTCGGTGCTGGGCTATGCCATCCCTGTCGAGGGGCGCACGATGCGCGCCAGGATCGGCGTGGTGCCGCAGCAGGATAATCTCGACATCGATTTCACGGTGGTGGAAAACCTGCGGATTTACGGCGGCTATTTCGGCCTCGCCGAGCGGGCGCTGAAGGTGCGAATCCCCTGGCTCCTCGAACTCGCGGCGCTTACCGACAAGGCCCATGCCCGCATCGGCCAGCTTTCCGGCGGCATGAAACGACGCCTCTCCATCGCCCGCGCCCTCATCAACGAACCCGAGCTGTTGGTGCTGGACGAACCGACCACCGGCCTTGATCCCCAGGTGCGGCACAATATCTGGAACATGCTGCGCCAGCTGCAAAACGAAGGACTGACGATCATCCTGACCACCCATTACATGGAAGAGGCCGAGCGTCTGTGCGGGCGCATCATCCTGATGGACCGGGGCCGGATTCTGGCCGACAGCAGTCCCCAGGTTCTGATTCGCGACCATATCGAACCACATGTACTGGAAGTGCACGGCGCCAATGCCGAAAACTGGCGTCGTTCGCTGGTCCGGCTCGAAGGCCAGCGCTGCGAGCGCGTCGGCGAAAGCATCTTCCACTACGGTGACGATCTGGAAACCCTGGTCCGTTCGCTGGATTCCTGGGAGGGCGTGCATTACGTCTACCGCCGCGCCAATCTGGAAGACGTGTTCCTGAAGCTGACCGGACGGGATCTGCACGATGCTTGAGGCGGCGAGGCGCTGGAAATCCGTGTGGCGGCGCAACGCCTGGGTATGGCGCAAGGGTGCGCGCACCGCGCTGCTCGGCGGCTTCGTCGAGCCCTTGTTCAATCTGCTCATACTCGGATTCGGGCTGGGGAGCTACGTCGGTCGGGTCGCCGGACTGCCCTATCTGGATTTCCTCGCTGGCGGCATACTCGCGACCAGTGCCATGAACGCCGCGACCTTCGAGGGACTGTATCTGGCTTATACCCGTATGGCGGTACTGAAGACTTGGGACGGCATGCTTGCGGCGCCTTTGTCGCTGGCCGACGTCGTGATGGGAGAGGTGTTGTGGATGGGCACCAAAAGCCTGATCGCCGCCGGTCTGATTCTGACGGTACTGGCGGGTTTCGGCCTGGCTTCCGGCTGGGCGGCACTGGCGGTACTGCCGCTGGCCTTCCTCGCCGGTGTCTGCTTCGGCAGCATGGCCCTGGTAGTGACTTCCTTCGCACGCAGTTACGACTTTTTCGTGTACTACATCACGCTGGGTATCACGCCCATGGTGCTGCTGAGCGGGGTGTTCTTTCCATCCGACGCTCTGCCCCCCGCCGTTCGGGTCGGCAGCGAATGCCTGCCGTTGTTTCACGTCGTGGCACTGATCCGGCCGCTGCTGGCCGGCGGTCTGGATTTGGCCCTGCTTGGGCACGTGGCGGTGCTACTGGCCTTTGCCGTGTCGATGATCCTCCTTGCCATTTGGCGCCTCGAGTGCAGGCTGACGCAATGATTCCTCATGCTTGACCGCATCGTACGACTGGAACGGTCGCTGGACCAATGTTTCGGTAAGGACCGGTTTGCGCTGCGACGTCGACTCCAACGCCTGAAGGCCGCGGCCGGAAAGTCCCCTCCGCCAGAGGAGGCGCTGGAAGCGATGGCCCGGCGGATCGAGTCCTCGATGGCCCTGTGTTCGGCACGGATGGCCGCCGTGCCGCCGCTGGAGTATCCCGAAGAGCTGCCGGTGTCGGAACGGCGCGGAGAGATCGCCGAAGCCATCCGGCAGAACCAGGTCGTGATCGTGTGCGGCGAGACCGGTTCCGGCAAGACCACCCAGCTTCCCAAGATTTGCCTCGAGGCGGGGCGCGGGATTCAGGGCTACATCGGGCATACCCAGCCGCGCCGCATCGCCGCCCGCAGCGTAGCCGCGCGGATCGCCGATGAATTGAAGCGACCGCTGGGCGAAACCGTCGGGTACAAAGTCCGCTTCCACGACCAGACCCGCCCGGACAGTCTCATCAAGCTGATGACCGACGGCATTCTGCTGGCGGAGACCCAGACCGACCGGTTCCTCGACCAATACGACACCCTCATCGTCGACGAGGCTCACGAGCGCAGCCTCAACATCGACTTCCTGTTGGGCTATCTCAAATGGCTGCTGCCCCGGCGGCACGATCTCAAGCTGGTCATCACCTCGGCCACCATCGATCCCGAACGCTTCTCCCGCCATTTCGACAATGCGCCGATCGTGCGTGTATCCGGGCGCACCTATCCAGTGGAGATTCGCTACCGCCCGCCCGACTCGGCCGAAGAGGAGAGCGACGAGACCGAGCGCGGCGAACAGCAGGCGATCCTGGATGCGGTGGACGAGCTGCACCGGGAGAACACCGGCGACATCCTGATTTTCCTGAGCGGCGAACGGGAGATTCGTGATACCGCCGAGTCCCTGCGCAAGCATCATCCGGCGGACTGTGAAGTGTTGCCGCTGTATTCGCGGCTGACGGTGTCCGAGCAGGAGAAAATCTTCAAGCCGCACGGCCGCCGCCGCATCGTGCTGGCCACCAACGTGGCGGAGACCTCGCTGACGGTACCCGGCATCCGCGGCGTGATCGATGCCGGCTACGCCCGCATCAGCCGCTACAGCCACCGCAGCAAGCTGCAGCGCCTGCCGATCGAGAAAATCTCCCGGGCCTCGGCCAATCAGCGCGCCGGCCGCTGTGGGCGGGTCGGGCCTGGGGTGTGCATCCGCCTGTATTCGGAGCAAGATTTCCTGAACCGGCCGGAGTTCACCGATCCGGAGATTCTGCGCACCAACCTGGCCGCCGTCATTCTGCAAATGAAGGCGCTGAACCTCGGCGACATCCGCGTTTTCCCGTTCGTCGAACCGCCGGACGAGCGGCTGGTGCGGGATGGCCTCAGGACTCTGCAGGAAATCAACGCGCTGGACGCCCAGGGCCGGTTGACCGAACTGGGCCGCCGCCTCGCCCGGCTGCCGGTCGATCCGCGGCTGGGCCGGATCCTTCTGGCCGGAGCTGAGGAAAACTGTCTGAGCGAGGTCTGCATCATCGTCGCCGCCCTGAGCGTGCCCGACCCGCGCGAGCGTCCGGCGGACAAGGCTCAGGCCGCCGACCAGAAACACGCCCGCTTCCGCCATCCGGATTCGGATTTCATGGCGATCCTCGCTTTGTGGAAGGACTACGAGGAGCAGCGTCAGCATCTCTCCGGCAGCAAGCTGCGCCAGTATTGCCGCGACAATTTCCTTTCGGCCTTACGGATGCGGGAATGGCGCGACATTCATCAGCAGATTCTGGAAGTCGTCAAGGGCGAACTGGGACTTCGACCGAATCAGGTTCCCGCCGACTATGGCGAGATCCACCGTGCCTTACTGACCGGACTGCTGTGCCATGTCGGTTTCCGCCAGGATCAGAACGAATATGTCGGAGTCCGCGGACAGAAGTTTCAGATCTTTCCCGGTTCGTTTCTGTTCAAGACCCGCCCGGTGTGGATCATCTCCGCCGAACAGGTCGAGACCAGCCGGGTCTATGCCCGCACCGTGGCCAGAATCGAGCCGGAATGGATCGAAAAGTGTGGCGCGCATTTGTTGAAACGCCACTACTACGAACCGCACTGGGAGCGCAAGGCCGCGCGCGGTGCCGTGTTCGAGCGCACCGCCCTGTACGGCCTCACCGTGCAAAACGGCCGCAAGGTGCCATATGAGAACGTCGATCCCGCCGGGGCGCGGGAGCTCTTCATACGCTCCGCCCTGGTACGCATGGACTATGACAGCAAGGCCCCGTTCCTGTTGGCGAACAGTAGATTGCTGGAGGAAGCGGAATACTCCCAGCAGAAGGAGCGCCGATTGGACCTGGTGGTGGACGAGGAGACCCTGTACCGCTTCTTTGACGAACGGGTGCCCGCCGAAGTGGTCAACGGCGCCAGCTTCGAAGTCTGGCGCAAGGCCGCCGAGCGTCGCGAGCCGCGGCTGTTGATGCTGTCGCGCGAGGACATCACGCTGGACAGCGGCGGAGGAGGAACCGCGGGAGATTTCCCGGACGAGCTGGCCTTGGGACCGGTGCGGCTGAAGCTGGAGTACCGTTTCGAGCCGGGCCATGAGGACGACGGCGTCACTGCCATCGTTCCGCTGCACGTGCTCAATCAGATCGACCCCGAACCGCTGAGTTGGTTGGTGCCGGGGCTGTATCGCGAAAAAGTGGTGGCCCTGATCAAGTCCTTGCCCAAGACTTGGCGTATCCATTTCGTGCCTGCCCCCGATTTCGCCGACCGCGCTCTGCCCATGATGGACTATCGCCACGGTTCACTGACGGCGGAATTGGCCAAGGCGCTGAAGAAAATCGGCAGGGTGGCGCCGCCGGTTTCGGCCTTCGACGAAGCCGCGCTGCCGGCGCATCTACGGATGAACCATGCCCTGGTCGACGAAAACAACGTGGTGATCGCCCGCTCCCGCGATCTCTGCCAGCTCCAGGCCCGTTACGGCGCCGAAGCCGGCCGCAATTTCCAGAACATCGCCCGCCAGGAAATCGCAGTCTCCGGCCGGCGGGTCTGGGACTTCGACGATTTGCCGACCACTTACAGCGGACGGGTCGACGGCCAGGACCTGCATGGTTTTCCGGCCATCGTCGACGAAGGCGAGACCGTCGGCGTGCGGGTGTTCGATCGGGCCGACGAGGCCCGGCTGCAACATGAATTTGGTCTGATTCGCCTGCTGCGCCTGACGCTGGCAAGAGAGATCAAATACCTGCGGAAAAATCTGCCCGTCACTCCGGCCAGCGAACTGCTCTATCGCCAGCTCTCCCCGGCTGGACGCGATCTGCGGGAAGACCTGCTGGACCGGGTTATGGCTGCACTGTTTATCGACGACCGCCCGGAACTGCGAAGCCGTGAGGTATTCCACTCCCGGGTGGAACTGCTGCGCGGCGAGTTGGTGGCGAAGGCCAACGAGTTGGGAAAAGTCGTCGAGCAGACTCTGGCACTGTACGGTGAATGCCGAGGCTGCTCGAAGACACTCCGCGCCGGCCCGGCGGCCGAGGACTCGGGTGAACAGCTCGCCCGCCTGATCCATGGCGGTTTCGTGGCCACCACGCCTTACGAACGCCTGCGGCACTATCCTCGCTACTTGAAAGCCCTACTGCATCGGCTCGACAAAGGCCACCAAGACCCGGCGCGGGACGCCCGCCTGCAGGCAGAAATCATGGTTTTCTGGCGACCTTATTGGGAATCGGTGGAAAAAGGGGGAACATCCCTCCCTCCTGAACGCGACGAGTTCCGCTGGGCCCTGGAAGAATTCCGCGTCTCCCTGTTCGCCCAGCAGATGAAAACCGCCCATCCGGTTTCCGCCAAACGCTTGCGGGAACTGTGGTCGCAACGGCTGTCTTCCCGGCACTGACGGGCGGCACTCAAAGTGCCGGGGAATGGCGGCCCGGGAAGGATGCCTCCGCAAGGGCCGTCGGACACGGAGTGTCGGTCCGTGTCCGACGGCCCGGCTCAATCCGAAGAGCCGGCGCCGCGTTCGACCGGCGGCGGAGAATCGGGGTGCTCGTCCCGGGCGGCGAGGTCCGCTGCGGGGGACTGCCATGCTCTGGGCGGCAGACCCGGCGCACGGTATTCATCGGATTCCGCCGTCTCTTTCCGCTCCGCCGGGGATGAAAACGGCTCGCGCCGGTGATCGTCGATTTCCGCCGGGCCGGGCGGATTGGCTTCGGCTTCCACGCCGCGGCCTCTAGCGGTGTCGTCGCCCCAATCGATGCCGACCGGTTCGAGAGCTTCACTTCCCTGCTCACCCGGCGCTGCCGGGCGACGGTCCCGCCTGCCGCGGCCACGCCGTCTCACGCCGCCCCGCCGCGACCGTGGAGTCCGCAGGCGGAGTTCCGCATCCACCCTGTCTCCTTCGGCCGGCTCGTGGCCGACGGCATCTCCCTGGTCGGGAGTTTCGCCGGAATCGGCGGCAGGCACAGGGTCGCTCAAGTCCGCGCCCGCTGGAGGAATTTCAGAGACGACCGTCTCATCCGCGATGCCCTCCGTCGGCGCTTCCACGATCGGCTGAACCGACGCCCGCCGGCGCTGGCCTCTGCCGTCCCGGCGGCGACCGCGGCCCCCCTCGGATTTGGGCCGCTCCTCTTGGTCAGTCGACGTCTGGGGCGGTTCCTCGGCTCCGGAAGCCTGGATGGCTTCGGTGTCCGAAGTCGGCCCGCCATGGCGTCGGTCGGTCGTTTCGTCCCGCTGGGCGGGATGTTTCCGGCGGTTGCCCCCCCGTCTGCTGCCGTCCCGGTGGTCGCGGCGCCGCTGGCTTCCGGAGTGATCGCTGTCGTCGGTCGGAGGCGATCCCGTTTCCGCCTGCGCGCCGGCCGTCTTGCCCGTCTGTACGAAAGGTACGGGTAACGGCAGTCCGGCGGACGGCTGAGACGCCTCCTGAGAGGGAGGCTGGTCCTCGATGCGTTGACCGGTCAGGATGTTGAGGAAGCGTTTGATCAGCCCGCCGCCAGGCTGGCCTGGCTGAGCTTGGGCCCGCTGGTCGCCGCCGCCCGGCTGCGGGGCGGTGGGAATGAATTCCCGCACCGCCGGAGCCTCCGCGGCGGCACTGGGCGTTCGTGTCGGCTTGGGAGTCTCGGGCGATTTCTCGGCAATGAGCTGGTAACTACTCTTGCGTATCTCTTCTTCCCCACCGGCTCCGCCACTCCGGATCCGCTGGATATCATAGTTGGGAGTTTCGAGGTGCGGATTGGGGATGATGGTGATGGCCACATTGTGCCGGACCTCGATCTGCTGGATCGCCGCGCGTTTCTCGTTCAGCAGATAGGTGGCCGACTCGACTGGCAGCTGGGCGATGATCCGGTCGGTGTTCTTTTTCATCGTTTCCTCCTCCAGGACGCGGAGGATGGACAGGGCCAGCGATTCGACGCTGCGTATCGTCCCCTGGCCTTTGCAGCGCGGGCAGGTCAGGAGCGCCGTCTCCGTGAGCGAAGGTCTAAGGCGCTGGCGTGACATTTCCATGAGGCCGAAACGGGAAATCCGACCGAGCTGGATGCGCGCCCGGTCGAGGCGCACTGCCTCACGCAGGCGGTTCTCCACCGCACGCTGGTTGCGGGCCGCCATCATGTCGATGAAATCGATCACGAACAATCCCCCCAGGTCGCGCAGGCGCAACTGGCGGGCGATCTCGTCGGCGGCCTCGAGATTGGTGTTCAGCGCGGTTTCTTCGATATCGCCGCCCTTGGTGGCCCGCGCCGAATTGATATCGATGGTCGTCAGCGCCTCGGTATGGTCGATGACGATGGCGCCGCCGGAGGGCAGCGGCACTTCGCGGGCATAGGCCGTTTCGATCTGGCTTTCGATCTGGTAACGGCTGAACAGGGGTACGTTGTCCTGATACAGGCGCGCCTTGTTGATGAACTGGGGCATGACCTGTTGCAGGAAGCTGTGCACCAGCCTGAAAGTCGAAGGGTTGTCGACCAGGATTTCGTCGATGTCACCCCGCAGATGGTCGCGCAGAGCTCGGATGATGACGTTGCTTTCCTGGAAAATCAGGAACGGCGCCGGTTTTTCCCGCGTCGAGCGTTCGATCGCTTCCCACAGCTGCAACAGATAATTGAGGTCCCACTGCAGTTCTTCGACCGTCTTGCCACCGCCCGCCGTGCGGATGATGACGCCCATGTCTTCGGGAACATGGAGCTGACTCAGGGTCTCCTTCATGTCGGACCGGACGTCGCCCTCGATGCGGCGGGAGATACCGCCCGCTTTGGGGTTGTTCGGCATGAGCACGAGGTAGCTGCCGGCCAGACTGATGTAGGTGGTCAGGGCGGCGCCCTTGGTGCCGCGCTCCTCTTTTTCGACCTGAACGACGACTTCCTGGCCTTCCTTGAGAACGTCTTTGATTTCCCGCCGGGAGACGGACTCTTCGCCGCCGGCGCCGAGATATTTCGGCAGGATTTCCTTGAACGGCAGGAAGCCGTGCCGCTCCGCGCCGAAGTTCACGAACGCCGCCTCGAGGCTGGGCTCGACGCGGGTAATCAGTCCTTTGTAGATATTGGCCTTTTTTTGTTCCCTCGCGGGGATTTCTATGTCGAAGTCATAAAGCTTTTGTCCATCGACCAGCGCGACCCGCAATTCCTCGGGCTGCGTGGCGTTGATCAACATTCTTTTCATCAATGGATTCCTTGGGCGTTCTTGCTGGAGAACCGCCTGAACCGGTTGTGCCGCAGGATTTCGCCCACATCCCTTCCTGTTCTGTTTCTTCTGTCATGCGAATGCTCTTTTTCAGGTTCGCGATATCGAAGCGATCGTTCGGATGATGGGTATCCCGATGCTGTGTGTTAAAGATGGGCTGCGGGGGAACCAAGGGTTCCTGCACCGGTCCCATTCGGCGAACGGTAGGCAGCGCGATACCAACCTTGAACCTGCGTTCGGCAGGGTCTTTCGTCGTGGCCCGTCCACTTCCATACCGCGCGAAAACACGGCCAGTCCGCTCGGCCCGAAGGCCGGTCCGGCGGATAATGATAGTGTTGGAAAACTTAACTCTCGAGCTCGTCAAGGGTCGAGCATCCAGACCTTGGGTTTTTGATTTGCATATCGGATTCCGGCAGGCACCGCTGCTTTGCGACGCTTCCGCCCGCGGGTGGCCGCATGGGCGCGCCTGTGTATTTCAGGCGATGCACCGGGTCGTTCGTTCAACGATTCTTTGGGGCTCTCACCGAAGACGAGTCGCGCCGTCAGGCCCGCGGCCGGTGAAATGCCAATGGGAACTATAGCAACCTTCAGCAAAAGCATCAATTTAAGGTGTAAAGCTGATATGATTTTTCCGTGATGAAACCTCTCCCGCAAGACCCGAACCGGCCTCGCCTGATAGAAGTCGATGCCGAGACAGCCGGCCAGCGCATCGACAATTTTCTGTTTTCGCGCCTGAAGGGCGTCCCCAAGAGCCATGTGTACCGTATCCTCCGCACCGGCCAGGTGCGGATCAACGGCGGCCGCAGCAAGGCGCAGCAGCGGCTGAACGAAGGTGACGTCGTTCGGATCCCGCCCTTGCGCCTCGCCGAGGCGCCGGAGGCGGGGATCCCGACGCCATGGCTGGAAAACCGGATCCTCCACGAAGACGAGGACCTTCTTGTCGTCAACAAACCTGCGGGCATGGCAGTGCATGGCGGCAGCGGCCTCCGTTTCGGGGTGATCGAAGGTCTGCGGGCGGCGCGGGAGGATGCGCGGTTCCTCGAACTGGTGCACCGGCTGGACCGCGATACGTCGGGCTGTCTGCTGATTGCCAAGCGCCGTTCCGCGCTGCGCCAGTTGCACGAGCAGTTCCGGGGAGAGGGGGTGGACAAGACCTATCTGGCTCTGTTCAGCGGCGTGTGGGCGCGCCGGCGGCAAGTGGTGGACGCCCCCTTGCTCAAGAACGTCTTGCAGAGCGGCGAGCGGATGGTGAAGATTTCGTCCGAGGGAAAGGCGGCGATCACCGAATTCCGCCGCCTGGAACCACTTTCCGGGGCGACGCTGGTGGAAGCCAGGCCGGTGACCGGCCGTACCCATCAGATCCGGGTCCACGCCCGGTCGCTGGGTCATCCGCTGGCGGGTGACGAACGTTACGGGGATCCCTCGCTCAACCAGGACTTCCGCCGGCGCGGTTTGAAGCGCATGTTTCTGCATGCCGCGACGCTCGCGTTCACCCATCCCCGAAACGGGCGCGAAATCCGCGTCGAAGCGCCTCTGGAACCGGACCTTCAAGATTTCCTGTCGGCTGTCAGACCTCGAGCCTGAGGCCGGCGCTCATTCGCGGGCACTCTCGTTTTTCGTTTCAAAATTCCACAGGGTTCAAGCACTATGAATGAGGATTCTACCCCCCAGTCTTCGACCGAATCGGCTCGTTCCTGTCCCGGCTGGGAAAGGGAAGCGCTGGAAAAGCTCCTGCTCGAAGCGCTGGTGGAACAGCGGAAGGCGCGGCGGTGGAACCTGGCGTACAGAGCCTTTCTGGTTGCCGCGATCGGGTTCGGCCTCGTACTGGCCTTCAAGCCGCTGGCTCATGACGGTCTGACGGCGTCCGGCAAGTCACACACGGCGGTGGTGGATGTGAGTGGCACCATTGCCGAAGGCGGCGAAATCGATGCCGACACCATTATCGAGGGGTTGCGCGAGGCGGCCGAGGCCAAAGGGGTGAAGGGCATCGTCCTCAGGATGAACACGCCGGGCGGCAGTCCGGTGCAATCGGCCTATGTCTACGATGAGATCCGCAGGATCAAGAAAGAGCATCCGGCGCTGCCGGTCTATGCCGTGGTGACCGATGTTTGTGCCTCAGGGGGTTATTACATCGCCTCGGCCACGGATAGGATCTTCGTGAACCCGGCCAGTATCGTCGGTTCGATCGGCGTCATCATGAACGGTTTCGGCTTCGTCGGCACGCTGGAGAAACTGGGGGTGGAGCGTCGGGTAATGACGGCGGGCGATCACAAGGCGATCCTCGATCCGTTCGGTCCGGTGAATCCGGTCGAGAAACAGCATGTACAGCGTTTGCTGAACACGGTCCACCAGCAGTTCATCGCTGCGGTGAAAGCCGGCCGTGGCGATCGGCTCAAGGACCGGCCCGAAATCTTCTCGGGCCTTGTGTGGACCGGGGCCGAGGGGATCGAGCTCGGACTGGTGGATGCCGTCGGCGAACTGCATGAGGTGGCCGAGACGGTCATCGGGGCCAAGGAGATCGTGAATTACTCGCACCGGGAAACCCTGCTGGACCGCGTCGTCCGGCAACTGGGCACCAGCCTGGAAGCGGCTTTGACGAAGCTGTCCACCTCGTCGCCGCACCTGTACTGATGACCCGGGAGTTCGAGGTTCTGCGGGAGGAGCGGCTTCACGGCGGATTCTTCACGCTGCTGCGGCTGCGGCTGCGCCACACCCTCCACGGCGGCGGCTGGAGCGAAATCGTCACGCGCGAGCTGTACCACAGGAGCAGTTGCGTGGCGGTCATTCCTTACGATCCGGTGGCCGATCGGGTGGTGCTGATCGAACAGTTCCGGGTTGGACCGCTCAAATCGGGGGGAAATCCCTGGTTGCTGGAAATCGTCGCCGGTGCTGTGGAACCGGGCGAACATACGGACGAAGTGGCCCATCGCGAGACGTTGGAAGAGGCCGGAGCCCAGATTCATGAACTCATCCCCGTGTCGGAGTTCTTCACCACACCGGGTGGCTGCTCGGAAAGCATCACTCTTTACTGCGGTATCGTGGATTCTTCCGGCCTCGGCGGAATCCATGGTCTGGCCGAGGAGCACGAAGACATCCTGGTCAGCGTGGTCGATTTTGCCGCAGCGATGATCCTGCTCGCCGAAGGGCGGATTCGGTCGGCCATCCCGATCATCGGCCTGCAGTGGCTGGCGCTGAACCGGGAGCGTCTCAGGATGCAGTACGGGGTGGCCTGACCGCCTTTGGCGGCTCTAGGCCGCACAGCGGGGGTCGGCGATGGAGCAGCCGGCATTCATTCCGGCCAGTGCCTCCCGGTAGAGTCCGACATACCGGGAGGCACTCTTGCGCCAGGAAAAATCCTTGGCCATGCCGCACTTGCAGACCGCCCGCCAGACCTCGGGCTCCCGGTACAGCGCCAGGGCGCGGTAGACGGCCTCCAGCAGGAAGGCGGGCTTGGCCGGCTCGAACACGATGCCGCTGGCCTGTCCGGCCGCAAGGCGCTCGGGCGTGGCATCTTCCACGGTGTCCGCGAGTCCGCCGACCTTGCGCACGATCGGTACGGTGCCGTAGCGCTGACTATAGAGTTGGTTCAGGCCGCAGGGCTCGAAGCGGGAAGGCATCAGAAAGATATCGGCGCCGGCTTCGATGAGATGGGCCAGCGGTTCGTCATAGCCGATGGTGACGGCGATACGCTCCGGACAGGCTGCGGCGGCCCTTTCGAAGCAGCGTTCGAATTCCTTGTCGCCGCTGCCCAGGACGACGAGCTGGACCGGCAACTGCAGCAGATCATCCAGAATGTCGATCAACAGGTCGACTCCCTTCTGCTCGACCATCCTTCCCACCATTCCGAGCACGGCGACCTCCGGGTCGTCAGGCAGGCCGTACCGCTGTCTGAGCGCCGTGCGGTTGACCTTTTTCCGCTCCAGGGTGTCCGGGCCGTAGGGCGCGGGAAGATAGGGATCGGTGGCCGGATTCCAGGCCACGTCGTCGATACCGTTGAGAATCCCGCTCAGGCACGACTTGCGGCTTCTGAGCAGACCGTCCAGGCCGCAGCCGAACTCCGGGGTCTGGATCTCTTCGGCATAGCTTGGGCTCACCGTGTTGATGCGGTCGGCGAATACCAACCCTCCCTTGATGAAGGAAAGCTGGCCGTAGAACTCCAGTGCCTCCATCTTCCAGAGACGGGGAGGAAGCGCCAGGCGTTGAAAGGTTTCGTAGGGGAACAGACCTTGGTAGGCGAGATTGTGGACGGTGAACACCACGGCCGGACGATTCGGCTCGTCGCTCAAAAGCGGCGGGATCAAACCGGTTTGCCAGTCATTGCAATGGACGACATCGGGTTTCCAGCCGAGGCCGAGCCGGTCCTGGGTGAGGTCGACGGCGACACGCGCGAGCAGAGCGAAACGTTCGGCATTGTCGGGCCAGGGGGCACCGTTGGGTGCCAGGTAAGGGTTGCCGAAGCGGCCGAACGAAGCCGGTGCGTCCAGCAGCCAGAGCGGCACGGTGGTGCCCGGCAAGCGCGTCGACAGCAGGGTCAGCTGACTGCCCGCCTGACGCAGACTCAGCGCGTTGGGGGTTTCGGCGGCGGAGATGGCCTCCGGGTATGCCGGCATCAGGATACGCACATCATGGCCCAGGGCGGACAAGGCCGCCGGCAGGCTGCCGGAGACGTCCGCGAGTCCGCCGGTCTTCATCAGGGGGAAGACCTCGCTGGAGACGAACAGGATCTTCATTCGTCGCCCGGCGTTCCGCAGTCAGGAGTGGCGGAGGGCGCGACGGGTGCGAGCACGATGCCGGCCAGGGGCGGAAGGGTCAGCACGACGGACTGGGCGCGTCCCATCCATTCCACGCTCTCCGTCTTGATTTCCCAGTTGCCGAGATTGGCGCCGCCATAGCATTCGGCGTCGGAATTGAACACCTCACGGTAGCCAACCGGCTCCGGCACGCCGATGCGGTAGTTGTGGCGCGGTACCGGGGTGAAGTTCAAGACCACGACGACGTGGCTGTCATCATCCCGGCGGACATAGCTGATGACTGACTGCGCCGCATCGTGGCTGTCTATCCACTCGAAGCCCTGGCTTTCGAAATCGTAGGCATAGAGCGCGGAGGTGCTTTGGTACAGGCGGTTCAGGTCGCTCACCAGATGCAGCACCCCCTTGTGCAGGTTGGATTCGAGCAGCGGCCAGTCCAGCGCCGTCGTGTGGTTCCATTCACCGGTCTGGGCGAATTCACAGCCCATGAACAGCAGCTTCTTGCCGGGGTAGGTGAACATCATGGTGTATAGGACACGCAGGTTGGCGAAGCGCCGCCATTCGTCGCCCGGCATCTTCGCCAGCATGGAACCCTTGCCATGGACGACTTCATCGTGCGAGAAGGGCAGGACGAAGTTTTCGGTGAAGGCATACAGCAGGCCGAAGGTGAGCTGGTCGTGATGGTAATGCCGGTGCACCGGATCCTTGCCCATATAGACCAGGATGTCGTGCATCCAGCCCATGTTCCACTTCATGGAGAAGCCCAGTCCCCCGGTCCAAGTCGGCCGGGTGACCTGGGGCCAGGCGGTCGATTCCTCGGCGATGACCAGGACGCCGGGAAACTGCTGGTGCACGACGGTATTGAGGTCGCGAAGGAAGGCGATGGCCTCCAGATTCTCGTTGCCACCGTACTTGTTGGGTATCCAGTCGCCCGGCTGCCGCGAATAATCGAGATAGAGCATCGAGGCGACGGCATCGACGCGCAGGCCGTCGAGATGGAATTCCTCCAGCCAGAACAGCGCGCTGCCCAGCAGGAAATTCTTGACCTCGTTGCGGCCATAGTTATAGATCAGCGTGCCCCAATCGCGGTGCTCGCCCAAGCGAGGATCTTCGTGCTCGTACAGTGCGGTGCCGTCGAAGCGGGCCAGACCATGGGCGTCCTTGGGAAAATGCGCCGGGACCCAGTCCAGGAGCACACCGATGCCATTCCGATGGCAATGATCGACGAAATAACGGAAATCGTCGGGCGTGCCGAAGCGGCTGGTGGGAGCGAAATAGCCGGTGGTCTGGTAGCCCCAAGAGGCGTCCAGCGGATGTTCCGTCACCGGCATCAGCTCGATGTGGCTGAAGCCCGCCGACTTGACGTAGTCGACCAGTTCGTGGGCGAGATCGCGATAGTTCAGATATCCGCCCTCGAGATCACGCTTCCAGGAACCGGCATGCATCTCGTATACCGACAGTGGCCGGTGCAACCAGGGCCAGTCCTTGCGCTGTGCGAGCCAGTCGGCATCATTCCAGGCATAGCCGCTCTCGCGGGTGATGATCGAGGCGGTGTTCGGCCGAAGTTCGAACTGGCGCCCGTAGGGGTCGCTCTTGAGATGGATGGTCCCATGCGCCCGGTTGCGTATCTCGAACTTGTACAGCAGCCCCGGCTGCAGTTCCGGAATGAACAATTCCCACACGCCGCTGGCGCCACGCACCCGCATGGGGTGCCGGCGACCATCCCAGCCATTGAATTCTCCGACTACGCTGATGCGTTCGGCGTTAGGGGCCCAGGTCGCGAACAGGATGCCGTCGATACCGTCGACGCTGTGGGGATGGGCGCCCAGAACGCGGTAGATGTTCCAGTGCCGCCCTTCTCCGAAGAGATAGAGATCGAAGTCGGATAGCCGGGGAGGGAAGGTGTATGGATCGATAAAGCTGTGGGTCTGTCCCGTCTGGTCGGTCCAATACAACCTGTAGTGCAGATCGGTGGCCTCCGCCTCGACCTCGCATTCGAAAATGGCGGTACCAGCGATGCGCTCCATGACGCGTCCGGCGGATCCGACCCGCACTTCTTCGGCGTGGGGCAGGAAAGCGCGGATGAGATCCCGGTTGTCCCGCCGGTGGCGGCCCAGTACGGCAAACGGATCGTGATGGCGGGCTTCAACGATGCGCTGGAAGTCCGGCGAGAGTTCTGCCAAGGTCGAGCTGTCCGTCAAACCGCATCCCTCCCGGTCCGATTCACTTTGCTGGATTTCTGATAGTACAATGCCGGCACGCCGGTGCCGGAATGTGCGATATCTGCGGCAGGATGTTACCAGATTTCCCACCGCGTTTGCCCCAGCCAGGAATCAGGAGTCCCCTATGCCCGAGTCGATGCACGCCTCATCCCGTTTCGTAAGTCGGCTGACCCGGCAAACCCTGGCCCTCATCCTGGCGGGCGGGCGCGGAAGTCGGCTGCAGAAGCTCACGGAATGGCGCGCCAAGCCTGCTGTCCCGTTCGGCGGCAAGTTCCGGATCATCGACTTCCCGCTGTCCAACTGCGTCAATTCCGGAATCCGCCAGGTCGGCGTGCTGACCCAGTACAAGGCGGACTCACTGATCCGCCACATTCAGCAGGGCTGGGGCTTCCTGCGCGGAGAGCTCGGCGAGTTCATCGACATCATGCCTGCCCAGCAGCGTCTGCAGGAAAGCTGGTACGCAGGCACGGCGGATGCGGTGTATCAGAACTTGGACATCATCCGCCAGCGGGACCCCGAGTTCATCATGATCCTGGCCGGTGACCACGTCTACAAGATGGACTACGGCCTGATGCTGGCCTATCACGTGGAAAGGAAGGCCGATCTCACCATCGGCTGCATGGAAGTGCCGCTTGCCGATGCGAAGGCATTCGGTGTCATGCAGATGGACGAAGAGCAGCGTATCCGGAAATTCGTCGAGAAGCCCTCCGATCCGCCGCCCATGCCGAACCGCCCCGATCACGCCGCCGCATCCATGGGGATCTACATATTCAACACGGCTTTCCTGTTCGAGCAGCTCATCAAGGATGCCGACACCCCCGGCTCGAACCACGATTTCGGCATGGACATCATCCCCCAGGTCATTCAGAAATACCGCGTCTTCGCCTATCGCTTCCGCAACGCCCAGAGCGGTGTGCAGGCCTACTGGCGCGATGTAGGCACGGTGGACTCATACTGGGCCGCCAACATGGAGCTGATCGGGGTCGATCCGGAACTGAATTTGTACGACCAGGAATGGCCGATCTGGACCTATCAGGCTCAGACCCCGCCGGCCAAGTTTGTGTTCGACGATGACGACCGGCGCGGCATGGCGGTGGATTCCATGGTTTCGGGCGGCTGCATCATTTCCGGCGCCGAAGTCCGCCACTCGTTGCTGTTTTCGAATGTACGGGTGAACTCGTTTTCACGCGTGCTGGATTCGGTGATCCTCCCCGACGTGAACATCGGGCGCCATTGCAGGATCACCCGGGCGGTGATCGACAAGGGTTGCAGCATTCCGCCCAATACCGTCATCGGCGAAAACCTCGTGGATGACCGCAAACGGTTTTACGTCAGCCCCGAGGGCATCGTTCTGGTGACCCCCGATTGTCTCGGCCAGAGGCTGCATTTCCACCGCTGATTGCGATTCGGAAGGTGCAGGCCGGAGGGTCCGGACCGCCGCTCCACCCGTTGTTTTCGGTGTCACAGCCCCATGGATGCTCACGGAATTTTCGACCGGCGCCGCGCGGGTATTCTGCTCCACATCAGTTCCCTGCCCGGCGGACCGGGAAACGGCGATCTGGGGGCCGAATCCTTCCGTTTCGTGGATTTCCTCGCTGCGGCGGGTGTTTCGGTATGGCAGACACTGCCCATCAATCCCACCCACGAGGACGGTTCACCTTATCAGTGTACATCCGTGCACGCCGGCAATCCGCTCTTGATCGGGTTGGACTGGTTGATTGCGCGCGGACTGCTGGAAGCCGATGCCATTCCTCCCGCTGAAAATGCGAAAGCGATCCGGCAGTGGGCTCTGGAGCGTGCTTTCGATTCCTTCCGCCGGCGCGGAACTTCCGATGCCTTGTGTTCCGCGTTCGGCGATTTCGTCAGCGCGAACGACTGGTGGCTGGCCGACTATGCCCTCTACGCGGCACTCAAGGAGGTCAATGGTGGCCTGCCCTGGCAGGCCTGGCCCAAGCCCTTGAGGGACCGCAAACCCGATGCCCTGGCATCGGCCAGCACGTTGTATGCCGACATCATAGCCAGGGTCCGCTTCGAACAGTTCGTATTCTTCGAACAGTGGCAGGGTTTGCATGACTATGCCAAGAAGCTCGGCGTGCTGCTGTTCGGTGACATGCCGATTTTCGTCGCATCGGACAGCGCGGAAGTCTGGGCGGGGCGGGAATATTTCGAACTGGGCGAAGACGGAGAGCCGCGCGTCGTCGCCGGGGTGCCTCCCGACTACTTCTCCGCCACCGGCCAGCGCTGGGGAAATCCGCACTACAATTGGGAAAGCATGGAGCGCTCGGGTTTCTCCTGGTGGCTGAACCGCCTGCGCACCCAGCTCAACCTCTACGACCTGATCCGCATCGACCATTTCCGGGGGTTCGAAGCCTACTGGGAAATTCCCGCCCATTCCGAAACGGCGATGAATGGACGCTGGGTCAAGGCTCCCGGCGAGGCCTTATTGTCGCGCTGTACCGAGACCTTCGGGGAGTCCTTGCCGCTGGTCGCCGAGGACCTTGGCATCATCACCGCCGAGGTGGAGGCATTGCGGCGACGTTTCCGCATCCCCGGCATGCGGATACTCCAGTTCGCTTTCGAAGGCGGTCCCTGCAATCCGTACCTGCCCCACAATCATGCCATCGACAGCGTCGTTTACACCGGTACACACGACAACGACACGACCCTGTCCTGGTTCGAAGGGTTGTCGGCGGAGCGGCAGGGATATGTCTACGACTACCTCGGGCGCTCCGGTCTCCCCATGCCGGCGGCGCTGGTTCAGGCCGCGATGGCATCAGTCGCACGGCTTGCGATCGTTCCGATGCAGGACGTGCTGGAGCTGGGGCGGGGCCACCGCATGAACACGCCGGGTACGGTGGGCGAAAACTGGAACTGGCGTTTCGACTGGGCTCAGTTACGTGACGAGCACGCCGAGCGTCTGGCCCATCAGGTCCGCATGTACGGCCGTACGGCCTGACCCTGGCGTCCTTAGGGCTGGAGTATGGTGTTCCGCGGCGGGCGGGTCTCGTCCCGCTCCGGATAGTCCAGCGTGAAATGCAGCCCACGGCTTTCCTTCCGCAGGAGGGCCGAACGGATGATGAGTTCGGCCACGATGATCAGGTTCCGAAGCTCCAGCAGATCGCTGGTGACGCGGAAGTTGCCGTAGTACTCGGCGATCTCCTGCTTGAGCAGCTCCGCCCGGTGCAGGGCGCGCTGCAGTCGTTTGTCGGTCCGGACGATCCCGACGTAGTCCCACATGAAGCGCCGGATTTCGTCCCAGTTGTGGGACACGACGACTTCTTCGTCGGAGTCCGTGACCTGCGACTCGTCCCAGTCCGGCAGCGGCGGGGGGGCAGGAATCTCGTTCAGACGCTCCAGGATGTCCAGGCTGGCCTGCTTGGCGAAGACCAGGCATTCGAGCAGAGAATTGCTGGCCATGCGGTTGGCGCCGTGGAGGCCGGTGCAGGCCACCTCGCCGACTGCGTAAAGGCCATCGATGTCCGTCCGCGCCAGCCGGTCGGTCACCACTCCGCCACACGTGTAATGGGCTGCGGGCACCACCGGGATGGGCTCACGGGTCATGTCGATCCCCAATTCCAGACAGCGTGCATGAATCGTCGGGAAATGGCTCGTGATGAAATCGGCCGGCCGATGGCTGATGTCGAGGTAGACACAATCGGCGCCGAGGCGTTTCATTTCATGGTCGATGGCGCGCGCCACGATGTCACGGGGAGCCAGTTCACCACGCGGATCGAACCGCTGCATGAAGGGGCTGCCATCGGGCAACAGCAAGCGGCCGCCTTCTCCGCGCACCGCCTCGGAAATCAGAAACGACCGGGCGTGGGGATGATAGAGACAGGTAGGGTGGAATTGAATGAATTCCATGTTCGCCACTCGCGCACCGGCCCGCCAGGCCAAGGCGATGCCGTCGCCGGTGGAAACGTCGGGATTGCTGGTGTAAAGATATACCTTGCTGGCACCACCGGTCGCCAGCGCAATGACGCGCGCGCGGAACGTGCGGGTACGGTGGGTTCTCGTATCCAGCGCGTAGGCGCCCAGCACGCGTTGCGGGCCGGCGAGGCCGAGCTTGCGGGAGGTGATCAGGTCGATGACGTTGTGGTATTCGAACAGGTCGATGCTGGGATGGGCCCGGGCATGTTGCTCGAGCGATGACTCCACGGCCCGACCAGTGGCGTCGGCGGCATGCACGACCCGCCGGTGGGTGTGTCCGCCTTCCCGGGTCAGATGCAGATGATGAGCGCCGTCGGTGCTTTCGACTTCGGTGAAGGCGACCCCGTGCTGGAGCAGCCAGTCGATGCACTCCTTGCCTTGGGAGACCACCAAGCGCACGATGTCCGAATCGCACAGACCGGCACCGGCCGCCAGCGTGTCTTCAATATGCGATTCGAGTGAGTCCTGGGCATCCAGGACCGCGGAAATGCCGCCCTGGGCGTAGCGGGTGTTGCCTTCACTCAGGGCGACCTTCGACAGGACAGCGACCCGGGCCCGGTCGGCGAGCCTCAGAGCCAGGCTGAGACCCGAAGCGCCGCTGCCGATGATGAGCGCGTCGTAGGTGATGTCCTTGTCCATGGGTATCGTCGTGTTGACGGCATGTTACAGTAAATCGGCATTCCGTTGAAGCGCACTTCCGAACGTAAGATAATCAGAAGCCTGTTTCCGTCTATCCGTTCCAGCAGTGGATCGTGAATGTCCGCGATTCCGAGGATTTCCCGGAAGGAAATGGTGTGATGTCCAAGGCGATGCGTGGAATGGAGATGAGTGAAGAACTGGACGATGAACTCGTCGGGCGGGTGCAGCGCGGCGACAAAAGAGCTTTCGACTTACTCGTCAGAAAGTATCAGTACAAAATCACCCAGCTCATTTCCCGCTACATCAAGGATCCCTACGAATCCCTGGATGTGGCGCAAGAAGCCTTTATCAAGGCTTACCGGGCCCTGCCTGGATTTCGCGGAGACAGCCAGTTCTACACTTGGCTTTACCGCATCGCGATCAATACGGCAAAGAATTACCTCGTCACCCACGCGCGCCGTCCCAGGGAAGACGAATTCGACGTCGAATCGGCGGAACAATTCGAGAATAGCCATCGTCTAAAGGATGTCGATACGCCCGAAGCGGCGCTCTTGAGTGACGAGCTGGCGGCAACGATTCAATCGACGCTGGACGAGTTGCCGGAGGAACTCAAGCTGGCTATAACTCTGAGAGAGCTGGACGGATTGAGTTACGACGAAATCGCGGAAGTCATGAGCTGCCCGGTCGGCACCGTCCGCAGCCGTATCTTCAGGGCGAGAGAAGCCATAGACAAACGGCTCCGGCCGTTACTCGACTGATTGAGGATCAGGAATCGAACGATGTTGGAAGAGCATATAGCGCAAAAAGCCTCGGTGTTCGTGGACAACGAGATGGACCCGACCGAAGCCGAAGGCTATTTGCGGCTGATCGAAAAGCGGGAGGACGTCCGCTCCACCGTGAGCCGGTATTACCTGATCGGCGAAGTGCTCCGCACCGGACGAGCCCCCGTTGGCAACGGGCTGGCGGAGGCAGTGGCTCGCAGGATCACGCTCGAGCCAACGATTCTCGCGCCCGCGCGGGTGAGAACCTCCGACAGATTGCGCCGGCACATCGTCACTGGAGCGCTCGCGGCTTCTATGGCGGCAGTGGCGGTTTTTGTCTGGCGCGGCGTGAGCGGTTTCGCCGCCATGGACGGCGGTCTGTCCGCCGGTGCGGGCGTGGCTTTGGCCGAGGCGCGACTGGATCCGGAAATGCGGGCCTATCTTCTGGCGCACAGTGGCACTTCCCATGTGGCGGGCTCAGGAACACTGATGCCCTACATGAGGATGGTCAGCTATGAACAGTAACCCGCTTCGACCCCAGCCATGTCCAGAGTTCGACTGATTGCGGCGGCCTTGGGGGCCGCCGTCGCATTTGGGCCGCCGCAACCGTCGTTCGCCGACGATACGCCGCAGACACTCGGTGCCCGCGCGGGTGTGGAATGGCTGACGGGCATGCGCGAGGCCATGAGCCGCCTCAGTTATCGGGGGCGGGTAGCCTACCTGAAGGACGACAAGGTGAACGGCATGGAGTTCGTCCACAGCATGGCGAATGGCGTCGAGCACGAGCGGCTTACCTCGCTGAACAGCCCGATGAGGGAAATCGTCCGGGACGGGGATCGGGTCCAGTTCTTCTTTCCTGAGACGAAGTCGGTCATGACAGAACGCGTGCCGGTGAGTCGCTCCTTCCTGGTCGACCTTCCCGAATCGTTCGTGGGCTTGTGCGATTATTACGCATTCCTGGTCGGAGACCAGGAGTACGTGGCGCAACGGCACACTCAGACCATTGAGATCGTGCCGGTCGACGACTACCGTTACGGGCGCAAGGTCTGGATCGACACGGAGTCCCGTCTGCCGCTCCGCTTCGAACTCCTCGACGAAAACGGCAAGCCGGTCGAGCAGATGGTGTTCATCTCCCTGGAAGTGTCCGGTGAGGCGCCCGGCCGGGAGGTGACGCCGATGCCGGCATCGGGTGACTATTCGGAACAATCGTCGAACCGGGAAATCATACCCATCGAGGCGATGGACTGGAGTCTGGACAGTGTCCCCGTCGGGTTCAGGATCAGCGGCTACAGCCGGGTCCAGCATCCTCCACTGAGACATCCCATCGAACACATATTGTTGAGCGACGGGCTTTCATCTGTTTCAATTTACGTGGATGAACCAAAGGATGAGCCCTTCGTCGAAAAGCTGAAGAAAATCGGTGCCGTGAATGCTTATACCCGAAAGATCGACGGCTTCGTCGTGACCGTGATGGGAGAGGTTCCGCCCAAGACGGTTCATATGATCGCCAATGGAATCCAGCACCAGAAATCCAAAGAATGACCGTGACGTGAATGATTGAGGAAGAGGCGATAGTCACCCAGGTCGAAGAACACGCGATCTGGGTGGAAAAGTTTCGGAAGTCGGCATGTGGGAGCTGTGCCGGGGGGTGCAGTACTTCCCTGGTGGCAAGGCTGCTGGGGGGCAAACCCCTGCGCCTCCGGGTCGCTACGGAGGCCCGGGTGGCACCGGGGGACCGCGTCATCATCGGGGTGGAAGAAGGCGCCCTCCTCGCCGGTTCATTTCGGATGTATCTTTTTCCTCTGTTTTCGCTGATCGGGGGCGCCTTGTTGGGCAAGCTGCTGGCCGCGCAGGGTCTGTCCGCTACGGCCGAGGCCGGGTCGATCGCCGGCGGTCTGGTCGGTCTGGGGCTGACGCTCGTGTTGCTCAAGTATTGTCCCAGCCTCCAACGGCAGAATCTTCATCCCGTATTCATTCGCCGCATTTCCCGTTGAGATGGCTGGAGTTTTCCGGCTGCGCCGGCGACCGCCGCCTTTGCACTCAGGAGTCACCATGTTTGACCGATACCGTTTTGTCGGCGCCATTTGTGCGGCGCTGGTGCTGGCCGTTTCGCCGCCAGCCCGGGCCCAGCTTCCCGATTTCACCCAGCTGGTTGAACAGAACAACGCCGCCGTCGTGAACATCAGCACCACCCAGAAAGTGGCCGCCAACGAACAGCAGATGCCGGAGGGGCTGGAGATTCCGGAGGGCACGCCGTTCGACGATTTTTTCCGGCATTACTTTGGCGAAGGCGGGGGTAGCGACGGCCAGCCGAGCGAGGCGAAGTCCCTGGGTTCGGGTTTCATCATGTCGGCAGATGGCTATATCATCACCAATCACCACGTCGTGAAAGGGGCCGATGAGATCGTGGTGCGGCTGCAGGACCGGCGGGAGCTGGTGGCGAAGATCGTTGGGTCCGACAAGCGTAGTGACGTCGCCCTGCTCAAGATCGAGGCCAGCCAGCTGCCCACGGTGAAGCTGGGGTCGTCCGAAAAGCTCAAGGTCGGCGAATGGGTGCTCGCCATGGGCTCGCCTTTCGGATTCGACCATTCCGCCACCGCCGGCATCGTCAGCGCCAAGGGGCGCAGCCTTCCCAGCGACAATTACGTGCCGTTCATACAGACCGACGTGGCCATCAACCCGGGCAACTCGGGAGGACCGCTGTTCAATCTGAACGGCGAAGTGGTCGGCGTCAATTCCCAGATCTACAGCCGTACCGGCGGCTTCATGGGGCTGTCCTTCGCCATTCCCATCGAAGTCGCCATGCAGGTGGTGGACCAGCTCAAAGCCAGCGGAAGGGTTTCCCGCGGTTGGCTGGGTGTCCAGATCCAGGACGTGACGCGAGAGCTGGCCGAGTCCTTCGGCATGAAGAAACCACAAGGCGCCCTGGTATCCAAGGTTCTTTCGAAGAGCCCGGCCGAAGCGGCCGGCGTCCAGATCGGCGACATCGTGCTGGAATTCAACGGCCAGGCGGTGGACACGTCGGCTGCGCTGCCGCCCATGGTAGGCATGACCAAGGTCGGCGAAGTCGCCAAAATCAAGTTGTTACGTAACGGTGCGATCAAGGAGCTGAGTATCAAGATCGGAGCGCTCCCCGATGAGGAAGAACCGGCCATGGGTACCGCCGAGCCCGATGCGGTACCGCTGAAGCGCATGGGAGCCAGCGTGGCCGATCTGACCCCGGAACTGCGCGAGCAGTTCGAGGTGCCACGGGGCGGGGTGCTCGTCTACGGCGTCAATCCCGGTCCCGCCTACGATGCAGGGCTGCGGCGCGGAGACGTGATCCTCCGGATTCAGGACAAGGAAATCAACGGCGTGAAACAATTGGTAGAGTTGGAGAAGACCCTGCCGGCAGGGAAATCGCTGGCGGTGCTGGTGCAGCGGCGCGATGGCTCCATCTTCCTGGCGATGAAATTGAAAGACGAAAAGCAGTGACCGACCAGACGCATATACGCAACTTCTCCATCATCGCGCACATCGACCATGGAAAATCGACGCTTGCAGACCGTTTCATCCAGATTTGCGGAGGACTGAGCGACCGCGAAATGGCCGAACAGGTGCTCGATTCCATGGACATCGAGCGTGAGCGCGGCATCACCATCAAGGCCCAGAGCGTCACCCTGGACTACCAATCTAGGGACGGCGGTATCTACCAGCTCAATTTCATCGATACGCCGGGGCACGTCGATTTTTCCTACGAAGTGTCGCGCTCGCTGGCAGCCTGCGAAGGCGCGCTGCTGGTGGTCGATGCCGCCCAGGGCGTGGAAGCGCAAAGCGTGGCGAACTGCTACACGGCCATCGAGCAGGGACTGGAAGTTCTGCCCGTGCTGAACAAGATCGACCTGCCTTCGGCCGATCCGGCCCGCGTCAAGAGCGAGATCGAGGAGATCATCGGTATCCCGGCGGAAGATGCGGTGGAGATCAGCGCGAAGACCGGTTTCGGCGTCGATCTCCTCCTCGAAGAGCTGGTGAAAAAGATCCCGCCGCCCAAGGGCGACGCCGAGGGACCGTTGCAGGCACTGATCATCGATTCCTGGTTCGACAACTACCTCGGGGTGGTGTCCCTGGTGCGAGTGGTGAACGGCGCGATCTCACGCAAGCAGAAGATCACCATCATGTCGACCGGTAAGAGCCATCTGGTCGAAAAGCTGGGTGTGTTCACGCCCAAACCGCTGGACAAGACCGTGCTGGGCGCTGGCGAGGTAGGCTTCGTGGTGGCGGGTATCAAGGACATTTTCGGCGCGCCGGTGGGCGACACCATCACCGCGACCGACCGTCCGACGACGGAGCCGCTGCCCGGTTTCCAGAAAGTCCAACCGCGGGTGTTCGCCGGCCTCTATCCCGTCGAATCGGACGATTACGAGAGTCTCCGGGAGGCGCTCAACAAGCTGCATCTGAACGATGCCGCTCTGCATTTCGAGCCGGAAGTCTCACAGGCACTGGGTTTCGGTTTTCGCTGCGGTTTCCTGGGCATGCTGCACATGGAGATCATCCAGGAACGGCTGGAGCGCGAATACGACCTGGACCTCATCACCACCGCGCCGACCGTGGTCTACGAGGTGGCCAAATCCGACGGCACGGTGGTCCCCGTCGACAATCCGGCCGACCTGCCGCCCCCGAACGAGATCGAGGAAATCCGTGAGCCAATCATCGAGGCCAACATTCTGGTTCCCCAGGATTACCTCGGTGCGGTCATCAGCCTGTGCATCGAAAAGCGCGGGGTGCAGAAGAAGCTGCAATACATGGGGGGACAAGTGGCCCTGAGCTTCGAACTGCCCCTGAGCGAGGTGGTGCTCGATTTCTTCGACCGGCTCAAGTCGTGCAGCCGTGGCTTCGCTTCCTTCGATTACGAATTCCTGCGGTTCCAGGCGGCGCCCCTGGTCAAGCTCGACATCCTGATCAACGGTGAAAAGGTGGACGCGCTTTCACTGATCGTGCATCGCGACATCAGCATGAATCGCGGCCGTGACCTGGTCGAGAGGATGAAGGACCTGATCCCCCGGCAGATGTTCGAAGTGGCGATCCAGGCCGCCATCGGCTCCAAGATCATCGCCCGCTCCACGGTCAAGGCCATGCGCAAGAACGTCCTGGCGAAATGCTACGGCGGCGACATCACCCGCAAACGCAAGCTTCTGGAAAAACAGAAAGCCGGCAAGAAGCGTATGAAGCAGGTGGGCAAGATCGACATTCCCCAGGAGGCATTCCTCGCCGTCCTGCGCGTCAACAAGGATTCCTGATAACGGTCATCCCGATGGACTACGATTTCTCGTTTTTTCTCGTCGCCGCCACGTTCGTCACCGGTGCGGTATGGGGCGGTTACGCGCTCTGGCTCAAACGGCACCCCCTGCCAGAAGGCACAGCGCACAAGGAGCCGATCCTGGTGGAATATGCCCGGTCGTTCTTTCCGATCGTGCTCGTCGTCATGCTGCTGCGTTCGTTTCTGGTGGAGCCGTTCCGCATCCCCTCGGGTTCCATGATGCCAACGCTTCTGATCGGCGATTTCATCCTGGTCAACAAATTCACCTATGGCATCCGCCTGCCTGTGCTGAATACCAAGATCATCGAGATGAACGAGCCCCAGCGGGGCGACATCGTGGTGTTCCGGTTTCCGAAGGATCCGACCGTCGATTACATCAAGCGCGTGATCGGTCTGCCGGGCGACAGGATCGGTTATTACAACAAGCAGCTCTATGTGAACGGCAAGCCCATGCCCCAGACATCGCTGGGCATTTACCAAGGGGTGGGGCAGGGTGCCAGCATGAGCGGGGCCGAGCTGCTGTCAGAGGATCTGGAAGGCGTCGAGCACGACATTTTGATCCGCCATGGCCAGCCGACGGTGCAGGGCGAGTTCACCGTACCCGAAGGCAGCTATTTCGTGATGGGCGACAACCGCGACAACAGCAACGACAGCCGCTATTGGGGGGTGGTGCCCGAAGCCAACCTGGTGGGCAAGGCCTTTTTCATCTGGATGAGCTGGGACTTCGAGAACGGCGGCATCGGCTTTTCGCGCCTCGGCACGGTACTGAATTCCGGACGGTGAACCATGGTCGGCATGCCCCGTCATCAGCGTGGTCTGACTTTCATCGGCTTCGTCCTGCTGATGGCAGTGGCCGGTTTTTTCCTGCTGCTCCTGTTCCGCCTCGGACCGGTTTATCTCAATCATTACAAGGTCAACAGCTCACTGAAGTCGCTGAAATCGGACCCGCAGTTGCTGGAGAAGACCCGCGAAGACATTCTCAAGACGCTGGAGAAGCGTTGGGACATCAACATGGTAGATTCCGTGACGACGAAAGACGTGAGGATCAGCCGCAGCGAGGGCACCCTGCGCGTCCAGGTTGTCTACGACGTGGTGCGACCCATCGTGGGCAACGTCGCTGCGCTGATCCACTTCGATGACCAGATCGAGGTCGAACGCCGTTGATCCGTAGCCACGAACACCTGGCGCGCAAACTCGGCATTCCGTTCCGCGATCCGGGCCTGCTCAGGAATGCTCTCACTCACCGCAGCGCCGAAGGCGTAAACAACGAGCGCCTGGAGTTCCTGGGCGATTCGGTGCTGGGATTCGTGGTCGCCGAGTATCTCTATCAGCGTTTCCCTTCGGCCGACGAAGGGGTATTGAGCCGGCTCAGGGCGACACTGGTGAATGAGACCTCCCTGGCCAGGATCGCGCGGGAGCTGGAGCTGGGCGAATACCTCATCCTGGGGTCCGGCGAGCTCAAGAGCGGCGGCTACCGGCGTGACTCGATTCTGTCCGACGCCTTGGAGGCCATCCTCGGCGCCGTCCTGAGGGATCAGGGCATCGACGCCTGTCGGGCACTGATCCTGACGCTGTTCGAGCGCCCGCTGTCCGCATTGTCGCTGGACGACTGGAAAAAGGACCCGAAGACGCGTTTACAGGAACTGATGCAAGGACGCGGCCTGCCTCTCCCCGTTTATACCCTCATCGACCAGTCGGGGCTGCCACACGACCAGCATTTCCGTGTGCGTTGCGAGGTTCCGCTGGCTGTTGAACCTTGCGTGGGCGAGGGCAGTTCACGTAAGAAAGCCGAACAACAGGCAGCGGAAAACATGCTCAGCCGCCTTTCGGACCAATCGAGGTTCAGAGTTTGAAATCAGGTTACGTGGCTCTGGTGGGCCGTCCCAATGTCGGCAAATCGACGCTGCTCAACCATCTGCTCGGGCAGAAGCTCAGCATCGTCTCTCGGCGGCCGCAGACCACCCGGCACCGCATCCTGGGGATCAAGACCGACGGGCGCGGCCAGGTCATCTATGTCGATACCCCCGGCATCCACGGTGGCGCGCGGCGGGCGATGAACCGCTATCTCAATCGCACCGCGATTTCCTCTCTCCTCGGGGTCGACGTCATCCTCTGGCTGGTGGATCGGGCGGGCTGGTTGCCGGATGACGAACTGGTCATGGCCCGGATCAAGGAGGCGAAGCTTCCTGTCATTCTCGTGATCAACAAAGTCGACCGCATCGAAGGCAAGGATACCCTGCTGCCTTTCCTCGCCGAAGCGAACGCCACCGGACTGTTCTCCGAGATCGTGCCGATTTCGGCGCTCAAGGGCATCAACCTGGCGGTGCTGGAAGAACGGGTTCTGGCCCTCCTGCCCGAGGGTGAACCGATCTATCCGGAGGATCAGATTTCCGACCGGCCGGAGCGCTTCTTCGTGGCGGAGATCATCCGCGAGAAGCTGTTCAACCGTCTGACGCAGGAAGTACCGCATGCGCTCACGGTCCAGATCGAACAGTACAGGGAATCGCCGACCCTGGTCCGCATCCATGCCGTCATCTGGGTGGAGCGGGAAGGCCAGAAAGCCATCGTCATCGGCAAGGGAGGCGAGGTTCTGAAACGGGTGGGTGAGGCCTCGCGCAGAGAGCTGGAACGTATGCTCGAGCGGCGCGTCTATCTGGAGCTCTGGACCAAGGTCAAGCACGGCTGGTCGGACAACGAGCGGGCGCTGCAGGGTCTGGGCTATGCCGAATGAACCTGGCCGGAGCCCATGCCGCCTGAAGCGCCGCGCCGTGGCGATCCGAGCCGGGTCCTGCTCGACCACGCCTACCTGCTGCATCGGCGCGACTACCGCGAAACCAGCCTCCTCCTCGAATTGTTCACGCTCAGGCATGGCCGCATCGGCGTGATCGCCAAAGGCGCGCGTCGCGGCCGGCAGGGATTCGCCGCGGTGTTGCAGCCGTTCGTTCCCCTGTTGGTGTCCTGGTCCGGCCGCGGCGAGCTTGCTAACCTGAACCATGCCGAGGCCGCTGGCATCGGCGTTCGGCTGCAGCATACCGCCCTGTTCTGTGGTTTCTACCTGAACGAGCTTCTGATGAGGCTGTTGCCTCCGCACGATCCCTGTCCGGAACTCTTTGGCACTTACCGAGGCGGGCTAGAAACACTCGCGGCGGGCGAAGACCTGGAAACCGCGTTGCGCAGTTTCGAACTGTCTCTGCTGGAAGCCATCGGCTATGGTCTGCAGCTGCGGGTCGAAGCCGAGAGCGGAGAGGCCATCCGGCCCGAGCGTCTTTACAGCTATCGCATCGACGCCGGTCCCGTTCCCGCCGGCGACGAGGCCGATGCGGTGCACGGAATGACCCTGCTGGCGCTGCACGACCGCCGTTTCGACACGTCGCAAACCCGCACCGAGGCCAAACGCCTGATGCGGCGGATCATCGCCCACCATCTGAACGGCCGCGCTCTCAAGAGCCGCGAACTGTTCCGCAGCTCGTCCTGATTTCGTGGGCTGAAAATGCCCAGCCCGGCCAATCTTTCCCCTACCCGACCGAGGCATTGACAGCGACCGGCAAAAGTAATAAGAGTTCCCTCGACCCCGGCGGATGGTGCCGGGACATCAGTACCGTAACATGGTAAGGAGGTGCGTCATGAAACGACTGTATTACCTGGCGGACAATCTCGACAGCGTGGAGCGGATATCCGACGCTTTGCACAAAGAAGGCATCAGCGACTGGAATTTCCATGTCATCAGCAAGGATCAGGCGGGTCTTTATCGCCGCCACATCCATTCGGCGAATTTCATTCAGAAATCCGATGCGGTGCGCTATGCAGAGCGTGGCGCCATGGTAGGGTTCATCTTTTCCGTCCTCGGCAGTGTCTGGGTGGCCACCGAACAGCCATTCGGTCCGGACATGGGCGGCATGGTCTATCTTGCCATTTTCGGTTTCGTCACCCTCTTCGGCGTGTGGGTGGGCGGACTGATGGGGATGGCCACCGAGAACCAGAAGATCTCCGCTTATCACGACCAGATCGAGGCGGGGAAGCATCTCATCCTCATCGATACCCGGCCACAGGAGGAGGACAGGGTTCGCGAGCTCATGGCACGTACCTATCCGGAGGCACACTTGCTGCGGGTGGGCTCGACGCTGATCAATCCTTTCAAATTTGCGCATCCCGCCGTCTGAGCCTTCGGTCACAGCCGGTTCCGGCTGCTTTGTTAATCGGGGCGGGCGACTCTGCTAGAATAACCCCATCCGCTGATGCTGATCCCCAACGCTCCCCGCCCCGACTGATGCCGCAAAAGCTCTACATCGAGACCTTCGGCTGCCAGATGAACGAATACGATTCCGCCAAGATGCGGGATCTGCTCGAGGTCTCCGACAGTTTCGAACTCGCCCGCTCGCCCGAAGAGGCGGACGTCCTGCTACTCAATACCTGCTCGATCCGGGACAAGGCGCAGGAGAAAGTCTTTTCGCAGCTCGGGCGCTGGCGTCCGATCAAACTCAGGCGTCCGGAGGTCGTCATCGGCGTCGGCGGCTGTGTGGCAAGCCAGGAAGGCGAGGCTCTGCAGAAACGGGCACCCTATGTCGACATCGTGTTCGGTCCCCAGACCCTGCACCGGTTGCCCTCCATGCTCGAGCAAGTCAGGCGCGAACGGCGGCCGGTGGTGGACGTATCATTCCCCGCGATCGAGAAATTCGACGCGTTGCCGGAGCCCCGCGCGGAGGGGCCGAAGGCTTTCGTTTCGGTGATGGAAGGCTGCGGCAAGTACTGCACCTTCTGTGTCGTACCCTACACCCGCGGTGAGGAAATCAGCCGTCCGGTCGACGATGTGATCGCGGAGATCGTGGCGCTGGCGGAGCAGGGCGTCCGCGAGGTCAATCTGCTGGGCCAGAACGTGAACGCCTACCGGGGCGTGCTGGCCGATGGCGGTATGGCCGATCTGGCTTTGTTGATGCATTACGTGGCGGCGGTGGACGGCATCGATCGCATCCGTTTCACCACCTCGCATCCGGTGGAGTTTTCCGATGCCCTGATCGAGGCGTTTCGCGACATCCCGCAATTGGTCAGTCATTTGCATCTGCCGGTCCAAAGTGGCAGCGACCGGATTCTCAGGCTGATGAAACGGGGGCATACCCGTGCCGAATACATGGCCAAGGTCGCCAAGCTGCGCGAGATCCGCCCCGATCTGAGCCTGTCGTCGGATTTCATCGTAGGGTTTCCGGGAGAGACCGACGAGGACTTCGAGGACACGATGGCATTGATCGAGCAGCTCGGGTTCGACCAGTCCTTCAGCTTCATCTTCAGCGCCCGCCCGGGGACCCCGGCGGCAGCGATGGCCGATGACGTGCCGCCGGAGACCAAGCGCGCCCGGCTGGCCCGATTGCAGGCGAAAATTGCCGACAATGCCGCGAAAATCGGGGCGAGCATGGTGGGAAGCGTACAATCGGTCCTGGTCGAAGGTACTTCACGCAAGAATTTCAATGAGCTTAGCGGCCGCACCGAAAACAACCGGGTTGTGAATTTCGCCGGCCACCCCAGACTCATCGGCCAGTTCGTCGATGTCGTCATCACCGAATCCCTCCCCAATTCTCTGCGAGGCCGGCTTATCGGCGTGGCCCATGAGTCAGATTTCATCTCCCCAGACTCTACCGCTCAAATTGCCTAATCATCCGAGTTCGATACAGCTGCTTCTGGAACCGCCGGACAACGCCAGGCTCGCTAACCTCTGCGGCCAGTTCGACGAACACCTGCGCCAGATTGAACGGAGGCTCGGCGTTGAAATCCAGAATCGCGGCAACCAGTTTCAGATCATCGGCGCGGGCAAGGCGGTGCGGGCCGCCTATGAGGTGATCCGTAGCCTGTTCGATGCGGCCCAGCACGAAATCGTCACGCCGGAGCGGGTGCATCTGTCGCTGCAGACCGCGAACCTCGACGCTCTGGTCGGCGAGACCGGTGTGCCGGAAGAGGAGGTGCTGATCCGCACCAAGCGTTTGGTGATCCGGGCACGTGGGACCAATCAGCGGAAATACCTGCAGAACATCGAGCAACACGACATCAATTTCGGCATCGGTCCAGCGGGCACAGGCAAGACCTATCTGGCAGTGGCCTGCGCGGTTGCCGCGCTGGAGCGGGAACAGGTCCGGCGTCTGGTGCTGGCCCGGCCGGCGGTCGAAGCGGGCGAGAAGCTGGGCTTTCTACCGGGCGACATGGCGCAGAAGATCGACCCCTATCTGCGCCCGCTTTACGATGCTCTGTATGAGATGCTGGGCTTCGAGCGCGTCGCCAAGCTGATCGAGCGCAACGTGATCGAGGTGGCACCCCTGGCTTTCATGCGCGGTCGTACTTTGAACGATTCCTTCATCATCCTCGATGAGGCCCAGAACACCACGATCGAGCAGATCAAGATGTTCCTGACCCGCGTCGGCTTCGGCTCCCGGGCCGTCATCACCGGTGACATCACCCAGACCGATCTGCCGCGCAACAAAGAATCCGGGCTGCGCCACGTGCTACAAGTGCTGCGTGACGTGGAGGGCATCAGCTTTACCTTCTTCAGTACCCGCGACGTGGTGCGGCATCCCCTGGTGCAGCGCATCGTCGCTGCCTATGAAGCGCATGAAAAAGCGCGACAGGAGACCAGCGAGTGATCGATTTGACCCTGCAGCGGGCGAGCACCTCGGCGGTGCCGGACTCGGCGGCGTTCCGGCTCTGGGCCGAGGCGGCACTGGAAAAGCCGCACGCCGAAGTCGTCATCCGCATCGTCGATAGGGAGGAAAGCGCTGCCCTGAATTCGACTTACCGGGGTAAGACCGGTCCGACCAACGTGCTCAGTTTTCCCTTTGTGGTGCCGGAGGGGGTTCCCAACGACCTTCTGGGTGATCTGGTGATCTGCGCACCGGTGGTCGAACGCGAAGCGGCGGAGCAGGGCAAGCCTGTTGAAGCCCATTGGGCCCACATGGTCGTGCATGGGATGTTGCATCTGCAGGGCTACGACCACATCGAAGAGGCGGAAGCCGAAATCATGGAAAACCGCGAAATCGCGATCCTGCGAGGTTTGGGCATGGAAAATCCTTATCGGGAGATTCGGCCGGAATGAGCGAGGGAAACTCGGGCGAACATCGAAGTTGGCTGGAGCGGCTCGTGCACTTCCTGTCCGGGGAACCGGCGAGCAGAGAAGAGTTGCTCGATGCGCTCCGGCATGCCCAAAAGCGTCAACTGATCGAAACCGAAGCTCTCAACATGATCGAGGGCGTACTGCAGGTGTCCGAGCTGCGCGTCCGGGACATCATGATCCCCCGGGCACAGATGGCCGTGGTTCCCCAGGATGCCGAACTGGAACGGGTGTTCCCGCTGGTCGTCGAGTCCGGTCACTCCCGCTACCCGGTCATCGCCGATGACCGTGCCGAAGTGGTGGGAATCCTGCTGGTGAAGGACCTGCTCGCACAGAGCCTGCGGAACCGCCATATCAAAGTCTCCGCAATCATGCGCCCGGCCCTGTTCGTGCCGGAGAGCAAGCGCCTCAACGTGCTGCTGAAAGAATTCAAGACCTCCCGCAGCCACATGGCCATCGTCGTCGACGAATACGGTGCGGCCGCGGGATTGGTGACCATCGAGGACGTGCTGGAGCAGATCGTCGGGGAAATCGAGGACGAGCACGATTTGGGCGAGGAGGAATACATCTTCCGGAAAAACGACCAGGAATACACCCTCAAAGCTATTACCCCCATCGAGGAATTCAACGAATATTTCGGCACCGATTTCGAGGACGACGAGTACGACACCGTCGGCGGGATGATCGTGCACCGCCTAGGGCATGTGCCGGAGCGTGGAGAGCGGATCGAGATCGGCCCGTTTCGCTTCACGGTGATTCGCGCCGACAACCGGCGCGTACATCTCTTGAGGCTGCTGCGACTGTCTGTGGACTCACTCCGTCCGGCGGCCGGCTGACAAATGAAAGCCATGCTGCTCGCATTGACTGGCGGGATTCTGCTACCGTTCGCCTTCGCGCCGTTCGGCTACGCGCTGGTGGCGCCGCTGTCGCTGGCCCTCTTGTTCCGGGTCTGGCTGAACGCTTCTCCCTCCAAAGCCGCTCTTTACGGTTATTTGTTCGGGCTGGGCCAGTTCGGAATCGGTGTGTCCTGGGTCTTCGTGAGCATGTACGAATACGGGGGCAGCGACGTGTTTTCGGCCGCCGGCCTGACCGCGCTGTTCGTGGCTTATCTGGCTTTGTTTCCTGCGCTGGCTGGCTGGCTCGGCGTCAAGGCCGGTGGCGGTTCGATACTCGTTCGGACGTTGCTGGTCTTCCCGGCCGCCTGGGTCGTCACCGAATGGCTCCGTGGTTGGCTGTTCAGCGGTTTCCCGTGGCTGCAGATCGGCTACAGCCAGACCGACACCGGCCTGCGCGGCATTGCGCCGGTGTTTGGCGTGTTCGGCGTGGGCTGGCTGCTAGCAGTCCTGGCCGGCCTCCTATTGAGCGCATGGCTGCTGGATCGGCGGGGACGCCGTTTCGCGCTGCTCGGAGCCGCGGTCGTACTCGTCGGCAGCACCCAGTTCGCCAAGGTGCAGTGGACGCATCCTGCCGGTGATCCGATCCAGGTGACGCTCTTGCAGGGCAATGTGTCACAGGATCAGAAATGGCGACCGGAAGCGAAAACTACCACCGTCCAGATGTACGTCGACATGACCCGCCAGCACTGGGATTCCCGGCTGATCATTTGGCCTGAAACGGCGGTGCCGGCGTTCTATCAGCAAGTGGCCGAGAGCTTCCTGGCGCCGCTGGAAGCCGAGGCTCGCCAGCACGGTGTCGATGTTCTGGTCGGCGTGCCTTACTACGAAGCCCAGGGCAACCGGTACTACAATGCGTTGGTAACGCTCGGCGCCAAGCCGGGCCGCTATTTCAAGCGCCATCTGGTACCATTCGGCGAGTTCCTGCCCTTGCGGCCCGTGCTGGCCTTCGTGCTGGACATCCTGCAGATACCGCTGGCGGACTTCACCGCCGGAGCACATCGTCAGACGCTGCTTCAGGCGGCGGGGTATCCACTGATCGCCTCGATCTGTTACGAGGATATTTTCGGTCAGGAATCGCTGACCGGGCTGCCGGAAGGTGCCTACCTCGTCAATGTCACCAACGACGCGTGGTTCGGGGATTCGTTCGCCCCTCACCAGCACTGGCAAAAGGCGAGGATGCGGGCTCTGGAGACGGGGCGCTACATGCTGCGCGCCACCAACACCGGCGTCACCGGCATCATCGACGCTGGCGGCAGACCGGTCGCAGTCGCGCCCATGTTCGAACGGGAGGCGCTGACCGGCATGATGCAACCCATGGCGGGCGCCACACCCTATGCCTTGTGGGGTGACTGGCCCGCGGTCGGGCTGTGCGCGGGGATCGTCGGCATCTGTTTCGCAAGACGCCGACGCAACGTCTCTTCCCACCAGGGCAGACAGGCGGAGCCGGGAGGAAACTAAGTCTCCAACTCATCGAACAGAGCCTGGAATTCGCTGGACAGCTTGTGGTCCGGCGCATAGTAAAGCAGGGGCTTGGACTCGCTGTGCGATTCCCTGACCTTGACCGAGGGTGAAATCCGGCTATCCAGCACCGGATGGCCCTCGGCCAGCAGTTCCTCGACCAATTTCTGAGGAAGGCTGGCACGGCTCTGGTACTGGTTGACGATGATGCCTTCCAGCATCAGGCCGTCGTTGTGATCCGCCTTGATCTCGGCGATCACCGCCAGCAGGTTGTACAGAGCCTCACGCGAGAAGGCGTCGCAATCGAACGGTATCAGGCAGCGGCGGGCGGCGATCAGGGCCGAGCGACTGTAGAAATTCAACACGGGCGGCGTGTCGATGAACACGCGGTCGAAGCCGGATAGGGTTTCCAGCGCTTCGCGCAGCTTGTAGATCTTGTAACGGGATTCGAGCCGTCCCTGCAACGGTTCCAGCTCGGGATGGGAGGGTGCGATGTACAGGTTGGGGTAGGGTGTCTCGTGGATGACTGCGTTCAGGCCCTCATCCTGGCCCTTGCCGAACAGGCTCAGACCCAGCGTATCCTTGAAGAAACGGGCGAGGGTCCGGTCCTGGTCGGCCACCTTCTGCCCCAACAGGTAGTGGGTGGAATTGCCCTGGACGTCCAGGTCGATGACCAGCGTCTTCAAGCCCCGAGCGGCGCTGATGGCGGCCAGGTTGCAGCTGATGGTGGATTTGCCGACACCGCCTTTTTGATTGAATACGACCCTATGCATGTTTGTCTCCCCCGAACGCTGCCGCTCCTTCTAGCGTTCATCGCCGTTCTCGGCTTCAGATTAGATGCGGCGTCCGGTATTCTAGCCACTTTTGCTTGATTGATCGAACCGGTTCCAATGGAAGAAACCTACAATCCAAAGACCGTCGAAGAAACCGCACAACGAATCTGGGAAGAGAGCGGAGTTTTTCGGGCCAGGGAAGATTCAGGCCGTGAGAAATTCTATTGCCTCTCGATGTTTCCGTACCCCAGCGGGCGGCTGCACATGGGGCATGTGCGCAATTACACCATCGGCGACGTCATCGCCCGCTACCAGCGCATGCGCGGCAAGAACGTCCTGCAGCCCATGGGTTGGGACGCCTTTGGACTGCCGGCGGAAAATGCAGCGATGCAGAACGGGGTCACGCCTGCGGCCTGGACCGACGCCAACGCGGATTACATGAGGAAGCAGCTCAAATCCTTGGGATTGGCGGTCGACTGGGACCGCGAGATCGCGACCTGCAAACCGGAGTATTACCGCTGGGAGCAGTGGCTGTTCACCCGGCTGTTCGAGAAGGGCCTGATCTACAAGAAGACCGCGCCGGTCAACTGGGACCCGGTGGACCAGACGGTGCTGGCCAATGAACAGGTCATCGACGGCCGCGGCTGGCGCTCGGGCGCCCTGGTGGAAAAGCGCGACATCCCCATGTATTTCATGCGGATCACCGCCTACGCCGAGGAACTGCTGGCCGAGCTGGACGGTCTCACGGGCTGGCCCGAACAGGTCAAGACCATGCAGCGCAACTGGATCGGCAAGAGCCACGGTTGCGAGGTGCACTTTCCCTACGAGGACGGCAGCGATGTCCTGAAGGTCTACACCACCCGCCCCGACACCCTGATGGGCGCGACCTATGTCGCCGTGGCGGCGGAGCATCCGCTGGCGCTCGAGGCTGCCAGAGACAATCCGGAGCTGGCCGCGTTCATCGAAGAATGCCGCCATGGCGGCACTGCGGAGGCCGATCTCGCCACCATGGAAAAGAAGGGCATGGCCACCGGGCGCTTCGTGGTCCATCCGCTGAACGGCGAAAAGCTGCCGGTGTGGATCGCCAACTACGTCCTGTGGGGTTATGGCGAAGGCGCGGTGATGGCGGTACCGGCTCACGACGAGCGCGATTTCGAGTTTGCGAACAAATACGGTCTGCCGATCAAAACGGTCATCGTTTCGACCGTCGGCGCCTATGAAACCGTGGACACGAAAGGTGGCTGGATCGATGCCTACGCCGAGCACGGCCGCTGCACGAATTCCGGAAAATACGACGGCCTGGCTTTCCAGCAAGCCTTCGACGCCATCGCCGCCGATTTGGAGGCCAAAGGCCTCGGCCAGAAACGCACCCAGTTCCGTCTGCGCGACTGGGGCATTTCCCGCCAACGCTACTGGGGCTGCCCGATCCCGATAATCCACTGCCCGAGCTGCGGCGACGTGCCGGTGCCGGCGGAGCAGTTGCCGGTGGTACTGCCGGAGGATGTCACCATCGACGTCGGCTCACCGCTCAAGAAGATGCCGGAGTGGTATTCCACCACCTGTCCCAAGTGCGGCGGCGCGGCGGAGCGGGAGACCGACACCATGGACACTTTCGTCGAATCGTCCTGGTACTATGCCCGCTACACCTGCCCGGACAACACCGAGTCCATGCTGGACCGGCGCGCCGATTACTGGCTGCCGGTCGACCAGTACGTCGGCGGCATCGAACACGCCATCCTCCACCTGCTCTACGCCCGCTTCTTCCACAAGCTGATGCGCGATGCCGGTCTGGTACACTGCGACGAGCCGTTCACCAACCTGCTGACCCAGGGCATGGTGGTCGCCCCTACCTTCTATCGGGAAGAGGGCGGCAAGAAACATTATTTCGGGCCCACCGAAGTGGAGCTGAGCACCGATGAGCGGGGCCGCCCGCTGGGCGCGACCTTGAAGTCGGATGGCGCGCCGGTCACCGTGGGTCACATCGAGAAGATGTCCAAATCGAAGAACAACGGCGTGGACCCGGAGGCGCTGATAGACCGGTACGGCGCCGATACGGTGCGGCTGTTCACCATGTTCGCGGCGCCACCGGACCAGTCGCTGGAGTGGTCCGACAGCGGGGTGGAAGGGGCATTCAGGTTCCTCAAGCGTCTATGGACGCGGGCGGCATTCAATGTCAATACCGCATTTTCGCAATATGGGCGGGACGAATTGCGGGTCACCGACTGGGCACTTGTTCCGTTGGCACCGAACCACAAAGAAGCCCGCCGCCTGATCCATGCGACTCTGAAGCAGGCTAATTTCGATTTCGTCCGCCATCAGTTCAACACCGTGGTCTCCGCGGCGATGAAGATCCTCAATACCCTGGCCGACGACAAGGGGTTCTGGAATTGCGATCACCTGCCCGAAGGTGACGAAAAGGATGCCTTCCGCCGGAGCGCCGCAATGGTTGCTTTCGAGGGCTATTCGCTGCTGACCCGGCTGCTGTACCCGATCGCACCCCACATCTGCGACGCGCTCTGGCGGCAGCTCATGCCGGGGACCGACATTCTCGATGCCGGCTGGCCGGAAGTCGATGAAGCGGCCCTGGCGCAGGATGAAATCGAACTCGTGGTTCAGGTCAACGGAAAGCTGCGCGGAAAGATCACCGTGCCGACGGAGGCTTCCCGCGAAACCGTGGAGCAGATCGCCTTGGCCGATGCCCAGGTACTGCGTTTCGTCGAAGGCAAGCCGCCGAAGAAGGTCATCGTGGTGCCGGGCAAACTGGTCAACATCGTGGTATGAGTGTAGAAAAGACTTGCCGGTATCTTTCCTTGTTTCTCGTGGTGTCGCTGACCGGTTGCGGCTTCCATCTGCGGGGCAGCGAGACCTCGGACGGCGCCGGTCAGGTCCTCTTCCTGGAAAAGGCCGGCTCCACCCGGGTGGGTTCGAGGCTTCCGGACGCGATTCGTCTGACGGGCGCTCAGCTCACACGCAACATGGTCGATGCCAAAGGCGTGATCCGTATCCTCAAGGAAACTGACGAACGCCGCACGATGTCTTTGAACCTAGGCGGTCGCGGCAACCTGTTCGACCTCTATACGCGGGTGCGGTATGAAGTCACGACGCCGCAGGGCGAGATCATCATTCCGCCCCAGGAGGTCGAGGTGAAACGTGAATATTTCAACAATCAGCTTTCGCCGATCGGCCAGGGGGAGGAGGAGTCGCTGCTCAGGTCTGAAATGGAGCGGGAACTGGCGGAAACCCTGGTTCGCCGCGTCCTCATCGAGATGAGCCGGAATCCGGGTGGCAAATCTTGAGGCTGAGGACTGATCAACTGGTCGAGGCACTGGATCGCGGCCTGGCCCCGGTCTACGTGCTGTCCGGCGACGAGCCCCTGCAGTTGGGGGAAGCCGCGGATGCCATCCGGATGGTGGCACGCGACCGGGGCTATGGACTTCGCGAACTGTTTCACGTCGAGCCCGGATTCAGCTGGAACACTTTTCTGGAGGCCGGCGATTCCGTGCCTCTGTTCGGCGACCGGCGTATCCTGGATCTGCGCCTCAATGCCAAGCCTGACAAGGAAGGTGCTGCTGCGCTGCTGCGCTATCTCGACCGGCCGCCCGCGGATGCGATACTCATCGTCATCCTGCCACGCTTGAGCCGGGACGAGTTGAACACCGCCTGGGCACGGGCCGCCGACAGGGTCGGCGTCATCGTGCAGGTCTGGCCACTGCAAGGACGCGAACTGGTCGCCTGGCTGGACCGGCGCATGAACCGCTTGGGTTTGCTGGCGGATCAGTCCGGATTGCGGCTTTTGGCCGCACGGGTGGAAGGCAATCTGCTGGCCGCCGCCCAGGAAATCGAAAAACTGCACATCTTGTACGGCGCCGGCCGGATCGAGGACGAGCAGATCCTGGCGGCTGTCTGCGACTGTGCGCGCTATGACGTGTTCGATCTCACCACGGCGATGCTCGAAGGCCACACCCTCCGAACATTACGCATCCTGTGCGGCTTGGAAGGCGAAGGCGTGGCACCGCCGGTGGTGTTATGGGCCATCACCCGTGAGCTGCGCTCACTGGCTGTGGTTCAGAGGGACACCACGAGGGGGCTGCCGATGGACGGCGTGCTGGCCCGCCTGCGGATATTCGACAAGCGCAAGGAGGCATTCGCCAGAGCCGCCAAACGGCTCGACCGGGACGGTGTGCTGGATGCCATCCGGTTATGTTGTCGGGTCGATCGGGTAGCCAAAGGGCTGGAGCCGGGGAATCCCTGGCTCGGTCTGTCCGATGTCTGCCTCCGCATAGCCACTTCCCATTGATTTCGTACTGGAACGGGTACAGACATGAGAATCGACAGACACGGCAACATGGAATTGACCGAAGAGGAAGACGCGGATCTGCTCGAACGGCTCGAGATTCCGGAGAGTGAGCACAACGATCCACCGGTGGAGATCGAATGCATCGGTATGGAGAACGACGTCGCGACCTTCAAGGCCACCAACACCAAGACCGGTAAGCATGTCCTGATGGTGTTCGATCTGATGAGGCCGGATTGAAAACCAAGGAGGCGTCATTTCCCGAAACGCCAAGGAATATCGCCATTTTTTCGGGGTGTCGACCGCAACGCGACGTGAGTCAGCCCGTCAAGGCTCGGGAGTTCCTGGCATTGCGGAAGAACAGCGGTTTGTCACTCGCAGATCGCTGTGTCGATGCAATGGCTTCCAGCACGCGATGATGGTGCGGGGATTTGCTGCACACGGGGTCGGCGTCGGCCATGTCGCCGGTCATGAGATAGGCCTGGCAGCGGCAACCGCCGAAGTCTTTTTCCTTCTCCGGACAACTGCGGCAGGGTTCCTTCATCCAACCGTAGTTGCGGAAACGATTGAAGGCGGCCGATTCGTACCAGATTTCCCGTATGCTGAAGTCGCGTACGCTGGGGCAGTTCAGCCCGGGTAGTTCGCGGGCAGCGTGGCAGGGCAGGGCCATCCCGTCCGGCGCGATGGTGAGGAATGTCGTGCCCCAGCCGTTCATGCAGGCCTTGGGCCGGTCTTCGTAGTAGTCCGGGACGACATAGTAGATCTTCATCCGTCCCTTCACCTTCTCCTTGTAGCTTTGCGCGATCGCCTCGGCTTCGGCGAACTGCTCACGGGTCGGCAGCAGATGGTCCCTGTTGAGCAGCGCCCAACCATAATACTGGGTATTGGCCAGTTCCAGGTAATCCGCCCCGAGTTCGTCCGCCATCTCCAAGATCTGCTGCATCTGATGGATGTTCTGGCGGTGGATCACCACGCACAAGACCATGGGATAGCCATGCTGCTTCACCCAGCGGGCCACCTCGAGTTTGTGTTCGAAAGACTCGGTGCCGGCGAGTTCATCGTTCAGCAGCTTTTCCGGCGACTGGATGCTGACCTGGATGTGGTCGAGGCCGGCCGATTTCAATTCGGCGATGCGGACTTCGTCCAGGCCGTAGCCCGAGGTGATGAGGTTGGTGTAATAGCCGAGCTGGCGGGCGTGGGTGACGATTTCGGCCAAGTCGCGGCGGGTCAGCGGTTCACCGCCGGAAAGCCCAAGCTGGACGGCACCGAGCGCGCGGGCCTCACTCAGCACCCGCCTCCATTCTTCGGTGCTCAGCTCATCACCCAAGCGGGCGTAATCCAGGGGGTTGGAGCAATAGGGACACTGCAGCGGGCAGGCGTAGGTCAGCTCCGCCAGCAGCCAGCGCGGTTTAGTGAGCGATGATTTCTCTGATCCAGCCATTGTTCAGGGCGCTTTCGAGCATTTCGCGCACATCGGATTCGATCCCCGAGGCATCGTATTTCCGTTCCAGCTTCTCCACGATGCTGGTGAGATTGTGCTGTCCGTCACAAAGTTCCAGGATCGCCGCGGCGGTTTCGTTCAATTCGATCATGCCTTCGGGATAAAGTATGACGTAGCGCTGCTGAGCTTCTTCCCATTGCATACGCAGCAGAGGCGACAGTTCCAACAGGGTATCGGGTTGCAGACTCATACGAATCAGGCGATGTTGAAATAGGGCGGCTTTTTGTCGACATAGGCCAGGTACATGGCGTCCAACATCGACCACAGGATGTCGAGCTTGAATTGGAGGATTTCCAGGGCCCGTTCCTGTTGTTCGCGGGTCTTGAAATGATCCAGCGTGATTTCGATGCCGTGCTCGACATCGCGGCTGGCCTGAGTCACCCGCTTGCGGAAATAGGCCAAGCCATCGGCTGCGATCCACGGATACAGATCCGGCCAGCCAGCCAGGCGTTGCTTGTGGATGGTCGGCGCAAACAGCTCGGTGAGCGAAGAGCAGGCGGCTTCCTGCCAGGTCGCGGTGCGAGCGAAGTTGAGGTAGGCATCGACCGCGAAACGTACGCCGGGCAGTACGTGCCTGAGCGAGGTGATGTCCTCGCGACTCAGGCCGCAGGCGATGCCTAGCTGGATCCATGCCTCGATCCCGCCGGGATCATCGCCGTAACCGTCGTGATCCATCACCCGCTGCATCCATTTGCGGCGGGTTTCGCGGTCCGGGCAGTTGGCCATGATGGCCGAATCCTTGCGCGGAATGGTGATCTGATAATAGAACCGGTTCGCCACCCAGCCCTGGATCTGCTCGCGGTTCAGCTCGCCGCTCGCCATCAACACGTGGTAAGGGTGATGGATGTGGTAGTACTTTTCCTTGGCACGCAGCCGAGCCTCGAATTCTTCGCGGCTCCAGGGGATCGTGTCTTGGCTCATGGGACTCCTCACAAAACGATTTCCAAACCGTCGTAGGCAACTTCGACCCCGGCTTCGCTCAGGGTACGATACTGTGGCGAATCTTCATCCAGAATCGGGTTGGTGTTGTTGATGTGGATCAAGACCTTGCGAGCATTCGGCAGGGTGTTCAATATTTCCAGCATGCCGCCCGGACCGGACTGCGGCAGGTGGCCCATCTCACGTGCAAGCTTGTCGCAGATGCCGGCGTGACGCATTTCGTCTTCGCGCCAGAAAGTTCCGTCGACCAGGAGGCAGTCCGCGGCTTCCATGGCGGCGCGGACGTGCGGCTCGATCTCCCCCAGGCCCGGCGCATAGTAGAGCTTGCGGCCGTTTTCCAAATTTTCGACGATCACGCCGATGTTGTCGCCCTCGTGCGGATCATGGCGATGGGGCGAATAGGGAGGTGCCTTGCTTTTCAGCGAGTGGGTCGAGAATTTCAGGCCCTCGATGCCGGGAATCGTAAAGCCGCTCCCATCCAACGGCACGGTGTGCTGCTCCACCCCGCAATAATGCTCCAGCATCCGGAACAGCGGAAAACCGGTGGAGAGGTCCTGTTTCACCATCTCGCTGCAATACACTTGCAGGGGACGGGTGGATTCACGCAGCATCAAAAGGCCGGTGGTGTGATCGATCTGGCTGTCGATCAGCACGATGGCGTGGATGCCGGTGTCACGGACACCCTTGCTGGGATGGCTGGCCGGGAAAGCCTCGAGCTGGCTGCGGATGTCTGGCGAGGCGTTGAAGAGCACCCAGCGCTGGCCGTCGGCGCTGACTGCGATCGAGGACTGGGTGCGGCCTCGGGCGTTGATGTTTTTTTCCCGGAAGCGCCGGCAATTGTCGCATCGGCAGTTCCACTGCGGGAATCCGCCGCCGGCGCCGGCGCCGAGCACACGAATGATCATAAGGAAGCTTGCAGGAGTCTGTACCGCCGCGCAAACGAAAACGGGGCTCGAATGCTCGAACCCCGCTTTCGCCCAACCGTTCGGAATCAACGGTTGTAGATGTACATGGTGACTTCGAAGCCGAAGCGCATGTCGTTGTAGCTCGGTTTTTCCCAACGCATCTTAAATGTCCTCCAGATAATGTTATACGTCTGGTCTTCAAGAGAAAGAGCAGGTTACAGCTCGGCAGCCAGTATACGTACCGCCCCGCTCCTACGCAACAGAGTTTTTCCCGAAACAGCGGCCGTACGCCGGCTTGTATCGCTCATCAGTGAACGTCAGGCGGGCCCCTCAGCCCTGGCCTGGAATCAACCCGACAGAACCGGGTTTGATCCGCTTGCACTGTACGACCACGTCTTCCATATGGCAGCGGAAGCGGCCGTTGTCGCCGCCTTCGCTGCATTCCTCGCAGACCAGCTTGCCCGTACTTTTGCGCTGTTCGACATGCCAGCCATAGCCCTGGGATTCACAGAATATCCGGGCGTGCTTTTTGAGGTTGTAGTCGTCGGATGCGGCGGCTTCGGCTTCCGTTCTCGACGAGCATTTCTGGGGCGGGAGCGTATTGCCCATCAGGTCGCGATAGATGTATTCCGTGGCGAAGACGCTGCCCTGAAGCAGCGAGACCAGCACCAGGAGAAGACAGGAATAGAGTTTCAAGCTCGTGTCGATCATAAATAGGTCCTTCCGGCAGGGTCGGTGAAGCGGTTCGGGATTCAGTTGAGAACGCGGATGTTCATGCGCGCGACTTCTTCGTTCTGCTGCGCCCGAATGGGATCGTACTTTTCGTTCTCACTCAGCTTCGCCATGACGACCACGCCCACCAGAGCGGCCGTTGCCAGCGCGACGTATATCCAGAAATAGTCTTTCCCCGTCCGGGTTTCTTCGTTCATCTCGTTGTTCTCCTCTTTTTTTGTCGTGTACCCGTCTGCGCGAACGTGCGGCCGTACCCGTGGATGGCTCGGGTGGCTTCGCCTTCACGCAGACACTCATAGTTTCGTAACGAAACTATGGCAAGGGTAGGCACCAAAAGATTTATTGTCAATATATGATTTAGTCGATACTTGTGGATGCGCCCACCTCGGAGCGGAAAGCAGTGTCCTTGCTCGTGTGGTTTATATAAACCACATTGTTGAAATGAACCTTGATGCATGGTTTAATTCAGCCGCAGGCGAACGGGGGACGGAGACCCCCTCGTCCGGCTGGACGAACGAACCGGGCCAGCCTCGCCGCGAAATCGCAAGAAAGGGGCGGTTGTACCCTACGACTGGAGCGTATCGGACATGGTCAAAAAGCATCTCGCGTACTATCTCGCACATCTCACCCAGGACATCCCCGCCGGCATCGTGGTGTTCCTGGTGGCGCTCCCTCTCTGTCTGGGTATTGCGCTGGCGTCCGGCGCGCCGCTGCTTTCAGGCGTGGTTGCCGGCATCATCGGCGGACTGGTTGTCGCCTGGGCCAGCGGTTCGCAGTTGAGTGTGTCGGGCCCGGCCGCGGGCCTGACGGTCATCGTGCTGCAGGGTATCGAAAAGCTCGGCGGCTTCGAGCACTTTCTGCTCGCCCTGATCCTGGCGGGGCTGATGCAGCTCGCTCTGGGCTTCCTCAAGGCGGGAACCATCGGCGCCTATTTCCCGTCGTCCGTCATCAAGGGCATGCTTTCGGCGATCGGCCTGATCTTGATTGCCAAACAGCTCCCCCACGCCGTCGGCTATGGCCGGGACATCCTGGGCGAGGAAACCTATCTGCCTCAGGACACGGAGGGCACTTTCTCGGAACTGATGCACGCCATGGACTCGATTTCCCCGGGCGCGACCGTCGTGAGCGCCATTGCCATCGTCATCATGGTGCTGTGGGAGTCCCGGCTTGTCCGTGCCGTCCCGTTGCTGGCGTGGATTCCGGGGCCGCTGGCGGCGATTGCCTGGGCGGTGGCGTTCAATCTCTCGATGGCGGGATCGTCTTGGGAGATCGCGCCGGAGCACATGGTCCAGCTTCCAGACATCCGGGGAGTCGCTGATCTGGCCGGACGGCTCGTCTTTCCGGATTTCAGCCGGATCATGGATCCGGCGGTGTACAGGGTGGCGTTCACGATTGCCGTCATTGCCAGCCTCGAAACCCTGCTCAGCCTGGAAGCAGTCGACAAGCTCGACCCCCTGAAGCGGGTGGCGCCGACCAACCGGGAGCTGAAGGCACAGGGTATCGGCAACCTGTTGGCCGGCTTGCTGGGCGGTCTACCGCTGACGGCGGTGATTGTGCGCTCGTCGGCCAACATCAATGCCGGCGGGCGTACCAAGGTGGCCTGCTTCATCCACGGCCTTCTACTGCTGGTAAGCGTGAGCTTCCTCGCCCGCTACCTCAACCACATCCCCCTGGCCGTGCTGGCCGCGATCCTGCTGATGACGGGCTATAAACTGGTCAAGCCGGCCTTGGTGGCAGAGATGTACCACAAAGGCGCGAGCCAGTTTATTCCGTTCGCCGTCACGGTCATGGCGATACTGGCCACCGACCTGCTCATAGGGATCGCCGTCGGCATCGCCTGTGGCCTATACTACGTCGTCCGAGCGAATTTCCATGCCGCCATTTCTCTCACCCGCCACGGAAACCATTATCTGCTGCGACTGCGCAAAGACGTCTCGTTCCTGAACAAGGCCCTGTTGCGTGAGCAACTTGACCAGGTCGAACCCGACAGCGAGCTGATCATCGACGGAACCTACGCGGAATTCGTGGATCAGGACATCCTCGAAACCATCGAGAACTTCGTCGAAGCCGCGCGCGACGACCGTATCGTGGTTTATATGAAAAATTTCAAAGCCGCGTACGCCGGCAGCACCGCCAAGAACCGGCAAGACAATGCCGATACCACCCCTTTGTACAGGATTTCCGGCTGAAGTCCCGGTTTGACAGAAGTGCCGCCTTTCCCTTTCAAAACCTAAGAGCGAACTCATGGAAGCTTTCGAGCGAATGCTGTTGGAAAACAAGGCCTGGGCCAAGGATCAGCTGTTGAAAGACCCAGGCTACTTCGAACGACTGTCGGCCGATCAGAAACCGGCGGTACTCTGGATCGGCTGCTCGGACAGCCGGGTGCCGGCGGAAATCATCGTCCATGCCCAGCCCGGTGAAATCTTCGTTCACCGCAACATCGCCAATCAGTTGATCATGACCGATTTCAACGGTCTGAGCGTGTTGCAGTATGCGGTTGACGTACTCAAGGTCCGCGACGTCATCGTCTGCGGACATTACAACTGCGGCGGCATCAAGGCCGCGCTGCAGAAACAGAGCGCAAAGCTATTGATCGTCAACAAATGGCTGAAACACGTCAAGGACGTCTACCGGCTGCATGCGGGTGAGATAGAAGCACTGGGCAGCGAAGAGGAACGTGTCGGTCGCCTGGTCGAGCTGAACGTGATCGAACAGGTATACAATCTGGCCCACACCTCGATCATCCAGCAGAGCTGGAAACAGAACCGGTGTCCGACGTTACACGGGTGGGTGTACGGGCTGCAGGACGGACTCCTCAAACAGCTGGTCACCCTGCCTCCCGGCAGCGAGGTGAGTCCCGTTTACCAGTACGTCGATTTCTCCGAATAGCCGGCTGACCTGGTCTTCAGCCTGGAGGAGAGCTGATTTCGAGAGCCGGACATGAACGATTCTCCCGAAGCCGTCCGCCACCGTTACGACCGCATAGCACCTTTCTTCGACTTCATCGAAAGCGTGATGGAAATCCTGTGGTTCAGGCGCTGGCGGCAACGTGTCTGGAACCTGATCGAGGGTGAACGCGTGCTCGAGGTGGGCGTCGGAACGGGTAAAAACCTCGTGTTCCATCCGGCAGGAAGGTCCGTCACCGCCGTGGATTTCAGCGAACGGATGCTGCGCCGGGCCCGCCGGCGCGCAGCCCGACTGGGAACCAGGACCGATTTCAGACTCATGGACATCCAGGCTCTGACATTCGCCGACCGGGAATTCGACACGGTGGTGGGCACCTTCGTGTTCTGCTCGGTGCCCGATCCGGTCGGAGGTCTCGAGGAATTGCGCCGGGTCCTGAAACCGGGTGGCAAACTCGTTCTGCTGGAACACGTACGTTCGGAAGGGGAAGCGGCCGGCCGGCTGATGGACCTTCTCGATCCCTGGGTATCCCGCCTGGTCGGCGCCCATATCAATCGCCGCACGGTGGAGAACGTGGAAACCGCCGGATTCCGCTTGGAACATGTCGAACGGCTGAACGCTCTGGTGCGGTTGATCGAGGCGCGCAGCCCTTCACTGGCTTGAGAGGGACGGCTCAGGTGCTATCGACTCCTCGTGACTTCACCAGGACCAGGGTGTTCCGGGACGCTTCCACACGGTAGTCGATGCGGTCGAAACAGGCCGCGATCAGGGGCCAGCCACGGCCGGATTCTTCGAAGGGTTCGGGAAATTCGCTGCGCGGCGGCCAGTGAAGGAGAGGGCGCCCGCGGTCTTCGATCTCGATCGAAATGCTTTGCGGAGCGCGGTGCCACGACACCGTCACCGGTGCGTTGACACCGCCGTGCAGGATGATGTTGTTCAGGGCTTCGACGATGCCGAGTTCGATGCGGGCGGCATCCACCGGAGAAATCCCGGTGGCGAAGCACAAGGCGCGAATGGTCACGCCGACGAGGTTGATGTTGCTCGCTTCGCTACTGATGGTGAGCTGTATCGCCTGATGCACCGGCTCACTTCCTCTCGATGACGACCAGCGAAATATCATCGGTGTAGCTGCCCTGGCCCCGCCAGTCCGACAGCGACGCTTCGATGCAGCCGATCGCTTCGGCCAATGGCAGAGAGGCGGTTTCTTCCAGCAGACGCCGGAAGCGTCCGGCGCCGAAAGCCTCCCCTGCGGGGTTCATGCATTCGGTTATGCCGTCCGAATAGGCGAAAAACCGGTCTCCCGCCGCCAGGCGGTGAGATTCGCAGGCATAGCGCCGGTCGGCAAGAACCCCGAGCGGAAGCCCGCGAACCCCGCTTTCCACGATATCACCGGTCTCCCCTTTCCACATCAGGGGCGGAGGGTGTCCGGCCGTGCTAAGGTCGAGCCGCCCGGTTTCACGATCCAGCAAGGCGTAGATCATCGTAGCGAAATAGCTGTTCGCTTCGGGCTGACCGGCGAAGAAACGGTTGAGTTCCTCCAGCATCCGGTTGGGCGGAAGACTGCCGCAGGTCGGGACGGGCGGGCCCTCCGCGGTGACGTCGAGCGACCGGCTCTGCAGCAGACATTTGCTCAAAGCCACGGAAATCAGCGCCGCGGATACACCGTGACCGGAGACGTCGAGCTGAAACAAGCCGACACGGCGATCGTCCAGCGGAAAGTAGCCGAACATGTCGCCGGCGAGGAAATCGCTGGCGACGAACAGTGACCGGACCTCGAGATCGGGCAACGTCCACGGCTCGGGGAGGAGGGACTTCTGGATGGCGGCGGCGGTGGCGAGGTCGTTGCGGATAGTCTGGTAAGCCTGTTTGAGTTCACGATTCATATCCTCCAGCAACCGGCCGCGCTGGTCGAGCTGTTGCTCCAGCCTGAGGATGCGCTCACCCGCCCGGATCCTGGCCCGAAGTTCCTCGCGGTCGACCGGTTTGACCAGAAAATCGTCCGCACCGGCCTCCATGCCCCGCAGCAGCGAATCCTTGTCGTCACGACCGGTCAGCAGAATGAAGTAGACGTAGTGGGGCAATTTCAGCGACCGCACCTGCCGGCAAAGTTCCTCGCCGTTGAGATGCGGCATGTTCCAGTCGCTGATGACGAACTCGAAACGCTGGGATCGGAACCGCTCGAGGGCCTCGCGACCGTCTCTAGCCGATGTGACTTCGTAGCCGAGCTTGCGCAGGTACACCGCAACCGCGAGTACTGCGATGGGATCGTCGTCGACGAGGAGTATCCGCACTCAGTCCCCCGGATACCACGCGCGCCGGCTGAACAGAGCACGCAGACCTCGCAGGACGACGCGAAGCTCCTTGTCCGGGCCCGCCTGGGCGGCGAACCAGGCATCGCTCATGAGGCGTTCCTCCGCCAGAGCGGTCGCCGGTAAATCCAGCTGGGTCGGCCCGATCAGGCCGGCAGGAGCCCGGTCCGCCGCTTTTTCCCATTCGGCGGTGCGGCAAGCGGCCTGCTCGGATGTGATGGCTTCCACGCCGACCAGTTTCAGGTCGCCCTTGGCCACATTCACGAGCCAGGGCAGCTTCCTCAGTATCGGAGCACCGGCCGTCCATTCGGCGGCCGTGAATTCGGCCCGCGCCGACAGGCCGGCGCCATCCCGGACCAGCCGGTTACCGCGCAGACGCCGAAACCGTAGCGGCCGGGTCGGGTGCCGTGCGATGGCGGCCAGAGCCGCCAGGGGCCAGAGGGGCACCGACAGCAAAAGCAGCAGCACGCCGGCCAGCCGGTTCAAGAAACCGGAAAAATCGCGTCCGATCGAGACCTGATCCAGATCGGCCAACAGGAAGGCATCGACGATCCTGAGCTGGGCACCGGTATCAACGCGGAGCAGATCGTTCCCGCGCACGATGCCATTTTCGACCGTCACGAGCTCACCAACGTACGAATGGGGCAGGATGACCGCATCGGACAACCGGGCATCACGGTCGACGATCACGCCGTCGGAGATCACGACCCTCCCCTGCAACCATGCGCTCGGATGGATTCGGCAATGGCTGCCGACCAGCGCGGTGCCGTCCTTGAGGCAGCCGGCCGCGACGGAAGAGTTGCGGCCCACCGTGAGCCCCGGCCGGAGCTGCCGTCCGGGAATGGCCAGCCCCTGGATGCGTCCGGCCACGGCATCGAGGTTGGCCCCATGGTAGGCAGGCAGGGATTCCAGCAGGCGGGCGTTGCCTCCCTCCAGCAGGAGCTTGCCGGCCTCCGGAGCAGATACCCCGGAAAGGACGTCCGGCCAGGCCATACCGCGCATGTCGTCCGCGCTGCCGCGCAATAGCCACAGGCCGGCCGGATTGTCTTCGCACCAACCATGGAGGACCGGCCCCTCGCTGGTGCCGGCCGCTTCGAGAAATCCGCCCAGGAGCGGGGAGCGCAGCATGTCGCCTCGCACCACCAGGGTCGATTTGTCCGGGCATTTTGGCAACTGGCTCAGCAGCAAAGCGATGTCTACTTCGCCGGGGGACGGCCAATAATCCAGATTCAAGCTGAAATGCCGTCCATCGCGCAGGTGCGTCCGGAGCTGCTCGCCGAAAAGACCGACGACCACCGTCGCCTTCCCGATACCGACGGCCGCCAGCATTTCCAGGGTGTAGTCGATCACGGGTCTCGCCGCGACCGGCAGCATGGCGACGCAGGTGCGATCAGTCAGGGGCAAGAGCTCGCGGCCGATGCGGTCGGCCAGGACGATCACGCGCATGCTTCTCTCCCCGGGCCGTCCGGTACCCGGAGGCGGCGCTGCCTTCGCCCTCCGATCCCCGCCAGCAGCAACCACAGCAGCAGATGGGTCGCCGAGACGGCGAGCAGGATGGGATCGAAACGAGAGATGTACCAGATCTCGTGCATGCTCAGGTACAGCACCTGCGTCATGCTGATGAACAGCGTCGCGCTGAAGCCCAGGAACAGCCCCAACGCCCGCCGGTCCCGGCTGAGGATGTGATAGGCCAGCAGCATGGCAAGCGCGGGAAAAAGGTAGCGCTCGTGCATCTTGATCGACCACAGGTAGACGGAAACCGGCAAAAAGGCCGCCAGGTAAACGTGGTCCGAAGCGGTCATGCCCCACCAGGCCCGCCACGCCACCCAGGCGAGAATGAAGAAGAGAAAGACGGTTCCCCAGGTCTTGAAACTCAGAAACAGCATCGTCTGTGTCGCATCGGCGCCATTGCCGCCGATCAGGGCGAACACATTGGCTGCATTCAGGCTAGCGTAAGGATAGGAAGCCAGGGTAGATACGTATTTCTCCACGACCCAGGCGGGTCCGTGTACCGCGGCGAATGGCAGGACTCCCAGAGCAAACACCAGGATCGCGGCTGGCAGGAAAAGACTCAGTTCGGCAGCCGTATGCCGGCGGAGCAGCCGGTCCCCGAACCAAAGCAAGGGGATGGGAGCAAAGATCAACGCCTGCGGCTTCACCAGCAACGCCGCCGCGAAAGCCGCCCCCGAAGCGGCGGGCCGCCGTTCCAGCCACAGCACGCCGAGCAGAAGGAACAGCGTCAGCACCGAATCGACCTGTCCCCAGACTGCCGAGTCGACGATCACCGCGGGGTTGAAGGCATAAAGCGCTGCGAGCCCGAGTATCTTGGCGGGGTCGTAGTTTCGTTCGGTCGCCATTCGATGGATCACTCCGACCGTCGCGAGATCGGCCACGATGGCAGGCGACTTGAGCATCACCCGAAATTCGGGCGTATCGAAGCCCACCTGCAACAGCGCCCGTGACTTTCCGATCAGCCACAATACATAGATGTAGCCAGGCGGGTAATCCGCGAAATAACCCGGGCTGTAGAACGAAAGCAGCCCCTCGGCCGCATGGCCGGCCCAGGCGCCGAAGGTGCCGATGTCGACGGGGTGGCCTTTGCAGAAGGCTGCCAACACGAGGCGCAGCAGCAGGGCTCCCGCCAGAATCGCCGCCAGGCCGAACCGTCTCTCAGAGGGTGAGCTTTCCAATTTTCTGCCGCCATACACGATAGAGGAAAAGGGGGTTGCCGATGATGTAGCGCCGCCACATCCGTCCCGGCTCCTGCAAGAGTCGCCAGCCCCATTCCAGCCCGATTTCCCTCAGCCAAAGCGGAGCCCGGGGAATCCGGCCCGAGTAAAAGTCGAACAGTCCGCCCACCCCCATGGCAACGCGTGGCTTGAGGCGGGACCGGTGTTTCCAAAGCCAGAGCTCCTGTTTGGGAACGCCGAAAGCCACCAGCAGGATGTCCGCTCCGGAGCGGTTGATGGTCTCGATGATCTCGTTTTCGGCGTCCGGCGCGAAATAGCCGTCGCAGCTGCCAGCGATCTTGAGCTTCGGATAACGCTGCAGCATGTTTTCGGCGGCCTGCCTGGCTACACCCGGCCGGGCACCCAGCAGGAACAGCGACAGATTTTCATGCGCACAACGTTCGCACAGACGGGGAAACATATCGGTGCCGTTGACGTTGGCGCGCAGGCTGGTGCCCAGAATACGGCAACCGAAGCGGATGCCAATGCCATCCGGCAGTACCCGTTCGACCTTGCCCAGGACCTCCCGGTACTCGGGGTTGCCATAGGCGATGTTCAGGCAGTCCGGGTTGACGAAAGCGATGGTGGCAGGACGGTCTTCACGGACGCGGCGGACGATCCAGTCGATGGCCTCGCTCATGGTGGTATTGGCGATGGCGACACCGAAGAACTCCAGCTGGTCCGGCGCCGGCCGTATGGCATCGCCGGCGACCAAGCCGCCGACGCCAGTGCGCAACATCAGGCCGAGATTGCCCGCCGCCGTTTCGGTGTAATAGAACTCGCGGTCCAGCTCCCCTTCGCCCTCATAGGCGATGCCGATCCTGGATCGCAACGTGTAGGGCGAGAAAATCCCCGGCCGCAGGCGGAAACGGATGCTCTGGGACGCCGGCACCGCCGCGGCCTCCTCGGGACTCAACGGACGCGGTCCGGCGAAAGCCATGTCTCCCCACAATACATTCAGCAGGACAGCCAAGTCGCGGGCAGGGGCATCGTCGGCAAAGGCGAGCTGCCGGAACGGCACCTGGAAACGGCCGACTCTCTCCGTGGCGGCGAAGACCCGTCCGGCGCGCAGTTTGGCGACGAGCGCGCGAAGCAGCAGCAGCGGTGCCAGCAGAATCAGCAACGCTCCCGCCACGATGCAATCGACGATCCGTGGCAGCAGACTGGTGACCAGGGTCAGCAGCGGGAGCAGCCACAGACGCCAGTGCCAAAGGGGGCGTTTTCCCAGGGGTCCGGGAATCGCCGTGTGACGGGCCATGTCAGCGCCCAGCGCCCGTCCGCGGCTTGATGCGCGCGGGAACGCCCACCGCCAGGCTGTTCGACGGCACATCGGTGATGACCACGGCATTGGCGCCGATGACCACGTCGTCGCCGATCCGGATCGGCCCCAGCACCTTCGCGCCCGCACCGATGTCGACGCGGTTGCCGATCACCGGGGAACCGGGTTCGTTGGTACGCTTCAGCCCGATGGTGACGCCGTTGCGGACCGTCACGTCATCCCCGATGACGGCATCACCGCTGATGATGATGTCGCCGAAGTGCTCGATGGTGAAGTGCCGTCCGACCTGCGCCTCGCAGGGCAGGTCGATGCCGGTGAGTATCTGTGACAGCAGTTTCAGCGCCTTGTACAGGAACGAGAGTGGCAGCCTCAGCCAGCGCGGTCCGATCCGGTAGCGCCAGCGTCCGAACCGGTAGACCAGCATGACCCACAGGCCCTGCCGGGTCAGGTCGCCATCGTAGTTTTTCCAGTCTTCCCGAACATGCTCGAACATGCGAATCACCACGGTTGCGGCGGCGACACCCTGCCGCCTTCGGTTTCTTTCCAGGCCCGGTTCCACAGACGGATCAGCGCCTCGGATTCGTGCGCCTTGGCAGGCGCAGATCTACGGTGACGCAAGGCCCGCAGCCAGTGCCATAACTGCTCCAGCGTCTTGGCGCTCCAGGCAAGGGCCAGACCGTGCCATTTGCGGTAATACAGTGCCTGACTCCGCATGCGCCATAGCGTGAGCTGCGAAGCGTGAGAAGAGAACTCCATGTCGCTCAAAGTCTTGGCCGACTCGCCGCCGAGATGGGTGATGACCAGTTCCGGCCAGTACATGATCTTGCAGCCGGCAGCCCTGATCCGACGGCACAAGTCCACTTCCTCGTAATACAGGAAGAAACGCGGGTCGAAGAAGCCGATGCGGTCGATCAGGTCGCGCCGCAGAATCGCGAAGGCACCCGGGACCCAATCCACTCCGGCTTCTTCTGAGGGGTCCGCCCAGGTTCGGTCGAAACGTCCGAACAGCCGGGATTTCGGGTAACGATGTGCCAGACCACTCAGAACGAGAAACTCATTCAGCAGAGAAGGGAACATGCGGGCAGAGGGCTGCCAGCCGCCTTCCGGACCTACCAGCCGACCTCCTGCCATGCCGACGTCCGGGCAGGCATCCATGCGCTTGGAGGCGGCGTCGAGCAAGCCGGGAGCCAGGCAGGCATCCGAGTTCAGCAGAACCAGATAGCGCCCCCGGGACTGCGTGAAGGCGAGGTTGTTAGCGTTGCCGAACCCGAGATTCACGGAACTTCGTATCAGCCGGACATCGGGAAACTCGGCTTCGACCATGTCCGCCGAGCCGTCCCGGGATGCGTTGTCCACCACGATGGTCTCGATGCCCGCCCCCCCCGCCTGGTCGCGCAGGCTGGCCAGACACCGGCGCAGCAAGTCACGGGTGTTGAACGATACGATCAGAACCGAAATGTCAGGCGGATTCATCGGATTTCGTCCTTTCGGTGCGTACCCAAGCGGCATCCCGGCCCGCGGACGAGAGCAGCCGTTTGCCCAACGTGAGTTTCCAGGCGACATAGAAAGGCGCTGCGGCCAGTGCTCCCCAGTCCCGCCAGCCGGCCCGTCCCACGGCCAGGGCTGCAGCGATGTGCAAACCCACGATGACCATACCGGCGGCGGCCGCTATCCTCCCCGGTGGCCAGGGCCAAGCCAGCAGCAGCGCCAGCAGGATCACATGATAGGCCAGCGGCAGCAGCAGCAGGTCCAGCAACGGTTCCAGCAGCGGCCAGCGGCCTCCTGCCACCTGCCGGATGAGCGGGGGGATCTGTTCGCGCATCATCCGGAACCTGCCCCCCTCCCAGCGGGCGCGCTGGCTGGAAGCCGCTGCAGCCGTGGCTGGCATGGGTGACCACACGGTCGTACCGTCGCAGAAGCGCACGCGCCTGCCCGCTCGCACCAGGCGGATGTGATACTCCAGGTCCTCGGCGATGGAACCGGCGTCAAAGGGAACGCTCTCCAGCGTCCGGCGGTGCAGCCCGAAGCCGCTGCCGAGTATGCCGGCGGACCAGCCCCAATAGTCCCGCCCGCGCGGACGCAATACATTGAATGCCAGCCAGGCGACGTGCATCAACCGGGCGCGGACCGACTGTTCCGGGTTGGAGACGCGGTAACGCGTCTGCGCCGCGTCGGCACCGGCCTGGAACAGCGCCGCGAGTTCGCCGAGAAAATTCGGCTCCACCCGGGTGTCGGCATCGACGACCACGAACACGTCGTGATCCTCCTTCAGCAGGATCGAGAAGGCATGATCCAGCGCATACCCCTTCCCGCGCCGTTCAGGGTCTTCACGGACCAGCACCCGTGCGCCGGCGGCTTCGGCACGGGCGGCCGTATCGTCGCTGCAGTTGTCGGCGACGACCACGATCGTCACGCTGTGATGCCCCGTCTCGGCGCCCTGGATGCTACGCAGGCAGGCCGCGATGCCATCGGCCTCGTCGTGCGCCGGAACCACGATGCAGAAGCGCAGCGGAGCCGCGTCCCGGATGGCGGCGGTTTTCCGGCGGGGCAAAACGCCGCCGAGCGTCAGCATGGCCAGCTCGAAAGTGCCGGGCAGGACCGCTGCGCTCAGCACGACACCGGGTAACAGGATGAAAGTATCGATCGGCATGCCGAACCCCCGATGTGGTCAGGAAGAGGAAAGCCGGCGTTCGAAGACATCCGCCAGCCGCGCGATGCTGCCATTCAGCTCGTATTCGGCCAGCACCTTGATCCGCCCGGCTTCGGCCAGCCGCCTGGCGAGCGCCGGGTCGTCCATCAGCCGCTCGATGGCGGCGACCAGTCCATCGACGTCGGACGGAGCGACCAGCAGTCCTTCGGCGCCGTCCCTGATCAGTTCAGGCACGCCGGTGATGTGGGTGGTGATGCAAGGAACCCCCAGCGCCATGGCCTCCATCAGCACCACCGGCAACCCTTCCGCGAAACTGGGCAGCACGAAGGCATCGGCGGCGGCGTAATAGCCGGAGATCTCATCCTGATTGACGGCCCCGGCGAAATCGACGGCATCTCCCAGCTCCAGCCGGCGAGCCTGGGCCTCGAGTGAAGGGCGGTCCGGCCCCTGGCCGACCAAGGTGAGATGGACCCGGCGGCCGCGGGCGCGCAGCCGGGCCAGCGCGTCGAGCAGGACGTGCTGGCCCTTGGCGGGCACCAGGCGTCCCACGCACAGCAGCTCGAACACGGCGCCGGCGGGTTTGGCCTCGCGGGGAGCGAAGCGGGCGGGATCCACGCCGAGCCGGCAGATCTCGAATTTGTTCCAGTACGTCACCGGCGAGAGCTTCATCAGCTGGCTGCGGGCGTAATGGCTGATACAGACGACGAACTCCGCGCCCGCGATCTTGTCAGCCAGGCGGTAACCGGAGACGTCGTAGAATTCATCGGGACCATGCACCGTGAAGGAAAAGCCGATGGGAAACACCTTGCCAGCGATCAGACCGACCATGGAGGCAGGCGTCGCGAAATGGACGTGCAGATGGGAAAGTCCTTCACGGTGCATCCAGTCGCCGATCATGACGGCCTCCACCCAATAGGCGAGCTGATAGCCCAGTTTTCTGCCGTCGGTGCCGCCGAGGCGCAGGGCGAACCACAGCCCCCGGACCAGGGCCATTGGCCGGCGCAGGAGCGTACGACCCAGGGCTCTCAGGGCGCCTGCCGCGCCTCGGGGTTTGAGATACCAAGTGGCCTCGGCCTCCCGCCGCTCCTCCGCCGTCAGCTTTTCGGGCGGACGATCCGGAGGGTTCACCGAGGCGACGGCGATCGCAAAACCGCGCCTTCTGAGGCCGAGCACCTCCCGCAGGATGAAGGTATGGGAAATGGCCGGATATTGACTGACCAGATAAGCAAGTCTGCAAGGGGGGCTCATCGGCGCTCCAGGCATTCACGGTAGAGGGACAAGGCCGCATCGATCTTCGCGGGCCAGGAGTACCGCCGTTCGACCCGTTGGCGACCCGCCTGGCCCCGGCGGCGCCAGTTTTCCGGATCACGGAAGATGTCTTCGAAGACGCCGGCTAGCCCCGCCACGACGGGTTTCCAACCGCCGGCAGGCACCAGCGCGCCCACTTCGCCGTCGACGATTTCAGCAGGTCCGCCGTAATCGAGGGCGACAACCGGCCTCGCCACTGCCATCGCCTCCAGCAACACTGCGCCGCCCGATTCGCGGATGGAAGGCAGGCAAAACACATGGGACTCGGCCAGTCGGCGAGCCACTTCGCTGTGGGGGAGGGCACCCAGAAATGCCACACGGTCGGAGATCCCGAGCTCACCGGCTCTTTGCCGCAGTGCATTTTCCTCGGGGCCGGCGCCTGCGATGGCGAGATGGACCGGGAAACCGGCACTGATGCTCGCGACGGCTTCGAGGAGCATGGCCACGCCTTTGAAGGGGAGCAGACGGCCGACGAAAAGGATGCGCAAAGGCCGACCCTCGCTGGGCGGTTCGGGCCAGGGCGCGGCCCGAAAGACTTCGAGATCTACGCCGTTCTCCAGCATGTCCCGGCACTTCGGCCGGTAACGTGCGGGCACATCGGCGCGGGTCGCCGCGGTGGCGGTCAGAATCAGACGGGCGTTCCGGCTGGAGCCGACCAGCCCGTCCACCAACCGGCCCAGCCGCCGCACCGGATAAAGCCAGCCGGATTCTGCCGCCATGATTTCGGGGAAATTCGCCGGCGACTTCAACCCGCCGTTCCAAGGGCCCAGGATCACGGGCACGCCCAGCCGGTGCAAGGCGGTCGCAGCGAGGGGGGAAACCGGAGTCGGCTGATGGACCAGTTCCCAGTGTGGATCTTTCTTGCGCAGTTTCCGGAGAGTACGCAGCGCCGTCCAGTCGTAAACGAAGAAATCCAGGGACGAAATCAGGAATACCGGGTGTTCACTGCGTGGGAAGAGGCGGGAAGCCAGGCGATAGAGCGGACCGGCGAACCACTCGGTATCGATGTAGACGACCTCGGTGCCGGGCAGCGGGGCCCCTGCCTTTTCCAACGCCTCCCGGTTGCGGACATGGGTCAGCAGCGTGAGCGGGATCCGCCCGGCCAGCCGGGAATACCACTCCCAGCCGATCTGCGAGACCGAGCCCATGGCCGGCGCGCACTGGTAGGCCGAAAGGAGCAATCTGCCGATGTTTTCCATGCTTTCCCCAGTCGATGGCACTCGAACCGATGCCTGCTGCCCGGCGGGCTCCCGGAATTGTAGCATTCGTCCGCGCGTGGGCGGATAGTACCGGACGCAATCTCATCGACTTCGTGAAACCGTTCTAACTACAATAGTCGAGCATGGCCATTTCTCGATGACTGCCGGGAGTAAGGGGAATGCTTCTCAAGCACAGGACGCAGGACAATGTGGACATCGTCGAACTCGGCGGACGCCTGGTGATGGCAGACGCCGCCCAGGCCAGGAGCGAACTCCTGGCTGTCGTGAGACGAGGCACGGGGCGGCTGGTGGTGGATTTGAGCGATGTCGGTTTCGTCGACTCCAGCGGGCTGTCGGTGCTGATCGCCGCCTTCAAGGCCATCGAGGAACGGTCGGGAAAAATGGTCTTGGCGGGATTGTCCCCAGAAATCCAGGCGCTGGTTGAACTGACCCGCCTGAACGAGATTTTCCTGGTTTTCGCCGACGCCGAACGGGCCGTCGAATATCTCGTTTCAACCGAATGATTTCCGGTCTCCGGGATTCGATGCGGCGGAGCGACCACACCGCCGGACTGGGACGCCTGGACATGAAACCGTTCCGTGAGGTCGTCCGCAGTGCGATCCTTGCCTCGACCATGGGCCTGGCCGGCTGTGGTTCCTGGGAGTCGGTGCCGGACGCCACCCCCGGCGCTCGCCAGGCGTTCAGTGCACCGCAGAAAGCCGAAACCATGTCGCCGGCCGAGGTGATCAGGGCTTTCCAGGAGGAAACCGTGACCGACTACCGGGTCGGTGACGGCGATCAGATCCACATCGACGTGGTCGGCCGGGCCGAGCTTTCCGGGCCGCAGGTGGTCGGACCGGATGGCTATGTCACCCTACCCGTGGTCGGCAACATCTCCGTGCGGAATCTAACCAGGGAACAGGCGGCCCATGCCATCAGTAGGGCATTGAGCAAGTATTATCGCGATCCCTTCACGACGGTGCGGGTGCTGCAATACGCATCCAACCGTGTCACAGTGCTGGGCCGTGTCGAACATCCCGGTCCGGTGCCTTTCGACACGCCACCGACGCTGCTCGAAATCCTGTCGAAAGCCGGAGTTTTCCCACTGATCCGGCCGGAGCAGGTGCTCACGAGCTGTGCAGTGATCCGACGCGACCGTATTCTCTGGGTGGACATCGGGAAACTGCTGGGGGGCGACCTGCAACTCAATGTGCAACTGCACCGGAACGACGTGGTGTACATCCCCGACGCATCGGATCGTCAGGTCTTCGTGCTCGGCGCCGTCAACAAACCGGGGGCCATCCGCCTCACCTCGCGGATGTCCTTCGTCGATGCGCTCGGCCAGGCCGGCGGTCCCACGCCGGATGCTCACCAGGGGGAAATTCACCTGATCCGGCCGCAAAAGGGCGTCAACCTGCAGATCGCCCTGAGCGACATCATGAGACCGGATCCCAGCCTGTCGCTGGCGCTGGAACACGGCGACATCATCTACGTGCCCATGAACACCGCTTCGAAGATCGGCTTCATCCTGCAGCGGGCCAACCCTTTCATGCAGGCCTGGATGCTGCGCCAGATCGGTACGATGTAGCGTCGGCACGATGAACGCAACCGCTCCCGGGACTCCCCCAAACCCGCCGCAGTCCACCGGCACACTGATGCCGCTGGTGAGTTTCCGGCGGCACCGCCGGATCGCGCTGATGGTCATGGCCGTGGTCGTCGTTTTCGGGGCCGGATTCGCCTGGGTCAAAGGCAAGGCCGTCTATTCGGCCACCGCGGTGCTGTACGTGGCGCCGCATTTCGTGAACATCCTCAAGGAATCCAAGGAGCTGGACATCCCCGCCTATGATCAGTTCATCGAACATCAGGCACTGACGGTACCGCGTTACGACATACTGCTGGAATCGCTGGCCAAGCTTGGAGACAGACGGTATGTCTGGCAGAAGAAGAAGGAATCGGACCGTCGGGCCGCCGAACGACTGCAAGCAGCACTCGAGGTCAAGCCGGTCAAGGACAGCTACCTCATCACGGTCACGCTGGAATCGACCACGCCGGACCATCTCGACGAACTGGTCAACACCATCGTCGACACCTATCTCGAAAAATCCCGGGAATCGGACTCCTTTTTCGCCCGCAACGTGCGCCTGACCAGCCTGAGGGAACGGCGCGGGCAGATCCAGGGTGAAATCGACGCAAAGCTTGCCCGCCGCACCGAGATCGCTCAGGAACTGAGCGTGACGACATTCAGCGAACAGCTGGCAAGCCCCTACGACAAGCTGCTGATCGAAAGCCAGAATGCCCTGGCCATGGCGCAGCGCAACCGGCTGGCGAGCGAAGCCGCCCTGGCGCTGTTCGAAGACCGGAAGAGCGGACAGGATGCCATCGCCGCGGCGGCCTTCGACACCATCCAGAAAGACCCGGGGCTGATCAGCCTGAAAGGCAGCCTCTACAAGCGCCGCAGCGAGCTGCTGCAGCAGGCCAGCGGCCTCGATCCCCGGCACCCTCTGAAAATCCAGATCGACCGCGAATTCAAGGAGATCGATGAGGAACTCAACCGAACCGTCGACAAGCTCACCGAGCAGGTCGCGAAGAGTTTCATCGATCAGCGCAAAGCCGACGTGAAGCGGGACCGTCAGATCGAACAGGAACTCTCCCTCCAGCTCGAATCCTTTCGTCAGAAGGCTTCCTGGTTCGCGGCGCTGTACAACGAGGCCCTGAGCCTCAGCGACGAAATCGAACGCAGCCGTAAGCAGCTCGACATGATCGACGAGCGTATCGAGTTCTTCGAGCTGGAGTCGCGGGCACCCGGTTTCGTTCGTGTCGAAACCTATGCCCGTCCGCCGGAGCTGCCGGTCAAGGGCGGTCGGAAGAAGCTGTTCGCCGTGGTCCTGGTGTTGGCATTGGCGCTGGGCGCCGCCACTCCGGTCGGGCTCGATATGCTGGATCAGCGCATCCGCACCACCGGCCAGGTCGCCAAGATCATCGGTCACAGACCAGTCGCCTGGTTCGTCGAACATCACGGCAGCCCCGATCTCAAACGGATGAGCGCAGACCAGCTACGCCGGCTGGCCATCGCCGTAAACCGGGAGCGGGAGATGCACGGCAGCCGGTTGGTGTCGTTGACCTCCGTCAAACCGGAAGCCGGGGTGACCGACCTCGCTCTGGATCTGGCCGCCGAACTCGGCGTGCTCGGCGTGCCTACCGTGGTCGTGGAGGCCGATCCCCTCAAGCCTGACCCTCGCTATCGGGGCGGCTCGGCCCAGCCCGGCTTGGCCGATCTGTTGGCCGGTTCCGGCGAAGTCACGGCGGCGGTCGTACCGGCGGCCGGCGGATTGCCGGCCCGGCTGGGAACGGGAACCGCTCCGGGCCGCCAGTTGTTCGCCTATCCCGCCCTGCGCCGCTGCCTCGACGAGCTGAAGGCGGCCTACGATCTCGTGCTGATCGATGCGCCGCCCCTGCTTTTGTCCGCCGATGCCGAATACCTGGTGGAGATCGCGGACGTTACCCTGCTGCTGGTCGGCGCCGGCCAGGTCAAACCGGGGGAACTGCGGCGGGCGGCCGGCATCCTGGAAAAGATCGACCCGAAGGCGGTGGGCTTCGTGGTCACCCGGCTGGAGGTCTATCGTGGCGGCGGCTATTACGCCAAACTGGCCGAGGAGTTCGCACTGGCCGCCAGCCATGAGAACGGGCAGAAACACACTTCGAGGAGGCTGGAGGGATGAAACCGGGGTTCCTTTACGTGCTGCACAGCGGCAATCTGTACGGTACCGAACGCATGGCGTTGGCGACCCTGGATGGTTTGCGCGACCGCTTGGAACCCGTCCTGTTCGCCCCGCCCGGACCGGCCCTGGAGGAGGCCGGGCGGCTGGACATCCCGGCGGTGGCATTCCGCGGCGCGCCTGACCTGGCCATCAGAGTCCGGCCCTGGATCGCCCACCACCGCCGGATCGCGTTCGCTGCCACCGGCGTGAGTCATTCCCTGATATTCCTGGCCTGGAACCGCCTGTATCGGCGCCGCAACGTGCACCTCCACCTCGTGCACGGCGGCACGGACGAACGCGAAAGCTACGGCCGCAAACGGCTCCTCAACGGAACAGGCGTACGCTTCGTCGCGGTGTCCGAATTCGTACGCGAACGCCTGCTCGCACATGGCGTCACCGAAGCCGACATCGAAGTCTGCGAGAATTTCCTGCCGGACCGGCAGATCGCCGCGGCCCCCCGGCGGCCGGCGTTCCGTGAGGGAGTCCGCAACGTCGTCGTGGTTTCGCGCGTCGATCCGATCAAGCGGATCGATCTGCTGTTCGACTGCCTGGACCGGCACCCGGCACTCGAGCGTTTGGATTTCCGCATCTGCGGTACGGGCTGGGACCTGGAGGTGCTGCGGGCACGCGCGGAAAAGGATCATCCGAACGTGGTATTCGAAGGCTTCAGCGACAGAGTTCCGCAAATCCTGGCAGAGAGCGATCTGTTGCTGCACCTGTGCCCATGCGAGCCGTTCGGCCTCGCCATCCTGGAAGCCATGGCCGCCGGCGTTCCCGTGCTGGTGCCGGATACCGGCGGCGCGGCATCGCTGATCGAACCCGGCGTTTCTGGATTTCAGTTCCGCGCCGGTGACACCGACGATCTGGGAACCGTACTGGAGGAAGTCGCCGGCCTTGCGCCGGCGAGCCTGGACCGCATCGTCGCGGCGGCCGACGCCAGGCTGCGCGAACGTTATTCGAGCAAGGCCGGGTTGGAACGCTATGCCAGACTGTTCGAGGAGCTGACCGATGACTGAACCGACACTTTCCGGCCGGCCTCTGCTGTCGGTCGTCGTCATCGGCCGGAACGAGGGCGAGCGCCTGAGTCGCTGTCTCGCCTCGGTGCGTGACATGCGGGATCCCGGTGGTCCGGTAGAGATCATCTACGTCGATTCGGCTTCTCGGGACGACAGCGTGGCGCGCGCACGCGCGTTCGGTGCGAAAGTCATCGAGGTGAAGCCCGAACGGCCTTCCGCTGCCTTGGGACGCAACGCCGGCTGGCGGGAAGCCAAAGCGCCGTATCTGCTCTTTCTCGATGGCGATACCGTACTGCACCCGGATTTCGTCGCCGACTCGCTGCCCGAGTTTGACGACCCGAAGGTCGCCGTGGTCTGGGGACACCGGCGTGAACTCCATCCCGAACAGTCGTTGTTCAACCGCGTGCTGGATCTCGACTGGATCTATCCGCCCGGCCCTTCCGATTTCTGCGGAGGCGACGCCCTGATGCGCGCCGATGTCGTCCGTTCCGTGGGGGGCTTCGACGCCAGCCTGATCGCCGGGGAGGAGCCGGAAATGTGCCAGCGCATCCGGGCTCTGGGTTTCACCATCCTGCACGTCGACCGCCCCATGACCGGGCACGACCTGGCCATGAAAACCTGGGCGAGTTACTGGAAGCGGGCGTTCCGGGCGGGCTATGCCTATGCCGAAGTGTCCGAGCGGCTGCGGCACACGGCCTTTCCGCTGTGGCTGGCGGATGCCCGGAGGAACCTGCTGCGCGGCGGTTTCCTGAGTCTGCTGTTCGCTGCCGGAGTGGTGGGGCTGGCGATCGCCAAGAGCATGCTGCCGCCGGTGCTGGCGCTGGCGTTCTTCCTGGCGCTGGCCTTGCGCTCGGCCTGGAAGGCCAGCTGGAAAGGGGGCGGGCTCTGGACGCTGCTGCTCTATGGCATCCACTCACATCTCCAACAGATTCCCATCCTGGCCGGCCAGATCGCCTGTCGGCTCGACCGCCTGCGTCACCACCGCCGTTTCCTGATCGAGTACAAGTGATGCCATGTCCAAGATCGCCAAACGTCTCCTGCTGGGTTTACTGACACCGGCCGCCGCCATCGCCGACCGCCTGGAATCCTGGCACCGCCTGTGGGCTCATGCACGGCTCAAGGCGGCCCTCGATTCGGCCCTGGATCCTTCCGTCGTTGTGCTGGGAACGCCCGAACTGCATGGCAGCAGAAACATCCACCTGGGGCGGGATCTGTTCCTTTATCCCGGCCTGTACCTGGAAACCCAGGAACGAGGCCATATCGAGATCGGCGACGGTGTCGTGCTGTCGCGTGGAGTGCACATCGTGTCCTATGCCTCGGTCATCCTGGAAGACGGTGTGATGGTGGGCGAATACACCAGCATCCGGGACGCCAATCACCGCATCGCCGCAGGCCGCTCCGTGCGGGACACCGGCCATGATGCCGAGCCGGTCCGGATCGGGCGCAACGCCTGGATCGGGCGGGGCGCGGTCATCCTGCGGGGAGTCACGATCGGGGAGGCGGCCGTAGTCGGCGCCAATGCGGTCGTGACGCGCGATGTTCCCGCCGGCGCGGTCGTGGCCGGGGTGCCCGCCCGTTCCATCGAGCGCAAACGCGCCGGCTGATGCTGTCCTACATCGCGCTGCTGCCCGGCATCGCGGCCTTTCTGATCGCCACCCGGCACGACGTCCAGTACGCCTTTCTCCGCGTCTATCTGCCGGTTCTGCTGCTCCTGCCGGATTATTACCGCTGCATTTTCCCCGGCTTGCCAGACCCGACCTTCAATCAGGCGGCCTGCGTCGCGGTGGCGGCGAGCTTCGCGATGAACGGCTTCCCCGGCTATCGGTTCAGCCTCAACGATCTCTGGGTGTTCGGCTATGCGCTGTGTGTCTCCATCTCCGAGTATCGCGCTTCCGGCTATTCCGATGCCCAGAATCTGATGTTCGCGATGCTGTTCAGCGGCGTCGTCCCTTATCTTTTGGCCAAGAGCCTGATCGAGCCGTTCGGCAACCGCTTCCTGTTCGCCAAGATCTGTGTGCTGTCGATGGCGGCCGTCTCGATCCTGAATCTGGTCGAGCTGCGTCTGGGAATGAATCCGTGGCGGTTCGTGTTCGACCGGTTCTTTCCCGGCCAAGGTCTGGAATGGGTCACGACCTTCCGTTTCGGTCTGGCGCGGGCAGGGGGGCCCTACGCCCACGCCCTGCTGGCGGGGATCATGATGATCGTCGCCTTCCGGCTGCAGCGCTGGCTGCAGTGGTCCGGAGCCTGGCCGGACAAGTTCGGTCTGTTGCCGTGGCTGCCTTACAAACCGGCGCTGTGGCTGAGTCTCACCACGGCTGGCGGCCTCTTCATCACCCTGGCGAAAGGATCCTGGCTGGCCAGCTTCATCGGCGCCGGCCTGGTCGCGGTGGGCAGGAGCAAATACCGACGGGCGGCGATGGCGACGATCCTGGGCGGGATGATCATCGTCGGAATCCCGGCCCTCATCGCCTTCCTGGACTATGCCTCGGTCGGGCGCGAAAACGCCAAGGACGAAAATCAGGAAACCGCCGCTTATCGCTATGAACTGATCGAGCACTACGTGGACATCGCCAATCAGCAGCCGCTGTGGGGCTGGGGCCTGACCAAATGGCCGAAGGTACCGGGCGCGGAGTCCATCGACAACCACTACCTGCTGCTGTTGCTGATGCACGGTTATTTGGCCTCGGTGTTCTTCCTCCTGTTACTGCTCGGTACCCTGGTCCGCCTCCTGATCCACGGGCTGCGCCAGCCGCCCACCGGCCCGCCCGGCAGCTCGCTGTCGTTCACCCTGGCCGGCATCTATCTCGCCTATTTCGTCGCCATAGCCACGGTGTTCATGGGTCAGCAAACGATGCCCATGTTCTTCATGCTCACCGGCTGGGCGGAGAGCTACATGCAGCGGCGGAGCCCGGAATGGAGCGACGCCGGCGAGGCCGAGCGGCGGCTCGGGGCGGCGGTGCCATTCCGGTTCAGGCGGGTCTTATGATGCCCCGGCCCCTTTGGCCTGGCCGATCAGCAGATTGCAGAGAAAGCCCACCAGCAACAGCCCGGATGCCATCCACAACAGGGCGAATCGGACATGGACCTCGGCGAGGCCGAGTCCGGTCAGCCAGGTTTCCAGCCCACATACCAGCGGCGGAACGGCCACCGCCGCCACCGCCCACGCCGTCAGCAGGCTGCCGTGAACCCGTCCGGTCCTGGAGGTCCCGAACAAATCCGCCGCATAAGCGGGCAAGGTGGCGATCCCGCCGCCTAAAAGGCCAACCGCGCCGGCACAGCAAACCACGAAAACGGCCAGGTCGGCGCCCAGACCGACGAAAGGCAGCGCCATGCAGAGCGCCCCGCCTCCCAGGAAGACCCCGGTACAGACGGGCTGGCGGCCGAACCGGTCGGACGCCCAACCGCCGATCAGACGGCCGCCGACGTCGGCCAGACCCAATATCGCGACGAATGCCCCCGTGCCGGCCGCATCTGACATGTCCTGCAGTATCGGTACCGCCAGACGGGAGAGGCCGATGCCGGCGGCGGCGCTGAGAAAAAACATCGGCCAAAGCAGGTAAAACCGCGGCGACCGCCATTCCCGAGCGGGGGCCGGCTTGCCATCCGACGGCGACAGCCGCATGGCAAGGCAACCGGCGAGCAACAAAACCAAACCCAGCGATCCCAGGGCAAACGCGGTTTCCGCCACGCCCAAGGGTTCGGGATTTCCGCCGAGTTTCGGGAGTGCGTCCGCCAGCGGCCCGGCCGACAGAATGCCACTCCCGAGACCTGCAAGCGCCAGCCCGGCCATCATTCCACGGCGGGCGGGGAAGACCTGCATCAAGGCGGGCATCGTGGCCACATAGCCAAAACCCAAGCCAAGACCGCCGGCCATGCCGTAGCCGGACAAAACCAGATTCCTCGCCTGAAGATGCGCGCCCGACAGCATGGACAGGAGAGCGGCCAGAAAGAGCAGGGAGGCGGCGAAAAGCACCGGACGAGGTCCGACCCGGTCGGCCCAGCGGCCGCCGAAGCCTGCCGCCAACCCCACGCCAAGCACGGCCAAGCCGGACATCCACGCCTGAGTCGGCATGAGGGCGGGCGCAAAGAGACTGGCGAGGAGTCCGCCGGGCAGGACGAGCGAGTACAACAGTCCAAGACCCGTGAATACACCGAATGTGGCGACCGGGACCGGCCAGCGGCTGAAGCCGCTCGGGGCCGCCGCCCCGGGTGAATCGCTGCCACGCCGGCCGATACGCAGCATCTGGCCCAGTCTGGCCAGGGCGGTGTGCACGACCCGCCGCTCGTCGGGCCGGGCCAGAAGGGCGAACACGAGACCGAGGGTGACAGCCCCATAGGCCACGCCGAACAAGACCAGCATGCCGAACGCCTCCCACCGACCGAGCCCGGCGAGCTCGGGCCGGCCGGACACGGCCCGGCTGGCCAGATAGCCGACCAGATAGGGCAGAGCCCCGATGGGAGCGACCTCCCGGAAAAACCGGAACTGGCCGATGCCCAATTGCGCGTTGGCATAAACGATGACGCCCAGGCTGCTGCCGATCCGGGTCAGCATGATCGTCCCGGCCAGGGCGAGCAGGCCGGTTTCACCCCGCCACTTCATCCAGGCCAGGCCCACCGCCAACAGGACGATCTGCGGCACGATGAAAGCCCAGAAAGTGCGGGCGGGCGAGTTGATCGCCTGGAAATAACTGGTGACCGGGGCCGTCAGCGCGTGGATGTGGAAGCCGACCGCGGCATAGAGCAGCAGGGTCGCGGCATCGGCGACCGGGACGCTCTGTCCCATCCAGGCCGTGATCAGCACCGTCGCGAACGGTGCCATGAATCCCAGCGCCAGGCCATTGAGCGCATTCAGGTAGCGCGAGGAGCGCAGATACAGCCGCACCAGCTCTTCACGCTCGCCGAGAGTGTGCAAATGGGTGATCGCCGACAGCAGGCTGTTGGTCGCCGAATTGAAGAGCTGGGTGGCCATCATCGGGAATTTCTGACTGATGTCCAGCAGACCGACCGCGCCGGGATGGTGGGTGACATAGCCGGCCAGCGCCCGTTCGCTGGTATTCAGGAAGACGCTGAGCAGGCCGTTCGCCTGCATGACACCGCCATACTCCAGGAACGGTCGCCACTGGGCCTTTCCCAGTCCCCACAGATGGATGCGGAACCCGGGCAGCAGCCGGTGAAACCAGGTCAGGGTCAGCGTCAGCGCGAACACGGCGCGCAGCACGTAGGCTGCCATCATCCCGACCAGACCCCAGCCCTGGAGCAGGAAGACGACGATCAGCACGGCCTCCAGGGTCGAGCAGATCAGCGAGATCACCGCGTTTTCCGCGTTGCGGTGGATGCCGCCCATGACGTAACCGTAAGGAATCAGAAGCTCCAGCAGCATCGCCCCCACGACGCCCAGCACCAGGAGCCGCATCGTTTCCTGCATCCCCGGGTCGACATGGAACCAGGCGTAGAGCCAAGGCATCGAGACCCACAATGTTCCCAGGATGAGGCACCCGAGCGCCAGCGTGAGCCAGATGCCGGCTCCCATCATGCGCCCGATGTCGTCGAGCCGGCCATGAGCGTAGTATTCCGCCGAATAACGTATGTACACCCCGGCGATGCCGAAGGTGCTCATGCCGATGTAACCCAGCACCAGGAAACAGGTGGCCCAGATGCTGTAGTCCTGCAGCGAAACGTGCAGGAGGATGAACGGCGGGAGGCCGACACGGGTGACCAGATAGATCAGCTGCCCGACGACGCTGGCGATGGCATTCCTGGAGAGGCGGGTATGGGCGTTGCGGTGATCGTCGGCCATGGAGTGCAGCTCCGGTGCTTCGAAGGGCGCGTTATTTTGCCACGCCCACGGGCGGCCGGCTGCAGCGACCTGTGGATCGACGACGGCTGGGGTATGATGGACGGCATCGAGCGCATAAGGAGGGGGAAACCGTGCATCTGATGGATTATTTCGACCGCTGCTACATCATCAATCTGCCCGAACGCCGTGACCGCCGGCGTGAGATGGAGAAGGAGCTGGAACGGGCCGGCATGCCGCCGATGCCCGGCCGGGTGGAGTTTTTCCCGGCGATCCGGCCCGAATCCGCCGGGCCGTTTCCCAGTATCGGCGCGCACGGCTGCTTCCTGAGCCATCTGGGCATTTTGCGTGCGGCCAAGGCCCAGGGTCTCCGCAATGTCCTGATACTCGAGGACGACCTCACCTTCGCCGCGCAGTTTCCCGAAGTTGAAGAGAAGCTGCTCGGCGAGTTGCGCGAAACCCCCTGGGATTTCGCGTTCTTCGGCCATGTAGTGGAGTTTCCCGAAGTCCCGCCAGACAGGGCGCACCTGGAACCCTACGCCGGCCCCATCGTCACGGCGCACTTCTATGCGGTCAACGGTGCCGTGATCGACCGCCTGCTGGGGTTTCTCGATGCTCTGTTGCAGCGTCCGCCGGGCCATCCGGACGGCGGACCCATGCACGTGGATGGAGCGTACTCGACGTTCCGGCAGCAGAATCCCGACGTGGTCACCTTGGTGGCGGTGCCCAGCCAGGGATGGCAGCGCAGTTCGCGCAGCGACATCGCTCCCAACCGATGGTACGACCGCTGGCCTTTGGTGCGGAGCCTGGTCGCCCTGGCCCGGCGGGGCAAGACATGGTTACGCGGCAACCGCCGGCATTGAGCCTTCGGTGGGTGGTGGATGGTATGGGCGGCCGGTGGCTCGACGGGATTTACGCCGCGGCGCTTTGTCTCGGCCTGACGGCCTGTGATGAACCCGATGCTCCGACACCGGACTCCGGCTTCGGTATCGGTGTGAACATCGCCGGTCTGGCCTATTACGGCACTGAAATTCCTTTCGTCGATCTGTTCAAACTCTCGGGACCCTGGCTCACCCAATGCCGGACCGGGCGCGATCCGGGCTGCAACGGACAAGGCTGGCCTCCCGGCGCGAGCGCCTGGAACACGCTCGAACAGGATGCGTTGGTACTGGATGCGGCGGGGTATCCGAAATCGCTGCCGGATCCTGCCCGAAACGACGCGTCCGGCAGTCGTTTCACCTCCGTCGCCACCCTGGTACCGACCGGCCTGAATCCTTCCCGACCGGCCGGACGTTTCATCGTCCGCTACCAGGGCCAGGGCACGCTCGGCTATGCGCGGGGCGCCGTTCGCAATGCCGTTCTATCCAGACCCGGACGGGACGTCGTCGACGTGACTGGCACCGGTGGCGAATACTGGTTCGAACTCGCCATCCTGGCCACGGATCCCGGCGGCAACGGCGATCACCTCCGCAACATCAGAGTCGTGCCCGAAGGCGGCACCTGCGAAGGACAGCCCACGGCCTTCTGCACCGACACCCAGACCTGCGGGACGCAACGTGCCTGCCGGCCGTTCGAGGAAGCGGACCCCATCTTCGATCCCCGATTCCTGCGCAACCTGGCGCCGTTCCGCGCCATCCGTTTCATGGCCTACCAGAACACCAACGATTCCACCGCCGTTGGCTGGACCGATCGCACCGTTCCGGACAGCCGGACCTGGGCGTCCGAGGGCGGAGACGGCGGTCCGGCTGAGCTGATCCCGGCATTGGGCAACCGCCTGCAGGCGGACGTCTGGGTAAACATGCCTGCGCGCGCCGACGACGGCTACGTCCGCCAGTTCGCCATGCTGGTGCGGCGGGAGCTCGACAAGGACCGTAAGGTCTACGTCGAATACGGCAACGAAGCCTGGAACGATGCCTTCTCCGCCGGTCGCTGGATGGAAGTGCAGGCGCTGGCGAGATGGCCGGGCGCGGATGAGAGCGCCTACGGCAAAAGGCTGCAATGGTACGGAATGCGCACGGCACAGGTCTGCGACATCTGGGAAGAAGTCTGGGCCGAGGAGAGGGACCGGGTGATCTGTGTCATGGGAAGCCAGGCGGCCAATCCCTGGACCGCACGCCAGGCGCTGGACTGTCGATTGTGGCGGGCCGAACGCGGCGGCGCGCCCTGCCATCGGCATCATGTCCGGGCGTTGGCCATTGCCCCCTATTTCGGCCACTACCTGGGCCTGCCAGAACATGCGGCAGTGGTAAAGGAATGGAGCACCGATCCCGACGGGGGACTGCACCGACTGTTCACTGAAATCTTCTACGGCGGCGAGCTTCCGGGCGGCCCGGCCGGCGGAGCCCTGGAGGAAGCCAAGCGTCAGATGCAGGAAAACAAACGCCTTGCCAGCGAGTATGGGCTGAACCTGGTGGCCTACGAAGGCGGTCAGCATCTGGTGGGCGTCAGCGAAGCCGGCACTGATCCGGCGATTACCGCCCTGTTCGTGGCCGCCAACCGGGACGAGCGCATGGGTGAGGCCTACCTTCGCCACCTGGAAGACTGGCGGGCGGCGGGGGGCGGGCTCTACAACCTGTGGAACAGCGCCGGTCCCTATACCCGCTGGGGCAGTTGGGGCCTGCTCGAATACCGGGACCAGCCTGGCGCGCCGAAATACGATGCGGTCAGGGCCGCGATGCCCCGGGAATGAGTCCGGGGCAAGGGATTACGCTTTTGTTATAATGCGCGAATTCCGTCCCGGGCAGGCATCGCCGCCACGCCCATTCCCTACCGCTCGGTTCCGATGACAGCCTTCGCCAAAGAAATCATTCCGGTCAACCTCGAAGACGAGATGAAGCAGTCCTACCTGGATTACGCCATGAGCGTGATCGTAGGACGCGCCCTGCCGGATGCCCGCGACGGTCTCAAACCGGTGCACCGGCGCGTGCTTTACGCAATGCACGAACTCGGCAACGACTGGAACAAACCCTACAAGAAATCGGCCCGCGTGGTCGGCGACGTGATCGGTAAATACCATCCGCATGGTGACACGGCGGTGTACGACACCATCGTGCGGATGGCCCAGCCGTTCTCGCTCCGCTACATGCTGATCGATGGACAGGGCAACTTCGGCTCGGTCGATGGCGACCCGCCGGCGGCCATGCGTTACACCGAAGTCCGCATGGCACGCATCGCCCACGACCTCCTGGCCGACCTGGACAAGGAAACCGTCGACTTCGTCCCCAACTACGACGACTCGGAACGGGAACCGTCGGTTCTCCCGACACGGATTCCCAACCTGCTGGTCAACGGTTCGGCCGGTATCGCAGTCGGGATGGCCACCAACATTCCGCCACACAATCTCAGAGAAGTCGTCGACGCCTGTCTGGCGCTGATCGAGAATCCGGAAGCCGGCGTTCAGGATTTGATGGCCTTCGTGCCCGGCCCGGACTTTCCCACGGCGGGCATCATCAACGGTGCCGCCGGCATCCGTGAAGCCTATCTCACCGGCCGCGGCCGCATCTACCTGCGCGCCCGCTGCCAGTTCGAGGGCGAGGAGGGTGGCCGCCAGAGCATCATCGTCAACGAGCTGCCGTACCAAGTAAACAAGGCACGGCTGCTGGAGAAGATCGCCGAACTGGTCAAGGAAGGCAAACTCGAAGGCATCTCCGCCCTGCGCGACGAGTCCGACAAGGACGGCATGCGCATGGTGATCGAACTGCGCCGGGGCGAGGCGCCCGAGGTGGTGCTGAACAATCTGTATCAGCAGACCCAGATGCAGAGCGTATTCGGTATCAACATGGTGGCGCTGCTGAACGGCCGTCCGCGCCTCATGAACCTGCGCGACCTGATCGCCGCATTCATCGACCACCGCCGCGAGGTGGTGACGCGGCGCACGCTGCACGAACTGCGCAAGGCCAGAGAGCGGGCGCATGTGTTGGAAGGTCTGGCGGTGGCTCTGGCCAACATCGATGAAGTCATCGAACTGATCAAGAGCTCGCCGAGTCCAGCCGAAGCCAAGGAGCGCCTGGTTTCGCGCGCCTGGCGGCCCGGCGTCGTCACCGAACTGCTGGAACGAGCGGATGCTGCGGAAGCCTCCCGCCCGCGCGATCTGGACCCGGTCTACGGGTTGCGCGAGGGCGCGTATCGCCTTTCGCCGATCCAGGCACAGGCGATCCTGGACCTGCGCCTGCATCGCCTCACCGGTCTGGAGCAGGACAAGATCATCGCTGAATACCGGGCGCTGTTGGAGCAGATCGCCGATCTGCTGGACATCCTGGCCAAGGACACCCGTCTGATGCAGGTGATCCGCGATGAGCTGGTCGCCATCCGCGAACAATTCGGCGATCCCCGCCGCACCGAGATCATCGCCGACCGTCTCGACCTCTCGGCCGAGGATCTCATCACCGAGGAAGACATGGTGGTGACGGTCTCGCACGAAGGCTACGTCAAGGCCCAGCCGCTGTCGGATTACCGGGCCCAGCGCCGTGGCGGCCGCGGCAAGCAGGCGGCCGCCACGAAGGAAGAGGATTACATCGAAAAGCTGGTCGTGGCCAACACCCATGACACCATCTTGTGCTTCAGCAGCAGCGGTAAAGTCTACTGGCTCAAGGTATACGAACTCCCGGTGGCCAGCCGCACCGCTCGCGGCCGACCCTTCGTCAACCTGCTGCCGCTGGAGGAAGGTGAACGCATCAACGCCATCCTGCCGATCCGGGAGTTCGACGAAGCCCATTTCATCTTCATGGCCACAGCCTCAGGCACGGTCAAGAAAGTCGCGCTCAGTGAGTTCGAGCGCCCCCGGCCCAGCGGCAAGATCGCCATCGAGCTGCGCGACGATGACCGCCTGGTCGACGTGGCGATCACCAATGGCGAACAGGACGTGATGCTGTTCAGCAGCGACGGCAAGGTAGTGTGTTTCCACGAGACGGATGTCCGTGCCATGGGCCGTACCGCCGCCGGGGTGCGCGGCATGACTTTGCAGGAAGGGCGGAAAGTCATTGCCCTGATCATCGCCAGCGAAGGGACCGTGCTCAACATCACCGAAAACGGCTACGGCAAGCGCACGCGCCTGGAGGAGTTTCCCCGTCACCGGCGGGGCGGGCAGGGGGTCATCGCCATCCAGACCAGCGCCCGCAATGGCGCGGTCGTCGGCGCAGCTCTGGTCGAGGACGAGGACGAGATCATGCTGATCACCGACGCCGGCACCCTGGTGCGGACGCGGGTCAGTGAAATCTCCGTGCTCAGCCGCAACACCCAAGGGGTCACCGTCATCCGCTTGAATCCCGGCGAAAAGGTCGTCGGCATGGATCGCATCGGCAGCCTGCCCGGTGGCGAAGAGGACGAGCCGGACAACGGTTCCGGCGATTCCGTGGAAACCCTGTAAATCCGGGCCGGCCATGGCGATCGATGAAATCTTTCGGGTGTCCAGGAACGGCGTGGAACCGGCGCCGAAGCTCCGGCAGGGGTTTTCGAACGGCCCTGCACGTCTGCAAATACCGGGAACCTGTCCATGACACGCATCTACAACTTCAGTGCCGGCCCTTCGATGCTGCCGGAAGCGGTGCTGCGCCGCGCCGGGGAAGAAATCCTCGAGTGGGGCGAGAGCGGGATGTCCGTGATGGAGATGAGCCATCGCGGCAAGCATTTCGGCGCCATCGCTGAAAAGACGGAGGCTGATCTGCGTGAACTGCTCGCCATTCCACCGGAATACAAGGTACTGTTCCTGCAGGGCGGCGCCACCGCCCAGTTCGCCATGGTACCGATGAACCTGCTGCGGGACAGGACCTCGGCCTGCTACGTCGATACCGGTATCTGGTCGGGAAAAGCGATCGAGGAGGCCAGCCGTTACTGCCAGGTCATGGTCGCGGCCACCGCCAGGGCGGGCGGTTTCACCACCGTGCCGGCGCGCGACGAATGGCGGATCGACCCCGAAGCGGCCTATCTCCATTACACCGCCAACGAGACGATCAACGGCGTGGAATTTCAGGACGTCCCGGATTCCGGCGGGTTGCCCCTGGTGTGCGACATGTCGTCCAACATCCTGTCCCGGCCGGTCGACGTGGAGCGGTTCGGGCTGATCTATGCGGGGGCCCAGAAGAACATGGGACCGGCGGGTATCACCGTGGTCATCGTCCGGGAAGACCTGATCGGCAAGACCATCCCGGGCACGCCCACGGTGTTCGATTACAGGAAGCATGCGGACAACGGCTCGATGCTGAACACGCCGCCGACCTACATCTGGTACCTCGTCGGGCTGGTGCTGGAATGGCTCAAGCGGGAAGGCGGAGTGGCGGCCATGAATGCCCGCAACATCCGCAAGGCCGAGAAGCTCTACGCCGCCATCGACGCTTCGTCCTTCTATTCCAATCCGATCGATCCTGCGTTCCGCTCGCGCATGAACGTACCGTTCCGTCTCGCCGATGCCAGTCTGGAAAAGACCTTCGCCGCCGAAGCCGCGGCACAGGGGCTGGAGGCGCTCGAAGGCCACCGTTCCGTCGGCGGCTTGCGCGCCAGCATCTACAACGCCATGCCGGAGGCCGGGGTGGACGCGCTCATCGCCTTCATGGCGGACTTCGAACGCCGGTATGGCTAGGGGAATACCGTGTACGCGGTGCTGACCTACGACCGTATCGCGATGGCCGAGTTGGAGCGCTTGCCACGGGATCCTTACGAGGTCGCTTCGGGGATCCAGCATCCGGACGCCATCCTGCTGCGCTCCTTCGACCTGCAAGGTGTTGCCATTCCGGAATCGGTCCGCTGCGGCTACCACCCCCATCACATCGGAATCGCCAACGGAAACGGCCCCGACATGGTGAGCGGCTCGGCAGCCTTGGGGGAGGCGAACCCGAACGTCCCCGGATCGGTTGACAAGTCGCAGGGCGGATACGCCTATACGCTCATCGACCTGAACGCGGAGGTTCCACCGGCCGTTCCGGACAGGACCGCGAACATCCGCAGGGTGCCGTCCATCCATCGGTCATCCGCCCACTGAACTCAAGACGGAAACTTTTCCAGGAAAGCATGGCGAACGATCCTTCTCTCGCGGAACTGCGCAAGCGCATCGACGAACTCGACGACCGGGTGCTGGAACTGCTCAACCAGCGGGCGAGGTGTGCCCAGCGGGTGGCCGACATCAAGGTGGCGGCGGGCGAGACCGACTGCTTCTACCGTCCCGAACGGGAAGCGGAAATCCTGCAGCGGCTGACAGCGAACAATCCCGGCCCGCTCGGCCGAGAGGCCGTGGTCCGCTTTTTCCGCGAAGTGATGTCGGAATGCCTGGCCCTCGAAAAGCCGCTGAGCGTCGCCTTCCTCGGACCGGAAGGAACCTTCACCCAGCAGGCGGCCTACAGGCATTTCGGCCACGCCATCCAGGCCGTCCCGATGCCGGCCATCGACGAAATCTTCCGGGCTGTGGAGAGCGGTGCCTGTCATTACGGTGTGGTGCCGGTCGAGAATTCGACTGAAGGCGTCATCACCCACACCCTGGATAGCTTCGTGCGCTTCAGCCTGATCATCGCCGGGGAGGTGCAGCTGCGCATCCACCACAACCTGCTGTGCAGGACACCGACCGCGCTGACCGAGCTGACCGAAGTGTTCTCCCATCCGCAGTCGCTGGCGCAATGCCGGGGCTGGCTGGACCGTTTTCTGCCGGGTGTACGCCGCACCCCCCTCGGCAGCAACGCCGAAGCCGCCCGGCGGGCGGCGGAAACCGCCGGTACGGCGGCGATCGCCGGCGAAGTGGCGGCGGGACTCTATGGCCTGGAGATCCTGAACCGCAACATCGAGGACGAACCCGACAATACCACCCGGTTCCTGGTCATCGGCGGGCAGCCGGTGGGACCGACCGGCCACGACAAAACTTCGCTGTTGCTGTCCACCCGCAATGACCCGGGTGCGCTTTTCCGCCTCATCGAGCCTTTCGCGCGCCTGGGGATCAGCATGACCAAGATCGAATCGCGGCCTTCGCGGCGCGGCATGTGGGACTACTTTTTTTTCATCGACGTGGAAGGGCATCAGGCCGATCCCGCCCTGGCGCAGGCCCTCGCCGAGGTGAGGGAACACTGCTGCATGATGCGTATCCTCGGTTCCTATCCACGCGCACTGAGCTGACACTTTCGCCATGAGCATCACCACTCTCGCCGTCCCCGGCGTTCGCGGACTCACCCCTTATCAGCCCGGCAAACCCATCGGCGAGCTGGAACGGGAGTTCGCTCTGAAGCGCATCGTCAAGCTGGCCTCCAACGAGAATCCCCTCGGCGCGAGCCCCAAGGTGCTGGAAGTCGTGCGGCGGATACTCGGGGGCACTCACCTTTATCCCGACGGCAGCGGCTTCGAACTGAAGGCGGCACTGGCTGAAAAACTCGGCGTCGAGCCGGCGCAGATCGTCCTCGGCAATGGATCCAATGATGTGCTCGATCTGGTGGCGAGGGTGTTCCTCACAGCCGGACGCAATGCGGTGTATTCCGAATATGCCTTCGCCGTGTATCCGATTGCGACCCAGACCGCAGGAGCGACGGGAAAAACGGCCCCGGCCCATGACGGCAGCCGGGGTCCACGCTTCGGCCATGATCTGGAGACCATGTTGGAGCGGGTCGATCCCGATACCCGCGTGGTCTTCATCGCCAATCCGAACAATCCGACCGGGACGCTGCTCGGCCGGGGAGAGCTGTATTCGTTTCTGGCGGCGCTGCCCGAGCATGTCATTGCAGTCGTGGACGAGGCCTATTTCGAGTACGCACGGTGCCCCGACCATCCGGACGCCTTGGAGTGGCTGGGGGAGTTTCCCGGCCTGATCGTCACCCGCACGTTCTCCAAGGCCTACGGACTGGCGGGCCTTAGGGTCGGATATGCGGTTACCGGGGTGGAGATCGCCGACCTGCTGAACCGTGCCAGGCAGCCGTTCAACGTCAACACCCTGGGACTGGCCGCCGCGGCCGCCGCCCTGGAAGATACCGGCTTCCTGGAAGCCACGGTACAGGCGAACGACGCCGGCCGGAGCCAGCTGGAAGCCGGTTTCCGAGAGCGGGGCTTCGATTTCATCCCTTCCGCCGGCAATTTCGTCAGCTTCGACCTGGGGAGGCCGGCCACTCCGGTTTTCGACGCGCTGCTACGCGAAGGCGTCATCGTGCGGCCATTGGGAAATTACGGCCTGCCGAACCATCTCCGGGTGTCGGTCGGCACCGCAGAAGAAATCGACCTCTTCTTCGCCGCCCTGGACCGCGTGCTGGTTCCATGATCCGGCGCTTCTGCATCATCGGCGTCGGCCTGATCGGCGGTTCGGCCGCCCTGCGCGCCCGCGGGTTTTGTGGTGAAATCGTCGGCGTCGATGCCGATCCGGCCAACCTCGACCGTGCAGAAGCGCTGGGAGTCGTCGACCGCGGCCGTGTCGATCCGGAGCAGGGCGTGGAAGGGGCCGATTTCGTGCTCATCGCTACCCCCGTCGGTACCATCGAGCCCTTGTTCCGAAGACTGCGGCCGGTATGGCGACCGGAGTGCGTCTACACCGATGCGGGCAGCACCAAAGGCAGCGTGGTAGATGCGGCCCGGCGCGTGTTCGGCAAGGTGCCAAGCAATTTCATCCCCGGCCATCCAATCGCCGGCGCCGAGCGCAGCGGTGTGGAGGCCGCCGATGCCAGCCTGTTCGAAGGCAAGCGCGTCATCCTGACGCCCCTGCCGGACAGCGCACCCGACGCGCTGGCACGGGTGGGAGAGTTCTGGACGTATCTGGGCGCGAAGGTGGAGCGAATGGAAGCAGAACGCCATGACGAAGTGCTGGCGGCGACCAGCCATCTACCCCATGTGCTGGCGTTCACACTCGCGCGAATGCTGGGCCGCAAGGATGAGCAGGCGGAAATTTTCCGCTACGCCGCCGGCGGTTTTCGCGACTTCACCCGTATCGCCTCCAGCGATCCGAGGATGTGGCTGGACATCTGCCGGGCCAACCGGGAGCCTCTGCTGGAGCTCTTGGCCGAATACGAGGCGGCGCTGCGCGAGGTGGCAGGACTGATTCGCAACGACGACGCCGGCCGTCTCTACGCCTGTTTCAGCGAAGCCAGGTCCGCCCGCGAAAAATTTCTACAGCTGACGGAAAACAATCATGCATGACAAAGACGTGGTATTCACCGCCAGGCCCGGTGGACGGATGCAGGGCGACATCCGGGTACCGGGCGACAAGTCCATCTCCCACCGGTCGGTGATGCTGGGCTCGCTCGCCGAGGGCGTGACTGAGGTGAGTGGCTTCCTCCAGGCTGAGGACTGTTTGGCGACCATGGCGGCGTTCCGGGCCATGGGCGTCGAAATCGAAGGCCCGACGGAGGGCCGGCTGCGGATCCACGGCGTCGGCCTGCACGGCCTGAAGCCACCTGCCGCGCCCCTGGATCTCGGCAATTCCGGGACGTCGATGCGCCTCTTGAGCGGACTGCTGGCGGGCCAGACATTCGATGTGACACTGACCGGCGATTCGTCGCTGGTACGTCGGCCCATGCGCAGGGTCACCGAACCGTTGCGGGCCATGGGCGCGCGGATCGACACCACCGAAGCCGGCACCGCGCCGCTGCACATCGCCGGCGGAAGCCGCCTCAAAGGGATCGACTATGCGATGCCGGTCGCCAGCGCCCAGGTGAAATCCTGTCTGCTGCTGGCGGGCCTCTACGCGGAAGGGAAGACCTGTGTCACCGAGCCGGCGCCGACCCGCGACCACACCGAACGCATGCTGGCGGGTTTCGGCTATCCGGTGGCGCGGGATGGCAACCGCGTATGCATCCAATCCGGCGGCAAGCTTTCCGCGACCCGTATCGACGTGCCGGCGGACATTTCCTCGGCGGCGTTCTTCATGATAGGCGCGGCGATCAGCCCCGGGTCCGACGTGTTCCTCCGCCATGTCGGGATCAATCCGACCCGGACCGGCGTCATCGAAATCCTGCGCGAAATGGGCGCCGACATCGAGATACTCGATCCGCGCGAAGTCGGCGGCGAACCGGTGGCGGACCTCCGCATCCGTTACCGGGAACTGCGCGGCATCCGCATTCCCGAACATACCGTGCCGCTGGCCATCGACGAATTCCCGGCCCTGTTCATCGCCGCAGCCTGCGCCACAGGCGAAACGGTGCTGACCGGGGCCGAGGAGCTGCGGGTCAAGGAAAGCGACCGTATCCAGGCCATGGCCGACGGCCTGACCACGCTGGGCATCGATGCCCGCCCGACCCCCGATGGCATGGTCATCCGGGGCGGGAGTTTCCGCGGCGGCGCAGTCGATTCGCGCGGCGATCATCGCGTCGCCATGTCATTCTCGATCGCGGCATTGCGCGCTCCCATCCCCATCGAGATTCACGACTGCGCCAACGTGGCGACATCTTTTCCCAATTTCGTCGAACTGGCGCGGACCCTGGGTTTGGACATCGAGGTCAGCTGAACCGGCATGCAGGACACCATTCCCGTACTCACCATCGACGGCCCCAGCGGCGCCGGCAAGGGCACTGCGGCCCGTGCGGTCGCCGCCCGGCTCGGTTGGAATTTTTTGGACAGCGGTGCGATCTATCGGGCGCTGGCAGTCGCGGCCGTGGACCGGGGCGTCTCCCGGGAGGACGAGTCGGCGCTGGCGGCGCTCGCGGCATCGCTGGATCTCGTGTTCGGAGCGGATTCGACGGCGCGCATCCTGTTATGGGACGCCGACATTAGCGGACGTATCGTCACCGAGGAATGCGGCAATCTGGCCTCGAAGCTGGCGGCGTTTCCGGCGGTGCGGCAGGCATTGCTGGACAAACAGCGCGGCTTCCGCCGGCCCCCGGGGCTGGTGGCGGACGGCCGCGACATGGGGACGGTGGTTTTCCCGGACGCCCCTTACAAGGTCTTTCTCACCGCGAGCGCGGAGGTTCGCGCCCGCCGGCGCTATAACCAGTTGAAAGAAAAAGGCATGGATGTTAGCCTAGCGCACTTGACCGAAGAGATCGAGGAACGCGACCGGCGCGACCGGGAGCGGCAGATCGCGCCGCTTCGAGCGGCGGCGGATGCCGTCGTGATCGATTCATCGGACCTGAGCGTCGATGAAGTGATCCAGGTTTGCCTCTCCGTGGTGCAATCGCACTGAAATCCTGAGGCCAATACAGTACAGGGTGTGTTCCGCCGCGCGGCGAGCGGACACGATCGTCAACCAACTCTATCAACATTCGTCCGATTTCATACCTCGGACGCTGGAATCATCGATCATGGGCGAAAGCTTTGCAGAACTGTTTGAAGAAAGTCTGGCGAAAGCCGAGATGCGCGCGGGCAGCATCATCACCGGCACCGTCGTCGACATCGGCACCGATGCGGTCGTCGTCAACGCCGGACTGAAATCCGAAGGCGTCATTCCGAAGTGGCAATTCCTCAATGCCGACGGCCAGCTGGAAGTCCAGGTGGGCGATCAGGTCGAGGTCGCTTTGGATATGGTGGAGGACGGCCTCGGCGCGACCCTGCTGTCCCGCGACAAGGCGAAAAAGCTCAAGGCATGGGAAGACCTGGAGAAAGCTTTCGAGAACAACGAGACCGTTGTCGGCCGTATCGTCGGCAAGGTCCGCGGTGGCTTTACCGTGGCCATCGGCGCCCTACGGGCGTTTCTGCCCGGCTCCCTGGTCGACGTGCGTCCCGTGCGCGACACCGCTTTCCTGGAAGGAAGGGACCTGGAGTTCAAGGTCATCAAGATCGATCAGAAGCGTAACAACGTGGTGCTGTCGCGCCGTGCCGTGGTCGAATCCGAGTTCAGCGCCGAGAAGGAAGCGCTGATGGAAAGCCTCAAGGAAGGCGCCATCGTCACCGGCGTGGTCAAGAATCTCACCGATTATGGCGCATTCATCGACCTGGGCGGAATCGACGGCCTGCTCCACATCACCGACATGGCCTGGAAGCGCGTGCGTCACCCGTCCGAAGCCGTCCAGATCGGCCAGGAGCTGCAGGTCAAAGTGCTCAAGTACGATCAGGAAAAGAACCGCGTGTCACTGGGCCTCAAACAGCTCGGTGAAGACCCCTGGGTCAACATCGCCCGCCGCTATCCCGCTGGCACCCGCTTGTTCGGCAAGGTCAGCAACCTCACCGATTACGGCTGCTTCGTCGAACTGGAAGAGGGCGTCGAGGGTCTGGTCCACGTCTCGGAAATGGACTGGACCAACAAGAACGTCAATCCGGCCAAGGTCGTCCAGCTCGGTGAGGAAGTCGAGGTCATGGTCCTGGACATCGACGAGGAACGCCGCCGCATCTCCTTGGGCATGAAGCAGTGCAGACAGAATCCCTGGGACGAGTTCGCTGCGACCCATAAGAAGGGCGAGAAGATCCGGGGCACGATCAAATCGATCACCGATTTCGGTATCTTCATCGGCCTCGACGGCAACATCGACGGCTTGGTGCATCTGTCCGACATTTCCTGGTCGGTGCCCGGCGAGGAAGCCATCCGCCAGTTCAAGAAAGGCGACGAGCTGGAGACCGTCATCCTGGCGATCGATCCGGAACGCGAGCGCATCTCGCTGGGCATCAAGCAGCTCGAACAGGATCCATTCCAGAACTTCCTGGCGGCTCACGACAAAGGTTCGATCGTACGCGGCGTGGTAAAAGAGGTGGATGCCAAAGGCGCGGTCATCACTCTGGCGGACAACGTGGAAGGCTATCTGCGCGCCTCCGAAATCCAGCGCGACCGGGTCGAAGACGCGCGGGCACTGCTGAACGTGGGTGACGAAATCGAAGCCAAATTCATCGGTGTCGACAAGAAAACCAAGTCGATCTCCCTGTCGATCAAGTCCAAGGATCAGGATGAGGAAGCGGCGGCGATCAAGGACTACTCGCAGCAGGTGTCCGGCACCCCGACCCTCGGCGACATTTTCAAGGAACAGATGGAAAACCGCTGATCGTTTACGGTTTTCCCCGGAGGAGGGGGTCGTAAGACCCCTTCCGGTCCGCTTTTTGGAACCTGGAGATCGACATGACTAAATCGGAATTGATCGAATCCTTGGCCGGAAAGTATCCGCATCTGTCCCCCCGGGACATCGAACATGCGATCAAGGAGATGATCGGCTGCATGAGTGAGGCGCTGGCCGGAGGCGAGCGCATCGAAATCAGGGGGTTCGGCAGTTTTTCCCTGCACCATCGTCCCCCCCGGGTCGGCAGGAATCCCAAGACCGGCGAGTCCGTTCATCTGCCATCCAGGCGCGTTCCCCATTTCAAACCCGGTAAGGAGTTGCGCGACCGGGTCAATTCGATCAAGGACTAAGGACTTCTCGGCGGCAACAAATCGCCTCGCCCTCCTCGGACGAATGGTGGAGGCACCGAATGTCGGACGTCCCGATGCTTGAACTGCTGACCCTGTTGCTGCCGGTGGCTGCCGCTTCCGGCTGGTATGCAGCGGCCAGACACCACGGACGAAACCTGTCGGCTGGACTGAATGACGGTCTCCAGCGGGCCTATCAGACCCCCACCGACACGGCCATCGGAGCCAGAGCCGATGAGGCGTTTCATCTGCTCAGACAGATCGCTGATTCCAGCGCCAAGACCCTGGAGTTGCAACTGGCCCTCGGCGGCCTGCTGCGGAGGAGTGGAGAGCTTTCCAAGGCGATCGAACTGCACGAACGCCTCCATTCCCAACCCCAGATGTCGGACGAACAGCTGCACGCCATTCGTTTCGAACTGGGCATGGATTATCTGAGCGCCGGGCTGCTGGATCGGGCCGAAACCGTCTTCGCGGGCCTGACCGCGACTGCTTCCCACGGCAAGGCATCGCTCCAGCAAATGCTGGCGATCTACCAGAGCGAAAAGGATTGGGTGAGGGCGGCCGAATGCGCCCGGTCACTCAAGAAGTTCGACGCCGGCCAGCGCAACGCCACGTTAGCCCATCTCCTGTGCGAGCAGGCCGAATCGGCGATCGCCCGGGGAGAAACAGTCGCGGCCCATGCGCATCTTCAGCAGGCCCTGGCCGAAGATCCGCGCTGCGTCCGGGCGACCCTCCTGAAATCAAGGCTCGCTCTGCAACGACAGCAATGGGCGGAAGCGGGTACCCTGCTACGGTCGGTGGAATTCCAAAATCCCGCCTTTCTGCCGGAGGTCATAGGGCAGTTGCGGCTCTGCCATGCCAGTCTTCGGGACATGGACGGGTATTTGACCTATCTCGACTATGTCTATCAGCGTTATCGTACAGAAGCGGCCGCCCTACTTCTGGCCGACGAACTGGCGCAACGGGAAGGGGCGCCCGCGGCGGCGAGCTATCTGACGGGTCTTCTGTCCGAGCGGTCGAGCCTGAACCTGATCCGCCGCACGCTGCATTATGCCGGAGCAGCCACCTGCATCGACGGTGATTGCCTGTCGATCCTGCGGCGCTGCCTGACCGCCCTCGACGGCCTAGCGTCCAGGCATCCCGGTTACGGTTGCGTACAGTGCGGCTATGAATGCCGTGAGCTGCATTGGCACTGTCCCACCTGCCGCGCCTGGGAAACCATCCAGCCGGCCGATCCGGGTGTCGGTTTCAGCGGTAAGACCCCAGCGACAACCCCATCTTGACGGACATGCCGGCACCGATCCCGGCCTTCCAGCGCGCGTGGCCGGGACCGAAAAGGACGATCACGGTCGATCCCATGTTGAAGCGGCCGATTTCAGCACCGCGTTCGAATCGGAGGCCTTGCCCTGAGTAATCCCACCGCCTGATCGTCTTCGAGCGGGGCGGTGTGACCTCGCCGTGCCAGACGGTCTCAATGCTCGACACGAAAATCGCGCCAACCAGAATGACCGCCATCGGTCCCGCGGCGGTATCGAAATAACAGATCAGCCGTTCGTTTCGTGCAAAGAGATTCGGGACGTTTTCCGTCGTCGCGACGTTGACGCTGAACAGGGCGCCTGGCACATGCGTCATAGCTGCCAGGGTGCCTGCCACCGGCATATGGACACGGTGGTAATCACGGGGCGAAAGATAGACCGTGACAAAGCTACCGTTTTCGAATGCCTCTGTCCGGCTGCGATCACCGCCAAGCAGTTCGGCCAGTTCGAAGCAGCGTCCTTTGGCCTGGAACAACCGTGTACCCTCGATGGCACCGAGCTGGCTGATCATACCGTCCGCCGGACAGGCGATGGCGTCGGGCTCGCTGCAGACCGATCGCACGCCGGGTTTCAGCGCACGTGTGAAAAAGGCGTTGAAGCACTCGAACGACTCCGGCGAACTGCAGACGGACTCCGCGAGATCGACCCGATAGAACCTGCAGAAGGCACGGATCAGAGCGTTCTTGAACCAGGGCTGGCGAATGCGGACCGCCCAGTGCACGAACCGTGAAAGGCCGTGTTGAGGCAGCAGATATTGGATGCTGGCAAACAGCTTGAACGGCAAGGCGGCCATGATCATTCGTTGATATGAGCGCGGACGAAGCGATGATTTTCGTCAAGAAACAGTGTGATGTCGGCACGTGCGGGCATTTCCGCCAGCATATGCCGGGTGAGCCGTTCGTAATGCATGATGAAACGCCGCAGCGCCGCCTCATCCATCAGACGATGGCTCGAGGAGCCGTTGCCCCGGACCGCTGCCGCCAGCTTACGCTCTTGCAGGCCTCGCCACCGGTATACGCATTCCAGATCGGGGACCTTCAGCATGATCAATCTGTCCAGTCGGTCGAACAGTTCGGCATAAGGGCCACCGAGCTGTTCGTTGACGTAGGTCCGCCAGCTACCGTCGGCATCCTCCCCAGACTCCAAGGCGTTGATCGGACGGACCAGATCCTCTCCGACCTGAGGAACGCAGCCGACACACCAGCCTTCGAAGATGACGACATCGACCGGAGCCGTGATTTGCGGCCAGGCCGACAGCGGGCGCCGGTCATCGACCGACTTGTCGAATGCCGGCAAAGCCACGGAGACTTCCGGCCCAATCTTCGTCAGTCGATCGAGCGTCTGCAATCCCAGCTCGACATCGTGAGTACCCGGAACGCCCCGTGTCATCAGCAGAGGGTGCACTTCCCGCGCCAACCTCTCCCTTTCAGATCTCGTCTTGTAGAGATCGTCGATGGAAAAACCGGCAACCTTGCACCCATAGCCCTCGCGCAGAATCAGCGCCAAGAAGTCGCATAGGGTCGACTTGCCGGAACCTTGCGCGCCGTTGACGCCAAGCACGAATGGGCCGTTGTCCCTGTGAGTAAGGACCCAGGCTGCCAGCGGCACATAGACTCTCGCCAAGGATTCGGCGAGAGTCAAAGGAATGCGCTGTGTGGCCATCGAGGCCAGGAAAGCCGGGCGGACCCGCTCCCAGACAGACCGGTAGACGTCCTCCGCCACTATCCGGGCGGGCCACAAAGGGAACGGATCGGCCGCCATTGCCGGCAATCAGGTCACCTTGTCTCGGGGGGGACGCCCTTCGAAAAACGCAGTGATGTTGTCGATGACGCGCATGCCCATCGCGATCCTCGTCTCCTCGGTGGCACTGCCCAGGTGGGGAAACAACACGACATTGTCGAGTTCGAGAAAACCCGGGTTCAGCCGGGGTTCGCCTTCGTAAACGTCCAGTCCCGCGCCCCGGATGCGCCGGTTCCGCAAGGCCTCGATCAGGGCTTCATTGTCCACCACGTCTCCGCGGGCCGTGTTGACGAGATAGGACTGCGGCTTCATCCGAGCCAGACGGTCCGCATTGATCAAATGCCGGTTTTCCTTGCTGCCGGGACAGTGGAGCGCGACGAAATCGGCGCGTTCCAGTACCTCTTCCAGGGTGCCGCATTGCTCGGCGCCCAGGGCATCGATCAAATCCTGCGGCGGCGGAAAAGGATCGTAAAAGATGACGGGCATGTCGAATCCGAAATGGGCCTTTTTCGCCATGGCGCGGGCGATCCGACCGAATCCGACGAGTCCCAGGATCTTGCCGGTCACCTTGGTACCGAGCATGTGGGTGGGGCGCCATCCCGTCCAGCGGCCGCTTCGGACTTCCCGTTCTCCTTCTCCACCCCGACGGGCGACCGCGAGCATGAGCAGCATGGCGATATCGGCGGTACAGTCCGTCAGCACGTCGGGAGTATTGGTGACGGCGATGCCGCGCTGCCGGGCGGTATCGAGATCGATATGGTTGAAGCCCACCCCGAAATTGCCGAGGATCTTGCAGCGCAGTGGCTCTACAGCCAGCACATCCGCATCGATGGCATCGGTCACCGTAGGCAGAACCGCATCGTAATCGCGCAGGGCCGCCTTCAACTCGTCCCTGCTCATGGGATGGTCGTCGGCGTTGAAGACGACGTCGAACGACTCCCGGAGTCTACTTTCACAAGATTCCGGCCAGCGTCGCGTCACCAGTACTTTGGGTTTGCTCATGGCGGCTCCAGACAAAGGGGAGGGCGCGCCCGCCGGCGCGCCCGTTGGAATCGTGCCTCGCCGCAACCATCAGTCTCCGGCGAGGTCCGGCGGATCAGACTCGGGGCTGGATTACCGGAGCGGTTTCGCGCCAATGGGCGCTGGCCGCCGCGATGCCGCTGCCCGGCGTCAAGGGAATACCCACGTCCAGCATGGCCATTTCCGAACCCACGATGGCGCTGGCCAGGCTCAATTCGTTGAGATCCCCCAAGTGACCGATGCGGAATACTTTCCCCGAGACTTCACTCAGCCCCGCACCCAGCGACAGGTTATAGCGGAAATAAGCCGTGTGGATCACGTCGCGCGCATCGAACTCCGGTGGTACGACGACGGCCGACACGGTGTTCGAATACCATTTCGGATCCTGGGCGCAGAGCTGGAGCCCCCAGGCAGCCACCGCCCGGCGGACACCCTCGGCCAAGCGGGCATGGCGGGCGTAAACGTTCTCCAGCCCCTCCTCGAGCAGCAGTTCCAGCGACTTGCGCAGACCATACAGCAGCGGGATCGATGGGGTATACGGGAAAAAACCGCCAGCGTTGTGAAGGATGTGATCGTTGATGTCCAGGAATGCGCGCTTGCACTTAGCGGACTCCCGCGCCTTCAGTGCCTTCTGGCTGAAGCCCAGCAGAGCCAGACCGGCCGGCAGCATGAAGCCTTTCTGGGAGCCGGCCACGCCGATATCGATGCCCCATTCGTCCATGCGGAAATCCAGAGAACCGATGGAACTCACGCCATCGACATAGAACAGGGCAGGGTGGCCGGCCGCATCGATGGCCTTGCGTACGGCCGGAAGGTCGTTGGTCACACCGGTTGCAGTCTCATTGTGGCAGATCAGCACCGCCTTGATTTCATGAGCGGTGTCGGCTTTCAGGCGCGCCTCCAGTCTGTCCAGCGGCACCCCCTGACCCCACGGCACCTCCTCGTACTCCACTTCGAGGCCCAGACGTCTGGCCAGGTCGATCCACAGATGACTGAATTGTCCAAAACGATAGGACAACACTTTGTCGCCGGGAGAGAGCGTATTCGAGAGAGCAATTTCCCAACCCGCGGTTCCCGTGGCCGGAAAGATGAAGCACTGCCCTGCTTCCGTCCGGAATACCTTTTTCAGATTCTCCAGCAGCGGGGTCACGAGGGCAGGGAAGTCCGGTCGCCGATGGTCCTCCATCGGTACGTGCATCGCGCTGAGAACGGCATCCGGAATGTTCGTCGGACCAGGAACGTAAAGATGGTTGCGACCAGGCATCAAATTCACCTTGTGTTATAGGATCGAGATATTGCTCTTAAATATTCGTAGAGGTACGGATGGGAACGGGACGAGCCTCGACATGGAAAACCGCCGCCAGCCGGGCTCATCCCCTCAGGAAGGACGGCAATCATGCCACAGCGGCCGGACATTCTTCAATCATGAGGCGCTCTTGACACGCACGTCACCGAAATTGATAATGCGCGCCTTCACCCCGGGCGCGCTTGTCGGCGTGTCCATTCCGACGGTGGCGTAGCTCAGTTGGTCAGAGCGAGGGATTCATAACCCCTAGGTCGGCGGTTCAATTCCGCCCGCCACCACCATCCCCAGCCTCGCCAAGATCCAAAGACCCTGCAAGCGCCAAGGCTTCGCGGGCTATTCTCTTCCTGTCTGTCAAAGGCGACCCATCGCTTTTTGCGATTTAACATAATATACATTATGCGCACATATGGAGCGGCTCGCGGCTACGTCAGACCGACCGGAGACCCGGATCCTCCGCATTCGTAAAACGAAAAAACCGCATCGCCGCCGGCATCGACCGGAGATGCTTCCTGGTCTCTCCGCATGCGCGTCAAAGCTTGACCCAAAGCCGAACCGCGCCATCGTCCTCAAATGGCCCGCCTTCGACACCTGTCGTCTGCGGACGGGAGTCTGGTACTCTCTGTCACCTCTTTGGTCTTCTCGGTTCCCGATTTCTGGCACGCCCCCTTGGGCCCAGCGGCAGCGCCGGGGCTTGCCTTACACTCACCAACATTCATCTCGGCATGCTCGAATATATATTGACATACCATCGCGGCCTTTTCGCTACGCTGTTCCTGTTGCCCATATCAGTCATTTACGGCGCCTACGTAACTCTGAGAAACCGCATCATTTTTCTCTGTCATAGTGCACCCGCCAGACATGATGAAAAAGTCAGACGAGTGATCAGACAGATCGATCTATGGAAAGAGCAAGGATGCAAAGAAAAATTATGCACGGGTCGTTCGGGATGGAAAAGCATGAGCGAGCTCATCCCAATATATAAATATTCCCACAGAAAAATCCATATTGATTTATATGATATTCTGGAAATCGACGTGAGCCGGCGTGTCGTGAGAGTCGAACCTCTGGTCACGATGGGGCAGTTATCCTCCACCTTGAAGATCGAGGGATGGATGCTTCCCGTGGTTCCCGAGCTGAATGACTTGACGGTGGGCGGACTGATCATGGGGTTCGGCGTCGAAACCAGCAGCCATAGATACGGTCTATTTCAACATATATGCGAATCTTTCGAGATCATAACGTCAGAAGGAACTTTGGTTACCTGCAGTCGCAGCGAGAATCCAGAGCTGTTTCATCAAATTCCATGGAGCCATGGCACACTCGGTTTTCTTGTGGCCGCAGAACTCCAAATAATACCCGCAAAAAAATATGTACGATTGCATTATCAGCCCGTATCTTCTTTGAACGAAATGGCGAAGCTGTTCGAGTCCGAGGCCAGGAACACCGATAACGATTTCGTGGAAGGGATCGTATACAACAGGGACGCAGCCGTCATCATGTGCGGCAGACTGATGGACGCAGCAGGACACGACGGCCCTGTCAACCCCATAAACCGGTGGTATAAACCCTGGTTCTTCAAGCACGTGGAGAATCGCCTCCGGCCGAACTCGAACAACGTCGAATACATTCCTTTGGAGGATTACTTTCACAGGCATACAAGAAGCTATTTCTGGATGATGAAAGACATCATCCCCTTCGGCAACCATCCGCTGTTTCGGGTTCTGCTGGGCTGGGCGATGCCGCCACGTATCGAACTTCTGAAGTATACGGAAACTGAAACCACCAGAGAGCTCAGGGAGCGTCATCAGATGATTCAGGATATGCTGATGCCCATACGATATCTCAGTAAATCAATCGAGTATTTCGACGAGCATACTGGACTCTATCCTCTCTGGCTATCACCCATGTCGATCCGGCGGAACAGTGAGGATATCGGGTTTGTCCGTCCCTTCTGCGACGAAAACGGCGTCGAGGATGAGCTGTTCGTGGATATCGGCGCTTACGGCACTCTTAAAAAGAAAGACAGAGATGCCAGGGATGTGCTCGGCTTGCTCGAACAATTCGTCCTGCAGCATCACGGATATCAGGCGTTATATGCGAAAACGGCTTTGAGCCGCACCGATTTCCGTCGAATGTTCAATCATGGCAGCTATGATCGTCTGCGCGAAAAATTACCGTTATGCAAGCTGGCATTCGACGAGGTATACGACAAAGTATCGACTGCGGGCCGGGCATCCCCCGTTGAAGTCCGTCGGATGAAGAAAAAGCATTAAGCGTTGCCCCTAGGATACAGAACTTGCCACGGAGGGGTGTTTGAGGCAGAATTCGAATCTCATGAGATAGGGATCAAGCATTTCTGGCTTAATTCATTGAAGCTATGCCCGATCGATTATACCCAATCGCCCCTCTCGGTGTCGGACACAAGGGGCGGTCTGCGTTATTGCGAAGAGCGACGCGACTGATTGGCACGCTGACTTTTCCGCCGCTCCTGGCAGCCTGCGCTCACACCCTGCCGCCTGCCGGCCAGCATTCGGTGTCGCATCGCGATGTCGAATCGCCGCCGGAAAAACCGGTCGACCCGGCTTATCTTCGATTGCCTTCGGACTTGGCGCTACTGCAGGACCGGCTCGCGAGCCGCCTGTGGGACGGGGATCTGCCGGTGGGAGAAGATTCCGAAACGGCCAGGGTTCCGGCGACCAAGAGACGGAAACCCAGGGCAGCACCCGGTCTGCGTCTGGCCAGAGCGGCTTCCGGCTCACCGGGGGAAGAAGGCCTGTGGCAGCATATCAGGCAAAAGCTGGTTCTGAGCGACATTCGACATGAAGCGGTCGATGCCGAAATCGAAGCCTTCAGGCACAATCCGGCCCATCTCGATGCGCTAGCAAGGCGGGGAGAGCCTTTTCTGCATTATCTGGCAAGCGAAATCGAGCGCAAAGGGCTGCCCATGGACGTGCTCGTCGTCCCCATGGTCGAAAGTGCGTTCGATCCCTTGGCAGCCTCCCCCCGCGACGCCGTCGGCCTGTGGCAGATCGTGCGGGGCACTGGCGAAGAACACGGACTCACCGTGGACGAAAACTATGATGGCCGTTACGACATACATGCGTCGACGTCCGCGGCTCTGTCGTACCTGAAACATCTCGGCACCGTTTTCAACGGCGACTGGCTGCTGGCCTTGGCCGCCTATAATGCCGGCGAGGGAGCGGTGCAACGGGCGGTCGCTGCCAGCCTCAAGGCCGGCCGGGGTGGCAGCTTCTGGACGCTCGATCTACCGGCCGAAACCCGGGCCTACGTGCCTCGGATACTGGCCTTATCCCGCATCATAGCCCATCCGGAAGGCTACGGCCTGAAGCTCAGGAAAATCCGGGACCGGCCCTACCTGACGAGGGTGGAGGTCGATTCGAAGGTCCGTGTGGCCGAGGTCGTCGCTAGCTCGGGACTCCCCGAACAGGAATTTTTCAGGATGAATCCTGCCCTCAAACCCGGCGTGCAACCGCCCAAACGCCGGTATGACGTCCTGCTGCCGGTCGAGAGCGCCGCGGCGCTGGCCTCGATCCTCGACGGCGGAAAACCTACGGCGGCCAGGAAAAGGGGCGGAAGACGTGGCACCACGCTGTCGGCTCTCGGCCGGCAGTCCGGGCACGGCTAGCGACTCAGCGCGGCGCCAGAGGACTTTCCGGAAAGCTGATTCCCTCCCAACCATATTTCATGAAAGTCCGGATGTTGCGATGATCGTCGCCGTCCGGACGACCGAGCACGTCCTCCCAGTAATAGTCGCCGAACAATGCGAGGGTTTCGGTGACCGACAGCCTGTGCAGCCGGGCGAAACCGAAAATCTTGCATGAACCCGAGTTGGTACCGGCCGGATTGATCACGACATCATCCCCCCGTCCGTTGCGAAATTCGGTCGGAGTAAAATGATAAGCCGAGTCGATTGCTTCGACGGTGTCTGTGAAGGCGATGCGGTCGCCTTGCCGTATCCGGGCAATGAGTTCTTCTGGGGTCATGGTCGGTCGATCGATACTAGGAGTGGTTCGAGTTTCTCGAATACGCTTTTCATGAGGAGGGGTTGCGCCTCGGCGTTTGGATGGAGGCCATCAGACTGTAGCAGATGTTCGTCCCCTGCGACCCCGTCGAGAAAAAATGGCAAGAGTCGAACCTGTTTCTCCTCGGCGAGTTCCTGATACACCCGTTCGAAGGCCTCCGCATAGCGGCCGCCGTAATTCGGCGGGAGCTTCATGCCCAGAAGCAGGACCTGCGCCCCGGCCGATCTCGCCTGATCGATCATGGCGCCGAGGTTGGCTTTCAACGCCGCCGGAGGCAGGCCGCGTAGGCCATCGTTGGCGCCGAGCTCAAGGATCACGATCCGGGGATGGTGCGCTGCCAGCGCTGCAGGCAGGCGGGCCAGTCCGCCGCCGCTGGTATCGCCGGGAATACTGGCGTTGACCACGGTGATGTTTCGAGGCTGCAGTCTTTGCTGCAACAATGCGACCCACCCTTGGCCGCTGTCCGAGAGGCCATAGCCGGCACTGAGGCTGTCGCCCACGACGAGCAAAGAATCGGCCGCCGCTGAATCCGCCGAAAGGGGAGTTATCGAGATGAAGCCAGACACGATGGACAAGAACAGCAACGATGCCGGACCGGAGGGCAGGCGCGCTTTGATCATGGCGAGACAGGTGGACAAGTGGGTCGTAAGCGCCGGTGAAAGACTGGATATCTTGACAGGTGTGGACCTGGCGATCAAACCGGGTGAGAGCGTCGGGATCGTCGGAACCTCCGGCTCCGGCAAGTCGACTCTGCTCGGTCTGCTCGCCGGCCTCGACCGGCCGTCTGCGGGCGAGATCGAGCTTGCCGGCTGCCGCCTTTCGCAACTGGACGAAGATGGTTTGGCACGGCTGAGGGCGCGGCACGTCGGTTTCGTGTTCCAGTCGTTCCAGCTTCTGCCCAGCTTCACCGCCCTGGAAAATGTTATGCTGCCGCTGGAACTCGGCGGTCGTCTCGACGAAGCCCGGGACCGCGCCCGGGGGCTCTTGGCCCGGGTCGGCCTCCAGCATCGCCTGGGACATTATCCCCGCCAGCTCTCCGGCGGGGAGCAGCAGCGAGTGGCCCTTGCGCGCGCCTTCGTCACGGTGCCGGACATCCTCTTCGCCGACGAGCCGACCGGAAATCTCGACGACCGTACCAGCCAGACCATCATCGATATGCTGTTCGACCTCAACCGCGAGCATCGCACCACGCTGGTCCTGGTGACGCACGATGCCCGTCTCGCTTCGCGTTGTGATCGCCTGCTCCGGCTGGAGGCCGGGCGGATGCTCGAGTCATGAGGGCCGCCTACGGTTTCCGCCTGGCCTGGCGGCTCGCCAGGCGTGACTGGCGGGGTGGCGAACTCGGTGTGCTGCTCGCCGCACTCCTGATCGCCGTGGCCGCCACCGCAGCGACCCAGTTGTTCAGCGATCGCCTGGCCCGCACCATGGTCGATCATGCGGCGGAATTCATCGCTGGTGACCTGACGCTGGCAAGCCATCGCCAGATCCCTCCGGAGTGGCTCGAGCAAGCGGCGAGCCTGGGCCTGAAGCACGCGGCCAGCGTGGAATTCCCCAGCGTGCTCATGGAGAACGAGCAGATTCTGCTGGGAGGGATCAAGGCCGTGAGTCCCGCCTACCCCTTACGCGGGGAAGTCCGCACCCGAGCTGCGGGAGCGGTGGACGAAAGGCCGGCGGGTGGCATTCCGCAACCGGGCACCGTCTGGGTCGAATCCCGGGTGCTGACTACCCTCGGCCTCACGCTCGGCGCTTCACTCACGGTCGGCAGCGCACAATTCCGCGTCGAGCGGCTCCTCACCCACGAACCGGACCGGCGCGGGGACCTTTACAGCCTCTCGCCGCGTGTGATCATGAACCTCGGCGATCTGCCGGCCACTCGGGTCATTCAGCCCGGCAGCCGGGTGCACTACTACGACATGTTCGCCGGGAAGGACACCGCCGTACGCCGTTTCAAAGCCTGGCTCCGGCCCCGGCTGCAGCGAGGCGAGCGGCTGCTGGACGTGCATGAGGACCGCCCCGAAGTCGGAACGGCATTGAACCGCGCCGAACGTTATCTCGGCATGACCGGCGTGATGATCGTGTTGATCGCCGGTGTGGCGATCGGTATGAGCGCTCGGCGTTATACCGAGCGCCATTCCGACACGACCGCCCTGCTCAAATGCATGGGGGCGACGAAGAACGACATCCTGGCGATCCACATCTGCGTCCTGATGATGGTGGGACTCCCCGGCGCCCTTCTCGGCAGCGCCCTCGGTTATCTGGTCCAGGCCGCTATCGCCCGCTCGGTCGCAGGGCTCCTGCCCCATGACCTGGCCCAGCCGGGGCTGGAAAGTTTGCTGACGGCACCACTGATCGGAATGGTCATCCTCGTGGGTTTTGCCGTCCCGCCTCTGCCGGAGCTGATGCGCGTGCCGCCGCTGAGAGTCTTGCGGCGCGACCTCGGACCCACCCCGCCCAGCGTCTGGTTGGGTCTCGGCATTGCCATCGTGACCTTGGCGGCCCTGCTTCTGCGCCCCGCGCGTGATCCCGCACTGGTGGGGTTCGTCCTCATGGGAGGCGCGGCGACACTGGCGGGTTTCGGTTTTTGCCTCGACGGTCTTCTGCGATTGCTGCCGACGCTGCTGCGCCGGCGTCCTCTGGTCTGGCGTCTCGGCCTGCACTCCCTGCTGCGCCGTCGCCGTCTCGCCTCGGTTCAGATCATGGGGTTCGGGCTGGCCATGGCCGCCATGCTGATCAGCCACGTCGTACAGAACGAGCTCGTGTCCGAGTGGAAACGGCAGTCACCGGACAATGTGCCCAACTTTTTCGCACTCAATCTGCAGGAGACCGAACTGGACCGGTTCCGGCAAATGCTCGAGGCCGAATCGATCGAAAGCAGCGGGATCTACCCCATCGTTCGAGGGCGTCTGGTCAGCGTGGACGGGATCGATGCACACGAGCTCGCGCCGAAGGACTCCCATGCCGAAGCGGCCCTCGAGCGGGACCTCAGCCTGACCTGGAGCGAGGGGCTGCCGGCCGGCAACCGTATCGTCCGTGGCCATTGGTGGTCGGGTGTGCCTCTACGGGTATCGGTGGAAGAGAAGCTCGCCGCAGAACTGGGCATCCGGATCGGTTCGCAGCTTACGTTCGATGTGGCCGGCACGCCGGTGTCCGCGACGGTCGAAAGCATACGCAGCGTCCGCTGGGACGCCCTGACTCCGAACTTTTACATGATCTTCTCCCCTCGCAGCCTGCAGGACCAGCCACGCACTTATCTGACCAGCTTTCATGTTCCTTCGGGACGGAGCACCGTGCTCAGTAACCTGGTCAAGGCATTCCCAGGGATCACTCTGCTGGATGTCGATGCCTTGCTGAAACAGTTTCAATCGATCCTGCAGCAGGTGACGCTGGCGGTCCAGGTCGTTCTGGGATTCGCGGTGGTCGCCGGTTTCACGGTCCTATTCGGGGCGGTGCACGCCACGGCGGAGGAGCGGCTGCGGGAGGATGCGCTGTTACGGGCCCTCGGCGCGGACACACCGCTTTTGAAGAGGAGTCAGTGGATCGAGTTTGCAGTCCTGGGGTTTCTTGCCGGCATCCTTGCCGCCGCCTCCACCGAACTGGTCGGTGCCGTGGCATTTTCCAGAGTGATGAATCTGGCGCCACAGGCACACCCTTGGCTCTGGCTGGCCGCACCCTGCCTGGGCGCGATCACTGTGGGGATGGCGGGACGATGGAGCGTCCGCCGGGTCGTCGCGGTGAGTCCCAACGACGTTCTGCGTGACCTGTCCTGAAACGAAGAAGCATCCGCGGCAGCAGCGATGGGGGGCAACCCGCTGCCCTCCCCATCGCCGGCGTCACTCAATTCGCAGACACGTTGACCTTGGAAGTCCAGCCGCTCTTGCCTTCGCAGGCACCGTCCAGAATCTTGAGTTTCACGAACGGCAAAGCGCCCACGATCGATTCCTCTTCCACCGTCGCCCGGGTGCCCGATTTCACCACGCAGACTTTCTGCTCGTCGTTTTCCTCCTCCCCCGAGGCGACGTTCATCAGGCCGGGCGCCGCGGTCAGCTGGGAGTCGCCCACGTTGGGATTGGACACCACCACCGTCTGACCGACCTGGACCGCGGTCTTCACCTGGACCTCTCCGCTCCCGCCGCCGCCCATGGCCAGGGCGAGCAGGATCACGACAGCGACCCCACCGATCACGTACAGTATTTTCGGATTGGACTTGAGCGTATCTAAAATGTTTGCTTTGGCGGGTCCTTCGCTATTGTTTTCGTTAGACATTCGTTATTACCTCCTCGTTGGGATCAAGTCTCCCCTTCCCAGGGTACGCGCACGTTACCATGTTGCCCCATCTTCGAACAAGGAGGAGGCTCGGGCAGGGATTCGAAGGCCGACGGCGTCTCCTGTACACTGTGGCGCATGACGAGAAAACATCCGCGATCGGCAGGTTTCGCATGAGTCACAAGCATCCTGTCGAAGCGGTCGAATCCCTGGTGATGGCGGACCGGTACGGCCGCCCGGCGGGCTTGCGCCGCGGCTTCGAACATCCGGGCGATGAGGCGGATGGTCGGGCGCCAGGCGACTTCGATGCCGCCAGACCGGATCGGCTCGCCCGTCTGCTCCGAGCAGCGGCCGCCTATGCCGCAGGGGGTGGCCATCCAATGCAGGCATCGCCGGAGCGTGGGGATGCCGAAATACCCGAATCGATCCGCCGGCTGCGTCAGCCTTGATCCAGATCGTCCTCCTGCTCCTGGTCCTGCTGCTCGTCCTGCCCCCACTGGCGGCCTTTTTGCGCGCCCTGCGTCCCCGCCTGGCGAAAGAAATGCGGCGGATTGCACCATGGCTCGTTCTGTTGCTGTTTGCGGGACTGGCGGCTACCGGACGGCTTGGCTGGGTCGTGCCGCTCGCAGGTGCGTTGCTGGCGGCCTTGCTGCGACTGCTGCCCGGGCTGATTCCCCTGCTGCCCGTCCTGCAGCGGCTGTGGCGCCGGAAAACCTTCGGCGCCGCGGGAGAGTCCGTCGTGGAAACGCGGTTCCTCCGGCTGCGCCTGGACCGCAGCAGCGGGGAAATCCGAGGTGAAGTGCTCGCCGGGCGACAGGCCGGTCGTCGGCTCTGTGAGCTGAGTCTCGCGGATCTGCGGGAGCTCCATGCCGAACTGCTGCAGGCCGATGGCGAATCGGCCCGCCTGCTGGGAGTCTACCTGGACCGCGTGATCGGAACCGGCTGGCGGGCCCGCGCTGGAGCCGATGACACGGCCACCGGTTCGTCGCAATCGGGTCGGATGAGCCGGGCCGAGGCCTTGGCGATCCTGGGATTGAAAGAGGGTGCACCGCGCGAGGCCGTCGTCGAAGCCCACCGGCGGTTGATGCAGAAGCTGCACCCGGACCGGGGCGGATCGGATTATCTCGCGGCCAAGATCAATCAGGCGAAGGACGTGCTGCTGCGCGAAAGCCGCTGACTGCACTCAAACGCGTTAAAATCCCCGAGGAACGAAGTCCGCATCTCCCCGACCACCTCACCGCTCATGTATTCCAGCCCAGCCTATCGAAACCCGGAAACCGTCGGCGCCGCCTCTCTGATTGCCGCAGCGGGGAGCCTCCTTTGATGGCGAAGGAGCGCGCAGGCCGTAATGCCTTGCTGGTGAATTCCGGCGACGGTCCTGGCGGGCCGGCGCTTCGGCAGTTTCTCGCCAGCCTGGAACGATGCTACGTGCGCCAGGACGACCATCTGGCGAAGACCGGGCCGGCGCGGCCCGCGGATCATCGCCGGAACCTGTACTCGCTCCAGCTGGCGAACCTCAGGCTGCGCTGGCTCAGAACGGGCGCGATGCTGCCTCAGATCACCGTGATCGGCCCCACCCAGGCCGGCAAGAGCTCGGTGATCAACTGGCTCCTGGGCGAGAATGCGGCCGTCGCAAGCCCCCTGGCAGGATTCACCCGGCATCCGCAAGGGTTCGCCTACGGCGGCGAGGGAGAGGCCGTGACCGCACTGTACCGCTACTTCGATCCCCTGCAGGCAAGACGCGTCGCCGACCTGCCCGCCGAGGATTTCCGGTTTTTCGGTTTCGAACCGATGCCTGCCCGCCTTCCCCGGCTGGGCCTTGCCGTTACCGTCTGGGACACGCCGGATTTCGATTCGATCGATTCGGAACGCTACCGCGGCGGCCTGCTCCGGGCCATCGCGCTTTCGGATCTTCTGATTTGCGTGCTCAGCAAGGACAAATATGCCGACCAGTCGGTGTGGGAGCTGCTGGCCATGATCGAGCCGCTCGGCATCCCCAGCTTCATCTGCCTGAACAAGACGCCTCCGGCAACCGCAGAGACGGTGGTACGCTCGCTGGGCGGAAAGTGGCGCCAGGTTCGGAGTGACGCCATGCCGCCCATCGTCACCCTGCCCTATCTGGGAGGGAACGCTTCCGAGCCTCCCGGCGTGGATGCGCTGGTCGAAACCACCCGGACCCTGCTCAGGCAGACGGACCGCTCGCGCCAGTGCCTGGGACTGATGCGATTCGTGCGGGCGAACTGGGAAAGCTGGCTCGCGCCGGTCCGCGTCGAGCAGCAGGCCCAGCAGGAGTGGCGAGCCTTGGTCGGCCGGGCGATCGGTTCGGCAAGCCGGCTCTACCGCCGTGACTATCTCGACCACCCCCACCATTACGAGACCTTCCAGCGCGCACTCGCCGAACTGCTGACCCTGCTGGAAATTCCCGGCGTGGCTCGCGTGTTGACGCAAATGCGGCGGATCATGACCTGGCCGGTCAGGCAGCTCGGACGGCGGTGGCGGCCCGATGCCGCCAATCTGGGCAGCGAACGTTCGGTACTGCAGCAGATCGCCCTCCACGTCATGCTCACGCTGCGCCAGGAGGTGGCCGAGATCGCAGAGACTGCCACGGAAACCAGGCCTTGGTGGCTGGCGTTGGGACGCGAGATCGGCCACCGGCAAGCCGCCGTGCTCGACCGTTTCTCGCAGGCCGTCTCGACCTATTCGCGCGAGTTCGGGCCGGAAGTCGAAAAGACCGCGCATGCATTGTACGACCGTCTGCGGGAACATCCGGCGGTGCTCAACAGTCTCAGGGCCACCCGTGTCACCACCGACGCCGCGGCACTGGCAGTCGGATTGCATACCGGCGGAATCGGCTTGCAGGACTTCGTGATCGCGCCGGCCATCTTGTCGCTCACCTCGCTGCTGACCGAAAGCGCCCTGGGCCACTACGTCCAGCGAGCCGCCGAGGATCTGAAAAAACGTCAGGCTGCCGCAGTGAGCTGTTTGTTCGAGGATCATCTCGCGGCGAACCTGCTCCGTGCGCCAGAAGACATGCCTCATGACACCGGCTTCTTCATCCCCGCCGGCACCCTCGAAGCAGCGGAGCGGGAACTCGCCGCCGCCCCCGGTACACCATGAATCAACAGGAATATTCGGCCATCCGGAGCGAAATCCTCGCCTGGGTCCAGGCACTGGCGCACGCCGGCTGGCTCAGCCGTGAGGACGTCGAGCCCTTCGCCGGCCTCGACGACACGAGTCCGGGCACGTTGTTCGACGGCAGCATCCACCGCCCGCTGGTGATCGGCTTTTTCGGCGGCACTGGCGTCGGCAAGAGCTCGCTGCTGAACCGCCTCGCCGGCGCGGCGATCGCCCGGGTGGGCGTCGAACGACCGACCTCGCGCGAAGTCTCGCTCTACGCCCACGAATCGGTGCGGCTCGACCGTTTCCCCCCCGATCTGCCTCTAGACCGGATCCGTCTGGCCCATCACCACAATGACACCCTGCGCCGGCTGGTCTGGATCGACATGCCGGACATCGACAGCACCGAGACCGCCAACCGGGAACTGGCCCTGCGCTGGATCCCTCACATCGATCTCCTGATCTATGTAGTCAGTCCGGAGCGTTATCGCGACGACTGCGGCTGGGCGATGCTGATGGAGCAGCGCGGCACCCACGCCTGGGCTTTCGTCATGAACCAGTGGGACCACGGCGATCCCGTGCAGATTCAGGATTTCCTCGCGCTGCTGAAAAACAGCGGGTTTGCCGAGCCCTACCTGTTCCGCACCCAATGCGCCAGCGACGACGGAACGCCCGCAGCGGCGGACGATTTTGCGTCCTTGGAACGGCTGATCGAAGAACTGGCAGACAAACATCTGGTCGATCAGATCGAGTCCCAGGCACTGGCCTGCCGCACCCGGCGACTGCAAACCTGTCTCGCCGTGGTCAAGGCACGCCTGGAGCAACGATCGGCCTGGGATGCGCAGCGTGGCAGCTGGGAGGCACAATGGAACGAGGTCGCGACAGAGCTCAAGCAGGGACTCGCCTGGGTGACGCAGCGGGCCGCGGAGGAATTCCTGGCCGGCCGGCTCAAATCACTGGCGCCGCCCGAATCCGCCGCCGATGGGGATGGCCCGCCCGTCAATGCCGTCTGGGATCCCTGGGCACAACAGCGCTGGGAAGACGTGCTAGCGGGTCTGACCGTCGACGCAGACGACCGGAAACTGCCGCGGCTACCTTTGCAGCAGGCACTGGCACCGCTGGCGACCGGTGCTTCCGCCACGGTTGGCAGGCGGGTCGAGGAACGGCTGCGCTGCGCTCTGTCACGGCCTGGCAACCGGCTGCAGCGGGTGCTTTACCGTCTGTGCCGAATCGCCTCCCTGCTCCTTCCGCTGGGAGCGGCCGGCTGGGTGACCTTCAACGTGGTGACGTTCTACTACCGTAGCAGCACCGAGCACCTGGGGTATCTGGGCGTCGATTTCGCCGTCCACAGTGCCCTTTTGATCATCCTGGCATGGCTGCTGCCCTACCTGTCGTACCGTGCCCTCAAACCGTCTGCGGAGCGGGCCGCCCTTAAGGGAATCCGCGCAGGACTCGATGCCGGCCTGGATGAAATCGGAACCGGGGTGTCCCGGTCGCTGGAGCAGCTGGGGCGCCGCAGCGAGCAACTGGCCGAAACCGCTTCCGAATGGCTGAAATCCTGTGAAATCCCTGGTGACGACAGGATCATCGGGGATTCCAGAATCGCCCGACTGCTGCCGGGACGCTGAACGGCAAAGCCATACGTCGTTGAGCATGCAACACAAAAGTGCTTTAATTTTTCAGTTAACTCCTGTTGCACCGGATTGCCTTTGTGCTATAAATCCATACTACTTTAATCAACTATTTTTGCCAGGCACGCACGAGACGCACCATGACGCAGACCGAATGGGACCGCGATGCGGTGACGGAAGTCATCGAACAGAAGAAGTCCATGCCGGGGGCACTTTTGCCCATTCTTCACGGAATCCAGGACCGCATCGGGTTCATTCCGGAGGACGCGGTTCCACAAATCGCCAAGGCGCTAAATCTCTCGCGGGCCGAAGTCCATGGCGTCATCAGCTTCTATCACTATTTCCGCACCACCGCGCCGGGCAAGCACACGATCCGCCTGTGCCGGGCCGAATCATGCCAAGCCATGAACGCCGAGTCCCTGGAAACCCACGTCAAAGCACGCCTCGGCATCGACTACCACGAAACCACGGCGGACGGTGCCTTCAGCCTGGAACCCGTTTACTGCCTCGGCAATTGCGCCTGCTCGCCCTCGATGATGATCGACCATGAGGTGTATGGGCACGTCTCGCCGCAGAGCTTCGACGCGATCATCGATGAATTGAAGGAGGTCGCCGCATGATTACGGTCTACGTCCCCCGTGATTCCAGCGCCCTCGGTCTCGGTGCCGAGCGGGTGGCCAATGCCATCCAGCTCGAGGCCGCCAGGCGCGGCACGGCGATCAAGCTGGTCCGCAACGGTTCACGCGGCCTGTACTGGCTCGAACCCCTGGTAGAGGTCGTCACCCCCGGCGGGCGTGTCGCCTATGGTCCGGTGCGGCCGGGCGACGTCGCCGGCCTGTTCGAAGCCGGCTTCTTGGAAGGCAAGGCACATCCCTTGTATCAAGGATTGACGGAGGAAATACCTTACCTCAAGAATCAGGAACGCCTGACGTTCGCCCGCGTCGGCATCACCGATCCGGTCTGCCTGGAAGATTATCTGGCTCACGGAGGCTACCGCGGACTGCGTAACGCCTTGGCGATGGAGCCCGCCGCGATCGTCGAGGAAGTCACCGCTTCCGGCCTGCGGGGTCGCGGCGGTGCGGCCTTCCCCACCGGTATCAAATGGAAGACGGTGCTCAATGCCCCCGCCGGCCAGAAGTACGTCGTCTGTAACGCCGATGAGGGTGATTCCGGTACCTTCTCCGACCGCATGATCATGGAAGGTGACCCCTTCGTGCTGATCGAGGGCATGACCATCGCCGGTCTCGCAGTGGGGGCAACCCGGGGCTACATCTATCTCCGCATCGAATATCCCCATGCCGGGGTGGCCTTGAATCAGGCCATTGAGGCCGCTCTCCAGGCCGGCTACCTGGGCGATGACATCCTCGGCAGCGGCAAGCGCTTCCAGCTCGAAGTCCGTCTGGGCGCCGGCGCCTATGTCTGCGGCGAGGAAACCGCCCTGCTGGAAAGCCTCGAAGGCAAGCGCGGCATGGTTCGCTTCAAGCCGCCGCTGCCCGCCATCGAGGGCCTATTCGGCCAGCCCACGGTCATCAACAACGTGATCTCGCTGGCCTCGGTGCCGATCATCCTGGACAAGGGCGGCAAATACTACGCCGACTATGGCATGGGCCGCTCACGCGGTACCCTGCCGCTGCAGCTTGCCGGCAACGTCAAGCGGCCAGGCCTGATCGAGAAGGCCTTCGGCATGACCCTGCGCGAGCTGCTGTACGACTATGGCGGTGGTTCCGCCAGCGGGCGCCCGATCCGCGCTGTGCAGGTCGGCGGCCCGCTGGGTTCCTACATGCCGGAATCGCAGTTCGACACCCCGCTGGACTATGAGTCGTTCAGCGCCATCTGGGCCGTGCTCGGCCATGGCGGTGTCGTGGTATTCGACGACACGGTCGACATGGCGAAGATGGCACGCTACGCCATGGAATTCTGCGCGCTCGAGTCCTGCGGCAAATGCACACCCTGCCGGATCGGTTCGACCCGAGGCGTGGAAGTCATCGACCGCATCATCGACGACCGGGACCGGGCGAAGAATCTGGCGCTGCTGCGGGATCTGGGCGACACCATGCTGGCCGGTTCGCTCTGCGCACTGGGAGGCATGACGCCCTACCCCGTCCTCAGCGCCCTCAATCATTTCCCGGAAGATTTCGGCGAGAAGAGTGTGGCGCAGGTTGCCTGACGCCCCCTTCCCTGACGGGTGCCCCGCAAGCACCGACCAAGAGAGGAGATAGCCCCATGGCTCTACTAAAAGACAAAGATTTCGGCACGCCGCCCAGCACTTCCGACAAAATGGTCACCCTGGAAATCGACGGCTTCACCGCCACCGTGCCCGAAGGCACCTCGGTCATGCGGGCGGCCGCCAGTATCGGCATCGACATCCCCAAGCTCTGTGCCACCGACAGCCTGGAACCGTTCGGTTCCTGCCGTTTGTGCGTGGTCCAGATCGAAGGCGGGCGCGGGCTTCCGGCCTCCTGTACCACGCCCGTGTTCGAGGGCATGAAGGTCGTGACCCAGAACGACCGGCTGGCCCAGATCCGCCGCGGCATCATGGAGCTGTACATCTCCGATCACCCCCTCGATTGCCTGACCTGTTCCGCCAATGGCAACTGCGAGCTCCAGGACATGGCCGGCGTGGTCGGTCTGCGGGAAGTACGCTACGGCTACGAAGGTGCAAACCATTTCGATGCGAAAAAGGACCTGAGCAATCCGTACTTCCAGTTCGAGCCCTCCAAGTGCATCGTCTGCTCGCGCTGTGTCCGCGCCTGCGAACAGACCCAGGGCACCTTCGCTCTCACCATCGACGGCCGCGGCTTCGAGTCCAAGATCTCACCCGGACAGAACCAGGCCTTCATGGATTCCGAGTGCGTCTCCTGCGGCGCCTGTGTCCAGGCCTGCCCGACCGCGACACTCATCGAGAAATCCGTGGTCGAAAAGGGCCAGGCCGATCATTCGATCATCACGACCTGTGCTTATTGCGGCGTCGGCTGTTCGTTCAAGGCGGAGATGAAGGGTTCCGAGGTCGTACGGATGGTCCCGGACAAGAAAGGCCAGGCCAACCATGGCCATTCCTGCGTCAAAGGCCGCTTCGCCTTCGGCTATGCGACCCATCCGGACCGCATCACCTCGCCGATGATCCGCAAGAGCATCCATGATCCCTGGCAGAAAGTGAGCTGGGAAGAGGCGATCAACTATGCCGCCTCGGAATTCAAGCGCATCCAGGCCAAATACGGCAAGGATTCGGTCGGAGGACTCACCTCCAGCCGCTGCACCAACGAGGAGGCCTACCTGGTGCAGAAGCTGGTCCGCGCCGCTTTCGGCAACAACAACGTCGACACCTGCGCCCGCGTCTGCCACTCACCCACCGGTTATGGCCTCAAGCAGACCCTGGGCGAGTCGGCCGGGACCCAGACCTTCGACTCGGTGATGAAGTCCGACGTGATCATGGTCATCGGCGCCAATCCCACCGACGGCCATCCGGTGTTCGGCTCGCTGATGAAGAAGCGAGTGCGCCAGGGCGCCAGGCTCATCGTGGTCGACCCGCGCGACATCGACATGGTCCGCTCGCCGCACATCGAGGCCGATTATCACCTGAAGCTCAAGCCCGGCACCAATGTCGCCGTGGTCAACGCGCTCGCCCATGTCATCGTCAGAGAAGGACTGGTCGACGAAGCCTTCGTGAATGCGCGCTGCGAGGCGGAGTCCTTCAACAAATGGAAGGATTTCATCGCCCATGAACGCAACTCGCCGGAAGCCATGGAGTCCGTCACCGGCGTACCGGCACAGACCCTGCGCGAAGCGGCGCGGCTCTATGCCACCGGCGGCAATGCGGCGATCTACTACGGCCTGGGCGTCACCGAGCACAGCCAGGGCTCGACCACCGTGATCGCCATCGCCAACCTGGCCATGGCGACCGGCAACGTCGGCCGCGAGGGCGTGGGCGTCAATCCGCTGCGCGGGCAGAACAACGTGCAGGGTTCCTGCGACATGGGCTCCTTCCCCCACGAGCTGCCAGGTTATCGCCATGTCTCAGACAGCACGGTGCGGGCCCAATTCGAAGCGGCCTGGAACACCCGGCTGGATCCCGAACCAGGCCTGCGCATTCCCAACATGTTCGCAGCCGCGCTGGAGGGCAGCTTCAAGGGACTCTACTGCGAGGGTGAGGACATCGCCCAGTCCGACCCGGACACCCAGCACGTGTTCGCGGCGCTGGAGGCCATGGAATGCGTCGTCGTTCAGGATCTGTTCCTGAACGAAACCGCCAAGTTCGCCCACGTCTTCCTTCCCGGCGCCTCCTTCCTGGAAAAGAGCGGTACTTTCACCAATGCCGAACGACGCATTTCGCCGGTACGCCGGGTGATGCCGCCGCTGGCCGGTTACGAGGACTGGCAAGTGACGCAGATGCTGGCCAACGCCCTGGGTTATCCGATGAACTACAGCCATGCCTCGGAGATCCTGGACGAAATCGCCAGCCTGGTGCCGACCTTCAGCAAGGTCAGCTTCAAACGCCTGGACGAGGTCGGCAGCCTGCAGTGGCCATGCAACGAGGAGGCGCCTAACGGCACGCCCACCATGCACGTCGACCATTTCGTGCGGGGGAAAGGCCGGTTCATGCTCACGGAATACGTCCCCACAGAGGAACGCACCAGCAGCAAATTCCCGCTGATCCTGACTACCGGCCGCATCCTGTCGCAGTACAACGTGGGCGCGCAAACCCGCCGCACTGCGAACACGGCCTGGCATTCGGAAGACCGTCTGGAGATCCATCCCCACGACGCCGAGAACCGGGGCATCAAGGACGGCGACTGGGTCGGCATCAAGAGCCGGCAGGGCGAGACGGTGCTGCGGGCGGTGGTTTCCGAGCGCATGCAACCCGGGGTGGTCTACACCACCTTCCACTTCCCGGAATCCGGCGCCAACGTCATCACCACCGACAATTCGGACTGGGCCACCAATTGTCCGGAGTACAAGGTCACCGCCGTGCAGGTTACCAAGGTCAATGCGCCTTCGGAGTGGCAGCAGAAATTCCGCAGCTTCACGGAAGAGCAGTTGTCCTTCCTGGAAAAGGCCACGGCGGGCTGATTCGGGATGACGGATCCGGCCGCGACCGTCTCGGATCCGGTCCTTCGCCCGGCCAGCACAGAAGGTGCGCCGGGTGCATGGACCCCGGAAGACGGCAGCCGGCCCAGCCACTGCCGGGTCACGGTCCAGCGCCTGCGTGACGGGGTCGTCAGCGTCGAAACCGACGAAGTGGCCGAGGAGGTGCCCGTTGCGCTGGTCTACAACGGGGTGCCGCATGTGGTCATGCTGGCGACGCCCCTGGACCTGGAGGATTTCGCGATCGGTTTCAGTCTGACCGAGGGCATCGTCCGCTCGCCGTCCGAGATCCTAGCGGTCCGCCCCCACAACCGCAGCGAAGGCATCGAGGTGAGGCTACGCATCACCGAGGAGCGTTTCGCCGTCCTGCCGGGCAAGGAGCGCAATCTCACTGGGCGTACCGGCTGCGGCCTGTGCGGTTCGGCGACCCTGCAGCAAGCGGTGCGCCGCCCTCCGCGGGTGGGAGCGGGCACGGTCGTGTCGATGGCCGATCTGCGCCGCGCCCAGGATGAACTGCGGGCACGACAGGACATCAATTCGCTGACCGGTGCGGTCCACGCCGCGGCCTGGATCGTGCCCGGTCGGGGGCTCGTCCATCTTCGGGAAGACGTGGGCCGCCACAATGCCTTGGACAAACTGATCGGGGTCTTGGCGAAAACCCGCACATCGCGCAACGACGGCTTCGTCCTGGTCACCAGCCGCGCCAGCTATGAGATGGTACAGAAATGCGCGGAGGCCGGCATCGGCTTCCTGGCCGCGATTTCGGCACCCACCGGCCTCGCCGTCCGGCTCGCGCTGGAAACCGGCCTGACCCTGGCCGGTTTCGTCCGCGGCGAGACATGCGTGGTTTATAGCCACCCCCACCGGCTGCTCGAACAACAAGCGAGTTTCCAACTCACAACACCCAAATGAAGGGGCCCTACCTGCATATGCACAGCGAAAATCTCGTCAAGATGGCAAACAACATCGGCGCCTTTTTCCAGGCGGAGCCCGACCACGCCGTAGCCGTTCAGGGCGTGGTCGATCATCTGCACAAGTTCTGGGAGCCCCGGATGCGCCGCCAGATCATCGCCCACCTCCAGGCCGGCGGCGAAGGACTGAGCCCGCTGGCACGTGAAGCCGTGGCCGTGCTCATGAACGAGCAACAGAAGAATGCGGCCTGACCGGTTTTCCACCACCGCGTAGCACCGGCACGCTCCCCTTCCGGCCCCGTCTTGCCGCGGGGTCGGTTTCATCCCCTGCAAGCCGGACAAGGATGCCGCGAGCGTCTTGCTTTTAATCGATACTTCCATAATCATGGAAAAATGGAATCGAAGTCCGTCGTGATTGCCCTTGCCGCCCTGGCGCAAGAATCCCGTCTGGCCGTATTCCGGTTGTTGATCCAGGCCGGGCCGGAGGGTTTTTCCGCCGGCCGAATCGCCGAAGCCCTGGGAATCGCCCCTTCATCGTTGTCCTTCCATCTCAAGGAGTTGGTCCATGCCGGTCTCGTCAGATCACGTCAGGAAAGCCGTTATGTCATCTATTCGGCGAATTTCGAGGTAATGAACGAGCTGATCGGGTTTTTGACCGAGAACTGCTGCCGCGGCGCCCCCTGTACGACGTCCACCCCGATTCGATGCGCTACCGATCAGGAGACTCCTGAATGAGCGAGAGAACCTACAACGTGCTTTTCCTGTGTACCGGCAATTCGGCCCGCAGCATCATGGCAGAGGCGCTGCTCAACCATCTCGGCAAGGGACGTTTTCGTGCCTACAGCGCCGGCAGCCATCCGACCGGTCGCGTCAATCCGCTAGCGTTGGAACGGCTGGCCAAAGAAGGCGTTCCGGCGGACGAGGCACACAGCAAAAGCTGGGACGAGTTCGCTGTCCCAGGGGCACCGCCGCTGGATTTCGTCATCACGGTCTGCGATAACGCCGCCGGCGAAGTATGCCCGGTCTGGCCCGGCCAGCCGATCACCGCCCATTGGGGATTGCCCGATCCGGCGGCCGTCGAAGGTTCTGAAAGCGAGCGACGGTTCGCATTTGCCCAGACCTTCGCGCTTCTCGAACGGCGCATCACCCTGTTCACCGCCCTCAACCCCCACAGCCTGGAACGGCTCGCCCTGGAGCGGAAGCTTCGCGACATCGGACGGACGGCTTGACACAAGCCGCACAGGAGCGCAGAGAGCCATCCAACCGGAAAGGTCAACCGCCATGCGCTGGCGAGCTTGCCCAGGCACGGCGTGTCCGCTGAAGGACCGGGCAGCAAATCCGGGGAGGCCAACGGCGATATGGTTTACTAACCCGGCCATCGAAGAGCGGTTGGTGATGTGACATCGGGCAGAATCTGTGTCCGGAAATCATCCTGTGAAGTCCAGGACGAAATGCGACGGCGGGCGCTACGGATGCGTACGGAATCGAAATCCTCTTGGAGGGAAATCGCGCGGGTGGTCGGTGTCGATATCGATACGGTGGGAGCGGAAGACGTCGACGGCCCACCTTGCGGCATCAGCATGCAACCGGAGCAAGCCAAGCAAGGCGAACAAGATGGGGTCGGCGGGTCCTTCCGCGGCGCTCAGGTTTCGCTCACCCGTTGGCGTCGGCTCCGGACCCGGCAGACGCGCCGGTGAGAAGCGCGCCGTCAAAGCGCGTTGATCGCTTCCCGCAGATTCCTTGCAGCGATGATGGAAACTCCCGGCACACCCTGCTTCGGCGCGTTCTTGGCGGGCACCAGGGCGTACTTGAAGCCGTGCTTGGCGGCTTCGCGCAGGCGCTCTTCGCCGTTGGGGACGGGACGGATTTCACCATTGAGACCGAGTTCGCCGAAGATGACCCACTCGCCGGGCACGGGGCGGTCGCGGAAACTGGAGACGACGGCGCAGGCGATGGCGAGGTCGCCGGCGGTTTCGGTGAGACGGACACCGCCGACCAGATTGACGAATACATCCTGAGCGGCGACCGGCACGCCGCCATGGCGGTGGAGCACGGCCAGCAGCATCGCCAGCCGGTTCATTTCCATGCCCACCACCAGCCGTCGCGGGGACTGGAGATGGGATTCGTCGACCAGGGCTTGGACTTCGACCAATAAAGGCCGGCTGCCTTCCCGGGTCACGGTGACGATGCTGCCCGGCATGTCCTCATCGCCTCGCGACAGGAAGATGGCCGAAGGGTTGCGGACTTCCTTGAGCCCGGTCTCGGTCATGGCGAAGACGCCCAGTTCGTTGACCGCGCCGAAGCGGTTCTTGAACGAGCGCACCACCCGGTAGCGGCTGGAAGCATCCCCCTCGAAATACAGCACGGTATCGACCATGTGCTCCAGCACCCGGGGGCCGGCCAGCGCGCCCTCCTTGGTGACGTGCCCGACCAGGAACACGGTGGTCGAACTCTGCTTGGCGTAGCGCACCAGTTGCGCCGCGCATTCCCGCACCTGCCCCACTGAACCGGGCGCGGACTGCAAGGCTTCACTGTATACGGTCTGGATCGAATCGACCACCAGCACCTCTGGCTTGTGCCGCTCCGCGGTGTCGAGGATGCGTTCCAGCGAGGTCTCGGCCAGTGCCTGAATGCCGTGACCGTCCAGTCCCAGGCGATGGGCCCGGAGACTGACCTGGCTGAGCGATTCCTCGCCGGTCACATACAGTGTGCGGGCGCTCTTTCCCAGATAGGCCAGGGTCTGCAACAGCAATGTGGATTTGCCGATACCGGGATCGCCGCCCAGCAGGATCGCCGACCCCGGCACCACCCCGCCGCCGAGCACCCGGTCGAGCTCGCCCAGTCCGCTGGTGACGCGCGAGAGGTCCTCGCGGGACACCTCGGCCAACGACACCGGCATGCTGCCCTCCGCCGCACCGGCGTAGCCGGCCCGACGCCTGCCGACCGCCGGCGCTTCGATTTCTTCGACCAGGGTGTTCCACTGGCCGCAGCCACCGCACTGGCCGGACCATTTGGGCTGACTCTGGCCACACCCGGTGCAGCGGTAGACCACCCTGCCCGCCTTGGACCCTCTGGCGGCGCTCAGGGCTTGCTCCCCGTCACCAGGGCATTGACCTCGTCGCGATAATGCACGCTCACCGGATGGAAGCCGATCTCCGCCATCGCGTCGAGGCTGGGAGCCAGCCGCATCACGCGGTCGGGCGATTCGTCGCTGAACAAATGGACGATCCAGTGCTCCAGCAGATCGATGCGGTTCAGTTCCCGGAATACCTTGAAATACTGTTTGACCTCTTCCTGGATGAGCCGGGTGTGTTCCAGGGTATCGTCCAATCCATAGCGGTCGCCGTTCACGAACAGCCCACCGGGCTTGAGCACGCGGAAGATTTCCTGCAGCACTTCGCGCCTGTAGCCGTTCATGAAGTTATGCAGGGTGAAGGCGGAAGCGATGACCTCGAAACTGTCATCGGCCTGGTTACGGAGAAACGACAGGGCATCGTTCTCGACCAGCCGCAAGCGCCCCGCCTCGATCCAGGACGCCAGATTCGCCCCCGCCTGCACCAGCATGGACGGCTCGGAGTCGACGGCCGTCAGCGGCACCTCGTCCAGTGCCGCGAGCAAGGCTGCGGTCGTCACGCCGGTGCCGCAACCGAGTTCCAATGCGTCGTCCGGGACTGCCCGTCCGCGCAGCCATCCGGCCACGAACTCTCCTACGCGCCGGCTCATGTCCGCAGCAGCCGGACAGATCAATGCAAGCTTCTCGTACTCTTCGGCTATCGGGCCGGAAAACAGCCGCTCGGCAGTGTGCAAACTGGAAATCGCGTTCATGGGAACTGAAGACACCCCACCTCTGGAAGAAAACCGTGGCCCGCTTGATTTTTCATGCGGGCGCCGCAGATTATGGTAGCACTCAAACCAACCACGGGGATTCCCGCCATGCGCATCCTTTTGTTCCTGCTGACCAACGCCGCCGTACTGGTGCTGATCAGCATCGTTTTCAACGTGCTCGGCCTGGGCCAGTTGCTGGCACAGCAGGGCGTCAACCTGGATCTCGACAGCCTGCTGGTGTTCTCCGCCGTCATGGGCATGAGCGGGTCCTTCATCTCGCTGCTGATGTCCAAATGGATGGCGAAACAGTCTATGGGCGTCTTCGTCATCGAACGGCCGTCCAACAGTACCGAGAGCTGGCTGATCGACACCGTCGCCCGCCAGGCCCGGCAGCTCGGGCTCGGCATGCCGGAAGTCGGCATCTTCGACTCCCCCGAACCGAACGCCTTCGCTACCGGAGCCAGCAAGAACAGCTCGCTGGTCGCGGTCAGCACCGGCCTGTTGCAGAACATGAACCCGGACGAAGTCGAGGCCGTGCTCGGCCATGAGATGAGCCACGTCGCCAACGGCGACATGGTGACCATGGGCCTGCTCCAGGGTGTGGTCAACACTTTCGTATATTTCTTCGCCACGGTGGCCGGCCATCTGGTCGACCGTGTGCTGTTCCGCTCGGAGGACGACCGCGGCGGCTACGGCCCGGCTTATTACATCACCCAGATGATCGCGCAGATCATACTGTCGATCCTCGCCACCATGATCGTGATGTGGTTCTCGCGCTGGCGCGAGTTCCGCGCCGATGCCGGTGGCGCCCGCCTGGCCGGTCGAGGCAAGATGATCGATGCTCTGCGAGCACTCCAACGGGCACGGGAGCCGCACGACCTTCCCGGTCAGCTCGCGGCCTTCGGCATCAGCGGTGGCGGCGGCCTGAGCCGGCTGTTCATGAGCCATCCGCCGCTGGAAGAGCGCATCGCCGCGCTGCAGAACCTGCGCTGAGCCACGCCTTCGGTGCCGTCCTGACCCTCTCCTCGTGTGCGAGGGGGTCAGCCATGGCGCCACATCTTGACGGCCGACAGCACCAGAATCGCCGCCAACACCGGCAACAGCCAGGCCATAGGAACCACACCGAGCAGCAGGCCGCCCAGCCAGACCCCGGCGAGCGATCCCAGGGCCATGAGGGCGATGAAACGGCGTTGCGCGGCGATCACCGCGAAGCTTCGGTCGCGACTGTAGCGGGCAAAGCTCGTCACCATGGTGGGCAGACTTACGGCGAGGGACAGGCTGCCGGCGAGTTTGAGATCCAGTCCGAACAGCAGCACCAGGGTGGGTATGAGCAGTTCGCCTCCCGCAACACCCAGAACCGCCGCGACCATTCCGATGCCGACACCGGCCAGCGCACCGGCCAAGACCAGGGCGATGCCCTCCAGCCGGGCGGCCGATCCGGACTCCACATCATGCCCCCAAAGCAAGGCCGCTGCGATTCCCACCAACAGTACTGCTATTACCCGGTAGAGAATCCGCGACTGGAGCCGCGTCGCCCAACCAGCGCCGATCCAGGCCCCGCCGAGACTTCCGGACAGCAGCGTGAGGACGACGTCCCCATGCGACAGTACGCTGGAAAAGGGGACCGCGCCGGCGCGGAACGGCAAGGCGGCTGCCACTACGATGAGGCTCATCGCCTTGTTCAGTATGACCGCCTCCAGCGCACCGAAACCGAACAGACCGATCAGCAGAGGGAGCCGAAACTCTGCTCCGCCGATGCCGATCAGCCCCCCCAGCATACCGATCGCGGCACCGCTCCCGAACGCGGCGAACGGCGTACAAACATCTCGGGTTCTGGAAAGCATGTGCTGATTGCCCCCGGGCTTCCTGCTTGAGCCCAGGTCACATAGGGATTGGAAAGTCCGCTCCGGCCCAGGTCTGGGACGGAGCGGCCGATTGCGTCTTAGGCCGCCACGCCGAGAATGACCGAGCCGGCCTTGAATACCGCCATCGCGGTCTGGCCCTCCGCCAGCCCCAATGCTTCAAGGCTGTCGTTGGTGATCGTCGCGGCCACGGTCTCGCCGCCGCCCAGATCGATGATGACGTCCGAATTGACCGCGCCCTTGTGAATGCGGCTCACGGTGCCGCTCAACTGGTTGCGGGCGGACAGGCGGTAGCCGGCGTTGTCCGTCACGACGATGACCTGGGGCGCCTTGACCAGCGCGACGGCATCGCCGCCCACTTTGACCCCGAGCTTCTCCGCCGACTCCTTGGTGATCGCCGCAACGATGCTCTGTCCTCCTTTGAGTCCCACGGCCACTTCGGCATTGACCGCGCCGACGTTGACGGCTGTGATCTTGCCGAAAAACTGATTTCGTGCACTCGTTTTCATGACTCGACTCCTTTGCCTCGTTAGCCGCCAGACAATGTGATTTCCGGAAGTAGCGGCAACCTCCGTCACAGCGAACAGGGACGATACCGCCGCCGGTTCATTCCATCAAAGCGACGGACTTCACCTGGACCCATACCTCCTGGCCTCGGACGATGCCGAGCGCCGAGGCGGAGCGCTTCGTCAACCGCGCAAGCAATGGCGATTCTCCCACCCGAACCCGTACCAGCGCCAATCCCGGATGGTCTTCGTCCTCGATCGCATCCACCCGTCCCCGCAGCAGGTTGAGCACACTGGTTTCCTCCTGCCGTTGCCGGGCCAGGCTGACGTCGCGGGCCAGCACGCGCACCCTGATCTTGCGTCCCACCGGAATCCCCCTATCCCTGGTCCACAAACTGCCGCCGGGAAAATCCAAGCGCGCCAGATGCCAGGACTCGTCCCGCTCCCCCACCACGGCATCCAGCACGGCCCCGGCATCCTCGCCGAGCCGGATGGGCAGATCGAGCCGGGCGAGGGTTTCTTTCAGGGGCCCGGCGGCGATCACCCGCCCCTCCTCCATCGCAACGAGGTGATCCGCCAGCCTAGCCACCTCATCGGGAGAATGACTCACGTATAGGACCGGAATGTCGAGTTCGTCATGCAGGCGCTCGAGGTAGGGCAGGATTTCCTGCTTGCGCTTGAGATCGAGCGCAGCCAGCGGCTCGTCCATGAGCAGGACCCGCGGGCTGACGGCCAGCGCCCGGGCGATGGCGACACGCTGGCGCTCTCCGCCGGACAGCCGGTCCGGCTTGCGGTCGAGGAGATGGCCAATCCCCAGGAGTTCCACGGCCTGATCCAGGCTCACCCGTACCGGCCCCGACGCCCGCTTCATCCCGAAACGCAGATTGCCGAGCACGGTCAGATGAGGAAACAGGCTGGCCTCCTGGAAAACATAGCCCAGCGGCCGCTTGTGGGTAGGAACCCAGATTTTTTCATCCTGCCAGACTTCGCCGTTGAACGTCAGGCGGCCGGCCGAGACACGTTCGATGCCTGCGATGCAGCGCAGGAGCGTGGTCTTTCCCGAACCGGAATGGCCGAACAAGGCCGTCACTCCCCGTCCGGGCAAAGTGAGGTCGACGTCGAGCCGGAAACCCGGCCAGTCGATGTGAAAGCGCGCGTGAATGTCCTCCATGTCATCCGGCCTTCTTGGGATTGGGCCGCCAAGCATAGAGCGCCAGCAGAACCAGAAAGGAAAACATCAGCATCACCGCAGCCAGCCGGTGGGCCTGGGCATACTCCAACGCCTCGACATGGTCGTAAATCTGCACCGAGGCCACCCGCGTCACGCCCGGTATGTTGCCGCCTATCATCAGCACGACGCCGAACTCCCCGACGGTGTGGGCGAACGTCAGAATGGCGGCGGTGAGGAAACCCGGCAGCGCCAACGGCAGTGCGACGCTGAAGAAAGCATCCATCGGCGCGGCACGCAGTGTCGCGGCCACTTCCAGCGGCCGGTCGCCGATGGCCTCGAAGGCGTTCTGCACCGGCTGAACCATGAAAGGCAATGAATAGAATACCGAGGCCAGCACCAGTCCCCAGAACGTGAACGGCAGCGGGCCGATGCCCAACTCTCGGGTCAGGTAACCGACCGGGCCATGTGGCCCCATCGCCAACAGCAGGTAGAATCCCAGCACCGATGGCGGCAGCACCAGGGGCAAGGCCACCACGGCGCCGATCGGCCCCTTCCATTTCGATCGCGTACGCGCCAGCCACCAGGCGATGGGCGTCCCGACGAGGAGCAGGATCGCGGTGACGATGCTCGCCAGCCTGACGGTGAGCCAGATCGCCTGCAGATCGCTGTCGGACAGGAACATCCCGGGGCTCCTATTTTTTCAGATTCTCGCCCGGCAGCACGAAACCGTACCGTGTCATCACGGCGCGAGCCGGCTTGCTACTCATGTAGTCGGCGAAACGTTTGGCCAAGGGATTGTTCTCCGCCCGCTTGGTGATGATGTAACCCTGTTCGAGAGGTTCATGCAGGGAATCCGGAATCAGCCAGTAGCCTCCCTTGTTCGCCAGCTCCGGATTCAGCGCGAGGGACAGCGCGATGATGCCGATCTGAGCGTTGCCCGTCTGTACGAACTGCGCCGTGGCCGCGATATTCTCGCCGTACACCAGTTTCGGCTCCACCTTGTCCCACATGCCCGCTGCACGCAATGCCTCTTCGGCCCGCTTGCCGTAAGGCGCATGCTTGGGGTTGGCGATGGCGATGCGGGCGATCTTGGGATCGGCAAGACTGGTCAGATTCATTTTGGTCGCATCGAGGGTCGCACTCCACAACACGATCCGGCCGAAAGCGTAAGGTTTGACTTCCGAGGCGGCCAAGCCTTTTTTCACCAGTTCACGGGGAAAATCGATGTCGGCGGAAAAATAAAGGTCGTAGGGCGCCCCCTCCTGAATCTGGGTGTGGAATTTGCCGGAGGAGCCATAGATCACCTCCACCTCCTCGCCGGCATTGGATTTCTTGAAGGTCGCGACGATCTCATCCATCGCGAATTTGAGATCGGCCGCCGCCGCGACCGTGATCTTCCCGGCGTGGGCTGCGCTGGTCGAGAGCAGGAAGCATGCGGCCAGTAGCGTTTTGATGAAGCTCATTGCATTTTCTCCTTGTTTTGTATTCGGGATCAAAGTTCGTAACCGTAGGCGCGAATGACCTGCCTGGCCGCATCACTTTTCAAATAGGTGAGGAGGGCCTGGGCGGCGGCGTTGTTTTTCCCTTTGACGAGCAACACCGCTTCCTGCTTGAGCTGCGGATACAGTTCCGTCGGCACCAGCCAATACGATCCAGGCGCGAAACGGCCATCCTGATATATCTGCGACAAAGCGACGAAGCCCAGCTCCGCGTTACCGCTGGCCGTGAACTGGTAGGCTTGCGTGATGCTCTCTCCCAGCACGAACTTGGACTCGAGCGCCGCAGCCACACCCAGCTTGTTCATGACCTCGACCGCCGCAGCGCCGTAAACAGCCATCTTCGGGTTCGCCAGCGCCAAATGCTGGAACGCACCCCGTTTGAGTACCTCCCCTTTGTCGTCGACGACACCGGGCTTGGCGCTCCACAGCACGAGCTTGCCGATGGCATAGGTGAAGCGGCTTGCAGGGATCGCCAGCCCGTCCTTCTCCAAACGGCTCGGGGTTTCGGCATCGGAAGAAACCAGCACCTCGAAAGGCGCATCGTTCTTGATCTGTGCGTAGAACTTTCCGACCGTGCCGTAGGCGATCACCGCCTTATGCCCGCTCGCCTTCTGGAAAGCCGAGGCGATCTTTTCCATCGGGCCGGTGAAATTGGCGGCGACGGCCACGTTCACCTCGGCACCCCAGGATTCCGGAATAACCAGGACGCACAAATGCAACAGCAGAATTTTCAGGGATTTCATGGCACATTTCTCCAAAGTGTGAGCAGGCGTTCCCTCCCGCAGAGTCGTTCACCCCGGCGATGGAAGCTCGCCGGAGGCACCAGGACGATTCCTGGCTCGATCGTTTTTTTTGGATATATCGATGAACGTATCTTGCCGAAGACTGCGGCTATCTTACACGCCGACTGGAGAGTCGATCATATTACAGTTTGGAAACAAATCGTTGATGAATCGCCGTATCGCCTTTTTCACGGCCACGCCTTACCCTTCCAGGTGAAAGGTTTTTTTCGCCGTTCAGACGGCAATGGCTTTCCAATCGTTATATCTACACCAACATTTCGAATCGATAACACCCAATGCCCAAGGAATCCGTCACATGAGAGCCAGACGACTGCCCCCCTTGCTGATGGCTGCAGGCCCTGCCTTGCTTCAGACACCGGCGCTTGCCGCGATGACCATGGAAGAACGTTTGCAGGCCATGGAGCAGCGCATGCTGCAGCTCGAAAAGAAACTGGACAAGTCCGAGCAGGAAAACGCCGACCTGAGACAAAAACTGGCGGCAACGCAAAGGGTCGTTGCCGCAACCGCCAGTGCTGGCGCCAGACCCGCCAAACCGGCAGGCGAACAGACCGACAAATCGGCCCAAGCCAAGGCCGACAAGGAACTGGAAAGCTGGGTCAGCAGCTTCCAGCAATGGCCGACCGAAGGCTTCGACCCCAACAAGGTCACTGAACTGCACGAGCGGGTCACGACCCTGGAAAAAGCCACTGAAGCCCAGAAGGCCGCAGCGGAGGAGAAAGCCAAGAAAAGCACGCTCATGGAGATCGGCGACCGCGGCATCGCCTGGTCTTCCGCCGACGGCAACTACAAGCTCGCCCTGCGCGGCTACCTGCAGACCGATTTCCGGGCTTTCTTCGACGGCTCCAACAAGACCAAGAATCCGGGCTCGAATCTCACCGATTCGGCGTTGATCCGGCGCGCCCGCCTTACCCTGGAAGGCCAGCTGTTCAAATGGGTCGACTGGCGGGTATCGCCCGATTTCGCCAACAGCCAGCTCCAGTTGTTCGACGCATTCATCGACGCCCATTACATCCCGGAAGCCGCCCTGCAGGTGGGAAAGATGCGCGTGCCCATGAGTTTGGAACGCTACAAGACCGCGACCAACCTGGATTTCGTGGAGCGTGGATATCCCGCCCAGATCGCGCCCAACCGCGACGTCGGCGCCATGCTCCACGGACAGATCGGCTATCCGGGATACAAGCCTCAGTACTCGATCCAGCCGGTGTTCCGCGACTGGATTTCCTACGAGTTCGGCTGGTTCAACGGCACCGGCGACAGCACGCCGGTCAGCCAGAGCGACGTGGAAGTGGACCAAGAGAAGGACATCGCCGCCCGCATCTTCTCCCATCCCTTCCTCAAGAGCGGCATCGAACCGCTGGAGGGTCTGGGGATCGGCGTCGCCGGCACCTGGGGCAACCCGATCAGCCAAACGCTCAACAAGCTGATCAGCGTCGGCCAGCAGACCATCTTCAACTACGGCGGCAGCGGCACCAACACCTCGTCGGTCGTCGCCAACGGCAACGCCTACCGCTATTACCCGCAGGCCTACTGGTACTATGGTCCGTTCGGCCTGCTCGGCGAATACATCTGGACCAACCATGAGGTGCTGGCCACGAGCACTTCTGGCACCAAGTCCACCACTTACGAGACCAGCATGAACAACCGGGCGTGGAACCTGGAGGCCAGCTATGTGCTCACCGGGGAACGGGACGGGTTCTTCGGTATCAAGCCCCAGAACAATTTCGATCCGCTGGCGGGCAACTGGGGCGCTTTCGTGCTCGCCGGCCGCTGGACCGGCCTCACCATGGACTCCCACGCCTTCGAGCCGTTCAAAGGCGCGAACGGCAAGGACGCCACCCTCGCCAACCCGCTCACCTCTGTCTCGGGCGCCAATACCTTCACTACGGCACTCAACTGGTATCTGAACCCGTTCATGAAGTTCCAGACCGATTACAGCAACACCTGGTTCACCGGCGGCGGCGGATTGAAGGGCGAAAATCGCCGGCAAGAACAGGCATGGTTTACGCGGTTTCAGATCGCGTTTTAGGTGTTCGCCCCGGCAGGCGTGCCGCATGCCGCTTGCGGTATGTTTTCATGGGCGGACTCGAAGACCATCTCCTCAAGGTGTTGCGATGGGAACGAAGCACGCACGACCGGGTGCCGAGGAACGAGCGACGATCATGCCGATGCGAGGAGAGGGGGACAGCGGGCGTGGCTTCGCTCCCACGCCGTGTCGCGCACCATCGCCGGTCAGCCGGGAACCCCAGGTGCAACGGGGATGGGACGTGGGAGTACGAAGCCCGTCGGGCGGGCCCCGGAGGAACCGACCGCGGCCCTTGATCGCGTGCAGGGACCCATGTAGAAGACGCTGCCCCATGACCCGGGCGAGGAAACGGGCCGACACCGGGAGCGGACCGGCGCGGCAGGCACGGCCCCCCTCGCCTGCTCCGCCCATTTCGTCATCAAGGAACGCCCCTTCCTTCCGCCGGCCCGCCGCTGTATGAGCTGGAAATGGCGGAAACCGGGGCGATGCCACCGAGCGCCGCCTCATCGACGGCCTGCAGCTCATCGCCTACAATCCCCTCGAGCGCAAGCCGGGCGACCCGCGACCCCGCTATAGACTCGACCCGGCCGCCCCAGCCAGCCGGGAGGATTTCCCCCCCCACCCACTGGCGCACACCCATCCCGAGAGCGGCAGGACGCTGCCGTATCTCGGCGCAGCCACCGAAATCGCCGGCTGGGAGCCGCGGGAGAGCGTAGCCCTGATAGAGCGGTCGCTGGCCACCCGCTGGACCCGCGTCTCGCCTATCGCCACCGGCGGCGCGTGGGCGGCATCGTGTGCCGGGACGACCAGGCCGCCGTGCTTGTGCGAACCCCGTTCCCCGTTGAATCGCGGCGCGTGCGCAAGCGCACCGGCTTGGCGGGAGGACGGCCCCTCTGAACCATCGATCGAAAACCATGAGCTCGATCCCAACGCTACTCGCTTCACGTTACGGCAGGCATGAACCCGTGCCGGCCATCGCCGCGAACGCTGTCGTGGAACACCTGCTTTCCCACCGATCGGTCCGCGCCTACACCGCCGAGCCCTTGGCGCCTGGCACGCTGGAAGCCCTGGTCGCTGCGGCTCAATCCGCCGCCAGTTCGTCCAACCTCCAGCTCTGGAGCGTGGTCGCGGTCGAAGACGGCGCGCGGCGCGCCCTCCTCGCCGAGCTTGCCGGCAACCAGACCCACATCGTCCAGGCACCGTTGTTCCTGGTCTGGCTGGCCGACCACGCCCGTCTGCGGCGGATCGCCGCCCGGCGCGGCATCGCCGCCGAGGGACTGGACTATCTGGAGATGTACACCATGGCCGTGGTCGACGCTGCCCTGGCGGCGCAGAACGCCGTGGTCGCCGCGGAATCGCTGGGGCTGGGCACTGTCTACATCGGCGCGATGCGCAACCACCCGGAACGGGTGGCGGCGGAACTCGGCCTGCCTCGGGGGGTTTTCGCAGTCTTCGGCCTGTGCGTCGGCCACCCCGACCCGGCCGCCCTCCCCGCCATCAAGCCGCGTCTGCCCCAGAACGCGGTGCTGCACCGGGAAACCTATGCCCTGGAAAGCCAGGACGAGGCGGTGGAGCGTTACAACGCCACGATGTCGGAGTTCTATGCCGAACAGAACATGGCGGTCGGGGGTGACTGGTCGAAACACTCCGCCTCGCGCATCTCCGGTCCTGCCAAGCTGTCCGGCCGCGACCGGCTCAAGGCGGCCCTGAACGCCCTCGGCTTCGAACTGCGCTGACATGGACGGCCTTGCCCTCAGATTGAAGATCGTCCAGGCCGGCGAACCGCTGCTGCGGCAGCGGGCGCGTCCCTTGAGCCCGGAAGAAATCCGCAGCGCCGCGGTCCAGGCGCTGATCGGGCACATGCGCGAGACGATGCGCGACGCGCCGGGCGTGGGACTCGCCGCGCCGCAGATCGGCCAGGGTCTGCAACTGGCCGTCATCGAAGACCGCGCCGACTACCATAGGGGTCTGTCTGCCGAGGAACTGGCGGCGCGAGGACGCGAACCGGTACCCTTCCACGTCATCGTCAACCCGGAAATCGTCGCCCGCTCGGAAGAGACCGACGTCTTCCACGAAGGCTGCCTCAGCCTCGCGGGCTTCAGCGCACGGGTGGAGCGTGCCCGCTGGGTGCGGGTATCCTGCCTGGACCACCGGGGGGAACCGCAGACCATCGAGGCCAGCGGCTGGTATGCCCGCATCCTGCAGCACGAGATCGACCACCTGCACGGGAGGCTCTACATCGACCGCATGGACCCACGCAGTTTCACTACCCAGCCCAACCACGTCCGTTACGGCGACATCGAAACCAGCTGATAGCAATGGCGGGCTGCCAAGCCGGCAGCATTACCACAACGGCAAATGGAACCGAGGCCAATTGCGCCCCGGGGGTGGAGCCGGGGTCGAGGCAATGGGATGAACCGTGACCTTTCGGGCTCATGGGCGGGCGGACCCATGCCAAACCGCGACGCGAGCGGTTTCCGGAACGGCCATGAGCGTAGCGCCAGGACTCTAAGAACAACTGACCGTGGCGGGCGAGGACAAGACGCGCGTCAAACCGATCGCCGAAGTCTTCGAGCATCTGGAGGACCGCTGTTCCCAGTCGAAGGACGTGGCGACCGCCGGTCAGGTGCGCGAGACCGGATTACGGCAGCAGAAGGAAATCGAGGAGGGGGAAGTGCGTCTGACCCAGGCCATCCATCGTCAGACCCTCGGGGTGGTCGGTTCCGTCGGGAATGGTCCGGCTGCTGGAATGGTTCCTCGCTCGCCCGTCTGCCCGACCCATAGGGGAACGTCACCACCGAACCGAAGCGATACTCAGGCGGCCATGTTCTGCTGTTCCAATACGGCGTTCTCCGCCAGGGTTTCCTGGATCAGCGTCTTGACTTCCAGCGCGCATTTCCCGCACTGGCTGCAGGCGTCCAGGCGCGTCCGCAAGGTGCGCAGATTGTACGCGCCGTGGCGAGTGACGACTTCCCGAACCTGGCGGTCAGTGACGCTCCTACAGATGCAGACATACATAAGCATGGGCCTCAAGACTGGAGACGAGCTTAGAATATCAGAACTGAGAACGTTTCTCAAACAAGAAACGAAAAAATTTTGTTCCCGAATCGGCAAGACAGCATTCCCCATCCGGCGACCGAAACAGTGCCTAAACCCCCTCTTCCGTTTGGCTTTGCAGATAATTCTCCAGACCGATGCTCTCGATCAGCCGAAGCTGGATCTCCAGCCACAGACAGTGATCCTCCTCGGTGTCGTCGAGCAGAACCTGCAGGATGCGCCGGGTCTCGTAGTCGCCCTTTTCCTCGCACAGGCCGATCACCTCGCGGAGATGGCCGATGACGGCGTGTTCGACGCCGAGGTCGTTCCTCAGCATCTCCGGCACGTTCCGTCCGACATGGATCGGATCCCGGGCACCCACGTCCGGAACCCCTTCCAGGAACAGGATACGCCGGATCAGCGCGCTGGCATGAGCCTGCTCCTCCTGCATTTCGTGGGCGGTGTGCTCATACAGCACATGAAAACCCCAGTCCCGGTACATCATCGCGTGGATGAAATACTGGTCGATCGCGGCGAGCTCGCCCGCCAGCAGCCGATTCAGTGCCGTTATCACCTCAGGCTGACCTTGCATTTCCCCTTCTCCCGAAACGCCGCCCTTCAGGGCCTTTGTGGTTGTCGTACGTAATTGAAACAGAATTACGTATACTAGTCAGCCAGAAAAAGCCCTGCCACATTCGAACCTACGCCCGATCCGCGGCGCACGCAACAAGAAGACCACCACATCGGCGACCGGACCACCTGAACCAATGAACGAAATCGAGTACGAACTGCGCGAACGGGATCTGCTGGCTTTCAGCGATCATCAGATACGGGAGACCAAGGCGCTGAAGAAGCGGCGGCAACGGCATCAGGCCACGATCCCGGCATTTTTCGTCGCCATTTCGCTGTTTCTCTGGTTCTATTACCAGGACATGGTATCCGCAGCCTACGTGGGCGTCATAGCGCTGGCATGGGGCTTTCTGGTCCCTGCCTACATACGCTGGACCACCCGCAAACAGCTGCTCGCGATGTACTCGCAGGAAGACAAGCGCCGCATCCTGGGTCGCTACCGGCTGAGCGTGGCCAGGGACGCGCTGATCGAAAAGAAGCTGGACGGCGAGGAGACTCGGATTCCCTGGAGTGAAATCCTGCGGATCGAACTCACCGACAAATACGCGTTCATTTTCGTTGCGATCGACGAGGCGCTGATCGTACCGCGGGCCACGACCAATGCCGCAAAGCTGCGCGATTTCGTAAAGGCGGCGGACGAACGGATCGCCGCGGCGGACTGAAGCGGCCGTGTCTGTCTCACGATGATCGAGTTTCACGAGGTCACCCTCAGGATCGGCGGTCGGAGCCTGTTCGAGCACGCCTCGTTCAACATCTTTCCCGGCCAGAAAGTCGGCGTGACCGGCGCCAACGGCGTCGGCAAGTCCAGCCTGTTCGGGTTGGTGACCGGGAGCAGGCAGACCGACGCCGGCGAAATCCGGCTCCCGCCGAACTGGGTCATCGCCCATGTCGCCCAGGAAACGCCATCGGACACACGGGCTGCGATCGAGTTCATCATGGATGGCGACACCGAGCTGCGGGAAGTCGAACGCGAGATCGCCTCGGCCGAAGCCTCCGGAGACGGCCTTGCACTGGCCCGCGCCCATGCCCGTTACGAGGCGATCGGCGGCTATCAGGCCAGAGCCAAGGCCGGGCGGTTGCTCGCCGGTCTGGGCTTCGCAGCGGGCGACGGGGAGCGTCCGGTCGACGCCTTTTCTGGCGGCTGGCGCATGCGGCTCGCGCTGGGCCGCGCGCTGATGGGCCGCTCGGATCTCCTGCTGCTCGACGAGCCCACCAACCACCTCGACCTCGACGCCGTGCTGTGGTTGCAGGAATGGCTGGCCGGCTATCCCGGCACCCTGCTGTTCGTCTCGCACGACCGCGACTTCCTCGACGGTCTGGCCGACCACATCCTCCACATCGAAAACGGCCAAGTCATTCTCAACACGGGCAATTTTTCGGACTTCGAACGGGCACGGGCCCAGCGGCTGGCACAGAACCAGGCGACGTTCCGCCGGCAGCAGGCCGAGATCGCCCGCCTGCAGGGGTTCGTCGACCGGTTCCGTGCCAAGGCGACCAAGGCGCGCCAGGCCCAGAGCCGGCTCAAACTGCTGGCGAAGATGGAGGTCATTTCACTGGCCCATGTGGATTCCCCCTTCGAATTCGCCTTCCGCCCGCCGGAAAAACTGCCCCGTCCGTTGCTGCAGACCGAAGACGTGACGGTGGGATACGAAGGCGTTACGCTCTTGGAAAACATCGGGCTGTCGCTGATGCCGGGCGACCGGGTCGGCCTGCTGGGCCGCAACGGCGCCGGCAAATCGACCTTGATCAAGCTGCTGGCCGGGCTGCATCCGCCCTCGAGCGGTGAGCGCCGGGTTTCAGGCGAACTGCGACTGGGATATTTCGCCCAGCATCAGGTGGAACTGCTGCGCCCTGCGGAAAACGCCGTGTTCCATGTCCAGAGTCTGGACGGCAAGGCCTCCGAAAAGGACATCCGCAATTTCCTCGGCGGCTTCGGCTTCAGCGGCGAACGGACTTTCGAACCCGTCGCCGGGTTTTCAGGCGGCGAGAAAGCCCGACTGGTGCTGGCCCTTCTCGTCTACCAGCGACCCAACCTCCTGTTGCTGGACGAACCGACCAACCATCTGGATCTGGAGATGCGGCTGGCGCTGATCCGGGCACTGCAGGATTTCGAAGGTGCGGTCGTGCTGGTGTCGCACGACAGCTACCTGCTGCGCGCGGTGGCAGATGATTTCTTCCTGGTCGCCGATGGCAGGGTCACCCCATTCGACGGTGATCTGGACGACTACCGCGCCTGGCTCCGCAACCGCGCCTCCTCCAACTCCAGCGGCGCCGAGGACCACCGCGACGCGGGGACGTCCCGCCGCGAAACCCGGCGGGCCGATGCCGAAAGACGACAGCGGCTCCGGCCTTTGCGCCTGCAGCTCGAACGTGCCGAAGCGGAACTGGAGCACTGCTCGAAGCGGCGGGAAGAACTCGAATCCCAGTTGGCCGATCCCGGTCTTTATGCCGAGGAGGCCAGGGACCGGCTCAAACGCCTGCTGCTGGAGAAGGCCGAGGCGGAAGCTTCACTGGTCCGCGCCGAAGCGGCCTGGTATGCCGCCAGCGAAGCGCTGGAACAGGCACAGCTGCAGACCGACATGGCCTGAATCCGGAGAAGACCCCGCATGCCGCTGATCCGACTGTTCATCGAAATCTGCCTGTTCCGCAAAGGGCCTCAGGATGTCCCGCGGTCCCTTCTGCTGCTGTGGCTCACGGCGGCAGCCTACCTCCTCGTCGGCTTCATCCTGCTCGGGCTGGAAGTGGACTGGCTGCCGGCAGTCGTCGAGTCGCTGGCGGAACTGGCGATGCTCCTCGGTTTCGTCTGGCTGCTGCTGGCCCTCTTCAAAAAAACGCCACGCTGGCAGAAGACGGCCATTGCCATGCTCGGCAGCGACGTCGTCATCAGCGCGCCCGCCATCCCTCTGGTGGGCTGGACCTTGGCGGTGCCCGACGCCGCCGGTATCCACCTCATGTTGTTCGGCATGATGCTCTGGCACGTCGCCGTCGTCGCGCACATCTTCCGGCATGCGCTGTCCCAACCCTGGGCCACCGGCTTGCTGCTCGCCGTCGCGTATGTGGCGGGAAGCTACAGTGTCATGATGACGCTGTTCCCCCCTACGTCCGTTTGACGGCATCGGCAATCCTCGCCTTCCGCCTTGCTCCTCTCACTGCACACAGTCGCTCCCGGCACATGACCGCATTCCTGCGCCAGCCTCATCACCGTTACCAGGATCCCCTGGCGCGGATCTGGATCGCCTGCGCCGAAAACGTCGGCTTCCGCATTGCGCGCAGCTCCGAGGTGTATGCATCCACGGACGGACAAGGCACGATTCTGATCGGCAGCGACGATTTGCTCGACCCGGACGATTCCCTCGCGCAGATGATCTTCCACGAGCTGTGCCATGCGCTGGTGGAGGGCGAGGCCGGTGAGGCCCAAGTGGATTGGGGTCTGGACAACACCAGCAACCGGCACCTGTGGCGCGAGCATGCCTGCCTCCGGCTGCAGGCCTATCTCGCCGACGGCGTGGGCCTGCGCGATTTTTTCGCCCCCACCACCGACTTTCGCGTCAAATTCTGGCCCACCATCGGTGACGACCCGATGACGGCTCCGTCGGACAGAGGCGGCCGCCGCGAACCGTCCTGTGTCGCCGCCCGGCTGGCCGCCTGGCGCGCATCGCAGCCGCGCTGGGCTCCACACCTTCAAGCCGCTCTGGCGGCGACCGCGGCCATTGCCGGCGTCGTTCCCCGCCACATTCGAAGCGATGACGCCGGCGAGGAGCGAATGACTTCCCTGTGGAGCACGGTGGTACCGCCCCCTCCTCTGCATCCGGCGGGCCATGCCGCCGTCGCTCGCTACCCGGCGGACAAGGGCTGCGCCAGCTGCGCCTGGTCATATGTCGCTCGCCAGGGGATTCGCTGCCGGCATGCGCCGAAAGTGCGCCTCGCTCCGGATGCGCCGGCCTGCATGCGCTGGGAGCCCGCGAAAGATCTCGATTGCCTCACGTGCGGCGCCTGCTGCCGGGAAGCCTACCAAGCGGTGGAATTGTCGACTCGCGAACCACTCGTCCGCCTGCATCCCGACCTGGTCGTCGTCGCCGGGAAACGCCGGAAACTGCGCCGCGATGGCGAGCGCTGCGCCGCCCTGACGGGCGGCAACGATCCGGCCCAATCCTATGCCTGCCGGATTTATGAAGACCGCCCCCGCACCTGCCGAGATTTCACACCCGGCAGTGCGAATTGTCTGGACGCCCGCCGGAGAGTCGGCCTGTCGCTGTGACGGCGGTTCCAAACACCGAGTGGGACGCTTGAAGCAAGGCCATTGGAAGGGTGGGCTTGAATATCGATGAGCAGCTCGACCGGGTCGGTCCCCTCGGGACGACATGGGCGGAACAGGCCAGGGGTGTTCTCGTGCCTGCCGCGCCGGCCGGGACGGTGGGGATCGGCGAAACGGACCGTTCGTTTCCGCCTGGCAGGATAGGGTCTTCTGGCAATGCCAGACACCCGCCTTCACATGAAATATCCCGCGTCACGCCATTGGCGTCAGTGCCCCGCATTCCTGGGAACGATGAACCTGGCAGAGGTACGATTTGTCTTGTACCCATGGTCGTAAGCCTGCCCGTTAAACTCCAAATGGGTGTCGGCGGGACGGCCAAGGGTTATCTTGAACGGGGCCTTTCCCTGGACGGTCTTGACCTGCCCCTCGGTCACGTTTTCAAAAAGAAGTTTTTTCCCCTCGGCATCCGTGACGCTGGCCCAGGACTCCCCCGAAAAGCTCAGGGTTAGAGTATCCACCTCCGGCCGCAGCGGCTGTGGAGAGGGCTGCGGTTGCGTCGACGGATACGGCGAAGCGGCCGGCGAGCCCAGCGCGTCGGCCGCTGCCATTGGGTTCGAGGCGGGGGCAGGCCCGCCGGTGGAGGGCGCTACCTCCTCCCTCCCGGGCATGGCGGTCCCGTTCACAGCCGGTTCCACCGGTACCGGTTCGGAAAGCTCGACCGGGGATGGAGCCTCCCCGGAAATCTGCGACGAACGCCAATGCTGGTAGCCCCAGATACCCGCCATGCCCAGCAGGACCAGTCCCAGCGGACCGAACCAGGAGGTGGGGCTCGCCTCGCTCTGGCCGCGCACCACGGCTCCCGGCTCGGGATCCGATCCCCCCCCGGCGACTCGGTTGTAGGCATCGACGATTTCCTGCTCCGGCAGTCCCAGCAAGCGCGCGTAACCGCGCAGATAGCCGCGCACGAAAGCCGGAGGCGGCAGGCTGGCATAATCGTCGCGCTCCAGAGCACCGACGGTCCCCACGGACAGGTGCAGTTCGCGCGCCACCTTGTCGATCCCCTGCCTCCGTGCCTCGCGGGCGGCTCGAAGCCGCTGCCCAGCGCTCTCTCCTCCCGGCCGTTCTGCGAGACCGTCATTCGTGTCGCCCATGTCGTCGTTCCGCCTTCCGAAAAACGAATAATTGTAAGCGCCCGCCCGTCTGCGCATTCAAACGCATACGGTCACGCCTTTGCAAGTTCGATTCCGTCCCTGCTTTCCTGAGTGCAAGGCGCCTTGCGTGCCACGTCCCTTCCCGAGGTGTCAGAATAGCCGCACCGGACGATCGTTCCGGCGTGAGGCTGCGTGGTCTCCCTTGCCCAGACGACAAAGGGCCGTGGGCCCGCATACAAAATCTTGAGGAGAAAACTATGGAACTCGGCAACTGTGTCCATTGCGGAACCAAAATCTCCGCGCCAGCAAGCATCTGCCCAGGCTGCGGAAAATCGGCCGAATCATCCGCCGGCGAAAACGAACCTCCCATCCGGAAGCTCGGCGGAAAATTCCAGGCCATCGGCATCCTGGCTCTTGCAGCCGGCATCGTGGCCACCCTGGGCGGCGCCTGGTGGGGACCGGCGCTCGCGATGCCGGGCGTGGTGTTGTTCATGCTTGGAAAAATGTAAGCGAATGCGGGCACGAAGGGAGGGAGCCCCTTCGTGTTCCTGAAGCAGCAGCCGACGGAGCGCGCCGGCGCGCGCAACCGGTCAATCGGACATACCGCCGTATTGATGACATTTCTGAGGCACGGCTCGACACCCGGGGAGACATGAGACATGCTAGACGGCCGTCATGGCATGTTCCGACGCGCGGCCGCCGAAACACGCCCCCACCAGGACCTTCAATGCAGGATTCCGTACAGGATGGAGCCCAGAATCGATCTGTTGAAAAACGCCGGATGCCAGCTGCTTCTGATCGTTCCGGCAGTACTCGCCGCCGGTTGCAGCACGAAGATCGGCCCGGATTACCAGACTCCCGAAACCCGGGTTTCCCCCGACTGGCTCGAAAGCGAGGACACGCGTGTCTCCAGGAAGGAGGGCGATTTCCGTGAGTGGTGGCGGGTGTTCAAGGATCCGGTCCTGAACAAGCTGGTGGAAACCGCCTATTCACAGAACCTTCCGCTACAGATCGCCGCCGTCCGCATCCTGGGTTCGCGCGCGGAGCTGGGCATCGCGACCGGCAATCTGTTCCCGCAGAGCCAGGCGTTCCAAGGCCAAACCGAAGATTTCGGCATGCCTCTTCTGCGGAATCTGGGAATGGGCGACAGCCTCTGGTATACCCGCATCGGCGTCATGTCGAACTGGGAAATCGACATCTGGGGCAAGTACCGCCGGGCCATCGAATCGGCCGACGCGCAGTTGATGGCATCCGTCGCCGAGTACGACGACATCCTCGTGACCCTCACCGCCGACGTGGCCAACACCTATGTGCAGATCCGGACCCTGGAAAAGCGCCTGGATATCGCCCGCCATAACGTCGCGACCCAGAGCGAGAGCCTGCGCATCGCCGACGCCAAATTCCACGGCGGCACCAGCACCCAGCGCGACGTGGAACAGGCCAGGACCGTGCTCGCCAGCACCCAGGCCACCATTCCGGTGCTGGAAGGGCAGCTTCGGCAGGCAAAAAACACGCTTTGCTACTTGCTCGGCATGACGCCGGAGAAGCTGGACGAGCCCCTGGGCGGCGAAGCGCAGTTCGGTCAAATTCCGGCGCCGCCGGTCCAGGTCGCCGTCGGCATTCCCGCCGACCTGCTGCGCCGCCGCCCGGACGTGCGCCGTGCGGAACGGAGTGCCGCGGCGCAATCGGCCCGCATCGGCATCGCCAAGGCGTCGCTCTATCCGGCCTTCTCGATCAGCGGCAGCTTCGGCTTCATTGCCACCAACTCCCAGGGCCACAGCCTGAGCGATATCTTCAACTGGGGCCAGCACTACTACGCCTTCGGGCCCTCGGTGCAGTGGAACCTGTTCAATTATGGCCAGCTCACCAACCAGGTCCGCGCCCAGGATGCCCGCTTCCAGGAGCTGGCCCTGAGTTATCAGAACACCGTGCTGAAGGCGCAGCAGGAGGCCGAGAGCGCCTTGATCGGTTTCCTCAAGGCCCAGAATTCCGCACAGTTCCTGGCCGAGAGCACCGCCGCCGCCCAGCGCTCGCTGGATCTGGCAACCTTGCAGTATCGCGAAGGCATCACCGATTTCACCACGGTACTCACGGCGGAGCAGGACTTGCTGAAACAGCAGGACAATTTCGCCCAGACCCTCGGCAACATCGCCACCAACCTGGTCGGCGTCTACCGCACTCTGGGCGGCGGCTGGCAGATTCGCGAAGGCAAGGAATTCGTGCCCGAGCCGATCCTGCAAGCGATGGCCGAGCGAACCCACTGGGGCGATCTGCTGAAACCCGGGGCGGTGCCCAAGACTCCCCCGTCCAGCCTCATCCGGGCGCCGGACTGGTAAGGCCGCAAAGTTTCGCGAAACTCTCGACTCATTGGCGACGAGCCGTGCTCCAGCCGATTCTGCCAACACCACCGGAAACGACTTCAGGGAGACCCTTCCAGTGATTCGCACGACTCTCCACCGCCTGGGACGCATGCAGCGCGCCCTTGCCGGCACCCTCACTTCCATGCTGTTCCTGGGCATCGGCGGCTGCGATCGACCCAACACTTACGTCCCGCCGCCACCGCCGCCCGTCATCATCAGCCAGCCGGTCGTAGGCCCGGTCACGCCCTATCTCGAACTCACCGGAAACACCCAGGCGATCAAGACCGTGGAACTCCGCGCCCGGGTCGAAGGTTATCTGGAAAAAATCCTGTTCCGCGAGGGCGAAATCGTCAAGGAGGGACAACTGCTGTTCCTCATCCAGCAGAACACCTACCAGGCCAAATTGAAGGAGGCCAAGGCCCAGGTGCTCGCCGACAAGGCCCGCCTGATGCATGCAGAAACCGAGTTCGCCCGTTTCTCGGGATTGCTCAAGCAGAATGCCGCCGCCCAGACCGACGTCGACCGCTGGCACTACGAACGGGATTCGGCGCAGGCCGCAGTCATGGCCTCGGAAGCCAACGTGGAACTGGCCCAACTCAATCTGAGCTACACCGAGGTCAGAGCGCCGTTCACCGGCCGCGCCGGGCGACGCCTGAAGGATCCGGGCAACCTGGTCGGTGCCGGCGAGAAAACCGTACTCGCCGAAATAAACCAGATCGACCCGATCTACGCCTATTTCACGATCAGCGAGCACGATCTGCTGCGGGTCCGGGGCCAGCATCAGGACGAGGCGACCAATCCCCACACACCGGACGTGCCCGTGTTCCTGGGTCTGGTCAACGAGGACGGCTATCCGCACCAGGGCAAACTCGATTTCGCCGGCATCCGGCTGGACCCCACCACAGGCACCTTGCTGCTGCGCGCCATTTTCCCGAACACGGACTATTCCATTCTTCCCGGCCTGTTCGCCCGGCTCAAGGTGCCGGTCGACGCGGCGCAGTCCGCGCTGCTCATCCCGGTGGAAGCCATCGGCTACGACCAGCTCGGCCCCTACGTGCTCGTCGTCGACGACAAGAACCTGGTCGAGCGGCGCAGCATCACCACCGGCCCCCCTGCCGGGCGCATGATGTCGGTCAGCGACGGTTTGAAGAGCAGCGACTGGATCGTGGTCGATGGCCTGCTGCGCGCCATTCCCGGCAAGGAAGTGACCCCCGTCCGGCAGCCGCTGGCGGCTGAACCGGCCGGCGATTCCGCGGGAGCGCCCGCCCGATGATCTCCAAGTTCTTCATCGAACGGCCGATCTTCGCCAACGTCATCGCGATCGTCACGATCATTCTGGGCGCCGTCAGCCTCATCAATTTGCCGGTCGCCCAGTATCCCGACATCGTGCCCCCCACCATCCAGGTAACCACCCGCTATCCCGGGGCCAGCGCCGAGATCATCGCCAATACGGTCGGCATCCCGATCGAACAGGCGGTCAACGGCGTGGAGAACTCGCTGTACCTGTCCTCGACCAGCGGCAGCGACGGCTCCTATACCTTGACCGTGACTTTCCGGGTCGGCAGCGATCTCAACACCGGCCTGGCCCTGGTGCAGAACATGGTCAACGGGGCCTTGGCCCAGCTGCCGGATGCGGTGCAGAAACAGGGCGTCACCGTCAAGAAAGTGTCGACCGACATGCTGCAGGTCATCAGCCTGTATTCGGACGACGACCGCTTCGACGAAACCTATCTTTCCAATTACGCCGTCATCAACCTGCAGTATCCGTTGGCCCGCATCCATGGCGTCGGGCAGATCAAGGTCGTCGGCGCCGGCTCCTACAGCATGCGGGTATGGCTGAATCCGGAGAGGCTGCGCTACTACGGCCTCACCGCCAAGGATGTGGCCGACGCGATACAGCAGCAGAACGTCGAGGTCGTGGCGGGCCAACTCGGCGGCCCCCCGGTGCCCGAGGACCAACCCTACCAGTTCACCATCAACGCCCTGGGCCGTTTGTCCGATGTCTCGGAATTCGAGAACATCATCATCAAGACGAGCCGGGGAAAACCGCAGCAGTCGGTCACGAACGAAGATGCAGCCCGGATCGTGCGCGTGAAGGACCTCGCCCGAGTCGAACTGAGCCAACAGACGTACACCAACTACGCCGAGGTCAACGGCCACAAATCGACCCAGATCGTGGTCTACACCCTGCCCGGAGCCAACGCCATCGACGTCGGCGAAAGAATCAAACAGTCGATGGAGGAAATGAGCCAGGACTTCCCCCAAGGGCTCAAATACGCGATCTTCTACGACACCACCAAATTCATCGACCAGTCGATCCACGCGGTCTACGAGACCCTGTTCGAAGCCGGCGTGCTGGTGCTGATCGTCATCATGGTGTTCCTGCAGAACTGGCGGGCGACCCTGGTGCCGGCCACGACCGTCCCGGTGACCATCATCGGCGCCTTCGCCGCGATGGCGATGCTCGGCTTCTCGGTCAACCTGATGACATTGTTCGCCTTGATCCTGGCGATCGGCATCGTCGTGGACGATGCCATCATGATCGTCGAGAACGCCTGGCACTACATCGAGAAGGGACTGACGCCGAAGGAGGCGTCGATCAAGGCCATGAGCGAGATGACCGGCCCGGTCATCGGCATCACCCTGGTGCTGACTGCGGTATTCCTGCCTTCGGCCTTCCTGCCCGGCATTACCGGCCAGATGTTCCGGCAATTCGCCCTTGTGATCGCCTCTACCGCGATCATCAGCGCCATCAACGCCTTGACCCTCAAACCGGCTCAGTGCGCCCTCTACCTCAAGGCACGGCCGGCCGATCACCGTCCGAACGCATTCTACCGCGGCTTCAACGAAGTCTATGCCGCAATCGAGGCAGCCTATACCCGAGTGGTCCGCTGGATGGTGAAAAGGGCCGGAACGATGGCCGTGGTTTTCTTCGCCTTCATCGCCATGGGCGGCTGGCTGTTCAGCATCCACCCGACAGGCTTCCTGCCCAGCGAGGATCAGGGCTACGCCATAATCATGACGCGCCTGCCGGACGGCGCCGCCCAGCCCAGACTCCGGGAAGCCAGCCGCAAGCTCGACGAAGTCCTGAAAAAAACGCCCGGCGTGCATGCCTGGGTCGTGATCGGGGGGTTGTCGATCCTCGATACCGCCAATCTCTCGAACGCTTCCACCACCTTCGTCATTTATGACGACTGGGACAAGCGCGGCGAAGCGCTCGATCAGCGCCATATTCTCGGCAGCCTGAAAAAGCAGCTCGACGCCATTCCGGAAGCCCAGTTCGCCATCATGATTCCGCCGCCCATCCGCGGCCTCGGCCAGGCCGGCGGCTTCCAGATGATGGTCGAAGACAGGCGCAGCCTCGGCCTGCCCGAATTGCAGAAGGGCGTGCAGGAACTGACCCGCGCCGGGTCCACGCAATCCGGTCTCGGCTTCGTGGGTTCGACCTTCAGCAACCGCAGCCCTCAGCTTTACCTCGACATCGACCGCACCAAGGCGCAGTCGCAGGAAGTTCCGCTGAGCAACGTATTCGCCACCCTGCAAGCGTATCTCGGATCCGCTTACGTCAATCTGTTCAATAAATTCAATCAGTCGTTCCAGGTTTACGTGCAGGCCGACGCACCCTACCGACTGCGGCCGGAGGACATCCAGAATCTCTACGTGAAGAACGTCCGGGAGGAAATGGTCCCGCTGGGCTCCCTCCTGACCGTGAAGCACATGCTGGGTTCCGAACTGGTCACCCGTTACAACCTCTATCCGGCAGCGCCGGTTTTCGGCTCCGCGGCCCCGGGGTCCAGTTCCGGTGAAGCGATCCAGCTGATGGAACGGATCGCCAAGAACACCTTGCCGCAAGGCATGAGCTTCGAATGGACCGCCACCGCATTCCAGGAAAAGCAGCTCGGCAACCAGGCGTATTACATCTATCTTCTGTCCATCGTTCTGGTTTTCCTGGTGCTGGCCGCTCAATACGAAAGCTGGGCCAGCCCCGCCGCGGTGATCCTGGTCGTACCCATGGCTCTGGTGGGCGTCATCGTCGCCCTCATCATCCGCCACTTCGACAACAACCTGTACACCCAGGTCGGACTGGTACTGATGATCGCGCTGGCCAGCAAGAACGCCATCCTGGTGGTGGAATTCGCCCGGGAACTGCGCGCCGAAGGCATGGCCATCGCCGACGCCGCGGTGGAAGCCACCCGGCGCCGGTTCCGGCCCATCATCATGACCTCGTTCGCTTTCATCCTGGGTGTCGTCCCGCTGATGAAGGCCGGCGGCGCCGGCGCGGCCAGCCAGCAGGCGATCGGCACCGTGGTGTTCGGCGGCATGCTGGCCTCGACCATCCTGGCCATCCCCTTCGTACCGGTGTTCTACGTCATCACCCAGCGCTGGAGCGAGCGGAACAAGGGAGGCAAACCGGAATCTCCGGCGACCGGCTGAGGCGGCCCGTAGGAGTGTCACGGCCTCACCGGTCCCGTGGGAGCTCGACGGAAGCAGGCTTTGGTCGACTCCCATGATTACGATTGACAACCCGGCTCCGCTTGACGAAAGTGTAGCCAGCTTTGTGGTACATCCTCCGCCTCGACGGGTGATGCTTACGCTGACATCGGGAGACATGCGCACATGAGTTCCGCTGGCGTTCCACATACCGATCTTTGGCCGCTCCTGCTCTATTTCGAGCTGGTGCTGGTCGTCGTGGGCACGATGCTCGCGCTGCCCCCCTTCCTGGGGGAACGCCGCACCCGCCGCACCCCGGCGACGGAGCAGCCGTACGAATCCGGCATCGTCGCGGTGGGCAGCTCCCAGCTCCGTTTTTCCGTCCGCTTCTATCTCATCGCGATCTTCTTCGTCATCTTCGACCTGGAAGCCGTCTTCATCTTCGCCTGGGCCATCGCGTTCCGCGAAAGCGGCTGGCCCGGCTACATCGAAATCCTGATCTTCATCGGCGTCCTGGTCGCCACACTGGTCTATCTGTGGCGCATCGGCGCGCTCGACTGGCGCACACCCCGCCAACGCGGCATCGAAGCCACGATCCACCAGTAGGAGCCCCTCATGCGCTGGAGCCTGAAACGAGCAGACCAAAGCCCGATGCCTCAGCCGGGCCGGCAAACCTACGAAGAAGTGCTGCGGCGCAACATCCTGTTCGCCCGCCTGGACGACCTGGTGCGCTGGGGCCGCAAGAATTCGATCTGGCCGTTCAATTTCGGCCTTTCCTGCTGCTACGTGGAAATGGCGACGGCCTTCACCAGCCGCTTCGACATCGCCCGTTTCGGTTCCGAAGTGATCCGCGCCAGTCCCCGCCAGGCCGACCTGATGGTGATCTCCGGTACGGTGTTCCGCAAGATGGCGCCTGTGGTCAAGCACCTCTACGACCAGCTGCTCGAACCCAAGTGGATCATTTCCATGGGCTCCTGCGCCAACTCCGGCGGCATGTACGACATCTACAGCGTGGTCCAGGGCGTGGACAAATTCTTACCCGTCGACGTCTACGTGCCGGGCTGCCCGCCACGGCCGGAAGCCTTGCTGGAGGGACTGATGATGTTGCAGGAATCGGTGGGAAAAGAGGCGCGGCCCCTGAGCTGGGTGATCGGACCGCAAGGCATTCAAAAGGCCCCCGCGCCGAGCCGGCGTGATCTCAAGCAGGCCGAACGCAACCGGGCGACCGAACTGCACGACCCGTTCAGCCTGGACTAAGCGGGAGGAAATCCAGACATGGCAGCCCCGACGACGGAACATGCCGAAACCATCGTCCCGGCCCTGTGCCGGCGCTTCGGCGGCGAGACCTTCGTCCAGCAGACCACCGCTGACGGCATTCCCACCCTGTGGCTGCCCGCCCGAATCCTCGTGGAGACGATCCGCTACCTCCGTTCGGAAATCGACCGCCCCTATGCCCTGCTGTTCGACCTGACCGCCGTCGATGAACGGGTCCGGAAGCACCGTGACGGCATGCCGGCAAGCGCCTACACGGTCGTCTATCACCTCGTCTCGCTGGAGCGCAACGCCGATGTCCGGCTGAAAATCGCCTTGCCGGAGACCGATCCGGCGCTCCCCAGCATCGTTGCCGTCTGCCCCGCCGCCAACTGGTACGAGCGCGAAGTCTGGGACATGTTCGGCATCCGTTTCGACGGGCATCCCAACCTGCGCCGCCTCATCATGCCGCCGACCTGGCAGGGCCATCCCTTGCGCAAGGATCATCCGGCCCGGGCCACCGAGATGGAACCGTTCAGCCTGCCGGACGATGTGCAACAGCAGGAGCAGGAAGCCCTGCGCTTCGTGCCCGAGGAATGGGGCATGCAGCGCCAGAGCGAGGACACCGACTTCCTGTTCCTGAACCTGGGCCCCAATCACCCCAGCGTGCACGGTGTGTTCCGCGTCGCCCTCCAGCTCGACGGCGAGGAGATCGTCGATGCCGTGCCCGACATCGGTTATCACCACCGGGGCGCGGAAAAGATGGGGGAACGCCAGTCCTGGCACAGCTACATCCCCTACACCGACCGGATCGATTACCTGGGCGGTTCGATGAACAACCTGCCTTACGTCATGGCGGTGGAGAAGCTGGCCGGAATCGAGGTGCCGGAGCGCGCCCGGGTCATCCGCGTCATGATTTCCGAGTTCTACCGGATCGCCAGCCACCTGCTGTTCTACGGGACGTTCGCCCAGGACGTGGGCCAGATGTCGCCGATTTTCTACATGTTCATCGACCGCGAGAGGGTGTTCGAGATCATCGAATCGTTTACCGGCGCCCGGATGCACTCCAGCTTCTTCCGCATCGGCGGGGTGGCCATGGACCTCCCCGAGGGCTGGGACAGACTGATCCGTGAATTCATCGCCTATTTTCCCAGGCGTCTGGCCGAATACGACAAGGCGGTGATGGCCAACAAGCTGATCCAGCGCCGCACCCGCGGGATCGGCGCCTACACCACGACCGAGGCCATCGACTGGAGCGTGACCGGCGCGGGACTGCGGGCCACGGGGCTGCCCTGGGACTACCGCAAGGCACGGCCCTATTCGGGTTACGAGAACTTCGAATTCGACGTTCCTACCGGCACGAACGGCGACTGCTACGACCGTTGCGCGGTGCGGGTGGAAGAGATGCGGCAGAGCCTCCGGATCATCGAGCAGTGTGTGGAGCACATGCCTTCCGGCCCTTACAAAGCCGAGCACCCGCTCACCACCCCACCGCCCAAGGAACGCACGATGCACGACATCGAGACTCTGATCCAGCATTTCCTCAGCGTCTCCTGGGGCCCGGTGATCCCGCCGGGCGAGGTCTGCGTGACGATCGAGGCGACCAAGGGCCTGAACGGCTATTACCTGACCTCGGACGGCGGCACCATGTCCTACCGTACCCGCATCCGCACCCCCTCGTTCCCGCATCTGCAAATGATCCCGCTGATGAGCCGGGGCATGATGGTCGCCGACCTGATCGCCATCCTCGCCAGCATCGATTTCGTGATGGCCGATGTGGACCGCTGAAGGAACCGGAACATGACCCTCACATCCGACGAAATCCAAGCCATCCTCCGGGAAGCCAGGCATTTCCCTCACCCTTCGGCGGCCGCGATCGAAGCGTTGAACGTCGTGCAGCGCAGTCACGGCTGGATTTCCGATGAGCTGCTGCAGGAGATCGCCGAACTGCTGGGAATGTCGCCGGCGGAGCTGGACAGCATCGCCACCTTCTACAACCTGATCTACCGCCGGCCGGTCGGCAGACGCGTCATCCACTACTGCAACAGCGTGAGCTGCTGGATGCTGGGCGCCGAGGACAACCGCCGCCATCTGAGCGAAAAACTCGGCATCGCTGTGGGGGAAACCACGGGGAACGGCGAATACACCCTGCTGCCCATCGTCTGCCTGGGAGCCTGCGACAAGGCTCCGGTACTCATGATCGGCGACGAGACCCATTTCAACGTCGATCCCGCCAGACTGGACGACATTCTCGGTGAAACCGGAGCGCCCTGATGGACAAGCCGCTCACCCGCAACATCAAATCCGACGGCTCGACCGTGACTCTGGCCGAGTATCTCGCCAGCGGCGGCTACGAAGGATTGAAAAAAACCCTCGCCGAATTCGCCCCTCTCGACGTACAACAACGGGTCAAAGACTCCGGACTGCGCGGCCGCGGCGGCGCCGGCTTCCCGACCGGCCTGAAATGGAGCTTCGTGCCGATGGGCGAGGACGCACCCCGGACCAAATACCTGGTGGTCAACGGCGACGAGATGGAACCCGGTGCGTTCAAGGACCGGCTGTTACTGGAGGGCGATCCGCACCAGCTGATCGAAGGCGTGGTCATCGCAGCTTACGCCATCCAGGCCAATATCGCCTACGTCTTCCTCCGCGGCGAATACCGGCTGGCGGCGGCGCGGCTGCGGCAGGCGATCGCCGAAGCCGAAGCCCAGGGGCTGCTCGGCGAAGGCATCCTCGGCTCGGGATTCAGCCTGGACCTGCGCCTGCACACCAGCGCCGGGCGCTACATCTGCGGCGAGGAAACCGCACTGCTCAACTCGCTGGAAGGCAAGCGCGCCAACCCCCGCGCCAAGCCGCCGTTTCCGCAAGTCTCCGGCCTGTTCGGCAAGCCCACCATCGTCAACAACGTCGAGACCCTCTGCAACCTGCCGCACATCCTCCGCAACGGGGTGGAGTGGTACAAAGGACTCAGCCGGACCGGCGAACCGGGCACCAAGATCTACGGCGTCAGCGGCCGGGTCAGGTCCCCCGGCGCCTGGGAGCTGCCCATGGGCACGACGGCGCGCGAGATCATCGAGGAGCACGCCGGCGGCATGCGCGACGGCTACCGTTTGAAGGGCTACCTGCCGGGAGGGGCCTCTACCGACTTCCTGCTGCCCGAACACCTGGATATTCCCATGGACTACGGCTCCATCGGCAAGGCCGGCAGCCGGCTCGGTACCGGCACGATGATCTTGCTGGATGATAAGACCTGCCCGGTGCAGATGGTGCTCAACCTGGAACGGTTCTTCGCTCAGGAATCCTGCGGCTGGTGCACCCCTTGCCGGGATGGCCTGCCCTGGACCGTCAGCCTGCTCGAAGGGCTGATCGAAGGGCGCGGCCGGCCGGAGGACCTCGCGACTCTGGAACGCTTGTGCGGCCTGCTCGGCCCGGGCAACACCTTCTGCGCCCTCGCGCCCGGTGCAATGGAACCGCTGCAGAGCGCCCTCAAGTACTTCCGCGCCGATTTCGAGCGCTATCTCCAGCCGCAAACCACCCGCGGAGGCATGTATGCCTGACAAAATCGTCGGGAACGATTTTGGACCGCCGAAGGCGGGTCCGAAGGACGGACTCCAGGGAGGGAGTCCGCACAAAATCGTCGGGAACGGTTTTGGACCGCCGAAGGCGGGTCTGCACATCGAGATCGACGGCAAGAGCCATCCCGTCAAGGCCGGAGAAAACCTGCTGCAGGCGATCCTCTCGCTGGGCCTGGATCTACCCTATTTTTGCTGGCACCCGGCCATGGGTTCGGTCGGCGCCTGCCGCCAGTGCGGCGTGATCCAGTTCAAAGATGCGAACGACGCCCAAGGCCGGGTGGTAATGGCCTGCATGACGCCGGTCGCGGAGGGTATGCGGATTTCTCTCCAAGGCCCCGACGCCAAAGCCTTCCGCGCCGGCATCCTGGAACTGCTGATGACCAACCATCCGCACGACTGCCCGGTGTGCGAGGAAGGCGGCGAATGCCATCTGCAGGACATGACCGTGATGACCGGCCATACCGTCCGCCAGTACCGCGGCCTCAAGCGCACCCACCGCAACCAGGACTTGGGCCCCTTCATCAACCACGAGATGAACCGCTGCATCGCCTGCTACCGCTGCGTCCGCTATTACCAGGACTATTGCGGCGGCGACGATCTGCAGGTGTTCGCCTCGCACAACCACGTCTATTTCGGCCGCCAGGAAGACGGCGTACTGGAGAACGAGTTCAGTGGCAACCTCGTCGAGGTCTGCCCGACCGGGGTATTCACCGACAAAACCTTCAGCCGGCATTACAGCCGCAAATGGGATCTGCAGACCGCGCCTTCGGTCTGCGTCCACTGCGGCATTGGCTGCAACACCAGCCCCGGTGAGCGTTACGGCAGCCTGCGGCGGATCGTCAACCGCTACCACGGCGAGATCAACGGCTATTTCCTCTGCGACCGGGGACGATTCGGCTACGGCTTCGTCAACGGCCCGGCCCGCCTGTATCAGGCCCGCTCCGCCGAAACCGGTCCGCTGGACGTGTCGACCGCCGAAAACCGCTTGCGCGCCATGCTGGAGGATGCCAAGGGAATCGTCGGCATCGGATCACCCCGTGCCAGCCTCGAGGCCAATTTCGCCTTGCGGGAACGGGTCGGCGCGGAGCGTTTCCATGCCGGCATCGGCGACGCCGAACACGGTTGCCTGCGCACCCTGCTCGACCTCGTCCGGAACCTCCCCCTCCACCTCGTGTCGCTGCGCGAGGCCGAACGGGCGGATGCCGTGCTCATCCTCGGCGAAGACCCGACCCAGACCGCGCCGCGGCTGGCGCTGGCGCTGCGCCAGGCGGTGCGCAACCGCGCCCTGGCCATCGCCGACGAACTGGGTATCCCGCACTGGCAGGATGCCGCCGTGCGTGAAGCGGCCCAGGCCGAAAAGAGCCCGCTGTTCATCGCCAGTCCGGCGCCGACCCGGCTGGACGACATCGCCGCGCGAACCTGCCGCGCATCCCCCCGGACCATCGCCCGGCTGGGCTTCGCCGTCGCGCATGGCATCTGCCCCGAAGCGCCGGCCGTCATGGGTCTGACACCCGAGCACGAAGCCCTGGCCGCGGAAATCGCCCAGGCTCTGACCTCGGCCGAACGCCCCCTGATCGTGGCCGGTACCGGCTGCCTGAGCGAAGACGTGCTGCGGGCGGTGGGCCAGATCGCCGCTGCGCTGGCGGCGGCACGGCCGGGACGGGCCACTGCGGTGCATTTCGCCGTGCCGGAATGCAACAGCCTGGGGCTGGCGCTGATGGATGCGCAATCTCTGGCACACGCCGCCCACACCATCGAATCGGGCGAGGCCGACACCTTGCTGATCCTGGAGAACGATCTCTACCGGCGGGCGGACCGAACCACGGTCGATGCGCTGCTGACGCGTGCCAGACAGGTGATCGTGATCGACCATACCCTGCACGCCACGGCGGAGCGCGCCCACCTCGTCCTGCCGGCCGCCAGCTTCGCCGAGACCGAAGGGACGCTGGTCAGCAGTGAAGGCCGCGCCCAGCGCTTCTTCGCGGCGATGCAGCCGGCCGGCGACAGCCGCGATGGCTGGCGCTGGCTCGGGCCATGGCCCTGCCTCGACGATCTGACCCGAGCGCTGGCCGACTCGCTGCCGGTGTTCCAGCAAATCACCGCTTGTGCGCCGGGAGCGGCCTTCCGCATCGCGGGCCAGAAGATCCCGCGCCAGCCGCACCGCTACAGCGGACGCACCGCGATGCTGGCCGACATCCGCATCCACGAACCGAAACAGCCGGAGGATACCGATTCGGCCCTGGCCTTCTCCATGGAGGGAGCGGCAAACGACCATCCGCCGGCCCTGAATCCCTTCGTCTGGGCGCCGGGCTGGAACTCGAACCAAGCGGTCGGCAAGTTCCAGGACGAAGCCGGCGGGCATCTCTCCGGCGGCGATCCCGGCATCCGCCTGATCGGTGATGGCGCCGGAACCGGCCTACCGTGGTCCGTGCCGCCGGAAACCGAAGCGTCCATTGCGGACGCGCTGCGGCTGGTACCGCTGCACCACATCTTCGGCAGCGACGAGACCAGCATGCACTCGTCCGCAGTGGCGGAACGGGCCCCGCATCCCTATGTGGCCCTCAACCCCGAGGACGCGGCCCGACTCGGTCTCGCCGAAGGCGAAGAAGTCGAACTCGCCCCGGACGTCTGGCTGCCGGTGAAATGCCTGCCCGGTCTCGCGGCAGGGATCGCCGGCGTGCCGGCCGGCCTGCCCGACCTGCCCGTCCCGGTAACCGCTTGGCAGTCGTGGAAACCGAACAAACCTGGAGATGAGACATCATGACCGTCGGATCACCCGCTGTCGTCATCGGCATCCTGCTCTCGACCGTGATCGTCGCGGCCTGGCTGATCTGGGTGGAGCGCCGCATGATCGGAATCTGGCAGGACCGGCTCGGCCCCAACCGGGTCGGCCCGCTGGGACTGGGACAGGTCGTGGCGGACATGGTCAAGATCTTCTTCAAGGAGGACTGGATTCCGCCTTTCGCCGACAAGCCGGTGTTCGTCATCGCGCCGGCCATCGTCATGGTGACCATGCTGCTCGGCTTCGTCGTGGTACCGTTCGCGCCGGGCGTGGGCGTCATCGACTTCAATTTCGGCCTGCTGTATTTCTTCGCGCTGTCTTCGCTGGCGGTCTACAGCCAAGTGCTGGCGGGCTATGCCTCGAACAACAAATATTCGCTGTTGGGGAGCCTGCGCGCCGCCGCCCAGAGCATCAGCTACGAGGTCTTCATGGGGCTGGCCGCCATGGGCGTGGTGATGCTGGCTGGCAGCTTCAACCTACGGGAGATCGTCGAAGCGCAGAAAGACGGCTGGTACGTACTGCCGCAGTTTGCCGGCTTTCTCGCCTTCCTCGTGGCGGCCGTAGCGGAATGCCATCGCGCGCCCTTCGACCTGCCGGAAGCCGAACAGGAAATCACCGGCGGTTTCCACACCGAATATTCCGGCATGAAATTCGGCATGTTCTTCGTCGGCGAATACCTGGGGATCACCTTGAACTCGGCCATCCTGGTGACGCTGTTCTTCGGCGGCTGGCTGGGACCGGCCTTCCTGCCGCCTTTGGCCTGGTTCATCCTCAAGACCCTGGTCTTCATCCTTTTCTTCATCCTGCTGCGGGCGGCGCTGGCCCGGCCGCGCTATGACCAGTTCATGAGTTTCGGCTGGAAGGTGATGCTGCCGCTGACCCTGGCCAATATCGTCGTCACCGGGGCCGTCGGCTTGTCGGTGCCATGAGGGAGGAAGCAGGATGATCAGCCAGTTGCGCACCCTGTGGATCGTACTCAAGCACACCTTCTCCCGCGCCGACACGGTCCAGTACCCCGAACAGCGGCCCAAGCTCTATCCGCGCTACCGCGGCCGCATCGTCCTCACCCGCGACCCCGACGGCGAGGAGCGCTGCGTCGCCTGCAACCTCTGCGCGGCGGTGTGTCCGGTGGACTGCATCGCGCTGCAGAAGACCGAAGACGTTGACGGGCGCTGGTATCCGGAATTCTTCCGTATCAACTTTTCCCGCTGCATCCTCTGCGGCCTGTGCGAAGAAGCCTGCCCGACCTACGCGATCCAGCTCACCCCCGATTTCGAGCTGTGCGAGTACGACCGCCGCAACCTGGTGTACGAAAAGGAACATCTCTTGATCCAGGGCACCGGCAAATATCCCGGCTACAGTTTCTACCGGGTGGCAGGCAAGGCCATCGCCGGCAAAGACAAAGGCCAGGCGGAAAACGAAGCGCCTCCGATCGACGTCCACAGCCTTTTGCCCTGACGCCAACCCCACAGGCATCGACATGGAACTGATCCTCTTCTACCTCTCCGCCCTGGTCGCCGTCGCCGCCACCTTCATGGTGGTGATCCAGTGCAACACCGTGCACGCCCTGCTCTATCTCATCGTCTCCCTGCTGGCCTCGGGCTTCATCTTTTACCTGCTGGGGGCGTTTTTCGCGGCAGTGCTGGAAGTCATCATCTACGCCGGGGCCATCATAGTGCTGTTCGTGTTCGTGGTGATGATGCTCAATCTCGGCAGCAAAACGATCGAGCAGGAAAGACAATGGCTGTGTCCCGGCATCTGGCACGGTCCTGCCGCACTCTGCGCCATCCTCTTCGCCGAGCTGTTGTTCATCCTGATGCGTTCCGGCGCCCATGAGGCGGGCCGGATCGTCGACTCCAAGGCGCTCGGTATCGCCCTGTTCGGCCCCTATCTGCTGGCCGTCGAAACCGCCTCCATGCTGCTGTTGGCGGGGCTGGTCGGCGCCTATCACCTCGGCCGTCCCCTCAAGTCTTAGGAGCTGAAGCGATGGCGCCGATTCCTTTCGAACATGCGCTGGTCCTGGCCTCGGTCCTGTTCGTACTGGGCCTGGTCGCCCTGCTGATCCGGCGCAACCTGATCGTGATGCTGATGTCGGTGGAGATCATGCTGAACGCCGCGGGCTTGGCCTTCATCGCGGCAGGGTCACGCTGGGGCCAGCCCGATGGCCAGGTCATGTTCCTGTTGATCCTGACCCTGGCCGCCGCAGAGGTCGGCGTAGGGCTGGGGCTGGGGCTGCAGGTCTATCGGCGCCACAAGACGCTGGACGTGGATCGCCTGAGCGAAATGCAAGGCTAGGAGTCGTCATGCTGAAACTGTTGTGTCTGGTCCCCTTCCTTCCTCTGACGGGCTTCCTGATCCTCACCTGCAGCGAAGGCCGGCTGCCCAGGGCTTACGTCCCCTGGATCGGCGCCGGGTCGGTCGGACTCTCGGCGGCCCTGGCGACGTCTCTGGCTTTCGAGCTCATGACCCTGGAGCCGGACACCCGGGTGTTCCGGCAGACGCTCTGGCACTGGATGGCAGCGGGCGATTTCGGCGTCGATTTTGCTTTCTACCTCGACGCACTGTCACTCAACATGCTTTTGGTGGTCACCGGGATCGGCTTTCTGATCCACGTCTATTCCGCCGGCTACATGGCGGACGACCCCGGCATGGCCCGCTTCTTCGCCTACATGAACCTGTTCGTGTTCGCCATGCTGATCCTGGTGCTGGCGGACAACCTGCCGCTGCTCTACCTCGGCTGGGAAGGCGTCGGACTGTGCAGTTATCTTCTGATCGGCTTCTGGTACGAGAAGCCGGAAAACGGCTATGCGGCGCGCAAGGCCTTCGTCGTCACCCGCGTCGGGGACACCGCCATGGCGCTGGGGCTGTTCCTGCTGTTCAGCCAGCTCGGCACGCTGGACATCCAGGAAGCGATGAGCCGGGCTGGCGCTCAGTGGCCGGCAGGCTCGACCCTCGCTACCGCAGCGGCCCTGCTGCTGCTCGGCGGCGCCGTCGGCAAGTCGGCCCAGTTGCCGCTCCAGGTCTGGCTGCCCGACGCCATGGCGGGCCCCACCCCGATCAGCGCCCTGATCCATGCCGCCACCATGGTCACGGCCGGTGTCTACCTCATCGCCCGCACCCATGCGCTGTTCACCCTGGCGCCCGAAGTGCAGACCCTGGTCGCGGTCATCGGCGCCATCACCCTGCTGATATCCGGTTTTAGCGCCCTGACCCAGACCGACATCAAGCGCGTTCTGGCCTATTCGACCATCAGCCAGATCGGCTACATGTTCCTGGCTCTGGGCGTGGGCGCCTGGTCGGCGGCGATCTTCCACCTGACCACCCATGCCTTCTTCAAGGCACTGCTGTTCCTCGGCGCGGGCGCCGTCATCCTGTCACTGCACCACGAACAGGACATCTTCAGGATGGGAGGCCTGCGGCGCAGCCTGCCGTTGGTATTTTGGACCTTCCTCGCCGGCCTGGCCGCCCTGGTCGGCCTGCCCTTCACTTCCGGGTATTACAGCAAACACGAAATCCTGCTCACCGCTTACGGCGCCGGCAGCGCCGGCTCCTGGCTGTGGGCCGCCGGCACGGCGGGCGCGGTCCTCACCGGCCTCTACAGCACCCGGCTGCTGCTGATCGCCTTTTTCGGCCCGGAACGGACACCGGCGCATCGGCATTATGGCTCGAACATCGCAGCGCCGCTGGTCGTGCTCGCCATACTTTCCCTGGCCGGAGGGCTGGCGAAACTGCCCCTGTTCCCGGCGCTGCCCGAAACCGGAACGGACCAGGCCGGTGGCTCGCCCAGCCTCTTGACCACGGCGGCGCCCTTCCTCGGCGTCGCGATCGGCTACCTCGTCTACCGCACCGGCACCGCTTCCGCCGAAGCACTGCTGAAGCTCCCCGGAAGCGAGGCGTTGCGCCGTCTGTGGTTCAGCGGCTGGGGCATGGACTGGCTGTATGACCGTCTGTTCGTTCTGCCTTTCGTCGTCCTCGCCCGGCTGAACGAGGCCGATGCCATCGACCAGCCTTACCGGGGCATCGTCGCGCTCACCCGCCTGGGCCATCGCCTGCTGGTGCCCACCCAGACCGGCCAGCTCAGGCGCTACGCCGCCGGCATGCTGTTCGGCGCCGTGCTGATCCTGGCCGTGGGGGTATGGGCATGATCCTGCTCTGGCTGATCCTGGTTCCACTGATCGGTGGGCTGCTGTCGCTCCCGGCCGGACGCCGGCGGGACAATGCCCCGCGCTGGCTGGCACTGGCCGCCTTGGCCGGGGAGACCGCATTGCTGCTGGCCGTGTTCGCCGACACCGTGCCCGAATCCACCTGGCTGGCGCAGATCGACTGGGCCTGGATTCCGCGCTTTGGCATCCGTATTCATCTGGCGCTGGACGGGCTCAGTCTGCTGCTCATCGCCCTGACAGTGTTCCTCGGCTTCGTCGCGGTGCTCTGTTCCTGGACCGAGATCCGCGAACGGCCGGGCTTCTTCCATTTCAACCTGCTGTGGACGCTGGCCGGCGTCATCGGCGTGTTCCTCGCCCTGGACCTGTTCCTGTTCTTCTTCTTCTGGGAAGTCATGCTGATCCCGATGTATCTCTTGATCGGCATCTGGGGGCACGAGAACCGGGCGTATGCGGCCATGAAGTTCTTCATCTTCACCCAGGTCAGCGGACTCCTGATGCTGATCGCGATCCTCGCCCTGGTGTTCCTGCACTACCAGACGACACGGACGCTCAGCTTCGATTATTTCGAGCTGCTCGAGGCCGATCTCTATCCCGGCGCGGCCCGCTGGATCATGCTCGGCTTCTTCGTCGCCTTCACGGTCAAACTGCCGGCGGTTCCCTTCCACACCTGGCTGCCGGACGCCCATACCCAGGCGCCGACCGGCGGCAGCGTGCTCCTCGCCGGGGTGTTGCTGAAGACCGGAGCCTACGGCCTGTTACGCTTCGTGATCCCGCTGTTTCCCGGTGCGGCGCAGGATTTCGCGCCTTTCGCCATGACCCTGGGCGCGGTCAGCATCCTCTATGCCGCCAAGCTCGCCTTCGCCCAGACCGACCTCAAGCGCCTCATCGCCTATACCAGCGTCAGCCACATGGGCTTCGTGCTGCTCGGCGCTTTCGCCGGCAACGCGCAGGCGCTGCAGGGCGCGGTGATGACCATGCTGGCCCATGGCGTCAGTGCGGCGGCGCTGTTCATGGTCGCCGGCGCCCTGCAGGAACGGCTGCACACCCGCGACATGGACGCGATGGGCGGGTTGTGGACGCTGACGCCCCGCATCGGCGCGATCACCCTGTTCTTCTCGGTCGCCGCGCTGGGCATGCCGGGGCTGGGCAACTTCGTCGGCGAATTCCTGGTGCTGCTGGGGAGCTTCCGCGTCGATACCGTCCTCACCGCGTTCGCCGCGCTCGGCCTGATCCTGGCACCGGTGTATGCGCTGTACGTGATGCAGCGGGCGTTCCACGGACCGGCTTCCCGCCATGAAGTCCGCGATTTCGGCCTGCGCGAAATGGGCGTGATGCTGTGCCTGGTCACCGCGACCGCCTGGATGGGGCTCCATCCCCAATCGATGCTGGCCTACACCGACGCCATGATGAACGGACTGACCCGGACCCTGGCCCAGCGAGGAACCTGACGTGACCGCCGACGCTCTCACCGCCCTGCTCCCCTTCATCGTGCTGTCGGCGGCCGCCGTTGCCGTGATGCTGGCCATCGCGATCCGGCGGAGCTTCCGCCTCGTTTTCTGGCTGACGGTCGGCGGGCTGCTGGCGGGCCTGTCCACCCTACCCCACGCTTCGCCCGTCGCACCACTCCAGGTCACGGACTTGCTGCGGATCGACGCCTATGGCCTGTTCTTCCATGCCCTTTTCCTGCTCTCCGCGCTCGTCGTCGCCCTCCTGTGCCTGGCCTATTTCCGGCGGCGCGAGAACGAGAACGAAGAAATCTTCGTGCTGCTCCTCACCTCGACCCTGGGGGCCCTGCTGCTGGTATCCAGCGCCCATCTCGCCATGTTCTTCCTCGGCCTGGAGGTGCTGACGATCTCCCTGTTCCCGATGATCGCCTACAGTGTCCGGGCCTCCCGCCCGCTGGAAGCAGGCATCAAATACCTGTTGCTGTCGGGGCTCGCCTCCTCTTTCCTCATGTTCGGCATGGCACTGGTCTACGGCGACCTGGGCGTACTCTCGTTCGAACAGATCGGCGCGCATGGCGCGGAACTGGAGCAAAAACCGCTGGCTCTCGCCGGACTGTTCCTGATCCTGGCCGCGATCGGCTTCAAACTGTCGCTGGTGCCGTTCCACCTGTGGACGCCGGACGTCTACCAGGGCGCGCCCGCCCCGGTCACCGCCTTCCTGGCGACCGTGTCGAAGGCGTCCGTGTTCGCCCTGCTGCTCAGATTCTTCACCGCCGCCCACGCCGAGCGATCGGAAACCTTTCTCTGCGTGCTCGGCCTCCTGGCCGTCGTTTCCATCCTGGCCGGCAATCTCCTGGCGCTGCTGCAGGTCAGTCTGAAACGCCTGCTCGCCTATTCCTCTATCGCCCACATGGGTTACCTATTGACGGGGTTCGTCGCGGCGGGACTGCTGCGGCGGGACCTGCAGACGGAAACGATCGCCTTCTACCTCGCCGCCTACACGGTCACCAGTCTGGCCGCCTTCGGCGCCATCTCGGCCTTGTCCGACGACGACCGCGAATCCGACCGGCTCAGCGACTACGCCGGCCTGTTCTGGCGCTCGCCCTGGCTTGCCGCGGTGCTGACACTCTCCCTGCTGTCGCTGGCGGGAATCCCGCTCACAGTCGGCTTCGTCGGCAAGTTCTACGTCTTCGCCGTCGGCGTGCAGGCGGAGACCTGGCCGCTGGTGGCGACCGTCGTCATCGGCAGCGGCATCGGCATCTACTATTACCTCCGTGTCGTGCTGACCATGATCCAGCCGGCCGGTGTCGGTCAGCGGGTCACGCTGCATCCGGCGGCGGGAACCGCTTTGGCCGCTGCGGCACTGGTCATTCTCGCGGCCGGATTGTTTCCGCAGCCTTTGATCGATGCCGCCGCCAACGTGCCACAACCGCCCCCCACCGCCGACAGCCCGTAACGGCTCACCGCGACGGGCGGAGTCCCATAAGACGGTTCCGCGCCACCTGCTCATCGCACCGCTCTTCCCGGGAGGAAAGCGGTGACCTGCCCCCTGGGCGTGCCGCTGAATCCGGGGAAAAACTCCGGCGTTGGAAATCAAACGATTCCTCGGTTGCCGGGTTGCCGATGGCACGGCGCGAAACCGTGAATCGGGCCGGGGGGTATCCCGCCGATGCTGCCGGGGCCTGACCTCGTTGTAGTCCCGGCACCAAGTGCCGGTGACGGTCCCGCCCTGGGGGAGTGATCCGAACCCGTGCTCGTTCGGGCACTCGTCCCGGAACTTGCCGTTGCAGCCATCGCGCAGACCTCCGCGAAGGGCAATCCCGCTTCAGCCTGCTCAAAAAACCGAGGATCCGGTCTTCGGTGAACCTGCTCTTCTTCATGTCTGCGTCTCCTGATCAGGCGGACTTTACCCCTTTCCGTTGGTACGCCACGGCGGGGACGGGTCAATTGAGTCCGCCCAGCGTTTCAGGATATTCGATTGCCGGGTTAATATCTGGGAATTCCTGACCTTCACGGCGGAAGCCTCCGAAGCTCTGAATCCGAGTTGCAGGTAGATTTCTTTCTCGATAACCGACTTGTTCCCAGAGAACCACGGCCATGAAAAAGCGGAAAACCCGAAACACTCCGACGATCACCGATCCCCCAACACAGGGCCCGTCTCGGTCTGTGAGGAAGCCCGCACGGGTAGCCGTCGGCGACAAATCGGAGTCACCGTCAAAGCCACGACGTTTGAGCGTATTCGATCGCTATCTGACTCTCTGGGTAGTTCTTTGCATCGTCGGCGGCGTTGGCCTGGGGCATTTCTTTCCCGCGATGTTTCAGGCGGTGGGACGATGGGAAATCGCCAAGATCAATCTCCCGGTCGCAGCGTTGATCTGGTTGATGATCATTCCCATGCTGCTCAAGATAAACCTCAAAGCGCTGAAAGGCGTCGTGCAGCATTGGCGCGGAGTTGGTGTGACCCTGTTGGTAAACTGGGGCGTGAAGCCGTTCTCGATGGCGTTCCTGGGATGGCTCTTCGTCGGCAACCTGTTTCGCCCATGGCTGCCGTCCGACCAGATCGACGCCTACATCGCCGGTTTGATACTCCTGGCGGCAGCGCCCTGCACGGCCATGGTATTCATCTGGAGCCATCTCGTGCGTGGCGAACCGCACTTCACCTTATCACAGGTGGCACTCAACGACGTCATCATGGTCTTCGCCTTCGCGCCCCTCGTCGGCCTACTGCTGGGACTGTCGGCCATTACTGTGCCCTGGGACACATTGCTCCTGTCGGTGCTGCTCTACATCGTGGTGCCGCTGATGCTGGCAAACTTGGGGCGTGCCCTGATGTTGCGCCACGAGCATGGGTATGCGCGCCTGGACCGACTGTTGCAGGTTTTGCATCCCGTGTCGCTGACGGCACTCCTGGCCACGTTGGTGCTGCTGTTCGGCTTCCAGGGTGAGCAGATCTTGAGCCAGCCGTTGGTGATCCTTCTCCTGGCGGTGCCCATTCTGATCCAGGTGTTTTTCAATTCGGGGCTGGCCTATCTCCTGAACCGCGCCGTTCGCTCCCCCCATTGCATCGCCGGCCCCTCTGCGCTGATCGGCGCCAGCAACTTCTTCGAACTGGCGGTTGCCACCGCTATCGCTCTGTTCGGTTTCGAATCCGGAGCGGCCCTGGCGACAGTAGTCGGTGTCCTGATCGAGGTACCTGTGATGCTGCTGGCCGTGGGCGTTGTCAACCGCAGTCGCGCCTGGTACGAGCTGCGTTCAGGCGTTCCCAGCCACGAAGAATGCTGCCCGGTGGACGCGCATCGGCAGGCAGGCAAATGAATAGCGGGCGGGGCGCCGCGACCGCCGTTCCGTCACCCCGGTGCATGACGGCACCCTCTGCCTTGGCGGTGCCGGCCGCGCGTCATTTCCCGTCACTCAACCAGTGCCAGGTCAAGCTGAACAAGGCCAGGTTCGTCGAGACATTGCCCTAGCCGCAAGCCCGAATTCAAACCCCGCTCATCTCCGGCCGGCATCCGGAAATGAGCGGGATCGTTTCGACCGGCTTCCGATCTCGATCATTGCGCAATTGTCCCGTCCCAAGTGCTCTTTTGTCCAAGAAAACGTTGGAGCGTTCGTTCACAATCCACGCATATCTTTGATTGTTTGGCCAGGACGAAGTGAAGACAGTGACATTCGCCACTGCAGCATTGCAATCTCGGCGGCTCGATAGGCCGATCGGAAAATCGGGTCAGCCCTCGCTGCGGAATAGTGGCTTCCTCTTGGGGGGAGTGATCCGGGACTACATCCGTGTCCAACATGACAAAGTCCGCTATGAACGGTTGCGGCAGGCGGAAAGCCATCTGATCCGCTGTGCCGAAATCCTCGGCGACCGGCCGATCAGTGTATACCGGCCCGAGGATATCCGTATTCTGCTGAACGAGCTGCGCAGCGCCTATGGCCTGTCCGCCGCGACCGCCAACGGTTATCTCGGTTCGCTGTCGGCCTTGTTCAACTGGGCCATCGCGGAGCGACGCTACGGCCTCGAGCGAAATCCTTGCAACGGCTGCCGGCTGCCAAACGAGAGCGTCCTGGCGGAACTGCGCCAGCAGAGTGCCGATAAACCGTTCAGCCCGGAACAACTGAAGATCTTCTTCGAGTCCGAGCATGCACGGAAAGGCGTCAACACGACCTACAAGTATTGGATTCCCCTGATCCAGCTCTATGCGGGCGCCCGTATCGGCGAAATCTGCCTGCTCACCCCCGAAGACATCGTGGAGCTTCCCGGCGGCATCCCGGCTTTCCGTTTGGTAGCGGCCAACGCCCGGCTGCCCGTCATACGCAAATTGCGTTTCGTGCCCGTGCATCCCCGGTTGGTGGCCCTTGGGCTGCTTGAGCACGCAAGGAATCAGCACGGCCACGGCACGATGTGGCCAGGGTTAAAGATTCCGCGCTTGGGCAGCAAAGGACAGAACTTTGGAATGTGGCTCAACCGGCACTTGAACGCACTGGGACTGAAGCAGGAAGGGCGGCGTTCCGACGTCTTCCGCGCCACGTTCCGTGCCTCCTTGAGGCAGGCGGGCGTTGCCGAATCGCATGTCGACGCCCTGCTGGGGCTGACCGGAAGCGGTGCCGGCGGCTGCGCCAGACCTCTCTGGGAAACCCATCCGGATGTACTCCTGCGCGAATTGACCAAGCTCGATTATGGCATTGAGCACACGGCACCTCCCGTGAGTTGACGGCGAAGGCTTCCTGCATGCCATGAGGGCGACGACAGCGCTTGCGGGTTGAGCGGCCGGAGGACGTTTGACGAAGCCGACTCGGAAGCAGACCACCCGCCAGGGAGCGCTCAGGGTTTGCGTCAAACCGACCGGCCATTCGCCCCTGGTGTTCGATACCGTATCGGTGGCAGTGGAACCCTGACCCGCTCTCCTGCCGCCGTCAGGAATCCGGATGGGGAACTTCGGCGGGATCGCCGATCGGCGGCGTCGTGGCCATACAAGGGCGAAACAGCCGCAGGTAAGTATCGGCGACCTGCTGGAGCGCGCCCTGGACTTCGCGATAGCGCTCCAGCACATCCCTGCCGAAGGGCGTCAGGTGAGCGCCTCCCCCGTGTCTCCCTCCGCGGGAGGCGTCCACCACCGGTTCGCGGAAGGAACGGTTCATGGTGTCCACCAGCAGCCAAGCGCGCCGGTAGCTCATGTCCATGCTGCGGCCGGCTGCCGATATCGACCCGGTTTGCTCGATCGCCTCCAACAACTCCGCCTTGCCGGGACCGAAGGCGATTTCGGTACCATAGAGCAGGCGCAACGTCAGTTTGAACCTCGGCTCGACAAAACAGCGCCGTGGGTGCACCGTTTTCTTGGTACGCCGCTTGTGTGTTTCCTGCGTCTTCTCACCCACTCGGCCGACACCGGTTCGGGGTATCGGTGAGGTCGTGCCGGGCTCAGAAAGGAGCGGTTTATCGGATGACATTCGCAACTCGTCGGACGGCAGCGATCGAACGATTCGCCGATCAGGGTTAATCGTAACGGTTCTGCAAGCGCAGCGATATCCCCTTGAACGAGATGGAGCATGCGGTCGAAGAGCGCCGGACGCCTGCGCGACGCGGTGGAGAGTCTGGGTTGGGATGCGTCACGGCAAGATTCTCGACGTGGCCGCAAAGTGACTAAGTGGTGGTTTTGAATGGTGGGCGGTGCAGGGATCGAACCTACGACCCCTTCCGTGTGAAGGAAGTGCTCTCCCGCTGAGCTAACCGCCCTTGTCCTGCGAACCTTGTCATGGCACCGTGCGGATACCGAAGCCCGGACGCATGATTTTCATGCCGTAATTTATCTTCAAATCCAGACGTTGTAAATGCTCTTGTCGAGAACAAATAAACTGTCCGTGGTGTAGCAACCTGCCCCCATCCAGCCATACCAGAGTGAAATAGATTAAGTCCGTCTACCAATGGAGAACGACGGACATGAAGAAGAACAGGTCATCGGGTTCTCCAAACAGGCCGAAGGGGGCATGCCAATCACGGAAATGTGCCGCCAGGCGGGACGAAGGTTTCACTATCAATGATGGGCTGGAGTCGGCAACCCCAGGGACCCGCCATTGCGTAGCCACAGGTAAGGCCGAAAGCGACCGATGATCTCGGCAGGCGCTGTTTTGCAATGAACAGTCCGGTGGTTTTTGCCAGCGGCGCTCCTTCAATCGAATGCAGCGAAGGGAACCCGGTCCGCCAGAATCCAGTCGCGCACGATATTTGCGATCATCCCGGCCTCCTGGGCCAGTTGCGACACCGTGCACCTGGTCATCGAACCGATCCTTTTTCTCACCCGGCGCAGCAGGAAAGCCGTTTGACGTCCTTGGTGAAGGTCTGGGCCGCGAGCTTCAGACCCTCGACCATGGTCAGATAGGGAAACAACTGGTCGGCCAATTCCTGCACGGTCATCCGGTGGCGGATCGCCAGCGCGGCCGCCTGGATCAATTCGCCCGCCTCCGGAGCCACTGCCTGCACGCCGATCAGACGCCCAGTGCCGGCTTCGGCCACCAGCTTGATGAAGCCGCGGGTGTCGAAATTGGCCAGCGCCCTCGGCACGTTGTCGAGCGTGAGGGTGCGGCTCTCGGTCTCGATGCCGTCGTGGCGCGCTTCGGCTTCGCTGTAGCCCACCGTTGCCACCTGTGGATCGATGAACGTCACCTTCGGCATCGTCGTCAGATCCAGCTCGGCATTGCCGCCCGTCATGTTGATCGCGGCGCGGCTACCGGCCGCCGCCGCCACATACACGAATTGCGGCTGGTCGGTGCAGTCGCCGGCAGCAAAGATGTGCGGCGCGCTGGTGCGCATGGCGCGGTCGACGATGATGGCCCCTTGGGCGTCGACCTCGATGCCCGCCGCTTCGAGATTCAGGTTGCGCGTGTTCGGCGCACGCCCGGTGGCAACCAGCAGCTTGTCGGCGCGCCGCTCGCCGTGACCGGTAGTCATCACGAATTCCCCGTTCGCATAGGCGACCTGGCTCGCCTGGGCATGCTCCAGCACCTCGATGCCTTCCAAACGGAACGCGTTTGTTACGGCCTCGCCAATGGCCGGATCTTCGCGGAAGAACAGCGTGCGGCGCGCCAGTATCGAGACCCGGCTGCCCAGCCGGGCGAAGGCCTGCGCCAGCTCGACCGCCACCACCGACGAACCGATCACGGCCAGCCGCTCGGGGATCGTGTCGCTCGCCAGCGCCTCGGTGGAAGTCCAGTAAGGCGTATCCGCAAGGCCCTGGATCGGCGGAATCGCCGGACTCGCGCCGGTGGCGACGAGGCAACGGTCGAAGCTCAGCTCGCGCGTGCCGCCATGGCAAAGCGCCACGGTGAGCGTATGCGCATCCATGAACCTGGCCTCGCCGCGCAGCACGGTGACTGCCGGGGTACTCGCCAGGATGCCTTCGTACTTGGCGTGGCGCAGTTCCTCGACGCGGCCTTGCTGCTGGGCCAACAGCCGCTCGCGCAGGACGACCGGCGGTGTCGGCGGAAGCCCCTCATCGAACGGGCTTTCGCGGCGCAGGTGGGCGATGTGGGCGGCGCGAATCATGATCTTCGAGGGCACGCAGCCGACATTGACGCAGGTGCCGCCTATGGTGCCGCGCTCGATCAGCGTCACGCGCGCGCCGAGCTCCACGGCCTTCAATGCACCCGCCATTGCCGCGCCGCCGCTGCCGATCACGGTCACGTGCAGTGCTGGCTCGCCGCTACCGCGCTTCGTTCCGCCGTCCGGGCAGCCGAACGTCTCGTCGAACAAGCCGCCGGCGGACTTGCCCGGTGTATCGGAAACCCGTGCGCGGTAGCCGAGCGCGGTCACGGCCGCGACCAGCGGATCCGGGCCCACGCCCGGATCCGCCTCGATCTCGGCGCGTTTGCGCGGAAACGACACCGAGGCCGAACGCACGCCGGGCACCTTTTCCAAAACCTGCCGGACGTGCTCGGCGCACGACGTGCAGGTGATGCCGTCGATGAGCAACTCATGCCTACTCATTCTTTCCATTGCCGGAGTTTGGCACTGTCGCGGGCACACAGCACTGCACGACACGCCGGCGTCGATTCAAGGCATAAACCGTGAGGCCGACGAATACGATGGGCATGCGGATGAGAACGTAATCGGGCCCACCAGCCAAAGCCGAAAAACTCACGGCACCCAGCAGGACCACGAGTATCGGGAGCGCGCGGCAAATCGCGGTGACGATGTAACCGACGATGCCCGTGCGCGTTAAGGTTTTGTCAGCCATGCTTCATTCGTTGACAGTCGAAGGATAACCGGCGTTCGCGGTTGCCTGCGCGAGGGTTTCCGGACTGGTCCTGGCGTCGTCGAAAGTGACGACGGCTTCGCGTTTCTCGAAGTTCACTTCGACCTTGCTCACGCCGTCGACATTGGCGAGCGCCTTCTTCACCGTGATCGGGCAGGCCGTGCAGGTCATGCCGGGCACGGACAGAGTGATGGTCTGGCCAGCACTCCAGGCGGGTGTGCTCAGGGCGGCGGACAGGGCGATCACTGCGGTGAGTTTCTTCATGGCAATGCCCTTTCAGTAGAACAGCGGCAGGACGTAGGGAAACACGAGGGCAACCAGGACCAGGGCGGTCACGATCCAGAAAGCGATCTTGTAGGCCGTCCGCACTTGGGGCGCGGCGCAGACGTCACCAGGCTTGCAGGCATGGGCCGGTCGGAAGATGCTGCGCCAGGCGAAGAACAGTGCGATGAGCGCCGCGCCGATGAAGATCGGCCGATACGGCTCCAGCACGGTCAGGTTGCCGATCCACGCGCCCGAGAAGCCGAGCACGACCAGCACGAGGGGGCCGAGACAACAGGCGGAGGCGAGGACGGCCGCGATGCCGCCGGTCACCAGTGCGCCGCGACCGCTCTTGGATTCCGACACGAGGTTCTCCTTCCGGGACTTCGCTTGGTGCGGTAACGTTACTTCCGTAGTCGACTACGGAGTCAAGCACCATGGAGAGCGCTCAAGAGAACCTGACCATCGGCGCCTTCGCCAAGGCCGCCGGGGTCAACGTGGAGACCATCCGCTTCTACCAGCTCAAGGGCTTGCTGCCCCGGCCGGAGCGGCCTTATGGGGGCATCCGCCGTTACGGGCGGACGGACGTGGCGCGGGTGAAATTCGTGAAATCAGCCCAGCGCCTGGGGTTCAGCCTGGATGAAGTCGGCCGGCTCCTGAAACTCGAGGACGGCACCCATTGCAGCGAAGCGGCCGAACTGGCCGCCCACCGGCTGGCGGATGTACGCGCCCGCCTGGCAGACTTACAGCGGATGGAGGCAGAGCTGGCGAAGCTGGTTGGCGAGTGCAAGGCGCATAGCGGCGACATTTCCTGCCCATTGATCGCGGCATTGCACTGCTGCTGAACGGAGAGCAGTTCGGGCTTGGCGTACGATTTTTTCCGTTTCGCGAGCTGCTCCGGTCAGAACGGCAGCCGGCGGCCGAGCTGACCGCGCATGCCTTTCATCAGGTTCATGATGTTGCCGCCCTTGAGCTTCTTCATCATTTTCTGCATCTGCTCGTGCTGTTTGAGCATGCGGTTCAGGTCCTGCACCTCGGTGCCCGAGCCCAGGGTGATACGGCGCTTGCGGGAAGGGTTGAGGATGTCGGGGTCGGACCGTTCGGCGGGGGTCATGGAATCGATCATCGCCAGCTGCTGGTACATCTCCTTGTCGTTGATCTTGTCCTTGACGTGCTGGGGTACGTTCCCCACGCCCGGCAGCTTGTCCAGCATGGCGGCGAGGCCGCCCATGTTCTTGAGCTGCAGTAACTGGTCGCGGTAGTCGTTGAGGTCGAAACGCCTGCCTTTGTGGATCTTCTTGGCGAGTTTTTCCGCCTTGGCCTTGTCCATGGTGCGCTCGACGTCCTCGATCAGCGAGAGCACGTCACCCATGCCGAGGATACGCGAAGCCACGCGGTCCGGATGGAACACCTCCAGAGCCGCGGTCTTCTCGCCCACACCCATGAACTTGATCGGCTTGCCGGTGATGTGACGGATTGACAGCGCCGCGCCCCCGCGGGCGTCGCCGTCGGTCTTGGTCAGGATGACGCCGGTCAGTGGCAGCGCGTCGTGGAAGGCCTTTGCGGTGTTGGCGGCATCCTGGCCGGTCATGCTGTCCACCACGAACAGGGTTTCGATCGGCTTGATCGCCGCGTGCACGGCCTTGATCTCGTCCATCATGTCTTCGTCGATGTGAAGACGCCCGGCGGTGTCGATGATGACCACGTCCATATAGCGTTTCCGTCCGTGCTCGACGGCGCGGCGAGCGATATCGACGGGCCGTTCGCTCGCATCGCTGGGGAAGAACTCGGCCTTCACCTCGCTGGCCAATGTCTCCAGCTGCTGGATGGCGGCCGGACGATAGACGTCGGCGCTGGCCACCAGCACGGACTTGCGCAGATTCTCCTTGATCCAGCGCGCCAGCTTGGCGACGGTGGTGGTCTTGCCTGCACCCTGGAGGCCCGCCATGAGGATCACTGCCGGCGGCTGGGTGGCCAGGTTCAGTTTCTCGTTGGCCTTGCCCATGATCGTCACCAGTTCCTCGTTGACGATCTTGATCATGGCCTGGCCGGGTGTGAGGCTCTTCTGCACCTCCTGGCCCAGCGCCCGCTCCTTCACCTGTTCGATGAAATCCTTGACCACCGGCAACGCGACATCGGCTTCGAGCAATGCCTGGCGCACTTCGCGCAGGGCATCCTGCACGTTGGCCTCGGTCAAACGGCCCTGGCCGCGCAGTTTGCGCAAGGAATCGGAGAGGCGGTCGGTCAGGTTGTCGAACATGGCAGGTTTCCTAAGGTCTTGACTTTCTGTGCAACGCGGTCGGCGCGGCTTCAAACAGACCGCGCATTATGCCAGACTACGCCCCGGAGGACATGACCCCCTATGCATTCCACGATCTTCGCCGTCACCGCGATCCTGGCCTACCTCGCTGCCGCCGCGTCCATCTACCAGTCGCTACGTACCGATTACCTCTCCGCGCTGGAGACGCGGCGTCAGAAAGGGGCGACGCTGGTGTTCGGCTTTCTGGCGGTGGGGTGCCATGCATTGACGCTTTCCACGCTGTTCGACGCCGAAGGGGACCTCAACATCGGCTTTCTGAATACCCTGTCCGCCGCGGCCTGGATGATAGCCACCGTACTGCTGGCCGTAACCTTCTTCAGACCGGTGGAGAAACTCGGCATCGTGGTGTTTCCGATGGCAGCCCTGGGCCTGGCCCTGAAGCTCTCCTTCCCCGAGAGCACGCATTTCCTGAAGAACCATTCTCTGGAAATGCGCCTCCACGTCGTCGTGTCGATGCTGGCTTACAGCTTCCTCAACATCGCCGCCCTGCAGGCGATCGTACTCGCCGTTCAGGACTGGCGCCTCAAAACCCACCACGCCAGTGGATTCGTACGCTCGCTGCCGCCTCTCCAGACCATGGAGAAACTGCTGTTCCAGCTCATCGGCGCCGGATTCGTCCTGCTCAGCGTGTCCCTCGTGACCGGATTTCTGTTCGTCGAAGACCTGTTCGGCCAGCATCTGGCCCACAAGACCGTCCTCTCCATCGCCGCCTGGGGCGTATTCGCCGCCCTGCTCGGCGGGCGCCGGTTCCGCGGCTGGCGCGGCCGGACCGCCATCCGCTGGACTCTGGGCGGCTTCGCCGCGCTGATGCTGGCCTATTTCGGCAGCAAGATGGTGCTGGAGCTGGTGTTGCATCGGATATGAGCCGATGACTCGGGAGAAGGTTCGTTCGCTGGCAGCAATCTACGTCAGTTTGAAAAGACCTTCCCATTCCATGACGAGCAAATGAGCTCGACCGGCCTTCGACAGCGGACGACTCATCCGGCCCAGAGGTAATCGGCGAACAGCCCGGCGAATACCGCCGCACCGAACCAATGATTGTTGAGGAAGGCGCGGAAACACTTGGACTTCTCCCGCCCGAATATCAAGACCTGCTGATAGACCGAGAATCCCGCCGCGGCAGCCAGGCCCAGCGCGTAGAGCCCCCCCAAGCCCAGATAGCGGCCGATGCCGGCCAGAATCGCCAGCATGGCGATCTGCAGGGCGCCAATGATCTCGCGGTCGTACTTTCCGAACAGGATCGCGGTCGACTTGATCCCGATCTTTACATCGTCCTCCCGGTCCACCATGGCGTACATGGTGTCGTAGATCAGTGCCCACAGCACCGTCGCCGCGTACAGCGCCCAGGCCACGACCGGAATCGAGCCGGTCTGGGCAGCGAAAGTCATGGGAATGGCCCAGCCGAAGGCCAGGCCGAGGTAGGCTTGGGGCAGATGGGTATAGCGTTTGGTGAAGGGGTAAGAGGCTGCCAGGAACGCGCCCGGCACCGACAGGGCGATGGTCAGCCCGTTCATCGTCAGCACCAGCGCGAAGGCCGTCAGGCACAGGACCACGAACAGGATGAGAGCCTCCTTCGACGTCACCTCCCCTGCCGCGATCGGTCGCAGCCGGGTGCGTTCGACGTGCGGGTCGAACTCACGGTCGGCGTAGTCGTTGATGACGCAGCCCGCAGCCCGCATCAACACCACACCGAACACGATCACGGCCGCCACGCCAGGATCGGGGCGCCCCTCCCCGGCTATCCACAACGCCCACAGAGCAGGCCAGAGCAGCAGGAAGATGCCGATGGGTTTGTCGAAACGCATCAGGCGCCAGTAGGCATCGGCACGCGATTTCACCGAGTGCGGGACGTTCATGCGGACTCCGGGACGGAAAGCACGGCGGGAAGGAAGAACTCGGCGACCAGCAAGGGCCTGCCAGCGATCGAATAGAGCGAGCGACGACCCCAGACGGGCCCGGCCGAACCTGATCCGGCGCGAACCGCCGGCCGCCAATGGCGGTCCTCGGCCAGGGCCGCCTCGAACCCATGACGCCGCGGACGCCGTGATGCGAACAGGATTTCGCCCAGCGGCCGATTGCCCAGGTGCGCCAGCCGGCGTCCCGCACCCTTCAGGGTTTGTACCGGAAGGACGCTGCGGGCAAGGACCAAACGCCGTTCGCGGGATCGGAGTTCGACTTCGCGCACCAGCGCGCGACGGCCGGATCTGAGTTTCAGCAGCAAGGCCTCGTCCGGGAAGGGATGGGCGAAACCCTGGCGGATCACCCGGACATTGAAGTCGGCGCCGCAAGCGGCTTTCAGACGCCGGGTCAGCGAGCCCCTTTCGAACACCCAGGATTCCATGGGCCGCGGTATCGCCGGGCCGCAGCCCCGATGTGCATTACGGAATTTCGGCAGGGAAGAGAAAAGTTTGCTCCTGGAATACAAGGCGTGCGCTCGGTGGAAAAAGACGCCGGATTTTAGCAGACCGCAGCCTCATGCCGCGGGAGCTACAGGCAGCCCGGCGGTTTGGGCAGGCCGGCGATCAGGCAGGCATGTTTGAGCGGCCCGCCGGGAAACAGGCCATGCAAATAACGGTTGTTGCCTTTGGTTTCTCCCAGTTCTTTCTGGACCGCCTTGACGAACAGGCGGGCGTTCGGCAGATGATCGAAGCGGCGATGGTAGTCGCGGATGAAGCGGACGATCTCCCAGTGCGCGTCGGTCAACCGGATGCCGATCGTTTCGGCCAGGCGTTCCGCCGTAGCTTCGTCCCAGGAGTGCGAATCCAACAGGAAACCGTCGGCGCCGAGCCGCAAGGGCTGATTCACGTCCATGTCAGCGAAAGCTCGTGCCGCACCGCGAGTTCGACGAAGCCGTCATAGTCCACCTGGCCGAGCGTTTGCAGCAGGCTCGACGCGCAAAGGCCGCGGGCGCGGAGATCCGGCGCCAGCACGCGGATGTCCAGCCACGCCGCCGCCTCGGCCACTTCGCGCGAAAACCGGCAACCGGTCAGAGCGCCGTAGACGCCGTTTTCCAGCAGGAGCACGGCGTCGCCTTCCCCCGCCCGGGCCAGACATCGGCTGAGGGCGGCGCTCTCGAAGGGCGAGGCATTGACCAGATGCAGCACGCTCATCCGCACCCCACGGCGACATCATGGCCGGCGATCCAAGCCGGAACCTCGCTCCGCGCCAGCAACCGCACCGGCAGGACCAGCCCATCCGGCGAGAGAGCACGCTCGGCCAGCGATTCGTGTTCCGCCGCGACTTCGCGGACGTCGTAGAACTCCAGGGTCCGTAGCAGCGGCGCCAACGGGCGAAGCCCCGCGCCTTCGAGGACATGAGCCGCCTGCAACTGCCACACGCCATCGTCAAGGAACAAGACGTCCACCGGATGGTCGAAGGCTGCAACCGCCAGCAGCTGGTCCACCAGCTCAACGGTGCGGTCGCCGCGAAAAGGTGGTTGCCGAACCACGAAGACGAAACACTTGGAATGATTCATGATGTGAAGGTGAGTATCCGGTCCGCTTTCAGGCAGGCGTCCACCCACTGGCCCAGACCCCCGATGCGAAAGCCCGGCGCAAGCAGTCCCTGGTCTTTCCCCTCCGCTGAAACCAGACCCCGGCGCTGGGCCGCGGAAACGCACAGGACCAGATCCAGGCCATGCTCACGCGCCAGGGCGCTCCAGCGGCCGGAAAGATCGTCTTTGCCGGCGAACGATGAAACTTGTGCGTTACACACGCCGTCATAGTAAAAGAATACCAGCAGGATATGGTGCCCGTTCGCCAGGGCGGCTTTGATAAACTGATACGCGGTGTTCGCCGCCTGAGCCTCATGCGGGCTCGCATCGATCTGTATGACGAATTTCATGATCAGCGCTCCCACCACGAACCGCCTCGCCCCGGTTTTCCGCCCGATTATCCCAATCCCTTTCATGACACGTCCACGCCGCCCCGCCCGCACGCTATTCCAGGCGGTAACCGCCCTACTGGCGATTTCGTTGATCGCCGCAACCCTTCCCGCGGCCGGTGAACCCCTCAACCTCGAGCTGCCGGACATGGGCGACTCCACCGGCACCCTTTTCACGCCCCAGCAGGAAAAAGCGCTGGGCGAGGCCTTTTACCGGAATCTGCACCTCCAGGTCCAGATCAACGAAGATCCGGAAGTCACCGACTACATTCAAGCGCTGGGGCGGAAGCTGGTGGAAAACAGCGACACGCCAGGCCAGCCTTTCTACTTCTTCGTCGTCAATCAGCCGGTCATCAACGCGTTCGCCGGTCCCGGCGGCTACATCGGCGTCAACTCGGGGTTGATCCTCATCACCGAAAGCGAAAGCGAGCTGGCCTCGGTGCTCGGACACGAAATCGCGCACATCACCCAGCGCCACCTCTACGAGGCATTCCAGGCCGCCGGCCGGCTATCGCTGCCGACGGCGGCAGCCATGCTGGCCGGCGTGCTGCTGGGCGCAGGCACTGGCTCCAGTCAGTTGGGCCAGGCTGCGGTCATCGCCGCCACGGCAGCCAGCCAACAGATGCAGATCAATTTTACCCGGGACAACGAGGCGGAAGCCGATCGGGTGGGCATGAAAATCCTCTCTGGCTCGAATTTCGATCCCCGTGCGATGCCCACCTTCTTCGAACGAATGCAGCAATCCACCCGCTTCTCCACCGGCCGCAGCACGCCGGAATTTCTCCTGACCCACCCGGTCACCGTGTCGCGTATCGCCGACACCCGCGGGCGGGCCGAACAATATCCCTACAAGCAATATCCCGACTCGTTCACCTACCAGATCATCCGGGCCAAGCTGCACGTGCAGACGACCCACAATCCTCAGGAAAGCGTCGATTATTTCACCGCCATTTCGGAGGTGGGCACCCGTCAGCAGCAAGACGTGGCCCATTACGGACTGGCCCTTGCCCTGGTCTCCCAGGGCAAGATTGGTCAAGGCAGGCCCATGCTGGAGGATCTCATCCGCCGCTATCCCGAGCAGTCGCACTTCTTCAATGCCCTCGCTGACGCGGAACGCGAAGCCAAGACCTACCCCGCCGCCTTCGCTATCTACGAGGAAGCCTTGAAGCGCTTTCCCGGCAACCGCGCGCTCACTTTGAACTATGCCCAGACCCTGGTCCGCGCCGGCAAACCCCTGGAGGCGCGCAAGCGGCTGCAGGACTACCTGCTCCATTTTCCCGCTACGCCGGAGGTATATGAACTATTGGCGCAAGCCCATTCCCAGCTCGGCAACGAAGCAGAATCCCACCGCTACCTGGCCGAAGCCTATTACGCCGACGGTCAGACCCGCAACGCCATCCTGCACCTCAAGCTGGCACAGAGAGCACCCGGCCGCGATTTCCAGACCGACGCGGCGATCGAGGAGCGACTGAAGGAACTGATGGAAGAGCAGAGGGAGGAAAGGGAAAAATGAGCAGGATGACGACGCCGTTTCGAAACGCCCGCTTCGGATCGCCGCCCGCCTAATTTTCGTTGGCGTAGCGGCACCGGCGCCGATCAGCCGGCATTTGCAGGACCACGCCGTCGAAGCGGACGCCGTTGTCCTTGCCCACCCGCGCCCCCTGCTCACCCTGCCCATGGTCCTGGCTGCCGCCCGGGAATGGGGCAAAGGACCGCTCCCGTATTTCCGCCCGGGGCATCGGACGATGCCCCCTTGCAGCGTGCTACCTCGCCGGACGGTTTATTTGCTCCCAGCACTATGGACATAGCTCCTTGTATGGCGCTTCGTTAACAGGCATAATGCGCGCTCTCTAGGAGCACGCCGGCTCACCGATTCTATGGCAAGCCGCATCGGTCCCCTCGCAATGATACGCTGTGAACCCCGCCAGGCCCGGAAGGGAGCAACGGTAACAGCGGACTCGTGTGCCGGGGTGTGGCTGGTGCGGTGAGCCGCCCATTCCCTACCCTTCCGTCGCAACCCCATGCTCTACCAAGCGCTTGCGCGTAAGTGGCGACCCCACAACTTCACCGAAGTCGTCGGCCAGGAGCACGTCGTCAAGGCGCTGACGCATGCGCTGGAAGCCGGTCGCATGCACCATGCCTATCTGTTCACCGGTACCCGCGGCGTCGGCAAGACGACGCTGGCCCGGATTCTAGCCAAGGCGCTCAATTGCGAAGACCGGCAGGGCGCAAACCCCTGCGGCCGCTGCCTGATCTGCCGGGAGGTGGACGAAGGCCGCTTCATCGATCTGATCGAGGTCGACGCCGCTTCACGTACCAAGGTCGAGGATACCCGAGACCTCCTGGACAACGTCCAGTACGCCCCCAACCAGGGGCGCTACAAAGTCTACTTGATCGACGAAGTCCATATGCTCTCCGGGCACAGTTTCAACGCCCTGTTGAAGACACTGGAAGAGCCTCCGCCGCACGTGAAATTCTTGCTGGCGACCACCGACCCGCAGAAGATTCCGGTCACCGTGCTATCGCGCTGCCTGCAGTTCAACCTCAAACGGTTGACGCCCGAGCAGATCCGCGCCCAGATGGCCCAGATTCTGGCGTCCGAGAGTATCGACTTCGAGCCCGCCGCCACCAAGGCTCTGGCCCGCGCCGCCCAGGGCAGCATGCGCGACGGCCTCAGCCTGCTGGACCAGGCCATCGCCCACTGTGGCGGCCGGCTCACCAACACCGGCGTCAGCGCCATGCTGGGCACCGTATCGCGGGAGCCGGTCTATGGCGTGCTCGAGGCCCTGGCGGAGTCCGGGGCCGATGAGTTGCTTGCAGTCTCCGCGACCCTCGCCGAATTTTCCCCCGATTACCAGGACGTGGTGCAGCAACTGCTGGCGATCCTGCACCAGATTGCGATTGCCCAGTTTGCCCCGGACGCCATCCACCAAGACGACGAGGCCGAACGCGTACTGACCCTCGCCCGCCGTCTTACACCGGAGGATACCCAGCTCTACTACCAGATCGCGCTGCAGGGGCAAAAGGATCTGCAGCTGGCCCCCGACCCGCGCGATGGCTTCGAGATGCTGCTGCTGCGGATGCTGGCCTTCCGGCCGCACTCCGCCGAAGCCGCGCCGAGGATCGTCCCGACCGCGGCCGCCCCGGCGATGCGGGCACCCTCCGATACCGGCATTCGGGAGCCGCACCGCGCTCGGGAAGTCACCCGGCAAGCTCCGCCCCCGGCCGCTGCCGAAGCTTCCTCGTCCGGGGCAAGTCCTGGGACGACAAGCGACGCGCTGAACTGGCCGCGGATGATCGAGGCCATGCGCCTCGCTGGCATGACCCGCCAGCTCGCCAGCCATTGCGTGCTGAGGACGCTGACGGAACATGCCTGCGAGTTGGCGTTGGACCCCAGACAGGCCCAGATCCACACGCCAACGGTGACAAGCAATCTCGAGACCGCCTTGCAAAAGCTCCTCGGCCGCCCCATCAAGCTAACGATCCGCTGCGAATCCCTGGACGCGGAAACGCCGGCCGCCGCCGATCAGCGCGCGCAGATCGAAAGACAGCGCGAGGCCGAACTCGAAATCGAAAACGATGCGACCGTCCACGCCCTAAAGGACATGTTCGGCGCACAGATCGTGGCCGGCTCGACCCGTCCGCTAGACCACACCGAACCTTGAGGTAATCCCATGAAAAACCCGTTGGCCAACCTGATGCAGCAGGCACAGCGCTTCCAGGAGACCTTCCAGAAAACCCAGGAAGAGATAGCGGCGACCGAAATCCAGGCCGAGTCCGGCGGCGGCTTGGTGAAAATCCGCATGAACGGCAAGCGCGAAGTGCTCAAAGTGGAGATCGATCCCAGCCTGCGCCAGGAGGAACACGAAGTGTTGGAAGACCTGATCGCCGCAGCGTTCAACGACGGCGTGCGCCGGGTCGCCAAGCTCAAGCAGGAGAAGATGGCCGGCCTGACGGGAAGCCTGGGCATCCCGCCCGGCTTCAACCTGCCGTTCTAGTCCCGCATGCGGCAAGCCGGTGCCATTGCCGAGCTGATTGAAGCGCTGCGCTGTCTGCCCGGCGTCGGGCCCAAGACCGCGCAGCGCATGACGCTTCACCTGTTGCAGCGCGACCGCGACGCTGCCGGCAGACTGAGCGAAGCCCTGCGCCAGGCCTTGGAAAAAGTGGGGTTATGCGCCCAGTGCCGCACCCTGACCGAGCACTCACTGTGCGAGTACTGCGCCAGCCCGGGACGGGACCGGTCCCTCCTCTGCATCGTGGAATCGCCGGCCGAGGTGCTCGCGATCAGCCGCTCCACCGGCTATAAGGGCTTGTTTTTTGTACTCAATGGACGCCTGTCGCCGCTCGATGGCATCGGTCCCGAAGAGCTGGGGCTGGACGTCCTGGAGCAACGGCTGAAGGACGATGGTGTCGCGGAACTGATCCTGGCGACCAACACCACCGTCGAGGGCGAAGCGACCGCTCATTACCTCAGCGACATGGCCCGGCGCCACGGCATCCGGACCACCCGCATCGCCCACGGCATCCCCTTCGGCGGAGAGCTGGAATACGTCGACGGCGCCACGCTTTCCCATGCCTTCGACGGCCGCAAGGATTTCTGAAAAGACCTACCCACCCAAGGAGCCGCTATGTCGCAATGTATCTTCTGCCAGATGGTCGCCGGGACGATCAAACCCGCCGTGGTTCACGAAGACGAACTGACGCTGGCGTTCCGGGACATCAACCCGCAGGCGCCGGTGCATGTGCTGGTGATTCCCAAGGCGCACGTCGCCAACCTCAACGAGCTGCCGGCGGACGCGCCGGGTCTGGCCACGGCGCTGTTCGAGACGGTCAAGCGGGTCGCCGCGCTGGAAGGGATTGCCGAATCCGGCTACCGCACGGTGGTCAACTGCCTGGGCGATGCCGGCCAGGCAGTCGACCATCTGCATCTACACGTCCTCGGCGGCCGCCGCCTGCACTGGCCACCGGGCTGATTCCCCGTGACCGGTACGGGCGGAAGGGTAAACCCTATTCGCCGCCATCGGCGGGATTCAGCTCGGTGCCGAGGATGGACCAGTCGTCCGGATTGGCCTGGTCGTCGCCCGTCATACGCAGCTTGCACACGAATTTCTGGGCGATCCGGCCCTGCGGGGAATCGACCAGCACCTCGGACCGCAGAATGTAATTCCTGCCGCCCAGCGCCCAGGCCTCGTATTTGTCATCCAGGAATTCCGAATTCTCTGGCACCACGTGGTCTTCCAGCATCGCCGCCTTGCAATGCAGATAAGCGAAGTCGGTACGGGGGGTCTTGACCTTGCCGAGTTGCTCTTCCTCTTCTTCCTTCATATCGAAGAGATCGGACTCGAGGACCTTCATCACGAAAGGTGTCACGCCCTTGTTCTGCAGTACGTAAAGACCGACGATGAATAAAACCAGTAATAGAAGGGAGATGTTGCGGCGCATGATGCTCCTCTCGTTTTGTTCTGCTTATGTTCTGATTGCCAGGAATCCGGGGGTCCCTTGGGGAGACGCCACGGAAAACGATCAATTGTGCGGCACCGCTGTCGAAATGTATACCGGAGCCGCCGGAACCTTCGCGATTTTCAGGCCATGAACCAGCCTTCCAGCCTCGTCGTCGCCATCTCCTCCCGAGCGCTTTTCGACCTCGATGAATCGCACCGCATCTTCGAACAGGAAGGCCGGGAAGCCTATTGCCGATATCAGATCGCGCATGAAGACGAAATCCTGGCGCCGGGCGTCGCCTTCCCGCTGGTGCGCAAGTTGCTGGCGATGAACGACCGCCTCGGCACCCCGCTGGTCGAAGTCATTCTGCTCTCGCGCAACAGCGCCGACACGGGCCTCCGGATTTTCAACTCCATACAGCGCCACGGACTGGACATCACCCGGGCTGCCTTCACCGGCGGCCGCTCACCGTTCAAATACGTCGCAGCCTTCGGGGCCCATCTGTTCCTGTCGGCGGACGCCGGCGACGTCGCCGACGCCCTCAACGACGGACAGGCGGCGGCTACCATCATCACGGCTCCTGCCCGCAGCAGCGATACCGACCAGCTGCGCATCGCCTTCGACGGCGACGCGGTGCTGTTTTCGGACGAGTCCGAACGCATCTACCGCTCGGCGGGACTGGAAGCCTTCGCCGAGAATGAACGCGTCGCCGCACGCGAACCTTTGCCCGGCGGCCCGTTCCGGAATTTCCTCGCAGCACTCCATCACATCCAGACCCGCTTCGATGCCGACGGTTCACCGCTGCGCACCGCCCTGGTGACGGCCCGTGGCGCGCCCGCTCACGAACGGGTGGTACGGACGCTGCGAGCCTGGAATATCCGGATCGACGAGGCGCTGTTCCTCGGTGGACGGGATAAGAGCCAGTTCCTGGCCGCTTTCGGGGCGGATATCTTTTTCGACGATCAGAAAAGCAATTGCGAAGCCGCGAGCCGCCACGTGGCGACCGGCCACGTGCCGCACGGCGTGGCCAACGCACCCGATGACGCTGACGACCGGCCACCCGGGATGGAGGCAGGCAGCCGCTCGCCGTGAGCATTCCTCTCACCCCGTCCGTCTCCCGATTGCGGAAGAGGTGGACAAAGAAACGCTTCGCATTGTTTCGCTTCAGCTGACCGGCAGCTTGTAGGGCTTCCCTTCGACTTCCCGGACCAGCCGCGGCACGAGAAACCCCGGCAGCCGGCGGCGCAGGGCTTCGTGCAACGCCCGGGCTTCGGCCTCCGGAACTTCGAAATGGGCGGTGCCGCGCACTCTGTCCAGCAGGTGAAGGTAGTAAGGCAACACCCCACATTCGAAGAGTCTTTCGCTGAGTTCGCACAAGGCGCTGACGGAATCGTTGACCTGCCGCAGCAGCACGGACTGGTTCAGCAACGTCAGACCGGCACGCCGCATGGCTGCCAGCACGCCGCCGGTCTCGGCGTCCAGTTCCCGGGGATGATTGGCGTGAATCACCACCACGGTTTTGAGCCGGTGGCCGGCGAGGATTTCCAGCAACCTCTCGTCGATGCGGGACGGCAGCACCAGCGGCACCCGGCTGTGGACACGCAGCCGCCGCAAGTGCGGGATCGCTGTGAGCTGCTCCGTCAGCCGTGCCAAGCGATCATCGCTCAGCAGCAGCGGGTCACCGCCGCTCAGAATGATTTCAGTGAGCCCAGGATCGCGGACGATATAATCCAAAGCGGCCTTCTCCCGCTGGCGGGTGAACTGGCTTTCGCCATAGGGGAACTCGCGGCGGAAACAATAGCGACAGTGGACCGCGCAGGCGCCAGTCGTGATCAAGAGCGCCCGGCCCTGATACTTGTGCAGCAGGCCAGGCACCTTCAGAGCCGGCCGGTCGCCGACCGGATCGCCGACGAAACCCTCGGGAGAGGCCAGTTCCTGCGCCAGCGGCAGAACCTGCCGGAGCAGCGGGTCATACGGGTCGCCCGGTCTCATTTTCCGGGCATAGGCGCGCGGCACGCGGAACGGGAACTTTCCCGCCGCCTCCGCCGAAAACGGCGCGGCGATGCCGAGAAAATCCAGGAGATCCTGGACACAGCCAAAACCCTCGGCCAGTTCGGCCTGCCACTGCTCACTCATATCGTCCACCGTCCTTGATCGGCGCTGTACGGTTCCGCAATAAAAAAGCGTCCATTATAATGCTCTGTATTTTTTCAGATGCATCGACCCGAGGTATGCATGGCTATTGTTAGCACGAGTGAGTTCAAGAACGGTTTGAAAGTGATGCTGGACGGTGATCCCTGCACCATGCTCGAAAGTGAGTTCGTCAAGCCGGGCAAGGGCCAGGCCTTCAACCGGGTCAAATTGCGCAACCTCAAGACCGGCCGGGTGGTGGAACGGACCTTCAAGTCCGGCGAGACCCTGGAAACCGCGGACGTGGTCGACGTGGAAATGCAGTATCTCTACAACGACGGCGAGCTCTGGCATTTCATGGTACCGGAGTCCTTCGAGCAGTACGCCGCTGATCAGAATGCCGTCGCCGACGCCAAGAAGTGGCTGAAGGAACAGGACATCTGCATCCTGACCCTGTTCAACAACGTCCCGCTGGCCGTTCAGCCGCCCAATTTCGTGGAGCTCACCATTACCGAAACCGACCCCGGCGTGCGCGGTGACACCTCCGGTGGCGGCGGCAAACCTGCCACCCTGGAAACCGGTGCCGTAGTCCGGGTACCGTTGTTCGTCCAGACCGGGGAGGTCATCAAAGTGGACACCCGCACGGGGGAATACGTCTCCCGTGTCAAATAGGGCGCCCTCCGACTGGCGTCCATCCTGCCCGCCGGCCATGCTGCGCCGGCGGGCGGAACTCCTTCGGAAAATCCGACGGTTCTTCGCCGAACGGGAGGTGCTGGAGGTCGAGACTCCCCTTCTCTCGCACGGTACCGTGACCGATCCGCACCTGAGCGTTTTTTCCGTCGGTGGCGGCAGCGGCGGTTCGTCACGGCTGTTCCTCCAGACCTCGCCGGAATTCGCGATGAAGCGGCTGCTGGCCGCCGGTAGCGGTTCGATCTATCAGATCTGCAAGGCCTTCCGCAGGGATGAATCCGGCCGCTTCCACAACCCCGAGTTCACTCTCCTGGAATGGTACAGGGTCGGTTTCGGGCTCGACGAATTGATCGAAGAAACCGATGCGCTGTTGCAGATCCTGAGTGAAAACATCCGTCCGCTGGCCGCGTCCGAACACCTGAGCTACCGCGAGTCCTTCCTGAGACATGCCGGCATCGATCCGCTCGACGCCGGGTTCGCCGATTTCGCCGGCTGTGCTGCGAGCCACGGCTTGCAGGAAGCCGAAGCAATCTGCGGAACGGACCGTTCGATCTGGCTCGACCTGCTGTTCAGCCACCTCGTCCAGCCCCATCTGGGGCGGGGCCGTTTCACGTTCGTGCGCGATTTTCCCGCGATCCTGCCATCCCTGGCCAGGTTCAAACCGGACGACGAGCGGTTGGTGGAGCGGGTGGAGGTATTCCTGGACGGTCTGGAGCTGGGCAACGGTTTTTTCGAGCTCAGCGACCCCCTCGAACAGGAATACCGGTTCGACCGTGACATCGCTGCCCGCATCGACGCCGGGCTTCCCGTTCCGGAAAAAGACCGGCGTCTCCTGGATGCTCTGAAAGCCGGTCTGCCCGACTGCGCCGGGATCGCCCTCGGCATCGACCGGCTGCTGCTCGGCCTCCACCGGCTGGACGCAATCGCCGATACCCTGGCCTTCCCCCTGGCCAAGGCCTGAGCCGCTCGAACTTACGGGGAAATCCGTACCCGCCTCCCCCCTTCCGGTGTCCAGCGCAGGAATTCGCCTTCGCTGTGCCACTCCGCCAGCACGATCCGACGGACCGGACGACCACAGACCAGGTCGTGATCCGCCGGCCGGTGGGTGTGGCCGTGGATCATGACGTCCGCGCCGAAATCCCGGAACACCCGCGCCACTTCGGCGGCGTTGACGTCCATGATCTCCGGCACGGTGCCACGCTTGTCCAGCACCGAACGCAAGCGGTACCAGCGTGCGTAGAGTCGGCGCACCCAAAGCGGTTTGCCCAAGGCGTGGCGCTTCCATGCGTCGGTGCGGACCCGCGCCCTGGCCTGCTGATACTTGCGGTCGTCCGTGCACAGCAGGTCGCCGTGCGTGACCACGGCCTTGTGCCCGTACAGGTCGATGACCGTGTAATCGTCGAGCAGAGTTGCCCCGGTGGCCGCGGCGAACTCCGGACCGACCAGGAAATCACGGTTGCCCTGCTGGAAAAACACCCGGGTGCCGGACTGTGTCAGCTCCCGAAGACTTCGCCGCACCACCCCGGCGGGAAAAGCGGTATCGTCGTCGCCGATATACGCGTCGAACAGATCGCCGAGTATGTACAGAGCCTCGGCGCCGCGGGCATGACCGGCAAGAAAGTCCTGGAACAGCCGGACCCGGCCGGGTTCTGTCGCGCTCAAGTGCAGATCGGCAATGAACAAGGTCTCCAGTCTCAAAGTCTGCTCCAGGGAAGCCATGGAAAAAGATCGCCGGTTCAACCGACCGGCGGGGTAAAGTGCTTGAGAATCTGGGGGTTTATCTCCTCTCATCATTTATGTTAGCATACGCTGACTGATGAGACGGGTCTTCCAGCCTGGAGGACCAGCGTCCCGAACGGCGCCCCTTGCGGGCGTTTTTAGTTTCTGAAGGAACGGGATAACAACATTGGGCCTTGTGCCCTTTTTTTGTGGGCCGGAAACTGACTATGCGGATGCCCGAACACTTGCAGCGATTGATCGAGCCCGTCGTTACCGGATTGGGTTATGAACTGGCGGGAATCGAGTTCGACGCGCGTGCCAGGGTTCTGCGCGTCTACATCGACCATCCCCAGGGGATAGGGCTGGACGACTGTTCGAAGGTCAGCTACCAACTCAGCGGTATGCTGGACGTGGAGGATCCCATTCCCGGCCAGTACCAGCTGGAAATATCGTCGCCCGGCCTCGACCGCCCGTTGTTCACCCTCGAGCATTTCAAACGCTTCACGGGCCGTCGGGTGCGGCTGCAAACACTGCGCTCCCTGGATGGTCAGCGCCGGTTCAAGGGGGAGATTGCAGGCGTCCGGGGGGATGTGATCGACCTCGAAGACGACAACGGCCTGCATGCCATTCCTTTTGACCTGATCGACAAGGCCCGGCTCATACCCGAATTTGATATCTGAACATTGTAGGACGACCTGATGGCGAATAAAGAAATCCTGCTGGTAGTCGACGTGGTGTCGAACGAAAAGGACATCGAAAAAGAAGTCATCTTTTCCGCGATCGAAGAGGCGCTCCGCACCGCCACGATCAAGCGGCATGACGGCAGGTACGATGTGCGCGTGAGTATCGACCGCAAGACCGGCGACTACGAAACCTTCCGCCGCTGGCAGGTGGTGGAACCCCGGGAGGAATTCGGCAACGGTGTCGAATTCCCGGAAAGAGAGATATCCCTCGAAGAAGCGCGCAAGACTCACCCCGGCATCACCGTCGGCGAGTTCGTAGAAGAACCCTTCGACTCCATCGAGTTCGGCCGCATCGCCGCGCAGACCGCCAAGCAGGTGATCGTGCAGAAAGTGCGCGAGGCCGAACGGCGCAAGATCGCGGACGCCTATCAGAGCCGCGTCGGCGAGCTGGTCACCGGCGTCATCAAGCGCATCGAGCGGGGCAATGTCTTCCTCGACCTCGGCGGCAACGTCGAGGCCTTCATCCCTCGTGACGAGATGATCCCGCGCGAATCCGTCCGTTCCGGGGACCGCCTGCGCGGCATCCTCAGCGCGGTCCGGCCGGATGCCAGGGGGCCGCAGCTTTTCGTCAGCCGCACCGCGCCGGAACTCCTGATCGCGCTGTTCCGGCTGGAAGTCCCCGAGGTCAGTGAAAACCTCATCGAAATCAAGGGAGCAGCCCGCGATCCCGGAGTACGCGCCAAAGTGGCGGTCAAGAGCAACGACCCCCGCCTCGACCCGGTCGGCGCCTGCGTCGGCATGCGCGGCTCGCGGGTCCAAGCCGTGTCCAACGAACTGGCGGGAGAACGCATCGACATCATCCTGTGGAACGAGAACGAGGCCCAGTTCGTGGTCAACGCCATGTCGCCAGCCGAAATCGTTTCCATCGTCGTGGACGAAGACCGCCACAGCATGGATATCGCCGTCGCCGACGAAAACCTGTCGCAGGCCATCGGCCGCGGCGGTCAGAACGTGCGGCTGGCGTCCGAGCTTACCGGCTGGACGCTTAACGTCATGAGTTCCACCCAGGCCGACGCCAAGACCCAGGAAGAGACCCGGCGTCTGATCCAAACCTTCGTCGAACAACTCGGCGTCGATGGGGAGGTCGCGGAAATCCTCGTCCGGGAAGGCTTCTCCAGCGTGGAAGAACTCGCCTACGTACCGACCAAGGAATTGCTCGAAATCGAGGAATTCGACGAGGATATCGTGGAAGAATTGCGTAACCGGGCACGGGACGCGCTGCTCATCAAGGCCATCGCATCCGAGGAAAAACTCGAAGAGGTCGAGCCCAGCCAGGAGCTGCTGGAGCTCGAAGGCATGGATCGCGAATTGGCCTACCGCCTCGCGCGCCACGGCATTCGCACGCTGGAAGACTTGGCCGACCAGGCCGTCCCGGATCTTTTGGACATCGAAGACATGGAAGAGGAAAAGGCCGCTGAACTCATCATGAAGGCGCGCGCCTCGTGGTTTTCCTGAAGACGCAAGGACGATTACCGATAGGGGCTGAATCATGAGTGACGTAACAGTGAGACAACTGGCCGGGATCGTGGGCATTCCTCTCGACCGGCTGCTCCATCAGCTTGGAGATGCGGGTCTTCAGATCTCCGACGCGGACGACGTACTGAGCGATGCTGAAAAGATGAAACTGCTCAATCACCTGCGCCAGAGTCATGGCAAGGTGCAGGAAAGTGTGACCGAGCCCAAAAGGGTCACGCTCCAGCGGCGCTCCGTCACCGAGCTGAAACAGGGCACGGTGCCGGGCAAGGGGGCGAAAACGATCAGCGTGGAAGTGCGCAAGAAGCGCACTTACGTCAAGCGCAGCGAACTGCCCGAGACCAGCGACCGCCTTTCCGAAGCCGAACAGGCGCGGCGGGCACTCGAGGAACAGCAGCAACGCGAACTGGCCGAACAGGAGGCGCGCCGGCAGCAGGAAGAGATGCTCCGCGAGCAGGCGGCCGAAGAAGAGCGCCGCAGGCAGGAAGAAGCCGCTCGCACCGCCGAAGAGCGCCGGCGCCGGGATGAGGAAGAACGTCAAGCCACCGCCGAGCGCGAAACGGTGGCAGCTAAACCGGCACCCGTCGCCGCTCCTCCGATTCCGCGCCCGGCGCCTGAACCGCGTCCCCCTGCTCGCCCATCAGCTGGCAAACCCAAGGCCGAGGCACCTCGCGCTCATCCGGCCGAACGCGAGACGGAAGCGCGGGGCGACAAGCGTAGCGCGGGCCTGAGCCGGAAAGACGAATACCGCGAACTGCAGGGTGACGATTTCCGCAAAGGCGGCGGTAAAAGGAAAAAACCAAAAACCGGCAGGCCGATGCTCATGCCCGAGCAGAAGCACGGTTTCGAGAAGCCGACCGCCCCTATCGTTTATGAAGTCGCCGTTCCAGAATCCATCACGGTCTCGGATTTGGCCCAGCGTATGTCGGTCAAGGGCGTCGAGGTCATCAAAGCCCTGATGAAGATGGGGGTGATGGCGACCATCAACCAAGTGCTGGACCAGGAAACCGCGATTCTGGTGGTCGAGGAAATGGGCCACAAGGCTATCGCACAGAAGGAAGACGACCTGGAAGCGGAAATCATGGCCAATCTCGCCGCCGAGGCCGAAGCCCCGCAGCTGCCGCGTCCGCCAGTGGTCACCATCATGGGCCACGTCGACCACGGCAAGACCTCGCTGCTGGACTATATCCGCAAATCGCGGGTCGCCGCCGGCGAAGCCGGCGGCATCACCCAGCACATCGGCGCCTACCAGGTCAAGACCGACCACGGCTCCATCACATTCCTCGACACGCCCGGCCATGCCGCGTTCACCGCGATGCGGGCCCGCGGCGCCAAAGTCACCGACATCGTGGTACTGGTCGTTGCAGCCGACGACGGCGTGATGCCGCAGACCCGGGAGGCCGTGGAGCACTCCCGCGCGGCCGGTGTGCCCCTGGTGGTCGCCATGAACAAGATGGACAAGGCCGATGCCGATCCCGACCGGGTCAAGCAGGAGCTGGTCGGACTCAACGTGGTCCCCGAAGAATGGGGGGGCGACGTACAGTTCGTCCCGGTATCCGCCAAAACCGGCGCAGGCATCGACACCTTGCTGGATGCCATCCTGGTCCAGGCGGAAGTGCTCGAACTCAAGGCGCCCGTGGCTATCCCGGCCGCCGGTGTGGTGCTGGAATCGAAGCTGGAAAAGGGACGCGGACCGGTGGCCGACATCCTGATCCAGCGCGGCACTCTGAAGAAAGGCGACTTCCTGCTCTGCGGCAAGGAAATCGGCCGTGTCCGTGCCATGTTCAACGAAAATGGCAAACCACTGAAGGAAGCCGGCCCCTCGGCACCCATCGAGGTACTGGGGCTTTCGGGCGCGCCGGAAGCGGGCGATGAATTCATCGTGGTGGCCGACGAGCGCAAGGCGCGCGAAATCGCCCTGCACCGCGAAGAAAAACTGCGCAGCACCAAGCTGGCCGCGCAGCAGGCCGCCAAGCTGGAGGACGTGTTTTCGCTCATGGGCAGTGAAGAGACCATCGACCTCAACCTGGTCATCAAGGCCGATGTCCAGGGCAGCCTGGAGGCGTTGCGGAGCGCGCTGACCGAACTGTCCACCGACAAGGTCAAGGTGAGGGTGATCGGCAGCGGCGTCGGCGGCATTTCCGAAACCGATGCCAACCTGGCTCTGGCCTCCAATGCCATCCTGATCGGCTTCAACGTCCGCGCCGACGGCAGCGCCCGCAAACTGATCGAGGAACGGGGCATCGATCTGCATTACTACAGCGTGATCTACAACGCCATCGACGAGGTCAAGAAGTCCATCAACGGCATGCTGGAACCCGAGTTCAAGGAGCAGATCATCGGCATCGCCCAGGTGAGGGAAGTTTTCCGTTCGTCCAAGTTCGGCACCGTCGCCGGCTGTCTGGTCGTGGAAGGCCATGTCCGCCGCAACCTGCCGATCCGCGTGCTCCGCGACAACGTGGTCATCTTCGAGGGCCAGCTCGAGTCGCTGCGCCGATTCAAGGACGACGTCAACGAGGTCAAGTCCGGCATGGAATGCGGTATCGCGGTCCGGAACTACAACGACGTGCGCGAAGGCGACCAGATCGAGGTGTTCGAGAAGGTCCAGGTCGCACCTCACTGACGATCCGGAAACATGCCTAGAGAATTCAGTCGCAGCGACCGTGTCTCCGCCCAGATGCAGCGGGAAATCGCCGAATTTTTGCGCACCGGCATCGATGCGCCGGAGCTCGGCATGGTCACCGTCAGCGACGTCGATGTCAGCCGCGACCTCGCCGTGGCCAAGGTATTCGTGACTTTCCTCGGCGCAAGGCTGGAAACCAGAGCGGCCGTGAAACGGCTGGGCGAGTTCGCCCCTCAGCTGCGTCAGGTGCTGGGGCGGCGAATGCGCATGCGCATCATCCCGGAAATCCGCTTCGCCTATGACGACTCCCTCGAGCGCGGCCTGCACATGGACGAAGTGCTGCGGTCTCTGAACAAGGACGGCGATCTCTGAAAGACATGGGGGCCATTTCGACGGCGACGCTGTCCGGAGTCCTACTGCTCGACAAAGGCAGCGGCATGACTTCGAACAGCGCCTTGCAGCGCGCCCGGAAACTGCTCGATATGCGGAAGGCTGGCCACACCGGCAGCCTGGATCCCCTGGCCAGCGGCATTCTGCCGCTATGCTTCAACGAGGCCACCAAACTTTCCAGCTACCTGCTGGATTCGGACAAGCGCTACCGCGTCTTGGCCAGGCTCGGCGTCACTACCGATACCGGCGACGCCGACGGCGAAGTCCGGTCACGGACGCCCGTCCCTGCGCTCGACGAACCGGCCCTCCTCACCGTGCTGGCAGGGTTCACCGGCCCCATCTTACAGGTGCCGCCGATGTTTTCCGCCTTGAAGCACCGGGGAAAGCGGCTCTACGAGCTGGCTCGCAAAGGCGTGGAAGTCGAACGGCCGCCACGGCCGGTGACGGTCTTCGACATCGAACTGGCCGGAAGGGGCGCGGATTATCTGGAACTGGACGTCCACTGCTCCAAGGGCACCTATATCCGAACGCTGGTGGAGGACATCGGCCATGCCCTCGGCTGCGGCGCCCATGTCGAAGTGTTGCGGCGCACGACCGTCGCCGGGTTTTCTGTCGCTCAGGCCGTGACCCTCGAGCAACTGGAGGCGATGGCACCGGCCGACCGGCTTGATTGCCTGCGGCCGATGGACTCGATGGTACAGCACTGGCCCGCGGCATGGCTCGACGCCGGAACAGCCCGGCTGTTCCGGCACGGACAGGCCGTCGAGGGGGGCGATTTCCCTGTTGGCGAACTGGTCCGGGTATATGGCGGCGGAGGAGTGTTTCTCGGCATAGGCTGCAGCGACGGCAAAGGCCGGATAGCCCCCAGGCGGGTAGTCGTCCCCTGGAGCGACGACGCATGACCGAGGTCCCCCTGAGCCGGGCATGCTCGCGGGAAACCTTGTCGTCATCCCCTGCCAGACGGTACAATTAGCGATTATTCAAAAGGTTTTCAACGAGTTTTTTGGAGATTATCCCATGGCTTTCACAGCAGCAGAAAAGAGTGTCATCGTGCAAGAATTCCAGCGGGCCCCGGGCGATACCGGTTCCCCCGAGGTCCAGGTGGCCCTGCTGACCAACCGCATCAACTATCTGACCCCTCATTTCGTCAAGCACAAAAAGGACTTCCATTCCCGCCGCGGCCTGCTCCGTCTGGTCAACCAGCGCCGCAAGCTGCTGGACTATCTGAAGAACACGGACAACGAACGCTACCGCACGCTCATCGAGCGGCTGGGTCTCCGCAAATAACCCTCGCCCGCCGACAGCCCAAGGAGAACCCGTGAACCCGATCCGGAAGCAATTTCAGTACGGCGCTCATACCGTTTCGTTCGAAACCGGCGAGATCGCCCGTCAGGCCGATGCCGCGGTCATGGTGGACATGGCGGGCACCGTGGTGCTGGTCACCGTGGTGGGGCGCAAGGATGCCTCCCCGCACGGCGATTTCTTCCCCCTTACCGTCAATTACCAGGAAAAGGCCTACGCTGCCGGACGCATTCCGGGCGGATTCTTCAAGCGGGAGGGACGTCCCAGCGAAAAAGAAACGCTGACCGCACGACTGATCGACCGGCCCATCCGACCGCTGTTCCCGGACGGCTTCACCCACGAAGTCCAGGTCGTTGCCACCGTCATGTCGCTGAATCCGGAAGTCGACCCCGATATCCCGTCGATGCTGGTCGCCTCAGCGGCACTGACGCTATCGGGCCTGCCTTTCAAAGGTCCGATCGGTGCCGCCCGGGTGGGATTCGTGAATGGTGCCTACGTCCTGAATCCGGACGGCTCGGTCGTGGAGGGATCGGAGCTCGACCTGGTGGTCGCGGGAACCGCCAACGCGGTGCTCATGGTCGAATCGGAGGCGAAAATCCTGCCCGAGGAAGTGATGCTGGGGGCGGTCGTGTTCGGCCATGAACAGATGCAGACGGCCATCCGTGCCATCAACGAGCTGGCGGAGGAAGTCGGCGTGACCCCCTGGCCGTGGGAACCGCCGGCCGTCGACGCCGCCCTGGTCGCCGCGGTCGACGAACTGGCCCGGGCGGGACTGGGCGAAGGCTACAACATCGCCGACAAGCAGCTCCGTCAGCAGAAGCTCAAAGAAGTCCGGAAGGCCGTGATCGACGCCCTCACCGCCGAAGGCGCTCACGACGAAAACGCGGTCAAGCGACAGATCGAGAAACTGGAAGAGGAAATCGTCCGGAGCAACATCCTCCACCACGGAAAACGGATCGACGGGCGTGACCTTTCCACGGTGCGCCCCATCACGATCCGCACCGGCGTCCTGCCCCGTACCCACGGCTCCGCCCTGTTCACCCGCGGCGAAACTCAGGCTCTGGTGGTCGCAACGCTGGGCACGGGCCGCGATGCGCAGCTCATCGACGCCCTGGAAGGCGAGTACAAAGAGAATTTCATGCTGCACTACAACTTTCCCCCCTATTGTGTGGGAGAGACCGGCGCCATCGGCTCGCCCAAAAGGCGCGAAATCGGCCACGGGCGCCTGGCCAAGCGCGGCGTGCAGGCGATCATGCCGACGATGGACGAATTCCCCTATGTCATCCGCATCGTCTCGGAGATCACCGAATCCAATGGCTCCAGCTCCATGGCATCGGTCTGCGGCAGCAGCCTGGCGTTGATGGATGCGGGGGTGCCGACCAAAGGCGCCGTGGCCGGTATCGCCATGGGGTTGATCCTCGAAGGCGAAGAATTCGCCGTCCTGTCGGACATCATGGGTGACGAGGACCACCTGGGCGACATGGACTTCAAGGTCGCCGGCACCCGCGACGGTGTCACCGCGCTGCAGATGGACATCAAGATCGACGGCATCACGCCGGAAATCATGCGCCAAGCGTTGCATCAGGCCCGCGAGGGACGGATGCACATCCTGGACAAGATGGCGCAGGCGCTGCCGGCCCCGCGCAGCGAAATGTCCGATTACGCGCCGCGCATCACCAGCTTCACCATCGACCCCAGCAAGATCCGGGAAGTGATCGGCAAAGGCGGTGCGACCATCCGCGCCATCACCGAAGAAACCGGCACCAGCATCGACATCACCGACGATGGTGTCGTCAAGATCGCCTCGGTCGACAAACAGGCTGGTCTGGAGGCCCGCCGCCGTATCGAGGACATCACGGCGGAGGTCGAGGTCGGTAAAGTCTACGAGGGCAAGGTCGCGAGGCTGATGGACTTCGGCGCCTTCGTCACCATCCTGCCGGGGAAGGATGGCTTGGTGCACATCTCCCAGATCTCCGACGAGCACGTCGAGAAAGTCAGCGACAAGCTGGCGGAGGGGGACATGGTCAAAGTCAAGGTGCTGGAGATCGACCGCCAGGGCCGGGTGCGCTTGAGCATGAAGGCCGTCGAATAAGCATCGGTCCCCTTTCCGTCCACCCACGAAAAACCCGGCCGAGGCCGGGTTTTTCGTGTCCCTAAAAGATGAGGAAAGCTCAATCGTCGCTGCCGAACACGCCGAGCAACTGCAGGAGGCTGGTAAACAGGTTGAAGATCGTCACGTACAGCGACACCGTGGCGAGGATGTAGTTGGTTTCGCCGCCGTGGATGATCGCGCTGGTCTGGAACAGGATCATTCCGGCCATCAGAACCACGAACATCGCCGACACGGCGAGGCTGAGCCCCATCAGGCCGGGCACGAAGACGGCGACCAGACCGGCCAGGAAGGCGACCAGCACACCTGCGCCCAGCAGGCCGCCGAGGACACTGAAGTCCCTGCGGGTCGTCAGCGCGTAGGCCGAGAGGCCGAGGAACACTGCGCCCGTACCGCCCATGGCCATCATGACCAGCTGGGTGCCGTTGGCGAAGTGCGTGATGTAGGCGTTCAGAATCGGGCCCAGCGTATAGCCCATGAAGCCGGTCAGAGCAAACACCCACAGGAGGCCGAGCACGCTGTTGGCATACTTGTTGGTCAGCCACAGCAGGCCGAAATAGCCCACCAGGGTGACGATGATGCCGGGGTGGGGCAGCGCCAGCACCATGGACACGCCAGCGGTGAACGCACTGAACAGCAGCGTCAGCGACAGCAGCGCATAGGTGTTGGTCAGAACCTTGTGGCGAGGCACGACGGCATAAGCGCCGCGGCTCAAGACCTGTTCACGGGGAATACTCATTCGATAGCTCCTCAAGTTATTTCACACAAGACCACTATGGACCGTTTATATTAACGGACTTTCACTCCAACGGGATGCGCCTTCACGCCCCGATGTCCTCGTTCCAGAGCGCCGGATGGGCTGCAATGAAATCCTTCATCAGCGCGGCGCACTCCGGGTCGTCCAGCACCAGCAATTCCACGTTACGCGAGCGGAGATAGGTCTCGGGGCCATGGAATGTCCGGTTCTCCCCGGCGACGACGCGGGGAATACCGTAGAGCAGGATCGCGCCGCTGCACATGTCGCAAGGCGATAGGGTACTGTAGAGCGTCGCCCGGCGGTATTCCGCGGCACTCAGGCGTCCGGCATTTTCCAGGCAGTCCATTTCCGCATGCAGGATCGCACTGCCTTTCTGCACCCGCCGGTTGCGGCCCCGCCCTACGATCTCGCCATCGATCACCAGGACCGAGCCGATCGGAATGCCGCCTTCTTCCAGCCCTTTGCGGGCCTCGGCGATGGCGGCTTGCAGGTAGATGTCCATGGAATCTCCCCAGAAACGCGAATTCCTCGACTGCCCTACGCGCCCCACGCCGAGTCGACCAGGCGCAAACCGGGTGGCAGACCCTCGCCGAAAATACGCTTTTCATCCGACGCGTCCAATCCCCGGACCTCGGTCACCAATTCCAGCCAGATTTCCGGTGCGCTGGAGGCCGCCAGTTTTTCCGCGACCCGGTTCCGCAGGGTGGCGTCCAGGTCGCGTTCGCGGTCTCCGGTCAGGCGCGCCAGCAGGGTCGCGGCGAAAGCGACGAAACCCTGCCTTTTCCAGTCCCGCTGCAGGGCCAGCTCCACCCAGTCTTCGACGACTTCGCGGGCGACGAGATTGTGGGCGCTGCCGTGGAACGGCGCGCGCGCGCCGACACGGCCCAGAGCCCACCAGAGCTCCGCCGAATCCGGCGCCTTGTCCAGTCGCTGGACGAGCCATCCGCCCAGCATGGTCTTATCGCCTGCCGACAAACGCTCCAGCGAAGCCGCCAGCCGCACCATGTCCTCGAAGCCGCGCTTCTTGCCCAGAGCTTCGGCATTGCCCCGCCGTGCCCGCACCGGATCGATGAAACCAGCGACATCGGCGAACAGGCGTTGCTGTGCCTCGGCTCTCAGTCCCCCGGCGATGCGCCGCCACACTATCCACCATTCGGACCAGTTCTGCGCCTCGTTCACGAACTGCAGTCCCTGCGAATACAGATCCCAAACCTGCCCCACCCGCCAATCGTCCAGCGGCGCGCCGAAACCGGGCCGCAGGCAATAACCGGCCAGGCTCAGCCAGAGCCGCTCGTGATCGGCCGACCGGCGGCGATGCGGGGCGCCTTCGAGCAGGGCCGCGTACAGTTCACGGCACAATGCGGTGTCCCAGTCCTCCCGTTTGCCCAAGATCTTTTCGAGATCGTTGCGCAAGGTCTTGACGGCCTTGGGACCGAACTGGCGGGTCTTCTTGCCGAAGATCAACCCGATGTGCTCCTGCGCTTCCGCCGCGCGCGGATGCAGACTCGCGGACGCCGTCGGCCTGGGGCCTCCCCCGCGCAACTGCAACTCGAGGTCCCAGCGCTGCTCCGGATCGCCGACCGCTACGCATTGCAGCTGCAGCGTACCGATCGCCGTCAGCCGCGCGGCCAGGCGCACCTCGACGTCACCCTGCTCCCGGGCCTGGAGCGCCACCGCCAGCGGCGGCAGCTCGCCGAATCCGGCCTCGTCCAATACCGCCAGGTCGCCTGGCGCGTGACCCGAGTCAACGGTGGAAGAAAACACGTGAAACCGCACGGGCCGGCCAACGCTCAGCAGGAAATTCCGCCGCTCGACGGTCCACTCCTGGCCCTCCGCGGCGCCCCGCGGCAGGATGCAGACGCCGCGGCGGCTCCGTTCGTTGGCATCGCCGACCAGCAGATAATAGGCCCGGGCCGAACCGCCGCCGATCCTCCGCACGGCGAGCCCCCGCCGCGACAGCCCGAAGGCCACGGCACCGAAGGCGACCGCCTGGTCGGGACGCGGGTTCCGCAGCATCACCGGTGTCCGCCCGCACCAGGAGCCGACGACCTCTGCCATCCGCCCAGCGATCACCGGACTGTGGAATACGCCCCCGTTCAGTAACAGTGCGTCCGGCGCGGCACCGCCGGCATCGTTCCGGTGACGGATCAGGAACGCCGCGGCATGGCGGGTGATCGCCGGGTCGGCCGCATAGGGCAGACCGAACTCGACCACGCCGCTACGCCGTTCCGGCACTGCATCCGCCCCGACCCGCGGAAAGAATCCGTCGAGGACGACTTCCAACACTTCGTGGCGGCTCAGCTCGACGGAACGGGCACCGCCGATCAGGCCGCCGCCTTTGCCAAGCAGGGTGACGGTCACGGATTCCGGTCCCTGCTCCGCCAGCAGCGTCTCCTTGGCCCTCCGGCACTGTTCGGCCAGGAGGATCAGATCGGTGGCGGACAGGCTGCGCTCGGCCCCGGTCAGCCGCGGCTCCAGCCGGTGCGCCAGGGTGAGGTCGATGTTGTCCCCACCCAACATCAGATGATTGCCGACGGCGATGCGCTCAAGCTTGGGCTCCGACCCGCCGGCATCGACGCGTATGAGCGTGAAATCGGTGGTGCCGCCGCCGACGTCACAGACCAGCAGGAGGTTTACACCCTCCAGGGTCTCGGCCAGCCGACCGCGGTAGGTCCACAGGAAGTCGTAGCAGGCTGCCTGCGGTTCTTCGAGCAAACGGACATTCGCAAGGCCCGCCCGCCGTGCCGCCTCCACCGTCAAGGCGCGGGCCGCATCGTCGAACGATGCGGGGATGGTGACAATGACATCCTGCGTTTCCAGCGGATGCGCCGGGAAACGGTGGTTCCAGGCACACCGCACGTGCCTGAGGAAACTCGCCGATGCCTCGACCGGCGACACCTTGGGCACCTCGTCCGGTGCGCCCCACGGCAGGATGTCGGCCGTCCGGTCGACGCCTGTGTGGCACAGCCAGCTCTTGGCGCTGGCGACCAGCCGACCACGGCTGCGACTCCCGAGCTGGCGGGCGAATTCACCGATCACCGGGCGGCAGCCCGGTGCCGTTTCCTCCACCGGCCAGGGCAAGGCGGTGTCGGCTTCGGCGAGTTCGCCCGTCGCCGGGTGATAGCGTACCGAAGGCAGCAGCGGGCGACCGGCGACCTGTCCCGGCGCGACGAGCTGTTCCAGGAACAACGGTTCGATCCGCGACGGATCACCGCCATCGGCGTAAGCGACGACGGTGTGCGTGGTACCGAGGTCGATGCCTACGATGTAGCGGGGCGCAGCGGAAGACATGCGTGAAATCGGCCACCGAAGCGGGACGAACCCGGCCGCCGTCCCGTTCGATCGAGACTCATTTGTTGAAGGACCAGAAGGGCTTCTTCCCGGCCGGTTCATCTCCGCCGGCATCCCCCTCCACCACCGATTCGGCGGGCGCTTCGAGGGTACCGAGATAAGGCGCTTCGGGAATCACCTCATCGAAGGCTGGCACCGGTTTCTCGCCGCTGCGCACCTCGAATTCGACCTTCCAGCGCTCACCGCTGTCCCGCGCCACGGCTTCAAGCTGAAGCGTGCCGACCTCGGTCGCCCGCGCCGCCAGCCGTACCGGCACCACCTCGCCGGCTCGGTGCCCTTCGACCGGCAAGGTCACCTCGATTTCATGCAGTTCTTCGATCTCGTCCTCGCGCCAGTCCTCCAGCCGCGTGCCGACCAGATCCTCGCGACGCAGCGTCGAGGCGAAGAAACGGAAGCGCACCGGCTCGCCCACGACCAGCCCGAACTCCTCGGGCGGCAGCTCCGCTTCGGTGCCTTCTTCCATGCCGAACGGAGCGATGCACAGCACCTGCAACGGGGCCGGGAAACCGGGCACGGCCGGCATGGCACTTTCGACACCCACGTAATAGGCCGCCGCCGTCCCGCCCCGGATGCGTACCCCCTTGCCCTTGCGGACATAGCCGTAATAGGCCGCGCCGCGGGCCACGGCCAGATCCAGATCGGCGCCATGCAACAACCGCGCCTCCGGAGCACCATCGGCCCGCAGCCAGTCGTTGAGCACATCCAGCAGCCGCCGTTCCAAGGCCCCGGCCTTGAACACACCGCCGTTCAAGAGCAGCGCGGTGGGATGGATGAAGCGCGAGCCCTCGGCCGGCGCGAAACCTTCCAGTTCGGCGGCCGCACTCACCTGTCTGCTCAGGAATGCCGCCAGATGACAGGTGATGCGGGCATCCTTGGCGTAAGGCAGGCCAAGGGTCGTCAAGCCGGTGCGGGCCTGGACCAAAGGCTTCTCGTCGATCGGCACCTGAGGGAAAAAACCCTCGACCAGGGTCCGGTTCACTTCGTTCCTGGTCAGCGCGGTACGCAGCGTTCCGCCGATGAGCGAGGAACCGCGGCTGGGCACCACCACCGCCACCTCGGAAACCTCCGGATCGGACAGCAGCGATTCTTTGGCATCCCGGCAGCCGTGCATCAGGGCCTGCACCTGCCAGGACTCGAGTTTCTTGCCCTCGGCTTCCAGCTTCAGCTTGAGACCGTAGGCCAGAGCCAGATCCATGTTGTCGCCGCCGAGCAGGATGTGGTCCCCGATGGCGATACGGTTGAGTTCCAGGTTGCCATCGGCTTCGGTGACCGCGATCAGCGACAGGTCGGTGGTGCCGCCGCCCACGTCGACCACCAGGATGACGTCGCCCGGCTTGACCTGTTCGCGCCAGCCACCGCCGCTGGCTTGAATCCAGCTGTACAGCGCCGATTGCGGTTCCTCCAGCAGGATCGCCTGGCGCAGACCCAGCGCATGGGCCGCCTCCACCGTCAGCTCGCGCGCCGCCGGATCGAACGAAGCCGGCACCGTGATGGTCAGATCCTGTTCGCTCAAAGGATGTTCGGGATGGCGGGCATTCCAGGCGTCGCGCATGTGGCGCAGATAAGCGATCGAGGCCTGGAGAGGTGAAACCCGTTTGACCTCTTCCGGCGCCTGGACTGGAAGGATGGGCGCGCGGCAGTCCACGCCACTGTGGCACAACCAACTCTTGGCGCTGGCGACCAGCCGGATCGGGGTCTTGGCGCCGAGTTGGCGGGCCAGCTCTCCGGTGATGGCTTCGGGACGCTCCTCCCAGGGGAGGACGATGTCGCCCGGCGCCAGTTCGGCTTCATGGGCCTGATACATGAACGATGGCAACTGCTTCCTGTCACCGATCGTGCCCGGTGCGGTGAGCTGGGGGATTTCGAGGATTTCCAGCGGCGCTTTTTCGCCGTCGCAGCCAGTCAAGTCCACATAGGCCACCACGCTGTTGGTGGTGCCGAGGTCGATACCGACCGAATAGCGGGTCTCACTCACAGTTCCACCTCGGCCTGGGCGAGAATGCGGACATCATGGCCTTCCGCGACCTTGGGCAGGCGGATGTTTTCCACCCTCCAGCCGCGGTGTACCAGCGTGCCGGTGAACGGCGGCTCACCCACGATGTTGCCGGACAACCGCACACTGGCGGCGTCGAAACCCTTGGGCAGGGTCAGACGACTGCCCTCGGTCTCGCTGCGCACCGGCGCCAGATCGAAGACCTGGCCGATCACCTTGTGGCAACCCTCATGCACCACCCGTGCCGCCGCGCCTATCTCTGCATCGGAGTAGTGGGCGATGTTTTCCTGCACGAAGTCGATGAAACGCGCCTCCTTCTGCAACAGCGTCAGGAGCTGCAGGGCCGCGTCGGGCGTCGTTTCCTTCAGTACCACGGTTTCCTTTTTCATGACAGGCTCGAGCGCTTTCACGGGCTCGGCTGCCGATACCGCTGGCGAGGATTGAAGGGTCACGGCGGGTTCGGGTCTGCGACGCAACAGGGCGATCACCGCCACCGACAGCAGGATGATTTGCACCAGCAACAGGACCACCACCACGGCGGCCAGGCCGACATGCACCGCGTCCAATTTCGCGGGGATCAGATTCAGATCGATTTCCATGGGTTTCCCTTCTGAGGGGTAAGGATGGGGAGAAGGTGTATCGGCCGTCGCCGAGAGCTCCGACGCCGACTCGGCCGCCGCCGCGCGTGCGGCCTGAGCCGACATCAGCAGCCGGACGAGGTCCCGGGCGCCACGCGTGCGGTATGAGCGCATGTAGCGCTCACTGATCGAATCGGGCACTCGTTCGGCATCGAACGCAGCCTTCATCGGAGTCAGCCGGTTTTCGCAAGCATGTAAAATCCGGTCGGTCTGAACGCGGGAATCGACGTCTTCGCCGACATGGGTACGGAATGCTTCGTTCAGACAATCCTGGTAGGCCTTGGCCGCCTCGTGCACCTTGGCCAAGGTCGCCTCGGAGAGCGTGGAGGGTTGCCACTCGCCCTCCGCCCGGAGGAGCGCCGGCGCTCCCAGCGCTGCCAGGAGCATGGCGCCTGCCACACACCGGCTATGCAAACGTTCGGTACTCAATGTTCTTCTGTCATTGGCAACGGCGGGGGTGCGATTTTACGCCATGTCGACACGCTTCTCATGCCTTGGGTCGATATGAGGCTGCCGCGCCGGCATTACAAGCGTACCGGCGAAACCGTCGGCGATTTGGCGAACAGGCCATTTCCTCCCTGGGAGCTTGTCCTGGAGACGGTGTCGGTTAGGCTTCGGGAAGTCCTGCCTGGCGAACCGCGACCGATGAAACTCTACATGACTCCCGGCTCCTGCTCGACCGGCATCCACATCCTGCTGGAAGAATTGGGCATCCCCTTCGAGGTCTACCTCGTGAATCTGCCGGCGGGCGACCACCGCAAGCCGGAGTACCTCGCTATCAACCCCAAGTCCACGATACCGGCGCTGGTGCGCGACGACGGTTCGGCGCTGACCGAGTTCCAGGCCATCGCCTATTGGTTGGCGCGTACCTACCCCAAAGCCAGGCTCCTGCCCGAAGATCCCGAAGGCGCGGCCAGAGTCATCGAAATGCTGGCCTATGTGGTCGGCACCCTGCACGGGCAGGGCTTCGCCCGGATATTCACCACCGAGAGCTTCACCTCCAACGAAGCGGAGCGCGAGGCCGTACGAGCCCGGGGCCGGGAGATCGCCGAGCGGGGATTCGCGATCGTGAATGAAACCCTGGCGGGGAAGGACTACGTGGCCGGCACCTTCTCGATCGCCGATGCAGCGCTGTTCTACACCGAATTCTGGGCGGACAAGCTCGGGCTGGATCTGCCCGGGCACTGCCTGGCGCACTACCGGCGAATGCTCGAGCGCCCGGCAGTACAGCGGGTGCTGCGGGAGGAGGGCTACCGCTGAAGCGGCACTGCCCCGTCGCCGCCGGTAGGAAGGGCCGGAGCCGTCTCCGTTTGTCTTTCCAAGCCCCAGGCCACATGCTCGCGCACCAGCGGAGATGCATCGTCGAGCCGTCGCCGCAGGGCTTCGGCGAGGTCCGGATGGGGCGGTGCATTGCCGATGGCCACCGCCAGGTTGCGCAGCCAGCGCTCATGGCCGATGCGGCGAATGGCCGAGCCTTCCGTGCAGCGCAGAAATTCGGCCTCGTCCCAGCTGAAGAACTCCAGCAGCAAGCCACGGTCGAGACCCCGCCGCGGCAGAAAGTCGGCTTCCTCCGTCATCCGGGCGAAGCGGTTCCACGGACAGACCATCTGGCAATCGTCGCAGCCGTAGATGCGGTTACCGATGCCGGGGCGCAGCGCCACCGGAATCGATCCTTTGAGTTCGATGGTCAGATACGAGACGCAGCGGCGGGCGTCGAGCCGGTAAGGGGCGACGATGGCCTGGGTCGGACAGACATCGATGCAGGCCCGGCATTGGCCGCAATGATTGGTGGCCGGCTGGTCCGGAGGTAGCGGCAGGTCTGTGTAGATTTCGCCGAGGAAGAACCAGGAGCCGGCCTCGCGGTTGACGAGATTGGTATGCTTGCCGATCCAGCCGAGCCCGGCATTCTCCGCCAGCGCCTTCTCCAGCACCGGCGCGCTGTCGGTATAGACCCGGTAGCCGAACGGTCCGGCATACCGGGCGATGGTGGCTGCCAGCCTCTGCAGGCGGCGGCGCATCAGCTTGTGATAATCCCGGCCCACGGCATAGCGCGACACATAGGCAGCGGCCGGGTCGGCCAGTGTCTCTTTCATGTCCTGCATGGGTTCGGGCAGATAGTCCATCCGCACGCTGATGACCGATAGCGTACCGGGCTCCAGCTCGGCCGGACGGCTGCGCTTCAAGCCATGCCGGGCCATGTAGTCCATTTCTCCGTGAAACCCTGCCGCCAGCCAGTCGAGCAGCCGAGCTTCGTGGCCGCCCAGGTCGATGCCTGCGAAGCCGATCTGCTGAAAGCCCTGCGCCCTGCCCCATTCACGGATGCGATCCTTCAGCTCGGCGAGGTTGGGGGATGAAATGGCGGCACGAAGCACTCAAGATTCCTTGGCGTAGTCGCGGGAGTCGGCCAGAATAGCGCCTTTCCCAACCTTCCGCACGACACGCCTTCACCCAGCCGATGCCGTCCCATTCGTACGACAGCCTTCCCACCGCACTTTTCACCGCCGCCCAGGTACGGGCCATGGACCGCCATGCCATCGACAGGCTGGGGATTCCGGGACTGGAGCTGATGCACCGGGCCGGGGCCGCGGCCTTCGAGGCACTGCGCCGGCGCTGGCCCGAGGCGAAGACCTTGTCCGTGGTGTGCGGTCCGGGCAACAACGGCGGCGACGGCTATGTGATCGCCCGGCTGGCGCTGGCGGCGGGCTTCGACGTTCGCGCCTATCCTGTCGGCCCGGTCGAGCGGCTGCGGGGAGACGGCGCCGCCGCGTTCGCGGAGTACCGCAACGCCGATGGACCGCTGCTGAATTTCATTCCACCCGGCTTCGAAGGCGCCGAGATCCTGGTCGACGCCCTGCTCGGCACCGGCCTGGACCGGGACGTGACCGACGAATACGCCGCCGTCATCGACGCCGTCAACGATTTTCCCGGTAAGGTGGTCGCCGTGGACATCCCCTCCGGACTCAACGCCGACACCGGGGCGGTGATGGGAAAGGCGGTCCGTGCCGACCTGACGGTCAGCTTCATCGGCCTCAAGCAGGGGCTGTTCACCGGTGCCGGGCCGGCGCACTGCGGCGAGATCGTCTTCGACGACCTGGACACGCCGCCGGAAATCCGTCTGGCCCAAACGCCCTCCTCACGCTTGCTGCGGAGCAATGACTTCACCCTCCCGCCCCGGCGCCGGGATGCCCACAAAGGCCACTACGGGCATGTATTGGTGATCGGCGGCGAATGCGGCTACAGCGGGGCGGCACGGATGGCGGCCGAGGCGGCGGCGCGTACAGGGGCGGGACTGGTCAGCATCGCCACGCGGACATCCCACGCGCCCCTCCTGAACGTGGGCCGGCCGGAGCTGATGGTGCACGGTGCCGAATCCGGCGGCGAGCTCGGGCCACTGCTGCAGCGCGCATCGGTGCTGGCACTCGGTCCGGGGCTTGGGCAGGGCGAATGGGCGAAGGCGTTGTTCGACGCAGCCCTCGACTGCGGCAAACCGGCGGTGATCGACGCCGATGCGCTGAATCTCCTGGCGAAGCTGCCGCGCCGATGCGACCACTGGATACTGACGCCGCATCCGGGCGAGGCCGCCCGCCTGCTCGGGGTAGCCGTTGCGGATGTCCAGCGCGATCGCTTCGCCGCCGTGTCCGCCTTGCAGCGGCGTTACGGCGGCGTCGCCGTGCTCAAGGGAGCGGGTACGCTGATCGCCGGACCGGATGGCGTCCCGCACGTCGCCCGCTGGGGCAATCCCGGCATGGCCAGCGGCGGCATGGGCGACGTGCTCACCGGCGTGATCGCAGGACTGCGGGCGCAGCACGTTCCCCCGTTCGAATCCGCCTGTCTGGGGGTTCGTATACATGGCCAGGCGGGCGACCTGGCCGCCTCGGCCGGCGAGCGGGGTCTCCTCGCCGGCGACCTCATCGATGCCTTGCGCGCCTGTATCAACTGATGCTGCTCTACCTTCCCGACGAGGCGGCGACACTGGCCTTCGCCGCCCGCCTGCAGACGACCCTGGCCCCTGGCTGCGTCGTGTTCCTCCACGGTAATCTGGGGGCCGGCAAGACCACGCTGGTACGCGGTTATCTGCGCGCCGCGGGCTACCTGGGCACGGTCAAGAGTCCGACCTACACGCTGGTCGAGGAATATGCTCTGAGCGACCGCACGGTCTACCATTTCGACCTGTACCGCCTGAACGACCCCGAAGAACTCGAATGGATGGGCATCCGCGACTATTTCCGGCCGGACAGCCTGTGCTTCCTGGAATGGCCCGAAAAAGGCGAGGGCATCCTCCCCTTGCCCGATCTGGAGATTTACCTGGAACCGGAAGACGGAGGCCGGTCGGTCCGGATCGTCTCCGCAAAGGGCATGCGCACAGCGACCTGAGCAGGATCATTCGCTCAGCCGCCTGGCCTGCTCGACCGGCGTCACCCACACGACGCCATCCCCCAGCCGGCCGGAATGGGTGTTCTCGTAGATGATCCGGATGATTTCCTCGACCTGGTTCTCTTCCGCGAGTATCTCGATCCGGACCTTGTGCGAGAAATCGGTCAGTTCGCAGCGCAGGCTGTCGTGGACCTCCTCGCCTTCGTGCGAGCTGCAACCTTCGACCCGCCACACGCTCATGCCGGGAAAGCCGGCCATGCGGCGGAAAGCGTTGCGCAGGGTTCTCAATCGGTAGGGCTGGATGACAGCCTTGATCTCTTTCACATCATCACCCGAAGTTTCCTGATTTTATGGTTCGCGCTCAGGCCTCGATTCGCTTTTCCTCGAACCAGCGATAGACGGTGGGCAGGACCAGCAGGGTCAATGCCGTGGAGAACACCAGCCCGCTGATCACCACGATCGCCAGGGGCCGCTGGATCTCCGAACCCGGACCGGTGCCGAACAGCATGGGGATCAGGCCGAGCAATGCGGCCGACGCCGTCATCAGCACCGGCCGCAAACGCTGCATGCAGGCCTGTACACATGCATCGTACTGACCGTAGCCATTCTTGCGCAGGTCGATGATGCAGGAAACCAACACCACGCCGTTCAGTACCGCAACCCCGAACAGGGCGATGAATCCCACCGAGGCCGGCACCGACAGGTACTCGCCGGTCGCGAACAGACCGAAGATCCCGCCGATGCAGGAAAACGGCAGTTCCAGCAGGATCAGCGCCGCATAGCGCAGCGAGTTGAACAGCACGAACAGCAGGAAAAAGATCATCGCGATGGTGACCGGCACGGTGATGCCCAGCCGGGCCATGGCCCGCCGCATGTTCTCGAACTGACCGCCCCAGTCCAGGAAATAGCCTTCCGGCAAGTCGACCAGCCGGGCGATCTTTTCCTGGGCTTCCGCGACATAGCCGCCTACGTCCCGGCCCTCCAGATTGGCCCCGATCACGATGCGCCGACGCCCCATCTCGCGGCTGATCTGGGCCGGACCGTCCTGCAGCCGGATACGGGCCACGTCGTCCAGCGGGACCACCGCACCGTTCGGAGACAGCAGGGCGATCGTGCGGATACGCTCGACGCTGTTGCGGAAGTTCTCCGGATAACGCACCACGGCATCGAAGCGCCGCTGGCCTTCGTAGATTTCGGTGGCCTTCTTGCCGCCCACGGCGGTCTCGATGATGTCGTGGATGTCCGAGGCATTGATGCCGTGGCGGGCGATGGCAGCGCGGTCCACCTCTATGGTGAGATACTGCTGGCCGGTCACGCGCTCCACCCGTAAATCCCGGGTGCCCTCGATGTCCCTGAGAATCCTGGCGATTTCGTCGCCTTTTTCCTTCAGTACGGACAGGTCGTCGCCGAACAGCTTGATGGCAACCTGGGAGCGGACGCCCGACACCATTTCGTCGAGCCGGTCGGCGATGGGCTGGCTCATCACCAGCTGGATGCCCGGCAGCGCATCGAGCTTGCGGCGGATCTCGTCCTCGATGCGAGCTTTGTCCCAACCCTCCGGCATGTCGCTGTCCGGCACCAGCGTCACCACCGGATCGGCCTCGTTCGGTCCGCCCGGGTCGGCCGGGCTCTCGCCCCGGCCCAGCTTGGACACCGCCATCTTGACACCCGGAACTTCCATGACCCGCTGCATGGCCTCCATTTCCATTCGCAACGATTCGTCGAAGGCGATGCTGGGCACCCGGGTGATGCCGGGCGAGATCGTCCCCTCGTCGAGCGTCGGGATGAACGAAGTGCCGAGAAAGGGAAACAATGCCAGCGCCGTGGCCAGCAATATCCCCATCACGACGCAGACCAGCCCCCCGCGCGGCATCAGCCAGTGCAAAAGCCTGGCGTAGGGTCGCTTGATCCAGGCGATGATCCGGGTCTCGGCATGCGCCTGGGGCTCGAGCAGATAGGACGAGAGCACCGGCACCAGCACCATCCCTGACACAAGCGAAATCGCCAGGGCAATGGCGATGGTCAGAGCCAGGGGAGCGAAAAGCTTGCCCTCCATACCTTCCAGCATGAGCAGTGGCAGGAACACCAGCACGATGATGCCGACGCCGAAGATTACCGGGATGCCGACTTCCAGAGTCGCCTCGAATACGATGCGGACTCGGCTTTCGCCGGTGTCGCGGCGTTCGCTCAACTGACTCACCGCGTTCTCCACCACCACAACCGAGCCGTCGACCATCATACCGATGGCGATGGCGAGGCCGCCGAGCGTCATCAGATTGGCGGAGATGCCGTAATGGTTCATGACCAGGAAAGTCAGGAGGGGCGTCAAGACCAGGGTGGAAACCACGATCAGGCTGGAACGGATTTCGCCCATGAACAGGAACAGGACTCCGATCACCAGCAAGACGCCTTCGGTCAGTGCCTTGGTAACGGTGTTCAAAGCCGCGTCGACCAGATCGGTCCGGTCGTAGAACGGCACGATCTCGAGCCCGCCCGGCAGCATCCCCTTGTCGTTGATCTCCTTGACCCGCGCCTTGACCCGCGCCACGGTTTCCTTGGCATTGCCGCCCCGCACCATCATCACCACTCCGGCCACCGACTCGGTGTAGCCGTTCTTGACGATGGCGCCGGTTCGCACATCGTGCCCGAACCGGACTTCCGCCACGTCGCCCACATGCACCGGCACCCCGCTGATCTCCTTGAGCACGATGCTGCGGATGTCTTCCAGACTCGAAATCAAAGCCACGCCGCGGATCAGGTACTGCTGCGCGAAATGGGGAAGAATGCCGCCGCCGCTGTTGGCGTTGTTCCGGGCCAGGGACTCGTAGACCTCACGCAAACCGATCTGGTAGTGGCGCAGCCGATCCGGGTTGGCCAACACCTGGTATTGCTTGACGAAGCCGCCCTGGGAGTTGATCTCGGCGACGCCGGGAATGGTCCGGAGTAAGGGCCGCACTACCCAGTCCTGCACGGTGCGGCGCTCCAGCAGCTCCTCGTAGGTCAGCGCTCGCCGGCCGTCGTCCGGACGCTCCAGTGTGTACTGGTAGACCTCGCCCAGCGCCGTCGACACCGGCCCCAGCACCGGCGTGACACCCTCCGGCATGCGCGAAGCCACTTCGATCAGCCGTTCCATCACCAGCTGGCGGGCGAAGTAGACGTCGGTGGCATCGGTGAACACCAGGGTCACGATGGACAGGCCGTTTTTGTTCAGCGAGCGCAACTCGGTGAGGCTGGGCAGGCCGGTCATGGCGACCTCGATCGGCACCGTGATGAAGCGCTCGACCTCTTCCGGCGAGCGGCCGGGGGCTTCGGCGGCGATCTGCACCTGGACATTGGTGACGTCCGGAAAGGCGTCGACCGACAGTTTGCGCGCCGCGTCCAAACCGAAGCCCAAAAGAGCCAGCGCCACGACCAGCACGATCAGCCGCTGCTTGAGCGCGGCCCGCAACAGAGCCTCGATCACCGATTACTGCTCCAGCTCCCTGCGGAGGCGTTCGTTGTTGAGATGGAACGAACCTTCGGTCACCACCTCATCGCCCGCCGAGAGACCCGACAGCACCGGCCGCTGGCCGCCGACCTCCTTGCCCAGCTTCACCGGCACCAGGCGGAACCGGTCCGCTCCCGCCGGCACGAATACAGCATCCCGGTCACCATCCCGGACCACGGCTTCCGCCGGCACCATGGGCAAGCGGCTCACCTTGCCCGAAATCAGCATGGTCGCCAGCATCTCCGGTTTGAGCGAGCCGTCCGGGTTGGCGACTTCCATGCGCACCGTGACGGTGCGTGTCTCGGGATCGACGGTCGGAGCGATGTAGACCAGATGGCCTTTGACCCGCCGGTCCGACAGCGCCGGGATCTCCGCCTCCACCTGCTGTCCGAGCCGTGCCCACTCGGCCTGCTGTTCGGGCACTTCCGCCACGATCCAGAGCTGGGACAGATCGGCGACCACGAAGAGGACGTCCGCCGGCTGGACCACCAGGCCCTGACTGACATGACGCTCCATCACGATACCGTCGATGGAGGAGACGACCGGCACCAGCGGCTGGATCACCCGGGTCTTTTCCAGCAATGCCAGAGACTCGCTCGACATGCCGAGCACCTGCAACTGATCGGCCATGGCGTTGTACTCGGTTTCGGCCTGTGACAGCTCGCTGGCGCGGCGCTGGAATTCCATCTCGCTGATCACGCCGGATTCGTAGAGCTTGCGTGCCCGCTCGACGATCACACTGTGCAACTGTTTCTGGGCAAGCGCCTTCAGGAAGGCCCGCTGGGTATCGGAAAACTCGGTACTGTTCAACACTGCGAGCTTCTGCCCCCGCGTCACCCGCTGGCCCACGGAGGCATCGATATGGGTGATGCGTCCGGTCACCGTCGCCCCGATACGGGCCAGGCGCCTGAATTCTTCGATCCCGACCCGCCCCGGCACCCGCAATGGCTCGTGCAGTTCACCTTCGGACACCACGGCGATCCGCAACTGCTTCATCAGATCCGGAGGAGCCGTCACCACCGTCCCGTCCGGTTCCGCGGCTTCCCGCGGAGCCGCCGTGGCCGCGATGTCTGTCTGCACCCGTTCGGAACGTTCCGGTTCGGGTTCGCCTTGACAGGCCCACAGAAAAACCGCGGTCCCGGCAAGCTGCGCCATCCGCACCCCCCCGACCGACGCCAACCTCATATCGCCAACTCCTCAAGAAATCCGGGAAAAAATGAATTGCAGCCAGCGTGCCATGACCCATTATATCCGTGCCGGCGAGGGTGTCCCGGCAGCGGGCCGCGATACGCGCTTCGATCCCGCGGTTCACCCCATACCGAACCTGTTGTTGCGGAGCCCAGGCGCGCGGAGTATCGTTACCGCGCCCGTTCCGACGCCTTCCACCCATGCGACATCCTTTTCCGGCTGCTTTCCTGTTCGTCCTCCTCATGCTGCTGTCGCCGGCCGGATCGGCGGACCCGGCGGCGAAGGCCACGGTGAGTCTGAAATCCGGGACAAACGTAACACGCTTGCTGCTCACGGTACCCAAAGGAGCCAGCTTGAAACCGCAGGCTGGACGGGCAGATCAACTGATCGTCGCGATGGAGGGTGTAGAAGCGCTGCCGGGACTGCCCAACCCGGCGGGGGACCGTCATATCGCCGCCCTGCATACCCGCAGCAAGGCCAACGGCAGACTCGATCTGATCGTGGAGCTGCGGCCCGCCGCAGAGTACCGGACCCTGCTGTCGGTGACCGACGCGGGGAACCCCAGCCTGACCGTGGACGTGACGGCAGCCAGGGCAACGGCGTCCCGGCCGCCACAGGCCCCCGTGGCCAAAGCAGCAGACGGACCGCATCGCAAACGCTTCGTGGTCGCCCTGGACGCTGGTCACGGCGGAAAGGACACCGGAGCGCTGGGGGCCGGAGGCAGCCAGGAAAAAGACATCGTCCTGGCCATCGCCCGCAAGCTGGAAGCCCTGTTGAACGCCGAACCCGGCATCCGTCCCGTCATGATCCGCCAGAACGACGAGTTCATCGACCTGCGGCAGCGCATGGAACGTGCCCGCAAAGAACACGCCGATCTGTTCGTGTCACTGCATGCCGATGCCTACAACGATCCGCACGCCAAGGGTGCTTCGGTATTCACGCTTTCCGAGCACGGCGCCACCAGCGAAGCCGCCCGCCGCCTGGCCGACCGTGAAAACGCCGCGGACCGGATCGGCGGTGTGGCGCTGCAAGACAAGGACGAAGTTCTGGCCTCGGTGCTGCTCGACCTGACTCAGAATGCCACGCTGGAGGCCAGCGACCGCGCCGCGGCCAGCATTCTCCAGGCGCTGCAGAAAAGCCATGCGATCCATCAGCCGGGTATACAGAAAGCGGGGTTCGTGGTGCTGAAGTCGCCGGACGTGCCCTCGGTCCTGGTGGAAACCGCCTTCATCTCGAACCCGGAGGAAGAGCTGAAACTGCGTTCTCCCGCTTACCAGGACCAAATCGCCGCGGCGCTCGCCGAAGGGATTCGCAGCTACTTGAAGCGGACCCGTCCGGCCACGGTCGCACCCATCAGCCCGCCGGTCCGCCAGGAGGTGGCGGCATCGGTGACCGACAAGGTGGTCAAATAGCCCGGGTTCAGGTCTCCTCGGCCTGGACGACGACCAGCCCCAGCGCGATCGCGGCCACCGCACCCGCGACTATGGCGACCGCTTCGACCGTCCCATCGGCATGGCGCTCGTAAGGGTGTACCGTACCCCCGTAAATCAGGCGGACACTCCAGTCGACGAACATATAGATGGAATAGTAAGCCGCGATCCCGCTGATCGCCGCCGTGGCGGGATTCCGCCCGCGGACCATGGCCCGGTGAAAGAACCATGCACCGATGCCGAGCGCAACCAAGAGACTGAGCATGACACACCCCCTCCGATGTTGTTGTGCCGGCCAGTCTATCGGCACTATATTGCATCGGTTTGAATCCTGCGGGTCTCCCTCGCCCGCCAATATCCGCCCCGACGCCGTGCGATAATCGCCACGTCGTGAAAATACCCGCCACGACGAGGTAAGCCATTTTTTTCCGCCCTGGATGAAACCTTCCGATGAATTTAGGCGAACTCGCAAAGCATGTTCCCGGCGCCAAACTGAGCGGCGATGCCGAAACCAGCTTCGACGGCGTCTCGACCGACACCCGTGCCATCCGCCCCGGCTCGCTGTTCTTTGCCCTGCGGGGAGACCGCTTCGATGCCCATGACTTCATCGCCGATGCAGTGGGTGGAGGGGCTGCGGCGCTGGTCGTGGAGCGGCGGATCGACACTCTCCTGCCGCAGATCATCGTCCCCGATGGTCGCAGAGCGCTGGGTGCCGCCGCAGCCGCCTGGCGCGCTCAGTTCGACGTGCCGCTGATCGCGGTCGCCGGCAGCAACGGCAAGACCACCGTCACCCAGATGATCGCCGCCATTCTGGCGGCCGCATTCGGCGAGGAGCGCCGCCTGGCGACCCGCGGCAATCTCAACAATGACGTCGGGCTGCCCTTGATGCTGTTCGAACTGAAAGCCGGCCACCGCATCGCCGTACTCGAACTCGGCATGAATCATCCGGGCGAAATCGCCTACCTCGCGAATCTTGCCCGACCCACCGTGGCGCTGGTGACCAACGCCCAGCGCGAACACCAGGAATTCATGGCCAGCGTGGAAGCCACGGCCCACGAGAACGGATCGGTGATCGCGGCATTGCCGACCGATGGTACCGCCGTGTTCCCCGCGGATGACCCCTGTGCCGGCATCTGGCGGAAACTGGCGGGAACGCGCCGGGTAATCGATTTCGCACGCCGCGGAACAGCGACGGTCAGCGGGACATTCCGGACCAGCGCAGGTTTCGCCGAAGTTTCGATCACGACTCCCGCCGGCTGCTGGCAAGCCAATCTCCCGCTTGCCGGTGAACACAACGTCCACAACGCGCTGGCTGCAACGGCGGCTGCGCTGGCGGCTGGCGTGCCTCCCGAGGCCATACGGCGAGGTCTGGAATCCTTTCGCCCCGTCGCCGGCCGCGGCGTCCAGCTGCGCACGCGAACCGGCGCGAGACTGATCGACGACACCTACAATGCCAACCCCGATTCCGTCCGGGCGGCGATCGACGTGCTCGCCGGCTTTCCGCAGCCGCGCATCCTGGCGCTGGGCGACATGGGGGAAGTCGGTGTCCATGGCCCGGAATTTCACCGTGAAATCGGCCGCTATGCGCGCGAGCGCGACATCGACACCCTGCTCGCTCTGGGCGAACTGTCCTCCGAAACGGTCCGGACCTTCGGCACCAGCGGCCACCACTTTGGCACCATGGACGAGCTCATCGCGGCGCTGGCGTCCGCCGACCGTCCGGAGGCCACGCTGCTGGTCAAGGGCTCGCGCTTCATGCAGATGGAGCGCGCCGTCAAGGCTCTGGCGAAACCGGAATGACGCCGTCCGGTTTCAAGGCGTTCCTGTGCCTGCTTCTGTGGATGGGAAACCCGTCCGCAGCGATGGCCGTGCCGGCCGGGGGCACGTTCACCGCTCTGCGGGACTGTCCGGCCTATGTCTCGAAAAACAAACAGACCAACCCGGACGCTGCCCGTATCACGGCAGGTGAGGCCTATCCCGTGTTCGAGGCCGACAGACCGGAGGACGCCCGCTGGTACCGGCTCCGGCTGCCCGCGGCCAATCCGCCCGAACGCTGGGTGAGCCGGGACTGCGGCCGGCTGGAACCGGGCGCGGCAGCCGAACCGCCCGCTGAACGATGCGATGTTGCCGGCCCGGTGGACGCCTACGTGCTGGCGCTGAGCTGGGAGCCGGCTTTCTGCGAACTCAAACCCGACAAGGCGGAATGCCGCCATACCGATCCGGCGGCCTATCCCGCTCGCCACTTCAGCCTCCACGGCCTGTGGCCGAACAAGTCCGGCTGTGGCACGGATTACGGCTTCTGCGGAGAGGTGAAACGGCCCAGACGCGATTTCTGCGACTACCCCCCGATCACTCTCGATCCGGCCGGAAAAACCGCTCTGGCCGAGGTCATGCCGGGAACCGCTTCGTGCCTGGAACGTCACGAATGGCACAAGCACGGCACCTGCCAGACCGCGATGTCGAGCGATGCCTATTTCGCCCTGGCCGCCGACCTGACCCGCCAGTTCAACGGCTCCGACATCGCGGATTTCATCGCAGACCGAATCGGACGGACGATACGCACGGAAGAGTTTCTCGCCAGACTGGATGCAGCCTTGGGCAAAGGGGCCCGTGACCGTATTTCGCTGGACTGCGAGCACGGCATGCTGGTCGAAATCCGGGTCAACCTGCCTCCGGGACTCGAACCCGGTGCCAGACTTGGATCCCTGTTGCCGCTGGCCGGCAAGAGCGGCGGTTCGAACTGCGGCAGCCGTTTCCGACTGGATCCGATGGGACAACCGCCTTCCACCCGAACCGGCACAGGAGAGTGACATGATGCATCTGGTCGTTGCAATGTTCGGCCTGTTGATCGCCTCCTTCGGGGCTTTCGGGTTGATCAGGCCCTCCGATTTCGTCAAGCTCGCCAGGAATTTCTGGGCCACGCCGAAAGGCGTGCACTACGCTGCCGCCCTGCGTCTGGCACTCGGCGCCGCCCTGCTCCTGGCCGCCGCCGATTCGGCCTACCCCCGGGCGCTCGCAGCGTTCGGCTACCTGTCCCTGGCCGGTGCCGTGATCGTCGTCCTTCTCGGCCACGTCCGGCTCGCGAAGATCATCGAATGGTGGGGCCGGCAGCCGGACATCGTCATCCGTCTGTGGGGGCTCATCGCCCTCGCCTTCGGAATCTTTCTCGTTTCCGCCACGCTGACTGGGCCGATCGGGCTACGATAGCGGCGATGCAGGTCCCGAGGCTTCGCTCCATCCCTACGACCATCAACCATCAAGGAGTCCACGAATGGCTGAACTGATCTCGATTGTCTACCCTGACGAATTCCGTGCCGCCGAAGTCATGGCCACGCTCAAACGCCTGCAGCGCGGCTACCTGGTCGATCTCGAAGACGCCTGCGTCGTGGTGCGCGACAAGGAATCCGGCAAGATCAAGCTCCATCAGGCGGTGGATCTCACCGCCATCGGCGCCACTTCCGGCGCGCTGTGGGGGGCGCTGATCGGACTCATTTTCCTGTCGCCGCTGGCGGGCATGGCGGTAGGGGCCGCGGCGGGCGCGATCGGCGGCTCCTTGAGCGACTATGGGATCGACGACGGTTTCATCAAGAACATCAGTGAGAAAATGCGGCCCGGTACCTCCGCCATCTTCATGGCGCTGCGTAACATCACGCGGGACAAGGTCGAGCCCGAACTGGCCCGGTTCGGTGGCGAGATCCTCTATACCAGCCTGCCGAAGGAAAGCGAGGAAGCATTGCAGAAGCTCCTCGCCGAACACCGCTCGGCCAACCTGTCCGCCTGAACCGACGGGGGCGGGCGGATCCGTGCCCGCCCGCCCCCTTCTGTCCATACCGCAATCATCGACCGACCTTGATAAAGCAGTTTTTTCTGTCCGTTCTGGCCATTTTGGTCCTGTTCGAAGAATGGCTTTGGGATCTCCTGACCGTCTTCGGCCAATGGATCTCCCGCCTGTTGCATCTGGAACGTTTCGATGCCTGGCTTTCGCAGGCCCCGCCGAAATCGGCACTGGTCGCCCTCGTCCTCCCGCTGGCCCTGGTCACCCCCCTCAACGTCGGCGCGGTGGTACTGATGGTGCACGGCGCCGTGACTGCCGGCATCCTGCTGGAACTTGCCGCCAAGCTGCTGGGCACGCTACTGGTCGCCCGGGTCTTCAGACTGACGCGGCCGGCCCTCATGTCGTTCGCTTGGTTCGCCCTGCTTTACGAATGGATCATGCGGCTGTTGCGCTGGGCGCACGCGCTGGTCCGGGAGTCGCGGCTCTACCGGGCGGTACTGGCCTTCAAGGAGACCGTCAAGCGTTTCTTTCGCGAGTTTCGGGGAGGTTAGCCCTCCTGCCTCCTCGCATCGGGCTCGAGCGAAGTAAACGCATCGGAATGCCGCCGCGAACGCATTTTCGGCTAAACTGCGATGCCATCCGTTCGGAAAGCGGTTCGACAACCAGGGACGGTCCGGCCTTGCCGCCGGTTTCCGCGGTTTCCGCCCATCGGAGGATTCGGCAATGCTGAAAACCATCGACATCCTGCTGGGGATTTCCGTCGTCATGCTCATCGCCAGCATGGCGGTGACCGTATTGACGCAGCTCATCACCGATGTGGCGAACACCCGGGGAAAACATCTCGCACGCGGACTGGGCGACCTGCTGCGGCAGATCGATCCCAGCCTGAGCCGCGAAATGGCGGAGCAAGTATCCCGCGCCCTGCTCACCCATCCCATGATCAGCCACGTGGGACAGCGACTCGGCGCCACGATACACCGGGAGGAATTCACCAAGCTGCTGCTGGACATCGCTAGCGGCCAGACACCGAGAGACGACAAGAACCGCCTGTCCGACTCCGCCAGACAAATTCTCGCCAAGATGCTGGAAAAAAACGGCATCGAGGACCCGGCGACAACGCTCGAAAACGTCCGTGCCTACGCCTTGCAGCTCGAGTTGAGCCATCCGGAACTCGCGACCAACGTGCGCCACAACATCGCGCTGTTACAGGAGGCCAACAGCCGTCTGGTGGCCAAGATCAACGGCTGGTTCGACCAGACCATCGACCGGGTTTCCGAACGTTTTACCGCCACCACCCGGCTGATCACGGTGACCTGCTCGACCGTCGTGGTCGTCGCGGTCCAGCTCGACACCATCGACATCATCAACCGGCTGTCCGTCGACGAAGGGCTCAGAAACGCGCTGGTCCAAAAGGCTTTCGCGCTGGACCTGCGACCGCGCGACACCGGCGCTCCCGAAAAGGCCAGTGCGGTCTCCCGGCCGAAAACTCCGCCGCCGTCTATCGATGCCCCTCTGCACATGAAAGCTTCCGATGGTACGACAGCGATGCCAGGCCGATCTGACGAACCCAAAGGCAAACCGGCGGCCGCGCCGGGCGTACTGGCAGCGGCGGCGGCACCGCCCCTGGCTTCCATCTCGCCCGCCGACAAAGGGCGGTCTGATGTCGGAACCGACCTGGAATACCTGCAAGACCTCGGTCTCATCAACCTCCTGGGCAGCAGCAAGGGATGGCTGAAGCGATGGCATGAGGTCAATCCGATCGGCCTCATTCTCTCGGTGTTTCTCCTCAGCCTCGGCGCGCCTTTCTGGTACGCGGCGCTGCAGAATCTGCTCAAACTGCGCGGCGTCCTGGCGGTCAAGGATGATGCGCAGCGGCGAGAGCGGCAGAGCCCGCAAACGTCAGCGGAACGGCCAGCCGGCGGTACTCCGGCCGGACTGCCAGTCACCGGTGAGCGCGGCATACTGGGATAGAAAAACCTGCCATGCTCAAACAGTGGATCGGCTGCCCCGCCACCAACTTCACCCAAGGCCGACGCGGCCTCAAGCCGCTGGCGGTCGTCATCCACGCCTACCCGAGCCTGGAAACCGCCGAGACAGTGTTCGCCAACCCCAGGTCCAGCGAATCCTGCCACTACCTCATAGCCGCCGGCGGCCGGATCCGCCAGTACGTCGACGAAACGGACACGGCCTATCACGCCGGCCTGGTCATCAACCCGAGCTGGGGACTGTATCGCCGGGGCATCAATCCCAACCTGATGACGATAGGTGTCGCCGCCGCCGTCGGACCGGGCGAACACTGGTCCGGAGAAATGTACGATGCCGCGGCGGAGCTGATAGGGGAAATAGCAGCGTACTGGGGATTCCCGCCGGACGCGGAACATATCGTGCTGCACGCCGAGATACGGGCTTCGCGCGACTGTACCGGTCGTGGGTTCGAGCGCGCGGAACTGCTGAAGCGGATGGCATCCAGGCCTGCGCCCGGTTCGGCACCATTCGTCAAGGATCTGGAACGACGCTTCGTACGGCTCCTCGGTGCGGCCCATCTCCGCGAAGACAGACCCAACACCCGCGCCCGCATCCTTTGCACCCTGCCGGCGGGTACCGACGTGGCGGTCACGGGCTTCACCGACCGCGGCGAGCGGATCGAAGGAAACGCCATCTGGTACGAAACTCCAGAAAACGCCTTTCTCTGGGCGGGTGCCACCGATGCGCCGCAGCCACTGGCCCCGGCGCCATGGACACCGGCCGCAGCGGTGGTCTCCTTACCGGAAACCGCCGTGGAGTGCGGGATACCCAGGATCGACGCCCTGTTCCGGGGGCACGGCGGCGCTGCCATCGGCGTCCGCGAGCCGATGGGCGATGCGGTCGGCGCCATCCAGGACCTGCTTTCGGGACACGGCCACATCGGCCTGCCCTGCCTCCTCTCCGCCGCCTATGGCCGGTTTGGAAGCAAGACCGCAGCGGCGGTGCAAGACTTCCAGACCGGACAGGGGCTTTCCGCTTCGGGCGAAGTCGATGTCGCGACCCTGCGGGCACTGGTGAGAACGCCCGCCGCCAAACCCCGGATCTCCCAGGTCTATCTGGAGCTGGTCCTGGGTTTGCCCTATCGAGGACTGTACAAGATTCTGAGCATCGTTGCGCAGATGGAGGGGGTCGGTAAATTCGGGGCGATCAATCTCAACACCGATGCCGCCGGACTGTCCTACGGCATCATCCAGTGGGCACAGCGTCCAGGCCGCCTGCCGGAACTGCTGCGGGCGTTTTCCGTCGCCGACCGGGAGCATTACATCGAAATCTTCGGTGGCGGAGACGCTCGCATCGCCGACGGTCTCATCACCTGTACGAGCAGGCCCAACGGCGGTGTCGACGCCCGAACCGGTGTCGCGCTCGACCCGGCATTCGACCTCGTCCGTGCTCCCTGGACCGGCCGCTTCGAAAAAGCCACCCTCCACTTACCCTTTCAACGGGCCCAGGTACAGACCGCCGCTGCCGCGTTCTGTCACTCTCTCGGAAAGATACGGAGCTACGCGCAGGACCTCCACACGGAACGTGGCATCGCCTTCATGCTGGATGTGGCCAACCAATTCGGTGACGGCGGCCTCAAAAAGCTCTATCTGGCGGTTCACCGGGAGGGTATGGCCGAAATGGAGCTTCTCGAAGCCATCGCCGATGAGAGTGTGGAACGCATGCCGGACAAATTCAAACAGGGCGTGCGGTCCAGACGCGACGACTTCCTCCACACAGCCAGACTGTCGGACGAGGCCATCGACATGGATGACTGGAGCTCGACCGAAACTCCGTCCGTCGGACGAGTTTTACAACGGGATGGATCTTGATCCCGAACCCGCCCCAAGACGCCCGAACCGTCGGTTCGTGCTTCCTGCGATACAGAAAGGGTGGTGAGCACAGTTTTGTTTACCAGTAATAAACGTCAAGCATGGACATCATAAAAAACTCTGATACTCGCGCGCGTTGAATACGGTATAATTTATCCAAATTCGAAGGGACGATGCGGTGCGGTCCAACCAGTGATGTGACGGTTGTTGCGCGGTTTTTGTTCTCCTCCTGGGCGGCTTTTGGAGGTCGCCTCATTCTCCCTCCCTGGCGGACACAAGAAAGCCCGCCAGAGGCGGGCTTTTTTAGCGTTTTTTGTTATTATTTTTGTTTCAACGCTATCGCCGAGTTTACCTGCGAAGCGCATCGGTAGTCGCGTTATTGTTGTAATTATCAATTGCCCCGAGGGGCTCTCCTCCTCATTGACGACTCTCTCTGAGGCCCCATCCCTGACGGCTGGGCAAAGTATAGCGGAAAAGTTCCCGGTGTCCAGAGTTTTTTACAAACTTGAAACAACCTCTTTACCTTTCAACTTTACTTTTATAATTCAATAGGTTAAGTCTTGTACCGGCATCGGAGGAAGACGAGCCGGCAAATCGGGTGACTCGAGGATTTTTCCCGCCGGATCAGCGGTACACTACCTGAACCCGGGAACTGCCTATCCATTTCCGCAGACACCCGAGCAACTCGTCCCGTGGATGGACCCGCCAGCCATCACCCAGACGGAGCACGGTCTGCGCTCTCCGTCCCCGGTAGGCGACATGGACCGGACACCCCCCTCCCGCGAACCGGTCGAGCAGTTTCTTGAATTCCGCCAGAAATGACGGGGGAACGCCGTCGGCCACGGCACCGGGCCATTCGATCCGGAGACAGCGGGCGAAGTGCGCCCTCGCATCCTCGATGCTCAATATTCTTTCGGCGGTGATGCGGGTTTGGCCGGCATATTCGTCGTATCCCAACGTTCCCTCGACCACGATGAGGCCATCCTTGGCAAGATGGTGGCCGTCACGCTGGAAGGTCTCCGTATAGACCGCGATCTCCATGCGCCCGGTACGGTCGTCCAGCGACAGGAAGCCCATTTTCTGGCCGCTGCGAGTGAGCCGAGTGCGGATGTCGACGATGAGGCCCGCCACCACCACCCGCGTGTCTCCCCTGCCACCTTCACCCTCTCCCATGAGAGGACCGAGCCGGCTCGTGACGATCTGCTCGAGTTCGCGCTCGTGCGGTGTGATCGGATGGCCGGTGAGATACAAGCCCAGCGTGGCTTTTTCCTGGGCCAGCCGTTCCGCTTCGGCCCAGGGTTCGACCTCCGTCGCCACCAGACCTGCGCTGGAGGCCGCGGGGCTCTCAGCGGTAAAGCCGCCGAACAGGTCGTCCTGACCGGCGGCGCTCATGGCACCCTGCTGCTCCGCCGCCTTCACCACGTCCGGCAGGGCGGCGAACAAGGCGGCCCGGTTCCGGTCGAAACAATCGAACACGCCCGCCCGGATCATCGCCTCCAGCACCCGCCGGTTGGCCTTGCGGAGGTCGATGCGCCGGCACAGGTCGAGCAGGTCGGTGAACGGTCCATTGTTCTTCCGCTCCTGCAGAATGTCGTCGATCGCGGTCTGGCCCACGCCCTTGACCGCCCCCAAGCCGTAGAGGATTTCCCGCCGGCCCCGGACGGTAAACCGGTATTCCGAGAGATTGATGTCGGGCGGCAGGATGGACAGCTTCATCTCACGGCACTCGTCGATCAGCACGACGACCTTGTCGGTATTGTCCATGTCGGCCGACAGCACCGCCGCCATGAACTCGGCCGGATAGTGAGCCTTGAGCCAGGCGGTCTGGTACGACACCAGGGCATAGGCGGCGGAGTGCGACTTGTTGAACCCATAGCCGGCGAACTTCTCCATCAAATCGAAGATGTGGGAGGAGATGCTCGGATCTATGCCTTGTCTGGTGGCACCGGCAATGAAGATTTCCCTTTGCTTCGCCATCTCCTCCGGCTTCTTCTTGCCCATGGCGCGCCGCAGCAGGTCGGCTCCGCCCAGGGTATAGCCGGCCATGTCACGGGCGATCTGCATCACCTGTTCCTGGTACAGGATGACGCCATTGGTCGGTTTGAGGATGGGCTCCAGCACCGGATGGGGATATTCCGCCTTGGTCCGGCCGTGCTTGACGTTGATGTAATCATCCACCATCCCGGACTGCAGCGGGCCGGGGCGGAACAATGCGACCAGGGCGATGATGTCCTCGAAGCAGTCCGGCTTGAGGCGCTTGATCAGGTCCTTCATGCCGCGCGATTCGAGCTGGAACACCGCGGTGGTCGCGCACCTCCCGAGCAGCTCATAGGTCTTGGGATCGTCCAGGGGAATCCGGTTGATGTCGACCGGCTCCTCCCCCGCCGCCCGGCGTTTGGCGTTGATGTCGGCCAACGCCCAGTCGATGATCGTCAGAGTCCTGAGTCCCAGAAAGTCGAACTTGACCAGGCCGACCGCTTCCACGTCGTCTTTGTCGAACTGGGTCACCAGGTTGCCACCGCCGGGCTCGCAGTACAACGGACTGAAATCGATCAGCCGCGAAGGCGCGATCACCACCCCCCCGGCATGTTTGCCCGGATTGCGGGTGATGCCTTCGAGCGACTGGGCCAGATCGAGAAGCGCCCTGACCTCCTCGTCTTCCTCGTACGACTTGCGCAGCTCTTCGCTGTCCTCCAGCGCCTTGCTCAAGGTGATACCGAGCTCGAACGGAATCAGCTTGGCGATACGGTCGACAAAACCGTAAGGGTGGCCCAGCACCCGGCCGACATCGCGCACCACGGCCTTGGCGGCCATGCTGCCGTAGGTGATGATCTGGGACACCTTGTCGCGGCCGTATTTGCGGGCGACGTAGTCGATCACCTCGTCGCGCCGTTCCATGCAGAAGTCGACGTCGAAGTCGGGCATGGAGACGCGTTCGGGATTGAGGAAGCGCTCGAACAGCAGATCGAATTCGATCGGATCGAGGTCAGTGATCTTGAGCGCATAGGCCACCAGAGAACCGGCACCGGAGCCGCGTCCCGGCCCCACCGGGATACCCTGGCTCTTGGCCCACTGAATGAAGTCGGCGACGATGAGGAAGTAGCCTGGAAAGCCCATCTCCCGGATCACCGACAACTCCAATTCGAGCCGACACCAGTAACGCTGGGTCCGCTCTTCCAGGGTCCCGGCTCCGGAAGGCGGTCGTACGGCCAGACGTTCCTTCAGCCCTTGGCGCGACTGCTCCGAGAAGAAATCGTCGGGCGTCATGCCCGCCGGTACCGGAAAATCCGGCAGGAAATTCTTGCCCAGCGTCAGGCCGAGGTTGCAGCGGCGGGCGATCTCGACGCTGTTCTCCAGCGCCTCCGGCAAATCGGCGAACAGCGACAGCATCTCCTCCTCGCTGCGTAGATACTGCTGCTCGCTGTAGTCCCGCGGCCGGCGCGGGTCGTCCAGCACCCGCCCCTGGTGGATGCAGACCCGCGCTTCGTGGGCCTCGAACTCCTTCGCGGACAGGAAGCGGACGTCATTGGTGGCGACCACCGGCAGATCCAGACGGGCGGCCAATTCCACCGCCGCATCGATGTAACGCTCCTCGTTGGCGCGCCCCGTCCGGCACACTTCGAGATAGAAACGATCCCGGAACATCCCTCCCCAGTACTCGGCCAACCGCGTCGCTTCCGCACCGCTGCCGGCGAGCAGGGCATGGCCGATGGCACCATCGCGGCCGCCCGAGAGGGCGATCAGGCCGGCGTTACAGTCCGCCAGCCATTCCGGCATCAGCATGGGAACACCCTGGTGCTGGTTTTCCTGGTAGCTACGCGAAATCAGTTCGGTCAGCGCGAGATAACCCTCCTGGTTCTGGACCAGCAGGGTGAGCCGGTGAGGGGAACTTACGTCCTGCGGGTTCTGCAGCCAGACGTCGGCCCCCGCGATCGGCTTGATACCGGCACCCATGGCCGCTTTGTAAAACTTGACCAATGCAAACAAGTTGCACTGGTCAGTGACCGCGACCGCCGGCATGCCAAATTCGGACAGCCGCTTGACCAGCGGCTTGATCCGGACTATCCCGTCGACCAGGGAATATTCGGTGTGAATCCGGAGATGGACGAACTTAGGCTCCATGAGCGCCCGCTAATGCCAATTCATAGTCAAAGGCCGCGCACAGCGAGGCCGTTTCCGCTCTTGATCTCTTCCCCGTCAGGCTGCGCCATCGGAGCTTTCGCCGAGACCAGCCCGAAGGGAAGCCGCTGGGATGCCACCCATCGATCGAGAAGCAGGAGCCCCTCGATGGACCTTCGCCGAAAGCGACAACTTTGCCGGGAGCAAAGTTGAGCAGCCGAAGACTGGCCCATGAGACGAAAACCGGGGACAGTTTTCGTAATTGCGCAAGGGATCTCGCGGCCTCCGGACGGTTTTTCTTTGGTTACGCTGTTTCGTGACTTTCCTGCCGCCAACCCTACGGGCGCACTACGTATGGCCCCGTTCGCTCCCTGCAAAACCGATCAATCCAGGCACAGCGCCCGCCTGAAGACAGCTCTCACCGACCGGCCAGATCGGCCAAACAAAGCTCCAGCGCCTGGTCCCAAACGGGGGGCACGATGCCGAAGCGCGCCTCGAGCTTGCCCAAATCCAGCACCGAATGAGCCGGCCGCTCGGCCGGAGTGGGATATTCCGAAGTCGGGATGGCCTCGACCCGGGCCGCAGTGTCGGGGAGCAATCCGGCGGCCACGGCCTGCTCCCGGATGGCGCAGGCGAAGCCGTACCAGCTGGTCTGGCCGCTGCAGGTGAGATGGTAGACACCGCTCGCCCCCGCCAGATCGGCCGTGCCGGAACGCAGTGAGCTCGCCACCAGAATCGCCGTCGCCTCGGCGATCATCCGAACCCAGGTGGGAGCTCCGAACTGATCGTCGATGACCCGCACCACCTCGCGCTCGGCCATGAGCCGCAACATGGTCCTCAGGAAGTTCTGGCCGCGCACCCCATAGACCCAGGCGGTGCGGAGAACGAGGTGAGCGGCGCCGGATGCAGCGATGGCCTGCTCCCCGGCCAGTTTGCTGCGGCCGTACACGTTCCGCGGACCAACCGGGTCGTCCTCCCGGTACGGCACAGCGCCGTCACCGGGAAAAACGTAGTCGGTCGAATAATGGATCAGGCCTATGCCCAGACGCGTCGCTTCCGCTGCCAGCACAGCCGGCGCCTCGGCGTTCACCTTCCAGGCCAAATCCGGCTCCTGCTCGGCCCGATCGACCGCGGTATAGGCTGCCGCGTTGACGATCAGATCGGGCCGGACGGCGCGCACCGATGCGGCAACGGCACCGGGCTCGGCCAGATCGATCGCCGGTTCCGACTGGCGATCGAGCGCGACGACCTCGCCGAAACAGGCCAGCGTGCGCCGCAGTTCCCAGGCCAGTTGCCCGCTCCTGCCGACGACGAGGATCTTCATGGATAGACCGGCAGCCGGTGTTGCGGCAAATCCCGGAGCCGTGGGGCATCCCTGTCTTTGGCCGAGAGTTCGGGCGCGGAATCCAGCGGCCAGGCGATCCCGATGTCCGGATCGTCCCAGCGCAGCGAGAATTCAGAGGAAGGCTCGTAATACTCGGTGCACTTGTAGGCAAACAGGGCGGCCTCACTCAGCACGCAGAAACCGTGGGCGAAACCTTCCGGCACGTACATCTGCAGATGGTTCTCCGCCGACAACACGGTACCGAACCAACGGCCGAAGTGCGGCGACCCGTACCGGATGTCCACCGCTACGTCGAACACCTCGCCCTGCAGCACCTGCACCAGCTTGCCCTGGGGACGGGGATTCTGGAAATGCAGGCCGCGCAGGATGCCCTTACGCGAATAGGACAGATTGTCCTGCACGAAGTCGCCGGGCAACCCGGCGTCCTGGTAGCGCTGCCGGCTCCAGGTCTCTTTGAAATACCCACGGGCATCGCCGAACACCTTGGGCGAGATCAGCAGTACACCGGGCAAATCCGTCTGTTCGACGTTCATACCGGCATCCCTCCTTCGATCAGCCGGCGCAGATAGGCGCCGTAGCCGCTCTTGCCCAGACCGTCGGCCAACCGTGCAACTTCTTCCGCGTCGATCCAGCCCTTGTTCAACGCGATTTCCTCTGGACAGCAGATTTTGAGGCCCTGCCGCTCTTCGATGGTCTGGATGAAATTGGACGCCTGCAAAAGCGAGTCGTGGGTACCGGTATCCAGCCAGGCCACCCCGCGCCCCATCTTTTGGATGTGCAACTGACCCTGATCCAGATAAAGCCTGTTGATGTCGGTGATTTCCAGTTCCCCCCGCGCCGAGGGTTTGAGCGTGACCGCCATGTCCACGACCTGTTCGTCGTAGAAGTAAAGTCCGGTGATGGCATAGTTCGACCTGGGGCGGACGGGCTTTTCCTCGACTCCGATCACTCGGCCGGCCTCGTCGAATTCGGCGACACCGTAGCGTTCCGGATCACGCACCCAGTACCCGAACACCGTAGCCCCATTTTCGCGCGCCGTGGCGCCGGCCAAAAATGCCTGGAAATCGTGACCGTAAAAAATGTTGTCGCCGAGGATCAGGCAACTGCGTCGGCCTTCCACGAAATGACGGCCGATGACAAAGGCCTGGGCGAGACCTTCCGGCTTCGGCTGGGCGGCGTAACTGATGCTGATGCCCCACTGCCCGCCGTCGCCGAGCAAGGCCTGGAACAGCGCGGCGTCGTGCGGCGTCGTTATGACCAGGATGTCCCGGATGCCGGCCAGCATCAGCACCGACAAGGGATAGTAGATCATCGGCTTGTCATAGACCGGCAGCAGTTGCTTGCTGACCACGTGTGTCAAAGGATACAGCCGGGTACCGGAACCGCCGGCCAGGATGATGCCTCGGATTCCGCTCATGCCTGCGCCTCGATGCCGCCGACGCCGAGGCGCTCGCCGCCGTAGTTGCCGGACTTGACGTGCTCCACCCAGTCGCGGTTGGCGAGATACCAGCGCACCGTCTTGCGCAGGCCGGTTTCGAAAGTTTCCTCCGGTTGCCAGCCCAGCTCCCGGCCGATCTTGCCCGCATCGATGGCGTAGCGCAGATCGTGGCCCGGCCGATCCTGTACGAACCGGATCAGCTGGCGGTGCGGCCGGTGGGGCGAATCGGGTAGAAATTCATCGAGCAGAGCGCAGATCGTCTCGACCACCTCGATGTTGGTCTTTTCGTTGTTGCCGCCGACGTTGTAAACCTCGCCCGGCCTGCCTCCGGCCAAAACGGTTTCGATGGCGCGGCAGTGGTCCTCCACGTAGAGCCAGTCACGGACGTTGGTACCCGCGCCGTACACCGGCAGCGGCAGGCCCTGTAGCGCATGGTCGATCATCAACGGAATCAATTTCTCCGGAAACTGGTACGGCCCGTAATTGTTAGAGCAGTTGGTGGTCAGCACCGGCAGACCGTAAGTATGGAAATACGCCCTCACCAGGTGGTCGGAACCGGCTTTGGACGCCGAATACGGCGAATTGGGCCGGTACGGTGTCTCTTCGGTGAATTTGCCGGTCGCACCCAGCGTTCCGTACACCTCGTCGGTCGAGACGTGCAGAAACCGGAACGCCTTACGACGCTCACCGTCCAACTGGCGCCAGTACCAACGGGTGGCTTCCAGCAGCTCGAAAGTGCCAATGACGTTGGTATGAACGAAAGCGTCGGGGCCATCGATCGAACGGTCGACATGGGTCTCCGCGGCGAAATTGACGATCGCATCGGGCTGGTAGCGTTCCAGCAGGTATTCGACCAGTTCGCGGTCGCCGATCGAGCCCAGTACGAAGTCGTGGTTCGGATTGTCCTCGACTTCAGCCAGGGTCCGCAGATTACCGGAATAGGTCAGGGCATCCAGGTTGACGATCTCGACGCCGCCCCGCCGCAGCTGTCTGAGTACGAAATTGCCGCCGATGAATCCGGCTCCGCCGGTGACGAGTAGAGTTTTCACTGGGTTCAAGCGCCGCCTTTACGCTGCATCATGCCTTTGGAAGGGTTGTAGCCGACGATCGCCGCGGCGAGAAACAGCGCCGTGGCCCCGGCCGTGTAGCCGCATGCCACCCCGTTGAACCGTCCATACAACGCGAAGCGGATCAGTTCCACCGCCTGTGAGAAAGGGTTCCATTGGGCCAGCCAATACAGCAGCTCGCTGGACTCCTGGATCTTCCAGAGCGGGTACAGCGCCGTGGACATGAAAAACATGGGGAATATTACGAAATTCATCACGCCGGCGAAATTCTCCAACTGGCGGATGAACGATGATAATAGCAGGCCGAGCGCCCCCAGCATCACACCGGAGAGCAAGAGCGCCGGCAGCACCGCCAAATACCCCTGGACCGGTGCCTCGATACCGTAAGCCCAGGCGACACCCAGGAATACATACGCCTGCAGGATCGACACGGCGACGCCCGCGACCAGCTTGGCGGTCAGCAGAAACCAGCGCGGCAGGGGACTGACCAGCAAGGTCCGCATGCTGCCCATTTCACGGTCGTACACCATTGACAGCGAACTTTGCATGCCGTTGAACAACTGGATCATCCCCAGGAGTCCCGGTGTGATGTAGACCTCATAGAGGATGTATGTCTCATACGGCGGACTGATCGCCAAACCCAAGGTCGAGCGGAATCCCGCGGCGAACACGAACAGCCAGACCAGGGGCCGCACCAGGGCGGAGATGAAGCGCTCCCGCTGATGAACGAAACGGTACAGCTCGCGCGCGACGATGCCGCGCAACGCTCGCAGATAGTGCAGCGGCCTCATCCCTCGCCCTCCGCCGTCAGACGGTGGAACGCCGCGCTCACGGTTGCCGCACCCTGACTGGCCAGCACCTCGCGCACGGGGCCCCATGCCCGGACCCGCCCCTTGTGCAGTACGATCAGGCTGTCGTCCGCGCCGATCTCGTCGATCAGATGGGTCGCCCATAGCACTGCCAGACCTTGGGAGCGACACAGCGCATGAATGTGGTCGACCAATGCTCTACGGCTGGGTACGTCCAGCCCCACGCTGGGCTCGTCCAGCAGCAGCAGGGCCGGCCGGTGCAGGAGAGCGCGGGCGATCTCCACCCGCCGACGGTGGCCGCCATTGAGCTGGCGGACCTTCTCGTCGCGCCGGCCGTACATGCCCTGCCGCTCCAGCTCTTCCCGGATACGAAGCTCTGCCTCCCTGCGGCTCAGACCGTGCAAGGCCGCGTGGTAGCGCAGGTTCTGGGCGACGCTCAGATCCAGGTCCAAGGTCGGCTGCTGGAACACGACACCAAGCCGGGACAGCGCGGCACAGGAGTCCTGGCGCAAAGAACGGCCGGCGATGCGGATCTGCCCGGCGGGGGCTTCGTAAAGCCGGGTGACCAGCGAGAACAGTGTACTCTTGCCCGCCCCGTTCGGGCCCAGCAGGATCGCACACTCGCCCGGCTGGACCTGGAAGGCCACGTCGTCCAGCGCCTTGCACGGCCCGTAGGCGAACGACAGACGTTCGACCTCGAGCACTGGAACCGTGACGCTCATGGCCGAACGGCGACCCCCCAGGGGTGGGAGCCCACCGCCACCGATTTGGTCACCTTGTGTGATGCCAGGTCGATGATGGAAACATCGTTGCTCAGACCGTTGGTGGTATACAGCCGCCCGAAGTCCGGCGAAAACTCCAGATTCCACACCCGCTGGCCGACCAGCAGGTAATCCTTCACTTCCAGCTTCTGCGCGTCGACCACCGCGACGCGGTTGGCCGGCCCCAGCGCCACATAGGCGTAGCGCCGGGCGGGATCGATGCGGATGCCGACCGGCTGGACCTTCTCCGGGGTCACTCCGGCGATCTTGAAAGAAATCGTCTTGAGAGGCTGGCGGGTTTCCGTATCGATCACCGTGACGGTGCCGGCGATCTCGGAACTGACCCACAGCTGCCGGCTGTCGGCGGTGAAAGTCGCGGCGCGTGGGCGCGGGTCGACGAGGGTGTTGTCCACGACTTCCAGCTTGGCCCGGTCGATCCAGTGCGCCATGTTGGTGGTCTCGCTGGTACTCACCACCCAGCGCCCGTCCGGGCTGACCGCGATGCCTTCCGGCTCGATGCCCACGGGGATCTCTTTGACCGCTTTGCGGGCGGCGATGTCGATCACCGTCACCCGGCCGTCGTCCTCGTTGGAGACGTACAGGAACCGGTCGTCCGGATCCATGGCGAAGGTCTCCGGATCCTTGCCGGCAGGCAGCGTCCCGGTGACGTTCAGCGTCCCGGCATCGATCACCTGGATGGCGTCACTGTCGCTGGCGGCAACATAGAGATTTTTGCCATCCTTCGCCAGCGCGATACCACGCGGGCGCTTGCCGATTCTGGCCGTCCTGGTCCGAATGCCGGTGGCGCCGTCGATGACGGCGATGGCGTCGTCCTTCTCCAAGGTGACGTAGACGGTGTCCGCGGCCGCGACGCCGCAGAGCAGGACGAGGGCGGCGCCGATCAGGCGGCGGTCATGGCTTGGCACGGCACGAAGTCTCCGGTTCATCGTATCCCAGACTGTCCAGTTCATTCTTCGGATGGGCGAAGCCCTCCACCGGAGCCACGGCGACCAGGGAGCGCTCCTGTACCAGCAGTACCGGCTGCCGCAACTGGCCGTCCCAGCGGCGGAACGACAGCGGTACGCCCTTGAATCCAGCCAATGCGAAGCCGTCACTCAGCAGATAGGACCGGATCGCCTCGAACTCCAGCGACCGGGTCCGGGTCGCGGCCTCGCCGATCGCCCGCACCGCCAGCCATGCGCCGTAATCGGCCTCGGTCATCCACCGCCCCGCCTGCTGCCGGAAACGGTTCTGCAATTGAATCGCCCCCCAGGCCTCCAGGGTGTGATGCCAGGCGCTGGGTACCAACCCCTGGGTACCGGCGACCGGCCGCGGCAGCCAGGTCCGGTATGACAGAATGTCTCCGAACGAACCGGCCTCGTCGGCCACGAGGACGAGGTCGTAATCGCTGCCCTGAGTGAACACCGGCACTTCCGATTCCGGTGTCTTCCGGTCGTCAAAGCTGTGCGTCCAGGTCTTCTCGGCGACGATCTTCATGCCGAAGCGCTTGGCCGAGCGCTTCAGCGCGTCGGCGAACAAACGGTCCTCCGGCGCCGGCCCCACGGCAAGGAACCAGCGCGTCCACTTCTTCTTCGCCAGGTACTGGGACAAGGCGTCCGCCCGCATGGCCCGGCTCGGCAGCAGATGCAGCACGTTGGACGCGCAGTCCCCGCCCCGCAGGGCATCGTCGCGGCTGGAAACGTCCAGCAGCAGGACGTCATGCGCCTGTGGCAAGGCGGCCAGTCGCCGCAGCACCTCCGGTTTCAGATCGACCAGGATGAAACGGCGGCCGTCCGCGACCAGCCGCTTAAACGCCGCCTCCGCATCGTCCCCCGGGGCGAGCCGGGTTTCGGCAAGGGCGAATTCCTGGCGGGTGAAGCGCCCGGTGGTATTGTCATCCACCAGCCCGAGCCGCGCCCCCTGAACGCCGCGGTCGGCCACCACGGGTTCGAAATACGGCCGGACCGCAGCCGCTTCCGCCAGCTGGCCCAGATAGGCCAGCGTCAACCGTTCCACCGCCTGCGGTGCCGCCACCGGCGCCGGGGTCTGTCGCCGAACGGGCGCAGGACCTCCGAGCGCAGCGGCCTGAAAAAGTGCCAGTGCGACGATGCCGGAGCTGAGCAGGATCCGACCCGCGCAGGCACTGAGTCGGTTGAAGCGGATCAAAAGTTTCAATGCCAAGGCCGGTGTCAAAGCCGAGCAGCTCCCCAAACCGGGGTAAGGGCGGAATTTTATGGGATTTGTAAGGAACGCACCATGAGGCGGCGAGATGATGGATAATCGCTGGACACTCGCAGATCGTGCCGGCCCGATGACCCGCCCGTCCGGTCACAGGCCGCGCCCTCCCGTCGCCTTTACTCACGCTGCATGAATAAGCCCGCGTTTGCCGCTTTATTGCTGTCACTGTCGGCTCCGGCCGCTTCCGCCGTCGATCTGCTCGGCGTATTCGATCTCGCCCTGCAATACGATCCCCGTCTGCATGCGGCGCAGGCCCAGCGCGACGCGGCGCTCGAGAACAAACCGCAGGCCGTGGCCCGGCTGCTGCCGACGGTGTCCGCCACCACCGGACTGACCCGACAGATGGTCCAGACCGGTGACTCGCCCATCCTCGTGTTCAACGCCAAAAAGAACGTCGGTTTCTGGCTGGCGACCGGCATCGTGCAGCTGGTGCAGCCTATCTACCAGCACGACCTGTGGGTGCGGCTGGCCCAGGCCGACAATGCGGTGGCCGAAGCCGAGGCCCTCTACGCGGCGGAACTGCAGAACGTGATGCTACGGGTGACCCAGACCTATTTCGAGGTCCTGTACAAGGAAGCATCGCTGGACTTCGCCAGGGCCGAACTGGAGTCGATCAATCGGGAGCTGGAGCAGGCCAATGCCCGCTTCGAGGTCGGCCTGTCGGCGGTGACCGACGTGAACGAGGCGCAGGCGGCGGCGGACAGGGCGCGGGCGGGCGTCATCATCGCCGAAAACGAGCTGAACAACGCCCGGGAGTATCTGCGCCAGATCGTGGGTGACGATCCGGGCGACCTGGAACCCCTGAAGCTCGAAGTGCCGTTGGAAGATCCAATGCCGGACGACATCGAGCGCTGGAACGACACCGCCCAGCAGAGTGCGCTGACCATCATCGCCGCGACCAACCGGGCAGACCGGGCCAAACAGGAAATCGAGGTGCAGTTCGCCGGGCACTATCCTTCGATCAACCTGATCGCCGATGCCCAGTTCTATGACAATGACCGACCACCCCGCCCCAACCGCTACCAGCAGCAGGACGTGGGCATGCAGATCAACGTGCCGCTGTTCGCGGGCGGCGGGGTCAATTCCCGGGTCCGGCAGGCGCGCTTCGGCTTCGAAGCCGCCATCCAGCAGCTGGACCAGGAGCGCCGCGCGGTACGCACCAGGGTGAAGAACGCCTATCGGGCCATCCGCTCCGCCATCGGCCAGGCCAAGGCCTTCAAAACCGCGATCAAATCGTCGGAAAGCGCACTGGAGGCCGCCATCGCCGGCATGGAGGTCGGCACCCGCACCATGACGGACGTGCTGTTCGTACAGCGCCAGTATTACCAGAACAAACGCGACTTCGCCCTGGCCCTGCGCGACTACATCGTCAACAGCGTCGCGCTGAAGGAAGCCGCCAGCGTGATGCAGCGCGAGGACCTGGACCGGATCAACGGCTGGCTACAGGCCCCGCCCGCAGCGCCGGCGAAGGACGGGACCGGAGCCGCGCCCATGCAACCGGGACCCGGGCGGGTCCGCAAGGCCGGCCGAGGCACCCCGGCGTCAAGCGCTCCGAATCTTCACCGCTGAACAGGCCTTCCGTAATGAGTCGCGGCCGGACACGCGCCGCTCTAATCCCCGGCGGCGAAACCGGCCGGCAGCGGCTGCACCCGATGCACGCCTGGCCACAATACCGCCAGGGAACGACCCGTGACCTCCGCCGGACCACTGCTCCAGAACAGTTCCACACCCGGCGCCATCCGCCGTGTCAGCAGCCCATCGGCTTCGAGACGACGCCTGAGATGGCGCGCCACCGCAGAACCGGTTTCGACGATATGCACATCGGGCCCGGCGACGTCGGCGATGAGGCCGGCCAGGAAGGGATAGTGGGTGCAGCCCAACACCAGGGTATCGGCCCCGCGTTCCAATGCCGGCTCGGTGTAACGGCGGACGAGGTCGCGCGTCGCCGGACTTCCCAGGTCTCCAAGCTCCACCTGCTCGACCCAGCCGGGACACGCCTGGGCGATCACTTCCACCTTTTCGGTGGTACGCCCCACCAGGTCGCGGAACTTGGCGCTCTTCAAAGTACCCTCGGTCGCCAGCACGCCGACGACGAGCGATTTCGACAACGCGACCGCAGGCTTGAGACCGGGCTCCATGCCGATGACGGGGACGCGGAATTCCGCACGCATTACCGTGATCGCCGCCGCCGTGGCGGTGTTGCAGGCCACGACGATGGCTTTCGCGCCGCGGCTCAACAGAAAACGTCCGACCGTCAGCGCCCGCTGCTCGATGTATTCCGCAGGCTTGTTGCCGTAGGGCAAATGGCCCGAATCGGCGACATACAGCAAGTTTTCATGCGGAAGGACGGCACGTATTTCCCGCAGGACGGAGAGTCCGCCCACGCCCGAGTCGAAGACACCGATGGGATGCTCGTTGCCGGTCAAGCCTGGGACACGCTTCACAGTCAGGCCGATGGCAGGCGCGTCTCGTCGTTCCAGTCGCGCCACAGTGAAATGAGGATGGCCATCACGGTCGGTCCAATGAACAGGCCGACGAACCCCATGGCCTCGACGCCGCCGAAGATGCCCAGCAGGGTGGGCAGGAAGGGAATGTTGGCGGCACCGCCGATCAGCGTCGGACGCACGTAGTTGTCCGCGATGAGGGTGATGATGAAGCCATACACCACTAGCACGATGCCGGCCACGGCGTGGCCTTGCACGATCAGGTAGATCGAGGCGGCGCCGAACACCAGCTTGGCGGCGAAAGGCACCAACGCGACGACCGCCGTCAGCGTGCCGAGCAGGACCGGCTGGCTCAGACCGACCGCCCAGTAGCCGAGGCCCAGCACGACCCCCTTGCCAATCCCGACCAACAGCATGCCGTTGACCGTACCACGCACCGCGGTGACGGCGTGCCGTGCATAGCGGGCGCCGGCGGAACCGAACAGCCTCACGGACCGGTCGAGGATCTGCCGCCCCAGCCCGTGTCCGTCGCGGAATATGAAAAACAGCGCGAGCAGCGTGACGAAGCCGGACATGAAGCGGTGCAACACCTGCGCCGCCAGATCGCGGGTATAGCTGAACACCGTACCCATCCCCAGCGCGTTGAGCGCATTCTTGATCGTTTCCGGGTTGCCGAAAGTCTCGCTCCAGGTTTCCTTTATCCAACCTCCGACCCAGGGTAACTGAATCAGCCAGTCCGGCGCACCGATGCCGGAACTCTGCACCTTGATCAGCAGCCGGTGGAGCATCTGCACCTCATGGCCGAGCACCAAGACACCGAAGGTCGCAGGTACCATCAGCAAGACCATCATCAGCAGGGTCATGGCCAGCGGCAGCCAGCCCCCGCGCATCCAGCAAGGCGCCCTCTGGTATACATGCTCGTACCACGGCCAGACGGTAAAAGCCAGCACCACCGCCCAGGCGATGGGCATGATGAAACCGTGAAGCACCCAAAAGCCCGCCGCCAGGAGCAGCAGCACCGCCAGACTGGCCGGTTTGATGATCGTCAGGAAATGGGAAGCACTCATCGTGGTCAGATTTATTATGTATTGTCATCGACCGTCCATGATCGTCCGCAGGCCGTGCACCAGGCGGCCTATTCATTCCTCCGCGGTCGTGGGTCCGAGCGCGCCGTGGGCGAGCCGGCGGCAACATCCGCCATCGAGGCCGAAGACGGTTCCGGGGATCACCGCCGCGCCGAATTCGCGGTTCGGCCGTCCGGCCAGAGCCGAGGCATCGCCGCCCCCTTCGACACGGACGAGGACGTGGAAAGCGCCTCGGGCATCCCGCACATGGCAGCATTCCCCCGGTCCGGACGCGCGTCGGGCACGATAAGCAGCACCCGGGCAGTCGCCGCCGGCTTTTCCCGGCAGTGGGCCGAGTCGGTTTCCAAGACCCCGACCGCCGCGTGTCGGCAAACCAGCGGCGCGCGGATCAGGTTGGTGTCCCGAACCTCGAGCACGGCCATTTCTCTGGTTGAAACAGCAGGAACTCGGCAGGATGATCTCGTCGCCCGCATCGGCGATGGCAAACGGCGCGTTCAAAAATCCCGTGTCGGCGCCCGCCGTCACCAGTACCGACCGGCCGACGAGGGAAATGCCGTTCGCCCGTTCGAGCTTTCCGGCATCAGCCCCCCAAACCCGGAAGCCCTTCCACCGGATCATAGCGACGCTGTTGCGGCCTCTCGCCGAATGCCTGCATCCGCTCCAGCACCCGCTGCGGCGGCACCTGCCAGGCCACGTCCTGCCCCGCCGAAACGAGCCCGGGTGCGCACGGATCTTCGCGGCGATGACCGGAACGATCGGCGCCTGCACCGCAGGTCCCCGCCCGCTTACGGGTTTTCGTCATGGAACGACCGTCGAACCGAAAAAACCTTCCCATTTTAGCGCCCCGCGGCATATTTACGCTCACGCCGTGAGCCACTGACGTCTCCCCACGCCTTGGCGGCACGCCACTCCGCCGGCGATACGACGTGACAAAGCCAAGCGAAATGGTCAGAATTATCCGATGATTATCGACACTTTGATCACCGCGCGCTGGATCATCCCGGTCGAGCCCGACGGGGTGACGCTCGAACACCATGCCCTGGCCATCGACCGCGGCCGCATCACCGACCTCCTCCCCACCACCGAAGCGCTGGTCAGATACCAGCCGCGGCGGATCGAACGGCTGGAGCACCACGCCCTGATCCCCGGCCTGGTCAACGCCCACACCCATGCCGCCATGACGCTGCTGCGCGGCGTCGCCGACGACCTGCCGCTGATGCAGTGGCTGCAGGAACACATCTGGCCGCTGGAGCAGAAATGGATCGGCGAAGCATTCGTCCGCGACGGCGTGCAGCTGGCCATGGCGGAAATGATCCGGGGCGGCGTCACCTGCTTCAACGACATGTACTTCTTTCCCGAAGTGGTGGCGCGCGAAGCGGTGCGGGCCGGCATGCGGGCGGCGGTGGGCATGATCGTGGTGGACTTCCCCACCGCCTGGGCCACCGACGCGGATGACTATCTCCGCAAAGGCCTGGCCCTCCGCGACGACTACCGCCACGAACCGCTGATCGCCACGGTATTCGCACCGCACGCACCCTACACCGTGAGCGACGAGCCGCTGGTCCGCATCCGCACCTGGTCGGAAGAGCTGGACTGCCCCGTGCACATCCATCTCCACGAGACCGCCGACGAAATCCACCGGAGCGGACGGCAGTACGGCATGCGTCCGCTCAAACGCCTGGACCAGCTCGGCCTGGTCGGACCGCACCTGATCGGCGTTCACATGACACAACTGGAAGACGGCGAGATCGCACGCCTGGCCGAAACCGGCGCCAGCGTGGTGCACTGCCCCGAATCCAACCTGAAACTGGCCAGCGGCTTCTGCCCCGCCGTCAAGCTGCTGGCGGCGGGCGTCAACGTCGCGCTCGGCACCGATGGCGCGGCCAGCAACAACGACCTGGACCTGCTCGGTGAAACCCGCACCGCGGCCCTGCTGGCCAAGGCGGTAGCCAACGACGCCGCCGCCCTCCCCGCCCACCAGGCGCTGCGGATGGCGACCCTGAACGGCGCGGCGGCCTTGGGACTGGGAGCGGAAACCGGCTCGCTTGTAGTCGGCAAATCCGCCGACGTGGTCGCCATCGGGCTGGAGCACATCGAATCGCTGCCGATCTACAACCCGGTGTCCGACCTGGTCTATGCGGCTGGCCGCCAGCAGGTCACCGACGTCTGGGTGGCAGGGCGTCAACTGCTGAAAAAGCGCGAGCTGCTGACACTGGATGCCACGGAAATCCGCGAAAAGACCCTGATCTGGCGCGACAAACTGATCCATCATTCCTGACCGGTCGAGACCCATGGCAACCGACAACGTCCACATCGGCGAAATCGAGAAATTCGGCTCCCACGCCCACCGCTGGTGGGACCCGGACGGCGAACTGAAGACCCTGCACGCCGTCAATCCCCTGCGGATGCAGTTCATCCAGGCGCACACTCCACTGGCCGGCCGCAAGGCGGTCGACGTGGGATGCGGCGGCGGAATCCTCACCGAAGCCCTCGCCAAGGCTGGCGCCGACGCCTTGGGCATCGACCTCAGCGAAGACCTTCTGGGTACCGCAGAAGAACACTGCCGGGAATCCGGCCTGACCGTGGCCTACCGGCAGATCAGCGCCGAAGCGCTGGCGGACTCGCAGCCCGGTGAATTCGACGTGGTGACCTGCATGGAAATGCTGGAGCACGTGCCGGACCCGGCGTCGGTCGTCGCCGCCTGCACGCGGTTGGCCAAACCCGGCGGCACCGTGTTCTTTTCGACCCTGAACCGCAGCCTCAAGGCCTATCTCCTGGCCATCGTCGGCGCGGAGTACCTGCTGCGCATGATCCCCCGCGGTACCCATGACTTCGCCAGCTTCATCCGTCCCTCCGAGCTCAGCCGCTGGGCGCGCGACGGTGGCCTCGACCTCGCCGGCATGGAAGGCATCGGCTACAACCCCCTCACCGGCCAGTTCCACTTGACGTCCGACATCGGCGTCAATTACCTGGCCGCGTTCCGCAAACCCGCCGCTGCCGGATGAGCCCTGCAAACCCTGCACTCCACGGCCGCACCGTCTTGATCACCGGCGCCGGGGGCGATCTCGGCGCCGTCGCCGCCGAGGCCTGTGCCGGTGCCGGCGCCACGGTGATCCTCCTGGGCCGTACCCTCGGACGGCTGGAAGCCACTTACGACCGCATCGTCCGGCAGGGCGGCTCCGAACCACTCCTGGCGCCGCTGGACCTGGCCACCGCCACGCTCGAAGAATTGTCGGCCATCGCCGGCTCGATCGAATCCCGGCTCGGCGCATTGCATGGGCTGATCCATTGCGCCGCGCACATGGATTACCTGGGCCCTTTGCGGGATGTCGGCGACGCCCAGTGGCGCGATACGCTCGACGTCAACCTGACCGGCGCGTTCCGCCTGACACGGACTCTGTTGCCCCTGCTGACGCGCTCGGAAGCCGCCGCCGCGGTCTTCGTCAGTGACAGCGAAGCCGAGCGGCGGCGCAGCTACTGGGGACCCTATGCCGTCGCCAAGGCCGGACTGGAAGCCTTCGCCCGGATTCTCGCGGATGAATACGAAAGCGCCGGCACGCTCAGGGTCAACCTGCTCACGCCCGGCGCGATCCGCACCCGCCTGCGGCGCAAGGCATTTCCCACGGAAACCGCGCCGGAACCCGGGGCGCTCGCCGCCCGTTTCGTCGACCTGATGCGCAGCGACAGCCCCTACGCCAACGGCGAACGGATTGCCGCCGCGGTCACCCCATCCGTCATCGAGGAGGAAATTCAGCATGTACGGACGTGAAGACATCGTCCTGCGGCGGGATGTCAATGCTGTCCAGATTCCCGACGGCACCCCTTGTGTGCTGCCGCAAGGCCAGGTCGTCAGCCTGTTCCAATCCCTGGGCGGCAACTTCACGGTCACCACCGAGCGCGGCTACATGGCCCGGATCGCCGGCGCCGATGCCGACGCGCTGGGCAAGGAACCGCCCGTCATGCCCGGCATCAGCCCTGACGCGGATGCCGAGTCGGTGGAAAAGAACGTATGGGAAGTCCTGCGTACCGTGTACGACCCGGAGATTCCGGTCAACATCGTCGATCTGGGGCTGGTCTATGCCTGCCGCGTCATCCCGGACGGCGCGGACGGCTTCAAGGTCGAAATCGTCATGACCCTCACCGCGCCCGGCTGCGGCATGGGGCCCGTGTTGCAAAGCGACGTGGAATACCTGGTGAAGAACCTCCCCGCCGTGACCGCCGTCGAAGTCAGCGTCGTGTTCGACCCGCCCTGGGGCCGCGACATGATGTCCGAAGCCGCGAAGCTGCAGCTTGGGATGCTGTGAGCGTTCAGCGCACTCCGGACGGGCTTGCCTTTCCTCCCCCCGTAAGGACTGCGCCCTGGCAGGAAAAGCGCTGGAACAAGTGACAGCCGTTCTCCGGGCAGAATCCAAGGGAACGTCCGCCACGGCGACCCCCTTATGCTGACGGCGGGTGAAACCGTCCCATCGATGCCACGAACGGGGGCGCAAATCTCGTACCGATTCACCGGTCCGAAAGCGACGAAACCGTCTCGTACGCCCACAGCAGCCCCAACACCACGAGCGCCACCCAGATGCCCACGATCACGAAGCCGGCGGCCCGGCTCACCGGGCGGCCGGTCGCCGCCATCTCCGCCGCCTTGGCCCGGCATTCCGCCAGCACCAGCGGCGGTATGAGCCTGAGGGCCAGCAGGATGCCCAAAGGGATCAGCACCAGGTCGTCCAGATAGCCGAGGACGGGGACGAAGTCCGGGATCAGGTCGATCGGGCTGAAGGCATAGGCTACGATACCCGCGACCAGCAGCTTCGCGTACCACGGAGTCGCCGGATGGCGCGCGGCCAGAAAGAGCGCAAGGGTTTCCGCCTTGAGACGGCGGGCTCGGGATTTGAGGCTGGCCAACATGGATGAGAACCGCGCTAAGAGGCTTTCCGCAGCCCGGGTAATGCCTCGAGCAAAGTCCGGGTGTAGGGGTGCTGTGGCCGCAGCAACACCTGTTCGGTCGGCCCGGTTTCGACGATCCGGCCGCTGCACATGACGGCAACCCGGTGGGCGATATCGGCAACGACGCCGAGGTCGTGAGTGATGAACAGAAAACCGAGCTTCTCCCTCTTCTGCAGTTCCTTGAGCAAGCCCAGGATCTGCACCTGGACCGAAACGTCCAGCGCGCTGGTCGGCTCATCGCAAACGATGAGGCGCGGCTCGACCGCCAGCGCTCTGGCAATGCAGATGCGCTGGCGCTGGCCGCCGGAAAATTCGTGGGGATAGCGCAGCCGGCTTTCCGGGCTCAAACCGACCGATTCCAGCAGGAACTCCATCCGCTTGCGGCGCTGAACGGCACTCATTTCTGGCATCACTGCCTTCATTCCTTCTTCGATGATGTCGCCCACGATCATGCGCGGATTCATCGCGGCATGCGGATCCTGGAACACGATCTGCATGGCCCGACACAGCGCCCGGCGCTGCCCGCCGCGGGCGGCGGTGACGTCGGCGCCGTCGAATGTCACCCGGCCGCCGGAGGACTCGACCAGGTTGAGGATGCCCTTGCCCAGCGTGGTCTTGCCGCAACCGGATTCGCCCACCAGGGCCAGAGTTTCCCCCGCCCACAGGCTGAAGGACACGCCGTCCACCGCCCGCACATGATCGACCACACGCCGGAACAGTCCCTTCCGGACCGGGTAGTGCACCTTGAAATCGCTGACCTCCAGCAAGGGACGTCCCGCTTGCGCCACCGGCTCGCGCCCGATGCAATCGCTCAGCCTGGGCAGGGCATCGAGCAACTGGCGGCTGTAAGGATGACTGGGCTGTCTGAAGAATTCGTCCCGGCGGGCCTCTTCGACGATCAGGCCGTTGCGCATCACTGCGATGCGGTCTGCCAGGTCGTGGACGATGCCGAGATCGTGGGTGATCAGCCACAGCGCCATGCCGGTCTCCCGCTGCAGGCGCTTGAGCAGCCCGAGGATCTGCGCCTGTACCGTGACGTCCAGCGCCGTGGTCGGTTCGTCGGCGATCAGAAGGTCCGGCTCGCCCGCCAGGGCGATGGCGATCATCACGCGCTGGCGCATGCCGCCGGAAAGCTGGTGCGGATATTCGGTGAAATGCCGTTCGGGCCGGGGCAGACCGACCAGCCCCAGCAATTCGATCACCCGTGCCTCGAGCGCACCACCGTTGAGCCGTTTGTGCAGTCGCAACACTTCGCCGACCTGCTGGCCTATGCTCATGACCGGATTGAGCGAGCTCTGCGGGTCCTGGAAGACGGCCCCGATGCGCCGGCCCCGGATCGAGCTCATCGACACCTCGGGCAGGGCGAACAGATTACGACCCCTGAGGATCACCTTGCCGTCGATGATCCTGCCGTTCTGCGGCAGCAGGCGCAGCACGGAGAGCGCCGTTACCGACTTGCCGGAACCGGATTCGCCGACCAGGGCAAAGGTTTCACCCCGATCGATGGTGAAGGACACACCGCCGACGGCCTTGGTCATCTGCCCGCCCTGGACGAAGCCCGCCTTGAGATTCTCGACCTGTAGCAAGGGACCGCTCATCGCGCATCTTCCAGAAAGTCGGCGATGGCGGCCAGATCGGCGTATTCGATCACCGCGTCGGCGACGGCCCGCAGGGCCGGCTTTGGGCGGTAACCGACACCCAATCCCGCGACACCGAGGAGTTTGGCGTCGTTGGCGCCATCGCCCAGGCCAATGGAGTTTTGCGGAACGAGCCCCAGCTGCCCGCACAGAGCGAGCAGAAAGCCGGCCTTCTCCGCCCCGCCGCAGATCGGCCCTTCGATGCGCCCGGTCAAGAAGCCGCCGCGCGATTCCAGCCGGTTGGCGAGGGCGAAGTCCAGCCCGAGCCTGTCCTTCAGCCGATCGACGAAGAAATCGAAGCCGCCCGATACCAGGCCGATGCGGACTCCATGCCGGCGGCAGGCGGCGACCAGCGACTCCGCTCCGGGGTTGAGCACGACCTTTTCGGCGTAGACCGCTTGGAGCACCGAGACGGGCAGCCCCCTCAGCAGGGCAACCCGGCGCTGCAGTGCCTGGACGAAATCCAGTTTGCCGTTCATCGCCGCCTCGGTGATCGCCATCACAGCCTGGCGCTGGCCGGCGCGGTCGGCGAGCTCGTCGATGCACTCGATGGCGATCAGGGTGGAATCCATGTCGGTGACCAGCAAGCCCACGGCAGCGCCGACGAAGCCTGGCGGCAGCGGATTGATGTCCAGGCGCAGCGAGCGCCGCAGCACCTCGACGGTTTCGCGTTCGGCCGGCCGCTCATGCCGGAGCAGCCAGTGGCCACCCCGCGGCTCGAGACGGCCGGGAATCGCTGCCTGGATGCTTGCCGCGTCGGCATCGGCAAGGCGCGCAGTATGGATCAGGGTTCGGTACACCGAGAGGCTCCTTCAGTCGGCACGGCGCGGATCGAAGGCGTCGCGCACCGCGTCGGCGAACAGATTGGCCGCCAGCACCAGGGCGAACATGAAAACGAAGGCCGCCGTGAGAGACCACCACACCGGCGGCTCGCGGGCCATTTCCAGGCGGGCGCTGTTGATCATGTTGCCCCAGGAATCGGTGGTCGGATCGACGCCTATATTGACGTAGGACAGGACGGCCTCGGCCAGCACCAGCGAGCTGAAATCGAGCGCCACCGAGATCAACACGATGTGGAACACATTGGGCAGGATGTGACGCAGGAGGATCGTCCCCTGCCGCACCCCCAGCGCGCGCGCGGCCTGGACGTATTCCATCTCGCGCAGCTTCAGGGTCTCTGCGCGCAACAGCCGGCACAGCCCGGTCCAGCTCGTGATGCCCAGGATCAGGCATAGAAACAGCAGGCGCAGGTCGGCGCGCAGGGCCAAGCTGGCGAATTCCTCCTCGTGCTTGGCCATGTAAACCTGGGTAAGCAGGATCACCGCCGCGATCAGCAAGACGCCGGGAATCGAGTTCAGAGTGGTATAGAGGTACTGGATCAGGTCGTCGACCCAGCCGCGGAAATAACCGGCGAGAATGCCGAGGAGCAGCGACAGCGGCAGGGTCACGAAGGTGGTGAGAGTACCGATCAGGATGCCGGTGCGAATACTCTTGAGCGCCTGGTAGAGCACGTCCTCACCCACCTTGTCGGTACCGAACACGTGGTATTTGAGTGCCAGCTCCCCCAAGACCCCACCGACGATGCACAGCACGACGACGGTGCCCAGGATGGCGCGCCAGGGAACCTCGCTCTGGCCCGACAGCACCTCGCCACCCACGAGGGACACCGGCAGTTCCCGCACTCTGGCGATCAAGAACACCGTCCCGAAGCAGAGAATCACGCCCAGGCCCAGACCTCCGGCCGCCCCCTTGAAACCGGTCCGCAGCACGTCCCGCAGCCAGCCCCGCGCCGGGTCCTTCAAATGAGCGCCGCCGAACTCGAGGCGGGGATAATCCCAGCGGCTACTGCCGTCAGCCAGACGCAGGTTTTCCTTGGCATAGCCCTGTACCGCCAGCGGTGCCGAATAGGTCTTCTCCACCCGCGTCCGCAACGGCGTCAAAAACCAGTCCAGTACGCTGACCGGCTCGGTCTTGTACCGGACGCCGCCCTCGCCGTCCGGCGGCAGGAAATGGATCGAATCGAGCACGGCGATGAAGAGATAGGCCAGCAGGATCACCGCCGAAACCATCGCGCTGCGGCTGCGGGCGACTTTGCGCCAGGGCCGGCGCAGGTGTTCATGCCGGCGGCTGTGCCAGATCAGTCCGCCCAGCATGGCGAGCAGCAGCAGAAACAGGGCGTCGGTCCAGAACAGAGTCAGCATCAGTTCAGACGCACACGCGGATCGGCAAGGGTATAGGAGATATCGGTCAGCACCAATCCCAGGATATAGAGCGCCGACCCCAGGAACACCATGGCGCGCACGATGGCGAAATCCTGCTGGGCGATGGCGTCGATGGTGTAGCTGCCCAAGCCCGGAATGGCGAAGAACGATTCGGTGATGAGGCTGCCGATGAACAGCGAAGGCAGGATGACCACGACACCGGTGAGGATAGGTATCAGCGCGTTGCGCAACACGTGAGTGAACAGCGCCCGGGTTTCCGAGAGCCCCTTGGCGCGGGCAGTCCGGACGTAGTCGCGCTCGACCTCTTCCAGGAACAGCGTCCGGTACCAGCGCACGCCGGAACCGGTGCCCGCCACGACGCTGATGATCACCGGCAGGATCAGGAACTTCACGGCGTTCCAGCCGCCGTCATAGCCGGAAATCGGCACCAGCAACAGGAGCTTTCCCATGAGGTACTGGCCGCCGATGATGTAGAACAGCGAGGAAATCGACAACAGTGCCACGCATAACGCGACGCCCCAGAATTCCAGGTAAGTCAGGCGGAAGAACACCAGTCCCACCGCCAGGGTGATGTGGACCAGCAGCCCGAAGATCAGAGCAGGCACGGCGAAAGCCAGCGAAGGCCAGGCCCGCTGCGCGATGTCCGCCCCGATGTCGCGCCCGCTGTCTGAGCGTCCGAAGCGGAACAGGAACAGTCCCACCGATTTCTGAAAAAAAATGGTTTCGGTCAGTTTGGCGGTACCTTCGGCCCCGGCGTTCCAGAGCTTGGGCAGGTCATAGCCGCGTTCGTGCTTCCACAGATCGATCGCCTCCTGAGTCACGTGCTTCTGACCCAGGTGCATGCGCGCCATGTCATCGGGACTGTTGACCACGAAGAACAGCACGAAGGTGAGAACGTTGACACCGAGCAGGAGCGGCAGTGCGTACAACGCGCGGCGGATGAGATAGGCCGTCATAAAGCCGCGGCCCTCAGCCTGTGACGGTAGCTGCGATAGGCCGGAACGACGGCCGCGAGCAGCAGCGCCAACCCCGCCAGCAGTGGCCACCAGACCGGCCGGTTCCACTCGGCGCGACGCGCCGCGCGCTGCCGCGCGTCGATCTTCAGGTACTTGAGTTTGTTGTTGGCCATCAGGTTGGGCTTGAGGTTACCGTACCAGGCATGATGCAACGAGAAACCCTTGGGATGCAGCCCGAAAATCCAAGGGGCATCGTGCCGGACCTTTTCCTGCAGGGCATCGATCACCGCCAGACGCTCCGGACCGTCGTCCAGGTTGCGCATCCGCTCGAACAAGCGGTCGAATTCTTCACTCACATAGTTCGAGGTATTCTCGCCGCCATTCGGTACCTTGGCATTGCGCCCGTACAGCAGAAAGAAGAAATTCTCCGGATCGGGATAATCGGCATTCCAGCCCCACTGGTAGATCTGGGCGTTACCGGCCGCCATCTTTTGCTGGAACTGGTTGTAGTCGGTGGCACGAAACACCAGTTGGACGCCGAGCTTCTCCAATTGCTTGCGGTACCAGGCCAGCAGTGGCTTGTCGTCCGCCCCATGGGTCGAAAGATCGAGGTACAGCACCAGCGGCTTACCGGTCACGGCATCGACGCCGTTGGGGTAGCCTGCCTCCGCGAGCAGACGGCGGGCGGTTTCGATGCTTTTGCGCCGGGGCGCCCCGTCCACCCAATCGTAGACATAAGGATTGATCCCCTTCTCCCCTTCCCGGTAGCCGTAGATGCCCGGCGGCAGCACGCCTTGCGCCGGCACCCCCCGGCCGTTCATGAAGATGGCGATGAATTCCTCGTAATCCATGGCGATGCTGAGCGCCTGGCGCAGCTTGCAGTGCGCTTCGTCCAGCCCGCCGACCACCGGGTCGCGCAGGTTGAATCCGAGGTAGTAATCCGATGCCGCGACCGAGGTCTCCAGCCGGATGCCCTTCTCCAGCATTTCCGGTGTCAGCTCCGGACTGCCCGAGCTGCCGACCTGCACCGCCTGGTCGAAATTGTCCGAAGCAATGCCGGAATAATCGTAATAACCTTGCAGGAATTTGTTCCAATAAGGGATCGTTTCCTTTTCCAGAACCATGACCACCCGGTCCACCAACGGCAGCAGCCTACCCGCGTCGGCCAGCAGACCGGCCGGCGCGTCTTCGGGATCGCCCTCGGCCGGGTAGCGGTCCTCGTGAAAGTACGGATTACGCTCCAGCACCATGCGGCGATTGGGGTTGTTCTCCGCCAGCATATAGGGCCCCGAGCCCACCGGATACCAGTCCAGCGTGATGTTTTTCTCGATCAACCCCGGCTGGGCATAAAACGCATCGGCTTCCCAGGGCATGGGGGCAAAAAAGCTCATCGCCAGCCAGAAGCGGAACTGTGGATACTTGCCGTTCAGACGGATGACCAGCCGGTGCGGGTCGGGAACCTGGACGCCCTCCAGGGCATACCTCCGCAGATCGAAGAATTGCCCCTTGGGAGCCGCGAAATAATCCCGCTCCAGAGTGTCGCCCAACGCCTTGAAGCCGACGATGTGCTCCTTCATCAGCTCAGCGATCGGCGAATGCAGCGCCGGATGCAGCAGGCGTTTGATCTGGTAGGCGTAATCCTCCGCCGTCAGTTCGCGGGTGCCGGTTTCGGAGAAATCCGCCAGGGTTTGGATGCGGGCCAGCTGCTCGGGGCCCAGATGATGATAAAGATACTCGCCTCCCACACCGCGGGCGAAAGCCGGATGCGGCTGGAAGCGGATGCCGCGTTTCAGACGGAAGTCATACTCGCTGTAGGCGATGGCCGAATCCGGCGTACCGGGCGGCAGGACCCGGCCGCCGGCATCGAGATAGCGGATCTCCGGAAGCGCCTCGGCGGTCGCCGGCTCCAGGACATAGGGGCGCTTGAGGTAGTGATACTGCAGCAGCGGCTCGTAGATCTGGCCGAGGATGAGGCTCTCGTCGGAACTGTAGGCGCGGGCCGGATCGAGGTGCTTGGGGCGTTCGGAAAACGAGGAATACAGGATGTTGCGCTCGGCATCGGCCGCAGGGTAAGGACTGTTGAGCGGTCCCTCGCAGCCCGCCAGCCCCAGGGCCGCGAACAGCGTCAGGTAAAGCCCGAGTTGGTTCGATCCGGTACTCACTAATCCGAGCCCATGAAAAAGGTGGGCAATTATACGCGAACCCTGCGGACACGATAGCGCTGGACAGCCCTTGGACCCTTGGCAGATACTCTGCGCCTTTTCCCCAAGACCCCATCCCGAAGGAGCATCCCATGGGCTTCATGCAAGACAAGCGCGTACTCATCGTCGGCGTAGCCAGCAACCGTTCGATCGCCTGGGGCATCGCCGAAGCGATGAAGGCGCAAGGCGCGGAAATCGCTTTCACCTACCAGAACGAGAAGCTCAAGGAACGCGTGGAAAAACTGGCCGCCGAATGCGGCTCCTCCATCGTCCTGCCCTGCGACGTCTCCAATGACGCCGAAATCGATCAGGTGTTCGTCGATCTGCGCAAGCACTGGGACGGGCTCGACTGCATCGTCCATTCGGTGGCCTTCGCCCCCCGCGAAGCCCTGGAAGGCTCCTACATCGACTCGGTCACCCGCGAGAACTTCCGCATCGCCCACGACATCAGCTCCTACAGCTTCGCCGCCCTGGCCAAGGCCGGCCGGACGATGATGGCCGGCCGCAACGGCTCCCTGCTCACCCTGTCCTATCTGGGAGCAGAACGCGCCGTCCCCAACTACAACGTGATGGGCGTCGCCAAGGCCAGCCTGGAAGCCAACGTCCGCTACCTCGCCTATTCGCTGGGACCGGAAGGTACCCGGGTGAACGCCGTCTCCGCCGGCGCCATCCGGACGCTGGCCGCCTCAGGCATCGCCAACTTCAGGGAAATGCTGGCGAAGGCCGAACAGGCCTCGCCGCTGCGGAAGAACGTCACCATCGAAGAAGTCGGCAACGCCGCCGCCTTCCTCTGCTCGGACCTCGCCTCCGGCATCACCGGCGAAATCCTCTACGTGGATGCCGGCTACAACTTCGTTGGCTTGTCGAGTTTTTGAGCCCGGCGGTGGAGCCGCAAATCGGCTCCACCGAATCCACCATCCCGTTGCATGTCTACTCTTGCAGGGAACCCGGACGAACGTCCGCTCTTGGGGACTCCGAGCCGGCTCATTTTCCGGCAACCACCGCTGCAGTCTCTCCTCACTGGAGTCGCCACATGTTCGACGTTCGCCACCGAACGCCGCGACTTCCTGATCAGCGATTGGGGCAACCGGATTTCTGAGCCGGTGCCTGAATCTGCGTAGTGAGCACACTGCCCTCTTGCCCGTCACGCGTCGAGAGAACTCGGCAGACCCGGCGGAATGAATCCCTTGAAGGGTTTTGTGGGCCCCAGACAGCCTTGAAACTTCGCATTTGCCCCGATGTAGGCTGAATCCGAAACCAGAACCTCCCGAAACTTCTTGAGGTTCCACTCAGCCACGCTCCCCAAGCCAATACCCTTCAGCGAACCATCCGCCACGCTTTTCATGGGGCCACAGCCCACAATATTGGACTCCAAAAACAAAAGATTGAAATATTGCCACAAACGATACAGACAGCAATATTAAATCCTTGCCTATTGGTCCTTCTATAGGACGCCTATTCCGCCATCAAAGAGCAGTGCAGAAATAGATGGATAAGCGCGTTACAATACGAATAATGCCATGCACAATGAAATAAGTTACTTGAGAATCAGTTTGCTGGAAACGCGGCGACTGGCGCCTGCAATCACGCCATCCCCTGAGGTCAGAATGTAGGTCATACTATCGCCGTTGGGGCTGACATAGATTTTGTAGACGCTGCCTGAATTATAGGTAACAGTGCCGTGACAATCCTCACCAATGACATAGGTCGCGGTATCGCCAGCACTCACACGCCCCAGACTATCGGTATAATTGTTGACTACGTTACCGGCGCCGTTATAGGACTCCATCCCGCTTTCGGCATACGGCTCACCCGCATAATACCCTTGACTGGAATACGTATATGTGCCTTTGAGTGTTTTGATGGAGCAATACTCCTTGCTGGCTATTTCGAAAGAAGCGCCAAAGCCCAGCATGGAAACACATACGCATAACATCAACTTGGTTTTCATAATTTATCCCCCTGACGGAGCTTTATTAGTATCGTCATCCGGATTTCTCCACCACCGGTCACCAACGATCCCGTAAATCGGGATAAAGACTCTATCCCGCCCCGAGTTACAGGACTGCAGTCCATTGCTATTTGCCCAGCGTTTACCGATGAGCGCACATATTAAGGGCGGACTCCAGACGTGAAGGTCCCTGAAAGCAGGACTGATTGCGTTACCGGCGTCCCCGTGTAGTTGATGGCAACGACGTCCATCTTCTTGGGCGTCTTGTCACCTTTCGTGATCTTCGCGTCACAATACGTATTGGGATTGATATCCGGATTGTGTTGCGTATTGCAGGATGCCTGAAATTGTCCGCCGAACGTCAGCGAATAGTTGAGCGGCTTGCCAGACGTGATGATGGCTTTCGGCCAGGTAACATGGACGGTCACCCCGTCCGGCATCAGCTCGCCAGTCACCTTGGCACCATTCGGCCAGAATACCGCATCGGGATCAGGCCCGTTTTTCGGTGGTTGAGCGATCGAAACACCGACCCGCGGCATATTCACATAGTCGAGTCCCATGTATACCACGTCGCGCGCAAGTGGCGCCCCGGCCCATACGGCCGATACGTTCACATTGTTGCAAAAACCGGAAACACTGAAATACGGGCTCGAATTATCGATACAATACTGCAGATCCTTTGCATTGAGGTCTGAGGTCACCGGAGGTGCGCCGGTGTGCTTCTTTCCTGTCGGAAAACCCCACAGAGTGGTCCAGTCCGTCACCTTCGAACCGGTGTAAATATCGATGATACCGGTCTTCTTTTCCGGCGCCATGCTCAGCTTCAGTTCGTCGCCAAACTTATCCTTCGCCACGATTTCGCACGGCAGATAGCCTTTCGCAGTGTCGTACACCAAGGGGAGCGTCTGGGCCCCCGGACCCCGGATCGGGACCTGATGGCCGCAAGTCGTCAGGCTGACCCAGTTATTGGCCTGCGGAACATCGGCTTTCTTCAGGGCGATCTGATCGTACAGTCGCGCTTCACCGGCGGACCAGCCCGTGTCCACGTCGAAGTTCAGAACACTGATCGCCTGTTCACTGACCGCATCGACGTTGAGCGCCTGCGCAGGGAAAACGTCCGCGGGCTTGTTGAGGAAAACACGGTCGATCAAATCCTGATAGGTGTGGTTCTTACCCTTGCTGTTCTCTTTTTCCTGGGCCGCCAGAGCCTCCAGATCGGTCTTCGTGGTCAGCGGATTGGTCAGCTGCCACGTACCGTTGGCGTCGTGTCCGAGCACGGCCAGCTTATCGCCCTCCCTGAGCAGGAACGGACGCTTGCCGTGGCTTTCGGCGACCTGCTCCAGCTTGGCCCTTATGGCCTCGATGCTGGTACCGGTATTCAGCCAAGCCAGGCTGAACTGATCCCGGTTATATCCCCAGGTCACCGTGTATTGCTGGTAAGGATCGTAAGGGCGTTTGTTCTCCAGCGCGGTAACGCCGCCGGCATCGACGGTGAAGCCGGACGCCGCATCACGGAAGTTGCCGTATTTGTCGTCGATCGAGAAGGAGTACGACACTGAACCCAGGCCGTCTTTGCCACTGTCGTGCACCAACCTGGTATAGGGATTGAGGTTGAACTGGCTGTCGTACGGCGCGGCGAAGGTCAGGAACGGATCGAACTGCCACTGTTGTACGTCCGCCTTGGGTACGCTGGGATGGTTAGGATCGTATGGATCATTGGCCTCAAAGGCGACGCCGCGCAGAAGCGCCTGCACGCGCCCCGGGAGGTCTCCTCCCAGCACTTTCGAATCATAGCCTACGATTTGCTGGATGATACAGAAATTCTTAGTATTCTCATCCGTCGGGTATGGCGCTTTCGGGAACCCGCACTTCTCCCAGACCTTCGCTTGATTTGGATTGAATCCATCGACGGGATCGTTGGTAAAATGATCCCATACGACCTTCACACTTTCCTGGAATTTCTCGCAAAAATACTGATGCCTGAAAGTGCAGTCCTGAACGGCCTTCTTGCTGTCGTACCTGCAGACATGATCTGGCCACTTCAGCTGCTCCAAATTATTCTTATCTGCGCAAAATCCTGGATTGTCTTTCTGTTTCACCCAATACATCCAACGGTCGATATAGGGCTGCACCAGCGGATTACCAGGCTTTTTCATTTTCTCGTCATACCGCACGCCGGTAATCAGAGTCCCCTTGTCAGTGACATAGTTGGTCCCCGTGTAGTAATTCGTCGAAGGACCACGTGTCAGGGTCATATCGATACTATTATAACCACCAGGAAAGTGCGGAATTATAGTGTTACCGGCGTTCTTTCCCAATTCCTTGGGCAGCAGATCGCTGAAGGTATTTATTTCTTTATTTTGGGAATTGAAATACTGACTCGTGTAAGCAGCGAATACGGGCCAGACATTTTTCCTTCCACCGCGGCCGTCCGGATCGGTAAGGAAGCCGTCTATCCGCTTTTTGAATTGAGCCAGGTCGTTGACTCCATTCGCGTTGACGGTAGCGGCGGAGCCGCCCATGTAGCCCGTAGCGCCATGATTGGCGACGGAGCCGGCCACGGGAATATACAATTCGTCGACCATGGACACATCGATGTCCGCCATCGGATCGCCGGTATCCATGTTTTGATCCGTGGGATTGTCCGCATCGAAGGTGAATTCGGCCAACTGCGCCGGCGCATCCACGGAATAGCTGGCACCGGACACACCTGTCATGCAGTTTCCCTTGACTGCCTCACTTTCTACGGTATTGTCCCCCTTGTAACAATCGACAACTTCCGACGGATGCGTCGGATCGTCAAATTTGGTGATGACTTTTGTCTGCAAAGGGTCCAATTTGACTATATTGGCCTCGTACGTTTTTAGAGCCACTGGAAAAATATAGACACGGCCGCTCTGATACCAGCAATTCTTGTCGACCGTCTTCCCGCCGACATTCACCTGTTTTTGGTCACGCGGAATCCAGACGGTTATTTTCTTGCCCGCAGGCAACCCTTCTGTCTTCACGTCATAGTTGATGATGATCCGCCTGTCCCCAGTGGCCGCGGCGCCGTCGCAGATGTCTGCCGGGACCTGGATGACAGGATAGACAGTAAATGGAAAATCGTTCTGGAACGTGATATAGCGATTGTACTTGTCGTCCGCCTTCTTGGCTTCCGCCGGCGGAACCGCCAGCGACAGCAGGCACAAGGCGGGGACCGCCAAACGCAGATAGCTCATTGGCTGCTTCATTGTTCTCATCTCCTCAATAGACAGTGCGTCGTAAAACTGACCGACTCCACTGCTCTTTACCTTCCGTATCCTGCCCCTTTCGGGCTCCCTATTCTGTAGGCACGCACCCCGACACTTTTTTGGCACCATGGGTCGTGATTAGTTCCCGTCTTCTGCACTTACGCCCACTAAGACTCTATCGCCCCAAGGCCAGAAATTTCCTGAAGACACACCGAATGCGGGGACGGTGAACATCCTCTATCCAGAGGTGCCCGGGAGTCTTGGCTCGACGGCCCGGCCGCGCTCAGGCTGGTGCACCTTCCATTCATCTGCAAAGGACGTTGAAACTGGTCTTCGCCCTGATATCCGATCCTGAACCGGCTGGGGGTGTATGGCACTGCGACGCCGATCCGTTCGTTAGCGGGCGGATGGGAGATTTGATTGATGTCGAAGGGCGCGTCCGCTTGACGTGGCCCTTTTGCCGTAGAACAGGATTGCGCCCCTGGTCATTTGGGAGCGTCATTATCGATCGTTATGTTCATCGTGCCGGCCCAAACTCCCCAAAATACAACTGAATTGGTTTTTTTTAGAGCGCGAAACGAACTTCGGTTCCTTTTTACCAAACCGAACAGTTTTAATTTCGCCTTGAATCGACGAAACCTATTCCGTCAACCGTATGGAATCTTACGGTTCTGTTGAGGGGGGTTCCGTTTCCGGACGACGCTTCCGAACAAAAGGAGGAATGGAATATAAACCACATGTTGACCATGGGAACAGTCTCTGTACAGAGACGGATCCCGTGGTCAGCACCCCAGCCACAACGCCACGAGGCCAGTCCGACCCTTTACGCCGAACTTCCTATAGATGCGGGTAGCGTAGGTATGCACTGTGTTGGATGTGAGGCCGAGCCGCTCGGCGATCTCAGCCTCGGAGGCGCCGCCGAGCAGCGCACTGAGCAGCCGCCGCTCGGCGGGGGTGAGAGGCTGCGAAGCGATCATGAGACCATGATGGAGAGCGAGCTGCCGGTGGAACCATTTCAGTGCCCGACCTGCCCGCTCCAGAAGGGCACGCTCGACTTCTCCGAACAGAGGCGCTTCCGGACTGACGCGCTCGAAGCCGAACCAGGATTCCAGACCGCTGTTGACCGGCGTCGCCATGTAGCAGACATCGCGGATACCGAAAGGCTTGAACAGGCTGCGATAGAACTCGCCGTCGTACCAGCCGGGTGGCACGATTTCGTGCTGGATGCTGACGCGGAAGCGGCCGGCATGACGCAAATTGGCAACGATGCTGGGGTCGATGTCACCCCGTTCGAGACGGCGGCGATGCTCCGCATAGGCCGCATCCCGCTCGGGGTGGGGGTGAAGATAGCGAATGGCGCAGACCCGCCAGCCGTCGATCGGATCGTCCCGGCAGTCCAGGCGCACCGCGCCGAACCAGCATGCCTGCTGGGCGCCGATGATCCCGCACAATGAAGCCATGGCATGGTCGAGCGCCTCATTGACACGGGTCGGGCCGAATTCGGCGAGTCCGTCCCACAGGTCGTGAATCTGCTGTTGTTTCGACGCCATGTGGACCGCCGGGTCGTGGGCCACCGCCCCGGTTCGGAGCCGGCCGGAGGGACGATTTTGACGGACTCAGTGCCGGCAGCCGCAGCCGCCCGCACCGCAGCCATGTCCGGTCGCGGGCTGCGAAGAATGGCTCGATCCGCCGTGCACGGCGGGTGCTGAAAGCTTCTTGATCACCGATTCGGAACCACAGTGCGGACAGACGGGCAAGGGATCGCTGATTTTCTGCATCACGGTGAAATCTCGGCTGCAGGACCGGCAGGCATAGTCGTAGGTAGGCATTCGATGCTTCTCCTTCAGAAGGGTTTCAAACTGGCGAGCAGGACGATGGCGAAAAGAAACAGCACCGGGACTTCGTTGATCCAGCGGTAGAACAAATGGCTGCGCCTGTTGCGGTCTTCGGCGAACGACCGCAGCCATTGCCAGCACAGGACGTGGTAGCCGACCAGCAGTGCCACCAGGACCAGTTTGACATGCAGCCAACCGCTGCCGCCGTAAACTGCCCAGGCATAGTCGGCCAACATCCAGACACCGAACAGGAGGGTCAGAAGCATCGCCGGCGTCATGATTCCCCAGAACAGTTTTCTTTCCATGATCTTGAACCGGGCGATACCCACCGCATCGGAGGTCATGGTGTGGTAGACGAACAAGCGCGGCAGATAGAACAGACCGGCGAACCACGTCACCATGAAGATCAGGTGAAAAGCTTTCAGCCACATGCGCTCATCCCTCCCGGAGCAGCTTGTCTATCGTTCCCCGCAGTTCGCGGAAATCCGGTTTGCCGAGGTACGTCGCGACGATCGCACCATCGCCGTCCAGCAGGTAGCAGTTCGGCACCAGTTCGACCCCGAGCGCGCCTGCCAGTTGGCCCAAGGGATCGAGCGCGACAGGAAACGGCCAGCCTTCCTTCCCAGCCAGAGATACGACGCGGCTGGGCACATCATACGGCATCGCCACAGCCGCCATCCGCAGCCCTTGCCCTTGGTAATCCCGAAACAGCGCAGCGAGCTCCGGCATTTCTTCCAGGCAACTTCGGCAATTGCTGGCCCAGAACGCCAGCAGCACGGGACGGCCGCGCCACTCCTCGAGATTCACCCTTTGCCCCTCGATGGTGGTGAACCCCAGGGCCGGCGACAGGTTTTTCCTCTCGAAAGGCCCGCAGCCGAACCAGATTACCGGTACCAGCAGACCTGCGACGGCGAGGAACCGGACGAACCGCACCCGTGCGCTCCCGCCTCGGCGGAGGGAGTCGGTCTTCAGGCCTCGACCTGCTGGATGCCGTCCAGGAACCAGGTAGGCTGGCGGCTCGAACGCGATCGCACGAAATGCCAGACCTCGTGAACCACGGCCGCTTCTTCGGCCGGCGCCTCGCGCAGCGTGACGTCGAACAGCACGGCGACCTCACGCTCGTCGCCCCGGTCGCTGACCTCCAGGATTTCCGCATCGACCCGCAGCAGCTCGGTACTGTGACGCTCGGCCGACGCCCGCAACTGGTCTTGCAGTTCGGCAAACACCTTATCGGTCGTGAGCGCCCGCAAGGTCCCCAGATCGCGCTCGTCCCAGGCAGCCTGAAGCTGGCGGTAGGCAGCCTTGGCGCCGTTCAGAAATCCGGTTGCGTCGAAATCGGCCGGCTGGGATCGCGCCGGCTGCGCGCCTCCCCGCCGGGACAGCAAATCGGTGTCAAAAGCGGGACGTCCCGAAGCAGGGTTCGCGCCGCCGGGGTTTTCCGAATGCGGGTAATAGCCGGCTCCTGCCGCGGGCTGCGGCTGGCTCCCGCGCGCGGCCAGCAGCCGGTAGAGGAAAAAGCCGATCCCCGCGAACAGCAGGAGATCGAGAACATTCAGATGCTCGAAAGCACCGCCGAACAGCATGGCCCCCAGCAGGCCGCCCAGCGCCAAACCGCCGAGCATACCCATCAAACCACCACGGCGGGCATAGGCCTCACGCGCCGCCTGGTTGCGCTGGCTCGCGGCAGTGGCCGGCTGGCCGGGCTGGTACGCCGGCCGCTGTGTTTGCGAGAAGGTGTTGCCATCGGTCGAACGCCGATACGGTTCGCTGTACGAAGGCCGACTCCCGAAGGAGCTTCCCCCGCCCAGTCGTTTGGCGAACGCTTCGTGCATGCCGGAGAACAGCAGCGCCGCTACGAGCACGGAGTTCAGTGCGAATCCAAGAATTTTTTTCATACGGCCCTCAAGCCTCAAACTCGTCGCTGGTGTTATAGGGGAAGCACTGGCCAATTACAACTCCCCCATCTCGGCTCCGGACTTTTCTACGCGCGTAACCTGTCACGATCAGCCTGTCCGCCGCCAGCGGCCGACACATCAACGAGCGCACAGGTGCCGAGTCGATGCGAGTCCGCACATAAGCCGTCCCTCGTCGCCGCCCTCCTTGCGACCGGGTCCGGCACCGTTTCGGCCAACACCCCCTCCGGCGACGAAATCACGAAGATCAAACGGTTCATCATCATCCATCAGGAGAATCACAGCTTCGACGACCTGTACGGCGGCCGGCTCTCCGCGGCCGGCGGGAGCTGGGCCTGGTATGCGGACGGCTGGTCCAACGCCGCCGGCGACATCGGGGCGCCCGGCTGGACCAACGGACTCGAACCGAATTACGCGGACCCGCATCCCTCCAGGGTTCGACTTTCCCGAACTGCCCGGACACCGGGCTCCAGTTCCACCACCAGCCGTTCAACTACTTCGCTGATTTCGGCACTCAGACCAAGAGCGGTCTGAAAAACCGCAAGAAGCACCTGCGTGATGAAATCGAGTTCATCAAGCTGGCACAGACTTCGAAGAAGGAATGCAAGCTGAAATCGGTGAGCTTCGTCAAATCCATCGGAGAAGGCAACGAGCCTCCGGGCCATTCCAGCGAGCCCATCGGCAGTGACCATGGACCCCATGACGACTCCGGAAAAACGCTACCGGCTGACTCCACTCGCCGAGCGGGATATGCAGGTCAATGACCTCTTTTCGGTCTTCGAGGCTGCGGCGGCGACAACCGCCCACCGACATCCCTGAATTCTGCCGGCCGCGCGGCCGGCAGACACCGATTTCTGCTCAATCCAGCGGTTCGAAGAAGCTCTTGTCCACGCCGCACTCCGGACAACCCCAGCCTTCCGGAATGTCCTCGAAAAGGGTACCGGGTGGAAGACCCGCATCCGGATCGCCTTCGGTTTCGTCGTAGATGTAGCCGCAGGCGGAACATTGGTATTTGTGATATTCGACCATGGCATCTCCTTGTCGGTTTGAAATTCGAAAGACTCAGCCGGCGGATACGAGCATCCCACTGTGGCGCAGCAAAGCCTCGATGTCCGGTTCGCGGCCGCGGAAGGCGATGAAAGACTCCAGGGCACTCCGACGTCCGCCCTGTTCCAGCACGTTGCTCAGGAAAGCATGGCCGGTCTCCGGATCGAAGATGCCACGCTCCTCGAACAGCGAAAAGGCATCGCTCGACAGGACTTCCGCCCACTTGTAACTGTAATAGCCGGCCGCATAGCCGCCGCCGAAGATGTGCTGAAAACTGTGGGGAAAGCGGTTGTACGCCGGAGGCGGCATGACCGATACTCGTCGCCGCACATCCTCGAGGATTTCATAGACGCGCCCGCCTCGGGCTGGATCGTATTCGTGATGAATGCGGAAATCCAGCAGGGCGAACTCCAGTTGACGGACCGTCTGCATGCCGGCCTGGAAGTTTTTCGCCGCCAACATCCGGGCCAGCAGTTCGTCCGGCAGAGGCTCGCCGGTCCGGTAATGGCCGGAGATCAGGGCCAGCGCCTCGCGCTCCCAGCAGAAGTTCTCCATGAACTGGCTCGGCAGTTCTACCGCATCCCATTCCACCCCGCGGATTCCCGACACACCGAGATGTTCGACCTTGGTGAGCAGATGGTGCAAGCCGTGGCCGAATTCATGGAACAGCGTCACCACGTCGTCGTGCCGCAGCAGCGCCGGCTCGTCACCCGCGGGCGGCGTGAAATTACAGGTCAGATAGGCGACCGGCGTCTGAATGGCGCCGCCGACACGGCGCCGGCTGATGCATTCGTCCATCCAGGCGCCGCTGCGCTTGCCGGGGCGTGCATAGAGATCCAGATAGAAGCCGCCCCGCCGTTCGCCGGTCCGGTCGAATATCTCGTAATAGCGGACGTCCGGATGCCAGACGTCGATGCCTTCGCGCCGCCTGATTTCCAGGCCGTACAGCCGCTGCACCACCGCGAACAGACCGGAAACCGCGCGCTCTGCAGGAAAATAGGCCTTTACCTCCTCCTCCGAAAACGCGTATTTGTGCTCGCGGAGCTTTTCGGAATAGTACGCCACGTCCCAGGCCTGCAACTCGTCGAGCCCGTGGTTCTCGCATGCAAATGCCTTCAACTCCTCCAGGTCGCAGCGGGCGACGGGTAGTGCCTTTTCCGCCAGATCATTCAGAAAACCCAGCACCTGTTCGGGACTCTCCGCCATCTTGGTGGCCAGAGATAGCTCGGCATAATTGGCAAAACCCAGGAGCCTCGCCTCTTCGTGACGCAGAGCCAGGATCTTCTCCATCACTTCGCCGTTGTCCCAACGCCCGCCGTGGGGGCCGGTTTCGGACGCGCGGGTCACATAGGCCCGATAGAATTCCTCCCGCAGCCCCCTGTCATCGGCATGAGTCATGACGGCGACATAGGAAGGGAAAGCGAGACCAAACACCCAGCCGCTCTTGCCTTCGGCTTCCGCGGCCTGGCGGGCCACCGCCCGGTCGGTTTCAGGCAGTCCTGCCAAGAGTGCCTCGTCGTCGATATGCCGCGTCCAGCCCTGGGTGGCATCGAGCACGTTGTCCGAAAACCGGCTGCCCAAGCGCGACAACTCCTGGGCGATTTCCTTGAAACGCGCCCTCTGCTCCCCTTCCAGGGCCACACCGGATAGGCGGAAGTCGCGCAGCGCATTGTCGACGATCTTGCGCTGGGCGGTGTCCAGCCGGGCGTACTCGATGCCTTCGGCGATTTCCCGGAAAGCGGCGTACAGCCCCGCATTCTGGCCCATCTCGGTGGCATATTCGCTCAAGAGCGGCAGAGCGGCGTTGTAGGCATCCCTCAACGCCTCGCTGTTCATCACGGCGTTCAGATGAGCGACCGGCGACCAGGCCTTGTTCAGACGGTCGTCGAGATCGTCCAAGGGTTCCACCAGCCCGGCCCAGGTATAGGGCCCACCGCGTTGGAGCAAGGCGTCCACCGCGGCCCGGCTTTCGGCCAGGATTTGTCGGACCGCCGGCAACACATGGCTCGCTTCGATGCGCGAGAACGGCGGTAGTTCGTGGTCCTCCAGCAAAGGGTTGGTCATCGCATTACCTCGAATCCGGTTTGTATCCTGCAAACCGCAAGGACGGCGGCCAGGCCCCGGCCGCGAACCCCTGCCGGGTTCGTGGAAAAAGGAAAGGAAAAATATATCAGGAAACCTGGCCGGAATCTCGCCGCCCACGCGATGGTTCGAGGCTTCCCTGCCACGAACCCTCCAGGAGGCGCGGACCGGCTCCCTCCCGCCGGGCGGAGGAGGCAGGAGGGCCTGAGGCAGGACGGTTCAGAGCAAGGGCACGATCAAGAGAGCGACGATATTGATGATCTTGATCATCGGATTCACGGCGGGGCCTGCGGTATCCTTGTAGGGATCGCCGACGGTGTCGCCAGTGATCGCCGCCTTGTGCGCCTCCGATCCCTTGCCCCCGAAGTTGCCGTCCTCGATGTGCTTCTTGGCATTGTCCCAGGCGCCGCCGCCGGTCGTCATCGAGATGGCGACGAACAAGCCCGTGATGATGGTGCCGATCAACAGGCCGCCCAGCGCTTCCTTGCCGAGCAGCAGCCCCACGAGGACCGGAATTGCGACCGGCAGCAAGGACGGCACGACCATTTCCTTGATCGCCGCCTGAGTCAGCATATCAACCGCCTTCGAGTAATCGGGCTTGGCGGTGTACTCCATGATGCCCGGTATCTCCCGAAACTGCCGCCGCACTTCATTGACGATGCCGCCGGCAGCCCGTCCCACGGCTTCCATGGCCAACGCCCCGAACATATAGGGCACCATACCACCGATGAAGAGGCCGATGATGACCATGTGGTTCGACAGATCGAAATTGACGTTGCCGCCGAGGTTGTGCGTGTAATCGGCGAACAGCACCAGTGCCGCCAGTCCGGCCGAGCCGATCGCATAACCCTTGGTCACCGCCTTGGTGGTGTTACCCACGGCATCCAGCGGATCGGTGACCGCGCGGACCGAATCGGGCAGTTCCGCCATTTCGGCGATGCCGCCGGCATTGTCGGTGATCGGGCCGTAAGCGTCGAGGGCGACGATCATCCCGGTCAAGGACAGCATCGCGGTGGCTGCCACTGCGATGCCGTACAGGCCAGCCAGTTCATAGGCACCCCAGATGCTGGCACAGACTGCCAGCACCGGCGCCGCAGTCGCCTTCATCGACACGCCCAGACCGGCGATGATGTTGGTGCCGTGACCGGTGGTGGAGGCTTCGGCGATGTGACGCACCGGGGCGAATTCCGTCGCCGTGTAATACTCGGTGATCACCACCATCAGCCCGGTCAGACCCAGCCCGATCAGGGCAGAGAAGAATATGCCGATCCAGGACACGTCGATGCCGCCGAGGCTGACGCCGCCGCCGAACATGAAGCCGGTGATCGGCAGGAAAGCCGCGGCCGCGAGCCCTCCCGATACGATCACGCCCTTGTACAGCCCGCTCATGATCTTCTTGCCCGGAGTGATCCGGACGAAGAAGGTCCCGATGATGGAGGCGACGATGGAAATGCCGCCCAGCACCAAGGGATACACGGTGGCAGCCTCGCTGCCCCCGGTCAGGAGCCCTCCCAGCAGCATGGTGGCGACGATGGTCACGGCGTAGGTTTCGAACAGATCGGCCGCCATACCCGCGCAGTCGCCGACGTTGTCCCCCACGTTGTCGGCGATCACGGCCGGGTTGCGCGGGTCGTCCTCGGGAATCCCCGCCTCGACCTTGCCGACCAGATCGGCCCCCACGTCCGCCCCTTTGGTGAAGATGCCGCCGCCCAAGCGGGCGAAAATCGAGATCAGCGAACCACCGAACGCCAGCCCCACCAGGGCATGGAGGGGATCGGTCGCGCCGACCGATTTGAGGAGCGCGTAGTACCCGGCTACGCCGAGCAGCCCCAGCCCCACCACCAGCATGCCGGTGATGGCACCGCCCCGGAACGCGGTCGAAAACGCCTCGTCCATCCCCGTGATGGCGGCCTGGGCGGTACGGGAATTGGCACGCACCGAGATATTCATGCCGATGTACCCCGCCGCGCCGGACAGCGCGGCGCCGATCACAAAACCGAAGGCGATCGACCATCCCAGGAAAGCCCCGATGACGAAGAACAACAGCCAGCCGACGATCCCGATGGTACGGTACTGGCGGTTGAGATAGGCCTGGGCACCCTGCTGGATCGCCGTGGCGATGTCGACCATCCGCTCGTTGCCAGCGGGCTGGGCATTGACCCAGCCGATGGACAGGATGCCGTAGAGCAGCGCGGACAACGCAGCGGTGAACGCAAACGCCGTTCCCCAGTCGACCAGCAGGCCGAGCGCCAGAAATTCCGCGAGCCCGGCCAAGGTGATCGCCTTGGTCCGCGGATTGCGCATCAGACAACACAGCCCCTCCCGGGCGCAGGACAGAACCGAGCAAGCCATAGCGATACTCCTCGAACGTTGTTGTTGGTGTTACGGATTTGAGTGAGGAACTCAGACGCTGAACGAAGCGGCCAGTTTTTTCGGGACGGCGACATTGCACAATGTCACATAATCCGGCAAACCGCCGGCATAGGGAGGGTAGTCCTCGCCCTCGATCAGAGGCCGGAGGTACCGGCGGCAGGCCTCGGTGATGCCGAAACCGTCGGCGCTGATGAATTCGAGGGGCATTTTCTTTTCGACGTTGGCCACCTCCGCCAGACTGGCGGCCGTGATTTCCCAACGGTAAGGCGAATCCGAGGTACGCACGATGGCCGGCATCACGGCGCTGAGCCCCTTCAGAGCCATCTCGACGCCGGCCTTCCCCACCGCATAGGCCTGCTCGGCATCCGTGCGGGAGGCGACGTGCCGGGCCGCGCGCTGCAGGTAATCGGCGACGGCCCAGTGGTATTTGTAGCCCAGGCGATCCTTGATCAGGTCGGCGATGACCGGCGCCACCCCACCGAGCCGAGCATGCCCGAACACGTCCCGGCTGCCGGATTCGGCGACGAACCTGCCATCCGCGCCCCTAATGCCCTCCGACACCACGACCGAACAATAGCCATGTGTCCGGACCTTTTCGTCCACCGCCCGGAGAAACCGTTCCGGGTCGAACACCTGTTCGGGAAACAAGATGACCAGAGCCAGATCATGTCGCTCGTCACTCGCCAGACCGCCGGCGGCGGCGATCCAGCCCGCGTGGCGGCCCATGACTTCCAGCACGAAGATGCAGGTGGAAGTCGCAGCCATGGAGCGCACGTCGAAACTCGCCTCGCGCACCGATACCGCTATGTACTTGGCGACCGAACCGAACCCCGGACAGCAGTCGGTGATCGGCAGGTCGTTGTCCACCGTCTTCGGAATATGGACGGCCTGCAACGGATAACCCAATTTCTCGGAAAGCTGGGAGACCTTCAGGCAGGTATCGGCGGAATCCCCGCCGCCGTTGTAGAAGAAATAGCCAATGTCGTGGGCGCGGAAGACCTCGATCAACCGTTCGTACTGGGCCCGGTTCTCCTCCAGCCCTTTGAGCTTGTAGCGGCAGGAACCGAACGCCCCGGAGGGAGTATGGCGCAATGCGGCGATGGCTTCGGCGCTCTCCAGCCCGGTATCGATCAGGTCCTCGGTCAGTGCACCGACGATGCCGTTACGCCCGGCGTAAACCGTGCCGATACGGTCGGGATACTGCCGGGCGGTCTCCAGCACGCCGCAGGCCGATGCATTGATAACGGCGGTCACACCGCCGGACTGGGCATAGAAAGCATTCCGCGCCGCCATGAACCGCCTCCCCTTTGAGTATCGTTGGCTGGCGCCTAACTTAGAACAAACGCCCCCTCCGTTACAACAAGTTTCGACCCGCACGTCTCGGCCCGGATGCGCGCGAAAACAGTTGAATCGAACCCACGACACGGCTACGCTAACGCTTGGGGCATATCGGCCTCTTGTCGATCAACATGTTCGAATCATCCACCTTTCCTGACCGCCGGTTTTGCCGGACGGCCGATTGACGGACTGACTCGTGTCCGACGAATATCCTGGTTCATGCCTCTGGCCTGAACTTTTCTCACTCCCGCGCAGCCCAGTCACTTCGCACGCACTCCGCCGGTCTGCCGGGGAGCGCCACCCGGGCGCTCCTCTCCAACCCGCCCGGGAGGCTCTGCCATTGTTCCACTACCCGCTACCCTAAAGTGATCCAGATCGGATTGGTCCTGTTCCTCATCTTCGTCAACGGTCTGTTCGCGATGTCCGAAATGGCCATCGTCTCCGCCCGGCGTTCCCGGTTGCAGCAGCGAGCCGACAAGGGAGGCACCGGCGAACTCCAGGCCCTCGAACTGGCGGCGCAGCCCTCGCGGTTCCTCTCCACGGTTCAGGTCGGTATCACCACGATCGGGGTGCTCAACGGCGCGCTGGGCGAGGCGTCGGTGTCCAGCCAGCTCGAGCCGATCTTGCTCACGCTGCCGGAACTGGCACCCTACGCCCATGAGATCAGCCTCACGGTCACCGTTTTCGCAATCACCTATCTGTCCCTGATCATCGGTGAACTGGTGCCCAAACGGCTGGCTCTGCTCCACGCCGAAGCCATTGCGGCGGCCGTGGCACGGCCTATGCATCTCCTCTCCCTCATCGCCCTCCCCCTGGTCAAACTCCTCAGCGTCTCCACCGACATCGTGCTGCGGCTGCTGGGCGCGCGGCCGGTCCGACAGCCCTCGGTCACGGAAGAGGAAATCAAGCTACTGCTCCAGCAGGGCACGCTGGAAGGAGTGTTCGAGGAAGTCGAGCAGAAACTGGTGGAAAACATTCTGCGACTGGACAGCCGCAAGGTCGGCGCGATCATGACCCCGCGCAAGGACGTGGTCTACCTGGACGTCACCAAGTCCTACGAAGCGAACCGCGGCATCCTGACCGACCATCCGCACTGGATCATCCCGCTATGCCGGGGTGGCGTGGACAATGTCCTCGGTTTCGTGAAAACCAAGGACGTCCTGAACCGGCTGCTGGCCGGCGAAAAGCCGGAGCTGGCGGAACTGGTGACCCGGGCGCTGTTCGTCCCCAACTCACTGTCCCTGATGCAGCTGCTCGAACATTTCAAGCGGTCGCACCTGCAGACGGCGCTGGTGGTGGACGAGTACGGCGAATTGACCGGCCTGGTGACGCTGACGGACGTGCTGGAAGCGATCGTCGGCGCCATCGCTTCCGAAACCGCCGAGGAAGAACCGCAGGTCTCGCAGCGCGAAGACGGCTCCTGGCTGATCGACGGCATGCTCGACATCGAGCGCTTCAAACAGCTCTTCGACCTCGATGCCCTGCCAGAAGAAGAGACCGGCAATTTCCACACCATGGCCGGTTTCGTCATGCTGAGACTGGGCAACGTGCCGAAGGTGACCGACAGCTTCGAATTCCAGGATCTACGGTTCGAGGTCGTGGACATGGATCGCAACCGGGTCGACAAGATCCTGGTCACGCGGTTGCCGCCAGCGGCCGGATAGTCCGATCAGCGCTCAGGCGGCCGGCGTGCCGCCGTGGAACACGAGTTGCGACAGGAATTCGTCGCCCTGTTCGATGCATTCGATGCGGGTGATGCCCGCATTGGCCACCTTGATGTGGAACAGGTTGGCGAGCGGCACGTCGAGCACGTGCGCGATCACCATGCGGATCGTGCCGGCATGACAGACGACCAGGACGTGCTTGCCGAGGTGCCGTTCCAGCATTTCCTTCCAGGCCGAGATGACGCGGCTGCGGAAATCTCCCAGGCCTTCGGCATTTTCCGGACGGTGGTTGAGGGGATCCCGATAAAAGCGCTGCAGCACGCCGGGATCGTATTCAGTGGTGATTTCTTCCCGGGTCTTGCCTTGCCAAGCGCCGAAACCGAGCTCCTTGAAGCGCGGCTCGATTTCCAGCGGTCGTCGATGGCGTTCGGCGAATGCCTCCGCAAACGCCTGGCAACGCAACAGTGGGGAGGTGACGATCACGTCCCACGGGCAATGCCGCCCCACCGCTCGCCACATCTGCTCCCAGCCCACGGCGCTCAACGGGTCGTCGATCTGTCCCCGATAGCGGCTGCCGCCGGCCGGCTCGCCGTGGCGCATCAGATCAACCAGGGTATTGCAGCTTTCGCCGGCCATCAGCTCCCCTGCAGAGCCGCCAGGCGAACCCGCGCCTCGGCCACGGCCCGTTTCACGCAGTCCGGTGCGGTGCCGCCCGGGTGCGAACGCGCCGCCACCGAACCCTCCAGCGTCAGGACCTGGTAAACGTCCGGCCCGATGACGCTGGACAGGGATCGAAGCTCTTCCAGCGGAATATCCGCCAGGTCGCGGCTGCTCTCCATCCCCAAGCGGACGGCCTTGCCCACGATTTCATGGGCGTCGCGGAAGGGCGTCCCGCGCCGGACCAGGTAGTCGGCCAGGTCGGTGGCGGTCGCATAGCCCTTGCGGGCCGATGCGTACATGGCAGACCGGTTTGGCCGCACGTGCGGCATCATGTCGGCAAAGGCGCGAAGGCAGCCGGACAGGGTGTCGACCGTATCGAACAGCGGCTCCTTGTCCTCTTGGTTGTCCTTGTTGTAGGCGAGCGGCTGGCTCTTCATCAGGGTCAGCAGCGCGAATAAATGGCCGAATACCCGTGCGCTCTTGCCGCGGATGAGTTCGGGCACGTCGGGGTTTTTCTTCTGCGGCATGATCGAGGAGCCGGTGCAGAAAGCGTCGGGCAGATCGATGAAACCGAATTGAGCCGAGGTCCAGAGGATCAGCTCCTCCGAAAAACGTGAGAGATGCATCAGCACCAGACTGGCACAGGCCGCGAACTCGATGGCGAAATCGCGATCGCTGACGGCGTCCAGCGAATTCGCCGCCGGCCCGGAGAAGTCCAGCAGCGCCGCCGTGTAATCGCGGTCCAGCGGGAAACTGGAGCCAGCCAGGGCCGCGGCCCCCAGCGGCATGACGTTGACCCGCTTGCGGCAATCGCGCAGGCGGTCGTAATCGCGCGACAGCATTTCGTACCACGCCATCATGTGGTGGCCGAAAGTGACCGGCTGCGCCACCTGGAGATGAGTGAAACCCGGCATGATGGTGGCGGCCTCGCGCTCGGCCAGATCCACCAGCGCGGTCTGCAGCCGCAGGATCATTCCGCAGATACGGTCGATCTCGGTGCGCAAGTACAGGCGCACGTCGGTGGCGACCTGGTCGTTGCGGGAACGCCCGGTATGCAGCTTCTTGCCGGCCTCGCCGATCCGCTGGGTCAGACGGGCCTCGATGTTCATGTGCACATCTTCCAGGCTCACCTCCCACGGAAACTGGCCGGCCTCGATTTCCGCGCCGATGGCTTCAAGGCCACTGACGATCGCCTGCAGTTCCTCACGGGTGAGAAGCCCCAGCCGCTCCAGCATCGTAGCATGCGCGATCGAACCCCGGATGTCGTGGGAAGCCAGCCGCTTGTCGAAATCCACCGATGCAGTGAAGGCCTCGACGAAGGCATCGGTCGCCTCCTCGAATCGCCCACCCCAAAGCTTTTGCTGGATACTCATTGCATCTTCCACTGCGAGGTTCAAAGCAGCCCATTATAAACCCAACGCCGCCGGAGCTTCGCCCATCCCCGCCGCTTGTAGTAGCATTTATGTCCATGAGCGGCAACCACGAGCTCGCCTGATACCATAATAAGGAAACCATGCCACAATCGACCGACCTTCCCGCCTGGCGGACTCTTTCCGAACACTTCAAGACCATTGCCCCCCGCCATATGCGCGACATGTTCGCCGACGATCCGGGGCGTTTCGAGGCCTTTTCCGTCCAGCTGGGCGATCTGCTGTTCGACTACTCCAAGAACCGGATCACCCGGGAAACCGTCGCGACGCTGATCCAGCTCGCCGAGGAGGCCGGTCTGCGTGAAAAGATCGATGCCATGTTTCGGGGCGAACGGCTCAACGTCACGGAGAACCGTGCGGTGCTTCATGTCGCCCTGCGCAATCGCTCCAACCGTCCGATTCGGGTCGACGGCAAAGACGTCATGCCGGAGGTCAACCGCGTTCTCGACCGCATGCGCCGCTTCTCTCAGTCGGTCCGCACGGGAGAATGGCGCGGCGCGACCGGCAAGGCCATCACCGATGTGGTCAACATCGGCATCGGCGGGTCCGACCTGGGCCCGAAGATGGTGGTCAAGGCACTGCAGCCTTACGCAGACCCGCGGCTGCGCGCACACTTCGTCTCCAACGTCGACGAATCCGACCTGGTCGAGATCCTCAGGCCGCTGAATCCGGAAACCACGCTGTTCGTCGTCGCCTCCAAGACTTTCACGACCCAGGAGACCATGACCAACGGCCGTTCGGCCCGCGCCTGGTTCCTGGAACGCATTTCGGACGAATCCGCCATCGCCCGTCACTTCGTCGCTATTTCGACCAACCGGAACAAGGTCGCCGAATTCGGCATCGATCCCCGCAACATGTTCGAATTCTGGGACTGGGTAGGTGGGCGCTATTCGCTGTGGTCGGCCATCGGCCTCCCCATCGCACTGAGCGTTGGCATGGACCGCTTCGAGGAACTGCTCGAAGGCGCCCATTTCGTCGATGAGCATTTCCGCACCGCCCCGTTCGAACGCAACATCCCGGTGCTGATGGGCCTCCTGGGCATTTGGTACATCAATTTCTTCGGCGCCCAGAGCCATGCCGTGCTGCCGTATGATCAGTACCTGGAGGATCTGCCAGCCTATCTTCAGCAGGCCGACATGGAAAGCAACGGCAAAACCGTCGACGTGGAAGGCCGGCCGGTGAACTACTCCACCGGCCCCGTCATCTTCGGCCAGCCCGGCACCAACGGCCAGCATGCTTTCTACCAGTTGCTCCATCAAGGCAGCATGCTGGTGCCCTGTGATTTCCTTGCGGCGGCGGAAAGCCATCACCCTCTGGCCGAACACCACGACATCCTGATCTCCAATTTCCTGGCTCAAACCGAAGCGTTGATGCGGGGACGCACCACGGATGAGGCCAGGCAGGAGATCGCCTCGGAAGAACTGCCCGCCGAACGCCTCGAAGCGCTGGCGGCCGCCAAGACCTTCCCCGGCAACAAACCGACCAACAGCTTCCTGTACCGTCGGCTCGACCCCCATACCCTGGGCATGCTGATCGCCTTGTACGAACACAAGATTTTCACCCAGGGCGTGATCTGGTACATCAACTCCTTCGACCAGATGGGCGTTGAACTCGGCAAACAGCTGGCGAAGACCATTCTGGCCGAACTCCCCGGCGATGCCCCCGTCGCTTCGCACGATGCTTCCACCAACGGCCTGATCCGATACTTCAAGTCGCTGCGCTGAGATTTTTTCCGATGGAGGAGGATGCCGGCAGCATGGATGGTGAAAAAGCCGACGAAGGTCTCATCGCGACCCACCTGGTCGTCCTTCCCTGGGATGAAGCCGAACCGGCAAGAGCTTTTTTCGAGGCGATCTCCCTAGACCGCCGTCCCGCATTCTTCCTCCCCGCTCTTCCCGACACAGCGTTGGCCAAACTGGCCGAGGCGCCGCTGGCGGTGACGATCGCCGAACCCGGCGCTCCCGTTCTGCCGTCCCATGTGTACATCCCTCCTTCGGGAAAATATCTGTCCATAGAAAGCGAACGGCTGAGGCTGGATGACGCGCCCGCCTCCGGCCATCCGCTCGATCATTTCCTGCACTGTCTCCCGACGGATCGCCACGGCCGGACCGCGGTCGTGCGCCACCCCGGCGCCTCGAGCCGGGAACACGAGCTCCTGGGCATGATCGAACGCGCCGGCGGCCTGGTATGCGCCGTGGCACCGTTCGAGCCCGGCGCGGACGCGCTGGAATCCGCGGCGGAGACCATTGCGCAAACCGTCGAAAACTGGCTGCGCAGAGAGGAGGGAGACGACTCAGAAACCCTGGCGGCGATTCTCGAACTGGTTCGTAGCCGTTCCGGTGCCGATCTCCGTGCCTACAAAGTCCCGCCACTGCGGCGCCGCATCCAACACCGCATGGGCATCGCCCGCGTCGAAGACACGGCCGGTTACCTGAGACTGCTCGAAAGCAGTGAGGACGAACTGGACCGCCTGGCCGAAGATCTGTTGATCGGGGTCACCGCCTTCTTTCGCGATGCCGAGGCCTTCGCGCTGCTGGAAACCACCGTCGTCCCGGCCATTTGCGGGGAAGGTAGAGCCGACCGACCGGTCCGCTGCTGGATCGCTGGCTGTTCCACCGGCGAGGAGGCCTATTCGATCGCCATTCTCTTGACGGAAGGATTCGAGCGCGCCGGACAACGGCCGCGCCTGCAGATCTTCGCAACCGACGTGGACGCCGAGGCACTGGAATTCGCCCGCCATGGTCTGTATTCCGAAGCGGCTCTGGCGGGCGTCTCCGAAACGCGCCTGGAGCGCTACTTCGTCCGGGAGGGCGAAGCGTACCGCATCTCGAAACAGATCAGGGAATCGATCGTCTTCGCGCTCCATAACCTGATCGGCGACCCGCCGTTTTCCAGGCTCGACCTGGTGGTATGCCGCAACGTCCTGATATACCTGAATGCGACGACTCAGGAGAAGCTGCTCGAAATCTTCCACTTCGTTCTCAACCCCGGCGGCCACCTGTTCCTGGGCAGTTCGGAAAGCCTCGGCGAGGCCGCCCGCCTGTTCGACGAAGTTTCCCAACCCTGGCGGATATTCCGGCGCAATGACGCCGCCGCAGCGGTGCGGCCCAGCCTGCCGCTGTCTGCCCCGGCGACCACGGCGCGCGTCGCAGAAGGACGGATCCTGGCCGCGGATCCCAAGGCGCACGAAATCCAGGAAAGGCTGTTCCGCGAACTGCTCGAACGCCACGCCCCTACCCTGATCATAGCGAATGCACGGCATGAAGTCCTCTACACCAGCGGAAACGTTCAATCCTATCTGGAACTTCCCGCTGGCGAACCCACCCTCGAGCTGTTCAGGCTCGTCAGGCCGCCGTTGCGTACCATGCTGCGCTGCTCGCTGGACCGGTGTGTCAGGGAGAGACGAAAGGTCGCCGCCGTGGCGACGGGCGCCAACCACGCGTTCCCGCTGCCGGAAGCGGTCCGGATCACCGTCACTCCCCTCGCCGACGGCGAGGTCTTCGAGCTGTTTCTGATCGGGCTGGAGGAAGAAACGCCGGGCGATCCGGGCGCGTCCGCGACGGCCAGGACCGGGGACGACGGCTGGCTGTTGCAGCAGCTCGAGCGGGAACTGGCGGCGACCCGCGAGGACCTGCGGCAAACCATCGAGAAAAGCCGCCACGTGAACGACGAACTGCGGGCCTCGAACGAAGAAATCATGGCCATGAACGAGGAACTCCAGTCGGCCAACGAAGAGCTGGAAAGCTCGCGGGAAGAACTGCAGTCGCTCAATGTCGAACTCACCGCCACCAACGCCATGCTCGACGCGAAGGTCGGAGAACTGGAAGCCACCACCAACGACCTCAATAATCTCCTGGTCGGCACCGACCTGGCGATACTCTTCCTCGACTGCGACCTCAACATCCGCCGCTATACACCCGCCTGCAACCGGCTGATGCACCTCATTCCCAGCGACATCGGCCGGCCTTTCGCCGATATCGTCCACCACTTCGAAGACGACGAACTGTTCACCGACGCAACAGACGTGCTCAGGGGCGCAGAGCCGAAGAGCCGGGAGATCCTCGACCACCAGGGAGCCTGGTATCTCCGCAAGATCCTGCCCTACCGGTCGCGGGACAACTGCTGCGTGGAAGGACTGGTGATCACCTTCGGCGAAGTGACCTCGCTGAAACAGGCGGAACACGAACTGATCGCGCAAGCGGCGGAACTTCGCCAGCAGGCCGAGTTGCTGAAGCACGCCCATGTCCTGGCGCGTGATCTCGAAGACCGCATCGTGTTCTGGAACACCTACGCCGAAAAATTCTACGGCTGGACCAGGGACGAGGCACTCGGCCGCACCTCTCACGAATTGCTGAACAGCCGGTTTCCCCTCCCCTTGGCCACGATCCGCCAGAAGGTGCTGGCCGACGGCCATTGGAAAGGCGAACTCACCCATGTCGACCGGCAAGGCAGGGAAAGAACCGTGGCAACCCACTGGGAACTGTACCGGGACGCCGAGGGCGTGCCACGCGCCATCGTCGAAGTCAACAACGACATCACCGAGCGCAACAGCTTCGAGGCCCAGTTGCGGCAAAGCCGCCACTACCTCGATTATCTGGCGTACTACGACCCCCTGACCCAGTTACCCAACCGCTTCAGGTTCCAACAGCGGCTGGAACAGGCCGTCTCGCAGGCGCTGGCAGGCGGCAAACGGCTGGGCCTCCTGTTTCTCGACGTCGACCGATTCAAACTCATCAACGACTCCCTGGGCCACGAGGTGGGCGATAGCGTCCTCCTGGAGATCAGCCGCCGCCTCGAGGAACGGCTGGGTCCAGGGGACACCCTGGCGCGCATCGGCGGCGACGAATTCGCCGTGCTGATGGAAGACCTCGACGACATCGGTTATGCCTCGCGCTTCGCCCTGGCGGCCATCGAGGCCGTCAAGACACCGGTGGTACTGGACCGGCATGAGCTGTTCGTCAGTCTCAGCGGCGGCATCAGCCTGTTTCCCGAAGACTCCCGCGACGCCGACGGCCTGCTCCGCAGCGCCGACGCCGCCATGTTCCTGGCCAAGGAGAAAGGCCGCGGCAATTACGAGTTCTTCACCCCCGACCTCAACCGGCGGGCAAACCGGCTGCTGTCGATCGAAACCCGGTTACGAAAAGCCCTGGAAAACGGGGAACTGGAGCTCGCCTTCCAGCCCCAGATGAGTCTGCAAAGTGGCGCCGTCACCGGCGCCGAAGCGCTGGCACGCTGGAACAGCCGCGAACTGGGACGGGTCCCCGCGGACGAATTCATCCAGGTGGCCGAGGACAGCGGCCTGATCGTCCCGTTGGGCAAATGGGTCATCCGAACGGTCTGCCAGACGATCGCCGGCTGGCAACGGTCCGGCCTGAAGCCGGTCCGCATAGCCGTCAACATCTCTGCGCGCCAGTTCCGCGAGCCGAATTTCGTCCGGCTGGTCGCCGACACTCTCACCGAAACCGCTGTAGATCCGACCTTGCTGGAGCTCGAATTGACGGAGCGGTTGCTCTTGCAGGACGTGGATACGGTCGTAAGGACGCTGCTGGAACTCAAGCGTACCGGCGTAAGTTTTTCCATGGACGATTTCGGCACCGGCTATTCTTCGCTGAGCTATCTGCGCCGTCTGCCCTTGAGCCATCTCAAGGTGGCGCGCGAATTCGTCCCCTGGGGCGCCGACGATTGCAACAATCTTTCGATCTCCCGCGCCATCGTTTCCCTCGCCAAAAGCCTGGAGCTGAGCTGCACCGTCGAAGGCATAGAAACCCAGGCGCAGTTGGACTGCTTCAAGACTCTGGGCTGCGACCAGGCGCAGGGTTATCTGATCAGCCCGCCGTTGCCGCCCGGAGAATTCGAGGATTTCCTCCGCCGACCCCTGCCGTTCAAACCTTGAGTCGCGACCAGGGGGCGAGCCGCGGCGGCTTTGCTATACTTGCCTCCCCTCGCCCCATCCCGGACATTCCCGCACCCACCCATGGCGGAACACATCCTGTTCCTCACCGGCAAGCTGGCCGAGAAGCAGCTGCATCGGATTCTCGAGGAGATGGCGCCGGAATTCGAATACACGGTGCACCAACTCGGTCTCAGTGTGGCCGCGCTGATGACCGCGGACATGATCCGCCGGCGGCTGAAAGACACCTTTGGCGCCGACCGCATCCTGGTGCCGGGGCGCTGCCGCGGCGACCTCGAGACCCTGTCCCGGGACCTGGGACTGCCGGTGGAACGGGGGCCGGAAGAACTGCGCGACCTGCCGGAGTTCTTCGGACGGGCGGCCAGGAAGCCGGATCTCAGCCGCTACGATCTGAGAATATTCGCCGAAGTCGTCGATGCCCCCCACCTGGATGTCGACGGCATCCTCCGCCAGGCCGCCGACTACCGCAGACACGGGGCGGACGTGATCGACCTCGGCTGCCTGCCCGCCACGCCATTTCCCCATCTCGAAGCAGCGATCGCCGCATTGAAACGGGAAAGGTTCCAGGTCAGCGTGGACTCGCTGGAAACTGCGGATCTGGTACGAGGGGGCGCGGCCGGCGCCGATTACTTGCTCAGCCTGCACGAAGATTCACTGTGGGTCACCGACCAGGTGGCCTCCATCCCCGTCCTCATCCCTGCCCGGCATGGCGATCTGGATTCGCTCGACCGCGCCGTGGCCGGGATGCGATCGCGTGGCAAACCGTTCCTGGTCGATCCCATCCTCGACCCCATCCATTTCGGCTTCACCGATTCCCTGACGCGCTACCACGAAACCCGCCGCCGCCATCCGGAGGTCGAAATCATGATGGGCGTCGGCAACCTCACCGAACTGACCCATGCCGATACCGCCGGCATCAACGCCCTGCTGCTGGGGGTGTGCTCGGAACTCGGCATCCGCGCCATCCTGACGACCCAGGTCAGCAAACATGCGCGGCGGGCCGTGGCCGAAGCCGACCTGGCGCGGCGAATCATGTTTGCCGCCCGCGAACTGAATGCACTGCCCAAGCACATGGGTGACGGCCTGATGGCGCTCCATGAACGTGCCCCCTTCCCTTACTCGGAAGCGGAGATCCGGGAGCTGGCCCAGGCCATCCGCGACCCCAGTTACCGGATCCAGATCAGCGCCGCCGGTATCCACATCTTCAACCGGGACGGCTTCCACAGCGCCGCCGATCCATTCCAGCTCTATCCCTCCCTGGGCGTTGAACACGACGGCGGACACGCCTTCTATCTCGGCGTGGAACTGGCCCGCGCCCAGATCGCCTGGCAGCTTGGCAAACGCTATGTCCAGGACGAAACCCTGGACTGGGGCTGTGCGGTCGATCGCCAGGAAGCGACGGCAGACCCGCATGCCTACAAACCGGCCGGGACCACGCTGGCCAAACCGAGGGATGACTGAATCATGATCCGCGAAACCCTGGTGACCACGACCGCCGCCGGAGAAACCGCGCACATCGCCCCCATGGGCATCCACGTGCCGGCCACCGATTCGAAGAGCGGCGGAGCCGACTACCTCATCATGCCGTTCCGGCCCTCCCGGACCCTGGACAACGTCCTGGCATCCGGCTGCGCCGTGGTGAATTACAGCGACGACGTCCGGATCTTCGCCGGCTGTCTGACCGGCCGCCGCGACTGGCCGCTGGTTCCGGCCGACCGCGTCGCCGGCCAGCGTCTGGGCGGCGCCCTGGCGCACGCCGAACTCGAACTCGTCCGGCGGGAGGACGATCCGGAACGGCCGCGCCTCTACTTCCGCGTGGTGCACGAGGCCAACCACGCGCCGTTCCGCGGCTTCAACCGCGCCCAGTTCGCGGTGCTGGAAGCCGCCATCCTGGTCAGCCGTCTGCACTTCCTGCCCTGGAGCAAGATCGAGCGGGAGCTGGATTATCTGCGCATCGGCCTGGACAAAACCGCCGGTCCCCATGAACTGGAGGCCTGGAGCTGGTTGATGGAAGCCATCGAAGCGTATCAACGCCAGAGGGAGGAAATCGAATGACCGGCATGCTCGCCAGCGTCCGCAACCTGACCGAGGCGCGCATCGCCCTGGAGGCCGGCGTCGACATCGTCGACCTCAAGGCACCCGAGTACGGCAGCCTGGGCGCCTTGCCGGCGGACGAAGTAGGCCGGATCGTGGCCGAGATGGAGGGCACGGTACCGGTCAGCGCCACCATCGGCGACCTGCCGCTGGAACCGGACCCGATCTGCCGCGCGGTGCGCGAAATGGCCGACACCGGCGTGGATTACGTCAAGATCGGCATGTTCCGCGGCGGCGACTGGAGCTCCACCCTCGCGGCCCTGGCGCAGCTGGCCAGCCACGGCACGCGCCTGGTCGCCGTACTGTTCGCAGACAATCTGCCGGACTTCGACTGGATTGCCCGGCTGAAGAAGGCGGGCTTCGCCGGCGCGATGCTGGACACCCAGGACAAGGCCTCGGGCCCCCTGACCGCGATACTGGACCGCGCCGCGCTCGAACGCTTCGTCGGCGAAACCCGCGCTCAGAGTCTGTTGTGCGGCCTGGCCGGCTCGCTCCGGAGCCAGGATGTTCCTGGACTGCTGAGCCTCGAACCCGATTACCTCGGCTTCCGCGGAGCGCTCTGCCACGGCGCCCGGCGTACCGCCGGAATCGATCCCGAAGCCCTGGCCGACGTGCGACGGCTGATTCCGTCCGCTCCTCCCCGGCCCTTCTCATCGCAGGCGTCATGATCTACGAAAATTTGCTCCGCCCCCTGCTGTTCCGGCTGGATCCCGAAACCGCCCACGAACTGAGCCTGTCGGCCCTGCGGCTGGCGGCGAAGCTGGGGCCGGCCAATCCGTTGAAACAGTCCCTGCCCACCAGCCCACGCACCGTCATGGGACTGGAATTTCCCAACCCGATCGGTCTCGCCGCCGGCCTGGACAAGAACGGCGACTGCATCGACGGCCTGGCTGCGCTCGGCTTCGGCTTCCTCGAAATCGGGACGGTCACTCCACGCCCCCAACCCGGCAACCCCAGGCCCCGGCTGTTCCGTGTGCCCGAAGCCGGCGCCCTCGTCAACCGCATGGGCTTCAACAACTCGGGCGTAGCGCACCTCATCGCCCGAGTCCGGCAAACCCGCTACCGCGGCATCCTCGGCATCAACATCGGCAAGAACCTGACGACTCCGGTGGAACGAGCGCTGGACGATTACCGGGAGGGGCTGAAAGCGGTCTATCCGTATGCCCACTACGTCACCCTCAACGTCTCCTCCCCCAACACGCCGGGCCTGCGGAGCCTGCAATTCGGCGCCCTGCTCGATGAATTGCTGGACGGTCTGATGGGGGAACGCGAGGAGCTGACCGCACAACACGGCAAACGGGTGCCGCTGGCTCTCAAGGTCGCGCCGGACATGGATTCGCAGGAAATCAAGGCGCTGGCCGGCGCTGTGGTCCGCCACGGGGTGGACGCGGTCATCGCCACCAATACCACGGCTTCGCGGGATGGTGTGGAGGGACTGGAGCACGCCGATGAGGCCGGCGGCCTGAGCGGCAAGCCGTTGTTCTTGCGTTCGACCGAGGTCGTCGCCCGGCTGGCCGATGCCCTCCAAGGCCGGGCGCCCATCATCGCCTGCGGCGGCGTCTTTTCCGGCGCGGATGCGGTGGCGAAATTCGAAGCCGGCGCCAGTCTGGTGCAAGTCTATACCGGCTTCATCTACCGCGGCCCAGCCCTGTTGGCGGAAATCGGCCGAGCCGTCGCCGCACTATGAGCTACGTTGCACTTGCGACTCGACAATTCGAGGCCTTGACGGACTTCTACGGCAAGGCACTCGGTTTCACGGTCTTGAAGCGATGGGATCGGCCGGACGGCCGCGGCTGTGTGTTCGACCTGAACGGGCTGAAACTGGAAATCCTGGATGCCGCCCGGGAAAAGGCGGCCTTGGAACTCGGTCCGGTCGGCGACCGAATCCATCTGGTGATCGAGGTCACCGACGTGGATGCCGCCCACCGCGCCCTCGCCATCCACGCGCCGCCTCCGATTACGACGAGTTGGGGGAGCCGAACGTTCAGCCTGCGCGATCCGGACGGCACCGCCGTGTGCTACCTGCAATGGGTCGCAGGCTGAGCCGGCTCAAGCCGTCGCCGCGCCCGTGTCGATGTCCTCGCCCCAGCGTCTGGCCCGGCCGACGTCGATGTCGAACAAATCCAGCACCCGGCACACCGTGTCGGTGACCATGTCGTCGATGGTCTGCGGCCGGGTATAGAACGCCGGCACCGGCGGCATGACGATCGCGCCGCATTCGGTCACGCTGAGCATGTTGCGCAGGTGGATGGCGTGCAGCGGGGTCTCACGCACCAGCAGCACCAGCCGCCGCCGCTCCTTCAATACCACGTCGGCGGCACGGGTCAGCAGGGTACTGGTCACGCCGGTGGCGATCTCGGCCAGCGTCCGCATGGAACATGGCAGAATCACCATACCGGCGGTCCGGAACGATCCGCTGGAAAGCGCCGCGCCTACGTCGTTCGCGCCATAGCTCACGCTGGCGAGACCGCGCAGCGCCGCGGCGCTCAGCTCCAGCTCGTGCGCCCGGGTCAGATCGGCGGCCCGGGACACCACCAGGTGCGTCTCGATCCCGGTCTCCTTCAGCAGCTCCAGCAGCCGCGCACCATAGATGATTCCCGTGGCACCGCTGATGCCGACGATGAGGCGTTGGGGTTGTGGCATGACAGGCTGGCTTCCAATCAGTGTGTATCTCGATTGTATCCCGAGCCAATCTCCGATTCCCGCCCTTTGTTGGCGGCGCGGGCGGGGAAACCGGATTTTGCTAAACTGCCGCAGCCGCCTTGGATCGAGCCGACTTCATGCTCGAACAACAGCGGAGCCGAATTCCAGGAGTTATCGGCCACCCTGCGATCAACCACAGACTGCTCCCCCGTGATCGAATCCCTCATCCGCGCGGTCCTCCGGCAACGCCTCGTCGTGGTGATCCTGGGCTTGTGCCTGCTGGGCTTCGGGATCGACGCAATGCAGGAACTGTCGGTGGATGCCTTCCCCGACGTGACCAACGTCCAGGTCCAGGTCGCGGCGGAGGCGCCGGGGCGCTCGCCCGAGGAGGTCGAGCGCTTCGTGACGGTGCCGCTGGAAATCGCGATGACCGGCCTGCCGGGCCTGACCGAGATGCGCTCGGTCAACCGCAACGCCCTGTCCCAGATCAACCTGGTGTTCAGCGACGACACCGACGTCTACTTCGCCCGCCAATTGGTGCTGGAGCGGCTGATCGAAGCGGCCGCCCAGTTGCCGGAAGGCATCACGCCGGTACTGGGGCCGGTGTCGACCGGCCTGGGCGAAGTCTACCAGTTCACCCTGGAGCGCCCGGACGACGGCGACCGTGTCCTGACCGAGCAGGAGCTGACCGAGCGCCGGACCATTCAGGACTGGGTGGTCCGCCCCTTGTTGCGCGGCGTCCCCGGCGTCGCGGAAATCAACTCGATCGGCGGCTTCGAGCGGCAGTATCAGGTGCTCGCCAACCCGGACCGGCTGCGGCACTACGGCATCTCGCTCAAGGACATCTACACGGCCCTGGCGCTCAACAACGCCAACAGCGGCGGCGGCAAGCTACCCCGCTATGCCGAGCAGTACCTCATCCGCGGGCTGGGACTGATCGAAAGCATCGAGGACATCCGCAACATCGTGCTCAAGGAAAGCGGCGGCACGCCCGTGTTCATCCGCGACGTGGCCGAGGTGAAGATCGGTCACGCAGTCCGCTACGGGGCCGTCATCAAGAACGGGCAGACCGAGGCCGTGGGCGGCATCGTGATGATGCTCCGCGGCGGCAACGCCAAGCGCATCGTCACGGAGTTGAAGGAACGGATCCGTGAGATCAACGACAAGGGCATGCTGCCCGGCGGCCTGAAAATCGTGCCTTACTACGACCGCACCACGCTGGTCGACGCTGCTGTCCACACCGTGACCAAGGTGCTGGTCGAAGGCATCACGCTGGTCGTCGTCATTCTGCTGCTCTACCTGGGCGACGTCCGCTCCAGCCTGATCGTGGTGGCAACCCTGGTGGTCACGCCGCTGGCGACCTTCATCGTCATGAACCGCTACGGCATTTCGGCCAACCTGATGTCGCTGGGTGGGCTGGCGATTGCCATCGGCATCATGGTCGACGGTTCGGTGGTGGTCGTGGAAAACACCTTCCGCCACTTGGGCGAAATGAAGGACTCCGGGGAAACCAAGCTGCAGGTGGTGCTGCGCGCCGCCGCCGAGGTCGGCACGCCGGTATTGTTCGGGGTCGGCATCATCTGCCTGGTGTTCCTGCCGCTGATGACCATGACCGGCCTGGAAGGGAAGCTGTTCGCCCCGCTGGCCTACACCATCGCCATCGCGCTGTTCATTTCGCTCATCGTATCGCTGACCCTCTCGCCGGTGCTGTGCGCCTACCTGCTCAAAGGCGGGGCCGAGCGCGACACCCGTATCATCGCGGCGATGAAGCGCCCCTACCTCGCCCTGCTGCGGGTTGCGCTCGGCCGGCCGCGGACGGTGGTCGCCCTGGCCCTGGCCCTGCTGGCCTCGAGCCTTGCGCTGTTCCCCTTGCTGGGCACCTCGTTCGTTCCCGAGATGAAGGAAGGTTCGATCGTCACCGGCATCAACCGGGCCCCCAGCATGTCGCTGGACGAGTCGATCGAAATGGAGACCGAGGCGATGCGGCTGGTCATGCAGGTCCCGGGCGTCGAACGCGCCGTTTCCCAGCTCGGCCGCAGCCAGAACCCCACCGACACCCAGCCGGAGAACGAATCCACCCCCATCCTCACCCTCAAGCCGGTGGACCAGTTGCCGCGCGGCTGGGACCAGGACGACGTGATGGAGGCGCTGGCCGAGAAGCTCAAGGTGCTGCCGGGCGTTCAGGTCGTGATGGCCCAGCCGATCTCGGACCGGGTCGACGAGATGGTGACCGGCGTGCGGTCCGACATCGCCATCAAGATCTTCGGCGATGAACTCGAGACGTTGAAACGCAAGGGCGAGGAAATCATCCGGGTGCTCAACTCGATCCGGGGTTCGGCGGACATCCGGATGGAGCGGGTCAGCGGCCAGCAGTACCTCACCATCGACATCGACCGCTGGGCCATCGCCCGCCACGGAATCAACGTGCAGGACATCAACGACATCATCGAAACCGCGATCGGCGGGCGCGAGGCAACCCAGATCTACGAAGGTGAGCGACGCTTCCCGGCGGTGGTGCGATTCCCCGCCGACTTCCGAGACAGTGTGGAAGCCATCGGTAAGATCCTGCTGCGCTCCCATCATGGTGCGCTGGTGCCGCTGGAACACCTGGCCGAAATCCGGCTGACCGATGGCCCGGCCCAGATCAGCCGGGAAATGGCCAAGCGCCGCCTGGTGATCGGCGCCAACGTGCGCGGCCGCGACCTGGGTGGTTTCGTGGCCGAACTGCAAAAGGCCGTCGGCGAAAAGGTCAAGCTGCCCGAGGGTTATTACCTCGAGTGGGGCGGCCAGTTCGAGAACCTGGAGCGCGCCATGAATCGCCTGCTCGTCATCGTTCCGGTCACCATCGCGGCGATCTTTTTCCTGCTGTTCCTGCTGTTCGATTCGCTGCGATTCGCCAGCCTCATCATTCTGGTCCTCCCCTTCGCCTCCATGGGTGGGATTTTTTCCCTGTTCGCCTCTGGCGAATATCTGTCGGTGCCCGCTTCGGTCGGCTTCATCACGCTCTGGGGTATCGCGGTGCTGAATGGCGTCGTCCTGGTCTCCTACATACGGAGTCTGCGCGAAACCGGCCTCGATCGCGAAGCCGCCATAGTCGAAGGCTGCAAGCAGCGTTTCCGGCCGGTCATGATGACCGCCACCGTCGCCATGCTGGGCCTGGTGCCGTTCCTGTTCGCCACCGGCCCCGGTTCGGAAGTCCAGCGGCCGCTGGCCATCGTCGTGATCGGCGGCCTCATCACCTCGACGCTGCTGACCTTGGTGGTATTGCCGACCCTGTACCGGTGGTTCGACGATCGCGCCTCGTCCTGACCCCTGCCAGAATTTCGGAGGGCTCCGGTAGCATTTTGTAACTCTTCTTGTTTCTCCGAATCCCCCTTTGTCCAGGGGCTGCCGGCTCCTATGCCGTATGCCCTTGAATTCCTCCTCATTCTTGGTACGTTGAATTTCGAGGCAGCCATTCTTCGCTGCATTCACGTCCCGACGTTCCGCCCTCTGGCAGCGTCATTCCCATTGCCCGAATCCTGGGCAGTTATTTTTCTAGGAGGAAAATGCCCTATGCGTACCGAAACCGTTCAGCCGATCGCCGTCATCGGTATGGCCTGTCGCTACCCCGGCGCCGGAAACCTGTTGCAACTGTGGGAAAACATACTCAGCCGCCGGCAACAGTTCCGCGAAATACCCAACGTGCGATTGCCGCTCACCGACTATTACGACCCCGACCCCGCAGCGCCCGACAAGACCTATGGACGCAAAGCCGCCGTCCTTGACGGCTTCGAGTTCGACCCCGGCACTTATCGCATCCCCAAATCGACGTTCGAGGCCACGGATATCGTCCATTGGCTTTCCCTAGCCACGGCCCTGGAGGCGCTGAACCATGCCCGCGTCCGCCCCGACGCCCTTCCGAAGGACACCGCCGGCGCGATCATCGGCAACACCCTGACGGGCGAGGAGACCCGCGCCGGCACGATGCGCCTGCGCTGGCCTTTCGTCCGCAAGGTGCTGCGAAAAACGGCGCAGGCGCGCGGACTCTCCGAAGACCTGATGCAGGAATTCGAAACCGCGATGGAAGACGTCTACAAATCGGTGTTCCCGGCGGCCAGCGAAGACACGCTGGCCGGCGGCCTGGCCAATACCATCGCCGGCCGCATCTGCAATTACCTCGACTGGCACGGCGGCGGTTACATCGTCGACGGCGCCTGCTCATCCTCGCTGCTGGCGGTGGCCACCGCCGCCGATTACCTGCAGCAGGGCAAAATGGACCTGGCGATCGCCGGCGGCGTCGACGTGAGCCTCGACACGCTCGAACTGATCGGCTTCGCCAAAGCCACCGCCCTCACCCGCGATGAAATGCGGGTCTACGACAGGCGCGGCAAGGGATTCATTCCCGGCGAGGGCTGCGGCATGGTAGTGCTGAAACGGCTGGAGGACGCCCGCCGGGACGGCGACACGGTCTATGCGGTATTGCGCGGCTGGGGCGTGTCATCCGACGGCCGCGGCGGCATCACCGCGCCCAGCGCGAAGGGCCAGAGCCTGGCGCTGCTGCGCGCCTACCGGGCCGCGGGTTATGCCCCACAGACGCTGGCATTCGTGGAAGGTCACGGCACCGGCACCGCCGTCGGCGATCGTACCGAGCTCGAAGGCGTGGCCGGCGCACTGGCCGCATACGGAGCGGTCGAGGACCATTCGGTCGGCATGACCTCGTTCAAGTCGATCGTCGGTCACACCAAAGCGGCGGCCGGCATCGGCGGATTCATCAAGGCGGTCCTGGCGGTCAACCGGCGTGTGGTGCCACCCACCGCCGGCTGTACCGAGCCGCACCCCAGCTTCGCGGAATCGGCGCGCGGGCTTTACCCGGTGCTGGACGGACAGCTCAGGGAGCCCAACGAGTGCCTGCGCGCCGGCGTGTCTGCCATGGGGTTCGGCGGGATCAACTGCCACGTCACGCTGGAAAGCGGTGACCCGCCGTCCCCGGAACTCGAACCTTCCTTGCCGGAGCGGGTGCTGCTGGCCAGCCGTCAGCACACGGAAGTTTTCCCCTTCTCGGCCGCTGATCCGCACTCGCTGCGTCAGGCCGTGTGTGAATTCCGCCGGCAGATCGAGGGAATGGCGGTCGGGGAGTTGGTGGATGCGGCCGCCCGGGCAGCGACTCTCGCCGGCGACCATCCCTGGCGGGCGGCTGTGGTCGCCGGTTCGGTCGAGGAGCTCGAATCCCGGCTCGAACTGCTGGAGCGGCAGCTGGAGCAAGAAACCCCGGCAGTGACCAGCCTGTGGCAAGGGGATCAGGTCTGGATCGGACATGCCATCTCGCCGCAGCGAGTCGGGTTCCTGTTTCCGGGCCAGGGCTCCCAGCAGATCGGGATGGGCCGCAGTCTGGTCGAGCGTTTCGAATGGGCGCGGGACACCGTCACACGCTCGGATGCCGAAGCCGCGACCTTGCGTCTGGAGGACCCGGACGGCCGCTTGAGTCGGCTGTACCTCCGCTCCACTGAGCGTGATCCGGCGAAAAAGCTTGAACCGGCCTGGATGGCTGCGCTGACCGCCACCGAAAATGCCCAGCCTGCGATCTGCACCGCCTCCCTGCTGTGGCAACAGCGGCTGGAATCGCTCGGCATCCTTCCTTCCGTGGTGGGCGGACACAGTCTGGGCGAACTCACTGCGCTGGCCGCGGCCGGCGCGTACGACGCATCCACGCTCATCCGTTTGGCCACGCTACGGGGGCTCGTCATGGCGGCTCCGGAAGGCGAGGCGGGCGCGATGGGCGTGCTGGCCTGCGACGCCGCGACCACCGAGGCGATCCTGGCCCGCGAAGACCACGGCTATTGCGCGATCGCCAACATCAACTCACCGTCGCAGACCGTCATTTCGGGTGAGCGGGCGGCGGTTGCCCGTGCCGTCGAGCTGGCGAATGCCGACGGCATCCGCGCCAGCCTGCTGCCGGTATCCAATGCCTTCCATTCGAGGCTGGTCGAAAGCGCGGCGGAAGACTTCCGACGCAACGCGGACGTCCCCGAGCGCGCCGGTGAGCTGATCGTCCGGGTGTTCTCCAGCATCGACGGCAGCGAAATCGCCTCCGGCGTGGATCTGCGCGCCCACCTGTCCCGCCAGATCGTATCGCCGGTGAATTTCACCCGTCTGCTGGAAGCGATGTCGGAACATTGCGACTGGCTGGTGGAAGTCGGCCCCGGTCGGGTACTGTCCGGACTGGCGCAAAGCCATGGCAACGGCCGCGTGCGCCCCTGCCTGCCGGTCGAAGGAAGGCCAGGACGCGACGCCGATTTCAATGCAGTGGTAGCCGAAGCCCATGTCCGCGGGCTCGCCCTGCGCTGGGAACGCTTGTACGAAAACCGGCTGGTCCGGCCCTTCGTGCCCGCCTCCGCACGCAAGTTCTATGTCGCCCCGTGCGAACGTGAACTCAGTGCCGTCCCCATGGTCGACGGCAACCGGACCGTCCTCAGAGACGGCGCGCTGCGCCGGACCGGCGAACGAACGGCCTCCGATCTGGCCCAGCTGTCGGAGACGCTGACGGCGGCCTTCCGTGATGCCGTTCATGCCGATCACGCCACCGTGTTGTTGTTCGAGCAGAGCGAGCAGTCCTTGCGGGTGGTCCTGCCTTTCGACATGTTCGCCAACCGGCTGAGCGCCGCCGACGGCATCTTCGCCGACGTGCTCCGTTCCGGGGCGCCGGAGGCCATCGAAATCCTCGGGGAAGATCCCCGCGTCCAGGCCGAGCTCGAGACCCTTGGCGTCCCGCCTTCCTGGACCGCGCTGTACGTGCCATTCCCCAGCGGTGCCGGCCACCCGCTCGGGCTGGTTCGCGTCGCCCGACGACCGGGGGAGCCTTTCACGCCCATGGACGCGGAAATTCTGGCGGAACTCGCAGCGATCGCCGCACCCGGCCTGATCCAGGCCTACCTGGCCGAACGCGCCCGTGAGCTGGATGGCATCGAGACGATGCTGCACCGTGTGGTAGCTGGGGAAACGGTGGACCCACACCCGGAGGCGATCATCGGCAACCTGGTGGAATCGGCCAAGGACAGCCTCGGGGCCGAATACGGCGCGCTCCTGCTGCACGATCGTGATACCGCCATGCTCTATCCCGCCTTCGGCGCTGCGGCCGAAAAGCTGGGCCTGAGCGCGGAGCGCGGCATTCCTGGGGAAGTTTTCACCACCCGGCGCTCACTGCATCTGGCCAATGCCCACGCCGACCCCCGTTTCGAGCCCACGCTCGACCGACTGGCCGGCGTCAGAACGCGCGCGGTGGACTGCGTACCCGTCCTCACCATGCAGCATCTGCCCCTGGGCGTGCTGCTGCTGATCAACCGCCGGTTTCCGGGCAACCGGGACTACCTGACCGAGCTGGGCCTGAGAATCGGAGCCCTGCTCGCCAACCGTCCGTTACTCGATCGCATGCGGTCCATTTCGCAGAACCTCAAGGGCGAATTCTTCGCCGACGTCCGGCCCGCCATCATCGAGCACCGGCCTGAACCGGCGGCCGCCGCTCCGGCATCCGCAGGCACGACGTCCGCCTCGGCGCGCGACGTGGTGTTGGCGCTGCTGGCCGAACGTACCGGCTTCGCGATCGACACGTTGAAGGACGAGGCCCGCCTGATCGATGACCTGAACCTGGACTCGATCAAGATCGGCACCTTGCTCGGCGATGCCGCCATCCGCCTGGGGGTGCAGGGAACGATCGATCCGATGCACCTGCACGCCGACACCGTCGGTAGCGTCATCGCCGCTTTCGACGCCGCCGCGCCGACACCTCCCGTGGCCTCTCTCCAGCCGGTCCCGGCGATGGACCTGGTGCTCGACCTGGTTGCCGAGCGCACCGGGTTCAGCCGCGACTGCCTGGCACCGGACCAGCGACTACTGGATGACCTCAACATCGACTCGATCAAAGCAGGCGCGCTGCTGGGCGATTTGATCCTGGCCACGGGCACCCAGGACCGGATCGACGCCGCGTCGCTGGCCAACGCGACCCTGGAAGAAATCGCCGCGGCGCTCCAGACGGCGACCGGCGGAGAGGCCGCCCGTTCCAAGCCGGCTGCGGCAATCGCCAAGGCACCCGCCAGACGCCTGCACTGGGTCCGGGCATTCCGCCAGTCGAGAGTGGCCGCCCCGCTCGTTTCGCCTTGTGACGCACCGGAACCACCGGCCGGCGAATGTCTGGTCGTGCTCCCCCTCGCCGGCGCCCCGTTTGCAGAGCATCTGGGGCGACGCCTTGCGGCCCGGACGGTGAACGCAGGCGATCTGGAACGGGCCCAGCTCCCTGAAGACACGCAACGGCTGGTGATCGTACTGTCGGATGACGATGCGCCGCGCGCCGGTTCGGTCGCCGACGCCGGGGTCGACGAACTGGCCGTCGTTCACAGACTCGCCCGACAGACTCCCGCCCTCTGGCGGAACCTGAACGGCATCTTCTTCCTCCAGCGCAGCGGCCGAAGGGGGCTGCCGGGTGGGCGAACGGTCAGCGCCTGGTCGTTCGCCGCCAGCCTTTCGCTGGAACGGCCGGAACTCGAAGTCGGCGTGATCGATTTCGACCCGGCTCTGACCGCGGATTTCGTCGCGGACCGGGTGGCGGCGGAACTGTCCGGCCAGCCCGGCTACAAGGCGGTGGAATACGATGGCGAGGGCAAGCGCTGGAGCCGCTGCATCGAGCGGATCGAACCCGAAGACTGCACCCCGCGCTCGATCGAATGGTCGGCCGAAGATGTAGTGCTGGTCACTGGCGGCGGCAAGGGCATCACCGCCGAATGCGCCCTGGCTTTCGCCCTCGAGACCGGTGTCCGGCTCGCCCTCATCGGACGCTCGCCGGCACCGCAGCCGGGCGAATCCGGTGAACTCGCGGCGACCCTCCGGCGCTTCGCCGAAGCGGGTGTCGACTGCCGCTACTACGCCGCCGACGTCGCCGACCTCCAGGCGATGGAACGGGCGATCACCACCATCCACAGCGAAATGGGGCCGGTGACCGGGGTGATACACGGCGCCGGGACCAACACCCCGCGGCCGGTGACCGAGGTGTCGGCCGAACAGGCCCGACGCGAAATCGCACCCAAGCTGAAAGGCGCCGAGAACCTGCTGGCCCTGTTCGGGAACCGTCCGCCCAAACTGTTCGCGGCACTGACGTCGATCATCGGCGTCACCGGCATGATGAACAATGTCTGGTATGCCTATTCGAACGAGGCGGTGGCGCGGCTGCTGGACGGATTCGCGCAGGCGCACCCGGAAACGGCGGTGGTCTGCCACGCGTTCAGCGTATGGGACGAAGTCGGCATGGGCGTGAAACTCGGTAGCGTCCGCCATCTGGGCCAGTTGGGCATCGACGCGATTCCGGTCGCCGAGGGCGTGCGCCAGTTCCTACGCTGGATGCGCACGGCGCCGCCGACGCGGGAAGTGATCGTGGCCGCCAGCGCCGACGGTCTCGCCACCTGGGTCCGTCCTCCGGTGACCGAGGTATCCCCCCCGGCCGGCCGCTTCCTCGGCGAAGTGCAACGCTTCGAGCCAGGGATAGAACTCATCACCCAGGTCAGCCTCGACACCCGGCACGATCTCTATCTCACCGACCACGACTACCGCGGCTCCCTGCTCCTGCCTACGGTCATGGGGCTCGAAGCCATGGCCCAGGCGGCGCTGCGGGTCGCGGGTGAAGCCGGGGCGGAAGTGGTACGCATCGAGGACATCCGCCTGGAACGACCGATCGTGGTGAATCCGGAAAGGCCGCAACGCATCGAGATCCGGGCACTGGCGCTGGAACGCACGGCGGTGTCGGAGCCGATCGTGGTGGAAGCATCGGTCCATGCCGAACAGACCGGCATGGAACCGGCGCATTTCGCCGCCCGCTTCGTGCTGGGGCGGCGGCGAGACGCTGAGGCGGGAGAGACCGCTCTGCCGCCGCGCCAGCTGCTGGGCATCGTTCCGAAGGTCGATCTCTATGGCAGCGTGCTGTTCCAGGGGCCGCTGTTCCAGCGTATCAGCGGCGTGGAATCGTTGGACGACAGCCATGTCGTGTTCGTGACCGAAGCGCGGGCCGAAACCGTACGTGCCCCCGAGGGATTCTCGGACACGGTGCGGGCTCCCTTGGTGCTGGGCGATCCGTTCTACCGCGACACTTTGCTACAGGCCGCCCAGATATCACTGACACCGGAGATCTGCCTGCCGGTCCGTATCGGACGCATCGACCTCTATGGCGGCGATGCGCCCGGCACGAGCTATCGGGCCGAAGCCAAGGTCGTCGGACGCAACGGCAGCCGGATACTGGGAGAAGTCACGGTGTTCGACGGCCAGAACCGGGTCATCGAGCGCATCACTGGCTATGAAGTGCAGAGGCTGGATCGGCGCGCCGATCTGCCGACCCCGGCCCAACTGCTGGCGCGGGCGAACCTGTCGGACGACCCGGCGCTGCAGGGCGAAGCGGACCAAAGGGCCCGTGAATTCGGTCTTTTGGCTCCATCCGTGATCGTCCGCCACATTCCCCATCTCCATGCCAGCAAGCGCGACAGAAGGCGCGTCATATGCCGTCCGGTCTTTCACGCTGCGGTACGTGAGGCAGGGATCCGCTTCGCCGTCGATACGTCGCACCTCGAGGTATGCTGGCTGGAAACCGGCAAACCGGTGCTGTACCGCTCGCACAGCCGGTCGGGAACGGCTGCGGCGGGCGGACTCTTGGAACCGGAAGCGGCTTTCGCACCGCTGGAAGTATCGCTGAGCCATGACGATGAGGTTCTGCTTTGCGTTGCCGGCATGGGGCTCCAAGGCTGCGATCTGGTGAGCCCGATCCAGCGCAGCCGGGATCAATGGCGTGCAATGCTGAACGCTGGGCTGTTTGCACTCGTCGACCACTTGGAACGTGAAGGGGACACACTGGATGAGGCTGGAACGCGGATTTGGTCTGCACTGGAGGCGGCTATGAAGGCTCTCGATACCCGCGACATCACGCTGGACATCGAGGCCCGACATGCCGATACCGTCCTGTTCCGCGCCACCTGGGAAGAGGTCCGGGTGCGGGTCATGAGCTTCCCGACAATGGTCGCCGGACGGAAGCGTTGCATGGTCGCCATGGTCGTAAACGGCGGATCGAATCTGAACGGCAAGGATACGCTTGATCGAGAACAGCGTGACGATAGCTCACCGGAGACGGCGGAGGTCGGGCCGGGCCGGGACGTTGCGGCAGTGATTCAACCCGAGACCGTAGCTGGACGCGATGGATCTTGGACTCGTTGGCTGGCAGCGGGCGGAAACCCCTCCGATTTTCTCCGGGTTGAAACCCATATCGCCGACCCGGATTGCGACCACCATATCGCGTTCCGTTTTCCTTTAGCCTTCAAAGATGGCGCCAACGCCGACGGTACGCTTTATTTCTCCCGCTTCTTCGAGTGGATGGGACGGCTCAGGGAAATGGCACTAAGACCCGTTTTAGCCCGGCTCACCGACGAATTCACATCGGGCGAGCATGCCTGGGTCACCAACCGTTCCTGGGCATCCATCGAAAGGCCGGTACATGCGGGGGAGGTCATGGAGGTATCATGCCGCTTCCTTGGCCGCAATGGCCCCGGGGATTCGACGGTCACCGTCGGATTCGAATGGCACCGGGTCCTGCCTGAGGGGACGCAGGAGCGCGTGGCAACCAGCCAGATCCAGATGACCTGGGCCAGGGTCGTCTCCCACGGGGTGGTCACGCCCGAACCGTATCCGCCGTATCTCGACGGCTTCTTCCGAGAGCTCGGATCCACGGCAGACGGGTTCGAACAACATGACCAACCCAGCCATGTCCCTGCACTGGACCGCATCGGCGCCGCCTTGTGGCGCGAAAAACCGGGGCCCGTCGCCGGCATGGTGCTGTCCGAGCAGAATGTCGTCACCTCGCCGAATGACGCGAATTTGGTGGGCAATATCTACTATTCGAAGTACTATGAGTTGCAAGGGGTACTCCGGGATGGCTATTTTTACGGTATCGTTCCCGATGCCTATCGGATCGGCGAAGCGCAAGGAGGCTTCCGGTGCATCTTCACCGAAGTCCGGCACCTCCGGGACGCAATGCCGTTCGATACCATCAAAGCCCGTATGTATTTGGCAGGGATCCACCAAAAAGGAGTCGTACTGGCATTCGACTTTTTCCGGCTCATGCCCGGCGGCCGACTGGAAAAACTTGCCACCGGCACGCATGTAGCGGCCTGGAGGGCGACGGCGGAAGCCGGCAGCATTGCTGACCTGCCAGCGGCTCTGCGTGACCATTTGCTCGGCAAGGTCAGGAAAGAGATACTGGCGATGAAGAGCAGATCGGCTGCTTGACGGAAACCTCGCTTGAAATACCTCGCCCGCCCTTTCCTCCCGGGAGAGGGCGGAAACGAGGGCTATGGCGAATGGGTACAATGGTTGGCATCCGGAGCGTCCATTCCCCATGGCTACGATACGCAAGGCCGCCTCAAAATCCAGGAAGTTCGTCCCGACACCGAAGATGGACCGAACGGTGGCGGACTCCCCCGGCGAAGGCGCTAAAATATCTCCGCCACGTCACGACGGATGGGGCCACGAGGACAAGAACCAATCAATGCCTGATCCCCGCGGTTTCCGTAAACCGGAAGTCAGGGGACAAAGCGAGAACAGGAATAAGCGGGTGACACTCATCATCATCTTGGGGAAATACCTGTGGATTGCCGGCATTCTGGCTTCCGTAGTGATGTCCGAAGTCGTGACCGCAGCGATGGGTTTGCTCCTCAAAGGAGAAGTCACCTACGACTATCTGGCCACGGGGATGGTAGCAGCCCTCCTGGTTTCCGGGATTGTCGTTGCCGGCACCATGAAATTTGAGGAGCTGGAACGGCGGCGCCAGGAGGAAGTGGCCAAGAACCGGGCACTCCGTGCCAGCGAACGGCGCTACCGCACCTTGATCGAGGTCGCCAGCGACGCCATCCTCGTCACCGATTCCGAGACAGGAACCCTGGTCGACTGCAACCGTCAGGCCGAAACACTGCTTGGAATGTCCCGCAACGAAATCATCGGCCGGCACCTGTGCAACCTCCAGCAAACCGGTAACGATGCCGATGGTGCAGAAACGGATCTCCTCGGCCACATGCTGCAGGGCAAAACCGGGACCATCGAGCTGTCGCTGGTCAGGGCCGACGGCACCACCGTGCCGGTGGAAGTCAGTAGCAGCACCTTCGAAATGGACGGGCGACGCTACGTCCACGGCGCATTCCGCGACATCACCCAGCGCAGGGAAGCGGAAGACCGGATCAAACATCTCGCTCATCACGACCCGCTCACCAACCTGCCTAATCGTGTCTTCCTGCACGGACGCCTCGAACAGGCGATTGAACTCGCCCGGCGGGAACAGAATCAGGTCGCGGTGATGTTCATCGACCTGGACAATTTCAAGAGAATCAACGATACCCTGGGACACCGGATCGGCGATGCGCTGCTGGAACAGGTTGCGGCGCGCCTGACCGAAAACGTCCCCGGCAGCCAGGTGGTGGGACGACTGGGCGGCGACGAGTTCATCGTCGTGATCACCGGCAACAGGGTTTCGACGACTTCAGCCGCCATGGCGGAACGAATCCTGGAAAGCCTTTGCCGCCCCTATACCGTCGAAGACTATCAGCTGCACTCCGGCGCAAGCATAGGCATCGCCATTTACCCAGCCGACGGAAACAGCGCTGAGACACTGATGAAACATGCGGACGCCGCGATGTACCATGCCAAATCGCGGGGACGCAACACCTTCGAGTTCTTCAGTCAGGCCATCAACCGCGGCGTTCGGGAGCGGCTCGACATCGAAAACGGCCTGCGCGATGCACTGAAGCACGGCGGCTTCAAACTCCATTACCAACCCCAGATCGATCTGACCACCGGCTCCATCTGCAGCGTCGAGGCGCTGCTGCGCTGGCGCCACCCGCTGCTCGGAGTCATCGCTCCCGACCGGTTCATACCCATCGCCGAAGAGACCAAACTCATCCTGCCTTTGGGACTGTGGGTCATCGACCGGGCATGCCATCAGCTGCGAGCCTGGCGGAACGACGGTATCACGGGCGTGCGCATGGCCATCAACGTTTCAGTGAAACAGTTGCAGGACGAGTCGTTTTTCGAAGCCCTGGGCTCCATCGTCGAACGCCATGGTCTGTCCGGCTCTGATATCGAACTCGAAATCACCGAGTCCGCCATCATGGAAAATCTCAGCCGGGTTCAGGCTTTGTTGAAATCGCTTCAGGATTATGGAATCACGCTCTCCATCGACGATTTCGGCACTGGGTATTCCTCATTGGGGCGCCTCAAACTATTACCCATTCAGAGTCTGAAAATCGATCGCTCCTTCGTTCACGACATCGAAACCGATCACGGCAATGCCAAGATCTGCGACGGCATCATCGCGCTCGGCCACAGCCTTGGACTGAAAATCATCGCCGAAGGCGTGGAAACCGACGCCCAGAAAAACCTGCTGCAAAACTCGGGTTGCGATGCCATCCAAGGCTTTCTCATTGCCAAACCGCTGCCTGCGGATGATGTCGCCAAACTGATAACGCAAGTAAATGGAATGACTTGAACCGGCTTTCGGCAACGAGTGCGCAACGACGGTTTCGGCCATCAGGGATTCGATCGAACCACCGCTTTCATCCTCTCCGAGGACGTGCTGCTCTTGGTACATGACACGGCTCTGTCCTGTTGCCGGGCGGGCCATTCGCAGCACGCACGGTGTCGTGCCGCGAAGGCTCGTATGGGATCAGCTCGTCCCGTCCTCCCCCATTCGCCCGGACCGAAGGTGGACCGAGCTCATCATCATCATTTCGAGGATCGCCGCTTAGCGGGTTCGAAATAGCCGTATTGCGTCTCCTGGTCGAATCGATCCCAGACATACGCCGGATCACTCAATGGAGCCGTGGGGATGGGAAAAGTCACCACGTCGAAGGCGCCGGACAAGGTCCGGCCGAGGGTATGGCCGAGACCTTTTACGAAACCAAACGGGATGAATGCCGGACCGTCATGGCTTGCCGCAATACCCACTCCTTTCACCATTTCCACCCATCCGAGCGAGGCGTTGGCCAGACCCCGTCCGAATTTGTCTCCGACATCGCCGGCGTAATTGGCCCAATCATCGGCACAAGACTCGATCGACATCGAGCCGAGAGCCAGACCGAGCAGCACGGCACACATAGCGTCATGGAGCTTCATGATTTCGATCCTCTCAGGCTGGTTAAGAACCCTATTTTGGAGCGAAGCCAGATCAACGCTCAAGTACTTTTCCAGCTGGCGCGGCTAACGGCCGCCAACCGGTCATCAGACGATCGCGGAGTCACGAAAGGGCCGGGGATGAAAGAAACCGATCATGGCGATCTATTCCTTTCGTCATCCAGCGCAGCTGATAGCCGTGATCGTCGCTGACGGTCAGCATTGGACCTTCGCGCCTCCCTCATTCCATCGACATCATATCGTAACTGAAGCATGCTAATGTGCCCGATCGCCACGCCCAGGTCATCGGCAGCCGAAACGGTGGATCTTTTCTCATTTCGTCCACCGCGGGCGTGGCCCTTCGGAACACGGCATCACGCGTCGCCGTCGTTCACGCCAGTGTGCGGGCGCGTACGCTCCGCACAGGTGCAGAAACTGGAAAAGCGAATGCAGGGTACCACACCGCACGTGTGCACCCCGAATCGTGACTGATCGATTTCACTGGCGTCCCCAGGGGGATTCGAACCCCCGTCGCCGCCGTGAAAGGGCGGTGTCCTGGGCCTCTAGACGATGGGGACAGGACTGGCTGCTAACTTAGAGTTGGTGGAGCCAGGGAGGATCGAACTCCCGACCTCAACAATGCCATTGTTGCGCTCTCCCAGCTGAGCTATGGCCCCAACCGAAGTTGAGCGATCATTATATGGCCGCTGGATATATCTGTCTAGTCTTTTTTTGCCTCGATGTACTGCAAGGCTCGGTCGATGCGATTCAGAGTGCGCAATTGACCCAGTAAATGCAGGGTGACATCCATGGGTGGCGACACGGCGGTGCCGGCCACCGCCACCCGTAGCGGCTGAGCGACAGCCCCGAGCTTGAGCCCCATCTCCTCCCCTGTGGCAACCAGGACTGTGTGGAGGGACTCCTTTTCCCATGACTGGACGACGGCCAGATGGCGCCGCAGCGCTTCCAGCGCCGGCACGCTGGCCGCAGTCAGATACTTCTGGGCGGATTTGGGGTCGTAATCGTCGAAGTCTCTATAAAAGAATCGGCTGGCCTGAGCCATCTCCACCAGGGTCTTGCAGCGTTCGCGCTGGGCCACCACCACGTCGACGGGATCGGGGCCTTCGGTCGGATCGATGTCCAGGCGCCCCAGATGCCATCGCAGATGGTGGGCGACATGGGCGGGATCGGAATGCATCAGGTAATGATGGTTGAGCCAGAGCAGCTTGTCCGGATTGAAGGTAGCTGCCGAGTGGTTGATCGCGTTGGCGTCGAAGTACTCGATCATCTCGTCGACCGAAAAGATTTCCTGATCGCCATGGGACCAGCCCAGGCGGACCAGATAGTTGAGCAAGGCTTCCGGCAGATAACCTTCGTCGCGGTACTGCATCACGCTCACCGCGCCATGGCGTTTCGACAACCGTGCGCCATCGGCGCCGAGGATCATCGGCACATGACCGTAGCGAGGCGGCTCGACGCCCAGGGCCTTGAGGATATTGATCTGGCGCGGGGTGTTGTTGACGTGATCGTCGCCGCGGATGACGTGTGATATCTTCATGTCGAGGTCATCCACCACCACGGTGAAATTATAGGTCGGGGTACCGTCCGAGCGGGCGATGATCAAATCGTCGAGTTCGCTGTTCTGGAAAGCGATGCGCCCGCGCACCAGATCGTCCCAAGCAACCTCCCCTTCGGTCGGGTTGCGGAAACGGATCACCGGGAGCACGCCCGGCCTGGGCTCGCTGCGATGACGACAACGGCCGTCGTAACGCGGTTTCTCCTTGCGCTCCATTTGCCCTGCCCTCAGCTCGTCCAGTTCCTCCTTGGTGCAGTAGCAGCGGTAGGCATGGCCTTCTTTCAGCAGCTGCTCCATCACCTCCCGGTAGCGGTCGAAACGGTGGGTCTGATAGAAAGGACCTTCGTCATATTCCAGCCCCAGCCAGGTCATACCTTCGAGAATGGCGTTCACCGATTCGACAGTGGAACGCTCTAGGTCGGTATCCTCGATGCGCAGAATGAAGGTGCCGCCGTGCTTGCGGGCGTACAGCCAGGAGAACAGAGCGGTCCGAGCGCCGCCGATATGCAGGTGGCCGGTCGGGCTGGGTGCGAAACGTGTGCGGTGGGTCATCCCTAGAACCTGATGGGTGAGCAATAAACCAAAAAGGCGTTAATGATACAGGGCGGGCGGCATCAAGAGCGATAGCGGGTCGGATCGGCAATGCCGGCTTGCTCGAACCCTTGGCGACGCAGACGGCAGGAGTCGCAGATTCCGCACGCCAGACCCTCCGCATCGGCGGCATAGCACGATACCGTCATGGCGTAGTCGATGCCGAGAGCCGTACCGGTACGGATGATATCGGCCTTGGAAAGATCGATCAGTGGCGTATGGATCCGGAACCGCCCGCCCTCGACGCCCACCTTGGTCGCCAGGTTGGCGAGCTGCTCGAAGGCGCGGATGAATTCCGGCCGACAGTCCGGATAGCCGGAATAGTCCACGGCATTGACGCCGATGAAGATGTCCAGCGCACCCAAGACCTCCGCCCAGCCCAGTGCGAAGGAAAGGAACACGGTGTTGCGGGCGGGAACGTAGGTGACCGGGATCCCGTTCTGGGGATGATCAGGGACGGCGATCCGCAAGTCCGTCAACGCCGAACCGCCGATGGCATCGAGGCCGATGTGGACGGTCTTGTGCTCGATTGCCCCCAAGGACTGGGCGAGGCGCCGCGCGGCCTTGAGTTCGGCTCCGTGGCGTTGGCCGTAATCGAAACTCATGGCATGGCAGGCGAAGCCTTCGCGGCGGGCAATCGCCAGGGTGGTGGCGGAATCGAGTCCGCCCGACAACAGGACTACGGCAGGTTTCATCAGTGCCCCGGAGTGTCGCCCCAAAGCAGCTTGTGCAACTGGAGCTGGAACCGAACCGGCAGCCGGTCCCGCAGAATCCATTCGGCGAGCTGCGCCGGCTGGAGCGCACCGGCCACCGGGGAAAAAAGGATTTCGCAACGCTCCGCGAGCCGGTGTTCGTCAAGCTTAGCCACGGCCCAATCGTAATCCGGCCGGTCGGCGATCACGAACTTAACCTGATCGCCTTGGCGGAGCGCGTCGACATTCGCATACAGGTTGCGGGACGCTTCGCCCGAGCCGGGGGTCTTCAGGTCGACCACCCGCACCACGCGCGGGTCAACCGCCGAGATGTCGTGCGCCCCGCCGGTCTCCAGCGACACTTGGTAGTCCTCGTCGCACAAGGCGGTAAGCAGCGGCAGACAGGCCTTCTGCGCCAGCGGCTCGCCCCCCGTCACCGTAACGTAGCGGGCGCCGTACCGACCGACCCGTTCGACGATTTCAGCAATACTCATGCGCTCGCCGCCGCTGAAGGCGTAGGCGGTATCGCAGTAGGAACAGCGCAAGGGGCAGCCGGTGAGACGGACGAACACGGTCGGCAGGCCGACCGTCCGGGTTTCGCCCTGGAGCGAAAAGAAGATTTCCGTGATGCGGACGAGGGTCTCGGTCACGAGGATCAGCGCTTCTCCTGCTGCATCTTCTGAAGTCGTTTCTCGGCCTGCTTCGCGGCGCTGGACCCTGGATAACGCTTGATGACGTCGTTCAGCATCTGCCTCGCGCTGGCAATCTGGCCCGTGTCGGATTCGATGTAAGCCAGCTTCAGCGCCGCGTCCGGAACCTTGGCACTTTGCGGAAAATTCTTGATCAGCTTCTGAAACGCCTCCTTTGCGCTACTGAAATCACGGTTGACGTAATGGGCCTCGCCCAGCCAGTACTGGCCGTTATCGGCATAGTCGCCGCTGGGATAGCGGGCAGTGAAACTCTTGAACTCCTTGATCGCTTCGGCGAATCTGCCATCCTTGAGCGTGCCGAAGGCCCTCTGGTACGCGGCCTCCCGGGCCGCACCATCGGATGCTGGAGGAGGCGCGACCGGCCTGCTCGTCGGCGCGGGAGCCGGGGTCGCGGCCGCGGTTCGGGTTTCGCCGCCTGTCCCGGCCCCCTCGGCTCCGGCGTCCGGGGCGTCCGCCGCGACGCCGTCGGCCGATGCCGCCGGCGGGCTCCCGGCGCCCTGTCGGATCCGCTGATCCAGATCCGTGTACATGGCCTGCTGCTGGCTCTTCAGCGTCTCAAGCTTGTGGTTGACCTCCTCGAGTTGGCCGCGTGTTTTCGCCAACTCCCGCTGGAGGCGCTCGATCTGAGTGTTCAGATCCACCAGCACCTGGCCGGCAAGCTTCTTTTCCAGTTTGGCGACGCGCTCGTCCAAGGTCTCCGCGCCGTAACCTCCGGCATCGTAGCCGCCGTAGCCCTGCTCCGCCTGCACCGGAACGGCCAGCGACAGTCCGCAAGACATGAACAGAACAGGTAAAGATCTCATCGGATCAGTTTCCCGGGTAGACTATCTCGACACGGCGATTCTTGGCCCAGGCCGCTTCTCCGCTGCCCGGGTCCGCGGGTTTCTCTTCGCCGAAACTCACGATCTGCATCTGACCGTCGCTCGCCCCCTGAAAGCGCATGGTGTTGGCGATCGAGCGCGCCCGCTGTTCGCCCAGGGCGATGTTGTATTCGGGCGAGCCGCGTTCGTCGCAATGCCCTTCCAGCGTCACCGTGACGTTGGGATGCGATGCCAGATAAGCGGCGTGCGCGTTGACGATCGGCACGTACTCGGGCAGGACCTCACTGCTGTCATAGCCGAAATAAATCACCCGCTTATAGAGCGGGCTGGAAGGATCGTTCAGTGCGGGATCGCCCCCGCCACTGCCATATGCCCCACCGCCATAGGCACCGCCTGTACCGCCATACGCCTTGCCGCCGTTCCCGCCCGCGCCGTACTTGCCGATCTGGGGCCCGCCCGGACCGCCGCCGCCCTCGAGCCCCACGCCGGCCGCATCGTCAGGTCTCACTTCTTCCTTCTTGGAGCATCCCGCTGTCAGCAGCGATGCCGCAACCACAATCAACAAACCCGTTCTCATGCGATTCATAATGCCTACCCTTCCGAAATCTCGAGATTTATGGCCTCGGCCATCGAGATCAAGGCGACCATGCGGGCTCCCGCACGGCGCCCCCCTCGATCCGCAGACTCTGACGGACCTTGCCGTCGATGGAAACCGCCGCCAGCTGGCCCCGCCGCGCAGCGTACAAAATCATGCTGCCATTGGGAGCGAAGCCCGGGGATTCGTCCAAAGGACCGCTGGTCAAAACCCGAACCGCACGGCTGGCCAGATCCATGACTGCGATCCGGTAATCGCCGCCCTTGCCGTGCACCATGGCGAGGCTGCGGCCATCCGGCGAGAACACACCGCGGGCATTGTAATCCCCTTCGTACGTCAGCCGTTCGGCCGGTCCCCCGCTTGCCGACACCAGATACAGCTGGGGTTTGCCACCGCGATCGGAAGTGAACACGATGGAACGGCCGTCCCGTGACCAGTTCGGTTCGGTGTCGATCCCGCCGTAATCGGTGATCCTGGTGAGCCCGCCCGATCCCAGGTTCATGACGTAGATATCGGGATTGCCGTCTTTCGACAAGGTCAGCGCCAGCCGCGATCCGTCCGGCGAGAACGCCGGCGCGCCGTTGATACCCGGAGCATCCGACACCTTGCGGCGCTCGCCGGTAGCCAGCGTCTGAACGTAGATCGCCGACCTGCGGCTTTCGAACGAAACGTAGGCGATCTTGGTACCGTCGGGCGACCAGGCCGGCGACATAATCGGCTCGTTCGAGACGATGACGCTCTGCGGGTTGTAGCCGTCCGTGTCCGCCACCTGCAGGTTGTAGCGCCGGTTGGCGCCCTCACCTGACACGCTGACATAAGCGACGCGCGTGGCAAACGCGCCGGGCTCACCGGTGATGGCCTTATAGATGACGTCGGCGATCCGATGGGCGGCTTGGCGGGTTTCGGCTCTTCCGAAGGGCAATCTGTAGCTGACGACCAGCGTGCCACGGATGACGTCGACGACATGGAAATCGGCTTCGTAGCCGTCGCCGGACGGCCGGATTTGGCCCACCACGACGAAATCCTGGCCCAAAGCCTGCCATGCCGCCTGCTGAACCTGGTCCGGCGCCGTCGGCCGCTCCTGCATGGCGCTTTCCGCCAAGGTTCTGAATCGCCCGCTGCGCTGCAGGTCGGCCGACACGATCTGGCTGAGAGAGTCGCTCAAGCTTCCCTGGTTGGCGAAGGGAACGACGGCCACCGGAATCGCCCCTTCCACCCCTTGGCTGATCTGAACCTGGAGTTCCGCACAGACCTGACCCGCGGCGATGAGCAACAGGAACGAGATCCAACGGGCGATCGCACGCGCCTTGTTCATGCTTGGTACCTTGACTCGACTAACCGGCAGGTTCGAATTTGAACGTGAAAGAACGCAGCTCCGCGGCAACCCTGGGATCCGACGGCATGGGCAGGGGGGACGCTTTTTTCACCGCGCTTTCCGCGGAACGGTCGAAGGCGGCATCGCCGCTGCTCTTCACGACCCGTGCCTCGACGACCGTTCCATCCCCAAGCGTTCTCACCTGGATTATACAAAACAGGCCGCCTCTGGCGGCAGACGGCTTGAGCCACAGGCCTTCCACGCGGGGTTTGATGTAACGATTCGCCCATTTGTTCGCCTCACGTTCCGCCAGCTCCCTGCGTTCGTTGTTCAACTGCTCCTCCAATTCGGCCTTGCGCCGGGCATCTTCCACGGCCTTTTTCCGTGCTTCCGCCGCCGCCTTGGCCTTGACTTCTTCCTCCATCTCCCTCGTGGCTTCTGCC
>NZ_KE384224.1:606666-615876 GCF_000424685.1 Methylococcus capsulatus str. Texas = ATCC 19069
TGGCTTCTTCCGCGGCTCTGCGCCGCGCCTCGGCCTCGGCCTTTTCCTTCGCTTCGGCTTCCGCCTTCTTCCGCGCCGCCGCTTCCGCTGCCGCCCTTGCCTTCTCCTCCGCCTCCGCTTTCCTTCTCTGCTCGTCTTTTCGAGCTTGGTCGGCGAGTTTCTTAGCTTCCATTTGCCGCCGGCTCTCTTCGGCGGCCTTCTCGGCCTCGATTTGCTGAGCGCGCCTGGACTCTTCGGGATTCGGGGTTGAAACGGGCTCCGGCCCCGTTTCGGCCGGCGGAGCCGCTTCGGTTTTCAGCCCCTCTGCCTCGGCGGCGATACGGGAATCATCCAAGACCACCGCCTCGATGATGTCGGGCTGGGCCGTTTCCGCCGATCGTTGGGAAGCTTCGAAATTCAGCGCGAACAGAATCAGCAGAACGATGTGGAGCACCAGCGCCAGCGCGAACGGTCCGCGCAGGCTGCGGAGACGAGGATCGGCCATCAATCTTCGACGGGATTCGTCATCAGTCCGACCTGCGGCACGCCGGAGTTTTTGAGCGCGGCCATCACGGTGATCACGCGCCCGTAATCCACGGCCCGATCGCCCCGGATCAGGACGGCGGTGCCTGGTTTTTCAGCGAGGGCGCGGGTCACCTTCTCAGTCAGGGCGGCGGGGTCGACCGGAACGTCTTCCTGGTTGGTCGCATCCAGGTAGAGCTGGCCGTCCTTGTCGATGGTGACGATGATCGGTTTGTCCTGATTCGGGTCGATCGGCCTCGCCTCCGCCTTGGGCAAGTCGACGTCGACGCCGGACTGGAGCATCGGTGCGGTCACCATGAAGATGATGAGCAGCACCAGCGAGACGTCGATGTAGGGTACGACGTTGATTTCGGCCATGGGACGCCTGCGGTTGCCGCGTCCGGCTCCGGTCGAGACGTTCATTTGGTGTGCGCCTGCCGGTGCAGCAGGCTCAGCAGTTCCTCGGTGAAGGACTCGTAGCGGTTCGCCAGCCGGGAAATGTTGGTCGAATACCGGTTGTATGCGATCACCGCCGGAATCGCCGCGAACAGCCCCATCGCCGTCGCTACCAGTGCCTCGGAGATGCCCGGCGCCACCATCGCCAGGGTCGCCTGCTTGACCGAGCCGAGCGAGCGGAAGGAGTTCATGATGCCCCACACGGTACCGAACAGGCCGATGTACGGGCTGGTCGACCCCACGGTGGCCAAGAACGGCAGCCTTTCGTCCAGCTTGTCCAGCTCGCGGTTGAGCGCTACCCGCATGGCGCGCTGGGTTCCCTCCATCACGGCTTCCGGCATGATGCCGCTCTGCTGCCGCAGGCGGCCGAACTCCTTGAAGCCCGCCAGAAAGATGAGCTCCAGGCCGCCACAGTCGTCGCTTTCCGTGGCCAGTTGGCGGTACAGGTCGGCCAGATCGATGCCGGACCAGAAACGGTCTTCGAAAGCGATGGAGGTCTGTTCGGCGCGCCGGATCTCGCGGTATTTGCCGAAAATGAACGTCCAGGAGATCACGGACGCCGCGACCAGAATGAACATGACGATCTGGACGACCGGGCTGGCCTCCTTGATCAGAGTAATGATCGACAGCTCAGAATTCATTTTTGCTCTGAGAGTTGAGGTAGATGAACGGCTAGAATCGAGAGGACCGGCAGGCGGTTCAAGAAGGTGGCCGGCAGGATTTTGCACTCCGGATGCCGGGTAGTTTATGAAATACCGGCCGGGCCTATCAAGCGGCGGCAAAAGCCGGCACGCCGGGCGGATTGGTTCACAAGGCTGAGATGTTAAAATGCGGCGGCCTGATATTCATGGATTCGTCACCCGGCCCGCCCGTCAGCCGCCTGCCACGAGGACCCTCTTTGGAAACCCATGCAATGAAAGAGCCGGACTACAGCCTTTACGTCAAGGCGTTCACCCGTTTATTCGAGGCTTACGACGCCGCCGCCCCTTACCTCGGCCTCACCGACGACTTCAAATACTATGTCAACCGCAAACGTAGCTGGCTGGAACGGCTGAAGTCGCCGGAGTTCCCGGTCGCCTTCCTGGGGGCATTTTCGGCCGGCAAGAGCACCATCATCAACGCCGTGCTCGGCAACGACATCCTGCCGCAGGCCACCAAGTCCTTCACCGCCATCCCCACCCTCATCCGCAAAGGCAAGAGCACCAAGGCCGTCATCCATTATCTGGACGAGAACGAACGGGACGAACTGAAGAACCTGTATGTCGAGGAGATTTCCAAGGAGCTGCGCAAGAGCTGCGACGCCTACCGCAACCTGAGCCGGGGCGAACTGCTGAGCCAGCTCGGCCGGGACATCGAACAGCACAAAGGGCAGTTTGGGTCGTTCAACAAGCAGAAGTTCTTCGACGAGCTGAAAGCCCTCGTCCACGGCTGGAACAAACTCAGCGGCGCGGAAAAGGAAATCGCCCTGGAGGAGTTGCCGCGCTACGTCACCGAAGACTACGAGGACGTGCTTTTCGTCAATCAGGCGGAAATCTTCCTCACCGACGTCAGCATTCCCGAAAACGTGGTGCTGGTGGACCTGCCAGGGCTGGGGGTGGTCAATCCGCGCCATCGCAAGGTGACCAAATCCTACGTGGAAAACGACGCCAAGGCCTTCGTCATCGCCATGAAGGTGTTTCACCTGCTGGAAGGCGAGGAAATCGAACTGCTGGCCGAGATCCACAGCCAGCGCAAGCGCGTGCTGCAGCGGGCGTTCTGGGTGATCAATCAGTGGGATGTGCTGAGTGCCCAGCAAAAGAAGGAAGAGCAGGTCAATTTCGACCAGAAGATCGACCGTTACGGTTTCCACATCGCCAAAGACCGCGTGTTCAAGGTCTCGGCGCTCAACTACCTGCTGCTGAAGCTGATTCAGGACGGTCGGCTGGAACAGAGCGTGAGTGTGCGTGAACATGCGGACGCTCTTCAGAAAGCGCTAGGCAGAATCCCCGAACGTCACGAAGCCGAACGCCATCTCAAGACGCTCGACGAAGCCAAGAGTTTCGCCGCCTTCCGCAGCAGCCTCTTCGACTACCTCGCGCATACGGCCCGGGCCGAATTCCTCGACGAAGCCCGCAGCGAGTACCTGGATCTGGCGAAAAGGTTGCGGGACCACCTCGAACCCCTCCACCAGCGCTACCTCAACACGAGCGACGACAGCATGAAAAACACCTTCATCGCCAGCGAGTTGTCGCGTCGTCAGGACGAAGTCCTGCGGCGCCTGCGTTCCACGGTCGAAGAGCACGTCAAGGCGTTGCGGACCGAGGTGCTGCCCGAGTTCGTGTTTTGGCGCGACGAGGACCAGGAGCAGCTCGGTCAGCAGATCACCCATGCGATCGACACGCTCGATCGCAAGGCGCTCAAAAACGAGCTGCTGAAGGGCCTGGACCTGCATAGCGTGGTCAGCCGCCTGCCGCACAAGATCGAGGAAAATCTGCACATCCAGCACACCTTCCGCTGCCAGTTGCAGCACCTGCTGGAGGAACAGATGGTGCGGCGTCACCTGGCACAGTTGCTCGAAGACATCTCCGCCACCGACGCCCTGCCGCCCGAGGTACTGACAGTACTGCAGGACCGTCTGAGCGGCCGCGACATGCTCAACCGGCTCAAAGGGATGTGCGACGTGTTCCTGTTCGAATACGGCGAGGTCATCGACGACCTCGGCCGCGACATCATGGCCCAGGACACCGGCGACGCCGGCCGCAGAAGGGACGATATCCTGGAGCAGGTGCAGAAAAACGGCGACCGCGCGCTGGAAATCGCCCGAAACCTGCATCTGATCGGCCCCGGCGAGGGAGCGCAGCAAATGCTCGCGCTCGGTCTGGACAAACTGCGCCGCATTCAGGACAGCCTGGCCGACTCGAGGAGCGGCAGAGCCGAAAGCGCGCCAGTGCAGCCCGCGGCCGCGACGATCCGCGGCGACGAAATCGACCGCGCGCTGGACCGTTACAAAACCGGCCTGCTGGAATACACCCGCCGGCAGCAGTTGCAGATCAACAAGTTCGCACGGCGGGGCATCAAGAATTATTTCGAGGAACTCGAAGGCGAACTGCTGGGCTATTTCGACTCCATCAAGGGAGAAATAGCCAAGACCATCATGAAACAGCTCACCCGCGACCTCGACGCCGAACTCAAGGCCGAACTGGACAAGCAGCGGGCGATCCGGGACGCCTACGCGGTCGTGACGTCCGCCGTCGGACCGGACGCCGCTCGAGGTCCCCTGAAAAACCCCTCCACCGCGTGAAAAAGTGGGCCTGGGCCGGGGTGCTCGCGGCCGCCTGCGCCGGCTGCGGAACCGAACGCACCTGGATCTACCGGCCCGAAACGGCTGCGGCACGCAGCCCGCTGCTCGTTCTGACGGTTGCGGTGCCGCCCTTCCAGGATCTCCGCGCCAACGCGAACACGGACGAACTGATGCATTACGCCATGCCGGTGTTCCCCTTCGGCTGGCAGAACCTCTCGCATCCAGAGTACGCGCAAAGGCACGCGAACACGGGGCCATGGCTGTGGAAACCGGACGAGGACCTGGCGCAGGCCACCGTAGCGGAAATCGACCGGGCCAGGATATTCGGACGGGTAACATTCACCCGGACCGGGGGTGACGCCGACCTCAGGCTCGAAGGCGCAGTGAAATCGACCCAGTACCGTTCGAAGACCTTCGGCTACGGCCTGTCGGTCTTTGGTCCGCTGTTCTGGATCCTGGGCGCGCCATCGGACAGTTTCGAAAACGAACTCATCCTCGGCTTCAGGCTCGTCGAGAGCGGCAACGGCAAGGTCCTGTGGGAAAAGGAGTATTCCCGACGAATCGGCAAGACGAGCTGGATCTACGACGTCCAGGACGATTTCCGCTATCCCGAACTCGCCAAAGCCATCCTCCGGCAACTCTCGGAGGACCTTGCGGCCGTTGCTGACCTCGGCCCGTCGATGACTGCAAATCGATCCGCCGACAGTGGCAGCTCCGCTGCTCTCCAAAATCAGCCTTCACCCCGCAGCCGTTTCAGTAAGGCGGCCGGCAAGGCCTGCGGCCGGAAACTGTCCGCGGCCAGACAGACGATGCCGACCCGCCCCTCGCACAACGTGACGTCGCCCCTCATCACGCGCTGCACGAAACTGAAACTCGCCGGCCGTGCTTCGACCAGATCCGCGCTGACCCTCAAGGCGTCGTTGAACCGGGCGGGCTTGAGATAATCGACCTGGACCGAGCGTACGGCGAAGATCACGCCCAGTTCCTCGCGCAGACTGTCTTGCTCGAATCCCAGCGCGCGCAGCCATTCGGTACGGGCACGCTCCATGTATTTGAGGTAATTGGCGTAATAAACCACGCCGCCGGCATCGGTGTCCTCGTAGTAGACCCGCACCGGCCAGCCGAATTCTTCACTCATCGCCGAACATTTCCTCGTTGACATTCGTCCTCTGCGGCGGCTTCAGACCGAAATGGAGATAGGCGTTGCGCGTGGCGACGCGGCCGCGGGGCGTCCGCATGATGAAGCCCTGCTGGATCAGATAGGGCTCCAGCACGTCCTCGATGGTACCGCGCTCCTCGCCGATCGCCGCGGCCAGATTGTCCAGGCCGACCGGGCCGCCTTCGAATTTTTCCATCATCGTCAGCAGCAGACGGCGGTCCGACTGATCGAAGCCGTTCGGGTCCACGTCGAGCATTTCCAGCGCCTTCCCGGCCACTTCACCGGTGATCCGCCCGTCGGCCATGACCTGGGCGAAGTCGCGGACCCGCCGCAGCAGGCGGTTGGCGATACGGGGGGTGCCGCGGGAACGGCGCGCCACCTCCGCCGCGCCCTCCGGCGTGATCTCGCTGCCCAAGATACGGGCCGAGCGGGCGACGATCCTGCTCAACTCTTCGACGCTGTAGAATTCCAGCCGGTGCACGATGCCGAAACGGTCGCGCAGCGGCGATGTCAGGAGCCCGGCGCGGGTGGTGGCGCCGACCAGCGTGAACGGCGGCAGATCGAGCTTGATCGAACGGGCGGCGGGGCCTTCGCCGATCATGATGTCGATCTGGTAATCCTCCATCGCGGGGTACAGCACCTCTTCCACCACGGCGCCGAGTCGATGGATTTCATCGATGAACAGCACGTCACGCGGTTCGAGGTTGGTCAACAGCGCCGCCAGATCGCCGGCCTTCTCCAGCACCGGCCCGGATGTATGGCGGACATTGACGCCCAGCTCGTTGGCGATGATGTTGGCCAGCGTGGTCTTGCCCAGCCCCGGCGGGCCGAAGATCAGGACGTGATCCAGCGCCTCGCCGCGCCCCAACGCCGCCTGGATGAAGATCGCCATCTGCTCGCGCATCGCGCGCTGGCCGACGTAATCCTCCAGGCGCTTGGGCCGGATGGCGCGGTCGATCGCCTCCTCGTCCCACTGGCCCGCCGCGCTCACCAGCCGCTGCGTCGTCACTCGGGCCGCCCTCAGCGTACCGCCGACTGCAACGCCGCCCGGATCAGATCCTCCGCGCTGCGCCCTTCGGCGGCCTGCCTGGCCACCAGCGTATTCGCCTCCTGCGGCTTGAAGCCCAGCGCGATCAGGGCACTCACGGCCTCGTCGGCAGGATCGGCGGCCGGCAAGGGCGCTGCGCCGCCGGCGAAGCTGGCCGGAGCCAGAGACGGGACGCCGATATCCAGCCGATCCCGCAGCTCGATGATGAGGCGCTCCGCGGTCTTCTTGCCGATGCCGGGGAGCCGCACCAGACGCGCCGAATCCTGCCGCTCCACGCAGGCGCGGAAATCGTCGACCGAGATGCCGGAGAGGATGGCCAGCGCCAGCTTGGCGCCGATGCCGCTGACCCGGATCAGGCTGCGGAACAGACCCCGCTCGGCTTCCGTGCCGAAGCCGAACAGGCTATGGGCGTCCTCGCGGATTTGAAGGTGGGTGTAGAGCCGCACTTCAGCGCCGATCTCGGGCAAGTTGTAAAAGGTGGACATCGGCGCATCGAGTTCGTAGCCCAGACCCTGCACGTCGATCAGCAAGGAGGGCGCACGCTTGGCCACCAGGAGTCCGCGGATGAAGCCGATCATCGCCGAACCATCCGGCTCATGCGGCTCAGGGTCTGGCGATGGTGCAGATGGCAGAATGCCACCCCCAGCGCATCACTGGCGTCCAGTGCCAAGGGACCAGCCTGACCCAGCAGGAAGCAGACCATGTGCTGCACTTGGGCTTTGTCGGCACTGCCCTTGCCGACCAGAGCGAGCTTCACCTGGCGCGCTGCATACTCGTGCACCGGCAAACCGTGCGCCACGCCGGCGCAGATCGCGGCCCCCCGCGCCTGGCCCAGCTTGAGCGCCGAATCCGCGTTCTTGTGCATGAACACCTGCTCCACCGCCATTTCCTCCGGCCGAAACTCCTCCACGATCCGGCTGATCCCCTCGAAGATCCGGCGCAAGCGCTCGGGAAAATCGTCCGTCTCGGTACGGATACAGCCCGCTGCCACCAACACCGGTTTGCCCGTCCAGTCCAGGATGCCGTAACCCGTCACCCGGGAACCGGGGTCGATGCCGAGAACGCGGGTCATCGCCCCGGCTTAGCCCAGCTCGGCAAGAATGTCCTCGCTAATGTCCGCATTGGAATAGACGTTCTGCACATCGTCGAGGTCCTCCAGGCGTTCGAGCAGGCGGATCATCTTTTCCGCGTCCTCCTTGTCGAGCTTCACGCTGGTACTGGCGCGCATGGTGACTTCGGCCGATTCCGGCGTGAGCCCGGCGGCCTCGAGCGCATCGCGTACCGCCTCGAACTGGTCGGGAGCCGTGAGTACGTCCACCGAGCCATCCTCATTGACCACCACGTCGTCGGCTCCGGCATCCAGCGCCGGCTCCATCACCCTGTCCTCACCCAGATCGGCGCTGAAGCTGACGACGCCGGTCTTGCTGAACAGGTAGGCCACCGACCCGTCGGTTCCCAAGTTGCCACCCGCTTTGGAAAAGGCATGGCGCACCTCGGCCACGGTACGGTTGCGATTGTCGGTCAGGCAGTCGACCAACACCGCAATGCCGCCGGGACCATAGCCTTCGTAGCGGACTTCCTCATAGTTGTCGCCGTCCGCGGCACCCGAGCCTTTCTTGATGGCACGCTCGATGGTGTCCTTCGACATATTGGCGACGAGCGCCTTGTCTATGGCTGTGCGCAGACGCGGATTGTTGCCGGGATCGGGACCACCGGTGCGCGAAGCTACGGTGATTTCGCGAATCAGCTTGGTGAACAACTTGCCGCGCTTGGCATCCTGGGCCCCCTTGCGGTGCTGAATATTGGCCCATTTGCTATGACCCGCCATAGTACTTCTCAAGACCTCCCATTGAGTGAATCGCCAAAGTCTAACATTGTGGGCTAGCGCGAAGCGACCGGGAGTTGGATCACCCCCGGCAAAGGGTGAGCGCGAGTGAACTGAACCACCCGGGGTTTCGAGGAGGCTTTTTCCCTCGAGAGAATGAAGCCACGAGCAGACCCGACGAGCATCCCCCCAAGTCCATGGACGCGCCGTCCGCCTGGTGCAAGAGCACCGTGGCGAGCATCCCTGGCTGGGGGTGGCCTTCGAGTCCTGAACACTTTCATCGACAGCACCGGGATAGCCACGGGGTCGAGCCGATCCGCAAGGTCTTGCGGATCGTCCGAATCCGCCGCGGGTGCCGGACTTCCCCTCCGTCTCGGCCGAAGCCGGCAACGGCCCGTACAAGACCGAATCGATCCACCGCCGAGCGCCGTGGAAGAACGGGAAGGCGGGCGTACTCGCTACCCAGGAACGGGTGGCCTGGTTCAATGACCACCGGCTACTCGCATCCGTCGGCTCTGGCCCTCCCGCCGAGGCTGAGGCACGCTCCTACCGTCAGCTCGCCGACAACACCGTGTAGGCCTCTCGACTCAAACCCGACGGCCTCCCCAGAACCCGGGGGAGGTTCACTTCCCATGAATCATCTATTGGAAAGTGGCGTTGACAGTCCTCGCCCTGTCCATCAACACGGTGCAGGTCCTGCTGGTGCCCGTACAGTCACCGCTCCAGCCAGTAAATTTCCGAAATATGAATGGCGATGCCGTCAATGTGACCATCGATCCTGAAGCGAACGACGCGCTTGCGGAACTGCAAGAAGTCCCGCAACTGATCCCTGAAGGCGAACTACTTACCGCTCCCCTACTGGAGTTGGTTTTGGTAACCGAAAGAGTGTAAGCCGTGGGTGCTGGGCTCGGACTCGGACTCGGACTCGGACTCGGACTCGG
>NZ_KE384224.1:615981-787148 GCF_000424685.1 Methylococcus capsulatus str. Texas = ATCC 19069
CTCGGACTCGGACTCGGACTCGGACTCGGACTCGGGCTCGGGCTCGGACTCGGACTTCCGGAACAGCTTGCCGGCACGGCAAATCCATTGGCCGGCGTCGTGCTGTTTGCGCCGCCCGGCACGGCGTTGGTACCCAAACCGAACGCTGCAAACGTATTCCAAATCATGCAGACATCCTCACCACCGAAATGGGCCGCGGCCGATGCAATAATGCCGTCCCGCGCATCGACAAAAGTGGGAGAACAGGCAGTGTATTTGAGACCGTCCACTACATAGAGCAGCGCCCTTTGATTGCCCGCCCATGCGGCGGCATTCGACAGGGCAGGCGGATCCGCAAGATCGGCGCTTGAGCCGTGGGCATCGACCAACCGCCAATACATACGCCACAGCACTTCCGCCCAAACCGAACCTACGCCATGCGGGATCGCCAAGCCATTGATGGACGCATAGTTGAAGTCATTGATGGCTGAATCGGTACTGTAGGGTTTGGGCCGAATCCCGTTCCCGTCCGGGGGCTGGCCGAACAAATATTTTCCGAAGCCTCGTTTCATGGTTCCGCTGTCTCCCGGGCGAACCGTGAAAACGAGCCCGAAGAAATCGCTCCAACCCTCTCCAGGTTGCTGATCGTTATTGAGGCACGAAACATTCGAGGGTCCACCGACCAGCCGATTCGTCACGCCATGGCCATACTCATGCACGATGACGGCCCCTTCCAGATCCGCGTCGTGCGCAGGAAAAAAGCTCGAACCGTCGATGGCCCTGCTGCATACGTAGAGCTGCATGCGCGGCGGACTCCCATCCGCAGGCGTCAAAAAGTTGGCGTTGCAGGAACCGCCGCCGTCCTGCGCTTCAGCCCGCAAATAATCGTTGCCAGCGCCACCCTTTCCGAAATTGTTGATTTGGAAATTACCGTTTGCCTCGTCGAAGCCGTAACGGTAAAAGATGTCGTGTGCCAGATTCGTCCAATAGAACAGATTGGTCGTGGCGGCCGATCTGTAATTCGCCGGAGACAGAGAGAGATCCATTGGAAAAGCGCAGGTCAGGGACGCGCCGCAATCCGGCTGCGCTCCCGTGGGAGAGTTAAAACCAAGTACGTCCAGATAGGCATACACATTATTGCCGCGCAAAGCCGTGTAAGCGGCCGAACCCGTGTCGTGCCAGCCCAGCGGAGACGCCAGGGGATCCGCCGGGTCGCTCAGAGTCTGGCGCCCGTCGAGCGGCGGTGCTGGCGAAGCCTGATCCGGACTTTCAAACGGCTGCGGATAGACCTGGTAATTGGCCGAGGCTATCCAGTCGAATCGCGTCCAGACTTTCCCGGACTTGGCATCGACCGTAAAGTCGTAGACATGCTGGCCATCGGGTGTGTGAATCTGGAAATTCCAGACCAGACGCGTGAGCTTGTCCCTGATCGGCAGCCACATCAGCCGCATCACTATGTCTTCGGTGGACAATTCGGGCTCGGCGAGCCGCGTCGTCTGTTGAGGATCCGTGCCTGACTCGAAAACCTCGGGTGGAGTTTGAGTCGAAATGCCCAGGTGCTGGGCTGCCGCCGTAACGGCCTGACTCGCCGACAATGTGGGCCTGGTGAAAGCGAGCGAGGCGGCCAAACCCCGCATACCGTTGTTGCTGATGGACTGCAGCCGGCCTTCTCCGTCGATATCGACCTGCAACTGGCCGTCATAAACGGGTATGCCTTGCCGCCGTTGCCGCAGATAGACGTGACTGGCACCGTTGTCCCGGCTGACCACCTCATCCGTCACTTCGAGATCCGCGTCGTCTTGTGCGGTCAACCCGAGCAACTGCCGGTAGTCGTCGAGAAATTTACGGGCACGGGTGACAGGTTGATATCCGGGTTGCGCCCCGTCGAACGGCCCGACGAATCGCCGGATTCGGCGGGCTGTACCTCTTGCCGTGGAATATTCAACCTCCGCATCCTTCACCCGTTGGCGCAGGTTCTTTTCTGCAGTCTCCTGGTCACTGCTCTGCTTCGCCCGAAAACCACGGTTGTAGTCCTCGCGGGCATCGAAGTTACGGGGGATGTCCTCTGATTGCGCGGCATGAGCGGCCATGTTGGCCGAAACGAAAACTGACAAAACCAAAAATATGACGAAGAGCCGTATCTTTCTCAAGGAATTCTGGGATAGCATTAGGCGTCTCTCCGCGAAATGGAGCACGGCAGATCAGGGACCATTTAGGCTCAACGGGCCAGAATGAATCAGTGATCAACCCTGCAAATCGAGAGCAAGAGCCGATAAATCAGGAAGCTATCGCCACCCCAAAATCCAGCAAACACGCTTTGTGATAACGGTGGCCAATGGCAGAAATTGCGGGGTGAAAGAGGGGGCGCATTCGCCCCCTCTCCGGAACGTCCTAACTCAGCCGGCCTTATTATTGCGGGAACTGGGACACCTTGGTGCCATCGCCGAGTTCGGCAGCCAGGGCATTCTTGACGTCGTCGACAGACGGGTTCCCGTTCAGCGGGATTCCGGACTCAAGGAGCAACACCGCCGGCAGCAGCCCCTCGCTGTCGCAGGTGTACATCAGACTATTGAAGGGGTTGGCCGTCTTCTTCTGCCAGATGCTGATCTCACAGGCGGAAGGATGGGTACCGAACGGGCCATTGAGTTCGTTGTCCACCCGCACGAATGCAATCCAGTTGCCGGCCGGGTTGATCATGAACCATCCGATGTTGAAGGGCGACGGAGTGACGACGTCGCAGATTTCAATGTGGGGCGGAGGAGACATGAAGCCCAGATTCTCACCCCGGATCGCAACCCAGCTCTGGTTAAAAATCTGGAACGGCGTGACACGCTCGATGCCACAGTCATAGGGACCTGCTACGGCAGTCTGAGTCATTCCCCCCAGAGAACAAATGGTACCGGCAATCGCAAATGCTTTGGCTAATTTATTCATGACATACTCCCATCATTAGAAAAGAAAGAGTGCTTCACAACCTCAAGACAGAAACATCCCTCTTGTGACGGCTAGAACATTGGTAACAGTTCATGTTACCGACTCCACTTTTCCTGTGGCGACGGAAAACCTATCAGCTTAGGCAGATCACGTCAACTAAAAATATATCAAAGTATCATTTTTAATAAAAAATATATTTTACATTACATGAAATCATGTTATTCGACATATAACTGTAACTGTTCACTAATTTCAGCCTCTCCGCCAAGCCATTTCTTCAACGTTGGACGTAGATGTTACGTCCCAAGTAACCACATTCCGCGAAGGAGTAAGGCGTCCTTGAAGACCATGATCGAGGCGGCACCGTTCCGCATCCAGAAGTGCCTGAACGATAACGGCTCGAAGTTCACCGACCACTTCCTGGTCAAGGCCCCGCAACCGATGGGGATCCACCCGTTCGATCAGGCCGGCGCCGAGCACACCCCTCGAACTCTGCTTGATTCCACCCCGTCAGCCGCAAACCAACGGCAGGCATCGCGCCCAGCTCTCTTTCACAAACAAGGGGTCACCATCTCACGGAACTTGACATGTAATTTGACACCAGGCCCGTTTGCAACCGAGGAACGGGGAGGCTGGCTCGAGGGTCTGGGCAACGTGCTTCAAGTCGTCGAGAGACACGTGGACTTCAAAAGCTGGTCACGGTTCCCCGGCGACACTTCACCGCGGAGGAAAGGAAACTGACCGAGACGCAACGACGCCTGCGGAGTGGAAGCCCGCCCACCGTCGGCAGCAAGTTTGAACGGAAGGGTTCCGGTCCAGTCCGCTGCCATCCTTCTCGCCCTGCCGCTCTTCAAATGTCCTCCCCAAGAAACCCGCCGCTCTGGTGCGCCCAAAGCCGGGCGTAGAGACCTCCCTGCGCAAGCAGGCTCCGGTGGCTGCCTTCTTCCACGATTCTTCCCCGATCCAGGACGACGATCCGGTCCAGGGCGGCCAGCGTGGATAGGCGGTGCGCGATCGCCACGACGGTCTTGCCCTGCATCAGGCGGTACAGGCTGGACTGGATCGCGACTTCCACCTCCGAATCGAGGGCGCTGGTGGCTTCGTCCAGGATCAGGATCGGCGCGTCCTTGAGCATCACCCGGGCAATGGCGATACGCTGGCGCTGGCCCCCGGAGAGCTTGACCCCGCGTTCGCCGACGTGGGCATCATAGCCCCTGCGCCCTTGGGGATCGGCGAGACCGAGGATGAAGCCGTGGGCTTCGGCCTTTTCCGCGGCAGCGATCATGGCCGCCTCGTCGGCGTCCGGCCTGCCGTAGGTGAGGTTGTCACGCACCGAACGGTGCAAGAGCGAGGTGTCCTGGGTCACCATGCCGATCTGCGCCCGCAGACTGTCCTGCGTGACCTGCGCGATGTCCTGCCCGTCGATCAGGATGCGGCCGCTATCGGCGTCGTAGAACCGCAGCAGCAGATTGACCAGGGTGGATTTCCCCGCTCCGGAGCGACCGACCAGGCCGATCTTTTCACCGGGACGGATGTGCAGCGAGAAATCCCGGAACACCGGCGGGCCGCCGCCATAGGCGAAGCCGACGGCTTCGAAACGGACATCGCCGCGGCTCACCTGGAGCGCCTTCGCATCGGGGCGGTCGGTCACCGTGTGGCCTTTCGACAGGGTGTTCATGCCGTCCTGCACGGTGCCAACGTGCTCGAACAGAGCGGCCATCTCCCACATCACCCAATGGGAAATGCCGTTGAGGCGCAAGGCCATCGCCGTGGCCGCGGCGACCGCGCCGATGCCCACCATGCCCTGGGTCCAGAGCCATAGCGCCGCGCCGGCCGTGCTGGCGATCAGCAGCATGCTGAGGGAATGGTTGACGATTTCAAAGCCGCTGATCAGGCGGCCCTGCCGGTATACCGTTTCGAGGAACTCCTGCATCGCGCCGCGGGCATATTCGGCCTCGCGCCGCGCGTGGGAGAACAACTTGACCGTGGCGATATTGGTGTAGGCATCGGTGATGCGCCCGGTCATCAGCGAACGCGCATCCGCCTGCCGGGCCGCCACCCGCCCCAGCCGGGGAACGAAGAACCGGAGCATCGCGACATACAGCAGCACCCAGCCCAGGAACGGCGTGAGCAGCAGACGGTCGAAGCCAGCGGCCACCAGGCTCATGGTCGTGAAATAGATGACGACGAAAACCAGCATGTCGGTGACGATGAGCACGGTATCGCGCACGGCGAGGGCGGTCTGCATCACCTTGGCGGCCACCCGGCCGGCGAACTCGTCCTGGTAGAAGCTCATGCTCTGACCCAGCATCAGCCGGTGGAAATTCCAGCGCAGCCGCATCGGGAAGTTCCCGGCCAGAGTCTGGTGCTTGATCATCGTTTGCAGCGCGATGACCAGGGGACTGGCCAGCAGCACACCCGCCAGCAACAGCAGGCGGTCCCGTTCATCGGTCCAGAGCCGCTCCGGCGGAATCCGGCCGAGCCAGTCGACGATGTTCCCCAGCATGCTGAACAGCATGGCTTCGAACACGCCGATGCCGGCCGTCAGCAACATCATGCCCGAGATGAAACCGCGCAGCCCCGCCGTGCAGGCCCAGAGGAAGGGCAACAGACCTTGGGGCAGACGCACCGGGGCAGCCTCGGGAAAGGGGTGGAGCAGTTTTTCGAAGAAGCGCAGCACGGGACCAGGGATTCGAATTTTGAATGAGGAAATGTCACGATTGGGAGGACCGGTACCCCGTGTCCCGGAAAACCGCCCTGCAGCCGAGGGCTCCGAAGGAGAGACCCGGAGACGGAAACGGCGGTCTACATCGTCCTCTTCAGCAACGGCCTCAGCGCGGCGAGCGGACGGGTGTTCAGCACGTCGCCCTTCTCCAGCCAGCCGCGCCGCGCCTGACCGACGCCGAAGCGGAGGTGGTCGAAATCCAGCACGCTGTGGGCATCGGAATTGACACTGACCAGCACCCCTTCGGCCTTGGCCGCCTGGCAATAGGTGTCGAGCAGATCGAGCCGTTCGGGATGGGCGTTCAACTCCAGGTAGCAGCCCCGTTCCTTCGCCTTGCCGATGATGCGCAGCATGTCCACGTCATAAGGCTCGCGCCGCTGGATGAGCCTGCCGCTGGGATGGGCCAGCAGGGTGAAATGCGGATGATCCATGGCCTTCAGGATGCGCTCGGTCTGCCTGGCGCGCGACAGCTCGAAGCGGCTGTGGACCGCCCCGATCACCAGATCCAGCCGCCCCAGCAGCTCGTCGGGCAGATCCAGCCGACCGTCTTCCAGGATATCGACTTCGATGCCCTTGAGCAGGGTGATGCCCCGCAGCTCGCCATTGAGCCGGTCGATCTCGTCGATCTGCTGCAGGAGGCGCAGCGGGTCGAGGCCATGGGCGACGGTCAGCCGGCGCGAATGCTCGGTGATGGCGAGGTATTCGAAACCCCGCTGGCGGGCGGCCTCGGCCATTTCCCGCAGGCTGTCGTGGCCATCCGTGGCCCGTGTGTGGACATGGAGATCACCCCTCAGGTCGCCCAGCTCCACCAGTTCGGGCAGGCGCCCTGCCCGGGCCGCCTCGATTTCACCCCGATCCTCCCGCAGCTCCGGCGGAATGAAGGGCAGCCCCACCGCCCGAAACACCGATTGCTCGGTCTCGCCGGCTATGCGTTTGTTCCCCTCGAATACGCCGTATTCGTTGATCTTCAGCCCCCGCTCCTGCCCCAGCCGGCGGATCGCGATGTTGTGCGCCCTGCTGCCGGTGAAGTAGTGCAGGGCCGCGCCATGACTTTCCGGCTCGACCACCCGGAGATCGACCTGCAGCCTGCAGCCCAGCACGACGCTGCTGCGGGTCGGGCCGTGCGAAAGCACCTCTGCCACCTCGTCGTAGGCGGTGAAGCGCTGCATCACCGGGCTGTCCGCCGCGGCGGTGACCAGGATGTCGATGTCGCCCACGGTTTCCCGTGCCCGCCGGTAGCTGCCCGCCACCACCACATCGTCCACGCCGGGCACGGCGCGCAGCCAGGCGGCCAGCGGCTCCGCGTACTGGGCGGCGGTGACCAGCTTGAAACGCCCCGCTCCGCCGCCATGCGTGGCCAAGGCTTCGGCGATGCGGCTTTCGGTTTTTTCGCCGAAGCCGGCCAGCGACCGGATGCGGTGATCGCGGACCGCGCGCTGCAGCTGCTCGACGGTGTGGATGTCGAGTTCATGATAAAGCGCCTTCACGCGTTTCGGCCCCAATCCGGGGATTTTCAGAAGTTCGGTGATGGCCGGCGGCAGTTTCTTGTGGAGCTTGTCCAGCGCCGCGCAACGGCCGGTCTCGGCGATCTCCCGCATCTTGCCGGCGAGGTCGTCGCCGATGCCGGGCAGCGCGGTCAGATCCTCGCCCTTTTGCAGCATGGTCCGCACGTCCCGACCCAGCTCCTGCAGGGTGCGCGCGGCATTGCGGTAGGCCCGCACCCGAAACACGTTGGCGCCTTCGATCTCCAGCAGGTCGGCGATTTCCTCGAAGATGGCGGCGATATCGGCATTATGGATGGGCATGGCACACTCCCGCGGGATTTCCATGGATTCTGACGAGGCCGGTCCCACACTCCGCCGGCCGGACATCCACCCGCGCCAGCCCGAAGCGATCCACGACCCAGGCGTTGGTAGTCAGGTGCGGGGTGATGCGCTCGACGCTGAACAAAGACTCTTCCCGGCACAGGGCGGCAGGCAGCACGATCTGGTCGGCCAGGTGCTGGTCCAGGGCGGCGCCGGAACGATGGTGCGCCAGCAGCGCCCCGCAGGCTTCCTCGGCGACCCGTTCGGCGGATTTGCCTCTTCGTCCCAGTGCCGTGAAACCGGCCAGGCAGTGATCGTAGCGGGCGGTCAGGAACAAGCCCGCGCCGGCACAGGCCGCTTGCACTACGGCCGGCTCGATGGCGGCGGCGATGCCGGCATCCGCCAGCACCGCCCGGCCCCGGGCAGCCATGCGTTCCGGAATGTGGGCCGGCAGGTTCGCCGCCAGGGCGCGCCCCGTGACCGCCTGCAAGGTACCGCGATGCCTGGCTTTCAAGGCTTCGAGAGACCGCCGGCCTCCTGCCACTGCCAGCCAGACCTCCCCCTTGCCGACGGGGTACCAGCCGGAGCGGACCAGCGACAGCTCGGCCCGCACACCCATGCGGGCCAAGGTCGGCAGCCAGACCTCGCGGACGTAGTCGAAAGGCGGACTCATCGGCACGTGGGTACCGCCCCTCAGCGAGACCGTCGAAGCGCCCTCGGCCAAGGCCAGCGGCGGCAGAACCGTCTGCAGCACCAGCATGACGGCCCCCGCGCTGCCGCCTTCACGGGCTTCCCCCACGTCCAGGGTGTAATCGCCCGCCCGGACGGGCCTGCCCGGGATGAACTCCAGCGTCTGTGAACCGAGCTCGGCGCCCCCGATCCGGGCGTCGCACAGGAGGGCAACGGCCTTCACGGCGGTGAGGTGCTGGGCCGCCAGCCCCGGCTTCCGGCGCCGGGCCCGGATGTTCTCCAGACGCACCGCGGTACCGGTCAATGCCGCCAGACTCAAGGCGGTGCGGATTATCTGCCCGCCGCCTTCGCCGTAGGAGCCGTCGATACGGAGCAAAGTCATGTCATGCACGCTCCGGCCCGGGCCGGTACCCCCCTTCGCCGGTCAGTGGCACGAAAGCCACGGGCAGCACGCTGCAGATCTGGATGTTACCCTCGGCGTCCTTGTCCACCGTCATCAACTCCTGATGGTGGTAAGGCGGGCCGACCGGAATCACCATGCGCCCCCCCGGCTTGAGTTGCCCGATCAATGGATCGGGGAAACAAGGGGCCGCCGCCGTGACGATGATGCCATCGTAGGGCGCGTGTTCGGGCCAGCCGAAGTAGCCGTCACCGATGCGGACTTCGACGTTGCGGTAGCCGAGCTCTTTCAGCCTCTCGGCCGCCTGCTCGCCCAGTTCCGGGATGATTTCGACCGTGTAGACCCGCTTCACCAGGCGCGACAGGACCGCCGCCTGATAGCCGGAACCGGCGCCGATTTCCAGGACGACCGACTCCTTCTCCGGATTCAGCAGATCGGTCATCAGCGCCACGATGAAGGGCTGGGAGATGGTCTGGCCGCAACCGATGGGGACCGGACCGTTGTCGAAAGCGAACTGCACCCGGTCGGCTGGCACGAAGCGATGCCGCGGAACCTTGCGCATGGCTTCCATCACCTCGGGCGACAGCGCGCTGCGGCCGGTGAGATGACGCGTCAGCGAAACCTCGGCCTCGAGGTCCCTCATCATCTGGGACAGACTCATCGCCCCTACCTCGCTTCGGGCGGAACAGGCGGACAATCTTACGCTTCTCCAACGACCCTGGAGCGCCGCGGCCGCCGTGATGTTGCAGAGATAGGCGAAACCCGCCCGAAGGCTTACAATCGCCCCACGATTACCTTAGCTCCCTTGTCAGACTTTTTCCCGCAGGAGGACGTCATGCAAGTCACCCGGCGCCAGTTTTTCAGGCTGAGTGCCGCAACGCTCGGGGGTTCCTCGCTGGCCGTCATGGGATTTTCGCCCCGGGAGGCGCTGGCGGAAGTGCGGCAGTTCAAACTGGCGCGCACGACGGAAACCCGCAATACCTGCCCGTATTGCTCGGTAGCCTGCGGTCTCATCATGTACAGTCTGGGCGACAAGGCCAAGAACGCCAAGGCGGAAATCATACACATCGAAGGCGACCCGGATCACCCGGTCAGCCGCGGCAGTCTCTGCCCCAAGGGGGCGGGACTGCTGGATTTCGTCCGCAGCCCCTCGCGCCTGAAATACCCGGAATACCGCGCCCCCGGCAGCGACGCATGGAAGCGCGTCTCCTGGGACTGGGCCCTCGAACGCATCGCCCGCCTGTTGAAAGAGGACCGTGACCGGAACTTCATCGCCAGGAACGAGCAGGGCCAGACGGTCAACCGCTGGACCTCGCTGGGCTTTCTGGCCGCATCCGCCGGCTCCAACGAAACCGGCTACCTGACCAACAAGATCGCCCGCGCCCTGGGGATAGTCATGCTGGACAGTCAGGCCCGCATCTGCCACGCGCCGTCCGTATCGGCCCTGGCATCCAGCTTCGGCCGCGGCGCCATGACCAACACCTGGATGGACATCAAGAACGCCGACGTCATCCTGGTGATGGGCGGCAACCCGGCCGAGGCCCATCCGGTGGGCTTCAAGTGGGCCATCGAAGCCAAGGCCAGGAACAAGGCCAGACTCATCGTGGTGGACCCGCGCTTCAACCGCACGGCGGCGGTGGCCGACTTCTACGCCCCCATCCGCGCCGGTACCGACATCGCATTCCTCAACGGCGTGATCCGCTATCTGCTGGAGAAGGACGCGATCAACCACGAATACGTCCGGGCCTACACCAACGCATCCTTCATCGTGCGGGAGGATTTCCGCTTCGAGGACGGCCTGTTCAGCGGCTACGACGCCGGCAAGACCGAGCAGCACTACGACCGCAGCACCTGGACCTATGAGCTGGACGAGCACGGCTACGCCAGGATCGACCCGACGCTCCGGCATCCCCGCTGCGTGTTCCAGTTACTGAAGACCCACGTCGAACGCTATACGCCGGACAAGGTGACCGAGCTGACCGGCACGCCCACGGACGCCTTCTTGAAAATCTGCGACCTGATCGCCTCCACCGCCGTGCCCGACCGCACCCTCACCAGCCTCTACGCCCTCGGCTGGACCCACCATTCGGTGGGCGTGCAGAACATCCGCGTCATGGCCATGATCCAGCTCCTGCTGGGCAACATCGGCGTCTCCGGCGGCGGCGTCAATGCCTTGCGCGGCCATTCCAACATCCAGGGACTGAGCGATCTGGGACTGCTCACCGACATGCTGCCCGGCTACATCACCCTGCCCAAGGACGGCGAAACCAGCCGCGCCGTCTACCTGGAAAAACGCACGCTCAAACCGCTGCGGCCGGGCCAGCTCAGTTACTGGTCGAACCTGCCCAAGTTCCACACCAGCCTGATGAAAGCCTGGTACGGCAAGGCGGCCACCCGGGACAACGACTACTGCTACGACTGGCTGCCCAAGCTGGACAAGCCCTATGACAGCCTGCGCATGTTCGACCTGATGGCCCAAGGCAAGGTCAACGGCTTCATCTGCCAGGGCTTCAACCCGCTGGCCTCGTATCCCGACAAGGGCAAGATCGCCACCGCCCTCGCCCGCCTGAAATTCCTGGTCGTCATGGATCCCTTGGCCACCGATACTTCCGTCTTCTGGCAGAACCACGACGAGTACAATCCAGTGAATCCCGCCGACATCCAGACCGAAGTGTTCCGCCTGCCGACCACCTGCTTCGCCGAGGAGGACGGCTCCCTGGTCAACAGCTCCCGCTGGCTGCAATGGCACTGGAAGGGCGCGGAACCGCCCGGAGAAGCGCGCAACGACATCGAAATCATGTCCGCTCTGTACCTGCGTTTGCGCGAAATGTACGAAAAGGAAAGCGGCGCTTTCCCCGATCCCATCCTCAATCTGCACTGGCCCTACCAGAAACCGGAGGAGCCCACGCCGGAAGAACTGGCCAGGGAATACAGCGGCTACGCCGTGGCCGACATCGCCGATCCCAAGGACCCGAGCAAGGTATTGGTCAAGGCCGGCCAGCAACTGGCCGGCTTCGCCCAGTTGCAGGACGACGGCAGCACCGCCTGCGGCAACTGGATTTTCAGTGGCGCCTTCACCGAAGCCGGTAACCAGATGGCGCGCCGTGACACGTCCGATCCCACCGGTTTGGGGATAGCCCCAGGCTGGGCCTGGGCCTGGCCGGCCAACCGGCGCATCCTCTACAACCGCGCCTCCTGCGATCCGGACGGCAAGCCTTGGAACGAAAAACGTCCCATCATCCACTGGGACGGCAGCCGCTGGACCGGCCTGGACGTGCCTGACTATAAGGCCGACGTCCCGCCGGGCAGCGACATGTCGCCTTTCATCATGAACCCGGAAGGGGTGGGCAGGCTGTTCGGCGCCGACCGGCTGGCCGACGGCCCCTTCCCCGAGCATTACGAGCCCTACGAAACGCCACTGGACACCAATCCGCTGCATCCCAAGGTGGTCAGCAACCCGGCGGCGCGGGTGTTTCCCGGCGACAAGGCCATGCTGGGCGGCAAGGACGACTTCCCCTACGTCGCCACCACCTACCGCCTCACCGAACTCTTCAACACCTGGACCGACCACGTGCGCATCAATGCCTCGCTGCAACCGGAGCAGTTCGTGGAAATCGGCCAGGAACTGGCGCGGGAACTGGGCATCGCCAATGGCGAAATCGTCACCGTGCGCTCCAGACGCGGCTTCATCAAGGCCGTCGCCATGGTCACCAAGCGCATCAAGCCGCTGACGGTGGCGGGCCAGACCGTGCACCAGATCGGCATCCCGGTCCACTGGGGCTTGCAGGGTCAGACCCGCAAAGGCTTTTTCGCCAACAATCTGACGCCTTACCTGGGCGACGCCAATACCCAGACCCCCGAATACAAGGCGTTCCTGGTCAAAGTCGAAAAAGACCTGTCCGAACCCGGACCGCACACCCAAAAACGGGGCGAAGCTCAGGAAGGGCGCAGGCGCTCCGGCGGCAACGGAACTGCGGGTGCGACCGAGAAGTCGTCCTGGCTGACGCGCGTCCTCAAAGGGCGGCTGGAGGTTTGACCATGGCATTGCAATCCCTCGACATCGTCCGCCGCTCCGCCACCACGACGCCCAGCCCGCAGCAGCGGCAGACGACGGAGGTGGCCAAGCTCATCGACGTCACCAAGTGCATCGGCTGCAAGGCCTGCCAGTCGGCCTGCCAGGAGTGGAACGATCTGCGGGAGGAAGTCGGCATCAACGAGGGTTCCTACCAGAACCCGCACGATCTCACCGCCAATTCGTGGACCCTGATGCGCTTTACCGAGACCGAGGAAAACGGCACCCTCGAATGGCTGATCCGCAAGGACGGCTGCATGCACTGCGCCGACCCCGGCTGCCTCAAGGCCTGCCCCTCGCCTGGCGCGATCATCCAATACAGTAACGGCATCGTCGATTTCCACGAGGAAAACTGCATCGGCTGCGGCTACTGCATCGCCGGCTGCCCGTTCGACATTCCCCGCCTTTCCCCCAAGGACGGCAAGGCCTACAAGTGCACCCTGTGTTCGGACCGCGTGTCGGTGGGGCTGGAGCCGGCCTGCATCAAATCCTGCCCGACCCAGGCGCTGGTGTTCGGCAGCAAGGAAGACATGATCGAACACGCCAACGAGCGCATCGCCGACCTCAAGGAGCGCGGCTTCGAGAACGCCGGCCTCTACGACCCGCCGGGAGTGGGCGGCACCCACGTGATGTACGTGCTGCACCATGCCGACAAGCCGCAGCTCTACGATGGTCTGCCCCAATCCCCTCGGATCAGCGGTCTGGTCGGCCTGTGGAAAGGCATCTTCAAGCCCCTGGCCACGGCTGCCCTGGCGCTCACCGCACTGGCCGGGTTTTTCCACTATGTCACGGTCGGCCCCAACGAGACGGGGGAGGACGAAGAGGAGGAAAAGGCATGAGCAACGATCGGAATCCCTCGCGCATCGAGCGCTACAGCCCGGCGGAGCGTCTGAACCACTGGATCACCGCCCTCACCTTCCTGCTCCTGAGCTGCTCCGGCCTGGCGCTGTTCCATCCCGCCCTGTTCTGGTTCACCCAATTCTTCGGCGGGCCCACCTGGACCCGCATCCTGCACCCTTACATCGGCGTGGTGATGTTCGCCTCTTTCGGCGCTCTGGCGTTCAAATTCTGGCATCACAACCTGCTGACCCGGAACGACATCGTCTGGCTCCGCCGGATCGCCGACGTGGTGAGGAACCGCGAAGACCGGCTACCCGAGGTGGACCGCTACAACGCCGGCCAGAAAATGCTGTTCTGGACCATGATCGCCACCATCCCGGCCCTGCTCCTCACCGGCATCGTGATCTGGCGGCCCTGGTTCGCGCCCTATTTCGACATCGGGGTAATCCGCCTAGCACTGCTGCTCCATGCCTTCTGCGCCTTCATCATGATCGCTGGCATCATCGTCCACGTCTATGCTGCCCTGTGGATCAAGGGCACCATCGGCGCGATGGTCCGCGGCAGCGTGAGCCGGGCCTGGGCGCGCAAACATCATCCGGGCTGGTATCGGCGGGTGACCGGCGGAGGGTAGACTCTGCCAACGTCCTTCGTTCGGTCTATAATGCCCGGCCTTTTGCGTGACCAGGACTTCACCCATGAGCCAGTTCGACAACGTCAGCGTCGTCAAGCAAGCCAACGTCTATTTCGGCGGCAAATGCATCAGCCACACCGTGCAGTTCCCCGATGGCAGCCGCAAGACCCTGGGGGTGATCCTGCCCTCCACCCTGCACTTCGAAACCGGCGCCCCGGAGGTCATGGAAATCGTCGCCGGCGGATGCCGCGTGCAGCTCGCCGGCCAGACGGGGTGGCAAAGCTATCAGGCCGGCGACTCGTTCAGCATTCCGGGAAACAGCGGCTTCCAGATCGAGGTGAGCGATACGCTCCATTACGTATGCCACTTCGGGTGAGTCCTTCGGCAGTGCGACAGGAACGTGAAGGTCGGAATGAAACGGAATGCCTTCTACCTGCGTAAGCTGCTCGAGATCGCTCTGGGCATCGCCGCGCTGGAACTCCTGTTCCACCTGTTCCGGCTCGGCGCTGCGGTCTACGCACCGTAAATCCATGCCCCCTGATCGCATCCAGTACTGGTGATATCATCAGGGCGGAACCGTGAACGCGCCTCCCGGCAGAGCGCGCGACGGACGTCAAACAACCTGATTTGAGGAACGAATCGATGAAATACCTGTTCAGACATCCTTTGCTGGTATTCGGTCTGGGCATCGCCGCCGGCTACCTGGTGCACAAATACCGCCGGGAAATCCTCGCGGCCACGTCGGGATTTACGGACAAAGGACGGGAGTTCGTATTGGGTTCCCAGCAACACGACGTCTCGGGCGGTTGCGAGGAGTGCGAAGACTGAAGCAAGACGCGGCCGACCGGGGAATGGAGAGGGCCTTCTACGCATACACCCCGGACGACCACTGATTCGATTACGCAAATCACGGGCCAAGTGCGAAAGGACGGCTCACCGGGAGAGCCGGTAACCTGCCCGCCAGTGGAAGTGCGCGATTCGGCAAAAAACTGCGGCTTTTCACTCACACTGCCAGGGGGCGAACCGTTCGCCCGCCGCCCCTGAGCAACGCCGAAGGGAAGCAGATGCCCCGGTTTCGGCCCGGCTCAGTCTGCGGCCGACCCGGGTCCGCACACCCGGCTTTTCGGCAGCGCCCGCGCCGAATCCCAGGTGCTCAAACCGTAACGGGACACCTTCTTGTATAGCGTAGAGCGCGCGATCCCCAAAACGCGGGCCGCCTGACTCATGTTGCCGCGGCAGCTGCAGATGGCCGCGGCGATGCTTTCCGATTCCACTTTCGACAGGCTCAGCCCGTCGGCGAAGTGGACAGCTTCCCGACCCTCCAGGCCGGAGGATCCCTCGTATTGCTCCGCCTCTTCGAGAAAATCGGCCGGCAGATCGTCCACCGTCAACACACTGCCGGAGCAGGCGAACAGAGCATTCCTGATCACGTTGCGCAACTCCCGCAGGTTCCCCGGCCAGGGATGACGCTCGAACAGTGCCATGACGCCTTCACCCAAACGAATCCGGGATGCTCCCGCCGCCGCAGCCTCCTGTTCGAACACCGCGTGGAATATCCGGCACCGGTCGGGCCGTTGCCGCAGGGGTGGAAGATGCAGACGCGCACCGTTGAGCCGGTAATACAGATCGCGCCGGAAACGTCCCTGGCGGATCGCTTCCTGCAAGTCGACATTGGTGGCAGCCACGACCTGGACGTCGACGCGCAGGGGTTTGGCGCCGCCGACCGGCACGAACTCACCGGTCTCCAGGACACGCAACAGCGTCGCCTGGAGATCGAAGCTCATATCACCGATTTCGTCGAGAAACAGCACGCCGCCGTCGGCGAGGAGAAACTTTCCCGGCTTTCCGCGGCTGCGGGCACCGGTGAAACTGCCGGCTTCGTAACCGAACAGCTCGCTCTCGATGAGGTCCTTGGGAATCGACGCGCAGTTGACGGCCACCAGCGGACCCTTCCGCCGCGGCCCGAGGCGATGGGCGAAGCGGACCAAGTACTCCTTTCCCGTACCCGATTCACCGCTGACGAGCAGCGGAATGCCTCGCTCCTGCAACCGCAAGGCCTTGTCGAGGAGCCCCTCGACCGCCGCATCACGGATCAGGCCATGTTCACCCGGCGGCACTTCGGTCACCTGCTCGGCTCTGCGGTTTCGCTCCGGACCAGGCGCGGCCAGTCCGTCGCAAGCCATGCGCAGAAAGGCGAGCAGCGCTCCTGCGGAACCGCGCCGGTCGCTCACCAGACCGACCAGGGCAGTGGTTTCTCCGGCCGCATTCCGCAGCGGGCAGCCCGCGGTCACCAGGGCATGCAGCCTCGCACCGTAGTGCTCCTTGCCTTCGAAGGCGATGGCCGTACCCAGCACCGCCGCGCTGCCGATGCCATTGTTGCCCAGTACCTCTTCCCGCCAATCGGCGCCAGTCCTGAGCAGCTCCCGGATGACCGGCGCCATCCGCAAGCCGTCGTCCAGCACCCGGAAAATCCGGCAGCGGGCGTCCGCGACGATCAAGGCCGCCTGGGCGCCTTTCAGGAAATCGAAAATGCCGCGGACCCGTTCCCAGACCGACGCGAGCTCCAAGGAAACGCAAGGTTCCAGACCATCCGGGCCGGCCTTGCGGGGCCAGTCGTCGGTACCCGGCGGAAGCCGGTAGTCCTCGAAACAGCGGCACCAGGCTTCGGCCACTTCCGGGCGCACCCAGTCCAGGGCCGCCGGCAGAACCCCTGTCTGGCGCATCCATTCCCACGCCTGATCGGGCCGATCCACGTATACACTGCTGAAACGGTTCCAATCGGGAAATTCGACGGGCCTGGAAACGGGTGACAGGTACTGTTCGCTCAACATCGGCGGCTATCTCCTTGGCATGAAGCTACGATCGACCTTTCGTACGGCAACTGCCCTTCCGGGAGCGGCCGGCCATGCATAACCACATCTTGACTTCTTGTTTTGCCGAACCTTCGACGGCACCTTGCAAGCAGGGCCGGAGGAGGCTCCGAATGCGCCCCTGTGCGGGACCGATTCTTTCGTCCATCGGCGAGGAGGCGTGTGTGACACAGTAGCAACTCGCTCATGTGCCATCAATGCGGCTGATTGTCGCAGAGAATCAACGGCATGGCCCAGCCGGACACCGCCGGGATCCGCGGCCGGCACGGGGCTCTTCCCAGTACCGTACTCTGTTGAAACCGCGAACGATTTGCCATTAGACTGCGCCGCAATCCAGGCAAGGGTGGCCGCTGCTCCAGCGGCCGTTCGCGCGGCCGCCACGCCCTGCAACAACTCAAGGAAACCATGTCCGAAGATCTCACCTCCCCCCCTGCCATGCGGCAGCGCTTCCTGCGCTCCCTGGGCAGCATCTGCCTCATCGTCATCCTGGCCGAAGTCATCGTGATGACGCTGTTGGGAGCGCTCCACCGCGGCGGGCTGGAGCTGGTGCGGTGGCAAGAAAGTGCGCTGGATGGACTGCTGCTCGGCCTCTTCAGCGCCCCCTTGCTGTGGATCATGGCGCTGCGGCCGCTCGCCCAGCAGATCGCCCGGGAAAGCCAGCGCAACAAGGAGCTCCTGGACGCCCTGGATGCGCATGCGCTGGTCAGTATCACCGACCTGCAGGGACGGATACTGTACGCCAACGACAATTTCTGCGCGGTGTCACGCTATGGCCGGGAAGAGCTGGTCGGACAGGACCACCGCATCGTCAATTCCGGTTACCACGGCAAGGCCTACATCCGCGACATGTGGCTCACCATCAGCCGGGGAAACATCTGGCAGGGCGAGTTCTGCAACCGCCGTAAGGACGGAACCCGCTACTGGGTCGACAGCACCATCGTCCCGCTGATGGACAATGCTGGCAAGCCGCGGCAGTACATATCCATCCGCCGCGACATCACGGCGCAGAAAGAAGCCGAGGCCCAGCTCGCCCGCCTCAAGCAGGCGATGGACGCCAACAGCGAGATGATCCTGCTCACCGACCGCGCCGGACGCATCATCTATGCGAACCCGGCGCTGTGCCGCTTCAGCGGAATGGCGGAAGGGGAATTGCTTGGCCAGAGCCCCAGCATCCTGGACAGCCCGCTCGCCGATCAGGAGACCCTGGCTGCCATGCAGGAGGCGCTCCAGGCCGGCCAGCCCTGGTCCGGACGACTCCTGAACCGGCGCCGGACGGGAGCCGCCCTCCATGATGCCGAGGACTACTGGGCGGAGATCAGCACCACGCCGATCCATACCGACGGCAACGGACTGGTGGGCTACGTCCAGATCCAGCACGACGTGAGCGCCCGGGTCGAACGGGAACGCGCACTGGCGATGGAGCAGGAGGACACCGCCGCCCGCCTGCGCATCACCGAAACCCTGCAGCAAAGCGCCCCGCTGGATGAGCGGTGCCGGCAGGTGCTCCGCATCCTGTTCGGGCTCGGTACCTTCGGCCTGCAACGGAAGGGCGGAATATTCCTCAAGGCGGAGAACGGGGACTGCCTGAAGCTATTCGTGCTGGAAGGGAAATTCTGTGACGAATTCGTCCGGCGCGAACAGACCATCCCCATGGGCGCATGTCTGTGCGGCCGAAGCGCGGTCTCGGGGGAAATCCTGGTCTCCGACGACTGTTTCCAGGACCACCGGCACGAACACCGCTTCGAGGACATGGAAAGCCATGGCCATTACATCGTGCCCATCGCGTCCGGCGGCGATTTGCTGGGAGTGTTGTTCCTTTACACCGACCCCAACCCCACCCGTAGCGAAGCACGGATGGTGATGCTCCGGCAGGTCGGCGAAATGCTGGCGCTGGCGATACTCGAGGACCGCGCCAAGGCTTCCCTGAAGGCCGCCCACGATGCCGCGGTGGATGCCGCCCAGGCCAAGAGTGCATTCCTGGCCAACATGAGCCACGAGATCCGCACGCCGATGAACGGCGTGCTCGGCATGCTGGAGCTACTGAAAGACACCGACATGTCCCGCGAGCAGTGGGATCTGGTCGAAACCGCATCGAATTCCGCCGAATCCCTGCTCGAAATCATCAATTCGATTCTCGACTTCTCCAAGCTCGAAGCGGGCAAGGTCGAAATCGAACGGACCGAATTCAATCTGCCGGATCTGGTGGAAGAGGTCTGCGCTCTGCTGGCCGGCCGGGCCCATGACAAAGGTCTGGAGCTGAACTGCTTCCTACCCGCGGACCTGCCCAGGATGTGGATCGGTGACCCGACACGCATCCGCCAGATACTCACCAACCTGCTCGGCAACTCGGTCAAATTCACCGAGCGCGGTGAGGTTTCAGTCAAGGTGATGCAGGGGGGGGCCGGCGCAAAGCGGACTGACCTGAGTTTCGAGATCCGGGACACCGGCATAGGCATCGCGCCGGACGTCCAGGAGCGGCTATTCCAGCCGTTCACCCAGGCCGATGGCTCCACCTCCCGCCGCTTCGGCGGCACCGGTCTCGGCCTGTCCATCTGCCGAAACCTGGTCGAACTCATGGGCGGGACCATCGGCCTGGAAAGCGCCCCCGGCCGGGGCAGCCGCTTCTGGTTCACCCTCCCTCTGGAACCCCTCCCCGGCGCGTCCGCACCGGCCCTGCCGGACTTCTCCCACCGGCGGGTGCTGGTGGTGGACGACAACGCCACCAACCGTGTCATCCTGAGCCATTATCTGACCCACTGGGGCCTGGAAGTAGACGAAGCGGAGCGGGGCGACACCGCTCTGAACCGACTGCGGACCGCCGTGAACGAATCGAGGCCCTACGACATCGTCTTGCTCGATCTCCACATGCCGTACATGGACGGGCACGAACTCGCCCGGGCCATGAATGCAGAACCGGGGCTCAAGGATACCCCGCGTCTGCTGCTGTCCTCCGGAGGCTTGACCGGCGAAGCCGAGCTTCGTGCGCTGGGGATCGCACGCAGCCTGCTGAAACCGGTGCGGCAATCCCTGCTGTTCAACGCCATCGCGGAAGTCCTCGCTGCCAAGGCCACGGTACAGCGCCGGCCAGCCGCCAAGACGGAAACCGTCCTGCCGGCTTATGAAGGCCGCAGAGTGTTGGTCGTTGAAGACAACCGGGTCAACCAGAAGGTGATCGTCGCCATGCTCGGCAAGTTCGGTATCGTTCCCGACGTCGCCGACAATGGTCAAGCCGCGCTGGAACTGTTGGCCCGTTCCTCTTACGACCTGGTCCTGATGGACTGCCAGATGCCGGTGCTGGGAGGCTACGAAGCCACCGGCGAACTGCGGGCCAGAGAGATGTCCGCGGGAGGGAGACGCACCCCCGTCGTCGCGCTCACCGCCCATGCCGCGACCGGCGAACGGGAAAAATGCCTGGCCGCCGGCATGGACGACTATCTCAGCAAGCCCATTTCCAGGGACCGTCTCGCCGAAGCGCTCGAGCGCTGGCTGGGCAATCCCGCCGCCCCGGCATCCGCGGAAACCGGGCAGGAGGCCGTGAACGACGATGGCGGAGATCGGCCCACCGGCCTTTCCTGGAACAGGGAGGAAACGCTGGCGCGCCTGGACCACGACGAGGCACTCCTGGCAGAAATGATCGCTCTCTGCATCGAGGAGCTTCCCAGACATCTCGCCGCCCTCCAGGAAGCGGGCGCGGCCAACGACATCGCCGCGCTGGCCGATGCGGCGCACGCCATCAAAGGCATGGCGGGGCATTTCTGCGCCGGTTCTGTCCGGGACCTGGCCGCGCGGCTGGAAGACCAAGCCCGCAAGGCGGGATCGATGCCGGACGCCGCATCGATCGGCGCACTGGAGATTGCCGCCGCACGGTTGCTGGAGGACCTGCACGGCGGCTCTCCCGCGGGAGATCCGGCAAAGGGCACGAACGATGCTGTGCCATGAAATCTCCGTCCGCAGGGACACCCGACCGGCACGCTTCGTCGCGTTCGGTCCCGGACAGGTGGAACATGCATAAGCCAATGCTGTGCGACTCGCTGCCCACCGCCTCCCGCACGGCCGCGGCGATCCTGAACCTGGCCCAGAGCGAGGACGTCACTGCCGAAGCCTTGGCTCAGTTGATCCAGACCGATCCTGCGCTCACTGGGCGGATATTGCGCTTCGCCAATGCTCCTGCCCAGGGCACGCGCCGGCCCGTCGCCAGCGTCATCGACGCCATCGACCTCGTCGGCCTCCCGGCCGTCCGACAGTTCGCCCTGAGCCTCTCGCTCATCGATGCCCATCGTGAAGGCAGATGCGAGGCGTTCGATTACGCAGCCTACTGGCAAAAGTCCCTAGCCCGCGCCGTTGCACTCCAATCGATCACGGCCCAGGCATCCACCGTAGCCCCCAAGGAGGCTTTCACACTGGGTCTGTTGGCCGACGTCGGCCGTCTCGCGCTGGCCACCGCCTGGCCGGAGGAATACAGCGAGTGTCTCCGGAAAGCGGACGGCGAAGCCTTGATCGCCCTTGAACGGGAACGCTTTGCCACCGATCACGACGAGCTGACCCGGATGCTGCTGACGGACTGGGGGTTTCCGCAGGTTTTCATCGACGCGCTCCAATTGAGCCAACAGGACGAAATCCGGGACGAAGGCCGCACCGGCCGCTTCGCGCGACAGCTGGCCCTGGCGCAACACATCGCGGATCACCGTCTTGCCGAAGAACCGCGGCGCGCGGCGTTGTCCCCATTGCTGCGGGCGGAAGCACGACGATGCGGACTCGGCGACGAAGACCTGGCTCGTTTGCTCGCAGACCCGCCGGCGGATTGGCTCGACTGGACCCGGACGATCGGCCTCCCCGGGGACGCCCCGACCGGAGGGGCGGAGCCTTCCCGTCCGCCGCCACAGACGGACGAAAAACTGCACGTGCTGCTCGCGGACGATGATCCCATCATGCTCGCCCGCCTCTCCCGGCAACTCGAAGCAGACGGGCACCACGTCGCCTCACGGCGGGATGGCGAAACCGCGCTCGCATACGCGCTCGAGCACCAACCGGAAATGGTGATCACGGACTGGCACATGAAACCCATGAACGGGCTGGAACTGTGCAGAGCATTGCGTGAATCGGCGCTCGGCGGCAATGTTTACATCGTGATGCTCACGGCAAGCGAGAGTGAGGATGCGTTGGTCGAAGCCTTCGGCGCCGGCATCGACGATTATGTCATCAAGCCTCCCAGTGTCAGGGTCCTCAAGGCGCGCATACGGGCCGGTCAACGCATCATCACCCTACACAAGAAGCTCGCGCGGGAACGCAAGGAAATCGAACGCTACTCGTCGGAACTGGCCGCTGCGAACCGCCGCCTGGAACTGATGGCCCATACAGACCAGCTCACCGGCCTGCCCAACCGCCGCTACGCGATGGACAGGCTGGAACGGGAATGGGCGCAGGCGCGGACGTTCGGCCGCCCGCTGAGCATCATGATGCTCGACCTCGACTGGTTCAAATCCGTCAACGACTCCCTCGGCCATGACGCCGGAGACCAGGCGCTCGTCCATGCCGCGCGCGTCATGCGCGAAACCGTGCGCACCAGCGACGTCGTTTGCCGGATGGGAGGCGAAGAATTTCTGATCATCATCCCGGACACGGCAGGGCCAGCCGCCATCCAGACCGCCGAGCGCGTCCGCAGCGCGGTCGAGCAGCAGCAGCCGGCGAAACTCAAGCTGTCCCGCCCGCTGACGGCCAGCATCGGCGTGGCGGACTCCACGTCCGCCCCCAGCCTGAAGGACCTGCTGCTGAAGGCGGACAACGCCCTTTACCAGGTCAAGCAGAACGGGCGTAACGGCGTACGCTATGCCGGTCTCTGACTATCCCAGGATTCGAGGGCGTCCTCCCCCGCTCAGACCCGCGGATCCTCCCGGGTCGCGGCGGCCCACTCCGCACTGAAACCGGCGAAAGCGTCAGTGTCAGGAATCTCCAGTACCACGGCTTCGGTGGTGAGAAACGTGCCGGCCACCGACGCGGCTTTTTCCAGGGCCAGCCTGAGCACCTTGGCGGCATCCCAAATGCCTCTGGCGTGGAGGTCGCAGAAACTTCCGCTTTCCTGATCGTAACCCCACGAGGGATTGGCGTGATCCATGACCTTGGCGACGACGGCCTCTCCTGACAGTCCCGAATTTTCTCCGATGATCCGGAGGGGCTCCGTCAGTGCGGAACGGACGATGCCGATGCCGCGTGCTTCGTCGGCATCGCGCGCTTCCAGCTCGGCCAAAACGGGCATGCTGCCCAGAAACCCGACACCGCCGCCGGGCAACACCCCCTCCTCCAGTGCAGACACCACCGAGCGGTAGGCATTTTCGATCCGTACCATCCGCTCCTTCATCTCCACGTCGGTCACGCCGCCCACGCGGTAGACCGCGGACTTGCCGCTCAGACCGATGATCCGGGCCTCGATTTCCTCGAGCTCGTGCAAGCGCCCCGTCGCCGATCCCTGACCAGGCTTGAGCGCCCGGTACTGCTCCGCTTCCAGGCGCAAACCCTCCAAGCGGGCCCGGGAGGCTTCGGTGCCCGGTATGCCGAGCAGCGCAGTATCGTCGGCGCTGACGACCGCCCGCCGCACCCGCCCCAGGTCGGCCAGCGTGACCCGGTCCAATCGGTCGCCCTGCGCTTCCAGGACCGCCCGCCCACCGGTCAACGCCGCCAGATCCAAAAGGCGGTTCGGCCGCTTGTCGCCGAATCCGGGCGCGGTGACCGCGACGGCCTTGAAGACGCCGCGAACGTGATTGAGCAAAAGGCCGGCCAGTGCCTTCTCGTGGACACGGTCGGCGGCGATCAGGAGGCTGCCACCGGCCTCGGTCACCGCCTCCAGCAGGGGTACCAAATCGATGAAATCGACCACCTCCCGATCGGTCATCAAGAGGTAGACGTCTTCGAGTTCGGCCAGCTCGCGAGCCCGGTCGGTCACAAAATAGGGCGACAGATAACCTTTTTCCCAACGATACCCGTCGACCACATCGAGCAGGTCCTCGCGCCGCTGCCCCAGTTCGATCGACACGGCGCCATGGACGCCGACCGCGTCCAGCGCCTCCAGCAGCAGCCGGCCCACGCCCGGCTCGCCCTTGGTCGCCACCGCGGCCACCCCCAGGATGACCGATTCCTTGTCGCCGCGCCAGGCCCGAGCCCCGATGTCCTCGCTCACGCGGGCGACGGCACGGTCGATACCACGCTTGAGAGCGATGGGATCGGCCCCGACCGCGAGGCTCTTGAACATCTCCCGGGCGATATGGCGGGCCAGCACGATGGCGGTGGTGGTGCCATCCCCTGCTTCGCGGGACATGGTGCCGGCGACGTCACGCAGCAGCCGGGCACCGAGATTCGCGACACGGTCCTTGAGTACGATGGAGTTTGCCACCGTGACGCCGTCCCGCGTCGAAATGGGGGGTAGGCCATCGGCACGGTGCTGGATCATGACGCTGGGGCCGGTGGCTCCCAGCGTCGGTATCGCCGCCCGCGCGAGTATCTCGATGCCCTGCATCATGCGCTGCCGCGCACTCCCCCTGTAAACCACTTCCTTTGCCATGTTGGTTCGACTCCGTTTCAGGATTGTTCGCTTTTTCGCGCCGCCGGCGACAGGTGGCGCATATAGGCCTCGCCGGCATTGGCGCGGGAGGTTCGGGCCCGCCTGAGACGGGACCAGATCCACACCAGTTCCCGGTCGCGGAAGTCCATGGTCCGCTTGAGCTCCCATTCCTCCTCGGGAGTGAGAACGTGGTCCCAGTATTCCTTGAGCTCGGCGACCCGGCCCGTGCCCAGGGATGCCGCAAGTCCCTTTTCCTTGCGTGCGAGCTCCTGGATGCTGGCGTCCAGCTGCTCGATCATTTCACGCAGGAATTGGGGCGGGAACTGCTCGGTGGTCACGGTACTTCCCCGGTTCAGGCCGCCCCGGACGGCAGGAATTTTTCGAAGAAGACCTGTTCGCCGGGGATACCGCGGCTGCGTACCAGCTCGCAGGCGGCATCGATCATGCCCGGCGGACCGCACAAATAAATGTCCGGGTTGGCGTCGGAGGACTCCAGATCTTCCCGCAACGCATCGATGGGCGAACCCTGCTCGCCTTCCCAGTCCCCGCTCGGGTGCCAGACACAGGCCTTCACGGTAAGATTGCGCATCGATCGTTCCAGGGATTTGAGCTCGTCGATGTAGAACAATTCTGGCTCGGTGTTCACACCGAAATAGATGCGGGTCTCGTTCGGCGCGGTCCACTCCTGCATCTGCCGCACCATCGAGACCACCGGCGCCAACCCGGTGCCGCCGGCCACGAAATAGCGCGGCGCCATGCCCCGCTCCTTGAGGCCGAACACGCCCAACGGCCCTTTGACCGAGAGGACCTGGCCGACACGCGCGTCATTGCGCAGGTAGTCCGAAAACCGTCCCTCCGGTAACACGCGGATCAGGAACTCCAGGCGGCCTTCGGGATTCGGAAGGTTCGCCGGCGAGTAGGAGCGGGAGACATCGGTGCCGGGGATGGTCAGGTCCATGAACTGACCGGGTTCGAATTTCACGCCCCGGTTGCCGCACTCGTCGGGCCGCTTCTGCAAAAGAAACTGGACGGTGTTGCTCGAAACCCAGTTGAGGCCGACGACCTCCGCCTCGAAACTGCCGACCTCACCAAAACTGATGCGGCAATGGGTATAGGGCAGTTCGATTTCCAGGTCGGTCTTCGGGTAGGTCCGGCACAACAGCACCAACCCTTCCTCCTCCTCTTCCGGCGGCAGCGCCTGAACGCTGCAGCCCTTGAGGTCGTAGTCCCCTTCGCTGCACAAGGCCTTGCAGGTCGCACAGCCGCCCTCCCGGCAGGACGACATCAGAAAGATGTTCTGGCGCAGGGCGGCGGTGATGACGTCCTCGTCCGAACGGCATTCGAAGCGGAGCGATTCGCCATCCTCCGTCACCGCCGTGATAGTGTGAACTCGCTGCATAAACTTACCTGTTCAATGTTGAACTCCGCCGGTCCGGTCCTCTGCCGGGGCGCGTTGTTCGGTCATACCAAAATAATTCAGTACGTGCGTCACGGCGCGGATCGACGACTCCAGGCTGATCGAGCAACCCTCCTGGACGATCCTTTCTTCCCGGACGATGACCCACCGCCACATGAAATCGAGATCCTTGGCATAGGCTGCGTAGGTCTCGTCCCGTTTGAGCAGATGCCAGTCCGCGGAAGGGAAGAAACCGGCCTGGGGCCGTGGTTCCTCGAACCATTCGTCTGCGTCGCCCGAAAATGGCTGAAATGCCGATTCGACCATGGTGATTTCCTTACGAAAGATGGAGGGGGGAGCCTTGGACCGGCACGCCCCCTGAAAACCAGAGATTCCGGGCCGGCCTGCCGGCCCGGAACGGCATCCCTGCCCCCTGGACTTCACGGCCATGCCGTCGCGTCCAGGGCGAGACTTCCTCCCTTCAGTGCGGCGCCTGCAGATGCACCACCCGCACACCGCGCTGTTTGCGCAGTTCTTCCAGCGGCGTGTCGTAGTAGTTGAGGTTGCGCAGTTCCATCAGCCGGGTCCCCAACTGACGCTCGCCGTCCAGGAAATAGTTCACCGGCATGATCGGCGGCTTGTAGGCCTGGCGGAAACCGATATGGATCTTCTCCGCCTCCCACTTGTCCTTGGCCGCGTTCATCTTCGCGATGGTGCCGTCCAGAACGGACTTGGCATCCTCGCCGAAAGCGGTCTTATGACGGAAGTCCACCTCGTTGAAGGCGCGTGCCTTGAGGACGGCGACCTTCTCTTCGAGCTTGGCCTCGATCCAGAGGTAGTCGTTGTCCAGTTCGTAGCTGTTGCGGAACGGCGTGGTGTGGTCCATCCGGAACTGCTTCAGCATCTCGGCCGCTTTTTCCAGGGTGTTGAGCTGCGCGATCTTGTTCACCCAGGCGTCGCGGGTGTCGTTGCTGTGTATACCCAGTTTCGCCATGTCATTCTCCTTAAGCGTGATAGTCTTCGAGCTTGCGGTCCAGGCCCATCAGCTCACTGGTAATGGTGAACTTGTTGCCCAGGGTATAGGCCCGGCCGATGGTGGAGGAAACGTCGACGAGGAAGTCGTAGACGTTGAATTGCCGCCCCAACAGCTCGGAAATCTCGTCGCAATCGACCTCGATCTTGCCGTTGGCTTTGATCCACCAGTAACCCGCGCGGTCTTCCACGTTTACCGTCGGATTGACGTTCTTCTTGTAGTCCGTCAGAAGGATCTCCTCGATGAAGGTATTGATCTCGTCCGACTTCTTGAGGACCAGAACGACCGTGTCGCTTTCATGGACCACTTGGTTTTCATCGGCAAAGAACTGATCGGCGAAGTCCTTGCCTTTCAGGCCCATGATGCCGGCGTCGTATGCGTTGCTGTTTACGCTCATCGTAATAGTTCCTCTATTATTTCAATCCTGCCAGAACCGCTTTGACGATCTGATCGCGGTCCGCCTTGAAGTCGATCCTGCTGGCGTAGTCCTCGATCCAGTCGTCGACCACCCGGTACAGGGACGCGGTGATTTCTTCCTTGTCGGTGGTGCCCGCCGGCAGCTTCGCAAACAGCCCCATGAAGTCGCGCAGAGCGGCGATCGTGGGCTCCAGCCACTTGCCGGTCCAGTTGCGCATCACGGTGCGGTTGTAATCGCTGAACTCCGGATCGTCACCCAGGCAGTTGTAATACAGATCCTGTACGCCCTGCTTGGCGATCTGGAAGTATGTCTGGGCCTGGTTGATGAAGAATGGCGTCAGATTGTCGCCGAAGCGGGGAGCCAGCCGCTGAAAGAACTCGCGGCGGACGAACTGCCCGAACAGCGCGTCATAGACGGCGTGCACCGAGAAAGCGCTCTCGTTCCAGTCGAACACCTCCTGCCACAGCCCTTCCACGGCCAGACGGGCGCTCTTGTAGACCTCCCCGTTCGTCCATTCGGCCTTCGGCACCGCTGTGGACTCGTCGAAACCGGGTACGATCTTGGCGAGGAAACCCCGTTCGAGTTGGATCATCTGGGCGATGTCGATCTTGTCGAAGCCCCAGAAAGCCAGGCTGACGCGGGTTACGTCCGACAGCGCCTCCCGGGCGCCCTGCGAATGAGCGTTGAACAATCCGTATTCGTTGAACAGGAAGGCGCCCCAATACCGGTTGATGAACTCGTCCCGCCAAGTCGGGTTCATCGCCCGGATCTGACCGTCGGCGGAGTAACCCTGCAGGAAGCGGTCGGTGTAGCGCCATTCCTCGGCCTTGTCCTTGACGTACGGCGCATGCCAACGGCGGAGCGGGTCACGGTGCTTGAACCAGTCGACGGTGCGCAGCTCCGTGGTCTCGTTGCCCCAGGAAGGGCGGCCGCCGTGGAATTTCTGGGTCCAGTCGCCCCAGTCCAGTCCGCCGGCGATCCAGTCGGCGTTGGGCTGCGCATAAACGGTCAGGGCTTCATATTCCGTCAAGCGTTTCCAGCGGGGGGTGACGAAATAACCCATCTTGTTGTTGCCGTCCAGCGGAGCTTCAGGAAGCGCCTTCAAAATGACGGCCGCCATTTCCGGATCGGTCAGACCGCGGCGTCTTTCTCCTAACATGCTCATATCGATATTCCTTTTTGGTTTGAGGTTGATCGAACGATCGTGTGTCGGGCCCCGCCCTGTGACGGAGCCCGACACCCGTTTCAATTGAATGCCTTCACCGGATTCTTGAAGACGCAGTTCAGGCGTTTGATATCGTCCAACGTCCACAGCTTGTCGCCACGGACATGCGGCTGGGCGATCAGGGTCTTGCCATCACTGCGCAGCCCGTGCAGTTCGGCGATCACTTCCGACAGTTCGCGTCCTTCGTACTGTTCGAAGATGTTCTGGCACTCGTAGCGCTCCGGCTCGGCCAGCCACATGCGCTCGCCCCACTGGTCGCTGAAGGTGTGCATCTGGCCGTTGTACTCGTGCACGCGCAGGGTGCTGGCGCCCTTGGCCAGGCTCGGGCAGAACGGCACTTGCGACACGCGATCGATGTAGATGGGATGGTTGTTTTCGATGAACCACATCAGCGGGATGAAGCCCGAGGACGGATCCTCGCAACCGCGGGCGCGCCATTCCTCGTAGATCTTGCCGTAGTGGTCGTACCAGCCGGGGTAGTTGGCCTCGAACCACTCCATTTCTTCCTGATCCGGCAGCGCCAGACGGAAGAAGCCGGTCGGCCACAGCGCATAAGCCAGCAGATACAGGTCGTGGTGAGCCCAGTAAGCGTCCTGCTTGGCGTCCTTGAGGCTGCGCGGCGACTCCACCCCGTACTTGCCCAGACGGCCGATCCAGATGCCGCCCCAGTCCTCGTACACCCAGCGGTTCCACGTCTTGACCCACGGCTCGACCTTGAACTTGGAGCCATACTCGAACAGCATGCCCAACACCGGCGTGAAGTACTTCTGCTGGGTCCAGAAGGCGTTGTTCAGGTCCGTGTTGAGATACTTGGCGGAAGCCGGATCGTTGGCGATGGAAACGACGGTCTGGTAACCGTTGGCCATGTGGCGCAGTTCGTCGGTCTCGATCGACAGGAACACCGTCGGGGTGATTTCATCGCCGTTGGCGGCAGCCCATTCGGTCACTGCGACGATCAGCGGATTGGTGAAGCAGGCCTCACCCACCAGTTGCAGGTTGAGGGAGCATTCCACGGCGTCGCCGGAAATGAAGCCGTCGGAAAACACGCGCTTCATGCCCTTCCACAGCGGACCGATGGTACGGGTGCGGCGAGCATCGTTGTGACCGGCCGGGTCCTGGCCGTTCTTCGCGAAGTAGTAATTGACGTAGGCACACTGGTGGGTGTGGCGGATTTCATCCAACACCTGGGCCAGATAGCCGTTCTTCTGTTCCGCCGCCTGGGCGGAATCCCACAGCATCCCGGTAGCGGCGATGGCGTTGTATTCGCCCACTTCCAGGAAGTTCGAAACCACTTTCATGGTCTCGTTCCATTTCGGATGAACGCGAACACCGGCGTTGAGGCGGGTCAGCGCATCCTGCAGGCTACCGAACTGCCTTTCGTCCTTGACTGCCTCCATGCGCGCATATTCCTTGGCGATCAGCTTGAACTGTTCCTTGGTCTCGTTCGCCATCTTGTACTTGGTGGCGTACTTGGTCCGGTTGTTCTTGAAATCCCAGTTGAAGCTCTGGAGCCAACGGTGCACTTCCTGTGCATTCACGCTGGTGGGTGCCCGATTGGCAGCCAGCGCGTCCGTCGCGGCCTTGGTTGCGGTGCTAAGTGCCATTACTTGTTTCCTCCGTAACACATTCTATGAATGATGAATGCCCGATGACGTCACGGAACACCGGACATACAACCTCCGACGAGGTCGTGACAACCTAGTTACAGGGATCGTGCCAACTTTATTCTTCGGTTACGTATACCGATATATCAATGTTTTGGAACACTGACACGATTATCCGAATGCTCCCGACGGGTATGGACGATGTGTACGATATCGCTACACGTGTCTTTGTTTGATACAGCCATCGGACATAACGGTAACGTACCGGGCCGCCATAACTCTTCATTCATGACCGGACCCTGAGACATTTCGCCGCATTCAATGGAATCGTGATCCATGAAAAAATCGGGCTGCGCGGAAAGCGCTTATCTTCAGACAAGCACAATACAAGCCGATTTTTCCATACCAGAACCGTAAGACTGATAACCATGCCCAAATATGTCATAGAGCGTACGATTCGTGGCGCCGGAAACCTGTCGCGCGACGAACTGCAGCAGATCTCCCGTAAATCCTGTTCGATCCTCAACGCCATGGGACCGCAGGTTCAGTGGATCGAGAGCTATGTCACCGACGACAAGGTGTATTGCATCTACATTGCCCCCGACGCCGCCACGCTGGTACAGCACGCACTGGAAGGCGGTTTTCCCGCCGATGCGATCAACGAAATCCGCACCGTCATTGATCCGACCACTGCGGAATGAACGCGATCCCCCGTTCCGGCATCGCCGGTGAGGCGCCAGCGACCGGCTATGCGGATCTCAAATCCGAACTCATGAGCCTGATCGACGAGCTGGCGGAGCACCTTCCCGCCGCTCTGCGCCCCGCCCTCGCCCTGCGTGACAAGCTGCAGGCCGGCCATTTCGACGTCCTGACGGTCGGCCAGTTCAAACGGGGCAAGACCAGCCTGATCAACGCGCTGCTGGGTGAGAACCTGCTGCCCACGGCGGCGGTGCCGCTGACCTCGGTGGTGACCGTGCTCGCCTACGGCGATCCCCCCCGGATCACCGTCCAGCCGCTGGAAGGCAGCCCCTTCGACATCCGCCCGGATATGCTCGCGGATTACATCACCGAGCCGGGCAACCCGGGCAACGCGAAGGGCGTGCGGGAAGTGCTGATCCGGACGTCCTCGCCGCTCCTGGGGAATGGCGTGCGCATCGTGGACACACCCGGCGTCGGCTCGGTGTTCCGCCACAACACCGACACCGCCTGGGCGCGGCTGCCGCAGTGCGATGCCGCCCTGTTCGTCCTCTCCGCCGACCAGGCGGTGAGTGAGGCCGAACTGGAATTCCTCCATGAGGTCCGGAAGTACGCCGGCCGTATCTTTTTCCTGTTGAACAAGATCGACATCCTGCAGGAAGCCGACACCGCCGCGATCGAGCACTTCTCTCGCCGTGTACTGACCGAGGCGGTGGGTACGGAGGTCCGCCTCTTCCCCATTTCCGCTCGGGAGGCCCTGATGGGAAAAGCCGGCAACGATCCGGCGCGACTGGAGGCGAGTCGCCTCCCGGTCTTCACCGCGGCTCTCGAGCGCTTTCTGCTGGAGGAAAAAGGCGCCCTGCTGCTCGATGCCGCGGCTTCCGGCCTCGCGCGTCTGACCGGCCGGTTGCGCCTGGAAACCGGGCTGGAGCGGAACTCTCTGACCCTGCCGATGACGGAACTGGACGAAAAGATCGCCCGTTTCGCGGACCGCCGGGCTCAGGCGGAACGTGAACTTCGGCGGCTCGACGGACGTCTGCGGCAGGAATTCCGTCTGCTGGCCGACGGAATTTTCGCAGGCGATCCCGAACGCCGGCTGGAAGACGTGCGTTCACGCCTGGGCAGGCGGTTCGACGCTCTGGTCCTCGGCCAGGACCATCGGCCCCCGAAGGACTTCGACGAGAGCCTGGAGAATTTCCTCCGGCAAGAGGTCGCGGAGGCTTTCGCCGACTGGCGGGAGGCGTTGGAAGACCAAGGCGAGGCGGCGGTCGCGCAAATCGCCGAAACCTTCGACCGCGAAATCGATGAAACGGTCGCCGAGCTCCAGCGCTTTGCCGGCGACCTCTTCCAGATCGCCGCGCCAGCCGCGGCCCCAGAAACACGCTGGCCGGAACGAAGGCGCTCGGGAATCCGTCCCGCAGGCGAGCCCATGGGGCTGGATCTCATCACCGAACAGGCCCTCAAACGCGCGCCGGACTTGGTCGCGCCGCGCTTCCGAAAACTCAAATCCCTGGCCGAGCGCTGGGCTCGATACGGCATCGTCCGGAGGCGCAGGCGCCAGTTGACCGAAACGGTGGAAATGCTGACCGGACGCATCCGCAGCGACGTTCGGCGACGCCTGGAAGAAATGAGGGAGGAACTTTCGGCCCGCCTACGCCAGCGCCTGGAAGGCGTGGCGGATGGCCTGGATCAGGCATTGACTCGGGGCGCCGCGGAACGCTCCCGGGCTTCGGACCGGACTGGCTCCCGGATCCGGCAGCTCGAAGCGCAGTTGGCCTGGCTGGACGGCTTCGACGAGCGCATCCAATTCTTCCGCAAACGCGCAGCGGCGCAGCGCCGAACCTAGCCGCTCGACCTGCCCCCGGTCTTTCGTCTTCCAGGCGGCGGAGCTCATGCTGCCCGTTTTCTCCGGTTCCAGACTGCGGGCCCGTCCCGCATGAACCGCTCTGGCGATTCGTGACCCGAAGTCGAGTGCCGCCGGTTTCGGGCCGCGTCCGGCTGGCCTTTCTGGGAACACAGATCCGCTGACACAAACCACCTTCGAGGTCTCCGTTCGCCGGGAGCGACCTTCAGCCGCCCTTCTCGACCGGCATCTTCACTTCCAGCATCCCGCTCGAACAGAACAGGCGGACGGTGATCCAGTCGCCCTCGTGAAAATTCCTGGCCGGTTTCAGCAGCATGAGGTGGCGCTCGCCCGACTTGATGACGAGCAGACCGTGCGGCGGCACGGTCAGCGAATCATCGACGGTCATCCGGACGAGACCGTCCCGCTGCACCAATGAATGGAATTCCACGGCCGAAAAATCCGGGCTGTCGGCACGGCGGATGATGAGCGGCACGTCGCCCCCGTTGCGCAGCGTCGCGAATCCGGCCAGGACGCTGGCACCGGGCGGGGATTCCATCACTCTGGCCCCTGACACCTCCAGCCCTTCGCAGGCATGGACCGGCAGAGTGAACCATGCCAAGACTGCGCAGAAAACATGCACCTTCGTCATGGAGCAACCCGTTTCCCGAGTATCGTCTCGAAATCTGCGGCCAGGGCTTCGATCCGGAAAGGCGGGATCAGATAGCCAACCAGACGGACCTTCGGATCGAGCAACATCAGCTCGGCGGAATGATCAATGCCATAGGCCTCGCCGTCCGCGGCGGCATTCCGGAAAAACACGAAGCCGAGCTGGCGCCCCAGCGCCGTGAGTGTCTCCACCGTACCAGTGGCCGCCCGGAAACCTTGGTCGAAATAACGCACGTAGCGTCGCAAAGAATCCGGTGTGTCACGCTCCGGATCGACCGACACGAACAGCACCGTCAGCCGCTCCCCCTCTCCGCCGAGTCTGGACTTGGCCGCCTTGAGGAGGGACAGCGTGGTGGGACAGACGTCGGCGCAGTGGGTGTAGCCGACGAAGACGACGGTCCAGCGCCCGGCCAGATCGGTTCGCGTGAACGGTCTGCCGTCGTCACCGGTCAATACGAAATCGGCGACGGGGCGCGGCTCCCGCAGTAGCGTGCCGGACACCAGGGCACCGGCGCGCTCTGCATGCTCATGCCAGGCACTAAGACCGAGGGCCAGAGTAACCGCGGCGATCATCGCGGTCGCCGCAAACCTCGACAAGCCGCGCCGGGCGGAGCCGCGGACTAACCGCGTAGTGCGGTCCATACCCGCCGCATCAGACTTCCTTCGTCCCTCATGTCCCCACGTATCCGCCTGCCGGTCAACCTTAGTGCGAAGCGCGCCAGGGCCGGTAAAAAAAGCGGGCGCAACAGATCCCGACCGTAGCCATCCAGCCGCCGCCGGTTTTCCTCCAGACACGCCTCGAGCAGCCCTCCCACCGTGAAGCCCGGCATCAGACCGGCCGCCTGGGTAGCAGAAAACTCCCGACCGTTGCCCTGGTGGCGGGCGTTCCGCAGGGCGACGCCCACCAGCGCCGCGACCGCGCGGGCGTAATACCATGCCGAGGCCGGCCCGCGCCAAGCCGCCGCGCCCCGTCCCCGGCGTGCCTGATGCCAGGCCATCCAATTGACGAAGAACAGCACATGGCGAACCTCCTCCCCCATGAGGATCTCCAGGACGTCGAACATCTCTGGCGGCAGGAATCCACTCTCCCGCGCGAGACGGAAGAAGCCGAACCCCAGGAACGAATCCACGCATTCGCCGTAGCCGAAATCGATGAACGTCCGTTCGATGTCCGACGGCAAAGGCGGGATATCCCTGGCTTCGATCACGATCCCGTAGCGGGCGATCAGGTGGCGGACCAGACGCTCGTGGCGCCTTTCCTCCTCGGCCATCAATTCCATGGCCTCGCGTACCAAAGGGTCCGGAATGGTCGGCGCGAATGCCTCGATGATCCGGATCGCCCGCATCTCGGTGTACAGGACCTCCTGCCAGAACGGCACCTCCCTGAGCCGCTGCAGCATGTCCGGGTCCAGTTCGGGCCACGCCAGCCGTTCCGGCTCGAACTGCAGATGGCTGTCGATGAAGCTCCGACAGAACAATTCCCGGTGCTCCGCCGAACCCGCCTTCGGTTTCCCTGTCGCCATGGTCTCAGCTCCCCATGGCGTTGCTGCGCAGAGGTGGCCGCAGCGCTGCGAGACGTCGCCAGACGAGCGTCCGTTCCAGGATGTAGGCTGCCGAGACGCCCAGCTTCAGCAGCCATTGCTTGGGACCGCTCCAACCCAGGAGCGCCGCCATGTGCCGGACGAATGCCAGTCCGACGTCACGGTAGACACGGATCTCGGCCAGCGCATAGGATTTGAGCATTCGCGCGATGCGGTCTCCGTGGCCCTGACCGCTGAGCCGGAGCAGCTCTTCGTGGGCGTAGGCGAGATGATTGGTTTCATCCTCTGCGATGACCCGCAAGCTCGGCGCCAGTTCCGCGTCGCCGCCGAATACCCGGAGCAGACGGTTGACCTCGTCGAACGCGCGTTCCTCGGTCACCTTGCTGTGCACCAGGTACTGCAGGATTTCCTCCAGCCCGAGCGGCTCGTCACGGCCGAGCCGGCCATGCGGCAGGCCGATGCCGCGGCGCTCCAGCAGCATGCAGTAATCGGCATCCGCCGGCACCGGCACTTCGTCCAGGCCGGCCTTGCGCAGCAGCTTCGCGAACATCAGGCCATGCTTGGTTTCGTCGGCGCCGTGCCGGCGGACCTTGCGCGCCAGCACGGGGTCGGGCGTCAGCGCTGCGATCCGCTCGTTCTCCCAACCGCCCTGGGTCTCGCCTTTCGCGGCGATGCTCAAGAGGAGTTGGAACGCCCGGGGATCGCGCCGTATCTCCTGGAAAACGCTACGTGTAGAAAGCATGCGCATCTCCCTCGATGGACGCCGGAACCGTTCAGGCCAACAGTGGAGCAATCAGCACGGCTACGAGGCCCATCAGCTTGATCAGCGGATTGAGCGCAGGTCCCGCCACTGCCTGACAGGCGGTTCCCACCTGGTCGCCGGTCAAGGCTGCCCGGTGGGCCTCCGAATCAGCCCCCCCGTACATGCCATCCTCGATGTACCGCCGCGCACTGTCCCAGGCGCCTCCGCCGCTGCTCATGGCGAATGCCTGGAACAGGCCGGTGACGATGGCGCCGACCAGCATCCCGCCCAGAGCCTCCCGACCGCCGCCGAGGCCGACCAGGAGCGGAACCGCCAGCGGCACCAGCACCAGGATCGACGCCCGCTTCAAAGCAGCACGCAGACCGCCATTGGCCTGCCCGCCCGCTCCGGCCGGAGCGTTCCCGACCGCGCCGAGGGACACCGAACCCAGCAGATACGGCATCAGAGCGCCGGCGAACAGACCGGTCAGCACGACCGGATCGGACAGATTCAGTGCCAGGGGAACGGCGAAGCATTTCGAATATTCGGCAAACAGGGCCAGCATGGCCAGACCACCGGCGCCCACCACATATCCCTGCACCACCGGACGCGTCGCCCTGCCGGCCGCATCCAGCGAGGCGGTGGCCTGGCGCACCTCGTCCGGCAGACCGGCGGTCTCGGCAATCCCATGCGCGGCTTCTGCGGCGATGCCGTAACCGTCGATGGCGACCATGACGCCGCCGAGCGAAGCCATCGCGACAGCGGCGAGTCCCACCGCGAACAGGCCCGTCCCCTCATGGCCCGAGAAGCCCCCGCCGAGATGATAGGGACCAATGAAAGCCGCGCACAAAAGAGCGACGGACCAACCGGTAGACTTCAGGCCCGCAGCCAGACCGGCGACGACATTGGTCGCCGGGCCACCGCGCGAGGCCGCCGCGATGCGCTTGGCGAAACCGAAACTTTTCGAGGTGTGATATTCCGTCGCGGCGATGTTCAGTCCGGCCAGCACCAGACCGATACAGGCCGCGGAAAACAGGTTCAGCAGGCTGAAGGCGGGCTGCACGGCGGGCAAGCCCAGGAACCATTCGGACGCGTAATAGAGGCCCACGCCGGCCAGGATCATGGTGACGATCACACTCCGGTACAGCGCACCCACGAGATAGCGGCTCTTGCCCAGACGCACGAAGCAGGCGCCCGCCAGGGAAGCCGCCACGACGAAGCCGGCAACCAGCAGAGGGAACTCCACCCAGGGGCTGTCCGCACCGAACACGCTTCTGGCCAGCAGCATCGCGGCCACCAGCGCCAGCGTGAGGGTCTCGAACACATCCGCCGCGGTCCCGGCCGCATGGCCGACATGGTTCCCCACGGCCGCGACCTCGCTCATCTCCTGTAGCGGCGGACCGCCGGCGGTTTTCGCCCACACTCCGCCGACGGTCCGGGCGAAAACGCTCATCAATGAGCCGCCCAGCGCCAGTCCCAGCAGGCCACCGTGCACGTCGTCCGGCGTGCCCGCCGACGAGGCGAGGGCATAGTAGCCTGCCACTGCCGAGAGCGCGAGGCCGGCCACCAGCAATCCCATGGCGGTGCCGCTCCGGAAGGCGGTCGACAGCGCCGCGCCCAGCCCCGCACCCGCCGCGTCGGCGGTCCGCGCCTCGGCCCGCACCGAGACGGCCAGGCCGATGTAACCCGCCAGAGCCGAAGCAACGACGCCGGCGATGAAGCCGTTGGCGGTCCAGGCGCCGAGCTTGGTCAAAGCCAGCGCGAGCAGGCTACCGACCACCGCCACGGCGATGTATTGCCGCTTGAGGAACGCCCCCGTGCCTTCCTGGATCGCTCGCGCCACTGCCAGGACGTCCGCCGACCCTGCGCTTCTTCGCAGGACCCCCCCGGCGTTCATCAGCGCGCAGGCGACTCCCGCCGCTCCGCTCCCCAAGGCAAACACAACGATATTGCTCACATTCATCCCATACGCTCCTGTTGGTTGGTTGATATCAACGACTCGCCGCCACCGGTGCGGCGCCTGATTCCATCGTCATAAGCCATGCATATAACTCTGACCAATAGTACTGAACCAAGCTTTATAAGGGGGCAGAGTATGGCAGATATCCACCAATGGAAGATGCGACAAATTGTCCTGCGACATTTTGTCATATTCACCGTATCACTCCGATCATGTCAGCATCCTGCGCCTTCAGATAACCTAAGGACGAATATATGGAATTACTCGAATCCGCTGCCGGGAACCCGATGGGAATTTCTCCCGGTGCGCTCTTGGCTATTTTCCGTGAGTCGCCGTACCCACGATACCCTATGGGAATAGGTGAGCGCCATGGATAACTCGATGGAGATACTCGGACTTTATCCCACCTGGTATCAGCCGGCACTGGGCAGTGGCTGGGTATTGGGCATCATCGCCGTCGTCCACGTGTTGGCCTCCCACACATCGGTCGGCGCGGCCTTGGTGTCGACCTGGCTCGCCACCGTCGCCGTGCGGCGCAACCGGCCGGAACTTCTGGAATATGTGAGACGGTACGGCGTCTTCCTGCTGGTGTTTTCCTATGTGCTCGGCTCCATCACCGGTCCCGGCATCTGGTTTTCGGCCACGGTCGCCAGCCCTCGCGGGCTTTCGGCCCTGATCCACAGTTATGTGTGGTGGTGGGCGACCGAATGGGTGTTCTTCTTCATCGAGGTGATCGGCATCTATCTGCTGGTCTATCTGGCCGGGAAGGTGGACGGCAGAAGTTATCTGAAGATCGCCTGGATCTTCGGCCTCGCCTCCTGGGCTACCATGCTGATCATCGTCGGCATCCTCTCGTTCATGATGTGGCCGGGGCAGGAACGCTGGTTCACGGAAGGCGGCACGCTCAACGGGTTTTTCGGCCTCTATACCTTCGCCCAGATCCTCAGCCGCACCTGCTTCATGCTGATGGCGGCTGCCCTGGCTGGCGGGCTGATCGCCGCCTACCTCCGGGACGGCGCCTTCCGGCTGGAAATGACCCGGAAGCTGGCCTGGGTGGGTATCCTGGGAGCCGTGCTGGGTGCGGTGTTTTTCCAGTGGGGGCTGACGACGCTGCCGGAAAGCGCCCAGCTCCTGATGAAGACCCGGCTGCCCGGATCATTCGTGCCGGCGATGTGGGCAATCCTGGCGGCGATCGTCGTCTATTTCGCCGCGCTGCTGGTGCGTCCCGGCGCGCTCAATGTCCCTCTCGCCGCCGGAATGATGGTGGGCTTATTGATATTCGGCATCTGGCCGGAAGAAAGGGCGCGCGAATCCATGCGCAAACCCTACGTCGCCGGCCAGTTCGTCTACTCGAACCAGATCATCGCCCGCGACGTGCCGGCGCTGGGCGTCAAATCCGAACTGCCGGCGCTCGAAGCCCGTGGCATGCTGGCGCTCCATCCATTCATACCCCAGCATCTGCGCAGGATCGGCGAAGGCAATGAACTGGAGGCCGGCCACGCGCTGGCCATCGTGTATTGCTCGAACTGCCACGGCCTGGGCACCACCGGCACCCGCCCCTTTGGCGAGATGTTCGCCGGCAACCGCGACGCAGCGGATATCGAACGGTTCATCAAGGGCGCCCTGGTCACCGGCAACATGGTGAACATGCCGCGCATCCCGTTGCGCGACGATGAGGCGCACGCCCTGGCGCAGTTCATCGCCAGCCTGCCCCTGTGGCACTCCATCACCCGCTGAACGGAAACCCCTCATGGACATCGACACACTTTACGCATTGCGCAGCAGTTCCGGACTGCCCAGCCATCCAGCCGTTTTCCTGGTTCTCCTGGTACTGACCTGGGCGCTGCACATGATCGCCGTCCACGTCATGCTGGGCAGCACCGCCCTGGCCCTGACCGGGGCCTTTTCATCGAACGCCAACTGGCGCCGGCTGGCGGGCCCGATGCTCGACACCGCCAAGGTCGCGGTCTCGCTCGCCATCGTGATCGGCGTGGCGCCGCTGCTGTTCGTCCAGGTCATCTACGATCCGTTCTGGTACGTGTCCAACGTGCTGTCGGCGCGCTGGGCCATCGCTTTCATCGTGATACTGCTCACGGCCTACTGGGCGATGTACCACCATTATTTCGTGGGCAAGGAAGGCGGATCGGCTACCAGCCGCTGGTCGCTGGCCGTGTCGCTTGCGCTGCTGCTCGTGGCGGGCTTCATCATGCACGCCCTCACCTCCCAGGCACTGCGGCCCGAACTCTGGATGGCCTGGTATGCACCGGAAGGCCACCTCGAAACCGCCGGCTCCGGCATCCACGAATTCAACCTCGGACGGTACCTTTTCTTCATCGTCCTGGCGGCCCCGGTCACCGGCGCCTGGCTGTTGGGCTGCCGGCGCTACCTGGACCGCCGGGAACCGCGCGACGCGCCGTATCTGGATTGGATCGCCGCCCTGGGAAATAGGCTCATGACGGCGGGCGGCTTCGCCGCGCTCATCTGCTATGCGGGGTGGATGGCGGCGTTGCCGGAAAGCGCGGCCGGCTTTCCGGTGTCGTTCTGGTCCATCGCCGCCAACGCAAGCATTCTGCTGCTGATCGTGATTCCTGCCTTGTTCCGATCGGCCTCCGGTGGCTACGGCCCCTTCGTCACCGCCGCAGGCGTCATCCTGGTGCTCGCCACCGTCCGCGAGGCGCTGCGCCACCGCATCCTGTTCGGCACGCACGGCTACGAACTGTCCACTTACGCGGTCAACCTCGACTGGTACAGCAACGCGCTGTTCTGTCTGACTTTCGCCGGGGTGGGAGGCTTCGCCATCGCCTATTCCGTGGCGATAGCCTGGGAAGCCGGCAAGACTCCCGGCATCTACACGGCCTCTCCGCGGGTGAACCGCCTCGGCGGATTCGCGCTGGCAGCTCTCATCGTCTGGGTCGCCCAGTATTTCTTCTTCGGCTTCCTCGTCATCACCCGATAAGGACCCCCATGCGTCGAACTTTCTACTTTTTGCTCCTGGGATTCGGGCTAGCCGGAGGAACTACGGACACCCCGGCGGGCGCCTTGTCGCTCTCCGAATGGCAACGTGAACTCGCCGCCAAACCCCAAGGCGATGGCACACGGGGAGGCACGCTCTACGCCGAGCACGGCTGCGCCGGCTGCCACGGCCCGGAAGGCATGGCGGACAACCGGCAATGGCCCGTCCTGGCCCGACAGCGCCCGCTGTACCTCTACAAAATGCTCTTGGACTATCAGGCCGAGCGGATGGCCGGGCCGGACGCAGCCATCATGGCTTCCGTGGTCCGGGAATTGAACCGTCAGGACCTGGCGGACCTGGCCGAGTGGCTGGGCGCACTTCCCCGTCCGCAAGCGGCTGAGGTGCCAGAACCCGCCATTCTTCGCGGCGACAGGAAGCGGCTCATCCCGCCCTGCTCCGCCTGCCATGGCGCGCACGGCCAGGGCTGGGATCTGCAGCCGGCTCTGCGAGGCCAGAACCGGGACTACCTCATCAGGACCTTGCAGCGCTTCAAGAAAGGCGAGCGAAGCAACGACGTCAACGCCGGCATGAGCCAGTTCGCCGCCAAGCTCACGGACGAGGAAATCCGGGCGCTGGCCGAGTATTACGGGCGCTGAATCCCAGGCTCGGCGGCTTGACGCCCGGCTCCGGCCGGAACAAGGCGACGGAGGCGGGAGCTTCTTTCGGAGTGCCGGCCCACGGCGGCGGACCGGCGTTCATGCTCCCGTGTGAAGAACGTAGCCCGAGGCGGTCGGAGTTGCTCGAATCTTCGCCGCCCTGGTTCAGCCCCCGAGCAACTCCACCGCCAACCCGGCCGCCTGCCCCCGTATTTCCGGCACGGCCGTGGTTTCCCACAACCGCCCTTTCTGGGGCGGGCCGAGCGTGAACAAGACCGCGGACGGCCGGCCTTCCGCGTCGATCAGTGCGCCGTTGTCTGCGACATCCAGGCCCAGCGCCAGGGGATCCGGCCGGATCAGCCGTTGCACGAGCAGGTCTTTCACCAGCGGACTGTCGAGCCGGCGGTAATCGCTTTCCGAACCCGAACAGTTCACCACCGCATCGACGTTCAAGACGTAGCGGCGGTCGCTTCCCCGCGGCCGGAGCGTGACTTCGACCCGGCGTCCAAGATCGCGAAAGGCGTGGATGCGCCCCACGTGGCGGACCAGCTGCCCGGAATCCAGCATCGCGCCCAGACGCGCGGCGATGCCGGGAGCCAGCCGGTGGCGGTGGCAATCCCAGAAGGTGCGCAGATGGCGCAGGAAGCGGCGCTGCTCGGACAGTCCCAGACCCTTCCACAGCGTCTGGGTCACCGGCCGCAGCGCGTCGATCACGGGGCGCCAGTCGGTGCCGGTATCGCGGATGAAAGCGCGGATGCTGTGCAGGCCGTTGCGGACCGATCCGAATTTGCCGGAGGGCTCGAGGCCGAAAGCCGCCGGCGCACCCGGTTTGTGGCTCTGAGGCCACAGACCGCGTCTCGAAACGACATGGATGGCGCCGCGGTAGCCGGCCTGGTTCAAGGTGACGGCCCAGTCGACCATGGTGAGGCCGCTGCCCACCAGGAGGCAGGACTCGGTGGGGAGGAGTCTGTCCAGCACCTCGGGCGCCCAAGGGTCGCCGTGGTAGCGGGCGCTGCGGTGAAACGCGCCATCGGCGCCGGACGGGTCGCCGGGGCGGAAATTCCCCAGCGCCAGCACGACACGGTCGGCCCGGAGCTGCGCGCCGGAGGCCAGCCGGAGGGCGACGGCCCCGTCCTCGACCTTCAAGGAAGCAACCTCGTCGATCCGGCGATCGAGACCTACGCCGGGCGCCGCACCGCGCTCGGCTTCGTCCAGTATCTGGGCAATGTAATCGCCGTAAGCCCGCCGCGGCAGATAGGCTGCGGCCGTCACTTCGCCGACGCAGGCGCAGTCGAGCATTTCGGCCTCCCGTGCCTGCGCCCAGCGCAGGAAATGCTCGCGGTCGTCGGGAAAGGCGCTCATGTTCCCGGCGGGGACGTTGAGGAGGTGGCAGTCCTCGGTGGTGCTGTAGGCGACGCCGCGGGCGAAGCGGCTGCGCTCCCGCTCGATCAGATGGACCGTCAGCGGCGCCTTCGCCCTGGACAGCAAATGCGCCGCCACCAGGGTGCCGCTGAAGCCGGCGCCGACGATGGCGATGGTTTGGGGTGGGGAGGTGGGTTTCATGGATCGCTCGCTCAGAGTGCGAAAACGACGCCGGCTGCGGAACAGCCGGCGTCGATCGAATGACACAGGATCAAATATTAGCATACCATGATTATCACATCACCGGTCCAGGATATCCCCCTCAACGGCCCGACGCCACGCTCCCCGCCCGGGTCCGCCGCACGGCGGCCACCAGTGCATCGGAGTGCGAACCAACACCACACCGCGGTCTTCAGACCGAACCGCCGTGGAAAGGGCGGGCGCGCTGGCTTCCGGTAGTCCCGTCGGCTCCGGCATGTGCCAGACGAGATCCAGAGGGCGCACGGGGCTTGTCGAGCCGGCTCGCGGCTGGTTCACATCATTCCCATATGGAATATGAATAGCATTTTTTAATTCTTTATTAATGTATAAAAGCCCGGATAAACTCCCGCTCGATCATGGCCTCCCCGAATCGAACGAACACATGAGGACCTACCGGCAACACGGCGTCCTGCCCGGCTTTCCGCTGGCGCTGGGCTTCACCCTGCTCTATCTCAGCCTGATCGTGCTGGTCCCGCTGTCTGCGACCTTCCTCAAGAGCGCCACCCTCGGCTGGAGCGGCTTCTTCGAAGCCGTCACCACCCCGCGCGTACTGGCGTCCTACAAGCTGACCTTCGGCGCCGCGCTCGCCGCCGCGGCGATCAACGCCGTCATGGGCCTGCTGGTGGCCTGGGTGCTGGTGCGCTACGAGTTCCCCGGACGCAAGCTGGCCGACGCCCTCGTCGACCTGCCCTTCGCCCTGCCCACCGCCGTCGCCGGCATCGCGCTTGCCACGCTGTATTCCAGCAAGGGCTGGATCGGGCAGTTCGCGGCCCAGGCCGGATTCAAGATCGCCTTCACCCCGCTGGGCGTCACGATCGCCCTGACCTTCATCGGCCTGCCCTTCGTGGTGCGGACGGTACAGCCGATCCTGGAAGACCTGGAACGGGAGCTGGAGGAAGCGGCGGCCAGCCTGGGCGCCACCCGCTGGCAGACCTTCCTGAAGGTGATCCTGCCGACCATCTCCCCCGCCCTGATGACGGGCTTCGCCCTGGCCTTCGCCCGTGGCGTCGGCGAATACGGCTCGGTGATCTTCATCGCCGGCAACATTCCGCTGGTCTCGGAAATCACCCCGCTGCTCATCATCACCAAGCTGGAGCAGTACGACTACGCCGGCGCCACCGCCCTGGCGGTGTCCATGCTGCTGGTCTCGTTCACCCTGCTGCTGGCCATCAACCTGCTGCAATGGTGGACCCGGAACCGGCGCGGCTCCCGCGTCTGAACGGCACATCGACCGAAGCCATCGCCATGTCCGCACAACCGCTCACCTTCGCCTCGCACATCCATCATGTCCATCACGCCGCCCGCGGCGAAGCGCCCTGGGTGCGCTGGTCGCTGATCGCTATCGCCCTGCTCTTTCTCGCATTGTTCCTGCTGATGCCGCTGGCGCTGGTGTTCGTCCAGGCCTTCGCCAAGGGCTGGGAGACCTACGTGTCCGCGCTGGCCGACCCGATGGCCCTGGCCGCGATCGAGCTCACCCTGCTGGTCACCCTGATCGCGGTGCCGCTGAACACGGTGTTCGGCGTGGCGGCGGCCTGGGCCATCGCCAAGTTCGAATTTCCCGGCAAGAACCTGCTCACCACGCTGATCGACCTGCCATTCTCGGTGTCGCCTGTCGTGTCCGGCCTGATCTACGTGCTGCTGTTCGGCATGCAGGGCTGGCTGGGTCCCTGGCTGCACGAGCACGACATCAAACTGATCTTCGCGGTACCGGGCATCGTGCTGGCCACGCTTTTCGTCACCGTGCCTTTCGTCGCCCGCGAGCTGATTCCGCTGATGCAGGCCCAGGGCAACGACGAGGAGGAGGCCGCGCTGGTGCTGGGCGCCTCGGGCTGGCAGACCTTCCGCCACGTCACCCTGCCCAATATCCGCTGGGGCCTCCTGTACGGCGTGATTCTCTGCAACGCCCGGGCGATGGGTGAATTCGGGGCCGTGTCGGTGGTGTCCGGCCATATCCGGGGCGCCACCAACACGATCCCGCTGCACGTGGAAATCCTCTACAACGAATACAACAGCGCCGCGGCCTTCGCCGTCGCCTCGCTCCTGGCCATGCTGGCCCTGGTCACACTGGCCCTGAAGAGCGTCCTGGAGTGGCGGCTGGCCCGGCAGATCGACGCCGCCAAAGATGAAGAATGAATCGAGACTGAACCGACCATGAGCATCGAAATCCGCAACATCACCAAATCCTTCGGCAGCTTCCAGGCCCTCAAGGGCATCGACCTGACCATCGGTTCCGGCGAACTGGTGGCCCTGCTCGGCCCCTCCGGCTGCGGCAAGACCACGCTGCTGCGCATCATCGCCGGGCTGGAGGCCGCCGACAGCGGCCAGATCCTGTTCCACGGGGAAGACACGACGCACCGCCACGTCCGCGAGCGCCGGGTCGGCTTCGTGTTCCAGCACTACGCCCTGTTCCGGCACATGAGCGTGTTCGAGAACGTCGCCTTCGGCCTGCGGGTGCGCCCGCGCGGCCAGCGCCCGCCGGAAGCCGAAATCCGGCGGCGGGTGCAAGAATTGCTGGAGCTGGTCCAGCTCGACTGGCTGGCCGATCGCCATCCCGGCCAGCTCTCCGGCGGCCAGCGCCAGCGCATCGCACTGGCCCGCGCCCTCGCCGTGGAACCGAAAGTCCTGCTGCTCGACGAGCCGTTCGGCGCGCTGGACGCCAAGGTCCGCAAGGATCTGCGCCGCTGGCTGCGGCGGCTGCACGACGGGCTGCACATCACCTCGGTGTTCGTCACCCATGACCAGGAAGAAGCGCTGGAAGTCGCCGACCGGGTCGTCGTGCTGAACGCCGGCCAGATCGAACAGGTCGGCTCGGCGGACGAGGTCTACGACCATCCCGCCACGCCTTTCGTATGCCAGTTCATCGGTGACGTCAACCTGTTCCACGGCCGGGTGCACGGCGGCCGCGCCCTTATCGGCGAGACGGTGATCGAGCTGCCGGACATAGCGGAGTCGGACACCGAACAGGCCTTGTTCTTCGCCCGTCCCCACGAAATCGAAATCGGCGGCGACGGCGCAGGCATCGTGGCCGTCGTCCGGGACATCCGGCGGCGCGGCAACGCGGTGCGGGTGGAGCTGGAGCGCAAGGATGGCAGGGGCGCCGTGGAAGCGGAACTCAGCCGCGAAGCCTTCGGCCGCCACGCCATCAAGCACGGCGACGAAGTGGTGATCCAGCCCAGCAAGATCAGGGTGTTTCAGCCCTGAAGCGCATTATTCGGCCCGGCCGCTCCGGCCGTCTATTCGATCACGTCCGAACAGACCCGCTGGTGAAGCTCGGGCAGACCGGCCATGGCCGCGCAGACTTCCACCAGCCGGCCGGAATCCTGCACGATCGGCAGCATGTCCCGCGGTTTCTGCTGGAACCCCCGGATCGCCGCGTTAACCGCCGCCTCGCGATCCTCCGGCGAGACTTCCTCCCAGATCGGGAGCACCGCGGCCGCCACCGCCTGGCTGGTTTGAAAATCCCAGGGCCCGAGGGTGGTGGCTCGCCTCAGAGCGAGCCTGAATTCGTCGTCGGGGACGTCGAAAGCCGCCTTCAAGCCGAGTAAACGCGCCCACGCCATCGGCCAGGCCGGCCGCAGCGACACCCCGCGGCGGGCCTCGGCGGTGGCCTTGGCGCTCAGCCTGGCCTCCGCGTCCGGATTGCTGCGGGCGAGCGCGAGCTGCCACATGTACAACTGGCACAATTGTTCGTGGAGGACGGGATTGTCGGGATCCAGGGCGACCGCCCCGCGCAGCACGCGCTCGATGCGGTTCAGCTCGGCCTCGGACGGCTGCTTGTCCGGTTGCGCCATCCATGCCTTGAACAGCCAGCCTACCTGGATTTCATGAACGCCGGCCTTGGCCCGCTTCAGGCAAGTCCAACCGAGGAAAAACAAGCCACCGGCCAGCAGGTAGCACAACAGGATGCGTAAAGCGGCGGACATTCGGATTCAGAAGTCATTGAGTACGCAATCCGAGAATTTCGCTCGGGTTGTCGACAACCAGCCTCCTCGCCACTTCCGGCCCGGCCACGCGCTCGACCACCTCCCGCCCCTCCTCCAGATTGGGAGGGCGATGTTTCACGTTGTGCGCGTCGGACGCCAACACCGTGATCCAGCCTTCCTCGAGGAACTGGAGCGCCCTTTCTTCACAACGCTCGCCGAACTGCCCGGCCAGCGAACCGGCGGTGACCTGGAACAGGCATTCCATTTCCACATAAGGGAATATCTTGCTGAAGTCGCGCAGAACCGCCTTGTTCCGCTCCGGATGGGCGATCATCGGCAGGATGTCGCGCTTCATCAGCCAGCGCACCAGCGCGTCGGTGCCCGGGGGGATCTGCTCGTGGGGAAATTCGAGCAGCATCACCCGCTTGCCCCGGTACTCGCCGAGGAAGGGAATCCGGTCCTGCGCCAGCAGGCTCATGATCTCGGCGCACACACGGACTTCCGCCGCCATTCCGACTTCGAGCGGAATCCCTTCGCGTTCCAGTTCCGCCTGAAACGCCCGGAAGACACGCTCGATGCCGGCCTGGTCGTTGTCCCAGCAGCCCGGCTGGATATGCGGCGTCACCACCGACCGCCGAATCCCTCTGTCCGCCGCGAGCCGGGCGAGCTCCACGGCCTGGGCCAGACTTTCCGGACCGTCGTCGATGGCAGGCAACAGATGGCAATGAAGGTCGATCATGGGAATTCGAAGCTCCAATGCTGCAGTCTGATTCGGGATCCCGACAACCGAGGTCGCCGTTCCCTATTACTGGGCGCCTTCCTGCTTGTAACTCCCATAATAATAGTCGCTGTAGTAATAGCTGCTGTAGCCGCGCCGGCTTTTTTCCAGGTTCAACTGGCTCAGGACCACGCCGGTCAGCGGCGCACGAACCTTGCGCAGCCGGTCGATGCCCGAACGCGCCATGTGCACCGGCGTTTTTTCCGCCTGGACCACGTAGATCACCGACCGGACCAGCCGGGACAGTGCCAGCGCATCGCTCACCGGCTGCATCGGCGGCGCGTCGAGGATGATCGCGTCGTACTCGCTCTCGAGTGCGGCCATCGCTTCGGCGAAGCGGTGGGAAGACAGCAGCTCGAGCGGATTCGGCGGAATGATCCCGGCCGGCATCAGATCGATGTTGCCCGCGTCGTAATGGTGGATGCACTCCTCCAGGGTCGCCGTCTGCACCACCAGGTTCGAAAGACCGGGCATCTTCGCGGACAGGCCGCAGCGCTTGGCCAGATTGGGCCGCCTCAGATCCGCCTCCACGACCAGCACCCTGGAATTGAGCTGGGCCAGGGCATAGGCCAGGCTCATCGAAATCGACGACTTCCCTTCGCCCGGCAGCGAGGACGTCACCAGGATGCTCATGCGCGGATCGTCCAGCGCGGAAAGCATGATGCCGGTGCGAATCGTGCGCACCGATTCCGCGAAACTGCCGCGCGGATCTTCCAGGAAGACCTTTGACACATCTTCCTTGACGCCTCGCTTCTGCTTCTGGGTCACCAGGGGCACCAGGCCCAGCAAGGGGAGCCCCAGCTTCTGCTCCACCTCGCCCGAACTCCGGAACGACTTGTCCATGAAATCGAGCAGGAAGGCGAGGCCGATTCCGGCCATCAGAGAAAGGAAAAAAGCGATGGTCACGCCCAGTTTCTTGTTCGGCTTCACCGGCACCCTGGGCAGAATCGCGGCGTCCATGATGCGGGCATTGGAGGGCTGCAGGTCGCCCGCCTCGGAAGTTTCCTTGAGGCGCTTGAAAAACATCTCGTAAAGCTCGCGGTTGGACTGCACCTCCCGCTGCAATTCGCGATATACGCTTTCTTTCCTGGCAATCCCCTGCAATTCGTTCTTGAGCCCGTCGATCTGGCCGGCCAGCGCATTCTCGTTGGCATACGCGACCGCGATCTGCTGCTTCAGCCGGGCGGCCACGCTGGCGATCTGCTTCTTCAACGCGGTTCGTACCGATTCGAGATGGGTCTCCGCGGTCACCCGCTCCGGATGCTGCGCGCCGTAGCGGCTGGACAACTCGTTGACGCGCGTCAGCGCCTCGTGTTCCTGCTGCTTGAGATCGCGCACCGTTTCGTCGCCGTAGATCGCCGGCATGCTTTCGATGTTGTCGGGCACCTGGCCGCCAAGGCCGGCGATCTGACCGTAAGCCGTTTCTGCTTCCAGACGCGCCTTTCTGGCTTCGACGTACTTCGCATTCAAGTCGCTCAACTGGCTGGCGCTCAGGGACGACACCCCCGAAGACGCTCCCCCTGAAGACGAAGCGTTCCCGATGTCCACGAGTTTCTGGTTCTCGAGATACGCTTGCAGGCGGCGTTCGGACTCGGCCAGCTTCTGCCGCAATCCCTCGAGACGGCTTGCGAGCCATCTAGAGGCCAACTGCGTCCCCTCGGTCCGGGCTTCGAGATTGGCGTCGATATAAGCATCACACACCGCGTTGGCGACCCGCATCGCCAGTTCCGGGCTGGCCGCTTCGAACGAAACCTGCACGATCTGGGTGTTGCGTACCGCGGTCACATTCAGACGCGCCAGAAACTGGTCCACCACGCGATCGACCGGATCCGGCTCCTCGGCGGACGTCGTCACCGGCTGAGATGTGCCGAACGGCAGCCAGGAACGCCAATCCAGCAACGAAGATTCCGCCTCACCGCCATCCACCGGCTCCCCGGAGTCGGCCGAAGCAAGGTCCTTGGGGATTCGCGGGCCATCCGGTCCGACCGGTCCCGTCTCTTCTGCAGAATCCGGCGCCGGGGATTCGCCCACGAACTCCGGATGCGCGGTCAGATTCAAGGCCTCGATGACCTTGCGGGCGATGGCGCGCGATTTCAGTACCTCGACCTGCGTGTAATAGTAAGCGGCACTCTTGGTATCGATGCCATAAAGCTCCTCGACGGAAACGACCTTTTGCTGCTTCGGCTCGATGACCAGCGAGGCGGTCGCACGGTAGATCGGCGTCTTCGAGAGCAGAATCAGGAGCGTCAGGACCGAAACCGACACCGCCAGGCCGAGAATGCCCCAGAGACGCCGGCGGATGACGGCCCAATACCGCCTGAGGTCGAACTGTTCCTCCTCCGAAACGTATCCGCCAGCCTCATACGGAACGTTGACGACCTGAGGAACGTTGCTCGGAATGACGGGCGAATAGATGTTCTTGTCGTTCATTGCGGCGGACCGGAAGGTAGGAAACGGTGAGCGAATCAGAAGAAGCTTTCCTCTACCGTTATGACGTCCCCCGGATGCACCGGCGTCATCACGTCGGCCTCGAGCTGCGGCTGCGCAGGATCGTCCTCGCGGAGGATCACGATGTCCCGGGAGGCCAGCTCGCCGAAGCCGCCGGCAAGAGCCACGGCCTTCCCTACCGTCAGCCCGGGCTGATACGGATATGCGCCGGGGTGCTTGACCTGCCCGCCGATGTAATATTTCCGGTATTCCAGCACGCTGACGTTCACTTTCGGATCGACCAGATAGGCGCCCCTGAGACCATCCGTGATGAGACGCTCCACTTCACCGGGAGTCTTCCCCTTGATGTGAATCTCGCCCAGAAACGGGTAGGAAACCGTACCCGCATCGCTGAGCCTCGCTTCGATGCTGAGATTGGGCTCGTTCAGGACGGAAATCTTGATCAGGTCGTCCGGACCGAGCCTGTAACCGGACACCTTGTCCTCCGCATGCAACAGGCTCAAGAATGACGAAGCGACAAACAACAAGGCAATCCTGGAAATGACTCGAAACATGGCTGTCCGTCTTCGGCAAGAATATTGTTCAAATTTCCATCCACAACAGAATGCGATCCCAGACCTGTCCGTAGAGCAACCCCGGACGGCCAACTCGATAGCCCCCCTAAAAATTCATCTGCAAGTTCAGGATGACCAGGTTACGGGTAAAACTATATTGCTCAAGGGTAGAGGAACGGTCGGTATAGGTATATTGGAGCCCGCTCGTCAGCCAGCGCTGAAGCGGGTAATAAACGCCGACGCCCAGCATGTACCCTTTGTCCGTTCGGTCCGACCCCGTGTAGCTATTCTCCATGGCATTCGCGTAAATGTTGCTGCTGAGCTTGGGAAGCCACTGGTGATTCCACATGACGGAATAGGTCTGGTTGTTGACGGCGCCTCCCAGATAATTCGACTCGTTGGTGATCATCACGGCGCCGACCCGCACGGTATCGATGGAACGCGGCTGCCACAGGACAGCCGCGTCGAACGTAGGCCGGGGCTGGCCATTGGCTCCCAGTCCTTGGGCGGGCTCGTCAAATTCTTTGACGAGAACCCCCGCCTTCAAAATCCCCGTCGTCTTTGCCGTCGCGCGCCAAGTCACGCCGCCGAGCACCCGCAACTGGTTGTTGGTCTGCGAGATACCGTTCGGCAGGGGGTTCAAATAGTCCGAGAAGCTCTCGTTGATTTCGAACAAAAGCGAAGTCTTAGGCAGAACCCGATAATAGAACGCACTGCCAATGTTGTATTGATTGAGAGAACGCCCCCGCGTGAATTCCGGGTTATTCTGGTAGTACCTGTTCATATAGTCGAACCGGAATTCCAGGAGACCTTTGGCCCCCTCGGCCCCGTACCTGTACAAGGCCCCGAAACTCTGGCTCTGCCATTCATTTGGATTTTTCAACAGCAGGCTCGCGTCACCCTGTACGAATTGAGTACCGAGCGGATCATGGGCGTAACTGAGCGACCCGTTGAGGCTCAGACGGTTTCTGTGGTCGAAGCGTACGTCGCTGAACGCGTTGACATAATTGTCGACGTAATTGTTTTGCGGAACGTTTTCGTAGACGTTGCCGCGAAACGAATAGCCGAGGCCGGCAGTGAGACTGCGGTGGTGAAACGGGAGGAAGAACCAGGGCTGGATGAACGTCCCGAACGAACCCTTCTTGAGAATGCCGGTGTTCAGCACGTTGTCGTCGTAAAAACCTTCCACCCGCATACGCCCGACGATCGGGAGACGGAAGTCGAATTCGTCGTCAAGTCTTCCTTCCGTGCCCAACGGCTGATCCATCCTCACATATTGCGGCGTACGGTTGTAGGGATCGTAGGTGTTGCCGGGACTGAAATTCGAATAACCGCTGGAACCGTCCAAAGGATTGGCGACGCCATTCCCACCCTGGGACCAGGTGGACGCGGGGTACAGCGCGCAAAACCCGGGCAAAAGACGTAAGGCAAGCAAAGCCGTACGTTTCAGTAGCGCTTTCGTCCCCGAAGAAGGTACCTTGCCGGCACTATGGCCTCCCTCTCCATGACCGACGAACGACGAGAGAGCCGGGGAATCCATGGAAACCGGCTGCGGCAGACTCCGACGCATCGTTATAACCCCTGGCTTGGAAAAACGGCCATCGGCCAAACCAGCCTCACCTTCCACCCTCTAACCATGCGCTTCCGACTGCCTGCTGGCAGGCTTATGATGATGAACAGGCATATAGCGGGCAAGCCAACCCATGGCAAGCAATACCGTAAAAAAGCCGGCATTCGCCGGAATCTGCAAATTGAAATCGACGAAGGAGTGAATCAACAAGGCGACGATTCCCATGAAGGAGCCAATTCCTGTTGCCCGCAGCAGGGACTCCTGGCGTTCGCGGAGCGCGAACCCTGCCGCTCCCAGGCTCAACAGAACGGCCAGTGCCATCGGCAGCCAACCGACGATTCCCCATTCACCGAGAAATTCCAGATAGTCATTATGGGCATGATCGTACGGAATGACCACCTCCGCACCTCCATAAGGCAGAAACGACGCCACGAACGAGCCTGCGCCGGCGCCGAACGGCAGGTAATCCAGTACGTAAGGCACCGCGTAGTCGTACAGATCGACCCGATTCGAAGCCTCCACAACCGTGGTTTGCTCCAAACGCCGTGCCACTTCCTCGATCCCGAAATAACTGCCGACGATCACGAGATCGACGAGCACGATGCTCGACAGGATGGCCACCACCAAGCCGCTGGAAAACCTCGACGAACGGGCGAGCAAGAGGTAAACGGCACCGGTGACGCTCAAGGAAACCGCGAACCCCACGTTCCCCATGCGCGACCGGGTCAGCACCAGACCGATGGCCATGATCACGACGGCGATGCGAAGCGGCGCCTTGTCGCTGAGCAGGAAAGTCGCCGCTCCCCGCAGCCAGTCGCGCCAGTTGCCGCCCGGGGAGGAGAACCGACCGGCTATCAGCAGTCCGACCCCCACCGCCAGCGTCATCTCCAGCAAACCGGCAAGATGGTTGCGGTTGACGAAAGTACCGACCGCGACGGATCTGCCCACTTCCCTGCCGAAGAAGCCGAACTCAAGACCAGTCAACGACCTGGCCGAGCCATACAAGGCCTCGAACACCCCGCATGCCACGATCGCATAAGCCAGCCACCGGATCCTTTCCCGACTGCGGGTCAGCAACAGAATCAGCGCGAACAGGATCAGATAGGCCGCCCCCTTGAGTGCCGCAAGGCGGGTGTAGTACGGGTCGGTACTGAACGCGGACGGAAGGTCGGGGTCGACCCGGCGAGCATCCGGATAAACTCGCGCGGCCCGAGGAAGCAACTCGTCCGCCAGATCGGAAAACCACGGAGCCCCTTGAAAACCCGCCCATACGACACTCGCGCCGATCAGCAGCAAGGCGGGCCATGCCCTTCGAAACGGCATCGTAAGCGGGAGCCTGCCGTGGGCATGCAAAAGGCAACAGACGGCCCCGAGAACGAATACGGCACTGGAAAAAAGATAGACGGCCCCTTCCCAGTTGCTGCCCCAGGGCAATGGCAGCCACAGGATCACGGCCAGCAGGACAGAAAACAAACCCTTCTCAAATGAGGCAGCCACGAGCCGTCTGCATTCCGTGCGCAAAAAACCCGCCGGATCGAGCCGATCCAGCGAGTTCGCTCTCTATCCATCCGAAATCAAAGGATCCGGCAGTTGCTGATGTACTCGCGCAACCAGCTGATCCAGCTCGCGAACCATTTGTAGTTCCAGCCGTTTCCGTGATTGTTGCTGCCCCGAGCGGACAAGATGTCTTCTGCGGATTCCGGATGAGCCTTGAGGTCGCCCAACAGCCCCGCCAGCTCCCTCTGGTTGGCCTTGCTGCTCAGGGAGTTCAGCAACTGATTCTGGGTGGACTGAATTTCCCAGACCCGGGACTTGTATTCCCGTTTCGAAATCTTGCCGGCATCCAATTCGGCCCGAAGCGCCTCGATGCGGCTTGCCGCCTGGTCCTTGACGGACTGCCGGGCGTCCTGGATCAGCTGCCTGTCCGCATCCGACAGCGAGGCCTTGTATGGCGCGGCGGTTCCCGTAGACGGCATCAGCAGCGGGATCGACAGGGCAAAAATCGTCGTGAGTCGAGTGAATGCAACCTTCATGACAGGGTCCCCCCAAAAAGTGGTACATGAGCGTGGAAAACGGCTACCGATAGCAGTATAGAAGAGCCAGGCGAAGATTCAATGGCCAGAGGCGCATTTTTTCCCGCTGATCCTCGGACTTGACTCGCACGACCGGGTCTTCGATGTATTCATGAACCATCTGGTTCCTGAGCTTGCCCATGGTCAGCCCTGCGTCAGCGGAACCGAGCAACCCTAAACGTTCGGCGCGGTCGAGATTGTCGATGACCGCGGATGTTTTTTCACCCAGGGCAGCCAAGAGCAAGGGCGACAATTTGTCGCCCAAAGTGTCTTGCAGGCGGCCAAACCTGCCGACAAAGGCCTCCACCCGTTCGGCCAGATCGGAGTCTTCTTCGAGATGCTCGGCCTGCTCCATAGTGAACGGATTCCCGAAGAGGCGTTGGTCCGTGATGGCGAGGTGCCGGCACTCCTTGCGCACCACTCTGGCCAGAAATTGAAGGCGTGTCTTGGGTTCTAAGGTCACAGCAGCTGCCCTTCCTTGAATGCGATCTCGTGAATGGGCAGGCGCTCGAGATTGGGGGCGCACAACAGCAACACATCCACCTTGCGTCCGCGCATGGTGCGCGACACCGCCGCCGCCCTCTGCGCGGCCATGAGCGCCGGGGTTTTCCACGGGTTCCGGCAATTCAAGCATGAGGTCGAGATCGCCGCCAAGCGCGGTATCGTCGATCCTGGAGCCGAAGACTCGCACGCGGCGCGGTTTTCCCGCCACTCGAACCGCAAGTCGTCGAATGAGCTGAATTTGATGGTCGGTCGAGCGCATGTCTCAGGAGGGCCGCAACGGAGTGAGCAAGGCGCGCCATTTCGCCAGCGCGTGGGCCTGGTCGAATTCGTTTTCAAAGGCGGTCCGGGCGTTTCTTCCCATCCGCTCCCGCCTCTCGCCGTCCCGGCTGAGGGCGAGCAGAAACCCGGCGAGTCCATCGGCGTCTCCCGGCGCGAAGCTTGCGCCGCAGGCATGCCGTTCTATCTGCCGGGACAGCTCGCCGTCTCTGGCCCCGACAAAGGCGACGGGCCGGCCGGCCGCCAGCACGCCGTAGAACTTGGACGGCACGATCAGGCCTTCCAGCGCGGGCAATAGCGAGATGAGGTGGATATCCGGCAGGGTCAGGCTGAGCCCCAGCCGCTCGCGGGGCTGGTACGGCCTGAAAAGGACATTGGCAAGCCCCCGCCGCTTCGCTTCCAGGCGCAGCTTTTCGTAACCGTGTCCGCCGCCGACGAAAAGGAACGCCATACCGTCCAGGCCGCGCAGGATCTCGGCCGCCGCCAGCAGGGTGTCGAATTCATGGGCCCGGCCCAGGTTGCCGGAATAGGCGGCGACGAACCTGCCCGACAGCCCCCACTCCTCCCGCAGGGGGTTGCCCGCCGCCGCCGTGGGCCGGATCGCCCCCCCGTCCGCCCAGTTGTGGATGATCTCGACCCGCTCCGCCGGGACGCCCGATTCGCGCAGCCGCTCCGCCATTCGCTCGCCCAGGACCACGTTCGTCCGTGCCTGCCGCAGCGATGCATTCCGCCAATCCCGCAACCGGCGCACGGCCAGGCCCGGCATCCGCACGCCCAACGCCTCGGCCACCTCCGGAAACAGGTCCTGCAGCCAGTTCACCAGCCTCGCCCCGCGCAGCCGGGCAACCACCGCACCCACCAGCGAAATCAAAGGCGGGTCGGTCTTTGCCACGATCACGTCGCCCTCCCGCGTCAGCCGCCACAGGCGCCATCCTGCCGAGACATAGAAACTCAGATAATCCAGCGCCCGCCCGGGCAGCCATGCCCTTCCGAAGCGCGAGGTCCACACCCGGTGCACGAAGACCCCGCCCACCGCCTCGAACGCCGGCAGGTCCGCGCCGGGGTCATCATAGCGCTGCCGGCTGGTGATCACCCGCACCTTGCGGTCCGATTCGCCGAGGGCGAACGCCAGATCGGACAACAACTGGCTGGTCGCGGAGTGGTCGGGGTAGAAGAAGCGGTTAAGAAATAGAATCTGCATGGATGTCGGTATGGGTAATCACGTTTCTCATGGCCCGATGCGGCTGGTCGCGCTCCGGGTCATTCTTGAATCTGGCTCAGGCGATGAGTCTTCGGAGGATCCAGTCTCGAAAACCTCGTCCCACACCACCAGCAAACCGGGAAAACGCGTCGATGCCATGGCGTCCCCGGCGCCGAAGACCTCGGGCCGTCCATAACGGCCATTCATCAACGCATAGCGAAATACGGTGTGGTCGACGGGATGAACCAGCCAGTATTCCGCCACGCCGGCTTGTTCATAACGGTCCCGCTTGACGCCCTCGTCCTTCTTGGCGGTGGAGGGCGACAATATCTCGACCACCAGGTCCGGGGCGCCGCGGACCGCCCGCTCGGAAATTTTCCCCCGGTCGCAGATCACCAGCAAATCCGGCTGCACCACCGTATCCACCAATTCATCCGCTTCATCGGAGCTGGGCAACAGCACATCGACCGGCGCCGCCAACACGCGGCAGCGCCGGTCACGGAAGAAATTGCCCAATACCAGACCCAGCTGGAAAGAAACGCTCTGATGAGTCGTCGAAGGCGACGGACACATGTCATAGGCCTCGCCGCCGATCAACTCCCAGCGTTCCTCTTCCGGCCATGTCCGGTAATCCGCATAGGTCCATCGCCCGGGTTTCTCCAATGCCGCCTTTGTCATGGAATCACTGCCTCATCATTGATTCAGAGCATCGAGAGCGTATGGGGCCTTGGTTCCCGCCCGGGTCGACTTCCATCCAGTCTGCCATCACCATTGGCCCGGGCGTCGACCGGCAAACCGGATTCAACGATTAGGACTTGACCAAGAATAACTTCCCTGATTCGAATCTCACAAATCCGTTCGATCCAACGTAGGAGCCCGCTTGCGGGCGATCCGCAACGGCCAGTACCTACTCTCCGCTCGATCGCGGCCAAGGCCGCTCCTACAGAGATCATCAGGAACTCATATCCGCCCCAGTCCTCATCTATCAACCTAGGGAATATCCTGAACCCGCAGCATGCTGCCCGGTGGGGCCCTGAAGGGTTCCTTGACCTGGTTGAAGACATTGCCATGCTCCAGGAGCCCGACCACGCCGGCGTCGACCTGCAAACCCACATCGGCGTTCTCGACGGTGTTGTTTTCCACGATCACGTCGCGCGTTCCTGGCGCGGCACGGTTGCCGCCGCCCGTGATCAGCAGGTGGGCATTGGAATAAAGATGATTGCGGCGATGGACGGCGGCCAGGGCGAGCGGGGCGGTATTGGGCGGTTTTTGATTTCCCCTTGTGCCCAGTGATGCCTCTCCGGATAACCATCCCTGGGCCAACCCGAGGCCGCCGTGATAGTTGTTGCCTTCCAGTATTTCGTTGTCGAAGAACTGGCAGTACCAACTCGGCTGGTAATGCAGATACCACATGCCGGAATTGTAGAAACCGGCGGTCCGGGTCGACTTGTTTCCCGCCGCGATATTGTCGATCGACGTTCCGTAGTAGGACAAGGCCACGCTGGCGTCGCTGAAATCGTTGGCGATGAACATATAGTGCTGCTGCATTCCCGTGACGGTGACCACGGAAGAGCCATCCGGCGGGACCTTCCAGGGGCGGTCGAGATGGACCGAATCGCCGTCGATATGATCGATCTGCGCGAACTGGCCCATGCCCTTGCCGCCCAGGATGAAGACCCCGGCGCCCTTCCAGCCGTCGGCGCGCTCGCGCTTGCCGGTGGGCTCGGCAGTGAACGCAAAGGCATTGGCTCTGATATCTTTCAGCGGCCCATAGTACAGGCCGCCTCCGGCATCGGAGGTCATCGCCTCGCGGTCCCAGCCGTGCATCAGGCTGAGTCTGTTGCGGGCGAAGAAGACATTTTGTGAATAAGGCGTGCCGCCCAGATTGTTGATGCCCCCGCCCGTGGACATGAGATCGGCTCCGGTGATCTGGTTGTCCTCGAAGATCAGTCCGTTCACTCCCGACAGGCAATACCAGCCCCAGCGGCCGTTGTAGAAATGGTTGTTGGCCACGTAGGCGCCCTTGGGCTTGAAGAGATACAGCGCCCGGCCCGAGCCATACAGATCGTTGTCGGTGATCACCAGATGCTCGCCGCCCAGCCGGAGCGTGTCGCCACCGCCGGTGGACAGTTTCAGACTTTCCCTGAAGCGCTGATCGACTTGTTCGGGCTTGAGATGGCCGCGGTAGACGTCGGCGCGCGCCGTCACCCGCTGGATGCGCACATGACCCGGTTCGCCGGCGGGCGTGGCTTGCAGGTCGCCAGCGATGAGGTGCGTATGGTTCGAGGCGTACAGCGTCAGATCCTCCAGGGCGAAGTGATTGCTGCCCTGGATGAGCGCCGCGGGCGGCTGTTCCATATCGGGCCAGAGCAGGTTCACCCGATCGCGGCGCTCCCCGCGCAGGGTGACGAAGCGGGGGAGAATGAGGGCCTGCGTCAGCAGGTAACGGCCGCGGGGAAAATACACCACGCCGCCGCCCAGATCGCCGGCGGTCTTCACCGCCGCCAGCACCGCCTGGGTGTCGTCGGTGGAGCCGGCGCCGGTCGCCCCGAAATCGCGGACATCGAACTGCCGCTCCGGCCAATGTTCGGCGGCCTTGATCTCCAGCCGGCCCGCCGGACTCCAGGCCCCGCTGTCGCCCGCGCCGCTGTGCAGATGAAGATCGTAAGCGCCCGGTTTCATGTCGGCAGGCACCTCGAACCTTGCCTCCCACGGGCTCGAAGACGCCGCCGCAAGCCGCCGGGAAGTCCTGTCTGACACGGAGTTCAAAAGCAGAACCGCGGAAGCCGGCGCATGGCCGATGCAGCGGCCGAAAACCCGAATCCAGCCGCCCGGCGCGGCGTGCACGCCCTGATCGCCCTGCGCCCAGTAGACCGTGGGTGCATTGAGCAGGCCGATCGTCGAAGCATTGGCGTTCGTAATGCGGGCGGCATAAACGCCGTCCTCGAATTCGGCCGGAATGATGAACTTGACCGACTGGTCCGAAGCCTGCAACGGTTCGACGCTCGCGCCGGCTACGGTGCGTTTGGGGCTGGCCGGAGCGCCGCCGGCATCGTCCTTCAGGCGCGTCAACTCGATCCTGGGATGCTCGCCGAAGCCGTCGCCCACCATCAGGGCCGCCTCGCCGGGCTTCACCGGGTCGCTGGCCCAGAAAATCTGGGGTGCGCCGAGAGCCGGCGCGGCCAGTAGGAAAAGGGCAAACAACAGGCCATGTTTGAGCATGAAGGATATCTCCTATGTTTGCGTACAAGACGTCTCAGGGGTGTCCGCCGCCTATCCACAAGGAATCGAGCTCAAAGCAGTTTGACCGGTCAAACCGCCACCGCAGGTAGCCTTGATGCGGCGCAATCGGAGGATCAGCATTCGGCATTCCATCCGTGACCCTCTTCAAAATCAGGTTCGCCGGGCGGCAAGGGCCAGATCGTGTGCGGGTGTTCGGGCAAAACGACGATGGCATCGACATGGAATGCCTGCGCGGCGCGAGTTTCCCGAAAGGCATGGCGCAAAACGCCAAGGCATTCGCTCAACCAGCGCACATGCCGGTTGAGCGATGCCACGGTAAAAAATACCTGCCCCCGGTACGAAGTTGCGACGGTAGTGAACCATGGAGCGTGCCGTATCCGAAGGAAACCGTACGATGAACCTCTACCTGTCGTTTGCTGAACGTCGGTAAGACGAATAAAGATGCACTCTCACGACAATATCCATTCGCCACCGCGTTTGATCGCGGCATACAGGGCGTCAGGCGCCAAGTCGATTTCATCAGGCCACGACACGAACCCCTCCGTCACGCATATCCAAATCCGGCTCTTTCAATCGCTCGAACACATAGGTTTGTGACAAGCCGGCCCAGCCATTCGAGGTGACACAGGAAATCAAGGCGTCATGATTCTCGAAGATGGTTCTTGAAATGCTATTCTCGGTTGCCTACCCTTTCAACGCGTTTCGATAATGGAGGGAGCCCCGTGCGGCCATCTGTCGCGCTTGACCTTAAACGAAACGCCGTGCGCGAAGCGGCAGGCCGCTTCCGTGCGGCGAACCCGCGCATCTTCGGATCGGTGCTGCACGGCACCGACCAGGACGGCAGCGATCTCGATCTGCTGGTCGATGCGCTGCCCGGCGCGACGCTGTTCGACCTAGGTGGCCTGCAAGACGAACTGGAATCGTTGCTCGGAGTTCGCGTCGATCTGCTGACCCCGGCTGACCTGCCGCCGAAATTCCGGGCCAAGGTGCTTGCGGAGGCGCAGCCGGTATGAGTGGAAACCGGCTTCCCGATTACCTCGAGCACATACAGCAGGCTGCGACGGATGCTTGCGGCTTCGTGGAAGGTCTGAGCAAAGACGACTTCCTTGCCGACAAGCGCACCCAGCAAGCCGTCATCATGAGCCTCATCATCATCGGCGAGGCTGCCACGAAGGTGATGGAAGGCCATGCCGAGTTCACGCAGGCGCACCCCGAAATGCCCTGGCGCAGCATGCGCGGTATGCGTAACCGCATCGCCCATGGCTACTTCGACATCAACCTCGATGTGGTGTGGGAGACGGTGCAGACGGCGCTGCCAGATCTACTCAAACAACTGCCGGCCGTGCGCCGGGATGTCCATGACGAGGAGCGCAACAACCCATGTTGAGCCGTATCCAAAGGAAACCGCGATTACGATGAGCCTCTGCATCGAGGCTGCCTGCTTCAAAGCCGGATTCCCAATACCGCCTCGATCGCTTCCACCACCGAACATCCCCTCTGGGCCATGCAACGCTCGACTTCCACGACCTTGGCGTCGACCAGGTAACGGTACCAGAAGCCCTGCAACACGTGGAACGCCGCGCCCGCCTGCCCGTCCAGGAACCCCAGCCGCAGCACGTAGCGATAGAAGAAATAGACGAAGGCCCGCACACCGCCCGGAAGCCGGGCGTAAATCTCCTCCTTCACCCAACGTTTCACCCCCGCCTGGCTGCCGCGCAGGCTGGCGACGGTGTCATGGGGCATGAAACCATATTTCAGGTTGAGCAAATCCACCGCCTCGCGGCTGGCGTAGCGATTGTGCTTGTCGGTCCACCAGGTGAGCGGATTGAGATTGTCGTCGATCAGCTCGCCCGTGAAATCCACCGTGGCCCCGGCAACCTTGATGTGCTCGTCCATCCAGCGGTTTTCGCACTGCCCCCGCCCGTACCGGAACAGCCGCAACACCTTCACCGGAAAAACCCCGCCCCAGCGGATCAGCCGGCCCTGAAACGTCATCCGCCGGCCAAAGTTCACCCCGTCGATCTCCGGCCCAAGTTCCGGCAGGCGCGCGCGAATCTCCGCCGCCAGTGCCGGCGTCAACACCTCATCGGCATCGATGCGCAACACCCAGCCGGTATCGGGATCGAGTTGCGTCAAAGCCCAATTGAACTGCGTGGCATAGTTCACCCACGCCCGCTGGATGACCCGCGCGCCCTTGGCCTTCGCAATCGCCAGCGTGGCGTCGGTGGAAAAGCAATCGGCCACCACGACCCGGTCCGCCACCCCTTGCAGGCTATCGATGCAGCGGGCCAGATGTTTTTCTTCGTCATGGGTGAGGATGATGGCGGTGAGGTTCATGGAAGATCGGATGGTCGGTCGCAGAAATCACCCAAACGCGTGCAGCATGGCCGCATTGCGCCGTCGAGGAAACGTTGATCGCGCTCGCCCGCGACCCGGGATCGTCGGGATATCCGTGAGCGATCGCATTGCGAGCCATGCAACGTTTTTGCCGAAGGCACGGCACCACTTCGAGGATGGCCGGCAATACCTTCTGGCCCATACCGTCCTGCAATTCAGCGGAACGGTAGGCCGCCTGATCCAGATTCCCAATCTGTAGTTTCAGGATATTCCAGCGAGCCCTCCGACGGTTCCGAATTTTTTGCGGAGTCACGCGCATTAACCAAATCCTCGAAAAAATAGAACCATTCGGTCCACGTCGACACGGTCGAGGTCACTTGCCAAGCTCACCAGAATGCATGCATCATGAGGAACCCGATCTCCTTCAGGCGCATCATCATGCCATCCCTGCAAATCCGCAACCTTCCCGACGATCTGTACCACGCCTTGTCTTTTCGCGCCGAGCGGGCGCACCGCAGCTTGGCCCAGCAGGCCATCATCGAACTGCGCGAGGCCATCGGTACGGCCGCTTCCGGGCGCCGCCGCCAAATCCTCGAGCGCATCAAGCTAAATCTCGAAACCCAGGGCGTTCAAACGCCATTTATCCCCCCTGAGCAACTGCTGCGCGAAGACCGGGAGCGCTGATCTCATGCGCGCGGTGCTCGATGCCTCAGCGGCAGCCAATATTGTCATGCGTACAGAGCGCGCGCCGGATTTCATTGAAAGACTCGAGGGTAGTTCCTTGGTCTTGGCTCCTGCCCTGTTTCACAGCGAAATCGCCAATACGCTTTGGAAATATGTCCGTTTCGGCAATCTCGATAGAGAAACGGCCCTAACCTGCTACGAGGAAGCCATCGGTTTGGTCGATGCTTTCGAAACGGATGAGCAACTCGCCACCGAAGCCATTTCCGCCGCGATCCAGTATAGCCACCCGGTTTACGACTTGCTGTACGTCATTCTTGCCAGAAGGCACGGTTGCAAGGTATTGACGGCCGACAAGAAACTGATTTCCCTGATCGAAAAAATCGACGAAAACATTCTGCCCTGACGAATACGGAAGTGGCGCCAATACGGCGGAATCGGCAACCACCTGCTGCGTCCGGGTTGGCATCAAGGCCTCCGGGCAACGGCGATCATGGCCTTGGCCAGCGCCGGGACGCGCCCGACCCGCTCGAAGCGGATGTCGCGAAAGCCCGCTTCCTCCAGCAGGAAGGAAAGCGTCTTCATCGACCAGAACTTGATGTGGCCGTGATCCCAAAGGGCGGTGAAGTGCGCATCCATCTTGCCGCTCAATGCCAGTGCCAGATTCTTCCAGTAGCCGTGATACGGGGTGGAAACGATGGCGGTCCCCCCCCCCCTCGACCAGCGAAAACAGGGTGGCGGCATACTGGCGGGGAAAGTAGACATGCTCGACCACCTCCAGGCTGAGAACGGCCGGGAAGCGGCCGTAGCGCCCGGCCAGATCGTCGTAGGCGGAGCCGGAACAAAGCGCCAGTTCCGGATAGGCCGCATTGGCGGCGCCGATGCCTTCGGCGGAAGGGTCCACCCCGGTCACCTGCCAACCGCGCCGGGTCAGCTGGTGCGCAACCGACCCGTTGCCGCAGCCCAACTCGAACAGCCGCCGCCGATCCGCCGGGAGGTTCAGCCCGTCCAGCAGGCGGAACACGGCGGGCAGCAGATAACCGTGGGAGTGGTTCAAGCCGGCGTCGGCATAGCGGTAGCCGGAAATTTCGGTAGTATCCATCAGTGGCAGTGCTCCTGATCGAGGCGAGAGAGAGTTCCCTGTTCACCGCAGTAAGGGGATGAGGTTTCCGACCGTAAACCGTGATCCTCAAACCGGCGCGGCTTTACCGGTTCGGCCGGGTTGCCTGCCGCAACCATCCAAGGTCCGATGTCGCGAAATACACTGGAGCGGGCAGTAATGACCGATCCATCGCCGATGGTGACGCCTGGCGCTACGAAAACGCCCGCGGTGACCCAAACCCACTCGCCGAGGGTGATCGGCGCGGTGATCAGCGGCATGGCGCGATCCGTGTAATCGTGGCTGGCGGTGCAAAGGAAGCTGTATTGGCTGACCGTGGTATGCGCGCCAAGCCTGATGCGGTCCACGCAGTAGCAATCCACATGGTGGCTGAGGCAACTATGATCGCCCATCTCCAGATTCCAGGGCGCCCAGATTTTGACGGAAGGGTAGGGATGCGCACCCCGCCCGACCTTCGCGCCAAACAGCCTGAGCAGAAACCGCCGCCAACCGTGCAAAGGCACGGGACTGGGGCGGTAGAGCAGCAGCCAGACCAGGTTCCATAGAGCGCGGGCCAGTTTGTTAGCGATGGACAAATTCCGTGAGCGAAAAGCGGATCGTGCAGTCATAGTTCCCATCCTGACACCCGGAAAGCCGGCGCGGTGCGCAGGCGGTTTTCGACATACTCCAGATCACGCGCGAAGAGGGTATTGCCGCCGGCGGCGGTTTCGGCGCGAGGCGTCAAGGCGCGCTCGAAAGGCCGATAGGCGCAGGCGGTGAAGCCCAGGTCCCGCAACTGCCGGCGGATGGCGTCTTCGTCGAAGCCGTAGCGGCGGCCGCTGCCGTTCAGTTCGAGGATCAGCGCGCGCAGCGCGGGGTTCGCCAGAACCCGCTGGGCGCCGGCGAGGACCTCGGTTTCGTAGCCTTCGACGTCCATCTTGAGCAGGGCAGGTGAAGCATCGCCCACGACCTCATCCAGGGTGCGCACCGGAACCTCGACCGCGTCTGCGTGATCTTCCTCCTTGCTCAATACATGATTCACCGTGTCCAGGCGGCTGGTGAAGCGCAACACGCCCGGTTGACTGGCCAATCCCAGGTTGAGCGCCTGCACCCGGCCGCCCATGTCGTTGACGGCGATGTTGCGGCGCAGGGCGGCGAAGGCCTGCGGCAGCGGCTCGATGCTGAGGCAGGCGGCGCCGATGCCCCCCCCGCCAGCACGGTGTAGGAGCCGACATTGGCGCCCACGTCCACGAACAGGTCCTCCGGGCGCAAGTAGTGCAGGAGGAAGGCCATGTCCTCGAATTCGTGCAAGCCGACATAAAGGTTGCCGGTGGCGCCGGTCATGCCGGGCCGGACGACCAGGCAGGCGTCGTTGACGAAGGGGCACACCACCTCGCCCGGGAGCAGCCGGCTGCCGAGCTGCCAGCGTACGAACCGCGCCAGTGCCGGTAATTTCCGGCCCTGGCTGAGCGGGTGGTTCAAAAGAAAAGACAGGGTGTTCAAGATGCCCATTCAGTCTACCTTCGCTGAAATCGCCGTCGCCTCGATACGCTGCCTTAGCCAACTGATGTTCTTCTTGACGACGGCCGCCGGGTTTCCGGCGATGACGACGTTTGCCTCGTCGAAGGCGCGGGTGACCACCGACCCGGTGGCGACGACGGAATGATCCTGCACTTTGACGCCCTTGAGGATGATCGAGTGGGCGCCCACCCAGACGTGATTTCCGATGGAAATATTCCTGGCAAAATTGAGTCTTTCCCCGCTCTCCCTGTCCACGATGGAATGCGAATCGCCGGTCCTGACGTCAATGTCATAGGCGAACATGCAGTCGTTGCCGATCTCGATTCTGGAACAGGGTTCGGTCACGGCGATATGCACCGCGCCAAAGGTGCTGCCGGCCCCGACGGTCAAAGCCCCGTGATGATCCTCGAACCACAACACCGTGCCTTTATCGAAGGTGCAGTTCTCACCGATGGCGATACGATGATGGTTTCCTCGGATGAGGAAGCCCACGCCGTCCAGGATGCAACCGTCCCCGATGTCTATCTGATTGGAATCACCGGCCACGTCAAACCACACCGAAGACAGGACCGCATGCTTGTAGCGGATGACGTTCTGCCGGCCCTTTATTTTCTTCTTGATCCTGTTGAAGAAATACCCCTTGTAAAAACGGCGCAGGTAAAATCCCGTTGCAGGATGAGCCTCGCCGAGCCGCAGACAAAACTGTTTGAGCCTGTTTCTCATCGCGCGCGACATTCATCGGATCAAGTCGGCGGCATCCGCCGCCAACTCTTCATACAACCTCGCCAAGCGCTGGCCGTAGGCATCCCACGTGAAATCCGCCAACATCCAGGCGCGCCCGGCTCGCCCCATGGCCCGGCGGCGTTCGGCGGAGAGTCGGCTCGCCTCCCGCAGGCCATCCGCCAGCGCTTCCACGTCGGGAGCCACCGTCCAGCCGCAGCCCCGCATCGGCAGGTCCAGCCAGGGCGTGGCGCGGGTGGTGATCACCGGCACCCCCGCCATCAACGCCTCGGCCACCACCAGCCCGAAGTTCTCCGAACGCGACGGCAGCACGAACAGCGCGCTTTCCGCCAAGGCCCGCGCCTTATCCTCCCCATACAACGGCCCCGACAGTTCGACCCGGTCTTCCAGGCCCAAGGCCCGGATTTGCCCGGCCACCACCTGCGCGTGGCCGCCTTCGTCCGGACCGGCGATGCGCAAGCGCCAATCCGCGGGCATGGCCCTGGCCCAGGCTGCCAACAAAAGATCGAGCCCTTTTACCGGGTGGATGCGGGACAAAAACAGGGCGGTCTTGCCATCGCATGAGGAAACCGCTGCGCTGGGCGCCACGCCCAGCGGAACGACGCGGGTGGGCGTTCCCGGCAATAACGCGGTAACGGACTCACGCTCCGCCGCCGCGGTGACGTGGATCAGCCGGGCCGCGCGCAAGAGCCTTTCCTGATACAGGCGCCACGCCAGCCGCTTTTTGCCGGCCCGATGGCTCAGCGCCCAGGGCTCCAGCATGCCGTGCGGGCTGACGACCAAAGGCAGGCCCGCCTGATGGGCCGCCCGCGCCGCGGCAATGTCCGATTCCAGCCACAGGCCATGATCGTGAATGACGACCCGATGTCCGCCCTGCCTCAAGCCAAGCACCCGGTCGCGCAAGGTCCGCCGGAAGCGTACATACCGCTGGATGACGCTGCGGGGCCGTCGCAGCGCCCATAGCTCGACGCCGGGCGCGAAGGCACCGGGGGCGATGGACTCGGCATCCGACCAGGTGATGACCGCCGTCCTGTGCCCCGCGCGAGCGCAGCCGTTCGCGGCATGAACCACGGCGTCGGTCACGCCGCTGTTGCGCCACAGACGGGCGATCGTATGAATGACCGCTAACGTTCCGCTCATGGGATCAACCTTGGATTGGGGTGGGCAACCCGCCCACCCTACGACATGGCTCGATGATCTCATCCGCCGGTGGATACTGGAAAAAAGGCACCGGGGGCGCCCCGCCCGCCAGCCGGTGATGGAGCAAATCCACGAAGTAGCGCGCACCCGCTTCCGCGCTCAATCGCGCCAGCGCCAGCCGCCGGCGCTGCAGACGTGACGAGGGCGTGAATGCCCCCTCTTCCGCCAGTGCGACGATGGCTTGGGCGATCGCCCCAGGATCGCGCGGCGGCGCCAAACGGCCGAATGACGGCTCGTCCAGCATCAGCGATGCACCCACGCAGCTTGTGGCGACCACCGCCGTGCCGCCCATCAATGCCTCGCTCACCACCACCCCCCAACCGTCATCGGATGATGTGGAGGCCAACACCAGCACGTCCAGTTGCGCCATCACCTCACCGATGGATTCAATGGGCAGCACGCCGCGGAAATCTGCATCGACGCCGTGCTCCAGGCAAGTCTTTCTCAGCGCCGCCTCATCCAGCCCTCCGCCAACGAGGGTCAGGTGCGCCGGCCGTTTCAGCCTGGCCACGGCCTGTACCAGGTCGAAAACCCCTTTCATCGCCACCAGCCGGCCGACATAACCCACCCGGACGGCTGGCCGTCCCTGCCCGCCCGTCTCCCCGGACGATGACCGGGAAAGGCGAGGCGGCGCCACGAAATAGGCAAACGGGAACACCTTCTCGGACGGATAGCCGACCGACAGATACCAGGGCGGGCCATTCCTGCCGATCGCCAAAACCAGCTCGCAGTGCGAGCGTAACCATCCCTCGGTCAGCCGGGACTGCAGGTAACGCAGCCCCCCGGCCCAGCCTTCCCGCACGCGCGGCTCCGACAGGATGGCGAAGCGCGCACCGCAGGCCTTGACGGCTTGCAACCCGCGGATCAGCGTCGATAAATGCCGGGTTCCCGAAAACACATGAAAAGTGCCGGGATGCCGTCCCTGGACGAGCCGCTCGATCTGTCCGGCACCGGGGGCGATGAGAGTCTCGATGCCGTTGCCGTCGGGCGCCGACCAGCCCATGGCCTTCCGATCCGGCGGGACATCGGAATCCGCGCAACAGATGATTTCGACGTCGGGCAGGGTGCGGGAAACCGCCTGCATGAAATCGGATTTATGCGGGGAAACACAGGGCTCCCAGAAGATGATCCGCCGCAAGGGAATATCGGAATTCAAGGAAATGTCCATCATCGAAAAATAAAATCCTGAATCCTTTGCCCCACCGCAACCTCGGAAAACAACTCCATGGCGCGCTCCCGGCCTCGTCTCGCCCGTATGGCGCACTCTTCGGGATGGTCCAGCGCCCACAAGATGGCCGAGCAAAGCGCCTCCGGCGTGGCCTCATCGAGCAACAGAGCATTCCGGTCATCGAACAACAGCGGAATGTCGCTGGCTCTGGTCGAAATCAAAAGCCGACCGGCGGCAGTGATTTCCACCACCTTGGACGGAAAAGTGGTATCACCCATCCCGGAACCGGGCAGCTTGAGACACAATGCGGCATCGCAGGACGCCAGCTCCTGTTGATACTGCTCCATGGATAGATTGGTCTTTCTTTCCACGGAGACGCGCTCATCGTCGATTTGCGCGCGCAGCCGTTCGATCAGCCCCTCGCCACCGAAACCGGTGACGACGAATACCAGCGCCCCGTCGCGGTAATCCATGCGCTCGCGAATCAGCCTGACCGCATCGCAGAATAGGTTCAAGCCGGTATCCTCGCAAAGCGAGCCGCCATAGAGAATTCGAAACGAACTTTCATCGGGCGATGGCCTGGACATTGGGATATTCATCTGCCTGACCGCGCCATAAACGACGCAAGCGGGTTGCAATCCATGGTTCTGCGCAACCTGTAACGATACCGTCACCCCCCCTCGGCGGCACAAAAAACGAACCAGCTTATAAGTCATGAGATTGCCAATCTCGCGCCAGCTTGAGCATTTGTTCAAAGGCCCATCTTCCAGATCCAGTACGGCGGAATTTCCTTTCAGCCTTAATAGCAGCAGCGCAGGCAGATATTCCGGCATGAAGTTATAAATCAGCACCCGGTCGGTTTTCTTGATGAATCTCCGGCAAAATCCGGCAAAACCCATCGCGCCGAGCAACCGACGCAACACCGGGTCGGCGGCGACGCTGAGGTAAACGACGGGAGCGCCCCGCTCGCGGATGACATCGCCTCGAACCGCCCGGCTATTTGACGCTCGGCCCAACACCGGCAAGGAAACGGCATAGGCTCGACATCCCACGCTGCGAAGGGCCGATACGACCGAAAGCACCTTGTTGCTGGCAGCGCCGACATGGAGACGCTGCTTCAGCTTTTTCTCGTACCCGGGCGAATTGATCGCGCAAAAATAGAACACGCGGGGTTCGGTCTTCATGGGTCGTAGATTTTGACAACCTTGGCGGGTACCCCGGCCAAAAGTGCATTGGCTGGGTATCGTCCTGGCGTGACCACGGCGCCAGCGGCCACCACGGAGCCTTCGCCTATTCGCACGCCGGCGAGCAGGGTGCTTCCCACCCCGATCCATGACCCCGCCCCTACGACGATATCATCGGCAAAACCTTCCCCTGCGCGCCGCTCGGCCGTGCCAATTCGATGGCTGCCGCATACAAACTTCACCTCCGGAGCGATGTCGCAGCGGTCGCCAATCACAACGGACGACCCGACCGGGATATAAAACCTGCAGCCGATGCCAAGCCATCCATTGGCGCCGACGGATAACCCCCCGCGCCCGTATAATTTGATGCTTCCGGTAACATATGTATCTTTTCCAACATCAACCCCTGCGTATCTTAAACAAATAGCTTTTAATGAAAACAAACGTGTAACAGGTAGGTAAGATAGCAATAAATTAACAAAGTAGCTTCTAAACATAATGAGCAAGATATATTTAATATGTGCTGTCTTATATTTTTATCAAATTTCTAATGTAATATAAGTTTATCTTTTGTATTATAATACAATAAGCCATTATAATTATGCTGTAAGCAGAGAACCACATCGATGCCTGAATCGAATAAGCAGAGCATACCATCGATAAGACCCCCAAAGTATGAACAAACAATGATCTACCATAACTCACGAGACTTATATACTGTGCAATAAATGATACGACAAAAAAAGCAAACATATAATAATCGTATCCGAAATCTGCAATCATGCGTGGAATCGAATTTACCTGACACCATCCATAAGGTTGAGGCGGGTAGCCTTGGTAATGCTTATGCCCGAATAAGTCATCTGGTATATGCTCCACAAGACCAAATTTTGTTAATATCCTATACGGCCCATCAAACAAGAATTTACCAAAGAGTTTCCCATAGGTTTGCGCCTCTGATGCGTGTGTGCTTGTAGATACCAATGAATCAGATACATACAAGAAAAGTTCGATTGGACTGGTCGTTCTATCAGTACCTAATTCCAGAATGTTGTCACTAGTCCTCAATATACCAAATAGAGAAAACATTGTGGAAGCAAAAACAATAAAAATAAACGCCCTAACCATAAAATACAATCGCCTCTTTTTATTAGGAGAAACACGGCGAATCCTGTTTTGATATAGAACAAACGACAGTATGTAAAATAAGGTGCCAACGACAATATTTATTCTCCCGCCTATTGATAATCCGTGAAACACCAATCCAAGCCACAATGGCAAAAGTGACCGCCACCTAATCGCGCTCTTTTCGACATCTATGATAGCGAAATAAACTAGAATCGGATATGAAGCGTAAAAAATATAAGACATGATCAAAAAACGCTCATCTGTTCCCTCTATTACAGCAACTTGTCTGACGGAGGACAAACCACCATGCGTCACATAACTGACTAAAAACTCGAAAAATCCGATAAAAAGAAATAAAAAAGCTATCTTTTCACGATACCTGTCGATTAATATAATTCTATTAACCATCGAATGGCGATGAACATAATCTCCCATTTTTCGTTTGATTGAGTAGACAATAGAAGCCAACACAAAGCCGCAGGCACTGCTTATAAACATTTGCATCACCAGCTCTTTACTTCCTTCGTCAAAGATATATCCATAAAAATAATGGTCCTCCCTCGACTTACGCAGCTCACCACCCAGTATGGCAAGTGACCAAGCCACCCAGAAAACCACCTCGGCTGTAATAATTCTTTTTGTAAGCAGAAAGCAAATATAACCGCTCAGCAAAAGGATGCCTAAGAGATATATATAATAAGAATCAGAATTTGCTATTTCTGTTATCACGGCTAAATCAAATAAATATTATTAACCAGCATGTCATCGAGGTATCAAGTAATATACAATTTTATGTACGGATGTAACTTCTTGATAACAAGTTTTGCTCGAAGTGGAGTATGTTTTGCAATAAAATTTTTTATTTGGTGTCTCCAAAGAGCGTACATATACGCATTGCAAACCTGCTTTGGATAGATTGGGAACAAGTCATTGTTATTGACGTATGACCTGAAAGACTCCCTCAAGACGCGGTATTGGAGTCCTTTGATGTATCCGTCCGAGATTCGCTCGTCGCCATGAAGACAATAGTGGAACAGCGCCTCATTGACGTAAGAGTAGCTTTCAATCGACGCAAAATATTTGTATATGAAGTCGATGTCCTGCGTTCTCAGCAATTTGGGATTCCAGACAAGACCTGGAGGGATAGAATCACGCCGCATAAGGAGTGACGATATATGAGGACTAATGAGATTGCGTATAAAATCATGCGGGTGTCTATTATTATTATAATAATTCAACACCATACCACTCTCGTCTACTGTTTCAAAATCACATATAGAACATTGGGTATTTTCTGACTCTATTTTAGAGACCTGTATGCTTAACATTGATTTCTTGATCAGATCGTCTGAATCAAGAAACATGATGTATCTACCGGTGGCAAGCATCATTCCATGATTTCTTGCTACACACGCGCCTTGGTTAGGTTGCTTTACATAGCGAATCTGTTTGTTCGAATCGGCGCTTTTATCAGCAAGCCCACGAACTATTGATTCCGTCGAATCCGTGGAGCCATCGTCGACTACTATTATTTCAACTTTGCCATAATCCTGGTCCAATACTGAGGAAATCGTACTTTCAATTCTTCCGGCGCGATTGTACGTTGGTATTATAACTGTCACAGCGTCCATGGAATCATTCACCCCTTCATGCCGAACAGGTTTGTTTGTCGGTCTTCAACCTGAATACGGCAATATAGCCGGTGGTTCTTGACAGCATGTTGAATGTGATTGCCTTCAATATCAGGAAAAACCGCGAAATGAAGAAAAACAAAAACCTGTTTGGCAGTGTTCTTATGTATCTCGAACGCAGGTTATAAGGAATCAGCGAATCGCGGCGGAATCGAATATCGACCAGTTCAAGCCTGAACCTGGAATGATACTGTCTAGAAGCATTGCGATCAGAGAACAACAGAAGCAATCCTTCTGGATAATATGGCTTTATATTGGGCACCTCGAAAAACCTCAATTTCTAGATTTCAGCAATCGGAAAATCAATGTCTTGTAGGACGAAATTTAGTAAAAACGGTAGTTTTTCGAGGTGCCCTATTGTCGATGCGAGATGACATCAGAACCCTTTTCGCTCATATCGGTATCGACATAACACTCGCAACCCGCGGCCGTCGCCTTTTTCACCATCTCGGGAGAGATATCAACCCCAACGATATTCTGATATCCCATGCCCTTCAGCAGCAACATGTTTTCACCAATACCACATCCTACATCAAGAATGCGCGCGGACTTTCGGACATATCTACCAAAGCAGGACGCCAAGGTTCTTCTATCGAATTCTTGCATATATACCGTCTACGGTTTCTTGAAGACAAAAAAACGATGATAGGGCATCTCATGAATTCGGTAGGTTTTTTCCAGTACCGCATGAGCAGTCAAATCACTGACGATGCGTGATAGCGGATAACCACGCTTGTTTATTTCCCAATAATGCTGCCCATCGAACGTATGTTCCGGCGAACGGAGCTGCGGGCGCGGCACAAGAAATGGGTGCGTACCGAATTTGGGCACATGGATCTGGTATCGCCATACCCCTCTGGCATCGGGCAGGCTGATGACCACATGGCGTTTACTGACGCGCACCATCTCAGAAAACGCTTTCAATGAATGCTCATACGGCAGGTGCTCCAGCATCTGGAAAGCGCAAACCACGTCATAGGTCGCATCTTCGAAAGGCATGTCGGTTGCGGAAGCCACATGATCGGGCTTCAGTTCTGGATCAAAATCCAGGGTTTCGACCGCTATTCCCAGTGCCGTCGCCATGTGCTTGAATAGTCCGGGCCCCGGGCCAATCTCGAGCACCTTTTCCGGATCGAGCCGTTGGACTTCATCGAGCTGATGCCAGAGGCTTGACCATCGCTCCTTCGACATATAACGATGAAACTCATAGATGGATTTATCGACTTGTTTTTCAAAACGCATATCAGACCGTATCCGCTATTGATTTGAGCAGCGGCTTGCCGCTGTGAACGATGACCCACAGGATCAGCCACGTATAGGCGACAACGCCGAACCCCGAAAACAGGGCGATTGCCGCTACATCGCTTTTGAAAACGACATAGCCGAGATAAAGCGCGAGCACCTTGGTGCCCGTACTGAACAACTCGTAGATGAGCAGGCCGCGTTGAAGCCCCAACGCCGGAATGGCCGATACGGCCGGCTTGTTGATGTATTGGAAGAAAAGCCAGAGCGACAGCCATTGTGCATAGACGCCGGCGGTTTCCCATTCTGCTCCAAAAATCAATCCAAACAGCATCGGGCCCGCGGCGATCACGACAAGGAAAGGCAGCGCGCCGCTGAGCGCCAGACCCAGGGTCGCCTTGACGATCAACCCTTTTGCATCTTCCCCGCGATGTATTGCCTCGTTGATGCGCGGGTAAAAGACCTGCATGACCGATGTGCCGATAAGGCCAGCAGGCAAAGCCAACACGCCGGAAGCGATAGAAAAGAAGCCGACCTCGGATGGACCGAAACAAGTGGCGAGCATCATGACCGGCAGGCTTTGCGAGAAGGTATTCAGCAATTCTTGCGGGGTACGATACAGCGGGAAGTCACGATGGCTCTTGGCAAGCGTCCATGCGTTCGAGGGGGGATCCGAAACCTTTGCCGCAACCGGCTGGATTGCGCGTGACATGCGCCAGCCAAACAGCGCCATGGCCGTTCCCAGCAGGCCATTCAAGATGTTCATGACAATCAGCGCTATCGCTGCCGGGTAGGCGAATCCCAATCCCGCTTTCGCCGAATTGATCAAAAGCGCCTGCCAGATTGCGATTCTGGCTGTCAACGCGAAGGCTTTCTTCCTTATCAGCCACTGGCTGGCCACCCGGTTGACGACGGAGACCATCATGAACACCGGGATGAGGTAGATGAACGCAGCAATCTTGCCGGCGTTCAGCAAGTCAAGCAGTTCGGACCCATAGAGAAACAAAAGGACGGCTGCCAGGATGCACATGCCGATGCCGATATAGATCGACAGCCGGGCCAGTCCGGACGCCTCGGCATCGCTTTTAGGCAGGACGATGGCAACCGGGTAGTTCATGGCCGCGACGGTCCCGAGTATACCCGCGACGGACATGAACACGCCCTGGATGCCGTATGCCTCGGGGCCATAAAGACGGGTGACGATGGGCGAAAAGGCCATCGTAATGCCCTGAGCAGCCGCCGTACCGCCGGCAACCGCGAGGACATTGCGAACGAACGGCCGTCTGGTGAACTGAAATATCGTGTGGCGCACTGACATAATTTTTCAGCGAGTGGCGGGTAACCCGGATGCAACGCCGGGGCATCCGGGGCTCCCAATCCGGATCAAGCCGGAAAGGCCGGGTAGCGCGCGGCCAGACACCGGAACGGCGCGGGCATCGCGGTCGTAGGAGTTCATGACTGGCGCCCGGCCAAGATGTGCCGCATGGCTTCGGGACCGGGTTCCAGCCGGATGAGGTCGTTCAGCGTGTCGTCCGCTCCTGCCATGCCGGGTTCGCTCATCCGCCCTTCGTCCGTCAGGAAGTACCGTTGACTGGAGCGCCAGGCACCCAGCCCCGCCGGCTCGATCGACTCGGCCACTTCGCAGGCGGCCCGCCAGTGGCTTTCGCCATCGTATATCCCGATGGGAAAGATCGGGGGGTGATTTGTTCGGCTCCACGATCCGGCCCCTTTTCACCAGGTCTTGATACAGCCGGCCCGCATACACCAGGCTGCGCCGCACCATCCAGAGGGCACGGCGGCCTTGGAACTCGATGAGCAGGTAGACATGCGGCCCGTCGTCCTCGGGCGTCACCCGCCAGATGGCGTCGTCTTCCCGTTCGCGCAGGTCGTCGGTGACATGACCGCCGCCCCCCTTCTCCAGGCCGCCGTAGTCGACCCGGGACACCCCGTCTTCACGCACGAAGCCGCGTGGCAGGTCTTCCACGATGAGGGCGCGGGCGAAGACGTGCCTGTACGATCCGTCATGCATGGTCGTGCAGCAGGTTCCGGTTCGGCAATGGGTGGGGCCTGTTCACCAATGAGAGCCTGCTTTTCAGGTCTCGAATACCGCGGAAAGGCTTTCCGCGTCCAGCAGGCGTTCGGCCCAGGCCTCCAGCCGTTCGGGCGGCGCCTGCTGGATGCGTAGTTCGGCCCACTCCGGCAAAGGCCCAAAGCGACGGATGAGCAACCGGCGCAATACCAGAGCCTCCCCCATTCGGCGCCCTTCCTGACGGCCTTCCTGACGCCCTTCCTGACGCCCTTCCTGACGCCCTTCCTGACGCCCTTCCCGACGTCCCTCCTGGCGTCCTTCGGCGAGAACCTCCTGGTAAAAGCGGGTTTGCCTGAGATCGATGTCGGTAATGCCCAGCATAGCTTGTATCTCCTCGCGGCTGCTGCGCGGTAGTTTGTAGATCAGTATGGTTTCGATGAAATTGAGCAGTTCCAGGTCCTGGACTGGCCGCTGGATCATTCCGGCGGCACGGGCCAGTGCGACGTCAGTATCGTCGACGATCAACCGCAACAAATCCCAACCCGGGGTTTCGCTATCTTGCCCGCTGAGGACACCGAGGTCTACCCGCCGCACTTCCGGCAAACTCAGCAGGTTGGCGTAACCGCGGGGAATGCGCTCGATGCCGGCGCTGGGATACAGGACCAGAGCGCGCCATTCGCGGGGATGCGCCAGCCGTTGCAGGTAGAGGAAGATTTCGGCGAACAGGCGCCGATACAGCGTGTCGTCGGGCTGAAACTGGACTTCGATGAAAACATGGGGGTCGTCGCCGTCTTCGATCGGCGACAGCACGCCATCGATCCGGAAAGCGGCCTGTTTGAGCTCTTCGGACCGGAAGCGGTAGTGAGCCGCCCGGCCAGGGTCGAGGCCAGCCAGATCAAGGGCCACCGCCGGCCATTGACGAAAGAGTTCATGAAACAGGGTGTCGGTCTTCACAACCGTCCATCGACTTGATGGGCCGGAAACAGGTACTTGACGTCGTACAGCACGGCGCCGGGACGGCCATGGGCGCGGATGGCGAAGGCGCCCTGCCGGCGGAACTGGTCATGGGCGACCGCCAGGACGATGGCGTCGTACCGTCCGACGGGGGGGGCTTTCGAGGACGTCGATGCCATATTCATGCCTGGCCTCTTCCCGATCGATCCAGGGATCGTGGACTTCCACCTCGGCGCCGTAGCTCCGCAGTTCGTCGATGATGTCGACGACGCGGCTGTTGCGCAGGTCCGGGCAGTTTTCCTTGAAGGTGAGGCCGAGGATGAGTATCTTCGAGCCGCTGACCGGGATATGGTGCTGCATCATGAGCTTGGCGACTTGTCCAGCGACGTATTGCCCCATCTGGTCGTTGATGCGGCGGCCGGCGAGGATCATTTCCGGGTGGTAGCCGATTTCCTGCGCCTTGTGGGTCAGGTAATAGGGATCGACTCCGATGCAGTGGCCGCCAACCAGACCGGGACGGAACGGCAGGAAGTTCCATTTGCTGCCGGCAGCGGCGAGCACTTCGCTGGTGTCGATACCGAGCTTTTGAAACAGCATGGCGAGTTCGTTGATCAGGGCGATGTTGACGTCACGCTGGGTGTTTTCGATGACCTTGGCTGCCTCGGCGACACGGATGCTGCTGGCCGGGTGGGTACCGGCTTCGATGATGCGACGGTAGAGGGCATCGACGAAGGCGGCGGCTTCGGGCGTGGAACCGCTGGTGATTTTTTTAATGGTGGTGAGGCGGTGTTCCTTGTCGCCCGGATTGATGCGTTCGGGGCTGTAGCCGACGAAGAAGTAGCCAGTCGATCCGTCGGTTTCGCTGCGTCTTGATTCACTGTGGGTCGATGTCGGCACGGAGTGAAAAGCATTGCCCTCACCCCACCCCTCTCCCAAAGGGAGAGGGAGAGCCTCGCGGGCGCAGGCGAGGCCGGATTCACGCTCGAGGATGGGGACACAGACTTCTTCGGTGCAACCGGGGTAGACGGTGGATTCGTAGATGACCAGGTCGCCCGGCTTGAGCAGCCGCCCTACGGTCTGGCTGGCTTTTTCCAGAGGAGTGAGATCCGGGCGCTTGTAGCGGTCGATGGGCGTCGGCACGGTGACGATGTAGACGTTGCAGCCGGCCAGATCGTCCGGGGTGGTGGTGTAGCCGAGGTGCCTGGCGGCCTCGAGATCGTCGGGTGTCGTTTCGAGCGTGCTGTCCAGGCCGGCGCGAAGCTCGTCGATGCGTGCCTGTTTGAGGTCGAAGCCAAGGGTGGGGAAGTGCTTGCCGAATTCCACGGCAAGCGGCAGGCCGACGTAGCCAAGCCCGATGATGGCGATGCGGACGTTGTCAGGATTCATTGGATGGTTCAGGCGCGCGCGAAACGGATGACAGGAAGTTGGATGGGGTGGCGATGCGGCGATCGCCCGGACGCGGCGCGTGGTTCTTGAACGAACCGGTGGGCTGGTTCCGCGGGAGAAAGAGCCGCTGGCCGAGCCGGAAGTCTGCTGGCGGGAATGGTCGGGAGCATGACGCTTCGCTGCACGTTCAACACTTGAACACCAAGCATAGCCGGCCGAAGCGGGGTAGCAAGGGTCCTTTCGAAAAATTTTTTGGGGGGTTGCCGGAGAAATTAAGAGCCCTTTCACCCCGCGAACTCGCCGGTCTCTTCCAGGAATGCCTTGTAGGTTCGTTCGAGGCCTTCCCGCAAGGGAATCCTGGCCCGCCATCCGCAGTCGGCCAGCCGTTGAACGTTCAGCAGCTTGCGCGGCGTGCCGTCGGGCTTGGCGGTGTCGAATACGATTTCTCCCGCAAAGCCGGTGATTTCCCCGATGAGCTCGGCCAGCTCCCGGATGGTGATGTCCTCCCCGGTGCCGACGTTGAGATGGCTCTGCATGGGTTCCGTGCAACCATCATAGGCCGCCTTGTCGAGATCCATGATGTGCAGGCAGGCTTCGGCCAGGTCGTCCACGTGGAGGAATTCGCGCCGTGGGCGCCCGCTGCCCCAGATCACGACGTTGGGCGCCCTGCTCGCCTTGGCTTCATGGAAACGCCGCAGGAGCGCGGGGATCACGTGGCTGTTTTCCGGGTGGTAGTTGTCGCCGGGGCCGTAAAGGTTGGTCGGCATGGCACTGCGGTAGTCGGTGCCGTACTGGCGGTTGTAGGACTCGCAGAGCTTGATGCCGGCGATCTTGGCGATGGCGTAGGGCTCGTTGGTAGGCTCCAGCATGCCGGTGAGCAGCGCGTCCTCACCCATCGGTTGCGGCGCGAACTTGGGATAGATGCAGCTGGAGCCCAGAAACAGCAGCCTTTGCACGCCGGCGCGCCAGGCTTCGTGAATGAGGTTGGCCTCGATCATCAGGTTCTGGTAGATGAACTCGGCGGGATAGGTATTGTTGGCATGGATGCCGCCCACCTTGGCGGCGGCGACGTAGACCTGGTCGGGCTTCTCGGCCTGGAAAAACGCGCGGACGGCGGCCTGGTCGGTGAGGTCCAGCTCGGAGCGGGTACGAGTCAGGATGTTGGTGTGGCCGCGCCGCCGCAGCAGCCTGACGATGGCGCTGCCGACCATGCCGCGGTGGCCGGCGACGAAGATGCGGGGACTGGCTTCCATCGCCGTCTACTCGTTGTAATCGTAGGCGGTGAAGCCGGCCATCTTGACGAGGGCATCGCGCTTCGCGGCCGCGTAATCGCTCTGCACCATTTCCTTGACCAGTTCCCGCAGGCTGGTCTGGGGGCTCCAGCCGAGTTTCTCGCGCGCCTTGCTGGCATCCCCGAGCAGAGTCTCGACCTCGGTCGGACGGAAATAGCGCGGATCGACCCGGACGATGACGTCTCCGGCTTTCACCTTGACGTCCTTGTTGGATACGGCCACGACTCTGCCGGTTTCGCGTTCGCCCTCCCCTTCCCAGGCCAGCGAAATTCCCAGTTCTTCCGCGGCGAAGTCGACGAACTGGCGGACGCTGTACTGGACCCCGGTCGCAATCACGAAGTCGTCGGGCTGGTCTTGCTGGAGCATCAGCCACTGCATCTCGACGTAGTCGCGGGCGTGGCCCCAGTCGCGCAAGGCCGACAGATTGCCGAGGTAGAGGCACTCCTGAAGGCCGAGCGCGATGCGGGCGATGGCGCGGGTGATCTTGCGGGTGACGAAGGTTTCGCCCCGCACCGGACTTTCGTGGTTGAACAGGATGCCGTTGCAGGCGTAGATGCCGTAAGCCTCGCGGTAATTAACCGTGATCCAGTAGGCGTAGAGCTTGGCGACGGCATACGGGCTGCGCGGGTAGAACGGCGTGGTTTCCTTCTGCGGAACTTCCTGCACCAGGCCGTAGAGTTCCGAGGTGGACGCCTGATAGTAGCGGGCTTTCTTTTCCATTCCGAGGATACGGATGGCTTCCAGGATGCGCAGGGCGCCGATGCCGTCCGCATTCGCGGTGTATTCCGGCTCCTCGAAGCTGACCGCGACGTGGGACTGGGCCGCCAGGTTGTAGATTTCGTCCGGCTGCACCTTTTGGATGATGCGGACCAGACTGGTGGAATCGGTCAGGTCGCCGTGGTGCAGGATGAAGCGGCGGTCCTTCACGTGCGGGTCCTGGTAGAGGTGGTCGATGCGATCGGTGTTGAAGAGCGAGGTCCGGCGCTTGATGCCATGGACTTCGTAGCCCTTGCCGAGGAGGAATTCGGACAGGTAGGCGCCGTCCTGGCCGGTGACGCCGGTGATGAGAGCGATTTTTCGGGTCATGGTTTGGTCACGGGGTTTTGAATGGACTTTTCGCCGGGTGCGTTCGAATCCGCAGCCGTCGACAGCTCGACGTGCAGCGCGGCGATCTCGGCGCGCAGCGCTTCGTATTCCGCCTCCTTGCGCGCCAGGTAGGCACGGGTGAGGCTGAGCTTCTGTTCGATGCCTTGCGGGGTCAGCAAGTAGAGATAACCCAGCTTGCTGCCGCTGCGGCGGAAGTTGCCGGCCTTGATGAAGCCTTTTTCCAGCAGTGCCTTGAGGAGATAGTTGGTTTTTCCCAGGCTGATGCCGAGCCGCTCGGCAAGCACCCGTTGGCTGATGCCCGGGGAATCCTCCAGGTTCTTGAGAATCCGCAATTGGGCCTGTTCACGAGGGGTCATCGGTTCGGCGCAAGGTCTGTTCAGGCGTTGAACGCAGCTTAGCAGCCAAACGGGTTACGTCAAATTCGAGCGGCTTCGGTCGTCCATCGTCCGACGCAAGCGCACGCAAAGATTACGATCTTCGTCGGTCCCGGTTCCGGGGCGCGGGCCCGGACCCCGCCCGCAGGAAACGGCGCGCGGGTTTCAGTAGCCGAAGCCACTCCCCATCATCCACATTTGCGGATTTTCCGTCATGTCGAGCTTGAGTTCGGACGCCATGAGCCGCTTGTCCGCCTGGACTTTCCGGGCGGCGAGCTGCTTCAGGCGGTCTTCGGCCTGCTGGTCTCCCACGTAGACACAGTCGCAAAGCTCGTCGTCGGCATAGAGGTAGGTCACGGCCTTGCCGGTCCGGTGCGCGACCAGCTGGCGCTGCGGGATCTTTTCCAGGTTGGCCTGCTGCTGCGGATTCTGGGCGTAGAAGGTCGTGAACCCGGAGGCGGAAAGCAGTTCTTCGACGCTTTCGACCTTCTCTTCCCTGCCCGCACACCCCGCAAGGAGGAAGAACACAGACGCGACCACCGGAACACAACATTGGGCTGCGCCGCTCATCGCCGCCATCCGCCGTGTCGTGTTCATCCGCCGATCCTTCACAGACCGGCCTTGCCTCGGGTCGAGCCATTTCGGTTTCATGTCCACAGATCCGCCAGTGAAAAAGTCACGGCATCGAAAGGCGTCAGACGGACCGGATCGTCGTCCTTGAAGATGCCGAGCAACAGCCAGGAACCGTCGCGCAGCTCGAATCCCTCGAGGATGCGCGCCTGCGGATCGACCAGCCAGGCATGGCCCACGCCGCGACGGGCGTACAGCGGCAGCTTGATGGCTCGGTCCTTTTTGGCCGTATTGGGCGAGAGGATTTCGCAGACCCAGTCCGGCACCACTTCGAAACGGTGGTCCTCGGGCACCGCGGGCATGCGCTCGCGGCGCCAGCCGGCAAGATCGGGCACGACGACTTCGACGTCGCGGACGAAGTGCAGTTCCGGTTCCGGCAAAATCCACCAGCCGCCAGGGCCGCCCCGGCCTTTGTCAAAAGGTCCGCCCAGTTCGATGTTAAGGCTGCGCTCCACTAAGGCGTGCGGTCCGGCAGGCCGAGGCTGGGCGTAAAGCTCGCCATCCACGATCTCGCCGACCAGATTGTCGGGCAGCGCCATCAGACGCTCATAGGGTGTCGGTGCGGCTACGGCTCGTGCTTGTCCCATGGCTGTCGTTCCCCATTCGAAGGCCGCGCACAGTGTGCCGGCTTCGCGCCAGCGACGCAATGCGGCCGCTTCGAACGGTTTTTCCGTTCAAATGCCCCGCAACCAATGGTTCATAACAACCCCGGCCGGGCCGGCAGGGGTGGAAAATCGTCCATCGTTTCAGGCAAACGGCTTATTGGCACTAAATTTGCTTGTCCTGCGTATCCCTCTCGCCTTTCCCCAGGTTCCTCCATGACATTACTTCTGGCCTATGCCTCCGTGGCGGCCGCGCTATCTTCGGGTCTGCTGGCGCTGCTGGGGGAGCACCGCGCCGCCTGGACGGGACCGGCGCTGCAGGTCGCCAAGCTGGTCCGCATCCCCGTTCCCCTGCGCCCGAAGCCGGCGGTCGGCCATCATCGGCGCTTGCCGCACGCCTGGCGGCGCATGGTGTTCGCTCTGCTGACGGCGTCCGGCGTGTCGGCCCTGGGGGCGGGCCTCCTGCAGCTCCATGCCGATGCGGCGGTTTCCGGCCAACTGCCTTTCGGTCTGCCCTGGCTGCATTGGCATGTGCGGCTCGATACCTTGTCGGCCTTCTTCCTCGTGGTGCTCGGCCTGGGCGTCATCGCCGCGGGCGTCTACGGTCCGGGCTACACCCGCCAGTTCGCCGGCCAGTACTCGTTCGGGGCGCTCGGTCTCTTCACCGGCTCGTTCGTGGCCGGCATGGAGGGGGTCCTGATCGCGGACGATGCCTATCTCTTCGTGATCGCATGGGAGGCGATGACGGTATCGAGCTATTTCCTGGTGGGTTACCAGCACGAGCATGCCTCGCACCGGCGGGCGGCTTTCCTCTACCTGCTGATGGGCGAGGTAGGCGCCATCGCCATCATCCTCGCGTTCGGCATCCTGGCCGCGGCTTCACACAGCTTCGCCTTCGACGCCTGGCGGGACGCACACGTCACGCCGGCCTGGGGAACCGCCGCCTTCCTGCTGGCCCTGGCCGGGTTCGGGATGAAGGCGGGTCTGGTGCCGCTTCACGCCTGGCTGCCGGAAGCCCACCCCGCCGCGCCGGCCCACGTTTCCGGCCTGATGAGCGGGGTGATGCTGAAGATCGCGGTCTACGGACTGCTGCGTTTCGCGTTCGACCTGCTGGGCGACGTGCAGTGGTATTGGGGCGCGATCGTGCTGGGCCTCGGAACCGGCTCGGCGGCGCTCGGCATTCTGTACGCGGTGGTGCAGAGCGACCTGAAGCGCCTCCTGGCCTACTCTTCGATCGAGAACATGGGGATCGTGTTCATGGGGTTGGGCCTCTGCATGGTCTTCATCGGCAAGGGACACGTGCAGCTCGGGCTGATCGGCCTGGTCGCCGCCCTGTATCACGTGCTCAACCACTCATTGTTCAAGAACCTGCTGTTCCTGGCGGCGGGCTCGGTGGTCCACCAGACCCATCGGCACGATCTGGAACACATGGGGGGCTTGATCAAGCGCATGCCGGTCACCGCCGGACTGTTCCTGGCGGGCTCGGTCGCGATCGCCGGCCTGCCGCCGCTGAACGGCTTCGTCTCGGAGTGGCTGACCTTTCAGGCGGCCCTGCAGGCGGCGTCGGTCATCGACAACGGCATCCTGCGCAGCATGGTCTCGGTGGCGGCGGCGATCCTGGCGTTCACCGCCGCCGTGGCCGCGGCCTGTTTCGTCAAGCTCTACGGCGTGGCCTTCCTGGGCCAGCCGCGCGAGCGGCGCTCGGCCCATGCCCACGAGGTGTCGCATTCCGGCATGCTGTGGGCGCCGGCCATGCTGGCCGGCCTGTGCCTGCTGCTCGGGGTGCTTCCGACCTGGGTGCTCGACGCCATGCGCCCCATCACCCGCCAACTGCTCGGGGAAACCCTGACCAGCGCTTCGGCCCGAGGCTGGCTGTGGCTGACGCCGGGCGGCGTCAGCACGGCTTCGTACTCGGCCCCGCTGGTGCTGCTGGCGATGGCGCTGGCCTGGTGGCTCCTGCGCCGGCTCGAGCGTCGCGGGCCGGCGGCCGACGTCCGGCGCGCGCCGGCCTGGGATTGCGGCTTCGGGGGACTGAGCCCCCGCATGCAGTACACCGCCGCCGCCTTCGCTCAGCCGGTCAGACGCATCTTCGCGCCGGTGTGGGAGACCGTCGAAACCTCGACCCCGGAGACGGCGGCCGCCAATCCCTTGCAGGTCACCGCCCTGAGCTACCGGCTGGAGATCGGGGACCGCTCCTGGCGCTGGCTGTACCTGCCGCTGACCCGTGTGGTCGAGGATTTGGCCCGCCAGACGGCGCGGATCCAGACCGGGCAGGTGCGGATCTACATCGCGTATTCCTTCATGACGCTGATCGTTCTCCTGGGAGTCGTAAGCTGATGGACTGGTTGCTCGCCCTGATCCAGGCCGTGCTGTTCACGCTGCTGGCGCCGCTGTTTTCGGGCTGGCTCAAATGGGTCAAGTGCCTGCTGCAGAACCGCCGCCCGCCCCCACCGTGGCAGCCCTACCGCGACCTGCGGAAGCTGTTCGGCAAGCGCCCGGTGGTCGCCGACACCGCATCGTGGCTGTTTCCGGTCACGCCCTACGTCGTGTTCTGCGCGGCGGCCCTGTCCGGCGCCATCGTGCCGTTCTTCGCCGTAGACCTGCCGACGGCGGCCATCGCCGACATGATCGTGCTGGTGGGCTTCTTCGCCCTGGGCCGGTTCTTCCTGGCCCTGGCCGGGATGGACGTCGGCACCGCCTTCGGCGGCATGGGCTCGTCGCGGGAGATGACCATCGCCTCGCTGGCGGAACCGGCCATGCTCATGGCCATCTTCACCCTGGCCCTGACCGCCTCCACCACCAATATTTCCGTCGCCATCGATTATCTGCTGGACACCGGCCTGGCGCTGCGGCCTTCCTTCCTGTTCGCGCTGGGGGGACTGCTGCTGGTGGCGGTGGCGGAAACGGGGCGGATCCCCATCGACAACCCGGCCACCCATCTCGAGCTGACCATGATCCATGAAGCCATGATCCTCGAATACAGCGGCCGCCATCTGGCGCTGATCGAATGGGCCGGCCAGATCCGCCTGATGCTGTACGGCGTGCTCATCGCCAACATCTTCCTGCCCTGGGGACTGGCCCGCGAATTCACGCCCGAGGCGCTGGGCATCGGGGCCGCGGCCATCGCGGCCAAGCTCGGCGCGCTGGCGGTGGCCCTCGCGCTGGCGGAAACCTCGGTCGCGAAGATGCGGCTGTTCCGGGTCCAGGAGTTCCTGGGGTTCGCTTACCTGCTCAGCCTGCTCGGCATGCTGAGCCACATCATCCTGGAGGTCTAGGCATCATGCCCGTTCCGGCTTACTCGGTCTACGAACAGGCGATCCTGTTCATCGCCGCCCTGGTAGTCTTCACGTCGTTCCTGATGCTGGGCCAGAAACGCCTGTCCGGCATGATCCATCTGTTCGCGGCCCAGGGCGCGCTGCTGGCCGCCACCACCGCGCTCGCCGCCTACGCCCTGCCCTACCCGCACCTCTACGTCTCCGCCCTGATCATCGTGACGCTGAAAGTCATCCTGATACCGGCGATGCTCCACCGGCTGATCGTCCGCCTGGACATGCACCGCGACGCCGAGCCGCTCTACCTGTACGGCTACGTCATGATGGCCGCGGCCGCGCTGGTGATGTTCAGCTATTACGTCGTGGAGCCGATCGAGCACCTCTCCACGCTGGCGACCCGCAACGCCATGGCGGTGAGTCTGGCGGTGGTGCTGCTGGGGATGCTGCTGATGATCACCCGCCGCCAGGTCGTCACCCACGTGATCGGATTCATGGCGATCGAGAACGGCCTGTTCTTCGCCGCCGTGGCCTCGACCCAGGGCATGCCGATGGTGGTCGAACTCGGCATCGCCTTCGACGTGCTGGTGGCCGCCGTCATCTTCGGCGTGTTCTTCTTCCACATCCGTTCCAGCATCGACTCGCTGGACGTGGACCGGCTGAACCGCCTGAGCGAGGTGGAACCGTGAGCGCGGTCTACTGGATTCTGGGCATCCCATTCGCCGGGATGCTCTATCAGGCCTGGCGCGGCGATGCGCCTCAGGCCGGGCGGCTCAACACCCGCTTGTGCGGCCTGGTGTTCCTGGCTTCGCTGGTGCTGGCGGCCACGGTATTGCGCCAGGGCACCATCGAACTGGCGGACCTGCAATTCCGCGTCGATGCCTTCAATGTCTACCTGATCGTGCTGACCGCCTTCGTCGGAACCACCACGGCGATGTTCTCCGCGCCCTACATGGCCAACGAGCGTGAACACGGGCGGGTGAACGCCGCGCGCATGCGGCTCTACCACGCCATGTACCAGGGCTTCATGTTGACCATGTACCTGGTGCTGACCACCAACAACCTGGGGTTGATGTGGGTGGCGATGGAAGGCGCGACCCTGGCCACGGTGCTGCTGGTCAGCCTGTACCGCTCCCCGGAGTCGATCGAAGCGGCGTGGAAATACTTCATCCTGTGCGGCGTCGGCATCGCCCAGGCGCTTTTCGGCACCGTGCTGCTCTATTTCGCCGCGGGCCAGGTGGAAGGAATGGGCGAGTATGGCCTGCAATGGTCGGTGCTCCACGCCCATGCCGCCGAACTCAATCCCACGGTCATGAGCATCGCCTTCGTTTTCCTGCTGGTTGGATACGGTACCAAGATCGGGCTGGTGCCTCTGCACAACTGGCTGCCGGACGCCCACTCCGAAGGTCCGACCCCCATGTCGGCCATCCTCTCCGGCCTGCTGTTGAACGACGCGCTGTATGCGGTGGTGCGCTCCAAGATGCTGGTGGACGGTTCCCTGCAAAGCCAGCTCGCCGGCCACCTGATGATGGGCTTCGGCCTGCTGTCGTTCCTGGTCGCGGCACTGTTCCTGCACCGCCAGCGCGACATCAAGCGGCTGTTCAGCTACTCCTCGATCGAACACATGGGCATCATGACCTTCGCCTTCGGCCTGGGTGGCCCGCTGGCCACCTTTGCGGCGCTGATGCACATGACGGTGCACTCGCTCACCAAGTCGGCGATATTCGTCACCGTCGGCCATGCCGCCCAGATCACCCGCACCCAGCGGATCGAGCACATCCGCGGCCTGCTGCGGACCCAGCCGATGGTCGGCTGGGGGTTGGTGCTGGGGGTGGTGGCGATCGCGGGAATGCCGCCGTTCGGCGTCTTCACCAGCGAATTCCTGGTGCTCACCGCCACCATGCAGGAATTTCCCTGGCTGACGCCGCTCCTGCTGCTGGGGATCGCCATCGCCTTCGCCGGGCTGTTCCGCCATCTGCACCCCATGGCCTATGGCCCCCGACCGGCAGGACAGGCGCCGGTGCAGGCCAACCTCTGGCCGGTGATGGCCCATCTCGGCATCGTCCTCTGGCTGGGGCTCGCGATTCCGGGCGTGCTGGCCGACTGGTTCAGCCAGGCCACGCGGCTCATAGCCGGGAGCGCGCCGCTATGACCGCCACCCGAACCGCCGTCAAGGAGGACGGATTCATGGTCATCGATCGGCTGACGGCAAGCTTGCAGAGCCTGGGAACCCCGGAGTTCGGCAACGAGAAGGCCCAGGCGGGCGCCGTAGGGCCCGCCCTGCTGTGTCCGGTCATCCCCGAGGACTGGGGGGTCGCCGCCGAAGCCGCCGCGGCCCAAGGCTGCCGCTGGGCTGCGGGCTGGGGCGAGGCCCGCGGCGAAAGCTGGGTCGTCAATGCCCTCCTCGAAAAATCCGGCGACTACCTGCTGCTCAGAACGGTGCTCCCGCCGGGCCGGACCGGCCTGCCCTCGCACACGCCGCACTTCCCCGGCGCGGCCCGTCCCGAACGCCATACGCGGGACCTGCTGGGGCTGAAATTCACCGGCCATCCCGACGACCGGCGCTGGGTGCGCCATCAAGCCTGGGGTGAACGCGAGTTCCCGCTGCGGCCGGATTTTCCCCTGTCCGGCCAGCCACCGGCCGTCACGGCGCCGGACCGGAGCTATGGATTCGCCTCCGCCCACGGCCCCGAGGTGAACGAAATCCCGGTCGGCCCCGTCCATGCCGGCATCATCGAACCGGGGCATTTCAGATTCCTGGCGCTGGGAGAAACGGTGCTGAACCTGGAAGAACGCCTCGGGTACGTGCACAAGGGTATCGAGAAACTGGCCGAGGGCCGTGATCCCGAAGGACTGGCGCGACTGGCGGGGCGGGTATCCGGCGACACGACGGTGGGCCACGCCTGGGCCGCGTGCCAGGCCATGGAATGCGCCGCCGGCGTCGCGCCGCCGGAGCGGGCCCTGTGGCTGCGGGCGATCTTCATCGAACGGGAGCGGGTCGCCAATCATCTCAACGACATCGGCGCGATCTGCAACGACACGGCCTTCGCCTTCGGTCACTACCAGTTCAGCCGCCTGCGCGAACTCTGGCTCCGTGACAACCTGCGCTGGTTCGGCCATCGCCTGCTGATGGACCGGATCGTGCCGGGCGGTGTCGCCGTGGACCTGCCGGCGGAAGCCACCAGCGCGATGCCGGGCGCCATGGCTGCCTTGCGAAGCGAGCTGGAAGAACTGAAGCCGATATTGGATGAAAGCACGATCTTTCAGGACCGCGTGGTCGGAGCGGGCGTGCTGCCGGAACGCATCGTCCGGGAACTGGGCTGTCTGGGCTACGTGGCCCGGGCCTGCGGCATCGGCCGCGACGTGAGGGAGCGGGCGCCGCACGCGCCGTACGACCGGCTGGGGGTCAAGGCCGTCACCCGCAGCGACGGCGATGTCGCTGCCCGCCTGTATGTCCGTTACGAAGAACTGTTCGCTTCGCTGGACATCATCGACCAATGCCTGCAGCGGATCGAACCGGGACCGCTGCGGACGGCCTGGCGCACCCCTCCGGCAAATGCCGAGGGACTGGGCCTGGTGGAGGGATGGCGCGGCGAAATCGCCACCCATGTGCGCTTCGACGGCAGCGGCAGCATCGTCCGCTTCTTCCCCCGCGACCCCAGCGTCTTCAACTGGCCTGCCCTGGAAAAACTCATCCTTGGCAACATCGTGCCGGACTTCCCTCTGTGCAACAAGTCGGTCAACGGCTCGTATTCCGGCCACGACCTCTAGGAGCCGCCACCATGAACAAGCTATTGGGCAAGATTGCCCGCGTAGGCATCGTCACCGAAACCTTCAAGCCGCTGACCGACCCCGAGCTGGACCGCCTGGGTACGGAACTCAAGGCCGTGATCGACGGGCGCTTCGCCGGGAGCCTCGCGATCCGGCAAGTCGACGCCGGTTCCTGCAACGCCTGCGAGCTGGAGATCGCCGCGCTGGGAAATCCCTTCTACGACATCGAGCGCTACGGCGTCCATTTCGTCGCCTCACCCCGCCATGCCGACGTGCTGATGGTGACAGGACCGGTTTCCCGCCACATGCAGGCGGCGCTGCAGGCAACCTGGGAGGCGACGCCGGAGCCCAAATGGGTCGTCGCGGTCGGAAGCTGCGCCGCCGACGGCGGCGAATTCGGCGTGAACTACGCAAGTTGTGGCGCGGTGGGCAACGTGCTCCCCGTGGACGCCGTGATCCCCGGCTGCCCGCCGACGCCGACCGATCTGGTTCGCGGCCTTCTGTCCCTGATCTCGCGGTAGCGAGCCGCAGTCTCAACGCCGTGTTCGCGGGTGGCCGGCCAAGGCGGCGCAGCCTTCGAATCCCGTGGCTATCGAAGCCAGGCACCAAGCCCGGTCCCGCCGTTGCTGCAGCAGGCTGAGATGACGGTTGAGGAGAGGGCGGATGGTTTCGTTGTAATGCGTAGGCACCAGCCAGATGTCCGGCAGCTCCCGCTCGACGAAGCCGAACAGCTCGTCGGTGAATGCGGCGCTCACGCTGTCCACCCCGGAAAAATCGAGTTCGATCCAGTTGCCGGCCTTGCGCCCCAGACTGGCGATCACCGACCGCGCCTGACGGACCGAATCGAGCGCGTGGGTCGTGGGACTGGCATAAGCCGAGAGGTGGATCGTGGCTGTCGCGCCGCGGGAAGGATCGGACGAATTCATCGCATCGGCGAAAGATGACCGGTGGTTCCTGAACAAGCGGGAAACACGGTTCGTGCCAGTCCGGTCTGAGACGAAGCCATTGAATCACCTGAAGACCGTCGGAATTCCTTCCGGGCGCTGGTGGAAATCCACCCTCGGTATTTGGGGATTCCAGCCGGCCATCGAACTCCCTCGACCTCGGGCTCTTGTCTGTTGATCTGCCATCACGGAACATTCCGGAGTACAGGCACCTCCCGGAACCTTTCCGCCAGTCACACCCGAAGGAGACGCATGGACGGACATAACCGGAACATTCATGGCGTACTGTTCGACCTGGACGGTGTGCTCTATGTGGACTCGCAGCCCCTTCCCGGTGCCGTGGAGGCCGTCGCGAAGATCAAGGCCGGCGGCTGGATCTGCCGCTTCGTCACCAACACCAGCACGTCATCCCTGGCGACACTGGAACGAAAGATCAGGGCGCTGGGTTTTCCGGTGGAAAGAAGCGAGATCATTAGCGCCCCACAGGCCGCCTTGCGCCATCTGCGGACCACAGGCCTCAGCGCCCACCTGCTGCTGGAGGATGACGTGAAAGCCGATTTCGCCGGCATCCCCCAGGCATCGATGGAGGATGCCGAGGCTCTGGTGCTGGGCGACACCGCCGAGGTCTGGACCCATGACTGCCTCGACCGGATGTTCAACGCCATCCTGCGGGGAGCCCAGCTCATCGCCGTGCACAAGAACCGCTTCTGGCAAACCGGCCAGGGCCTGCGCATGGACATCGGCGGGCTGGTGGCCGCGCTCGAATACTGCGCCGGCGTCCGGCCCTGGGTCATGGGCAAACCCTCGGCGGATTTTTTCGCCATCGCCCTCCGGGACATGGGGCTGCCGCCCGAACGGGTCGCCATCGTCGGAGACGACATCGAGGCGGACATCGGCGGAGGACGGGCCGCGGGGCTCTACGGCATCCTTGTCCGAACCGGCAAGTTCCGGCCTTTCCAACTGGAAACCGGCTCCATGCAGCCCGACCGGATCATCGACTCCATCGCCGATTTGCCGGATCTTCTGGTGGATACTCTATTTCCGTAGGTCCTGCCCTCCCTCCCTCGGGAACCATCGACTATAATTTGATCTGGCTTGGATTCCGCGCGGTTGCGGAGAGCCGCGCGTTCTTCACTTTTCGGGCAAATCATCAGATCCGTGGCACTGATCGAGGATATCCTTGGCTACTTCGGCAATGCGAGTCCGGTCCTGGTCTCGGGCGGCGGACTCGCATTCACCGCCCTTCTCATCCACCTGCTGAGCAAACCCGCCGAACGCGTCGGCCTGATAGACCGGCCCGGGGGGCGGAAGACGCACGAGGGACTGGTCCCGCTCACCGGCGGGCTGGCCATCTACGGCGGTTTCGTCTTCGCCTCGAGCTGCGGCACCGGAATCGTTTCCCCCATTTTGCTGCTGGGGATGGGACTCGTCCTGGTGGTCGGCCTGATCGACGACCTTTACGGGCTGTCCGCGCGATTCCGGCTCGTGGCCGAAATCTGTGCCGCCCTGATCATGGTGGTGTGGGGAGGAAAGATGATCCATGATCTCGGTGACATCGTCGGCACAGGCTCGCTGCGGCTCGGTCTGTTCGCCATCCCCTTCACGGTCTTGTGCACGGTGGGATTCATCAACGCCTTCAACATGTCCGATGGCATTGACGGCTTGGCCTCGGGCTGCGCCATCACGGCCATGTCATGGTTCATCGTCGCGACCTGGCTGGCAGGGCAACCGATAAATCCCAAGGAATGGGTTCTGCTGGCGGCCATTCTCGGCTTCGCCGCCTACAACGTGCGCCACCCCTTGCGCAAGAAGGCCTCGGCTTTCCTCGGTGATTCCGGCAGCATGCTGCTCGGCTTCGCGTTGTCCTGGGTCGCCATCCAGATGGTGGAGGGAGGGCCGAACCGCATCCTCTCACCCATCGCGGTGGCATGGGTGCTGGCGCTGCCCGTCATCGACACGGTCAGACTCATGCTCCAGCGGGGACTGCGGGGCGGCAACCCTTTCGTGGCGGACCGCGAGCATCTCCACCACATCCTGTTGCGGAAAAACTTGACGCCGGGTCAGACCTCGTGGCTGCTGGTGGGCATCAACGGGGTGCTCGGCGCCATCGGAGTGATGAGCCACCATCTGGGAGTGCCCGACTCGTGGCTGACCGTCGGGTTCATCGGGATTTTCGCGATGCATTACCGGCTGACGACTTACGGCTGCCGGCTGGACCAAGCCGATTCCGCTATCCAGCCGTCAACGGTGTCTGAAAGTCTCAATGCCCTGTCGGTCCGGCACTGCCTGCCGAAGACGGCCGAGTTGCCGATGGAGGTCAGCCCCACCTCCGGGGACATCGGCGGCTCCCGCGACGGGCGGCTCCGGCGCCATTGAGGGGCACCGCCGGCGATCGGCATTCGAAAGACATCGGGTACGCGGCTCAACGCCGCGTATAGCGGTGCTTCACACCGGCGGGAAAGTACTCCGGATCACCGAAAGGCCGCAGCACCACATGCGGAGTCTGCCGCGCACGCGGCGTGTAATGGGCGAACTCGCTGTTCAGGCGCAGGAGTTCGGTCCGCACCGACTCGGCGATGCTCGCCGCCTTGGCCTCGTCTGCCTCCACGCCCGGCAACAGTTCCACCGTCAGCAGAAGCTCGCGGTCGCCCGCCGAGTCTTCCGGCGCCTCGAGGACGAACTTGCCGCTGACCCAGTCGACGATGCCGGGCTGCTCCAACCCGACCGTCACGTTCTCCGGATAGATGTTGGCCCCGTAATACGAAACGGTGAAATCGGCCCGCCCGAACAGGTAGACGAAAGGCAACGGCCGTTCGCCCCAGGCCGGATCGAATCCGTACTCGGTGAGATCATGCGTCCCCCAGTCGCGCAGGAAGTCCCGCATCTCGGCGTAGCCGACCAGCCCGCCCCGGTCGGCGATGTGGTAGCGGAGCAGGGGCACACCGTTGTCGCCGGTCACCACCAGCGTGCCTTCGTGCAGCTCGAAATAGCGGCTCAAGGGATCGTACTGCACCAGCGTCGGCAGCCTGGATTCGCCGAACAGCTCGCGGGCCGCCTGGGGATGGGCAGCGAAAAAACGGCGGATGGCGATGCTCAGAGGCGTTTCGTTGCCCAGGACGCCCCCATCGGCCGTGCCGTAAAGCGATGCGGTATCGTAGCAGGGCGAGTCGGACCCGATCCGGGCGCAGACGAGGGAACGCCATTCCTCGCTGAACACCTCGCCGGCGAACACCAGCTTCACCGCATGGCGATCCCAGGAAATCCCCGCGGCCGCGCCGCCATCGATCACGTCTTTGACGAACGGCGGATAACCCAGCAGCACCGTCTGCTCGAAATGCGGCGCCAGCTCGCGGATCACCCGGAAGATTTCGTCGGAGCGGTTGCCGGGCGTCGCCACCGTGATCGGATACCCCTTGCGGGCGAGATGCCACAGGCAGGAGGTGGTGTAGATGCCGCCGACCCAGTTCCCCAGGGCGAAACACACGACCGCCAGCGTACTGCGGGCGTGGACCTGGAAGGCATCGCGGAACACCTGTTCGAAGCGCAAGGCGATATCGAGCTCATGGTGTAGAGCCCTCGGCCAGAAGGTCGGCTTGCCGGTGGAACCGGAAGACACCGCGATCCTGTCGCAGCCCGCCAGGTTCCCGCCCCAGCAGCGCTCCGGCAGAGGGTACGCCTGCATGTAGTTGGGTTTGTCGGTCAAAGGCAGACGGACGAAGTCGGCGAGTGTCCGCACCGCGTCCGGCCGAATCCCGTGCGCCGCCAGAAAGGACTGGTAGGCAGGCACCTCCGCCGCCGCCCGCTGGAATAGCGAGAGAGCGGCAACGCCGGGGTCGCAGGCCAGCCGTTCGGCCAGCAGATCCTCCAGGGAGCGATCCAGAAACCGCATCGGCTGATCAGCGAGAAGGGGGACGGTCATGGGCTTGTCTCCAGGTCGGAAGATTGAAGATGATAGAACCACTGTGACTCGAGGGATAATCGAAGATTCCAACACGGCTTGCATCGCGCTCCATGGCACTCACCCGCTCCGCTCTCGAACGATTCCTCGCTGGGCTGCTGAATCCCGGCGCATTCGCCGATTACGGCCCGAACGGCCTGCAGGTCGAGGGACGGGAGGAAATCCGGCGGATCGCCTTCGCGGTGTCCGCGACGGCCCATTCCATCGCCGCGGCCGCCGAATGGCAGGCCGACGCGCTGATCGTGCATCACGGCCTGTTCTGGAAATTCCACGGCGCCCGGCCGCTGGTGGGACCGTTCGCGAGGCGGGTGTTTCCGCTGGTGCGCCAGGCCATCAATCTGTTCGCTTACCACTTGCCGCTCGATGCCCACCCGGAAATCGGCAATGCCGCGGTGCTGGGACACAGGATCGGCTTGGGCGAACAGGCGCCGTTCGGCGACCATCAGGGCTGTCCCACCGGGGTCCGGGGCAGACTGCGAGAGAGTCTACCGGCCTCGGCGCTGCGCGAGCGGCTGGCGGAAATCCTCGAACACCCGGTGTTGCTGGCCACGCCGGATGCGACGGCTCCGGTTTGCACGATCGGGATCATCACCGGCGGCGCCAACGGCGGCTGGGCCGAGGCGGCCAAGGCGGGCCTGGACGCTTATATCACCGGGGAAATGAGCGAACACGACTGGCACGAGGCGCAGGAAGCGGGGATACACATGTATGCAGGCGGTCACAATGCCACCGAGCGGTTCGGCATTCAGGCCCTGATGGAACGGATCGGACGCGATCTGGAAGTCGAGTGCCGTTTCATCCCGAGTGCGAACCCGGCCTGAATCCGTCATCCCAAACCGACCGTTTCCCGGTATTCGGGTACCCGGCAATCCCACCCCAGTTCATGCTCGATCCGGAAACGGAGCGAGTCCGCAGCCTCGGGCTCGCCATGGGTGACGAACGTCTTGAGCGGCGGCTTGGGACATTGCCGCAGCCAGTCGAGAATCTCACTGTAATCGGCATGGGCCGACAGGTTTTCGACCAGCCCCACCTCGGCACGGACCGGCACGTATTCGCCATGGATCTTGACCGCTTCGGCGCCGCCCAGGATCGCCGCGCCTCGCGTCCCCGGCGCCTGGAAGCCCGTGAACAGCACGGTATTGCGGTGATCCGGAGCGAAGGCCTTGAGGTGGTGCAACACGCGTCCGCCGGTCGCCATGCCGCTCGCCGATATCAGGACCATCGGCGTCCGCCGGGCGCTCAGCCCCTTGGATTCCTCGGCGGTATTGACGTAGCGCGCGGTCCGGCACACCGCCTCGGCCTCCGCGGACGAAAGCCGGTGCTCAGAGCGGTAACGGCGGAACAGCTCGGTAGCGTCGACAGCCATGGGGCTGTCGAGATAAACGGGAACGTCCGGCATCCTCCCGGCAGCCTTCAGACGGTGAATGCAATACAGCACGCTCTGGGCGCGGCCGACGGCGAAGGCCGGGATCAGCACGACGCCGCCGCGGCGAAAGGTCCGTCCAATATAGTCGCCGAAAGTTTCCACCGGGTCTTCCGCGGCGTGACGGCGATTGCCATAGGTGGATTCGACCACGAGGAAATCGGCCGCCGGGCAGGACGCCGGGCTACGCATGGTCGGATCATTCGGCCGCCCCAGGTCGCCCGAGAAGGCGAGGGAGGAACGCAGGCCCCGGAGCACCACCGAAGCCGCCCCGAGGATATGTCCCGCCGGCTGGAAGCGGAACCGGAATTCGCCGCCCAGACGCACCTCGCGGCCGTAATCGACCGGCTCGAACAGATCGAGGCAGCGCTCGGCATCTTCCCGCGTGTACAGCGGCAAGGCCGGATGGTGGCGCGAGAAACCGCGCCGGTTGGCATACTCGGCTTCCTCCTCCTGCAGGTGGCCGCTGTCGGGCAACAGTATCCGGCACAGGTCGAAGGTCGCCGGCGTGCAATGGATGCGTCCGGCGAAACCGTTGCGCGCCAGCAGCGGTATATAGCCGCTGTGGTCGACATGCGCATGAGTCAGGACCAGTGCGGCGAGACTGTCCGGCGCCACCGGGAAAGGTTCACGGTTGCGCAGCCGGAGCTGCTTGAACCCCTGGAACAACCCGCAATCCACCAGGATGCGGCACTGCCCCTCGGTCACCAGATATCTGGAACCGGTGACGGTCCCGGTGGCGCCGATGAAGCCCAGTTCCATGGAGGATCAGGGCTTGGCCGCAGCCCCCGCGCTTCCGCCGTGACTCATTCCGCCTTGATGCTGCATCTGCATCATCATCTGATGGTGCGACTTCATGTGCTGCTTGATCATGTCGCGCTGCTGCTGCTTGAGCTTCTCCTTTTCCGCAGGGTCGGTCGCCGCCTGGATCTTGTCCATGATCTCGTGCATCTGCAGCATGTGATCCTGCATCATCTTGATGCGCTGATCCATCTGCTCCTCGCTCATCATGCCACCGCCCCCCATCATGCCGGGCCCCATGCCGCCCATTCCGCCGGAGGCGTGGGGATTCGGGCTTGCACTCGGCTCCTCCGCGCAGACCGGGCCGGCGAGTCCTGCAACCGCGACCCAGACCAGGATCAGGCTTTCAATCGGTTTACGCATCTTGCGACTCCTCAACATCGTTCTGGTGCGCTGGGGAATTCCAGCACGGCGGACGGTATCACCGAACCGGCCGCCTGACCAGCCCTCGACGCCTCATACCACCCACTGTTCGAATGCCGCCGAAAGGACCAGGCCGGAAGATTCCGGATGGCCATCCGGGCACCAGGGTAGCAGGGCCAGACGCGGCTCCGGCAGCGATTCGTCCAGGGTGTGGAGATATTCGTCCAGATACGGGAACTCGGGGTCGATCACATTGCCGATCCATCCGGCCGGGCGTACGCAGGACCGGCCGATCGCCGCGGCGCTGAGCAGCGCGTGGTTCAGACAGCCGAGGCGCAGATCCACGACCAGAACTACCGGCCAATGCAGGGCTTCTGCGAGGTCGGATACCCTCTCATGGTCGTTCAAAGGCACTTCCCATCCACCGACGCCTTCCACGATCACCCAGTCGGCCGCGCCCGCCAATGCCTCGCTGCGGGCGACGATCGCGCCGATGTCGATGGGCCGCCTCTCCAGACTGGCAGCGATATGGGGTGAGGTCGGCATTTCGTAGGCGAAAGCGTTGACATCTTCGTAAGACGCCTGGACGTCCGCCGCCGCCATCAGTAGTTCGGCGTCCTCATGACGCAGGCTGCCATTCCTCCGCACCGCGCCGGTCGCCACCGGCTTCATCGCAGCGACCCGTAATCCCCGCCGGCGCAGTTCGCGAATCAGCGCCAGGGAAACTCGGGTCTTGCCGACCCCCGTGCCCGTTCCCGTGATGAAAAAACCTTGTGCCACGATGCACCCTCATTTTTCGACCAATGCGGTCAATACTTCAAAGCTGGCGGTCACGGCGGACGCCATGCCCGGCAAACGCCCGTACGCTTCGCTCACCCGTTCCAGCGTGTGCCGGCTCAGCAGATGGCGCGGCCGGTTCCGGGTCAGGTTTCGCGCTCCCAGCGCCTTCAGCTCTTTCATCAGCGCCAGCACCGAAGGATAGCCACGCCGGAGAGTCCTTGCGTCGAGCCGGATTTTCGTGAATCCCTGCGCCCGCAGCTCCTGTTCCACCGAGCGGCGCGTCGCGAAGGCATTGACGTGGGTGTACCCATCGACGGCGCGCCAGGCCATCCGCAACTCGCCCAATGTGGCCTCGCCGAAGGTGCTGAACGCCAGCCTGCCGCCCGGACGAAGCACCCGGCAGCATTCGGAAATGGCACGGTCCAGCCGTTCGCACCATTGAAAAGCCATGTTGGAAAAAATCAGGTCGACCGACTCGTCCGCGAGTGGGAGGGCCTCGGCATCGCCCACGACGAGGCCCATGCCATCGGCGCCCGGCCGATGGGAGCGCAGGAACCGGAGCATGCCTTCGGCGATGTCCAAGGCCAGACATTCGGCAGTGGGAAAAGCGGCGACCAGCAAGCCGGAGAAATGGCCGGTGCCCGCACCGAGATCGAGCATGCGGGCCGGTGGCGGCCCGAGATGGCGGATGCCGGCCAGCAGCGACTCGCCCACCTCCCGCTGCAATGCCGCGACGCCGTCATAGCCGACGGCCGCCGCACCGAACGAGACGCCGACCCAACGCTTTTCGGGCGTATCGGCAAACGGCCCGATGTCAGGACGAGGCAATGAATTCATGGATCAGGCGGGCCGTCCGTTCTCCGTGGGTCAGGAATGGAACATGGGGGGCATCGTCGATGCGGTGACTGACCAGGCCGGTCTTCAGCCCGGCCAGCGCATCCCCCAGCTCGACCGGCACCAGTCGGTCACGCCGGCCCAGCAGCGCCTGCACCGGTTGGGGAAGCTCACGCAATACCCCGCGCAGATCGGCGTGGCGTAATACCTCCAGACCGGCCAGGAGCGCCGGCCGCTCCGGCGGCGGCCGTCCGGCCAGCTGGCTGCGGACGCCGCGCAGCAATTCCCGCTCGTTCGGCATGCCCCACGCCTGCAGAGCCAGAAAGCGCCGGCAGGCATCCTCGTAGTCGGACAGAAAGCCGTCGGCGAAGCGCGTCAGCGTGACGGCTTCCATTCCCGGCCAGCCGGGCTCGGCGACGAAGCGGGGCGTGCCGCACAGCAGGGTGAGCGAGGCCACGGCCCCCGGCGCCATGCGCGCGGCCTCCAGCGCCACCATCGCGCCGAGCGACCAGCCGACCCAGTGCGCCGGCCGGGGCACGGCCTCCAGAACGGCCCCCGCTACGGTTTCGAGCGACCAGTCCGCCAGCATCGGGCTGTGGCCATGTCCCGGCAGATCGATCCGCGTGACCCGGAAACGGTCGGTCAGCCACGGCACGAAACCGGACCAGATGCCGCCGTGCATGCCCCAGCCGTGGATCAGGACCACCTCGGGCCCGCGCCCCGAAGTCTCGACGAACAGCCCCATTCAAGCCTCCTGAGGAACGGCGTCGGCCAGTGCCTCGAGCAGGCCGTCGATCTGCTCGTTCGAGTGCGCCGCGGACAGAGTGATCCGCAACCGGGCGGTGCCTGCCTGCACCGTCGGCGGACGGATGGCGCTCACCAGAAAGCCCCGCTCGCCCAAGCGACGGCTGGCTTCGAGGGCGTCGGCATTGGCGCCGATCACGAGGGGCTGGATCGGACCGGGCAGGTCGCCCAGTCCGAACCCCAGACTCGCGGCGCCGGCACGGAAACGCCGCACGTTGCAACGCAGCCGCTCGCGCCGCTCGGGCTCCTCGCGCACGAGACGCAGACTGACCCGGGTCGCCTCGGCGACCGCCGGCGGCAGCGCGGTGGTGTAGACGTAGGTACGGGCGCGCTGGATCAGATAGTCGATCAGGGACTCCGAACCCGCTACGAAGGCGCCGAACGTACCCAGCGCCTTGCCCAGGGTGCCGACCAGTACCGGAACCTCGGGCGCGCCCAGGCCGAAATGCTCCAGGGTTCCGCGCCCTTCGGCGCCCAGGACGCCCAGGCCGTGCGCATCATCGACCATCAGCCACGCCCGCCCGTCCCGGGCGACGCGCGCCAGCTCCGGCAAAGGCGCCAGATCCCCGTCCATGCTGAACACACCGTCGGTGACGACCAGCCGGGTCTCGGCGCGGGACTCGGCCAGGGCGGCTTCGAGAGCGCGGGCATCGGCATGGCGGTAGCGCCGGAAGCGGGCGCCGGACAAGAGGCCGCCGTCCAGCAACGAAGCATGGTTCAGCCGGTCCTCGAACACCGTATCGCCGCGCCCGGCCAGGGCGGAGACGACACCGAGATTGGCCATGTAGCCGGTGGAGAAAAGCAAGGCCCGCGGACGACCGGTGAATTCCGCCAGTTCTTCTTCCAGCGCATGGTGAGCCGCAGAGTGGCCGCAGACCAGGTGGGAAGCTCCGGAACCGACACCCCAGCGGTCGACGCCGCGCCGAAAGGCCTCTCTCACCGCGGGGTGGTTCGCCAGCCCCAGATAATCGTTGCTGCAGAAATTGACCCGGGGGAGGCCGTCGATGACGACCCGGGTGTCCTGGGGACTTTCGACGATACGCCTCCACCGGTAGGCATCGCGCGCCTTGATCTCTGCCAAGGCCGAGGCCGGATCGAATGTCATGGAACCCAGCAGCCCAAGCCCGCCATGCGCAGCCCCAATCGCGCGAATAATCGCCGATCGCGCTGGGCCTGCGGATTCTCCGTCGTCAGCAGCCTGTCGCCGTAGAAGATCGAATTCGCTCCGGCCAGGAAACACAGGGCCTGCATCTCGTCGCTCATGTCCGAACGGCCGGCTGACAGCCGTACCCGGGACGCCGGCATCATGATCCGCGCCACGGCGACGGTACGCACGAAATCGAACGGATCGAGCGCTGCCGTATCGGCCAGCGGCGTGCCCTCCACCCTCACCAGCAGATTGATCGGCACGCTTTCCGGGTGGCGCGGCAGATTGGCGAGCCCGATCAGCAGTCCCGCGCGGTCGGCGGCGGATTCGCCCATGCCGACGATGCCGCCGCAGCACACGTGCATGCCGGCATCGCGCACCCGTTGCAGCGTATCCAGCCGGTCCTGGTAGGTCCGGGTGGTGATGATCTCGCCGTAATAGCTTTCCGAGGTATCCAGGTTGTGGTTGTAGTAATCCAGCCCCGCTTCCTTGAGCCGCCGGGCCTGTTCATCGCTCAACATCCCCGCAGTGACGCAGGTTTCCATCCCCAGCGCCTTGACGCCTTCGACCATCGCCGCGATGGCCTCCAGGTCGCCATCGCGGGGGCTGCGCCAGGCAGCGCCCATGCAGAACCGTGTGGCGCCTTCTTCCCTGGCCCGCTGGGCGGCTTCCAGCACATCTTCCAGCGACATCAGCGATTCGCGCTTGACGCCGGTCTCGTAATGCGCGCTCTGGGGGCAATAGGCACAGTCTTCCGAACAGGCGCCGGTCTTGATGCTCAGCAGGCTGCTGACCTGGACTTCGTTCGGGTCGAAATGGCGCCGATGGATGGTCTGGGCCTGGAATAGCAATTCGCTGAACGGCAGCGCGAACAAGGCCTCGGCCTCGCCCTGGGTCCAGTCGTGGCGCAGCACGGGCTCTTCCGCCCGTTCCTGGTTCGTCATTATCGCAACTTCGGCATGCATTACACTCGATCTCCAGTGGATGGCCCGGATACCGGCCGTGAGCAAAGGGCAGCCCCCTTACCCCTGCCCCTCTCCCAGAGGGAGAGGGAAGTCAGCCCCCATGTTGTTGAATTGTGAATCGGAGAACCGTCATACCGGCAAGGAAACCGGCATCCAAAACACAGGGACGTGAGCCCCGACTACCGTCCATGGCGCCTGGACCCCGGCCTCCCTGCCGTGGCGACGAATCTCTGCGGCTCATTTCAACGGCATTGTGATTCAGCCCCTTCTCCCTTTGGGAGAAGGGATGGGGATGAGGGCAAGCCTAACCAAACTCACACACGACCCGATATCGCAATTCAGGATATGGACACGCCGACAGCCTCTGTCGACGCGCAAACATGAAAATTGAAAACGGTTGGCTGAATATTATACAGAACTGGATCTATCCGCCCACCTGTCTGTTGTGCGGCGACGACGGGGAAAGGGGACTGGATCTGTGCGGGGCATGCGAGCGCCAGCTTCCCAGGACCGGCACCGTGTGCCTGCGTTGCGGCGAGGCCCTGCCCGAAGGCGCCCCCAGCCCTTGCGGACGCTGCCTGCGGCATCCGCCGCCGTTCGATAGCTGCCGCGCGGCGTTCCGCTACGAGGAGCCCATACGGCATCTGATCCACGGGCTCAAGTTCGGTCATCGCCATGCCTGCGCCCGCACGCTGGGAGAACTGACCGCCGCCCACTTCCGGACACATGCGGAACTGCCCGAACTCATCGTTCCGGTTCCGCTGCACCCTTCCCGCTACCGCGAGCGCGGCTTCAACCAGTCGCTGGAAATCGCCCGGCACCTGAGCCGGAACCTGCTGGTCCCTCTGGAGTTTCGCGCCCTCACACGAAACCGCACCACCCGGCCGCAAGCCGAACTGTCCGCAGATGAGCGGAGAAAAAACATCCGCGGCGCCTTCCGGGTGGAAAGGGAGGTCAACGTCCGCCACGTCGCCATTTTCGACGACGTGGTCACGACCGGAGCAACGGCGGGCGAACTGGCGCGAACGCTGCGGGCAGCGGGCGTCGAGCGGATCGACGTTTGGGCCGTGGCGAGGGCCTGAGCCGCGCCGCCGGTCTCGAGTTCACGGCGTCGAAGGCTCCACCGCCGCCGGCTGGGCATCCGGCTCGCCTCTGTATAGGTTGGTCAGCTTGCGGCGGAATTCGTTGCTGATCGAATTGATGTCGCCTTTCTTTTCCACGACCCGCGGCGTGATGAGCACCACCAGCTCGGTGCGCTCGGGCTTTATCTCGGTGGACCCGAACATCCAACCTATCATCGGGATTTGGTTCAGGTATGGCAGACCGGTCTGGGTCTCGGAGCGCTTATCGGAGATCAGTCCCCCCAAGGCCAGCGTCTGCCCGTTGGGCACGGCGACGACGCTCTGGATTTCCCGATTGGCGAATTGGAAGGTTTTCTGTCCGCTTCCGACTTCGACCGGAGAAGGAGTAGATATGGCCTGGAATATCTCCAGCGAAACGAGGCCGCCGGAATTGACCCGCGGCCGGATTTGCAGGGTGACACCCGACTGCTGCTGCTGGAATTGATTGAACTGGGTGGTACCGATGGTCGCGCTGGCCGTCGTACCCGTTAGCACCGGTACCTGATCGCCGACGTTGATCTTCGCCTGTTGATTGTTCAGAACCATGAGCGAAGGTGAGGAAATCACATTGACCAGATTTTCCTGCGCCAACAGGTTAAGCAGAACCTTGACATTACCGCCGTTGGCGATCAGCGCATAGCTGAATCCCCCACTCGCGGAAGCGGCCCCGTTGATGAAATCCTTTACCAAGGCAGCAAGCGGGCTGCCCAGTGCCTCCGTGCTGCTACCGCTGCTGATCAGCCACTTCAATCCGTACTGGAGATCGTTTTTCAGGCTGATCTCGACGATGGTGGCGTCGATGAGCACCTGGAGCGGCAAGACATCCAAGGCCTTGATCACCGCTTCGATCTCCTTCCAGTCCTGGGGCTTGGCGATCACGATCAACGCATTGTTGGCAGGATCGGCGACGACCCGCGCATTGTTGCCGAGTTGGGTCATGCTTGCTCCCTGACCGCCCGCACCCGACCGCGCGCCGCCGAAACTGCCCCCACTGGTACCCAGGCCGCCGCCAGAACCGCCCAAACCACCGCTGCCGGAGCGGCCGAGTCCGCCGCTGCTGCCGGAAGTTCCCATGCTGCCCGTCGTGCTCCCCATGCTGGAACCGCTGCTGCCGGAACTTCCGAATGAACTCCCCGAGCCTCCAAAGGACCCTCCCGAGCCGCCATAGCCGGCAGAAGACCCGCCAAAACCGCCTGCGGTCGCAGAAGCCGAGCCGAAGGCGCTCGATATGCCACTGCCGACGTCCATTCCGGTCAGCCCTGGCGCCAGCGAAGGCCCCTGCCGTCCCGCGCCGCCTCCGAAGATCCCGCCCAGCGTGTGGGCAAGCTCGCCCGCATCCACGTGCTGGCAGCGATAGACGTGGACATTGCCGGTACGGGTGGTGTTGTAGCGGTCGAGCCGTTCGATCCAGTCCTGCACTTCGTGCAGGAGATGCATCTCAGGAGCCACGGCGAGGATGGCGTTGAGGCGTTCGATCGGCAGGATGCGCAGCACGTTGCCCATGGCGCCCTTGCCGCCGAGCCCGAGGACCTTGGTCAGTTCGTCGGCGATGGTCGGCACGTCGGCGTTCTTGACCGGATACAGGGCCACGGACATGCCCCGCATGTAGTCGACGTCGAAAATCTGCACCGCTTCCATGACGCCGCCCAACTCTTCCGCCGTACCGGCCACCATGACCAGATTGCGGGTCTCGTCCATCCGCAGCACGGCCTTGGGCGGCATGATGGGCTCCAGCACTTTCTGCATTTCCGCGGCGCTGATGTAACGCAAAGGAATGACCCGCAACTGGTAACCCGGCTCCATCATTCCCAGCCCGACCCCGGGACCGGAGGCGCTGATCGCCGCCTGGGCGTCGGGTTCGATTTTGTACATGCCGCCCTCCCGGATCAGCGCCGCCCCGTTCATCCGCAGCAGGGTCTCCAACGTCGGGATCATCTCGTCCTCGGTCAGCGGCCGGGTGGTCTGCAGACTCACCTTGCCGGTGACCTTGGGACTCAGGACGTAATTCACCTTCAGCGTATCGCCGAGGATGACCTTGGTGACTTCCGACAGGTCGGCGTCGTCGAAATTGAGGGTGTACTTGCCTTCTTTCCGGGGCGAGGTGCGGCCGCCTCCTTTCCCGGTCGCACCGCCGCCAGCGGAGGACGTAGTGGCGGAACCCGGGTAGCCGCCACCGCCGGCGGACGGCGGATTGACCACGGCCCCCTTCCGCGGATAGTACTCCGGCTTCTTGAGCATGTCGGTCTGAGCCTCCGCCAGCGGCGCGGGCGGAGGCTCGGTCGACACCTTCTCGATCTTCAGGCTCTCCGGTGAAACCGGCTTTTTGTAAAAGTCGGGCAGCAGCGACTCGCAGCCACTCAGGCCGAGGGCCGCCGCTACCGAGACGGCGGCGATTCTTTGAATGAACTTAGGCATGCACGGTCGCTTGCAACTCGTTGAACGGCTTACTCATCGCTTTGATCCTCTGTGTCTTCGGCACCGTCGCTTTCGGTATCCTCGTCGGGCTCGCCCATTTCGCCCTCCTCCTCTTCCAGTGTCTCGGCATCCGGGGACTGGTTGCCGGCCGGGGGCTTCTTGCCGGGCTTGGCCTCCTGGGGCGGCTGCGGCGCTCCGCCGGCTGCAAGTTTCGGCTTGACCTTCAGGAGCGGGAGTTCCTTGATCTCCCCATCCTGCTGCATGATGACGCGATCGGTCTTCAGCTCCTTGAGAACCCAGCCACTGACGACGCCGCCTTCCTTGACACGCTTGTACTTGCCCTTGGGATCGACCAGCAGGGCGGTTTTTCCGGTCGGGGAAAAGATCATCCCCATCAGCTTGAGGTCGAGCGGCGTCCGGCTGACCGGCGGCGGCGGCTCTTCCACCACTTCCGGCGGCGGCCGGCGTCCCTCCACGAACAGCGGGCGCTCGACCAGCTCTTCGAATTCGCCGAGGTCCGGGAATTCGAAAGGAGCGAGCTCCGGTTCGTCCGCCGCGGCTTTGTCCACGGCCTTTGGAGCCTCGGGTATACGGTGCATGCGGTCCACGCTGTACCACTCCACCCCCAGCAACAGTCCCAGCCCCGCACAGACCGAGGCGAGCAGCAGCGACAGCCTCAGCTCGGCATTGAGCTTTCCTATGTCCCATTTCATGTTCAGGGCGCTTTCTGCGACATGTACCCGACCGCATCGAAATCGATGCTCAGCTTGTCCGGCATGGCCGCCTGCTTCTGGCCGGGCCGGGGCGGAACACGGATCGGGCGGAGGTTGAGGTTTTCCACGAACAGCACCGGCTGCTCCGACTCGATCTCGTAAAGCACTTGCCGCAGCACTTCGGTGCTGCCGTTCAGACGGACTTTCACCGCAATGCGGGTGAACTGGTCTTCCTTGCGCTCGGGGATCACCTGGGTGCTGATCAGCTCGCCCCCTGCGGAGGTCACGGTATCCTTGATGCGCGACTGCAGGTCCGCCGCCGCCAGGGCGGGCGTGGCCTGGGAAAACAGGTTCTTCGCCTGCTCGCCCTCGTTGCGGATTTCCTGCAGGCGTCCCTCCCAGTACGATCTTTCGGCCGCCACCGTCTGGAAACGCTTCAGCCGGAACAGCAGACTCTCGATCGACTCGTCGTAGCCGGAGGACAAGGCCCACAGTGGCGCCATGATCAACCCGTACAGGGCCAGGACAGCCAGCGCCAGCAAAGCCAGGGCCACGGCCCGGGACTTACTGACCTGGATTTTCAGATTGAGCAGACGCTTCAGATGACCTCCCATTGACCGCATCCGATGCAATCTGGAACCGCTCCAGACCATTCGAGACGTCCTTGGTGACCGGCGACACGAAACTGGTGTTCTTGAACTCCTCCGAAGTCTCCATCCGGGCGATCAGACTGGACGCCGACGGCGACTGTCCCTGGACGACGAGATGCCCCTCCTTGTACTGAAGGCCATTAAGCCAGGTGTCGTCCGGCATGACTTTGCTCAGTTCATTGAGCACGTCCAGTACGATCGGGTCCTTGCGCTTCTTCTGTGCCAGATATCCCATCTCGTGTACCATTTGCTCGGCCTCCTGCCGCAGCGCCTCCACTTCCTTGGCCACCTTGCCCGCTTTGCGCACCTCGACCTCGAGTTGCTCGACCCACTGGCTCTTTTTCCAGACCGGCACGATCAGGAGCGCCAGGATCAGCCCCACTGCCAGCCCACCCAAGCCGATGTTGAGCCAGCGGTTCCAGCGGCTTTTTTTTACCCTGAACCGCTCGGGCAGCAACTGGTGGGAGCGCTTGAAGGGGTCCTCGCTCACGTCCACGTAATCCGGCCGCCAGCCGGCTGCGATCATGGATTCGAGCATCAGATCCAGCTTTTCCCGCGGCACCACGGCGAGACTCACCCGTATCTGTCCCGCCGCCTTGAGCCGTTCGATCAGCCGTGCCCCGAAATACACCTGGTCGGGCTTGAACGGCGTAAGACGATCGAGTTCGAAGGCGATGACCTGCAGCAGGTTTTCTTCCGTCGCCAGCGGCAGTTTGACCACGCGCGTCATGCATTGATCGGGCAGAAGCCGGAGGACCGTCCGGCTTTCGGCCAGTTCGGGCTCCGCTTCCAGCAGCCGGCGCCAGGCCTCACGGCCGACGTCGTCCAGTGTGAACGAGCCGAGCGGACGCGCCCCGTTGGCGGTGCGGTGAACCGCATCAAGCGTTTCCCCCCGCCAGGTCAAGAAGATCCAGGAGGCCCGCCCCCCCAACAGGCGCCGGAAGTGATCCGGAACCAGAAAGGCCAGCTCCCCCGCCCACCATCGCAGGAAAGCCTGGACATCCAGTTCTATCGGTTTGCTGAAATCCACCATCGTGCTGAAAAGTCGGTGTCCCTGCCCGTCGCTAAGAGCCGGCAGCATTCCCCGGCCAGGGGGAAGAACCGCCAGAAGACGCATGTAAACGGGGAATTTTCCAATTTAATATGGAAAACGGCAAATTCTGGATATTCTGCTGGCGTTTCAGCACCGCCTCCACGGCGGCCCGGTCACCCTCGGGAAGCTCCGCCTCGACCCAAACGCCGTAGGCCGTATCGCCTCCAGTCGTCAGCTTGATCGGACTGTTGGCGCGATTGGCTGGGATCGGCGGAGGAGCGCTCCCGATCGCGACGGAACGCTGCGCAAGATACTCGCTGACTGCGGCTTCGTCACCCTTGAACACGATGCGCAGCATCTCCGGTCCGGCCTTGGCCGGATTGATGCCGTCGCGCCCCGTGTATACCGTGATCAGCGGCTCGATACGCTGATAGACCGCGGGCGTCAGACCGAGCACCTCCATCAGTTCGTCGGTCACCTGGAATGGGCGGTTGCGCGGACCCACTCTTCCCACCGCTTCATAGTCGCCGCGCTCGGCTCCCCTGGGCCGTTTGAGATCGTCAGGATCGCGCCAGTCGACGATGGCATCCGACAGGCGCTGAGCCAGATCTTCGTCACCCGTGACCCGCAGGAACAGCTCCCGCAGCGCGGCGTCCGACGCGGTGTTCATGTCCAGCTTTCCCTCCTCGTCCAGCACGCGGATCGTCAAGCGTCCGGTGCCCAGCGAGACCGAATAAGGGGTTCCGTCGGTCCTCCAGCGCTTGGCGGGATCTCTTTCGACCAGCATGGGCATGGCATAGTAGAGGCCGCCTTCGGCCAAGGCGCGCGCTTGGGCCGTCCCACGGACACTGCTGACCAGTTCTGATTCGCGGCGCAAGGTGAGGGAGAAACTTCCAGCCATGATCATCATGAGCGTCAGCATCCACAGAACCAAGACGAGCGCCATGCCCTTCTGGCCGCGGACGGTCACCGCCCCCTCCGGCAGACTGCCGGCCTCATTTCCTGGAACGAGGGAAAAAGCGAAGTGGCCGGCGGCAAGAGGGTGCATGAAGGGGGGAGCCGGCCACTCCGTCAAGGGAGAGAGATGAAGACGCATGAACAAGCTACCTTCATGTGGCTGGGAACCTTCAGCCACGGACAAGAGTTAACCATGGTTTTGTATCAGGAGTGTGTTCGTAGGGTAGCGGATTGGTATCCCGGCGGTACTCACCGCGCCACCTCGAGGCGGGGCGCGACCAGCAACGGCGGCCACGGGTCCTCGCCTTCCGGCTGGATCACGAAGCGGACCATCCGCGGCATGACCGGCTCATTCCATTCCTCGACCCAGACCAGTTCACCGTTGCGTTCGTTCTGCCCCAGATAGGACAAACGGAACTGCGTCACTCCTTCCAGGACGAGCACGTCGTCGATGGGAGCGACCGGATCCTGGGGATTGTTGGTCAAGGGCAGGACGGCAACCCGCAGGTCCGTCCCGTCTTCCCGCTGCGCCAGATACAGCCGGAACCGGTGGAGACCGCCCCGCACGTAAGCCGGCAGGGTGGACACGAAACTCAGGGTCTGCGAAGTGCCGCGAAACGCCAGGACCATCCGGTTCATCTCGCCGGGCTCACGGATGGGCAAAGCCGTCGCCAACCGGGCGCGAAGAAACTCCTGCACCACGAGGGCGCGGCTGGCGCGCTCCACCGACACCTCGCCCTTTTCCCATGAAGCGGCCGCCATGCGCAGACTTGCAGTGAGGATCAGCGACATTACCGCCAGCAGGCTGGTCGCGATCAGCACCTCGATCAGGGTAAAACCACGGGAGGCCATGGTTACATGCGCGGTCCGAAAGGACCGCCCGGCAGGCGGCCGGGGACGCCGGAAGGGTTCTCGTTGAACAGCCGCAGGGTGCTCAGGGTGATCTCCCGCGGCTCCTCGCCCTCTCCCCATACGACGCTGGCGTCCACGGCGAACAGTTTGAGACCGGCCAGCGGCGATCCCGCCAGAGGCGCGTTGTCGGGCCTTACCTGCTGCTCGAGTGCCGGGATGGGCACGGGGGCGATCCGCAGAATCCAGCGGAATTCATCGCCGAAACGGCCTTCGGTCACGCCGGGCGCCAGCGGCATTTCCACGCCGACGTCATCGAGCACCGACTCCGCGGCAATCACGGCGCGGGAATACTCCTCGGCTATCCGGGCCGAACGAGTCGCACCGCCGAACACCCGCAGCAGCACGCCCAAAGCGATGGCCATGATGGAAAACGCCACCAGCATCTCCAACAGCGAGAAGCCGGACTGCGCCTTGGCTTCAGGAATCGTCCGCTTCTTCCGCACTGGATGAAATCCTGCCAGTGAGCCAGTTGACATCGATCAGCCGTTTCCGGCCGGCGGCCTCCAGGGTCACCCGCCCCCCGGTCGAAGATCCGTCCGGAAAAAAGACGATGCTGCCGACCCCTTCGCCCTCGACCTCGCCGGCCGCGGTGAACAGCCTGAGCCCCACCCCGGCAGGGAGGCCGAATACCTTGGGGCGGGTACTGACCCGGTAACGGTGTCCCGGCACATCGAGCGTGAACCGCACCTCCTGGCGCCGGCTCAGGGCCTGGCCGCGGGCGAACCTCAGCCCGGAAGCCACGTCCCGGGCGGCTGAACCGAGCTGGGCGGCTTCGATGGCAGGCATGACATTGGGGACCGCGACCGCCATGAGGATTGCGCCGATGCACAGCACCAGCAGCATCTCCAGCAGGGTGAAGCCACGACGCCGCATCCCCCCGTGCACCCTATTCCCAGCCGAGGATATCGGCATCCTCGCCTTCGCCGCCCTCGGCGTTGTCCTGGCCGAGCGACCAGAGGTCGTACTTACCGTGCTGTCCCGGCGAGACGTAATGGAACGGGTTGTTCCAGGGATCCAGCGGAACCTTCTTCTTGCGCAGGTAAGGGCCATTCCAGACCCGCGCCGTGCTGGGCTGTTCGATCAGGGCGTTCAGCCCTTCATCGGTGGTGGGATAACGGCCCACGTCCAGCTTGTACATGTCCAGCGACGAAGCCAGTTCTTCGATCTGGAGACGGGCGGTCTTGGACTTGGACTCGCCCAGATGTTTCATGACCTGGGGACCGATCAGTCCGGCGAGCAGCCCGATGATGGCCAGCACGACCAGCAGCTCGATCAGGGTGAAACCGCTGCTACTACGGAGGAAACGTCGATGCTTCATGGAAAAAACCTCGATCAGGGAAAAAGGGTTGAGGGAATCAGAAGGCCAGATCGTTGACGCTGACGATCGCCATCAGGATGGAGACGATGATGCCGCCGATCATGATGCCGAGCCCCACGATCAGCGCCGGCTCCAGCAGTGCGAGAATGCGCTGGACCGTGATCTTGATCTCCTTGTCGTAAGTGACCGCGACCCGTTCCAGCATCTCGGTCAGATGCCCGGACTCCTCGCCGAGCTTGATCATCTGCAGCGCCAGCGTGGGAAAAACCCCGGCATCGGTCAGGGGGCCGGAAAGGGCGCCCCCTTCCTTCAGATTGTCCATGGCAATATCGACCCGCTCGGCCACGGCCCGGTTTCCCAGCGTCTCCTTGACGATCGAAAGACCGCCCAGGAGAGGCACGCCGTTTCCGAGCAGGGTTGCCAGCGTCCGGGCAAAATTGGCCACCTCGACCTTCCGCACCAGATCGCCGAACAACGGCCAGCCGAGGAAACGCCGATCCCACACCAGCCGGCGCGAGGGCTCGGCGAGTTCGTAGCGCCCCCACGCCACCAGCACCAGCACTACACCGAAGAGCGCCCACCAGTAATTTTTGAGCAGTTCGGCGATGCCGACCACGATCTGGGTCGGCACCGGCAGCTCCTTGCCCGCGGTTTCGAACATCTCCTCGAACTGGGGCACCACGAAGGTGAGCAGCAGCAGCAAGGAGCCGACGGACATGGTCAGCAGGATCGCCGGGTAGATCATCGCGGTCGAAACGGTGTCCCGCAGTTCCTTGGAGCGTTCGAGATAATCCGACAAGCGCTCCAGCACGTCCTCCAGCGCCCCGCCGGCCTCGCCGGCGCGGATCAGGTTCAGGTAGAAACGCGAGAATACGCCCTCCTGCCGTTCCAGGGCCGCCGAGAGCTGAGAACCGCCCTTCACCAGTTCGATGACGCGCCCGATCATGCCATTGAGCGCCACATCCTCCCGGGTCAGGTCTTCCAGCACGAACAGCGCCCGGTCCAGGGGCAGCCCGGCCTGCAGCAGCGTCAGCAACTCCCGGGTGAAGATGCCGATCTGTTTCTGCGAAATCCTGTTGCGGCGCCGCGACAGGCTGAGCCAGGCAAACGGACGCGCGCCGGCAGGCGCCACCCGGATCGGGATCAGTCCCTCACCCTGGAGTGCCAGGACCAGGCTCATCTCATCGGGCGCTTCCCGCTCCGATTCCACTGATTCGCCGTCGCGGTTCACGGCCTTGTAAAAATAGAGCGGCACGAAAGTTACCTCGGCCTCAAAGCACAGGGGAACGGCGGCTTCATCGCCGCCTTCAGGAATCCGAGGTGACGCGCAGAACCTCTTCGACGGTGGTCAGCCCCATCAAAGCCTTGCGGACACCATCGTCATACATGGTATGCATGCCTTCGCGTAGGGCGACCTCCTCGATCTGCCGCGCCTGGGCGTGACTCATCACCAACCGCCGCACCTCGTCGGACATGACCAGGAACTCGAGGATCGCGAGCCGTCCACGAAAACCGGTGCCGCCGCATTGTTCGCAGCCAACCGGCCGGTACAGCACCACCTCGCCGTCACGCTGGAACCGCCGCAGCCCCATTTCTTCCGCGACCTCCTCCAGCGCCGGATGTGGTTCGCGGCAACTCTGACACAGCCGCCGCACCAGACGCTGGCCGAGAATACCATTCACGGTCGAGGTGATGAGATAGTCCTCGAGCCCCATGTCCAACAGACGGGTCACGCCGCCGGCGGCGTCATTGGTGTGCAGCGTGGACAGTACCAGGTGGCCGGTCAGTGCCGATTGCACGGCGATACGGGCCGTCTCCAGATCGCGCATCTCACCGATCATGATCACGTCCGGGTCCTGACGCATGATGGAGCGCAGCGCGCTCGCGAAATTCAGACCGATCTGGGGCTTGACCTGGATCTGGTTGACGCCTTCCAACTGGTATTCCACCGGGTCCTCGACCGTGATGATCTTGCGTGAAGGCGTGTTGATCTTGTGCAGGGCGGTATACAGCGTGGTGCTTTTGCCGCTGCCGGTGGGTCCCGTGATCAGGATGATACCGTGGGGTAGCTCGAGGATCTCGAGGAAACGCCGCAACACCGAACCATCGAATCCCAGCGTGCCAAAATCGAAGGTGATGCTCTCTTTGTGCAGAAGCCGGATCACGACGCTCTCACCGTACATCGTGGGCACGGTGGAAACGCGCAGATCCAGCTCCTTCCCCTGCACCTGCAGCTTGATCCGGCCGTCCTGCGGCAGACGTCGCTCGGCGATGTTGAGCTTGGCCATGATCTTGATGCGCGAAATCACCGCGGCGGTGGAGCGTACCGGCGGCGCTTCCACATCGCGCAACACGCCGTCGATGCGGAACCGTACCTTGAGCGTCTGCTCGAAGGGCTCGACATGGATGTCCGAGGCGCGCGATTCCACTGCGCGCTGCATGATGAGGTTCACCATGCGGATCACCGGCGCTTCGCTGGCGAGATCCTTCAGGTGTTCGACGTCGGCCTCCTCGGCGTCCTCGTCGCCGCCCAGGTTTTCGACGATTTGGCCCATCACCGAACGGCCCGAGCCGATCTGCTGCTCCAGCGCCCGGTCGATCTCCGAGGCCAGACCGACCACCGGATGGACCGGCTGACCACAGGCCAGCCCGAGCGCATGGATCAGCTCGGCATCGAATGGATCCTCCACCGCCACGACGAAACCGTCGGCCCCGGCCGCGACGCCGACGGCATGACGATCCTTGAGAAACCGGGACGCGATGCCTTCCGGCAAGGGCGACACGTCGGGATAATCGGTGGGACCGATCAGGGGAAGACCGCTGGCTTCGGCCAGGGTCTCGGCCACGTCACGCTCCGAGACCACGCCCAGCTTGACCAGCAAGGCGGGGAGACGCAGCTCGTCGGCCTGTGCCGCGAGGCGCTTCGCCCTTGCCAGATCCATTTCGCGGACCTTGCCGCGCCGAAGCAGGGCATCGGCGAACCGGCCATAGCCGTCAGGATCCTGCAACAACTCGGCGGGCACGAGCGGTTCCGCCTCGGTCTTTCTCGATACTGCCTGGGTCATTGGTGGGGGTCGCGGAGGAAGGTCAATGCTCGCTGCCAGGGTGCGGCGCGGCGAACGATTATGCTACAGATCACGAGATGATTCTTGACGATGGCCTGCCGTGCGCATCCTTGCATGCCGTTCCGGTTTTCCTGCTCGAATGGACTACCTTTCCACGAGCGCACGCCCCATGTCAAGCCACGGCGGCCGTTGCCCGGGAAATCCAGCACATGGCGTCGTAACCCGTCGTGCCGACATAGACCGCGCGGCTCCCGTCAGCTATCTTTTGTGCTTCCGCTACGTTCCGAGAAGTTTATGAATCCCTATTGGAGTGCGCTGGTCCGGGATCTGAAACCCTACGTACCCGGCGAACAGCCCAAGCTGGACAATCTCGTCAAGCTGAACACCAACGAGAATCCGTACCCGCCCTCGCCCAAAGTGTTGGCCGCGATCCGCGGCGAACTCGGTGCATCCCTGCGGCTCTATCCCGACCCGAACGCCGAACTGCTCAAACAGGCGATCGCGCGATATCACGGCGTCGCCGCAAACCAGGTGTTCGTCGGGAATGGGTCGGACGAAGTCCTGGCGCATGCGTTCCAGGCCTTGTTGAAACAGACTCGGCCCATCCTGTTCCCTGACATCACCTACAGTTTTTACCCCGTCTATTGCGGGCTGTACGACATCGCTCACGAGACCGTACCCCTGACCGAAAGTTTCGAGATCCGGATCGAAGATTACCTGCGGCCCAACGGCGGCGTCGTCTTTCCCAATCCCAACGCGCCGACGGGCCGGCTGTTGCCGCTCGCGGACATCGAAACGCTGCTGTCGAAGAACCGCGACTCGGTCGTGATCGTGGACGAGGCCTATATCGACTTCGGCGGTGAATCGGCAGCGGCGCTGGTCAACCGATTCCCCCATCTGCTCGTGATCCAGACGCTGTCTAAATCGAGATCGCTGGCCGGTCTGCGTGTCGGCTTCGCACTCGGCGAGCCGGGACTGATCGAGGCGCTGGAGCGAGTCAAGGGCAGCTTCAATTCCTATCCGCTCGACCGCCTGGCGATCGTGGGGGGAGTCGCGGCCTTCGACGACCGTGACCACTTCGAATGGTCCCGGCAGGCCATCATGTGGACCCGGCAATGGCTTAGCCGGGGACTCGCCGAGTTGGGCTTCGAAGTGCTGCCGTCGGCCGCCAATTTCGTATTCGTCCGCCATCCCACGCACGATGGCGCAGAGCTGGCGGCCGCGCTCCGGGAAAGGCACATCATCGTCCGCCACTTCAAGCTGCCGAGGATCGACCAGTTCCTCCGCATCACCGTGGGAACGGAAGGGGAGTGCCAGATTCTCCTCGACGCTTTGAGCGAACTGGTGGCGGGACAGGCGGCCGCCTAGGCGGCATGCTGCTTGCCGGCCTGGGCGACGAGGCGGTTCCAGGCCAGCGTCAAGACCAGGAGGACGGCTGCCGCGACGGCAAGATAACGACCGAGCGCGACGAAATCCGTCTGCACCATCCCGGCGCCGACAAGGGTCGCTGCGATGCCCTGGGGAAGAAAACCCAGGCCGGTGCCGATCCAGAAGTCGCGATGGCCGATCGCGCTGATGCCCAGCAGAATGTCGTTGTAGAGCCCTGCGACCGGAATCTGCCGGATCAGAACGACCGACCACCAACCTTTCCGGCCTTGCACGCGGGCGGCAAGGGATTGCAGTTTGGGATAGCGCCGCAGCACGAGTTCACGGGCCGACCAGCGCGCAAACAGGAATGTGCAGTAGGCCCCGAGCACGGTGCCTAGTTCACTCCACAGCGCGCCCCAAGCCGCACCGAACAGCAGCCCCCCCCAAAACGCAGAAAATCAGGCGCGGGAAGCCGATGGCCGTCAGCAGTGCGGAAACCACGATAAACACGAATGGCGCCCAGAGTCCGATGTCCTCGAACCCGGCGCGCGCGCCCCTGAGATAGGCAAGCCAGACGTCGAGCGGTGCCGCGAGAAGTAGGGGCACCGCTCCAGCCAGCGCCAGCACGGTGATGCCTGCGATCCGAAGCGGTACGGACGGACGTGTTGCTTTATCCATCTAGCCAAGTGTTTGTTCACCGACGGCTAGTTTCCAGGAAAACCGGCTGAAAAGATAGTCCCGGCCTCCCCCGATCATCCGCCCCCCCTTCCGTATCCCCGCCGGGTATTGCTTGACAGATCCGCCTGATTTATTCCGTATATTTATAAATATATATTAAAAAATTCCTGATCAATATATGGCTCATCCTATAGACTGCCGGCTTTTCATTGGGAAAGGTCATGACTACTGCATACGCGATGTCTGGACTGTTGGTGGGGTTCTTGGTCGGTCTGACCGGCGTCGGCGGCGGCTCACTGATGACACCGCTGCTGGTGTTCATGTTCGGGTTCGCCCCCAAAACGGCGGTGGGAACGGATCTGCTGTTTGCAGCGATCACCAAAGGCGGCGGCGTCCTCGTCCATCACCGTTCCCACCGATCGGTGGAATGGAAAATCGTGTTGCAACTGGCGTTGGGCAGCATTCCCGCGGCTTTGGCCGTCGTCTATCTACTGGAGACCGTGTTCAAGAAAGACGAGGCAGTGACCGCGATCATCACCACCACACTGGGCATCGCCCTGATCTTCACCGGTCTGTCCTTGCTCCTGCGCAAACGGCTGTCGCGGAAATCAGCGATTCGGCGCCTGACCCATACCGAGCGTTTCGGACGCTGGCAGGGAGCACTAACGGTGCTGGTCGGCGTCATTCTGGGGGTGCTGGTCACCCTCTCCTCGGTCGGCGCCGGTGCCCTGGGCACCGTCGCACTGCTGTTCCTGTACCCGCGCCTGGCGACGGTGCGCGTCGTGGGAACCGACCTGGCGCACGCGATCCCGCTGACCGCCGTCGCCGGCTTGGGCCACCTGCACATGGGCAATGTGGATTTCACCCTCCTCGGCAGCCTCCTGCTGGGATCGCTCCCCGGCATCTACCTGGGCAGCCAGCTGAGTGCCAGGATTCCGGAATGGCTGCTGCGCCCCGCGCTCGCCTCGCTCCTCCTGCTGATCGGCTGCAAGTTCGTGCTCTGACCCCCCTTGAGTACCGCCAGCGCGGCCTTAGAATATGCGCCGCTCCGGCGGGGGGCCTCGACGCCTCGCCGCTCTCCTCAACAACGACCCTGCAGGACGATTCGATCCCATGAGTCTGAGCCGCCGCCATTTCCTCCAACTCGCCGTCGCAGTGAATGCGCTTTCACTGTTCAAAGCCGGCATGGTTAATGCCGAACCCGGAATCGGACTGAAATTCGGCCCCCCCTCCCCCTTCTCGTTCGAGACGCTCAAGACGTTGGCGCGGGAACGGGCCGGCCGGGAATACGCCCCGCCGCCCCAACCCGATCCAGCGATCGTCAAGCAGATCGACTACGACGCCCACGGCAAACTGCAGTACCGCAAGGAGGCCGCGCTCTGGGCCGAAAGCGGCGGCAGCTACCCGATTTCCTTCCAGCACGTGGGCATGTTCTTCCCCAAAACGGTGATCATGAACGTCGTCGAGAAAGGCACGGCGCGGGAAATCCTGTACGATCCCCGTCTCTTCACCATGGGACCGGATCACGTGGCCAAGGGTCTTCCGGCCAGCCCTTCGGCCTTCGCCGGGTTCTGGGTACACGAGAGCCGCAAGGGTTCCGACTGGAAGACGCGGGAACCCTGGGTCACTTTCCTGGGAGCCTCGTACTTTCGCGCTATCGGCGAACTGGGCCAGGTCGGCCTGTCGGCACGCGGCATCGCGCTGAATCCCGGCACTTCCAACCCGGAAGAATTTCCGGATTTCGTTTCCTTCTGGTTCGAACCCGCCGCGAAAACCGACGATCCGGTGACCGTTTACGCCCTGCTCGATGGCCCCAGCCTGACCGGCGCCTATCGCTTCTTGCTGCGGCGGACCCGGGGCGTGGTCATGGAGATCGAGGCTGCGCTGTTCCTGCGCAAGGACATCGAACGTCTGGGGATCGCGCCGCTGACGTCCATGTACTGGTTCTCCGAAACCGCCAAACCCACCGGCGTGGACTGGCGGCCGGAAGTGCACGACTCCGACGGACTGGCGCTGTGGACCGGCGTCGGTGAACACATCTGGCGGCCGATCAACAATCCGTCGCACATCATGGTATCGAGCTTTGCCGACAAGTCACCGAAAGGCTTTGGGCTCAGCCAGCGCGACCGGGTGCTCGACCACTACCAGGACGGCGTGCGCTACCACTTGCGTCCCTCGGCCTGGGTGGAACCGCTCGGTGACTGGGGCGAGGGTGCGGTGCAGCTCACTGAAATCCCCACCGACGACGAAATCCACGACAACATCGTGGCAATGTGGGTGCCGAAGGAGCCCGCCACGGCGGGTAAGACCTATGACCTGCGCTACCGCATCCATTGGCTGGCGGACGAGGCATTCCCCAGCCCGCTGGCGCGCTGCGTGGCAACCCGTCTCGGCAACGGCGGCCAGCCCGGCAAACCGCGCCCCAAGGGCGTGCGCAAATTCATGGTCGAATTCCTGGGCAAGCCGCTGGCGAAGCTTCCTTACGGCGAGAAACCGGAACCCGTGATTACCGCGACCCGGGGCGAATTGTCGCGAATCGAGATCGAAGCCGTGCCGGACGACGTCCCGGGCCATTGGCGTACCCATTTCGACCTGGCGGTGACGGGGCAGGATCCGGTCGAAATCCGCTGCTATCTGCGCCACAAAGACGAGGTGATGTCCGAGACCTGGCTATACCAGTACCACCCGTTCTGAGCCGGCGTCTTTCAGGAACGCAGCACGATGCGACGGAACGTGAGGTTGATGCGTTCGCCGCAGGGCCTGGCGGTCCTGGGCACGCAATGCCTCCAATGGGACTGCAGCTCTCCACCCATCAGCAGCAGGTCGCCATCCCGCAACGGCACATCCAGGGTCCGCCCCGTGCCGCGATGGCGAATCCGGAACAGGCGTTCCGCACCCAGACTCAGGGAGGCGATGAACGGACGTTCGCCGAGTTCGGGCTCGTCGTCGGCGTGCCAGCCCATCGAATCCCGGCCGCTGCGGTAGCGGTTGCAAAGGACGGCATTGAACACATGACCGCTGAACGCCTCGATGCGGGTCCGCAAATCGGCCAGCACCTCGTGCCAGGGCGAGGGTTGGTGCGACACCCCGGAATATCGGTAGGTGGCGCCGGGGTCGCCGTACCAGCACACGAGGCGCGGCACCGCCACATGCCGTCCGAACAGCAGGATCTCCTCGCTCTGCCAGGCCAGTTCGCGGAGCAGGCGGGCGCCGAGGACCGCCCGCTCATCCGTCGTGAGGAATCCCGCCGCCAGATCGAGTTCGCCATCTTCGGCGATCAGCCGCACAGTGGTGGACAGAGTGCCTTCTCGACCGTCTTCGAACAGGAACCGCGGCTGGGACCGGGCCGTCTCCCGGCCCGCGCCCAGGCCGGTCGTCCTTAATCCTCCAGTTCGGCTTTCAACACCTTCCCGTCTGCGCTGTACACGATCTCACGCTCCACGCCTTTGTCTTTGAACTCGATTTCGTAGACCGTCTCGCCGTGTTTCACCTTCTTCTCGTACTCGACGTCCGTCGCCGCCGGATAAACCGTTTTGAAGGCGTTCAGCACCGCTTTCGGCACCTCCTGTTCGGTCAGGTCTTCACCGGCCGTGACGCCGGCCGACAGTGCCAGCACACTGGCGGAGACAAGGACATTTGCAATCTTGAGCTTCATGATGCGACTCCCGGAAAAATCCTCTCTTTGGAACCCGTTCGACCGGCCGGACACCCGCGAGGTTCCGGCCATGCGGCTGCGCCGTCAATTTTCCGCACCGCCCGCCGCCGGGTCGTCGATGTCACAGACCGATTCCAACCACATGGCATTGATGACACCGAATGCACATGCGAAACCCACCCCGAGTATCCACGCGAAATACCACATCCCACACCTCCCCGATCGTAGTGTCGAGCCGTCAATAAAGCGTATGGTCGCCCTTGGCGATGTCCGCCGCCGTGACCTTTCCCCAGATCACCCGATAGGCCCATCGGGTATAGAGCAGTACAATGGGAAGAAACATCAAGGTGATCGCCAGCGACCATTGCAGATTCAGATGGCTCGCGCTGGCGTCCCAGATCGTCAGGCTGCTGCGGGGATCGGTGGTCGAGATCAGCATGAAAGGAAACAGACCGAAGCCTACCGTCCAGAGCAGGCCACCCATGCCCACGGCGCTGGCGGCGAAAGCCGCGGCGGAACGGCCGCTGCCGGCGAGGGCTGCCGCTGCGGACACCCCGAGCACGGCCAGCGCCGGAGCGACGAACAGGCGCGGATGTGCCAGGAAATTACCCAGCCAGCTTCCGGAAAAATCGACTGTTTTCGCCATCGGGTTGGACGGCGCATTGGGCCCGGCCATGGTCAGGATTTCCGGGCGCGGAATGCCGAGAATCACCCAGGCGGCGGCGAGGACCATCAGCAGGACCAGGACCACACCGCCGATCGCGGCGACGCGACGGGCGCGCTGCTCGATCGGCCGTTCGGTCCGGCAGCCGAGATAAACCGCGCCGTGAAACACACAGGCCAAAAGGCCGATCACGCCGCAGAGCAGAGGAAACGGCGTCAGCAGACCCCAAAAGCTGCCATCATAGAACGTGCGCAGACTCCCATCGAGATGGAACGGCAGGCCGACCAGCAGGTTGCCCACCAGAACCCCCATGAGGACCGGCGGCACCGCACCCCCGATGAACAGTCCCCAGTCCCAGGCGTTGCGCCACTGGGGAGACTCCAGCTTGCTGCGGTAATCGAAACCGACCGGCCGAAAAAACAGGGTGTACAGTACCAGTAGCATCGCGATGTAGAGCCCCGAGAACAGCGTCGCGTACACCGCCGGCCAGACGGCGAAAATGGCGCCGCCGAGCAGGATCAGCCAGACTTGGTTGCCGTCCCAGGTCGGGCCGATGGTGTTGATCACCACCCGCCGCTCGACGTCGTTGCGCCCGATGAAGGGCAGCAAGGCGCCGATGCCGAAGTCGAATCCGACGGTGAGGACGAATCCCGTCGCCACCGCTCCCGTGATCACCCACCAGATCACCCGCATGGTTTCATAGTCGAACATGGGAACCTCCCGCTGCGCATCAGACTGCTGAACCGGAGAGCGCCGCCGCCGGCCGCTCGAAATGATATCGCCCCGTGTGCAGGCTGCTGGGGCCGAGCTTGACGTACTTGACCATAAGATAAAGCTCGATCGCCAGGAGCGCCGTGTAGAAGAAAGCGAAACCCGCGATGCTGAACCACAGATCCCCGGTGCTGAGTGAGGAGGTACTCAGGTGCGTGGGAAGCACACCGGAAATGGTCCATGGCTGGCGGCCGTACTCGGCGACGAACCACCCGGTTTCCGCCGCAATCCAAGGCAACGGGATGGACCAGACCGCCAGCTTCAGCAGCCAGCGTTTGCGGTCCGCCACCCGCACCGCGCAGTAATAGAAGGCCATCACGAAGATGAACAGCAGGGTGAAGCCGCAGGCCACCATCACGCGGAAAGTCCAGAACAAGGGCGCTACGCTCGGAATGGTATCGGCGGCCGCCTTCTGCACCAGGTCTTCCCCCGCCCCGGCGATGCGGTCCGTATACTTGGCAAGCAACAGGGCGAAACCCAGATCGGCCTTGTGCTGCTCGAAATCCGCCTTCACCGCCGGGCTGGCGTCCCCTCCCCTCATCCTCTCCAGCGCCCCATAGGCGATCTGGCCACTGCGGATGTGGGCCAGGCTGGACGCCCGCAGTTCCTTGAGTCCCTTGACCTCTTCGTCGATGGAACGCGTGGCGATCAGGCCGAGCACGTACGGTATTCTGAATGCATAGCGGGTTTCCTCCCTGTCCTGATCCGGGAATCCGACCACCGTGAACGCTGCCGGCGGCTTCTCGGTATCCCAAGCACCCTCGATCGCCGCCAGCTTCACCTTCTGCACCTCGCCGTCGGTGTAGCCGCTCTCATCGCCCAGCACGATGACGGAGAGAACCGAAGCCAGTCCGAACGCCGCCGCGATCGAGAAGGAACGGCGGGCGAAACCGACGTCCCGCCCCTTCAGCAGATACCAGGAAGATATGCCGAGGACGAACATCGCTCCGGTGACATAGCCAGCCGCGACCGTATGCACGAATTTGACCTGGGCCACGGGATTGAAGAACACCTCGGCGAAACTGGTCAGCTCCATGCGCAGGGTTTCGTAGTTGAATTCCGTGCCCACCGGATGCTGCATCCAGGCATTGGCGATCAGAATCCACAACGCGGAAGTATTGGTGCCCAGCGCCAGCAGCCAGGTGACCGATAGATGCTGCACCCGGCTCATGCGGTCCCAGCCGAAAAAGAACAGGCCGACGAAAGTCGATTCGAGGAAGAACGACACCAAGCCTTCGCTGGCCAGGATGGGGCCGAAGATATCGCCGACGTAGTGCGAGTAATAGGACCAGTTGGTGCCGAACTGGAATTCCAGGGTGATGCCGGTCGTCACTCCCATGGCGAAGTTGATGCCGAACAACTTCCCCCAGAAGCGGGTCATGTCCTTGTACACCTCCTTGCCGGTCATCACGTAGACCGATTCCATGATGGCCAGCAGGAAAGCCAGCCCCAAGGTCAACGGCACGAACAGAAAATGGTAGAGCGCGGTCAGGCCGAATTGCAGCCTGGAAAGGTTGACGATGTCTTCACCGATCATGGCTTGAGCGCCTCCTGGTTGGCAGAGGAAAGGGGACTGGAACCGATCAGAATCGCCGGATACGGCGGTTCCCGGCCTTCCGGCTGTGAGCGGAAGAACAGCGCCCACAATCCTGTCAGCACGATCATCTTGAACAGCAACGCCAGCGTGAGCTCCCGCGCCAGCGAAGAACGCCGGCCCGGTGCGCCCACGCGCCGAAACGCGGCCGCATCCACCTGCTGCGCGGCCGTTGAGACGAAGCGAAATCCGTCGTATGGCTTCATGAGATCCCTCGCATACCGTCGGAATCAGGCCGCTAGCCGCGGCCGGCTGGCGCGAATGCGCCAATCGTACACCTTTTCGGGATTTTCACCACACGACCCGCATCCTGTTCCGGCATCGGCCCGTCCTCCCTCTAATGGGCCGTACGACCGGTGCCGAAGTAGCGTGTGTGGAGCCATCCACGCAGCCGGGACAACAACATCCCCACCAACACAGCCGTGGCGCCGCGGAAAAAATCCGCGTGAGCCGCCACCAGCCCGCCGACCGCCTCCAGCCTTTCCGGCGTGAGCTCACGGTACAGCAGGAACACCGCGATCAGCGCGACGAATCCGCCGAACATCCGACGCAAGGTCGTTCCGCCCACGCGCGCGGCCAGCCATCCGCCCACCACGCTGCCGCCCACTGCTGCGCCGGCAATCGGCCCGGCCAGGTCGTAGCGGACTTGGACATGCCCGCCATAGCCCAACAGGGCCGCCAGCGAATTCATGGCGACCACCATGAGCGACGTCGCCACAGCCGCATGCATGGGCAAACGGCCGAGCAGGTTGAGCGCCGGCACGACCATGAAGCCGCCGCCCGCCCCGACCAGTCCCGTCAAAGCTCCGACCATTCCGCCATCAAACAGAACGGCCAAGACTGGCAACCGCAACGGGCACTGCGGTGCCCGGCCCGGAGGAACCGCATCGCCGCGGCGTCCTCGCAGCATGGCGACCGCGGTCGCCAGCATCACCAGTCCGAACAGGATCAGCAGAATTCCGCCAGGCAACGCCGCAGCGGTCCGGCCGCCGCCGTAGGCGCCCGCCATTCCCGCCAGGCCGAATACCGCTCCCATCTTCCAGCAGACCCGGCCGCCCCGGATATGGCCGGCCAGCGCCGCCAAGCTGGTAAGGCAGACCACGACGAGCGACGTCGTGATCGCCTCTTTCGGGCCGAAACCGGCGACATAGACCAGCATCGGCACCATCAGCACCGATCCGCCCCCGCCCAATAGTCCCAGAAGGAGCCCGATCCCCAGAGCCGACACTAGCGCCCAGGTCATCGGCTGATCAACCCATGAGGATCCGCCGCCGGCAGCCGTCCACAGGCCTGGTTGGCGGGCAGCGCACGATCGATGTATTTCGGATAATCCAGTTCCAGAGCACGCATGATCGCAATGAATTCTTCCCTGCTCCTGCCGCCGCCCAAGCGGGGGTTCCGGACCATCTCGCGGCCGATCGTGCTGACCGTGTTGCCGTGGTAATCGTGTCCCGGATAAACCAGCGTTTCCGGCGGCAGGGAGAAAAGCTGGCGCTGGATGCTGTCATAGAGCGTCCCGGCGTCGCCCTCCTGGAAATCAGTGCGGCCGCAGCCATCGATGAACAAGGCGTCGCCGGTGAAAACCCGGTCGCTCATGACATAGCTCACGCAGCCGGCGGTATGGCCCGGTGTGTGACGCACCTCGAATTCCAGATCACCCACCTGCAGTGGTACCCCGTCGGTCACCAGCAGGTCCGCGCAACCGGCTCCGGCGTCTCTGTGCACCACGCTCTTGCTGTTCAGGCGTTCCCTGAGGAGCGAAGCACCGGTGACATGATCGGCATGCACATGGGTTTCCAAAGTGTAGACCAGCCTGAGTCCCAGTCCGCGCAATAGCCCTTCGTAGTGCGGGACCTGGGTGTCCACTGGATCGATCAGCACGGCGCGACGGGTACGTTCACAACCCAATAGATAGGTGTAAGTCGAAGTATCGGTCTCGAACAGCTGTCTGAAAATCATCCGGCCCTCCAGCAAAAAATCCTCGTCTCACATATTTTTAAGGAAGTCAAAAGTCGTGCCACGAGCGCTGATCACATGATTCATGACAAACCAGTGGAATTGCTCCGGAGGACGTTTCATTTTTTGATACGCTCATGAAACACGTGCTACGATTCATGAAACACTATGAAACGTCGAAGCGATACCCCCTCCGGTCTCCCCCTCGACACACGCTGCCTGCTCGATGCGCTGGCCGGACTCGAATGCACCGGCGCCCTCTACCTCCTGGACGAGGAGGAGCGGGTGAGCTACTGGAGTTCGGCTGCCGAGCAGCTGACGGGCCACACGGGTGAATTTGCGACCGGCGAATCCATCGCCCGGCTGCTGCCCGGCTATGGCCCCCCTCGAGCTGACGACGGCAGAGGCGAGGACGAAATCCGGGTCGAGCGGGCGGATGGCTCGGCGCTGCTGTTGCGACGCCGGTACCATCCCCTCCGGGACCGGGAAGGGGCCGCCCGGGGCCGCCTGGAAGTACTCACCGCGATCGAAACCATCGGTACCCCTCTGGCGGAAGCCGATGTCGAGATCTTGCATGGACTGCTCACGCGCGAACCGGCGATGAAACAGGTGTTCCGTCTCATCCGCAATGTCGCGGAAACCGAGGCCACGGTATTGGTCCGCGGCGAATCGGGCACCGGCAAAGAACTGGTCGCCCGCGCCGTGCATGCCGAGAGTCACCGCGCCAGGGAGCCGTTTCTCGCGGTCAATTGTGCCGCGCTGGCACCCTCACTCCTGGAAAGCGAACTGTTCGGGCATGTCCGCGGCGCGTTTACCGGCGCCGTGCGCAGCCATGCCGGGCTGTTCCAGCGCGCCGACGGCGGCACCTTGTTCCTCGATGAAGTCGCCGAACTGCCGCTTGAGCTGCAGGCCAAGCTGCTGCGCGTGCTTCAGGAACGAAGCTTCGTTCCGGTCGGTGGCGACCGCACGCTCAGCGTGGATGTAAGGATCGTGGCAGCGACCCATCGCTCGCTGCGGGATGCGGTGCGCGAGGGCCGCTTCCGCGAGGATCTGATGTACCGTCTGCGGGTAGTCCCCCTCTTCCTGCCACCCTTGCGTGAGCGCCGCCGCGACATCGGCCTGCTGCTCTGGCATTTCATCGAACGGCACAATGCCCGCGGCCTGCGCCGCATCGTCCGCATCGACCCCGATGCCATGCGCCGGCTGCTCGACCATGCCTGGCCGGGTAATGTGCGCGAATTGCAGAACGTGGTGGAATACGCCTTCGCCGTGGGGCGGGGGGAGGTGCTGGAACTCGATGATCTGCCGCCCGAATTCCGCGACGAGCGCGCCGGGCCGCAAACGTCCATGGAAGCCGTGCCGGATGAGGCCGATCGCATCCGCACGGCGCTGCGGCAATCCGGCGGGCGCATCGACCAGGCCGCCCGGCTGCTGCAGATGAGCCGGGCGACGCTATGGCGCAAAAGGAAGAAGCTGGGCGTGTGACGGAAGGGGGCAGCCCTGCCCCGGATTCCGGGCTCCCTATTGGATGTCCCACAGCCCCATCATACCCATGTCCTCATGCTCGAGGATGTGACAGTGGAACACCGTGACACCGCCGTAATCCTTCACCGGCACCAGCAGTTTGACACTCCCCATGGCCGGCACGATGACGGTGTCCTTCCAGGCCGGCGTCGTGGTATACAGTGATTTGTAGGCCGAATCGCCGCCGCTGATGGAAATCACCTGCGCCGGGTTGACGTGCTGATGAAAGGGATGGTCCATCATGCTGTTGTTGTAGATTTCCCACACCTCGTAGGTTTCACGTCCCGAAACGATGGTATAGGCCTCGGTGTCCGAAAAGGCGATGCCGTTGATGGAGGCCGAGCCACCGCCCATCATGCCCATCCCCATGCTCAGGGTGATCTGCCGGGTGACCGCATTGGCCGGCACGTTCAGCCGAGTCGCGCTGGGATCGACCATCGCCGGCAGGTTCTGGCTCAGCGATGAGCCGGTGACGTTCACGGTCATGAGGGTGATCTGCTGATTGGCCGAGTCGCCCGCCCCCCGGTTGTATGGCAAGGCCTGCAACTTGTAGTAACCCTTGGTGCTCGAAGCCTTCACCAGGACGTCCACCCGCTCGCCCGGCGACAGCAGCACGGTGCTCTGCGCATAGGGCTTGTCCAGCAGGCCGCCGTCCGTGCCGACCACCCGCAGCGAATGGCTGCCCAGGCTGAGCTTGTAGAACCGCGCGTTGCTGGCGTTGACGATCTTCCAGCGCTGCACCTGCCCTGGCCGCATCGCCAGCACCGGGTTGACTTGGCCGTTCACCAGCATCGTGTCGCCTTCCTTGCCGTTCATGAAGTCCGCCGACGTGTGGGCTTCCGGCGCGCCGCCGCTGAGAGTGATGTCCTTCAGGACCAGGATGTGCGTTTCGTAGCCCGAGAGCGCCGTTCCCTCGTCCGCCACCTCCAGCGCTCCCGCCTGGCCTGCCCAGACCTGTTCCGCGACATTGCCATGTACGTGCGGATGATAGAAGTTGAGGTTCCCGCCCCGGTGAAGCGAAAGATCGTATTCGTAGTCGAAGGTCTCACCGGACGGGAAATGCACCAGGACGTTGTCGGCGTTCCCGGCGGGCGAGACGTGCAGGCCATGGGTATGCAGATTGGTCATGTCGCGGGGCATCCCCATGTCGTTCACCCCGCTATAGGGCAGCGAATTCTTGAAATGGACCTTCAGGATGTCGCCCTTCTTCACCTTGATGGTGGGGCCGGGGAAGAAGCCGTTGTAAGTCTGCAGGTTTGCCGTCGTCCCGTTGACGTTGACGGGTGCGATTTTCGCTTCCAGGTTGACTTCGACGACGCCCGGGGTCATCGACAGATTGGGCAGCGTCGGTGGATCGGCGAACGCCGCTCCGCGGGGCGGGTCGATGACGGTGGTCGATGTGCAGCCCATCATGCATCCGCCGCCCATCATGGCGGCTCCGGGAGAGGCATAGACGGCGGCGGCCATCGTCACGGCCGTCAGTACGATATTCCGGGTTCTTGTTGTCTTAGTCATTTTTATAATTTTATGTATTTGGATAGATTTGACATTAATGACCACGAGGGCCAGAACACTGGATGCAGATATCGAACCATCCGCTGACGACACCCCCGTGATCAGATGAATCAAAGGCTTCTCTCCTCCTGGCCGCCTTTCGATCCGGAGGGAACACGTGATTTCCCTCGATCAGGAAGGTGAACTGCCTCACCCCGAAACCGCGCCCGGCAAGCAGAATTTGCGGAAGATCGATGTCACGGTTCACGCTATAATTGGTTATTTTCGTCCTGTAACCGCGCGGTTCGCCCCATCATGTCAAGCTCAAACGTCAAGAAAGTCGCTCTGGCCTACTCCGGCGGCCTCGACACCTCGGTCATTTTGAAGTGGCTGCAAGAAACCTATGGCTGTGAAGTCGTGACCTTCACCGCCGATCTCGGCCAGGGCGAGGAAGTCGAGCCTGCCCGCGCCAAAGCCCAGGCCATGGGCGTCAAGGAAATCTACATCGACGACCTACGCGAGGAGTTCGTCCGTGACTTCGTCTTCCCCATGTTCCGCGCCAATGCCATCTATGAAGGCGAATATCTGCTGGGCACCTCCATCGCCCGCCCGCTGATCGCCAAACGCCTGATCGAGATCGCCAACGAAACCGGCGCCGATGCCATCGCCCACGGCGCCACCGGCAAGGGCAACGACCAGGTGCGCTTCGAACTGGGCGCCTATGCCCTGCGGCCGGACATCCGCGTCATCGCCCCCTGGCGGGAGTGGGAACTGACCTCGCGCGAAACCCTGCTGGCCTATGCCGAAAGCCGGGGCATCCCAATCGAAATGAAGCGCGGCAAAACCTCGCCCTATTCCATGGATGCCAATCTGCTGCACATCTCCTACGAAGGCGGCATCCTGGAAGACCCTTGGGCCGAGCCGGAGGAAACCATGTGGCGCTGGTCCGTCTCGCCCGAAAACGCTCCGGACCGGCCGACCTATGTCGAGTTGACCTACGAACACGGTGACATCGTCGCCATCGATGGCGAACGGATGACAGCCGCGGCGGTTCTGGCCCGCCTGAATCAGTTGGGCGGTGCCAACGGCATCGGCCGGCTCGACATTGTGGAAAACCGTTACGTCGGCATGAAATCGCGCGGCTGCTACGAGACCCCCGGCGGCACCATCATGCTGAAGGCGCACCGCGCCATCGAGTCCCTCACGCTGGACCGGGAAGTCGCCCATCTCAAGGATGAGCTGATGCCACGCTACGCCAGCCTGATCTACAACGGCTATTGGTGGAGCCCGGAACGCCGGATCCTGCAGCAGATGATCGATGCCTCCCAGGCACTGGTGAACGGTGTAGTGCGGGTGAAGCTGTATAAAGGCAACGTCAGCGTCGTCGGCCGCAAGTCGGAGTCCAACAGCCTGTTCGACATGAACATCGCCACCTTCGAGGACGACCGTGGCGCCTATGACCAGAAGGACGCGGAAGGCTTCATCAAGCTCAACGCGTTGCGCCTGCGCATCGCCGGCCGGAAAGGCGCGAGCTTCGCATAACCATCAAGATGCCGCCCCGGCACGGCGAGCCGCGCCGGGAAACACAATATCGCGGCTGTGACGAAACGCCGCCCTCGCCAAATCCCGTGGATATGATATATTCAAGAATAATTATCATTTGCGGGGTTTGCCTATGGATTCCAACCTGAACCTGAACAGTCTCAAAGAAGGCGAATCGGCGATCATCCGTGCCATCAGTGCGGAAGGCGCCCTCTACCACCGCCTGGTCGGCCTCGGTTTCCGGGTCGGGAAGCCCATCGCCGTCGTCCGCCACGGCCGGTTCAAGGGCCCCCTGCAGGTCCGGATCGGAAATACCGACATCATCATGCGGCGCAGCGACGCCGAAAGAATCCGAGTCATCGCCAAGACAGCCTGATGAAGAGAATCGCCCTGGTCGGCATGCCGAATACCGGCAAATCCACGTTCTTCAACCGCTTGACCGGAGCATCCGCCCGGGTCGGCAACTGGCCGGGCATCACGGTCGACCTGCTGAGCGCGAGGATTATCCTCGGCGGCACGGTCGCGCAAGTGGTAGACCTGCCGGGCATCTACAGCTTCCACGGTTTTTCCGAAGACGAGAAGGTGGTCCGTGACTTTTTGGAGAACAACCCGGTGGACCTGGTCGCTGTCGTACTCAACGCCACCCAGATCGACCGCCAGCTCCCTTTCGCGCTCCAGGTCGCGCGGCTCGGACTGCCTACCGTCCTGCTACTCAACATGGCCGATGAAGCCCGCCATCTGGGGATCAGCATTGATGCCCGGCGGATGGCCGAATTGCTGCGCATGCCAGTGATCCTTCTAAGCGCAAAGTACGGCAATGGCTTCCAGAGCGTCACCCAGACCCTGCTGCGGGCCCTCGATTCAGGCACCGCCCATGCCCCGCCAGACGTGGCGCAGACCTTCTCGGAGGACCACCAGATCGAAACGGCGGCCGCTGCCGTCATGCGTGCCGCGGTCCGGGTTCCAAGACGATTGCCGGAAAACGCCACGACGCGCATCGATCGCCTCCTCCTCCACCCTTGGGCAGGACTCCCGCTGTTCTTCCTGTTCATGTTCCTGCTATTCCAATTCATCTTCACGCTGGGAAAACCGATGCAGGACGGGGTGGCCTGGGCATTGACGGAGCTGCGTACACTCTGGCTCGAACCGCTGACGGCCGGCCTCCCGGCCTTCGCCAGCGGACTGCTTCTGGACGGCATCTACAGTGGTGTCGGTACCGTGGCCGCCTTCGTGCCCATCATCATCCTGTTCTTCCTGGTGATGACCCTGATCGAAGACAGCGGCTATCTGTCGCGCGTCGCTTTTCTGATGGACGCCCTGATGGCCCGACTGGGGCTGGACGGACGCAGCTTCGTCATGCTGCTCATGGGCTTCGGCTGCAACGTGCCGGCACTGATGGGGACACGGGTCATGCGCTCACGGGACCTGCGTCTGCTCACCATGCTGGTGATCCCGTTTTCGCTGTGTTCGGCGCGGCTGCAGGTGTTCCTGTTCATCACGGCGGCACTGTTCACCGTGGAAACGGCGCCGGCGGTGTTGTTCAGCCTTTATCTCCTGAGCTTCACGACGGCACTGACGACCGCGGTAGCGTTCAAAAACCGGTTCGTCAGCAACGAACCCTTCGTCATCGAGCTTCCTCCCTACCGCCTGCCGACCTGGCGCCAGATCTTCCTGCGCGGCTGGCATGAAGTCCGGCATTTCTTGAGACGCGCATCCAAGTTCATCACGGCCGGCGTGGTCGCGGTTTGGTTGCTCACCCATCTTCCGACCGATGTTCCGGCCGGCGGCGTGGATACGCTGGCGGGTCACATCGCCGCCTGGCTGGCACCAGTGCTGTCCCCCATCGGCATCGATGCCCAGCTGAGCCTCGCTCTGATCTTCGGTTTCATCGCCAAGGAAATCGTGGTCGGCTCGCTTGCCGCCATCTACGGACTGGAAGGCGATGCTTTGATGGGACTGATGGCACAGAGGCTCGACTGGGTGCAGGCCTACAGCTTCATGCTGTTCACCCTGATCTATCTGCCGTGCCTGTCGACAGTGGCCACCCTGCGCACCGAGTCGAAAAGCCGTGCGTTCATGTTTGGCTCCATATTCTGGTCGCTGCTGCTGGCCTGGCTTACGAGCTTCGTGTTCTATCAGGGCGCGCGCTCGTTGGGGTTCTGACGGACGTTCGGACGAAAAAGCCCGCGTAATGCGGGCTTTTTCGTGCGGCGACCGGGACGGTGGTCAATGGATGCCATATTTCTGCATCCGGTAGAGCAGTGTGTCCCGAGAAATGCCGAGCAGACGGGCGGAACGGCTGCGGTTGCCGTTGGTCCGGTTCAAGGCCTGGCGGATCAGATCCATTTCCACCTGTTCCAGTTCGATGCCCATGTCGGGCAACGGGAACAGACCTTTGGTGGCAGGCGCCCGATGGGTGATTTCGAGGGGCAGGTTGCTTTCCTCGATCACCCGGCCGGCCAGCAGAATCGACAGCCGCTCACAGACGTTGCGCAGTTCCCGGACGTTGCCCGGCCAGCTGTAATTGCAGAGGCGGTTCAATGCCGCCTTGCTGAAGGTCGCGGGCGCCAGCCCGTGTTCGCGGGCGAACCGCTCCATGTAATGCTGCAACAGCAGGACGATGTCACCCATCCGTTCCCGCAGTGGCGGGATTTCCAGGGGAACCACGTTCAGTCGGTAATAGAGGTCCTTGCGGAACTCGCCGCGTTCGATCTTGGCGTGAAGGTTGGCGTTGGTGGCGGCAATGATGCGCACGTCCACGTTGTAGGTCTGGGTTTCACCCACCGGCTGGATTTCGCCCGTTTCCAGGAAACGCAGGAGCTTTGCCTGCAAAGGCAGGGACAAAGAGTCCACTTCATCCAGGAACAGCGTGCCGCCATCGGCGGCGGGGAGGCGGCCGGTCTGGTTACAGACCGCGCCGGTGAATGAACCCCGACGGTGGCCGAAAAGCTCGGATTCAGCAATCGCCTCGGGAAGAGCCGCGCAATTCAGTGTGACGAACGGCTTTTCCGCCCGGGGACTGTGCATTTGAAGAGCGTTGGCCAGAACCTCCTTGCCGGTTCCGGTCTCGCCGACGATGAGGACGGTGACATCGGTCGCCGCGACCAGTTTTGCGCTTCTGGTGAGCGCTTCGAAGCTCGGTGATTGTCCAATCAGTGTATCAAACATAACCTCACCCAACTTTCTTAATATTCGAGGTGGTGCAGCACCAGCGGATTCAAGCCCGGGAAAGCGGCCAGCACTGCCAGTACGATGAGGGTAATCCCCGCGATCTGACGGAATTTCTGCATCCGCGATAACCGCACCAGCAGGCTGGTCATTATACCGACACCGACCACCGCCGGCAAAGTCCCGATGCCGAACGACAGCATGGTGAAAGTGCTCCGGACGACGTCCCCCGTGGTGGCGGCCAGCGCCAGCGCCGTATAGACCAGCCCGCACGGTAGCCAGCCCCAGACCATGCCGAAGAAGAAAGCCTGTGGCAGGGTCTCCACCGGAATCAGCCGGCGTCCGTACGGCTCGATGCGCTTCCAGAACAGGGCTCCGCCTTTTTCGATGTAGGCGAAACGGGGAAACCAGCCTCCGATGTGCAACCCCGCGCCCAGCATCACCAGCGCCGAGAGGATCTGTAATACGCGGTGTCCGTGCCCCTCGCCCAGGGGGATGGACAGGACATGCTCCAGAAGTCCGGCGATCAGGCCACCGATCGCATAACTGGTGATCCGCCCCATGTTGTAACTCAGCACGAAAGGCATCAACAAGCCCTTGTTGTCACGGATCTCCCGCCGCAGGCTCAGCGTCAGTGATCCAATGATGGAGCCGCACATGCTCAGGCAGTGCAGTGCGCTGAACAGTCCCATCAGCAGAGCGACCAGATAGGACGTGCCAAAAGCTTGTTCGATAGGGTGCATGGGAGCGAAACGATACCAGAAATGCCCAGGGGCCGACAGGCCGAAACGCCCCGGCCACCGAGTTCAGCCCGCCGCGAACACGTCGCGGATCTGCGCCTGTGCCCGCTGGGCGGCCTCGCGGGGATCGGCTGCATCGCGGATCGGCCGGCCCACCACGATGTAATCGGCACCGTTGCGGAACGCCTGATCGACCGTCACCACCCGCTTCTGGTCGTCCTCAGGACGGTTTTCGACAGGCCGGATGCCGGGCGACACGACCATTAGCTTGTGGTCGATCTCACCGCGCAACAGCGGGACCTCGAGCCCGGACGACACCACCCCGTCGCAACCCACTGCCAGGGCGCGCCGGGCACGGGACAAGACCAGTTCCTGCACGTCGCACTGGAAGCCGAGATCACGCAGATCCCCCTGGTCCAGGCTGGTCAGGACCGTGACCGCCAGAATGCCGAGGCTCCCCTTGTTGCGGGCCGCCGCCTCCATGATCGCATCGTTGCCGTGCACGGTGGCGAAATCCACCCCGCGCCGGCTCAGCGCCTTGACCGCGCGGCCGACGGTCTCCGGCACGTCGAAGAACTTGAGATCGACGAAAACCTTCTTGTCTTTGGCCTTGAGCCAATCCACCAAAGCGAAACAGTCGCCGGACATGAACAGCTCCAGCCCCACCTTGTAGAAGCTCACGGCGTCGCCGAGGCGTTCCACCAAGGTCTTGGCTTCGGAGACATCCGGCAGGTCCAGCGCCATGATCAGGCGATCGGCCACGGGAATGGGCTTGTTCGAAAGGAAATTCGGCATGTCGGGTTCGTCGGGGCAGTCAAGAAAAACGGCGCCTTTCGCGCCGTCATGGCGAATTATGGAGCCAACGGCGTGCTTTGCCTAGGACCCTTGCGCCCCCAATGAGGGCGACTGCCGATAAAATGGGCACATCGCGGTTTCCGGACGGCATCTCAATGACGGGCGTACTGGCGCAAATGAGCGCCCTGATTCTTTGCGGCATGGCCCTGCAACGGCTTCAGCCTCTCGGCGTCGACCCCGAACGCCTGCGTCGAGCCGTGACCGGTCTCGTCTTCAATGCCCTGCTTCCCGCGCTCGTCTTGTCCGCGCTTTGGGGCGGCGGCGCACATCCCCAGGGATGGAAGATATCTGTGTTCGGGGCGGCGACCGTCCTGTTCGGCCTCAGCGCGGCGCTATGCTTGGACCGGGCCTTGCACCTGGACCGACGGCAAACGGGGGCGACCCTGCTCGGCATCGCCTTCTCCAACGTGACCTTTCTGGGACTGCCGGTGCTGGAACGGCTCTTCGGCCCGGAACTCGCCCGCCCCATCGTCATCCAGATCGATCTGTTTTCCACCGCTCCGCTGGTCTTCACGCTGGGCGTGTACATCGCCTCCCGTTACGGTGAAGTGCGGGCGAATCTTTCCACTGCGCTCCGGGCGCTGTTACTCAATCCCCCGCTTTGGACGGCGTTCGCGGCTCTGATGCTCGGCGACTTCGGCATTCCACGGCCAGCCGTCCTGGAACCGCTCCTGGAAACCGCCGCCTCGGCCGTCGCCCCCCTCATGCTGCTAGCCCTGGGGCTGGGTCTGCGATGGAACTCCTGGCGCAAGGAAAACACTCGGCTGGTGGCCCTGGCATCGGGACTGAAACTGATCGCCCTGCCCCTGTTCGGCCTGAGCCTGACCCACGGTCTGGGCATTGCCGGAGACACCCGCGCCGCGCTGGTGCTGGAGGCAGGCATGCCCAGCATGCTGCTGGGGATCGTTTATTGCGACCGCTACCGGCTGGATACGGGGCTGTATGCAATGCTCGCAACGACGACCACCTTGCTTGCCCTAGTGTCTCTGCCCGCCTGGCACCTGTTGCTCGGAACCTTCATCGGAAGCCCGGCATGACGCAGCCCCAGGCCGAAATCCTTTCCCAGGGCGACGAGCTGGTAATGGGCCAGATCGCCGACACCAACGGTGCCTGGCTGTCGGAACGGCTGACGGAACTCGGATTCGCCGTCACGCGGCATACCACGGTGGGCGATGAAGTCCACACCCTGACCACAGTTCTCCGGGAAATCGCTGCACGCGCGGACCTTTGCGTCTGCACCGGCGGCCTGGGTCCCACCCTCGACGACCTGACGGCGGAAGCGGTAGCCCAAGCCTTCGCCCGCCCCCTGAAGGAAGATCCGGAGGCCCTGCGGCAGATCCAGGACTGGTTCGCTGGCCGGGCCGACCCCATGCCCGCGGCGAACCGTAAGCAGGCATTTCTGCCGGAAGGCTCACGGCGGCTGGACAACCTTCGTGGCACAGCGCCCGGTTTCGCACTGGATCATGGCGGCTGCCGGTTTTTCTTTCTGCCCGGCGTCCCCCACGAAATGGAATTCATGTTCGAACGCCTCGTGAAGGCGGACATCCAGTCGAGCTTCCCCACCCGACCGATGCAACGGGTCACCCTACGAGTGCTCGGTGTCGGGGAATCCACCCTCCAGCAGCGGCTCGATCCCTTCGCATTGCCGCCCGGGATCAAGCTGGGCTTTCGCACCGTTCCGCCGGAAAACCACGTCAAGCTGCTGTTCCCGGCGGATTTCCCGGCCCCGGAACGCGATCTGCTGATCGACGAAATACGGCGCGCCATCGGGACTGCAGTCTTCAGCATCGATACGCCGGAGCGGCCGGGGGGCACGTTGATCGAATGCGTCGACCGGCTGATGCGCCACACCGACGCCAGCTTGGCGACACTGGAAACCGTGAGCCGCGGCCACCTGGCCCAACTCTGCGGTGCCTTCTCCTGGTGGACTTACGGGCTGGTCGTCCCCGACGGCCGGGCCGTCGTCCAGCACCTCGAACTGTCCCCCGGCAACGGCCTGTCCGACGGTCCTCTGGATGTGGCAGCGATCGCCACACACCTGCGCAGGCGGCACGGCACGAGCCACGCGCTGGCCTGCATGGAATCGCCGCGAAATCCGTCCGAACTGGTCATCGCGGTCGCCTCCGAGGTAGGAACCGCCAGGGTGCGGCACAGCCTGGCCGGAAATCCCGGATACCGGCGAGCACTGAGCGCAGCGCTGGCCCTGGACTTTCTGCGCCGCTCGCTGCCTGCTCCCTGAACGGTACGAGGAGATTGCCAGAAACGCCCTACAATGCTACTGTTGGCTTCCGCAAAGGCGGGTGTAGTTCAATGGTAGAACCTCTGCTTCCCAAGCAGATAGCGTGGGTTCGATTCCCATCACCCGCTCCACATCGACTCACGGCGAGCGGCCGGATCGGCGTCGCATCCTCCTCGTTTCCGGACAGCACGCCAACTGCCCACACCACAGCGGAACGTTTCCCGGAACATCCACTCTAACCCCTTCGTATCAGCCAACCCATTTCACCGTAGCGCGTTTTTCATTTTGGGAACAACGGAAGGCTGCCAAGAAAGACAACAGCGGAGATAGTTTGATGCGAAACATCCTTACCACCGTCGCGGCTTCTGCAATATGCAGCTACGTCGGCGCTGCCAAAGCCGAAGCAATGGACTTCGACCCGATTCCCGCGTCGGCCTACGCCGAATCCACGACCGACAAGACGGTCCTCGACGCCGTACCCTGGCTCATTCCGGACGGCTATTCCCAGCGCGTCGTCTCGGATGAAACCGATCTGAACGTCTACCAGCTCAACGACCGGCCGGCCTTTATCGTCACGAACGAAACCGGCCCGCAGGCAGGCCGCTACCTCTACCGCACCCATGAAACCTATCCAGGCAAGGACACCCATCTGGACGGGACCACGGGGGGTGCGCTTTCGGTGGTTGACCTGGAAACCGGCGCGACCCGGCTGCTGGCGACCCGCGCCGACTGGGAGGTATTGGACGGCTTGACCTGGACGCCCTGGGGGTCCTTGCTGTTCGCCGAGGAAACCGACGAGCCGCAATATCCCGATCCGGATTATCCCGATGCCAGACGGGGCCTCGTTTACGAGCTGAAGCTCAACAAGGACGACCCGACCGTGGCCCAGTCGGTGACCGCCCTGCCCTCGCTGGGGGCGGTCCGGCACGAAGCGGTCGAGTTCGACCGCAAGGGCAATGTCTACCTGTCCAGCTCGAACCGCGACAGTTACATCTATAAATTCGTGCCGAAAAAGCGCGGCAACCTGAGCAAGGGCAAACTGTATGCGCTCCGCGTCAAGACCGGGGGCCAGACCGGCGCCGCAAAATGGGTCCCGCTCGATATGAAACGGGCCCGGATCGATGCACACGAAGCGGCTCGCGCCGCCAATGCGACACCCTATTGCAATCCGGAGGACATCGAACTGATCGGCCAGAAACTGTACGTGGCGGTGAAGTGCGAACCCCGGATCGACGGCGTCGACGGTCCCGGCGTGATCCTGTCCGTCACGCTGGGCAACCAGCCCAAGGTCAGCTATTTCGTCGAGGTCGGTAAGAACGTTCCTGCCCAAAATGCAGCGGCCGGGATCAGCGGTTTCTTCCGCCCGGAAACTCTGGCCGAGGGACCCGACGGGAAACTTTGGATCACGGAGGACACTCAGCCGAGCGACATCTGGGTGGCTGATACCCATACGGAAGCCGACGGCCTGAGCAGTAGCGTGAAGCTTTTCGCCTCGCTGAAGGATGCCGAGGCGACGGGTACGGGCATCTATTTCGGCGCCGATGCCGGCACCTTGTACGTCAACGTCCACGAGTCGGCCACGGGCAACGACAAGACCATGGCGATCACCGGGCAGCATGGCCATTGACGCGGCATCTCCCCGTCATCCCGAAGAAGCGGTCCCCGGACCGCTTTTTTGTCCGCTGCGTCAAGGGCTGGAGAAAGACGTACCCGGCGTATCGGGGAGGAAAAAGCAGAAAAGCGCGATGAGGAGGTACACGCTCAACAGCTGCACCCCTTTGAACCAGTTCGACCGGCCGTCTCCGACCAACATCGACAGCAACAGAACCGGAAGCATGATGATCATGATGCCGGCATTACCCACCATCAGGTTCAACGGCCGGGGCGCGATGAAATAACTGGCCAACACGAGCACCGGAGCGACGAACAGCGCGATCTGCACGCTGCTGCCGACAGCGATGCCCATGGTGAGATCCAGTTTGTTCCTGCGGGCCACGGTCACCGCCGCCACACTTTCCGGAGCGCCGCCGATCAAGGCAAGAATGATCACGCCGATGAATGCTTTCGACATACCGAGGCCGGCCGCGGTTTCCTCGATCGAACCGACCAGTATCTCGCTCATCATCGCGAGTGTTGCCGAAGAGATCGCCAGATGCGCCACGGCTAACTTGGCGTCCGTACGGCCCGGCTCGACATTCGCGTCCGGAGCGGCTTCTTCCGACACGAAATAATCGGGGTGAGTCTTCAGCATGAAAACCAGGCTCATCGCATAGGTCGCCAAAAGCACCAACGCGACGCAGACATTGAGGCCGTCTTCGCGATCGATCATTTCCGGCGGTATGAAATTGTCGAACACGCTCGGCACCACGATGCTGATGGCTGCGACCATCAATACCGCCCGCTGAATCCGCGCGCCATGCCGATTGAACTTCTGGACATGGAAACGCAATCCTCCCAGCAGGAAGGCCAGCCCGAGCACGAACAAGAGATTGCTGAGAATGACTCCGACGATCGACGCCTTGACGACTTCGATCAGCCCCGCACGCAGGGCCATGAGCGAGATGATCAACTCCGGAGCGTTGCCGAAAGTGGCGTTGAGCAGACCGCCAACCGCCGGGCCCGCCCGATGGGATACCCGTCCAGTGGCGTCCACCATCGCCGCGGCCAGCGGGATGATGGCAAGAGCGGCCGCCGCGAACCGAAAACCCGCCGGCACCGAGGCCAAATGCTCGAAAATGACGGCCAGCGGGATGAAGACCAGAAGAAACTTCATGAATTGGACGACATATCCCGATCCCGCAGAACATTGCCGACGCCTGTCCCCGCAACGGGCCGATGCCGGCCGCCTAGGATCAGCGGCCCTTCTCTTTTAGGAAACCGTAGGCATTGAGCAACAGGGTCGACACCGGACCCAGCATGTGGCCTTGCCGGACCTGATGAACCGCGAACCCGACGAACGTCAGAAACATCGCGGACTGGAAATCGAGCGCCCCACCGGTCGCCCGACGCAACCGGCGATCGATGACCTTGAGGCCAGCTACGGTGGCATCTGCGATGGAAGGCGGGGAAACCAACGCCGCGGGCGCGGTGACGGCGAACAAGTTCCGGTCGGCGGCGTAGCGGGTGATCGGCTGCCACGCCTCGCCCAGATTGTGGACCACCAGCAGACCGCCGGTTACGGGCCGGACTTCCACCGATGCCACTTCCGGATGCGCGGCCAAACCGTTTGCCAGTTCCCGCAACGCCGCCTCATCGCCGCGTTTTTCGGCGACGCGCAGCCGCAGCCTGCCGGGCAGGCAGTGAACGATCTCCGCCCTCAGCATATCAATCGGCGGCCTCGACTCCTTTGGCTTCTGCCGCGGTTTCACCCGCCGCCGCACCGGCAGCGGCACCGGCCGCGAGTTCGGCCTTGACTTCCGCGACGATGTCTTCGAGATTCTCGGCGGCTTCAGCCAAGATTTCGCGCCCCTTTTCCGAAAGCAGGATGGCGGCTTTGACGGTCGACCGCGCCATCGGCCGCGCGGCCCGCGCAGCGGCGGGGAGCGCCAGACCGGCCAAGGCCACGACGCCAGCGCCGATCGCGACACCCTTGACGATGTCGTTGTTCAAAACCTCGTTGACCGGCGGCAATTGGTCGAAAAACTCTTTGATCGGGGGCATGGCAAATTCCTCAGGCAGCCAATGCAGTATACCGGACGGAGGCTTTTCCGGGCCGGCGTTTCAACTTCTTGTATTCCGCTTCGATAAGCGATCTCGAATATTTTCGCTCTAATCGACGAATAGTAAAGTGGCTGCGCGCGGTATCCTGAAAGTGTTGAATGAAAGCATTGTTGATAAGTGCGCCCCCCAAGGCGCCGACAACGGGAATAAGTTTCGCGGCGGCCCGTTCCGAAAGCGCCACGCCGAAACGTTCGGAAACATGGCCGACCAGATTGACCAGGGCCGGCGCACTCCTGCGGTCCAGGCCACGTCGCGCGATATGCCGGGCGGCGCTGGATAGCGGCAGCTCCAGCGCAAGACGGAGGCTGTAATAGCCTGTGTCGGCCGCATCGTCCTCACTGGATCGTCCCCCCAACGCGAAGACTTCGAGACAGGCGAGCTGGCCTTCGGGCGACTCCACGTCCTCTCCTTCCTGCCGGGCAATGTCGGCGATAGCCCGCAGCATGAGGACCGTCGTCAGCGGGATTTCCAGCAGCAGTGCCGGCCCACCGAAGAAGCCACCGACGGCACCGGACACGGCACCCATCATCCAGTAGCGGCGGTCGGCCAGCGGCGCGGCCGAAGCGCTCAGGCTGCCGATCGCCATGCTCAGAGCCTTGGCAACGGCCGCATCGACGCCCCGATGCCATGCCATGTACCAGGAACGCGGCAGCAGCTTCACGGCCATTTCGATGGGCGTTCCGACCACGCCGGACAGCCTCGCCGCGAAGCTGGGGTATTCAAGGTGATCGAACGCCCGCTGCAAGGCCCGCCGGTCATCTGGAGTCAGTGAAAAAGGGAGCACGCGCTTTGATTTGGCTGAACGCATATCGAGTGTTTGAGAAAAGGAAAACGCGAATTGGTGGGATATCCGCAAGATATGTGTTATCCGTTCAAGCTATCAGGTTGCTGTGACGGTTTCATGACGCCGCAGCGAGATTTGTCGATACCTTGCCTGACAGGGAAAACCACACGAACCACGGTACGGCCTGGGCTATACTTCATCCCTTTCTTTTTTCGGCAATGTCAGAGAAATCGGGCCGCCGCGCTACGTCCTTGTGAAAATGTCCTTCGGTGCGATGAAAACCTCCCTGTCATCCCTTCGGCGTACAGGGCTCGTGGGGCTGGCCGCCGCCAACCTTTCCGGATGCTTGGCGCCGACGGCACTCGACCATGCCGTCCTAGCCTATAACGAAGCCGCGACCGACATCATCGACAAACAGATCCTTTTGAACATCGCCCGTGCCGCCCGCCACCAGCCGATTCATTTCACCGCCCTGTCCAGCATCGCGGCGACCTACAACGTCACGTTCAATGCAGGCGCCACACCGGCACTGACAGGCAACTCGGGCGGGTTGATGATGCCGGTCTTTGGCGGCTCCGTCGCCGAAAATCCGACCGTGAGCATCGTCCCCGTCGAGGGGGAAGCCTTCACCAAGCGCATGCTGGCGCCGCTGCAGGAAAACAAACTGACCCTGTTGCTGCGCCAGGGCATGGACGTGGACATGGCTCTACGTCTCATGGCGCAGGAGTTCCGAACGTTCCGTGAAGGCGAAGAAGTCGCTTACACCAACAAGCCTTCCGACCGGACCGGCTATTCATTCTTCCGGCGCCTGGTCCTCCATCTGTCCTCCATCCAGGATCGCAACCGGCTTTACGTGGAACCGATGTTCTTCACTCAGTCCTGGACACTGCCGGCCTCGGCGATAACGCCGGAAGGATTCGCGGCGCTGGAGCAAGGCTATGAGATCCGGTTCGAACCGTCCACCAACAGCTACCTCCTGTCGAAAAAGGTCACCGGACGCCTGATGATCACCAATTACGATCCGGACAATCTGCCCGAGGCGGAGCGTATCCGGCTGAACCGGGAGGCCGAAAACAGCCCGCCCAACGCAATCGCGGTGGATATCCGCAAGGACTATCCCGGCGGGGAATTCCCAATCCACGGGACGTTCCGACTGCGCAGCTTCCAAGGCATTCTCGACTTCATCGGCAGATCCATCACGGAAGAACCGGAGTACGACGTCCAGCCGGATCCCAGAACCCCGCCGGTGCGGGAGAATCCCGCATCAACCGTCGACATCGTGGAGACGGATTCGCGCCCGTCGGATGCCGGGCTTGCCGTGGAATTCGCCGGCCGTTACTACTCATTGCGCCCTGAAACCGGCCACCAATGGAATCTGGAGGCCTTCCGCCTCCTCTACCAGCTCTACCAGATGACCGTGACCGACCTGCCGACCTTCGGGACACCCAGTATCACCATCGCAAAATGAAAAACGCCGGGGCGCCCCGGCGTTTTTCAAGGATCGAGACTGCGTCGATCACTCCAATGCCGGCATACCTCCGAGATAGCCGATCGCCGCCTTGGACTTGTCGATCAGCGGTTCGAGTTGTCCTTTGAGGGCCGGATCGATGTTGGGTGAATAATCGCCGGCATGCTGGTAGTTGCTCATGATGTAGGCATGACCGCCCAGGGCGTCGATCGCCTGAAGCCCGGTGCTTTCCGCGCCTGCGGGCAAGGACAGGATGCGTGACAACTTGCCGGTATCGACGTTGTAGGCCCACAGGAAGTTGTTGATATGGAGGGTGCTACTGTCCTCGCCGATGAACAGGGTACGCATCTTTTCCGAATATTTCAGATTGTCCGGATTGGCGATCCTGTCGACAGCGGCGGTATTTCCCGCGGCATCCTTGGCGATGTCCTGTCCCAGCACCAAGGCCTTCATGTGAGTCCCTGCGTACTTGCTGTCGATCCTGCGGCCCTCGGTGTCCAGCTTCCAGGTCGCGAGATCCATCTGGTAGACCGCGCCTGCCAGCAATTTGGGGATACGGATGTGGTTGGCCGGATCCTTCGGTTTGTCCTCCATGCCACTGCTCAGGCGCGTCATCGCCAGATAGACTTTCCGGTCGCGGGCGTTGACCGTCACGCCCTCGAATTTTTCGAATTCCGTGGTGGCCCCCATATACGCGGCGAAGCGGCGTGTCTCCAGGAAGGCCGCCGCGGTTTCCATCCCGGGTTTCAGCTTCAGATTTTCCACCAGCCCCTTGTTGTGGCCGGCGATGATCTGCCTGAAACCTGCCGGAGGCGCTTCATAGGAACCATCGGCCAGTTTGTTCACCGGGGCGGTTTCGAAGATGTCGGCAAAGGTCACGCCGCTCGCCACCAGCGAATCCAGCTCGGCATCGCTGGCATGGCCGAGACGGACCCATGCCAGATCGGCTTCGCCGCCATTCTCGGCGCTGATCTGCTGCCATTTCGCGGCATACAGCGTCCCGGCAGACAGATCACGCTTCCGGTCCGCCACAAACATCGTCAGCACGTTATAGGTACCGTCATCGCCCTGGAACACCGTGCGTTCATCGGGCAGCACCTGAACCAGCTCGCGGGATACGCGACCCAGGGTCCGATGGCGGACGACGCGGGTTGCGCCGCTTCCGTCGACTGTCACTTCAGGCACGATGCCGTAGTTGTACACGTTGGCCACCTTGGTCCCGGCAAGATAACGCTCCATCCCCTCCAGACCAATGGATCCGCTTGCACAGGAGCTTTCCACTTGGCAACGGGCGTCCGGCTCATACTCCTCGCTGCCGAGATGGGTATTCCAGGGCGAGAGGGAGCCCGCACAGGGAATCCACAAGCCATCGATGGCCGACATGTCGATGTTCTTGAGGCCGGTCGCCGCCAGCGCCCCGGTTTTCCCGTCCTGCGCGATGCTCGCCAGGCTCATGGTCATCGGCTGCTTGCCGTACTGATCGACGCCGGCAGTGTCCAGCCAGTCGTATTCGAAATGGGTAACCAGAAAAAGCTTGTCACCGCCCCTGGCGGGGATGCGGATCAGACTATTCGCGTCCGGACTTTCGGAGATCATCGGATTGCCGTTCGAATCCAGCAATGGCGTACCGGTCACATCATAGATCGCGCCGGCAGTCACGCCGCCAATGGTGTCCATGTTATAGAAGAGCGTGTTGTATTTGAGATCGTAGATCCGGCTCCCTCCGCTCTTGAAAGTGACCTTCGCCTTGGCGTTGGTGTAGGCAGCAGCCCTTTGTTCGGCGGTTTCGGGCGCCGCCATCCCGATGAACTCCACTGACTTCACCGGAATCGCGCCTTTGACGGCGGCGATGACAGGGGATGCCCCCGCACCCGCCAGAGCCATACCGACCGCCGTAGCCAGAAATCTTTTTTTCATCATCTTCAAACCCCTCGAAATATTATGATGATCTTTATACCGTACGGCCTGCACCGTCCGGATGAGCGGGCGATCTTATTTGCTCGAAGTTAAAGGCGGATGACAGGGCCGGCTCCGAACGACGGCCGGAGAGTTCCTATGGACGCCGAAAAATGACTGTGGTATCCGTGTTCCCGTCGGACATACCGAGTGCAATGCATCCGACGACCATGAAGCCTTACCACCCACGAGAGGAGGAAAGCACGATGAACGTTCTGAACAGAGGCATCATCAAAGGGCTGCTGACCGCGGCATTCGCCACGATGCTCGGCCTGAGCGCGGCGCAGGCGGCGGAAGATCACAAGGCAGAGGCGTTGAAACATGCCGAAGCCGCGGTCGCGGCCGGCAATGCGGCAGGCGTGGCGGAACATGCGGAGGCCGCGAAGACCCATGCCGCCGCCGCCAATGCGGAAAAGAAAAGTCCCCACTACGACGCTGCGATCACGAGCCTGAACAGCGCCATCGAGCACGGGAAGATGGGGCACGCCGACATCGCCAAGAAATCGGCCGAGGAAGCCGTCACCCACTTGAAAGCCGCGCCCTGAGACGGAAGTCGGGTTTAGGGACGAACCCCGCTAATGGGGCGGGCCGATGCTCATCGGCCCGCCTTTCCCGTCATCATCCCATATCGGAAAACTACGCTTATTCCCACCGGAGAGCCAGGGGACGCCTCCAATCTTGGGCTAGCGTTCAATGCGTACTATGAATACACCGGATCGGGGCGCGATCGTGAAAGGCTTTCGTGCGCCTCAAACCGGGGGGGCGAAGGATGCCACCCTGGCGAGAGATCTTCAGGAGCACGTTAAGCGGACGACCGCTCCTTACAAGTATCCGAGGGAAATCGAGTTCCTGGACGAACTGCCGAAGACCGTGAGCGGAAAGATCAGGCGGGTCGAGCTGCGCAAGCGCAAAGCGCACGCGCTGAGGTTATCCTTTGGCTTGCGCGTTAAACGCGGGCGGCTCACGGATCGACGTTCCTGGGCGAGAGCAGGAACCTGTTGTTGGAGGGCTGGAGGGGACGATTCGTGATACTGGTGCCCCAGCAGACCTGGGCCGAGTCCTGGAAAGCGGCGATCTGGTCGGAGGACATCGCGATCGGCGTCAGCATCTCCGTCCACAGCACACCTTCAGCGCATCTGGGCAGAGCGATGTTTTCGCCTGGGGTGGTGGAACCGTTGAAGCGCACATAATTGCGCTTTTTGGGAATCAACCCGGTCAGCTTAAGAGCGACCGTCGAGGGGTCGTTGAAGCTCGGAGCCTCCTGACGCCCTTGTTTTCCTTGCCCGTGACGACGAAGACGCCAATCACCGCGAGCTGCCCGGTCTGCTTGTTCTGATGGACGAGATGAATCTCCATCGGGAACTGTTGGCCGTTTAGAGTGTATTCGCTCGGAGTATGCTCGTGGATGTTGATAAGGTCGAAGCGATCCTTCCCGATCTTTATGAAGTTGCCGTTGCCGTGGTTGAAGGCGACCTGATCGTCGTGGTCGAGAAACAACACGTCGGCGACATTGTAGTGAAAGCTAAGCTTGGGCAGGTCGGCCTTGGTGACGTTGGCGGTGACGATATCGAATGGAGACTGCCGCGAACCTGTCCCGCACTGAATGGGAAACAGGGTGTTCCAGTTGCTGGGGCCGTTGGCGCCGCTGTAGGACCAGTCGGGTTCGCTTGGGCATCCCGCGGCTCCGGCCGGGCGCGAAAAACTCAGGATACAGATGAGGGCCAGTGCGGCCCAAATGGTTCGCCGTACCATCCCAATTCCTCCCTTCAACGGCGAGATCCATCTCACCCGGATTTGAGATGGAGAAAAGAATGTAGAGAGATCAACAATAAGTCAAGGAGGCGGCTTAAGCCCTCCCTGCTTGATGCGGGTCATCGTCGGCAACCGACCGACTACGCGACTATTCGAGACACGACAGCCCCCCATCAGGGGCAAGGTGATTCCCTGTCTCCGAAGGCGCGCGAAAAGCCACAAGGCAAGAAGCCTCGCTCCGTGACGGTCGAATCATCCTGGACCGGCAGAGTGCGCTCGACATCTTCTGAAGCGAGGGCGATCTTGAGCATCAAAAGGGGGGGAGTTGCGAACAGTTCCCAGACAACGTTCGTCTCTAGGGCGTGACCCACTCGCTCGACTGCGCGACCTGCACCGCGTGGGGGAATTCCGCGGCCGAGGTCGAGCGCGTCGAGTGGATCCGGAAGAACTACCCCGACGCGCACCGGCTCCTGCAGGCGAAGACCGGGCTCGTCTGGGACGAGGTGGCGCGGCAGAGCGGGAAGCTCAGGCCGTTCCTGGAGGCGGTGGCGCAGGACCCGCCAGACGGTTTGCAGCCTTCCTAGCGGCCCGAGGATAATCCGGGCGTGATGCGGCTCGGCCTGCCGTACTCGTCCGGAATGACGAGGTACTGGTGGTAGTGGCCCTGGGAGTCCGTCTCCCAGACGTCATAGATCGCGGAGCGGCGTTGCCGGTCCCGGATTTCCTGCATGGGGTCGGGCGCGGTTTTCCATAAAGGAGGTTCCCGTCTGGTCTCGCCGATTGCGGACGTGCAGGCGGCAGGATTGGTAACGCACTCCGAATCCCACGCGGCTGCCGTCACGGGAAGCAGCGCAACCAGGAACAGGAAGTTCTTCATGGCTTTGTACAACATCGGCGATCCACTCGGCAGCTTTCTCGGCGCTTACCGCGACATCGTAGCCCTTCAGGAACAGGACCGTCAACGGCGCGAGGCGGCGGAACTGCGGGACGCGCAGGATGTCGCCGGGAAGTACCTCTCGCTGTACACCACCACGGACCCGGCGGGCAACCTCGTCACGAAGGACGCGCACGAGGCGCTGCGGTCTCCCGAGGCGCTGGAGCTTTTCAACCATCCGTTTTTCCAGGGCCAGCTCAAGCACGGCGTGCCTGACAACGTCGCCAAGGTGCGCGTCGACGAGGTGGTGCCCACGGGCAAGGATGACCGGGGCAATCCGCATTACGGCCTGCGGGTGTCCTGGCTGGACGGGGACGGCAACGTGCTGTCCCACGGACCAATCACCGAAGGGCGCACCAACCGCGACGACGATCCAGTCAAGCTGGTCAATGCCGACACGCTGCACCATGCCGTGATGTCTTCGCTCTACGCGAAGGATCGTGGCCTGGCCGATTACGTCAATACCCGTCTGAATCAGGCGAAGCTTCGCCGAGTGGCAGGCATTCTCCAGAACGCCCGGACTCCTGAAGAACGCCAACAGATTTTAAGCCTCGCGGCGCAAAACGGACTCCCCCCGGAGGACCTGGTCAAGATGATAGCCCTTCCCCAGACCCGGCTCTCCGCCAACGGCGTCCAGATTTCCGTCGACCCCTACGGCAACGAGACCTTCGCCGGCGTCAGCCCCGGGCTCCAGGCCGCGAACCGCAACGCGCTGTACCAGGATGCGATGGTCCGCGCCCAGGCGGCCGAGGACGCGGACCGGCGCTTCGCCGCTTCCGCCCTCGAGCGCCGGCTCGCGCAGGACCGGGCGCGCTACGAGCAGAAGCGCGGCCTGCGGCTGCGGGACGCCTTCGACATCGAGCGCATGCTCGATGCAGGGTCCGGCGCCTCCGCCCCCGCTTCCGCCCCCGCGGCCCCGTCCGACGCCGAGGCGGTCATCCGCCAGGCGGCGATCGACAACAACCTCGATCCCGCCCTGCTCAAGGCGGTGGGGCTGGTCGAGAGCGGCCTGAACCCGGCGGCGGTCAGCCCGAAGGGCGCCCGCGGGGCGTTCCAGCTCATGCCGGCGACCGCCGCCCAGTACGGCGTGACCGACCCGCACGACCTGAAGCAGGCCGCCAACGGCGCGGCTCGGTATCTCCGGGACCTGACCGACCTGTTCGGCGGGGACACGGAGAAGGCGCTGACCGCCTACAACCTCGGACCGGGCGCCCTGATGAAAGCCCTGCGTTCCGGCGAGCCGCTGCCGAAGGAAGGGCATGGGAGGTACACTACGGCTGCCGGATTGCCGCTTTCAACTCGTCGGCACCCGAAACCACCCCACCCTCACGGGTGCTCAATCGAAGAACAACCCCGCCAGCGGGGACGAAGCCGACGCGAACCGGCGCCTAGGCATCCTGCCCGCCAGGAAGGCTTCACGCCCGGCCTCGATCGCCTTCTTCATCGCCGATGCCATCAGTACTGGATTTTTAGCCTCGGCGATGGCCGTGTTCATGAGCACGCCATCGCAGCCGAGTTCCATCGCTACGGCGGCGTCGGAAGCCGTACCCACGCCCGCGTCGACCAGGACCGGGACCTTGGCGTTTTCCACGATGGTCAGGATGTTGTAGGGATTGCGAATCCCCAACCCCGATCCGATGGGGGCGGCCAACGGCATCACGGCGACGCAGCCGATCTCTTCCAGGCGCTTGGCGATGATCGGATCGTCGTTGGTGTATACCATGACATCGAATCCATCGCGCACCAGGATCTCCGCCGCCTCCAGCGTCGCGGTCACGTCCGGGAAGAGGGTGGTCGGGTCGCCCAGCACCTCCAGCTTGACCAGACGATGCCCCCCGAGCAGCTCGCGGGCCAGCCGGCAGGTACGCACGGCGTCTTCGACCGTGTAACAGCCGGCGGTATTGGGCAAAATGGTGTAGCGGTCGGGCGGGATCACGTCCAGGAGACTGGGCTGGCCCGGGTCCTGGCCGATGTTGGTGCGCCGGATCGCCACCGTGACGATCTCCGCGCCGGACATTTCCACCGCGGCCCGGGTTTCCGCCAGATCCTTGTATTTGCCAGTCCCGACCAGCAGGCGTGAAGTGTATGCCTTCCCGGCGATCACCAGCGGATCGCCCTGCCCCCCCCCGATGGCGTGGACGATTTCCACCCGGTCGTCGGGCTCGAGGACCCGGGAACCATAGTCGCCGTGTGGCACGATTTCGAGGTTCAGCTCGACGGCCACACGTTTCCCGGCGAGGTCCATGGCGGCGATCAGATCCTCCAGGGTCGTTCCAGGCGGTACCGTACGCTCTTCGCCGTTGACGAAAACACGCATGCGCTCAGGCCCCCCGCACGTTCCGGATGCCTGCCGACCGGCCGCGCCGGCTCTCCACCGCGGCGGCGAGCCGTTCCAGCACGGCCACGCTGTCATCCCAGCCGATGCAGGCATCAGTGATGCTGACGCCGTATTCGGGAACCATGCCCTTGTGGAGTTTCTGATTGCCCGGCTTGAGGTGACTTTCCACCATCAAGCCGATGATCCGCCTGTCGCCGCCATCTATCTGTTCGGCCACGTCCTCGGCCACCCGCAGCTGCTTCAGGTAATCCTTCATGCTGTTGGCATGGCTGCAGTCCACCATGATGTTGGGCGGCAGGCCGACGGCTTCCAGCGCCCTGGCCGCCGCTTCGACGCTGGCCGCGTCGTAATTCGGCCGGGCTCCGCCACGAAGGATGATGTGACAGTCGGTGTTACCGGTCGTGGAGAAGATCGCCGAATGACCGGCCTTGGTCAAAGACAGGAAATGATGTGGCCGCCGTGCCGCACCTATGGCGTCGACAGCAACCTTGATCGTGCCGTCGGTGGCGTTCTTGAATCCAACCGGACATGACAGCCCCGATGCCAGTTCACGGTGAGACTGGCTCTCCGTGGTACGAGCACCGATGGCGCCCCAAGCGATCAGGTCGGAGACATACTGCGGGGTGATGAGATCGAGGTACTCGGTGGCCGCGGGCATGCCCAGTTCGTTCAGATCGAGCAACAGCTTGCGGGCGAGACGCAAGCCTTTGTTGATGTTGAAACTCTCGTCCAGATCGGGATCATTGATCAGGCCCTTCCAGCCGACGGTCGTTCGCGGCTTCTCGAAATAGACCCGCATCACGATTTCCAGATGTCTCGCCAGTTTCTGGCGGAGCGGCAGCAGCCGCTCCCCGTATTCGAGCGCGGCCTTGGGGTCATGGATCGAACAGGGCCCGATCACCACCAGCAGGCGGTCGTCCTCCCTGGAAAGGATTGCGTGAATCCCTCGGCGGGCGGTCAGTGTCGTGAGTGCGGCCCGGTCCGTGATCGGGAATTCCTCATGAACCTGGACGGGCGGAATGACTTCCTTGATCTCGCAGATGCGAAGATCGTCGGTGTTGTACACGCTGGGCATGGCCGCAAATCTCTCTGATCGACAATTCGAAGCCCCTGCGGCCGGGCCTCTTCATCAGCGCAGACGCCGGGAAATCCGACTATTTTAGCCTGGCGCAGCGTTTGGGGATAGTCGCCGTCAGGGATGAGCGGAGCCGTTGAGGCGCCATTCATGCCCGGACGTCATGCTGGAATGGGGACGTTCAGACCGCATGGTGCCGGATCACCAGGCCCATGGCCTGGTAGATCACGTATTCCGCCAGATTTTCCGCGTGGCAGGCGATACGTTCCAGCGCTTTGAGGACCAGAACCAGATTCACCGCCCGGTTGGCACCGCCGGCATCGGAACCGCCATTGTCCATCAACCCGCCGAGCGTCTGTTGGAACCTCTCGGAAACCTCGCGCTGGCTCGCGATGAACTGCTGCGCCTGTTCGGCCTCCCACGAGTCGACGATGCGCAATGCGCTCTCGAACCGCTTGACCACGAGGTCAGCAAGCACGAGGACCTGGTTGCGCGGCACTTCGGCAGGATAATCGGCCGGGACGGCATACAGCCGTTCCACGCACGAGGCGATCTTCACCGCCTCATCGCCGACGCGCTCCAGATCGGTAATGGCTTTCGACAGCGCCATCACCAAGCGAAGATCGCTGCCCTTCGGACAGCGGCGGGCGAACAGTGCAACGACCTCGGTATCGGCTTCAACTTCGAGATCGTCGACCTGGTCATCCTCTTCGATGATTTCTGCTGCCAGACTCACGTCGCCCGTTTTCAGGGAACGCACCGCCTCTTTGACCTGGGTCAGCACCAGCGTGCCCATTTCCAGCACCTTGTAGTGCAGTTCCCGTAACTCGCCGTCGTAACGGCGGATACTGTGACCTTCCGTAACCTGATTCATCGAACGCAATCTCCGCAATTAGCCGAATCGGCCGGTGATGTAGTCTTCGGTGAGGGGATGGCGTGGGTTGGTGAAGACCTGTGCCGTATCACCGACCTCGATCAGCCGGCCGAGATGGAAGTAGGCCGTACGCTGGGAGACGCGGGCCGCCTGCTGCATGGAATGGGTCACGATGGCGATGGTGTAGAGCTCGCGCAACTCGTCGATGAGCTGCTCGATCTTGGCCGTGGCGATGGGATCGAGCGCCGAACAGGGCTCATCCATCAGGATCACTTCGGGACTGACCGCGATGGTCCGGGCGATGCACAGGCGCTGTTGCTGTCCACCCGACAAACTGGTACCGGGCTTGGCCAGATCGTCCTTGACCTCGTCCCACAACCCGGCCCGCCGCAGCGACGACTCCACGATTTCCTCCAGCTCAGCCTTGCTATTCGCCAGACCGTGGATCTTCGGCCCGTAGGCGACGTTTTCGTAGATGCTCTTCGGAAACGGATTGGGCTTCTGGAACACCATGCCCACCTGCGCCCGCAGCGGCACCACGTCCAGCCCGCCGTCGTAGATGTCCTGGCCGTCGAGACGGATCGAACCGGTCACCCGGCAGCCCACGATGGTGTCATTCATCCGGTTGAGACAGCGCAGAAACGTCGACTTTCCGCAACCGGAAGGGCCGATCAGAGCGATGACCTCATTGTGGCCGACATCCAGACTGACGTTCTGAATCGCATGCTTTTCGCCGTAATAGACATTGACGTCCCGGCACATGATCCTGGGGTTCGGCGAGCTGATTTCTCCGATCGTCCGGGTGAACTCCCTCTGGTGGGCGGCGATCAAAGTTCCCTTTTCCGGGCTTCTCATTTTTGCGCTCTCTTTGCCTTGAACCGTTTGACTCTCTGCGATTGTATTCATGCGCTCCCTCGAGCTTTTGGTAGTGTAACCCGCAGGCCCCGAGGACGAATCACCAGCGCCGCTCGAAGCGCCGGCGCAGGTACACCGCAGTGCCGTTCATCAGGATCAGGAATGCCAGCAGGACCAGAATCGCCGCGGAAGTGCGCTCAACGAAGCCCCTCTCCGGGCTGTCCGCCCACAGGTAGACCTGGACGGGCAGCACGGTCGCCGGATCGAAAATGCCGTGCGGAATGTCGACGATGAAAGCCACCATACCGATCATCAGCAATGGCGCACTTTCGCCCAGCGCCCGCGACATCCCGATGATCGCGCCGGTCAGCATCCCCGGCATGGCCAGGGGTACGACGTGGTGGAACACGGTCTGCATTGGCGAAGCCCCCACCCCCATGGCGGCCTCGCGTATCGAGGGCGGTACCGCCTTCAGGGCCGAGCGGGCTGCGATGATGATGACCGGCAGCGTCATGAGCGTGAGCACCAGCCCACCGACCAGCGGCGAGGAACGCGGCACGCCCAAGAAATTGATGAACACGGCCAGGCCGAGCAGGCCGAAGACGATCGATGGCACCGCCGCGAGATTGTTGATGTTGACCTCGATGAAATCGACCCAGTGATTGCGCGGCGCGAACTCCTCGAGATAGATGGCGGCCGCCACACCGATGGGGAGAGACAGTACCAGGGTGACCAGGACGGTGTAGAAGGAGCCCATCAACGCTCCCCCTATCCCCGCCTGTTCCGGATCGCGCGAATCACCGGCCGTAAAGAACTTCGCGTTGAATCGCCGTTCCAGACGACCTTCGGCCTTGAGCCTGTCGACCCATGCCAGTTCGCGGTCCTTCATGCGCCGCTCGGCTTCGGCAGCGCTGCGATCGAAGTAGCCCTTTTCCAGCAGGTCGACGTCCGCGCCCGCTGCCACCCAGATGCGGGCCGAATGACCGACCAACTCGGGATGTGCCAGGATCTCGTCACGGACGGCATACGAAGCGCCCGCGCTGATCAACCGATGCAGGGCGCGTTTGTCCTGACGTTCAGTGACATCCGGAAACAGCTCCCCCAGAGCGCGCTTCAGCAGTGCCCCATAGTCGGCCGAGGCCAGCGCTTCCGGCGAACGCCCGCCGTCGGGATCGATCACGGCCGGGTCGAAACTGACGTCGAGACCCACGTAGGTCTGCGAGAATGCCCGGTAGCCCTGGCCGAAGATGCTGACCAGCAGGATGACCAGCATCAGGATGCCCGCACCTATGGACATGAGGCCATAGAGGCGAAAACGCCTTTCGGCGGCATGCCGCCGCCCGAGGGAGGCCTTGACGATGTCGGCAGTGCGTCGCGAAAGGACGTGCGTGGCTTCGCTATTCATATTGTTCCCGATACTTCCGGACGATGTGCATGGCAATGATGTTGAGGGCGAGCGTCGCCAGGAACAGCACCAGGCCGAGGGCGAAAGCCGCCAGCGTCTTCGGACTGTCGAATTCCTGGTCGCCCACCAGCAGGGTGACAATCTGGGTAGTGACGGTGGTGACCGCCTGCAGGGGATTGCCGGTCAGATTCGCCGCCAGGCCCGCCGCCATGACGACGATCATGGTCTCGCCGATCGCCCTGGACACCGCGAGCAGGATTCCACCAACGATACCGGGCAACGCTGCCGGAATGACGACGTTTCGGATCGTTTCCGATTGGGTGGCGCCGAGGGCATAAGCGCCGTCTCGGAGCGACTGCGGCACCGCATTGATGAAGTCGTCAGAAAGCGATGATACGAACGGAATGATCATGACTCCCATCACCAGCCCCGCAGCCAGAGCGCTCTCGGAGGACGCCTCGAGCCCCAGGGACTGCGCCACATCCCGGACAAAGGGAGCGACCGTCAGAGCGGCAAAGAAGCCGTAGACGACGGTGGGTACGCCCGCCAGGACTTCGAGCAACGGTTTGCCGACTGCCCGGATGCGGGGGGTGGCGTATTCCGCCAGATAGATGGCCGACAACAAGCCGATGGGAACGGCAACCGCCATGGCGATCGCCGAAATCAGCAAGGTGCCGGTGAACAGAGGCACCGCTCCGAATGCGCCGGAAGACCCGACCTGGTCCGCACGGATCGCCATCTGCGGACTCCAGTCGGTACCGAACAGGAACTCGGTGATCGGAACCAGTCCGAAAAACCGTATCGATTCGAACAGCACCGAAAGCACGATGCCGACAGTGGTGAAGATCGCGACCAGGGAGCAGGCGATCAAAAAAAACATCAACGCCCCTTCCACCTTGTTCCGCGCCCGCAACGACGGCTGGATGCGCTGCCCGGCGACCACGCCGCCGATTACGGAAACGGACAGCGCGACCGCGGCCAGCAAGGCGTCACTCAAAGAGCGCAGGCGGAGGTATTCGGCGGCAGCCGCCTGTATCGCCGGGTTGGTAGCCGATGTTTCCTTTCCGCCCACCACGTTGCGGATGTCGTTGATGACAAGGCCCAGTTGCTCGGGAGACTGGCCGCGGAGCTCGTCCGGCAGGCTCGAAATGACGAGGTGGTTGATGACCGGCCCCTCGAACATCAGCCAACAGACCAGCAGTATCAAAGCGGGCACTCCACACCAAAGCGCAACGAAAAATCCGTAGTACCCGGGAAGCGAGTGGAGGTTGCGGATTCTGCCCGAGGCGACCGCCAAGGAGCGACGGCGGCCGAAACGGTAAGCGGCGAGGCACAACAATACGAGGACGAAAAACAGCGTTGATTTGGTCATGGGTAACTTCTGGCCACAAAAATCGGACCGGCCGGCAATTTACGGACGCAGCGGAGCATCGGACATCATATGAGACCGTGGCCCGGAATCCCGGGGCATATGCTTCAGGGGGTTCCAGCCGGGGCGAACACCATGCCCACCCTAAAAAAACTGCCAGCATCACTCCGCCGCCCGCCGAATCCGTTGACGAAGCGGGCGCACGGGAACATACCACGTCCGGGAACGAGCAGAGACTGAGCAAGAAAACCTTTTAACCCGGCAACATTACAACGGTATTTCACCGGAAAAAACCTCATGGCCGCCCCACCCGCCACGTCAACGACCTAAAAGCGGTTCGCGACGGTTTTCGCCAATGCCACACGCTCAGGAACGTCGCGGGGGATTTCACGCAACCCCTCCAGATAGCGCAGGCGCGGCAGAAGCCCCGTTCGGGTCGCAAGCTGAATACTGAGACCGGGCCGTGCGTTCAGCTCGAGCATCAAAGGCCCGAGGTCGCGATCCAGCACGATATCCACGCCGATGTATCCCATGCCGACCATGTCGTTACAGCGGGCTGCCATGGTCAGGATGTCGTCCCAATGGGGCACACATATGCCGGCGAGTTCGCCGCCCGTGTCGGGATGCTCTTCGATCCGGCGTTCGCGCCAGATGCCATTGTAGGTCCGCCCCGTGATCATATCGACTCCCACACCGACCGCACCTTGATGCAAATTGGCCTTTCCGTCGGAAAGGCGGGTCGGGGCACGGATCATCGCCATCACCGGTACTCCGCGAAATACGACGATCCGGATGTCGGGGACACCGAGATAGCTCACTTCGGTGAAGAGCGGATCGAAATTGACCCGATACTCGATGAGTGCGCAGTCCGGAATCCCTCCCAAGCTATACATGCCGCTGAGGATGTTGGAAATGTGATGACCCAGATCCTCCTCGGTCAGGACCAGGCCGCTACACCTGCGGTAACGGCCGTCACTGCGTGACTCGACCACCAGGATGCCCTCTCCCCCGCTGCCGTGCGACGGCTTGACGACGAATTCGCCATAGGGGGCGAGCAACCGGGAGAGATCTTCGATCTGATGTTCGATTTCCACCACCGCATAAAGCCGGGGCACCGGAATACCAAGCTCGATCGCTAGCGCCTTGGTCCTGCGTTTGTCATCGACGAGCTGGTACAACGAGCGAGGATTGTAGGGCAGCACGAAGTCGGCGTTCCGCTCGTTCATCCCCAGGATGCCGAGCCGGCGAAGACGCCGCCAGGGAAACATGCGGTCTTTCCAGCCCCCGGCTTTCATCCCTTGAGCGCTCCACGGAAACGCCACAGTTCCAGCAGACGATATCCCGTGTAACGGCCCAGGAGCAGTGTGAGTGCCAGGACCACCAGTAGCAGTTCCGGAAAAACGAAAACGAGGTGCCCCAAATAGTCGCTACTCATGCTCAGGTAGCCAAGGACGGCCACGGCCAGGCTGCCAAACCCTTGCTTCAAGGCTTCGACCGGCCCAAACTCCTCCCAGACCATCGACATCCGCTCGATGGTCATCGCCATGATCACCATCGGGAACAAAGCGACGGATACCCCCCGGTCCAAGCCAAGCTTGTAGGTCATGACGCTCACCATCGCCATGAGCAGGATCACGATGATGAGAACCGCCGCCAGCCTCGGAACCAGGAGCAGTTTCAACGATTCCAGATAGAACCGCAGCAACAACCCCAGGGCGACCAAGAGACAGAACATGGCGACCCCCCAAAGCAGCTGGGTTTCCCGGAAGGCCGCCGCGATCAGGATCGGCATGAAGGTTCCGAAAGTCTGAAGCCCCACGACGTTACGCAGGAACACGATGAGAAAGGCCCCAATCGGCACCAGCAGCAGCACCCGATAGACGTTCTGCGTCTTGACCGGCAGGCTGAACAGGGAAAATTCCATGATCCTGGACCCCATCTTCCGCGCACGCTGCTCGGCGATCTGGGTCATTTCCTGCGAATGCCGGCGCACCGAATATTCGACCCGCCCGTTCTTCCCCCCCGTGATCTCGAGCAGGGGCTCGCTCCCGACCGTCCACACGATCGCATCCCCCGGCAACCCTGTCTCACCGCTCGAAGGGTTCAGATCCACCCAGGAGTCGCCGTCGAACACCTCGACCCAGGGAGTGAGCGAACCCCGGCTGGCATTGTCCTTCAGGATCGCCAGGTAGACGGGACGGGCGGAAACGTCGGCCTCGCGCAGGATGGCCACGATCCGGCGCGCCCAATCGTCCGGTCCGGTGATGTCCTGGCGCAAGAGACTCACGTTGCTGTCGGCGTCGGCAGCGTTGAGACGCTGCAGGAGAGCCTGGGCGAACGTCACGTTGTCCGCCGATTTGCTGCGGACCTCGTTGAGAAGGCCGCGAGCGGCCGCCTGTAAGGGTTCGGGCAAACTCTGCGGCTCTACCGGCATGACCACTCCCGTCGGCGGGGGCGACGCCTCCGCGGCCGGATCCTTGGCAAGGTGGATACGGTAATACAGGACCTGCCAACCGTGGGTTTCGCGTATGGCCCAGCGTGCCTGCCGGCGTAGGCCGTTGTCGTCGGTCGTCAAACCGTAATCGCTGGCGACGAAGTTCTCGTCGAGCACGGTGTAACCCCGCGGCGCCCGCGGAATGGCGAACTGGACCTTGACGGCGGTATCCCGCCGGGCCTTGAACTCGATACGCGCCTCGACCGTCCAGACCTCGGCCTGTTCGGTCGGCAGCAGCGGCAATCCCAGAATCTCGACTTTGTAATAGCACAACGCCAGACCCACCGCCGTCAACACGGCGGCGAGAAGGCGAACGTGGAGTTTGCTCATGCCGGACGGGACTCCGTCATCTCCCCTCAGTGCCTTCCACCAGCGGGCGAAGGGGCCGGCGTAGTGCTCCCCTTACCCCGCTGGTTACAGGGGTCGCCCTCCGCCTTGAAAACGAATGTTTCTCCCGCATCGACCACGGCGACGTCACTCAGAAAACTGCGGCCGAGCAACAGGGGGTAGTTGAAATTGCTACGATCCACCAGGGTGAATTCGGTCTGGTATTCACGTCCGTTCTTGCACAGCGTCAAGGTGACCACTTCCCGCTTTGATGACCCTTTGTGGCGCTCCTTGATGTAAACGGTGCGCTCCAAGGGCCTCTCGACGACGACGGTTTTATCGTCATCCTCGCTTTCCAGTGTGAACCGGACCCATTCCCGGCCGTCCCGGTTGAATCGCTGGATATTGTCCGAATGCAGTGCCGAGGTCTTCGCGCCGGTATCCAGCTTGGCCGTTAGGCGGAGATTCCACGGCAACAGAAACACCGACTCCAGCCAGCCCATGACGACCTTGTCTCTCGGTTTCGGCGCGTCGCCGGCGGAGGAAACGGCACTGACCAGTCCCAACAAGAACGCGATCCCAATACGATGAAGTTTCATGACGCAAACCCGGTCCTGTGATACAGCGGATTCGAAGTCTTTAGGGTATTTTCCGCCTCCCTGGCAATCGACGAAAAACGGCCCACCAGTCTCCCCAGTGAGCCGTCATCCGAATTGGCGAAAGTGCCGGTCAGTCGTCCTGAACAACCGAAAGTCCGCGGGCCTGGCTCGAATAAAAGGCAGCCAGGTCATGGATGTCTTCTTTGGAAAGCGCGCCGGCCAGACCGTTCATGATGGCATTCTTACGTACGCCGGTCTTGTAGTCTTCGAGCGCCTTCATCAGGTAGTTTTCGTACTGGCCGGCCAGACGGGGGTTGGGACTCTCACCGTTGCCGTCCTCCCCATGGCAGCCGCCGCAGCCGCTGGCCTCGGCCTTCTTTTTGCCATTGGCTACGTTGCCGGTCACGGCGTTCTTGACGTTGATGGCCCGGAAACCTGCGACATAAGCGGCGATGTCCCGCAGGTCCTTGTCGGAAAGCGAAACCGCGTTGCCTTCCATGCTTCCGTGCTGCCGCGCTCCCGAGGCATAGGCCTTGAGCGCGGAGACTACATAATCGTCGTGCTGCCCGGCCAGCTTGGGCACATGATAGGTCGGATAGGTATTGGAGTAACCCTCGATGCCATGACAGCCGGCACAGGTGTAGAACTTCTCCTTCCCCGACATGCGGTCTCCCTCCGCCGATGCCGTCCCGCTGCTGACCATTCCGGCCAGCCCGGCGACCGCAACCTTCCACAGGATATGGTTTTTCATGATGCTGAATACTCCCCAGTGACTAGTCGATCCGAACGCCGGGCAACCCGCGGCGCACACGCCAGCCGTGCGCCCCCGGCAAGTCGGCGTATGGTACCGGTTTCCGGGAATTTGACAACCGCGGAAACCGGGAGGATGCATCGGCCTCCCCCGGCCGGTCCGGTCACAGGCTGAACGCTTGCTTCAGGGCCTCTTCCACCTCAGCCGTATCGATGATCGGGGTTTCGGGCTCCGTCACCTCGCCGAGCTTTGTCCGTTCCCTGCGCTCCGTATGGTAGGCCAGACCGGTTCCCGCCGGGATCAGACGTCCCACGATGACGTTCTCCTTCAGGCCCTGCAAGCGGTCGGTGGATCCCCGGATCGCCGCTTCGGTCAGCACGCGCGTGGTTTCCTGGAACGACGCCGCGGAGATGAACGACTCTGTGCTCAAGGAGGCCTTGGTGATACCCAGCAGCACCGGTTCGTAACACGCGGGCACCTTGCCCTCTTCTTCCAGGCGGTCGTTCTCCTCCAGGAGCCGCGACCGGTCCACCTGTTCGCCCCGCAGGAAGCTGGAATCACCGGGATCGGTGATTTCCACTTTCCGCAGCATCTGGCGGATGATCACCTCGATGTGCTTGTCGTTGATCTTTACACCCTGCAGCCGATACACATCCTGGATTTCCTTGACCAGGTAGGAAGCCAGCTCGGCGGTGCCGCGCAGCCGCAGGATGTCGTGCGGCGTCAGTTCACCTTCGGCGATGGTTTCGCCCTGTTCCACGTGCTCCCCTTCGAACACCGTGATGTTGCGCCATTTCGGGACCATCACCTCGTGCTGCTCGCCGCTCGCGTCGGTGATGATGAGGCGGCGCTTGCCCTTGGTTTCCTTGCCGAAGGACACCGTGCCGGTCGCCTCGGCCAGGATGGCGGGATCCTTGGTCTTGCGCGCTTCGAACAGATCCGCCACGCGCGGCAGACCACCGGTGATGTCACGCGTCTTGCTGGACTCCTGAGGAATCCTCGCGAGCACATCGCCGACTTCGACCAGATCGCCGTCGCGGATGCCGATGATCGCTCCGGCCGGCAGGAAGTACTGCGCCGTGATTTCGGTCGAGGGAATGAAGATGTCGTTGCCCTCCTCGTCCACCAGTTTGACCAGCGGCCGCAGTTCCTTGCCCGCGCCGCCGCGCTGCTTGGGATCGATGACCACCATCGAGCTCAGGCCGGTCATTTCGTCGGACTGTTCACGCACGGTAACGCCTTCGACGAAATCGATCAGCTTGGCGCGGCCCCGGACCTCGGAGATGACCGGATGGGTATGCGGATCCCAGTTCACCACGATCTGGCCTGCCTTGACCGCGCCGCCCTCCCGCACCGACAGAACCGCTCCGTAGGGGATCTTGTAGCGCTCGCGCTCACGGCCGTGTTCGTCGATCACACTGATTTCGCCGGAACGCGAGACCGCGACCAGCGCATTGTCCCGGTTGACTACGGTCTTGAGATTGGTCAGCCGGATCTGTCCGCTCGACTTCACCTCGACGTTGCTGATCGCCGCCGACCGCGAGGCCGCACCACCGATGTGGAAGGTACGCATGGTGAGCTGCGTGCCCGGCTCGCCGATCGACTGCGCCGCGATCACGCCGATCGCTTCGCCGATGTTGACCTTGTGGCCACGACCGAGGTCGCGGCCATAGCACGAGGCACACACCCCATAACGGGTCTTGCAGGTGATGACGGAGCGCACCCGGACGTTGTCGACGCCGTGCTGTTCGAGTAGCTGCACCGCCCGCTCGTCCAGCATCGAACCGGCTTCGAGCAGCACGTCTCCGCTCGCCGGATCGACCGCGTGCTCGGCCAGCACCCGCCCCAGCACCCGTTCCGCCAATGGCTCGACCACATCCCCGCCTTCGATCAACGGGGCCATCTGCAGACCGTCCGTCGTCCCGCAGTCATCCTCGGTGATCACCAGATCCTGAGCGACGTCCACCAGGCGGCGCGTCAGGTAGCCGGAGTTGGCCGTCTTGAGCGCGGTGTCGGCGAGCCCCTTGCGGGCGCCATGGGTCGAAATGAAGTACTGCAATACCGTCAGTCCTTCCCGGAAGTTAGCTGTGATCGGCGTCTCGATGATGGAGCCGTCCGGCTTGGCCATGAGGCCGCGCATGCCGGCCAGCTGGCGGATCTGCGCCGCCGAGCCGCGGGCACCGGAGTCGGCCATCATGAAGATGGAATTGAACGACTTCTGCTTGATGGTCTCGCCGTTTCCAACGGTCACCTCGTCCACGCCGAGTCCTTCCATCATCACTTTGGCCACCTGGTCGTTGGCATGCGACCAGATGTCGACGACCTTGTTGTAGCGTTCACCATCCGTCACCAGGCCCGAGGCAAACTGGTTCTGGATTTCCTTCACTTCACGCTCCGCCGCCTGGATGATTTCATCCTTTCGGGCGGGGATCTCCATGTCTTCGACGCCGAACGACACACCCGCCCTCGTCGCATGGGAAAAGCCGAGATACATCAACTGGTCGGCGAAGATGACGCTGGCCTTGATACCCAGGGTTCGATAGGCGTGGTTGATCAGACGGGAAATGGCCTTCTTGGTCATATCGACGTTGACCATTTCGAACGGTATGCCCTCCGGCACGATGTTCCAGATCAGCGCGCGCCCCACCGTCGTCTGGACCCGCTTGATGCTCTCGGTACGCTCCCCGCCCTCGCCCACCACCACCTCCCGCACACGGACCACCACCTTGGCATGCAGGTCAACGGCGCCATTGAGGAACGCCTGTTCGGCCTCGTCGACGCTGGCGAAGATCATGCCCTCGCCTTTGGCGAACAAGCGCTCCCGGCTCATGTAGTACAGCCCCATGACGACGTCCTGAGTGGGATTGATGATGGGCTCACCGTTGGCCGGGGACAGAATGTTGTTGGTCGCCATCATCAGAGAACGGGCTTCGAGCTGCGCTTCCAGCGAAAGCGGCACATGCACGGCCATCTGGTCGCCATCGAAGTCGGCATTGAAGGCGGTGCACACCAGCGGATGAAGCTGGATCGCCTTGCCTTCGATCAGGATCGGCTCGAACGCCTGGATGCCCAGCCGGTGCAGGGTCGGCGCACGGTTCAGCATGACCGGATGTTCGCGGATCACCTCGTCCAGGATGTCCCAGACCTCGGGCGCCTCGCGCTCCACCATCTTCTTGGCCGCCTTGATGGTCGTGGCGAGGCCGCGGAACTGCAGCTTGCTGAAGATGAACGGCTTGAACAGCTCCAGCGCCATCTTCTTGGGCAGACCGCATTGATGCAGTCGCAAGGTCGGCCCCACCACGATCACCGAGCGGCCGGAGTAGTCGACGCGCTTTCCCAGGAGATTCTGACGGAAGCGGCCCTGCTTGCCCTTGATCATATCGGCCAGGGACTTGAGCGGACGCTTGTTGGAACCGGTGATCGCGCGGCCGCGGCGGCCGTTGTCCAGCAGCGCATCGACCGATTCCTGCAGCATACGCTTCTCGTTGCGCACGATGATGTCGGGCGCATTGAGGTCGAGCAGCCGCTTGAGACGGTTGTTACGATTGATGACGCGGCGGTACAGATCGTTGAGATCGCTGGTGGCGAAGCGACCGCCATCCAGCGGCACCAGCGGACGCAGGTCCGGCGGCAGCACAGGCAGCACGGTGAGGATCATCCACTCCGGCCGGTTGTTGGACGCCAGCATCGATTCGATCGCCTTCAACCGCTTGGTGTACTTCTTGATCTTGGTCTCGGAGTTGGTGCCGTTGATTTCCTCCCGCAACTGCACGACCTCGGCGTGGAGATCCATGGTGCGCAGCAATTCGCGGATGGCTTCGGCCCCCATCTTGGCGGTGAACTCGTCGTCGTATTGTTCGACCAGCTTCTGATATTCCTCCTCGCCGAGCAGCTGGCCCCGGGTGAGCGGAGTCATGCCCGGATCGATGACGACATAGGATTCGAAATAGAGTACCCGTTCGATTTCGCGCAACTGCATGTCGAGCAGCAGCGCGATGCGCGAAGGCAGCGACTTGAGGAACCAAATATGGGCAACGGGACTGGCCAGTTCGATGTGTCCCATGCGTTCCCGCCGCACCTTGGAAAGGGTGACTTCCACGCCGCATTTTTCGCAGATCACCCCCCGGTGCTTGAGACGTTTGTACTTGCCGCACAGGCATTCGTAGTCGCTCACCGGTCCGAAGATCTTGGCGCAGAACAGACCGTCGCGCTCCGGCTTGAAAGTCCGGTAGTTGATGGTCTCGGGCTTTTTCACCTCGCCATAGGACCAGGAACGGATCATGTCGGGCGATGCCAGGCTGATGCGGATCGCATCGAACTCTTCGCTTTGCGTCTGGCGCTTCAGAAAATTGATCAAATCTTTCACGTAAATCTCCCAGTCATCAATTCGGAAGGCAGCCGCGAACGGCTGCCTGCTGCGCGGGGCGGCGATCAGTCCTGCTCGAGCTCGATATTGATTCCGAGCGAGCGGATCTCTTTGATCAGGACGTTGAACGACTCGGGCATGGCGGCCTCCATACGGTGATCACCGTCGACGATGTTCTTGTACATCTTGGTCCTGCCGTTCACGTCGTCAGATTTCACCGTCAGCATCTCCTGCAGAGTATAGGCGGCACCGTAGGCCTCCAACGCCCACACCTCCATTTCGCCGAAACGCTGTCCACCGAATTGCGCCTTGCCGCCCAGCGGCTGCTGGGTCACCAGACTGTACGGACCGGTGGACCGTGCGTGCATCTTGTCGTCGACCAGATGATTGAGTTTGAGCATGTACATGTAACCGACGGTCACCGGACGGTCGAACACGTCGCCGGTACGTCCGTCGAACAAAGTTGCCTGGCCGCTTTCGGGAAGATCGGCCAGCCGCAGCATGGCCTTGATGTCTTCCTCGGTGGCTCCATCGAACACGGGAGTCGCCATCGGCACGCCGTCCTGCAGATTACCGGCGAGCTCCAGCACCTCGGCGTCGCTCAGACTGGCGATGTCCTCCTGGCGGCCACTCACGTTGTACACCTGAGTGAGGAAAGACCGGATCTCCTCGATCTTGGCCTTGGCCTCCAGCATCCGCCCGATCTTCAGGCCCACACCCTTGGCCGCCCAGCCGAGATGGGTCTCGAGCACCTGGCCTACGTTCATGCGTGAAGGCACGCCCAGTGGGTTCAACACGATGTCGACCGGCGTACCGTCAGCCGAATACGGCATGTCTTCCACCGGTACGATGCGGGAAATCACACCTTTGTTCCCGTGGCGGCCGGCCATCTTGTCGCCCGGCTGAATACGGCGCTTGACGGCCAGGTACACCTTTACCATCTTGAGCACACCCGGAGCGAGGTCGTCACCCATGGTGATCTTGCGGCGCTTCTCTTCGAGCCGCTTCGCGATTTCCTCGCGCTGCTGGGCGATCTGCCCGGCGATCGCTTCGATCTGAAGATTGACGTCTTCGTCCTGCAACCGGATCTCCAGCCACTGGGCGGGCTTGATCGAATCCAGGTATTCCCGGGTGATGGTGGCGCCGCGCTTCAGACCGCCCGGCCCCATGTCGGCGACCTTGCCCAGAACCATCTGCTCGGCCCGCTGGTAAAAGTCCTTCTCGATGATACGGAGCTGATCGTTCAGATCCTTGCGAACCCTCTCAATCTCGGCTTCCTCGATCTGACGGGCGCGTTCATCCTTCTTCACGCCGTCGCGGGTGAAGACCTGCACGTCTATGACCGTGCCGTCCATACCCGAAGGCACGCGCAGCGAAGTGTCCTTCACATCCGAGGCCTTCTCACCGAAGATCGCCCGCAGCAGCTTCTCCTCCGGGGTGAGCTGGGTTTCGCCCTTGGGCGTCACCTTGCCCACCAGGATGTCGCCGGCCTTGACCTCGGCGCCGATGTAGACGATACCCGACTCGTCCAGCTTGGACAGCGCGGCCTCCCCGACGTTCGGAATGTCGGCGGTGATTTCCTCGGGCCCCAGCTTGGTGTCTCGAGCGACGCAGGTCTTCTCCTCGATGTGGATGGTCGTGAAACGGTCGTCCTGCACCACGCGTTCCGAAATCAGGATCGAGTCTTCGAAGTTGTAACCGTTCCAGGGCATGAACGCGACCAGCAGATTCTGGCCCAGCGCCAGTTCGCCCATGTCGGTCGAAGGACCATCCGCCAGCACGTCGTTGCGGGCCACGACGTCGCCCGGCTTAACCAACGGCCTCTGGTTAATACAGGTGTTCTGGTTGGAACGGGTGTATTTGGTCAGGTTGTAGATATCCACACCCGGAACCCCCGCCTCGGTCTCCTCGTCGTTCACCCGGACCACGATGCGGCTGGCGTCCACGAACTCGACCGTGCCACCGCGCTTGGCGACGACCGCCACGCCGGAATCGCGGGCGACGATGCGTTCCATGCCCGTGCCCACCAGAGGCTTCTCCGTACGCAGCGTCGGGACGGCCTGCCGCTGCATGTTCGAGCCCATCAGGGCGCGGTTGGCATCATCGTGTTCGAGGAAGGGGATCAGCGAGGCCGCGACCGACACGATCTGTTTGGACGACACATCCATGTAGTTGATGTTTTCCCGCGACGCCAGGGTGAATTCATCCTTGTGGCGACACGACACCAGTTCATCCTTGAGCATGCCGTTTTCATCGACCGAGGCGCTGGCCTGAGCAATGTAGTACTGGCCCTCCTCGATAGCCGACAGGTACTCGATCTGATCGGTCACCCGACCGTCGATCACCTTTCGATACGGCGTCTCCAGAAAGCCGTATTCGTTGGTACGCGAGTAGACCGCGAGCGAGTTGATCAGGCCGATGTTCGGACCTTCGGGCGTTTCGATCGGACAGACACGGCCGTAGTGGGTGGTATGCACGTCGCGCACTTCGAAGCCGGCGCGCTCACGCGCCAGCCCCCCCGGCCCCAGAGCCGAGACACGGCGCTTGTGAGTGACCTCCGACAACGGATTGTTCTGGTCCATGAACTGCGAAAGCTGGCTCGAACCGAAGAATTCCTTGATGGAAGCGGCCACCGGTTTGGCGTTGATGATCTCCTGTGGCATCAGACCATCGGCGTCGGGCAGCGACAGACGCTCCTTCACGGCCCGTTCGACCCGGACCAGCCCGAGCCTGAACTGATTCTCCACCATCTCCCCCACGGACCGGACGCGGCGGTTACCCAGATGGTCGATGTCGTCGACCGTGCCCCCCCCGTTACGGATGTTGATCAGTTCCTTCAGCACCGCGATGATGTCATCGTTTTCCAGCACGCCGGGGCCGGTAGGATCGGTCCGCCCCAGGCGCCGGTTGAACTTCATCCGGCCGACAGCCGACAGATCATAGCGTTCGGCCGAGAAAAACAGATTTTCGAACAGGGTCTGGGCGGCCTCCTTGGTCGGCGGTTCGCCCGGCCGCATCATCCGGTAGATTTCCACCAGGGCATCCAGCTGCGTCTCGGTCAGATCGATGCGCATGGTGTTGGAAATGTACGGACCGCGGTCGAGATCGTTCACATAGAGCGTACGGATCTCGGGGATGGCCGCAGCCACGAGACGCGCATAGACATCCTCCGTGATCTCCTGATTCACCTTGGCGATCAGTTCGCCCGTCGAAGTATCCACGACGTTGTGGGCAAGAATCTTGCCGTACAGGTAGTCCTTGGGGACGTCGAGGAGGTTCACGTTCTCCTTTTGCAGCATCCGGATGTGACGCGCCGTGATCCGGTGGTCCTTCTCGACCACGATCTGATCGCCAAGCCGAATGTCGAAGCTGGCGATATCGCCGCGCAGCCGCTCGGGTATCAGTTCCAGCTGAATGCCGGCGGATGAGAGCAGGAAACGGTTGGTGTCGAAAAACTCGGCGATGATCTGCTCGTTGTCATAGCCCAGGGCTCGCAGCAACACCGTGGCGGGCAGCTTGCGACGCCTGTCGATACGGACGTAAACGCAGTCCTTGTGGTCGAATTCGAAGTCCAGCCAGGACCCGCGGTAGGGGATGATTCTGGCATTGAACAGCAGCTTTCCCGAAGAATGGGTCTTTCCCCGATCATGGTCGAAAAATACGCCGGGCGAGCGGTGCAGTTGGGAAACGATCACCCGCTCGGTACCGTTGATGACGAAAGTGCCGTTGTCGGTCATGAGCGGAATTTCGCCCATGTAGATCTCCTGCTCCTTGATGTCTCTGACGACCTTGGCGCCCACCGGCGCATCCTTGTCGTAGACCACCAGACGGACGAGCACGCGCAGCGGGGCGGCGTAGGTGGTTCCACGCTGCTGGCATTCCTTGACGTCGAACACCGGGTCGCCCAGCCGGTAACTCACATATTCGAGTACGATGTTGCCGGAATGGCTCTTGATCGGGAAAACCGACTTCAACGCCGCGTGCAGACCTTCGTCGCTCCGGGCGGCGGGCTGCTTGTCGAGTTGCAAAAACCGCCGGTACGAGTCAACCTGTGTCGCCAGAAGATAGGGGACCTCCAGCACGTCCTGACGCTTTCCGAAACTCTTGCGAATTCGTTTTTTCTCGGTAAACGAGTAAGCCATGTTGGTTCCTGACCTGAGTTTGGTTTGCTTGAAATATCGTGAGCCTAAAGCCTCCGGGAGGCTGCACCGGCAGTATCGGGAATATGCCTTGGCTCGTTATCGGATTGCCACGTGCGATACGGAGGACGGCATGGACAGACGTTCGGAGTCCACAAGGTAACCGATTCCGTAACAATCCGCAAACGCCGAAAGGCCGGCAGCGCGGGGCTGCCAGCCTGAATCGAAGCTCTTCCTTAAAAGGAGCGGACGCGCAACGTTTCGTTACTTGACGTCGACAGCCGCGCCAGCTTCTTCCAGCTTCTTCTTGATGTCGTCTGCCTCGGCCTTGGAAATACCTTCCTTGACGGTGGAGGGAACGCCCTCAACCAGATCTTTCGCTTCCTTCAGCCCCAGGCCAGTGATCTCGCGAATCGCCTTGATCACGTTGACCTTGTTGGCACCGAAGCTGGTCATGACGACGTCGAACTCGGTCTTTTCCTCAACCGCCGGCGCCGCGGCACCCGCCGCGACCGGAGCCACGGCGACTGCCGCCGCAGCGGACACGCCGAACTTCTCCTCCATGGCCGAAATGAGATCCACGATCTCCATGACGGTCATGTTGGAAATAGTCTCGAGGATATCTTCTTTGGAAACTGCCATTGTCATTTCTCCGAAATTTCTTTCTGCCGGACCTGCGGGTTACGCGGCCTGCTTCTGATCTCGAACCGCCGCCAAGGTGCGCACGAACTTCGCGTGCGGCTCGGCCAGGGTGCGGACGAACTTTTCGATTGGCGCCTTCATCGTGCCCATCAGCATGCTGATCGCCTGCTCGCGGTTCGGCAGCGAAGCCAAACGCTCGAGCTCGGAAGGACCATATTGTTTGCCGCCGACCGCCACCAACTTCACGACGAGCTTGTCGTTGGTCTTGGCGAACGCACTGACCACGCGGGCCGCGGAGCCCGGATCCTCAAGGGAGAACGCAAGGATCAAGGGTCCTACCAAACCGTCCTGCATGCACTCGAAACCGGTGCCTTCGACGGCTTTGCGCGCCAAGGTGTTCTTGACCACGCGCAGGTATACCCCGGACTCACGCGCCTCCTTGCGGAGCTGCGTCAGTGCCGAGACGCTCAGCCCCCGGTATTCCGCCGCAACTGCGGAGTGCGCTCGGGCGGCAACGGCTGCAACCTCGGCGACGACCGCTTTCTTGTCATCGAGTCTCAGTGCCACTCGTTACCTCCAGAAAAACTGAATAGTTTTGGGAAACCATTCAGAGCCATGCCACCCCGGCCGAAGCCGGGGACTCTCATAACGGCTCCTTTCGCCGAAATTCGGCTTCAGTCACCGTCTGCGCAGGCTGTACGATTAAGTGCCCCAAAGGCACGCCTGCGGTCTTTGACGGTCACCGGAAATCCGGTAACCCAAAGTCGGTTGATTCGTTGCTGTATCAGGCGGCCAGCGTGCTCTGATCCACCGCCAGGCCTGGCCCCATGGTCGAAGATACGGTGATCTTCTTCACGTACACACCCTTCGCAGTGCTCGGCTTAAGCTTCTTCAGGTCCGCCAGCAAGGCCTCCAGGTTTTCCTTGAGCGCCGCCGAATCGAAGCTGATCTTTCCGATCGTGCAATGGATAATGCCCTTCTTGTCGGTACGGTAGCGGACCTGACCGGCCTTCGCGTTCTTGACAGCGGTGGCGACGTCCGGGGTGACGGTGCCGGTCTTAGGATTGGGCATCAGCCCCCGCGGACCGAGAATCTGGCCCAACTGGCCCACGACGCGCATGGCGTCCGGCGCCGCGATAACGACATCGAAATTGAGCTCGCCGGCCTTCACCTGGGCACCCAGATCATCCATGCCGACGATGTCCGCTCCCGCCGCCAGGGCGGCCTCGGCATTCGCTCCCTGGGCGAACACTGCCACGCGAACCGATTTGCCGGTTCCGTGGGGAAGAACGGTCGCACCGCGGACGGCCTGATCGGATTTGCGAGGATCCACGCCGAGATTCACGGCGACGTCCACCGACTCGACGAACTTGACGGAGCTGACCGATTTCAGCACCTCGAACGCATCGTCGATCGCGTACACTTTGCCGGGCTGAACCTTATCCTTGATCGACTTCAGCCGCTTGGTCAAACGAGCCATCACACACCCTCCACAATCAAACCCATGCTGGTCGCACTGCCGGCAATGGTGCGCACGGCGGCGTCCATGTCCGCCGCCGTCAAATCCGGCATCTTCATCTTGGCGATTTCTTCCAGCTGAGCCCGCGTGACCGTCCCGACCTTATCGGTGTTCGGCTTGGAACTTCCGGACTTCAGCCCGAGCGCCTTCTTCAGGAGCACGGACGCCGGTGGGGTCTTGGTGATGAACGTAAAACTACGGTCCGCATACACCGTGATGACGACGGGGAGCGGAAGCCCTTTCTCGACGTTCTGGGTCTGGGCATTGAATGCCTTGCAGAATTCCATGATGTTGACGCCACGCTGGCCAAGCGCCGGACCGACCGGCGGACTCGGATTGGCTTCACCGGCCTTGACCTGAAGCTTGATGTAACCTGTGATTTTCTTTGCCATTTTTGACTCCTATGGGTACCAACGCCGGTTACGGCTCCCCGAAAACAAAAAGGGCTCGCGGTGCAACCACGACCCCCGTCTACCAAACCCGCCCAGCCTTAGCCTTTTTCAACCTGTCCGAATTCGAGCTCGACAGGCGTGGAACGCCCAAAAATCAGGACGGAAACCCTGAGCTTGCTCTTTTCGTAATTGACTTCCTCGACGACACCGTTGAAATCCTTGAACGGACCATCGATGACGCGCACCACTTCGCCAACCTCATATAGCACCTTGTGCTTAGGCTTCTTGACCCCTTCCTCCACACGCGCCAGAATCGCTTCTGCCTCCGCGTCACTGATCGGAGCGGGGTGATCGGGCGTCCCGCCAACGAAACCCAGCACCCGCGGAACGTCACGCACCAGATGCCAGGTGTCGTCATTCAACTCCATCTGGACCAGGACATAGCCCGGAAAGAATTTCCGCTCACCCTTACGCTGCTGACCCTGCCGCATTTCCAACACCTCTTCGGTCGGAACCAGGATCTTGCCAAAATAATGCTCCAGCCCGGCCCGGGCTATCCGCTCCTCCAAAGAACGCTTGACGCGGTTTTCAAAATTGGAATAAGCCTGGATCACATACCAGCGTAGCGCCACGATCGCCCCCTGTTACCCGGTGATCGAGGTGATTGCCCAAAACAGGAGCATATCGAGCAGCCAGAGAAAAATCCCGACGAAAAACACCAGCGCGACCACCATCAAGGTAGCCTGCGCCGCCTCCTGCCGCGTCGGCCAAACCACTTTTCGGACCTCGATGCGCGACTCACGGAAAAATCCGAGCAGCGCCCGCCCCTTGGCCGTCGCCGAAACCAATGCGACCGCGACAATACCCGCGCCGACGACACCCAGCGTGCGATAGACGACGGAATAATCGACGAAGTAATGATATGCGACGATGCCCGTGATCAGGCATACCAGCGCAAGAACGAGCTTGACGGTATCCAGACCGGAAGCACCGGACTCCGAAGTAGTTTGAGTAGACATGCGCCGGATCGCTATGAAAACAACAGAGGGCGCCCTCCGAGGGGCGCCCGCATCACGTAGTGGCAGGCCAGGAGGGGCTCGAACCCCCAACCTGCGGTTTTGGAGACCGCTGCTCTACCAATTGAGCTACTGACCTAAATATTCAGGAGGGCGACCCACGAGCGCCGCCCAATCCCTCACTCGATGATCTTGGAGACAACGCCTGCGCCGACGGTACGACCGCCCTCGCGCACGGCAAACCGCAAGCCTTCGTCCATTGCAATCGGCGCGATCAGCTTCACTTCGATCTTGACGTTGTCACCCGGCATGACCATCTCGACCCCTTCCGGCAGCGTCACCGCGCCGGTGACATCGGTGGTCCGAAAGTAGAACTGCGGCCGGTAGCCGTTGAAGAACGGCGTGTGACGCCCTCCTTCTTCCTTGGACAGAACGTAGATCTCGGCTTCGAAGTGCGTGTGCGGGGTGATGCTGCCGGGCTTGGCCAGCACCTGCCCGCGCTCGACGTCTTCCCGCTTGGTGCCGCGCAACAGCACGCCGATGTTGTCGCCGGCCTGTCCCTGATCCAGCAGCTTCCGGAACATTTCCACGCCGGTGCAGGTGGTCTTGGCCGTCGGACGGATGCCGACGATCTCGATTTCCTCTCCCACCTTGATGATGCCGCGCTCGACCCGCCCGGTGACCACGGTGCCGCGCCCGGATATCGAGAACACGTCTTCGATCGGCATGAGGAACGGCCGGTCGATCGCCCGCTCGGGCTCGGGAATGTAGTCGTCCAGCGCCTGCACCAGCGCTTCCACCGCCGGCACGCCGATTTCGCTGCCATCGCCTTCCAGCGCCTTCAGCGCCGAGCCCTTGATGATCGGAATGTCGTCCCCCGGGAAATCGTACTTGGAGAGCAGTTCACGCACCTCCATCTCCACCAGCTCGAGCAGCTCGGGATCGTCCACCATGTCGGCCTTGTTCAGGAACACGACGATGTAGGGCACACCCACCTGCCGCGCCAGCAGGATGTGTTCCCGGGTCTGCGGCATCGGGCCGTCGGCTGCGGACACGACCAGGATGGCACCGTCCATCTGGGCCGCTCCGGTGATCATGTTCTTGACGTA
>NZ_AUKJ01000016.1 GCF_000424685.1 Methylococcus capsulatus str. Texas = ATCC 19069
TACGTCAAGAACATGATCACCGGAGCGGCCCAGATGGACGGTGCCATCCTGGTCGTGTCCGCAGCCGACGGCCCGATGCCGCAGACCCGGGAACACATCCTGCTGGCGCGGCAGGTGGGTGTGCCCTACATCGTCGTGTTCCTGAACAAGGCCGACATGGTGGACGATCCCGAGCTGCTCGAACTGGTGGAGATGGAGGTGCGTGAACTGCTCTCCAAGTACGATTTCCCGGGGGACGACATCCCGATCATCAAGGGCTCGGCGCTGAAGGCGCTGGAAGGCGATGGCAGCGAAATCGGCGTGCCGGCGGTGGAAGCGCTGGTGCAGGCGCTGGACGACTACATTCCCGAGCCCGAGCGGGCGATCGACCGGCCGTTCCTCATGCCGATCGAAGACGTGTTCTCGATATCCGGGCGCGGCACCGTGGTCACCGGGCGGGTCGAGCGCGGCATCATCAAGGTGGGAGAGGAAATCGAGATCGTCGGCATCCGTCCGACGGCCAAGACCACCTGCACCGGCGTGGAAATGTTCCGGAAGCTGCTGGATCAGGGACAGGCCGGCGACAACATCGGCGTGCTGTTGCGCGGCACCAAGCGGGAAGACGTCGAGCGCGGGCAGGTGCTGGCCAAGCCCGGCAGCATCACCCCGCACACGCACTTCGAAGCCGAGATCTACGTTCTGTCCAAGGAAGAAGGAGGGCGTCACACGCCGTTCTTCAACGGCTACCGGCCGCAGTTCTACTTTCGGACCACCGATGTCACCGGCGCGGTGACGCTGCCGGAAGGGGTCGAGATGGTCATGCCGGGTGACAACGTCAAGATCGAAGTGAAGCTGATCGCGCCGATTGCAATGGACGAAGGCTTGCGGTTTGCCGTGCGCGAGGGCGGTCGTACCGTCGGCGCAGGCGTTGTCTCCAAGATCATCGAGTGAGCTCATGGCTAAGCAGAGAATTCGTATCCGTTTGAAGGCATTCGATCACCGGCTCATCGACCAGTCGGCGTCGGAAATCGTCGAAACCGCAAAACGTACCGGCGCGCAGGTGCTGGGGCCGATCCCGCTGCCGACCAAGAAGGAACGGTTCACCGTGCTGGTGTCGCCGCACGTGAACAAGGATGCCCGTGATCAATACGAGCTTCGCACCCACAAGCGTCTGATGGACATCATCGAGCCAACGGACAAGACCGTGGATGCGCTCATGCGCCTGGATCTGGCTGCGGGTGTCGACGTTCAGATCAAGCTGAACTGATTGAAAGGTATTAGAGCACACGACTCGGGGAAGAGAGATGGCCATAGGTTTAGTCGGCCGCAAGTGCGGAATGACCCATATTTTTACGGACGCCGGTGCCGCCGTTCCGGTGACGGTGATCCATGTCGAGCCCAACCGGGTAGTTCAGGTGAAGACCCTGGAGTCAGACGGCTATCGCGCCATTCAGGTAACCACGGGCAGCAAGAAGCGCTCGCGTCTCACGAAAGCGGACGCGGGGCACTACTCGAAGGCCGGCGTAGAAGCGGGGCGAGGGCTGTGGGAGTTCCGCCTGGAGGATTCCGATCAGGACTATACGGTCGGTACCGAGCTCGGTGTCGGGGTGTTTGCGGAAGGTCAGTTCGTCGATGCCCGTGCGCGGAGCATCGGCAAAGGCTTCGCCGGTGTCGTGAAGCGGCATAACTTCCGGACGCAGGACGCGACCCATGGCAACTCGCTGTCCCACAGGGCGCCGGGATCCATCGGTCAAAACCAGACGCCCGGCCGCGTGTTCAAGGGTAAGAGAATGGCCGGCCACATGGGGGACAAAAACATCACGGTTCCCAATTTGCGGATCGTCGGCATCGATGCCGAGCGGTCCCTGCTCCTCGTGAAGGGAGCGGTGCCCGGTGCCAAGGGGGCGGACGTGATCGTCCGCCCGGCTGCGAAGAAATAGGTGGTTGGTCATGAGCCTCAGTATTCCAAAAATCGAAAACGGTGCCGCTGGCGACCTGGAGGTTTCCGATAAGGTATTCGGTCAGGGATTCAACGAATCCCTGGTGCACCAGCTCGTCGTCGGTTATCTCGCCGCAGCGCGTTCGGGAACGAAAGCCCAGAAGAGTCGGTCGGACGTGTCGGGCGGTGGTAAGAAGCCCTGGAAACAGAAGGGATCCGGTCACGCGCGGGCAGGAACCACGCGTAGCCCGCTATGGCGCACCGGCGGTGTGACGTTCGCGGCATCCAACCGGAACTACCGGCAGAAGTTGAACAAAAAGATGTACCGGGCAGCTGTCCGGTCCATATTTTCAGAGTTGCTGCGCCAGGGGCGCCTCGTCGTCTCGGATGGTATCGTTCCGACGTCTCCCAAGACCCGTGAGCTGGCAGCGAAGCTGAAGAGCTTCGGCGAGGGGTATACCGTCATTCTGGCTGAACAGCTCGATCTGAATCTGGCCCTGTCATCGCGCAATCTGCCGAACGTGAGTATCAATACCGCCGATACATTGAGTCCGGTCGACCTGGTGCACGCCGAGCGCGTTATCGCCACCAGCTCGGCGATTCGTAAGCTGGAGGTGAGGCTGTCATGAACCAGATCGAGTTGATGCGTACCCTGATCGCTCCCGTGGTCTCGGAAAAATCGACCGCTGGCGCGGAAAAAAACCGCCAGTTTGTGTTCCGGGTGAAGCCGGCTGCCAGCAAGCTGCAAATCAAAAGCGCGGTTGAACTCATGTTCGGTGTGAAGGTCGACTCCGTGCGTATACTCAACGTCAAGGGCAAATCCAAGCGGTTCGGGCGGTTCATGGGGCAGCGTTCGGACTGGAAGAAAGCTTACGTGAAGCTGAAGCCGGGCTTTGACATTGAGCTGGCGGTAAATTAATCCGATATTCGATTGCTTGAGTAAAGACAAGACCATGGCTCTGATTAAACAAAAACCCACTTCTGCGGGCGCACGCTTTGTCACGCGGGTGCGCAGCGAGGAACTGTACAAGGGCGAACCGTATGCGAAACTGCTCGAGAAGCAGACGCGTTCTTCGGGCCGCAATAATCAGGGCCGTGTGACAACCCGGCACAAAGGCGGTGGACACAAGCAGTTCTATCGTATCGTGGACTTCAAGCGGGACAAGCTCGACATACCGGCGCGGGTTGAGCGTATCGAGTACGATCCCAACCGTACCGCATACATCGCTCTCGTGCTGTATCGTGATGGGGAGCGTCGCTATATCGTCGCGCCGGCGGGTCTGAGCGCCGGCAGCGAAATCGTCGCCGGTGAGTTCGCCGCGATCAAGGTCGGTAACAGTCTGCCCCTGCGCAACATTCCCGTCGGCACCGTCGTGCATTGCGTCGAGGGCAAGCCTGGGAAGGGGGCCCAGTACGCGCGCAGTGCCGGCACGTCCATCCAGTTGGTCGCGAAGGAAGGCGAATATGCCACCCTGCGCATGCGTTCCGGTGAGATGCGCAAGGTGCTGGCCGATTGCAAAGCGACGATCGGCGAGGTCTCCAATAACGAACATAACCTGGTTTCGCTGGGGAAGGCGGGCGCATCGCGCTGGCGGGGGGTTCGCCCGACAGTCCGGGGTGTCGCCATGAACCCCGTGGATCATCCTCATGGAGGCGGTGAGGGACGGACATCCGGGGGCAGGCATCCCGTCTCGCCCTGGGGCATACCCACCAAGGGCTACAAGACCCGGAACAATAAACGAACCGATGGTCTGATCATCCGCAGACGCAAGACGCGATAACGAGTAAGAGGAATAGACCGTGCCACGTTCTATCAAGAAAGGTCCGTTTGTCGACCATCATTTGATGAAGAAGATCGACGAGGCGAACGCGACCGGCGCCAAAAAGCCCATCAAAACATGGTCGCGCCGATCCATGGTATTGCCTGAGATGATCGGGAAAACCATCGCTGTGCACAACGGGAAGCAGCACGTTCCCGTCCTGGTCAGCGATAACATGGTCGGCCACAAATTGGGGGAGTTCGCGCCGACGCGGACTTACAAAGGTCATCAGGCCGACAAGAAGAGCAAGTGAGGCGTGTAAGTCGATGGAAGCATTATCGAGGCATAGAACAGCGCGCATTTCTCCTCAAAAGTGCCGGCTGGTCGCCGACCAGATTCGGGGACTCAACGTTGCCGCCGCGTTGGACCTTTTGACGTTCAGCAATAAAAAGGCTGCCGGTTTGGTGAAGAAAGTCTTGCAGGCAGCCATCGCCAATGCGGAACACAACGAAGGAGCCGATGTGGATGAGCTGCGCGTCAAGACCGTGTTCGTTGATGAGGGCCCTGTTCTCAAGCGGATGAGCCCCCGGGCGAAGGGGCGCGCAAACCGGATACTCAAGCGCACTTCGCACATCACCGTGCTGGTGTCGGATAACTAGTATTTAGTAAAGGCATTTCCGTCATGGGGCAGAAAGTCAATCCTACTGGAATTCGTCTGGGATATATCAAAGATTGGTCGTCGCGCTGGTTCGCGGACAGCAAGTCGTATCCCGTATTTCTCAACAACGACCTCAAGGTTCGCGAGTTTCTGAAGCAGAAACTCAAGCATGCGTCGGTCAGCCGGATCCAGATCAATCGGTTGGCGAACAATGCCCAAATCACGATCCATACGGCGAGGCCCGGAATAGTCATCGGCAAGCGGGGTGAGGACATCGACGCGCTGCGCCGGGATGTGTCGCGCTTCATGGGTGTTCCCGTGCAGGTCAGCGTCGAAGAGATCCGCAAGCCCGAGCTGGATGCGCAGCTCGTAGCAGAAGGCGTGGCGCAGCAGCTTGAGAAGCGCATCATGTTCCGGCGTGCCATGAAGCGCGCGGTGCAGAACACGCTGCGTGTAGGGGCCGAGGGTATCAAGATCAGTGTCGCCGGCAGGCTCAACGGCGCCGAGATCGCGCGGACGGAATGGTATCGCGAGGGTCGGGTGCCGCTTCACACCTTTCGCGCGGACATCGATTACGGTTTCGCCGAAGCGGTAACGACGTATGGGGTCATCGGCGTTAAGGTGTGGATTTTCAAAGGCGAGGTGTTCGAGCCCGTGCACACGGAGCCGAAAACCCGCAGTGCGGTCGAAGCTTGATGGGGTCGTGCCATGTTGCAGCCAAAAAGAACGAAATATAGAAAACAGCACAAGGGGCGCAATACCGGCGTGGCCATCGCCGGAAGCAAGGTATCGTTCGGTGAGTATGGCCTCAAGGCGACGACTCGCGGTAGAATAACCGCCCGCCAAATCGAGGCGGCCCGTCGGACCATTTCTCGCCACGTGAAGCGCGGTGGGAAAATCTGGATTCGCGTATTCCCGGACAAGCCCGTCAGCAAGAAGCCGCTGGAAGTCCGCATGGGTAGCGGTAAAGGCAGCGTGGAGTTCTGGGTGGCAGAAATCAAGCCCGGTACCATGCTGTACGAACTCGAAGGTGTCAGCGAAGAACTGGCTCGTGAGGCGTTCCGGTTGGCAGCGGCGAAATTGCCGGTCCAGACCACCTTTTCCCTGCGTACGGTGATGTGATGAAGGCCAGCGAATTGAGAGCGAAACAGGTTGAAGAACTCAAGTCGACGTTGATGGACCTGCACCGGGAGGCGTTCAGCCTGAGGATGCAGAAGGCAACCGGACAGTTGAGCCACTTCCATCGGATCAGGGCGGTGCGGCGCGACATCGCGCGAGTGAATATGGTTCTGGCAGAAAAAGGCGGAAAGGTATGACGGCGAGCGAAGGGCGCGTGCGGAGCGTCACGGGGCGCGTGGTGTCGAACAAAATGGATCGGACCATCGTGGTTGCCATCGAGCGACAGGTTTCCCATCCGTTATATGGCAAGTATATCCGGCGCACGACGAAAGTACTGGCGCACGATGAAAATAACGAGTGCAGCATCGGCGATCTGGTGACACTGCATGCGTCCAGGCCCATTTCGAAGAAAAAGGCCTGGATTCTCGGTGCGATCGTAGAGCGGGCGGTATGAAGTCGTCCACCAGGGCCTTGAGCGAATATTTGGAGATTTGAACGATGATACAGATGCAGACCTGTCTGGATGTCGCGGACAACAGCGGCGCGCGGCAAGTCATGTGTATTAAGGTCCTTGGTGGGTCCAAGCGGCGGTACGCGAATGTCGGCGACATCATCAAGGTCAGTGTAAAGGACGCGATTCCCCGGGGACGCGTCAAAAAGGGTGAAGTCTATAACGCCGTGGTCGTTCGCACTCGCAAGGGTGTCCGGCGCGCCGACGGTTCTCTGATCCGGTTTGACAACAACGCGGCAGTCATTCTGAACAACCAGCATCAGCCCATTGGCACCCGCATTTTCGGGCCGGTTACGCGTGAACTTCGTTCGGAGAAGTTCATGAAGATTATCTCTCTGGCACCGGAAGTGCTTTGACGTACCCAAGTAAGAAGGTGTTGCCTCATGCGTAGGATCAAGAAAGGCGATCAGGTCATCGTCATCGCCGGGAAAGACAAAGGAAAGAAAGGCTTGGTACTTTCGGTGCTGAGCGGAGACAAGTTGGTGGTTGAGGGTGTCAATCTCGTCCGTAAACATCAGCGCCCGAACCCAATGAGAGGAGTGACGGGCGGCATCGTCGAGAAGGCCATGCCGATTCACAGTTCGAACGTGGCTCTGTTCAACGCCGCCATCAACAAGGGGGACCGCGTAGGGTTTCGGCTGCTGGCTGATGGCAGGAAAGTCCGTTTCTACCGGTCCACCAACGAACTGATTGACGCTTGAGAAGCGGATGTGTCATGGCTAGGTTAGAAAACCATTACAAAGAGAAAGTCGTACCGGAATTAATGGCGCGATTTGGTTACAAGTCCGTCATGGAAGTCCCGCGTCTGGTGAAGATCACCCTCAACATGGGGGTGGGCGAGGCGGTGGCGGACAAGAAGATCCTGCAGAATGCGGTCGAGAACATGCAAGCGATTGGAGGTCAGAAGCCGATCGTCACTCACGCCAGGAAATCGATCGCAGGTTTCAAGATCCGCGAGGGCATGCCGGTAGGCTGCAAAGTGACTCTGCGGCGCGCGCGGATGTATGAATTTCTGGATCGGCTCATCAGTGTCGCGATTCCCCGTATAAGGGATTTCCGGGGATTGAACCCAAAGGCGTTTGACGGCCGGGGCAATTATTCCATGGGGGTGAGGGAGCAAATTATTTTCCCGGAAATCGATTATGACAAGATCGATGCCATCCGGGGCATGGATATCACCATCACGTCGACAGCCAAGACCGACGCCGAAGCCAAAGCGTTGCTCGAAGCGTTCAAATTTCCTTTCCGGACCTGACAAGGGGCGGGGCATGGCAAAAAAATCAATGATCGCGCGCGAAGTGAAGCGCCAGAAACTGAACGGCCGCTACGAAAAGAAGAGGGCGGAGCTGAAGTCCCTCATCAAAGGCGTGGAAACTCCCGATGAGCAGCGGGAAGCGGCGATCGTCGCTTTGCAGAAGCTGCCACGCGACAGTGCCGCGACGCGGCAGCGCAACCGCTGCCAGCTGACCGGGCGGCCGCATGGCTTCTACCGCAAGTTCGGATTGGGGCGGAACAAGTTGCGCGAGTGCGTCATGCGCGGCGAAGTGCCGGGTGTGGTCAAGGCGAGCTGGTAAGGCCACGGCCGAAGTATCGGAGTTAACAGTCATGAGCATGTCAGATCCTTTGAGCGATCTCCTTACGCGGATACGCAATGGCCAGGCCGCCGGCAAGGCGGAGATCATCGTGCCGGCGTCCAAACTCAAGCGGGCCGTTTGCCAGGTTTTGAAGGAGGAGGGCTATATCGCCGGTTTCTCCGACGTGGCGGAACAGGGTAAGCACAACATCCGCGTCGAGCTTAAGTACCACAATGGGGCGCCGGTCATCGACAAGATCCAGCGGGTCAGCAAACCGGGATGTCGGCGCTATAGGGGGCGCGACGAGCTGCCGAAAGTCATGGGCGGGTTTGGCATCGCCATAGTGTCGACGTCCAAGGGCGTGATGTCGGACCGTAGGGCCAGATCGCTCGGTGAAGGCGGCGAAGTCCTTTGTATCGTTGAATGATGTTTGTATAGGCTGGCCGATATGTCTCGTGTAGCGAATAATCCAATCTCCATTCCGAAGGGTGTGGAAGTAACCATCGCCGACGGTATCGTGACCGCGAAAGGCAAGAACGGGCTGTTGTCACGCACCGTTCCCGCGGAGCTCGGAGTCGATCTGGAGGGGGGCACTCTATCCATCCGTTACAACAAAAACGATCAGCGGCAAAATGCCCTCGCCGGGACGACACGGGCGAACCTGGCCAACATGATCGTGGGTGTCAGCAACGGCTTCGAGCGGAAGCTCTCTCTGGTCGGCGTGGGGTATCGCGCGCAAGCCAAGGGAGACGTATTGAGCCTCAGTCTGGGATTCTCGCATCCGGTGGAATTCAAGGTGCCTGCGGGCGTTGTGGTCGAGACGCCTTCGCAGACCGACATCGTGGTCAAGGGCGCCGACCGGCAGGTGGTCGGTCAGGTAGCCGCCGACATTCGTGCGTTCCGGGCTCCGGAACCCTATAAGGGCAAGGGCGTCCGCTATGCGGACGAGGTCATCATCCGCAAGGAAGCGAAGAAGAAGTAAGGCAAAAGCAATGGATAAAAAACAAGCCCGCCTCAAAAGGGCAGCAAAAACACGGCACGTCATTCGCGCCATGGGGGCGAACCGACTGACCATCCATCGGACTCCCCGGCACATCTATGCGCAGGTCATCAGCCCTGATGGCGGAACGGTCCTCGCTGCCGCCTCGACGCTCGAGTCCGCCATCCGGGAAACGCTGCCGGTGACTGGAAACAAAGACGCCGCCATCGCAGTGGGTCGTCGCATCGCCGAAAAAGCGCTTGCGGTTGGCATCTCCAGCGTCGCTTTCGACCGGTCCGGATTCAAGTATCACGGACGGGTCAAGGCGCTGGCCGAAGCAGCGCGTGAAGCCGGCCTTCAGTTCTAGCGGGGAATATTAATGGCAAACGTGAATATTCAGGCAGGCGCGGGTGAGGGGCTGCAGGAAAAGCTGGTCGCCGTCCGGCGTGTCTCCAAGGTGGTCAAAGGCGGACGTCAGTTCGGATTCACCGCACTGACCGTCGTCGGGGACGGCAACGGGCGGGTAGGCTTCGGTCTCAGCAAGGCACGCGAGGTGCCGGTGGCGATCCAGAAATCGATGGAGCAGGCGCGCAAGAACATGCGCAAGGTCGCGCTCAATGGTCAGACGTTGCATCATCCGGTGACCGCAGCGGCAGGCGCGGCCAAGGTGCACATGCAACCGGCTTCGGAGGGTACCGGCATCATTGCCGGGGGGGCCATGCGCGCCGTGTTCGAAGTCGTCGGTGTGCATAACGTCCTCGCGAAGTGTATCGGCACCAACAACCCGATCAACGTCGTCCGTGCGACCATCAAAGGCTTGACTGCATTGCGAGACCCCAAATCCGTCGCCGCCAAGCGCGGGATGACCGTCGAGGAATTGTTGGGGTGATGACGATGACGGTTAAAACTTTGCGAGTAACCCAGGTACGCAGCGCCAACGGACGACTCGAGACACACAAAGCGTGTCTTCGTGGACTTGGATTGCGTAAACCTCATCACACTGTCGAAGTTCGGGGCACGCCGGAAATTTTGGGCATGATCTCCAAAGTCTCCTACCTGCTCAAGGTCGAGGAAATCTGACATGTTTTTGAACACTATCGGCGCGCGGGACGGCAGCCGTCCGGAAAAAAAGCGGGTAGGGCGAGGCATCGGCTCGACTCTAGGCAAGACCTGCGGTCGGGGACACAAAGGGCAGAAGGCCCGCGCAGGCGGGTTCCATAAAGTCGGTTTCGAAGGCGGTCAGATGCCGCTGCAACGCCGGTTGCCGAAGGTGGGCTTCCGAAGCGCGAAGAAGCGCTTCGTCGCCGAGGTCACGCTGACGCAGATCTCGAAAGTCGGGGGAGGCGTCATCGGGCTCGCGGAGTTGAAAGAGGCGGGGCTCGTTCCGACTGAGGCGAAGAGGGTCAAGATCATCGCCACGGGGAGTGTGGGCGGGGTGGTGACCGTCCGTGGTGTGGGTGTGACACGGGGCGCCCGCGCCGCGATCGAAGCCGCGGGCGGCAAAGTGGAAAGCTGATGAACGCTATCAATCCCCTGATGGCCGACCGCGGCGGCCGGTTCACCGAGCTTCGCCAGCGTCTGCTGTTCGTCGTTGGAGCGCTGATCGTGTTCAGGATCGGCGCGCATATCCCGATCCCCGGGGTGGACCCGAAGGCTTTGGCTGCCATGTTCAATCAACAGGGCAGCTCGATCCTCGACATGGTGAACATGTTTTCCGGCGGCGCGCTGAAACGGCTGAGCATTTTCGCGCTCGGGATCATGCCCTACATTTCGGCATCGATCATTTTACAGTTGATGACGATCGTCGTTCCGAAGCTCGAACAGTTGAAAAAGGAAGGCGAATCGGGGCGAAAGAAGATCAACCAATACACCCGTTACGCGACGGTGGTGTTGGCGTCTTTCCAGGCCACGGGCGTGGCGATGGCGCTGCAAAATCAGAGCGCAGGCGGGGCGCCCATCGTCGTGTCCCCTGGATTTCAGTTCGTTGCCCTCACTGCCATTTCGCTCGTCACCGGTACCATGTTTCTAATGTGGCTCGGCGAGCAGGTGACCGAAAGAGGGTTGGGGAATGGCATATCCATCATCATCTTCGCCGGCATCGTGGCCGGTTTGCCTTCGGCCGTCGGCGGAACTCTCGAGCTGGCACGCACGGGCGAATTGAGCGCGTTTAGTATCATCGGCATCGCCGCCATCGCGGTTGCTGTGACATGGCTCGTGGTATTCGTCGAAAAGGGGCAGCGGCGGATTACGATCAACTACGCCAAGCGTCAGGAAGGGCGACGTATGTATGCGGCCCAGAAGAGCTTCCTGCCCCTGAAGCTGAACATGTCCGGGGTTATCCCGCCGATTTTCGCGTCGTCGATCATCCTGTTCCCGGCAACCCTGGCCGGTTGGTTCGGTAATTCGGAAAGGCTGATATGGTTGCAGGACATAGCGAGCACGCTGTCGCCCGGACAGCCGCTTTACGTGCTCTGCTATGCGGCGGCAATCATGTTTTTCTGCTTTTTTTACGCTGCGTTGGTTTTTAATTCCAATGAGACTGCAGAGAATCTGAAGAAATCCGGTGCATTTATCCCTGGAATCAGGCCAGGTCAGCAGACCGCCCGGTATGTGGACACCGTCATGACGCGGCTGACGCTGATCGGGGGCATCTATATCACCGCGGTATGCTTGTTGCCGGAGTTTTTGATCGTATATTGGAACGTGCCATTCTACTTCGGCGGTACTTCGTTGTTGATCATCGTCGTCGTTGTCATGGATTTCATGGCGCAGATACAGACCTATGTGATCTCGCAGCAGTACGAAGGATTGTTGAAGAAAACCAATATTAACATCAGGTGATTTTCTTGAGGTCGCCGGAGAAACATCATGAAAGTTAGAGCATCAGTTAAGCGCATCTGCCGGAACTGTAAGGTCCTGAAGAGGAATGGTATCGTCCGGATCATTTGTAAGGATGCCCGCCACAAGCAGCGGCAGGGTTGATGGTTTCGCCGTTGCGGGAACGGTGGCGGCTGTGTATAATGGTCAGCTTTCGCTCAGCGGCTTAGAGTTGGAGTTCGTGTAAATGGCACGTATTGCTGGAGTCAACATCCCAGATCACAAGCATGTACTTATTTCATTGACCGCGATCTACGGCATCGGTCGTACGCGCGCCGGTCTGATCTGCAAGAATGCTGGGATCGAGACGGACAAAAAAGTCAGGGAGCTGAGCGATGAACAGGTTGAGCGGCTGCGTGGCGAGGTCGCGAAGTTCGTCGTCGAGGGCGATCTTCGACGCGAGGTTGCCATGAACATCAAGCGGCTTATGGATCTCGGTTCCTACCGCGGCATGAGGCACAGGCGCGGTTTGCCCGTGCGCGGGCAACGCACCCGCACCAACGCCCGCACCCGAAAGGGACCGCGTCGTCCGATCAAGAAATAGAGGTACGGTAGAACAATGGCCACGACAGGTCGCCCCGTAAAAAGAGTCAAAAGAGATATCTCGGACGGGATCGCGCATATCAGCGCGTCTTTCAACAACACCATAATCACCATCACCGATAGAAAGGGTAACGCGCTTTCGTGGGCCAGCGCCGGTGCTTCGGGCTTTCGCGGGTCGCGCAAGAGTACACCGTTCGCCGCTCAAGTGGCCGCCGAGAAGGCGGGTGCGGTGGCGAAGGAGTACGGAATCAAGAATCTGGACGTCCACGTTACCGGTCCAGGCCCTGGAAGGGAGTCTGCCGTGCGTTCTCTGAACGCTTTGGGCTTTAAGATTGTTAACGTAGTGGATACTACGCCGCTGCCCCATAACGGGTGTCGTCCCCCAAAGAAGCGGCGCGTTTGACGGGAGGTTTGTTATGGCTAGATATCTGGGCCCGAAATGCAAGTTGAGCCGCCGCGAGGGGACTGACCTGTTTCTCAAGTCGAGGGGCAAGTCCCTGGAATCGAAATGTAAGCTGGATCAGCCGCCCGGGCAGCACGGCCAGAAGCGGCCGCGGCTGAGTGATTACGCGGCCCAGCTTCGGGAGAAGCAGAAGCTGCGGCGGATTTACGGCATCATGGAGCGGCAGTTCCGCAATTATTATGCCGAGGCTTCCCGGCGGAAAGGCTCCACGGGCGAAAACCTGCTGGCACTGCTGGAATCGCGTCTCGACAACGTGGTCTATCGCATGGGGTTCGCCTCGACACGCGCCGAGGCGCGCCAACTCGTATCGCACAAAGCAATCAATCTGAACGGGCGGACGCTCAACATACCTTCATACCAGGTGCAAAGCGGGGACGTCATCGAGATTCGGGATAAGGCGAAATCTCAAGGCCGCGTCAAGGATGCGCTGCAGGTCACCGAGCAGTACGGCTTTCCGTCTTGGGTGGACGTCGACGTCAAGTCGATGAAAGGCATTTTCAAATCGGCGCCGGAAAGGAGTGAGCTGGGCTCGGACATCAACGAGCAACTGGTCGTTGAGCTGTATTCGAAATAGCGCGTGACGGGGTATACGTAATTATGCACAACTCGCTTGCCGAGCTGATCAAGCCGCGTACGGTGGAGGTGGTTCCCCACGGAAGCCATTCCGCACGTGTGGTCATCGAACCGCTAGAGCGGGGGTTCGGACACACCCTGGGCAACGCCTTGAGACGCGTGCTTCTTTCTGCCATTCCCGGTGCGGCGGTCACGGACGTCGTCATCGACGGCGTGCTGCACGAATATTCGACCATCGAGGGGGTTCAGGAGGATGTCATCGACGTGCTTCTGAATCTCAAGAATCTCGCCATCCGTTTGAACGGGCCACATGACGTTTATCTCAATATCGATAAGCACGGCCCCGGTCCGGTTCTGGCAGGCGACATTGAGGCTTCCCATGACGTCGAAGTGCTCAATCCGGAATTGCTGATCGCCCACATCAACGGGAACGGCCGGCTGCGCATGACCCTCCACGTCCAGAAGGGAAGAGGCTATCAGCCCGTCGCCAACCGTGCCATCGAGGGTGATTCGGCCATCGGCACCTTGCATTTGGATGCGAGTTTCAGCCCGATCAAAAAGGTGTCCTACGTCGTCGAGAGCGCGCGCGTCGAGCAGCGTACCGACCTGGACCGGCTGGTTATCGAGTTGCAGACCAACGGGACCGTGCAGCCGGAAGAGGCGGTCAAACACGCCGCCAACATTCTGAACCAGCACCTTGCTATCCTGGTCGACCTCAAGGGCGAGGATCTGCCGCTTTTCGGTGAGGATGGGCCCCAGTTCGATCCGTTGCTGCTCCATCCTGTAGACGATCTCGAACTCACGGTGCGTTCGGCGAATTGCCTGAAGGCCGAGAACATTTTCTATATCGGGGATCTTATCCAGCGCAGCGAGGCAGACTTGCTCAAGACTCCCAATTTGGGGAAAAAATCTCTTACCGAGATCAAGGACGTTTTGGCGACCAAAGGGTTGTCGCTCGGCATGCGTTTGGAGAATTGGCCGCCGGAAGGCCTTAAGAAGCTGAACCAATAGCCTTTTTAGGGGTAAAGAATCATGCGTCATCGTAAAGCAGGTAGAAAATTGAACTTGACGAGCAGTCATCGCGCTGCCTTGTATCGCAATTTGGCGGCTGCGCTCGTGGAACATGAGATCATCAAGACGACGCTGCCGAAGGCCAAAGAGATCAGGCGTTACGTCGAGCCCCTGATCACCTTGTCGAAAGAGGATAGCGTGGCCGGTCGGCGGCTGGCATTCGCTCGGCTTCGCAACCGGGAAGCTGTGACGAAGCTCTTCAACGATCTCGGGCCCCGTTTCAAGACGCGCCCCGGTGGTTATACGCGGATTCTCAAATGCGGTTTTCGGGCGGGCGACGCAAGTCCGATGGCGTACGTGGAACTCGTGGATCGAACCTGAGCGCACCCCGCCGGGAGCGGAGCGTCCCGGCATACTCCCCTTTCGGGGCATCCGGCGGCCCCGTCGTTTTCTTACCGGCACAGCGCCATGCCGGAATTTCTCGCAGACCATCCTGTTTCGTCGAAAGCTTAGTGGCCTCTCCCCCTGATACGCCGGGTTCGTTTTCTGCGTTCCACGAGTGTGAACGGATCTTCGCGCAGTGGGGATACCCGTTTCAGGACTATTCTGAGTCTTTCCGTCAGTCTCTGGACACCGTCTGTAGGTGCAGCCGTTTCTTTCTGGGGGTCGTGAAGCGCGACGCTCATGTCATCCCCCTGCTTGCCTCGTTGTTCGAAGGGCACACATCGGAAAGGAATCCCTCAGCGGATTTGCAGCAGCGTGTGGCGGAGGTGGCCGATCGGAATGGCCTGATGCGGGTATTGCGCCAATGGCGTAATCGGGAGATGGCGATCATCGCCTGGCAAGACATTTGCGGCCTTCTCGATATCGATAGCGTATTGACGAGAATATCCGAGACGGCCGAGTCGGCTATCCGGACGGCCCTCGACTGGCTGTTCGACGACGCCTGCCGGCGGTGGGGTGTTCCGCGCCGCAAAGACGGCTCGGCGCAGAGTCTGGTCGTTTTGGGCATGGGAAAGCTGGGGGGATACGAGCTGAACTTTTCCTCCGACATCGATCTGGTGTTCGCCTACGTCGAAGACGGCGAGTTTCCCGGCCGCAACGGTGCGACATATGCGGAATTTTATACGCGGCTCGCGCAGTCACTGGTGCATGTGCTGGATGCGGTGACGGAAGACGGCTTCGTTTTTCGCGTGGACGTGCGGCTGAGACCTTTCGGTGAGAGCGGCCCGCTCGTGGTCAGCTTCGATTCCTGTGAACGCTATTACCAAGCCCAAGCGCGCGACTGGGAACGCTATGCGATGGTCAAGGTGCGTGCCGTGGGCGGAGATGCCGGAGACGGCAGGGAGTTTGAACGGTTCTTTCACCCTTTCGTGTACCGTCGCTACCTCGATTACCGGGTTTTCGGGGAACTGAGGTCGCTCAAGGCCAGGATCATGGCCGAACTCAGGCGGAAGGACAGGGGGGACAACATCAAACTGGGTGCGGGTGGCATTCGGGAAATCGAGTTCATCGGTCAGGCGTTTCAACTGATTCGGGGCGGCCGGAACGTGGAGCTGCAGGACCGGCGCATCCTCGTCGTCCTGGAGAGGTTGGGGCGTTTGCGTCTGCTCGAACACGGGACGGCTTCATTTCTCTGCGCTGCCTATCGGTTTTTGCGCAAAGTCGAGAACCGGCTCCAGCAATACGAGGACAAGCAGACCCACGAGCTCCCAGTATCGGAGGAACGGCGCGGGCTATTGGCGTTTTCGATGGGGTTCGAATCGTGGGAGGGTTTCCTGCACCGTCTTGACGAGGTCCGGCGCCGCGTCCACGAGATTTTCACGGAGGTGATCGCCGAACCTCCGCAGCCCGCAAGGGGGGAGCCGCTGCTGGACGGCGGCGAGGCGGAGCTATCCCAAGCGCTGGCGGGGTTTGACGGAGCCGCCGAAGCCATGACCGGCGCTTTGGTCAAGTTCCGGGCCTCGGCGCCTGTTCGGCGGCTCGGTGCCGGTGCCAGGGCGGAGCTTCAGAGAGTCATCGGAAAGTTGCTGGCGGAGCTCGCCGCGTTCCGTGTGTCCGATCCTGTCGGCGTGTTGGGTAGAATCCTCCAGTTGTTCGAATCGATCGCCGGCAGGGGGGTCTATTTTTCGCTGCTGGCGGAAAACCCGTCCGCGCTGTCGCAGCTGGTCCGGCTGGCGGCGGCAAGTCCCTGGATCGTAAGGCTCATAGCCGGCGCTCCGATTCTGCTCGATGAGTTACTGGACCCGAGGACCCTGTACAGCCCCTTGACCCGTGAGTCCTTGGGGCGGGAGGCGGACATTCTCTTCAGCAGTCTGGCTCCCGATGACGACGAGCAGCTGATGTTGCGGCTTAGGCAATTTAAGGCGGCACACCAGCTGCGGATCGCGGCGGCCGACATCATGAACGTCATCCCGGTCATGGTCGTCAGTGATTACCTGACGGATCTGGCCGAGGTCGTGATCGAACGGGTGCTGCGGCTGGCCTGGAAATTCGCGGCTGCGCGTCACGGCATCCCTCCGGTGGAGGCGGAAACCTCGGTTGATTTTCCAGGATTCGGGATCATCGCCTACGGAAAGCTCGGCGGCATAGAGCTGGGCTATGGGTCCGACCTCGATCTGGTCTTCCTCTACGATGGGGTGGCCAGCGACGCCGTCACCGATGGGCCGCGTCCGATCAGCGCCGCCGAGTTTTATGCCCGCGTGGTTCAGCGGATGGTCAGTCTGCTGACGGCCGACATGCCAGGCGGCGCATTGTACGAAGTCGATCTTCGCCTGCGGCCCAGCGGAAGCTCGGGTCTCCTCGTCAGCAAAGCCGATGCCTACGAAAACTACCAGCTGCATCAGGCCTGGACATGGGAGCGGCAAGCGCTGGTGAGGGCGCGGTTCGTGGCGGGTGATCCGAAGGTGGGTGTACGGTTCGATGCGATCCGGCGGAACGTGCTTTGCCGGGAGAGGGACAGCCGGCAGGTGAGGCTCGATGTTCGGACCATGCGCGAAAAGATGCGTGAACATCTGGCGGACAGACGGCCCGGAGTGTTCGATTTGAAGCAGGGCATTGGTGGTATTGCCGATATCGAGTTTATTGTACAATTCGGCGTCCTCATCAGCGCAGCGAAGCATTGTGAGATCACCCGCTGGACCGATACGGTCCGCCTATTGGACAGCCTTCGCGCCATAAATTTTCTGGAGCTCGGCCAGGCAGACCGCCTTCGATGCGCCTATTGCGACTATCGCGGCAGGGTGCACCGTCTTGCTTTGCAAGAGATGCCTGCGTTGGCAGCATCATCGGAGTTTCCTGAGCACCGCACGGCTGTGGAGGCAGTCTGGAAACAGATCATTGAGGCGCCGGTGTTTTGAGCGAACAGCAGCCGACAGCAATTCCCCTCTGATTGCAGGAGATCATTTCATGACGATGGACGATCGGGACGGACAGATCTGGCTCGATGGGACGTGGCTCCCCTGGCGCGATGCCAAGGTTCACGTTTTGACCCACACGCTGCACTACGGCTGTGGCGTGTTCGAAGGCCTGCGCGCCTACCGTACCGCGCGCGGCCCGTCGGTCTTCCGGCTCCGTGACCACACGGACCGGCTGTTCCGCTCGGCCCACATTATGAAAATGTCGATTCCGTTCGACAAGGATACTCTCGACCGCGTCCAACTGGAGGCGGTGGCGCGCAACAATCTGGAAAGTGCCTACATTAGGCCGATGTGTTTCCTCGGGGCCGAGGGCATGGGCCTGCATGCTCACGGACTGGCGGTCCATGTGATGGTCGCCGCCTGGCAATGGGGCAGTTATCTCGGGGCTGAAAACATGGCTCGCGGCATCCGGGTGAGAACCTCCTCTTATACTAGGAATCACGTCAACAGCGTCATGAGCAAGGCCAAGGCCAATGGAAACTATCTCAATTCCATCCTGGCCGTGCAGGAAGCGATCGAAGCCGGTTGTGATGAAGCGTTGTTGCTCGACCAGGAAGGCTACGTTGCCGAAGGCAGCGGTGAAAATATCTTCATCGTCCGCCATGGCAGGCTCTATACGCCGGATCTAACGTCGGCGCTCGAGGGCATTACGCGAGACACCGTGATGACGCTGGCGAGGGAAAACGGCCTGGAAGTCGTGGAAAAACGCATCACCCGCGACGAGGTTTACATAGCCGATGAAGCGTTTTTCACCGGGACCGCCGCCGAAGTCACGCCGATCCGAGAGGTAGACGGGCGCGTGATCGGCACAGGGGGCCGCGGGCCAGTGACAGAGAAGCTGCAGGCACTTTATTTCGACTATGTGCATGGGCGTCGTTCGGACCATGCCGAATGGTTGAGCCACGTTTGACGAGGCTTTCGGCCCGGTCGTGCGGCAGATGAGCGTGAGGCGTCTGCCGCACAGTCCGTCGGTCCGTTCTACTTCAGCATCAAGAAGAACGAGCCGCTGCCCCGCTGGACGCTGAGGAGCAGCTCCGAGCGGCCCTTGGTGGCGCGCTTCAGGTCATCGAGCGTTTCGATTTCCTCGCGGTTCGCCATCACGATCACGTCGCCGGGGCGCAGGCCGGCCTGGAAGGCGTAAGAACTCGTGTGGATTTTTTCCACCTGGACACCGCCCTCCTCGTTGTTCTTAAGTATGACACCGGACAGTCTGGGATGGATTTTATTGCCCTCTTCCTGGACCAGTTTGGGGGCGCGGATCACCACCTCGCGTACCACTCTCTCCCCCTTGTGCATCACTTCGACCCGGACTTCTTCGCCTATGGGCAGGAGGCCGATGGTGTTGCGGACGTCCGCGCTGTTTTTGACCGGGCGGTCATTGACGCTGACGACGACGTCGCCGGCTTCCAGGCCCGAAGATGCGGCCGGGGAATCCTTTTGGACGCCGGTGATCACCGCGCCCTGGCTCTGCTTCAGGCCAAAGGCCTGAGCGAGATCCGGCGTCAGGTCTTGGATGGTGATGCCGATCTGGCCGCGGCGGATTTCGCCCTTTTCGACCAGTTGGGTCATGATGCTGGCGGCCATGTTGGACGGGATGGCGAAACCGATGCCCACGTTTCCGCCGGTGGGAGCGATGATGGCCGTATTCACGCCGACCAGCTCGCCACGGAGATTGATCAAGGCGCCTCCCGAGTTGCCGGGGTTGATCGAGGCGTCGGTCTGGATGAAATCCTCGTACCCCTCAATGCCGAGTCCGGATCGCCCCAGGGCACTGACGATGCCGGAGGTCACTGTCTGCCCCAGGCCAAAGGGATTGCCGATGGCTACCACGAAGTCGCCGACTTCGAGCTGACTCGAATCACCGATGGGCAGTTCCGTCAGATTCTTGGGTTCGACCTTGATGACGGCCAAATCCGACTCCGGATCGGCGCCGACCAGTTTTGCGCTCAACTGGCGTCCGTCTCTCAAGGTCACGCTTATCTCGTCCGCCTTGTCGATCACATGGTTGTTGGTGAGGATGTAGCCTCGGCGGGCGTCGACGATCACCCCGGAGCCGAGGCTGGAGCTCTCACGGCGCCGCGGCTGATTCGGAATACCGAAGAAATGCCGGAAGAAGGGGTCTTGCATCAGGGGATTCTCGGCGATTTCGATCTGGGTCTTCGTCGAGATGTTGACCACCGCGGGCATGGCCTTCTTCAAGACGGGCGCGAGGCTGGGCAGTGGCAGACCGTTGACGCTGGCGGGCAAATCCGCCCACACCGGGGGGCAGAGGGACAGGCCGCTGGCGGTCAGTAGCAACAGCGCGCCGATGGATTTCATGCGCATGGAATTACCTCTATCGATTATCTTTCTAAACCGCATAGCAAGAGGGTCCAAAGTCTAGCAAAAAGCCCGATGGAGCAGCGGCACGGGAATACCGAAAATATGGGATGCCGGCGGTACGATGACAATATCGACGAAGGTGGGCCGCTAGGGAGGGGCGGTCCGTGAGGTCGTCGGGATGGGAGACGTCAGGCTTTGAGCGTACTCGGGCCGAAGCCGGGAGCGGGACTGCTCCGCGGCGTTTCGAGCCAGGTGAGCGACTGGCGCGCCGCGGCGGCACCATCCTGAAGTCCTTTGGCGATCACCCGCCGTCCCGGGATGAGCTTGCCCAAGACCAGGGCGCCGAGGACCACGCTGAAGGAAAGGCAGTAAACCGACCCGTAGACAGCTTTGGCGACGAGGCCGGATTTGCCAAGATCGTCGATGGTGTTGGTCGAAGGGGAGGGAGAGGGCGCGGTCCTTTCCTCTGCCGCTGATACCAGGCTTAGGACCGGCCCGCGCGGTTTGGACGTAATGGGTACGACTTTCTTGGCCATGGGCTTACTCCTCAACGAGTTCACGAACGAGCGCTTTGATTTCCCTGGCTGCCGCGCCCTTGTGGTCGAACTCGAGGACGGAGAGGCCGGAGGCGGCGCTTTCGGCATAGACAACCCTTTGATTGACATTTGTTTCCGCAACCGGGAAAGGGTGATCTTTGAGCGCTTCGGCCACGTCGCGGCCGATCGCGGTATTCACGATCTTCCGGTTGACGATGAATTTCCCTTCGAGATGATCGTTGTATATCTTAACCTCCTGTATCAACTTGACAATCTCGTTGGCAGCCCAGACGTCGTAAGGAGAGGGCTGAACCGGGATGAGGACGAGATCGCAGGCCATGATGGCGGACCGGGCGAGCTCATTGACCCGGGGAGGTCCGTCGATGATGACGTGGTCATAGCCGGAAGCGAGTTCCGGCACGTCCTTGTGCAAGGTCGGTTTCGCCATGCCGACGACGGGAAACAGGGTGTCGCCCCGCCGGCTCGCTTGCCAGTCCAGGGCGCTGCCCTGCGGGTCGGCATCGATGAGCAGGGTTCGCTTGCCCGACAACGCCAGAGCGGCCGCGATATTGACCGACAAGGTGGTCTTGCCGACGCCACCTTTCTGGTTGAGAACGCCGATGATCATACAGGGATGCCGCCCGCGCGAAGTACGGTATGGCTGTGTATGCTAGTCGATTCCGGCGATGCTTGCATCGCTGGCGGACCGTCCGGGGCCATGCGGACGGCCTGGACGGCTGGGAGGCGCGCAGCAGTCCGGGCTGAGCGCGCCGATGGTGGGGGTGGACCGTTTTATTTGATCTTGGCTTCTTTGTACAGGACGTGCTTGCGCACGACCGGATCGAATTTCTTGATTTCCATTTTCTCCGGCATGGTGCGCTTGTTCTTGGTGGTCGTATAGAAATGACCGGTGCCGGCGCTGGATACCAACTTGATCTTGTCACGCATGGCTCATACTCCTGTGCTCAAACCCGTTCGCCGCGTTTGCGGATGTCGGCCAGGACGGCATCGATTCCACACTTGTCGATGACCCGCAGGCCATGGTTCGACACTTTGAGGCGGACCCAGCGGTTCTCACTCTCGACCCAGAAACGGCGTTCGTGCAGGTTGGGGTTGAACAGTCTTTTCGTCTTGTTGTTAGCGTGGGAAACGTTATGGCCTACAATACGTCGCTTCCCCGTAACCTGACATACCTTGGACATGGCTTACCTCAATGTCGGCTTGCAGGGTGGAAAAACGTGCTTTATAAGGGTTTGACGGCGTTTAGTCAACTGCAGGAACGGTTCTTTCGGGAAGGCGATGACTTTGAAACTCGGGATAGTGATGGACCCGATCGGCAAGATCAAGATCGGGAAGGACAGCAGTTTCGCGATGCTGTTGGAAGCTCAGGCGCGGGGTTGGGAGCTCTTCTACATGGAGTTGAACGATCTTTACCTGCGTGACGGTCGTGCCCATGCACGGGTCAGGCACCTTCAGGTCGAACGCGATTACGTCCGCTGGTTCGAGTTTCTGGACGAGCGGGACATCGCGCTGGACACGCTCGACGTCATTCTGATGCGGAAGGATCCGCCCTTCGACCAGGAATACATTTATGCCACCTATCTGCTCGAATGCGCCGAGAACCGGGGCGTGTATGTGGTCAACCGGCCGCGTTCGCTGCGGGATGCCAACGAGAAGCTGTTCACTGCCTGGTTCCCCCAGTGCTGCGCGCCGACGCTGGTCGCCCGCGAGGCAGGTCGCCTCCGTGAATTTCTACGCGAGCATGGCGAGATCGTCCTGAAGCCGCTCGACGGCATGGGCGGCGCCTCGATCTTCCGGGTCGCCGAGGGCGATCACAACCTGAGCGTCATCCTCGAAACCATGACCCAGCATAACCGCCGTTTTGTCATGGCGCAGCGTTACCTTCCGGAAATCCGGGATGGCGACAAGCGGATACTCGTCGTCAACGGCGAAGCGGTCCCCTATGCCCTGGCGCGCATCCCCGCCCACGGCGAAAGCCGGGGCAATCTGGCGGCTGGCGGTCGGGCGGAAGGAAGGGAACTGACCGAGCGGGACCGCTGGATCGTGTCGCAGGTCGGGCCCACCCTGCGCCAGCGCGGCCTGGTATTTACCGGTCTCGATGTCATCGGCGATTACCTCACCGAGGTCAACGTCACCAGCCCGACCTGCATCCAGGAGCTGGACACGCTGTTCGGCCTGAACATCAGCGCCATGCTCATGGACCACATCGAGTCGGTCGTGTCCGGGGAGGACCGGGCCCGTGATGTCGCTTGAGTCGCGCGACCAAAGCCGTCTGCTGCTCGCGCTGCTGATCGCGCTCGCGGTACACGCCGCGGTGATCCTCGGTCTGAACGTCCGGTCCACTGTGACCACGAAAGACCTGCCCCGGGTGTTCGACGTGGCGGTCCTGCGGCTTCCCGCTCCCGAGGCGCCGAAGCGGGCGGAACATCGGGCGGCGGAAAACCAGCGCGGTGACGACCGACCGGAGACTGTCGAGCCGGTGCCGGGCCGGGGGGCCAAAAAGATGACAGAACCGGCGCAAAACGGGGCGTCGCGCCCGGTGACGGAGCGTCCGCCCAAGCTGCGAGGCAACCGGGCCGAACACTCGGTCAAGGCCGCGCCGGTGGTCGAGCCGGAGCTTGAAGTCTCTCCGGCCGTCCCCATCTCTGCCGAATCCCTGAGCCGGCAGATCGCCGAATTCGGTGCGGCTTACGTACGGCAGCAGCAGGAGGCTCCGCACCCGCGGATGGTCTACATCAACTCGGTCAATGCCCACAAATACAAGGCGGCGGCTTACGAGCGGGCCTGGCAGGACAAGGTCGAGCGCATCGGCAATCTGAATTACCCGGAGGAGGCTCGCCGCAAGGATCTGACGGGCAGTCTGCTGCTGAGCGTGGCGCTCCGGCCCGACGGCAGCGTATACAAGGTGCAGGTGCGGCGTTCTTCCGGGGAGCCGGCATTGGACGAGGCAGCGGTGAGGATCGTCCATCTGGCGGCACCGTTTGCCCCGTTTCCGGTGGAACTGCGGGAGGAAGCCGATATGCTGGTGATCACCCGCACCTGGAAGTTCCTGAACGGCAAGCGTTTGGAGACCGCGCCGTAGTTTGCCGCTTGCGACGCCGCTCACGGAGCGCCGATACTAACGACGATGAACTCGGAAGCAGAATTTCTCGCCAACCATTTCCTGATCGCCATGCCTGGTCTGACCGATCCGCATTTCGCGAAGACCGTGACCCTGGTTTGCCAGCACAATGCGGACGGCGCTCTGGGCATCATCATCAACCGTCCGTCCGAGCTGAAGCTGAGCGATATCATGCGGCAGATGGAGATCGATCTGAAAGTCGCCGAACTGGGCGATCTGCCGGTGTTTTTCGGCGGCCCCGTGCATCCGGAGCGCGGCTTCATTCTGCATGAACCGGCCACGGTATGGGCCTCCACCTTGGTGGTGTCCGAACGTCTGGCATTGACGACGTCCAGAGACATTTTGGAAGCGGTCGGGCGGGGTGAAGGGCCGAGGCGCATGTTGCTGGCACTGGGCTACGCCGGTTGGGGGCAGGGCCAGCTCGAGCGCGAGATCATCGACAATTCCTGGCTCAACGCGCCCTCGGACAACGCCGTGATCTTCGAGCACCCGCCCGGACGGCGCTGGAAAGCTGCGGCCGATCTGGTGGGCGTCGACATCTCGCTCTTGACCAGTCAGGCCGGGCATGGCTGAGGTGCCGGCCGATTCGCGTGGCGCCACTTATCTCGGTTTCGATTTCGGCGAGCGGAACATCGGGGTCGCAGTGGGTCAATCCGTCACCGGCACCGCAGCGCCGCTCCGGACCCTGCGGGCCCAGCCGTCCGCGCGGTTGTGGGCCGCCATTTCCGAACTCATCGACCAGTGGCTGCCCGCGGGATTGGTCGTCGGCCTTTCCCACCAGCAGGACGGCAGCGAAAATCCGATCACGGCGCCGACCTTACGCTTCTGCCGGCAGCTCGAAGGCCGTTACCGGCTGCCGGTGTATACGGTGGACGAGACACTCACCACGGCCGAATCGCGCACCCACTTCTACCAGCGTCGCCGCCGCAAGTCGGTCGAGTTCGAGCAGGTGAAAGACGAAATGGCGGCGCAATTGATCCTGCAAACCTGGTTTTCGATCGACAAGGCATCACCGAGGTAATACATGAACCAAGCGGATTTCGACGTCGAAACGCTGCTGGCGCGCCTGGAGAATTCCCTGCGTGAGGAACTCGCCAGGCGCCGGCTCGACGATCCGGCCATGATCGGTGTCCATACCGGCGGGGCCTGGATCGCCGAAGTCCTGCATCGGCGTTTGGGATTGTCCGAGCCGCTAGGGTATCTGGACATCTCGTTCTACCGGGACGATTACCCGCAATCGGGCATGAATCCGGACGTGCGGGCGAGCAAGCTGCCGTTCCGGGTCGACGGCCGCAACATCGTGCTGATCGACGACGTGCTGTACACCGGCCGTACCGTGCGCGCCGCACTGAACGAGATCTTCGATTACGGCCGGCCCGCGGAGATTGTGCTCGGCGTGCTGATCGACCGTAACGGCCGGCAGATTCCCATCCAGGCCGATTGCATCGGCGGACGGGTGGAGCTGGAGCCGGGGCGGCGCATCAAGCTCACCGGCCCCGAGCCTCTGCAACTGACGATGCGTGCGGGGGGGCGATGAGCGTGACGGCCGCTGCCGACATCCAGCTCACTGCTTCCGGGCGTCTGCGCCATTTCCTGACGATCGAGGGTCTGAGCCGGGAATTGCTGACCCGGATCATGGACACCGCCGAGTCCTTCGCCGGCGTGACGGCTCAGAACGTCAAGAAGGTGCCCCTGCTGCGCGGCAAGACCGTGGTCAATCTGTTTTTCGAGAACAGTACCCGCACCCGGACGACCTTCGAACTCGCCGCCAAACGTTTGTCCGCCGACGTGCTCAACATCAACATCGCGACCTCTGCGACCTCCAAGGGAGAAAGTCTGCTCGATACCATCCGCAACCTGGAGGCGATGCACGTCGACATGTTCGTGGTGCGTCACGCTCAGAGCGGGGCCGCCCATTTCATCGCCCGCCACGTCGCACCGCACATCAGCGTGCTCAACGCCGGAGACGGCCGCCATGCCCACCCGACCCAGGCCATGCTGGACGTGTTCACCATCCGCCGGGCCAAGGGCGGATTCGCCGGCCTCAAGGTGGCCATCGTCGGCGACATCCTGCATTCCCGGGTGGCGCGTTCCGAAATCTGGGCACTCAATACCCTGGGGGTGGATGAGGTGCGGGTGGTGGCGCCTAAGACCCTCTTGCCAGCCCATGTCGAAGCCTTGGGCGTGGTGCCTTACCACGATCTCAACGAGGGACTGCGCGACGTCGATGTGGTGATCATGCTGCGTCTGCAGCTCGAGCGCATGGGGAGCGCGTTCATACCGTCCGAACACGAATATTTCCAGCGCTTCGGCCTGACCGAGAAGCGCCTGGAGAAGGCCAGGCCGGACGTCATCGTCATGCATCCGGGGCCGATCAACCGCGGCATCGAGATCGATTCGGCCATCGCGGACGGTCCGAGATCCGTGATCCTGCAGCAGGTCACCCACGGTATCGCGGTCCGCATGGCGGTCATGTCCATGGCCATGCATGCCGGTCCGGACTTGGAGGTGCCGGTATGAGCGGCCCACGCGTCCTCATCGAGGGCGGGCGGATCGTCGATCCGGCGAGCGGTTTCGACGGGACAGGGGTGGTATGCGTGGCGGACGGCGTCATCGTCGGCGTCGGCAGCCGTCCGGACGGCTTCGAGGCTGACCACCGCATCGATGCCGGCGGCAGGATCGTGTGTCCCGGTTTCATCGATCTGTGCGCCCGTCTCCGCGAGCCCGGACAGGAACACAAGGGTACCATCGTGTCCGAGGGGGCGGCGGCGGTGGCCGGCGGCATCACGACCCTGTGCTGCCCGCCCGATACCACCCCCGTGATCGATACGCCCGCCGTGGTCAAGCTGGTCACGGAGCGGGCGGAACAGGCGGGCAAGGTGCGGGTGCTGCCGATCGGTGCCCTGACCCGCAGCCTGAACGGAAAGGACCTGAGCGAAATGCATGCGCTCAAGCGCGCTGGCTGCCTGGCCCTGAGCAATGCCGACCGGCCGCTCGCCAACCTGCTGGTGCTGCGGCGGGCGCTGGAATATGCGGCGAGCTTCGGTCTCGTCGTGGTGTTTCGTCCCGAGGAACCGTGGCTGTGCAGCCAGGGCTGCGTGCATGAAGGAGCGGTGGGCAGCCGTCTCGGGCTACCGGGTATTCCCGAGACGGCGGAGACCGTCGCGGTCGCCCAGGCACTCCCGCTGATCGAGCAGACGGGGGTGCGGGCGCATTTCGGCCAGCTCAGCAGCGGCCGCGCGGTGGAAATGGTCGCCGAGGCCAGGGCGCGCGGTGTGCACGTCAGCGCGGACGTGGCGGTGCATCATCTGCATCTCACCGAGTCGAGCGTCGACGGTTTCGATGCGCTCTGTCACAGCCGTCCTCCGTTTCGTACAACGGCCGACCGCGACGCACTGCTCGCGGCCGTGGCGGACGGCCGGATTTCGGCGGTCTGCTCGGATCATCAACCCCACGAGCCGGACGCCAAGCTCGACGTCTTCCCCGAGACCGAGCCCGGTCTGTCTTCGTTGCAGACCCTCCTGCCGCTCATGTATGCGCTGGTGGCGGAGGGAAGGCTGCCGCTGTCGGCCGCCATTGCCCGCCTTACCGTGGGGCCAGCGGCGATCCTCGGCCTGGAGTCCGGCCGGCTGGCTCCGGGCGCACCGGCAGACGTTTGTGTATTCGATCCCGCGGCCGTGTGGGTGCCGGCGGAGGGCGGCTGGGTCAGCGCCGGCCGCAACACGCCGTTCTGGGAGCGGGCCCTGACGGGGCGGGTGACGGCGACCCTGGTAGGGGGCCGGCTGGTCTACCCTGGCGAGACCGCTTCGTGAACGGCGCCGCGGTGCCGAGCGTATAATCCGCCCGGCTCCCGCTCGGATTCCCAAGATCCACCGTTCCTTTTCGGACGACGACGTCGAGCGGGCGGGACGGTGTGTTTCCCGTCGTAGTGATGCGGGCGGGTCTGTTCAGGGTCCCAATGGCAGGCGTATCGTGAACCGGGCGCCGCCTTCCGGGATATTCGTGACTTCGATGGTTCCCCCGCAATGCCGGACGAGGGCCTGTGACAGCGCGAGGCCCAGGCCGGTTCCGGGCATAGCACCGGCGCGGGCGACCGAACCCCGGAAAAAACGCTCGAACAGCCGGTCTTTTTCGCCGGGCTCGATTCCCGGTCCGTTGTCGCAAATGCTCACTACCGCCTCCCGAGCGTCGGCAGCCAGTCCGATGTGGACGGTTCCGCCGGGCGGCGAGAACTTCAAGGCGTTTTCCAGGACGTTGGAGAAAGCGACGCCGATCGAAGCGCCGGACACCCACGCGGTCACGGGTTGCGAGGTTTCGACGACGATCCCGATCGAGCGTTCCTGCGCCAGCGGTTGCTGGCGACGCACGACTTCGGCCAGAACCGTGTTCAGACAAACGTTCTCGCCGGGAACGGCTTCCTGCTGTGCGTCGAGCCGTGCCAATTCGAGCAGTGCTTCCACCAGTTGGGTCAGCCGTTCCACTTCCTCGAGGCAGGAGTGCAGGGTCCGTTCATATTCGTCCGGGCGCCGGGGACGACGGAGGGTGATTTCGAGTTCCGCGCGCAGTCGGGACAAAGGCGAGCGAAGTTCGTGGGAGGCGTCAGCCGTGAAGCGGCGCTGGACCTCGAAGCTCCGCTCCAGACGACCGAGCATCTCGTTCAGCGTGTCGACCAGTCTGCCGATTTCGTCGCGGCTGCCCGGATGAGGGAGACGTTCGCCGAGGTTGGCCTCACCGATCCGGCGGGCTTGACGGACGACCTCGTCGATCGCGTGGAATGCCCTGCGAGTCAGCGATGTGCCGGCAATGCCTACCGCCACCAGCAAACCGGAGGTCAGGACGATGAACAACAGGCCGGCCGATTTCATGACGTTTCTTGCGTCATCCAGTGATCCGGCAACCTGGATCGCCAGTCGCGAACCGTCCTTCCGTACCGGAATGGATACCATTCGAACCGGTTCCTCGCCGAACGCCGGGAGGGTGTCGAAGACCGTTTCCCCCCGGCTCAGGCGCGACAGCAGGCCGGGCGGCGAGGGAAGCCGAGCGGTGCCGAGGTTTGCGCTACGTGCCAGAACGCGGCCGTCGCCGTCGACAATCTGCACCAGCCGGTCGAGACGGATGAAGGAGGGAGGCGCGGGGCCGGGGGCGGTTTCATGGATCTTGATCGACTGTTCTCCGCCTTCCAGCAGCATCGCCCGTTCGGTTTCCGCAAGGGCCAGCAGCGCGGCGTCGAGCCGACTGTGGACCGCCTGGCGCAGCATCCAGTAGGCGCCGGCGGCGGAGCAGGCCAGCACGATGACGACGACGGCCAGGTGGACGAGGATCAGACGTGCCCGTAAACCGAGGATCACGGCGATTCGCTGCCAGCCGCCGCCAGGCTGAAGCCGCAGCCTCTCACCGTTCGAATGAGAGGCGGAACGCCGGGCGGATCCACCTTACGGCGTAGATTGCTGATGTGAACATCGATCAGATTGTCCAGAGCGATGAGACCGGTTCTCCATATCTCCTCGGCCAACTGGGTGCGGGATACGACTTCGCCGGCCCGTCGCAACAGGAGTTCCAGGATGGCGTATTCCTTGGGGGTGAGGGAGAGCGGGCGTCCGCTCCGCGTGACGCGTCGACTGCGCGGGTCGAGGACGAGGTCGGCGACCGACAGCATCGCCGGACGGGCTTGTTCCGCCCGCCGCAGTAGGGCACGAACGCGCGCGAGCAGTTCCTCGAAGGCGAAGGGCTTGGTGAGGTAATCGTCGGCGCCGGTGTCGAGTCCCCTCACCCTGTCCGTCAGCGCATCGCGGGCGGTGAGCATCAAAACCGGCGTGCGTATCTCCCGCTTCCGAAGTTCCTCACAGAAAGTCAGCCCGTCTTTGCCGGGCAGGTTCCAGTCGAGGATGATCAGCCCGTACCCGGTGTGGAGGTTCTTCTGCTCGGTGTCTTCCGCGGAGTGGGCGGTGTCGACGCGGAAACCCTCCTCGCCGAGTCCGCGTGTCAGAAGTCCGGCTGCTTTCCGGTCGTCTTCGACCAGGAGGATTCTCATCGTCTGCCGTGGGGGTTCTCTGTTGAAGCCTCGGGGGGCGATAGTCTACCGCCTCGCCGGCCGAAGCCGATCCTGAAGAAGAATTCAGGGTTTCTTGAACCAATCTTAAGCATTGCTTCGCTATCCTACACGCGCTTTTCGCGGAGTGCCTGGGCCGTCTGCGCGTGCCTACCGGAACGCCGTGGGCGGCACGGTCTGTCCGGCGGGCATCGACACATCAAACGAAAACACTGGCGGGTATACGAGTGGAGAGGGGCGTCTTCCAGGCGGACGAGAGAGGTACCGGCCCGAGTGGGCTCGGGCGTTGTCTGCTTTGCGCCGTGTGGCTTCTTGGCGGTTGTGCCGCACCGGGATACAGGCCCCCGGGTCTCCCCGTCTTCATGCAGGATGCCGTCCAGCCCGGAACGGCATCGGCGGCTCCGCCCGCTCCCGTGCCGTCCGGCGACATCGGCATCGCGGACGCGGTGCGGGAGTTGACCCTGAATCAGGCGATCGGCCGGGCGCTGGAGGCCGATCCGCAAATCAAGGCGGGCCTGGAAAGCGTACGGCAGGCAGAGGCTGATCTGGTCACGGCCGGTCTGCTGCCCAATCCGGAGCTGACCGCGGATGTGCTGATGATCCCGTGGGCGCAGCCCTGGCGCGAAACCCGGCAGGGTGGGCCGACCCAGACCGACGCGCTGGTAAGTTTTCCGATCGACTGGTTCCTTTTCGGCAAACGCGCCGCGGCGATCGTCACCGCCCAGAAAGGCGTGGACGTGACCACGGCCCAGTTCTCCGATCTGCTCCGCCGGCGCATCGCCGGTACCATCGCCGCCTTTTACGATGTGCTGGAGGCCCAGGCCCTGCTCGACCTGGCGCGGGTGGACCTCGACAATCTGTCGCAGTTGGAACAGGTCACGGCGAACCGTGTGGAGCTCGGGGGGGCTGGCACCATCGAGCTGGACCGCGTCAAGGTGTTCATTTTCGGAAGCCGCCGCGAGGTTCGTAGCCGAGAAACCGCTTTGGCGACAGCCATCGCGCGGCTGCGGACCTTCCTCGGCTATTCAGACGACGTCCCGCTGAAAGTGAAGGGGGAGCTGGATGTCGCTGCGCCGGCGGCGCCGTTGGCGGCCGATGCCGCTTTCGCCCTGGCGGAGGAAAACCGGCCCGATCTGATCGCGCTGCAGCGCCAGATCGCGATGGCGGCCGCGAACGTGGAACTGGAGGAGCGCCGCGCCTATCCGGAGGTCAAACCCGCCTTCGGTTACACCAATCAGTTCCAACATGAGATGAACCAGGCGAATGCCGATTCGTGGAACGTCATCCTGCAGATGCACCTGCCGGTTTTCGACCGCAACCAGGGCAACATTGCCAAAGCCAAGTCCTTGAAGAGCCAGGCCGAACATAATCTCACCGCTCAGCTGGTGAGCCTGCGGGCCGAAATCCTCGAAGCGGTCAAGAACTTCGAGGCGGCGCGGGATGCCCTGATGATCGACGATCCCGGACAGCTCGATGCCGCCCGCAACGTGCGTGACAAGATTCGCGCCGCCTATGAACTGGGCGGCAAGCCGCTGATCGACGTGCTGGATGCCCAGCGCGCCTACCGCGAAACCTTCCGGCTGCATATCGCCAGCCGGTCCAGCTACTGGCATTCACTCTATGCCCTCAATGCCGCTATCGGAAAGCAGGTGCTTCGATGATTTCCCGGTTTCGTGCCCTTCCGGTCGCGCTTCGCCTGGCTGTCCTGGCGGCCGGTGCGGTGACATTGGTGATGGGGATCTGGCGTTTCTGGCCCGCGTCGGCGCCGGAGTTCACGGTGGAGCGGCCCCCGAATTCGGGAACGGCGACCGTCGTCGGCCCTTGGCTCGTGTCCGTCGAGCCCGGCAGCCTGCTGGAACGGAAATTCGACCTCCCCACGGTGCGCAAGGAACGTATCGGCACCCCCTTGTTGACGGTGACCGGCGCGGTGATGGCGCGGCTTCGTCCCGGTAAGGAAGCGCTGGAGGACCGCTGGCAATTCAGCAGCGTGGAGTTGTCGGGCATTTACGCCGACTGGGAAAAAGCGGGCACCCAAATGGATTTCGAAGCCAAACGCCTGAAGAAGACCCGCGAACTGACGGCGGCGCAATTACAGTCGCAGGAGCGGGTGGTGGAGCGCTTGCGCAAACTGGTCGCCACCGGCACCGAAGCGGTGCGGGATCTGACCCAGGCGGAAGCGGCCTTGCTGCAGATTCAACTGGAAGGTCAAAAAGCGGTCTTCGAGGCCGAGAGTGCGCTCACCCAGGCGACCCACAGCCATGCCGATCTGGAGCGCCAGTTGCTCCAAGCGGGTGTGGACCCGGCGTTGCTGCAACACGCCGACACCGATTCGGCGATGGTGATGGCGGATGTCCCTGAAGTCCGGATCAGTCTGGTGAAGCCGGGTCAGGCCTGCGAAGCGCATTTTTTCGGCTTGCCCGGCCAGTCCTTCCGGGGAACGGTGAGAAGTCTGGCGCCGGCATTGTCGCCGGAGCGCCGGACCTTGCGGGTGTTTTTCGAGCTCGACGACAGCAAAGGTCAGCTCAAGCCCGGCATGTATGCCGAAATCGGTCTGGGTACCGATCTGCGCGACGCGGTACTGGTGCCCTCGGATGGCGTCTTGCATATCGGAGATACCGACTTCGTATTGACGGAGGCCGGCAGGGGAGCGTGGCGCGTCACACCCGTTCAGGTCGGGGAACGGACCGGGGAGCGGGTCGAAATCCTCGCGGGACTGGCGGGCGGGGAACGCATCATCGGGTATGGTGCGATTCTGCTCAAGCCCTTGGTGGTGCAGGCACTGCTCAAGGCCAGGACGGCGCCGGCGGATGATGGAGACGATCCCTGATGATCGCCAAATCCATTCGAGCCGCCCTGCAGTTCCGCTGGTTGGTCTTGATCCTGGCCGGTGTCCTGATGCTGCTCGGCGGATGGCTGTTCACGCGGATGAAGATCGACGCCTATCCGGACATTTCGGCACAGATGGTCCAGGTGATCACGACCTATCCCGGCCGCGCACCCGAGGAAGTCGAGCGCCAGGTGACACTGCCGGTCGAGATCGCCATGCGCAACGTGCCCAAGGTGGAAACCATCCGCTCGCGTACGATCTTCGGGTTGTCGCTAGTCCAGCTCATATTCGAGGAGGGGACGGAAAGCTATTGGGCGCGCCAGCGGGTGCAGGAGAAGTTGACTGGCCTCGAATTACCGGCGGGCGCCCTGGCCGAACTGGGGCCGCTTGCCACGGCTTATGGCGAAGTGCTGCGCTACGAGCTGGTGTCGGATGGACGCCAGGACTTGATGGAACTGCGCACGCTCAACGACTGGGTGGTCATCCCCCGCCTGCTCCGGGTGCCCGGCGTCGCGGAGGTCTCCAATTTTGGAGGCTATGAAAAACAATTCGCGGTGCTGCTGCATCCGGCGCAGCTTCAGCGCTACGGTCTGTCGGTCAACGACGTGGCAGATGCCATTCAGACCAACAACGCCAGCGCCGGTGGCAGCGTGCTCTCGCGGGGCAGCATGTCGTTCGTGATCCGTGGCCGCGGATCGCTCCAGAACGCGGAAGAAATCGGTACGATCTTCGTCAAATCCCTGGGCGGCACTCCGATCTACATCCGTGACGTCGCCGACGTGCAGCTCGATTCCAAAGTGCCGGCCGGCATATTCAGCAAGGACTTCAAGGACGAGGCAGTCGAAGGCATCGTGCTGCTGCGCAAGGGAGAGAATCCGTCCGACGTGTTGGCTGCGGTGCAGGCGGCGATCACCGAACTCAACACCGAAGGGCTGCCTCCCGGCGTCCGGATCGAGCCTTACTACGATCGCAGCACTCTCGTCGAAAGCACGCTGCATACCGTCGGCCACAGCGTGATGACGGGTATCGGCCTCGTCATCCTGATCCTGCTGGCTTTTCTCGGCCGGCCGTCGCTGGCGGCGCTGGTGGCGTTGACCATTCCCTTCGCCCTGCTGTTCGCCCTGGTATTGATGTACCTCGCGGGCATCCCGATCGGGCTGCTTTCGATCGGCGCCATCGACTTCGGCATCATCGTCGACGGCGCCGTGGTCATGGCGGAGAACATCGCCCGGCGGCTGGATGAGCGGGAACGGGGCGGGGCACTGGGAAGCGTGATGCCGACGGTTCTGGAGGCGGCCCTGGAGGTCGAGCGGCCGGTATTCTTCTCGCTCCTGATGATCCTGGGGGCATTCCTGCCGCTGCTGACGCTGACTCACATCGAAGGCTTGCTGTTCCGTCCGATGGCCTTGACCATCGTGTTCGCATTGGGCGGGGCTCTGCTTTCCGCACTGTTCGTCGTGCCGGTTCTGGCGACCTTTTTTTTCAAGCGAGGCTTTCGTGAGTGGCACAATCCGGTGCTGCACTGGTTGACCGGACGGTACCGGTCGTTGTTGACCGCACTCATCCAGCACCGCAAGTCTGTCGTGGCGACTGCGGGAGGGCTCTTGGCATCGATCCTGGTGACGGTGGTGCCGCGGCTGGGGATGGAGTTTCTGCCGTACATGGACGAAGGGGTCATCTGGGTGCGCGCCAACTTTCCGGAAGGCACCTCCTTGCAGCAGACCGCCCGTTTCGGCCGCCGTCTGCGGGAGATCGCCCTGGAATTTCCCGATATTCAGTTCGCCGTGGCGCAGACCGGCCGTAATGACAGCGGCACCGACCCTTACCCGCCCAGCCGGATCGAAATGATGCTGGGCCCGAAGCCGCGCGAGACCTGGACGCGGTTCGGAAACAAGCATGAACTGTTGGCTGCGCTCGGGGCCCGTTTCCGGGAGGAGTTTCCGACCACCCGCTTCAACTTCACCCAGCCGATCATCGACAGCGTTACCGAGGACACCAACGGCACCTCGGCCAACCTGGCGATCGAATTCTCCGGTCCCGACTCGGAGGTCCTGCTGGATCTGGCCCGAAAGGCCGAAGCGCTGCTCAAACGGGTGCCTGGCGCCACCGACGTGAACATCGAGCAGGAGGGTCCCCAGCCACAGCTGCTGATCGAGCCGGACCGCTCCTTGTGTGCCCGCTACAACGTCCGGATCGAGGATGTGACCCGGCTGATCGATACCGCCATCGGCGGTTCACCGATCGGTACCCTGTATGAGGGCGAGCGGCGTTTCGACATCGTTACCCGGTTTTCCCCGGAGCATCTGCTCTCACCCCAGGCATTGGGACGGCTGCCGGTCTATAACGCTTCCAATATTCCCATCCCGCTCGCACAAGTGGCACGCATCGGGATCGTCGACGGACAGACCATGATCGCCCGGGCCGACGGACGCCGCCGTCTGACGGTCCGCAGTGATATCGTCGGACGCGACCAGGGCGGATTCGTCGCCGATGCCCAAGCGCGGTTCGAGCAGGAAATCCGTATGCCTGCCGGTTACCATGTGGCCTGGCTGGGCATGTACGACAACCTCCAGCGGGCGAAGCAGCATTTTGCACTCCTGGTCCCCGTCACGATCGGCGTCATCTATCTTCTGCTCCTGGTCACGTTCCGGACGCAACGGGTGGCGCTGATTTTGCTGACGGCGATACCCTTTGCCTTCGTCGGTGGGGTCCTGGCGTTGTATGTGCGCGGGATGAACGTCAATGTGTCGGCGGGGGTGGGGTTTGCCGCGGTGTTCGGTGTCTCCATCATGGACGGTGTGCTACTGCTGCGCACCATCACCAGCCACCGGTTGGCAGGTGTGCCGCTGGAGCAGGCCATCATCGACGCGGCCACCCGCCGCTTCCGCCCCATCCTGATCACGGCGCTGGTGGCCATCCTGGGCCTGGTCCCGGCCTCGCTCGCCACCGGGCTCGGTTCGGACGTGCAGAGGCCGGTGGCCACGGTGATCGTCTGGGGTTTGTTCAGCGCGACGATGATGACGCTACTCTTGATCCCCGTGCTTTACCGCCTGGCTGCGCCTTCTCTGCCGGTTGCGGGTGAGGGTGGGGCTTCTTAGCAGGGAGCGGGATCGATCCCGTTGGCCCGTTCCCCTTCGTTCGCTCAGGTCTTCCTCACCGGAGGTGAGGCAGATCGGTTTCCAGCATCCAACGCTCTTTGTCCTCGTCATAGCGCCACGTCTCCTCCTCGACCATGCTGCGCTCGGTGAGTTCGTCCGGGCGCAGGTAGCGGATTTCGACCGTCTGGAACAGTAGGGCGGAGGGCTCCTCGCTGTGCCTGTAGCGCACCTGGTAACCCGTGACCTTGTAGCCCTTCAGGCGGTCGAGTCTCTGCCCGGGACGGGGCCTGGGGATCTGGTAGCTCGCGGCCTTTTCCCACTGGCCCCAGCGGATCGCCGATTCATATCCCGTCAGGGTTTCGTCCTGCCGCATCAGCCCGATGTCGTGGCTGCAGCCAGTGAGCAATGCCATCGCGAGCGCAAGGATGGGGAAATTCCTGGGCATTGGGCGTTTGACGTGTGATTCGGGCGGGTCCGAAATTATATAATGCGTCGGTAAGCTTGCTGGGATGACGGGATTCGTGCCAGCGTCGGGCATCCTGTTCCCCCATGGGGAACGATCCATGGAGAAATCATATGAGCCAGTCTTTAGAACAGAAAGACAGCGGATTGTCGAGCAAGGCCATGCGCGTTCTCGCCGTCGTGATGGCGGTGCTCGCGGTCATCTATTTCCTCCCGGCATTCATGTCGAGAACCACGGAAATCAACGGGGTGTCCAAGGCCGCCGCATACAAGTCGGCGATGAAGGTCAAGCGTTATCTGTCGACCAACGATCGGGTAATTTTCGATACGGCTTTCGGTCTGCTGGACAAGATCAAGTCCCAGGAGGGGCCGGACGCCTTCGCCAAGGCGGTGGACGGCATGACGCCGGAGGAGGTCATCGAACTGGCACGGACCGAGATCAATGCCAGGATCGCCATGGGGGACCCGGAGTTCAGGCAGTACGCTTCCTGGGACGACATGATCGCCAAGCTGGTGGATACCAGCCTCGGCTCCCCGCGTTCACGCCAGGGCGCAGGCCAGCAGCCGGCACCGCTGCGCCAGTCGGAGCGTCCCGGTCGTCCGCAGTGAGTCTTGGAGGGACCCCGGGCGCCGAGGCGGTTGCGCTCGCGCCGTCCGGCGGCCACGACCATCAGGGGTGCATAGATCGCGCCCTGAGCCGTGCCGAAAAACTCTGCAGCGAGCGCGGCGTTCGCTTCACCCCGTTGCGGCGCCAGGTGCTCGCGCTGATCTGGGAAAATCACGAGGCGGTCAAGGCTTACGACCTGCTCGAACTGCTCAAGCCGTTCGATCCGTCGGCCAAGCCCGCAACCGTATACCGGGCGCTGGATTTCCTGCTGGAGCAGGGCTTCATCCACCGTGTCGAAAGCCTCAATGCCTTCATCGGCTGCAGTGACGTAGGGCGCCAGCACGAACTCCTGCTGCTGATCTGCGACCGCTGCCACACGGTCGAAGAGCGTGCCGCCTCATCCGTCATGGCCGCGGTGGCCGCAGAGATCGCGTCGGCCGGCTTTCGCGTTCGCTACAAGGCGCTGGAAATACACGGCATCTGCACGGCTTGTGCCGCGCGAGAAGGTTCCGTTTGAGTTCTTCCTCGATTCCTTGCTGACCGCAGTCGCGGTCAGCCGCTCCGTCCTGGCCCGTGTCCCCGGGCTGGCTTGTAGTTGTTACTTTATAACATATATAATTTCGCCCGCCGCCGGAATGGCTCTTGGGGTTGGCCGCGAGTGCTTGTCGGAAGATTGCGGAGCGGCCGGCGCGAGACAAGTGACGATATAACATCGGTACGGATTCAAGAGGCGTCATGCTCAAACGATTTTCCCTGTCTTCGTGCTTCATCGTGTTGGCCGTGCCGCTCCATGCCGCCGAGGTTTCCGAGCCGGAGGGCAAGCAGGACCCTGGCGGGAAGGATCGGCCCGCCTCCGGTGCGGAGCCGGCTCCCGTGCAGCTCGAACCGGTCGTCATCAGCAGTCCGTTGGAAGAAAAGGTCTCCGAAATGGCGCGGCCGGTGACCGTGCTGACGGGCAGCGAATTGCGCCGGAAAATCGGGGGCACGATCGGTGAAACCCTCAAGCAGGAAGCCGGCGTGACCAGCGAATCCTTCGGTCCCGGCGTAGGCATACCGGTGATCCGGGGGCAGACGGGGCCGCGTGTCCAGGTAATGACCAACAGCATAGGCACCGGCGACGTCTCCCAGATCAGCCCGGACCATGCCAATGCGGTGGAGCCGGTGCTGGCCGACCGCGTGGAAGTACTGCGCGGGCCGGCGACCCTGCTGTACGGCAGCGGGGCCATCGGCGGCATCGTCAACGTCCTCGACAACCGCATTCCCTCGCTGGTGCCGGACAAGCCGATGACGGTGACCGGGGAACAGCGGTTCAACTCGGTCTCGGGCCAAACCACGACCAATCTCAAGGTGGAGGGCGGCCAGGATCTGGTGTCCTATCATCTGGACGGGTTTTACCGCGATGGTAACAATCTGCACATTGGCGGTCCGGCGATCGCCGAGACTCAGGCGCGCCAGACCGATCTGGCTTTGCAAGGCAGCCCGATCCAGAATTCCTACGGCGTCATCCCCAACACCGAAAATCGGGCCAAGGGCGGTTCCGCCGGGTTTTCCCTGGTGGGCGAGCCGGGCTTCGCCGGGGTGTCGATCAACTATCTCGGCAACAACTACGGCATTCCACCCGACGGATCTCCCGGCGGAGGCAATACCCGCATCAACCTGAAGGAGTCGCGCTACGACTTCAAGAGCGAGCTGAATGCGCCGGTGGATTTCGTCGAGGCCGTGCGCATGCGCTTCGGCCACGTCAATTACACCCACACCGAGCTGGATGACAGCGTGGCGGCCGCTCGGTTCAACAAGACGACCAACGAAGGCCGTCTCGAAGTGGTCCACCAGCCGATCGGCATCTTGAAGGGCGTCGTTGGGGTGCAGATGAGCTCGGCGGATTTCGAGGCGATCGAGATCGGTTCGCCCGACGCGCTGGTGCCCAAGTCCCAACTCGGCAGCTACGGCGTGTTCGCCGTCGAATCCTTCGAGCTGGGTGCGGGTTTCTACGAACTAGGGCTGCGCGGGGAATCGGACTCCGTCGATCCGCAGGGCGGTCCCAACCGCAGTTACGCGCCGATCAGTGCCTCCGGCTCGGCCCAATGGAAGTTCGACGACGAAAATTCCGTCAGTTTTGCCGTCACCCGGTCGCAGCGGGCGCCCCAGGTGCAGGAGCTGTTTACGCACGGGATACACGACGCCACCCACAGCTACGAGCTGGGCAATCCCAATCTCACCGAGGAAACTTCCTACAACTTCGACTGGGGCTACCGCTACAAAGGGCGGGGAGTCAGCGCCGAGCTCAACGTGTTCCAGAATTTCGTGAACGACTACATCTACCAGCAGATCACGGATGAGGTGTTCAACGAAGATACCGAACAGTTCGAGAAAGTGTGCACCAGTCCGGGCGCCTGTTTCCCGGTGGTGCAGACCACTCAGGCCGGCGCGTATTTCCTGGGCTACGAAGGCAACGTCAGATTTCCGCTGATGGAGAACCATTACGGCGTGATCGATCTGACCCTGTTCAGCGACTTCACCCGCGGCCAGTTCGTCAACGGCGGCAACGTGCCGCGCATGCCGCCGCTGCGCTACGGCTTCCAGCTCGACTATGCCTACGACGAGCACTGGAGCGGCAATCTGCGGCTGACTCGCGGCGAGAAGCAGATCTATGCCGGCCAGAACGACGCCATGACCAACGGCTACGTGCTGCTCAACCTAGGTGTGCAATACGAGGTCAAGGCATTCAAGGACGCCGAAGTGCTGGTCTTCGCTCAAGGCAACAACCTGCTCAACGACAACCTCCGAAACTCCACCTCCTATCTGCGCTATTTCGCGCCGGAGGCGGGGCGCGGGGTGGAGTTGGGGCTACGGATCACCTATTGACCCTTCCAAGAACACATGCCTGCACACCGGTATGCCATGAACGCCGCCCCCCCGCGTGAGACTCCAGCGGTCCGGACCGCCGTCATCTCCGACGAGTTCGCCGATCTGGCATGCATCTATCAGGATGACGTCAATCTCTGCCTGATCCGGCGCGAGCCCGAGCCCGCGATCCGGCGCTTCGTGGGTGAACTGCTGAAGCGCGGGGACGCAATCGAATCGTCGCAGACGCTGTCCGTCGAGCATTTCGATTTTTCCTCGCTGCTGCCCGAATACCGGGAGCTGGAGGGCCATGATCCATGGTGGCGGGACGTCGCCCGGCTGACCGCCGCCTTCTGCGACCTGTTCGAAACCGGCTCGGTTGGGCTGCGTCTGCGCACGCTGAACCAGGCCATGTGCCCGCGCTTCCATGTCGATTTCGTACCCTGCCGGCTGGTGTGTACCTACGGCGGGTTGGGGACCGAGTGGCTGGCGGACGACGAGGTCGACCGCAGCAAGCTGGGGCTGGCCGGTTCGAAAGGTCTGGCCGACGAGGATTCCGGGCTGATTCTCGGCGGCGTGCGCGCCATGCCTGCCCATGCCGTCGCCCTGATGAAGGGCGCCACCTGGGCGGGGAGGGACTATCCCGGCGTCGTGCACCGCTCTCCCAGGCCAACGTCCGAACAGCCGCGCCGTCTGCTGTTGACCCTGGACCTGGTCCTATAGCGGGAGGGTTGCAGCGTGCTGACCAAACTTGCAGGCGCGTCCGTCTACGACCCGGTGCAGGGTTGGGCGGGGGAGATCCGTGATCTGTATTTCCGGGATGGGCGCGTCGCCGCCGATCCAGGGCCCGATGCCGCCATCGACGAGGTGCACGACCTTTCGGGCCATATCCTCATGGCCGGAGCGATCGACATCCACAGCCATATCGCCGGCGGCAACGTGAACACGGCGAGGGTGCTTCTGCCGGAGCAGCATCGGAACTCGATGGCGCGGTGGCTAAATCCTCCGGGGCTCACGCCATCCATGGGATTCGCCCCTTCGGGGCCTGCTTTGCGGTCCCCGTTGGCTCCCGCCGGACTTGGCCGTACGGCCGAATGGTCGAGCGCCGACATCGGCCACCGTTACGCCCGGATGGGGTATACCACCGTGGTCGAGCCGGCGGTGCTGCCGGCCAACGCCCTGGACGCCCATCTGCAGATGGCCGACATCCCCATCGTCGATACGGCGGGCCTGGCCATCCTGGGCAGCGACGATTTTCTGCTGGGATTGCTGCGCGGCAAGGCCGGCCAGGCGCAGGTCAACGACTACGTGGCATGGACGCTGCGCGCTACCCGCTGCCTGGGACTCAAGGTGATCAACGCCGGCGGGGCCGCGGCCTTCAAATGGAACGTGCGCCAGTTCGATCTGGACGATGTGGTGCCGTACTACGGTGTCAGCTCCCGCCAGATCCTGCAAACGCTGCAGCGGGCCGTGTGCGAGCTGGGCATCCCGCATCCCGTGCACGTCCACTGCAACAATCTGGGTGTGCCGGGCAACGTGGAAACCGCCGTCGCCACCATGGAGGCTGCGCAGGGCCTGCCCATGCATCTGGCGCACGTCCAGTTCTACGGTTACGGCAAGGAGGGCGCCAAGGGTTTTTCGTCGGGCGCGGCGCGTCTGATGGAGGCCTTCCACCGCCACCCCAACATCACCATGGATGTGGGTCAGGTGCTGTTCGGGCAGACGGTGACCGTTTCCGGCGACGTGATCGCGCAGTACGACCGCCACGGCGACGCCAGCCCCGGCAAATGGGCGGTGTGGGAGGCCGAGTGTGACGGCGCCGGTGGGGTGGTGCCTTACCGTTACCGGGAGCGGAGTTTCGTCAACACCCTGCAGTGGGCCGTCGGTCTCGAGATTTTCCTGCTGGCGGAAGACCCCTGGCGCCTGTTTTTCACCACCGATCATCCCAACGGCGCGCCTTTCACCGCCTATCCGGAACTGATCCGCTTGCTGATGGACGCCGACTATCGTGCATCGGTCATGGCCCGGCTCGATCAGGAGGCGCTGGCCTTGACGCTTTTGCCCCACCTGCGCCGGGAGTTTTCCCTCCATGACATTGCGGTCATGACGCGGGCGGCGGCGGCGCGTCTTCTGGGTTTGGAAGACCGTGGCCACCTGTGTCCCGGAGCCATTGCCGATGTCGCGGTCTACCGGCCCCAGGCGGACAGGCGGGCGATGTTCGCCGATGCGGCATGGGTATGGAAAGGCGGAAGACTCGTGGTTCGCGAGGGCGCCGTAGTCGATCGCCCGGCGGGTTCGGCGCTGACCATCGAGCCTTGCTACGACAGGCGCATCGAGCGCGACGTCAAGGCCTATTTCGATCGCTTCTACAGCCTGTCGCTGGACCATTTCACCGTGGGCGGCGTGGCTTTCGAACGCGAAGATGCCGAGCGTTTCCGCTCGATTCGGGCGGCATGAGAGCCGGTGGCGTACGGCGTGGGCCCTCCGGGATTTCGAAGCGATCGGGGACGAGGCATGGAGGAAGAAGGTCTGGCCATCGACGACGTGCAAGGCCGAGCGGACCTGCGCCGGATAGACATCGACAGGGTCGGGATCAAGGGCATTCGCCATCCGGTGAGGGTCCGGGATCGAAGTCTGGGCGAACAGCACACCGTCGCCCGTTTCGACATGGCAGTGAGTCTGCCGCACCATTTCAAGGGAACCCATATGTCGCGCTTCGTGGAGATCATCAATGGCCACGACTGCGAGATCGACATCGTCTCCTTCGAGGCGATGCTGGCGGAAATGATGCAGCGCCTGAACGCCGAGGCGGGTCGCATCGAAATGCGTTTTCCCTATTTTCTGGAAAAACGCGCGCCGGTGACAGGTGTCCGGAGTCTCATGGATTACGAGGTCGCCTTGATCGGCGAAGTTTCCGTCGCCGCAACGACGACATGGCTTGGTGTGACCGTGCCGGTCACCAGCCTGTGCCCTTGTTCCAAGGCGATTTCCGAACGCGGCGCTCACAACCAGCGCTCTCATGTCAAGACCGCCGTGCGCATGCGTGATTTCGTGTGGATCGAAGAGCTGATCGAGTGGGTGGAGGCAGAGGCCTCCTCACCGATTTACGGCCTCCTGAAACGTCCCGACGAAAAGTACGTCACCGAATACGCCTATGACCATCCCCGCTTCGTGGAGGATCTGGTACGCGGCGTGGCCGCCCGCCTGGACACCGAACCGCGCATCGCGGCATATGCGGTCGAGGTGGAAAATTTCGAGTCCATCCACAACCATTCGGCCTACGCGCTGATCGAGCGCGACAAGCGGACGGCGGACGCTTGAGACCTCGGCCTTCTGCCGCTGGCGGCCTTGGATTCCCTGGGACGGGAGCCGACGCGATCGAATAGAATGGCAGGCCCGAAATCGCCCGGACCGTTCCATGAACCGATTGCTCGCCTTGCTCGCCCAGGATCGCCCGCTGATCATGGGCATCCTCAACGTCACCCCCGACAGTTTCTCCGACGGCGGCCTGTATGACGATGTCGAGCAGGCCGTCCGCCGCGGCGTGTTCATGGCGGGAGAGGGCGCCGACGTGATCGACGTGGGGGGAGAGTCGACCCGGCCGGGAGCGGAGCCGGTCGAGGCCGCGGTCCAACTGGCTCGTGTGGTGCCGGTCATCGAACGCCTGCGGGGGCTGCTCCCCGGACGGGTGGCGATCAGCGTCGATACGACACAGGGGGAAGTGGCCCGCGCGGCCCTGAGGGCCGGTGCCGATCTGATCAACGACGTGTCCGCGGGGCGGGATGATTCCGCGATGCTGCCGCTGGCGGCGGCCGAGCGCGCGCCGGTCGTGCTGATGCACATGCAGGGTACGCCTTTGACCATGCAGGAGCGACCGCATTACGAAGACGTGGTTGCCGAAGTGCTGGCGTTCCTGCTGGAGCGGGCGGAGGCAGCCGGGCGCGCCGGCGTTCCGCACGACTCCATCCTGCTCGATCCGGGCATCGGCTTCGGCAAGCGGCGGGACGACAATCTGAAGCTGATGGCCCACCTGGACCGCTTCGTCGCAACGGGGTATCCGGTGCTGCTGGGCACCAGCCGGAAGCGCTTCATGGGGGCGGTCTGCGGCGAAACCGAGCCGGCGGCGCTGGTGCCGGCGACGGTGGCGACGACTGCGCTGGGTGTATCAGCCGGCGTGCGGGTGTTCCGGGTTCACGACGTGAAGGAGAATCGGCAGGCGGCGGATGTCGCGGAGGCGATCCGCCGAGCGCGGCTTTAGGTCTTCAGGCCGCCTGAACCGGGATGGCGTGGCTGGTCCGGGTGATTTGGTTGTTTTCGTCGACGTAGACGAGGTTCGGCCGGTAGGCGGCCAGTTCGGCCTGGTTCAAACCGACGTAGGCGCAGATGATGACGATATCGCCCACGGCGGCGAGGCGGGCGGCTGCGCCGTTGACTGAGATGGTGCCGGATCCGTCGGCGGCGCGGATGGCATAGGTGGTAAAGCGTTCCCCGTTGTTGACGTTGTAGATCTGGATTTGCTCGTATTCGCGAATGCCGGCACAGTCGAGCAGTGAGCCGTCGATGGCGCAGGAGCCTTCGTATTCGAGCTCCGAATGGGTCACACGCGCTCGGTGCAACTTGGCTTTCAACATCGTGGTTTGCATTGAGCGTACCTGTCAGGTCTGATCAGGGCGTGGGATTATGCCGGATGGGCCGGAGCGTAGCAATCCGGCGACTGTGGCGAATCGGAAACAATCCATTTCGTCAACGGGTTGTGTCGAGGGAAATCAGGACGTTGTCGATCAATCGTGCCCTGCCCAGATGCGCCGCGGCCAGGATCACGAGTGCGCTGTCGTCTGCCGAAGGCGCGGCGAGGTCCTGCTGTCGCCGGATGCTGACATAATCGACCGAAAAACCACCGGCTTCGAGTGTCGCGCTGGCTTCTTGCTCGATGCGGGCATAGTCCCGTTCTCCCGCGCGCACGGCTTCGGCGGCCTGGTTCAGGGTGCGGAAGATGAGGGAGGCGCGTTCCTTCTGCTCCGGGCTGAGATAGGCGTTGCGGGAGCTCATGGCGAGGCCGCTGGGCTCGCGGACCGTCGGGACACCCATGATCGTCACGGCCATGTCGAGGTCGCGCACCATCTTGCGGATGACGGTCAGTTGCTGAAAGTCCTTTTCGCCGAACAAGGCGAGGTCCGGCCGGACCCGGTTCAACAGCTTGCAGACCACGGTAGCGACGCCGCGGAAATGGCCGGGCCGGAATTTTCCGCAGAGCTGTTCCGACAGGCCGGGTACTTCGACAAAGGTGGCCGGCTGGCCGTCATCGGGGTAGACGTCGGCGGCGTCGGGCAGATACAGCAGGTCGGCCTGATGGGCGCGCAGTCGTTCGATGTCCTGTTCGGGCGTGCGGGGATAGGCGGCCAGATCTTCGTCGGGTCCGAACTGGGTCGGGTTGACGAAGATGCTGACCACGACCCGCCGGGCCTTGGTCTTCGCCGTGTCGACCAGATGCAGATGGCCGGCGTGCAGGTTGCCCATCGTAGGTACGAACGCGATGCTGTCGTCTGCCGCCCGCCAGGGCGCCAGGACCGCTTCCAGCTCCGTTTTGGTGGAGACGATTTTCATGGACCGTCGCGGCCGAAACTGTGCCTGTCGCCCGGGAAGATGCCGGCCTTGACCTCGCGCACGTAGGCCGAGACGGCCTCACGAACCCCTGCATTGCCGGCGAGGAAGTCTTTGCAGAAACGCGGGAGTCGTGCGCTCATGCCCAGCATGTCCTGCCAGACCAAGACCTGGCCGTCGCAATGCCGCCCGGCGCCGATGCCAATGGTGGGGATGTCGACCGCGCCGGTGATTTCCTGCGCCAGCTCCCAGGGGATGCATTCGAGCACCAGGAGCATTGCGCCGGCCTCGGCCAACTGGCGGGCATCTTCGACCATGCGGCATGCCGATTCGGCGTCGCGACCCTGCAGCGCGTAACGGCCCAGCCGGTGGATGGCTTGCGGCTGCAGGCCCAGATGGCCGCATACCGGGACATTCTGTTCCGTCAGGAACCGGACCACGTCGAGCCGTTCCCGCCCGCCTTCCAACTTGACCACCTGCGCCCCGCCGTCGCGGATCAGCCGGGCGGCGCTGCGGACCGCCTGTTCCGGAGTGCAATAGCTCAGGAAAGGGAGGTCGGCCAGTACCAGTGCACGGCGCGCGGCTCGCTGCACGCAGGCGGTGTGGTACACCATGTGGTCGAGCGTGACACTCAAGGTGGTGGGCTGGCCCTGGATGACGTTGCCGAGCGAATCGCCCACCAGGATGACCTCGATGCCGGCTTCGTCCTGCAAGGCTGCGGACGATGCGTCGTAGGCAGTGAGGCAGGCGATTTTTTCGCCGCGCCGCTTCATGGCGAGCAGGTCGGGCAGAGTCACCGGATCAGTCATGGGCGATGACCGAAAGGCCCCGCAAGGGGCAGTTCCGGACCAGTTCTCGCAAGGGGCCCCGGTCGGGAATGTCGAGGTCGGGCGCGATTTCCGCCAGCGGATACAGCACAAATTCCCGTTCGGCGATGCCAGGATGCGGCAGCCTCAGGGTCTCCGTGTCGAGTACGAGATCGTCGTAGAGCAGCAGGTCGAGGTCGAGTGTCCGGGGCCCCCAGCGTTCGCCGGTCCGTACCCGGCCGTGGATCCGCTCGATCCGTTGCAGGGCGTGGAGCAGCGCCTGCGGTGCCAGGGAGGTGGCGACGGCCATGACGGCATTGACGTAATCCGGCTGGCCGCTCGGCCCCATCGGAGCACTGCGGTAAAGGCTGGAAAAGGCGAGTTCCCGCACGCCGGGGACGGCACCGATGGCCCGCCGGGCTGTCCGCACGGTTTCGGCCGCATTGCCGAGATTGCCGCCGAGACCGATGTAGGCCTTGCTTTCGCCGCTCATTCCGGGAAAGGATCAGGCCGCCGCTACCGGAGGGCGTCCGCGCCGTTTCCGGGGCCTGGATTTTCCGCCGGACCTGCGGCCGGTGCGGGTCATGGCCTTCTGCTCGGCTTCATCGGCAGACTGGAACCGAGTCCACCATTCCGCCAGCTCCGGTTCGGCTTCGCCGGTCTCCGCCCGCAGGACGAGGAAATCATAGGCGGCACGGAAACGCGGATGGCTCAGGAGGCGGAAGGGACGCCCCCCTTGCGTCTTGTCGAAACGGGACTGCAGCAGCCAGATTTCCCGCATCGGGAGCCCGATCGTCTTCGGGAAGGCGGTGTGTCGGATCTGGCGGGAGATGACCTTCGATGCGGCCTCCTGATAAGCCACGATGGGGTTCTCGCCCTCGGCGATCCGGGCTTCGGCCCGGCTGCGGACCGGCTCCCACAGCAAGGCGGAGAACAGGAAATAGGGTGCGACGGCTTTGTCTTCCTGCACGCGCTGGTCGGTGCGTTCCAGCGCCTTGGCCAGGAAAATCAACGGGAACCCGCCATTTTCGCGGGCCAGGCAGTTTTCCGTTTCAGGGAAAAGCGAACCGAACAGCCGGAAATGGCGAAGCTGTTCGAAGGTCTGTACCGCGTAACCTGCCAGGAACAACTTGACGATCTCGTCGTAGAGGCGGGCCGCCGGAATGTCCCGCAGCAGGTCGGCCAGGCGGTGAATCGGTTCGGCGCAGCTCGGATGCAAGGTGAAGCCGAGCTTCACCGCAAACCGGATCGCCCGCAGCATCCGCACCGGGTCTTCCCGGTAACGCTGTTCGGGATCACCGATGAGTCGCAGCGACGCGTTGCGGTGGTCGTCCATTCCTCCCACGTAATCGATGACCGAGAAGTCGCTGATGTTGTAATACAGCGCATTGACCGTGAAATCGCGCCGGAAGGCGTCTTCCTCGATGGTGCCGTAGACGTTGTCGCGCAGAATGCGTCCGCCTTCGGTAACATGCTCGTCGTGCGGCTCGCGGGTCAATGCGCGGAAGGTGGCGACCTCGATGATCTCCTCGCCGAAGTGTACATGGGCGAGGCGGAAGCGGCGGCCGATCAACCTGCAGTTCCGGAAAACGGCTTTGATTTCCTCGGGGTGGGCATCGGTGACCACGTCGAAATCTTTCGGTTCCCGCCCCAGCAGCAGGTCCCGCACGCAGCCGCCGACCAGGTAGGCCTGATAACCCGCTTTACGCAGTCGATAGAGCACCTTCAGCGCATTGTCGCTGATCAGCGCGCGCGAGATCGAATGTTCGGAGCGGGAATAAATCCGCGGACCGGCGGAAACGGGATCCGGCGCTGCCGCAGCGGCGGGACGCAACGCACCGATCAGCCGTTTGATGAAGGCGAAGATTTCCAGAGGATTTGTTGGTTGTTTGGTTATAGGAAGTTGTACGGAAATCATAACCCAGCTCCAAGACCGGCTCAATCGAGCGCCCCTTGCGGCGCTCGTATCCATCGTCGAAATTCATAACTCGATGTCCAGAGACGAAATTTACAGACAGTCACAGTCATTCCTCGACGACTTCGGATTCGGTGAGAGCGTTGCGACCGTGTTCGATGACATGTTGGAGCGCTCGGTGCCCTTCTATGCCGAACTGCAGCGCATGATCGCCGAAATGGCCGGCGACTTCGCCATGCCGCACACCCGCATCTACGATTTCGGCTGCTCCACGGGCACCACCTTGATCGGCCTGGACCAGGCTATCGGGCCGCGTGGACTGACACTGGTGGGGGTCGACAACTCCCAGGAAATGCTGGCGAAATGCCGCGCCAAGATGGCAGGGCACGCCTTCGCCAACGCCGTCGAGCTGACCCGTGCCGACCTGAATCAGGGGGTCGTCATGGAGAACGCCTCGCTGGCCTTGATGATACTGACCTTGCAGTTCGTCCGCCCGCTCTACCGCGACAGGCTGGTCAGGGCCATCCACGACGGGCTGGAGGAAAATGGCGCGCTGGTTCTGGTGGAGAAAGTGCTCGGCGAGAGCTCCCTCTTCAATCGCTCCTTCATCAAGTACTACTACGAATTCAAGAAGCGCAACGGCTACACCGAACTGGAGATTGCCCAGAAGCGCGAAGCCCTGGAAAACGTCCTGGTACCGTACAAGCTGGCGGAGAACCTCGAGATGCTCGAATCGGCCGGCTTCCGCTACGTCGACGTGTTCTTCAAGTGGTACAACTTCGTCGGCATAGTGGCCGTCAAGTGAGGGCATCTGGAGATGTGCGCAGTCATGTAGTATCATGTGCCCCTCTTCCAAGACGGTTGAGCGGTATCCGGAAGCTTCCGGGACTGCCGGTTTTCGATCTGTCCCCATCGTCTAGAGGCCCAGGACACCGCCCTCTCACGGCGGCGACGGGGGTTCGAATCCCCCTGGGGACGCCATGACTTCACCGGGCTGAAGTGCCGAGGCCGCCCGTCCATGACGGATGCGTTCCGGGCTTTTTGGCCGACATCCTCCTTCCATTTCCATGTTGGCCAATGTCGTGATCTCCGGGTGACCGGTGTCGGCCCGGCGTTGCCGTCGAGCTTCTGTCCTGCTCGAAACGGAAAACGAGTTCTTGAACGGGCGAAGGTCCCCGGGTCCAGAACGTCGGACGTTCCGGGGTCTGGCGGTCGACGAACCCGGAGCTGCTCCCGGCCGCGCCACCTGTTGATAGAATCCATGCGGGCCGGTCGCCAATGGTGAAAAGCCCATTTCCTATGCCATCCACAGACGCAGGAGGAATCATGAATCACAGATATTCGGGCGCGATTTTGGGTTTGGCCGGCGTGCTGTTTGGCATTGTGGTTCACGCTCGGGGGTTTGGGGGTGCAGTGCAGCAGTCCTCACGGGCGGCGCAACAGGAACGCCAGCAGAGCGCGGAGCAGATGCAGCAATCCCGACAGCAGAACCTCCAAGGCATGCAGGAGTCTGCGCAACAGAACCGGAATGCGAACCAGCAAAGCCGTCAACAATATTCGGCGGAAAAGACTTATCAGCGTCAGCTGACGGGGTCGCAGGTCCATGGTCAGCGGGCACGGGCATACGATGACGTCCAGGAAAATATCCAGCAGACGGAGAAGCGACGGGGAGCCGCGATGTTGCTGGGCGGAGCGTTACGCGCAAAGCAGATGCAACAGCAGCAAGCGCAGCCACAGCAGTAGGAATCCAGAACCGCCAAAAGAAGCCCGCAGTCGCACGAAGCCACTGCGGGACTCTGGAAATTCCCGCCCATCCCGGCAAGATTGCCACGCCGGCGTGAACCAGGGGGGGTGTCACGCCGTAGCCCGTTTTTGGTCTGGTCCGAACGTGGCGGGCTTCAGTGTGTAGGGAAAGATTTACGGGATGATGTCGCCCGTATGGCGATCAGGAGAAGGTCCGGCTCGATCGGAAATTCCGGCTTGTCGAAGCCGGTGGTGTCCAGAGCGGACGGTACGGACCGAAACTTCGGCATCACCGCGTTCATGGGGCATCCTCTGCACGTCGCCGGGACCGGGATCGCCGCGGTGACCGACGCTGTCCTCGTGGTGCCTATGCCCTTCGAACATGAGGGTTGACGTCGTGAATGTACGGCAAGGAAGCCGCCGGTGAGCCGCCAGCGGGTTTCCGAGCTTCAAGGGTGGCGGCCGGCCGGTGAAAACCGGCCTCTGGACGCTCCGTTCACGGGCGCTCTTGAACCGTCCGCTCCCAATCGTAAATGCCCATTTCCAGGAGTTTTTCGGGGCCTCCAGGCGGAACCGCGTTGTTCGCGAGAACGATGTAAGGAGCTGTGGCCATGGCGTGACCGATGGAGCCCGGGGGGACGAACTCATGTTTCACCACCACGAAAATTTCCCGGTACCTCACGCCCTGATTCGCTCCGACGCGCAGCACGCTCTTTGCGAGATTCCGGCGTATCAGGCGAAAGTAGTGTTCCCCTGGCGGGTTTCGGCCGGATCGGCCTCGATGTTTGCCGCACAGCTCCATGATCGCGCTTGCGTCGGTAGCGCGATGCGCGGCGATGGCTATGGCGACGCCGCACCAGACCGTTGCCGGGCCCGGTGCCGTGATCTCCTTGTGGGCGGCGATGACCTGAGCACCGGGGAGCAAAGGAAAACGCGGGGCATCGCGGGTGCCCAGGAGACGCGCTGCCGCGTCCAGAAGCGGATCGGCGGGGTAGACAGGGGTGCCGCCCGTCTTGGACTCCCCAATCTCGAACAGTTTGCGTTCGCCGATCTCCGCTGCCTTGGCAACGTCATATCCCCAGATGGCTCCATTGACGCCGACGAAGGACGAGGCCACGATGAGGTTGATTTGTCCCAGGTAAGCCCCGTTCGCTTCCGCGCGATCGAAAGCCAAGGTTCCGTCCAGACCTTCCCCGGTTTGTCCGGTTATGGCCAGTTCTCTTCGTGTCTGGCCGGTGTGCAGAGTGATCAATGCGATATACCCCAGGCCGCTGGCGCCGGGATTGCCGTAGCCGTCGGAATGGGCGGGGAAGGGACCAACCGCGCCTTTGACGACCTCCGGGAGTGACAAAGCCGGCGGCACTCGAGGAAGCCCCGCCGGGGGATCGTTTCGTGCCGGAACGCCGGAGAAGACCGGCGTCAGTCCGTCCAGGACGGCCAGAAGCACTGCGAGGGCCGTCTTCGCGTAAGGGACGGTTCGAGCCGGATTTGCAAGATCTGTATCCACTTTGAGTCCCCCTCTGAGCCGGCGGTGGTGGAATTGTCCACGAAGTTGCAGTGAGTTTACCGAACCGGAGCCTTTTTCGGTTGACGCCCGCCGGTCTTGGCTTCACGCTGACGCCATTGGCGATACACACCCACCCGCTATGGCTTCCGAAAATACTTTCCTGCCCGCGGATCTCGTGGAAACCGATCCGCTACTCGGCGTCCTGCGGCTGGCGGCATTGTCGGCGGGCTCGGACGGGCCGCCGGACGACGCCACGCTGGATCTCATGTTCGAGCGGATGCCGGCCGGCCGGATTGACGATGAACTTTCAGCCGCAGCATGGCGTGAGCTGGCCCGTGGCCTGATGGGGCAAAGACCTTCGAACATGTTGGTCGCGCTTTCCGGCTGTGGCGCGTTGGGGCGGGTGTTGCCGGAGGTGGCGGCCCTGTTCGGCGTCCCGCAGATAGCGGACGATCCGCCCCAGGTCGATATCGGCCAACACCTGCTGCGCGTCCTGGACGAAGCGGCCCGCTGCAACGCGCCGCTGCCGGTCCGGTTCGCCGCGCTGGTGATGCACGTCGGCAAGTCGGACTCACCGCCCGAGCACCTGCCGGTTCACTACCGCCACGTCGAGCGGGGACGCCCGCGCATCGATGCGCTGTGCCAACGTTTCGGCGTGCCTGAAGCGTGCCGTGAACTCGCGTTGTTGGCACTGAGCGAATGCGAGCGGGTGCACCGGGTCACGGAAGTGCGTGCGGGGCCCATCGCCGCAATGCTGGAGCGGGTCGGGGCGTTCGACCGTCCGGATCGCTTCGGCCAACTGCTGATGCTCTGCGCCTGCGACTACCGCGCCTACCGAGGACATGCCGCCGGAGAATATCCCAAGGCTGCTCTGCTGCGCACCGCTTTGAGTGCCTGCGCCGGTGTCGAGCAGACCCACGGCTCCCCGGGCGCGGAGGAGTTGCAGGAGGCCCGCGCCGCGGCGATCGCCAGAGTCTTCCGGTCGGAACGCTGGTCGAGCCCGGGAACATAGGGCGCCTGGCATACGGCGGCAGGGAGGTACACGCCGCAGTCCTTGACGACAGGGACGGCGTCCGTGACGTTCCTGATCCAACGCAACCAGGTCCGCGGTCATGCAAAGCCTTCCAGCCTCATCGCCGGCGCCTCCGCCCCCTGTGTCCGGCACCTGGCTGATCAGTGCACCTTTGTGCGCATCTCCCGCAGGATGTCCTTGGGCACCGGAGCCAGCCGGCCGTCGGGCTGGACGAAGAGCCGCCCGGTTTCGATCCCGTCGAGTTTCTGTATGCCCGCCCGGCTCAAGCGGCAGATGTCGCCGTTCTGGACGACGCAGGCATGCGGAACGTGGCAGGCGGCGGCCAGTTCCGCATTGGCGGCGAGATGCCTCGGCGTCCCGTGCACCGGAATCACGGCCGGCGGCTGGACCCACTCATAGAGCTGGCGCAGGTCTTCTTGGGCGGGATGGCCGGATACATGCACCCTCGCGTCGGCGTCGGTCACCAGGTGGACACCGGTTTCACGCAGGCGCTGATGAATCCGTGCAACCGCGTGCTCGTTGCCGGGTATCACCCGTGACGAGAAGACGACGGTATCGCCGGCGTCCAGCGACAGGTCGCGATGCAGGTCCTGGGCGAGCCGTGCCAATGCCGACCGGGGTTCGCCCTGGCTGCCGGTGCAGGCAGCGAAGACCTCGCTGCGGGGCAGATGCCCGATGTGGCGGGCTTCCACGAGTTCGGGCAGATCGTCCGGCCAGTGGCCGGTAGCGCGGGCGACGGCCACCATGTGTTCCATCGCCGGGCCTGCCACGCCGAAGCGCCGGCCCAAGGTCCGGGCGACCCGCGCCAGGGTGACGAGGCGCGCGATGTTGCTGGCGAAGGCCGTCACGACGATGCGTCCCGCCGCCTCCGCTCCCAACGCCAGCAGCGGTTCGTACAAGTCGCCCTCGAAGCCGGTGCGGCCGGGGACCATGGCGTTGGTGGAATCGCAGACCATTGCCAACAACGGTTCGCGCCGAAGGGCGGAAAGCCGGGAGTGGTCGTAGCCGCGTCCCACCACGGGGCGGTCGTCCAGTTTCCAGTCGCCGGTATGCAGGACGGCGCCGACGGGTGTGCCGATCAGCAGCGTATTGGGTTCCGGGATGGAATGCGTCATGACGATGTATTCGACCGCGAACGGTCCGATCCGGAACCGTTCTCCGGGGGAGACTTCGACGAGCGGCGCGTCGTCGATTCCGGCGCGCGCGAGCTTGGTTCGCGCCAACGCCGCAGTGAAGGGAGTCGCATAGACCGGACAGCGCAGCCGTTTCCAGAGGTAGGGCAGGGCACCCACGTGGTCTTCATGGCCGTGGGTCAGGACGATGCCTGCGAGACGTTCGCGGCGGGCCGCGATGAACGCCGGGTCGGGCATCATCACGGCATGGTCCGGGAAATCGTCGCCGCCGAAGGTGATGCCCATGTCCACCGCGATCCAGGCGCCGTCATGGCCGTACAGCGTCAGGTTCATGCCGATTTCGCCGGTTCCGCCCAGGGGCAGGAAGAGGCACTCGCCGCGGGCGGGGATCATGAGATACTCAAAGCCGCTCTATATTTTTGGAAAATCCGCCGGGGCGCGGACTGCTTGAACACGATACGGCCAGGGGGCGCCGGCGGCTCCATTCCGCCGTCTACCGCCCGGCAAGCGCGGCCCGCCGACTGAACAGGCTCACGGGCACATACCGGATCATTCTAGCGCGCCGTAACCGGCGCCGCAGCATGCGACGATGGCGGGCCGGGAAGATTCGCTCTCGCCTGGCTTCGCCACCGCAGGAACATTGCGGCTTTCGGAACCGCTCCATGCCTTTCGGGTCACGGCTGACCGGCGGGCGTTCGTCTGCCGGTCATGAGGCGGGGATCAACCCCTGGCGGCGGGCGCGTGGCCCTCTCCGCGGCCGCTGCCCGACAGCAGGTCCATGATCAGTTCCATGTTCAGTTCGGCTTCGACGGCGGCGGCGACCCGCTCGATCCCGCGTTCGCGTTCCAAACTCACGTCGAACACCCGAGGTTGCGGCAGGCCGGCCCAGCGGAGCAGGGCGGTGAGGGCCTCGGGTTCGTCGAACAGGCCGTGCACATAGGTGCCCAGGATCTGGCCGTCGTCGGACAGAGCCCCCTCGGCGCCTCGTTCCAGCCGACAGGCGGGCCGCTCCAGGGCCGGGCCACTACTGACGCCGGCATGGATTTCGTAGCCGCTGACCGTGGCGCCCTCCAAGACCAAGATGCCGGAGACGGTCCGCAGCTGCTTTTCCACTTCGAGCGTCGTTTCGAAATCCAGGAGTCCCAGGCCGGGGCTGGAGCCGGGCGGACCTTCGAGTCCCGCGGGATCGTGGATTGCCTGGCCCAGCATCTGGAACCCTCCGCACAGGCCCAGCAGTTTCCCGCCATAGCGCAGATGCCGCCGGATGGCGCCTTCCCACCCTCCCTCGCGCAGCCAGGCGAGATCCGCGCGGACGCTCTTGCTTCCGGGAAGGATGATGAGATCGGCGGGCGGGGGGGACGCGCCCGTACCGATGAAGCGGAAATCGACCTGCGGATGCAAGCGCAAGGCGTCGAAGTCTGTGTGGTTGCTGATACGGGGCAGTCTCGGGGCAATGACCTTCAAGCGTGTGTCCTGGCCGGGCGCGGCGGGCCGCGACTTCGTCACCACGGCGTCTTCCGCATCGAGGTAGAGGCCGTCCAGGTGGGGCAGAACCCCCACCACCGGCTTGCCGGTGCGCCGTTGCAGCCACTCGATGCCCGGCCGCAACAGGTCCATGTCGCCGCGGAACCGGTTGATGACGAAGCCTCGGGTGCGTTCGCGTTCGCTGGCCGAAAGGAGCTCGAGCGTACCGACGAGGTGGGCGAACACACCGCCGCGATCGATGTCGGCGACGAGAAGCACCGGGCAGTCCACCGCCTCGGCGAAGCCCATGTTGGCGATGTCGCCCGTCCGCAGGTTGATTTCCGCCGGGCTGCCTGCACCTTCGACGATGACCGCCTGAAATTGGTGGGCGAGCCGGGCATAGGATTCCAGCACCGCGGAAAGAGCCTTGGGCTTGAATTCATGGTAACGGCGGGCATCCATGTTGCCCACGGCATGGCCCTGGATGATCACCTGCGAGCCTTGATCGGCGTACGGTTTGAGCAGGACCGGATTCATGTCGGTGTGTGGCGGCAGCCCGCAGGCCTGCGCCTGGACTGCCTGGGCCCGCCCTATCTCCCCTCCTTGCGGCGTGACGGCGCTGTTGAGCGCCATGTTCTGTGGCTTGAAGGGCGCGACGCGGAAACCGCGGCGATGCAGGGCCCGGCACAAACCGGTCACCAGCGTGCTCTTGCCGGCATCGGACGTCGTGCCCTGAATCATCAGTGTTGCACCCTGGGGGAGACGGTGGGACATGTCAGCGGCTCGCGTTACTGGCGCTGTCCTCGACATCCTGCGCGATGGCTGGCGCAGAGGTCGGGAGATCGGGGAGGCCGGACTTCCATCCTCGCGCGGCCAGCTGCCGTCTCGCCGCCCCGATCGCATCCCGGTCTCCCGGCCGGAACAACAGGCCCATGACCGTGCCGCTGTGGGCCACCTGGACACCGAGTGCGCCATGATGTCTGCCGACGGCTTCGAGCTCATCGAGGCGGGGTTTCCGGACGAACCGCTGGTTGAGGCGTGCGCTGGCCGTCGCCACGGCCCCCACCAGGCCGGCATCGCCCCTTGCAATGCCGGCCCGCAATGTCTCCAGCAGAGCTTGGCACCGGGCCATTTCCCGCCGTTCGTAACGGCGCGGGGTACCGCTCAGTGTATCGACTCCGCTGCCGTTGGCGGGATCCTGGACGCTCAGCAGTTCCATGGGAGGCAGCGGGTTGTCGAATCGTTCCACGACGAACCCCTCGCGCTGCGCGAAAACCAGGGCGGGGCCGTCGAACATCAGCGGGTCCGAGGCCGTCTCGGCTGCGACGGCCAGGCGCGCGATCCGTTCAGGCGCCAAGGTCTGTCCGCAGGCATCGGCGACTGCCCGAATCGTCGCCGTGACGTCGGCACTGGAAGAGCCGAGTCCCTGACCGGGGGGGATGTTGCCGTTCAGGAACAGCAGACCGCCAACACCGGAGACTCCAAGGCAGGACAGTGTCAGCAACGCCGCTCGTGCCGCCTTGGGACGGGCAGCGGGAATCGTTTGCAACCGGTTTCCGGCGGCCGGAAAAAAGCAGACGGTGACCCGGTAGTGCAGGCAGGGCAGCGTGACCAGGATGGGTCTCGGGGTGCCGACCGCCGAAGGGATCGCACCCTGCAGGATTTCTCCGTGGTGTCCGTGGGATTCCCCCCGGCCCATGGAAAGCAAGTAGGGCATTTGTCGGATGCGTTCGCTGGGGCAAGGTGACGCGAAAGGCTGTTTCAAACCGGAAGCACGGATTTTCGCCATTCGCTCGGGTCTTGCATAGCCGGGGTTGCGCTTCGTGGGCTGCGGTAGCTGCGGATTTTGACGGGATGGGACAAATCTCTTAGAGTGTGCGCTCTGCTTTCGGGTGCTCGGCCGGCATTCGCCGCGTCCGGGTTAAACGGGAAGCCGGTGCGGCGGAGGGGAGCCTCCGGCAAGGCCGGCGCTGCCCCCGCAACGGTAAGCGAGTCAAACCCCATCACGACGCCACTGCGAGGGTTGGCCCTTGCGGGAAGGCGATGGACCGGCACGGCCCGTGTCGCTCGCAAGTCCGGAGACCGGCCCGTGGCAGTGGTGCTGACCCGCGGCGGGCGGGCGCGGCTCCATGGCACCGCACCCCAGGTGCTGCCAACGGCGCGCGTTCACGTCCAGCGGTTGGGTCCGAATCGTCTTTGAATTGACGGAAAGTCAACCTCCATGAACGCACAGACATCATCTCATTCCTTGCCGGCCCATGTCGGGGCCAGAGCCGCCGCGATCGCCGCCTTCGCGCTCGGTGGTCTGCTGGTGCTCATGGTCGGTTTTTCACCCTTGCCAGCCGTGCACGATGCGACGCACGACACCCGGCATTCCGCCGGTTTTCCTTGCCACTGACCGGAATGTTCCGCGCCTTGGCTTTTTCCGCCGTGCTGGCGGGGCTGTCGGCGGCCTCCGTGTTGACCCTGGCGCAAGCCTTCTGGGTGACTCCTCTGATTCTCGAGGCGGAGGTTTACGAGGAGGCGGCCGCGGCCGGCATGCCGGCGCCGGCGGAAACGCCTGACGGAGCGCTCGACGCCTGGCGGCCGGAAACCGGTTGGCCGCGTTTGCTCGCCACGGCCGCCGGGAATTGTCTCCTGGGCATCGGCTATGGCCTGATGATGACGGGGTTGTATGCGTGGCGCCGGCCCAAGGGCATGACGCAAGGCCTGGCCTGGGGGCTTGCCGGTTTCGTGGTGTTCTTCGCCGCCCCCGGCTTGGGGCTGCCGCCGGAATTGCCGGGCGATTTCGCCGCCGAACTCGGCGCTCGGCAGTCCTGGTGGCTGGCAACGGCCCTTTGTACCACGGGCGGCCTGGCTTTGCTTGGTCTCCAGGAGCGTCGTGTGCTGCGGCTACTGGGGGTGCTGCTGCTGGCCTTGCCGCACCTGGTCGGCGCGCCTCATCCGCCGGTGAGCGGGGGGCTCGCGCCGGAGACGCTCCGTGGCCAGTTCAGGCTGGCGACCCTTTTGAGCAATGCCATGTTCTGGGGGATGCTGGGGGGTGTTTCCGCCGTCGCCTTCCGGCGCTTCTGCCCAGCGGAATGACTCCCCCGGTTCCCGTGAGCATGGAAACCTTGGCAGGTGGCAAAGTCTGGTTCGTCGGCGCCGGGCCAGGCGATCCCGACCTCATCACGGTCAAGGGGCGCCGGCTCGTCGAATCCGCCGGAGCCATCCTCTACGCCGGTTCCCTGGTGTCGGAAGCCGCCTTGGCTTGGGCCAGACCCGGCTGCGTGGTGGAGGATTCCAGGGACATGACGCTGGAGCAGATCGCCGGATGGCTGATCCGGGAGGCGCGGCGCCACCCCGTGGTGGTGCGCCTGCAAACCGGCGATCCCTCGCTCTACGGCGCGCTGACCGAAATGGTGCGCCCGCTGGACGAGGCCGGCATCGAGGTGGGCGTGGTGCCCGGCGTCTCCTCGGCCATGGCCTCGGCCGCGGCGGCGGTGGAAAGCCTGACGCTGCCGGAAGTCACCCAGACGGTGATCCTCACCCGCGTCGAGGGACGCACCCCCATGCCCGAGGGCGAATCCCTGCGGGAGCTGGCCCGCCACCGTTGCACCCTGTGCCTGTTCCTTTCGATCACCCTGCTGCGCGAGGTGCGGGAGGCCCTGCTCGATGCCGGCTGGTCCGACGAGGCGCCGGTGCTGGTGGTCCACAAGGCGAGCTGGCCGGGCGAGGAAAGGATCGTGCGCGGCACGCTGGCGGACATCCGCGAGCGCTGCAAGGCCGAGCGCATCGCCAGCCAGGCCATGATCATCGTGAGCCCCGCCCTCGGCGCGCGCCACTGGCCGGACATCCGGCGCTCCAGGCTCTACGACGCCGGTTTTTCCCATCGTTTCCGCAAGGCGGACAGAACCGCATGAATCCACGGGATACCGTTTTACTGGTCGGACACGGCTCACGGGAGAGCGCCGGCAACCGGGAGATCGAGCAATTCGCCGAAAAGTGGCGGGAGCGCCGTCCCGGGTGGCGCATCGAGGTCTGCTTCATCGAATTCGCCGACGTGCTGCTGGACGAGGGACTGGACCGCGCCGCCCGCCACGGCGGCCGGGTGCTCGTGGCGCCGCTGATCCTCAACGCCGCGGGCCACGTGAAGATGGAGATACCCGAAGCCATCGAGCACGCCCGCCTGCGCCACCCGCAGGTCGAATTCGTCTACGCCCGCCATCTCGGCGCCTGCGAGGAAATCCTCGCCATCCTCAAGCGCAACCTGCGCAAGGCGATGAGCCGGCTGGACATGCCGGACCCCCGCAACACCGGCATCGTGCTTTTGGGGCGCGGTTCGTCCGACCGGGTGGCGAACGGCGAGGTGGCGCGCATGGCGCGCTGGCTGTTCGAGGAAGGGGAACACCCGCTGGTGGACATCGCCTTCACCGGCATCACCCATCCCCGGCTGGAATCGGTCGTACAGCGGCAGGTCCGGCTGGACATGGGGCAGATCGTGATCCTGCCCTACTACCTGTTCACCGGCATCCTCATCGAGCGCATCAAGCGCCAGGCGGCGCGGTTGCAGCAGCAGTATCCGCGCGTCCATTTCGCGCTGGGCGATTATTTCGGCTTCGAGGAGGAAGTCTACGCCCTGCTGGAACAGCGCCTCGCCGAGGCCACCGGAGCAGCCCGGGCCATGATGGAATGCGACGGCTGCAAGTACCGCGAATTCGCCGCCGAACACGGCGGCGGCCATCATCATCACGATCATCACGCAGCATGAGCAACGACAGCGTCACCGAACAGCTCACCGAAGCAGGGCGCCGCATCGAGCACGATTCCTTCGCCATCGTCGATGCCGAGGCCGGCGCCCATGCCTACGGCCCCGAGCAATGGCAGGTGGTGCGGCGCATGATCCACGCCACCGCCGATTTCGAGTTCAACGGCCTGACCCGCTTCCATCCGGAAGCCATCGCGGCGGGCATTCGGGCGATCCGCAGCGGCGCTCCCATCGTCGCCGATGTCGAGATGATCTGCGTCGGGCTGTCCAGACCGCGCCTGGACCATTTCGGCATGAGCGTCCATCAGTTCATCGCCGATCCGGACGTGATCGCCGGCGCCAGGGCGGAAAACACCACGCGGGCCGTGCAGGCCATGCGCAAGGCCCGGTCGGCGGGCCTCCTGGACGGCGGCATCGTCGCCATCGGCAACGCCCCCACCGCCCTGCTGGAAGTGGTGCGCACGATCCGCGAGGAGGGACTCCGGCCGGCGCTGATCGTCGGCATGCCGGTGGGCTTCGTCGCGGCGGCGGAGTCCAAGGCCGAGACCGCGGCGCTGGATTCGGTGCCCTGGATCGTCACCGAGGGCCGCAAGGGCGGTTCCACCCTGGTGGTGGCGGCCCTCCACGCGTTGCTGGCCCTGGCCGAGGCGGCAAGCTGACCGGCGGATGGAAAAGAAACCCAAGGGCACACGCACGGGCTATACCACCGGCGCCTGCTCTGCCGCCGCGGCGCGGGCGGCGACCCTGGGGCTGGTGCGGGGCAGGGTGCCGGATCAGGTGGAGTGCGAGCTGCCCAACGGCCAGCGCGTCGTGTTCGCCGTCACCGACGGCCGCTGTGAGGGCGCGACGGCCCACGCCGTGGTGATCAAGGACGCCGGCGACGACCCCGACGTGACCGACAAGGCGCGGCTCACCGCCGACGTGGCCCTGCTTCCGGAGGCGGTGGGCGCCGTGGTCCTGAAGGGCGGAGAGGGCGTGGGCACCATCACCCGGCAAGGTCTGGGCCTCGAGGTCGGCGGACCCGCCATCAACCCGGTGCCGCGCCGCAACATCGAGGCCAACGTGCGCGAGGCGGCGGGGGACCTGCTGGAGCGGGCCGGGCTGGAGGTCGTCATCTCCGTGCCCGGCGGCGAGGAGATCGCGAAACGCACGCTGAACTATCGCCTCGGCATCGTCGGCGGCATCTCCATCCTGGGCACCACCGGCATCGTCCACCCTTACTCCACCGCGGCATTCCGTGCCAGCGTCATCCAGGCCATCGAGGTCGCCGCCAACCAGGGCCAGGACGTCGTGGTGCTCACCACGGGGGGGCGCACCGAACGCTTCGTGATGAACGAACTGCCGCAACTGCCGCCGGTCTGCTTCGTGCAGATGGGGGATTTCCTCAAGTACGCCCTGGACACCGTCGTGCGGTGCGGCCTCCGCCATGTGGTGATCGGCGGCATGGTGGGCAAGCTGACCAAGATCGCCCAGGGCGAAACCATCACCCACGCCAACCGCAACGCGGTGGACACCGACCTGCTGGCGGACATCGCCGCCGAGGTCGGCGCGCCCGCCGAAGTCTGCGCGGACATCCGGAGCTCCGCCATGGCCCGCTACGCCAGCGAGCGCATGGAAGATCTGGGCCTGATCACGGCCTTCTACGAAGCACTGGGGCGGCGGGCGATCCGCACCCTGCGCGAACGCTACCCCGATCGATTCACCCTGCGGATTCTGATGTGCGATTTCGAGGCCAACAAGCTGGCGGAAGTGGCAGAGGAGGATTCTCCGGGACTTCGTTTATCATCGCCTCTCCCTCGGGGAGAGGATTAGGGTGAAGGGAATTAACATGGATTTTTCTTCCTCATGACTGAACCCTGCCGCATCATCGGCGCACTGGACAACGGCGCCGAGGGACTGACGCCGCAGGCGCTGGCGAGCCTTCGCGCCGCCGATCTGGTGATCGGCGCCGAACGCACCCTCGCCCTGTTCGAAGCTCACCTGGCCGAGGGCGCCGAATGCCGCGATCTGGGCGGTCGCCTTGCGCAAGTGCCGGACTGGATCGCCGAGGCGCGCCGGAATGGAAAGCGGGTCGCAGTGCTGGCCACCGGCGATCCGCTGTGCCACGGCATCGCCGCCTATCTGTGCAACAAGCTCGGCTGCGAGGCTTTGGAGATCCTCCCCAACGTCTCCACGATCCAGCTCGCCTGCGCCCGGCTGGGGCTGCCCTGGCAGGACCTGGCCATCGGCTCGGTGCACAGCCGCGATGCCGGCGAGTGGACACCGGGCGCCGGCCCCGGGCACGGCCTGTACGGGCTGCTGCAAAAGCTGCGGCAGGCCGATCTCATGGGCGTCTTCACCAGTCCGGAAAACGGCCCGGACCGCATCGCCCGCATGTTGCGGGCCGAAGGGCTGGACGAGGAATTCGAGATGGCCATCGCGGAACGGCTGTTGCAGGCGGACGAGCGTATACATGGCTGGCTGGGCATCGCCGAGGCCGCCGGCCAATGCTTCGCCGATCCCAACGTGGTGCTGCTGCGCCGCCGGCCCTGCGAGCGGGAGGCGCTGTTCGGCCTCCCCGACACCCGTTTCCGGCAGCGCGCTCCGGACAAGGGCCTCATCACCAAGCGCGAGGTGCGCGCCGTGTCCCTGGCCCGGCTGGCGCTACGCCCGGACAGCATCGTCTGGGACATCGGCGCGGGCTCCGGCGCGGTCGGCCTGGAAGCGGCGCGCCTGTGCCCCCTGGGCCACGTCTACGCCATCGAGAAGAATGCGGAGGACTTCGCCATCGCCCTGAGCAACCGCGAGAGCCTCCGCGTCAGCAACTACACGCTGGTCCAGGCCAAGGCTCCCCGGGAACTGGACGGCTGGCCCGATCCGCATGGCGTCTTCATCGGCGGCTCCGGCGGCGAACTGCGCGAGCTGATCCAGATCTGCCTGCGACGGCTGCGCACCGGCGGCTGGCTGGTGATGAACTTCGCCACCCTGGAAAACCTGGCGGCGGCGGCGGATGCCCTGAAGGCGTCCGGGGCAAGCTGGGATGTCACCCAGTTGCAGGCGGCGCGCAGCCGTCCCATCCTGGACATGCACCGCCTGCAGGCGGAAAACCCGGTCTGGATCGTTTGCGCCCAGCGAGAGAACAATGAGTGAAATCAACAAGAGCGCGTGTGGGAAGCGTCACGAGCAGTCCGAGTGCAAGGCGCCCGGAGCGCAGGAACCGGAGTGTACAAATGGTACATGAGGATTCCGAGCACCGCGCAACGCAGCAATCGGATTGCGCAGTAGCTTCTCACACACGCTCGCAGGGACGCCTCTTCGGCGTATCGTTGGGCCCCGGCGATCCCGGCCTGATCACCCGCCGCGCCTTCGAACTGCTGCAACGGACCGACGCCTACTGGAGCTATCCGGTCCGCAAAAAGGGCGCCGACAGCTTCGCGCTGCAAATCGCCCTGGAAGCGGGGCTGGGGTTGCCGGCGGAGCACACGCCGCTGGTCTTCCCCATGACCCATGATGCGGAGATCCTGGCGGGCTATTGGCTGCGCGCGGCCGAAACCGTGCTGGCGCGCCTGCGGGAAGGCCGGGACGTGCTGTTCCTGGCCGAAGGGGACGTGTCCACCTATTCCACCTTCATCCATCTGGCCCGGACGGTCAGTGCGCTGGAACCCGGCATCGACATCCAGACCGTCGCCGGAGTGCCGTCCTTCAATGCCGCCGCCGCCCGGCTGGGCATGCCGCTGGCCGACAGCGACGAGACCGTGGCGATCGTCCCCGCCGGCTATGGCATCGAACTGATCGAGCGGCTGCTGGACGACTTCGACACCCTGGTGCTGCTGAAGGTGAAACCGCTGCTGGATGACATCCTGGACCTGCTGGAACGGCGCGGGCTGCTGCCGCACGCCGCTTTCGTCGAGAAGGCCGGCACGCCCGCCGAACGGGTCGAGCGCGACGTGGCCCGCCTGCGCGGCGAGAAGGTGAACTACCTGTCCCTGCTGCTGGTGAAGAACCCGGAGCGGCCGCGCGGCGAGCTACGGCGCGGCTGCCGCAAGAAAAGGGAAGACGCATGACGACACCCCGCATCGCCCTGGTGGGCATCACCAAGCACGGCGTCCAAAAGCTGCTGCGGCTGGTGGAGAAGCTGCCGGAAGCCGAGGTGGTGGTCACGGAAAAGTTCGCCGATCTGCCGCCCCTGCCCAACACCGTCCGGGTCCTGGCCGGCGCATTGAGCGCCCACATCGGCGCGCTGTTCGCCGGCTACGACCAGCTGGTGTTCTTCGTGTCCCTGGGCGCGGTGGTGCGCCTGATCGCGCCTCACCTCAAGTCCAAGGACGAAGACCCCGGCGTGCTGGTGGTGGACGACGCTGCCCGGTTCGTGATCCCGGTGCTGTCCGGCCACGTGGGCGGCGCCAACGCCTATGCCGAGCACCTGGCCGCGCTGCTCGGCGCCACGGCCGTGCTGACGACGGCGTCCGACGTCGGCAAGACCATCCCGGTGGACATTCTGGGGCGGGAACTTGGCTGGCGGGTGGAAGCGCCGAAGCTCAACATCACGAGGGTATCCGCCCACGTGGTGAACGAGGAACCCATCGCCTTCGTGCAGGAGGCGGGCTCGCGCGACTGGTGGACGAGGTCTACGCCGCTGCCCGCCAATATCCATTGCTTCGAGCGCTTCGAGGACGTCGATCTGGACCGCTTTCGCGCCGTGCTCTGGGTGACGCGCCGCGAGATCGCGCCCGAGCTGTGGACGAAACTGGAGGAGCGGCTGGTGGTCTACCGTCCGCCGGAAACGCCATGACGCGGTTCATCCTCGATACCGGCGAGCCATGGAACCCTCTCCTGCTGGGAGAGGGCAGGGTGAGGGCAACAGCGCTGAATGTTTCAACCACTTCGTCGCAAGCCTTGGGCGCCGAAACCCTCACCCCAACCGGCTTCGCCCCCGTCGCCACGCTCTCCCCACGGGGAGAGGGGCTTGGTTCAGCAACATTGCGGGTCATCCTGGGACTGGGCTGCGACCGCGGCGCGGCGCCGGAGACCCTGCAGACCGCGGTGGACGAGGCCCTGGCGCTGGCCGGGCTGAACGGCGACGCGGTCGCGGGCCTCGCCACCATCGACAGGAAGAACGAGGAGGACGCGATCCTGCAACTGGCGGCCCGTCACGGCTGGCCCCTGCGCTTCTACACGGCGGAGGAACTGGCGCGCGTGCCGGTGCCCAACCCCTCGGAAACGGTGCGCCGCTACATGGGCACGCCGGCGGTGGCCGAGGCCGCGGCCCTGCTCGCCGCCCGGGGCGGGATCGGTGATCTGCTGCTGGAAAAACACAAATACCGGGGCGCGGACGGCAAGAACGCCACGGTATCCATCGCAAGGCTGAACGATGAATGAAGGCAAAATCCTGCTGGTGGGCTTCGGCCCCGGCGCCCCCGAGCACATGACCTACCGGGCGCGCGAGGCGATCGCCGAGGCGGACGTGGTGATCGGCTATTCCACCTACATCAAGCTGGTGCAGGAACTCCTGGACGGCAAGGAAGTGGTCCGCAAGGGCATGACCGAGGAAATCGACCGCTGCGTGGAAGCTTACGAGCAGGCCTGCCAGGGCAAGACCGTGGCCCTGATCTCGTCGGGCGACATCGGGGTCTACGGCATGGCCGGCCCCACCTTCGAGGTGCTGCTGCAAGCCGGCTGGACTCCCGCGAGCGGCATCGAGGTGGAGGTAATCCCCGGCGCCACGGCGCTGAGCGCCTGCGCGGCGCTGGTGGGCGCACCGCTCACCCACGACTTCTGCTCCATCTCGCTGTCCGATCTGCTCACGCCCTGGCCGGTGATCGCGCGGCGGCTGGAGGCGGCGGCGCGGGGGGATTTCGTGGTGGCCCTGTACAACCCGAAAAGCGGCCGCCGCACCCGCCAGATCGTCGAGGCGCAGCGCATCCTGCTGCGCCACCGCCGGCCGGACACGCCGGTGGCCATCGTCAAGTCCGCCTACCGCCGCCGGCAGAACATCCAGATGGCCACGCTGGAGGCGATGGCCGACTGCGACATCGGCATGCTGTGCACGGTGCTGATCGGCAACGGCAGCAGCTTCGTGCGCGAAGGGCTGATGATCACGCCGCGGGGCTATGCCAACAAATACGACGGCCTCACCGGCGCCGCGAAGGACGGCGAGCGGGCCGGACGCTCCCTGAGCATGGGCCTGACCGGCTGGCACGGCTGCGTGCGCCGCTGGCTGCGCGACGATCCGGACCGCTCCCTGCGCGAGGCGGCGCGCCATTTCGACGCGCCCCTGGGCGAAATCCTCGCCGCCGTGGGCGCGGCCCAGCCGGACGACGGGGCCGGAACCCATAGGGCGACGGCCGTGGCGCGCCGGGACCTCGACGCCCTGCTGGACAGCGCCCGCCAGTGGGGCCGGCTGCGCGCCGTGGTGCGCAGCGAGGGCGGCGCGGTGACCGAACTGCTGTGCGAGGCACAGGATTTCAGCCGCCGCGGCGACTGGCTCAACCTGATCACCGAGAACTTCCATCTGCACGCGGATCTGTCCCGAGTCGCGGGGCTCTGGTTCTACAGCCGGGAGCATCGCCAGCATGGGGTTTATTTCCTGGACGAAGCCGGGGATGCGGTTTTCTCCTTGCTGCTGGTCAAGCCGGACGAGGATTTCGACGCCGCCGCCCTGGGCCATTTCCACCAGTCCCGCGAACGCTACGGGCAGCCCTTCATTCCTGTCACCGAAACCCCGGAACCGGAGGCCGAAACCGATGAGTGACGTTCAAGACCCGATCAAGCCCAAGATGGGCGCCTACAGGCGCCACCTCCTGGTCTGCACCGGCCCGCGCTGCACCACGAACGGCGAGTCGCAGGCCCTGTTCGACAGCCTCGGCGAGAAGTTCAGGGCCGCCGGCATCGACCAGGGCGAGCTGCGCGTGAAGCGCACCCGCGTTTCCTGCTTCGCCACCTGCAAGTCCGGCCCCCTCGTCTGCATCCAGCCGGACGGCGTCTGGTACTACGACGTCACCGAGGCCAATCTCGACCGCATCATCCGCGAGCACCTGGTCGGCGGCACGCCGGTGGCCGAGCTGATCTATCACCAGGGACCGGGCTGTGGCGCCGTCTGACGAGCGCCATCGCGCCCGCATGGCGCGCAAGCAGGAAGTCGTCGCGGCGAAGGTCGCCCGGGCCATCCGGGACAAAGGCCTCCTGCTGGTGCTGACCGGCATCGGCAAGGGCAAGAGCAGTTCGGCGTTCGGCATGATCGCGCGCGCCCTGGGCCACGGCATGAAAGTGGGCGTGGTGCAGTTCATCAAGGGCGCGTTCTCCACCGGCGAGGAGGCGTTCTTCCGCCGCTTCCCCGAGGAAGTCGATTACCGGGTCATGGGCGAAGGCTTCACCTGGGTCACCCAGGACCGGCAGCGCGACAGGCAGGCCGCCGAGGCCGCCTGGGAAACCGCCCGCGCCATGCTGCAAAACCCGGAACTGGGGCTGGTGGTGCTGGACGAGCTGAACATCGTGCTCAAGCACGGCTATCTGCCGCTGGAGCGGGTACTGGCCGACCTGAGCCGGCGCACCGCGGGTCAGCATGTGGTCGTCACCGGCCGGGGCGCCCGGCCCGAACTGATCGAGCTGGCCGATACGGTCAGCGAAGTCACCAACGTCAAGCATGCCTTCGCCCAGGGCATCCGGGCGCAAAAGGGGATCGAGTTTTGAATGTCGCCTGCCCCGCCCTTCTCATCGCCGGGCCCGCTTCGGGCCAGGGCAAGACCACGCTGACGGCGGCGCTGGCGCGCCATCACGTCCGGCAGGGACGGCGGGTGCGGGTGTTCAAGGTCGGCCCCGACTTTCTCGACCCGATGCTGCTGCAGGCCGCCAGCGGCCAGCCGGTCTATCAGCTCGATCTCTGGCTGGTCGGCGAGGACCAATGCCGAAGCCTTTTGTTCGAGGCCGCGCGGTCCGCCGACCTGATCCTCATCGAGGGCGTCATGGGCCTGTTCGACGGCGTGCCGTCCGCCGCCGATCTGGCGCAGACCTTCGGCGTACCGGTGCTGGCGGTGATCGACGCCTCGGGCATGGCGGAAACCTTCGGCGCGGTCGCGCACGGGCTGGCGACGCACCGGCCGGACCTGCCCTTTGCCGGCGTCGTCGCCAACCGGGTCGCTTCGCCCGGCCACGCCGATAGGCTGCGCGCCAGCGTGCCCGGCGCCATTCCGTTCCGGGGCGCGTTCTTCCGCCAGCCCGACGCCGGCTTTCCCGACCGGCATCTGGGGCTGGTGCAGGCCCTCGAACTCGGCGATCTGGACCGGCGGCTGGACACCCTGGCCGATGCCGTCGCCGGGACCGGCCTCGCCGACCTGCCGGACGGCGTCCCTTTCGCCCCCGAGCCCGCCGCCGCCCCGCCGCGCCTGCTGGAAGACGTCCGCATCGGCATCGCGCGGGACGCAGCCTTCTCTTTCCTCTATCCGGCCAACCTCGACCTGCTCAGGGCCATGGGCGCGAATCTGGACTTCTTCTCGCCGCTCCGGGACCGGTGCTTGCCGGAGGTGGACAGCGTCTACCTGCCCGGCGGCTATCCCGAACTGCATCTGGATACCCTGGCCGGCAACGGCGGAATGAAGGAATCCTTGCGGGCGCATGTCGCCGCCGGCAAGCCGCTGCTCGCCGAATGCGGCGGCTTGCTGTACCTGCTGGAGGAACTGGCGGACCAGAACGGGCGAACCAGCGCCATGTGCGGCATCCTGCCCGGACGGGCGAAGATGCAGACGCGGCTGGCGGGGCTGGGCCTGCAGTCGGCCGCCTTCCGGTCCGGAACGCTGCGCGCCCACACCTTCCATTATTCGCGCCTGGAAACGCCATTGTCGCCGTTTCTTATGGCGGAGCGGCGCCGGGGAGGCAGTGCCGGTGAAGCGGTCTACCGGCAGGGCCGGCTCACCGCGTCGTACCTACACTGGTATCTGCCGTCCTGTCCCGAGGCGGCGGCGGAGCTGCTGCGGCCATGACTCCGCCCGATTTCACACCGGAAGAGATCGAGGCCGTCTACCGGGTCATCCGCGAGCGGCGCGACATGCGCCATTTCCGCCCCGATCCGGTCGATCCGGCGGTCCTGCGGCGTCTGCTGTGGGCCGCCCATCAGGCGCCCAGCGTGGGCTTCATGCAGCCCTGGCGCTTCATCCGCATCACCGACCGGGATCTGCGCGGGCGCATCCACGACCTGGTGGAAACCGAGCGCCGGCGCACCGCCGAAGCCCTGGGCGACAGGGCGGACGAGTTCCGGAAGCTCAAGATCGAAGGCATACGCGAGTGCGGAGAGCTGCTGGCGGCGGTGCTGACCGACGGCCGTGAGCGGCACGTCTTCGGGCGCCGTACCCTCCCCGAGATGGACCTGGCCTCGCTCGCCTGTGCCATACAAAACCTCTGGCTGGCGGCCCGTGCGGAGGGATTGGGCATGGGCTGGGTGTCGTTCTTCGATCCGGTGGATCTGGCCGGGATGCTGGAAATTCCGCCGGGCGGCAAACCGGTGGCGCTGCTTTGCCTGGGACATGTCGAGTCGTTCTACCCTCGCCCCTTGCTGGAATCGGCGGCTTGGGAACGGCGCCGTGACCTCGAGGACGTGGTCTTCGAAAACCGCTGGAACCGGCGGGCGTTCGGAGTCGAGGGGTAGCGCTCGCCGCTAGGCGGCGCGCCATGCCGACAGCGTATGGTCGAGGCGCGACCAGCCGCTTTCCGTCGCCGGCAGGCCGAACCGCAGGCCGGGCGGATGCTCGAACCGACGCGGCAGAATGAGGTGGCGCCTGAGGTGCGCGTCGAGCCGGCGGGCATCATCGGTCCGCACCCATTGGAACAGCGGAGTGCCTCCGGCCGGCGTCAGGCCGTAGCGGGTCAGGAGCGCCGCCAGCCTCCGGCTGTCGCGGACGAGCTGCCGGCGGGCCTCGGCCTGCCAGGGGGAATCGGCCAGGGCCCGCTGCCCGAGCCAGCGCGCCGGTCCGGACACCGCCCACGGGCCGGCGATATCGCGCAAGGCTTCGAGCAAGGGGGGGCGGGCGGCGACGAAGCCGAGACGGGCGCCGGGACAACCGAAGAACTTGCCGAAGGATCGCAGCACGATCAGCCCCTCGTGCCTGGTTTCAGCGGCCAGGCTTCCCTCCGGCGTGGGGTCCATGAAGGCTTCGTCCACCACCAGCCAGCCGCCTCCCTTCCGCAGCGCGGCGTGCCATCCTTTCAGACGCCCGCTGTCACGGTATTCCCCGGTCGGGTTGTTGGGATTGACCACCACCACGACGTCGAACCGTTCGATCTGTCGTTCCACGGTTCGGAGATCCACTTCGTGGACTTCATGTCCCCATAGCCGCCATCCATGCGCGTGCTCGGCATAGGCCGGACTCAGCACGGCCACGCGGCTCTTTGCCCGAAGCCGGGGCAGGAGCTGGATCGCGGCCTGCGTGCCGGCCACCGGCAGCAGGGCCGGCGCGCCGTAACAGGCCATGGCGGCTTCGATCAGTCCGTCCTCGTCTTCCGGCAGACGGGTCCAGCAGTCCGCCGGGATTTCCGGAAATGGCCAGGGACGGGGGCTGATGCCGGTGGACAGGTCCAGCCAGTCCGCCGGGCGGGTGCCGGAGGCGCGGGCCGCTTGCCGCAAACGTCCGCCGTGTTCAAGCAAGTGCGACGCCTCCGATGACGGCGGCCCAGAGCCAAAGCGTCAAGGAACGCCGGACGAGGGAGATGGCGCGCCCGATGTCCCGCGTTTCGGCGGGTCGTCCGTCACCCAGCGCGGGCCGGTGTGTCAGGCTGCCGTGGTAGCTGGCCGGACCGCCGAGCGCGATGCCCAGCGCTCCGGCCCCGGCTGCCATGACCGGGCCGGCGTTGGGGCTCTTCCAGTACCGGCCCTGATGCCGCCAGGCCCGCAAAGCCGCGGGAAGGTGGCCGCACAGTGCGTAGCTCATGGCCGTGAGCCGGGCGGGAAGATAATTGAGCACGTCATCCAGCCTGGCCGCCGCCCAGCCGAAATCCCGGTAACGTTCGTTGCGGTATCCCCACATGGCGTCCAGGGTGTTGGCCAGGCGGTAGACGACCACACCGGGCAGCCCTCCGGCTGCATACCAGAACAGCGCACCGAACACCGCATCGCAACCGTTCTCGAGCACCGATTCGACGGTGGCGGCAGCGATCTGTCCCGCGTCCATGGTCAGAACGTCGCGGCTGACGATACGCCCGACCGCCCGTCGCGCGTTCGCCAGGTCGTCATTCAGCAAGGCATCGCGAACGGCCTCGGCATGTTCGAACAGGCTCCGGGCGCCCAACGCCAGGTAAAGGCCGGCGCCGGCGATGGCGGCCCCGATCGCACCATGGCCGGCCAGGAGGAGCGATATCAGCCAGGCGGGTAACAGCAGGCCGGTCACGGCTGCGATTCCGCGCATCTGCCGCGCCTTGGCCGAACACTCCGGCGGCCCATAGGTGATTGTTTCCATCCGGTTGGCCAGGCGGCCGAAGCCGACGAGAGGATGGAATTTGCGTGGTTCGCCCAGGAAGTGGTCGATGACGACGGCCACGGGCATGAGAAACGACGCAATGGCTTTTTCCGTGCTGGATTCCATGGTTCATCGTTCAGGTGGAGCGGTCGGGTCGGAATCGTGGAGAAGGTGTGTCCTGTTCGTCTTCCCTCTGGAAGAGGATTCGGGCCAGGGAAATGCCGGGCGGTTTGATTCCCCGGTGTCTTCCCCGCGTTCCGGGCCCGCCAGGCTATGTCTTTCCTTACCGGTGTCCCGCTGCGTCAACCGGTCGAAGGCCCGATTTTTTCGTTGGCGAGGGCTTTTTCCGTAATTTCCTTGTACAGATCTATGGCGCTGGCATAGATATCCTGGTACTCCGGGTGCCGGTCGGCCATCGGCTTGATTCGTTCCGCGGTTTCGAACACTTCGTGGAGGAACGCCAAATCGCCGTCATCCAGCCGCTCACCCCGGTCGACCTTTTCCTTCAGTGCGAAAGCCCTCGGAAGCCTCTGCGTCCTCAGCCGCTCCAACAGTGCCATCGCGATGCCGGTGTCTTTGGATACTTCGGTCATGGTCTCCCTCCTGAACTGGCGAATGGAAGCCCGGATCGCCGCGGGTCCTGCGGGCGGCCGGCTTCGGGTGCTTCGGTGCGCTCGGATTGTCCGGCGAGCGGGCGCCCGAGGCAAGGCGAATCTCCGACCCGGCAAATCCTGGTTCACGGGGAACGGGAAAACCGGCTTCATCCCAGATAGCGCGAGAGCTCTTTCACCACATCGGGGCGGTCGGGAATTTCCCCTTTGGGGATGCGTCCGGGCAGGATGATTCTCCGCGCGCCGGTCGCGGAGAACAGCTCCGTGAGCCGGAGTTCGCCGGCCGACGATGGCTCAAAATCCGCGAGCTTGATCCCGCGGTAATCCAGCCGCAGGACGACCGGCCGGATATCGAGCCATTTCCCGGGTTGGCCTAGAACCTCCGCGATGCAGTCGAGGCTTTGGTCGAGGCCGAGAGCATTCGTCCCGACCTGCCCCAGCTCGGCGTCTATCGACTCGATCTCGGCTTCCGCCGCCTCGATGCCCCCTCCGTCGTGCCCGTCGTCGGCCAGGGCGGAGGAGATGCCCCAGCCGCCCGCCCGCAGAGCATCGAGCTTGCGCCGCAGCAGACGGCGCTGGTGTTCCAATTCCACTCTTTTCCGGGTTTCCCGGGCAAGCCGTTCCAGTGCCCGTTCGATCAGGAAGTCGAAGGCCCGCTTCTTCAGTTCCCGCCGGGCTCCCTCTTCGGAGGAGGCCGGGGCGATGTAGCGGTGATGGGAGAAGCTGACCGCCACCTGGACCACGTCCTTGCGGACGGTGTCGCCTTCCAGTTCCATGCCCAGCACCGTGCGCTCTTCCTTCTGCATCACCAGCAGTCCGAAAATTTCGTCGGCCGGTATTTCCGTGCAATGCCGTCGGTACTCCCGGACGTCCTTGAGCTTGCCGAGCACGTCGTGAAGGTGGTCGACCGAGCTGAAGAACGCCCGGATGCGTGGATCGGTGCCGAAACTCTGCGCGCTGATCTCCGTCGGCGGCGGCATCGAATCGACCAGGGCGATGACATGATCGACCGCGCGCGCGACGGGCTCGCGCAGCCGCTGCCGGTAGTCGCCAAGGGCACGCACGCGGCGGTCGGTGCCGTCGACCGCCCGTTCGATGGCTGCGTCGATCAAGGCCCGGTCGGGGCCTGCGTCTCCTGCAGCCGTCGGTGTGAACAGGGAACTCAGGAATCGCAGCACGAAAACGGCCTCCTGTTAGAATCGGCGGTGGCGGTACGGATTTTACGCCTGTGGAATCCGAACCCGTTTTCAGCGTATCACCTGATGTAAGTCATGATCGTCTATCTGCACGGATTTTGTTCGTCGCCTCGATCGGAGAAGGCGACTCTCCTCGGACGGCGCATGGCCGAGCGCGCCCTGGCGGACAGATTCTGGTGCGAGCAGCTTCCGCCCGGCCCGCGCCAGGCCATCGAGTTCGTAGAGGGAGTCCTGGCGAAGTGCCGAACGCGTCCCGCTCTCGTGGGAAGTTCGCTGGGCGGCTACTATGCCACCCATCTGGCCGAGAAGCACGACCTGCGCGCGGTGCTGATCAATCCGGCCGCCTTCGCCTATCGAAGTCTGGCTCCGGCGGTGGGGCGGCAGCGGAATCTCCATACCGGCGAGCCTTTCGAGTTCACCGAACGCCATCTGGCCGAGCTGGCACGGCTCGAGGTGCCGCGACTGAGCCATCCCGAGCGCTTCTGGCTGCTGGTGGAAACCGGCGACGAGGTACTCGATTACCGCGAGGCCGTCGAAAAGTATTCTGGCGCCCGCCAGACGGTGATCGAGGGCGGGGACCACAGTTTCCGCCATTTTGCCGACTATCTGGATGCGATCATCGACTTCTCGCTGGCGCCTTGAGCACACCTTGCAGAGCACCTACCGGGGGCCGGAACCCGCTCGCCCGTCCGTGGGCTCGGCCCGCAGCAGCGATTCGGCGGCCAGGGCCTGCCTGCGCGCAGCATCCGTGCTTCCGGCGATCGACATCAGATGCATGCCGGTCCCGGTTTCCAGCCCGGCCGGCGTGAGGATCACGATACCCTCCTCGCCGCGGTCGCGGAAGGCGAGGGGGCCCAAGCGCGCGAGCGCCGCCGGCAGGGAGCAGGGGCGGTTCTTCGAGTCGGTGCGTTGTACGATCAGCAGTGCCCGCCGTTTCCAGTCGCCGAGCAGGCGGTTGGCGAGCGTCATGGGGATCGAGGTTCCGCCCCAGCGTCCGTTGCATTCGATCCAGTGCGGCAAGGCCGTGGCCGCATCGTTGCCAGCGATCACGGCGTCGAAACTGCAGCGCCCGAAGTAGCCCATCTGCTGGAACAGGTGCGCGAGCTGCAGGGCCTCGCCGGCCAGGCGGTTGCGCAGGGACTCGGGCAGTTCGCACGGCATGGCGCCGACGAAGGTTCCTTCCTCGTCGCCGATGGCTTGGTCGAATATGCCTTCGACCACGGGGAGCGAATCGTCGCGGGCGGGAATCCATATCTGGACGGAAGGGCTGGCGAGGACATCGCAGTCCCAGGCGCCGACCAGCAGCGGAAAGCCGCCGTTCCAGCCGCGCCGGGCCAGAAGTCGCGACACCCGGCGGCTCAGCAGGGCAGGCGGCAGCCGCCGGATCAGCTCCGAAAGGAAGATCAGATTGCCGGCACCGCCGGCGCTGTCCGGTATCTTGATCACGATCCGCTCGAAGCGCCGCGCAAGCGCTCCCAGACGTCCGGCAAGACCGACCGGCCCGAACGTGCAGTAGCTCGGCGGCAGCGCCGCGGGACCGAGCAGATCCTTCACGCATCGGGCGAACCAGAGCTTGTCGTTGACCCGCTGGGTGAGATGCGGCGGCGGTGCGGCGACCTTGACCCTGGCTCCGGTCCGCTCTGCGATCAGCCCCGCGAACCGCCATGCCTGGCGGGTCCCGATGTAGGGGATCAGGTTCAGCCGGCGGTGCTTGCGCGCCGTCTCGACGATGGGTTCCAGCGCGCTCGGCGTGGCGGCGCAGCGCTCGGGGAGCGTGGCATGGCCGAGGGCCGATGCCGGCGGAACCCCGAGCACGGTGACGCTTCCGAGTCCCAGCGTGTGGCGGCAATACGTCTCGAAGTCCTCGCTGCGGGGTCCACCGATGAGGACCATGTCCTCGTCCCCCGCCAGCATCAGGGCGCGGTACTGCAGCCCCAGGTCAGCCCCCGGCTGGGCGTACAGGGTGATCTCGGCGTGGTCTTCGAAAAGCAGCGCGGGAGCGTCGTCGACGCCGGCGGAGACTTTGTCGCCGAACATCCGGGTCGAGGCCAGCGTCGGCTCGTCGGCGAGCATGCGTTTGGCGATGCCCGCGATCCGTCGGGCTTGCGCGGCATCGAGGCCGACGCCGGGGAACTCCACGATCGGCAGGGATGGCCGCGTCGAAGCGGGGCAGGGGCACTTCGTCGTCGCGGCCATCGGGGCAAAGACTCGGTTTCAGCCGGACGCGGCCAGGCCGGTCCAGCGAGGATGCCGTTCGCGCCAGACCGTCAACTCCCGGTACAGCGCGGCCTGGTCCTCCTCGGGAAGTCGCTCCATCGCCGCGAACATCTCCCCGCATTCCGCGATATGGGCCTCCATCGCGCGGGACAGTTCCATCAGCCGGGTGCGCTCGTCTTCCGGGAGCGGCGCGCCGGGTTCGCGCTCCAGCAGGGCGCGGACGGCCTCGAGCCCCTTGCCGTGCTCCGAGTACAGGCGGCGTACTTCCGTCGAGCCCAGCATGTGCGCCAGCGCGGGATAGAAGTGCTTTTCCTCGAAGGCGATGTGGGCGCCGGCCGTGGTGTCGATGCGCTCGGCGGCCTCGCGCGCGCCGGCGGCATCAGCGCCCCGCAGGCACTGCGAAAGCTCGTGAAAGCCCCGCCCGAGCACGGCGTGGTCCTCGCGGAATGCGTCGAACAGGTTATGCTCTGGTGGCGACTGACGGTTTTCCATAGGATTTAACGTGAAAATCGCAGTACCTTATCCCTCTCTCCCTTTGGGAGAGGGCAGGGGTGAGGGAAACGATCATGGTTTTTCGTCACCCGGGGCGGCTGGTCGCCATGATCGTCAGTCTACGTATCCGCTCCGGAGCAGGCAAACCGCATATGTGCAGGCTGTACGGCTTCCGCGCCACCGAACCGACCAAGGTCGAATGCGCGCTGGTCCATGCCCAGAACGCCCTGATGGTCCAGAGCCGGCGCGACCGGGAGGGGCTGCGGCACGGCCACGGCTGGGGGGTGGCGACCTACGAGAACCGCCTCCCGCACGTGGAGCGGCAGGCCTGGGCAGCCTACCACAGCGAGCGGTTCCGGCGCGCCGCGGCGAGCGTCCGTGCCTGCACCGTCATTGCCCACGTGCGCCACGCCACCGTCGGCCGGCCCTTGCTCGAGAACACCCACCCTTTCACGCACGGCTGCTGGACCTTCGCGCACAACGGGACCATCCCCCGCTTCTCCGAGATCAGGCCGCCCATGCTGGAAGCGATGACGTCGGAGCACCGGGCGGCGATCGGCGGCTCCACCGACAGCGAGCACATCTTCCACCTGCTCCTCAGCATGCACGAGGCGGCGCCGGACCGCCCGCTGCTCGACATCGTGCGCGACGGCGCCCGGCGGATCATGGCCTGGTGCGAGGAGTTCCCCTCCCACCGCGGACTCGGACTCAACGTCCTGCTCACCGACGGAGACCGGTTCGTCGGCACACGCCTGGGCCGGACGCTCTACTACGTCGAACGCGAGGGGTTGCTCGACTGCGAAATCTGCGGCTTCCCGCACATCGATCACACGCCGGGGAATCCGTACTTCGCCGTGGTCGTTGCCTCGGAGCCGCTGTCGCACGAGGCTTGGCGGGAGATACCCGAGGGTTCCGTGTATGAGATTACCCCCGATATGCGGGTTCATGTTGAGGATATTGTTGCGGTGGCTTAGTATGGAGATAAGCCCCAGTGGGCGGTGATCCCGATATTCCAGCTATCGGCAGATACGATCGAGAAGAACCAACATAAGGGTGTTGGCGGCGTTTGCTACTGCTGGTATGCGGCGTTACAATCCGGTCCTGTATCCGTAGGACCCGTGTTACTTGATCGGGAGCTTTCTGGGTATCATGCAGAATTGCTGGATATACAGATCAATGTAATGCATTGTTATGCATAGGAGCCGCGTATGAGCGCCAAGCAGTTTGCCGCGCAGATGAAGGCCATGATTGAGGAGATCAAGGCCAATGGCACCGCAGCCATCTATTGCGACAACCTCATCGCTTATCTTGCGGAAGTCCAAAACACACCCGAGGCAGAGCCGTCGGCCATTCAGATAGAGCGATACAAAGCCGACCTCCAGAACTGGATTGAAACCAACAAGTACAACCACGAGGGGTGCCTCGAAATGTTTCGTTCGGTCGTCACATCCGGACAGGCCGCGATCAAATCATCCTTCTTGCTTAACGGTGGCGCTGCCGTGGCCATGCTCGCGTTCATCGGCCACCTCGCCCAGTTCAGGCCTGAGAAGGTGCCAACCTTCGCAGCGTGTCTCATGCCTTTCGCGTATGGCGTCTTGGCAATTTCCGTTACATCTGGCTTCACCTATTTGTCGCAATGGTGCTACGCAAGCACTCGCCCTTGGATGCGGAAGGTTGGGTTTGCCTTCAACATGCTGTGCATTCTGTTCGGCTTGTCGTCCTACGGCTTTTTCCTCTGGGGCGTCTATGACACCAACCACTCATTTATCGCCTATGCATAACCCTGCGCTCAACCGGACCTGCGCGAAAAGCCGCGCAGGCCGGTTAGCTCCACGTTGGATGACAGAGGTACATCGCGGTGTACTCGTTTCGCATTCGGTTCAATCGCTCCCCTACCGACACAATCCAAAGCGCTGCAAATCAGCTCTCGGTCTCGGTGCCAGACACGCGGGTGTCCATCGTTCTCAGCGCGCGACGAGATGATTTACCGATCCAGGACTCAGACCAACTGGTGCTAGTCGGTTCAGGCTATCAAACCGAAAGCGAAGCAAGAGCCGCCGGTTCGCGGTTACAAGATGCATTGATGGTGGCCCTTGCCAGAGTTCGCGTTGGGGCCGATTTTGGCCATCGTGCGGCAAAGGGAATGTTTACCACCCATGGATTGAATTGGGTTGAGGAACAGATTGGGCAAAGAGTACTGAACGATATCCATGGGCTGATGGTTTTTCAGTCCGAGCCAAAGCCGCGCTTCGCATCAATAAACGCTCAAATGATTCGCAGAGCCAGCCCAGAGATATTTATGTCTGCTTTCACGCAGGCGATTAGTTTGCAACCACAAATCTCCGAACGTGATTTGCTGGCCTACACGCTATTTAATGCTTCGTTCTTTCAGCCTACAGCGGATAGCCGTTTTCTGCTGCTGGTCATGTCCATTGAGGCACTGATTGAGCCAGCCCTTCGGTCATCTGACGCGCAAAAATACGTGGAGTCGCTAATCGAGCAAACAAAGTCTTCGCCGCTTCCAGTCGAAGAACGCAATTCAATTCTTGGTTCCTTGCGCTGGCTTCGCAGGGAGTCGATAAATCAGGCAGGTAAACGCCTTGCAACGGAGCGACTGGGGGACAGAGTGTACGGAGATAGAACCGCTCCGGAGTTTTTCACTCATTGCTATCAGATGCGAAGCGACCTTGTCCATGGAAATCTTCCAGTGCCAACATTCGAGGACGTTGGCGGGGCAGTGGCAACACTAGAGGTCTTCGTCTCTGATTTATTGACGGGTCCCATTCTTGGGTATCCGGTGCAATGAACCATCTGTCATCTAGCATTGCGCTTAACCGGACCTGTGCGAAAAGCCGCGCAGGCCGGTTAGCTTTACGTTAGGTTTCGAAACAATGAGCGATGAATTGATAAGCAAGCTAAACGACGCCATAAAAACTGGAGAGATTCTATCTGTGATTTATCACGGAGGTAGCCAGCCCGGTTCCGTTCGCCAACTAAGTCCAATCAAAGTTACGTCGAGAGAGGTTCGAGGAATAGACATTTCAAGCAACGAGGTAAAAACCTTTCTTGTCGCTAAAATGGAGCTGGCTAACTCTACTTCGTCGCCGAAACAGTACGATCCAAGTACTAAGAGTGGTAGCCTTGAACCAGCAACAATCCGAGAGGCTTACCAAGGGCAAGTAGAAAAATTAAAAGAACTCGGTTGGTATGTTGGGCTAGAGAAGGATGCAATTTCATTGCACAGGTATTTTAAGAACGGAAAAATTCGTAAAGGAGCAGATGTGGTAATAGCGAAATACGATGATAATCCTTCAAGACCATTCTACGTTTACGGCCCGAGTTTGGCTTCGGCCCGTACTTTTGGAAAGCTATCAAGTGCAATGGAATTGTTTAATGAAGAATCAAAAACACATGCGCCAAACAACAAGACCTAACCATGGGCTCAAAGGGACGCTCCATTTCGCTGTGCGCCCATGATCCAAAGCGTTATGCCAATTCTAGTAACTTAATCTAGGACCAAGCTTCATCCCCTTTGGCCCGGCAAATGGGATAAGACGGCATTGGATGGTCCGGTGCGGAGGAGACGAAGTAGCTCGCAGAGCTATCCTGCAACAACCCCCTCTTCCCGCATCAGATAATCGTTGAGCCAGAACCCGGCGAGTATGAGCGGCGCCAGCAGCAGGCTGCCGATCATGACGAACAGGGTGCTGGCCGCGGCGATGACGGGCAGGGCAAACGGTGCGATTCGCCGTCCCAGGTTGCGCAAGTATCCGGACATGATGTCTTCCTCCCCATAGTGCGTTGATAGAGTCCAATTTCCGCGCGCTGCGGGGCGGTTCCGCGCTTACCGAATCTTTACACAGGCTTGCGGTCTTCCCAAGCTTTTCCGGCCTAGACTGGCCCCGTACATGCCGACGCATGTCCGCACTTCTTTTCAACTCACGAGGTCCGTCATGAAAACCGCGATCAAGATACTTGCACTGGCCATCGCCCTCGCCGCCCAGCCGGCCTTCGCCGGGCGCGATCCCGGTGAGCGCCTGGAACACATGAAAAAGGAGCTCAAGCTCACGCCCGAGCAGACCGAGCAGGTGCGCAAGATTCTGGAGGAGTTCGAACCGCAGCGGAAGGCGCTGCACGAGCAGAAGCGGGCGCTGCACGAACAGGTGCGCAGCCGCCTCAAGGCGGTCTTGAGCAAGGAGCAGGGCGAGAAATTGGATAAGATGGCGGAGGAACGCCGGGCGCGCCATCACCGGGGTTGGGATACGGAGCCCGCCAAGTCTCCGTCCCCCTGATTTCCGTCAGGGCGGCGGCGTGATGTTGTGTTGACCGTCGCCTTCCCTCACCCCTTCCCCTCTCCCAGAGGGAGAGGGGCCTGGCTCCCTTCAGAAGGGCAGGGGATGAGGGTTTGCGGCCTTTCCGGTTTCCGATGACGCCCGATTCAGGATGGTCCCCACTTCGAACAGTCCGGCTCTCAGCGCATGACCCGATTGCTGCTCATCGACGACGACACGGCGCTGTGCGAGCTGCTCAGCGAGTACCTCGCCCTGGAAGGCTATGCGGTGGAAGCCGTGCACGACGGCGAGGCCGGTCTGGCGGCGGCGCTCAGCGGCCGGTACCGGCTGGCTCTGCTGGACGTGACCCTGCCCCGCCTCAACGGCTTCGAGGTGCTGAAGCGCATCCGCCAGGAATCGTCCCTGCCGGTGCTGATGCTCACCGCCCGCGGGGACGATTTCGACCGGGTCGTGGGCCTGGAAATCGGCGCGGACGATTACCTGCCCAAACCGTTCAATCACCGCGAGCTGGTCGCGCGGATCAAGGCGATCCTGCGGCGCACCGATCCGGACTCTCGGCCGGCTTCCGGCACGCGAATCCTGGAAATCGACGACTTGTCGATCAATCCGGCGAACCGGGAGGTCCGGCGCGGCGGCGTGCCGGTCGAACTGACCGCCGCGGAGTTCCTGCTGCTCAAGACCCTGGCAGAGGTTCCGGGCACGCTGGTCGGTCGCGACGAGCTGACGCGGATCGTCCTGCACCGGCGCCTGACACCGTTCGACCGCGCCATCGACATGCACGTGAGCAATCTGCGCCGCAAGCTGGGCGAGAAGCCGGACGGCAGCCCGCGCATTCGCACGGTGCGCGGCTCCGGCTATTTCTACATCGGCACGCCATCGGGCCGCGGCGATGGTTCGGCATAACCGGCTGTTCTGGAAGATCTTCTTCTGGTTCTGGCTGAGCATGGTCAGCGTCATGGTCTCGCTGACGTTTGCGCTGTCCGTGCTGGTCGATCCGGCCGATATCCTGCCGGAACGCCGGGCGCTGTTCCGCGAGCTGGAGACGGTGGGGCGGGTGCTGGAGCGGTTGCCGGGGGACCGGTTCGAGGCGCTGGACACGCTGACCTCCTGGCATGCGTCGCACGGCTTTCGCAATACCCTCTACGTTTTCGACGGGGCCGGCCGGCCGCTCGGCGTGCGCGAGCCGCCGGGGAGTCTGCGGGATTTCTTTCGGGAAACCCGCGACGCCACGGAATACCGCATGGCAGTCCGGGACGGGCAGGTCTTGCTGGGGCCGTACCGGCTCGAGCGCGAGGGCGCGGAATACCTGGCCTATCTGGTCAAGTCCAAGCCGACCCACATGCTGCACAAGCTGTGGCGGCTCATTTCACACGAGCCTTCGGTGTTTCTGGTGCTGCTGGTGGTGAGCGGCGCGCTGTGCTTCATCCTGACCGCTTATCTGGTGGCGCCGATCCGCGAGCTGCGCGCCGCGGTCCGGCGTATCAACGAAGGTCAACTGGACACGGCGGTTTCCGCCGCCGTGGTCTCCCGGCGCGACGAGATCGGCCAGTTGGGGCAGGATTTCAACCGGATGGCCGGGCGGCTGAACCGTCTGGTCAGCGCGCAGCAGCGGCTGCTGCGCGACGTGTCCCACGAGCTGCGTTCGCCTTTGACGCGGATGTCCATCGCCCTCGGGCTGGCGCGCCGGAAAGGAGCCGGGGGCGCGGAGGGCGAGCACGAGCGGATCGAACAGGAGATTTCTCGGCTCGACGGGTTGATCGGCCAGATTCTCCAATGGTCCCGCCTGAACGATGGCGGGGCAGGAGCGGGCGCCGGGACCCTGGAGTTGTCGGGGCTGCTCGCGCAGCTGGTGGACGACGCTGATTTCGAGGCGCGCGCCGCCGGCAAGCGGGTGCGTCTTACCCAAAGCGAAACCTGCCGGATCGATGCTGCGGAGCCGGTGCTGGCGAGCGCACTGGAGAACATCGTCCGCAACGGCATACGTCATGCGCCGGCGGCCGGAGAGGTGGAAGTGCGGCAGCGCGTGGCCGGAAGCCGTGCGGTGATCGAAGTGCGCGACTGCGGCCCCGGCGTTCCGGAGGAACATCTGGCGTCGATATTCGAGCCGTTCTTCCGGATTCCGGAGCCTTCGGTTTCCGCTCCGGCGCCGAACGGAAGCGGGCTGGGGCTGGCCATCGCCAAACGGGCGGTCGAGATGTGTGGCGGTACGGTCCGGGCGGAGAATGCGGCCCCGGGCCTGAGGGTCGTCGTGATGCTGCCTTTGTCGGCTAAAGCATCCGCGCCATGACCAGGGCGTCTTCGCGGCCATTGCGCGCCGGGTAATAGCCTTTGCGGGTGCCGACTTCGTTGAAGTCGAGGCTGCGGTAGAGCTTGATGGCGTTGTGGTTGGACGGGCGCACCTCCAGGAAGACGACTTCGGCGGCGCGCCTCCGGGCTTCATCGATCAGGTGTTCGAGCATGATACGGCCATAGCCCTTGCCCTGCGTGTGCGGGGCGACGCACAGGTTGAGGATGTGCGATTCGCCGGCGCCGGCCGAAACGATGCCATAGCTGACGATCCGCCCGGCCTTTTCGCCGACGAAGCAGCCATAGTTCACGTTGAGGCAGTCGCGGAAGGTCGGCGGTTCCCAGGGAAATTCGTAGGCGCTCTTTTCGATGTCGATGACGGCCCGGAGGTCGGTCTTCCTCATCGGCCGCAGCAGGTATTCCGCCCGTTCGGCCAGGCTGGGATTATGTTTGTAGTAGAACTCGGTTTCGGCGTCGTAGCTCATCCACTTCTTGATCTGGTCGAACAGGCTGGCCATGGTCTTAGCTCGAGGGCGTGACGGGTGATCGGTTCAGGGTCTCGACGGCAAGCAGGAGGTCCTGCCAGGCCTTGCGCTTCTCCAGGGGAGCGCGCAGCAGGTAAGCAGGGTGATAGGTGATGACCAGCGGGATGTTTTCGTACCGGTGCACCCTTCCTCGCAGCTTGCCGATGGTTTCGGTGGTTTTCAGCAGATTCTGTGCGGCGATGCGGCCTGCGGCAAGGATGATGCGGGGCCGGATCAGCGCGATCTGGCGCTTGAGATAGCTTTCGCAGGCGGCGGCCTCCTCCGGCTTCGGGTCGCGGTTACGCGGCGGGCGGCATTTGAGGATGTTGGCGATGTAGACCTCTTCGCGCTTCAAGCCGATGGCCCTGAGCATCTCGTTGAGGAGTTGGCCGGCGCGGCCGACGAAGGGCTCGCCCTGCAGGTCCTCCTGTTCGCCGGGGGCTTCGCCGATCACCATCCAGGTGGCGCGGCGGTTGCCGACGCCGAACACGGTTTGGGTGCGGGTGAGATGCAGCTCGCAGCGGGTGCAGGCGGAGACTTCCGCCGCCAGGCGGTCCCAGTTTTCCTCATCCGGTCCTTCGCACTCCCTTCTCCCAGGGGGGGAAGGGGGTGCGTCCGCTGCCGGTTCGGCCGCCGGGACCGGCTGACTCCGCAGCTTCCAGACCGGGATGCCCATGGCGTCCAGGTACTGGAGGCGGAGCCGCTCTTTCAGGTCCGTATAGTCACACATCCCCGACTTGCGGGTGGGTGCGCTGGATGGGCGCCAGCAGTTTGTTCACGGCGTTGACGTAGGCCTTGGCCGAGGCGATCACGATGTCGGTATCGGCGCCCTGGCCGTTGACGATGCGCCCGCCTTTCTCGAGCCGCACGGTGACCTCGCCCTGGGCGTCGGTGCCGCTGGTGATGTTGTTGACCGAGTACAGCGTCAGCGCGGTGTCCGTGTGCAGCAGCGATTCGATGGCCTTGAGGCTGGCGTCCACGGCGCCGCCGCCGCTTGATGTGCCGGTGCGTTCCTCGTTGTCCACCTTGATGGTGACCTGGGCGTGGGGAATCTCGCCGGTTTCCGAGCAGACCCGCAGCGCGACCAGCTTGACCCGTTCGTCCTCGGCTTCTGCGCCGGCTTCGGTGATGAGGGCCTGGAGGTCCTCGTCGAAGATCTCGTGCTTCTTGTCGGCCAGCACCTTGAAGCGCTGGAACACCGAGTTCAGTTCTTCTTCCGAGGCGAACTCGATGCCGAGTTCCTGCATCCGGGTACGGAACGCGTTGCGGCCGGAATGTTTGCCCAGCACCATGCGGTTGGTGCTCCACCCCACGTCCTCGGCGCTCATGATCTCGTAGGTTTCCCGGCTCTTGAGCACACCGTCCTGGTGGATGCCCGACTCGTGGGCAAAGGCGTTGGCACCGACGATGGCCTTGTTGGGCTGGATCGGGAAGCCGGTGATGCTGGAGACCAGTTTGGAGCAGGCCACGATTTCCCGTGTCTCGATGTTGGTGTGGCAGGGGAAGATGTCTTTACGGGTGCGCACCGCCATGACGATCTCTTCCAGCGCGGCGTTGCCGGCCCGCTCGCCCAGCCCGTTGATGGTGCATTCCACCTGGCGCGCGCCGTGCAGCACGGCGGCCAGCGAATTGGCGACCGCCAGTCCCAGGTCGTTGTGGCAGTGAACCGAGAACACGGCCTTGTCGGAGTTCGGAATCCGCTCGATCAGCCGGCCGATCATGTGCCCGAACTGTTCCGGGAAGGCGTAGCCGACGGTGTCGGGGATGTTCAGCGTGGTCGCCCCCGCATCGATCACGGCTTCCAGGATGCGGCAGAGGAAATCCTCCTCGGAGCGTCCGGCGTCCTCGGGCGAGAATTCCACGTCGTCGGTGTACTGGCGGGCCCGCCTGACGGCCTTGACCGCGTATTCCACCACCTGGTCGGGCGACATCTGCAGCTTGTGCCGCATGTGGATGGGCGAGGTGGCGATGAAGGTGTGGATGCGGGCGCGCTGGGCGTCCTTGAGGGCTTCGCCGGCGCGGTCGATGTCGCGGTCGAGGGCGCGGGCCAGGCCGCAGACCCTGCTGTCCTTGATGGTCCGGGCCACGGCCTGGACGGCCTCGAAATCGCCGGGGCTGGCGGCGGGAAAGCCCGCCTCGATGACGTCGACCTTCAGACGCTCCAGCGCCCGGGCGATGCGGACCTTTTCATCGCGGGTCATGGACGCGCCGGGGCTCTGCTCTCCGTCGCGCAAGGTCGTGTCGAAAATGATCAGTTTGTCGTGCATGGCGAAACTCCGCTAGGGCCGCCGGTTCGATGCGGACGGCCGGTTCTGTTCGTCCGGGATTATTGGGGTATATCGAAAAGGTTCGCGTGTTCTGCCCCTCAGGGCAGGAGCAGGCGGAGGAAACCGAGAGACGACAGCGCGCGCGCCGCCGCACCGGTGAGCGGCGCGGCATCGAAGCGGAAGGTGGGCGGGATCGACATGATGCGTTTCATTGGCTGGGAATATACACGGCCCCGGCCGGCTTGCCAACGCACGGTGGTCACGGGCGCCGCTCGCCCCGCCGCCGTTTCAGCAGGGCCAGCGTCAACGCGGGGCCCGACAGGGCATAGGCGCCGAAGAACAGGAACAGCACCAGCGGCGGGTTGGAAAACAGCACCGCGAACAGCAGCATCACGAAGATGGCGTTGACGAAGGGTACCCGCCCCCGCAGGTCGACGTCCTTGAAACTGTAGTAGCGGAAGTTGCTGACCATGGCCAGCCCCGTGGCGACGGAGAGCCCCAGGGCGATGTAGCGCATGGTCTCGCCGCTCAGGCCCTGGTCCACAGAGAACCAGACGAAGCCGGCCAGGATGGCGGCGGCGGAGGGGCTGGGCAGGCCCTGGAAATAGCGCTTGTCGGCGGTGGCGATCTGGGTGTTGAAGCGGGCCAGGCGCAGTGCGCCGCCGGCGGTATGGACGAACGCGGCGACCCAGCCGAGCTTGCCCAGAGTGGACAGCGACCAGATGTAGACCACCAGGGCGGGCGCCGCCCCGAACGAAATCATGTCCGCCATGCTGTCGTATTCCGCACCGAACGCGCTCTGGGTGTTGGTCATCCGGGCGACCCGGCCGTCCATCCCATCCAGGATCATGGCGACGAAGATCGAAATCGCGGCCAGCTCGAAGCGCTGGTTGAGCGCCGCCGTGATGGCATAGAAGCCGGCGAACAGAGCGGCCGTGGTGAAGAGGTTGGGCAGCAGATAGATGCCGCGCCGACGCTTGGGATTGGGAGATGCGTTTTCTTCCATGGTGGAAAACTGTCGTGCCGGCACGGACGTCCGCGCCGGCACAAAGTATCAGTTCTTGCTCGTGTCCACAATGCGGTTGGCCTTGATCCACGGCATCATGTCGCGCAGCCTGGCGCCCACGCTCTCGATGAGATGCTCTCGGCCGAGACGGCGTTTCGCTTTCAGGGTGGCGGCTCCGGCCTGGTTTTCCAAAATGAACTCACGGGCGAATTCGCCGGTCTGGATCTCGCGCAGGATTTTCTTCATTTCCTGCTTGGTCTGCTCGGTGACGATGCGCGGACCACGGGTCAGGTCGCCGTACTCTGCCGTATTGGAGATCGAATAGCGCATGTTGGCGATGCCGCCTTCGTACATCAGGTCGACGATCAGCTTGAGTTCGTGCAGACACTCGAAATAGGCCATCTCGGGCGCATAACCGGCTTCGACCAGCGTCTCGAAACCCGCCTGCACCAGTGCGGTGGCGCCGCCACACAGGACGGCCTGTTCGCCGAACAGATCGGTTTCGGTCTCTTCGCGGAAGGTGGTCTCGATGATACCAGCCCGACCGCCGCCATTGGCCGAAGCATAGGACAGCGCGAGTTCCTTGGCGCGCCCGCTGGCATTCTGGTACACGGCGATCAGCGAGGGCACGCCGCCGCCCTGGGTGTAGGTGGAACGTACCAGATGGCCGGGACCCTTGGGCGCGATCATGATCACGTCGAGGTCGGCACGCGGGGTGATTTGCTCGAAGTGGATGTTGAAGCCGTGGGCGAAGGCGAGGGCGGCGCCCTGCTTGATGTTCGGCGCGATCTGTTCATTGTAGAGGCGGGCCTGATGCTCGTCCGGCGCCAGGATCATGATGACGTCCGCCTGTTTGACCGCATCCTCGACCGAGGCGACCGCGAGGCCGGCGTTCTCGGCCTTCTTGGCGGAAGCCGAACCCGGACGCAGCCCCACCACGACCTGCACTCCGGAATCCTTGAGGTTGTTGGCGTGGGCGTGGCCCTGCGAGCCGTAGCCGATGATGGCAACCTTCTTTCCCTGGATGATGGAAAGGTCGGCGTCTTTGTCGTAGTAAATCTGCATGGAACTTCCTCTCGTTGAGCTTTTTTTAAGGGCAGGTTGCCGGGGAAACCCGGCTACGGGATCAGACGTGGAGTCCGCGCTCCCCGCGCAGGATGCCGGTGGTGCCGGAGCGCACCACCTCGATGAGGTCCTCGTCCCGCAGAGCTTGCAGGAAGGCATCCAGCTTGGACTTTTCGCCGGTGACCTCGATCACGTAGCTGGTCGGCGTCACGTCGATGATGTTGCCGCGGAAAATGTCGGCCAGCCGCTTGACCTCCTCGCGGCCGCCGTTGGTCGCGCGTACCTTCACCATCATCAGTTCGCGCTCGATGTGGGCCGATTCCGACAGGTCGACCAGCTTGACCACGTCGATCAGCTTGTTCAGCTGCTTGGTGATCTGTTCGATGATTTCATCGCTGCCGGAAGTCACGATGGTCATGCGCGACAGGGTCGGGTCCTGGGTTGGCGCCACGGTGAGCGATTCGATGTTGTAGCCGCGGGCGGAGAACAGGCCGGCAACGCGCGACAACGCGCCCGATTCGTTTTCGAGCAGTACGGAAATGATGTGACGCATGATCAGGCGAGCTCCCTGTCAACCGCAGTACCGGGCGCCAGCCGCATCTCGTGATGGGCCTTGCCGGATTCGACCATGGGATAGACGTTTTCGGTGGGATCGGTCAGGAAATCCATGAACACGGTGCGGTCCTTGAGTTTCAGGGCTTCTTCCAGGGCCGGGCGCACGTCGGCCGGTCTGTCGATGCGCATGCCGACGTGGCCGTAGGCCTCCGCCAGTTTGACGAAGTCCGGCAGAGTCTCCAGGTAGGAGTGCGAATAGCGGCTTTCATAGATGAACTCCTGCCATTGTCGCACCATGCCCATGTAGCCGTTGTTCAGGTTGACGATCTTGACCGGGGTGCGGTACTGCAGGGCGGTGGCCAGCTCCTGGATGCACATCTGGATACTCGCTTCGCCGGTGATGCAGATGACCTCTTCCTGCGGATGCGCCAATTTGATGCCGATGGCGGCCGGCAGTCCGAAGCCCATCGTGCCCAGGCCGCCGGAATTGACCCAGCGGCGCGGCTTGTCGAATTTGTAGTATTGGGCCGCCCACATCTGGTGCTGACCGACGTCGGAGGCCACGAAGGCGTCGCCCCGCGTCAGTTCCCATAACTGTTCGATGACGAACTGCGGCTTGATCCTGTCGCTGCTGCGGTCGTAGCGCAGGCAGTCGAGGCTGCGCCACTGGCCGATCCTCGCCCACCAGGCCTTCAGCGCCTCGGCATCGGGGGTGCGGCCGGAAGTCTTGATCAGCTCGATCATGTCGGCCAGCACCGGCGCGACGTCGCCGACGATGGGGATGTCCACTTTGACCGTTTTGGAGATCGAGGCTGGGTCGACGTCGATGTGGATGATTTTGGCGCCGGGACAGAATTCGGCGATCTTGCCGGTGACGCGGTCATCGAAGCGGGCGCCCACGGCGAGCAGCACGTCGCAGTCGTGCATCGCCATGTTGGCCTCGTAGGTGCCGTGCATGCCCAGCATGCCGACGAACTGGCGGTCGGTGGCGGGGTAGCCGCCCAGACCCATCAGGGTGTTGGTGATGGGGAAGTCGAGCAGCCGCGTCAGCGTGGTCAGTTCGTCCGCGGCATTGCCGAGGATGACGCCGCCGCCGCTGTAGATCATCGGTCGGCGAGCCGAGAGCATGAGTTCCACCGCCTTCTTGATCTGGATCGGATGACCCTTCACCGAAGGATTGTAGGACCTCAGCGATACGCTGCGCGGATACTCGTAGGGAATCTTGACGTTCGGATCGGTGACATCCTTGGGGATGTCGATCACGACGGGCCCCGGGCGTCCCGTGGTCGCGATGTAGAAGGCTTTCTTGAAAGTTTCGGCCAGCTTGTGGATGTCCTTGACCAGGAAGTTGTGCTTCACGCACGGTCGAGTGATACCGACGATGTCGGCCTCCTGGAAGGCGTCGCTGCCGATGACGGGGAGGGGTACCTGGCCCGTGATGACCACCAGCGGGATCGAATCCATGTAGGCGGTGGCGATGCCGGTGACGGCATTGGTCGCACCGGGGCCCGAAGTCACCAGGACCACGCCGGGTTTGCCGGTGGAGCGGGCGTAACCGTCCGCCGCGTGGGTCGCGCCCTGTTCGTGGCGCACCAGGATGTGCTTTACATCGTCCTGTTTGAACAGCGCATCGTAAATATGCAGTACCGCACCGCCCGGATAGCCGAAGATGTATTCCACACCCTCGTCTTTCAGGCATTGGACGACGATTTCCGCACCGCTGAGTTCCACGCTTCGGCCCCTCTTTACTGATCAGGCGCTTACGGGCGCCCGTTGCAAACCGCTCCAGTGTGGGAGCGCGCAAGTGAAAAGTGGAGAACCGTACCCGGAACTTCGTGTTACGTCAAGAACAGCTTTGGAAAGCTCGGGTCGCTTTCCTGCGATGCCGCCGCCGGACCATCCCTGGGTGGATGCCAGCCTCGGGATTGGTCCCGGATACCGTATCAAACCAGCAAGCCGGCGGCGGCTGCCTGCTCGACGCGCTGAATGAACCAGTCCAGTGCCTTGCCTCGATGGCCGCTGCGCCACGCCAGAAACAGCGGCACCTGCGGCTTGGGCTCCTCCACCTCCTTGCAGATCAGCGTACCCCGTGCCAAATCCTGCAGAACCAGTTGTCGCGGCAGGTAGCCGACCCCCAGTCCACGCCGATGGGCTTCCAGCTTGGCCTCGGTATCCGGTACGGCCAGGGTGTCCTGACCCGAGAGCAGACCGGAGGTGCGCGGCGGCAGATTGCGCGAGCTGTCACTCGCCACCACGGCGCGGTGGTGCTGGATGTCGGCGCGCTGCAGCGGTTCCGCCAGGCCGGCGAGCGGGTGACCGGGCGCGATGGCGAACACGAACTCCACCACCCCCAGCGGCCGGGTGGCCAGCCCCCCGCCGGGCGGCGCCTCGCCAGGCGCACCGATGACCAGATCGGCACGGCTCGTGGCCAGGGCATCCCAGGTACCCCCATAGACCTCCCGGCTCAGCTTGATGCGCGTTGCGCAGTTGAGGACGTAGAACGCCTCCAGCAGGGGGTAAAAACGGTCCAAGGGAATCAGATCGCTCAAGGCGATGCGCAGCTCGGTCTCGAAGCCCCTCGCCACCTGCCTCACCCGTTCCTCCAATTCCGCCGCGGCACGCAGCAGGTGGCGGCCTTCCTGCAACAGTTCCCGGCCGGCCTCGGTCAGCGTGGCGCGGTGGCCGCTGCGATCAAACAGGATTACGCCCAGATCCTGCTCCAGCTTTTGGATGCCGTAGGTCACCGCAGAGGGTACACGATGCATTTCCTCTGCGGCAGCGGCGAAGCTGCCACGGCGTGCGATGGCGTCGAGCAGCCGCAATCCGTCCAGGTCGATCCTGATCATTCAATATTTCCGAATGATTTTTCCAAATATTCTCGCTATCAAGCCGCAAAACCCATGTTTATGATGGTTTCGGTTTTCAATGAAGGCAAACCATTGGAGCACCTATGATCCGGATCAGGCACAGCCAGGAGCGCGGCCACTCCAGCCACGGCTGGCTCGACAGCCGTCACACCTTTTCCTTTGGGGACTACTACGATCCGCGCCACACGGGATTTTCCAGCCTGCGCGTGATCAACGACGACCGCGTGCTGCCGGCGGCGGGCTTCCCCACCCATCCGCACCGCGACATGGAGATCATTACCTACGTGCTGGAAGGCGCGCTCGCGCACAAGGACAGCATGGGAAACGGCTCGGTGCTCCGCGCCGGCGAGGTACAACGCATGACGGCCGGGACCGGGATCACTCACAGCGAATTCAATGCCTCGGATGCCGACGGTGTGCACTTCCTGCAGATATGGATCCTGCCGGACCGGCGTGGCTACACACCCGGCTACCAACAGGCGCGCTTCAGCGCGCAGGACAAGGCCGGTCGCCTGTGTCTCGTGGCCTCGCCGGACGGGCGTAGCGGCTCGCTGACAATCCACCAGGATGCGCTGCTCTACGCCACCGTCCTGGACGCGGACGAGGCCGTGCAGCATACGCTCGCGCCCGGCCGCTGCGCCTATGTGCACGTGGCGCGCGGAGAAATACGGCTGAATGGCACGAGATTGACCGCTGGCGATGGCGCGGCGATCGTCGATGAAGCCCTGCTCCACTTGAGTACCGACAGCGCGGGCGAGGTGCTGCTGTTTGACCTCACCGCCTAGAAGTAGAAACGCGAACTATCAAAAAGGAAACCCCCATGCACGACAAACCCGCCGTTACCCAACACCCCATCCACGACATCATCGCGCGCCGCTGGAGCCCGCGCGCCTATGACGTCAACAAGCGGGTCAGCCGCGCCCAGCTGATCTCCCTGCTGGAAGCCGCGCGCTGGGCGCCGTCCTGCTATGGTGACGAGCCGTGGCGCTTCATCGTGTGGGATCGCAACCACGATGCCGCCGCGTTCCAGAGGGCCTTCGACTGCCTGGGCGAATTCAACCAGGGCTGGGTGAAGAATGCGCCGGTGCTGATGCTGGTGCTCGCCAGCGAACACTTCCGCAAGGGCGCCCCTAACCGCTGGGGCATGTTTGATGCGGGTGCCGCCGCCGAAAACGTGTACTTGCAGGCGGTGGCGCTCGGGCTGGCGGCGCATCCCATGGGGGGCTTCGACGCGGAAGAGGTCAAGCGGGCATTCAACGTGCCGGACGGCTACACTCCCATGGCGATGATCGCCGTCGGCCATCAGGCGGATGCGGCGGTCCTGGACGGCGATTTGCATGACTCGGAAATCGCCCTGCGCCAGCGCCGTCCGCTGGGCGAAAACTTCTTCGAGGGGGAGTGGGGCAGGCCCGTCGTACCATCGGGCCTGTGACGCCGGGCAGTGGTTCCTCGAAGGTTCGTGCTGGTCGGGATACCCGTTTATCCCAGCGACTCGACGAGGCGCCAGTAGGTTCGCATGTACAGATAGGTGCAGCGTTCCCGGGGTGGTTCATCGAATCGAGGGTGGGAGAGCAGCCGGTCGAGGCAGTTGGCGATGTTACCCGCGATCACGGGGGAAGGGGTGCGGGCGTATTGCATCAACAGTGAGCGCAGCAGGCCGATCAGGATGTCGGTGGAGATTTGCGGCTCGGTAAGTGTCGAAGAGTGGGGATGCATGGAAGGCTCCTGAAGCAGGGTTGGCACGCAGGTCTTTTCTCAGGATTCCGCGCCAGAGCGGCATCCTGTCTGAAATGATAACTATTATCATTTGATAGTCAACCGTAGCCGGTTAGCGGTTTCCGAACGCGTGACCAGGTTCGCAGTCGCCGGGCTGCGTCTTCAAGGAAAGAGCGGGGTTGTCCCGCTCAAACATTTCGATTATCATTGAAATGTCGAAATCCACAGGCATTGCGCAGATTGGGACGCCAGTGGAAAGCGCCCGCATTTGCCGTGGGTACGTTCGGGCAGTCATGACAGTTTCGATGAACGTTGAGGAGAGTCGGTGTGAAACGTTTGCATGTCCATATTTCGGTGGCCGATATCGATGCGAATGTCGGTTTCTACAGCGCCGTTTTCGGCTCCGAGCCGACGGTGCGCAAGTCCGATTACGCCAAATGGATGCTCGAGGACCCGAGGGTCAACTTCGCCATCTCCAGCCGCAGCGGCAAGACCGGCTTGGACCATCTCGGCATCCAGGCCGAAGACGATGCCGAACTGGCCGAATTGAAGCGGCGTCTCGACCGTGCCGATACCCCGATCGCCGAACAGAAGGGCACCGGCTGCTGCTACGCGGTATCGGACAAATACTGGGTACTCGATCCGCAGGGCATCCCCTGGGAGTCCTTCCATTCGCTGGGCGAGATTCCGGTGTTCGGCGAGGCGCCGAAGGCCGAAGCGGGTTCGCAGTCGGCCTGCTGCGCTCCGCCGGTGGACGGGAAGCCGTCCAGGTGTTGCGGGTGACATCACTAAATAGCGGTTCGTCGTCAAGTCCCGGACGATCATGAATACGCCGATGAAACGGATCGGGACGAGTTTCATACCGGGCTTTCATGCTTTGGATCGGAGTCTGCCGGCCGGACAGGCGGTCGGTGAATTGCTCACCCCTTCCCTGGGGTTCGTCCCGTCGGGAACCGCTACGCGGTCCAAAATCGCTCCAAGCGATTTTGTCCTTGCCGTTGTCGAGGAGGAGCTGGGGGATTTTGATCGGAGAAGCCTTTACAGGCTGCACCGTTCAGCGAACGTAGCTTGAACCAGGCGTAGACCGCCGGGATGACCACCAGGGTCAGGACGGTGGAGGAGACCATCCCGCCGACCATGGGCGCGGCGATGCGGCGCATGACTTCGGAGCCGGTACCGGTGCTCCAGAGGATGGGCAGGAGGCCGGCCATGATCGCCGTCACGGTCATCATCTTCGGTCGCACCCGCTCCACCGCGCCGGCCATGACGGCGCGATAGAGATCGTCCGCGCCGGGCCGGCGGCCTGCCCGGCGGGCTTCCTCACGCAGTTCCTTCCAGGCATGGTCGAGATAGATCAGCATGATGACGCCGGTTTCCGCGGCAACGCCGGCCAGGGCGATGAAGCCGATGCCCACGGCGATGCTCAGGTTGTAGTCCAGCAGCCACAGCAGCCACACCCCGCCGACCAGTGCGAACGGCACGGAGGCCATCACGATCAAGGTTTCCGTCAGCCGACCGAAATTCAGGTACAACAGGACGAAAATCACGGCGAGCGTGAGCGGTACCACCAGCATCAGGCGCTGTTCGGCCCGCTGCAGGTATTCGAACTGTCCGCTCCAGGTGATGAAATAGCCGGGAGGGAGTTTCACCGCCGCCTGGACCGCCCGCCTGGCCTCCTCCACATAGCCGCCGATGTCGCGTCCGCGCAGGTCGACGAACACATAGGCCGAGAGCAGGGCGTTCTCGGTGCGGATGCCGGGAGCCCCCTCGGTCACGGAGATGCGGGCGAGCTGGCCGAGCGGAACGTTGGCCCCCGCTTCGGTGGGAATCAGGATGTGACTGCCGATTTCCAAAGGGCTGTCCCGCAGCTCGCGGGGATAGCGCACGACCACCCCGAAGCGCTCGCGCCCTTCCACCGTGGTTGTGATCGTTTCGCCGCCCAGCGCGGTGGCGATCACCTCCTGCAGGTCGCCGACGGTCAAGCCGTAGCGCGCCAGCTGGGTGTAATCGGGCTCGATGTTGAGGTAATGGCCGCCGGTGACGCGTTCGGCGTACACGCTGGTGGTGCCGGGTACGTGCTTGATGGTCTGCTCTATCTGACGGGCGAGGTGGTCCAGGGTTTCCAGGTCCCGGCCGAACACTTTGACTCCGATGGGTGTGCGTATGCCGGTGGAGAGCATGTCGATCCGGTTCTTGATCGGCATGGTCCAGGCGTTGGTGACGCCGGGGATCTGCAGCGCCTGGTCCATCTCGGCAACGAGTTTGTCGATGGTCATGCCCGGCCGCCACTGGGCCTGAGGCTTCAGGTTGACCAGGGTCTCCGCCATTTCCAGCGGCGCCGGATCGGTGGCGGTCTGGGCGCGGCCGGCCTTGCCGAACACCGAGGCGACCTCCGGAAAACTCTTGAGGATGCGGTCCTGGGTCTGCAGCAGTTCCGACGCCTTGGTGATGGAGATGCCGGGGAGGGTGGTCGGCATGAACAGCAGGGTGCCTTCGTTCAGTGTGGGCATGAATTCGCTGCCGAGGCGCGAGGCGGGGTAGAGCGTCGCCGTCAGGGCGGCGAGGGCGCCGGTCAGGGTCAGTGCCTTGTGGCGCAGCACGCTCCGGATCACGGGCCGGTACAGGGCGATGAGCAGCCGGTTCACCGGGTTGCGGCCTTCCGGCAGGATGCGGCCGCGCACGAACAGCAGCATCATGACCGGCACCGCCGTGACCGATAGCAGAGCGGCGCCGGCCATGGCGAAGGTCTTGGTGTAGGCCAGCGGATGGAACAGCCGTCCTTCCTGGGCTTCCAGCGCGAACACGGGCAGGAACGACACGGTGATGATCAGGAGGCTGAAGAACAGGGCCGGCCCCACCTCCCGGCAGGCGGCGCGGATCAGTTCGATCCGGGGTTGATCCGGATTGCGTTCGAGATGTTTGTGGGCGTTCTCGATCATGACGATGGCGGCGTCGACCATGGCCCCGATCGCGATGGCGATGCCGCCCAGGCTCATCAGGTTGGAATTCAGATCCATGGCCCGCATCACCATGAAGGCGATCAGGATGCCGACCGGCAGCATCAGGATGGCGACCAGGGCGCTGCGCAGATGGAACAGGAACAGCACGCACACAGCGGCGACCACCGCGCTTTCCTCCAGCAGGGTCTCGCGTAGGGTGGCGATGGCGCGCAGGATCAGTTCGGAACGGTCGTAGACCGGGACGATGTCGACGCCTTCGGGCAGGCCGGGGGCGATTTCGAGCAGCCTGGCCTTGACGCTGCTGATCACGTCGAGCGCGTTCTGGCCATAGCGGGCCAGGGCGATGCCGGACACCACCTCGCCTTCGCCGTTCAGTTCGGCGATGCCGCGGCGCTCGTCGGGCACCAGTTCCACCCGCGCAACGTCCCGGATCAGCACCGGGATGCCGCCCGCCGCCTTCACCACCAGTTGCTCCAGGTCGGCGATGCCATGGAGGTAGCCGCGCCCCCGTACCATGTATTCGGTTTCCGCCAATTCCACCACGCGCCCGCCGACGTCGGTGTTGCTGGCGCGGATCACCTCGATGATCTTCTTCAAGGGCACGCCGTAGGCCTGCAGCTTGTGCGGGTCGACGGTCACCTGGTACTGCTGCACGAAGCCGCCGATGCTGGCGACCTCGGCCACGCCCTGCGCCTTGCTGAGCTGATAGCGCAGGAACCAGTCCTGCAGCGTGCGCAGTTCGGCCAGGGTCTGGCCGGCGCCGGTGAGCGCATACTGGTAGACCCAGCCGACCCCGGTGGCGTCCGGGCCGATGCGCGGCGTGACGTTCTTGGGCAGCTTGCCGGCGGCGGCGTTGAGGTATTCCAGCACCCGCGAGCGCGCCCAGTAGATGTCGGTGCCGTCGTCGAAGATGATGTAGACGTAGGAGGCTCCGAAGAACGAGAAGCCCCGCACGACCTTGGATCGGGGCACGTTCAGCATCGAGGTGGTGAGGGGATAGGTGACCTGGTCCTCCACCACCTGCGGCGCCTGGCCGGGGAATTCCGTGTAGACGATGACCTGGGCGTCGGACAGGTCCGGGAGGGCGTCCAGCGGGGTGCGAACGATCGCGTAGATTCCGGCGGCGATCACGGCCGCCATTGCCAGCAGCACCAGGAAGACATTGCGCAAGGACCAGTCGATGACGTGCGCGAGCATCTCAATGGCCTCCGGGCATCGAATGGTCGGCCGGAGCGGGCGCGGGCTCGGTCGAAAAACCGCCGATCGCCGCACGCAGGTTGCTTTCCGAATCGATCAGGAAATTGGCACGGACCACCACCTCTTCGCCTTCGCTCAGTCCCCGGCGGATTTCCGTATACCCCTCCACCCGCTGGCCGGTCTCGACCGGGCGGGGCTCGAATCGGCCTTCCCCCAGGCGGACCAGCACCAGCTGCCGGGTGCCGCTGTCGAGAACGGCGGAGTCGGGTACCGCCAGCACCGGTTCCGCCTCTGCCGCCTGCAGGGTGACATCGCCGTACATCGCCGGCTTGAGCAGCTGCTTCGGATTGGCCAGCTCAATGCGCACCCGCGCCGTCCGCACGGCATCGCTCACCGTAGGGTAGACATAGGCCACCCGGCCGTCGAAGCTTCGGTCCGGATAGGCCTTGAAGCCGATGCGGGCGGTCTGTCCCACCCGGACATGGCCGAGGTCCTGCTCGAAGATCGAAGCGATGACCCAGACCGTGGACAGATCGGCGACGCGGAACAAGGTGTCGCCGGGCATGAAGCGCATGCCCTGCACCGCATTCTTCTCCAGCACGATGCCGTTCACCGGCGAGGCGAACGGCACCCGGCGCTGGATTTCGCCGCTGGCCTCGAACCGGCGCAGCCAGGATTCCGGAACGTTCCAGTTGCGCAGCCGCTGGATCGCCCCCTCCCGCAAGGCCCGGCTGGCCGCACCGGAGCCGGCGATGCGGTATTCCTCCTGGGTCGAGACGAGTTCCGGGCTGTACGCCTCCAGCAGTACTTCACCCGGTCGCACCGGCTGGCCGGTGGTGTTGACGTCCAGGCGTTCGATCCAACCCTCGAAGCGCGGCGTGATCGCGTGGACCCGGCGCTCGTCGATCTCGACCACGCCCAGCGCCCGGATGACGTGGGTCAGGGCCCGGCGCTGCGCCGGCTCGGACCGCACTCCCAGCTTCTGGACCTTCTCTGGCCCGAGGTGGATGACCGCTTCACCGGAACCGGCGGACGGCGTCAGGCCTTCGGCGTAGACCGGCACGTAGTCCATGCCCATGTCGTCCTTGGCCGGTACCGGCGAGGTGACCTGTGGGTTCATCGGGTTGCGGTAGAACAACGGACGCCTCGCGGCCGCGGTCTCCGGGGCGGGTGAAGGCGGCGGCGCGGTTTTCCGCCCCAACCAGTAGCCGCCGAGGCCGGTGCCGGCCAGTAAGAAGAGGAGCAAGATCGGACGTACAGACGGTTTCATAGCGTTTCCTTGCCGAGGGCGGCCGCCAGGCGGGCGAGCGCCTGCTGGGAGGTGGTGAGGGCGTTCCAGTACTGTACCTGGTAATCGAACACCGAGAGCTGGGCGCGCAGTACGTCTGCGAAGGGGATCTTGCCCACACGGTAGCTGGCGATCAGGGAGTCCAGCGTGCTGCGCGCCTGGGGAAGGAACTCCTTCTCGAACAGGCTCAGGCGTTCATGGGCATGGTGGTAGGCCGCCAGGGCGGTGGTCACGTCGGCCTGGACGGTGCGTTCGGCATCATGCAGCGCATAGCGTTCCCGCATCAGCTCACTCTGCCTTTGATCGACCTGCCTGGACTGCTTGGTCGCGGCATACAGCGGCAGGTTCATGCTCAGCCGGAAGTTGGCGAAGTCGCTGCGGAATGCGCCGTTCGGCGCGTTCTGGCGGAAGGCATAGCCGAAGCCGAGGTTGAGGTCGGGCAGGTAGTCCTTTTTCGCCAGGTCGAGGCGGTTCTGGGCGGCTTCGATGGCCGCCTGTTTCCGGGCCAGCAGCGGGCGCCCGGCTTGGGCCTGGTCGAGCAGCGCCGGTTCGGCCGGCAGTTCCGGAAAATGGAACGCGGCCTCGCCGGGCAGTTCCAGCGCGCTGTCGCTGGAGCGGTCGAGCAGCACGTTGAGACGGGCCGCTTCGCCGTGGCGCATGTTGATCAGCTCCAGGGTCTTGTCGCGCAGCTTGGTGAGTTCCAGCCGGGCCAGCAGGCTATCCGACTGTTCCGCCTGGCCGAGCCGGTAGCGCTGGTCGGCGATGTCCGCCAGCTTGGCCATCCAGTCCCGGCTTTCGGCGAGGATGCCGAGGGTGCGGTCGTAGTAGAACAGCGCCCACCAGCTCAGACGGATGTCCCGCGCCAGCCGGAGACGCGCTTCATCGGCATCCTTGGCCGCGCCGATGGCATCCTGCTGCGCCGCCCGTTCGGCCAGGCCGAGCTTGCCCGGAAAGGGAAGCTGCTGGCTGACGGCGACCTCCATCATGGTCATCTGGTCCTGGTTCAGGCTGAAATCGTTGGTCGGGACGTTCAGCGCGCCGAAGCTCAGGAATGGATCGGGCAGGCTGCCGGCCTGGGGCGGAACGCTGGCCAGGGCGTCGGCCCGGGCCTTGAGTTCGGCCAGTCCCGGGTTGCCGGCCAGCGCCTGGTTCAGGGCCTGTTCCAGGGAAAGCGGACCGGCCTGGACGGGGGCTGCCAGGCAGGCGATCAGAAACGGTGCGAGGCGCGGCCGCCTGGACCAAGGGGATAGCGAAAACATGGGATGCTCCTCAATTTCATGCGCAGGTCGAAACCGGCGATTTCCTTCCGGTCCGGCTCAGGACGCGGCAGGCAATCGCGCTGCGGTCATCGATGGAAAAGGAGCGTCAATTCAGCAGAATGCAGAATCGGAGAGCGACGGGAACCTTGGGAGGCGGGGGGGACCGCCGCAGGTAGTGGCGATCCGGCTGCCGCAGGATCGCGGCCCACAGGCCGGCGACGACCAGCAGGCAAAGCGTGAGGAGTTTCACTCCAAGACCGGTGCCGGCCTTGTCGATGGCGGCGTCGTCTTCGTCCACGGCCTGCAGGCCGAAACAGGAGACCTGCTTGTCGCAGCCGTCCGGCGTTGCTTGATGGGATGTGTCTTGCGCCGGCATGCCGGCGCAATGCTCCGCGCCCTGCTCGGCCTGCGGCATGCCGCCCATCAGGCAGACCGTGCCGGCCGAGGACCAAAGCCAGACGCACAGGCTCAGTACCGTGCAGAGGCGGCAGGCGAGCGAGCGGCGGATTTGCGCGGGCGACGGCATGAACATGGCAGGGAATGAAAACATGTTGCCGGGGCTCATGCAACCGTGAACGCGTTCGTCTGTCGTCACCGGGCATCACGGCGAATCTTCCTTCGTGAGCGGCAGCAGCCCCCGCAGATTGCGGAAGCTGCTGGAGCGCACGATGTCCAGGAAATCCCCCATATAGACCGATTGCGCCATCCGTTCCGTGGTGGCGGCATACAGCGCGCTCCACAGCCCGGTTTCGCCGATCGGCTTGGCCAGCACATATTCGCGATCGAGATAGCTTTGCACGGTCCACTGGGGCAGGGCGGCGATGCCGCGGCGGCTGGCGACGAGCTGCAATATCGCGACCGTGAGTTCGGCGGTGCGCCGCCGGGGCTCGATGCCGCGGGGCTTGAGCACCTTGCGGACGATGTCCAGCATGTCCTCCGGCACCGGATAGCTCAGCAGGGTTTCCTCGGCGAAATCCTCCGGTGCCAGGAAGTCCCTGGGTGCGAGCGGATGCCGGCGCGACACCAGACCGACGATCTCGAACCGGAACAGGGGATGGAAGGCGATGCCCTCGTGCGCCTGCGGCTCGGACACCACCACCAGCTCGGCGCGGTCCTCCCGCAGCAGCGCCAGCGGATCGGCGTGGAAGCCGGAGACCAGGTCCAGTTCGATCTCCGGCCAGTGTTCGCGGAACTGGTCCATCGCCGGCATCAGCCAGTCGAAGCAGGTGTGGCACTCCACCGCGATCCGCAACTGGCCGCTGTTGCCCTGGGCTATGCGGGCGATGTCGCGTTCGGCTTCCCGCACCGCCTTCATCACCGTCTCGGCCAGGCCGTGCAGGCGCTGGCCCGCGGGCGACAGGCGCAAGGGCTGGGTCTTGCGCTCGAACAGCGCTACGCCGTAATGGTCTTCCAGCTGCTTGATCTGGTGCGAGAGGGCCGACTGGGTGAGGAAGACCCGCGCCGCCGCCTTCGACAGCGTGCCGGTTTCCACCAGAGCCAACAGGGTTTGCAGGTGGCGGAGTTCCAGCAGAGATGGCTTCATGAATGAAATCGATGACTGTTATGAAAATATTGAGTTTGAATAATAATTGTCCGATCCCGATCATGCCAGCTCTCAATTCGATGAACACGAGGAGGCAGAGATGGCAGTCACACATTCCCTGGGATTTCCCCGCATCGGCGCCGGGCGCGAACTGAAGCGGGCCGTCGAAGCCTGTTGGGCCGGCCGGACCGGCCCGGCGGAATTGGCGCAGACCGGCCGGGAGTTGCGCGAGCGGCACTGGATGATCCAGAGCGGTTCCGGCATCGACCTGGTGCCGGTCGGCGATTTCGCCTGGTACGACCAGATGCTGAACATGACGGCGCTGCTGGGAGCGGCGCCCCGGCGTTTCGGTTTCCAGGCCGATGCCCTGAGCCTGGACCAGTATTTCCAGCTCGCGCGGGGCAATGCCGAACAGCCGGCGATGGAAATGACCAAGTGGTTCGATACCAACTACCACTACATCGTCCCCGAGTTCGACCGGGAGACCGGCTTCGGTCCGGGCACGGAATGGCTGTTCGACGAAGTGGAGGAGGCCAAGGCGCTGCGGCTCAATCCCAAGCCGGTGCTGATCGGGCCTCTGACCTATCTCCATCTGGGCAAGGAAAGGCAGGCCGGCTTCAGCCGCCTGGAACTCCTGCCCCGGTTGCTGCCGGCCTATGCCGCGATCCTGCGGCGACTGCATGCCTCGGGTGTGCACTGGGTGCAGATGGACGAGCCGATCCTGGGGATGGATCTGCCGCCGGAATGGCTCGAAGCCTTCGCGCCGGCCTATGCCGCCCTGGCGGAAGCCGGTCCCAAGCTGCTGCTGGCGACTTATTTCGCTTCGGTGGCGGAGCACGCGGTATGGCTGAAGTCCTCGGCGGTCGCCGGGCTGCACATCGACGCGGTGCGGGCGCCCGAACAGGTCGCCGGTTTCGTGAAGGATTTCCCGGCGGACAAGGTGCTTTCCCTGGGACTGATCGACGGCCGCAACGTCTGGCGCACCGACCTGCGTCGCGCGCTGGAGCAGGCGGAAAGCGCCGGTGCGGTGCTGGGGGAGAGACTGTGGCTGGCGCCCAGCTGCTCCCTGCTGCACGTGCCGCAGGATCTCTCGCTGGAAACCTCGCTGAATCCCGAGATCAAGGACTGGCTCGCCTTCGCCGTGCAGAAGCTGGAAGAGCTGGCCGTGATCGACAAAGGCCTGCGGCTGGGGCGGCAGGCCGTCGCCGCGGAACTCGCCGAGCGGGATCGCCTGCTGCAGACCCGGGCGCAATCGCCGCTGATTCGTGATCCAGGCGTCAAACGGCGGCTGGAGGGTCTGAGCGATGCCGATTTCCGCCGCCACTCGCCGTTCGCCGAGCGCAGCCCGCTGCAGCGCGAGCGGCTGCGCCTGCCGCCGTTTCCCACCACCACCATCGGCTCCTTTCCCCAGACACCGAAGATCCGCGCGGCGCGTGCCGCCCACCGCCGCGGCGAGTTGAACGGGGACGCCTACCGGGATGCGATGCAGGCCGCCATCCGCGAGGCCGTGAACAGACAGGAGTCGCTGGGGCTGGACCTGCTGGTGCACGGCGAGGCCGAGCGCAACGACATGGTGGAGTATTTCGGCGAACGGTTGGCCGGCTACGCCTTCACCAAGCACGGCTGGGTGCAGAGCTACGGATCCCGCTGCGTCAAGCCGCCGATCATCTACGGCGATGTGGCGAGACCCGAGCCGATGACGGTGGAATGGATCGGCTATGCCCAGAGTCTGACGAAAAAGCCCGTCAAAGGCATGCTGACCGGGCCGGTGACGATGCTGCAATGGTCATTCGCGCGCGACGACCAGCCGCGTGCGGTGACCGCCCTGCAGATCGCACTGGCGATCCGGGACGAGGTCGCCGACCTGGAGGCCGCCGGCGTGGCTGCGATCCAGATCGACGAGCCGGCTTTCCGCGAGGGGCTGCCGCTCAAGGCCGCAGACCGGGCCGATTATCTGGACTGGGCAGTCAAGGCGTTCCGGCTCGCCTCCTGTGGCGTCGCCGACGACACCCAGATCCACACCCACATGTGCTACTCGGAGTTCGGCGACATCCTGCCGGCCATCGCCGAGCTGGATGCCGACGTCATCACCATCGAAACCTGTCGCTCGGCGATGGACCTGCTGGAAGCCTTCGGCGCCTTCGGCTATCCCAACGACATCGGTCCCGGCGTCTACGACATTCATTCGCCGCGGGTTCCGGCCGGCGCCGAGATACGGGCGCTGTTGGAAAAGGCCGCAGCGGCGGTCGATCCGGAGCGGTTGTGGGTCAATCCGGACTGCGGCCTGAAGACCCGCCAGTGGCCGGAAGCGGAGCAGGCGCTGGCGAACATGGTCGAAGCGGCCAGGGCGATGCGAAGAGCCGAATCGCCGGCCGGATCGGCGGCTTGAAATCGGTCTCCGCCTCGAATCGGACATGAATGAAAACGGCGGTACCGGTTGTCCGGTTCCGCCGTTTTTTGTGTTTTTCCGCCTCGAGGCACCGATGCGGGAGCAAGCCGCTGCCGCTCAGCTTCTCCGCCGTGGCGAGCCCTCCCTGGCGCGGTTGGACTTCCGTTCCTGCTGCATCCTCAATGCCCCGGCGAGCCGATGAAGCTGGTCTGGAGACTGTGGCAGGTGTCGCAGCCGATCGGCGTGCCGGCGGCCACTTTCACGACCCTGGTCTTGAACCCGGCCTTCTTCAGCTTCTTGCCGTCGAAGCCCCGGAAGTCGAACACCCGGTCCACCGGCGTCTTCGACAGACGCGTGCCCTTGTGGTCGTTGCCGTGGCAGGCCGCGCACTGGTCTTCGCCCTTGGCGTCGGACAGCTTGGCGTAGTCGTTGTGCCAGCCGCCGTAGGCGGTACCGTCGCCGTTGGCTCCGTCGCCCTCCGCCCCCTTCCACCAGTACGGGTCGTTGACCGGATGCATGTTGTGCGGCCCGCCCAGGATGCCGGCTTTGGCGTCGCCGCTGTACTGGCCGCCATCCAGATCCTCTTTCCTGGCGAACGAATCCGCCGTGTGGCAGACGTTGCACTCGAGGATGGTGCCGGTGTGGCCCTGGAGCTGCAGCGCGGTGACGTTGTCGTTGGCGCTCGGGTCTCGATTGGGCCAGATCGAATGCGCCGCTCCATGGCAGGCCGCGCAGGCGACGTTGCCGTGGCTGTCCTTGCCGTGCCGGTATACCGGCGCGTCGATCTTCGTGTCGACCATCTTGGTCTGGAACACCATTGAGGTCGGATCGACGGTGTAATAGAACAACGTCGGGAAGGTCGCCTTGTAGTTCTCCTTGGGGGCGACGGCGAAGCGGACCGAATCCGGATGGGTGCGATCGACAGGCCGGGTCGTCGCCGACAGGTCGGCATCGTCGAAAGCCCGCTTCATGACACCGGCGCTGAAGAAGCCGCCGGAGCCGTCCTTGCCGAGGTTGCCGTTGCCGACGTGGCAGGAGCCACAGTCCGTTTCGTCGAACCAGGGCACCCGGTAGTCGTCGCGTTCGACCGAACCGACTTTGTCCTTGTTGGCCAGATAGTTCTTGGGGAAGGCCTCGCCCACCGCCAGCATGTCACCATGGCAGTCGTAGCAGGTGACGCCGGCGGTATACATGCGGTCCCGGTACAGCTGCTCGCGGTGGCCGGCATGGCATTTCAGGCAGTTTTCCTCCATCGGCAGTTGATTGCCGTTGGCGTCAAACACCGGAAACAGTGTCCTGGTGTTGCGGCCCTTGGTTTTCCAATCCCAGCGCACGTACATGCCCTTGTCGTCGCGGACGATATCGGTCTTGCTGTCGTTCCATTGCAGTTCGCCGTGGAAGCGGTGCATGGCGATCGAGTAGTTCGGTTCGTAGACCGGATCATTCACCTTGAAACCGTCGACGTCCCACCAGTCCTGCTTGAAGGGTACGAACAGCATCGCCGTGGCATGGCAGCCATAGCAGGGGGACGGACGGTCGGCGATGACCTTGCCGGACATGTGGTCCTTTACACCGTGCAGCATCTGATCCAGGAAATAGAGGCCGTCGTAGAACTCGTGGATGCTGGAATAGTTGAGGGCGGCGGCGTACTCCTGGTCGAAGACGCTGTTGGGATCGCCGCCGAAGTCCGAAACCGAATAATAAACGGGCTTTTCCTCGCACGGCGGATAAGCCGCTCTGCCCATGCGCTTGCGGCGTTCGTCGGAAATCGCGCCGAAGGGACTGGAACGGCATGCGGCCTTGGTCTGCGGCGGGTTCTCGGGCGCGGCGATGCCGCCCTTGGCATGGCATTCCCGGCAGTGGTGGTCCCTGGAATTGCTGAGGACGGCGTCGGTGCTGGCGAGCGTCTGGCCGTTCTGTTTCGCCTCCACCCGCAGGAGCGGGAAGGGGTTGACCCGGCCCTGGTCGTCGATGTCCGTCATCGGGATCGTGATGGCCGCGAACCGTTGCTCATTGTCCAGGAATTTGGAAAACGCCTGCGGGTCGTTGGCTTGGTACGGCTGGGCGATGCCGGGCATGTAGCGGCCGTGGTCGCTGTTGTTCGGGTCGTTGTCCGGCACCGAACCGTAGACCTTGCCGCCGTCCCTGTTGGTCACGGCCTTGTATTTGAAATACCCTTCGTCCGGCTGCGGCTGGCCACCTTTCTTCCAGGGGTCCATGATCCACGAGCCGTTGATGTATTTGCTCAGGTCGACGTCCGCGAAATCGGTGCGGGTGAAGGTCTCCCACAGGTCCGTTTTCTGCACGGCCGCCTCCATCAACGACGCCCCAACCGGCCAGTTTTGGCTGGTGGAGTTGATCGAGTTGGAGCCCACCGGATCGCTCGGGTTGGATGCGGCCGAATAGTCGACTGTCACGGCATCGCCGGCGAGCGGGACCGGTAGCCTGGCCTTCTTGTATACGTAGGCGTTCATCGTGCTGATCAGCGGATTGAACGACACGTAGTCGTTGGGCATCGTCTTGGCGTCGGTGGTGTGCTGCATGGTCCAGTCCTCGAAGGGCAGCACCGCGAGGTCGTCCGGCGTGCCGTCCAGTTCCCCGCCGAACCTGGGCGCCGGCCGTTCGGAAACCTTGCCCGGCAAGCCTGCGGGCGGGGTGCCCACGACGACCTCGACCGCATCCTCGCAGCGCCGGCCCTTGGCGTCGGTGGCGCTGAAGCGCACCCGGTAACGGCTGTTGTCGCGGATGAAGGTCGCCATCGCCATCAGATCGGTGGGGTGTCCCCAGGCGCCGCCCGCGAAATCCCACTCGTATCTGAGCGGTTGCGCCGCGGGGTCGCTGCTGTTGGCGGTGGCCTCGAAATGGGATTGCACGCCGATCTGGAGCGACGCGCCATCGGCCGGGCTCGTGATGCTGCAGGTGGGAACGCCGGTGCAGGATTTGGGGGCTCCCTTCACCGGCTTGACCGCTTCCGTGCCGCCCGCCTCGACCCGCACGGCGCAAGGCACGTTGGCGAGGTCCTGGCGGCCCAGGGTGAGGGCGAAGCTGGCGCCCTGGCCGCTGCCCAGGCGGCGGCCGTTGATGTCGTAGACGTCGACCGGACCGCTGTTGCCCTTGACGCTGCCCTTGACCGTCAGCGTCCCGGTCTTGTCCGACCAGCCGGCCTTGGCGATCTTGATCTTGCCAGCGGCCAGGATGGCTTCCGGCGCCAGGGCGGCGGCGAGCCCCAGGAGCAGGCCGGCGACGAGCGGGCCGCTGCGAAGCAATGATGGTGGTGCATGGCTTGGGGTAGTCACGTTTCCTCCGTAATTTATTGATTGTTGTCCCGCTGACCGCGAGCGGGGGCTTCGTCGATGCGCCATAGCAGTAATCGAGCCAGGAGGAAACTCCATGAAAATCAATACCAATTGCACATCAGCGCAAAAACCATGTCGTGTGATACCGCGCTGAACTGAGCGAAACCGCGCACCGCGGCGTCCGGGCGCCGGTCTTTGTATTGCGAACGAGGGTTTGGTGCTGGCTCAGTGCAGGCCGGTGTCCCCGGCATCCTGCCGGACTTTTCTGACCAGCGGCATCAGGAGGAGAGAGGCGAAGAACAGCAGGCCGAGGACGTGGAACAAATCGTTGACGGTCATGATCTGAGCCTCCCGCATGGCCAGTCCGTAGAGTTGCTTGAGTGCGGCGTCGGCGGGATCGGAGACGCGGAGCAGGGCGGCCTGGGCTTCCAGCCGCGTCAGCAGGGCGTCGGCCTGTGGAGAACCCGGCGTGACGGAATCGCGCAGGGCGGCATAATGCGCTTTGTCCCAGCGGATCATCAGGGTATTGGCGACGGCGATGCCGATGGCGCCGCCCAGATTGCGGGTGAGGTTGTACAGCCCGCTGGCATTCTTGACCTCCTCTGGTGGCAGGGTTCCCAGCGCCAGCGAATTGATGGGCAGGAAGGCGAACATCAGGGCGAAGCCGCGCAGGGCCTGGGGCCCGAAGAATTCCCAGTAGCCGGAGTCGTGGCTCAGGCTTCCGTTCAGCCATGAGCCCAGTCCGAAGAGGAAGAGGCCCAGCGCCAACATCAGACGCGAGTCCATCCGCTTCGCCAAGGGTCCCGCCACGAAAGCCGAGGCGAACTGGAACATGCCGGTGACCATCAGGTACTGCCCGATCTGCAGGCTGTTGAGGCCTTTCACCGTGGAAAGGTAGACGGGCGTCAACGCGATGAGGGTATAGAGCCCGATGCCGATGATGAAGCTGAACAGGCAGCCGACCGCGAAATTGGTGTTACGGAACGCCCACAGGTCGACGATGGGTTCCTCGATGCGCAGCTCGCGGTAGAACATGGCGCCGCCGGCTACTACCGCAACGGCGCTGAAGAACACGATCTCTCGGCTATCGAACCATTCCTCGCGGATGCCTTCTTCCAGGACGAATTGGAGGCTGCCCAGAAAAACGCCGATGTAGAGGATGCCGGGAAAATCGACGCGTTTGAGCAGCGTCCATTCCGGCTGGTCTACCTCCACGAGGAACCAGGTCGAAAGGCAGGCCAGCACGCCCGGCAGCAGATTGACCAGGAAGAGGGCCTTCCAGGACAGGACTTCGGTCAGATAGCCGCCGAGTACGGGGCCGGCGGTGGGGGCCACCGTCACCACCAGGCCGACCACGATCACCATGGTCGCCTGCTGGCGGGGCGGGAACAGGGTGTAAATCACCGCGAATACGGTCGGGATCATGGCCCCGCCGAAGAAGCCCTGCAGGGCCCGGAACGCGATCATCGAGGGGAGGTTCCACGCCAGCGCGCAGCACAGGCTGGTCAAGGTGAAACCGCCGCAGGACGACACGAACAGGTAGCGGGTCGAGAGGGCGCGGTTCAGCCACCCGGACAGCGGGATGACGACCACTTCGGCGATCAGGTAAGCGGTCTGCACCCAGGTAATCTCGTCGCGGGTGGCGGCGAGGCCGGCCTGGATCTGCTCCAGCGAGCTGGCGACGATCTGGATGTCCAAGATCGCCATGAAGACTCCCAACACCATCCCGAAAAAGCCGATCCAGGCGCGGAGAGGGACGTTCTCGATCTCGGTCATGCCGATTCAGCGCACTTTGATACTGACTTGCACCGACAGGCCGGGTTTGAGGAGACTGAGGTCGGTACCGGGGGCGAAGGCCAGCTTGACCGGAAGCCGGCGGACGATTTTGGTGAAATTGCCGGTGGCATTCTCCGGCGGCAGGATACTGAATTCCGATCCGCTGGCGGGCGCCAGGCTGTCCACCACCGCCTCGAACGGCCGGCCGGGATAGGCGTCCACGACGACGCTCGCCGTCTGGCCGATCCGCAGGTGTTCGATCTGGGTTTCCTTGAAGTTGGCCTCGACGAACACTCCGTCCGCCGGGATCAGATAGGCAATGACGCTACCGGGCTGGAGGAGTTGGCCGACCTGAATGCTCAGATTTCCTACCGTCCCGTCGATGGGGGCGAGGATGCGGGTGTTTTCCAGGTCGATCCGGGCCAATTCCAGCCGGGCCTGGGCCCGCTGCAGCTGGGCCCGGGTTTCGGCGATCAGCGCATCCAGGGCGATCAGGCGGATTTCGGCCTGGTCCCGCGCCGAGCGGTTCTTGTCCAGCAGTGCTTTGGCCTGTTTGTAGGCGGCTTCCGCGCCATCCAGCGACTGGGCCGAGGCGGCGCCGGCGTCGGCCAGTCGGTCGAGCCGTTGCAGGTCACGCCGCGAACGGTCATGGTCGGCCAGGGCCGAGGCGATGTTGGCGTCTTCTTCGCGGACCCTGGCCGCCTGGGTCCGTTTCTCGGATTCCAGGGCTTCGATGCGCGCCGCGGTCGCCGCCACCTCGGCGCCGGCTTCGGCGACGCGCGCCTTGAATTCCTGATCGTCTATCACCGCCAGGAGGTCCCCTTTCCTCACCTGCTGATTGTCCTGGAGCAACACCTCTTTCACGTAGCCTGTTTCCTTGGAACTGAGCAGGATGAGGTGTGCCTTGAGGTAAGCGTTGTCAGTGGTTTCGTAGGGGAGTATGGCCTCGAGCCAGTACGCTGCGCCGCCCGTACTCAGGGACGCCAAGCCGGCGAGAAGCAGCAGATGCCGCGGGGAGATGGGCAGTCGCATCGCGCGCGTTTACCATAGGGAAAAGCGGAACGAGAAAAATGAACTGATGCGTTCAGTTCAGCATAATGACGAACCGATTCGGCCGCAAGCCGGCACGATCTCTTGAGAACCGATGAGCACCGTCCGATTTGCCAAACGCGAGAGTATCCTGCTTGCAGCCAAGCGGATTTTTCTCCTGCACGGCTATGCCGGGGCCAGCATGGAGGCCATCGCCGAAGCGGCGCCGGTCGCCAAGGCCACTTTATACAGCCATTTCGAGGGCAAGCAGGATCTGTTCGCTGCGGTGATTTCGCTGCAGTGCGAGGCGCTGTTGAACACCTTGGCCTGGGCGCACACCGAGGTGCGTGATCCGGTCGCCGCGCTCACCGCCATCGCACGCGCCTTCGTGGATTTGATCTATTCCGAAGACGCCTTGACGCTTTACCGGGTGATCATCGGTGAGCAGCTGCATTTCCCCGAACTGGGTGGCCGCGTCTACCGGTCCGGCCCCGAGCCGGTGCTCCGGAGATTGTCGGCCTATCTCGAGGACCTGTCGGTCCAGAAGGTCCTGGCGATTCCGGATGTCGGCGTCTCGGCCCGGCTGTTTCTGGGGATGCTGAAAGGTGACGAGCACTTCCGCTGCCTGCTCGGTCAGAAGGAGGGTCTCAGCGAAGCTGAAAAAATTTCACTGGTCGGCGCGGCCGTCGATCTGTTTCTGCGGGGGCACGGCTATGCGGAGTCCCTGTGCGCGAGATAGCCGGCCTTTGGCGCAGAGGGGAAGCGAGGATGAGCCGGCATCGGAGTGTAAACCTTTGTTTCCGGGATCTGGCTCTGGAGGTCCAGGGTTCCTCGGCGGCCGAAGCGGAATAGGGCAGGGAGTGCGAGGCCTATTTCGGCGATGTCGTGGGGCCCGCCCCGGAAACCTTCACCGGCGTTCTGGGCGAGTCCGGGCGCAGGGGTGCGGTCGATCTGCGGCAGAGGTCCGCCGAACTGGCGGTCATCCACGACGGCGCGCCGCAAACCGGGCCGGTTCCGGAATCGGTACCCGGATGCCTCGTTCCTCCTGAACGAGATCACGTCGTCCTGTCTCTCCTGCCTCAGCCGCCGGTCGAGTTAGCGTCCGCTTGAGATTCAGGCGTTCGCACGGCCCCGGAACGAATCGATCAGCAGCATGCCGATACCGACGGTGATGGCCGAGTCGGCGACGTTGAACGCCGGCCAGTGCCAGTCGCCGTAGAACACGTCGAGAAAGTCGATGACGTAGCCGTAGACGATCCGGTCCAGCAGGTTGCCGACGGCACCGCCCAGCACCAGGGCCCAGGCGGCGGCTTCCCAGGTTTTCCGCCGGTCCATGTGCTTGAGCCAGTAGGTGATCAGCAGCGTGGCGCTGGCCGACAGGGCGATGAAAAACCAGCGCTGCCAACCGCCGGCCTCGCTCAGGAAGCTGAACGCAGCGCCCTGGTTGCGCAGGTAGGTGAGCTGGAACACCGGCAGCAGTGGGATCGTCTCATACAGCCGCATCGATGTGTCGACGATCTGCTTGCTGAGCTGGTCGAGTGCGAAGACCAGCACCGACAGCCAAAGCCATTTCAACATGGACGATCTCAACCGAAAGTCCGCAGCTCGCCGGTACCGGCGACGTTGTCCACACAGCGGCCGCACAGTTCCGGATGGTCAGGGTGCGTGCCGACGTCGTGGCGGTGATGCCAGCAGCGCACGCACTTGGGCTTGCCGGATGCGGCCAGTTTCAGCTCCAGGCCGGGAATTTCGGTCGGCAGGGCGTCCGTCCCGGCTTCCGCCGCCGGTTTGACGGTCGCATAGGAGGTCAGCAGCACGAAGCGCAGCTCGTCACCCGCCTCGCTCAGTTTCCGGAACAGTGGGGGATCGCAGAACAGCTCGACTTCGGCGTCCAGCGAGGCGCCGATTTCGCCGCGGACCCGCAGGATTTCCAGCTCCTTGCTGACGGCCTCGCGGATCTTCAGCATCTGATCCCAGAATGCGCGGTCGCAACGGCTGTTTTCATCGAGGCCGAACAGGCCGTCGTACCATTCGGAGAGAAACACCGATTCCTCACGCTGGCCGGGCAGGTACTGCCAGATCTCCTCGGCGGTGAAGCTCAGGACGGGGGCGAGCCAGCGCACCATGGCCTCGGCGATGTGGTACATCGCGGTCTGGCCGGAGCGACGCGGCCGGCCGTCGGTCTTGCAGGTGTACTGCCGGTCCTTGAGCACGTCCAGATAGAAGCTGCCCAGGTCCACCGAGCAGAAGTGATGGGTCTTCTGAAAGATGGTGTTGAACTGGTAAGTCTCGTAGGCTTCGATCACTTCCTGCTGGATCGCAAGGGCACGGTCCACCACCCAGCGGTCCAACGCCAGCATGTCTTCCGGTTTGACGAGATGCAGGGCAGGGTCGAAGCCGTCCAGGTTGGCCAGCAGATAGCGGGCGGTGTTGCGGATGCGCCGGTAGACGTCCGAGATGCGCTTGAGGATCTCGTCGGACACCGTCATTTCGCCGCGGTAGTCGGTCGCTGCCACCCACAGCCTGAGCACGTCGGCCCCCAGGGTCTGCATGACCTTCTGCGGTGCCACCACGTTGCCGCGCGACTTGGACATCTTCTTGCCTTCGGCGTCCACGGTGAAGCCGTGGGTCAGCACCGCCTTGTAGGGCGCCTGGCCGTTCATCGCGACCGAGGTCATGAGCGAGGACTGGAACCAGCCGCGATGCTGGTCCGAGCCCTCCAGGTAGAGGTCGGCGGGGAAGGCGAGATCGGGGTTCTGGGCCAGGACTGCATGGTGGGTGACGCCGGAATCGAACCAGACGTCCAGGGTGTCGCCGATCTTGCCGTAGCGGTCCGCTTCCGCGCCCAGCAGTTCGGCCGGGTCCAGCTCGAACCAGGCGTCGATGCCGGCGGTCTCGATCTTCTTTGCGATTTCTTCGATCAGCCGGTCGGTGTCCGGATGCAGTGCGCCGGTTTCCTTGTGGACGAACAGCGGGATCGGCACGCCCCAGGTACGCTGGCGCGAGATGCACCAGTCCGGGCGGTTGCCGACCATGGCCTCGATGCGGGCCTGGCCCCAGTCCGGTATCCATTGCACCTGGCCGATGGCCTCCAGGGCCTGGCGGCGCAGCTCGCCCTTGTCCATGGCGATGAACCACTGGGGGGTGGCGCGGAAGATCACCGGGGTCTTGTGGCGCCAGCAATGCGGGTAGCTGTGCTCGATGCGCGCCTCGTGCAGCAATGCGCCGCGCTCCTTGAGCACTTCGATCACGTGACCATTGGCGCTCAGCACATGTTCGCCGGCGAACAGCTCGGTGTTCGGGAGGAAGCGGCCGTCGCCGCCGACCGGGTTGTCCACCGCAAGTCCGTAGCGCTGGCCGACGGCGTAGTCCTCCTGGCCGTGGCCGGGGGCGGTGTGGACGGCGCCGGTGCCGGCGTCTAGGGTGACATGGTCGCCCAGGATCACCGGGACGATACGGTCGTAGAACGGATGTCGGAGCTGCACCCCTTCCAGCGCCGCGCCTTTGCAATAGCCGATGACGCGGTAACCCTCGGCGCCGCAGCGCAGCATCACGTCCTTCATCAGCGCATCGGCCAGCACCAGCCTTTCTTTGATGTCGGTGCGCTGGACGACCACGTAGTCCAGTTCCGGGTTGAGCGCCACCGCCTGGTTGGCGGGCAGGGTCCAGGGTGTGGTGGTCCAGATCACCACCGACAAGGGGCCCTCGCCGAGCGCGCCGTCGGCGGTATGGAACCGCGCCATCAGGCCGAATTCGTCGACCACGGCGAAGCGTACGTCGATCGCCGGTGAATGCTTGTTCTCATATTCCACCTCGGCCTCGGCCAGGGCCGAACCGCAGTCGAGGCACCAGTGGACCGGCTTGGCGCCCTTGGCGAGGTGGCCGCGCGCGGCGATCCGGCCGAGCGCCCGGACGATGTCCGCCTCGAAGCGGAAATCCATGGTCAGATACGGATTTTCCCAGTCGCCCAGCACGCCGAGCCGGATGAATTCACGGCGCTGGAGGTCGACCTGGGCCGCGGCGTATTCCCGGCAGGCCTTGCGGAACTCGGCGGGGCTGACCTTGTGGCCGGCCTTGCCGATTTTCTTCTCGACCATCAGCTCGATGGGCAGGCCATGGCAGTCCCAGCCCGGTACGTAGGGGGCGTCGAAACCGCTCAGGGTTCTGCTCTTGACGATGAAGTCCTTGAGGATCTTGTTGACCGCATGGCCGATGTGGATTTCCCCGTTGGCATAGGGCGGGCCGTCGTGCAGGATGAACTTGTCCCGGCCAGCACGCCGGGACCGCACCTTCCTGTAGAGATCCAGCGTGCGCCAGCGCTCGATCTGTTCGGGTTCCCGCTGTGCCAGATTGGCTTTCATCGGGAACGGCGTCTGGGGGAGGTTGAGAGTGCTCTTGTAATCCATGGTCGAAAGTCTGCAGTCGTGTATCGGGTCAGCCTGCCGCGAAATGGCTGCGCGCGGCAGCCGCATCGCAGGCGATCTGTTCCTTCAGTTCTTCGAGGTTGGCGAACCGCATCTCGTCGCGAAGTTTGTAGTGCAGATGGATTTCCACCCGGCGCCCGTACAGGTCGCCGGCGAAATCGAACAAATGGGTTTCCAGCATGGCCTTGCGGCGGCCGCCGACGGTTGGCCGGATGCCGATGTTGGCCACGCCAGGCCAGGGTTCGGCCGAAATACCCGACATTGTAACGGCAAATACGCCTTGCACCGGAATGTTTTCACGCCCCAGCTCGACGTTGGCGGTGGGAAAGCCCAGCCGACGGCCGAGCTGGTCACCGTGGACCACGCGTCCGCGCAGGGCATAGGGGCGGCCCAGCAGGGTCGCCGCTCCGGCCATGTCGCCTCGTCCGAGCGCCTCCCGTACCCGTGTGCTGCTGACGCGGATGCCACCCACCGTCACCGATTCGGTGTCGCTCACCGCGAAGCCGTGGAGCCGCCCGAGCCGGCACAGCAGTTCATAGTCTCCGCTGCGGCCCCGGCCAAAACGGAAGTCGTCGCCGACGATGAGATGCCGGACGTGCAGGCGTTCGGCCAGTATCCGCCGGACGAAGTCAGCCGGCGCCAGAGTGGCGAGTTTCTCGTCGAAACGCAGCAGCAGCACCCAGTCGACCGGCAGCTCGGCGAGTCTGGTCAGTTTCTCCGACAGCCGCATCAAACGGGGAGGGGACTGATCCTGGTCGAAGAATTCGCGTGGCTGCGGTTCGAACAGAACGAGGGCAACCGGCAGGCCGAGACGATGTCCTTGTTCGGTCAGCCGCCGGACCAAGGTCTGATGTCCCAGGTGGACACCGTCGAAGTTACCGATGCTGGCGACGCAGGCGGGAGGGCATATCGTACCGGAGAGGCCATGAATGACGCGCATGATCGGATTCACGCCTTTTCGGAAAGGAGCAGGTGACGGGGACGCAGGCCCGCCAGCAGCAAGCTGACCAGGTAGACGGCGAATCCGGCCGCTATCCACAGGCCGAGACGGAGGATGCGTTCGGACACGGACGCGTCGGCCCAAGGCGACTCGAGGGCTTGGGTGAGCAGCGCGCCCATCGCGATATTCGCGATGACCAGATGGGTCCCGTAGCGGCGCCAGGAGGCGTCCGGCCGATAGCTGCCTTCGGCCAGCAGTTTGCGGAGCAGCAGCGCTGCGTTGAGTGAGGTCGCCGCCGCTGTCGCGGCAGCCAGGCCCGCGTGTCCCCAGCCGTAGGGAGCCAGCAGAAAAGCCAGGGCCGGGGCCAGCACGCCATTGGCTGCGATCGCGTACAGACCATACCGCAAAGGAGTGCGGACGTCCCGGCGGGCGCTGAATCCGGAGGCCAGCGCCTTGACGGCGATGGCGCCTGGCAGTCCGGCCGCGTAAGCGATCAGGCTGCGGCTCGCCATTTCCGTGTCGTGGTCAGAAAATTCGTCGTGTTCGAACAGGGTGAATACCAGCGGTTTGGCGAGAATCATCAGTCCCAGTGTGGCGGGCAGCCCCAGCAGGACGACCCAGCGCAGCGCCCAGTCCAGCGTCCGGGAGAAGCCGTCGCGGTCATGGTCGAGATGGCCGGCGGCCAGGTGCGGCAGGATGGCCGTTCCGATGGCCACGCCCAGGAGCCCTTGCGGCAATTCCACCAGCCGGTCCGAGTAATATAACCAGGATACGCTACCGGAGACCAGGAACGATGCCACCAGCGTGTCCAGGAGCAGGTTGATCTGGGTCGCGGAGACGCCAAGGATCGCCGGCCCCATCAGTTTGAACATGCGCAGGACTTCCCGGTCCCGCCAGACCGGGCAAGGCAGGGAGATCTGGCGAATGCCCCACAGCGAAGGAAGCTGAAAGGCCAGTTGCAGCAAGCCGGCGGCGAAAACCCCCCAGGCCAGAGCCTCCACGGGTAAGTCCAACAGCGGCGCCAGCCACAGGGCCGCGGCGATCATCGCCAGGTTGAGCAGGGCCGGGGTGAACGCGGGGACCGCGAATTGTCCCCAGGTATGCAGAACGCCGCCGGCGAACGCCGTCAGCGTGACGAAGAAGAGGTACGGGAAGGTGATGCGCAGCATTCCCACCGTCAGGCCGAATTGGAAAGGCTGGGCCTGGAAACCCGGAGCGAACAGAAAGGTCAGGACAGGCGCAGCAGCCATGCCCAGGCAGGCGAGCAGGGCCGCCACCAGCCCCAGTGTACCCGCCATGCGGGCGATGGTCTGCCGCACAGTCGCAGCGTCACTGCTGACGCGCAGTTCCGAGAGGACGGGCACCAGCCCCTGTGAGAAAGCGCCTTCGGCAAAAAGCCGGCGTAGAAAATTGGGTATCCTGAAGGCGACGAAGAACGCGTCCGTGGCCGCGTCGGCACCGAAGGTCCGCGCGATGATCAGGTCGCGGACGAAGCCCAGCAGACGTGATATCAGTGTCATGGAACCCACCATGGCGGTGGATTTCAGCAACCGTCGGCTCAGCGTTCGGCTCCAGCAAAAAGACCAAGTATAATCAAACAGCGGGCCGGATGCCGCGCCGACGGTGAATTTGTGGTTGACACTGACGGGAAAGCTGAAGACAATCCCCAACTTTTCTTGAAGTTGCAACCCAGGAGAGGTCGACCTTGGCTAATATCGCTTCCGCGAAAAAGCGCGCTCGGCAGGCGGAGAACAACCGTGCACACAATGCCGCTCTGCGCAGCCGTCTGCGCACCTATATCAAGAAAGTCATTCTGGCGGTGGATTCCGGCGATCTGGCGAAGGCGCAGGAAGCATTCCGGCAGGCGGTACCCATCATTGACTCGTCGGTGAACAAGGGTCTGATCCATCGTAATAAGGCTGCGCGTAGCAAGAGCCGTCTGAATGCCCGCGTGAAGGCGCTGGCGCTGCAGGCTGCGTCCTGAATCTCATCAGGGAGTGGCGGGCAGGAATCGCTGCCCGACTCTCCATTTCAGCTCAACACCAGATTGTCGCGGTGGATGAGTTCTGGCTCGTCCACGTATCCCAGGATCTCCTCGATCCGCGTGCTCGGCTGGCGCATGATGAGACGGGCTTCTTCGGCGCTGTAGTTGGTCAGTCCGCGCGCGATTTCCCGGCCCGCGGAATCCGTGCAGGCTACGAGGTCGCCGCGCCGGAATTCGCCCTCCACGGCGATTACGCCGATCGGCAACAGGCTCTTCCCGGCGTCCCGCAATACCCTTGCGGCGCCTTCGTCGACCACGAAACATCCTTTCAGTTTGAGCTGTCCGGCCATCCAGCGCTTGCGGGCGATCAGAGGGGAAACGTCCGGAATCAGCAGTGTGCCCAGCTCTTCTCCGTCGAGAATGCGGGGCAGTACTCCGCTTTCCCTGCCGCTGGCGATCACCGTGGCCGTTCCCGACCGGGCCGCCAGCCGTGCCGCACGTAGCTTGGTAATCATGCCTCCCCGGCCCAGACCGCTCAGACTGTCCCCGACCATGTCATTGAGCCGGGGATCGTTGATACCGGCTTGGGAGACCAGCGGGGCCGAGGGGTCGAGCGAGGGGTTGCGCTCGAACAGTCCGGCCTGGTCTGTCAGAATGATGAGCAGATCGGCCTCGACCGCATTCGCCACCAGCGCACCCAGCGTGTCGTTGTCGCCGAAGCGGATTTCTTCCGTGGTGACGGTGTCGTTTTCGTTGATGACCGGGATCACTCCGAGCTCGAGTAATGTGAGTATGGTGCTGCGCGAGTTGAGATAGCGCTCCCGGTTCGACAGGTCGTCGTGGGTCAGGAGGATCTGCGCTGTCTGCAGGCCGTGCCGCTTGAACAGACTTTCGTAAGTCTGCACCAGCCCCATCTGGCCGACCGAGGCGGCGGCCTGGAGCTCATTCAGCCGGTGCGGCCGGGTCTTCCAGCCCAGCCGCGACATGCCTTCGGCGACCGAGCCTGAGGAAACCAGCACCACCTGGATCCCCTGCTGGCGCAGTTCCGCGATCTGCTGCACCCATTGGCCGATGGCAGGTTGGTCCAGTCCTTTGCCGCCTGCGGTCAGCAGGGCGCTGCCGATCTTGACGATGACGCGCCGGCTGCCAGGGAGCTCATTCCTGCTCTGCATCCGATCTCCTCTCCTGCTGCTCGAGGAACCGCATGACATCACGGGTCAGGCGGTCGAGCCCTTCGCCCTGGATGGCGGAGATCCGGTAAACCGGATCGGTCCAGTGCAGGCCGTCGATGATTTCCCGGCAGCGGCTTTCCAGGAGCTCCGGCGCCAACCGGTCGATCTTGTTCAGTACCAGCCAGCGTGGCTTCTCCTCCAGTCCGTGGCCCCATTTGCACAGCTCGGCGATGACTTTTCGTGCCGCGGTGACGGGGTTGATGCCCGTTTCGTAGGGGTCGATGTCGACCACGTGCAACAGCAGACGGGTCCGGGTCAGGTGCTTGAGGAATTGCACGCCGAGGCCGGCCCCTTCGGCGGCGCCTTCGATCAGTCCGGGAATGTCGGCCATGACGAAGCTGCGCTGATCTCCGACCCGCACGACACCCAAATTGGGGTGGAGGGTGGTGAAGGGATAGTCGGCGACCTTGGGGCGGGCGGCGGATACCGCGCGGATCAGGCTGGATTTGCCGGCATTGGGCATGCCGAGCAGGCCGACGTCAGCGATCAGTTTGAGTTCGAGGTGCAGGGTGCGGCGCTCGCCCGGTGTTCCAGGGGTGGCTCGCCGGGGTGCGCGGTTGGTGCTGCTCTTGAAGCGGGCGTTGCCGATGCCGTGGAAGCCGCCTCGGGCGACCAGCAGGCGATCGCCGGAGCGGGTCAGGTCTCCCATGTGTTCACCGGTGTCGGCGTCCGTCACGATCGTGCCGGTGGGGACGTGGATGAAGCAGTCCTCGCCGCTTTTTCCCGTGCAGTTGTTGCCGGAGCCGTTGTCGCCGCGCTGGGCGCGGAAATGGGAGTGGAAGCGGAAGTCGGCGAGCGTGTTGAGGTTGTCCGAAGCGACCAGGTAAACGCTGCCGCCATCGCCGCCGTCGCCGCCGTCGGGGCCGCCGAAAGGAATGTACTTTTCGCGCCGGAAACTGATGCAGCCGTTGCCGCCGTCGCCGGCATCGACCCGAATTTCGGCTTCGTCAACGAATTTCATGGATATCAACTAAAAGGCCCAGACGAGCTGGGCCTGAGCGGTGTTGCGCGCCGGAGTCGTTCAGGCGGGGATCACCGAGACGTACTTACGGCCTGCCGGACCCTTCACCTTGAATTCCACGCGGCCCTCGGTCAGCGCGAACAGGGTGTAGTCGCGGCCGCAGCCGACATTGTCGCCGGGGTGGAAGTGGGTGCCGCGCTGACGAACGATGATGTTGCCGGCCCGGACGACCTGGCCGCCGAAGCGCTTGACGCCCAGTCGCTTGGATTCGGAGTCGCGGCCGTTGCGGGAGCTGCCGCCTGCTTTCTTGTGTGCCATGGATGTCTCTCCGTAGGGGGTTACGCCGAGATTTCGTTGATCTGGACTTCGGTGTAGTTCTGGCGATGTCCGGCCTGCTTCATGTGATGCTTGCGGCGACGGAACTTGATGATCCGGATTTTTGGGTGGCGACCGTGGGCGACGACGGTGCCGGTCACCTTGCAGCCCGAGACGAAGGGCTGGCCGATTTTGACCCCGTCATCGGACTGGATCAGCAGGACTTTTTCGAAGGCAACTTCTTGACCGGCTTCGGCATCGAGGGACTCGACCTTCACCTTGTCGCCGGGTTGGACGCGGTATTGTTTGCCGCCAGTCTGGATAACAGCGTACATGTTCAGGTGCTCCTGAGAGGGATTCGCGTAAACGCGCAATTCTATAGAAATGCGTCGGCGCAAGTCAATGGAAGCCGCGGCTGTGTCCGGCCCGTCCACGGGCGCCGATGCCCGTTTCCGGGGCTTGCGTTTTTCAGGAATGTGCTTTATAAAATCAGCCGTGCTAACGGCACCAACAATAAAAGCACAACTCTAACCCATTGTTAATTGAGGAGGATCTATGAAGAAAGTACTGTGCGCCCTGGGCGTTGTCATGATGTCTCTGGTCGTTGTCGGTTGCGGCAACTCGCCGGACGGTGACAAGCAGAAGATCTCCAGCACCATCGCTTCCCCGTCTCTGTAAAGTTCGTCACTCCGACCTCGAGTCACAATACCTAACAATACGGGTCGGACTCGTACAGAGCGAATCGTCTTTCAAAACCCGGGTGTCGACGCCCGGGTTTTTTGTATCTTCCAGCCCGTCCGTTCCTCGATCGGGTCGTTTTTCTTGACAGGAGATGGTGGCAAGGTAACATTACGGGCCGGTAGCATTCAGACCCCAATCTGATATCTATTTCTTTCGAATCATTACACTACAAGGCAGGTACAATACATGGGAGCTATACTTGATCTGGTTGAAAAGATGAGATCGCCGACGGGGATCGTCGTCACCATCGCCATTGTCGCGATCGCGTTCTTTTTCGTTCGTTGGGTCTTCAAGGACGAAGACGGCAGCAATCAATAAGAGGTCTCCCCGTGGTGTGGCAAGCTGGGGGCGCGAGGTCCGTGTTCCTTCCTTGCCACGCACATATCAAACGTTTCATGCGTTTCATGTTTCTCACGTGATGTGGCGGAACTCGGGCCATAGAGCGTGATTCTCCTCAGGGGCGCCGTCAGAGCCCCCGAAATGGGCCGGCGAGAATTCGATGCACGCGGTCCTTGCGTTTTCTGCAACTGTCTTCAGGGAGGAGGGAGCGCCGGTCCAACGATCGGTGGTGCCGCCATGATTACGGCCTGCGACGGTGCGGGACGGGGAGGGCGATGATGCGAGTCCTTGTGACAGGCGGGACCGGTTTCATCGGCAGTCGGCTGTGCCAGGAACTCGGCGGCAGCGGGGCGCGACTGGTCGTGCTCAGCCGCCGACCAGACCGTGTTCGCGACCGCTGTGGCCTGGGTGTCACCGCAATCACCGCGTTCTCAGACCTTTCTCATTCCTTGGTGTTCGACGTCGTGATCAACCTGGCGGGCGAACCGCTCGTCGGTCCACGCTGGACGGATGCGCGCAAGAGGCTTCTGTGGGATAGCCGGGTCGAGCTGACCCGATCCCTGGTCGATTACATCGAGCGCGCCAAGGTCAAACCGAAATTGCTAATCAGCGGTTCGGCGGTCGGTTTCTATGGCGATCAGGGAGATCGCATTTTGGATGAATCCTCGGCCCCTGCCGACGGTTTCGGGCATCGGTTATGCGAGGCCTGGGAGTCGGCTGCGCTGCGCGCCACCGAGTTCGGCGTTCGTGTCTGCATCCTGCGGGCCGGGTTGGTGATGGGGGCCTCGGGCGGTTTTCTCGCGCCCTTGTTGCCGCTGTTCCGTCTCGGACTCGGGGCTCGCATCGGCAGCGGCGAGCAATGGGTGTCGTGGATCTGTCTGCGCGACTACATCGCCATCGTACGGTGGTTGATCGCCACACCGGAATTTTCGGGGATTTTCAACGCTACGGCACCGAATCCGGTCACCAACCGCCGGTTTACCGAAACCCTTTCGGGCTTGCTTGGCAAGCCCGCGTTCCTCGTCGTTCCCGCCCGCCTCGTCCGAGCACTGATGGGAAGAGAAATGAGCGGTCTCCTGCTGGGCAGCCAGCGGGTCTTGCCGGCCCGTCTGCTGGAGTCCGGTTTTCGGTTCAGATGTCCCGAGCTGGAGATGGCCCTGCGGGATGCGTTGAGCCAGACATCGGCCGTCCCGGGCGGGTCGTCTTAGCTTCCGCCTCTTCGGGCAGGTCCAGCCGATTCCCCGGAATGGCTGCGGTTTGACGGGGGCGTCTGTGCGCGGGGGCGGTCGTTCGAAAAGAACCCTCCGGGGGCGGGTTTGCCCGAAACTCGGTCTCGAGACGACGTGAGTCGGGCAAGACTCTAGCGTTCAGGAATGACAAGGAAATGACCATCTCATTTCTGCCCGGTGAATAATCGCTGTTCCGCGGTGTCACGGCTTCCGAATCCTGAAACTGTCATCAAATCATGACGGCTTTGTAATACACGGTGGTTACCTTGTGACCGTTTACCGATCCGGCTGAATGAGGTGGTCTTAATGGCTCTGGATTATAGAACGGTGTGGATTTCCGATGTCCATTTGGGTACCCGCGGTTGCAAAGCCGAGTATCTGGTGGATTTTCTCAAGAATGTCCGCTGCGACACGCTCTATCTGGTCGGCGATATCCTCGATTTGTGGAAACTGAAATCAGGGTGGCACTGGCCGCCGATGCATTCGGAAATTCTGCGCGCCGTCATGGATCGCGCCAAACGCGGTGTGAGGGTCGTCTACGTACCCGGTAACCACGACGAAATGCTGCGCGATTACACCGGTAGTCTGTTCGGAGGCGTGGAGGTCGTCGATCGCGTCGTGCATGAGACGAAAGACGGGCGGCGCCTGCTGGTATTGCACGGCGACGAGTTCGATGGTGTGGTCTGCAGCACCAAGTGGCTGGCCGTGCTCGGCAGCGAGGCCTATGAAGTGCTGCTGGCATTCAACCGCTGGTTCAATTGGGGGCGCCGCAGGCTCGGTTTCCCTTATTGGTCGCTTTCCGCTTTCATCAAACACAAGGTGAAGAATGCCGTGAATGTCATCTGCCGCTTCGAGGAAGTGCTGATGCGGGAAGCGGCGAGCCGGGGGCTGGATGGCGTGGTGTGTGGGCATATCCACCATGCCGCGCTGCGCGAGGTCGACGGCCTGACCTATGCCAATTGCGGCGATTGGGTGGAAAGCTGCACGGCATTGGTGGAAACGCCGGCCGGTGAGCTAAAGGTCGTGCGCTGGGTCGATGAAAGCGCCTTCCTGCTCGAGGATACCAAGCGTGAAACTGGCACTGATAAGCGACGCCTGGCGACCGCAGGTTAACGGTGTCGTCACGACGTTGAGCCGGATATGCGAGGGAGCCCGGCAGCGCGGGCACCAGGTCGAGACGTTCACACCGGATTGTTATCGGAACTGGCCTTGCCCCGGCTATCCCGAGATCCGGCTGGCCTTGGGTTGCGGTTCCAGGCTGCCGTCGCAACTCGACGCCTTCGCGCCGGATGCCATCCACATCGCGACCGAAGGCCCGCTGGGAATGGCGGCACGTCGTTATTGCCTGCAACGGCGGCTGCCGTTTACGACATCCTTTCATACCCGTTTTGCCGAATATGTGAATCTGCGGACCAGGCTCCCCTTGCGCTGGGGGTATGCGGCCTTGCGCTGGTTCCATCGTCCCAGCGTGCGGGTGATGGCCCCGACGCCAACCCAGGTCAGCGATCTCCGCGCCAGGGGGTTCCGTAATCTGGTGCTGTGGTCCCGAGGCGTCGATACGACGCTTTTCGCGCCGCGAGGCAAGGCGCGGATCGATGACGTCCGTCCCGTGTTCATGTATGTGGGACGCCTCGCCGTGGAGAAGGGACTGGACGATTTCCTGAGGCTCGATCTTCCCGGCGCGAAGTACGTGGTGGGCGACGGACCGTCTAGGACCGAGCTCCAGAAGCGTTATCCGGACGTGCGCTTCCTCGGTTATCGCTGCGGCCTGGATTTGGCCGAGACGATCTCGGCGGCGGACGTCTTCGTCTTCCCCAGCCGGACCGACACCTTCGGGCTGGTCATGCTGGAAGCCCTGGCGGCAGGTGTCCCCGTCGCCGCCTATCCGGTACCGGGGCCGCAGGATGTCATCACCGACCCCTCGGTGGGGTGTCTCGACCACGATCTACGTGCCGCCGCGCTGCGCGCACTGGAGCTGCGGAGCGAGGACTGCCGGAAATTTGCAGAGCGCTTCACCTGGGACCGTTGCACCGAACAGTTCCTGGGCTATCTGGCGCCGATTTCACGCTGATCCGCTGCGCTCATTCAAGGGTGCGGAAGACCCGGCAAGGGAGGCGGCGCGGGGAGTGAGAGGCGAGGCAGGGAAGGGGGCGCCGGCAATGCGATTATCGGAGCGGGAATCAGTGGGACATGGATGACCGGTGCTTCATCCCCGCCGAAATGGGGGTGGTGATGGTGCCGGTGGAGACCGTAGGCATGGCCGTGGTGGTGTTCGTGGCCGTGACCATGGTGATGCTCGTGACCATGACCATGGTGGTGCCCCCCGGCCAGAGCGCCATGGCTTTCGATGAGGTAAGCCCAGAGGAGGGCGGTCGAGACAATCGTCTTTTTCATGGAGGTACATCCGACGAAGGATGTTCTTTGTGAAACATTTTTCGTGCCAGGCTCGTCGCGCGGGGAGCAGTCGCGGCGTTCCCCCTGGGCCGATGCGGTCCCATGGTTTTGCGTGCCAGCGATGACCCTTGTGAGGTGTCGCACAGGCGCGACTTCATGAGTCATCCACGCCGTGGCTCTGGGCGATATGTCTCGTTCCAGGCGCGGAGCGGAACGAAGGTGCGGCGCAAGGCAGAAGCCGAGCCGCCGCAATGACGGGCAGTTTCACCCTCCGCCGGCGCTTTGCCAGACGCGGTACGGCGGCTTTGCATTCCTGTCGTTCCGGAGCGTCACATCGAGGTAAGCGCGACGTCTGTGCCTCTGCGGTGATCATGGCTGCGGCATCGCTCCGAACGAAGTCTCGGGTATCGTCGTCATATCCACATGGATGTGTAAATCCGTTCCGATCCTTCCTTGCTGGCACTGTCTACGCCTGTAAATGGGGGGCTGATTAGGGCTCTTGCGTCCGATTTTTCTCCCTTCGCCCCCTCTTCCGGGTCGTCTCCCTTCATCTGGCCAGTCCCGATCATCGGGGTTTCTCGGCACCCTCGAGCCTGGCTACCCGGGCGATATGTCTCCAATGACATGCAGATGCAGCGCTGATACCCGGTTCGCCGGCTCGGTCCGGTTTTCCCTTGGCGGATCCGGCGGCCCCGTCGTGTTCGTAACGTGTTCGTAACACCCGCGTAATACGATGAAAGCATTTCCATTCAACACTACGCGTTTCACGGCGCGGCGAGAGACATGAAGACATTGAGGCTGATCGTATTGGTATGCCTGGCCATGGCGCCGGCCATCGCACTGTCCTGGTGGAACGATGACTGGCGGTCCAGAAAACAGATTTCCGTGGATGCCAGCGTCACCGGTGCGGATACCCGCGACCTGGTGGCCGACTTCCCGTTACTGATCCGGCTTCATACGGGCAATTTCAGCTATTTTGGCGAGTTGGCCGAGGGCGGGAAAGACCTGCGCTTCATGGCGGACGACAAAACGCCGCTCAAGTTCCACCTCGAAAGGCTCGATCCGGTCAACGAAATGGCGCTGATCTGGGTCAAGGTGCCGCGGATTCCCGGCCAATCGGCCGACGAGTCGTTCTGGATGTATTACGGCAACGAGGAAGCCCAGGACGGCAGCGACGCCAAGGGAACCTACGATGTCAACCAGGCACTGGTTTTCCATTTCGACGAAAAGGATCCTGCCCCCAGGGACGCCACGGCATACGGCAATGACGCGGCCAGGTCGGCGGCCCTGCCGGAACCGGCGGGCTGGATCGGGGTCGCGGCCCGGTTTACCGGCACCGGCGGGATCGAGATCAATCCGTCGCCGTCCCTGCAACTGGACCCGGCCAAGGGCTGGACCTTTTCGAGCTGGCTCAAGCTCGACTCCGGTGCGACTGAGGGCTATGTCTTCCGTGCCGCAGAAGGAGAGGCGAGCGCCATCGAGCTGCAGGTGCGCGGCGGTACGCTGGTGGCGCGCTACCTGGCTGCGGGCAAGGTGGTCGAGACTGCGCCCGTGGCGATGACCACCCCGGATCGCTGGCAGCACGTGGCCTTGGTACTGCGGCCGGACAAGCTGGAGCTTTATTTGAATGGCGAGCCTGCGGCGCAGGCCGCTGCCGCTCCGTCGGCCATGAATCCCTCGATCAGCTTGGGAGGGGCCGCGACGGGAGGTTTTCTGACCGGGCTGCTCGATGAGGTCCAGGTTTCGAACACGGCCCGCAGCGCCGAATGGATCAAGCTGTCGGCACGCAGCCAGAGTCAGGATTTCAGCGTCGTCAGTTTCGGCCAGGACGAAGGCAAGAGCAGCGCGGGCGAGGTGAGTTCCTTCGGGGTCATCATTCAGAACGTGACCTTGGACGGCTGGGTGGTGATCGCTCTGACCGGCGTCATGTTCGTGGTTTCGGTACTGGTCATGATCATCAAGGCTGTGGTGATCTCCAAAATCCGGAAGGACAACAAGGCGTTCCTCACCCAATACGAAGCTTTGAGTCCCGACGCCGATCCCGGCCAACTCGACCGGGAGGAGACCGAAGACGAAAAGGAGCTGGCCGATTCCGAATTCTTGTCGGCCCTGGTGGGCAAACACGACCATTTCCAGAGCTCACCGCTCTATCACATCTATCATGCGGGCATCCGCGAGGTTAAAAAGCGTACGGGCTCTTCGGCTAAACCCCTGACGCCAGAAGCTCTGAATGTCGTGCGGGTCAAGCTGGATTCCATCGTGGTACGGGAGAGCCAGCGTCTCAACAGCAAGATGGTGCTCCTGACCATCGCTATCGCCGGCGGGCCGTTCCTCGGGCTGCTCGGTACCGTGGTGGGCGTGATGATCACCTTCGCGGTCATCGCTGCCACCGGCGACGTCAACATCAACTCCATCGCCCCCGGCATCGCGGCGGCACTGCTGGCGACTGTAGCGGGGCTGGCGGTAGCGATTCCCTCGCTGTTCGCCTACAACTACCTGCTGACCCAGATCAAGGATGTCATTGCCGACATGCGGGTGTTCTCGGACGAGTTCCTCGCCATGTTGTCCGAGCGCGTGGCCGACCGTTACAGGGAGGCTTCGTCGTGAAAGTCGAATCGGAAGAGAAGGTCTACGACGACATCAACATCACGCCCATGCTGGATGTGGCGTATGTGCTGCTTTTGATCTTCATCATCATGACCACGGCGACGGTGCAGGGCATCACCGTGAACCTGCCCAAGGCCAGCAGCACCCCCAGCCTGTCGAAGCCCAAGACCAAGGCGATTTCCATCACCCAGGACGGCACTGTCTACTTGGACACTTACCCGGTGTCGCTCGAGGAGTTGGAGACCCGCTTGGCCCAGTACAAGGCGGCGACCCCGGACCTGCCCGTGGTGCTGAAGGCGGATGCCTCGATCCAGTACCAGAAGGTCGTCGAAGTGCTGGACATCGTCACCCGGCTCGAAATCAGCCAGTTGGGCCTGGTGACGCAGAAGCTGGTGAAGTAGCGGGGGCTCTCCATGAACATCAAGCTGCTGCGCCGATATCTGCCCTTCGCCGTCGGTACGGTACTGGTCCTGCTGGTGGCGCTGGGCGTCTACCTGGCCCGGGATCTGTTCGACAAGCCGGCCCAGACCAAGAAGCAGATTCAGCAGATCACCGTGGTTCAGCCGCCACCACCACCGCCGCCCCCACCCCCGCAGGAAAAGCCGCCCGAGCCCGAGGTCAAGGAGGAAAAGATCGAGGAGCCGGAACCCGAGCCGGAGCCGGAACCCGAACAGGCCGAAGAGCCGCCGCCGGGTGAGGACCTCGGTGTGGATGCCGAAGGGGGAGCCGGAAGCGACGGTTTCGGACTGGTCGGTAAGAAAGGCGGGCACGGCCTGATCGGGGGAGGTGGCGGCAACGCCATCATCTGGTACGGCCAGCAGTTGCAGCGGACCGTTTCCAGCGAGCTGCAGAGAAAGCTCAAGGACCGGGCCCGCAACAGCCGATACCAGGCTGTGCTCCACATCTGGATCAGTCCTCAGGGGGCCATCAGCCGGGTCGAGCTGGGAAAGTCCAGCGGCATCGCGGAGATCGACGAGGCACTCAAGGCAGCGCTGGCAACGATACACGGACAACTCGAACCGCCTCCGGAGCGCATGCCGCAACCGGTCAAAATCCGGGTCCAGTCCGAAGGTTGAAAAGTCACCCACTGAAAACACCCGCACCTTGGATGCGGCGAGGTAAAAAAACGGGACATTATGAAAAGCGAACACAAATCCCTGGCGCTGCTCGTCTCCTGTGCGCTGGCGGGGACGCCTGCCGCTTACGGCACGGAGAAAAACGAAAAGGAGGAGTTGCTGAAGCTGCGCAACACCACGCTGAACCTGATCGAGCTGCTGGTCCAGCAGGGCATTCTGGACAAGGGCAAGGCGGAACAGATGATTCACCAGGCCGAACAGAAGGCAGCCGCCGAGGCCAAGGCCGAAGCTCGGCTGGAAGCCGAGCAGTCGGCAGGTGGGAGTGTGAAACCGGAAGGGAAGGATGCTGCTTCGGGCAAGGGAGAAAAAGGCACCGTTCGGGTCACCTACGTACCGGACTTCGTGAAGGACGAAATCCGCGCCGAGGTGCGCAAGGAACTCAAGGACGAGGTGGTCAAGGAGGTCAAGGCCAATGCCAAGCAGGAGAAATGGGGTGTTCCAGCGGCCCTGCCGGACTGGGTCAACCGGTTCAAATTGTTTGGAGACTTCATGGCTCGCTCGGAAAGCCAGTTCTTTGGCGGTAGCAATCGGCCCAATACCTATTTCAACTGGCCGGCAATCAATGCAGCCGGTGGCATAACCCAACTCGGTGATCCTTACCGAAACACCACGAACGATTTCAATCTTTGGAGGCTGCGGATGCGGCTGGGGCTGGAGGCGAAAATCACCGACGAACTGCAGGCGCAGATCAGGTTGAGCACCAGCAACCAGTACAGTCCCATTTCTACGAACCAAGTGATGGGACAGTATGGTACAGGGTACCAAGTACAGCTCGACCGGGCATTCCTCCAGTACGATTACTTGGACGATAAAGGCCAGGACTGGCTCACGTTGTGGGCCGGCCGGATGGCGAATCCGTGGTTCAGTACGGATAACACCTTCGACCCTGATTTGAATTTCGAAGGGTTTTCAGGCACGTTCCGATTTCCGTTCGGGCATGATTACAACCCTGAAGTCATTGCCTACCACGTGGTCAGTACCGCAGGACGTCAGCAGTTCAACTGGGGTTATACCAAGCCAAACGAGGCATATTTGACACTGGGTGCCTTTCCCCTGGAACAGGATACCTTGTTCGGTGCCAGTAAATACCTGTGGGCGGCACAGGGCGGTATGGATTATCTGTTCAACCGCAACAACCGGTTCAAAATCGGTGTGGCCTATTACGACTACAACAACACTCAGGCAAGGCGTGATCCGCTGGGGAGTACCAAGTATGACTGGACGGCTCCCCGATTCTTTACACAAGGCAACAGCCTGGCCCGGATCAGCAATGATCTCAATTCTTCCACCGAGCCGCGCTTGGTCGGTCTTGCTTCGAAATTCGAGATTTTCGATGTCACGGCGACTTACGACTATACGGGTTTCTATCCGCATCACGTGATGTTGATCGGAAGCTATTCGCATAACTTCGGTTTCGATCAGCAACAGATCTACAACACGCTGGGAGAGAATTTGCAGCCTCGAACCAATGCCTTCGAAGCCCGTTTCGAGGTGGGCGAACCGAACATACAGCAATTCGGCGACTGGAACGTATGGCTGGCCTACAAATATCTGGAGGCTGATTCCGTTCTGGACGCCTTCACGGATTCCAATTTCCACGCCTACGGCGGCACCAATGCCAAAGGCTGGGAATTGGCCGGCAACTACGCCATTGCCAACAATACTTGGCTCGGACTCAATTGGCTTTCCAGCTCGGTGATCTCCGGCCCGACCTATAACGTGAACACCTTGCTGATCGACCTGAATGCCCGTTTCTAGCACCACCGAGATGAAAAAAATCAGGCCCCCTTCCAACGACAACGGAGCTGAATTCGGGACCATGCCGCCGCCGTCGCGTTCTCACCCTCTGGGACCTTCCATCGCGGTGTGCCTGTGTTCGCTGCTATGGATGGCGCCGGTCAGTGCGGAGAAACCGAAGGGCGACGACGGTGTCGTCCAGACCTTGCGCAAGGCCCAAGGCATGCTGCGGCAGCTCAGCCAGGACAAGATCGAACTGGAAGCGAGGAACGCCCTGCTCGAAAAGCAGCTTGCCGAACAGTCCGCGACGATCAAGGCGCTAGAGGGCAAGGCCGCGAAGCTGGAACCCCTGGAGGGGGAACTGAAGAAGATCAGTACGGCCCGACAGAGCCTGGAACAGCAGCTCGGCGGTCAGACCTCGCGCCTGCATGCGCTCGCCGAGCAGCAGAAGAAAGTCCTGGCAGAATTGCAGCGCTACCGCAAGGACAACCAGCTTCTGGTGGAGGCAGTCAAGGAGAGGACCCGCTGGATCGAGGACTGCACGGTCAAAAACCGCAGCCTGGTACGGGCGAACGAAGAAATACTGGAAAAGTTGGGAGACAGCAGCCTGCTGGACAAACTCGTGGAGTCCGAGCCGTTCACCGGCATCGCCGCAGTAGAAAAAGAAAACGCCGTACAGGATTTTCACTACAAAATCGAAGACCTCCAGGTCACGCCCTGGAAGGAGGAGACGCCAACGGGGATGACGGGTGGCGGTTCCGTGGAATCCCCGGCCCAGGAAGAAGACGATGAAGAGGGAGAATAGAGTCCCTTTCTGGCCGGGATGAAACCCGGACAGGGGATGGCAGTCCGAGAGTCATCTGGCTTGAATGAGTAGCTGGGTATACCACGACCTCTATGACGATTGCCTGCCGATCTTCAGAAGGAACCCTTGGATATACGCCGGCGTCAAAATGAATGGAGTCGAAACATAACCGTTGGGGCCAAGGAGATACAGGGTGATTCCTTTATGTTTATGTTCGGTCAGATATCGGCCTTCCAATTCGATAACGATAGCGTCCTGAAATTCGCAATTGAATTCACATTCTACTCCTTGTCGTAAAGAATAAGCGAGAAACTCGTGGCCCTCGTCATCGGCTGCGTGGATGGCGCCACGCCAATGGCCTCGATACCGTTGGTCGACTGTGAGAAAGTATCGTGTATCGCCCAAGCGATTCGTGTTTGCATGCAAGCTGATTTCTCCCACTTCAGGGAAGCCTTCCGGTTCGGCTTCCTGAGTGACGGCGGGTCCATGATAGAAAACCCACCCCGTAGACGTATCGCGGCTGACCTGTACCGCCTTCTCTACGTGGGTTGTATCGTTCGGCACGGTGCCCAGACCACCCGCACAGCTTGTCAGCAGACTATTCAATAGAAAAAAAAGAAAAGGCACGCATCGGATTAGAGTCGTTGCCGGCTCGCATCGGCGAAGAGCACCTGCTCTAGGTGCCGGACGACTCATCTCCAGCCTCCGCCAAGGGACTTATAAAGGTCGACCATCGCAAATACCTGTTTTTGCTTTGTTTCAATCAACTCACGTTTGGCTTCGAGGGCATCCCGTTGAGTCGTCAATACATCCAGATAGAACGTTCTTGCGGATTTGAAGAGTTGAATAGAAATATCGATCGATTTGACCAGGTGGTCAACCTGGTCCTTCTTTAAGTTGAAGCTCTTCCGCGTATTCTCGATATTCGATATCTGGTTCAGAACTTCAACATAGGCGTTGATAATGGACTTTTCATATTCGAATGCGGCTTCGACCTGTTTGACATTGGCGGTTTTGAAATTGGCTATGATGGCATTTTTATTGACCAGGGGGGCAACCAGTTCGCCCGCAACATAGGCTGCCAATGATTCCGGTGTATTGATAAGATATTTCATTGCAAATGCGTCGAATCCAACTCCTGCTCTGATGCCGAAAGAAGGAAAAAACTCAGCCCTCGCAACCTCGATGTTCAGTTGGGCCGCAGCCAGATCCAGCTCGGCCTTTCTGATATCAGGTCTGTTCAGGAGCAATTGTGATGGAATACCAGTGTTGATGAGTTTGGGTTCGAGATCCAGGAAGCCCGCCGAGGTCCGCTTGATAGGCTGAGGCGTCCGGCCGAGGAGGTAATTGATCCGATTCTCTACGACGACGATTTCCTGCTTGATCTCGTACCTTTTACTCTGGTTCTTGGCCACTTCAGCTTCGTAACGTTTGACGGCGAGAGCATCTGCTCTTGCAAACTTCTGAAGCTCTTTGACGATCCGCAATGCATCCTGCTGAATCGCTATGTTCTGATCGAGATTTTCCAGCTGATTATCCAGCGTGACGAGTTCATAGTAGGAGTGAGCCACATCGGCTACGAGATTCGTGATGAGGAAATTCTTTCCTTCCATGGTCGCCATGTATTCGAGCATGGCCACCTCAGTGGCATTCCTAAGTTTTCGCCAGATGTCCAGCTCCCACGTCGATGTAAGCCCGAACTGATAGTCGCCTACAAATGTCGGAAACGGATTTCCTGCAAGCGGAAGATTGCGTTCGACGGCGCCATTGAAGGTATAGTCGCCGGGTTTTTCTCCCCCGGCGTTGGCGCCGGTCCTGATGAAAGGCAGGTACGCACCACGCCTCGCCTGAATTTCATTTTCGGCAGCGCTGATACGCTGCATCATGATATTTACGTCCTTGTTGTTGGCAACGGCAGTTTCCAGGAGATTCAAAAGATTCTCGTCTTCAAAGAAGTCATTCCATTTGATGATTGCTGAATTTGATTTGTCGGTCGGCCCGGCCTTGAACTGATCTGGCAAATGGACGTCCGCTGTCCTGGTCGTCATATCAGGAATTCCGCAGGCTTGTAACGTCAACGACGCCAGAACAGCGAGGAAACGACATACAACCTTAGTCATCAAGGTTGTCCCTGCTGTACTGGTAAGTTTCGGTAAAAGGTTCTTTATCTTCGTTTCTGATCAGGGATTTACCTTCTATCATTTTGCCGAATAGGTAATAGAGCCCTGGTATCAGAACGACGCCTACGACGGTTCCGAATACCATTCCGCCCATTGAGGCAGTTCCGATGGTGCGGTTTCCTATAGCGCCTGCGCCCGTGGCTTTAACCAATGGTATCAGACCTGCTATAAAAGCAAACGAAGTCATCAGAATGGGACGGAAGCGCGCTTTTGCTCCTTCGATTGCGGCATCCTTGACGGTCAACCCCTGACCGTGCCGTTGAACGGCAAACTCTACGATAAGTACGGCGTTTTTTCCTAATAGCCCGATAAGCATGATCAAGGCTATTTGTGAATACACATCGTTGGCGAGTCCGAACAATTTCAGTAAGAAATAGGAGCCAAAGATGCCTGCAGGCAGCGAACACAGCACAGCCAATGGCAAGATGAAACTCTCATATTGGCCTGCGAGAACGAGATAAACGAATACGATGACGACAATGAAAACGACGACCGCTTCATTGCCTCGGGCCGCTTCGTCGAACGACAATCCTTCCCACGCGATGTCGTAACCACGTGGAAGAGTCGCTGCTGCGACCTCTTTGACGGCTTCAATGGCGTCTCCCGAAGTATATCCTTTTGCCGGAGCAGCCCGAATCACCGCAGAGTTGTAGAGATTGTAACGGGTGATTTCATTCGGCCCCTGGGTTTTTTTCATCGTCATGAATGACGAGTAAGGAACCATTTCTCCTTCTTCGTTTTTGACAAAATAATTTAGAATATCTGAAGGGTATCTGCGGTATTCTGGAAGTGCCTGTGCGTATACCTTGAAAAAGTTGTTGAACCGAATAAATCCTTGTTCATAGGTGCTCCCAATCATGATGTCAAGATTTTCCATGGCTTTGGCTATCGATACATGTTTTTGCATCGCAAGCTTGTTGTCTATTACAAGCTCATATTGGGGGAAATTGGCTGCATAGAAAGTAAACAAGCCGGTTAATTCCTTGCGCTTTTTCAATTGCATGAGAAAATCTTGGGTGATCTTGTCAAATTGCTGATAATCGGTGACGTCAGACTTGTCAAGCAATCGTAACGCTAGACCTGATGACGCGCCGTAACCGGGTACGGGAGGAGGTTCGAAAAATTCAATAATCGCTCCAAAATCCTTGGACTTCTCCTCTAGCTCCTTGATGATATCCTGCACGGTATTCTTGCGCTCTTCCCAATCTTTCAGGTTGATGATGCAGGTGCCTGCGTTAGATCCTCGTCCCTCGGTCAGAACCTCATATCCGGCAAGTGACGAAACGGACTTGACTCCTTCGATTCCTTTAGCCAGTTCCTCAAGTTCACGAGCGACCTTGTTGGTGGTTTCTATCGTCGATCCCGGAGGAGTTTGAATGATCGCGTATATCATTCCCTGATCCTCGCCAGGAATGAAGCCCGCCGGTAGTTCGAGATTGACCGCATAAATACCAATAGAGAAACCCGCAAAGGCAAGAATGGTCACCAGGCGGCGAGTAACGATCTTTTCTAGAATCGTGACGTATCTGCCGGTGATCTTTTCAAAAAAATAATTGAATGTATCAATAAAGATGCGGACTGGGGTTCGCTTTTTTGGTTGTCCGTGAGTATTTTTCAAGATCATGCCGCAGAGTACAGGTGCAAGTGACAGCGCGACCAGTGCGGAAATGAGAATCGCGGACGCCATAGTAATGCCAAACTGCCGATAGAACACACCGACAGGTCCGCTCATGAAGGAAATGGGCACGAAAACAGATATCATGATCAAGGTGATGGCAATGATGGCGCCACCGATTTCGCCCAAAACCTTCTTGGATGCCTGATAGGGGGAGAGGTGTTCGGCCTCCATCTTGGCATGTACGGCTTCGACTACCACGATAGCATCGTCGACCACAATGCCGATGGCGAGCACCAGAGCGAATAGAGTGATCAGGTTGATCGATAGTTCGAAAGCCTGTATGACTGCAAACGTACCGATCAACGAGACTGGAATCGAAAGGATCGGTATCAGCGTCGAGCGCCAGTCACCCAGGAAAACAAATGTAACCAGGGCGACTAGCACGAAGGCTTCCATCAACGTATGGAGAACCTTGTGGATGGATGCATCCAGAAAGCGGGAAACGTCGTAATTGATTTCATAATCCATTCCTTCCGGAAAAGTCTCCTTCAACTCTCTCAGTTTCTTCTTTACGTCCTCGATTACTTTGCTGGCATTGGTGCCGTAGTTTTGATTGAGGACGATCGAGGCGGAAGGAAGGCCATCCTTATCCGAATAGATATTCCAGAATTCACTGTTCAGATCGACGGTGCCGATATCCTTTATACGCAACAGTTCGCCTTCCGAGTTGGCTCGTATGATGATATCCTCATATTGCTCCGGCTTGTTGTACCAGCCTTCATATACCAGAACATATTCTTTCGATTGGGCTGTGACTCCCGTGCTCTGTCCCAATCTGCCAGGCCGGCCGATAATGCTTTGCTCCTCGATGGCCTTGAGTACTTCCTCTGTTGAAACCTTATAGGCTCTCATCCTGTCCGGATTCAGCCATATTCGCATGGCATATTGGCGGCTGCCCAATATCCTTGCCTGTGCTATGCCGTTTACCCGTTGGATCTCTGGAACGACGTTGACGTAGGCGTAATTGAAAAGGAATTTTTGATCTGCATTCTTGTCTTTGCTGAACAGATTGATATACATCAGCATGCTTGGCTGGATGCGCTGGACCCAGACGCCTTCGAGCGTCACCAGCTGGGGGAGCCGGCTCATGGTCGTATCCAGCCGAGTCTTGACGTCGATCATGGCTTGCAGTGGATCGATTCCCAGATCGAACAGGATCTGGATCGTAGCCTCCCCAGCGCTCGTCGCGGCGGAAACCATGTATTTCATGCCGGGAACGCCATTGATCGCACGTTCTATTGTGATGATGGACGATTTCACCAATACGTCCGCACTCGCTCCTGGGAATGACAGTGTTACGGTTACGCGGGGAGGGGCAATGTCTGGAAACTGTGATACCGGCAATGATTTTATCGACAGAAACCCCATGAACACGATCAATAGTGACAGCGATATCGCCATCACCGGTCTATTGATAAAAACGCCAAACATAGATGAATACGAATCCTGTTTATTCGGCATGGAGCTGCAGATTTGACTGTAGCTTTTCTGTTGGAATCAAGGTGATGTCCAGATGGTCGCCAGGATGTACTTTACGCAAGCCCTCGATCAAGATCTTGTCATCATCTTTGACGCCTTGCTTTACCAGAAAGAAATATGGAATTTCTGCGTCAATAGTGATCTGCCTCTGTTCGACGACGCCTTCATTGTTGATGACGTAGACAAACATCTTGTCCAGGACTTCGAAGGTGGCTTTTTGGGGAATGAGCAAAGCGTTTTTGTATGGCTTTTTCATTATGATGGTTCCGGTTTCTCCATGTCTGAGGAGACCGTTGGGATTCGGAAAAGTGGCCCTGAACTCGATGTTGCCTGCGGTGTTGTCGAAATCTGCTTCGATCGTTTCGATCTTGCCTTCCTGATCGAAAATCGCGCCATTTGCCATTTTCAGCTTGACTTTCGAGTATGTCTGGTCGGCGTTGTTATTGGTTTTGTAGTCGAGATATTCGGATTCGGGTACGTTGAAATAGACCCATAACTTGCTGATGTCGGAGAGCGTGGTTAATAGTGTCCCTTCGTCCAAAAGGCTGCCATTTCTGGCCAGGAGATGATCGACGATTCCGTCAAATGGGGCATTGATGGCGGTGAAACTCAAATGTGTCTCTGCCAGTTTTACTTCGGCATTGGCCTTGTCCAGCTTGGCTTTGGCCAAAGCGAGTTCGTTCTGCGATACGATATTCTGGTCGGCCAGGCCTTTGGTGTTTTTGTATTCGATATTCATGATGTTGGCTTCGGCTTGCGCCTTCATCAGTTCTGCTAGATAGATGGCCGGCATGATTTTGAACATCGGCTGGCCCTGATGTACCAACTGACCCTCATCTACATATATGTCTTGCAGGTAGCCTTTTTCCATGGCCCTCACCTCGATATGTCTGATGCCGTGTATCTGACATACATATTCCTTTTTTATTGATATGTCTTTGCGAAATGGGGTGGTTGCTTCGTATTTTGGAGTTTCCTGGTGCGTTTCGTTGTCCGTCTCCTGGCAGGCAAGCAACGACATGGCAATGAGGATGATGTATAGGGGCGATGTTGTGTTCATCGTTCAGGAGGGGGATGTTTATTCAGTCAGCTTCGTCGTCGATCGTCGGCAGGTTGGTTCAAGGAAACCGCAGCCGTGTCGATAAAAAAGATGTCATGGCCCGTTTGTCTTTATGGGAGACAAAGTCGGGGTTTATTGGTTACCTTTTGGCCGAACTGATGCTCTGTGGAATCCGTGGTAAAAGCGTGCTTTAGCAGGCTCGATCGTATCTTGTCGATCGAGCAAGCAGGAGATCGCTATCTGTCCTCTTTTGGACATGGGTCCCTGTGAGGTTTGATGAATCGACACGGCAGACAAACGACAAGCAAAGAACTCACTTCGCTCGAACGGATTTATGAAACGTGTTCGCCTCCTAGACATTCATGCTGACCTGGCATGGAGATAACGGACCCATCGGATATCGATCACTGTCATGGCCTGTATGTTTGTCATTGGCGGGAGGATGGGGTGTCGTCGGTTACCGTCGCCATCGGCGATCGGGGTTGGCCTTTATTTTATTTTCTGGGGTACGCCGACACATGAGAACGCGTCCCCCGTGGGGTTCGTCGTTCCTTGGCCACATACGAAAAATTCGTCGTACGTTTCGTCGTTGATCATGGCCGTGATGTGGAATCCATAGGCGCCTACTCCTTGCACGTCTGCAGAATCGCCGGTCCGTGGGCCAGTCGGGCCCGTCATGAAGCGCGCGGAATATTTGTAGTTGAACTGCGGGTCCATGCTTTGAACCAACGGGCCCATCATGGTGTATCCGTAATAAGGCTTCAGCATTGTGGCGCTAATGACGTTCTTGTCCGATTCGGCGGTTACGTGTGTCTGTTTCTTCAGGCGCAGAACGTGAATCATGACATTCATGATGGTGTCGTCTTTCATGACGTCGACGGGAACGTATTTGGCGCCGCCATTATTGGTGTCGTCGTCGAAATCGGGGATCGTTTTGGTGAGATCTAGCGTGGTCGGGGTGCCGACGTTCTTCTTGATCCACAGATCGAGTCCATTCATTTCGTTGGCCAGTGCCGGCTCATGGGTGAATCCCACGAGAACCAGGTAGTAACACGGATCGTTATGGGTCGTACTTGGGAGACAACGTGCTTCATGAGCTTGAACGTTACCTGCCGAGAGAAGTCCTGCGCTAATCAATACGACCGGGATGAGGTGGTCTGCTTTCATGGGTGAGTCCTCTTGTCATTGGCATTGAAACGGAGGAGCTCACGCATGCTGTTCCACGGATATTGGGGATATCCAAGGTCGGTGGCTCCCGCGCACTATCAAGCAGCTTTGGTGCCAGAAGAGGATGGGTTGATTATTCAAGGGTTTTGAGGCTTTCGGTTGCGGGCGAAGGGGTATATAAACCGAAGGGGTAGGATATGAACCAGAAGCGGGCCGGTCCGTGAGCAGCAAGATTCGCGTCCGAAGTGACATCCACCTACGGTACACAGATACGCCGACAACGCAGGCAGGTAGGGAGAATTCAACCCACCGTGGCGCAGCGGGGGGGGCTTCTTCGGCGAAGAAGGCTCCGATTGGAGACGATGACGGTGCACCGGGAGAGGCGGCGCGCCGCTTTGGCGGGGTTCGCGGCGGAGAAGTCGAACACGTCGCCGGGATTCGTTCCGGACGTGCCGGGCGTTAGAACGAAGCTCGGATGAAAAGGGGAGGCATCGGCTCCCGTTGGTGAGTGACCGGGATTTGACGTTTCCGAAATACCGGGCCCTTTCGAGGCCCCGGAACGAGCAGCGCGGGACGTCTCTTCGCCGCGCGCCGCCGCGGCGCGGACCGGTCCGGCCGGCGGCCGGACCGGTCAAGTGCAGCCGGGCGAACCGTTCTTGATGTCAGTCGTCGAACATTCGCCGAATCCCAGCAACTCGACTTTGAGCGGGTTGAGGCCGCTGGAATTCGCCACCTTGGGTTCGGACTTCTCCTCGCTGTCGGACACGGTGGACTGCATGGCGGCCTGTGTGGCCGCGCCCGCAGCGGCTGCCGCGCCGGCCGGAACCACCGGGACGCTGACATTGGTGCTGGGTACGCCGGTGGCGGTGCCTCCGACCTGAATGTTGCTGGCGCCGAGTACGGCCGTCGCCGCGATCGCCACGTTGGTGCCGCCGATGCCCGCCTCGCCGGCATCGACCACGCCCCGCGGGGCGGCGAGGAATACGTCGCCGGGCACGGGGGCCGTGCTGGCTGCGGTACGGATGCCGCTGCCCGATACCACCGGTGGGAATTCGACCTGCAGGTTGCCGCGTTCGTCGAAGGTGATCCGCGGCGGCGGGACGGCGATGGCCGATTTGGCACCGCGGCCGGCGTCGATGTTGCCATTGGATGACCAGATGGTGATGTCACCCCCGTCCATGGCGAACACCCGCGATTGGTTGACCATGAAATTGCCGTTTACCAGGGCATTCACGGCTCCTTGCCGCTGAGCGACGATGCCCAGATCGCTGGCGGCCTTCGAGCCGGCGAAGGCAACGGCCAGACCGGCATTCACACCGCCGCCGGGAACGAGGAGATTGATGTCGCCGCCGTCGACGGTGTGGATCTTGCTGAAGAACAGGCTGAGATTACCCTTGTAGTGGGTGTCGCCGCCTTGCGGGAAGAGGGTATCGATGGCCGCGAAGCCGCGGTCGTAGGCGGATTTGCTGCCCGTCTTGGCGGCCTGGGCGGCGGAGGTCCGGATTTCTTCGAACAGGATGGCCAGCAGGAATTCGTGCTGCTGGTCGCCGGGCAGGGCCCGATAGGCGTCCACCGCACCGGCGTAATCGAGCCTGCCGTTGCCGGTCCGCCGGCGCATGTAGTCGCGCAGGAGGGTGCGGTACCGGGCCGAGGTGGGGTCGTATTTCTCCGCGAATTTGTCGAAGCGCGCCTGGTTGCCGTTCAGGCCAGCCATGACCGTAATCGAGGCGCCGTTGTCCGGCAGGGTGCGGTTTTCGGTGTTGCCGATGGTGTAAATGCCTTCCGAAGCGCCCAGGTCGATGTTCCGTCCCGCGCTGACCCAGAGCTGACCGGGGCCTGCAAGCCGGATTTCGCGGGTCAGGTTCACCAGATTGCCCTGGGCGTTGCGCGGGGAGGTGAAACGGATGTCGCGGCCGGCGGTGATGGTGGACATCGCATAGTCGGGGTGCTGCACGTGCAGGCTGACATCGAACAGATCCCGGCCCGCCATGACGTCCACCGCCTTGGGCAGGACGAGGAGCAGGGGATCGACGGAGGCGATGTTGCCATTGGCGTATATCCTTGCCGCCTCGCTGTCGCCGCGATGGACGGGAACCTGGGCATGGATCAGATTGGCGGCGCCGAAGGGTTGCAGCCTCTGCGAAGCATCGTCCCAGCTCCGGGTGGGATGCGCGATCCCGGGCAGCAGGGCGGGGTCGGCGTCTGACTGGGTGACATTGACGTTGTCACCCACCGAGCCGCTGCCGATGTTTCCGCCCGCCATGAGGTTGAAGCTCGCTTGGGCAGCGGGATAGGTCGTGAAGCTGCGTTCCAGCACGATGTCCCCTTGCAGCGCAGTGACGTCGAGCGAGGCGGGATACACGCCGAGCGCGCTCAACGAAGCGCCGGGGAAGCTGAGCTGGTTCCTCGTGCTGCGCAGATTGTTGACGGCGCTGACCATCCCCGGGATGTCGTTCTGGAGGCGGACGTTCCCCGCGAGCGATTCCAGCGCGATGCCGCTGCGGTCGGAATAGGTGAAGAAGAAGTTGCGGGCGGTAGCGCTGTTGATCACGGTGGGGTTGATGGCCGCGCCCAGTTCGATGTCCTGGCCGGCGTTCAGGCTGAACCGGGAGTCTCCCAGTGCCAGCACCGGCCCCAGGCCGGTCGTCGATGCCTTGATTGCACCCCTCGCGCTGATTTCCCCCATGCCCTTGCCGGTGTAGAAAGTACCACCCAGGACGTCGCCGCCGGCACGGACGGTCAGGTTCCCGCCGCCGGAAATCTGCACTTCGTTGGTGTTGAAGCCGGTGTCGGAGGGATCGTTCGGCTTGGAAGGGGTGCCGAGCTGTTTGCCGGTGGTGGCGATGACCGCCGAAAGATCGGACACGTTCCGACCGGCCTCGACCGTGATGTTGCCGCCGCCGAGCGCGCCGATGTTCTGCTGGAAGCTTCCCTGCTGCGCCGAGGTGCCGACCGGACCGCCGATCGCCACGGCCCAGGCCGTCGGCGTTTCGCCCTGGTGACTGGTGCCATCGGTCCAGTTGCCGGTGCGCACCAGCCAGCCGTCGAAGAACTGGCCGGTCTTCGCGCCGATCACGTCGCGGCCGGCGCTGATATGGATGTCTCCGCCGTCGACCGGGTATTCGCCGTAGAACTGGAAGGCCACGAAGCCGTTTTTGAAATTGCCGTAGCGTTGGGTGTCGGTCGGACGGCCCGCAGTGTAGATGGATGAGCCGGCATTGGTCAGGACCACGTCCCGGCCGGCGTCGAGGTCGATGTCACCGGTGCCGGTCCGCACCGCGACGTCGGCGCCTACCACCACGTCGGTGCCGGCCTGCAACCGGTAGCTCCATGAAAAACCGGTCTGCAGCATGTCTTTCACGGCGACGGTGGCACCGGGGCCGAGGATGCCGGAAACGTCGATGCCGTTGGGGTCATCGCGGAAGCCGTCACTGAGTTTGCCGTCGATCGATAGCTGGCCGGCGGCTTTCAAGGTGAGGACGCCCGGACGGCCGCCATAGCGCCAGTCGACCAGGTCCCAGCCGGCCGATCCCAGGGTCAGGTCGCCGCTGCTGCGGATCTCCAGGCCGGCTCTGAGGCCGCCAGGCAGCCCCAGACGGCTCTCGATGGCGCCGGCGTTGGCCATGTAGGCGTCGGTGTCGGTTTTCCAGGCCGCGATGTCGGTACTGCCGATGGTGCCGCTGTGATCGTAGATACGGACGGCTTCCACCGTGGTTTCCCGGGCCCCGGTCACGGACGATCCGAGGTTCCCCGAGACGGCGACGTCCTGCCCCGTGCGCAGCGCGCGCAGGTTCACGGTTCCGTTGGCGGAACCGTCCGTCGCGCTCACGTCGATTCGGGCGCCCGATGCCACGGTGATCCCGCCCTGCGGACCCTGATCCATGGACTCCAGCGCGATCCGGCCGCCCTGGCTGGTACTGCCGTGCGCTTCCAGGTCGGCGCCCGCAGCCAGGGTCAGGCCGCCGCCGGCCTTGAGGTCCAGGCTGGCGTTGTCGCCTTGGGCTTTCAGGCTGCCGTCGATCCGGACCGAGCCCTGGTCGGCCGCGAGTTCGATGGTGCGGGCCGCCAGGGTATCGCCGGTATTCAGGTGCAGGTCACCGGTGCGCGCCCTCAGGCTGATGCCGTCGCTGAATCCGGCCGACGCCAGCTTCCCGGCCATTCCGCCGACGTCGCCCCCGTTTTCCAGGGTATGGACATCGAGACCGAAACGGCCGCCGCGTTCCGTGCCCCGGGCGTCGATGCTGCCGTCGAAGCGGAATCCGCCCGCTGCCGCCGACACCTGCAGCTCGCCGCCCTTGCTGCCGTTGAGCGCGAGCTGGGCGCCGGATTCCAGCGCGACGCTGCCGGTCCGGCTGGAGAGCTCCACCGCACCGCCGTCGGTTTTGACATTGGCTTTGCCGATGCTCACTTCCCGGCCGGAAACGTCGATGTTGGAGCCGGCGGCGAGGACCACGTCGCCTTTCAGGGCATCGAGCTTGACGACGCCGGATTTGAGCGCAATCGTCCCGGCATTCCGGATGCTGTCCGCAGTGATCGACAACTGGGCACCGAGTGCGTCGGCGGCGGCCTGAGCGGCGCCGGACGACTGGATGGCGACCGCGTGGCCGGTGGCGTCGATCCGGGTGTCCGCCCCGCGGTCGCCGGTGACGACGGGGGTTTTGAAGTCGAGATCCGCCGAGGCGGTCAGCGTGCCCGTACCCGAGCCGACGATGGCCTTGCCGGCTTCGACCGTCACTTTGGAATAGCCCTCGAGTGCATAGGCGCCCCCGCCCAGTTCGACGGTGTCGGCGACCAGGGAGAGAGTGCCGGTGCCGTTGCCGGTACGGCTGGTGCTCGCAGCGAGCGGATTCTCCAGACGGATGTCTCCGGCCTTGATGCTTGCGGTCTGGCCGGCGTTGTCGAATCCCAGGAGTCCGCCCGAGCGCAGTACGATCCGCTGCGATGTCAGTTCGACCGGGCCGTACAGGCTGATGTCGCTGCCGCTGTTCAGGCGCAGTTCGTTCGCATGGAGGGCGTTCAGTGCCGTCTGGCTCAGCGCCAGGCCGTTCTGGAAGCTGGCGTCGGCGCCCAGCCCGATCCGGCTGGCGCCCAGCGATACCGAGCCGCCCTGGGCCAGGAGTCTACCGGAAAGATCCATGTTGGCCGTGGCATCGACGATCATGGAGTTGGACGTGGCCAGGGTCGCGCCTGCGCCGATACGGATCGAGCCGCTCTGACCCGAGACACTGCTGCGTTGGAGATCGGCTTGGTCCGACGTCGACACCCGCAGGAAGGCTGCATCGCCGTCGACTTTATAGACCTTCGGTGTCCCGACGCTCTTGGACGGGCCTTCGGCGGTGATGCCGGAACCCTTGGCGAGGGTGATGTTGTCCTTGGCGGTGAGGATAAATTCGGAGCCCTTGAGCCGGGCGTTCTGCTCCAGGGAGATGGTCGAGGCATGGGTGTCGACCGTGACGGTACCATCCACGGTGTTGCGCACACCACCGATGGCGATGCTGGAAACTCCCAGCCCGTTGAGCTTCTCTGCGACCAGCCTGATGGCGCTGCCGCTCGTCTGCCCGGCGTTGCCTTGGGAGACGATGGCAATGTTGGTGGCATCGATGTCGAGGCGGCCGCCGCGGCCCTTGGCGCCGGCTTTGGCCGACACCCGGCCATCCAGACCCAGCGCCGTCTCCGCCGAGATGAACAGTGAGCCCGCGTCGCGCGGCAGATAGGGGAGCGCGGTTTCATCCTTGGCCGCCTTGGCAGAGAAGAATGCGTTGGCGCCGTAAGTCGAATATTCGGCGCGGGTGCGGGCGGCGCTGCCGGGTTCCACCGCGAAGCCGCTCCAGAGTGCGTCGCGGATGCCCGTGCCGGAAACGGTGCGGTAACCGGCGACGATCGGAGCGCCGTCGGCACGCTGCAGGTTGAGGCCCGGCACGATGTTGGTGACGTTCTTGTCGGGCGTCACCAGATAGGCGCCGGGGAGCAGCGCATAATGGGCCGGCAGGAGGACGTAATAGCCGGCCTTGAGTCCGCCGCCGCCGGAGAGGTAGACGCTGTCGCCGACCTTGAGGCCCGAGGTGGCGGATTCCAGCGGATCGTAGGGCGCGGTCGTGCCCTTGAAGGAGGGCAGGACGGCGTAGGCTTCCTGGTAGCCCTGGCTGGTGGGGTCGAGCAGATCATAGGAACCGCCTGGTCCCGGCACGAATTCGAAGGCGAACAAATCGCCGCCGCCCCGGGTGTCGATCACCGAGCCGTTGGCGATGTCGACCTTCGGACCGTCGAGCACCAGTTTCTTTTCCGGCGGCGCGGTGAAGACCAGGTTCTGGTCGCCCAGCGGGTAGATCCAGTCCAGCCCGCCCTGGGTGCGTCCGAAAGGAATGATCGCGCCCTTGGCCGAATTGGAGGTGACGCTCCCGGCGGCCAGTTCGAGACGGTTGGATGCCTGGAAATTCAGCTGGCCGAGCGGTGCTTTCACGGTGCCGCCCTGGACGATGTTCGGAGCCTCCAGCGTCAGTTTCCCGCCGGCGGAGAGCACCGTTCCCCCTTTCGAGTCGCCTGGCTTGATCGTGAGCGTCCCGTCGCTTGTGCCTCTCACCGCGATCCGGAAGTCGCTCAGGGTCGACGGATAGATCTGGTCGGCGGTCAGGGTGAGATCGCCGGCCGCCAGGAACTCGCCCAGGAAGTCCCGCTGCTGCTGGGTGGTGCGCACCCCGATCAGCCGCAGGTCGCCGGCGCTTTTGAGGTTGGCGCCGTCGAAGCCCTGGAGGGCGGTGGTGCCGACCAGGTCGATCAGGCCGGCGTTGACTTGCAGGCTGCCGTTGCCGGCGGTCGGAGCGGCGTTGCCAGGCCGGGTCTGGGTCGAACCCAGCGCGACGTAGGCCGAATCCAGCGACACCTTGCCGGCGGTGGCGCCGGTGGCGGGCGCGAAGGCCAGCACCGGCGCGTCGAGGACGATGCTGCGCTCGGTGTGCAGGTTGAGGCCGCTGCCCAGTTCGATGCGGCCCGGTGTGCGCAGCGTCAGTTCGCCGAAGCCGCCGCGTTCGACCTGCCCGGCGCTCAGCACCGCCTGGCCGTAGCGGTTGGAGGCCACGGCCTCGCCCTGAACCGTGGCCGTCCCCGCGGGTCCGGACTGGTTCAGCGATATCACGCTGGGGACCTTGGGGAAGGGCGTCTGGCCTTGGCCGATCTCGTCGGGTTCGGCCCGGGTGTTCGGATTGAGTTCCAGCGACAGTCCGCCGCCCGCGGTGCCGGTTCCGTCACCGGCCCGTCCGTCCAGCTTCCCGTAGAGCTGGATGCCCTCGGCGGCGCGGATCGCGATGCTGCCGCCGGAGGAGGCGATCTGGCGGCGCTCCTGGGAGATGGCGCCGTTCGGTCCCCTGACCGGTACGTCCAGGCGTCCCTGGGTCCCGGAGACGGAGAGTTCCGAGCCCTCGTCCGCGACGACGAAGCCGCGGTCGGCGTGCAGGGTGATGGTTCCGCCGTCCAGCACCTTGCCGGTCACGTGGTCCGGCCGGTCGCTGTAGAGCAGGGCGGTGCCGGACACGTCCACCTTCGCGCCGGAACCGATCCAGATGCCCTGGTCCGCCTTGAAGCCGGGGTCGGTGCCGGCCGGCGGCGTGACGGTCATCGCCACGTCGCCGCCGGCGGCTTCGAGGGTTCCGTTCATGAAGATGCTGGAATCCGATTGCAGCGAAATCTTGCCGCCGGCATCGGTATGGATCACCGCGCCGTCGCCGATGCGCACAGCAGCGTCCTTTCCGCCTTGCCCGACCTTTTGGGCCAGCACCAGATCGAGCTCTCCCGCTTGGCGGGACAGTTCGGGAAGCAGCTCGACCTGCGCGAAGTCGCGGAAGTTCGAGCCGCTGACGCGGCGGACGGCCGTCGGATCGATGACCCGGTTCTGGACGCTGAGTTGGATACGGGTTCCGTCGCTGACGGTGACCCCGCTCTTGTTGGAGCCTACGGAGTAATGCGCAAACCCTCCCTGGCCGAAGAAATCCGGGGTGAGGACCAGCGGGTCGGCGCCCTTGGCAGTCCCGACGTCCGTGGCGTTGCCCAGGATCACCTGGTCGGAGACGAGACTGAGCGACCCGCCCTTGCCGCCGGCGAAGGCATAGCCTTCGAGCGTGCCTTTCAGTTTGAGGTCCGAGCCGTCGACGGCCGCGGCTTCCAGGCTGATGCTCCCGGCGTCGCCGGCTTTGATGCTGTCTTTGCCGGTGCGCCGCGCTCCGCCGCTGACGTCGATGCGGCTGCCGGCGGCGAGACTGACGTCACCTTCGGCCTTCGCCGAAACGGTACCGCCGTTCACCAGCACGCGGCTGCGGTCCTGCCCGGCGTGGCCGGTAGCGTCGGCCGGACGGTCGTTGATCCACTGGCCGCTGACGTCGATGGTGGCGCCTGCGCCCAGGTCGATGGCACCGGACAGCTTGCCCTGGGTGGCGCTGGTGAGCCGGGTCGAGAGATCGACTTCGCCGGCGTGGGCCGTGATCGTTCCGTCGACCTTGATTTCGCCGCCGGTGAGCGCGAGGCTGCCTCCGTCGGTCATGGCGAGGTTCTCGCCGGAGCGGATGGCGACCTTGCCGTTGGTCTTGATATCGGCGTACATGATGCCGGAGTCGCGCAGCTTGTTGCCGGACAGCACCAGGGCGGCCGGCTGGCCGGGCTTCTCGGGATCTTGGGGAAACGGCTGGTCTTTGCCGATGCCCAGAGATCCCGAGGCGCTGCCGAAGATCACGGACTGGGTACTGTCGGGGCTGCGCGCCAGGTCGATCTTGAGGGTTCCGCCGGCGGGCTGGGTTCCCGCCTCACGCTGGTGCAGACCGGCGGTCGCGGCGCCGCGCATCTCGGCCTCCAGCGCCAGCGCCGCCGCCTTGATGTCGAGCGTGCCAGCGGCCTTGCCCTCCACATAGCCCTGTTCATAGCGCCCCAGGTTCCTGGGGCCGATGATGTCCCAGGTCTTGGTGACGTTCCAGACCTTGAACTTCTGGGTGACCTGGCCGAAGATGCCGGCATAGGTCTGATTCGGATCGGCGCTGCCGATGTCCACCGTCTTGCCGTCCGGCGTCAGCAACTGGGTGGTGTCGATGTAGCCGGAGCGGTAGGCCACCGAACCGCCGGAGAAGTCCAGCAGCGCGCCCCGCTGGAGGATGGCGTCGCCTTCCGATGTGAGTTTGATGGTACCGCCGGCGGTGCTGCGTTCGGCCACGGTGCGGGCGATGCGCTCCAGTTCGCCCGAGATGTCGGCGATCGGCGTGCCCTTGCGGATGTCGACCCGTATTTTCTTTCCATACAGTACGCCGTGGCGTTGCAGCGGCGAGTCCCGCAGTTCATTGCTGCGCAGTTCGACCGTCACCACGTTGCGTTCCATCGGCACGCTGACGTCCTTGATGCCCGATACGTCGATCGTCGCGCCCTTGTCCACATAGACGCGGGCGTCGTTCTTGACGTTGTCGAGGCCGGGGTTGGCGGGGTTTTCGGTGGCCGTCACCGTGACCTTGCCCGAGCGGGACACCAGTTGCGCACCGTTCTCGATCCGGACCTGGTGTCCCATGATTTCCACCCAGGAAGCATCCTGCGCCTGGCCGTCCACGGCGGTGGCCGGGTCGTTCAGGTCCGGATTCGCCGAAGTCTTGCTGCCCCCTTTCAGTGTCACCGTGGCCCGGGTGCCGAGGCCGTCGTCCAGGGGGGCGCTGCGTTTGGTGCGGTTCGCCTGCAACAGCCAGGCATCGCCCTCACGCCGCACGCTGGCACCTTCCCGTGCCAGCAGCCGCACCGAGCCGTTGACGCGAACCGAGGTGGTCGCCGACACCCGGCCCTGCTGGTTGACGGCGAATCCCATCAGCGTCACGTTGCCGCGCTCCGCCAGTGCCCTGCCGATGTTCGCGACTTCGCCGCCGGTCCCGACTTCGACCAGAAGGCCGCGCAGGGTGGAGTCTTTGCCGGCTTCCTGCAGATAGACCTTGTCGGTGGCGGCGATGAGGAGAATCTGGCCGTCCGGCGAGGAGAGATCGCCCTTGTTCACCACGGAAGGAGCGGCGGCGATGATGCGGCCGGAATTGGCGGTCTTGACGGAGGAGCCTTCGGCGAACTCGATGCCGATCTTGACGCGATTCCCCTTCTCGTCAAGGACGAACTGGCCTTGATCGTCGACCCGGTAGACTTTGCCATCGCCCACCAGCGCAGCCCGTCCGTCCTGGTCCAGGACCTTGGTGATACCGCGCTGGAAGGTATCGTCGGTGATGTTCAGCGTGCTGACCAGCAGGGTGTTGACGTCCACCTGCGAGCCTTTGCCGAACAGGAATCCGTTCTGGTTGAGCAGGTAAACCTGGCCGTTGGCGGAAAGCCTGCCGAAGATGCGGCTGGGATCGTTCTGGTAGATGCGGTTGAGGGCGATGGACGAGGCCGAGGGCTGCTTGAACTGCACCGTGTTTCCGGCGCCGATGTCGAAGCTCTTCCAGTTCAGGATGGCGCGGTCCGAGTGCTGATTGATCGTCATCAGGTTGCCGGCGACCGACTGGTCGGCGCTGCCGCTCGACACGAAGACACCGGCAGGCACCGGCAGGCTTCCCGCATGCGCGGCGCCGCCGGCCAGGAAGGCGCCGGCCAGTACGGTACGGACGGAGGCGGCGAGCGGTTTGAGGCCGAGGTCGGCGGGGGGAAGATGGGCTTTGCGGTTTGCAGCTTCGCGGGTCGTCATGCTCGTTCCCCGATCAGTAATCGTAGGCGATGCGGAAATCGACGCGGGTTTCGCCTACCGCGACGCTTTCCGTCCGGGTAAAGGGATAGGACCAGAACAGGGTGCCGTTGAGTTTGCGCCACAGCTCCATGTTGAATCCGGCGCCGGTGCTGGCCAGACTGAAGTGCTGGGGCTGTCCGGGCAAGGCGTCCTTGACCCAGAGGTAGGCGAGGTCGCCGAACACCAGGAACCGGAGCAACCCCATGTTTTCGTAAAGGTACTGGCCGAGATCCGGGCTGTAGAATTCCAGCGAGCCGTTGATGCCATTGTCCCCCAGCCGTTCGACCTCGTGGTAGCCGCGCACGCTGAACATGCCGCCGGCGCCCATCTGTTCGTTGCTGATCAGGGGCACATTGGTGATCTGGCCGGTCATCCGTACCTGCAGGGACAGGTCTTCCGGCAGTACCTGCCGGTGTCGGACGTCCCCCTTCAGGTAGACGTAATTGGGGGTCGCGCCGAAGCGGCGGTTTTCGAATTCCTGATAATCGCCCCAGAACAGGACATGAGTTTCCAGGTTGAGTTGGCTGAACGAACCATCGTCATAGCCGAGGCTGGCGTCGTAGCCGGCCATGAAGGGCGAGTAGCTGATCGGTGTCATCTGGGTGCCGCTGTCGGACAGGATGGCCTGGCCGAAGTTCTTGTAATCCCAGCCGAGGGTCGCGTAATGCCCGAGTTGCTTGGTGAGGCGGGGGAGGGGTTTGATCCAGCGTAGCCCGAAGATTTCGCCGTCGCCCACCACGTTGAGGGCGCCGACCGTCGACACGCCGCTCTTGGAATTCAGGCCGATGCCGTAGAAGACCATGCGGGCGTCGGAATTGAAGATGTCCATGGGCATCACATAGGTGCCCGACCAGACCTGGACGTTGTCGGTGTTTTCCGGGGATATCTGGAATTGCAGCGAGGCGCTGTGATTCAGCTGCCAGAGGTTGTCGTAGCGCGCCGAAGCGATCAGGCGGGTACGGCTGGTGCCAACGCTGTTGCGGCCGTTGAACTCCAGCCCCGCGTGCAGGGGCAGCTGGTCGTCCACCGCCAGCTCCACTTCCACCGTCCCGGGGGTATTGCCGGCTCGCATCACGGGCGTCACCGTGCGGTCCGCATTCTCCGCCGAAAGCTTGCTGAGCTGTTCCTGGGCGGCGGGCAGATTGAGCGGCTGGCCTTCGGCCAGGGCCGGCACCTTTTCTTTGATATGGCCCAGCGAGAAATACCGTGAGCCGGTCACCTTCAGGCGGTCGACCTTGCCTTCGCTGACCTTGAGGATCACCACGCCCTCGTTGACGTCCTGTTCGGGGATGTCCACCAGCGCCGCCGAATAGCCGGCGTCGTGGTAAGCCTTTTCCAGGGCTGCGCGCGCGCTTTCGACGTCGCCGATCGACTTGCCCGGTCCGAGAAAGCCGTAGACGGTCTTTTCGACCACTCTCTGATCCAGCACGGAATTGCCCTCGACCCGGTACTCCCAGACGTCGAACAGCGGCGCCTGTTCAGCCGCGGCGTCCGGCGGGCTGTCCTTTGCGGCCGGGTTGCCGGTCGGATCGGCATTGGCCGGCGATGCAGCCAAGGCCAGACAGAAGGGGATGCCGGCAAGGACACCGGTGCGGCTCCGCGGCATTGTTTCTTGCATGCGTTCCATTCGATACCAGAGAGACGGACTTTGCCTTTATACGGCGTTGCACCTGTATGAATACAAATAGCGATAAAACCGGCGTCCCTTCCGGAACGCCGGTTTATGCCCCCGCAGCGGGGAGAGGCGAGGCCGTGCGCGGCCCCGCCACAGCCCCCTCGATCAGAGCCGGTTCGGCAGGTTGTCGTTGACCACCGGCACGCGGCAGTTGTCCAGAGACAGGCCGGGCGCATGGCTGTAGGGCAGGATCGGATTGTTGGGATCGAACTTGCCATCCGCCGACGGGGTGTTGCCCGCCGTGGTCACCGCGAGATAACCGCCCTGGCCGAAGGGATGCGCGTAGGCGGCGTTGTTCTTGGCGGTCAGGCTGGGGCTGCCGGCATCGGATGCGATCTTCTGGATGATCTTCAGCTTGTCGCCGGTCGGACCGTTGTAGGCGGGTTTGCGCCATTGATAGGTATTTTCCGCCCAATCCATGTAGTGGCCGCTTGCCGTGTTGGCGAGCGTGGGTGCAACGCCGTCGATGGCGATGAAACGGTAGTTGTATTTGAGGTTGGCATTGCGTTCGGTGCTCTGTACACCGATGGCCCAGGCCTTGACTCCGGCCGCATTGGCTTTGCTGTTGTTGGTGCCCTGATTGAAATCATCCAGGCAGGTGTCGACATTCCCCGCGCCCGAGTTCAGGATCACGACCGGTCCTGCCAGCGGATTGGAGGTGGAAGCGGGACTCAGTGCGCTGTCGGTGCAGGGTGCATTGAGGAAATTGGCATTGGTGGTGGCCTGGGTACCCGATCCGTTGACCCGGCGGCAGATATAGACCTTGTCGTCCGTGATCGATCCGTTGGCGTATTGGGTCAAGTCGCCTTTCGCCTGGCCGTTCTTGTCGACGACCTTGATTTCGCTCCATTTGCCGATGTTGCCGGTGAGCAGGCTGGCGATCTGATACTTTCTCAGGCTGGGCATGCAGCGCTCGGTGTCCTGCCCTTCGCAGTCCGGGTCCAGGGTACCCATGTCGATCTGGGCGCGCTGCAAAGCGTCGCGCAGAGATTTGGTCACCGGCGTGTTGAAAACCAGGGCGCCGCCGGAGACCACGTCCAGGCGCTGGCTGACCTTCGCGGGATCCACCGGAGCCACGCCATCCGGCGTGTTCATGCTCCGGAACATCGCGGGATTGACGTCGGAGACGCCGGCGTCGGACACCTTTTGCGCGAGGTCGCCGGGCTGGGAGATCCGGCACAGCCAGTTACCGCTCGCCGCATCCTTCTGGCAGTTGCCGTTGTTGATCATCATGGCGTCGATCGCCTGTTCGTCGAGCACCGGGCCCACACCCTGCGCCGAACCGCCGGCGGAGCGCTTGTGGAACAGCACCTTGGGATTGTTGACGGAAAGCCCCGTCACTTTGGACGAATCGATCTGGCAGAAGATAGCCGTGTGTGCGGAACCGGGGTTGGAGGGGTTCGAGTTGTCGAAATAGACATCGAGCGTTCCTCCCACGCAGAGTTCTTCGAACAATTGCCGGACATTGCCATCCTGGGCCGATGCGCCGGACATGAAGATTTCGATGTCGGGCGATACGCCGGGTTCCAATGCCCAGCCCTGAGCGCAGAATCCCAGAGAGCTTGCCGCGACCGCTGCAGCGATTTTCTTGACTTGCATGAGTTAACTCCTGTCTGTTTGAGAGTGATTGGGTGATTACGCCGGGCGGCCCGCCGGTTCCGGCGGGCCGCCGTTCCTGGACCTTGCCGGAGTCAGGGTTCTACCGTGACGTCGATCTGGTCGCAGACGAACGAGGACTTTTTGCTCGGTTTGACGCAAACCCGGAGCACACCCTGTTGTGTGACGTGCTTCTTGGTCGGTTTCCACAGGGTCTGTCCTTTTTTGTTGGCGACGCTCTTCAGTTTCTTGAACTTGGAGCCGCCGTCGGTGGAGAACTCGAGGTTGACCAGCTTGCTGGCCGGCACTTCCGTGGTGGTCCAGGCGACTGTCTGAGCCTGCTTGACCTTCCAGGCCGCGGGCGCATCGATGTGGATGGAAGCGCCCGTGGAGCTGCCTTCCACCGTGACGGTGGCTTGGGCGGTACCGGTGGCGGCGCCGTCGCTGACCGTCAACTGGAAGGTGTAGCTGCCGACCTCGGCGGGTGTGAAGCTGGCTTTCGCCTGATCAGCGTTGCTCAACGTCACCGTGGGGCCGGAGGTCTGCTTCCATGCGTAGGACAAGGGTTGGGGACCGTTGTCGGGATCGGTGCTGGCGCTGCCGTCCAGGGTGACGGTGGTATTGACCGCTACCGTCTGAGCGGGATTGGTGATGGCCGCCGTCGGGGCTTTGTTCCCCGATCCCGAGCACAGGGTCGAGGTGCCGGTGCCGCTGTAGCTCAGAGCGCCGGCGCTCGACAAGCTCCATGCCCCCAGCTTGGTGATGTGTTCTCCCTTGGAATCGCCGGTGGAGTTGTTGATGAAATAGAACTCGAGTTCGGCGCCGGGGGTGCCTTCGGTGTTGCCGTTGACGGAGCTCCCCATGGTGGGACCCCAGGTGCCCTTGCCGTGATAGGCAAGGTCGTCGGGACCGAACACGCCCGATTTGTTCTCCGCCGCCTGCCCGGGCTTGTTCTCGAACGGCTGGACGTTGAGGGCGGCGATGTAACCCTGGATCTTCTGGATCGCATTGTCGATCAGGTTCCATTTGGCGCTGAAAATGTCCTTGCCCTGGCTCGATGTGGCCAGATAGCCCCATTGAGTGATGTTACTGGCATCCTTCAGCAAGGGATTGACCGCCGCGATGTTGTAGACCAGGTTGGTTTTGCCGGCAAAGGCCGCAAAATTGGGATCCTGCGCCAGATTGGCGTCGAGGCAGCCCTGGCCGTTCATGAACTGGACCATATCGACGCCGAGGTCCTTGTAATAGGACTTCTTTCCGTCCACATCCAGGATCGAGATGAACAACTCGCCCGGCGTTCCGAACTTCCCGTCGTTGATGGCCGCATGGGCCGGGTGCCCCGCGGCGACCAGCGTGCCCAGAAAAACTGCTCGCAATTTCTTCATGGTTTTCGCACTCTCCGTAAATGGGAAAAACTCTCGTTCGCCACGCGAACCCGGCGTTGCCGAGCCGGCCGGATTCAGACATGGGCGATGCATTGATGCTCCGATGGCCGGTCTCCCCCCACCCCAAAAAATCCCATCGGGACACCGATGGCGCGGCCGCCGAATGTCCCTTGAGAAGATGAGTGCGCAAAAGTAGCCGGCTTTTGTTACGGCGATATGACTTGAAAATGACAGTTGGATTGCGATTGCGTGACGGGGCGCGAGCCCCGAGCCGCGGAGCCGGACACGGGGTTTGCGGGCTACCGGAGAGGGGAGGAAAGAAGAGCGGAGGGCGATCCGGTAATCGAACCCGACGGGCGGGCGGTCGCCCCTTCAGGACGAAAGCCCCGTCAGGTGGATGCCGGCAGGCGATCCGCCGGGACCTGACGAGAGGGCGATCCTCGATTCATCGATCGAGCCTTCTCGCGATGCTCTTCCTTTGGGGCAAAGGGAATGACTTTCTCGCGGCTCAGCGCGGCGCGTCGTAGCGCCGGGTCAACCCCTTGGGGGAGAGCACGATCTGCCACAGCTGTATATAGCGGGCCCGGAACGCGCCGGCAAAGCTCAGCAGGTAGAAGCGCCACATCCGGTAGAAGCGGTCGCCATAGCGGGGCCGCAGTGAAGGCCAGTGCCGTTCGAACCGGTCGTACCAGGTCAGCAGCGTCCGGTCATAGTCCGGACCGAAGTTCTGCCAGTCCTCCATCACCAGTCGGTTTTCCGTGGCCGTGCCGATCTGGGCGATGGAAGGGAGCATGGAGTTGGGGAAGATGTAGCGGTCCACCCAGGGATTGCCGTGATTGTCCGAGGTGTTGATGCCGATGGTGTGCAGCAGGAACAGACCGTCGTCGGGCAGCCGGTCGGCCACGAGCTTCATGTAGGTTCCATAGTTCTTGCAGCCGACATGCTCGAACATGCCGAGCGAGTAGGCGCGATCGAAGTGACCCTCGATGTCCCGGTAATCCTTCAGCTCGATCGTGACCGGCAGACCCTGACAGATTTCCCGGGCGTAGCGGGCCTGCTCCGCGGAAACGGTGACGCCGTAGACCTCGACACCGTACTTCTCCGCGGCGAACCGTGCCGCTCCGCCCCAGCCGCAGCCGATGTCCAGCACCCGCATGCCGGGCTCCAGCCCGATCTTGCGGAACACCAGGTCCAGCTTGGCCTCCTGGGCCTCGTCGAGCGTCGTGGCGTCCTTCCAGTAGCCGCAACTGTAGATCATGCGCCGGTCCAGCATGCAGCCGTAGAGATCGTTGCCGATGTCGTAATGGCGCTGGCCCACGTGGAACGCCCGTGCCGCATGCTGAAGGTTGAACAGTCTGGCCTGCAGGGCGGCGACGGCATCCCGCCAGGAACGGAAGCGGTCGGCCAGACCGGCGCGGATGATCCGGCAGATGAACTCGTCGATTCGGTCGCAGTCCCACCAGCCATCCACGTAGGACTCGCCGAGCCCCAGCGAGGCGTCGGCGAACATGCGCCGGAAGAAGGCCGGGTCGTGGACCCGGATGTCCCAGGGCCGGTCCCCATTGATCCTGATGCCGGCCTGTTCCAGAAGCGGTTCGAGCCGCTCGCGGCAAAAATCGTGACGGCTTCCCCGCCAGGGCGATGATTCCAAGGTATTGATCGGCATGGTCCGTCCTCCACCTTCATCATTCGGGCCCCGATATTCAACAACGGGAGGAGGACAGGAGCAATACGGGGAAATCCCGGGCCGACCGCGGAACCCGAACCCACCTTTCATGCAGGCTCTCGCTGGCGTGCTGGATCGGCGGACTGAGGAAATATCCGATCACCCGGCGCGTGCCGGTCTTGATTTCCACGGATGCCGACCTGCCCGGAGACAGGTTGACGGTTTTCCCGTCCACCCGCATGGTGGAGCGCTCCGGCTTGACGCGGCGCGAATGGATAAGCCCGCGCTTCTCAGATCTCCGCCTCCTGGCCGGCCCTGACGAAGCCGATATCCTTGTTTTCGACGAAGACCCCGGCCTCCAGCGGGTTGTCGTCGGGTACCACCATCATCAGGGGCCGGGCCGGGGTCACCACGCCGCCGACGGTATGCACGGCCTCGAGGACAGATGACGGAACCCGATCGACGTTGCCGCCCAAAAAATCGGGCCTCGCTCAGGCCTATGTCGGGCGTCTTCGAGGTGAGTTGAAGCCGTCGGTGCGGTTATGGCTGGCGACGCTGGCGAATCCGCGTCCGGATCTCCGGATCTTTGCAGTCCGAAAAGAACCGCCGAGCGCGTTGCGGGCTTACACTACCCCAGGGAGATGCGACAACGAGCGGGGCTGGAGGTTCGATGAACAGTGTCTGCAGTCGTGGGCGGCATGTATTTTGGGCTGTGCTGGTGCATGCCGCTCTGTTCGCGGGCTGCGCCCGAAACCCCGCACTTCGGCAGGCCGATGTTCCAGCCGAATTCCGCTCGGCCTCGGTCGTGGGTTATCTGCCGTTTCAAACCCTTCCGAACAGTCGCGCGCTGGTTCCGCCGCCTCCCGCGGAAGGATCGCAAGCGCTTGCACTCGACATGGATTACAGCCGCAGGAGCCTGGCGCTGCGCGATTCCCCGGCGTGGACGCTGGCGATTTCCGACGCTTATCTGATGTTTCCGCATGCGGCGGGCACTTTTTCCTGCGCGCTGGACGCGCCGATCACGGAAGCGGATACGCCGCACCTCTATGTGCTGCTGCGGCGATCATTGATCGACGCCGGGCTTTCGACCTATGCCGCCAGGAATTACTACCGGCGGCCGAGGCCGTTCATGTCGAACCAGGAGCCGATCTGTACGCCGGCGGAGCAGGCCAGGCTGGAGGAGAACGGCTCCTATCCTTCGGCGCACGGGGCGATCGGCATGACCTGGGCGCTCATCCTCGCCGGGCTTTCACCGGAGCGTGCCGCCGAAATCCTTGCCCGCGGGCGGGCGTTCGGACTGAGCCGCGTCGTTTGCAATACGCACTGGTACAGCGACGTGATTCAGGGACGAAACGTGGCTTCGGCGACGGTGGCCAAGCTGCGCGCCAGCCCGGCGTTTCTCGCTGACTTCAGGGCCGCCAAGGCCGAACTCGCTGCGGTGCGCCGCAAGGACCCGAAACCCCAGCGCGCCTGCGGGAGCGAAGCCGCAGCCATGGAGCTGCAGCGGTCGTTGGCGCAGTGAAGGTCGTGCCGGCGCCGGGCGTGTTTCCGGAGGCGGATTTCTTCTGCGTTCACTGTGGAGTCACCCATAATTCCCGGGCGGCTGGAGGACATCGGAAAATGGCTGGAGGGGCTGGTGGCAAGGTCGAGGGATTCTCAGTGAGCAGGGCGAATGATATGAATATGCCGACTTCCTTGTCGGCTGCAAACGTTCCGCACCCCTGTCGGGGTATGTCGACTCGAATAATGCAAGGGGTATTTGCAGCAGTGGTTTTGTTTGCATGCGCAGCGCATGCAGCCGGCTGGAAAGACAGCCGGGAAGTCGGCGATATTTTCAGGCATGCCGGCGTGCATGGCACTTTCGTACTTTATGACGTCTCCGCCCAGACGTTTACCGGTCATGAGAGAAAACGCGCAGAAACCAGATTCGTTCCTGCGTCGACGTTCAAGATTCCAAATACTTTGATTGGACTTGCCACCGGCGCGGTCAAGAGTGTCGATGAAGTCTTGCCCTATGGCGGCGCTCCTCAGCCTTTCAAAAGCTGGGAGAAGGACATGGGGCTGCGCGAGGCGATCGTGATTTCGAACGTTCCGATCTATCAGGAACTGGCCCGGCGTATCGGTCTCGAGCGCATGAAGGACTACGTATCTCGCCTGGATTACGGCAACAGGGAAATTGGCTCTGCGGTGGATACGTTCTGGCTGGCCGGGCCGCTCAAGATCAGCGCGGTCGAGCAAACCCGGTTTCTCGCCAAATTGGCGCTGGGGGAATTGCCGTTTCCGAAAGATATTCAGGGAGCCGTTCGAGAAATCATCCGATTGGAACAAGGCACGAATTGGAAACTCTATGGCAAAACGGGCTTGGGAAATGTTGCCGGAGTCAGGGTGGGCTGGTGGGTCGGCTGGGTGCAACGGGACGATCGCGTCTATGCGTTTGCGCTGAACATGGATGTCCGGAGCGAGTCCGACGTGGGCAAACGGGTGGAGTTGGGTAAAGCCAGCCTGAAAGCATTGGGGTTGCCTTGACCGGCACCGCCGCGGGCTGCCAAGCGTGGGCCCGCGGCGGCCGCACGCCGATCAGAACAAGCCGCTGATCCGGCCGTCGTCGTCGACGTCGATGTGCTCGGCCGCCGGGACTTTGGGCAGGCCGGGCATGGTCATCATGTCGCCGGCGATGGCGACCACGAAGCCGGCGCCGTTGGCCAGGCGGACTTCGCGGATGGCGACGGTATGGCCGCTGGGCGCGCCCTTGGCGTTGGGGTCGGTGGAGAAGGACATCTGGGTCTTGGCCATGCACACCGGGTAATGCCCGTAGTCGGCATTCCACGCTTCGAGCTGGGCCTTGACCTTGGCGTCGGCGCTGATGCCGGCGGCGCCATAGATTTTCGTGGCGATGGTCTCGATCTTGTTCCACAGCGTCGCTTCGTCGCCGTAGACGAAAGTATGCCGGCCCGGCTGGTGGTCGACGATGTCGGCGACCGTCCGGGCCAGCGCTTCCGCGCCCTTGCCGCCCTCAGCCCAGTGGCGGGCGAGGACCGCCTTCACGCCCAACGCCTCGCACTTCTTCATCAGCCACGCGATTTCGGCTTCGGTGTCGAAACTGAAATGGTTGATCGACACCACGCAGGGCAGGCCATAGTGCTCGCGGATGTTGTGGACGTGCCTTTCCAGGTTGGCGAAACCGGCTTCCAGCGCGGCGAGGTTTTCCTGATTCAGGTCTTCCTTTTTCACGCCGCCGTGGAATTTCAGGGCGCGTACCGTGGCGACCAGCACCACCGCGGCGGGGTTCAGCCCGGCCATGCGGCATTTGATGTCGATGAACTTCTCGGCGCCCAGGTCGGCGCCGAAGCCGGCTTCGGTCACCACGTAATCGGCCAGCTTCAGCGCAGTCTGGGTGGCGGTCACGGTGTTGCAGCCGTGGGCGATGTTGGCGAACGGCCCGCCGTGGATGATGGCGAGGTTGTTCTCCAGGGTCTGCACCAGATTCGGCTTGATGGCGTCCTTCAGCAGGGCGGCCATGGCGCCGTGGGCCTTGAGGTCGCGGGCGTAGACCGGGGTCTTGCCGTCGCTCTTGTAGCCGACGATGATGCGGCCCAGCCGCTCCTTCAGGTCCGCCATGCTGGTGGCCAGGCAGAGGATGGCCATCACTTCCGATGCCACCACGATGTCGAAGCCGTCTTCGCGCAGATAACCGTTGGCGGTGCCGCCCATGCCCACCACGATCTTGCGCAGGGCGCGGTCGTTCATGTCGACCACGCGCTTCCACTGGATGCGGCGCGGGTCGATGTCGAGCGCATTGCCGTGGTTGATGTGGTTGTCGATCAGGGCCGAGAGCAGGTTGTGGGCGACGCCGACGGCGTGGAAGTCGCCGGTGAAATGCAGGTTGATGTCCTCCATCGGCACCACCTGCGCATGGCCGCCACCCGCGGCTCCGCCTTTGACGCCGAAGCAGGGGCCGAGCGAGGGTTCGCGCAGGCACATCACGGTCTTCTTGCCGATCCGGTTCAGCGCGTCGCCCAGGCCGACCGTGGTCGTGGTCTTGCCTTCGCCGGCCGGGGTCGGGCTGATGGCGGTGACCAGGATGAGCTTGCCGTCGGGCCGGTCCTTGAGGCCGTCGATGTAGTCGAGCGCGACCTTGGCTTTGTAATGCCCGTAAGGGTCGAGGCTGGCGGCAGGAATTCCTAGTTTCTCGCGGGCCAGATCAATGATGGGCAGCATCTTGGCGCGCTGCGCGATTTCGATATCGGACATCAGGGTTCCTCGTGTTCGTGTTCGGGTCAGGCCGCCGGTCGGGGCCTGAATCGGGGCGCCATATTATCAAGTAGCTGGGGGGGTGGCAGCCAAGCGCGGGTCGCAAGGCGGCCAGAGTCGGCTGGTGCGGTCCGAGGTCGCTCAGCGCCACCAGGCGCCGAGCCGGCGTCCCGAATGAGTCTCCGCAACGGCTTGCACACGGCCTCCTCATCATCGACGATCGCAATGAGGACAGGGTTGGCTTGCTTCATGGTGCGGGAGGTTTGCGACAACTCCACCGAGGCGACATCGGACCTTGGTCTGACGGTCCATTCCTTCGGTGAGCCCGGTGCGACGGCCGTCCGCCTGCGAATTCGCTCGAACCGGCTTTTTTATGCCTCCTTTACGCACTCTTCCGTCATCTTTAGGAGATCTTTATCCCGAAATCGCTAAGCTTTCTCGTCCGAAATTCAAACTGCAGGGGATTTGGAGCTATGGACGTTTTCTATCTCGCGGTATTGATTGGCGTGTCCCTCGTGACGATCGGCTTGGTTCATGGCCTGGAATGCCTGAAGGAGAAAGAATGAGCTGGATTCATCTGTTGAGCGCCCTGCTCGCGCTGGGAGTCTTGGTTTATCTCGTATTCGCTCTCCTTTGTCCGGAGAAATTCTGATGACGGCCAACGGCTTGCTGCAAATCTGCGGGTACCTCGGTGTGCTGCTGGCCCTGGCCAAGCCGCTCGGCCGTTACATGGCCGCGGTGTACGAGGGGAGGTCGGCGACGGTGCGCGTGCTGGCATCGGTCGAGCGCTTCATCTACCGCATCACCGGCATCGATCCCGAGGCGGAAATGCGCTGGACCGGCTATGCCTCCGCCTTCCTGGTGTTCAACCTGCTGGGGGTTTTGGCGGTCTATGCACTCCAGCGGTGCCAGGGGTTCTTGCCGTTGAACCCTCAGGGCCTGCCCGCGGTCGCGCCGGATTCGGCCTTCAACACGGCGATCAGTTTCGCCACAAACACCAACTGGCAGGGCTACGGCGGCGAGACGACCCTGAGCCATCTCACCCAGATGCTGGGGCTGACGGTGCAGAATTTCGTGTCGGCCGCCAGCGGCATGGCGGTGCTGGTGGCGCTGATCCGGGGCTTCGTCCGCAGGAACGCCGACACCCTCGGCAATTTCTGGGTCGATCTGACGCGCAGCATCCTGCACATTCTGCTGCCTTTGTCGTTCCTTCTGGCCCTCCTGCTGATCGGTCAGGGCGTGGTGCAGACCTTCGAACCCTATCGGAACGTCACTCTCGTGGAAGCGACCGGTTACGACAGGCCGAAGCAGGACGATGGCGGTCACCCCCTGGTCGACGCGGACGGCAATCCGGTGACCGGGCACGTCACGGTCAGCGAACAGACGCTGGCTTTGGGGCCGGCGGCGTCGCAGGTCGCCATCAAGCAGCTCGGGACCAACGGCGGCGGGTTTTTCAGCGTGAATTCGGCCCATCCCTTCGAGAATCCGACGCCGTTTTCCAACTTCCTGGAAATGCTGGCGATCCTCGTGATCTCCGGGGCGCTTTGCCACACCTTCGGCGTGATGGTCGGCGATACCCGGCAGGGCTGGGTGATCCTGGCGGCGATGACGCTGATCTTCGTTCCGCTGCTTTTCGTCACCGTCCTCTGCGAGCAGGGCGGCAACCCCGCCTTCGCCGCTTTGGGTGTCGACCCGGCCGGCGGCAACATGGAGGGCAAGGAAACCCGCTTCGGCATCGTCAACTCCGCGCTGTGGGCGACGGCGACGACGGCGGCGTCCAATGGATCGGTCAACGCCATGCACGATTCCTTCACGCCGCTGGGCGGCCTGGTGCCGATGTGGCTGATGCAGTTGGGCGAGGTCGTGTTCGGCGGCGTGGGTTCCGGCCTGTACGGGATGCTGGTGTTCGCCATCGTCGCGGTGTTCGTCGCCGGCCTCATGATCGGCCGTACCCCGGAATACCTGGGCAAGAAGATCGAAGCCTACGAGATGAAGATGGCCGCCATCGTCATTCTGGTGCCGCCCTTGATGGTTCTGGGAGGGACGGCCGTCGCCGTCATGCTCGACGCCGGCAAGTCCTCGGTCTTCAATCCGGGCGCCCACGGCTTCAGTGAAATCCTTTACGCCTTCTCGTCCGCCGGCAACAACAACGGCAGTGCCTTCGCCGGCCTCGCGGCCAATACGCCTTTCTACAATCTCATGCTGGGGCTGGCGATGTGGTTCTCCCGCTACTGGCTGGCGGTGCCGGTGCTGGCGATCGCTGGCGCCTTGGCCGCCAAGAATTATGTGCCGCCCGGGGCGGGCACCCTGCCGACCCATACGCCGATGTTCGTCGGCCTGCTGGTCGGCGTGGTCATCATCGTCGGCGCCTTGACCTTCATACCGGCGCTGGCGCTTGGCCCCATCGTCGAACACCTCATGATGATCGGCGCTAGATAAGAGGAATCGTTCATGATTCATCAAACCGCGAAACCAGGACTGTTCGACCGCGAGATCCTCGCGGAGGCTTTGCTGAATTCGTTCCGCAAGCTGGCGCCGCGGACACAGTTGAAGAACCCGGTGATGTTCGTCGTCTACGTCGGCAGCCTGCTGACGACGGTGTTGTATGTTCAGTCCCTGATCGGTCAGGGTGAGGCGCCTTCGGGATTCATACTGGCGATCACGTTCTGGCTCTGGTTCACCGTGCTGTTCGCCAATTTCGCCGAGGCGGTGGCGGAAGGGCGGGCCAAGGCCCAGGCTGCATCCCTGCGCAGCGCCAAGCGCGACGTCATGGCGAAGAAGCTGGACGAGCCGCGCTACGGCGCCAACTACAGCAAGGTCCCGGGGTCGAGCCTGCGCCGCGGCGACGTGGTGCTGATCGAGGCCGGCGATTTCGTCCCTGCCGACGGCGAGGTGATCGAAGGGGTGGCTTCGGTCAACGAAAGCGCCATTACGGGTGAGAGTGCGCCGGTGATCCGCGAATCCGGCGGGGACTTCAGCGCGGTCACCGGAGGCACGCGGGTGCTGTCGGACTGGCTGGTGGTACGGATCACGGTCAATCCGGGCGAGGCCTTCCTCGACCGCATGATCGCCATGGTCGAAGGCGCCAAGCGTCAGAAGACCCCGAACGAGATCGCCCTGACCATTTTGCTGGTGGCGCTCACCCTGATTTTCCTGATGGCGACCGTGACCCTGCTGCCGTTTTCGATCTACAGCGTGGAAACGGCCGGCGAGGGCCGGCCGATCATGGTCACCGTGCTGGTCGCGCTCCTGGTGTGCCTGATTCCCACCACCATCGGCGGCCTGCTCTCGGCCATCGGGGTGGCCGGCATCGGCCGGATGATGCGCAAGAATGTGATCGCCACCTCGGGCCGGGCGGTGGAGGCGGCGGGGGACGTGGACGTGCTGCTGCTCGACAAGACCGGCACCATCACGCTCGGCAACCGCCAGGCATCGGCCTTCCTGCCGCTGCAGGGGATCGGCCGGCAGGAATTGGCCGACGCCGCGCAGCTGGCGTCGCTGGCGGACGAGACGCCGGAAGGCCGCAGCGTGGTGGTGCTGGCCAAGCAGAAGTACGGCTTGAGGGAACGTGACGTGCGTACCCTGGGTGCCACCTTCGTGCATTTCAGCGCCCAGACCCGCATGAGCGGCGTGAACCTCGAAGGTCGCCAGATCCGCAAGGGGGCGGCCGATGCGATCCGCGTCTACGTGGAGGAGCAGGACGGCAGTTTCCCCGAGGAAGTACAGAAGCTGGTCCATGATGTGGCGCGGCGCGGCAGCACGCCGCTGGTGGTCGCCGAAAATGGGCGGGTGCTGGGCGTGATCGAGCTGAAGGACATCGTCAAGGGCGGCATCAAGGAACGCTTCGTCGAACTGCGCCGGATGGGGATCAAGACGGTCATGATCACCGGCGACAATCCGCTGACCGCGGCCGCCATCGCCGCCGAGGCCGGGGTGGACGATTTCCTGGCAGAGGCGACGCCCGAGGCCAAGCTCAAGCTGATCCGCAGCTACCAGGCGGAAGGCCGGTTGGTGGCGATGACCGGTGATGGTACCAACGACGCCCCGGCCCTGGCCCAGGCCGACGTGGCCGTGGCGATGAACACGGGCACACAGGCTGCCAAGGAAGCCGGCAACATGGTGGACCTGGATTCCAATCCCACCAAACTCATCGAGATCGTGGAGACCGGCAAACAGATGCTGATGACCCGTGGCGCTCTGACCACCTTCAGCATCGCCAACGACGTGGCGAAGTATTTCGCCATCATCCCGGCGGCGTTCGCGACCACGTATCCGGCGCTGAATGCGCTCAATGTCATGGGGCTCGCAACGCCCGCCAGCGCCATCCTCTCGGCGGTGATCTATAACGCCCTCATCATCGTCGCGCTCATTCCGCTGGCGCTGAGGGGGGTGAGCTACAAGCCGGTGGGCGCTTCGGCGCTGCTGCGCAACAACTTGCTGATCTATGGCGTCGGCGGCCTGGTCGTACCCTTCATCGGCATCAAGCTGATCGACCTGCTGCTCGTCGCCCTGGATCTGGTTTAGGGGATGTCCCATGATTCACCATTTCAAACCCGCGTTGCTCATGCTGCTGGTGTGGACCCTGATCACGGGTGTCTTCTATCCGGTGCTGGTCACCCAGCTGGGGCAACTGCTGTTTCCCCGCCAGGCCAATGGCAGCCTGATCGAAAAGGACGGGAAGGTTCTGGGCTCCGAACTCATCGGCCAGCCCTTCGGCGATCCCCGCTATTTCTGGGGCCGCCCCTCGGCGACCGCACCGCATGCCTACAATGCCGGGGCCTCCAGCGGTTCCAATCAGGGGCCGACGAATCCGGCGTTGCTCGCGGCCATCAAGAGCAGGGTTCAGGCGTTGCGGAATGCCGATCCCGGCAATACGGCGCCGGTGCCGGTCGATCTGGTGACGGCCTCCGGCAGTGGCCTGGACCCGCACATCAGTCCCGCCGCCGCGGCCTACCAGGCGGCCCGCGTGGCGCGGCTGCGCAACCTGTCGCTACCCGTGGTCGAGGACCTGGTGAAACGGTACACCGAAGGCCGTCAATTCGGCTTTCTGGGCGAGCCGCGGGTCAATGTGCTCAAGCTCAATCTCGCGCTGGATGCCCTCCGATGAAGGTCATGGTGAACGCTGGAAAATCCCGAAGAGGGCAGTTTCCACGGGCGGTACTGGCTCGATGGACAGGCGCGGCAGGAGGGCCTCCGCGGGAGGAGAGTGAGGGGGGAGCGAGATGGCACCCCATGGGGGCATTTGACACATCGGTTCGGCGCGGACCAGGGGCCGCCCACGGATGGGGATGGTAGCGCCGCCGATGGCCGCGGAACGTCCGGACCCGGATGCCCTGCTCGCCAGGGTCGAGCGCGAGCAGGCCAGGGCGCGGCGGGGCCGGCTCAAGATTTTCTTCGGCGCCGCGGCGGGGGTGGGCAAGACCTATGCGATGCTGGAGGCGGCCCGGGAGCGGCGCGCCGAGGGTATCGATGTCGTGGTCGGACTGGTGGAAACCCACGGCCGCAAGGAGACCGAGGCCCTCCTCGAAGGACTGGAGATGTTGCCGGTACGGACGGTCGAATACCGCGGAACGGTGGTCGGCGAGTTCGATCTCGACGGCGCGCTCAAACGCCGGCCCTCGGTGATCCTGGTCGACGAGCTGGCTCACACCAACACCGCCGGTTCCCGCCATCCCAAGCGCTGGCAGGACGTGGAAGAGTTGCTGCGTGCCGGCATCGACGTCTACACCACGCTCAACGTCCAGCACCTGGAGAGTCTCAACGACGACGTGGGCCAGATTTCCGGCATCCGGGTGTGGGAAACCGTGCCGGACACGGTGTTCGAAGCGGCGGATGAAGTCGAACTGATCGACTTGCCCCCGGACGAGCTGCTGGTCCGTCTCAAGGAGGGCAAGGTCTATCTGCCCCAGCAGGCAGAGCTGGCGGCAGAGAATTTCTTCCGCAAGGGCAACCTCATCGCGCTGCGCGAACTGGCCTTGCGCCAGACCGCGGCTCGTGTCGACGCCCAGATGCAGGACTACCGCGAGGACCACACCATCCGGGAGGTCTGGCAGGTCGGCGAGCGCATCCTGGTGTGCATCGGCCCGAACCCGATGGCGGAACGGCTGATCCGCGCCGGCAAGCGACTGGCGGCCAGCCTCAAGGCGGAGTGGCTCGTGGTGTACGTGGAGACCCCGGCGCTGCAGCGCCTCCCGGCGGAGCGGCGCGATGCAGTGCTGCGCATGCTGCGGCTGGCGGAACAGCTCGGCGCCGAGACCGTCACCCTGAGTGCGCCGGACATGAGCGAGGCCATCATCGATCTCGCCAGGGAACGTAACGTCACCAAGATCGTGATGGGCAAACCTCGGCGGCGCGGCTGGAAGCGCTGGCTGCTGGGTTCGGTGGTGGACACGATCATTGCCGAGGCTCACAACATCAACGTCTACCTGCTGGGCAGTCCGCCGGGTGAGGACCGTGGCCAGGAATCGCTTCAGGCGCCGCAGCCAGGGCTGAGCGCCAAACCGGACCGCGGCGGTGGGGCGGAGTACCGGGGCTATCTGGGAGCGGCGACGGCGACGTTCCTGTGTACTCTGACGGCGAAGGCGATGTTCGGCCGGTTCGAGCTGACCAACCTGGTGATGGTGTATCTGCTGGGCGTCATCTTCGTGGCGACCCGTTATGGGCGCGGGCCGTCCATCCTCGCTTCCATCCTGGGCGTCCTCGCCTTCGATTTCTTCTTCGTGGCGCCGTATCACACCTTTTCCGTCGCCGACACCCAGTATTTGTTCACCTTCGCCGTCATGCTCAGCGTTGCTCTGGTGACCGCCAACCTGATGGCAAACGTCCGCTCCCAGGCCAAGGTCGCTTCCCATCGGGAACGCCGGGCGACCGTCCTGTATGCCATGAGCAAAGAACTGGCGGCGAGCCGGAGCGAGGCCGAGATCGTCCGGATCGCGGTGCGCCAGATCGAAACCGAGTTCGGAGGACGCGCCGTGCTGCTGTTCCCGGACGAAAGCGGAAGGATCGGCTATCCGGTTTCCCCGCTTGCGGAGGAATTCTTGCCGGGCATCGACATGAGCGTGGCCCAATGGGTGTTCGATCACGACGAAATGGCCGGCCGGGGTACCAATACGCTGCCGGGCGCCAGCGGCGTGTACATCCCTTTGACCGGAGCGGAAAAGACCATCGGCGTGCTGGTCATGAAGCCGGTCAACCTGCGGCGGGTTTTCCTGCCGGAGCAGCAAAAGCTCCTGCAGACCTTCGTGAACCTGATCGTGCAGGCGATCGAGCGGGTCCGCCTCGCCGAACAGGCCCGCATCAACCAGGTGCGGATGGAGTCCGAGCGCCTGCGCAATTCCCTGCTCAGCTCGATCTCCCACGATCTGCGCACCCCGCTCGCGACCATCGTGGGCTCGGCGAGCACCCTGGTCGAAGGCGACTACGCCCTGGAGCCGGAGGACCGGCGGGAGCTCTGTCGGGCGATCTACGACGAGTCCCGCCGCATGGCCAGCCTGGTGAACAATATCCTGGACATGGCCTGGTTCGACGCCGGGGTGGTCAAGCTCCATCTGCAGTGGCACGTTCTGGAGGAAATCGTCGGCACCGTGTTGACGCGCTTGAAGAAGCAGCTCGAACGGCGCCCGGTGACGGTGCGCCTGCCGCGGGATGCCCCCTTCGTCTACGTGGATTCGGTGATGCTGGAGCAGGTGCTGGCCAATCTGATGGAGAATGCCATCCGCTACACGCCGGAAAATAGTCCCATCGAGATTGCCGCCGAGGCCACGCCGTTCACGATGACCATCACGGTTTCCGACCACGGGCCTGGCATTCCCAAAGGTCAGGAGGAGCTCATCTTCGAAAAATTCTACCGGGTCCACCGCGAAGGCCCGCAAAGCGGTGTCGGTCTGGGACTCGCCATCTGCCGTGCCATCGTGGAGGCGCATGGCGGTTACATCCGCGCCAGGAACCGGGCCGGCGGTGGAGCGGTATTCACGATCGTCCTGCCGCTGCGGGAGTCGCCGCCCCGGATCGAACCGGAAGCCGAGCCGGCGGAATAGACCATGCCCGGCCCCAATCCCGTCGTTTTGGTCATCGAGGACGACCCGCCGATGCGACGGTTCCTGCGCACCAGTCTGCGCAGCCAGGGTTTTCAGGTGTATGAAGCCGATACCGGCAACCGCGGCATCATCGAGGCCGGGCTACGCCGGCCGGAGGTCGTCGTTCTCGACCTCGGCCTGCCGGACAGGGATGGCGTCGAGGTCGTCAAGGCGCTGCGGGAATGGACCCTGCTGCCCATCATCGTGTTGTCGGCCCGCAGCACGGAGGAGCACAAGATCGAAGCCCTGGATGCCGGCGCCGACGATTACCTGACCAAACCGTTCGGCATCGGCGAACTCTTGGCCCGCATCCGGGTGGCCCTGCGGCGTTCGGCCGGCGGGACCGTGAATGTCCCGGACGAGGGAGGCGCCGGCGGAGGCTTGCGGATCGACTTGCTGCGGCGCACCGTGGCGGTCGGTGATCGGGAGATACGCCTGACCCCCACCGAATACCGTCTGCTCGCCGCGCTGGCGCGCCACGCGGGCAAGGTGCTGACCCACCGCCAACTGCTGTTGGAGGTCTGGGGGCCCAGCCATGTAGAGGATTGCCATTACCTCAGGATCTACATGAGCCAGCTTCGGCAGAAGCTCGAAACCGATCCGGCCAAGCCGGAATACCTGATCACGGAGTCCGGGGTAGGATACCGCCTGAAAGTATGAGAATGGCGGAGAGGGGGGCTAAAACAGCGCCAGTTGCCGTTGTCCGGGCGGCGTGAAAAGGTCGCTGACCAAGCCGGGCGGTTCCTCGGTCAGATCATGGCGTTTCAGCGCCAGGCGGAAGCGGCGGGCGAGGAGCGCCGCGTAGTCGCCGCTCCCGACCTGGCGCCGGCCGAAGCCGGAGTCGTAGATCCTGCCGCCGTGGGCGAGTGTGACCAGGCTGAGAGTGTGAGCGGCTTTCAGCGGGTAGTGCGCGGTCAGCCATTCCGCGAACAGGGATTCGACCTCCCGCGGCAGCCGCAGCAGGATGTATCCCGCCGATACGGCGGCGTGCTCGGCCGCCTTTTCCACGATGCGTTCCATCTCGCTGTCCGTGAGCCAGGGAATGATCGGCGCGATCATCACCTTCACCGGCACTCCGGCTGCGGCGAGGCGCGCGACGGCCAGCAGCCGCCGGTGCGGGGCCGAGGCGCGGGGTTCGAGCTTCAGGGCCAGTGCCTTGTCCAGCGTGGTGATGGACACCTGCACGTTGGCCAGGCCTGCCGCTGCCATCTCGCTGAGGATGTCCAGATCGCGCTCGATCAGGGCGGATTTGGTGGTGATCGTCACCGGGTGGCGGGCGCGCTGCAGGACTTCCAGCACTTGGCGGGTGATCCGCCACTCGCGCTCGATGGGCTGGTAGGGATCGGTGTTGGCGCCCAGGGCGAGCGGTGAGCACCGGTAGCCGGGACGGGCCAGCTCCTTTTCGAGCAGGGCTGGTGCGTCGGGCTTGGCGAACAGCCGGGTCTCGAAATCCAGCCCCGGCGACAGTCCCACATAGGCGTGGCTGGGGCGGGCATAGCAGTAGATGCAGCCATGTTCGCAGCCGCGGTAGGGATTCAGTGACTGATCGAAAGGGATGTCCGGCGACTGGTTGCGGGTGACGACGGAGCGGGAGGTTTCGACGCTGACCGCGGTCGCCAGCGGCGGGGGTTCTTCCGGAAACCAGCCGTCGTCCACCGCCTCCCGGGTCGTGGCAGAAAATCGGGAAGCCGCGTTGCTGACGGCGCCGCGGCCGTGGCGCGGACTGCCGGGTTTCATGGGCCGGGCGTTCCCATACGCCTCACCGCCTGCCGCAAGTCGGGCAGGAGGGGTTCCTGCCCAGCCTGACTTCATGCCATTCCAGCCGCAGCGCATCGAAGACCACGAGGCGGTCGCTACGAACGCCGGGAAGGCCCAAAAGCAGTTTGATGGCTTCCAGGGCTTGCAGGCTGCCGATGATGCCGGGCAGCGCTGCGACGACGCCGTTGCGGGCGCAGCTTGCATCCGGTTCGCCGCCCTGGGGATAGAGACAGTTGTAGCAAGGGTTCACGCCATCGCCGGGCGTGAATACGGCGAGTTGTCCCTCGAAGCGGATCGCGGCGCCCGACACCAGCGGGGTGCGGGTGGCCACGCAGGCCGCGTTGACGGCGAAGCGGGTGGCGAAGTTATCGGAGCAGTCCAGGACCACATCGACCGCGCCGGCCCATTCCTCGAGGGCCGCTGCGGAGAGGCGTTCGGCGACCGGCTCGATCCGCACGTCTGGATTCATGCGCCGCAGCCGTCCGGCACAGGCCTCGGCCTTGCCCCGGCCGATGTCCGCCGTGTCGAAAGCGATCTGACGCTGGAGGTTGGAGAGATCGACGGCGTCGAAATCGCTTATGACCAGCCTGCCGACACCGGCGGAAGCCAGATACATGGCGGCCGGCGAGCCCAGTCCGCCCAGGCCGATGATGAGAGCGCTGGCGCCGAGCAGCCGGTCCTGACCTCCGGCATCGACCTCGGGAAGCATGATCTGGCGGCTGTAGCGGAGGAGTTGAACGTCGTCCATCGCGGGCTCGTGGTGTCGCGGAGTCGCGATTATAGCGCCGCCGCCGTCTCACGATGTGGTCCGGTTTGTTGGCCATGCCGCTGGGGTAAACTGGTCGGCCGCTATTGCACAAGCGTCGAAGAATCACAGCCATGATTTTACTCGCCATCGAGACCGCGACCGAAGCCTGCTCGGCAGCACTGTACCAGGACGGCGCCGTCCTGGAGCGCCACGAGGTGGCTCCCAGGGAGCACAACCGGCTGATCCTGCCCATGTTGGAGTCGCTGCTCGCGGAAGCCGGCATGGCACTGGGGCGGGTGGACGCCATCGCGGTCGGGCGGGGGCCGGGTTCGTTCACGGGGGTCCGCATCGCTGCGGGGGTGGCGCAGGGGATCGCCTTCGCGCTGGATCTCCCGGTCGCTCCGGTCTCGACCCTCGCCGCCCTGGCCGACGAGGCGATCGCCGAGACGGGCTGCGAATACGCCTTTCCGTGCATCGACGCGCGCATGGGCGAGGTCTATTTCGCCGTCTACCGTCGGGATGCGGAAGGCTACCCCGAATTGCTGGGGCAGGAGCGTGTTCTGGCGCCCGGCCGGGTGGATTTTTCGTCGGCGGCAGGGACTGGCGCAGGAACCGGAAGCGGCTGGGCCACTTACCGGGCTTGCCTGAGCGGCCTGGCCGGCGGGCGGCTGGACTCGGTCCTGAGTGGCCGCTTTCCCCGCGCCGCGGCGGTCGCCCGCCTGGGTGCCAGGATTCATGCCCGGGGAGGCAGCGTTCCGCCGGAACAGGCTCTGCCGGTTTACCTCCGCGACGATGTCGCCAAGAAGCCGAAGCCCTGAGGCGGGACGCCGCGTATCGGCCGTCGCGGCTCCTGTAGTACACTAACCGCATGGCGCAATATTTCGAGGTGCATCCCCACACGCCGCAGCAGCGGCTGATCCGCCAGGCCGCGGAGATCGTCCGCCAGGGGGGGGTGATCGTCTATCCGACCGATTCGTCCTATGCCTTCGGCTGTCAGCTGGACCGCAAGGATGCCCTGCATCGCATCCGCACCATCCGCCAGCTGGACGAGGAGCATAATTTCACGCTGATCTGCCACGATCTTTCCCAGGTATCGGCTTTCGCCCGGATCAACAACGAAGCTTTCCGTCTGATCAAGACCTTGACGCCAGGGCCCTATACTTTCCTGCTGGAGGCCACGCGCGAGGTGCCGCGCCGCCTCCAGCATCCCAAGCGCAAGACCATCGGGATCCGCCTGCCCGACAACGCGGTTTCGCGGATGCTGGTGGCCGAGCTGGGTGAACCCCTGTTCAGCTCGACCCTGATCCTGCCAGGCGAGACCGAAGGACTCGCCGATCCCGAGGACATCCGGGAGCGAGTGGGGACGCGGGTGGAACTGATCCTCGCCGCGGGCGTCATACCCTTCGCGGAGACCACGATCGTCGACCTGACCGGCGAGTTTCCGGTCATCGTTCGCCAGGGCAAAGGCAGTATCGGCTTCCTGCGCGCCTAGCCTTTTCATCCTTTTTCACTTCGGGTCTGATCACACGATGGATGATCTTACTTTGGTTCAGCGTTTCAGCGTCTGGGTGTTGCCGGTGCTGTTCGCGATCACCCTCCACGAGGTGGCACACGGCTGGGCTGCCAGCAGGCTGGGTGACAACACTGCCAAGCGCCTCGGCCGCCTGTCGCTGAACCCGCTGCGGCACATCGATCCGGTCGGGACTCTCCTGGTGCCGGGGCTGCTGCTGGCTTTCGGGGGTTTCATCTTCGGCTGGGCCAAGCCGGTGCCGGTGGACTGGGGGCGGCTGCGCCGGCCGCGCCGTGACATGGCGCTGGTGGCGGTCGCCGGACCCGGAGCCAACCTGGTGATGGGCCTGGGATGGGCGATTCTGCTGCGGCTGGCCACGGAGCTGCCCGAAAGCCTGGGCTACGTGGCTCTGCCCCTCGGGTTGATGGGGAAGGCCGGGGTGACCATCAACAGCGTGCTGATGGTGCTGAACCTGCTGCCGATTCCGCCGCTGGACGGCAGCCGGGTCGTTTCCACCCTCCTGCCGCTGCGGGCGGCGATCCAGTACGGCCGGCTCGAGCCTTACGGCTTCTGGATCCTGCTGATCCTGATCTACACGGACATGCTGGGACGCATCATGGTTGGGCCGCTGCTGCTGGTCCAACATCTGATCTATACCGTCGTCGGTTTGGCCGGAGGCGCATGACCGGGGCGGCGCCCGCCCCGGAAGTCCTGGAGCCGGTCGCGCGGGTCAAGGGTGCGCCGGTCGGTCAGTTGCCGGAAGATCTGTACATTCCGCCGGACGCGCTGGAAATCTTTCTCGAGACCTTCGAAGGTCCGCTCGATCTGTTGCTGTATCTGATCCGCAAGCAGAATTTCGACATCCTCGACATCCCGATCGCCGAGATCAGCCGCCAGTACATCGGTTACATCGAGATGATGGACAGCCTGCGAATGGAACTGGCGGCGGAGTACCTGCTGATGGCCGCGATCCTGGCCGAGATCAAGTCCAGGATGCTGCTGCCCCGGCCGAAGGAGACGGAAGCCGAGGAAGAGGATCCGCGTGCCGAACTCGTGCGGCGCCTGCAGGAATACGAGCGTTTCAAGGCCGCGGCGGAACGGCTGGACCGGCTGCCTCGGCTGGAGCGCGACCTGTTCGAAGCCGGGGCGGGGAGCGACGACATCCCGGTGCCGAAGGTCTATCCGAGCATCGCCATGAAAGACCTCCTGTCGGCCTTCCAGGACGTCCTCAAGCGCCTGAACCACACCCGCCATCATCACATATGCCGGGAATCCCTGTCGGTGCGCGAGCGTATGAGCATGATCCTGGAGCGCCTGGCGGGCAATGCGACGCTGGCTTTCGAAACCCTGTTCCCGCTGCACGAGGGTCGGCCCGGGGCGGTGGTGTCGCTGCTGGCCGTGCTGGAACTGGGCAAGGAACGGCTGATCGAAATCATCCAGGACGAGCCCCTCGGCGCCCTGCGGGTGCGCGCTGTGGCCGCTACCGGAGGCGACTGAGGTGGATCTCAAGGCCATCCTCGAGGCGGCACTGTTCGCGGCGCAAAGGCCGCTTTCTCTGGCCGAGCTGGAAGCGCTGTTCGGCGAGGACGAGCGGCCCGCCACGGAGGAGATCCGCCTGGCGCTGGCGACGCTGGCAGACGAGTATGCCGCACGGCCGCTGGAACTGCGCAAGGTGGCCAGCGGCTACCGGTTCCAGGTCCGCGCCGCCTATGCACCGTGGATTTCCAGGCTGTTCGAGGAGCGGCCCGGACGCTACTCGCGCGCTCTGCTGGAGACTCTGGCGATCATCGCCTACCGCCAGCCGGTGACGCGCGGTCAGATCGAAGAGATTCGCGGTGTCGCGGTCAGTTCGGGGATCATCCGGACGCTCACCGAGCGGGAATGGGTGACCGTGGTCGGCCATCGCGACGTTCCCGGCCGCCCGGCGCTGTTTGCGACCACACCCCAGTTTCTCGATCATTTCAATCTCGAATCCCTGGCGGATTTGCCGGCCCTGCCGGAATTCGCCGTATCACCGGAGTTAGAAGATGTCCTTGCCGCCGCGCAAACCGACCCGACCCATCCGTCCGAGGAACCGCCCGATCCAGCCGACGCCGGGGCCTGAGCCAGCCGAAGCCGGCGAGGGCGAGCGTATCCAGAAAGCGCTGGCGCGTGCCGGTTTCGGCTCCCGGCGGGAGATCGAAGCACTGATCCGCGACGGCAAAGTTTTCCTCAACCGCCGGCCGGCCCATCTCGGCGATCGCTACCGCAAGGGTGACCAGATCATGCTGAACGGCCATTTGGTCAACCTCGAAAAGCGTCTGCAGGCATTCACCCGTGTGCTGCTGTACCACAAGCCGGTGGGCGAGCTGGTCAGTCGGCGCGATCCGGAGGGCCGTCCGGTGATCTTCTCGCGGTTGCCGCGTCTGGAGCTGGGCCGCTGGGTGGCGGTCGGACGGCTGGACGTGAACACCCAGGGGCTGATCCTCCTGACCAACAACGGCGAACTGGCCCATCGTCTGATGCACCCGTCCCACGCAGTCGAGCGCGAGTACGCCGTCCGGATCCTGGGAACGGTCAGCGAGGCCGTCATCGAAAGGCTGCTCGACGGGGTGCAGCTCGAAGACGGTCCGGCGCGCTTCGAATCGGTGGCAGAAGCCGGGGGAGAGGGCGCGAACCGCTGGTTTCACGTGGTGGTCCGGGAAGGACGCAACCGGCTGGTGCGGCGTCTGTGGGAATCGCAGAATCTGGTCGTGAGCCGTCTCATCCGGGTGCGCTACGGCGACATCGTTCTGCCGCCGCGGCTGCGCGCCGGGGCCTCCATCGAGCTGGAAGGGGAGGCTCTGGATGGTTTGCTGCGTTCCGTGGGGCTTCCGCCGGTGACGCCGGAAACCCCGCAGAAGCGTCGCTTCGGCGGGGAGACGCGGGGCCGGGAAGAGAGGCGGCGCAACCGGCGGAGCGCGCTTTCTGGGAAGCGGTGAAGCCGGTATGATGCAGCCCCAGCGCTGCCGGGCCGGCGAGGAGAGCGCTCCGGATTCGGGAGAAGGACGTATTCGATGAACACCCATATCGTTTGGCATCAATCCACCGTAACCCGCGGTCAGCGCGAACGGCAGAACGGTCACAAGAGCTTCATTCTCTGGTTCACCGGGCTCTCCGGCGCCGGCAAATCGACCCTCGCGCATCGGGTCGAGCAGCTTCTGTTCGAGCAGGGCTGCAGAACTTACGTCTTCGACGGTGACAACGTCCGCCACGGCTTGTGCTCGGACCTGGGGTTCAGCGCCGAGGACAGGTGCGAGAACATCCGCCGCATCGGCGAGATGAGCAAGCTGTTCGTCGATGCCGGCGTGATCGCCCTGACCGCCTTCATCTCGCCCTTTCGCCGCGACCGCGATCTGGTCAGAGCCCTGGTCGAGCCCGGTGACTTCGTCGAAATCTTCTGCGATGCCCCCCTCGAAGTCTGCGAGCAGCGCGATGTGAAGGGGCTGTACCGCAAGGCGAGGGCCGGCGAGATTCCGGAGTTCACCGGGATTTCATCGCCCTACGAAAAGCCGCTTGCTCCGGAGATCACGGTGCGGACCGGGGAGGACGGCCTGGATGAATGCGCCGGGCAAATCCTGGAATATCTCGAGAAGAAAGGAAAGATCAACCTGAAAACGACAAGGTAGGACAACATGGCAAAAGTCATCAGAAAAGCCGTTTTCCCGGTCGCGGGGCTGGGGACCCGCTTCCTGCCCGCCACCAAGGCCAGCCCGAAGGAAATGCTGCCGGTGGTGGACAAGCCGTTGATCCAATATGCGGTGGAAGAAGCCGTGGCGGCCGGCATCGACGAGATGGTGTTCATCACCGGCCGCAGCAAGAACGCGATCATGGACCATTTCGACAAGGCCTACGAACTCGAGACGGAACTGGCGGCGCGAGGCAAGGACGACATCCTGAACATCGTCCGGAACATCATTCCGCCGCACGTCACCTGCATCTACATCCGTCAGGCCGAAGCGCTGGGGCTGGGCCATGCCGTCAACTGCGCCAAGGCGGTCATCGGCAACCAACCATTCGCGGTGCTGCTCGCCGACGATCTCATCGACGGCAACAACCACGGCGGCTGTCTGTCACAGATGGTCCGGGTATTCGACAAATGGCAGTGCTCGGTGCTGGGCATCGAGCGCATCGATCCCGGCGACACTCACAGCTACGGCATCGTGAAGACCAGTCCGATTGAGGCCGGGCTGGACAAGGTCGAAGCGATCGTGGAAAAGCCGCGGCCCGAGAACGCGCCATCCAACCAGGCCGTGGTGGGACGCTACATCCTCACGCCGGCGATCTTCGACAAGCTTGCCAATGTCTCGCGCGGCGCGGGCGGGGAAATCCAGCTCACCGACGCCATCGCCATGCTGCTCAACGAGCAGACGGTGTTGGCCTACGAATTCAACGGCAAGCGTTACGATTGCGGATCGAAGCTGGGCTATCTCATCGCCACGGTGGAACAGGGCCTGCAGCATCCCGATTTGCGGGCTGGCTTCGAAGCCTATCTGCGGAGTCTGCAGCTCTAGGATGCGCGGTGGGGCATTGCCGGGGACGTCTCCCGGCAATGCCTGTCGGTCATTTGGACAGGGTGGTCGCCAGGCGTTCCATGGCCTTTTCCAGATTGGCCATGCTGGTGGCGATGGAGAGACGGACGTGGCCCGGTGCGCCGAAAGCCGAGCCCGGCACCACGGCCACGCCGCCCTGTTCGATCAGGTATTCGGACAGCGCCACGTCGTCCGCCAGATGCAGCCTGGCCATCGCCGCTTCGACATTCGGCAGGACATAGAAGGTGCCGTGGGTTTTCAGGCAATCGACGCCGGGGATGGCGTTCAGTCTTCCGACCACGAAGTCGTGCCTTTCCTTGAAAGCCTCCACCATGCCGGCGATGAAGCCCTGCTCGCCATTGAGCGCGGTCTCTGCCGCGACCTGCGAGATCGAGGTGGGATTGGAGGTGCTCTGCGACTGGATGTTGGTCATGGCCTCGATCAGCCGCTCGGGTCCGGCTGCGTAGCCGATGCGCCAGCCGGTCATCGAGTAGGCTTTGGACACGCCGTTCAGCACCACGGTCCGCTCGTACAGGTCCGGACAGACGTTCAGGATGTTGCTGAATCCACCTTCCCAGAGGATGTGCTCGTACATGTCGTCGGTGGCGACGACGACATCGGGAAACCGCCGCAGCACCTCACCGAGGCCGGCCAGCTCGTCCGCGGTGTAGGCCATGCCGGTGGGATTGGATGGACTGTTGATCACGAACAGCCGGGTTCTGGCCGTCAGCGCGGCTTCCAGTTGTGCCGGCGTGATCTTGAACGCCTGCTGTTGCCCGGCCTCGACGATCACCGGGACGGCGCCGGCCAGCAGCACCATGTCCGGATAGGATACCCAGTAAGGCGCCGGGATGACGACCTCGTCGCCGGGGTTGAGCAGGGCCTGGGCCAGATTGTAGAAACTCTGCTTGCCGCCGCAGGACACCAGGATCTGATCGAGCGCGTAATCCAAGCCGTTTTCGCGTTTGAATTTCGCCTGGATCGCCTGCTTGAGGCCGGGCGTTCCATCGACCGCCGTGTATTTGGTGAAACCCTTTTCGATGGCCCGGATGGCCGCCTGTTTGATATGGTCCGGCGTGTCGAAGTCCGGTTCGCCCGCGCCCAGTCCCACGATGTCCTTGCCGGCGGCGCGCATCGCGGCGGCGCGGGCGGTGACGGCGAGGGTCGGGGACGGCTTGATGGACTGGACGCGGTCGGAAAGTCGTATGCTCATTGGTTTCGCGGATTGGCTGGAAAATTCGAGGCGTTATGTTACCGGTTAGGCGGCTTTCCTTGAACTCCGCGGGTGGAAAATTTGTCATTATCCCGAGGGTATCCATTCCGTCACACCGGCTTCGGCTATCCTTGAAACTCCCCCCGCCAGTGACTCGTTCCCCGGAGGATTGAATACGCCATGTTGCCTGGAAGCGGCCACTGCCTGGCCCAACCGGTCGAGCAAAGCTCGAAACTGCCGCGCGCCCAGAAATCCAAGCCGTTCTTGCTGCGAAGCGGTTATGCGCCGTCGGGCGATCAGCCGGAGGCCATCCGGCGTCTGGTCGAGGGCCTGAACGACGGCGAGTTGCACCAGACGCTGCTCGGCGTGACCGGTTCGGGCAAGACTTTCACCATTGCCAACGTGATTGCCCAGGTTCAGCGCCCGACCCTGATCCTGGCGCACAACAAGACGCTGGCGGCGCAGCTTTACGGCGAGATGAAGGAATTCTTCCCCGAGAATTCGGTGGAATACTTCGTGTCCTATTACGACTACTACCAGCCCGAGGCCTATGTGCCGGCCTCCGACACCTACATCGAAAAGGATTCGTCGCTGAACGAGCACATCGAGCAGATGCGGCTGTCGGCGACCAAGGCGCTGATCGAGCGGCATGACACCGTCATCGTCGCGACCGTGTCCTCCATCTACGGCCTGGGCGAGCCGGCCTCCTATTTCGAGATGGTGCTGCACCTGGTGCGCGGTGACATGATCGACCAGCGCACCCTGGTCCGGCGTTTGGCCGAGCTCCAGTACACCCGTAATGAAGCCGAACTGCGGCGCGGCAGCTACCGTGTCCGGGGCGACGTGATCGACATCTACCCGGCCGAGTCGGAGAAGGAAGCGCTGCGGGTCGAGCTGTTCGACGACGAGATCGAGCGGCTGTCGCTGTTCGACCCCTTGACCGGCGAGGTCATTTCCCGCATCGCCCGCTACACCGTCTACCCCAAGACCCATTACGTCACTCCTCGGGAGAAGCTGCTGCAGGCGGTGGAAGAGATCAAGGTCGAACTCAAGGACCGGCTGGAGCATCTCCGCAGCCAGCACAAACTGGTGGAAGCCCAGCGCCTCGAACAGCGGACCCTGTTCGACGTCGAAATCATCCTGGAGGTCGGCTATTGCTCGGGCATCGAGAACTATTCACGCTTCCTGTCGGGCCGGGCGCCGGGCGAACCGCCGCCGACCCTGTTCGATTACTTGCCGGACGATGCGCTGATCGTGATCGACGAGAGCCATGTCACCGTGCCGCAGATCGGCGCGATGTACCGCGGCGACCGCTCCCGCAAGGAAACGCTGGTGGAGTATGGCTTCAGGCTGCCGTCGGCGCTCGACAACCGGCCGCTCAAATTCGAGGAATTCGAGGCGCGGGCGCCGCAGCGGATCTATGTCTCGGCGACGCCGGGCCCCTATGAACGGGCCCACTCCGGGGCGGTGGTGGAACAGGTCGTGCGCCCCACCGGCCTGGTCGATCCGGAAGTCGAGGTCCGCCCTGCATCGACCCAGGTCGACGATTTGCTGTCGGAGATCCGCTTCCGGGTGCAGGGGGGCGAACGCGTGCTGGTGACCACGCTGACCAAGCGCATGGCCGAGGACCTCACCGAGTACCTGATGGAACACGACGTGGCCGTGCGCTATCTGCACTCCGACGTGGACACCGTGGAACGGGTGGAAATCATCCGCGACCTCCGGCTCGGCAAGTTCGACGTCCTGGTGGGCATCAACCTGCTGCGCGAAGGTCTCGACATCCCGGAAGTGTCACTGGTGGCCATCCTCGACGCCGACAAGGAAGGGTTCCTGCGCTCGGCGGTGTCGCTGATCCAAACCATCGGCCGGGCCGCCCGCAACCTGCACGGCAAGGCCATCCTCTATGCCGACAAGGTGACGCAGTCGATGCAACAGGCCATCGGCGAGACCGAGCGTCGCCGGGCCAAACAGATCGCCTACAACGAAAGGCATGGCCTGACCCCAAGGGGCATCACCAAGTCCGTGACCGACATCCTGGAAGTGTCCATTCCGGGAGGCTCCGCGGGCTCGCGAAAGCAGGCGGCCCGCGTCGCCGAACCTGGCGCCGGGTACAAGGTGGCCAAACCGGCGGAGGCGGCCAGGCTCATCAAGCAGCTCGAAGAAAAGATGTATGCGCATGCCCGCGATCTGGAGTTCGAGGAGGCGGCCAGGCTGCGCGACGAGATCCAGCGGATCCGGGAGAGCGCACTGATGGCGTGAAGTTTGCTTGGTCTCCGTTCGGCCGGGACGCGGAATCGCCGACCGGAAAACCAGAAACGGAACGGGGGTAAAACATGGCGCAACGCATCATCGTCTGGGATCTCGCCACGCGGATATTCCACTGGTCGCTGGTGACCAGTTTTTTCGGCGCCTACCTGTCGGCGGACAGCGACTACCGGGTGCTGCACGTGATGTTCGGCTACACCATCCTCGGGTTGATCGGTTTCCGCCTGCTGTGGGGCTTCGTCGGCCCGCGCTATTCCCGCTTCAAGGATTTCGTGCGCGGCCCGCTCGCGATCTTCCGCTACCTGAAGAGCCTGTTGTCCAAGCATCCCGAACATTACGTCGGCCACAATCCGGCGGGTGCCGTCGCCATCGTACTGCTGCTGCTTCTCGGCATTCTGGTCTGCGCTTCCGGATTACTTTCTTACGACGAACGCTGGGAGGATGCTCTGAAGCGCTTCCATGCCCTGCTTTCCAATTTCATGCTGGTGATCGTGTTCGTGCATATCGTGGCGGCGATTGCTTCCGGCTTCCTGCATCACGAAAACCTCGTGCTTTCCATGATCACGGGCTGGAAGGAAGGGGAGGCCGGACAGTCCATCCCCGGCAAGCGGCCCTGGGCGGGACTGGTGCTCGCTGTCGCCATCGTGTCGTTCTGGGTACTCGCTCTACCGGCCACTCCCTTCCAGTCGGAGGCCGGCTCCGGAAATGATCGGGTCGCGGAAGAGGCGGTCGTCGCCGGAAAGGCGGCGAAGCCGGTCGCGATGTCGTCGAAGTCCGAACGGCTTTGATGCGCACCGGAACGGCGGCGATGTCGAACCCGGGCCGATACTTGCTTGTTCTCCTGTCCTTCGCCGGGCTGGGCGGCCCGGCGGTCGTCCCGGCCGATGAAGCGCAGGAATGGGGGCTCGAGGCGGCGCGCCTCCGCCAGTACGATCAAGCGATCGCTCGCTGGCGGGTGCTGGCCGAACGGGGCGACGCCGAGGCGCAGTACCGCCTGGGGGCGATGTTCCAGAACGGTCGCGGTGTGCCGCAAGACCATGCGCAGGCCTTGCGATGGTTCCGAGCCGCGGCGGGACAGGGGCAGGTCCGCGCGCAGTTCGAACTAGGGCTGATGTACGAGAAGGGCCTGGGCGTACGCCCCGATCCGGTTCAAGCCCGGAGCTGGTATGAAAAAGCCGCAGCGCAGCATCACGCGATGGCGTACAGGCGGCTGGAGGCCATGCCGACCCCGGCGCCAAGCGTTGATTCCACCGCCGAACGCAGGCATCGAGAGAAGGACACGCCCCTTCACCGCGCCGCCCGGCGCGGCGATGCCGGTGCCGTACGGGAGTTGCTGGCGCGGGGTGCCGAGATCGATGCCTTGGACGACAAAGGCCGCACGCCCTACCGGCTGGCGCTGGAAGCCGGACATCCGGAGATCGCCCGTTGGCTGGCGGCTGCCGGTGCCGACCGGCACCGGAGTGCGGCGGGCATCCAGGGGGAGCCCGAAAAACGGCCCAGGCACCCGCCGTCCCGTTTGAGTTCGAAAGACGGCATCGACGGCTATCCCGGCTGGCCGGCACTCACGGTGGCCGCCTGGCGAGGGCACGCTTCGACGGTCGAAACGCTGCTCGCAAGAGGCGCCGATGTCGCCGCCAGGGCTCCGGACGGTCATACCCCGTTGACCCGCGCTGCCTGGAACGGCCATGCCGGGATCGTGAAAATCCTGCTGGCTCATGGGGCGGAAGCCGATGTTGCGACGCCGGACGGCCGGACGGCCCTGATGTGGGCCGCCCGCGAAGGGCATGGCGAAGTGGTCGAGGTGCTGGCGGCCGCCGGGGCGAGGCTCGACGCGACCGACGGAGACGGAAACACCGCGCTCTCATGGGCGGCGCAGCGCGGCAAGGCCACGACCGTGCGGGTCCTGTGCAGTCTGGGTGCAGCCACCGGCGTGGCGCGGAAGGATGGCAGGACCCCGATCATGCTGGCGGCCCTCGGCGGGCATCCGGAAAGCGTCGAGGTCCTGCTGGCGGCTTCGGCCGATCCGAATGCAACCGACGCGGACGGCCATACCGCTTTGTGGCATGCCGTCGACGGCGGGCATTCCGGGATCGTCGAGATATTGCTGGCTCACGGAGCCGCCGTCGATCGCGACCGGGCGCCCGGTCATGACGCCCTGGCTCGCGCTGCCTGGAAGGGCGATGAAAAGACCGCCGGGCGACTGCTGGCGTACGGCGCTCGCGTGGACGCGCCGAGCGGGGATGGCAACACTGCCCTGGCCGTGGCCGCAGGCCGCGGACACGCCGGCGTGGTTCGTCTGCTCCTGAGGAAGGGCGCGAATCCCGACCGCCGGAACAGGCGGAACATGACGGCGCTGATGCTGGCGGCACAAGCCGGTCACAGTGAAACCGTCGCGGCACTGCTGGAAGCCGGCGCCGATCCGACCCTCCGCAACGGCCACAGGCACACTGCCGTCTCGCTGGCCCGGGCCGGGGGCCATGAAGACTGCGTCAAAATTCTCGAAAAACACCGGGTCGGCCGTAGGACGCTGCTCGGTTTTCTGTGGTAGCGTCCGCCGCAGGGCCGCCCCGCTCGCATCTGCCCGATCGGTTCGCTTGGCCCGTGGGGCCGCATTTCGCCGTACGGTTTCGTACCAGGCCTGGGCGCGTCGGATGTTCGACCGGATTCCGGACCGTTCGCACAGAAGCAGCCGGACCTGCATCGCAAGGACGACGATGACGCTTTCCGGAGACAGCGCCCGGCCAGTCCCGCGTTGGCGGCCGGACGCCGTGTGCCAACGGCTCCGAGGGTTCCCGTTCGCAACCATCCCGCAGATTTGATCCATATCAAGAATCCGGCGCCAGGGGGTGTTTCCTACCGGCGACGAGAGTCCCCGACAAAAGCCTTCGGTCGATCGTAACCGTATGTGTCACATGAGAAATATTTTATGGCACAAATATTGTTTGGCTCTAATGAGCGAGGAAACGGAGAGGCCCGACGGACCCTTTGTTTTCAGCGTTTCGGTACGGAAGGGGTGCCGGGACGGTGGGAGTACCGGACGGCTTCTTCCCTCGTAGTATCGACCAACAAGCAAGAGGTTCGGGTCATGACGAAAAAACTTGGGATTTTCCGATCTGCGAATACTACGGCCGAGGGGCCTTGGTCCAGGCACGCCCTGTCCCTGGCGGTGGTCATGGTTGCGACCGGGAGCGTCCCGGGCGAGTCTTTTGCGGCGCTGACTTATGCCGGCAACTGCCAGATGTGTCACGGCGCCTACGACAGTGGGTCGGGGGCCACGGCCGGCGGGATGGCGCCCGCGTTGAAGGGAGCGAAGAAGAACGCCTCGGCCACCCGGGCGGCGATCGCCGCTGGTGGCACCATGGGGACGATGGGCGCCTCCTGGTCCGACGCCGATCTGAACGCGGTGGCACTGGAGATAGGAGGGGCGGCGGATCTCGGTGCCCCCACCCCCGCTCCGACGGCCACGCCAACACCTGCGCCGACGGCCACGCCAACACCCGCGCCGAGTGCGACGCCTGCTCCCACCACGACGCCGGCTCCCACCGCCACGCCGGCGCCGACCGGCACACCGGTTCCCACGCCCAAGCCATCGCCGACGCCAGCGCCCACGGCAACTCCCCGTCCTTCCCCGACGCCCGCGCCCTGTGCGGATGAGGCGAGGCCGGAGATCGACACCATCCCGTCGCCGTGGGATGCCAACGCAGGCAAGGAACTCCGGTTCACGGTCAGCGCCCTGGACTGCGACGACGACTCCCTGACCATCAAAGCCAAAGGACTGCCTTCGGGAGCCACCCTGACCCAGGAGTTCGAACCGGACGTCCGCAAACAGATCGCCACGGTTAGCTGGACGCCCGGGCCGGAGGCCGTGGGCACGGTTCACACGGTGGTGTTCGTGGCTGTCGACAAAGACGGCAACGGCCACAAGAAGTCGGTGTCGATACCGCGCTGGACCGCCATCCGGGTATGGCCGGCCAACACGACGCCGGAAGCGGGGGCCGTCGAGGTCGTGGCGATTCAGCGTGCTCAGTGGTCAGCCGGTCAGAGCCAGCTCCTTCTGACGGGACGCATCAAATTCAGCCGGATTCTGACCAAGTCCGAGCGCCAGTCGCTGGTTGCCGACCCTGTCGTCATCACCGACGCCACCACGCATGAAGTCATCGGCCAGGCCAACGCCAGCGTATCCGGCAAGTGGTCGGCACGAATCCCCCTGGATGGCGGGAAAGTGCCATGCTCCGTAGCGGTCGATTTCCATGGCGAGATGGGATCGCGCCCCGTCAAGCGCGCTCCGTCGCAGTGCAATTGATCGAAAAAAGTGAAGGAACCTACTTTCGCTGCTTCATTTGTTGACTACATTTGTTTCTAGCGTTGCAGGCTCTTGGTCAGCCTGGAATGTTAGAGTTTTCTGATTTGTTGCTCAAGAAGGGTCACCGCTCCGAAAAGATCGTTTCGAAGCGTGATGAGCAACTTGACAGGGGGGCCGGCCTCGAGCCGGGCGACTTTTCATGACATGTAACTTGGGGTTTATTTATGAATGAGACATTGGCTCGTTCCGGCGGGAAACCGGTCGGAATTCGCAACAAGGCGTTATGGTTGGCCGTGGTGGTGGCCGGGGCGGGGAGCGTTTCCACCGACGCATCGGCCGCAGCGACTTACGGCGGCAGTTGTCAGGGATGCCACGGCGCCATCACCGCCAGCGGAACGGCGGGAGGCTATGGACCCGCGCTGACGGGCTCCAAGCGTAATGCTTCCGCCACCAAGGCGGCCATTGCCAAGGTCGGCGCGATGAACAGCCTGAGCAACCTGACCAACGCCGACTTGAATTCCATCGCCCTGGAAATAGGCGGTGCGGCGGATCTGCCGGTGGCGACACCCACGCCGACGCCCACTCCGGCCCCGACGCCCACTCCGGCTCCGACGGCCACTCCGGCTCCGACGGCCACTCCGGCTCCGACGGCCACCCCGGCCCCGACGGCCACCCCGGCTCCGACGCCCACGCCCTGTGGGGATGAGTCGGAGCCTGAACTCGATACCATTCCGTCACCGTGGGACGCCAATGTCGGCAAGGAACTCAGGTTCACCGTGAGCGCCCTCGATTGCGACGATGATTCGCTGGTGATCAAGGCCAAGGGGCTGCCGACGGGGGCAAAGATGACCCAAGGGTTCGATGTGAACACCCGGAAGCAGGTGGCCACCATCACCTGGACGCCGGGTCCGGAAGCCGCCGGCAGGATCTACCATGTGACATTCACGGCGGTGGAGTCGGAAGTCAGTGCAAAGCGTTCGTGGAAAGGGGAGAAAGAGCACGAGGACGAGAACCATTCGTCACAGTCCCGTTCCACCGACATCCGCGTCTGGCCGGCGAACACCACGCCGGAAGCCGGAGCCGTGGAGGCCGTCGTCATCCAACAGGCGCAATGGCAGCCTTACAGGGAGGCAGGCAAGCTCGCGGTAAACGGCTCCATCAAGTTCAGCAAGCTGCTGAGCACCGCCGAACGCGCCGCCTTGCTGGCCCATCCCGTCATCATCCGGGCCGACAGTACTCAGGAGATCATCGGACAGGTGACCGCAAGCTCCTCCGGCAAGTGGTCGGCCAATCTTCCGTTGGCCAACACCGCCGTCCCCTGTGCGGTGGATGTCGAGTTCCTGAGCGACACCGCTTCCCGGCCGGTGAAGCGCGCGCCATCGCAATGCAAATAAGGAGCGACATCGGATGAACGGGTTCGAATGGACTTGAAGGGGAGAACCCGTTCAGGCTCCTCCCCGCGAGGGGAGGGGCGTTTTCGACAACCTCTCGTTGAACTTCTTTTATTGGCAGCGTCCATTCGATATCGGCCCACTCATCAGGTGGGAAATTTGAATCGGCGGACGTTGGATACGTTATCGCTCTGGAGATACTGCAGGGAACGGTGGTATCCAAGGATTTCCGAGGACGGGATGGCGTAGAAGGGCGCCATCGGGAAAGGAGCGGTATTTTCTGTGGCATGAAACTTGGGAGTTTTGCTATGAACGTAAAATTGAACAAAGCCGTAACCAAGCCAGCGGGGTATCGATTCAGGACCCTGTCCCTGGCAGTGGTCATTGCCGCGAGTGGCGGTTTTTCCTCCGAAACCTTTGCCGCGGCGACTTATGCCGGAAGCTGCCAGGGGTGTCATGGCGCTTACGACAGTGCCAAGGGCGCGACGGCCGGCGGCTATGGTCCGGCTCTGTCCGGCTCCAAGAAGAACGCATCAGCCACCAAGGCGGCCATTGCCAGCGTCAGCGCGATGAACAGCTTGAGCAATCTCAGCGATGCTGACCTGAATGCCATCGCGACGGAAATCGGTGGGGCTGCCGACCTGCCGGTCGCGACTCCCACTCCTACACCTACGCCGACTCCGGCGCCGACCGTGACTCCGGCTCCGACCGTGACTCCGGCTCCGACGTCCAGCCCCGCTCCTACCCCCAGCCCGGCTCCGACGGCCTCCCCGGCCCCCACCTCGACGCCGGCGCCGACGTCCACGCCTGCTCCGACGACCCGCCCAGCGCCGTTCCCCATCGGCTGTCTGCTGCAGTCCAGGCCGGAACTCGATACCATCCCGACCGGCTGGAACGTTCAGGTCGGAAAAATCCTGAAGATCATCTTGAGCGCTCTCGACTGCGATGACGACACAGCCACCATCAAAGGGGTGAAACTGCCGAAAGGGGCGAAACTGACCCAGGCATTCGACGCGGAGAGCCGCAAGCAGGTCGCCACACTCACCTGGGTGCCCAAGGCCGAGGATGCGGGTAAGACCTTCGACCTGGGCTTCCAGGCGGTCACCCTGGACCATGCGGGGCACGAGAGCGATGCTTCCGATCCGCGTTGGACCAACGTGACTGTTCAGCCCGCGCCCAGCGACGTGCCCGATGTCGAATCGATCCGGGCGCTGATCATCCAAAAGGCGCAATGGTTGGCCGATCAGAGCGAACTCATCCTGTCGGGGCGCATCAAGTTCGACAGGCAGCTGAGCAAATCCGAGCGCGAAGCGCTGGTGGCCGATCCTGTCACACTGGTGGACGGTGCGACGGACGCCGTGATCGGAGAAGTGCTGGCCGACGTGCACGGCAAATGGCTGGCGAAGATTCCCCTGGCCGAGGGAGCCGTCCCCTGCACGGTGAAAGTCCAGTTCCAGGATCAGACGGCGGTTCGTTCGGTGAAGCGCGTACCGCAGTGCAAGTAGCGATCGCGGGCGACGATAAGGGTTGATCAGCCCTGTCAGGTCCCCCGGTGCCGGTCGGCGCCGGGGGCCGTTCCGACTTTTCGCAGGTCGGTGCACCCCGGCATCGAGGGGGGTCTCGTGAGATTTCTCGGGAAACTTCCCGAACTGGTATATCTGTGCGACCTTAAGCCGGTATGCCCAAAGTAAGCCTGCTGAAAAAATTCTTCCGTTTCGTCTTCGTAGGCGGACTGGCCACGGCCTTGCAGTATGTGATGCTCGTCGCACTGGTCAGTCTCTGGCAGTGGCAGGTGACCCTTGCCTCTTCGTTGGGTTTCACGGCCAGTGCCGTTGTAAACTACTGGCTGAATTACAAATTGACGTTCAAGGCCAAGAACGGCCATCGCGTCGCTGTATTCCGGTTTGCCGTCACGGCCGGGATGGGACTGTTGCTAAACGGCGCCATCGTTCAGCTCGGAATCACTTACACGCATCTTCCTTACCTCTGGTCACAGATTGCGGCGACCGTCGCCGTGCTGTTCTGGAATTTCGTTGGCAGCCTCAAATGGACGTATGCGCCGCCGGTTCGAAAATCCGCCTGACTTGAAAATCCAAGGATCTGCCATGCGCACACTCGGTATCGTCGTACCCTGTTTCAATGAAGAAGAAGCATTGCCGGAAACCACCAGACGGCTCGCCGCAGTGCTGCATGACCTCCAAGAGAAAGGCAAAATCGGGCCGGATTCGCGGGTGTATTTCGTCGATGACGGCAGCAGGGATGGCACCTGGCAGAGCATTCGCGGTCTGGCGGAGACTTATGGTTTCGTCCGCGGGATGAAGCTGTCCAGAAACCAGGGGCATCAGAGTGCCCTGCTGGCAGGATTGATGCATGCAAGAGGGGATTGTCTCGTCAGCATAGACGCCGATCTTCAGGACGACCTGACCGCCATCGAGTCCATGCTCGATGCCCACGCCGCCGGCGCCGACATCGTCTACGGGGTCCGCAAGAACCGGAAAACGGATTCGTTGTTCAAGCGCTGGAGTGCCGAATGGTATTACCGTGCGCTGGCGCTGATGGGCGTGGAAGTGGTGTTCAACCACGCCGACTATCGCTTGATGAGCAGGCGCGCCATCGATGCGCTGAGGGAGTTCGGCGAGGTCAACCTGTTCCTGCGCGGGATCATCCCGAAGCTCGGCTTCAACACCGCGACCGTGTATTACGACCGGGCGGAGCGCGTCGCCGGGGAGTCCAAATATCCTTTGCGGAAAATGCTGGGTCTCGCCCTTCAGGGCGTCACCTCGTTTTCGGTGTTTCCGCTGCGCGTGATCACCTTCCTCGGTTTTCTCATTTCCGCCGTCAGTTTCCTGGTGGTCTGCTGGGTGCTGTGGGTGCGTTTCGTGGCGGGCGAGGCCGTGCCAGGCTGGTCGTCGATCCTGCTGCCAATGAGCCTGCTCGGCGGCATTCAACTGCTGAGCCTCGGTGTCATCGGCGAGTACCTCGGCAAGATTTACCTGGAGACCAAGCGCAGGCCTCGCTATTTCATCCAGGAGGTCGTGGCGCGCGACAGCCAGGAGCCGGGGGGCTGACCCGACTCTTCAATTCTTCCATCCCGGAACCGAAAAATATACGGCGTCGGCAAAACCCTGCGGAACGTGTATGGCGGTGTTGTCGGGATAGAACACCACGAACCAGAGAACGGCCGCCGCGACGATGAATTTCGCGGCCATCCGATCGACTTTTTCGCTGCTCACCAGATTGCCGCCGAGCCAGCGGGCGAGAATGATGCACAGTATCGGCACCGCCGGTGCATAGTGGTAGAAGAACATGATCCTGGGCGACAGGGTCCATGGCAGCCAGAGCATGAAATAGACAAGGATCATGAACGCCACGGGCCAGCTCCGGTACCATTCCATCTTGAGGATTGCGGCGGCGACGGCATAAAGCCCGCCATAAAGGATCACCGAGTTTCCCAGGTTGTAAATATTGGCGATTTTTCCGGGCACCGAATAATCGACGTACATCCATACCGGGCGGAGGTTGAGTATCCACTGCCAGGGTTGCGAATGCGCGGCATGGGTGGCTTTCAGTCCGGTATGGTAGAACCACATCTGCCGGAACAGTTCGATGAATTCCGGCCAACGGTAGCCCAGAGCGAAGTACTGCAGGTAGGACGACAGATAGATCGCAATGGGCAGGAGCCCCAGCGCCACGGGCATGTTGAGGCAGGCCGCAAGGGGAGGCAGGCGCCGGTTACGGACCGCCGTCACGCCGAGATCGACGGCCAGGACCAGAAACACGTAGAGCGTGGTCCATTTGGTCGCGAGCGCAAGGCCGAGTGCCATTCCGGTGAAATACAGCCAGCGCATCGAGGTCTCGTCTCTTTTCCAGCGGACGTAGCCGATCAAGGCCGTCAACATGAAAAAGATGAAGTAGATATCGTTCATCGCGATGCGGGACTGGCTGAGGAGGAGGCCGTCGAGGCTCATCAGCGCGCCGGTCAGGACAGCGACGGGGAGGGAGCCGAACAGCTCGAAAGCCAGCGCGGCGGCGGCAAGGGTGGCGAGGGTCCCGAAAATGACGGAGCCGATGCGCCAGCCAAACGCGTTCTCCCCGAAGACCGACATCATTCCGGCCATGATCAGCTTGGACAGGGGCGGGTGCGTCCACTCATACGCCTTCCCCGGCGGCGACTTCGCCCAGGGGTCGTAGGCGTTCCGGTCGCCGTGCAGGACGACGGTCGCCGTGAAGCCGTGATAGACCTCGTCGAAATAGAAGTCCTGCGGGTATTCGAGGCGGGCGATTTTCGTGAAAAAGCCGAACAGGACGATGGCGGCGAACAGGGTGAGAATCTTCTTGTCCGCCAGGAGGCTGCCGAAAAAACCGGTGTCCTTGTTTACTCCAGCCGTTGGAGCGGAATTCCCTGCGAATGCGGTCGTCATTGCACTGCTGTTCATCGATGGAGGTCGTCCGGGTGGATAGGGGCGGTGGGGTCAGAAATCCCAGCGGTATCCCACGTTGACATAATAGCCTTTGGTATCGCGTTCGTTGAGCGCTAGGGGCTTGGTCATGTATTCGAACCCTCCCTCCAGCTCGAAGTACAGTCCGTCGACCACGCGGTAGTTGAAGCGCGTGCCGGGACGGACCCGCCAGACGTCGGGGCCGTCGAAGCCGGTGAAGTAGTCGATCCTCAACCTGGGATCGATGCGGATGTCCGGGGTGACAGGATAATGCGCGTCCACGAATCCGGACAGGATGTCGTCGATCTGTTGCGTCATGTAGCGGAGGCCGAAATTCCAGACATCGTTGTCGGTCAACAGGCGGTTGGTGATGATCTGGCCGAAATAGGAGACCTGGGTGCCCGAGCCCTGGTAGGCGGAGACCCAGGGAGAGCCCTTGGTCGCCGACAGATTGGAGACGGTGATGTCGGCGTTGATCTGGGTATCGGGGGTGATCGGCGTGATGGCGCTGAGGCTGAGGTATTTGAACGTCGGGGTATTGTCCGCCGCCAGCGTCTTGAGGTCGATGGTGTCCTGATAGCGCAGGATGTCGCTGACCGAGTCCACGCCGTAGCCGGTGCCGGGACCATAGCCCGATCCCCAGCCGATGAGCGCGTTGCTGGTGCTGAGGTAAGGCGTTTTCCGGTAGTCGGCCGTCAGGGTGAGGATGGCGCCGTTTTCGAAGTTCCAGTTCGTGACCACTTGAGCCGTATTCAGCGCGTTGAAGTGGACATCGTAGTCGAACAGGGTGAAAACGGGATGGACCGGATGCTGGTAGCGGCCTTCGCCGCCTATGGCCCGCCTGCCCAGCAGGCCGTCGACGGTCTGGTTGATGAAGAACACATTGCCCGCCCAGTAGTCCGCGAACGGCCCGAATTCCAGGGAGGCGCCTTCGAACGAGGTATTGGTGTTGGGCGCGGTGGAACGATACGGTAGAACCGGGAAGCCGCCGATGACTGTGGCCTGCCACTGGGGCGCGAAGCGGTAGCTGAGCACCCCGCCGTCGAAACGGCCCATGGCGCCGCCGCTGCTGCGCGATTGGCGTCCGATGCGGCCGGAAATCCGGGTTTCCTTGTCCACGAAGTCGACGAAGGCGTTGGCGACCCGGAACTGGTTGTTCTCGTCGTAGACCACTTTCAGGAAGTTCTGGCGGTAGCGGGCGTCGAACTGGGTCCGGATGTCGAAGCGTTCGGTGCGCAGACGGCTGGTGAAATCCAGCACGGTGAGGAACAGCGACTGGTCGACGTATTCGCCCTGGTTGTCGGTGAGCAACGCATCGCGGAAATAGTACTGGCCGAAGCTGCCGTAACTCTCCCAGCCGCGCTCGGCGACCGGGGGGGACGACAGCGGTGTCAGTTTCTCCTTGGGCCGCTGCCCGGCGCTGTTCAGCGCGTCCAGTCTTTTCTTGACGCGCTCGGCTCCTTCGCCCTCGGGATAGAGCTGCAGGTACTTCTCGTATTCGGACTTGGCGCGGAAGGACTGGCCGTTGCGCTCGCGCGCCACGCCCACCATCTCCTGGGCCTCCCGGTGATAGCTCGCATCGGCTTGCTGTAGCAGCTTGGTGTAGAGGGCCACGGCGGCGGGCCAGTCTTCCTCGATCATGCACCGGCGCGCGGCCTCCTGCAGTTCGGCGGGCGGTGACTTGGCGCGCAGGCCGGAGGCGCAGGTACCGCCGGCCCCTCGGACGGGCTTGGCTTTGCTGGCCGTCGTGGCGTGCTCTCTGTCCTCCGGTTCTGCAAGCTCCACGTCGATTCCCTGGGCATCTTCGCCCGGCCTGACATGGAACCGGACGACGCGATTGAAACGCAGCGTCAGGAAGTCCCCGCCGGGCTTGGTTTCATATTCGACTTCGGTCAGCGGCACCTCCGCGGTTGCCGTCCAAGGCAGTGCGCTCCGCTGCGGCAGGGGGCTCTGCGGCATGGCGGGTGACGTGCGGTTGACCCGGATGCGCAGGGTGTCGCCGGATTCCGTGGGCGAGTGCCGCACATAGTTGACCGGCTCCGCCATGCGGATGTGGATGACCGGCTGCGATGACGAATGGTCGACGTCCAATCCCTCAATGAAGCCCTGGGCCGCCGTGGCGGAAAACACCGCCGTCGCCAGCGCCCCGAATATCGCGCCCAGGGCGGTCCTGGCGCGTGCCGTCGTGCACGGTATCGGTCTCGACATGAACGGCTACCGCGTGAACACCGGAAGGAACGAATGCGTATTCAGATGGCACTGGCTGCAATCCGGCGCTACGTTCGGCTGCGGGTGGGGAGGGGCTGGCCTGGCGGTGATGCCGTAGATGTTTCCCGCTTCGTGGCAGCGCTGGCAGCCATGGGTGATGTTGGCGCCGGTGTGGTCCATCCGTGCGCCGGCGAAGGTACGGAATTGTGCGGGGTTGTGGCAGGTTTCACAGGGTGTCGCGGGTACCGGGATGTGGTTGCGGGGCTGGCCGATGGCGAGCACGTTGTTGTGGCAGCGGGCGCAGCCGGACGCGATGCCCTCGTGATTCATCCTGACCGCCGACCAGGCAGCAGTCGAAACATGGCAGGTCTCACAGGCCTGACCGGTCGGAATATGGTTGGCCGGCTTGCCGGCAACCGTGACGTTGTTATGGCATCGGCCGCATCCCGCCGAAACGCCCACATGGTCGAAGCGCGCGCCGGCCCAGGCGATCGTGGAGCGGTGGCAGGTCTCGCAAGGGGCGTTGGTGGGGATGTGGTTGGGCGGCTTGCCGGGTGCGAAGACGTTGTTGTGGCAGCTGGCGCAATTGTTGACGATACCGGCGTGGTTCATGTTGACGAGCTGCCAGCTCACGTTCGGGAGGAAGTCGTTGTGGCAGACGTCGCAATCCTCCGTGGTCGGGATGTGGTTGGGTGATTTCTTGGACGCCTCGATATCGGTCGCCAGTTGATGGCAGCCGATGCAGCGGCGCGGTGTGCCCTTGAAGATGCCGCGGACGTGGCACTGTTCGCAGGTCAGATGTTCATGCGCGCCCCGCAGCGGGAAGCCGGTGTTCAGGTGCTCGAAATCCTTCGGCGTGGCCGGCCGGTCGGCCGCGGCTGCCGGTACGGACAGCATTCCCGCCAGAACCAGAAGGATCAGGGCGAGCAATCGGAACGGCGAAGTCGTGCGGGAGGCTGAAGGTTTCACTGGCTTCTCCTTGCATCATCGGCGGGACGCCGAGGGGGCGCGATGGAATGCGGCGTCATCTGAGGCGCTGCTTCAGTTGGTTGAACCCTTGCGGCGTATGGCAGCGGCCGCATTCCCTGCCGTAGGCGCCGCGGTGCGGTTCGTCCTTTGCGTGACAGCCATGGCAATCGGCGGATAGCGCGATTGGGCCGTCGGCAGCCGCCGGACGTTTGTGGCAACCCGTGCAGACCAGCCTTTCGTGCTTGCCTTCGAGCGGAAAGCCGGTTTCCTTGCCGTGGTCGAAATTCCAGAGACGCCAGCCGTTCGGCGTGTGGCAGCGCTCGCAGTTGCGGCCCAGGGCCTCGCCATGTGGATCGTCCTTCCGGTGGCACGACACGCACTGGGTCTCCGCGTCCTGGAAGCTCGCGCCCAGGTGGCACTCGGCGCAGGGCGTGATGGTGTGCAGACCGGTGAGCGGGAATCGGGTCAGGTCGTGGCTGAAGGCGACGCCGACGCGCCACCCCCGGTCTGTATGGCATTTTTCGCAGGCATCCCCTTCCTGATTCTTGTGGGGATCGTTTTTCTCGTGGCACGAGACGCAGTTGAGGCTGAGTTTGTCCTCGAACATCGCGCCTTTGTGGCAGCTGCCGCAGGCGACGCTGGCGTGGCTGTTGCGCAGCGGGAACCGCGTCTGGGCGTGATCGAACGTGGTCTTCGCCCAGCCCAGCGGGGTGTGGCAGTCGTCACAGCGCCGGCCGCGTCGGCCTTCGTGCTCGTCGTCTTTTTCGTGGCAGCTCACGCATGCCGTCGCCGGCTTGTCCCGGAATGGATCGGCCTTGTGGCAGCTTTCGCAGGAAACCTTGTCGTGTTTGCCCGTCAACGGGAAGCTGGTATCACGCCGGTGGTCGAACTTCGGCCGGGTCCATTTCGTCGTTTCATGGCACTTGTCGCACTGTCGGCCCATGTGGCCGGCATGGATGTCGTTGATTCCATGGCAGGCGTAACAGTTCCTGGCTGTCTCCTTGAAGCGACGGTCGGGATGGCAGTTGCCGCAGGCGACGTCTTTGTGGCTGGCCGTCAGGGGGAACCGTGTCTTCGCATGGTCGAACTTCAGCTCTCTCCAGCCGGCTTCGCTGTGGCAGTCGGTGCACTTGTCGCCCAGCCGGCCTTCGTGAGGCTCGTCGTCCTTGTGGCAGACGGAGCATTGGTGCGAGGCATCGCGGTATTTGTTGCCGCTCCCATGGCAGCGCGCGCACTCGACCTTCAGGTGTTCGCCTTTCAGCAGGAAATCGGTGTTCCGGTGGTCGAAGGTTTCCTTGTCCAGCCCCATGATGTCGAAGCGCCGTCCCTTGTGCTCACCATGGCAGTCTTTGCATTTCCTCTCTTCCATGTTTTTCAGCCGTCCGTGGAATCCCGTGCCAGCCTCGATGTCCGCGGCCTGCTCCTCGTGGCAGGCCAGGCATGAGGCATTGGATACGGTTTGTGCGGGCTGATCGTGGCACTTCTGGCACTGTCGTTCGTACTTGGCATGCCCAGAGACCAGCTCGCCGGGCATGACCAGCGAACTGAGGGTGTTCGCGGCTGCCGGCGACGGCAACAAGGCCGATGCCGTTCCCGTCAGGACGGCGAGCAAAAAGGCGGGGAGGAAAGCTCTCATGACCATGAAGCCGCCCAAGCAGGATGCGTTCCAGCGGCTGGCCGTCGCCGGCAGGCGCGGGCCCGGAACATCGCCGCCGTTCGGGAGCCGCCACCGAACCGTCAAGGGATCGTCACGAGCGCATAACTTTTGATCCTTAGGCTTCCGCCGGAGAGGTGCCCGGTGCAACGCGCCTGTCGGCATCCCCGTCTGAATTTCACGATCCGGTGGAGCATGAAGCATTTCGAAGACTGGTCCCGGTTGGCGCGATGTGGCGTCCTGTCATTTCTGGCCTGGACGGCTGGCTGTGCGAGCCAGCCCGGGGGCGGGACGTCGCCCGCTGCGGCGACCGTTCCGGCCGCCGAGCTGCGGCTGTCCGAATTCTTCAAGCTGCCCGTGGGACCGCGGGGACTCGAGCCCACGGACAAGCTCCGCGGACTCGCGGGCAAGCGGGTTCGCGTCCACGGCTATCTGGTCCAGGAGGAGGAGCCATTGCCGGGCCTCGTCATGCTGACGCCTGTCCCCGTCACCCTGGCCGAATTGGCGGACGGTCCGGCCGATTATCTGCCGCCGGCCACGCTGTTCGCGCACGTGTCCGGCGACAATGCGGACAGGACACTGGCATACCGTCCCGGTCTCTGGACGCTGACGGGGACGCTGGAACTGGGCAGCCGGGAGGAGCCGAACGGGCGCGTTTCCTATGCGCGCCTGAATCTAGACGGCATCGATCCGATCAGGGCACCGGACGGCTCGGCGCCGGTCTTCGTGGAACCGGCGGTCGTGACGCATGGCCATCATCACTGAAGGGGCGTGCCGGGCTTGAATTCGGCGGGGCCGGAATGGAATGGGGCCCCGGCGTGTGTGCAGTCGTGACCTTGAAAAAAAACTTTTCCTGACTACCGGAGTTTCCCGATGAGAGATGACAAGTCCTTGAACCGCATGTCGCTGACTGCGCTCGCGGCAGCCTCGGCGATTTCCGCGGGCGTCGAAGCGGCCCCCACGATATCGCGTCTCACGCCGCCCAGTGAATTGTTCAGGACGGGCAGCGCCGACCCGATCGTTTCCCGCTTCGTCGTCGGGCAGAAGTTCGACCTGCAGGCCACCGTCCGTCCCGACACCGGCAAGACCATCACTTCGGTGGTCTTCAAAGTCGATGGCCAGATCGTGGCGACCGTGACGCCTTCCACGGGCGGCAAGACCAGCATGGTTCCGGCGACCGCCATCACCGATGTGAGTCCGAATGCGGTGGCCGCATCGGTGCGGGGCTACTCGAATTCCAGAGCCGGTATCCGCACGCTGACCGTGACCGCCACCCAGAGCGACGACAAGACGGTGACCGCGACCGGGAACTTTGAAATCGTCCCTCTCACATGGGGCGGCGTGAAGGTCAAGAACGTCATCATCATGCTCGGCGACGGCATGGGCGCGGGTCACCGCGCCGCGGCCCGCATCATGCAATACGGCGTGGCGCAGGGTAAGGTCAAGGGCAGGCTGGCGATGGACACCTTTCCGGTCACCGCCAGCATCATGACCGCCTCGCTCAATTCCATCGTGACCGACTCGGCCCCCGGGATGCAGAACTACGTGACTGGCAACAAGGCCAACAACAATCAGGAAGGCGTATTCCCGGACGACACCACGGCGAATTTCGACAACCCGCGGGTCGAATACCTGTCCGAGTTCCTGGCCCGCGGCCAGGGCAAGAAACTGGGCATCGTCACCACGGCGGACGTATTCGACGCCACGCCGGCATCCATGGCGGTCCATACCCAGAACCGCGGGGCTGGAACCGGCATCGTCGACCAGTTCTTCGACGACAGGGCGAACACCGGCCTGACCGTGCTGATGGGCGGAGGTCGCAAATGGTTCCTGCCCAATCCGACCACCTGCAATGGCGGCGCTCCCGTCTGTGGCGACGCGGGCGGTGTGGCGAACTTCAACGGTTCCGCCCGCAGCAACGGCAGCGATTACGTGCTGCCCGCCGACATCGTCGCCGGCTGGGGCGCGGCGCCCGGGGCCCTGGATCCGGGCCGCGATCTGATCGCCGATTTCCAGGCCGCCGGCTGGAACTATGTCTACGACAGCGCGAGCCTCAGTGCCGCGGGCGCGAACCGGCCGCTGCTGGGGCTGTTCTCGCTGTCCAACATGAACGTGGCCCTGGACAAGCTCGGCAAACGCCGGGGTACCTCCACTGTCGTGGACGATTACGGCTTCCCGGACCAGCCGATGCTGGAGGAAATGACCGAAAAGGCACTGCAAGTGCTCGACGCCAACAGCCCGCGGGGCTTCGTACTGATGGTGGAGGGTGCGTCCATCGACAAGCAGGCCCATAACATGGACACCGAGCGCTTCATCCTCGACACGATCGAGTTCGACAAGTCGGTGGCCGTGGCCAAGGAATACGCCCGGACTCATCCCGGCACCCTGGTTTTGGTCACCGCCGATCACGAGTGCGCGGGGGTCGCGGTCATCGGCGGCTCACGCGTGACCGACGACGAACTGCAAGCCCGGATCGCGAAGGGTGAAGGGGCCACCCAGGTCCGCAACGGCGTGGTCGGCACTTACGAGGCGGCGGGTTTTCCGCACTATCCCATTTCCGGAACCGACGGCTACCCCAGTGACACCGATCCGGACAAGAAAATGCTGATCGGCTATGCCGCCAATGCCGACCGTTACGAGGACTGGCGTACCAATGCGCAGCCATTGCGCGACAGCCAGCAGCCGGGTAACGCCGTGGCTCCCTTGAACGCCTATCCGGGAAGCCCGATGGAACGAGACACCGCCGGCAATTTCCTGGTCACCGGACAGATTGCGGATGCCGTCGCGGCCCACACCGGCAACGACGTTCCGCTCTCGGCCTGTGGTCGTGGTGCATCGCTGATGGGTGGCACCATGGACAATACCGACGTGTTCTTTCAGTTGGTGCAGGCCACGGTCGGCGGTGTCGCTCCCGGTTCCATGGCGACGACCAGTTGCAAATAGCCCGGGCTCTGCCCGAGACCACGGATCCCGGGGAATGGAATCCCCGAGGTCTCCCTTCGGCCCTGCCGGCGAGCGGGAACTCCCTCGTGACGCTATAATTACGATGGAGTCGGCCAGACAGCCGCTGTCCTCGAAGGGGATGGAGGAAAGTCCGGGCTCCACAGGGCAGGGTGCCAGGTAACGCCTGGGGGGCGCGAGCCCACGGAAAGTGCCACAGAAAATATACCGCCCCGGTGCGTCCGGGGTAAGGGTGAAAAGGTGCGGTAAGAGCGCACCGCGCTGGCGGTAACGCCAAGCGGCAGGGTAAACCCCATCCGGAGCAAGACCAAATAGGGGGGCATTGGGTTCGCCCAGACGTGCGGCCCGCACGGCTCCCGGGTAGGTCGCTCGAGACGTACGGTGACGTATGTCCCAGATGAATGGCTGTCCACGACAGAACCCGGCTTACCGGCCGACTCTTCTTCCTAGTCGATCCGTCGGAGGATCGCATCGAGGGCGCGTGTGGGAAGCACGCGCTTCAACGTCGCGAACAGATAGGTGGGGAAGGTCACGTAATAGCGGGCCTTCGGCCTTCTGCTTTCGAGCGCATGGATCACGCGTTTGAGCACCGCTTCCGGCCCGGCGGTGAACGGGGCCGCAGCGCCCCCCTGTTCCAGCCTCGCCTCCATGGTCCGGTAGCGTTCCCGGTGCACGCTGGCTTCGGCGTCGATGTTGCGCTTGTACAGATCATGGGCATGGGCGCGGAATTCGCTCGCGATCGGTCCGGGCTCTATCAGGCAGACATGGATGCCGCTGCCGGCCAGTTCCATCCGCAGCGTGTCGGTGAGCCCTTCCAGCGCGAACTTGCTGGCATTGTAGGCCCCGCGCCAGGGCATGGCGGCGAAGCCCAGCACCGAGCTGTTCTGGAGGATACGCCCCTCGCCCTGGCGGCGCATGATGGGGATGACGAGGCGGGTCAGTTCGTGGGTGCCGAACAGGTTGGTTTCGAATTGGGCGCGCAGCACCTCCCGGCTGAGGTCCTCCACCGCGCCGGGCTGACCGAAGGCACCGTTGTTGAACAGCGCGTACAGCTTGCCACCCGTCGCCCCCAGGACCTCCTCGAACGCAGTATGGACGGATGTGGAACATGCCAGGTCGAGCTGCACGGCTTCCAGCCCTTTCGCCTGCAGCAGGGCAACATCGGCGGTTTTGCGGGCGCTGGCGAACACCCGGTAGCCGCGCGCCTTGAGTCCGAGCGTGGTGCACAGGCCGATGCCGGAGGAGCAGCCAGTGATGAGGATGGTGCGGGGGGATTGGGAGCGGTCTTGCATGGCTCGGATTCTATCGTACATCGACCGCCGAATGATGTTTTCTGCGTCTTGTGGGGGAGGGGGGCGTGGGCTAGACTCGGCTTGGATGGAACTATCCGGAAGACCCATGAAGACTGCCGCCTCCCTGTTTTCGCCGCTCGTCCTGCCGCTCGTCCTCGCCGGCTGTACCAAGGATGCCGTTTCGCCGCCGCAGGCGCCGACCGTGGCGAACTACAAGCCGGACTATCGCCAGGGCATGTACACCTACAGTATGTACTGTTCGCGCTGCCATGATACGGGGGCGGGGGGAGCGCCGATATTGGACGACGTCGACGAATGGGAGTCCCGCGGCATCCTCTGGCCTTCGCTCATGCAGGACCATGTCCGTGACGGTTTTCTCCACATGCCGTCCATGGGACAGGCCGGCTTGTCGGAGCAGAACATCGCGGATGCGATCTATTTCATGACGGTCAAGATCGAGGCCGCCAAGTAGGCGGACGGCGGGTCGTTATGGACCTGTGCGGCAGCTCGGGAGGCCGAGAATGATGCAAAGACTCGAATGTCGGCCGCTGTTCCGCGCCGGAGCCGGGTGGGGACTGGCTCTGTTCGTCGGTCTGGCGTCGGGATGTGCCTCCAGTCCGGTTCCAGAATCGCTGCGCCGGCAGGCGGCTTTACAGCCGAGCAGTTTCGTCGAGCTCAAGTCGCACGCCGCTGCGTACCGGGACCGCATGGTGATCCTGGGCGGCGACATCGTTCAAACCCGCCATCTCGGCAAGACCTCGGAGATCGAAGTCGTCCAGAAGGCGCTCGACAGCGCCGACCGACCGGAGCAGAGCGACAGCTCCGGCGGCCGGTTTCTGGCCGAGTGCCCTTATTTCGTCGATCCTACGATTTACGAAAAGGACCGGGAACTGACGGTAGCCGGGAAGGTGCTCGGGGAACGTTCCCAGAAGCTCGACGAAGCCGAATACAACTACCTGGTGGTCGGCTGCGACTACCTGTACCTGTGGCCCCAGCGCCAGCCGGTCGGCTATTACCCCTATCCGTACGGCTGGTATGGCTGGTACGGCTGGGGATGGCCGTATTACTACTATCCCTATCCGTTCTACTACCCGTACTATCCGGGGCCGGCGCACGCTCACGGCAAGCACCGATGACGATCACTCGCCGATGATTTTGACCAGAGCGCGCTTTTTGCGGCGGCCGTCGAATTCGCCGTAGAAGATCTGCTCCCATGGGCCGAAATCCAGTCGCCCCGCGGTGACGGCGACCACCACTTCGCGCCCCATGATCTGCCGCTTCATATGGGCGTCGGCGTTGTCCTCGCCGGTGTCGTTGTGGCGGTACTGGCGGATCGGCTCGTGGGGAGCGAGTTTTTCCAGCCACTGGGTGTAGTCGTGATGCAGGCCGGATTCATCATCGTTGATGAACACGCTGGCGGTGATATGCATGGCGTTGACCAGTACCAGGCCCTCGCGCACCCCGCTTTCGCGCAGGCAATCTTCGACCTGCCGGGTGATGTTCACGAAGCCGACACGGTTCGGCACGTTGAACCAGAGTTCCTTGCGGTAGCTTTTCATGCGGTCTCCTCGAGTGTTTTGGCGAAGGGTCGAATCTTAACCGTTTCCCCCTCTTCCAGACGATATCATGCGGTTTTGGCCACATCGAAGGGAGAGGACCGGTGGAACTGAAAAGCGTCTGTGTCTATTGCGGCTCGAGTGTCGGGGAGCGGCCGGAATACCTCGGCGAGGCCCGCAGGTTCGGGAGGCTGCTGGCGGAGCGCGGTATCCGCCTGGTTTATGGCGGAGCCAGTGTAGGGTTGATGGGCGCAGTCGCCGACGCGGCTCTCGCCGCCGGCGGGGAAGTGATCGGCGTGATCCCCCAGGCTCTGGTCGCCAGGGAAATCGCTCATTCCGGACTGACGGAACTGCGAGTGACCGCCTCCATGCACGAACGCAAGGCACGGATGGCCGAGCTGTCGGATGGCTTCGTTGCCCTGCCCGGTGGCATCGGCACCTTCGAGGAACTGTTCGAGGCCTGGACCTGGGCTCAGCTCGGTATACACCACAAGCCCTGCGCCTTGCTGAACGTCGCCGGCTACTACGACCGGCTGGTGGCGTTCCTGGAGCACGCGGCGGCCGAGGGTTTCATGCGGCGCCTGCACCGTTCCATGCTGCTGGTGGCGCGGCAGCCGGAAGAGTTGCTCGAAATCTTCGCGGCCTATCGTCCGCCCGAGGTGGAAACCTGGGTGCGGGCCGATGAGACTTGAAAGGCACTGCCCATTGGAACGGCGTATCGAATCATCAATAATTCGACTTCCCCCAATCGAGGAGCCGTCCGCATGCATATCCGACCCGTCCCGATCACCTGCGCCGTACTGGCCGCGTCCACCGTATTCGCCGGAGAACCGTCCGCCCCGCTGACGGGCGACGAGCTCGATGCCCGACACGGCGCGAAGGTCTACCGCTCGGCCTGCGCCGGCTGCCACGACCATGGGAAGGACGGGGCGCCGAGGCTGGATCGGCCGGAGAGCTGGAAAAGCCGTTCTTTCGAGTCCTTCTCTGTCATGGAGAACCACGCCCGCGGCGGATTCCTCAAGATGCCGCCGAAGGGCCGCCGCCCGCTGCTGTCCGATCGCGATGTCGCCGATGCGGTGTTCTACATGACCCAGCGGCTCGAGGGAGGGGAAACGGCCATGCCGTCCCCGGCGAAGGAGCCGAGCGCACAGCGGCTGGACGAGGTGGCGAAGCGCGGCGCGCGGGTCATGCCCTTCGATCTGGACAAGACCATCCACGTCTTCAGCAAGATGGCGCAAGGCGGTATCCAGCAGGTCGTGGCGAAGCAAGGGACGGACGCCGAGCAGATCCGCCTGATCCGCCAGCATCTCGCCGAAATCGCCGGGAAGTTTTCCCGCGGCGATTTTTCCGCGCCCACACGCATACACGGTGAAGACATGCCTGGTCTGGCCGAGCTGAAGCGTGCCGCTCCCGGAAGTCTGAAGGTCAAGTACAGCATCCTGGAGCAGGGGGCGCAGATCGAATATTCGGCAGAGGATCCCGCCTTGGTCGAAGCGCTTCACCGTTGGTTCGATGCCCAGTCGAGCGACCACTCCGGGCACACAATGGAGGGCCACGGCGGGCATCATCCCCATTGAAACAGCCTGGCGATTCAATGGTCTGCCAGCCGGCGGTCCTGGCGCAACGTCCCCCCGGCTCTCCTTCATTCCTGCATTTGCTGGCGGTGATTGGGAGCGGCACGAAAATCGGTGGAGAGTCGCTACCGTGACGATGGATTGAATCGGCCTTCCGCACCCGAAGGGGCTTCCACCCCTGGATCGCCTGGCCGCTCCCCGGGGCGCCCCTTCGGGCCGTTTCCGGTGAAAGCCTGGCTGCTCGGGCTCGGCATACGGGGATCTCTGCTACCCGAACGTCGATTACGAAAGCTTCGGCAGGGACGTTGCCTCAGAAGCTGATGGTGATGCTTCCGCGTAGCATCCGGGGTTCCACCGGGTGGATAGTCTTGCCTTCCACGCCTTCCGGCGGCTGGTTCTGCAGACGGTACTGGTAGTAGTAGGCGATGTCGTTGGCCCGGGAGTCGAAGATGTTGAACAGATCCAGCTGCAGTTTGACGTTCTCCTCCTGCCAGCCCAGGCCGAAGTTGACCAGGGTGGTGTCGCCCAGAAACACCGTTCCCGCCTCGTTGAGTGGCACGTTGCTGAAGTGGCGCAGCCTCAAGGTCGACCAGAATCCGTAGGGCATCTGAACCGTGGCGCCGCTGGTGATGACGTTGCCGACCGAGTTGGGAATGCTGTTGTCGCCGCTGGGCAAATCCGTGTAGTAGGACTTGGTGAAGGCCAGGTCGGCGTCCAGGGTCAGCCAGTCGGTCGCCTGGTAATAGTTGGCCCATTCCACGCCGTAGCGGTTGCCGGGGCCGGTCGGTTCGGTGGTGCCGGCGTCGCCCGTGAACACCAGCTCCGACGCGGTGTGCAGGAACCAGAAGGCCAGGGTGCTGTTGAGCCCGGGGATGTACTGGGTGCGCGCGCCGATTTCCGCGCCTTTCGAGCGTACCATCGGCGTCACGGCATGGACCGGGTCGCCGTTGTTGGGATTCACGCTCTCGACCGCACCACGGGCATCGTTGGAATGAAAACCATAGCCGAGGTTGATGAAGAATTCGGTATCCGCCCAGGGGCCGAACACCATGCTGAGCTTGGGGCTGACCATGCTGGAATTGCGGTTGCCGGAATTCAAGGGTGTCAGTTGGCTGTCGACATTGAACACGAAGATGTCGTTGCGCAGTCCGGCGATGGTTTTGAACTTCTCCATCCAGAAGGTTTCGTTCTTGAAGTACATGCCGATACTGGTCTCGGACACGTTGTCGCGGCTGACGATGTTGAAGACCTTGCGCCACTGGGTATTGGCCAGCTCCAGCCCGCCGATCTGGTCGTGGCGGATCTGAAGACCCACGCTGTTTTCCATGTTGGTGCCGAACAGGTTGTTGAACCAGGTCTGCGAGGCAGTCCCGCCGTAATACCAGCGGTGTTCGCCCTGCAGGATCTGGTCGCCCTGCTGCGGATGCTCCAGAAAATAGGTGAAGTCCGAGTACAGGTCCAAGTCGTAGTAGGCCAGGTACAGGTTGACTTCGCTCTTCGATGACTCGCCCCGATTCCAGAGGTTGGTGGAGAGGCTGTAACGGTTGGTGTTGCCGCCGTCGCTGCGGTTCATGGTGCCGTAGAGGTCGAGCTGATTCTCCAGCACCAGCGCTTCGGGAATCTGGTTGGTAGCGTACCAGCGGGAGTTGTACCCCTTGGCGATCACCGAAAGGCCCCAGTCTTCTTTGTCGATGGTGTAGCGCACCATTCCGTTGAACTGGTTCAGATCCATCGGCCGCTGCCAGGGGCCGTCGTAGAAGTTGACCGAAGCGGCGTAGAGCAGATCGCCCGGCCCCAGCTCGTTGGAATTGGCCGCGACCGTCCGGTAGTAGTTGAATTCGCCGCCGGTGAAATTGACGAAGCCCTGCGGCAGCCGGTGCTTGGTATGCATATAGGCATAGCCGGCGGCGGAAAAATCGCCCATTTCCGCGTAATACGGTCCCTTGCCGTACTCCACCCGGTCCACCAGTTCCGGGATGATGCTGTTGAGGTCCATGTAGCCCTGGCCGTGCGCGTTGGTCGGCAGGTTCATCGGCACCCCGTCGACCCAGGTGGCGAAGTCGGTGCCGTGGTCCAGGTTGAAGCCGCGCAGGAAATACTGGTTGGCCTTGCCGGTGCCGCTGTGTTGCGTGGCCAGCATGCCGGGCACGACCTCGACCAGTTCGCCCACCCGCAGCAGGGGCCGGTACTTGAACTGGTTCTGGCCCACCACCCCTTGAGAGGCCGATTGCGTCAAACCTATCAGGTCGGTCTCGCGCCCTACGACCTCGACCGTTTCGAGGCTGACCGGTTCTTCGATGACTTGCGGGTCATTCTCGTCATCGTCATCTGTTTTCGATCTCGCTCTCGACCTGGCTTTGGCCGTCGATTCGGCCGGTGTCGCCGGCTGTACCCGTATCTCGGACGGTGATTCCGATTCCGGCAGTGCTTCGGCGGGAGGTTGTGGCTGAGGATGGGCAAAACCGGCGCCGGGGCAGGTGGCGCTTAGCGTGCACAATATCGCCCAGACCTTATGGCGGTCTTGCAAGGCGCTGCGAAAAATACGGACGTTTCCGGTTGCAAAGGATCCCGAAGCACGCGACGGAGTGATGACTTTTCTTGCTTGCATGGAGTCTTGTCGTATTGGTCGACTTATTATTATTTCGGAAGCCCCATTGCGCGGAATGGGGGCGATCCGGAGCGCCGGGGTCCGGTACGAAGAGTAATGTGTACCCGACCGGTTCCCCGGAGTCAGGCTGGAGTGGTAATTGGCAGTGAATTATTTGTTGGGCGGGTTGGCGTCCGTTTCTTCCGGAGTCTCGCTCTTCGATTTCATCCATTCCGGTTTCTTGGGGCCAGGGGTGTTCCCGAATGGTCCTTCCTTGCCGCAAGCGGACAAAAATGCGGTTCCAAGGAGGATGACTGCGATTTTCTGGTAGGATTTCATGGTCGACTCGAATGGGTGGAGGAGGTGACGAGGCGCACGCTGCACCGTTTGTCCAGAAACGAAGCGGCGTACGCCGTCGGTTGTCGGTTCGGGACTTTAAAGCTTGCCTTCTTTCTTGTAATACTCGACTTCGTCGCCCACTTCTTTCACCACTTCTTCCAGTGGCGCCACCGCTTCTGTGACTTGACCGGCTTCAAGCGAGTTGATCACCGATTTCAGTCGGCTGCTGGAAAGCTGCATGGGCATGGTGCTCTTTTCCTTGTAGGAATCGATGGCCAGTTTCCTCGCCTTTTTGGCGTTCTCCAGACACAAATCCTTGTTGGATTGCTTTGCGGCTTCCAGTGCCGCCTTGCTGGCGTTGAAAACTTCGACGAGATTGGGCGGGGGGTCCGCATAGCGCCCGCCGGCGAAACTGACGCCGGTTGCCAGTCCCAGAAAGGAAGCGAGCAGGACGCGGCGAAGACCATGATTATTCATTCGAGACTCCTTGAGAGCATTTATTTGTAATAGGGAATTATGAATGTCGCCCGGTTCCAAGTTCATGGCCGGGTGCACACATGTACTGCAGTGAATCTTCGAGGGTGCGCAAAAAACCCCGCCGCGAGCGGCGGGTATCGGAATGCGTCCATGTTTTCAGGAGCTTTCGGCAGCAGTCTTCCGCCCGGTACGCGTCGAAAAACGTCGACTGGCGGCTGTGCGTCAAATCCCGAACTGGGCGCCCTAGGAGATTCAGCACAAGTATCATTTGCAAGACATGTGCCCGATTGTGTGAGCGCGGGTTGGAATATCCAGGGATCGAGTTTGCGGTCGCAACATGGATTCGGTGTGGGACGTTTCATAAGTGAAACAAGCATTGATATCAGTATGTTATGGTGTCGGCGCAGGGTTTTGCAGGGCCGTGTCGATCGGGTGCTGGAAAACCCAAGGGAGTCAGTCGGCGAGTATCTGCAGTGAATCCTTGCCGCTGCTTGTCCGTCGTTCATCGGTAACTGCGTTAAATCCCACGATGGATATATCAAATCACGTAGTCGTTCCAGCCTGACCCGATATTGTCCTGGACATCGGTCAGCCTAGACAAAGGGGTACGAATGTCATGGCCAGGTGTTTCGCAGGAGCGAGCTTTTTCCGGGAAACGGCAACGTTTAGAGCCGGATGCCGGAAAAACGTAACAGCATCATCAGGCCGAGATAGGCCAGCGCCGTTATCGCCGAGGAGAGGGTCAGGCTAGTCCAGAAGCCCAGGCCGTGTTTCAACAGCAGGGGCAGAAGGAGGAACAGCAGCAGGGAAGGCAGCACCAGCCAGAAAATGCGGGAGGAAAGTTCCGCGATCTGGGCCGCAGGCGCGCCGTCATAGTGCAGCCAGACGAAGGCGAGCAGTGAAGTGAGGGGGAGCGATGCGACCAGTGCCGCGAAAACGGTGCTGCGTTTTGCGATTTCGGTGATCGCCACCAGGGCCAGCAGCGATACCGCCAGCTTGACCGCGTAATACAGCATGGGACACTCATCAGCGCTGGAGGGCCATCTTCAGATTCTCGATGTTCCGTTTCATGACGGCAAGAAAATCTCCGGATTCCGGCCGGTTGGCGCAGGGGTCGAAAACCACGCTGGTGACACCCTTGGCGCTCAGTTTGTCCGCGATGGCGGGGGAAGGACGGGCCTCCCACAACATGGTCTTGGCGGGGTGGACGGTCAGGGTTTTCCCCAACTCGGTCCATTCCTTTTCCGGCGGCATTTCGCCCGGTTCCCAGTGGACGCTTTTCAGATTCAGTCCGTAGCGGCGGGCGAGGTACTGGTAAACCGGATGCGATGCCATCAGGGGTACGCCCGGTTTGGCGGTGGCGATCCGTTTGAGCTCGCCGTCCAGCCCGGCCAGGTCCGTTTGCAGTGCTTTCAACGCGTCGAGGACGGCCGTCTCGAGTTCGGGGCGTCTGACGATCAGCGCCTTGGCGACCGCTTCGGCCTGTTGCGCCGCCTGGTCGAAGTCCAGCCAGGTGGTGTAGGCGGTGCCTTCGTGGGAATGCTGGCCGGCCGGGCCGTGGCTGTGCACCACCGCGTTCTCGATGCGGATGAAGCGGTCGCGGAAGCCGGCCGAGGTGTCCACCCGCTTCAGGCGGGGGAGGGCGACGTGCGCCAGCCATTTTTCATAGTCCGCACCGTTGAGCAGAATCAGGTCGGCCTTCTGCATGGCGCCGACCGCTTTGACGTCCGGCCGCCAGTAGGCTGGATCGGCATCCGCCGGCGCCGGCAAGGTGACCGTGGCCCAGGAGCCTGCCAGCCGTTCGGCGAAGTAGGCCAGAGGATAGTTCGATGCCACGATTTTGAGCGGGTGCTCGCTGACGGCGCCGGCACCCCAGGCGGAGGCAGCGGCGAGCAGGGCGATGACGAAGGAAAGAATGCGGAAGGTCGGCATGGCGGTTTTCAGCTCAGGATGAAATGACGTGCAAGATCGGAAGCATAGGGGGCGGCGGTCGCCAGCACCGCGGCGCAGACCGCGGCCGCGATCAGCGCAATGAGCAGAATCTCCGCGAACAGCAGGCGCAGCACCGTGAGCCGCGCGCAGCCGAGCAGATAGATCGTCTCGATTTCCCGCTGCCGCAGGCGCAGCGACAGCGAGAACACCAGGGCGACGAGGAGCAAGGCGATGGTGCCGACCAGCAGCAGGATGCCATCGAACAGTGCGCCGACCCGGAAGATGTTCTGCAGCAGGCCGCGGGTCACGTCCAGCGGGCGGACGATCTCGGTTTCCGAATGGTCGTCCAGATAGCGTCCCTGTAGCAGGGTAGCCGCGCGGGTATCGTGGGGCAGGGCGATCACGGCGCTGATGGGGTAGGTGGCCGGATCGCCGTGGAAATGAAAGAACTCCAGGTTCTCCGGAGTGATCTCGGTGTAGGTGAGGAGTCCCGCATCGGCACGGCGGACGGTCGGGGAGCCGAAGGGCGAATCGGGCCGGGTGGGGGCGGCCTGGGTTTCCCCGTGGCCGTGGCCCAGACCTTCGATGACCCAGGCGGTCTGGATATCGACGAAGACGGCATGGTCGTCCGGCGAATGCGCCTTGGCCAGCACGCCGGTGACATGGAGTTTCAGCGGGTAGCTGCCGGCGAGATCGAAGGCGTTTTCCGAAGAAGATGCCAGGGTGCCGCCCGGCCCGAGTCCGAGGCGGTCGGCGGCATCGGCGCCGAGTACACAATCGCCCAGAATCGCGGGCAGTTCACCCTGGGCTGGCGCAAGTCCCCGGAAGTCGAAGTAGTCCAGAGTGACGCCGATCAGCGGCTGGTCCTGGACTCGGTGGCGGGCGTAGACGGGCAGGGCGTCGGCCCAGCCGGTGGCGGTGATGCGGTCGGCCTCCTGCATGCGGATGGTCGGCACGCCGGTTTCGCTGAAATACAGGGCGCCGAGCGTGAGATCCACCGAACTGCCGCGGGCGCCGACCAGGAGCGGTGTGGCTTCGGCTCTGCGGGTCATCCAGTATTCGCCCGCCTCGAGCACCTGGTGCAGACCTAACGGAAGCGCCGCGATCAGGCCCAGGCACAGCACCAGGATGAGCGTCCGGGTCCGGTGGTGGCGCAGATGGCGCCAGGCCAGGTAGAAATCGTGCCTCATTCTGCGCGTGGGCTCCCGGGCTGGCGGATGTCGATGACGCGGTCGAACAGTGGCAGCAGTTCGTGGTCGTGGGTGACGGCCAGCAGGGTGGCCCGGTTGCGCTCGGCGGCCCGTGTCAGCAGTTCGATGATCCTGAGCTTGTTGGCCGGATCGAGATTGCCGGTCGCCTCGTCGGCCAGCAGCAGGTCCGGCTCGGTCAGCAGCGCGCGGCAGACCGCGGCTCTTTGCCGTTCGCCCTGGGACAGTTCCCGCGGCAGTGCGGCGAGTTTGTCCCCCAGACCGGTGTGTTCCGCCAGCGCCCGGGCTCTGTCCCGTACCTGCCGGTCCAGTTTCAGCACCCGGTTGATCCGGTAGGGATGCACGATGTTGTCATACACGCTGAGGTAGTCCAGCAGCTCGAGCTCCTGAAACACGAAGCCGATGCGGGAAATCCTGAAGTTCCGACGCGCGTCGTCGTCCAGCGCGCTGACGGTGATTCCGTCGACGCGGACGGTGCCCGTCCCGGGGGTCAGAATGCCGGCGATCAGTTTCAGGAGGGTGGTTTTCCCCGCCCCGCTGGGCCCGATGATGGCGACCCGGGCGCCGCGCTCGATGCGCAGGGCGGGCAAGGCGACGCCCGTGCCGGCGCCGGGATAGCGGAAGCTCAGGCGTTCGATTTCAATCATGAACGGGCGGAGGGCGAGGGCTGGCCCTCGAGAAGATCCATCGCAGTGATTTTCCAGGTGCCGTCTCCGGCGATGTTCAGCACCATGCGGGCGGCATACAGCGTGTGGCGTTCATGGGAATGGCCCCAGTGGGAGACCGCGCCGTGGGCGATCCACCGGCCCGTGACTTCGAAGCTGGAAGCCCCGAGTTTCCGGATGACGAGGCCATCGTCCAGCATTTCGACACGGCTGACCCGCCCTTCGCCACCCAGCCCCTGATTGCGGGCCAGGACCGCCTTCCGCTGGCGGAGATAGACTTGTTCCAGCAGTGGGCCGTCCAGGCTCATCGCCAGACGGTCGTAGCTCGCTTCTTCCCCGCGCAGGGCATAGGCGCGGTAGACGTTGTGCAGCAGCGCTTCCAGGCGGGTCCGGACTTGTGGAGGAGGAAAGGCCACGGTGCGGGCTTCCGTCTGCCCGACAGGGTCGAGGATCTGTGGAAACAGCATCGCGGCGCCAGCCGCGGCCAGACCGGTACAGGCCAGGACGGGATGCCTGCGCCGGGCGAACCATGCCGCGGTCAGGAGAGCCACGGCCGCGGCCGCGGTCCGTAAGCCGATGACCGGCACTCCGCGCCCGTCCTCGGCGGCCGAAGCCGGCCGTTCGATCTCGGGCGCGAGCCCCAAGGCTTCTTCCGATGACCAGCGGAATACCGGATCGCGCGGAGTGGCCTCGAACTCGAAGGACTCTCGACCGAAATACAGCGTCACGGGCCGTCGTTCCAGGTCGGGACCGAACAGCTCCCATTGCAGTTCCACCGTTTCGGTGGGTGCTTCGGTGAGATAGACCAGGATCGTTCCGACCAGCGCCGAGGCCGGATGAAGAGTTTCAGCGTCGTTGGCATTCTGCATGCCATGGCGGCCGAAGCGCAGGAATTCCACCCGGTCGAGCTGGGCTTCCACGGCGGCGCCGTTGATCCGGAGGGGGTTGTGCGCCCGCAGGAAATCGCCGGCCGCCCGTTTCAAGGATTCGCGTTCGCTCGCGCTGAGATTTTGCGGATCCCCGGGTTTGAAACGCAGATACGGTGCCAGGTCTTCGAGCCGCAGCAACACCTCGTGTCGGACTTCATAGGGTTCGACATAAAGGAAGGATCGGGGGGCGCTGTGGCGCCTGAGGCGGCCGGGATCGTCGAAGCGCGAGCGCCAGGGGTCGTTCCAGTCCAGCCTCAGCCGGACGGGCGCTTCGAGCTCGCCGAGGTCAGCCAGTGGCACGCCGCGATGGCTGACCACGATGCCGAGCTTCTGACCGGGCGCCAGCGTCGGGACCAGGGTCAGGGTGTCGGGGTTCCCGCGAACGGGGAAATGTATCTTGGCTCCGTAAAAGGGGACATCCATCGAGCCCTGGACCGGGCTGGCTTTGGCAAGGGATTCCATCCTGCCTGCGAAGATGTGCCCGTTTCCGTCCCGTAGCTGCAACAGATCAGGAACGGCAGAGCCGTCAGCGGCTCCGGCCTTCGGGAACGGGTCTTCCCTGAGGCGGAGGTCCATGTCGACTGCGCCCGGCTCGATCGAGATTTCCGCCACCGCGTCGTATTGGGCGAAGCCGGCCCAATCCGCGAACGTGCTCCGCCCGCCTGCCAGGGTGAGCAGCAGGCACAGGGCGACGTGGTGACGGGTGTGGCGATGATCCCTCATCGAGGACCGGTCTCAGACTGGGAAGCGGCGCGGTGCTTTTTCGGCGCCGTCGCCGACGGCAGGGGCGGCGCGCCGCAGGCCGAGATTGCGGTAAGCGACGTAGCAGAGCGTGGCGAGCACCAGGCCGCCGATCAGGGCTGCCAGCGCGCCGGGCCAGCGGTTGGGCTGAACGGGGGAGGGAACGCCGACGCTGAACGGAATCCGCAGCCGGTCGTCCTCGGTCACGGCCTCGTCTCCAAAGACGGCGATCAGCGCGTAGTGGCCGGGTTCGGTGATGTTGGTGTAGGTTTCGACCGTGCCGCTCTTGTAGATTTTGGCCGGCACTTCCGCCAGTGTTCTTTTCTCCTTGGGCAGTTGGCCGCCTTCGCCCAGGTCTTCTTCGATCACCCGCAGAGCGACCGGGATGTTGCGCACGTCGCGGTCCAGCAGGTCGATGCTCAGATAGGTCTTACCGGTGCCCGGAATCTCCTGGCAGTATTTCGTGAATTCATGCCTTTCGTTCTCGTAGCGTCCTTCCTGCATGGCAGTGAAATGCACTGCGTAGAAGTCGTTGGCCACCAGGCAGCTCATCGATGCGCCCTGATACATCTGCCGGCCATTGCCGGGGTCGCGGGGGGCGCCGGCGCCGAAGGCCGTACCGGCGGTCAGGGCCAGGCCGATCAAGACTGGAACGGTGCGGCAGAAGAATGCGGAACGATGCGTCATGAGAAATGTCCTCCTTCAGGGATTCTGGACTTGAAAGAAATATTTGCCACTGACCACATGGCCGTCGGCGGAGAGCACCCGGTAGCGAACCATGTAGCGGCCGGGGGTGAGCCTGGAAACCGAGGTCCGCAGTTTGGAGCGGTCGGTGAAATCAAGTCTGGCGTCGTGGTTGTCGACACGCTTGCCTTCGCCATCGACCACGGCCAGAGCCAGGAAGTCGTTGCCCACGCCTTCGTTGAACGTCAGGAGGATCTCCTCGGGGGCGTCGGTGATCGTTGCGTCCCGGTCCGGTATCGCCTTGACCAGGATGGCGTGGGCCAGATGGACAGGCGTGTCCACCTTCCGGGCAAGGAAAGGATCGGGGGCGGTCAGCATGCCGTCGTCCGCGGCTTCCGCAGTGCCGGTCAGACCGGCGAGGACCAGGGTCAGGGATGGAATGAGGGGGCTCATGAATCTCGTCGTGCTTGGGTTTCGGTTTTCGGGGCCGCGATGGCCCAGGTTTTCTGCCCATCGGCGCGGGTTTCGGTCCAGAAGACCCGGAATCCGAAGGGTGTGGCCAGGACTCTCGGGTGCCGGGCCTTGGCGGTTTCGGCACTGAGGGCGGCGGGTTCCGTCCAGCGGGCGCCGTCGTCGCCGGACTGTATGAGCTGGACAGCGGCGCCCGCCGCCGTATTGCGGGTGAAAGCGATCGCCAGCATCCCTTGGCCGAGCGTGGCGATGTCGCCATCGCGGCTTTGACTGTCGCCGACTTTCCGCGGCGGGGACCAGCTCCTGCCGGCATCCGCCGATTTCAGATAAAACAGGCCCGCCGAATCCTCCTTGCCCGTCCAGACCACGCTATGCAGCGTCACCCGGCCGTTCCCGGCCTGGCTGCCGGTCAGCCCGCCGCCGCAATGCGGACAGCCGGGGAAATGCCAGCCGAAGGCGCCGACCGGCCCTGCGGACAGCCAGCCTTGGGTTGGATCGCGGCGCAGGAAAAGCTTCATGTCGCGCGGCTCGGCGTCGCGGTACAGCACCGACAGCGCGCCGTCCGGCAGGACCGCGAGCCGGCTCCAGCAGCAGGTACAGACCGCCGGGTCCAGGGTGGTTTCGGGGCTCCAGTGCAATCCGCCGTCTTTCGAACTGGCATAGCGCAGTCCCTGGGTGTCTCCGGTTTCCTCGCGGTCGTCCAGCCAGGCCAGATGGAATGCCCCTTGCGGGTCGGCTGCCAGGGAGAGGTAGGCCTGGTTTTTCAGGGCATCGCCGGTCGCGGGATTGCCGCCGGGCGTCCAGGTCTTGCCGCCGTCGCGCGAGCCCACGATGTGCATCGGCCCGGTGCCTGGCAGTTCCCCTTGGATCTGCCAGGCGGCCACCAAATCTTTTCCTTTGACGGCGATGCGCGCGTCGTTGCCGGGCCGGGCGATGACCGGCGGATCGTCCGGGTGGTCCAGGAAATTCGGTGGCGTCCAGGTCCGTCCGCCGTCCTCCGAATGCACGTGGACGACGCGGGAGCGGCCGCCATCCGCCGGTTTTCCGACCAGCAGGGCATGGATGGACCGGCCGTCGACCGCGACATCCAGTCCTTGGATCTCGGTCAGTCCGGCGATGTCGGGGTAGGTCACGGCGTACGGTTGTTGCGCCAGAGAGGCAGGCTCAAAAAGAAACCCGGCCCACGCCGCCACGAGGGCGGTGAGTAGCCGGGCATTCAGAGAGGACGTGCGCATATCGGAATTTGAAGATGAAACTTGCCAGTCTTCGGTGTTTTCGAACCGGTGCCCCCGACTGCCCGACGCTCTTCGCGTCTGCGGGAAAGAGGACGCCGCTATGGTCGTTGACATCCAAAGCATCCCGCATGCCAACGCTTTTTGTTTTTATTAACAAGACGTTGAGGTGCCGTGACGGCGACGGCGGTAAGTGAAATCACCAAGCGGCTGAGGTAAATGCCGTGCTGGCAGGAACGCGAAGGGAGCGGAAAGAGAAGGCAACCGGTGCCGGTGGCGAGCGGTTGCCGAGCGTCGCTGAGGGAGATTTGAGGTCGTCGCGGAACGCGGAAAATGCGTTCTGCGAAAGAATTTGGGTCAGATCAGGGTCGCGCTCGGATTGAACGCAAAGAAACCCAGAGCCAGATAGCAGATGACGGCCAGTCCGGCGTGGACCACCAGGATGGCGCGCGGCACCCTCTTGCCTTTCTTGGCGGTCAGCCCCATCAGGAGTCCCAGAGCGATGATCACGACGGCCATGCCGATGTTGAGATAGACGCGGGTGTCGCCTTCCAGGGCGGCCACGATGACGAGGGCGGAGCCGACCAGCGAGGCTGCGCCGTGCAGCATGGGATAGGCGGGCCCCACGGCGCGGCCTGCCCAGACGTCGCCGATCATGGCAAGACCCATGAGAGCGACGAGCGTGAATGCAGCGAGAGCACCTACGAGCATGATGAATACCTCCTGTTTTGTGGGGTTGATAAGGGAAAAATGCTCCTGGGAGCATGAAAACATTATGCCAACATCGTTGCCGCGGTATGAAAGCCTCGGCGCATGCAGAGAGTAAACGCTGAATCAACGCGATGGCAGCATGAGTTTTTTCCTTCGGTTGTGGCGTATGCCGCAGCGGGGCGGGGCAATAGTCTCAAGCAGTAGGGGCGTCGGTCGGTTGACGGGACTGACGCCGATCGATTACTGTTCATAAAAACAGTGATCGTATGTCCAGCATGAAGCCACTGACCGTCCGCCAGCGTGAGATTCTGGATTGCATCCGCCGCAGCGTGGAAAACGAAGGCTTCCCTCCCACAATCGCCGAGATCGCCCGCGCCATTGGCGTCAGCTCGCCCCATGGGGTGCGGGAGCAGTTGCGCGCGCTCGAGCGCAAGGGGGTGATCGAGCTCATCCCCTCCGCATCGCGCGGCATCCGTCTGCTCGCCAGGGCCGAGGAGCCCGGCCTGCCCTTGATCGGCAAGGTCGCGGCGGGACGGCCGCTGTTGACCGAGGCACAGGTCGAGCGCTACTGCCAGCTGGGGCCGGAGCTGTTCGAGCACAAGGGCGATTATCTGTTGCGGGTCCAGGGCATGAGCATGCGCGACGCCGGCATCATCGACGGCGATCTGCTGGTGGTGCAGCAGGCGCAGGAAGCCCGCTCCGGCCAGATCGTAGTGGTGCGTCTCCATGACGAGGTGACCGTGAAGCGTCTGCGGCTGGAAGGCGCCGTGGCCTATCTGGAGCCCGCCAATCCCGAGTTTTCCGTCATCGCCGTCGATCCGGAACGCCAGCCGCTTTGCATCGAAGGCATCGTGGTCGGCGTGATCCGTACCCGGGTGGGCTGATGGCCGGGAAGACGGAGACGCTGACCGGGCTGCTGGACCGCGACCCCCGGATCTGGCGCGGGCGCCGGCCGGGATCCTGGCGGGCGCCGGTCATCCCCACCGGCCATGCGGCGCTGGACGCGGTGCTGCCGGGTAGCGGCTGGCCGGCGGGTGCGCTGACCGAGATCATCACACCGGCCCAGGGTATCGGCGAACTGCGGCTGCTGCTGCCGCTGATGCGGCGCATCGCCGGGGACGGCCGCCGCTTGGTGTGGGTCGCGCCGCCGTTCGAGCCCTACGCGCCGGCGCTGGTCCAGGCCGGGGTCGAGATCGGCCGGATGCTGGTGGTGGCGGTCGCGGATCGGCGGCGGGATTTGGGCTGGACGCTGGAGCTTTTGTTGCGTCATCCCGAGACCGGGCTGGTGCTGGCCTGGCCCCGGACGCTGCCGCCCTCCGTCTGGCGCCGCCTGCAATTGGCGGCGGCGGAAAGCGGTGCGCTCGGTATGCTGTTCACCGACGGCGCCGCCGGCGGCACGACGGCGGCATTGCGCCTGAGCCTCGGAGTCTGCGAGGGCGGACTGGAACTGCGGATACTGAAAGCCCGCGGCGGATTCTGCGGGGCACGCGTCCCGTTGATGCTTTGAGGGTGCCATGGCACTGGCCCGCGCCCACCCTTTTCCCTCTCTTCCGGCGGAACCGCCCTGTGCGGCTTCCGCGGCCGAAACCGCGCCGCTCTGGCTGGCGCTGTGTTTTCCCGCGCTTGCGCTGGAGGCTTTGGGGATCACGGGGCCGGAGCCGGTCGCCATCACCGAAGCCGGTGATGGCCGGCTCCGGGTGCACAGTGCTTCGGCGGCAGCCGCCGCGCAGGGTGTCGCCCCCGGCATGGCCTTGTCCGAAGCCCAGGCGCTCTGTCCCGGGCTGACGGCGGTGAGCCGTGATCCGGAGGCCGAGCAGCGCGTCCTTTCACATCTGGCGGAACGCTGCCTGCGATTCACTCCCTGGATCAGCCTGGACTTCCCGGCCACCCTGCAACTGGAGGTGCGCGGCAGCCTGCGGCTGTTCGGCGGACCGGCGCGGCTGGCCGGAGCAGCGCGGCAGGTTTGCGCGGCGGACGGCCACGCGGTGCAATGCGGTCTGGCACCGACGCCCATGGCGGCCTGGCTGCTGGCGCGGGCGGGATTCCCCGCGCCGGTGCTCGAGACCGAGGCGCTGCGTTCCGTGCTGGGCGACCTGTCCATCGCCGCGCTGGGCATCGACGATAAGCTCAGCGGCCGTCTGGCCCGTGCCGGCCTGCGGGTGCTGCGTGATCTCTGGCGCATGCCGCGGGACGGCTTGGCGCGCCGCTACGGCAGCGATCTGCTGCGGCGGCTGGACGAGGTCGTGGGCAGCCGGCCCCAGCCGCTGGGTCGGTTCCATGCCCCGCCGCGGTTCCGTGCCGGGCGGGAACTGGCGGTGGAAACCGAAGACCTGACCCGGGTCTTCCCGCTGGTCGAGGCTTTGCTGGCGGAATTCGAGGGTTTCCTCCGGAGCCGCGATGCCGTCGCCGCCGGGCTGGAGCTCGAACTGCGGCACGCCCGCGCAGCGCCGACGCGGGTTTGCTTGAGGCCACGCCGGGCGGGCCGGGCGGCCCGGCACTTCGCAGCCCTGCTGCGCGAGCGGCTGGATCGGGCAGCGCTGCCCTGCCCCGTCCGGGGGGTACTGCTGCAAAGCGCCGACATCCAGCCGTTCACGCTGCCGACGGCGGATCTGTTCACGCCCGGGGCGGCTGGCGGGGAGTCCTGGGACGAACTGCTCGACCGCCTCCAGGCCCGGCTGGGACCGCAGGCTTTGCGTCGGCCCATGCTTCGCGCCGATCACCGGCCGGAGCGTGCGGAGTTCGGCAACGCTCCCCGAAGCGGCGAGACGGCGCGGTCGCCCCGGCCGCTGTGGCTGCTGTCCCGGCCCCGGCGTCTGAGGGACCGAGACATCCGCATCCTGCCCGAGTGCGAGCGGATCGAAACCGGCTGGTGGGACGGCGGGCCGGTGCGGCGCGATTATCACCTGGCGGTCGACGGTGTCGGGGCGCGGCTGTGGGTCTACCGCGACGCCGGCACGGCGGGTCCCTGGCACCTGCATGGCCTGTTCGGCTGAGGCGGTGTTCGCTGAACTGCATGCCTTGAGCAATTTCAGCTTCCTGCGCGGCGCCTCGCATCCCAAGGAGCTGGTCGCCGAAGCGGCCCGTCTGGGCTATGCGGCGCTGGCGCTCACCGATGAATGCTCGCTGGCCGGCGTGGTACGCGCCCATGCCGAGGCCAAGACGCTCGGCTTCAAACTCATCATCGGCAGCGAATTCCGGCTGGAGGACGGTCCCAAGCTGGTGCTGCTGGCGATGGACCGCCGCGGCTACGGCCAGCTCGCGGCCTTCATCACCCTGGGGCGGCGGGCGGCGGAGAAAGGGGAATACCGGCTGCTCCGCGGCCAGCTCGAAACCCATCCGCTCGACCATTGTATTGCGATCTGGCTGCCGGAAGACGCGCCCGATGACGAAACCGGCGTCTGGCTGGCGCGGTTGTTTCCGGCCCGCTGCTGGATCGGCGTCGAGCTGTTCCTGAGCGGCGGAGACGGCCTCCGCCTCTCCGTCCTGCAGGCGCTGGGCGAACGGCTGGGGCTGCCCCTGGTCGCCTGCAACGACGTCCACATGCATGCCCGCGAGCGCCAGCCGCTGCAGGACACCCTGACCGCCATCCGCCTCGGCCGGCCGCTGGCGGAACTCGGCTACGCGCTGTTTCCGAACGGGGAACGCCATCTGCGTCCCATCGAATTCCTGGCGCGGATCTATCCACGGGCGCTGCTCGAAGAATCGCTGCGCATCGCCGAACGCTGCCGGTTTTCGCTGGACGAACTGCGCTACGAATACCCGGCCGAGCTGGTGCCGGACGGCTACACGGCCATTGCCTGGCTGCGCGAGCTGACCCGGCAAGGCATGGCCGAACGCTGGCCGGAGGGCGCGCCGGACAAGGTGCGGCGGCAGGTCGAGCACGAACTGGAACTGATCGGCGCCATGGCCTACGAGCCGTTCTTCCTGACCGTGCACGACGTGGTCCGGTTCGCCCGCAGCCGCGGCATCCTGTGCCAGGGCAGGGGATCGGCGGCGAATTCGGCCGTGTGCTATTGCCTCGGCATCACCGAGGTCGACCCGGCCCGGCTCGATCTGCTGTTCGAGCGTTTCATCTCACGGGAACGCAACGAGCCGCCCGACATCGACGTGGATTTCGAGCATGAGCGGCGCGAGGAGGTCATCCAGTACATCTACCGCAAGTACGGCCGCCACCGGGCGGCGCTGGCGGCCAGCCTCATCACCTACCGCGTGAGGAGCGCGGTGCGCGACGTCGCCCGCGCCCTGGGCTTCTCCCCGTCGCGGATCGACACCCTGGCGCGGGTGCTCGACCGCCACGGCGTCGCGGAGACCTTGCCGGAGCGCCTGGCCGAAGCCGGCCTCGCGTCCGAAAACCCGGCGGTGCGGCGTCTGCTGGCCCTGGTGCAGATGCTGGTGGGGTTTCCCCGCCACCTGTCCCAGCACGTGGGCGGCTTCGTCATCGCTGCCGAGGACCTGTCGCACTGGGTGCCGGTGGAGAACGCCGCCATGCCCGAGCGCACCGTGATCCAGTGGGACAAGGACGACCTGGAATCCCTGGGTCTTCTCAAGGTCGACGTCCTCTCCTTGGGCATGCTGACCGCGATCCGCAAGGCGCTGGCCTATGTCGGCGAAGGGCGGGGCCGGCCGTTCACGCTGGCCGACGTTCCCCCGGAAGACCCGGCGGTGTATGAGATGCTGCAGCGGGCCGACAGCATCGGCGTGTTCCAGGTGGAATCGCGGGCGCAGATGAGCATGCTGCCGAGGCTCCGTCCCCAGAGCTACTACGACCTGGTGATCCAGATCGCCATCGTCCGGCCCGGACCGATCCAGGGCGACATGGTGCATCCCTATCTGACCCGGCGGGCCGGGCTGGAGCCGGTGTCCTACCCCAGCCCCGCTGTGGAGAAGGTGCTGAGGCGGACGCTGGGCGTGCCGATCTTCCAGGAGCAGGTGATGCAACTGGCCATGGTCGCCGCCGGATTCACGCCGGGCGAGGCCGACCGGTTGCGCCGCGCCATGGCCGCATGGCACCGCAAGGGCGGGCTGGAGCCGTTCGAAAAGAAGCTGATGGACGGGATGCGCGAACGCGGCTACGAAGAGCGCTTCGCCCGCCAGATCTACCGCCAGATCCGGGGTTTCGGCGAATACGGCTTCCCCGAGTCGCATTCCGCCAGCTTCGCCCTCCTGGCCTACGTCTCCGCCTGGCTCAAATGCCACCATCCCGCCGCCTTCGCCTGCGCCCTCCTCAACAGCCAGCCGATGGGCTTCTACGGCCCCTCCCAGCTCATCCAGGACGCCCGCCGCCACGGCGTCGAAGTGCGGCCGATCGACGTCAACCACAGCGGCTGGGACTGCACGCTGGAGCCGACTGAGATTCCTAACCCCCTCTCCCTCTGGGAGAGGGTTGGGGTGAGGGCCCTTCAAACAGGTAGCAATCCCGCCCTCCGCCTCGGTCTGCGCCTGGTCAACGGATTCTCGTCCGCGGCGGCACAACGCCTGAGCGACGCCCGCCGGCAGGGACCGTTCCAAAGTGTCCAGGATTTAGCCACCCGCGCCCGGCTCGACCGCCGCGAACTGGAAGCCCTGGCCGCCGCCGACGCCCTGCACGGACTCGGCGGCCACCGCCATCGCGCCTTCTGGGAGGCCGCCGGGGTGGAGGCACCGACCCCGCTCTATGCCGAACCGCAATTCGCCGAAGCCGAGCCCTTGCTGAGGAAACCGGGCGAAGCCGAGGACGTCATCGCCGATTACGCCGCCGCCGGCGCCAGCCTGCGCCGCCATCCCTTGAGCCTACTGCGGGAGCGGCTGGACCGCCGCGGCTTCCGCACTGCCGAAGCGCTGTGGCAGGTGAGGAACGGCGCCATCGCCCGCGTCGCCGGCCTCGTGGTCTGCCGCCAGCGCCCCATGACCGCCAACGGCACCACCTTCGTCACGATCGAAGACGAAACCGGCCAGATCAACCTCATCGTCTGGCCCGCCACCGCCCAGGCCCAACGCCGTGCGCTGCTGCGCGCCCATCTCCTCGCGGTATCCGGCACCGTGCAGCAGGAAGAGGGTGTATTGCACCTCGTCGCCGGGCGGCTGGAAGATATCGGAAAATGGCTGGGCGGGTTGGTGGTAAAGTCCAGGGATTTTCAGTGAGTGCCATAAATTCGAGGTGCCCGGAAATCACACGCAAACGAATTTCAGAGCCGCCCCCTGTCACTTTTCTCCGACCACGACCCTGTTGACGAAGACGATGCTCGGAAATGTGCGATCCAGCGTCTTGCTGTGAAAGTCCTTCATCTCCACGCCACCGTCGAAGCGGACGACATCGCCTTTCTTGACCTCGACCGACGGTGCGGCGATCCACTGGGATTGCTTGTCCTGTTTCACTTCCAGATAGGTATACTGAGCTACGTTGATGACGTCGATCACCGTGGCCTTTTGTGCCAATTCAGCGGGCACCATCTGTGCGCTCGCACCAGTCGGGTTCAACGGCGGATGGCCGGCGGGTATTTTTGCTCCGGCGAAACCGGCGGCGGAAGTGGTCATGGCGATAAGGAAAACGACGAATTTCATGGAAACTCCAAAGCGATGGACAAGAAGAGGGCTGTCGCCGGGAATGGCGGAAAGATCCGCGCTTGGGGCCACGCGTTTCGACCGGACAAAAAACGGGGCGCCGAAGCGCCCCTAAGCGGTTTGCCACATAGTGCCTGCATGCATGTCCATGGTCGGCGCGCTGGATCCGCAATGGTTTGCACAATCTACCGATGGCGAACTGTCCTGCGTTGCCGCAGAGGACGAGTCCCCTGATCAAGCAGAGATCGGGCCAACACCTAACACACTGATAGATATGGCCTTAGGTCAAGCTGGAAAAACGGCCGCTCCGGGTTTTCACCGGGTGTTACGTCAGTTGACACGCGGGATGGCAGAAACCGCGCGCATCCTGGTCCCGTTCGGAATCACTCGCCCAACCGCGCAGGATATGGACCCGCCGGCGGAAAACCGCGAAGATGAGAGGCATAGACCCAGTCCGGAAGTCTTCCCATGAGCCGCCCCGCCGAACGCTTGGCCGAATACCGCGACCTGTTCGAACTGCCCGAGCACGTCATCGGCGAAATCCTGAACGGCCAACTCATTACCCAACCCCGCTCCGCACCGAAACACGCCCGCGCGTCGTCGATCGTCGGCAGTGAACTGGTCGGACCCTACGACCAAGGCCGCGGTGGTCCCGGCGGCTGGTGGATCCTCGACGAACCCGAAATGCATCTGGGACCGCACATCCTGGTGCCCGACCTGGCCGGCTGGCGGCGCGAGCGGATGCCGGCCCTGCCAGACGAGGCCTATTTCGCCCTGGCGCCGGATTGGGTGTGCGAAGTGCTCTCCCCCGGCACCGCGCGCATCGACCGCGTGGTCAAGATGCCGATCTACGCCGCGCAGGGCGTGCAATGGCTGTGGCTGGTGGAGCCGGATCTCCACACGCTGGAAGTCTTCCGCCTCCTCGACGGCCATTGGCTGCTGGAAGGCGCCTGGCAGGAAGCCGACGAGGTGCACGCTCCGCCTTTCGCCGAACTGGCGTTCTCGCTGGCCGATCTTTGGGCGTCCATGCCGGCTGAAGGGGGAAGGGGAGAGGGAACGGGCTGATCGAACACCGGAGCATGCGGGGGGCGGCATATCACGCACGGTATGCGTGACACGCCGCATCGCTTCGAATACTTCTCCCGGACTTCGATCCGGGCATACGGCCGCGCATCCCCCGAAGGCTCGGCACAATCCCTGCTTGGCGGGAGTACGTTGAACGATCATATCCCCGCCCCGCATCCGACCGTCCCCATGCGTCCTTTGACTTCCCCCACAGCACTCATCTTGACCCTTTTGTTCTTGGCCGAAAAAGCTGTGACTGCCGCGGCCGCACCGCCGGCGGCCTCCCAGCAGCGCTGTGTCGCCGCACTCCAGAAAGCCGGAGCCGGTGTGGCCGGCGCGGCGGCCCGCGCCGCACTCCATTGCGTCAAAGCCTCGGTAGGGGGAAAGCTCGCGGCAGACGGAATCGGCGCCTGCCTTGGCGCCCGGAACCCCGCGATCGAGCGTGCCCGCGGCAAAACCCTCGCCGCCGCGGCACGGGAATGCAGCGAGGTGCCGGCATTCGGTCCGGCGAATCCGGAGGACGTCAACGCCGCATTTTCCGAGGCATACGACATGACCGCCCTGTTCGGCGCCGAGCTCGCCGATGTGCTGGATTCGGGCGGCGACCACGCCACGGCGCGCTGCCAACTGACACTCGCGCGGTCTTTCGCCGCCTTCGTCAGGACCGAGCTGGCCGAATATCACCGCTGCGTCCAAAAACGCCTGAAGCGGAACCAAGCGAGTACGGCAGCCGATCTGGAGGCCTGCCTCGGTGCCGACTCGCCGCGCCTGCGGGACGCGGAACGAAAAGCCGAGAGCAGCATAGCCCGCCACTGTGGAGGGATCGCAGGGCGCACCGCCTTCCCCGGCCTCTGCGCCAGCCTGCCCGGCGGGGATCCCGGCGCCTGCCTGATCGCTCAGGCACATTGCAGCGCCTGCGCTGCGATCAACCGGGCCGACCGCCTCTCCGCCGACTGCCGCAAGCGCGGCAACTATTTGGCGGCACCCTATTGCGATAGCCGTCCGCAGCGTCATTGGTCGGTTGCGCGGCAATGGAACGAAGAAATCCTGGACGCCATCCGGCTGGACAATCCCCGTCCCGGCGTCCACGCACGCAACCTTTTCCATCTCTCGCTCGCGATGTACGACGCGTGGACGGCCTATGGCGACGAGTCGAAGCCCTATCTCACGGCTGAACATCCCGCATCCGCGGATATCGAGCATGACCGCCGGATTGCCATCAGCTATGCGGCCTACCGGATCCTGTCTCGGCGCTACTCGGAAAAACTTGCCTTGGGCTCTGCGACCTCGCAGGCCCGCTTCGACTCCCGCATGGCCAGGCTGGGCCTGGACCCCGGCTTTACCGACACCGCAGGAAGCACGCCCGCCGCGCTGGGAAACCGGATCGCCGCGGCGGTGCTCGCCTTCGGCGACCGGGATGGCGCCGGGGAAGGCGCCAACTACCAGGACCCCACCTATACGCCGGTGAACAAGCCCTTGATCGTGAAGCTGCCGGGGATAGACCTCACCGATCCCTCGGACACCGGCTATCACCTCGATCCCAATCGCTGGCAGCCGCTTGCCCTGGACAAGACCGTTTCCCAGAACGGAATTCCGTTGCCCGGCAAGGTCCAGACCTTCATCGGATCACAATGGGGCGGAGTGATCCCCTTCGCTCTCCCGGATACCGCCACGGCGGAAGCGCTTTACGATCCCGGTCCGCCGCCGCAGTTGGGTGGCGAGGGAGACGACGAATACAAGGCGGGGGCGCTCCGCGTGATCGAGATGGCCAGTCAACTGGCGGCGGACGATGGGGCGACGATGGACATCTCGCCCGCATCCCTGGGCAACAATCCACTCGGCTCTAACGAGGGGACGGGCCATCGGGTCAATCCGGCGACCGGCCAGCCCTACCCGCCGCAGGTCGTCCCGCGAGGCGATTTCGGACGAGTGGTTGCCGAATTCTGGGCGGACGGACCGCATTCGGAGACCCCGCCCGGCCACTGGAACACCATTGCCAATGCCGTTGCGGACTCGCCCGGCTTCCCGCACCGTATCGGCGGCGCCGGCCCGGAACTCGACCGGCTGGAATGGGACGTGAAGACCTATTTCGCCCTCAACGGCGCGCTTCACGACGCCGCCATCGCCTGCTGGGGCACCAAGCGGAAGTACGACGGCGTGCGCCCGATCACGATGATCCGCTATATGGCCAAGAAGGGTCAGTCGTCCGATCCGTTCCTGCCCTCCTACAGCCCGCAAGGACTGCCGCTCAAGCCTGGCCTTGTCGAGCTCATTACCCCGGAAACCACGGCTCCGGGCGGACGTCATGCGGAACTGGTCTCCGCCGAAACCGGCGGCAGGATCGGCGACATCGCCGTGCTGTCATGGCCTGGCAGTCCGACCGATCCCCAAACCCAGGTCAGTGGGGTGCACTGGATCCTGGGCACCGCTTGGCTGCCTTATCAGCGCAGGACTTTCGTCACACCCGCCTTTCCCGGCTACATTTCGGGCCACAGCACTTTCAGTCGGGCGGCTGCCGAAGTGCTGGCTGCGCTTACCGGCAGCCCCTACTTTCCGGGGGGGCTGATGGAGTTCGCCGCACGAAAAGACAACTATCTCATCCACGAGCGCGGACCTTCCGTCGACCTACGGCTGCAATGGGCGAGTTATTTCGATGCCGCTGACCAGGCCGGGCAATCCAGACTGTGGGGCGGGATTCACATCGAGGCCGATGACTTCGCCGGACGCAGGATAGGTCAACAGGTCGGCCGCAAAGCCTTCGCCAAGGCGATGGAGTACTTCGACGGGGCAGCAAACCGGTAGGCCCGCTCCAAACGGGCGATACAGCCTGCTCCCCGGTTCCACTGACGGCGGACGATCACCAAATCAGCGCAAATACGGCATTCCATTGCGGACCCGAGGAACGATCCACCGGCAAAGCCGGTGGCTTTCCACGGCTGGCCCCTCCAAGGGGCCTGACCGCCGTCGGGCAAAAGCCACGTCCTCGCCCCGGCAGGGATTTGCCGTGTTCCAGTAGCCACGGATGGCTGCGACCTCACACGTCCCTGTGAGCTGGATTCCGGCGCTCGCCAGAGCGCATATGCGAACCCATGCCGGAAATGACGACCAACCAAATTTGGACAAAGCCCCACTCCAGGGTTTGTCGAACTTTGCGAGTCCCCCGCCTAAGCCGGGGGTTTTCCCCCGAAAAATCAAAAACGGCGAGGTGCGTCGCCGCACCCCACCGCGTTGCGTGCCATCCTTGGCCTCTTGACGAGAGCGGAACTCAGTGTCCTGGCGCCCCCTTGAAGCTGGTCTGGAGACTGTGGCAGGTATCGCAGCCGATCGGCGTGCCGGCGGCCACTTTCACGACCTTGGTCTTGAACCCGGCCTTCTTCAGCTTCTTGCCGTCGAAGCCCCGGAAGTCGAACACCCGGTCCACCGGCGTCTTCGACAGACGCGTGCCCTTGTGGTCGTTGCCGTGGCAGGCCGCGCACTGGTCTTCACCCTTCATCCCCGGCAGCTTGGCGTAGTCGTTGTGCCAGCCGCCGTAGGCGGTGCCGTCGCTGTTGGCTCCGTCGCCCTGGGCGCCTTTCCACCAGTACGGGTCGTTGACCGGATGCATGTCGTGCGGCCCGCCGAGGATGCCGGCTTTGGCGTCGCCGCTGTACTGGCCGCCATCCAGATCCTCTTTCTTGGCGAACGAATCCGCCGTGTGGCAGACGTTGCACTCGAGGATGGTGCCAGTGTGGCCCTGGAGCTGCAGCGCGGTCACGTTCTCGTTGGCGCCGGGCTCCTTGATCGGCCAGATGGCATGGGTCGAGCCGTGACAGGCCGCGCATGGCACCTTGCCATGGGTGTCCAGGCTCTTTCGGAACAAGGGCAGATCGTAGCTCTTGTCCACCCGGTTCATGTCCCAGTCGAGATAGTTGAACGCGATCTTCGCGCTGTTGACGGCGAACCGCGGATTCTCCGGCAACAGCGGCGTGGCCGCGGGGTCGGCGGCATCGTAGGCCAGTTTGCGCACGGGTTCGCTTCCATTGCCGGTATGGCAGGACCCGCAGTTCGGCTGATCGAGGTAGTCGACCCGATGCACAGGCGTCGGATTGCCCTGTTCGTCGAGCTTGGTGGGATCGACCAGTTCGCCCTTGGCGTTCCTCGGCTGGTCGCCCTGGGCTTTCTTGGCAAACACGGCGCCCACGGCCAGCATGTCGCCATGGCAGTCGGCGCACTGGATTCCGGCACTGTACATGGGGTCGTGATAGCCCTTCTGGCTGGCGCCCACGTGGCACTTGAGGCAGTTCTGCTCCATGGCCACCTTGTTGCCCTGCTTGTCCACGACCGGGAACAGCGAGTTGGGGTTGGTCTTGCCCGTTCCCTGGTCGTCCCACATCAGCGGCCGGCCCTGAGCGTCGCGGATCACCTTGCCCTGGCCGTCCACCTGGATGCGGCCGTGGAAGCGGTGTTCGGAAGGCCCGTATTCCAGTCCGTCCCAGTTGGTGGTGCCGTAGCCGCATTCGTTCAGATAGGCGGATTGGTGGCACCATTGGCAGGGTTCGGGCACCTTGAACTGCTTGATGTAGCGCAGGCCGTTCTCCCAGGGATGACTGTTCCCTTCACCGGCGATGCCATCAGCATCGGGGTCCCAGTCGTCCAGGAGTGCGCCGGTTCGGTCTTCCAGCTCCATGAAGGCATGAATCGCGTACTGGTTCCAAAAGGCTTCATTCTCCTTTTCTTCTAGGCTCTTCGGGTTGGAATTCATGTAGTCGGGGAAATATTCCACTCGCGGATTCTGTTCTCCGGCCAGCAATACCTTGTTGCCGTAGCCGTCGAAAACTGGATTGCCCGACGCGTCCTTTTTCTGCGGTCGCAGATAGCGTTTGACGGTGGGGTCGGCACCGATGCCACCATAGACGTGGCATTCGCTGCAGCGCACGTCCTTGGCGGTATTGAGCGCGACGTCCGCGGCCGCGGCAGTCTGTCCGGTGGACTTGCTCCTGACCTCCACCCGCATCACAGGGAAGGGATTGACGCGGCCCTGGTCGTCCATATCGGTCAAAGGTATTCCCAGTGCCAGGAAGGCTTGGGTATCTGCCTCGCGGGTCAGGAACGCCTGCGGCGTATTGGCTTGGTAAGGATTGTCCTTACCAGGCATGAGACCGCCCTTGAAATTATCCTTGTCGCCAGGGTTGCCGGTCATCCTGGTCTCGAACTTGCCGGTGAGATAGCCTTCGTCCGGCACCGAATTGCGGGCCAGGTACCAGGTCCAGTCGGCGCCTTGCCCCCACATGTCGGGAAAGGCAGCGTTCAATATCTTGGTGATGGTGGGCGGGTCCTTCCACAAGGGCGAAACCGTCGGCGTGTTCTCATCAACCGTCCAGAACGGCTCGTAGCCTGCCGTGGTCTCCCAGCCTTCCTGTGCTTCCCACATGTCGGTCTTCCTGATCTGGGCCTGGCTGAAGGAAGAACCGACCGGATAGTTCCGGCTGGTGCTGTTGATGGAATCGGCCCCGACGGGATCGGCGGGATTCACCGCAGCCGAATAGAAGAGTTCATAGGCGTCCGCATCGACGTTCAAGGGCTGGCGCGCCTTGGTGTACGCGATGGCATTCAGATGGAAGAAACCGGGCCAGGGGTTGCCCGCATCCAGGTTTACGACGCCCTGCCCCATCGCCGCGCTGTGGGCGAAAGGGAGGACCACGACATCGCCGGCCTTGCCCTCCAGCTCGCTGCCAAATTTGGGGGCTGCCTGCACCGAGGCCGCCGCGAGGGACGCCACTGCCGGCGGAGCGGTCGGCGCCTGGCCGACGCTGACGGCTATCGAATCTTCGCATCGGTGCCCCAATGCGTCGGTCACTACGAAGCGGACCCGATAAATGCCATGATCGCGGACAAAAGTCGCGTGTTCGCCGACCGAGCCGGATTGGACCAGTGTGCCGGCAGGGAAGCCCATGGCGCCGCCGCCGAAATCCCACTCGTACTTGAGCGGCAAGGCAGCCGGATCCCTGGCCGTGGCGTTGGCTTCAAAGTGGGTTTCCACGCCCATCTGAAGGGCTGTGCCGTCGACCGGACTGACGATGCTGCAGGTCGGAACGCCGCTGCAGGACTTGGGTGCCCCCTTCACCGCCTTGATGGCCTCGCCGTCGCCGGACTGGACCCGTACCGCGCAGGGCACCGCGGCAAGCGCGTCACGGCTTATGCTGGCTCCGAAGGCGCCTCCCTGTCTGCTGTCGCCGATCGCAACCAAGCGGCGACCGTTGATGTCATAGATTTCGACCGGCCCTGCAGAGTTTTTGAGGCTGCCCTTGACGGTCAGAACTCCCGTCTTCTCCGACCATGACGCCTTGGCGATCTTCAGTTTGGCTGCCGCCAGCACCGATTCCGGCGCAAGCGCCAGGGCAAAACATATCGACAGACAGGCAAGAAACGGATTTCGACTCGATGTGAACGACTGGGGTCGGCGTGAGTTATTCATGGCTCCTCCGGTGGTGTTCTTGGTCTTATTGCATCGTTCGCCGATGGCGAACGAAGATACCCTCCGGCAGCAGAGCATCATTCAGGCCATCAATAAATATTCAATTAAAACAATATCGTGGAATCTGGCCTCACAATTGTGGCCACACCATATCACTCGCTGGCACGGGATTTCGCGCAACACAGCTTCAGGTCTTCCCGCGCACCTCTCTCACAAGGCCGCCTCGGGGATGGCCAAGCCCGGATCGGAGCTTGCTCACCGTGTCGTTGTCCTTGTTCAGGACCCAAATACGTTGTGCGCCAAAACGTGGCTCCACCGATTCAGCAATTTCTGTCAGGCATTATTGAATTCAAGGCGCTAAGCTAACGGTCGCCAGGGAGATATTTCGTTGAGTGCAACAAGCTCGGACAGATACCGCGCCAGATTCCGCAAGGTGCTCGAGTATGTCGACGCGAACCTGGACGGCGATCTCACGCTGGACAGGCTCTGCGGCGTCGCCGCCTGCTCGAAATATCATTTTCAGCGGCAGTTCGCCGCTCTTTTCGGCATCGGGGTGTACCAATACGTCCAGCTCCGCCGCTTGAAGCGCGCCGCCTATCAACTCGCATTCCGCAGCCACCGCCCGATCATCGACATCGCATTGGCCGGCGGCTACGAAAGGCCGGAGTCGTTCGCGAGGGCGTTCAAGAAGAGTATCGGGCAATCGCCGTCCGGGTTCAGGCGGCAGCCGCGGTGGGTTCCTTGGCATGCGACCTACCAACCTTTGAACCAACTGAGGAGTCTTCACATGCCGTCTGCAAGGCCCGCCGGACAGATCAGGATCATCGACGTCGATGACACGAGAGTCGCCGTTCTCGAGCATCGCGGCGATCCGAGCCTGATCGGCGATTCCATACGGAGTTTCATCGCCTGGCGCAGGCAGAACGGTCTGCCGCCTCGAATCAGCGCCACGTTCAACGTTCTTTACGACGACCCGGCGGTCGTGGCGCCAGCCGACTTCCGGTCGGACCTGTGCGCCGCGACCGGGCGGGAGGTGGCGGAGAACGAATTCGGCGTCGTTGAGAAGACGGTTCCGGGCGGCCGCTGTGCCGTGCTGCGGCATGTCGGTTCCGACGATGCCCTGCCGGAAACGGTGCGGTATCTCTATTCGGAATGGCTTCCGCAAAGCGGCGAGGCGTTGCGGGATTTTCCGGTGTATGTGCAGCGGATCGAATTCTTTCCGGACGTCGCGGAGAGCGAAGCGGTCACCGACGTATTCCTGCCGCTCCGGTAGCCGGGAAAAGCGGAGACGGGACGTGCTATCCGCTCATCCGGACGACGTCCCGCAAGCTGCGGTTTCCCAGAGTCGTTTCCGGGCTGCGGTCGATGGCGGCCAGGATTTCCCGGACGGCGTCGGGTTCGTCTTGAAGAGTCAGGGCCGGCTGGTCGCCCGCGGTTCGAACCGCCTCCACCACTTCGCTCAACAGGATCGCATCGGTGTCCCGTGCGAGAACGTAAGCTTTCCGCTCGCCGTTCAGGCTCAACAGCAGGCCGTGCCGTTTCAGGCATTCCAGCGGGTCCGCCACGGCTTCCCAAGGCAGGTTCACCTGATCCGCCAGGCCGGGCAGCGTGCAGGCGGCGGCTTCGCCGCGCGCATGGCTCCGTCCGATCAGGATCATGAGCAGCAGGGCGAGGCGCTCCTGGGACTGCGGACTCAGGTGGGGCCGCCGTCCGCCGTAGCCGAGATAGCGGGGAAACTGGACATGGAAGGAGACGACGCTGCCCAGCAGCAGGATGAGCCAACTGAGGTACAGCCAGATCATGGACAGGAGGATGACGGCAAAGCCGGAATAGATGGCGCTGTAATGGGCGGAATTGACCGTGAATTCGGCGAACAGGAAGCCCGTCGCCTTCCAGCTCAGGCCGGCGAACAGCCCCCCCGCCAGCGCAGGCCGCCATTTCACTGCGGTGTTGGGTATGAACGAATAGGCGAAGGCGAAGGCGGCGACGATCAGCACATAGGGCAGGACGATGCCGGCCAGATAGTAGGCCGTGCCGAAGGGCTCCAGGGCGATCAGCCGCCGTACGATTTCCATGCTGCTCATCGAGGCCGCGATGCCGATCGCGGAAAACAGCAGTACCGGGCCGATCAGGACGATGCTGAGGTAGTCGCTGAACTGGCGGTAGAGCGGGCGCGTCCTGGACACCCGCCAGATGTGATTGAAGCTGTCCTCGATCTGCTCCAGCAGCGACACCACGGTGTAGAACAGCATCAGAAAGCCGACGAAGCCCAGAACGCCCACCTGGATGTTGCCGACGAAGCCGATGACGTTATCGGTGACCTCTCTTGCCTTTTCGCCCAGGGGCGCCAGCATTTCGAGGAGCAGCGGCTGGATCTCGTTGTGTACGCCGAACGCCTTGAGCACCGAGAAGCTCACCGCCAGCAGCGGCGCCAAGGAGAGCAGGCTGGTATAGACCAGGCTCATCGCCCGATGCCTGATCCCCCCTTCGCGGTACTCGCGCACCAGCACCAGGACCAGCAGTTTCAGCACCGTGCAGGTGTCCGCGATTCTCGGCCTGACGGCGGGAAACAGGCGCTCGGCGGATTTCATGGGCTTGGCTCTCGGCGGTAAGCGGTGGTCCCGGACGCCTTACCGACTCCTCGGCCGGCAAGCCGGGCGCGGCCCGTGTCCGGGAGTTCAGTCTAAGCCACTGCGATCGTCCGCGTCGATTTGCCGGGAATGGGTCCGACGGTGAGGAGACCGGATGCCCGGTTTCTCGCCTATTTTTCCCCCAGCCGCGGTATCAGTTCGGCAAGGTTGCAGGGGCGGGTGCGGAGGTCGAGCTGCTGGCGGATGAGCTTGTCCCACGCCGTGCGGCAGGCGCCGGAGGAGCCGGGGAGAGCGAAGACGTAGGTGCCGTTGGCGACGCCGGCGATGGCCCTCGACTGGATGGTGGAGGTGCCGATTTCCTGATAGGAGATGGCGCGGAACACTTCGCCGAAGCCGTCCAGGGTCTTGTCGAACAGCACCGATACGGCTTCGGGGGTGCCGTCCCGGCCGGTCACGCCGGTGCCGCCGGTGCTGATGACGACCTGTATGTCGGGATCGGCGATCCACCGGGAGACCACCGCCCGGATGCGGTAGATGTCATCCGGCACGATGCATTTCTCGGCCAGCCGGTGACCGGCCTCGGTGAGGCGTCCGACCAGTACCCTGCCGGAGCTGTCGTCGTCTTCGGTGCGGGTATCCGAAACCGTGAGGATGGCGATGGAGAGCGGAAGGAATTCGTGGTTGGTCATGGGCGGGGATTCGGGAGGGGGCGCCCGCCCGGACGGGCGCCGGGGACGGAAAGGCTCAGTTCTTCAGGCGGACGATACCCAGGGCCTTGAGGCCCAGGCGCTCGTAGATGGGCTCGCTGATGCCCTTCCTCACCTTGCGGAGGAAGTACTTCTCGAAGGCGATCTTGGCCAGGTGCACCCAACGTCCTTTCTTGGCCCAGGTGACGTTGCGCGGCGGGATCTGCGGCTGGGCGATGAAGGCGGCGCCGGTGTCGCCCATGTCGGCCAGACACAGTGCGGCCCATGTGCCTTTGAAGCTGGGCTCCTTGCCGTCGAGTTGCTCGCGGATGTTGTGTGCGGTGGCGGTGACCATGGACTCGATCATGTAACCGGTCTTGGGTACACCGGTGGGTACCGGCGTCTGCTCCAGCGGCGGAATGGCGATGCAGACGCCGACCGAGTAAACGTTCTTGAACGTGGGGTTGCGCTGATATTCGTCGACGATGACGAAGCCGCGTGGGTTCACCAGCCCCTCGATGCCGCGCACCGCGTCGACGCCGGTGAAGGCCGGAATCATCATGCAGTGCTTGAACGGCAGTTCGTGCTTCTTTTTTTCCTTGCCGTCGTCGTCGACTTCGGTGACGAACATCTTGCCGGCCTCGATCTTGTCGACCTTGGCGTTGGTGATCCACTTGATGTGGCGGTCGCGCAACTCGCTTTCCAGGAGTCCCTTGGAGTCGCCCACCCCGCCCAGGCCGAGATGGCCGATGTAGGGTTCGGAGGTGACGAAGGTCATGGGCACCTTGTCGCGGATCTTGCGGCGGCGCAGGTCGGTGTCGGCGATGAAGGCGTATTCGTAGGCCGGGCCGAAGCAGGAGGCGCCCTGCACCGAGCCGACCACGACCGGACCGGGGTCCTTGACGAAGCCGTCCCAGAATTCCATGGCTTCGGCGGCGTGATCGACGTGGCACACCGACTGGGTGTGGCCATGCGGGCCGAAGCCCGGCACTTCGTCGAATGCGAGGCGGGGGCCTGTGGCGATGACCAGGAAATCGTAGTTCACGGAGCTGCCGTCGGCGAGTTCGATGCGGTTGTTGGCCGGATCGACCTTGGTCGCTTTCTGCTGGATGAACTCGATCTTGCGCTTCTTCAGCATGGGGGCGAGTTCGACCTTGATGTCCTCCGGTTTACGCCAACCGACCGCGACCCAGGGATTGGAGGGGACGAAGTGGAAAGTGGGGCTGTCGGAGATGAGCACCACCTCGTCCTGTTTTTTGCGGGCGAGGTGCTTCATTTCCAGGGCCATGGGGATACCGCCGATGCCGGCGCCGAGTATGACGATTCGAGCCATTGCGTTTTTCCTCCCGCGCAGTCCTTCTGCGTACTTGATGGTGTTGTTGGGCAACGCTGTCGACGATCGGTTGAAAATTCTGCTCGTATACCGACCGCTTGTCGAGAATATTAGCAAATGCTAAAATTCAAGGCAAGCCCGGATCGGGCAAGGGGGCCGGTAGTTCCACGCGGTGGAACTGGCTATCATTCATTCAAGGAGTTTCCCGCCGGGAACCGTCGACATCGACACGCAGCGTCGCGCCCATGAATTCGACAGAAATCAGGTCTGCCCGTTTCCGGATGTGGTTTTCTCCGGTCTTCTTGGCATGGGTACTGGGGAGTCCGCCGGTGTTTCCCGCTACCTCGGGCGGTGCCCGGCTGACCTTGCAGCAAGCCATCGAGCTCGCCTGGGAAAGGAATCCCGACATCCATGCCGCCGAGGCCCGGCTGGGCCAGGCCCAGGCCAGCGTCGAGGAAGCCACCGCGGCGTTCTATCCCCGTCTCACCGCGCGCGTCGGTTATGACTATTCGGACAACCCCGCCTTGGCGTTCTCCTATGTCGTAGCCCAGCGCCGCTTCAATTTCGGCATGAACATCAACCATCCGGGCTATGTCGAGAACTTCCGCCCGGAGGTGTTCACCACCTGGTCGATCTTCCGCGGCGGCCAGGACTACTACCGCAAGAAGGCGGCCGAACTGGGCGTCGAAGTGGCGGAACTGGAGCACTCGGCTCTGCGCAACCAGTTGGCGGCGGCGGTGACCGCGGCCTATTACGCGTTGCTCGAGGCCCCGCGCCAGGTCGAGGTCTCGAAGAAATCGGTGGAAGCGGTCACCAGCGAACTCGAACACACGCGTCACCGCCATCAGGCCGGTTCCAGCCTCAAGTCCGACGTGCTCTCCCTGGAGGTTCGGCTGGCGCAGTCCCGCGAAAACGAAACCCACGCGCTGAACTCGGTCGAACTCGCCCGCGCCGCCATCAAAACCCTGCTCGGTGGCGAAACGGTGGCCAGCCTGGAGGCGGTGGAGCCGGCCGCCAACGGTGCCGCAGGCCGGGAGAGGATGGAAAAAGTGCTGGCCCAGGCGCTGTCGCAGCGGCCGGAAATGCAGGCGGCCACCAGCCAGGTCACCCTGCGTCAGCACGAGCTCGACATGGAACGGGGCGCACGGCTGCCCAGGGTCAACGCCTTTGCAGCCTACGGTCAGAACAGTCGGACGCCGGGTTTCTCCACGGAGCAGGGCAACGTCACGCTGGGTGTCAGCGCCGAACTCGACCTCTACGCAGGCGGCGCGGTCACGGCCCGGATTTCCGCCGCCGAGAAGCGACTGGCCGAAGCCCAGGCGCTGGAAACGCGCACCCGGCTGGAAATCGAAGAGGAAGTACGCAAGGCCTATTTGCAGCTCGAGGAAGCCTTGTCGCGCAAGGACGCGGCGGAAGCCGGCGCCAAGTCGGCGGAGGAAGCGCTGCGGCTGGTGCACGAACAATACCGGGAAGGCGCGGCGACGGTGACGCGTTATCTCGAAGCCGAGGCCGACCGCGCCCAGGCCCAGACCCGCGCCATCGCCGCCCGCTATGCCGTGGAGGTCGCGGAGGCGAATCTGAAGAAGGCTTCGGGTTTCTGGCGCTAGATAGAGATAGAAGGAACAAAGCAATGCACGCTCAAGCGCACGGTTCGAACTCCCGCAATACACTGTCGTATGCCGCCATGGCCGTCTCGGCCCTGGTCCTGATGCTGGTCTGGATGGAGGGCGGCTTCGTCGGCAAGGCGGCGCCGGGGCTACGGGCCGAGGAGCAGGCCGAACCGGTGAGGGGGCAGACGTACACACTGGCGCCGCGGACCATCGCGGAGACGTCCGCCTGGCCCGCCACCGTGTCCGCCCGGGTCGTCGCCCGCATCTCGCCCAAGGTCGCGGGACGCATCACCGAGATCACCCGCAGGGTGGGTGACCGGGTGCAGCGGGGCGAAGTCCTGGCGCGGCTGGAAGCCAAGGAGCTGGGTGCCCGGCTCGGCCAGGCCAGGGCGCAGCTTGCCGCGGCCGAAGCCGAAGCGGTGCGGGCCCGCGCCGAGCTGATCCGCAGCGAAAGCCTCTATGCCAAGGAAGCGGCCACCCGCCAGACCCTGGAAACGGCCCAGGCCGCCGCCCGCGCCGCGAACGCCCAGGTGAAGGCGGCGCAGGATGCCATCGCCGAGGCCGGTTCGCTGTTCGGCGAGACCGAACTGAAGTCGCCGGTGGATGGCACGGTGGTGTCGCGCGAACTCGACCGGGGCGACACCGCCATGCCCGGCATGCCGGTGCTGACGGTGCAGGAAAGCGGCAGGCTGCGGATCGAGGGCGCGGTCGCCGAGCGCTGCGCGGGGGCGCTGCGGGCCGGAGCCCCGTTGACGGCACGGGGCGGCTCGCCCGAGCAGGTCTATCCGGTCGAGGTGGACGAAGTCGCCCCCGCCGCCGATCCGGCCACCCGTACGGTCTGGTTCAAGGCGCGCCTGCCCGATGCCGCGACCTGGCAGCCGGGCGCCTATGTCAGTGTGGAACTGCCTTGCGGCCAGCGTGAGGTGCTGCTGATTCCCGCGGCCGCCGTGACGCGCATCGGCCAGATCGAGAGCGTGCGCCTCGTCGAAAAGGACCGTTCCGTATTGCGCCACATCCGTACCGGTCGGTTCCACGATGGCCAGCTCGAAGTCCTGGCGGGGCTGGAGCCGGGTGACACCGTCCAGATTCCGAGCCCCTGACCATTCCGGAGAACCCGCATGGCCAAACCCAACGACGAACGGGGCCTGACGGCGGCGATCGTCCGCATTTTCATTACCTCCAAGCTGTCCCTGGTCTTCCTCATCGCCTCCTTCATGCTCGGGGCGGCGGCCTTGTTGCTGACGCCTCGGGAAGAGGAGCCGCAGATCGTGGTGCCGGTGGCGGACGTCTTCGTCAGGGCGCCGGGGGCCTCGGCCGAGGAGGTCGAGAAGCTGGTGGCGACGCCGTTGGAGAGCCGGCTGCGGGAGATCGACGGGGTGGAGTACGTCTATTCTGCCTCCCGCGCCGGCGAAGCCATGGTGACGGTGCGCTTTTACGTCGGTGAAGACCGCGAGGACAGCCTGCTCAAGGTTTGGAGCAAGCTGATGTCGAACAAGGACGCCATTCCTTCCATCGTCGAGTCCTGGCTGGTCAAGCCGGTGGAGATAGATGACGTCCCCATCCTCACCTTCACCCTGTCTTCGTCCAATCCGTTGTACGATGCGGCGACGCTGCGGCGTCTGGCCGACGAGATGAAGGACAAGCTGTCTTCCCGGGAGGATACCGGCCGCATCTACGTGGTCGGCGGTCAGCGGCGGACGGTGCGGATCCATCCGGATCCGGCGCGGCTGGCGGCCCACGGTCTGGACATCGGCGGCTTGATGCAGGCGTTACGGGACGCCAACGTCAAGCTGGAAGCCGGGAGCTTCGACCGCGCCGATCGCCGCGTCGACCTGGAAGCCGGCCCGCATTACGCTTCCGCCGCCGAGGTCGCGGACACCGCCGTCGGTCACCGTGACGGCAGGGTGGTGCGCCTGCGCGAGGTGGCAGAGGTGATCGACGGGCCGGCCGAGGTCGAGAGCTATACCCGCATCGGCTTCGGCGCCGCAGCAGCGGACAGCCGGTCGGTCGGCCAAACCGCCGCCGCCCGCCCCGGCGAGGAGCGCCAGGCCGTGACCCTCGCGGTCGCCAAGCGCCGTGGCGCCAACGCGGTCAGCGTGAGCGAGCGGGTCATCGAGGAGGTGAAGGGTCTTTACGGCACCCTCATCCCGGAAGACGTGACCGTGACGATTTCGCGCGATTATGGTGAGACCGCGAATCACAAGGTCAATGAGCTGGTGAAGCATCTCTTCATCGCCATCGTCACCATCATCGTGCTGCTGGCCTTCGCCCTGGGGCCGAAGGAGGCCTTCATCGTGGCGCTGGCGGTTCCGATGACGCTGGGTATCACCCTGCTGTTCGACCTCGTGTTCGGCTACACCATCAACCGCGTCACCCTGTTCGCCCTGATCCTCTCCCTGGGGCTTCTGGTGGACGATCCCATCGTCGACGTCGAGAACATCTACCGCCATTTCAAGCTGCGGCGCGAACCGCCCCTGGAGGCCGCTATCACCGCCGTCGACGAAGTCCGGCCGCCGACCATCTTCGCGACCTTCACCGTCATCGTCTCGTTCCTGCCGATGTTCTTCATCACCGGCATGATGGGGCCCTACATGGCGCCGATGGCCTTCAACGTGCCGGTCGCCATGCTGATGTCGCTGCTGGTCGCCTTCACCGTCACCCCCTGGGCCAGCTATTACCTGCTGAAGAGCGAATACGGCACGGGCGGGGCCGCGTATGCCTTGCAGGACAGCCCCATTTACAGGTTCTATCGCCGCACCCTCGGCGCCTTGGTGTTGCAGCCCGGACGCGCCAAGTTGTTCATCTGGCTGATGGTCGGCGCCCTGGTGGCGTCGAGCCTGCTCGCCGTGACCCGGGTGGTGCCGCTGAAGCTGCTGCCGTTCGACAACAAGAACGAACTGCAGCTGGTGATCGACATGCCCCGCGATGCCAGCCTCGAACGCACCGATGCGGTGGCGCGGGCGCTGGGCGAATACCTGGCGCGGGTCAACGAAATCACCGATTTCGAAACTTATGTGGGTCTGGCCTCGCCCATGGATTTCAACGGCATGGTGCGCCATTACTACCTGCGCCGCGGCGGCTACGTCGGCGAAATCCGCATCAGTCTGCTGCCGAAGGAGCGGCGTGAGCAGCAGTCGCACGAGATCGCGCTGCGGATACGCCCGGAGGTGGAGCGCATCGCCGCGCGCTTCGGAGCCAAGGCCAAGATCGTGGAAACCCCGCCCGGGCCACCGGTGCTCTCTACTTTCGTCGCCGAAGTCTACGGCCCGCTGGATGCCGAGCCCGCCGAGCTGGACCGGGTGACCGAACGGGTGCGGGACGATGTCGCGGGCATCGCCGGCATGGTCGATGTCGACGACCTGGTGGACGAGCCCAAGACCCTGATCCGCTACCGGGTCGATCGCGACAAAGCGGCGCTCAACGGCCTCAGCGTGGCGGCGTTGGCCGAAGCCTTGGAGGCCGCGACGGCCGGGCGTTCCGTCGGCACCGTGCATGTGCAGGGGGAACGGGAGCCGCTCGAGATCGTGCTCCGCCTGCCGCGCGCCGAGCGCTCGTCCCTGGCCGAACTCATGACGCTCGGGGTGAGGGGAGCGGACGGCCGCCTGGTGCCGCTGGGCGAACTCGGTACTTTGGTCGAGGACCAGGCCGACCGCACCATCTACCACAAGAATCTGCTCCGGCTGAATTACGTCACCGCCGAAATGGCGGGCCGCACGCCGGTCGAAGCGGTGCTGGACTGGGGCGACATCGAGGAGGCCAAGCCGCTGCCTGCGGGCTACAAGGTCGACCTGGCCGGGGAAGGGGAATGGAAGATCACCGTCGACGTGTTCCGCGACCTTGGGCTGGCGTTCGGCGCCGCGCTGGTCATGATCTACGTACTGCTGGTGGCCCAGACCGGTTCGCTCGGCATGCCGCTGGTCATCATGGTGGCGATTCCGCTGACCATCATCGGCATCATGCCGGGATTCTGGCTGTTGAACCTGCTGTTCACTTCGCCAGTGGCCGGCTACGACAATCCCATCCTGTTCACCGCCACCGGCATGATCGGCATGATCGCCCTGGCCGGCATCGTGGTGCGCAATTCCATCATTCTCATCGACTTCATCGAACGCCTCCGGGAGCGGGGCACGCCTCTGTTCGATGCGCTGGTCGAAGCCGGCGCCACTCGCCTCAGACCGATCTTCCTCACCGCCGGAGCCGCCATGTTCGGCTCCTTCGTCATCACGCTGGATCCGATCTTCTCCGGCTTGGCTTGGAGTTTCATCTTCGGCATCTTCGCTTCCACCCTGTTCACCCTGTGGGTCGTCCCCGTCGTCTACTGGATGATCAACCGGGAAGTGCCGCGCTGATTTTTCTCCTGCTCGACCGATTACAATGAGCTTCCGGCCTGACGGGGGAGGGCCGCATGATGAAAACAATCGGGCAGGGTGCGCACATGGGGAAGCTATCGCCATTCCAGGTCGGTGAACTGGTGGTCTGGCGGGATGAAAAGGGGTTCGGGTTCATCCGCCCTTTCGCGGGTGACCACGATCTCTTCATCCACATCAGCGCTTTCAAAAAGGGCATGAGCCGCCGGCCCCAGGTCGGAGACATCGTGCATTACCGCATCGAGACCGAGGCCGACGGTCGGGAGCGGCTGCGGCATGCGGCAATCGAGGGGGTCAAGTACGCCATGCCGCGTTTCGGTCCCGTCAAGGTCAAACCCCTGGAACGCTCGCCCTACGTCAATGGCGTCATCGGCCTGCCCTTCCTGTTGTCGACCTGGCTGCTGTGGAGCGTCGGCAACCCCGTTCCTCTCCTGATGTACGTGTTCATCAGCGCCATCACGCTTTTCCTCTATGGTCTGGACAAGCGTTCCTCGATCACCGGGCACTGGCGCGTGCCTGAAACCTACCTGCATCTCTTCGCCCTGTTCGGCGGCTGGCCGGGTGCCCTGATCGCCCAGCGGGAATATCGGCACAAGCTCAGGAAGCCGCGGTTCCAGGTCGTTTTCAGAGCGATCATTGCCTTGCATGCCCTGATTTGGCTCATTGCCATCGCGTTCGCATTCTCGAGTCGGGGAATGGCGCAATTTATGCAGTAATTAAACGGCACAAAAAAGCAGAACTTTCAATAATCAACCATGTCCATACGAGCCGATGAGGGCGCGGCCTTTCGTCCGTTACGTCGAGAATAAACTCGTTGGTATCGCAATCCACCCGGAAGACGGTTTGGGCGGTGAAACGATCTTTTCATCGATGAATATATGCCGGAAGCCAGGAGGCACAGCAGGCTCTCCGATATGTGAATGTCTGTTTTTATTTGAGTTCATAAGGAGATATGAGAATGGCCGATAATGCAAATTCGAAAAACCTTTGTTCATTGCTGATCGTGAGCGCTGGCCTGCTGGCGGCACAGGTCGCCCAAGCGGACGCGCCTTGCGTCGTACCGTTGAAGCTCATCGACATCAATGCCGGTTCTGGAAAACCCCCGGAGTATAAGCTCGGCATCCATGTCGGGCTCGGCGGCGGCGCGCCCCAGTTGTACGAATTCGATACCGGCGGTCCGGGATTCTGGGCGGCGTATACGCCTACGCCACCGAAAAATAAAGAGCAGTGGTGGGGAAATTACGAAACTGTCCAGACCGATGCGCTTTCGATAGCCTATACGTCTGGCAATGAGTACACGGCCAATCTGGTGGATACTATGGTGGCGCTGTATAGACCCCAGGGATCCGGATTCGCCAAACAGTGTGAATCCGCGGCTCCGGTCGGCGTCGCCCAGATTACAGCCTTCGCGGACAAGAAAAAGCCGAAGAAGGTCAAGGCCTGGTATAAGGCCTTGGCGACCGGTAAGCCGCCCTTGTTCGGGCATTTCTATGGTGACTTCGGTGCGGCGCTTTTCCCTATAATGACGGCCGATAAGTCCGCCGGCGTCTATTCCGTCCTCCCTCAGTTGCCGCAAACCGGCCTGACCAACGGTTTTATCGTCCATGTGGGTCCGCTGGGAAAATCCAAACCGACATTGACGATCGGCATTGCCGATGAGGAGCTGGCCACCTTCACCACGCAGTTGCCGATGAATCCGACCTGTGTGGATGCGGGTGGGGCGCCGGAGGCCCCTTCTTCTGCTTGTCCGCCGTATCCGAATTTTCCGGTCGGCGACATGCCGACATGGAGCGAGCAGATCACCTATGCGAATCTGTCATGGGAGTATGGCAAGTCCAGCGATGGCAATGGCCAAGCGTTTTCGAACGTTGGCTTGACCCTCGACACCGGCGCGCCCGCGACGACCATTTGGCAAAACGATGATTTGTATGTCGACTCTCGGTTTCTTCGCAACCCGGAGGGTAGCACTGTACCCTATACCGGAGATTTCAAACCGAAAGTGCGTCTGACGATCAGCGCGGCGACGATGGTTCCGGGTGGCCACGATCTCGATTTTTATCTTCTCACCGGGCAGAAGGCGACTGTCAACCAGGTTTCTGCCAGCGTGCGCGGAAACGATGGCGGGCCGACTTGGTCGGGATATATGAATACCGGGTTGATGTTGTATACCTACTATGACGTCATGTTCGATGTGGAGCATGGCGTGGTGGGATTCCGGCCAGTGAAGAGATAGACATCCAGTGAGCCTATCCTGCGGGGGCTTGGGTTCGTGTCCGGATTCAACCCCGCGGTGTCGGCGCGGTGACCTAGCCGGTTGTCCAGGAGTAACCATCGGTTCCCGAGGATTGATTGATGAGACCTTTATCGGCATCGGTTTTGGCTTTCGTCATGTCGGCGCTTTGGGCCGTCGGTCAGGCGGCCCCGCTGACCTGGAATCTTTACGACGGTTACACCCAATCGTTCACCGTTCCTTATGCTGCTCCCGTCCCCTTCGGATCGGCCGGCATGCCGGCGGAGTTGAGAATGAACGCGACGATAGGGGGGAATACCCTAAGCTTCCAGCTCGATACCGGCTCGCGCGGTATCGCTGTCAGCCGCGATCTGTTGCCACCGGATTTTCCGACGAAAGGCAGACCCGGCCATATCTTTTACTGGAGCAGCGGGAATCGGCTCAACGGTCGGTGGATAGAGACCCGGATCACTTTTCCGGATGCTCTCGATGGTCAGACCGGCGCCGCGTTGCCTGCTCAGGCCACGCTGCCGATCCTGGTGGTGGAGACCGAGACCTGCGTGGCGGCCCCGGCCGGCGAGATTTTCCCCAATCATTGCACCGACCCCGGGGTGACCAAGCCGTCGACGCACACCACCATGATGGGGATCGGCTTCGACCGGACCGGCCACGGCGACACTCCGAACAATGACCGCTGGAACCAGCAGTTCAATCCATTCCTGAACCTGGACGCCATGCGCAGCGGTTCGATGCGCGCCGGCTATATCCTCACGCCGCAGGGGGTGCAACTGGGGCTGACGGCCGCGAACACCGCGAACGCCGGTCAGGCGGGTGTGTCGGTCTCGGATTTCGCCTTTCAGAAGCTGATTCCCACCGGGCTCGAGCAGGTTCCCGGCAGTCCCCCGGACTGGCAGGCGCCGACCGGATCCGTCACGCTGAATGGAACCGCCTACCCGCTGGGGCAGGCCGTCCTGGATACCGGCATCGACGACATGCTGCTGTCCTTGCCGGCGCACCCGTCGTCCGGGAATCTGACGGCCGCCACTCTGGAGGTATCCCTGCTCGATTCGAAGGGTGCCGTGGGATACGGTTTCAGCGTCTCGGATGCACAGGATCCCGTCACCCCGGCCACGGTGACCTGGTCGCCGCTACAGTCGGGACGCTGGTCGGAGAACTGGATGAGTGGTGCGTTCGTCAATACCGGCGTCCGTGCGCTCAATGCCTTCAATTTTCTGTATGACGGTACTGGCGGTTATGTGGGGCTGCAACTCAATGGGGCGGCGGCGGGCGTTTCCGCCCGTTTGTCTCCGCAAATCTCCGCGCAGGGCCAGTTCCCGTTCCCGAATGGCTTCAACACCAATCTGCCGGTCGTCCTGCAAGGAAAGACGGAAATTTCGGTTCCAGGCAAGCCGCCGGGGGCCGTGGTCTTCAACGGGCCGGTTTCCGGCAGCGGTGGTTTGATCGTCAAGAAAGGCAAGGTCGTGCTGGCCTGTGATGCCAGCTATACCGGTACGACCGTCGTCGATTCCGGCGCCATTCTGGTGTACAGCCGGCTTGCGGGGAAACTGAAAAGAAGGCCGGGAGGCGTCGTGATCCAGGAACCGGATCCCAGCGGGACGAATTGCCCGGCCGGTACCGATACGCTCCCCGGCTGGGCGCAAACGGCGGGGGATACGTGATCCGGAACCGGCGGCTGACGGTGAACCGGGGCGGGAGTATGCCATCCGACGTAAGGCTTACCGTGAGACGCTTCGCTGCGATCCACCACGGAGGGGGGTGGGACTTTCCCGGCTGGCGGCCCGTCGCCTCGGCTTTCGCTCGATGCCTGCTGCTCGCGGCCGCGGTTTGCACCGCCCAGGCGGCCGGCGGACCCGGCCATGCCGCCATCGCCAGCGCCCATCCCCTGGCCACGCAGGCCGGGTTCGAAATCCTGGATCAGGGCGGCAATGCGTTCGACGCCGCGATCGCGATCTCCGCAACACTAGCGGTGGTGGAGCCGCAAAGCTCCGGGATGGGCGGGGGCGGATTCTGGCTGCTGCGCCGGGCGGCCGACGGCAAGACCGTGATGCTGGACGGACGGGAGACCGCCCCGCTTGCCGCCCGGCCCGACATATACCTGGATGTCCGCGGCGAGCCCCGCCCACGCGCCTCGCTGGACGGCGCGCTGTCAGCCGGGATTCCGGGCTTGCCCGCGGCGCTGGTGCGGCTGTCCGAGGACTACGGGCGCCTGCCTCTGGCCAAGTCCCTGGCGCCCGCCATCCGCCATGCCGAAAACGGTTTCGCCGTGGGCCAGCGCTACGCGAAAGCGGCGAAAGACCGCGAATCGGCCTTACGGCAATCACCCGCCGCACGTGCCATTTTCCTGGATCAGGGGATGGCGCCCCAGCCCGGATTTCATCTGGTTCAGAAAGATTTGGCCCAGACCCTCAGGCGGATCGCGCGGTTCGGCCATGCCGGATTCTATGGCGGAACGACGGCGCGGCTTCTGGTACAAGGAGTGAAGGATGCCGGCGGTATCTGGCGGGCCGGCGACCTGGCGGGCTATCGCGCGGTGGAGCGGGCGCCGGTGCGGGGCATGTACCGTGGCATCCGGATCACCAGCGCTGCCCCGCCATCCAGCGGTGGCACGGTCCTGCTGGAAGCCCTGAACATATTGTCCGGTTACGATCTCGCCCGCATGGATGCGTCGACGCGCAAGCATCTGGTGATCGAAGCCGAGCGCCGCGCCTACCGCGATCGCGACCTTTATCTGGGCGATCCGTCTTTCGTGAAGATGCCGCTGAGCCGGTTGTTGAGTGCGGACTACGCCGCAGGGCTGCGCGTCGCCATCCGGCCCGACCGCGTTTTGCCCAGCGCGGCTCTGGGTACGGTACCGGAGCCGGCCCGGCAGGGCGACAACACCAGCCATTTCTCCGTCATCGACCGGCTCGGCAATCTGGTCGCCGCCACCCTGAGCATCAACGACAGTTTCGGCTCCGGCTTCGTGCCGCCCGGGACGGGGGTTCTTCTCAACGACGAAATGGACGATTTCGCGACCGTACCCGGCAGGCCCAACGCCTATGGTCTGGTCGGCGGCGACGCGAATGCCATCGCGCCGGGCAAGCGCATGCTCTCCAGCATGTCGCCCACTTTCCTGGAAACGAAGGACCGCACCGCGGTACTTGGAACACCCGGCGGCAGTCGGATCATCTCCATGGTGCTGTTGGCCGTGCTCGATTTCGCCGAAGGGCGGGGGCCGGAATCCTGGGTTTCTGTCGGGCGTTTCCATCATCAATACCTGCCCGATGTCGTGGAGTACGAGCCCGGCGGGCTGTCGGAGGACGACATCCGGGGCCTGGAGAGCCGCGGTCACGCCCTGAAGCCGACCGGGTACCGCTACGGCGACATGCAAGCGGTGCAGTGGGACCGGGCACGCAACCGCCTGAGTGCCGCCAGCGATCCGCGCGGAGAAGGCGCGGCGGAAGTCAAATGACGACCGTTCACCGTTCCGTCTGCAAATGCAATTCTTCCCGGTAGTTCCGGCTGTAGGCGAAAAAGCCGAGCGCCGTGGCCAGCATGAGCCCGGTAAAGAACCAGAAATAGCCGGCACCGTCCAGCCACGGCGTTTTCGAGCGTTCGATCCAGAAGTTCACCAAGGCGGTGAACAGGTTTCCCAGCGCGACGGCACCGAGGTACAGCGCCATGACGAAGGACTTCATGGTCAGCGGTGCCTGGGTGTAGGCGAACTCCAACGAGGTGATGGACACCATGACCTCGGCCGAGGTCAGCAGCAGGTAAGCCAGCAGTTGCCAGCCGATGGAGGGTTTCAATCCTGTGTCGATCCGCATCTGTATCCAGGCGGCGAGGGCGAATGCCAGCACGGTGAACGACAGACCCAACGCGATCTTGTTGAGCGCGGTCATCGGTATGAGACGTGCCAGGGCCGGGTACAGCAGGTGGTGGAAGAAGGGCGTGAGCAGTACGATCAGCAAGGGATTGGCCGCCTGGATCTGCGAAGGCAGGATCGCGTGGCCGAACAGCACGCGGTCCATGCGCTGGGACTGCAGCACCCAGGACGAGCCGGTCTGGTCGAACAGAGCCCAGAACATGGTGATGAAGAGAAACACGCCGATCAGCCGGCCCACTCCGCGCCGCCCCTCGCTGCTCCAGGCTTCCCGGATGAAGCGCATGCCCCCGGGCGGAATGTGCACGAAGCGGTGGCGCCCCGCCCAGAAAACGAGGGTCGCGATCAGCATCAGGAGGCCGGGCACGGCAAACGCGACGGAGGCGCCATGGCGTTCCAGCAGCCAGGGAATCAACAACATGGACACGAAGGCGCCCAGATTGATGGCAAGATAAAACCAGCCGTAGATCTGGCTCAGCAGATGCCGGTTGGATTGCCCGAACTGATCGCCGACGTGCGCCGAAACACAGGGCTTGATGCCACCGGCGCCGAGTGCAATCAGCGACTGCCCCAGCAGGAGGCCCGTCCGGGTGTCGTCCAGGGCCAGGGCGAAGTGCCCGAGGCAATAGACCAGCGAGAGCGCGATGATGGTGCGGTACTTGCCCAGCACGCCGTCGGCCAGCAGCGCACCGAGGAACGGCGTGAAATAGGTGAGCGACACGAACAAATGGAAATAGCCCTTCGCCTCGCCTTCCTGCATGGGCGCCGGGTTGCCCGCCGCATCCACAAGATACCGGGTCATGAACACCACCAGGATCGCCCGCATCCCGTAGTAGCTGAAGCGCTCGGCCAGCTCGTTGCCGATGATGAAGGGAATGCCGGGTGGCAGTTCGGTGGTGGCCAGGGGGGCGGTGCGGTAACGGCTCATGGGGACAGAGGGTGGTCGGACAGGACGGCGCATGGTAAATGGAACGGCGGGACCTTGGGAATTCGAGAGTGAGACGAGGTGGGTGGAGTGATCACGGCATTGCAACGGCGGCTCATCGGTTCGCTTTTCCTGATCGCTGCTTCGTTAAACGCGGCCGCGGATTGGCCAGGGAGTCTGTTCAATCCTCAGCCGGCGGAAGGCGATGTGATTTTTCCCATGCCCTGCGGTGGCGCCATGGTTTTCCGCAAGGCGCTGATCCCCAACCAGGGGCCACTCGACGACTACGGCATCGTCGTAGGCGGGGACGATGCGGACCATGCCTATGCCGAGCACCCGCGTCCGGCCCAGATCGCCGGGAGCTTCGACCAGGACGCCAAGACCCGCTTCTACCTCATCGGCAAATACGAGGTGAACCGCGCCCAGTACGCCGCTCTGGGATCGCAATGCCAGCCTCCGGCGGACGATCAGCGGCTGCCGCAGACCAACGTCACCTGGCTGGAGGCCATGGCGTTCGCCGACCGCTACAGCCAATGGCTGCTGAAAAACGCTGCGGACAGGCTGCCGAAGGATGGCCAGCAGCCCGGATTCCTGCGCCTGCCGACCGAGGTGGAGTGGGAGTTCGCCGCCCGCGGCGGTCTCGCCGTGCCGGTCGCGCAGTTCCGCGAGCGGACGTTTCCGATGGATGACGAAATGGTGCGCTACGTCTGGTTCGAAGGCACCGAATCGGCCAACGGCAAGCCCCAGCCCATCGGCATGCTCAGGCCCAACCCGCTGGGTCTGCATGACGTCCTCGGCAACGCGGACGAAATGGTGTTCGAGCCCTATCGCTTGAACCGGCTCGACCGGCTCCACGGCCAGGCCGGCGGCTTCGTGGTGCGCGGCGGCAACTACTTCACGCCGCAGGCCGAGGTGCGTACCGCCCAGCGCATCGAGGTGCCGTTCTACGTCAAAGGCGAGCCGAGGCGGGCGGAGACCACGGGCTTCCGGCTGGTCATGACGGTGCCGGTGGAATCCTCCCGCGAAAAGCTCAGGTCGCTGCGCGAGAGCTGGGACAAACTGGGCTCGGCGGCGATCGCGCCGAAAGCCTCGCCCGGCCAGCCCAAATTCATCGAACCCGAGGGGCTGGACGACCCGGTCGCGGAGCTGGGGGTGATCTCCGATGCGGCGCAGGACGCCAACATGAAGAACCGGCTCAGGAACGTCCAGAACCGGCTCAAAGTCACCATCCAGGAACGCGACGACCAGCGCAAGCTGGCGGCCAAGGCGGCATTGCGCCTGGGCGCCTTCCTCTGCCAGAAGATGGGGGCGGACGGGAAATGGGTCGACGCCGCGGAGACCCTGCTCAAGCAGCGGGAGGCGGCGTTCGGCGCGGACGATCCGGGCGTCAAATCCCGCCGCGAGCAGTTGAAGGGCGATCGTGCTGCCCTGACGGAGAATCTCTTGTACTATTCCGAAACGATTCTGGGCTCGGCGGCGATCTATGACGGACCGGTACTGGGCGAACAGTTCGAGGTCCTGAAAACCGAGCTGGAATTGAAAAACTACCAGGCCTTGCTCGGCTACGCCGATACCTATTACCGGCAACTGGCAGCGTACCGTGACAAGCCGGTGGTCCGGCAGCGTGCCTGGCTCGACGAATGCAAAGCGCTGAACAAGAAATGAACGGGTGTGGTGTGCGGGTTCCCAAATCTCCCAAAGGGACTGGTCTCTTCCCCCTGCCTCCGGCAGGGCGGCGGCTGGTCGCCGCTGCGCTGATCCCGGCGCTGCTCGTTTCCGGTTGTGCCGGTACCGGAGGCTACCGGCAAACCTATGGGAGCTCCAGCCAGGCGCGCCTGGCGCAGCTTTCCGAGGCCTACAACCGGACCCTGGCGGAGGGGTGCGTCGCTGGCGCCGCGGTCGGTGGCCTGGCGGGCGGCCTGATCGGCAGGGACTGGAAAGGCGCGGTGGCCGGTCTGCTCGCGGGCGCCGCCTTAGGCTGTGCCGCAGGGAGCTACATGGGCAATCTCCAGAACAACTATGCCCGGGAAGAGGACCGGCTGAACGCCGTCATCATCGACATCCGCCGCGACAACCAGTCGCTCGCCGAACTGATTCCTGTCGCCCAGCGAGTCGTGGAGGACAACAAGGCGCGGGTCGCGGAGCTGAACCAAGCCATCGCCGCCGGGCGGATCAGCCGCGCGCAGGCCGCCGGCCAATTGGCCGATCTCGATGCAAGCCGGTCCCAATTGCAGGCGACGCTGGGCAGCGCCAAGAAGCGCCTGGCCGAGCAGCATGCGGCGATCGCGATGAACGCGCACAATGCCGATCCGCAGTTGGCGAACATCGCACAGGAGGAACTGGCCCGGAAGGAACAGCAGATCCAGGCGCTCGAATCGGAACTGAATACGCTCACCCAACTGCGGAGTGTGGACCGTGTCGGCTAAGCCTTTCTCCGATTCCCGGCCGGGCATCGTATTGCCGGCGGCGCTCGCTGTCTGGGTTTCGGGCTGCGCCACCACCGACTGCGATCCCGGCCGGGGCGGGTTCTTCCGCGGCCTCGGCTGTTCGGCCAGCGGCAGCTACGGGCAGCGGCAGCAGCAGATGCAGGCTTCCCTCGACCGCGAGCAGCAGACCCAGGCAGGTTTACAGAGCAGGTACGCGCAGGCGAACCAGGCCGCTATCGAAAGCGACGCTCAGCGGCAGGCCGCCGAAGAGGAATACGCGGGCCTACAGCGCGACATCGATGCCCTGAACGCCAAGGCGGCTCGATCCAGGACGAAGAAGAAGGACCTGAGCCGCGAGATCAGGAGCGTCCAGAACCAGCTCGATCTGCTCAAGGCGGATACGATGTCGCCCCGCGCCGAACTCGACAAGAGGCGCGCCGAGCTGGACCGGCGATTGAAGGAGCTGGAGCGGGAAGTCGATCTGGCGCGCGGCAAATGAACGAAAAAACTGGAACTCGAAGTGGAATGAAAAAAAGCATCGGATATCCGGCCATGCTGGCAATGGCCTTATTGGCAGGTACGGGCGTAGCGGCACAGGACGGGCCGAGCCTGCAGGAGCAGATAGAAAAGCAAAAGGCGGAGAACGAGGCGCTCAAGGCGAAAATCGCCAGGATCGAGCAGGTCCTAAAGACCGACGTCTGTTCGAATCCCGACGCGGCCAGACTCCTGGAATCGGGAGAGGTTCCCGGTCTGCCCGCCAAGAAAGGAGCGGATGCCTCCAAGTAGCGTTCGGGGAAGAAGAGCCTGGCATCGTTCGAGGGAACACCGCCCCCGATGCAGTTTGACCCGCCCCGCTTTCCGTGGAGGCGGGTTGGTTCAAGTCGGACTAGCGTACTGACTCGACCTTCCCTCGGTTTTTCGCCTTCCAAGCGGTGGGGTTCCTGTCACCTGTTTCTCCTGAATCCGGGCCGCGGGCCCGTCCCGCATGAACTGCTCTGGCGATTCGTAACCCAAAGTCGAGTACCACCGCTTGCCGCGGTAAAACGCCATCGCCTTGCTGGTATACCGGCGATCCCGATCCGAAGGAGGGATCGATGGCTGCCGGCTTTCGTCGGAACCAGGCCATGGTCGGCGCATCGGTCACGATGTCCGCCGTCATGCGCGGCTTCGGTGACCAGCCCACGACCTCCCGGTTGAACGGGTCCGGGGTGATCGCCGGATACGGCCGGCATCCATCCGTCCACAGGTAGGTGATGTCCGAGCTCCGGACCTGATTCGGCCCGGTCGGAGTGAGGTTGCGCTCCGGGAGGTCGTGCTTCGAGTCGGTCGTGACCCGGAAACGCCGCAGCCGTTCCACGCGCTGCTGGCCGGCCGGATATCCCTGCTTCGGGATTCTCCATCGTCTTCCTTTCCAGGGTGAGGATGATTCTACGTCACCGTTTGAAGACCATTTTTCGAGGGAAGGTCACTCAAGGAAATGTCCGCGTGGCGGTGAACGAGCTCGATGGGATCTCACGATTTGGTCACGCGGGCAATAAAAAAAGCGGCAGGTGAAATCACCCAAGCCGCTTTCTTGATTTTGGGAATTGGTCGGGGCGAGAGGATTCGAACCTCCGACCACCTGCACCCCATACAGGTGCGCTACCAGGCTGCGCTACGCCCCGAGATTTACCGCATTTGCTGCGAATGTCCCTGGCTGGGCATTCGTTCAGTCTCAAAATGGCGCGCCCGAGACGACTCGAACGTCCGACCTTTGGCTCCGGAGGCCAACGCTCTATCCAACTGAGCTACGGGCGCGCTGAGCGGACCATTATACAAGATCATCAGTCGCTTAACAAATTCCGCAGCTGCGCCAGTGAGGCGCGGCCGCGTTCGCGCTTGGTTTCGGGATCGAGCGGCTGGCGGTCGGGCCATTCGAGGTCTTCCTGCGGCAGTTCGGCGAGAAAGCGGCTGGGCTCGCAGCCGATCATTTCGCCGTAACGCTTCCGGTGGCTGCAGTAGCTCAGGGTGAGGTCGCGGCGGGCGCGGGTGATGCCGACGTAGGCGAGGCGGCGCTCTTCTTCGATGTTGTCCTCGTCGATGCTGGTTTGGTGGGGGAGGAGATTTTCCTCCATGCCGACCAGGTAGACATAGGGAAATTCCAGCCCCTTGGCGGCGTGCAGGGTCATGAGGCTGACCCGGTCGCCGGTGTCGTCTTCCTGGTTGCGGTCCAGTACGTCGAGCAGCGTGGCCTTGGCCACGGTTTCGGCCAGGCTGCGGTTTTCGCCGTCTTTTTCGGCGATGCGCCGGAGCCAGTCGAGCAGTTCGCGCACGTTGCCGAATTTGCGCTCGGCGGCCTTGGCGTCACTGCTGTTTTCCCGCACCCAGTTTTCGTAACCGATCGTGCCGAGAAAATCGTCGATGATCTTGAAGACGTCTCCGCGTGTGGTGCGGTCGGCGGTATCGGCGATGTGCTCCCCGAAGCGGCGCAGGCGCTGGACGGCGTTGGCCGGAAGGGATTGTTCCAGGCCCAGTTCGAAGCAGGCGGCGTACAGGCTGATATGACGGCGGTTGGCGTACTGGCCGAGTTTTTCCAGAGTGGTGGGGCCGATCTCGCGGCGCGGGACGTTGACGATGCGCAGGAAGGCGGCGTCGTCGTCCGGATTCACCAGCAGGCGCAGGTAGGCCATGACGTCCTTGACCTCCGTGTAGCCGAAGAAGGACGTGCCGCCGCTGATGTGATACGGCACGCTGAATTCCCGCAGCGCGCGCTCGAACAGCCGCGACTGGTGGTTGCCGCGGTAGAGAATGGCGTAGTCGGCGAAGCGGGTGTTGTGGCGGAATTTGTGATGCACGATATCGGCGGCGATCTGGCGTGCTTCGGCGATTTCGTCGCGGTGCCTGAGCACCCGGATCGGGTCGCCTTGGCCCATGGCGCTCCACAGTTTCTTTTCGAAAATGTGCGGATTGTTGCCGATGAGCTGGTTGGCGGCCTTGAGGATGCGTCCCATGGAGCGGTAATTCTGTTCGAGCTTGATGACCTTGAGGCGGGGGAAGTCGTTGCGGAGCTGGGCCAGGTTTTCCGGCTGGGCACCGCGCCAGGCATAGATGGACTGGTCGTCGTCGCCGACCACGGTGAACTTGCCCAAGGTGCCGGTGAGCAGCTTGATGAGTTCGTACTGGGTCTGGTTGGTGTCCTGGTATTCGTCGACCAGCAGGTAACGGATCTGGTTGCGCCATTTGTCCAGTACCTCCGGGTGCCGCTGGAACAGCATCACCGGCAGCAGGATCAGGTCATCGAAATCGACGGCGTTGTAAGCCTTCATGTGGTGCATGTAGGCTTCGTACAGGGCGGCGATTCCGGCCGCATCGGGCTCGTCGAGCGAGCGGGCACGGTCGGGGGTGATGAAGCGGTTTTTCCAGCGCGAGATGCGCGCGGCGTAGGCGTCGGCTTGCTCCGGGTCGAAGCGGTGGTCGCCGTGGCGGATCAGTTCCCGCAGCAAAGCCTGCCGGTCCTGCTCATCGAAGATGGAAATGGCGGACTTGAGTTCCAGCGCCTTGTGTTCACGCCGGACGATCTCCAGTCCCAGAGCATGGAAGGTGGAGACCGTGAGACCCCGCAGTGACTTGTCGTCGGCCAGCTTGCCGACCCGGCTTTTCATCTCGCGCGCCGCCTTGTTGGTGAAAGTGACGGCGACGATATGGCGGGCCGGTGTGCCCTGCCGGATCAGGTAGGCGATCTTTTCGGTGATGACGCGGGTTTTGCCGCTGCCGGCGCCGGCGATCACGAGCAGCGGACAGTCCAGGGTGGTGACCGCCGCGTGTTGCTGGGGGTTGAGACCATTCATCGGTGCGCGGCGCGGTCGAGACGCCGGTAGCCGATGGCTTCTCCGATGTGGGTGGCTGTGATTGCCTCGCTGCCATCCAGATCGGCGATGGTGCGGGCCAGCTTCAAAATGCGATGGTAGGCGCGGTGCGACAGATTCAGCCGTGTCATGGCCCGTTCCAACAAGGCGCGTCCCGCACTGTCGGGGGCGCAATGGCGCTCGATCTGACGCGGCGTGAGCAGTGCGTTGGGCTGGCCGCTGCGGCGGAGCGCCCGCTCGCGGGCGGCAGTCACGCGGGATCGGACCTGAACGCTGGTCTCCTCGCTCGGGGACGCGCCGTCCATAAGTGTGGCCGGGTCCTGGCGGGGCACGTCGATGTGGATGTCGATCCGGTCCAGGAGAGGTCCGGAGATGCGTGCACGGTAGCGGGCCACCTGTTCGGCCGAGCAATGGCAGCGCCCGGAGGCATCGCCCAGATAGCCGCAGGGGCAGGGATTCATCGCGGCGACGAGCTGGAAACGGGCGGGGAAATCCAGCCGTTGGGTGGCGCGGGAAATGGTGATGGTGCCGCTCTCCAGGGGTTCGCGCAGGACCTCCAGCACCCGCCGGTCGAATTCCGGCAACTCGTCCAGGAACAGCACGCCGTTATGGGCCAGCGAAATCTCCCCGGGTTTGGGACTGCTCCCGCCGCCTACCAGCGCCGGTGCGGAGGCAGTGTGATGAGGGGCGCGGTACGGCGGTCGGCGCCAGACTGCCGGGTCGAAGGGCATCCCGCTGACCGAGGCGACCGCCGCGGTTTCCAATGCTTCCGTCTCGGTCAGGTCGGGCAGGATGCCGGGCATGCGCGAGGCCAGCATGGATTTACCGGTGCCCGGCGGCCCCAGCATCAGCAGGTTGTGGCGGCCGGCGGCGGCGATCTCCAGGGCGCGCTTGGCCTGGAACTGGCCGCGGACTTCGGCGAGATCGGGGAATTCCTCGCTTGCCTGAGACGTTTCGGTGCACGGTTCGGCGGCGGCGAGCGGGCGGCTGCCGTCCAGATGGGCGCACACGTCCAGCAGATGGCGCGCCGGGAGCACGCAGGCGCCGGAGACCAGCGCCGCTTCGCCGGCATTGTCCCAGGGTACGATCAGGCTGCGCTCGGCACGGCGCGACTGGAGGGCGACGGGCAAGGCTCCGGGGACCGGACGCAGTTCACCGGTAAGCGCCAGCTCGCCGACACACTCCAGCGCCAGCAGAGGCTCGGTACGGATCTGCTTGGAAGCGGCCAGTATGCCGAGGGCGATGGGCAGGTCGAAACGGCCGCCTTCCTTGGGCAGATCGGCCGGGGCCAGGTTGACGGTGATGCGTTGGGCGGGAAACTCGAAGCCGGTGGTGACGAGAGCGCTGCGCACCCGGTCCTTGCTCTCGCGCACCGCGGTTTCCGGCAGTCCCACGATGGTGAGATTGGGCAGCCCCGGAGCGATGTGGACTTCCACCGTCACCTCCGGTGCGTCGATGCCCTGGCAGGCGCGGCTGTGGACGATCGCGAGCGCCATGTCCGGCTTCAGGCGGGAGGCAGTCGTTTTTCCAGTTCGGAGAGGCGGGCTTCGAGTTCCACCAGGCGGGTGCGGGCCCGTTCCAGCACCGCGCGCTGCACATCGAACTCTTCCCGGCTCACCAGGTTGAGGCGGCTGAGCGTGCCCTGCAGCACGGCGTTGAAATTTTTTTCCAGCTCGTCGCGGACGCCGAGCAGCCCGGTGGGCACGGCGTCGGCGAGGCGTCTGGAAAGTTCGTCGAGAGTGGTCTTGTCGATCATGGCGGTCCGCCTGGAGGTTCGGAATGGGTAAGTGCCGGATGTGCGCCGGCGCGCCTTAAATTGGTGCGTAATGTTGCGGTCGTTTGACAACAAAGGTGCAATTTGTTTGGGGCCAGGGTTTGTTTGGCTCTTGGCTGCTCTTTTATCTCCCGTGGCATGGCTCATGCTTTTCATCCAGTGGAGCCATCGGATCGCGCCTGATTCGCCGTGCTAAGGAGACGTGAGGCCGACCGCGTAATACTTCAACCAAGGAGACCTGCATGAAATTCGTTACCGCAATACTCAAGCCTTTCAAGCTTGACGACGTCAGGGAAGCCCTGTCCGAGGTCGGCATCACCGGCATCACGGTCACTGAAGTCAAGGGGTTCGGGAGACAGAAAGGGCATACCGAATTATACCGTGGCGCAGAGTACGTCGTGGATTTTCTGCCCAAGGTGAAGCTCGAGGTGGCGATCACCGACGACCAGCTCGAGGCGGTGATCGATGCGATCACCAAGACGGCCAATACCGGCAAGATCGGCGATGGCAAGATTTTCGTGGCCGATCTCGAACAAGTCGTCCGGATTCGCACCGGCGAGACCGGTCCGGATGCCCTGTGACAACGACAACGGACGATGGAGACCCTTCATATGAAAAACATTCCGACTTTACTGGTGACTCTGGCGTGCCTCGGTTTCGGTGCCGCCGCGCAGGCCGAAGGCGCCACCGAGATCGTCGAGACCGTGGTCGAGACGGTGCAGCAGGCCGCTACCCCTGCCGTTCCGACCCCGGACAAGGGTGATACGGCCTGGATGATCGTCGCCACGGTGCTGGTGACCCTGATGGTCATTCCGGGGCTGGCGTTGTTCTACGGCGGCATGGTCCGCGCCAAGAACATGCTGTCTGTGCTGATGCAGGTCTTCGTGATCTTTTCGCTGATGGCCGTACTCTGGGCCGTCTACGGTTACAGCATCGCGTTTACCGAAGGGGGCGTCTTCTTCGGCAGTCTGGACAAGGCCTTCCTCGCCGGCGTGACGCCCGATTCGACTGCCGCCACCTTCAGCAAGGGTGTGGTGATCCCCGAACTGATCTACGTCGCGTTCCAGTTGACCTTCGCCTGCATCACGCCGGCCCTGATCGTCGGTGCCTTTGCCGAGCGCATGAAGTTCAGCGCGGTGCTGCTGTTCATGGTGTTGTGGTTCACCTTCTCCTATCTGCCGATCGCCCACATGGTGTGGTACTGGGCCGGCCCCGACGCCTATACCGATGCCGCGGCGGGCGAAAAGGCGACCGCTACCGCCGGCTTCCTGTTTCAAAAGGGTGCGCTGGATTTCGCCGGCGGCACCGTGGTTCACATCAATGCGGGCATCGCCGGCCTGGTCGGCTGTCTGCTGGTGGGTAAACGCATCGGCTACAAGAAGGAGTCGATGGCGCCGCACAGCGTTCCTATGACCATGATCGGCGCCTCGCTCCTTTGGGTCGGTTGGTTTGGCTTCAACGCCGGTTCCAACCTGGAGGCCACCGGCACCGCAGCTTTGGCCTTCGTCAACACCATGCTGGCCACCGCTGCCGCGACGCTGGCGTGGTCGGCCGTCGAATGGATCGCGCGCGGCAAGCCCAGCATGCTGGGCGGTGCTTCGGGTGCGGTCGCCGGCCTGGTGGCCATCACGCCGGCCTGCGGTTTCATCGGTCCGATGGGTTCGATCGTGCTGGGTTTGGCGGCCGGCGCGGTGTGCTTCTGGTCCGTGACTACCCTCAAGAATGCGCTGGGCTATGACGACTCGCTCGACGTGTTCGGTGTCCACGGCGTGGGCGGTATCATCGGCGCGCTGGGCACCGGCATCTTCGCCTCTCCCGCCCTCGGCGGTGCCGGGGTCTACGACTATGTGGCCAACGCCGTCGCCGAATACGACATGGTGAGCCAGGTCATCAGCCAGTGCTGGGGTGTGGGCGTCACCATCGTCTGGAGCGGCGTGGTCTCCCTGATCGCCTACAAGATCGTCGATCTGCTCGTCGGCCTTCGGGTTTCCGAGGAGACCGAGCGTGAGGGATTGGACATCCGTGAGCACGGCGAAACCGCCTATCACCCCTGACGCCGGGTTTCTTTCCCTGGTTCCCTGGCAGGGTATTGGAAGATGCCCTGCCAGGGGCATGAGCTGGAGGTTCGGGCCGGTTCCTCGGCGTCGATCACGGCCCCGTCTCCAATCTCATCTGCCGGAGGTCATCTCCGCGCGGATGGCCAGGCTTTCTGTCGTCCGGTTTTCCGCCGAAGAACTTTATCCAATGCGTTCGCTTGCGGCCCGCGCGAGGTTCGGCGATCGCATTCGCCTAGTCCTTGGCCTGGGCGGCCAGAAAACGATCGGGATCAAACGGACCGGGGTATCGATGCCATCGGGCAGGGGGCCCGGCAATTTGCCGGGTCGCTCTTTCCGCTGCATCAACCGCGTTGCAGCCAATCCATCAAGGGGCCGAAGCCGAGCGCTCCGCTGATTCGGCGCGTTTCCTGGCCGTGCCGGAACAGCACCAGGGTCGGGACGCTGCGGATGTTGAAACGCTGAGCCGTAGCAGGGGCCCGGTCGACGTCCAGCTTGGCGACCAGGATCCTGCCATTGAGGGCGTCCGCCGCCTGGGCCACGACCGGTGCGAGGGATCGGCAGGGTCCGCACCAGGTCGCCCAGAAATCCACCAGCACCGGCAGATCGGAGTGACGGGTGTAAGTATCGAAGCCGCCGTCGTCGAGTTCGACCGGATGGCCGCTCAACAGCGGCGTGGAGCAGCGGCCGCATTTGGGCTGCTCGCCGAGCCGGTCGGCAGGCACGCGGTTGCGGGTGAGGCAGGCCGGGCAGACCAGTTGCATGGCTATTCCGTGCCGCAGGCGCTTTTCACGCCCAGTTTCCGCAAGATGCTTTCCAGCGGACAGAAGCGGGTAAAGCCGCTCTGGAACAGGTTGGCACCGACGAAGGCGGTGAACCAGAGCCAGTTGGCGTTGACGAAGAGGGGGCTGGCTTCCACGCCGAGGGACAGGGAGAGCAGGATGAAAAAGCCGGCGACGATACGTACCCAGCGTTCAGTAGTCATGGTATTCACCCAGGTCATTCCAGTAAATTCTAATATTCTCACGAAACATGGATTTGTAAAGAGGGACCGCTGAACGATCGGGAGGCGTCTCCGGCCCGGGGCGCGTGTTAAACTCGGAAACTCTTCCCGCCATAGAGCCGATGCGACGATTATGCTCCCAGTCCGCATGTATAGCACAGCCATGTGTCCTTTCTGCTCGGCGGCCGAGCGGCTGTTGAAGTCCAAGGGGGTCGTGGAGATCGAAAAGATCCGGGTCGACCTGGATCCCGCCAGATTCCAGGAAATGATGACGATCACCCACCGCCGCACCGTGCCGCAGATTTTCATCGGCGACAGGCACGTGGGCGGGTTCGACGATCTGGCTGCGCTGGAGCGCACCGGCGAGCTGGGCGAGCTGCTGTCCGGCCCGGCCTGACATTTCCTTTCCGCTTCATTTGCCACCGGTTCGAGGGGCGTCCCTCCATGTCCAACAAAAGTTTCGGCGTTCTGGTCCTGGCCGCTTCGCTGGCTGCCATCGCCGGATGGTGGCGACATACCGCGACGCCGCCGGCAGCGGTGCCGCCCGCCGACGTGCGGGTGCCGCCGTCGGTCCCGGTGTTCGTGGCGCGGGTCTGGGCTGAGTCCGTCGACGATGCCATCGACGCCGTCGGTACCCTCTTGGCTGACGAGTCGGTCGTGATCCGCCCGGAGGTCCCGGGACGGGTCAAAGCGATCCGGTTCACCGAGGGTAAACCGGTCAGGGCGGGCGAGGTGCTGATCGAGCTCGAGCAGGACGAATACCGGGCGGCCTTGGCCCAGAGTCTGGCCCAGCAGGAGCTGGACCAGGCCAACTTCGCGCGCATGAAGGCGATGCGTGAGCGCGCCCATGTCAGTGCCCAGCAGTACGACGAGGCCGTGTCCAAGCTCAAGTATTCGAACGCCCTGGTGGAGCGGGACCGGGTGCTGCTGCAGAAGACCGTGCTGCGCGCGCCGTTCGACGGCATCGTCGGTATCCGGCAGGTCAGCGTCGGGGAATACCTTGACAAGGGCAAGGCGCTGGTCAACCTGGAGGCCCTGGACCCGGTCAAGCTGGATTTCAAGGTGCCGGAGAAGTATGCCGGTACCGTGACGAGGGGGCTCGCCCTGACTGCCGAGGTGGCGGCTTATCCCGGGCGGGTTTTTTCCGGCCAGGTCTACGCCGTGGACCCGCGTCTCGAGGAGGAAAGCCGCGCCCTGAGGGTGAGGGCGCGGCTGCCGAACCCCGATCGGGCACTGCGTCCGGGTATGTTCGCGCGTATCCATCTGGCACTGGGCGCGGCGCGCAGGGCGCTTTTCGTGCCGGAGTCCGCCCTGGTGGTGAAGGGCAGCTCCGCGTCGGTGTTCCGGGTGGTAGCCGGCAAGGCGGTCGCGACTCCGGTGGCGATTGGCGCGCGCTACAAGGGCAAGGTCGAAATCGTGCAGGGGCTCGCCGAGGGTGACAGCGTCGTGACCGAAGGCCAGGTCAAGCTTCGCGACGGGGCCCCGGTCGCGGTTCTCGAAGCGAAGGAAAATCCGCCCGCCCCATGACACTGAGCGACATTTCCATCCGCCGGCCGGTGCTGGCGACGGTGATGAGCCTCGCTTTGGTGCTGGTCGGGCTGATGTGTTTCCAGCGCCTGCCGGTGCGGGAGTATCCCAACATCGATGCACCCGTAGTCTCGGTCCGCAGCGTCTACAAGGGCGCCAGTTCGGAGGTGATCGAGAGCCAGGTGACGCGGCCGCTGGAGGACTCGCTGTCCGGCATCGAAGGCATCCGGACCATGAAGTCGGTCAGCCGCGAAGAAGTCAGCCAGATCACCCTCGAGTTCAACGTCAGCCGCGACCAGGATTCGGCGGCGGCCGATGTGCGCGACCGGGTGTCGCGGGTCAGGGCCCGGCTGCCGCGCGAGATGGACGAACCCGTCATCAGCAAGATCGAAGCCGACGCCCAGCCCATCCTGTGGCTTGCTTTTTCCAGCGATCGCCACAGTCCCCTGGAAATCACCGATTTCGCCGATCGTTACGTGCAGGACCGGCTGCAGACTCTGCCGGGCGTCGCCAGTGTGATCATCGGCGGTGAACGCCGCTATGCGATGCGGCTGTGGCTCAACCGCGAGCGGATGGCTGCCCACGGGGTGACGGTGCAGGATGTCGAGGCTGCGCTGCAGAAGCGCAACGTCGAACTGCCAGGCGGACGCATCGAAAGTGCACAGCGCGAGTTCACCGTATTCAGCGAGACCGACCTGAAAACGGTCGAAGAATTCAACGCTCTGATCGTGCGGGAGGTGAACGGTTTTCTGGTGCGGCTGTCGGACATCGGTCGGGCCGAGCTGGGGGCGGCGGATGAGCGCAACATCGTGCGGGTGAACGGCAATCCGGCGGTGGCGCTGGGGGTGGTCAAGCAGGCCACGGCCAACACCCTGGAGGTGGCCCGGTCGGTGCGGGCGGAGCTGCCGAAAATCCTGCAAACCCTGCCGGACGGGATGAAGCTGGAAGTGTCCTTCGACACCTCCCAGTTCATCGACGAGTCCATCCATTCCGTCTACAAGACCCTGGCCGAGTCCCTGGGGTTGGTCACGCTGGTTACCTGGTCGTTTCTGCGTTCGGCGCGCGCTACCCTCATCCCGTTCGTGACCATCCCGGTCTCTCTGATCGGCGCCTTCATCTTCATTTATGCACTGGGGTTTTCGGTCAACATTCTGACCCTGCTGGCGTTGGTGCTCGCCATCGGCCTGGTGGTGGATGACGCCATCGTGATGATGGAGAACATCTACCGGCGCATCGAAGGCGGTGCACCCCCTTTGAGGGCGGCGGTCGAGGGCAGCCGGGAAATCGCCTTCGCGGTGGTTGCCATGACGTTGACGCTGGCTTCGGTATTCGCGCCGCTGGCGTTCATGAGCGGCAATACCGGCCGGCTGTTCTCTGAATTCGCTCTGGCGGTGTCCTGCGCAGTGTTGGTCTCCGGTTTCGTGGCGCTGACGCTGACCCCGATGATGTGCTCACGCCTGTTGAAGCCGGGCGCTACCGTCAGGACGGGGCGGGCCGAAGGCGGCCAGGCCTCCGGTTTCACGGCGCTCTACCGAAAGGGGCTCAAGGCCGCCTTGCGGCACCGGTGGGCCGTGATCGGGGTGATGCTGGGTATAGCCGTCGGCGCGGTAGGGCTGTTCCGTGCGCTCAACGCGGAACTGTCGCCGCTGGAGGACCGCGGCAACATCATCATCATGATCGCGGCCCCCGAAGGTGCGACCGTGGAGTACACCGACCGTTATGCCCGCGAAGTCGAGGCGATGGTCCAGCCGATCCCGGAAGTCCGGAGTTATTTCATGGTGGTGGCGCCGGGGTTGGACCGGCCCAACCCGGTGAATTCCGCGATCGGTTTCGTGCGCTTGAAGCCATGGCAGCAGCGCCACCGCTCGCAGCAGGAGATCGCGGCGACCTTGTTGCCGAAGCTGATGGCCTTGCCGGGGGTGATGGCTTTCGCCATCAATCCTCCTTCCCTGGGGCAGAGCTTCCGCAGCCCGCCCGTGCAGTTCGTGATCCAGGGGCCGACCTACGAAAAGCTCGATGGTGTGGCGGCGCAATTGGTCGACCGGGCCCGGCAGTACGCCGGCTTGGTCAACGCCGATACCGACCTCAAACTCGATAAGCCGCAGATCAGTGTGCAGGTGAACCGGGAAAAGGCCGCTGACGTCGGGGTCGACGTCGACGAGATCGGCCGGACGCTGCAGACGCTGCTGGGCGGGCGTCAGGTGACGCGTTTCAAGAAGGGCGGTGAACAGTACGACGTGATCGTCGAACTGGAGGATGCCGAGCGGATGACCGTGAACGACGTGGGCTCGATCTACCTGCGCGGTGCCGGCGGCCGGCTGGTCCAGCTCGCCAATCTGGTCGAGACCCGGGAAAAAGGCGCGGCCAAGGAACTCAACCATTTCAACCGGCTGCGTTCGGCGGTGCTGTCCGCCAGCGTCACTCCCGGCTTCACATTGGGTGAGGCCCTGTCCTACCTCGGTGCAGCGGCGAAGGAGATTCTGCCGGCCGATTTCAAGACCGATCTCGATGGCCAGTCGCGCGAGTTCGTCGAATCCAGTCGCACGCTCTACCTCACCTTCGTGTTCGCGCTGCTGTTCATTTATCTGGTGCTCGCGGCGCAGTTCGAGAGCTTCTCCGATCCGTTCATCATCATGCTCACTGTGCCACTGGCCGTGACCGGTGCGCTGCTTTCACTGAAATGGACCGGTGGCACCCTCAATGTCTATAGCCAGATCGGCATGATCATGCTGATCGGCCTGGTGACCAAGAACGGCATTCTGATCGTGGAGTTTGCCAACCAGCTCCAACGGGCGGGGCGCGGTCTCGTGGAGGCTGTGGTCGAAGCCTCCGTGCTGCGCTTCCGGCCGATCCTGATGACCTCGCTGACCATGATTCTGGGTGCCCTGCCGCTGGCCTTGTCGTCGGGCGCCGGGGCCGAGAGCCGGCAGCAGATCGGCTGGGTCATCGTCGGTGGACTGCTCATCGGGACCGTATTCACGGTGTTCGTCATTCCGGCCGTATATACCCTGCTGGCCAGGCCTCCGAAGACGCTGGACGAAGGGAACGAAAGGGCGGCCGGCGTGGTCTAGAGTGATACCGCGCCTCCCCCGGGCGGCCTTTAATTCAAGGGTTGTCTATGTTAGTCTGCCCGCGCGCAATGCCATGCCGCTGCTTCCGTCACGGATGCGGTGCGCTCGCGGGGCTTAACGAGTGCGGGCTCCGGCAATTATTAGAATAAATCACTACATTCAGTGAGGGACGTCTCCAATGATAAGAACGAAATTTCTTAAGTGCGGCCTGCTGGCTGCGATTCTGGGTCTTGGCGCCCTGATTCCTGCGACCCTGTGGGCACATGGGGGTGGTTCCGGCGTCGACGTCGACTCCTGCCGCATCCCGGTGGGCGGTTTCTGGGTCCATTTCACCGCTTATCAGCCGCAGCTCACCGGCACCACCGAATACTGCGACAAGATTCCGGAAACCGGATCGACCACCCTGGTCTTCGACTATGAAGGCAAGGCGCTCCGCAACATGACCGTCGAGTTCGAAATCACCAAGGAGCCCGAGGGCAGCCGCGTGTTCTACCAGGCGCCTGCCGCGTATCCCACGGGCACCGTGAACGCCACCATCAACTTCACCGAGCCCTCCGACTACCTGGCGCACGTGACGCTGGTGAACGAAGGCCAGAAGATCGATGCGCACATTCCTTTCAAGGTCGGCGTCAATCAGACCAGTGTTTCCGGCTCCACCTGGATCATCATCCTGGTGATCGTCATCGCGCTCGGTTACATCCTCTATCTCTCGAATGCAGGCTTCAAGAAAGTCGTGGATTCGCTGCTGCTGATCAAGAAGAAAACCTGAAGGTACGCCGGCCCATCGCCCGCCTGGCCGGGTGATGGGCGCTTCCGGCGTGTTTTCGCATTTCTCAGTCACCGTGCCCTGGTTACCATGATCATGATCAAACGCTCTTTGTCGGCAGCGCTGGGGTCTGCCTTTCTGGCCTGGTCCGTAGGTGCGCCGGCCGTGACCGCCCTACCCGCAACCAAGAAGGTCGAGCTCGGTGAAGTCGAGCCGTTCTGCAACAGCGGAGCGCCGGCGGAGTGGCGCAAGGCCCAGGTGCTGGAAGGTGTGGAAATCCGGGAGTCCAGGTTGTGCAATCCAGACAGCCCCGCCGAAATCGCAGCGTTCGTGAAGGGCACGAACAACGTTTCCATGCAGACGCTGATGGATACCAACCTGGCCGCCGACGCCCTCATCCTGTCGAACGACATGGACAACGACGGCGACCCGGACCATTACATCATCAAGCTGGAAGTCATGGAGCTGAACGGCCATTCCCCGGACTTTGCTGGAGTCGTGCCGACCTACGACATCGCGCCGGGCATTCAGCCGGCATTCTGGGTGTTCGCGCCCAAGACCCGCGACATGTCCACCCGCAGTTTCGCCAGCGCCGAGGCCAATCCCATGCTCCGAATGCCGGCGCCGGTCATTCGTGTGGAACAGGGAGACGTCGTCTGGCTGGTGCTGGAAAACACCCATTACTTCCCGCATTCGATCCACCTGCATGGGGTGGATCATCCCTTCATGGATTTCAGCGGCGAGGGCAACGACGGCGTCGGACAGACCAGCGCAATGGACGTGATGCCGGGTCAGAGCAAGACCTATGTGATCAAGCCGCGCCAGGCCGGCACCATGTATTACCACTGCCATGTCCAGCCGCATACGCACATTCCGCTGGGGCTGGCGGGCATGTTCATCGTCGAGGAAAACCGGCCGAACAACTGGGTGCAGGTTTTCAACGTCGGTGCCGGTCAGGTCAGGCACCCCTCCAAGGCAGTGGCGGAAAAGTATGATGCCGAGTACGACCTGCATTATCAGTCGGTCGACAAGGAACTGCACAAGCTGCCGCAGTCGTTCAACGACCCCCGCCTGATCGCCCGCGCCATCAACCAGGACTACGACATCACCGACGCGACCGACGACTATTACCTCCTCAACGGCCGCGCCTTCCCGTATACCCTCCGGGAATCCCTGGTGGTGGTCGAACCCAACCAGAAGATAAAGCTACGGGTGCTCAACGGTCACACCGAGGTCATCTCGCTGCATACCCATGGCCACAAGGCGGTGGAAACGCATTATGACGGCGTCGAGCAGCGGCCCGAGGCACGTATCCGGCGTGACGTCTATACCCTTTCTCCGGCGCAGCGCCTGGATCTCGAGCTGGAAACCGTCGATGACGGCCTGCGCAGCTTCGGCCCCGGCCTGTGGATGTTCCATGACCACGTCGAAAGGGCGTTCACGACCGATGGCATGGGCGAGGGCGGCAGCATCAGTCTGATCGCCTACAAGCAATACCTCGACGAGAACGGCACGCCGCATGCCCACGGCATGAGTCTGGCCCAGTATTTCACCAAGAAATACTGGGAGCGGAAGATCTCGCCCTGGCAGGAAGTGTTCGACGCCAGCCTCGGCGATCCCGAGACTTTCGTCAAGGCGGAGGTCAAGCCGGCCGCCACCACCAAGCCCGCCGCATCCGGTGCCGAGCCGGTGGCGCCGGGCAACACCGGCCGCAACCTGTTGCTGGGACTCCTGTTGGGTATCGCCGGCTATTTCGCCTATCTCAACCGGGCGAAGCTGCTGGAAACCGCATCCGAGTGGATCGCCGCCGTACGGAAATAGAGACATGAATACCAAGTCGATCACGATCCGTTTGAGTTACCTTTGTTCGGCCGGGCTGCTCGCCGTCAGCGTTGCCGCCGTGGCCGCGGAGACGGCCGAAATCAGGGAGCATACCCGGCTCATGGACCATGGCGACGGTCACCTGATGGACATGGACGGCGGCATGGTCATGGGACAGAACAAGGACAAACTGCCCGGCGGCTGCAGCAGGATCTCCGAAGAGGCGGAAATCACCGTCCGCGCAGGCCACAAGTACGCGAAGGAGTTCCCGGGTACCATGTACGGGTTCAGCGAGCATGAGTGGCGCTTCAAACCCTGCACGCGGCTCACCGTGCATTTCATCAACGAGGACAACATCCGCCACCAGTGGATGATGCATGGCCTGCCCAAGTATCTGTATGACAAAGGCATGTTCCATCTGGAGGTCACAGGACCCGCGAAGATCAGCGGTACCCTGATCCTGCCCAAGGAGGACCGGACCTACCTGGTGCACTGCGACATCGCCCAGCACATGGAAAAGGGCATGAAGGGCGAACTGATCGTGGGCAAGGGCAGTGGCACCTTCCCGACCATTCCCGGCGTGACCGATGCCGCGATTCCCGACAATTACACCCCGGCTCCCGATGGCAAGGTTCAGCCTGCGGTGGCACCGCCGACTGCCGGTGTGGAGAAACCCGGCGAGTCCACAGTGAAGAAGTCGGACCAGACTGCGGCGGCGCCCTCCGGTTCCTGGTTCAGCGGCAGCCTGGTGCTGGGGATGGTGCTCGGCATATTCGGAACGCCGGTCGCCCTGCGGTTCGGGCGCGAGCGCCTGAGCGGCATGACGGGCGGGGACGTGCTCGCCATGGTCGGCGGCTTCCTCGGCCACATGATCGACATCACGCTCGGCCTCATCAGCCGGTTGATGCATTCGCGCGGCAAGAAGAAATAGCTGGCAGGATAAAGGGGGATTCCTTACCCTGCGAGGGGAAGGCGTCTTCGAGGAAGGCGCCTTTTTTCTTGCGAACCGTTTCGTCGATTACAGCACATGTGCGGAATAGCGGGGCTCGTCCTGAAAGGACGGAATGTCCAGGCAGACAGGCTCCACCCCATGATCGAGCGCCTGGCCCATCGGGGGCCGGACGGTCAGGGGGTATTCACCGAAGGCGGATTCGGCCTGGCCCACACCCGCCTGTCGATCATCGATCTCAGCGGCGGCCGCCAGCCCATTCTGGCCGACGACGGCCGGCTCGCCGTCGTCGCCAACGGCGAGATCTACAACCACGTCGAGCTCCGCGAGGCGCTGGAGCGGGAGGGGCGCCGTTTCGCCACGCATTCCGACAGCGAAACCATCCTGCATGCTTACGCGCTCGATCCGGAAGGATTCGCCGGGCGTCTCCACGGCATGTTCGCATTCGCGCTGTACGACGGCGTCCGCCGGCGGCTGGTGCTGGGACGCGACCGTTTGGGGATCAAGCCCTTGTTCTACGCCGCGCTGCCCGACCGGCTGGTGTTCGCGTCCGAGATGAAGGCGATCCTGCCGCTGCTGCCGAACGCGCCCACTATCGACGCCGGCGCCTTTTCCCAGTTCCTCCACACGCACTGCTCGACCGGCGAAGAGACCCTGTTTTCCGGCATCCGGCGCCTCGGGCCGGGTGAGATCCTCGAGGCAGACGCCGAGCTGAACCTCCGCAAGCGGCGGTACTGGACGCCGCTCGGCGTGAGGTCGCGGGCGCTGGACTTCGCGGAGGCTGAGGCCGAATTCGAGGGGATGTTCGAGCAGGTGATGAAGGAGCACGTCCGCTCCGACGTGCCCTATGGCCTGTTTCTGTCCGGGGGCAACGATTCGGCGATCCTGCTGGCCATGCTCAGCCGCTTGCAGGCACAGCCGGTCCGGACCTTTTCCATCGGTTACGTCGATGCGGCGATGAAGGACGAGCTGGGCGATGCCGAGCGGATCGCGCAGGTGTTCGGCAGCCGGCACACGTCGATCCGCCTGCGCCGCGAGGATCTGTTCCGGCGGATTCCCCACACGGTCTGGGCCGCCGACGACCTGATGCGGGATTACGCGAGCTTTCCGACTTCGGCGCTGTCCGAGGCGGCGGCGAAGGAACTCAAGGTGGTGTTCACCGGCGAAGGCGGCGACGAGGTCTTCGGCGGCTACCGGCGCTACCGTCAGCCGCGACTGGCGTGGCTGGCCAGAAATCTCCTGGCACCGGGGACGGGCGGTTTCCGCACCCGCAGCGAATGGTGGCGGAAGCGCTCACAGCGTCTGTTCGGGCCGGCGCTGGCGGCCGAGCGGAAGCATTTCCGTGCTCCGTACCTCAAGGCCTGGAGCGAGGCGCCCGCGGTATGGAGCCATCTGCAGCACTGCCAGTATACCGATCTGGTCACCGACCTGCCGGACAGTCTGCTGGTCAAGGTGGACCGGATGATGATGGGTTTCGGCCTGGAAGGGCGGGTGCCCTTCCTCGACCACCGGGTCGTCGAATTCGGCCTGGGCCTGCCCGATGCGCTCAAGACCGATGGCAAACGGCCCAAGGTGTTCCTGCGCCGCTGGGCCGAGCGCCATGTGCCGAAGGAGCATCTCTACACCAAGAAGCGCGGCTTCACCGTGCCGGTGCGGGAATGGCTGGGCGGCGAGCTGTTGGACCGGCTGGAAGGCAAGCTCTCGGGCAACGCGGCGGTGCGCGAATGGTTCGACACCCGTCATTTTCCCGCCCTGTTCCAGGCCCAGCGCAAGAAGGGGAATGCCAGCCGGGAGATCTTCTGCCTGATGCAGTTTGCGATCTGGCACCGGCTGTTTATCGATCGACCGGGACTCAAGCCGTCGCCCGACGAGGACCCGCTCGACTGGATCAGCTGAGCGGGCCACCTTTCTCCGCCAGCAGTTCCCGGTAGACTGCCAGGTTCCCTTCGACCATGCCATCGACCGAGAACTCACGGTCGATCAGCGCCCGGCCGCGCTGGCCCATGTCCCGCGCCAGGTCCCGATCGTCGAGCAGGCGGCGGATGGCGGCGGCCAGGGCCGCGGCATCGCCCGGTGGGACGAGCAGTCCATTGTCGCCGTCGCGCACGGCTTCGGGAATCCCACCGGCGCGCGAGGCCACGATGGGGACGCCGGCCGCGGCGGCCTGCAGCAGTGAGATTCCCAGTCCTTCGCGCAGGGCCGGATGCACCACCAGGTCCAGGCAGGGCAGGATGCGCGGCAGATCGTCCCGGAAGCCGGCGAAATGGACGCGGTCCGCCAAGCCGAGGTGGCGTACGGTTTCGATCAGGGAAGATTCCAGCGGGCCCTTGCCGAACAGGAGGACGTGCAGGCCCGGATAGCGCCCGGTCAGTTCGGGCAGGGCTTCGAGCAGAAAGCGATGGCCCTTGCGTTCGATGAGCTGGGCGATCACGCCGATCACCGTGCAGTCCTCGGGCAGGCCAAATTCGGTGCGGAACCCGGGGCGGTCGCCGGGCTGGAGGAAAGGGGCCGGATCGATGGCGCTGCGCACGACACGCAATTTCGCCGCCGGCAGACCTTCCGAGGCGAGTACCCGCGCGATGCCTTCGGAAATCGCGACCACCCGGTCATGCAGACGGTATTTCACGGCGACGGCCCAGCGCATCTCGGGGTTGTCCTGACGCCTGGAATGAACCACCGGCACGCCGGCCAGACGCGCGGCGATGCCGCCCATGACGTCCGCCCCGATCCGGCTGTGCAGGTGCGCGAGGTCCGGCCGGACCCGCCCGATGATCCGGTAAAGCCGGCCGATGAGGCGGAAATCGAGGTCGCCGGACATCGGAATGGCATGCACCTCGGCATGGGCGGCGGCCTCCCGGGCGAGTTCGCTGCCGGCCGGGCAGACCAGTACGTTGTCTATCCCGCGCTGCTCGAGCCCTTCCAGCAGGTACAGCACCTGGCGGGCGCCGCCGTAGAGGTTTCTGCCGCCTTCGACGTGCAGCACCTTCATCGGCGGTTCTCCCGTTGGGACAGGACGAAGGCCGTGGCGGCGGCTATAATCCCGCCGTTTCGGGCCAGGGAAACCGGGGGGATGCGATACGCGCAGGGCATGATCGGGTGGCTCTCCGAGAGGCCGTCGAAAGAACCCCGAAGTTTACACCAAGGCATGGGGGACCGGGCTTCGCGGCTCCGGGTCACGGCACCAATCCGCAGCAGATACCACATCACATGACCAAGCAGACCAGCCCGGCGCTCAGGGAAGATTTCCTGGTTTTCGGCGCGCCCGCCATTTCCCGCGCGGAGATCGACGAAGTCGTCGCCTGCCTCGAATCGGGGTGGATCGGGACGGGGCCGCGGGTGGCCCGGTTCGAGTCGGATTTCGCCCGCTACAAAGGCGTGCCGGAACAGCGCGTCGCCGCCGTGAATTCCTGCACCGCGGCCCTGCACCTGAGCCTCCTGGCGTTGGGCCTGGAGCCGGGGGACGAGGTCATCACCACGCCGCTGACGTTCTGTGCCACCGTCAACGCCATACTTCACGCCGGACTCAGGCCGGTGCTGGCGGACGTCGATCCGGCGACGCTGAATCTCGATCCGGCGGCGGTGGGGGCTGCCGTCGGCGAGCGGACGCGGGCGATCCTGCCGGTGCATTTCGCCGGCCATCCCTGCGACATGGCCGCCCTGGGCGAAATAGCCGCCCGCCACGGCCTGCGCGTGGTGGAGGACTGCGCCCACGCCATCGAAACCGAATTCCGCAGCCAGCCCGCCGGCACCTTCGGTGAGTTCGCCTGCTTCAGCTTCTACGTGACCAAGAATGTCGTCACCGGCGAAGGCGGCATGGTGATCGGCAAGGATGCCGACAGCATCGGCCGGGTCAAGACCCTGGCGTTGCACGGCATGAGTCGGGACGCCTGGAAGCGCTTCGGCGACGAGGGCTTCAAGCATTACCAGGTCGTCGAATGCGGATTCAAATACAACATGATGGATTTGCAGGCCGCGATCGGCATCCATCAGCTCGCCCGGGTGGAGGAGAGCTGGCGCCGCCGCCGCGAGATATGGGCGCGCTACCAGGAGGCCTTCGCCGACCTGCCGGTGACCCGGCCGGCCGAGGCGGCGCCGGATTGCCGCCACGCCTACCACCTGTACACACTGCTGATCGACGAGAAGGAAACCGGTGTGAGCCGTGATGCCTTCCTGGATGCGATGACGGCGCGCAGGGTCGGGGTCGGCGTCCACTACCTCAGCCTGCCGGAGCACCCGTATTACCGCGAGACGCTGGGCTGGCGGCCGGAGGACTTTCCCCACGCCCGACGCATCGGCCGCCAGACCGTGAGCCTGCCGCTGTCGCCCGCCTTGAGCGACAGCGACGTCGCCTACGTCATCGACGCCGTCCGCGCCATCGTACTGCGCTGATCGCCCATTTCTTACACTCGGAACCATGACAGACAAGCCGCTCAAGGTCCTCCATTACTCGCCGGTCTGGCTGCCGCTGACCGAAACCTGGCTGTACGGCCAGGTCAGCCACCTGCCGGCCGGGTTCGAAAACCACGTCGTATGCCGCAGCGTCAGGAACCTGCACCAGTTCGAGGTGCCCAACATCCATTGCCTCAAACGGGAAAGCCCGGTCGGCTATCTGCTGCACCGTGCCCTGTTCCTGGCGGGGTTCCGGGAAGGATTCAGCTTTTTCGACCAGACCGCCGCCCGCATCCGGCCCAACCTCGTCCACTCCCATTTCGGCAACAACGGCTGGACCGTGCACAAGGCCGTGCGGCGTCTGGGTGTGCCCCATGTCGTGACTTTCTACGGCCAGGACGTGTCGCGGATGCCGGCGGTCAATCCGGCTTGGCGCGAGCGCTACCGGGAGATGTTCGCCGAGGAGGGGACGTTCTATCTGTGCGAGGGCCATGCCATGGCCAAAGCCCTGGCCGGCCTTGGCTGCCCCCCGGAGCGCATCCGGGTACAGCATCTCGGGGTACCGGTGGAGACGATCCGCTACCGGCCCAGGGCCTGGACGCCGGGCGCACCGTTGAAAGTGCTGATTGCCGCGAGCTTCCACGAGCGCAAAGGCATTCCCTATGCCTTGGAAGCGCTGGCCCGGCTGAAGCGCGAGCTGCCGGTGGAAATCACGGTGATCGGCGATGCTGGCGCGTCGGAGGAAAGCCGGGAGGAAAAGCGGAAGATCCTGGCGGTGATCGAGCGGACGAATCTTGGACCGGTGACGCGCATGCTGGGGTTTCAGCCACATGAGGTGTTCTGGCGCGAAGCCTACGCCAGCCACATATTCCTCTCCCCCAGCATCACCGGCCACGACGGGGATACCGAAGGCGGCGCCCCGGTCGCCATCATCGAACTGGCGGCCAGCGGGATGCCCATCGTCAGCAGCCGGCATTGCGACATCCCCGAGATCGTGCTGGACGGCGAGACCGGCTGGTTGGCCGACGAGCGCGACGTGGACGGCCTGCTGGACTGCCTGCGCCAGTGCCTCGCCGCGGCGCCCGAATGGGAAAGCATCCTCGCGGCGGGAAGGCGGCGCATCGAATCGGAATACGATGCGGCGACACAGGGGCAGCGTCTGGCCGGCATCTATCGGCAGCTGGTGGGTGCGGGACACTGAGTCGCGGGGGATGTGACATCGGGGGGACGCAGGAGCTCGTCACCCATCGTCAAGAGAGATTCGGGATGCTCGGCATCATTCTTCGAGCCCGAGGACAAACCTTGATACCGGCTGCACGTCCCGTCATCGGTCGACGGCTCGCGGCGGGTCCGCGTCCGGACCGCAATCGGATCGAGCAGGCACCGAAACGTGTCGGCGAATGAAACCCGTGCTGGAACTCCGGGATTTTCCCGCCTGCGGACACGAATTCAGGTGAAAGTCAGCACCAGGTCCGCTCCCCGCAGGTATTCGGCTTCCTGTTCCAGATCGGCGCTGGTAAGGGGGTGATCGTTGATCCAGCCTTCGGGAAAGCGCAAGGCGATCGTATTGCCATGGCGCTCCAGTGTCGTGGGTGGCGGGACGTTGTGGCGGCTGCGGTTGAGGACGACGGCGAGCCGCAGTATGACCGCGAGGATTTTGCCGGCCTCGTTCCAGGGGGCGGGCAATTCGCGGAACGACTTGGGCTGGAACTTCCGGCGGTGGGCGCGGATCAGCGCAGCGAGGATGTTCTGCTCGTGGCGTGAGAATCCCGCCAGATCGGCGTTGGCGGCGATGTAGGCGCCGTGTTTCTGGTACTGGCTGTGGGCTATGTCGAGGCCGATCTCGTGGAGTTCGGCCGCCCAGTCCAGCCAGAGGCGGGCGACGTCGCGGTCGATGGCGCTGGTCCAAGGCCATTGTTCGAACAGATGGCGGGCGGTGTCGCGCACCCGTCCGGCATGGACGGCATCGACGTGGTAGCGCGCCGCCAGGGCCGAGACGCTGCGGCTGCGGACATCGTCGTCGAACAGACGGCCCAGCAGATCATACAGCAGACCTTCGCGCAGGGCGCCGTCCGCGACCTTCATGAGGGGGATGCGCAGCACGTTGAAGGCGGCATGGACGATCGCCACTCCCCCGACGATGATGGGCCGGCGCTCGAGGCTGAGTTCTGGCAGCGCCAGACGGTCGACGTGTCCGGCCGTAAGCATTGCATCCGCCAGCCGGTTCAGCCCTTCCGGGGTGATGCCGTCCCGGCTCCATCCTGCAGCCTGGATGATGCGCTGGACTACGCGCAAGGTGCCGGACGAGCCCACCGCTTCGTCCCAGTGGTCGCGGTTGAAGGCGTGTTCGATCGGTTCGAGTTCCTGCTCGGCGTGGAGGACGGCGCGCCGGAAGCGTTTGGATGTGATCTTGCCGTCACCGAAATGGGTGGAGCTCAGGGACACGCAGCCCAGGCGCAGGCTCTCCTTGTCGCGCGGAGTGTTGTCCACGCCGATGATGAATTCGGTGCTGCCGCCGCCGATATCCATGACCAACCGGCGCCGGCCATTGGCGGCCAGGCTCTGTGCGACGCCCAGATAGGTCAGACGGGCCTCCTCGATGCCGGAAATGACCTCGATGGGATGGCCCAGCGCCTGTTCCGCCATGATCAGGAAGGACTGGGCGTTGCGGGCGGCCCGGAGGGTATTGGTGCCCACGGCGCGGACGGTGCCAGGCGGCATGTCACGCACCCGCTGGCCGAAGCGTTCCAGGCATTCCAGCGCTCGCAACTGGACTTCCGGCGTCAGATTGCGCGCCGATGTGAGCCCAGCGGCCAGCCGCACCATTTCGCGCAGGCGGTCGACCACGATCAGTTCACCACCGCGAAGGCTGGCGACGATCATGTGGAAGCTGTTGGAACCGAGGTCGATCGCGGCGACGAGTTCCGGCGGGGGGCGGCTGCCTTTGGGCCTGCGGTCGCTGCTGGTGGCCGGGGACGCGGCGGCGGGAGGGTTCTGATACAATGGGCGGTCTCGGCTGTGGGGGAACGGACGTCTCCATTGTAATCAATCGAGCCGCCAAATTTCCGTGACGCCGGCCCTTTCCATCCGCGATCTCCGCAAGACCTACCGCAACGGCCACGAGGCTCTCAAAGGCATCGACCTCGATGTGGCGGCGGGGGATTTCTTCGCCCTGCTGGGGCCGAACGGCGCCGGCAAGTCCACCACCATCGGCATCCTGAGCTCCCTGGTGACCAAGGGTTCGGGCACGGTGCGCATCTTCGGCCATGATCTCGACCGCGAGCGGGAGGCCGCCAAGCGCTGCCTGGGCCTGGTGCCGCAGGAGGTCAATTTCAACCAGTTCGAGAAAGTCATCGACGTCGTGATCAACCAGGCGGGCTACTACGGCATTCCCCGTCGCGAGGCTCGCCGCCGCGCCGAGGAGTGCCTCACCCAGCTGGGGCTCTGGGACAAGCGCAACACCGTTTCCCGGCAGTTGTCCGGTGGCATGAAGCGGCGCCTGATGATCGCCCGGGCGCTGGTGCATCGGCCGCGGCTGCTGATCCTCGACGAGCCGACCGCCGGCGTGGACATCGAGATACGCCGCTCCATGTGGGCGCTGCTGCGCCGCATCAACCGGGAAGGCACGACCATCATCCTGACCACCCACTACCTGGAAGAAGCCGAAAACCTCTGCCGCCATATCGCCATCATCAATCACGGCCGGATCGTGGAGCACAGCGACATGGCCAGCCTGCTGGCCAAGCTCGAGGCGAACGCCTTCATCCTGGAACTGCGTCGCCCCGTGTCGGCGCTGCCCGAGGTTCCCGGCTATCGGCTGGAGCTGCGGGGAGATCGCAGCGTCCTGGCCACGGTGCCGACGGAGCTCGGGGTGCATGGCCTGTTCGACGCCCTCGGTCAGGCCGGCATCGAGGTGGCGAGCCTGCGCAATGCGGCGAACCGGTTGGAACAGCTTTTCGTGGACATGCTTGAGTCTTCCGAAGACGACATCTGAAGCCGATATGACCTACCGCGTCGCTCTCCAGACCATCCTGTTCAAGGAAATCTACCGGTTCCTGCGGATCTGGCCGCAGACCGTGCTGCCGCCCGCGGTGACCACGGGGCTGTATTTCCTGATCTTCGGCACGGTGGTCGGCGCCCGGATCGGTGAAATGGGCGGCTTCAGCTACATCGACTACATCGTCCCCGGCGTGGTCCTGATGTCGGTCATCACCAATTCGTACATGAACGTGGTGTCTTCGTTCTATTCCACCAAGTTCCAGCACAATATCGAGGAATTGCTGGTGGCGCCGGTGCCCGATGGAGTGATTCTGGCGGGCTACGTCGGCGGCGGGGTGATGCGGGGACTGGTGGTCGGCGGGGTGGTGCTGGCGATATCGGCGCTGTTCGCGGATTTTCACCCGGTGCATCCCTGGGCGGTGGCGGCCATGCTCGTGCTGACCGCGACCCTGTTCTCCCTGGCGGGTTTCCTGAACGCGATATTCGCCAACAGCTTCGACGACATTTCCATCGTCCCGAATTTCGTGCTCACGCCGCTGGTCTACCTGGGCGGGGTGTTTTACTCGATCGAACTGCTGCCGGATTTCTGGCGGGAGGCCTCGCGCTTCAATCCCATCCTGTACATGATCAATGCCTTCCGCTACGGTTTTCTGGGCATTTCCGACGTTCCGGTGGAGCTGGCCTTCGCCATGGTCGGGATACTGATCCTGGTTCTGACGCTGGCAGCCCTGATCCTGTTGCGGCGAGGGACGGGCCTCAAGACTTGAGCCAGGGGTCGCCTCGGGCGATCCGGTTCAGCGTGGCGGTATCGAGGATCTGGACGTTGCGACTGTTGATGGTGATGACGCCCTGGCTGGCGAACTGGCTGAGGATCCGGCTGACGGTTTCCAGTGCCATCCCCAGGTATTCACCGATTTCCTGCCGGGTCAGGCTCAGGCGGAACTCGGCTCCGGAGAATCCGCGCTGCTGCAGGCGTTCGGACAGATCGGCGAGAAAGGCGGCGACCCGGGCTTCGGCAGGCCGTTTGGCCAGCAGGGCGAGGTCGGTGGCGCTGTCGATACTCTTGCCCGCATGCCGGAACAGCTCGCGCAGGAGTTTCGGCACTTCCTTGCACAGGGAGTCCAGCTGGGCGGCGGGCAGTTCGCAATAGCTGAAGGTTTCCAGCGCGATGGCGGAACACTGGTGGATGTCCGTGGAGAGGCCGTCGAACCCGAGCAGTTCGCCCGGCAGCAGGAACGCGGAGACGAATTCCTCGCCGCGACGGTCCTGGGCGATCAGCTTGGCGGTGCCGGCCTTGATCGCGATGATGCCGCGGAAGGAATCGCCGCGCCGGTAAAGGTATTCACCGCGCGCCAGGGTCTTCCGACGTCCGACGATGTCGGCGATCCGGTCGACGTCGTCCTTGGCGAGGCCGCGCGGTATGCAGAGCGAATTAAGGCTGCAGTTGGTACAGGTGACGCGGAGTTTTTGAGAGATGTTGGGCTGGTGTTCCATGTCAGATCGGGCTGGTCCCGGCCGTTTCCTTATCCTTGACAAAGCGGACGCCACGCTCTAACAGGATGCCGGAGTTGAAAAACCAAAGGATAACATCCGGAAGCCGTCCCAGGAGGGCTTCCGGTGAGGATATTTTGCGGTTTCTTCAGAATTCCTGCTGGAGGATGGTCAACGTACGGCGGCAAAGTTCCCGGCCATAGTCGGTCCACAGTCCCTGACCCCAGTAGCGGTAGCAGCTCGTCTGCGCCGTGAGGAGATGGAACAGGGCCTTGCGGTAGCGGGGTTCTGCGGGGCTCACTCCGGCTTCGATGGCTTTGGCGTTGAACGCCACACTGGCTTCCTCCATCGGCCCCAGTACGTTCTCGTAGCCGCGCACCCAGGAGATGTCGTTGGTCCAGCTTCCGCCCTCCATGTGGAAGCGGTGGTCTTCCTTCTTCAGTTCCTCGATGGTATGGGCCAGCTTCTCCGGGTCCTCGCCCGGCTGGAAGCGGTCCCAGATTTTCTTCTGGTGGATGGGCTGGAGTTCGGGCAGGTCGGATTCCTGGATGCCCAAGCCGAACAGGAATTCCAGGTATTCGGTGGCATTCATCAGCGGGGTGTCGCTGTCGCTGGCTGCGCGCACCACCTCCATGAACTTGGGCGGGAATTCGTTCATCATCACCCCCCCGTTCTCGCCGTCGGCGATCTGGGTGACCAGGGGAGGGACGCTCTTGCCGGCCAGCTCCCAGCGCGAAAGGCCCAGTGCCTCATAGTAAGGCTGCATCTGCGCGACCAGTTTGGTGTCGCTGCCCTGGGTCTTGACGATGGCGATGATGCTGACGCTTTCGCCGGCGGTATTGCGGCAGACCAGCCGGTGGGGCAGGTGTTTCAGTTCCGGCCCCCCGCCGTTGTCGGGGCGTTCCACCGTGTGCTCCTGCACCATCACCCACAGATAACCGCACTCCTTGAGGGTCTTGACGAATTCGAAGGCGACGTCGGGATGATTGGGCAGGGCCATCTCGGACGGTGAGAAACCCCGCACCCTTTGCAGAGCTTCCAGGCCGAAGATGCCGGCAAAATGCTGCTGCCAGGCCTTGACGTGCAGCCGGAAATCCTGACTCGGGGTGGACGGTGCGACGGCGTGTCCCCAAGGGCAGCCCAGCCACTCCACGGCGCGGCGGTATTCGGGATGGCAGGTGATGGTTTTCAGACTGTCGAAAACGTCGTTGAGTCCCATCTTGCGCAGGCCGTGGAACAGCGTTCCGGAATATTCCAGCATCACCCGCGGTTCCTTGCCTTCCTGCATGAGCTGGGGGATGAACTCGCCCATGCGCTTGTAGCACCAGTGGAACACCGGCGCATTGTGGTTGTCGCCGATGTGCTGGTTTTCCATCATGTACTGGAGGTTGCCGATGATCTCGGCGCTGGCGAGGTCGCCGCCGCCGGCCGGGATGAGCGGCTGGTGCATGTGCAGGGCGATGGCGCAGGCGCTGCGGATGCGATCGAAGGCGATCGGGCTCGAAGGCCGGAAGACCTCTGGCGGGCGCCGCTTCAGCGCCTCGTCGATCGAGTTTTCGTTGCCGCAGATGTTGGGCAGGCCGTCGACGTATTCCGCGATCTCGGTCATGGACAACTCCTCGAATTGGGACGGGGGGACGTAATTGACGTCCGGCAATGATACACAAGCGATCGGGCTTGATCGGTGTCTGCTGGCCGGCTATTGGGGCTCTTCCGGTTGACGCCGAGTTTCCGGTCCCGCGGCGTCGGCGGCAGCGTCCGCCGGACGGGCGGCGAGGTGGCGGGTCAGCGCGGCCCGGGCCTCCTCCAAGTCGGCACGGGCGCGTCCGACCCAATCCTCGCCCCAGTAGAAATTGCAGCTCGTTTCCGCCCGCAGCAGCCGCCAGAGCGCGGTGTCCAGGTCGTGTCCGGGCGGCGGCGCGCCGGGTTTGTCGAGTTCGGCGTGCAAGGTGTCACTCAAGGCCCGGATTTCCGCCAGCCCGCGTCTCTGCGCATCCGACCCCGTCCACTGGGTGAAGTCACGGCCGTGGTGCCAGCCGGTGTTCCAGGCGCCGGTTTTGACCTCGACCTCGCCAAAAACCCCATAGCGGTCCAGGTAGTCGTGGATGAATACCGGCTGGATGTCGCCGCCCTTGCGTGCGGTCGCCAGCAGCGGCTGGTAGAACGCGCCCCAGAAGTTGGCCTCCTGAGTGGTGTTGCGGAACCAGCCACCATTTTCGCCGTCGGTGCAGGTGGTTACCAGCGGCTCGAAATTGCACCACTTGGTGCGCTCCTTCAGCTCGTTCTCGAACCAGGTCGGTTCCATGCCCGCTTCCTGGGCGTCCGACAGCTCACGGTCGCGCACGATGACGATGATCTCCAGGCTGCCGTGGCGGGCGATGTGGGGGCGGTAGCGGATTTCCTGCCAGGCCATGGGCGTGACCGGCTCCACGTGTTCGCTGTCGACGATCACGTAGCGGTAGCCGAATTTCCTCAGCAGAGGGATCAGTTCCATGGAGAAGCCCATTTCCGGCGGCCAGAAGCCGTTGAAACGCTGGCGCCAGAACACATGACCGGCGATGCCCTGCCAGCGCTTGAGGTGCTCGAGCCGGTCGCGTTCGGGGATCAGTGGTAGCACCGGGTGGTAGTAGCCGGTGCCGAGGATATCGATGATGGATTGGTTCTGCCAGTGCCACAGCAGCGAGCCGCAGTCGACGATCCCGTAGACCCGTTCCTGGAATCCCGGACTGGAGAGGGTTTCCAGCAGGGTGCCGGAGACTGACAGATGGACCCGGCCGACGTCGGAATAGTCCCACAGCGAGCGGGCGATGCGGTCGTAGGCGAACAGGATTTCCTTGGCTTCCCAGCTTTGATGGTCGAGCAGGTGTTCGAGGTTGCCGGGAGGCTGATGCAGGTTGAGCACCAGGGCATGGTGGATGGTCATCGTCGCTGGTCTCCAGAGGGTGTTTGGGTGGTAAGAGGGTAGCCTGGCAGAGGATTTGCTTCATGGTGCTTGATGCCTCCGGCGCCGGCGCGGGAGGCCGTGGGGCCCGGTTGCCGCAGGGCGGGACGCCACCCTGGAGCGCGCCGTGACCGTTGTCCTGAATCCTACAACCGATCCGACACTGTGTGATGTACCGACGCATATCGACACGTGAAGCGCGCGAGCTGATCGCGACCAGGGAGCCGCTGCTGCTCGACATCCGCGACGCCAGCGCCTACCGCAGCGGCCACCTCCCGGGGGCGCTGCTGTTCTCCGATCTCGATCCGCTGGCGCTGCGCAGAGTCCTGCCGCGCGACAAACCATTGCTCGTATACTGCTATCACGGCATCGCCAGCCAGGATATCGCCCGGCTGTTTGCCGATCTCGGTTTCGGCGAAGTATACAGCCTGGACGGTGGCTTCGAGGCCTGGCATGCCGACACGGCGCACGTGGGGATGACGGCCGCTCCACTGGCCGACTGGCTGCGCGAACACGGCTTCGAGCCGGGCGAGCCGAACCGTCAGGGCGGCGGGACATGGCCCCTCATTAAGGCCTGCCAACAGGGAAGGGCCGATATCGTCGAGGCGCTTGCCGCCGCCGGGGCCGATCTGACGGTGACCGACGCTTACGGCAACGACGCCCTGTGGGCGGCGTGCTACAGCGGGGATCTTACGACCGTTGCGGCGGTGCTCGACGCCGGCGTCGATCCGGACCGCCGTAATCCCTCGGGCGCGACCGCCCTCGTTTTCGCCGCCTCCTCCGGCAGGACCGAGGTCGTCTCGCTGTTGCTCGACCGCGGCGCCGATCCCGGCATCCGGACGGATGACGACTTCACGGCCATGGATCTGGCGGCGAACCTCGAGATTCTGCACCTGCTACGGCGTGCGCAACGGCGTGAAAGCCATGCCTGAGCCGGTCACCGATGCTGCCACGACAGCCGGGACGGGGGCTGTTTCTGCTTTGGCGCCGGGTTGCGCCGGCTGCGAATTCCAGAACGACCTGTTGGCATCGAGCCGCTGCGATCCGGGGGATGCCTGCATCCAGGTTCAGAACAGCCGCCGGATCGACGGTTTTCTGAAGCGCAATCCGCATCTTGCCGAACGCTATCTCTTCGACTCCCGGTGGGAGCAGCGGGCCGTCGCCGCCCGTTATGCCAGCCAGAGCGCGCTCAAGCCACTCTTGTTCGACGACGACGAGGCGGTCCGGCGGACCGTCGCCTATCGGGTGCCGGTAGACTGGCTGGACGCCCTGATGCACGACGTCGACCGCGAGGTCCGGATCACGGTGGCCGATCGGCTGCCGGCGGAGCGGCTGGAGGCCATGGTCGTGGATCCGGATTACCTGGTGCGGGTCTACGTGGCGCGGCGGCTGCCGGTGGGGCGGCTGTTCCGCCTGATCGCCGATCCGGACGAGCAGGTGCGCAAGGAAGTGGCGCGGCGGCTGCCGCCGCAGAGCCTTGCCCTGATGGCCTACGACGAAAACCTGCAAGTCCGCCAGATCGTCGCCGAGCGGATGGACCCGGCAGGCGCGACGCTGCTGCTGCGTGATCGCGAATGGCTGATCCGTTACCTCGCCGCCGCAAAGGCGCCGCCGGAATCCCTGCGGGGGCTACTCGACGATCCGGTGGAGGAGGTACGCGAGCTGGTCCGGGCACGGCTGGCCGGGGGGTGAGCCTTCAGTGGAGCAGCGCGGCGCTCAACGGCGATCCGCCCGACCGGCCGGGGTCCAGACCGGGAATGCCGACGTTCTGGATATGCATGGCGTTGTCGCCTTCCTCGTAGCGTGGCAGCTTGCCGTCCAGCCGCCAGAGCCGGAAGGCAAGGGCCGAACTCAATACCCGGATCGGATAGTCCCTCGGCAGGTTTTGCAGGTACGGCTGGATCGTGACGAAATCGCGGGCGCCGTACTGGCTCATGATCGAGTGGAGGCCGCCGTTCTTGGGACCGATGTTATAGGCCAGCAGGGCGAGGAACAGGTCGCCATGCATTTCGGTTTGGTAGTGCCGGAACGTGGCGGCCCCGACGTAGGCGTTGTGGCGCGGATTCGCCAGGTCCAGCCTGGCGGTGGCCAGCCGTTTCCGGGCGGCTTCCACGGCCGGTGCCGGCGCTGCGGTGATCTGGAACAGGCCGCGGCCGCCGTCCTTGCTGTCGCGGGGGAGAAACGAGGATTCCGTGGAAGCGACGCCGAGCAGGAGTTCCGTTTCGATGTCGAAACTCGCTGCAGCCTCCTGGATCGCGGGCCAGAAGAGCTGGCTCCGCTCGATCAGCCGCTGCAGGTCGGCCAGGTTGGAGCGCCGGTAGGCGGCGAAGACCTGGTGGGAGAGGGTGATGCGTTCGGCTTCCTCTTTGCCGCCGACCAGGGTCCGCAGACTGCCGAGTTCCTGCCGGAATTGTTCGCGGGAAGCGTGGGTGCCGGCGCCGGCGGCGACGAGCACGGCCAGGATCGCCGGCAGGATTTCTGCTTTTCCCGCGAGCCAGGGGCGGAGGAGGAACCAGAGCCGGAGCGCCAGGGCATGCGCGAGGGCCAGGGCCAGCACCATCGCCGTGAAGGGCAGCAGATGCGCCCAGAAACCGGTGCCGGAAAACCAGTCCGCCGAATGGCCCAGCACGGCGATGATGGCCACCAGCGACGCGGCGGTCAATGCTCCCGCTTCGGTGCCGATCATGGCCGTGCGTTTCCAGGCCGGGATGCTGTTTTTTTTCTTCTTGCGGCGGCGCGGCTTGGATTGCCGTTTGGGCCGGGTCTTCCGGACGGGCGGGTCTGGCGGTTTCGGTGCGGCGTCGGGTTCCATCGGCGAAGACTCTATCGGGTCCAGGGCAAAAGGTCTGCACGGATTGACCGGGTGAAGGATACCGTCCGGACAGGCCGGTATGCCAGCCATCCGGCGGCCGATGGATTAGAATGCCTGGCCACGGCCCCCCGGCGGGGCGCAATCGCGGACTCCCCTCTGGCTATGCGTCATCGATTTTCAGTATCCCCTGCAATATTCGTCGGACTCCTCCTCCTGTCGGGCTGCTCTTCCCATCCCCCGGCCCGGCCCGGTGCCATCGCGGACCGCGCGGCCGTGCCCGCGGTCGGGGAGGCGTCCCGGCCCACCGCAGCCGAATCAGACATGCCGCTCGAAGGGGGCTATTCAGCGCGAACGGTCACCGGGGATTATGCCGGCTACCCGGCGCTCGACCGCTTCATTGCCAGGATGGCGCAGCAGCACGGGTTTCCCCATGACTATCTGAAAGGCCTGTTTTCCCAGGCGCAGCGCAAAACCTGGACCATCAACTACATGCGCAAGGAATCCAAGCCGGGGCCGCCCAGTCCGGGCGGATGGTCCCGGTACCGGGCCCAGTTCCTGGACGGTCTGCACATCGCCCGGGGTGTCGATTTCTGGCGCCGGCATGCCGGCACCTTGCGCCAGGCCAGCGAGCGCTATGGTGTGCCGGCGGAGTACATTCTCGGCATCATGGGCGTGGAGACGGTCTATGGGGCCAACCTCGGCAGCCACCGGGTGCTGGATGCCTTGACGACTCTGGCGTTCGATTCGCCACGGCGGGCCGATTATTTCACCGAGGAGTTGGAGAAATTCCTCCTGATGGCGAGGCAGGAGCGGATCGATCCTGCGCAGCCGAGGGGATCCTTCGCCGGTGCCATGGGTCTGGGGCAGTTCATGCCCAGCAGCTTTCTGAAGTGGGCGGTCGATTTCGACGGCGACGGCCGGAAAGATCTCTGGCAGCCTGCGGACGCCATCGGCAGTGTGGCCAACTATTTCGCCGCGCACGGCTGGCGCAGCGGGGAGGGGGTCGTTATACCGGCGGTCCTGATGCGCGGCGGGCGCTGCGAGCTCGAAACGGGATACCACACCCGTTATTCGGTGGCTGAACTGGCCCGCAACGGCATCATGCCCCGTGGCGTCCTGGATGCGGACATGCCCGTCAGTCTGTTGCGGCTGCGTGCGGAGGCGGGCGATGAGTACTGGTTGGGCCTGCCGAATTTCTATGTGATCACCCGTTACAACAACAGTACCTACTATGCCATGGCCGTGCACGAACTGGCGCAGGCCATCAGGGGGCGGTATCACTAGCCGGTCCCTCCCCGGTACCGGATGTTCCGGCACCTCCCGAATTGACGCGGGGGGCGCCGAGTGTCGCAGGAGCGGGGTGCAGCAGGGCTTCCAGCTCACGGGTCATGGACTCGCATTCCGGTACCACGTCCGCGAGCTTCATCAGGGTGGAAAAGCTGGCATGGTGCTGTTCGGCTTCCGCGGCGATCACTTCATTGAGGGGGTCGCAGGTCCTGATCATGTCCGCTTCGGCCTCCTCCAGTTCGTCGGCGTCGACGTCGCCGTTCGCCAGGGCGGTTTGCTCCGAAGTGATCAGCTCGTCCAGTACCCGGTTGTGGTGGCGGAAGACGTGTTCGACGTAGGTGGCGAATTCCCGTTCGTTCATGGTGACGTCACCGCCTTCCGGTGTGCGGGTCCGGATGGACATACAGCCGGTGAGGACGCTCCCCGTAAGCAGCGCAATGCTGACGATAGCCGTAGGGTGCCGCATAGATCGTGAATCGGTCGTCTGAAAATGCTTTATCCGGAGGATTCCGCAGGGTGCACCTTGAGGCGGTGCCGCTGCCCGGCGTGTCGGATGCGGCAGAATACGGTGTCACACTTTAGCGCAATGGCGGGCGTTGCGGTATGGGGACTGCGTTGGGAGGCACTGGGACGATGGCGTTGGTGATAAATCGGTTTTTTGTTGCATCAGTGCAAATATGGAGCACGATTGCATCACTGTGGTGCAATTATTAGCAAATCATGATGCTTTGACCTGCTCCAATTCGTTGTTCGATGGGTGTTTTCGAGATGGCATGCCCTGTGCTTCGGTTCCAGGTGAGAGTAGCGATCCAAGATGACGCTGCATAACCAACTGGAGACGATGATGACTCAAACGGCCAAGCTGAGACCGCTGGTGTTCGGGATCCTGGCGACACTTTCCATGGGCGGGGAAGCGAAGGATTTCGCGGAAACGACGGGGTTGCTGGACTGGGCGACCGACGGCGCCAACGTGCAGCCTTTCGAGGAGTGGGGTGTGAAATGGGGAGGCTGGATCGATACGGGAGTGTCGACGAATTTCACCAACAGTAAATGGAACGGTCCGGTATCGTTCGGCGACCGCTCGGCCGAGTTGCAGATGAACCAGCTCTACCTCTATCTGGAACGGGCCGTGGCGACCTCGGGCGATGACTGGGACTTCGGCGGCCGTTTCGACTTCATGTACGGCACCGACGCAGGATTCACCCAAACCTATGGTGCGCCCCAGGGCAACTGGGATCTGCACCTCAACGCCAGCAACATCAAGTACTACCGGACCGCGCTGCCCCAGGCCTATGCTTCGGTCTACGCGCCCATCGGCAATGGCCTGACCCTCAAGCTCGGCCACTTCTACACCATCATCGGCTATGAAGTCGTCACGGCGCCCGACAACTTCTTCTATTCGCATGCCTATACCATGCAGTATGGGGAGCCCTTCACCCATACCGGCCTCCTGGGCAGCTATCCGATCGACTCCAACTGGACTCTGACCGGCGGTGTCGTGACCGGCAGCGTGACCGGTGGCTGGGACGGCGGCTTCAACCAGGGGCTGGGAGCCTGGTCCGGCATTGGCGGCATCGGCTGGGTCAGCGACGACCAAGGCACCAAAGTCAACATTTCCGGCACCACCGGTCCCACCTCCGAGACCAACTCCAACCAGTGGAGTATCTACAGCCTGGTGATCCAGCACGACATCACCGAAGACCTGCACTACGTCTTCCAGCATGACCATGGTTTTGCCAACGGTGCGTCGATGGGCGCCAATGGCAAGCCGCAGGATGCAACCTGGTATGGCATCAACAACTATCTTTTCTACGACATTCAGGACGATCTCTCGATCGGTCTCAGAGGCGAATGGTTCAGGGACGACGATGCCTTGGTGAATTTCGGTTCGAGTGGCGCAAACTTTGGTCGGGTCTATTCCATCGGCCGTCAGGTCGGCGGGGTTGGACTGGGCTCCGGGCTGCCCGCCTCGAGCTACTATGAATTTACCTTGGGGTTGAACTGGAAGCCTTCGCAGTGGCTGATCGTCCGCCCCAACCTGCGCTACGATTGGGCGGACAACGCGAAGCCATTCAACAACGGCGGCGCATCGGTGGGCTATGCCGGAGACAGGCGAGACCAGATTCTGTTTTCCACGGACGTAGTCATCAGCTTCTGATCCGGTCCGGCCCGCGTTGATTCCCTAAGGAGACGTTGCAATGAAAAACGACATGAACATTTTCGGTCTGACCCTCTCCGTGTTCGTTGCGGCTGCATCGCCATCGCTGGTTCTCGCGGACGAGCAGGGCGAGGAGGCCATCGAAGACCTGGAGAAAGCGGCGCAGGACAGTGCGAAGGGCGCGACTTCGAAAGCGGCGAAAGAGCTCGAAGACGCCGAGAAACATCTGATCAAGGAAAACAAGACACGTCCTTACGCCGAACCCCTGAAGCAGATAAGCGGCGACGCTCCGAAAGCAGAAGCCGACCGCAAGGCTTTCCGGGAGCTGAAGAAAGCCGAGAAGGATGCGAAAAAGAAGGTCGCAGGCGATGCCGCCGACGAAGCCAAGAAAGCCCTGTCGGACGTCAAGGAAAAGGAAAAGGCTCCGTGATTCACCCCTTCGGATTACGCCGGGTCAAACGCACGAGGCGTCGGAGTTCGTGAAGCTCTTGGAGCAGCTCCTTCGTCTTCACTCCTTCACTCCGCGCCGATGGCCATTTTTAGGTCGGCATAGGCGTAGGCGCGGTTGGCCTGGGCTTGGTAGTAATCCATGATCGTATTCCGGTAATCACGCTGTGCCTGGATGAGGTCGATGATATCGGTGCTGCCATTGGTATAGGCGATTTCGGCCGAATCCCGGATGTGTTTTGCCTTCTGCATGATCTCGGTCTCGAAGCGTTTAACGACGGTGTTTGCCGAGATCCAGGCGGCGAAGGCGGTGTTCACTTCGGAACGTACCGCGACTTCCGTTTGCCTGACGCGTAACTCGTTGTCGTTCGCCCGGATGCCTGCCTGGGCGATCTCGCCTTCCTGCCTGTAAAACAAGGGCAGGGGGATACTCAGCCCCAGCGTCGCCCCATTCTGTATATAGTTGCCGAGGTCATGGGCGAAGCCGGCTGTGACTTTGATATCGGGGATGCGTTGGGCCTTGGCGAGGTCGATACCCTGTTTGGCCTGCGCGTACCGCGTCTTGGCCGCCAGCAGGTCGGGGCGTCGCTCCAAGGCTGCGTTCACCGCCGCCATCTCGTCTTTGAGATCTTCGAAAGACTTTCCGTCCGGCCACTGGTCTTTCACGCTCAGGTTGCCGGCATCGTCCGGCCATGCCAGGAACACCGCCAACTGCGATCGCGCCGCGACGAGCTGGGCGGCGATTTTGTCGATATCCGATTGCGCTTTCAGCGCTTCGATTTTGATCCGGGTGAGGTCCCGCTCCGAAATGTCGCCGACCTCGAAGCGCTTCTGTTGCACTTCGACCAACCGTTGAACGTGACGGCTCTGTTCCAGGGCGGCATCCATCGTTTCCTGCGCCAGCAGGAGTCCGTAGTAGGCGCGGCGTAAGGCCTGAGTCAACGTGCGGATCACATCGCGCAGCTCGCTTTCCACGGCTTGTTCGCCCAGCAGGCTGTTTTCCATGCGGAGTCGGCGTTTTCCCGCGGTTTCGATGAGCTGGCTGACCGCCACATAGGTGGCCGGTCCGTTTTGCCAAACGGGATAATTCGGGGCCCATTCCTGCTGATAGATGCTCAGTTCCGGGTTCGGTATGGCGGCGGCGATCACTTTTTGGGCCTGTGCTGTTTCCAGTCCCAATTCCGCAGAGAGGATGGAGAGATTGCGGGCATAGAACAGGCCGATGACCTGGCTTTCGGTCAAAGGCTCCACGCCGGCCCAGGATGGCGCAAGCCACAGGCCGAGGCCGGCAAGAAATCCCAGGAGAGCCAAAATCCTATGGAACGGTATGCCACCTTCGTGAGGCCATGAAGTGTTGACTAGCCGGTGCAGCGAAATTTCCATGTCGAGGACAAAAATACGGTCACGATTTTCCGCGTGTGCAGTGCATGGGGCAGCCCCGGGGCGGGGCGATTCGCTTGGGGAGGGTGTGACACTCGGCCTGAAGCAAATACGAAGCCATGTATGGATACCACGTTATGAATCAGTGGCATGAACGTCCCGTCGAGTGCTCCATCCGCAAAAATAGGGTGTAATCCACCACGAATCAGGCTCGGCTGGAATGAGCGTGCCTTCACCAGGCCGAACGATCGTCCCGCGGACGATGCTTGCAAGCATCACCTGCGATGGCCGGAGAGCATCCATCGAATTCGAGGATCGGGACCTCGAGCAGGTTACGCCATACGGGTTTCAGAGAACGGCGCTCGCGGATCTATCGGAGTCTGGCATCGGGTTGGGCCTGCGATGGTTTCGGTGACGCCGTAGGAGGAGCCGGACAGGTCCCACGGTTTGGGGTCTACGGGTCACGAGGCCGTGCAGCAGCCCCCGACATGCCCCGTTTCGCTCGTTGGCGGCAGGGCTCCATGCCGCCAACGGGTATGCCCGACCCTCGGTCGATCGTAACCTGGTTTCAAAGGAATGCGGCATGATCATTTGCTGCATACCGAGCCGGAGAGGCACTTTATGTCATAAGTGGCATTCTTGCCACAACCTGCGACCTTGATGGAGTATTCAGCCAGTTCTTCTCGTCCGACCCACCGCATTCGTTGGGCGATACGTTCAGAAACGATGGTGCCGCTGACTCGATCACAGTCAAGGTCGATGCGTGCTTGGACTTCCGCAAACTTGAGCGCGGCGCCGGAGTGTTCGGCAAGAAACTCCTGGTCAGTCACGCAACCGCTCGCGATGACCATCGATGCGATTGCAGTCAATGGTGTCCGGACAGCGGTTCTTTTCATCGTCATGTCGGTGACATTGGTAGATCAATAATTGCCTATCGGTACGAACAAAATCGTTTTGATCGTCCAGTCATCCGTCTCGCTGGTCAGTCCTCTGCCAATTCCGAAGTTGATACTCCAATCCTCCTCGTCCCAGTCGACTGTGGCGAAAATAGTATGGGACTGCAGATGAATCGGCTCGGGATGGGCGATGGGACCGATGGCACCATAGTATTCGAGGCCGAGCGTCAAGTTCTCGCCAAAATAGTGTTTGGCCGCGAATGCCGGTTCGAGACCTGGCACGTCTGAGCTTTGGTAGCGATCGTTCAGACCCCAGTTGAAAAAGGCATTGATCGCAAATAGCCAGTCATCATCGTCATAGCCCGCCGTGAACCCGCCATTGAGATTGAGAGTGGCTTGTGAATATTTCCAATTGTAGTCTGAGAATGCCCAAGTGGTTCCAAGAAACCATCCACCTTCATCGGGTGCCTCGATGGGAACCCACGTGAGCCTACCTATCCCGCCGGCGACATTCCATTGCCCGTGTTCATCGGTCACGACTGGCAGGTACAAGCTGCCTTCCAGTGATTCGAGCAACCCGTAGGACAGTTCCGGGGTTATCCTGACCCCGCCCCCATTCATGATTTCCCCGACATAGCTCCCCCTCGTGATGCCCTGCGGCGTTGCGTTGACGTGAAGACTGGTCGTCAGTTCTCCTTGACCATCCAGTCCGCCAGTAAAAATCTGAATGACGGGTGATATATCGGCATGCGTAAGATCGGTCGTCAATGCCATTGCGACGGCCGGAAGTATTCTTGGATACGGGATAGGTTTCGACAAGAATTTGGCGCTTCTTGCGGAATCATCAGGAACGATAGGGATAGGCTGGAATGCCTATCCAGCGAGATCGTGGTGGTATGAATTCCGCTTTCATCACCATTGAAAGATTCTCGATATAGCTCCCTTTGGAAACGATCGCATCGTAAAGAACGATACATCGCGATCCTATCTGCGACTGACTTTCTATCTTGACCTTGGACATTTTCATTACCCTGTCCTCAAATAAATGTGTCTGCAATGATGTATCTTTCCCGATGGCGCAGTCGTCTCCAATTTCGAGCAGGTCGAATTCAGTGATGAACGTCGAGTCACAATACACGCGCTTGCCGATTTTTACTCCGTGTATCCTGAGAAAAGGCGCTAGCCATGGTGTGCCCGTGAGCCAGTCCAGCACCAAGCTGACCGATACGTTCTCGTACAGCGCCGTGACCAGTTCGGTACGGCGGACGAACAGAGCCCAGTTGGGTTCTTTGCGCGGACGATAGGAGCCCACCAAGGTCCACTTGATGATGGCGACAAGGACGACGAGGCCTATACCCGTACCGAAAATGGCCATCGGATAAACCGTCAGCTTCTGCCAAAGTGGTACGGAATCGGGTATCTGCCTGAGCAGGCTGAAAACCAGACTGGCGCTGAACAGGCTCAAGCCCTCGGGCAGTGTCACCCTGAAAAACTCGATCACCAGCCTTACCGCATAGGCAAGGAGGGGCGGGCGATAGGTTTGCGCTTCGCCGGCTTGGACTACCTCACGGTTGGGCAGGTACAACGCCGGTGATCCGAGCCAGGACGTGTTTGGGGGAATCTCACCTGCAGCGGTCGTCGATTGAACCCCCAGCAGCGAATTGTCTTCCATGCGAGAGTTTGCAGGTACCAACGCTGCGTTTCCGACGAACGAGCGTTTTCCGATGGTGGTCGGCCCGATCTCGAACCAGCCGCGCAGGTGTGTGGTCGGACCGATGGATGCCATATCGGCAACGAAGCACTCATCTCCCAGAGTGAGCAGATCGGGGTCAATGTCGCTGACAGTGGAAATCTCCGCCCGTGCCCCGACTTTGGCACCCAACATACGTAGCCATGGTGCCGTATAAAGCGTGGAGTAGAGTGAGTTCGTATAGAGCAAGCTGGTTTCCATGAGTTTATCGGACAGCCAGTTGTAGACCCCCTGCATCGAGCGCAAAGGATGAATCCCCGGCTCCAGATGGGGGAGGCAAATCCGCTTTATGAATGCGATGAATCCGCAAAGCATCAATACGAAAATCAGGCCGGCCGGTACTACAGTGGCCAGTCCGCCGATGAAACCCCAATGGTTTAAGGCAGCGGAGGCCAGGAGCATACCAGCAAGGGCGGCATGAAAAGGGGCATGATAAACCATCAGAATTCCCCCAAGAAATCCACACAAATGCGCCCTGGTCCATTTGTCTGGCGCGTTTCCCAGCTCGCGGAGCTTTATGTCGCTCAGCGGCGGATCTGAAACCGGATGAGCGGGAGAGCCCTGCCAGTATTGACCCGCCTCGATCCGCTGGCCAGCGGGTACCAGCGTCAGCGCGCCGAGGCGGGAAGCATCTTCGAGGACGCAGCCGCCCATGAGCAGACACCTCGGGCCTATGCCGACGTCCCGGCCGATGGTGATCGGACTGAGATGAAGCCAGCCATCCGCTATCCGAAAGGGTTGAACCTCGGTATCGTAGCCGACCGTGGTACCTTCGCCGATGACAACGAGACCGGGGTTGTTCAGGTTACTCGATATCAGGTGGACATTCTTTCCGATCGTAGCACCCAATGCGCGCATGAACGTATTCAGGAAAGGCGTGCCGGCGAGCAGATAGGTTGGCGCAATCAGCGTCGTCTTACGCTCGATCCACCACCTGAGGAATGTGGATCCCCACAATGGATACCGACCCGGTGTCAGTTTGCCGACAATGAGCTTCTTTGCCAGGATGGGCAATAGCAGCGAATTGACAAGCATCAGTGACGGCAACAGGAAAATGAACGCTGGCGAGAGCCCGTCTTCAGCCGTCCAGGAAGTGAACCAAGTCGTAATGCGGGATACGGACCGAGATATGATTCGAAGAAGATCCAGGTGTGTCGAATCGGTCGAATTTGGATATAAATTCAGGCTTCCGATGCGGAAGTGCGATATCGCACCGGAAATGTCCGACCAAAACGCTGATGAGGTCCAATCGGGTATCCGCCCCCAATCAATGGCGTAGAGCAGGAATGCGGCAGGAGCAAGGAAAAGGGTCAGATAGATTGCTATGAAAGTACACTGAAGCAGGCCGCAGATATATACTTGCAGATTGGATGCCTTGCGGTAGTTATCCGTCGTATCGGGAATCCGCCGTTTGCAGGTGTCCCGTTGCAACGTTTCGCAGTGTCGGGCCAACAAACGAATGGTAGGGAAGTTATAAATATCTCCCATAGACAGTGCTTGGTAATCGGGATCTCGCCGCAGCTCGGCAATTGCATAGGCAGCGAGCAGGGAGTGCCCGCCCAGATCGGTAAAGAAGTCGGCTTCCACCGAAATCTCGTCAACGCCCAGTATTGATTTCCAAAGTTCGACGAGCCGTGCTTCGTTCGAGGTGGCTGGAGAGACGATGTTACCACCCGTGCCGATACGCGAGGATTTTGGTGGGGGGAGAGATTTGCGATCCACCTTGCCGCTCGTCAGAACGGGGAAATCGGAGAGAAACTCGATCCATGCCGGTACCATATAGGAGGGTAATCTGTCGCGGCATACACGATGGAGACGCTCGGCATCGGCCTTGGCGGGAGAAGCCGATCCGGCAAGAATCACGTAGGCCACCAGATCCGGAGCTTCGGTATTGCCGTCGAGTGTGGTCACAACAACGTCCTTGACGCCGGTCTCGCCTCTGATGACTTCCTCGATTTCACTGAGTTCTATCCGATAGCCACGGATTTTTACCTGAGTGTCACATCGCCCAAGAAATTCGATTTCGCCATTTTCAGTATAGCGCCCCAAGTCTCCGGTACGATAAAGACGGCTGTGTTCACCAGCCGGACGGAAAGGGTCTGGCAGGAAACGTTCCGCAGTCAGCTCTGGCCGGTTGACATAGCCTTTGGCGACCCCGGGGCCGCCTATACAGATCTCTCCTGTTTCCGAACCATTGACCGGCATAAGCCGGTCATCCAGCAGATATACTGAATAGGTAGGCAGAGCCTTGCCAATGGTGACAGGTTTGTCTGGCATGAGCTCCGTCCAGGTCGCCGTCACCGTCGTCTCGGTAGGTCCATAAGTATTCAGGATGCGCCGCCCTGGTTTGGACCATCTCTGAACCAATGCCCGCGAGCATGCTTCGCCTCCCACCATCAAGAGTCGCAATGACGGGATGTCACGATTCAGGGTGGCCAGCAATGTGGGCACGCAGCATAAGACGGTTATCCCCATCTGATTAAGGAAATCGCATAGCCCTTCTCCGAAGCGCTCCATTCCTGCCGGCCTGGGAACCAGCGTCGCGCCGACGGCAAACGATGTCCAGATTTCCTCCACCGAGAAATCAAAAGCGATACTCATGCCCTGATAGACCAGGTCGGTGCGCCTGAATCCATAGATGGGTGTTGCGGCTCGAATAAAATTGCATATGTTGGAGTGGGTTATCGCTATGCCCTTTGGTGCTCCGGTGGATCCCGATGTGTAGCAGATATAGCACTCGAAATCGACCGACGTAACCGACTTGGGCCTGGATTCTGGTAACGAATCAACGATATCTTTTATTCTGTCAATATGAATGATCTCGCACGGAAAATCTTCCATGCCTTGTGGCATCGAGTTGGCAGTGATGATCGTCTTCGTTTCAGAGTCATTGGCTATATAGGTGAGACGGTCGATCGGGAAGGATGGGTCCATGGGAACATATACGGCCCCTGCTTTTAGTATGGCCAGCAGGCAAACATATAGATCTATGCTTGGATCAAGCATTAATCCTATGCGCATGCCTGCCACAATTCCATTCGTCAACAAATAGCAGGCAAGTTTGTTTGAGCGGATGTCTATATCGCGATACGAATATATTATACCGTCTTCTATGGCGCAAAATTGTTCTGGGTCCGTGTCGGTCGTTCTGTAAAAAAAATCTTCCAGTCTATTGCACGAGTCGAAGTGTTCCGGCGTGTAGTCTGCAAGCTCATGGTAATGCTCATACTCAAGCTCTAATGGGCCGCTTCGATGTTTTTTTGGTGATGAAGATTGTCTGTCCGATACTCTGTATAGAGAAGAAATAATCGCACTCATGCAGTGGTCCCAGTCAAAGTTGCCGGCAACAGGTGGTCGAGTTTTTTTGAGGCGTAAGCATTGGGCATGCCATCTCGTAGGCAAAGCCGGTTCGTGCTGCCGGTAGAGGAGGAGCGTGTTTCGAGTGAACTTCCCCGGTCTCGGCAACAGCCGCCGTGGACACGGGATTTTGACTTAAGGAACAAATAGATGGTTGCGTGAGGGAGCAGCGGCCGGGTCAGCGCATCATTCAGGCCGATAGGGTCTCAAGAGCATTGCGAAGCTTCGGTCGTAAGGTTTATTTCGCACAGGCAAGTGAAATCAACCACCGTTCGATGGCATGGCGTCGAACTGGAAATGAAACATTTCGGATGCCTCCGTAAAGTCGTTTTTCATGGCTGGTCGGTTAAGACGGACGTAATCGTTGGCGATACAGAAGATTGATCCGTGTTATTCCCTGTTTGGTCGGAATATCGGGCTCGAATCTCGCCGCATAGCAGTCCAGAAAATCAATTGGGTGTGCTCGAAGCATCCATTTTTTGAAGTGATGGAATAATATTTAGGGCGTGGTGAAAAGCGATCTCCGGGCCGATGGCCGGCGTAGCCGGATGTTCTTGACAAGGGCTAGTCATGGCCGGAGGGTCGATCGGGCCGGTGCCTGTACGAGGTATGGGATCGCAGAGAACTCTGCGGAGGTGCGGCACGTCGGTCATGGACCGCCGCGAACGGGCGGCCGGCGCGTGTCGCCGCGGCAGCGGGGATGCTTGCTCGTTCAGGGAGGCTTGGTTCGGGGTTGTCCACGAAGGCCGAGACCCGGCGTGCGCGCTGGCCGTTGCTTCACGGGATCGCTGGGGCGACCCGATGTCCGGTCTGCGCCGGTTTCCCTCCGTCATCGCGTCGGCGGATAGCTGCACGGCGGGGGACGGTTATAATTCCCCTGATCTGACCGGTGGAATCCAGACCGGGCAGATGGCTAAAATCCAAAGCGACCCTTGGGGGTCCACAATAATTAATTTTGGAGGAGGTTCTATGCCGTTCAAGTTTGACGTCAACACGTTCGTCGGTCATCCGCTCCTGACCAGCCTGCTGGTTGCCGACATCGGCATCCTGATGTTCATGCCGCTGGTTCGTCCTCCCGTCGTGCTCAACATGCTCTTTGTCGGTGGGCTGATTTATCTTTCGATGTATTTCGGTGCAAAGCTGGTGAGCCGGGAGTGACCATTCCTCCGTGAAATCCATGAGATCCGCTGCGGGCCCCGTGGACGGGGGCATGCCGGGGTGCGGCGAGGTGGCGGGGGTGTTCCGCCGCTTCGCCGCGTTTCTTTACGACGCTTTTCTGCTGGCAGGTTTGCTGTTCGCGGTCACGGCGGCCGTACTGCCTTTGAACGAGGGGCAGGCGTTTCGTTCCGGGCATCCGGCGTACTCCGCGCTTCTGGCGCTGTTCGTTTTCCTTTATTTCGGCTGGTTCTGGACCCATGGCGGACAGACGCCGGGCATGCGTGCCTGGCGTATCCGGCTGTGTACGGAAAATCCCGGGCCCTTGCGCGGGTCCCAGGTCGCGGTCCGGTTGCTGGCTGGCATTCTGACGCTAGGCTTGGGGACTTTCTGGGCTTGGTTCGACGTCAAGCGCCGAACCTTGCAGGACATCGTTTCCCGGGTGCGGGTGCTGAGGGTCGACTGAAAGGACTAGGGGCGGCGTCTGAAGGCGGCGAGGGCGGCGAAGAGGACGACCAGGGGAGGTGTTACCATCGTCAGTGGGGCATTCACTTCGTAGACCAGTCCCAGATGGGACACCATTCTGTTGGTCAGATAAAAGCCGAGGCCGATCGTGACGCCGATCACGATCCGTTGCCCGCTGCTGACGTCACGGCGGGCGTTGAACACGAAAGGGATGGCCAGCAGGAGCATGGCCAGCGTGATGAGCGGGTTGACCATGCGTCCCCAGAAGGCTTGCTCCACGGCCAGCGATTTCTGCGCGTTTTCGGTCTGATAGGCCATGTACTTGGCGAGGTCCTGTGCCGACAGGTTTTCCGGACGGACGATGAACACGTCGAGCATGTCCGGGGATAGGACGGAGGACCAATCCTCCTGTTCCTTGTGTTCGGCGATGGCGGCGTTCCCCGCGGGGTCGAAGCGGGTGAGGCCGATGTCCTCGAGTTTCCAGATGCCGCGGTCGAAACTGGCGCGCGCGGCATGCATGGCCAAGGCCGGGCGGCCGTCCGGCGATATTTCGAAGATGTGGATGTCGCCCAGGCGTTCCTGGTTCTCGATTTCCCGGACGTTGACGTAAACGTTACCGTCCCGGATCCAGACTCCGTACTTGGTCTGGGAGGCGACCTGTTGGCGGGTTGCGGTGGCCTTGAGCATCTGGGCGGCCCGTTCCGCCGGCGGAATGACGTATTCGCTGATGACGACCGATATCAGCGAGATCACGATGCCCGCCCGCAGGACCGCCCAGACGATGCGACCCCGGGAAACGCCGGCGGCCTGCATCGCCACCAGTTCATGGTTGTTTGCCATGTTGCCGAGCACCACCAGGCCGCCGATCAGTGCGCCGGAAGGGATGAGTTCGTACAGGCTGTGGGGCGAGGTCAGCGTCAGATAGAGGAAGATGCTGCCCAGCCCGTAGTTGCCCTCACCCAGGTCGCGCAGTTCGTCGGCGAAGGTGAAGAAATTCAGGAGGGCGAGGAGGACCAGGGCAGCGAATGCCGCCCCCTTGATGACTTCCCAGCCGATGTAGCGGTTCAGCGTATTCATCGGCGGCCCAGCGCCGTGTCGCGCACCCAGCGCCAGCCGCTATTGCGGGCCAGGAGGACGGACGTGGCGAGCAGCATCACGGCATAGATGCCGGCGTAGCTCGTCCACACCGATAGCTTGCCGGTGGCGAGCAGACCCTGCGATATCTTCTGCAGGTTCTCGTAGATGATGTAGATCAGGAAGGCGCTGATGAGATTGCCCCAGACGCCGCCGCGCGGCGAGGTCCGTGCGATCGGCACTGCCAGTAGGGTTAGGGTGAAGGTGCCCAGCGGTACCGCCAGACGGCGCTGGAGTTCGGCGAGTTCGCGTGGCCGGCCCGACATCCACAGATGCAGGCTGTCCGCGGCTTCGCGCTTGAGCGCCGCCTGGCTGCCCTCGGGCGGGTTGATTCGCACGCCATAGGCCTGAAATTCGTTGAGCACGAAATCGGCACGTCCAGGTACGCCCTGGTAGCGGCGGCCGTTGTTCAGGACCACGAAATGGTCGCCCACGTCGTTGATTTCCATGTGACCGCTTTCGGCGATGACGATACCGGTTTCGTCGCCGCGACGGCTTTGCGCGAAAACCCGGCTCATGGTCTTGTCCGTGTTCAGCTGCTCGGCGTACAGCACCACGTCGCCCTGGCTGAATTCGTTGAACCGGCCGGCCTTGATGCCACGCACGTCGGCGCCTTTCTCGTCCTTACTGATGAGTTCCTGGCTCAAGCGTTCGGACCATGGCATCGCCTGCAGGGAAAGGAATGCGCCCAGTACGCAGACCGGCCCGGCGAACAGCAGGATGGAGCGGTAAATCCTGAGGGGACCGACGCCCGCGCAGGCGAACACCGTCATCTCGTTGTCGCGGTACATGCGTCCGAGCACCATCAGTACACTGAGGAACACCGAGGCCGGCAGGAGGGAGGCGAGGGTGACGACGACCTTCAGGCCCAGCAGGGTGAAGATCGTGTCAGTGGCGACTTCGCCTTCGATCGCGCGCGCCAGAATGGCCAGGAACTTGCGGCTGACGACGATGGTCACCAGAACGAACAGCACCGCGAGCAGGGTCTTGGCCAGCTCGCCTGCAATCAAACGGTCGATCGTCGGGAGTCCGAAGGAACGGCGTGCTTTTCCGGGTTCAAAAGGCGGCGGATTCATACTAACCTAGCAGCTTTTCCGGCGGCTGGGCTGCGTGTGGACGCGGCGGTGCCGGGCGACTAAAAAGCAGGCGGATGATAGCATGGAGTATTCGACAAGAACTGACACGCTGGAGCGGCTTTCGACCGATTGTCTGATCGTGGGCGTGTTCCAGAAGCGTAAACTCGCACCCACGGCCGAGGCGCTGGATGCGCTGTTCGACGGGCTGCTGGCCAGGCTGCTCAAGCGCGATGACGTGGAAGGCAAGGCCGGCGATACCCTGCTGGTCAACCATGTGCCGGGCGGCCGGATCGACCGGGTGCTGCTGGTCGGGCTGGGGAAACGCGAGGAGCTGAACGTCGCCGCCTATCGTAAAAGTCTGGCGGCGGCGTTCAAGGTGTTGAAGGAATCCGGCGCCAAGCATGCGGTGTCGGCTCTGCACGAGGTGGAGGTTGGCCAGCGGGGGGCGGACTGGAAGATCCGTCAGGCCATCGAGCTGCTGGAAAGCGGGCTCTACCGCTTCCGGGAGATGAAGGGGGAGTCTGCCGAAGACCATCCGCCCCGCCTGTCCCGGCTGCAATTCCTGTTGGCCTCCGATCAGGATGCGGCCCCGGTCGAAACGGGAATCCGGGAGGGTCAGGCGATCGCCCACGGCATGACCCTGGCCCGCAACCTGGGCAATCTTCCGGGGAACGTCTGCACACCCGCTTACCTCGCCGAACAGGCGCTGAAGCTCGGCAAGGAATACAAGAAGCTGAAGGTTTCGGTGCTGGAAGAGAGCGACATGGAGGAACTGGGTATGGGAGCCTTGCTGTCGGTGGCGCGCGGCAGCCGCCAGCCGGCCAAGCTGATCGTCCTGGAATACCGTGGTGCCGGCGGCAAGGCCAGGCCTTATGTCCTCATCGGCAAGGGTCTGACCTTCGATGCGGGAGGTATTTCCCTGAAGCCTGCCGCCAACATGGACGAGATGAAATACGACATGTGCGGGGGCGCCGGCGTCATCGGCGCGATCCAGGCGGTGGCGGAGATGGGGCTGCCGTTGAACGTGGTCGGTCTGGTGCCGGCTTCCGAGAATCTGCCGGATGGCAATGCCAACAAGCCCGGCGACATCGTCAGGAGCATGGCCGGCATCACCGTCGAGATCCTCAATACCGACGCGGAAGGGCGCCTCATCCTGTGTGACGCGCTGACCTATGCCAAGCGTTTCGACCCCGTCGCGGTGATCGACGTGGCGACCCTGACCGGGGCTTGTATCGTGGCGCTGGGGCGTCATCCCAGCGGCCTGATGGGCAATGACGACGCGCTGTGCGAGCAGTTGACCCGGGCCGGCGAAACCACCTGGGACCGGGTCTGGCGCATGCCGATCTGGGACGATTACCAGGAACAGCTCAAGTCCAATTTCGCCGATGTCGCCAACATCGGTGGGCCGGATGGCGGCAGCATCACCGCCGCCTGCTTCCTGTCGCGGTTCGCCAAAGACTTCAAATGGGCGCATCTCGACATCGCGGGGACGGCCTGGAAAACGGGAGCCGACAAGGGCGCTACCGGCCGTCCGGTGCCGCTCCTGGTGCAATACCTCATCGACCGGGCGGCATGACCCGGGTCGATTTCTATCTGCTGCCGGCCGGTGAAAGCCTGTTGTCCTACGCCTGCCGGCTGACCGAGAAGGCCTACCGCCAAGGACACACGGTGTTCCTGGTGACGGATACCGATGACGAGGCGGCGCAACTGGACGACATGCTGTGGACTTTCCGGCAGGGCAGTTTCGTCCCACACCGCGCAGTGACCGGTCACACGGCTGCCGGCCCTTGTCCGGTGGCGGTGGGCCGGGAACCGCCCGTCGGGTTCGACGATGTGATGATCAATCTGGGTTCTGCCGTGCCCGAGGCATTCCGCCGCTTCCGGCGCGTGATCGAGCTGGTCGGGCCGGATGATGCCGCGCGGGCACTCAAGCGCGAACATTTCCGCCATTATCGGAGCGAGGGGCTGAGCCCCACCATGGTCGACCTCGAAGCCGAGGCGAGCCCCTTCCGGCGGGTTGGATATCATTAACAATATTATAATTGCTGGAAAACGCCGGCTTCGACGCCGACCGGCTTCGCTCATCTCTTTGAAATCCATGGACAAAGTCTACGAACCCCACGCCATCGAACAGCGCTGGTATCAGCACTGGGAGGCATCCGGCTTCTTCGCCCCGGTGGGCGAGGGCGCGCCTTACTGCATCATGATCCCGCCGCCCAATGTCACCGGCAGCCTGCACATGGGGCACGCCTTTCAGGACACGGTGATGGATGTCCTCATCCGGTACCACCGCATGAAGGGCGACCGCACCCTCTGGCAGGCCGGTACCGACCACGCCGGCATCGCCACCCAGATGGTGGTGGAGCGCCAGCTCGCCGGCGTCGGTCAGACCCGCCACGATTTGGGCCGCGAGGCGTTCATCGAGCGGGTCTGGCAATGGAAGGAGACTTCCGGCGGCACCATCACCCGTCAGCTCCGCCGCATGGGAGCCTCGCTGGACTGGTCGCGCGAGCGTTTCACTCTGGACGAGGGGTTGTCGCGGGCCGTGCGAGAGGTATTCGTCCGCCTCTACGAGGAGGGACTCATTTATCGCGGCAAACGCCTGGTGAACTGGGACCCGGTGCTGCATACCGCCGTGTCCGATCTGGAAGTGATCTCCGAGGAGGAGCAGGGGCATCTCTGGCACATGCGCTACCCACTGGCCGATGGCAGCGGCCATCTGGTGGTGGCGACCACCCGGCCGGAAACCATGCTCGGCGACACTGCGGTGGCGGTACATCCGGAGGACGAGCGCTACCGCCACCTGATCGGCCATTCGGTCCGGCTGCCGCTCACCGGCCGCGAGATCCCGGTGATAGGCGACACGTATGTGGATCCCGAATTCGGCTCTGGCTGTGTCAAGATCACCCCGGCCCATGACTTCAACGACTACGCCATCGGCGTGCGCCACGCCCTGCCGATGATCAGCATATTCGATCAGGGCGCGGCGATTCTTCCGAGGGCGGATATTCCCGCCAAGTACCACGGCCTCGACCGCTACGAGGCGCGCGACCTGGTTGTCCATGATCTCAACGAACTCGGTCTGATCGAGAAGATCGAAGGGCACCGGCTGATGGTGCCGCGCGGGGACCGTACCGGCGTGGTGGTCGAGCCATTCCTGACCGATCAGTGGTTCGTCAAGGCCGGTCCCCTGGCCGGGCCGGCCATCAAGGCCGTGGAGGAGGGGCGCATCCGCTTCGTGCCGGAAAACTGGAGCAACACCTATTACCAGTGGATGTACAACATCCAGGACTGGTGCATCAGCCGGCAGATCTGGTGGGGACACCGCATTCCGGCCTGGTACGACGGCGAAGGCCGGGTCTACGTCGGCCGTTCCGAGGAGGAAGTCCGCGCGAAGCATGGCCTCGATGCGTCCATCCCCCTGCGGCAGGACGAAGACGTGTTGGACACCTGGTTTTCCTCCGCCCTGTGGCCGTTCTCCACCCTGGGCTGGCCCGAGCGCAAGCCGGAACTCGACACCTTCTATCCCACCAGCGTCCTGGTCACGGGTTTCGACATCATCTTCTTCTGGGTGGCCCGGATGATCATGATGGGCCTCAAGTTCATGGGTGACGTACCGTTCCGTGAGGTCTACATCCATGGGCTGGTGCGCGATGCCGAAGGCCAGAAGATGTCCAAGTCCAAGGGCAACGTGCTGGACCCCATCGACCTGATCGACGGCATCTCGTTGGAGGATCTGGTCGCGAAGAGGACCCAGGGGTTGATGCAGCCGCAGATGGCTGCGCGGATCGAGAAGCGCACCCGCCAGGACTTCCCCGAGGGCATTCCGTCCTATGGCACCGACGCACTGCGCTTCACCTTCGCCTCGCTGGCGTCCACCGGCCGCGACATCCGTTTCGACCTGAAACGGGTGGAGGGTTGCCGCAACTTCTGCAACAAGCTGTGGAACGCGGCGCGTTATGTGCTGATGAACACCGAAGGGCAGGATTGCGGCTCGGGCGGCAGCGCCTGCAGCTACAGTTTGCCGGACCGCTGGATCAGGAGCCGGTTCCAAGCCGCCGTCGGCACTGTGACCGAGGCGATGGGTCAGTACCGCTTCGATCTGGCGGCTCAGGCCCTGTACGAGTTCGTCTGGAACGAATACTGCGACTGGTACCTGGAGCTGGCCAAGGTGGTGCTCCAGTCCGGCAACGAGGCCGAACGACGCGGCACCCGCCAGACGCTGGCGGGGGTTCTGGAGTCCCTGCTGCGGCTGGCACATCCGTTCATGCCGTTCATCACCGAGGAGATCTGGACCCGGGTGGCGCCGCTGACGGGAGCATTCGCGCCCACGATCATGCGGCAAAGCTATCCTGAAGTCGATCCGGCTCTCGCTGATCCCGAGGCCGAGCGTGAAATGGCCTGGGTGATGGAGGTGATCCTGGGAGTGCGCCGCATCCGGGCGGAAATGAACCTCGCTCCGGCCCGGCCGCTGCCGGTGCTGCTGAGTCACGGCACCGGCCAGGACCGGGTCTGGTCGGCACGTTCGGGCCCGCTGCTGGAGAAACTGGCACGGCTGGAAAGCCTGAACTGGCTCGCGCCGGGCCAGCCCGAACCGGAAGCGGCGATCGCCCTGGTGGGCGAGCTGCGCGTCCTCATCCCAATGCGGGGCCTGATCGACAAGGAGGCCGAGCTGACCAGGCTGGACAAGGAAATCCAGCGCCTGGGCAAGGAGCTGCCGCGGCTGGAAGGCAAGCTCGGCGATGCCTCTTTCCTGAGCAAGGCGCCGCCGGCGGTGGTGGAAAAAGAGAAGGCCCGTCTGGCCGATCTGCAGGCCGGTCTGGCTTCTCTGGTCGCCCAGAAAGAACGTATTCAGGCGCTGTGATGGTCCCGTCCGATTCACGATCGGCGGGGTTCGGGGGAATGGCCTGAGCATGGCGGCGGTTTCCGGCGTCCAGCAGCTGAGCGGTCTGGCGAAAAGCCTGGTCAAGGCCCAGTTGCTTTCGGAGGCGGACGCCCAGGCGTACTTCGAGGATGCGCGCAGGAAGAACACCCCTTTCGTCAGCTATCTCGTCGCCAACAAGATCCTGGACGGTCTCCAGATCGCCCAGGTCGCCCACCAGGAGTTCGGGCTGCCCCTGCTCGATCTGGACGCAGTCGTCTTCGACATTCCCCCCACGCAGTGGGTCGGCGAGAAGCTGATACGCCGCCATCACATCCTGCCCTTGCTGCGACGGGGGAATCACCTCTTCGTCGCGGTCTCGGATCCGACCAATTTCCTGGGACTGGATGAAATCACTTTCCAGACCCGTCTCGTCACCGACTGTGTCCTGGTCGAGGAGAACAAGCTTTCGCGCTGCATCGAGGCGGTCCTGGATGCGGCGGATACCAGCCTGAAGCAGCTGCTCGAAGAGGATCTGGACAGTCTGCAGATCACCGCCGGGGACGACGAAGGCCCGCACGCCGAGCCGGAAATCTCCGGTATCGACGATGCGCCGATCGTGCGCTTCGTCAACCGCCTTCTGCTGGACGCGGTGCGGAAGGGGGCCTCGGACATCCATATCGAGCCTTACGAAAAGTTCCTGCGCATCCGCTTCCGGCACGACGGCATCCTGCATGAGGTGGCGAATCCGCCGCCTGCGCTGGGCGTCAAGATCTGCGCTCGCATCAAAGTGATGTCGCGCATGGATATCGCGGAACACCGCATTCCCCAGGACGGACGCATCAAGATGACGCTGTCGCGCTCCCGCGCCATCGATTTCCGCGTCAATACCTGTCCGACGCTGTTCGGGGAAAAGATCGTGCTGCGTATCCTCGATCCGAGCTCGGCCCAGATCGGCGTCGAAATGCTGGGATTCGAGCCGGAACAGCGGGACAATTTCCTGCGTGCGCTGGAAAAGCCCTATGGCATGATCCTGGTTACCGGCCCCACCGGCAGCGGTAAGACCGTTACCCTCTACACCGGTCTGAACCTCCTCAACCGCGTCGAAGCGAACATCTCCACGGTGGAGGACCCGGTCGAGATCACAGTGCCGGGGATCAACCAGGTCAATGTCAATTACAAGACCGGCCTCACTTTCGCCGAGGCGCTGCGGGCGTTTCTGCGCCAGGACCCTGACATCATCATGGTGGGCGAGATCCGCGACCTGGAAACCGCCGAAATCGCCGTCAAGGCGGCCCAGACCGGGCATCTGGTGCTGTCGACCCTGCATACCAACGATGCCCCGCAGACCTTGAACCGTCTGATGCAGATGGGGATCCCCGCGTTCAACATCGCCTCCTCCGTGCTGCTGATCATGGCGCAGCGGCTGGCCCGCCGGCTTTGTCCGCGGTGCAAGCGGGAGGAGAAAGTGCCGCCCGAGGTCCTGCTCGCCTCCGGCTTCCGGGAGGAAGACATCGGCAATTTCACGCTGTTCGGGCCGGCGGGCTGCGATCAATGTGTGAAGGGCTACAAGGGGCGGGTCGGCATTTACCAGGTCATGCCGATTTCGGAAGAAATCAACCGCATCATCCTGGAGGGAGGGAACGTGATGGCCCTGACCGAGCAGGCGCATGCGGAAGGTATCGCGGATCTGAGGGAGTCTGGCTTGAAGAAGGTGAAGGCGGGTATCACCAGCCTCGAGGAAATCGACCGCGTGACGAGGGACTGAGCACGTGGCGAACCAGGAAACCGCTTTGTTCGTCTGGGAGGGCCTGGACAGGAACGGCAGCCGGACCCGGGGTGAAATCAGCTCCCGGTCGGAGATCACGGCGCGCACGGAGCTGAGGCGCCAGGGCATCCGCGTCGTCAAGATCAAGAAGAAGCCCAAGCCCCTCTTCAGTGGTCCACGCCAGAAGATCACGCCCAAGCACATCGCCGTATTCAGCCGCCAGTTGGCGACCATGCTGTCGGCCGGGGTTCCCCTGGTCCAGGCATTCGACATCGTGGGCCGCGGCCATGACAATCCGGCCATGCAGGATCTGCTGATGAGCATCAAGGCCGACGTGGAAGCCGGCACGACCCTGGCGGATGCCCTGTCGAAGCACCCGGTCCATTTCGACGAGCTGTTCTGTAATCTGGTCCGGGCCGGCGAACAGGCCGGCGTGCTGGAAACCTTGTTGCACAAGGTGGCGGACTACAAGGAAAAAACCGAGTCCCTCAAGGGCAAGATCAAGAAGGCCTTGGCTTATCCGATCGCCGTCGTCGTGGTTGCGGTGATCGTGACGTCGATCTTGCTGATTTTCGTGGTGCCGACCTTCGAGGATCTGTTCAAGAGCTTCGGCGCCGATCTGCCGGCCTTCACCCAGATGGTGATCAACCTTTCGCGTTGGCTGCGGGACTGGTGGTACGTGGTGTTCGGCTCGCTAGGCGTAGCCGCCGCGGCGTTCGTGAAGGCCCGGCAGCGCTCGCCGGCGTTCAATCATCTGCTGGACCGGCTGGCCTTGGGGCTGCCGGTCGTCGGCGCCATCCTGCGCAAGGCCGCCGTCGCGCGCTTCGCCCGGACCTTGTCCACCATGTCCGCGGCCGGCGTGCCCCTGGTCGAGGCATTGCAATCGGTGGCGGGGGCGACCGGAAACATCATCTACGGTGAAGCGGTCATGCGTATGCGCGAAGACGTATCCACCGGCCAGCAGCTCCAGATGTCGATGCGCCAGGCCAATCTGTTTCCCAACATGGTGATGCAGATGGTGGCGATTGGCGAGGAGTCGGGGGCGCTCGACAGCATGCTGTCCAAGGTCGCCGATTTCTACGAGGAAGAAGTGGACAATGCCGTGGATTCGTTGAGCAGCCTGCTCGAACCTTTGATCATGGTGGTTCTGGGCGTGTTGATCGGGGGGCTCGTGATCGCCATGTATCTGCCGATTTTCAAACTGGGTTCCGTCGTCTGAAGGGGGGGATCTTTGACCGACTTTATGATGTTGTTGCCGACCGGGCCGGCGGGGGTTGCCCTCTGCGGATCGTTCGGACTGATCATCGGGAGTTTTCTCAACGTGGTCATCCACCGCCTGCCGCTCATGATGGAGCAGGCCTGGCGCAGGGAGTGCGGGGAGTTGCTCGAGCCCGGCACCGGACGGCCGGTGGGGGAAGCCGAATACAACCTGTGGAGACCCGGATCGCAGTGTCCGCACTGCCAGGCGCCGGTCCGGTTCTGGCAGAATGTCCCCGTGTTCAGCTATCTTTGGCTGCGTGGCCGTTGTGCCGCTTGCGGCACGGCGATTTCCTGGCGTTATCCTTTGGTCGAAACGCTCACGGGGGTGCTGTTCGCAATGGTGGCTTGGCATTTCGGCGCGTCCTGGCAGGCGCTGGCGGCGTGCGCCCTAACGGCTGGCCTGATCGCCCTGGCTTTCATCGACCTGGATCACTTGGTACTGCCGGACGACATCACGCTTCCCCTGTTGTGGCTGGGGCTGCTGCTGAATGCCCAAGGCCTCTTCTGCAGTCTGGAGACGGCGCTGTACGGTGCCGTTGGAGGCTATCTCCTGCTATGGACGGTGCATCGCGGCTTTCTGCTCCTGACCGGCCGGGAGGGCATGGGGTTCGGCGACTTCAAGCTACTCGCCATGCTCGGTGCCTGGATGGGGTGGCCGATGCTGCCGGTCATCATCCTGTTCTCATCCATCTCGGGTGCGGTGATCGGTTCGGTTGCGCTGGCAGTCGGCGGCAAGGGGAGGGACACGCCGATTCCCTTCGGGCCGTTTCTGGCGGCGGGTGGCTGGATCGCCCTGCTGTGGGGAAATGCGCTCAACGACGCCTATTGGCGCTGGGCCGCTCCTGGAGGCTAGCATAACGATGCTCGTAGTCGGTTTGACGGGCGGTATCGGCGCCGGCAAGTCCACGGTCGCCCGCATGTTCGCCGCACGCGGCGTCGAGGTGTTCGAGGCGGACGAAGTGGCACACCGACTGCTGGAGCCGGGACAGCCGGCGCTCAAGGCCGTCGCCCGGGCGTTCGGCAGCGACATCCTCGGCGCGGACGGCAGACTGGACCGGGCGGCGCTGCGGCGCCGCGTGTTCGCCGAACCGAAGGCCCGCAAGCGTCTGGAAGGGATCGTACACCCCCTGGTCTATGCCGAACTCGCGCGTCTGGTGCTGGGAGCGGCAGGCAGCTATTGCGTGCTGTCCGTTCCGCTGTTGCTGGAGACGGGCCGGCGCCGGTTCGTGGACCGCCTGCTGGTCGTGGATTGTCCGGAAAGCCTCCAGATCGAGCGGGTGGTCCGGCGGAGCGGTCTGCGGCCCGAGGAGGTGCGGGCCATCATGGCTGCCCAGGTCTCCCGCAGTGAGCGGCTGGCGGCGGCGGACGACGTCATCGTCAATGCCGCCGACACCGCCGGCCTGGAGGCGGAGGTGGATGCCTTGCACAGGCGCTACAGCCTTCTCGCCGCGGCTTGACTAATGGGGACCAAAGTTGACAATGTCGCCGTCGACCGATCGTCCGGTCCGACGATCCCGCGGGCATATCCCTATCCCCCAATCCGACCGGTTTCCCGAACTTGAAGAATCAAATCGTTTATGAGTTTCCGTTGAACGAACGGATGCGCTTGTTTATGCGCCTGGAGCAACTGTTCCGTCAGGCCCGGCATTTCAACCAGGGCGGTTCGGTCTGGGATTGCCGTGCGGTCGTGGCGACCTTGAACGAGATCGTCGCGCTGCTCGCCCGCAATGACATCAAGTCGGAGCTGCTCAAGGAACTCGATCGGCTCGGCGGCGGGTTGGGCAAGATGCAGGGCAACCAGCATATCGACCAGGCCGCATTGGCGACGGTGCTCGGCCAGATCGATGCCGCCGCCCAGCGCATCTACGGCCATAGCGGACGGATCGGCTATCAGGTGATGGAGAACGAGCTGTTCAAATCGGTCGCGCAGCGGACGGCGATTCCGGGCGGCACCTGTTCGTTCGATCTGCCGGGTTATCATTTCTGGCTGGAGCGGGACGTCGAGCGGCGAAGGAACGAGGCCACCGAATGGCTGGACTGTTTCCATCCCGTCCAGGAGGGGATCGCGCTCATCCTCGGGTTGCTCCGTGACAGTGCCGCCGGCATCTGGGAAACCGCCCATGGTGGATTCTTCCAGAAAAATCTGGATCATGCCGCGGCGGTGCAGCTGCTGCGTGTTGCGGTGCCGATCGAGTTGCCCTATTTCGCCGAAATCAGCGGCAGTAAGCACCGTTTCACGGTCCGTTTCCTCACCGGCCTGTCGAACGAGCGTCCCGTCCAGTGCAGTGAGGATGTGCCTTTCCAGCTGACCGTCTGTCTGCTTTGAAGCTCCATTGTCGATGTCGCACATTTATACCGTCGTGCGTTGTCCCCGCTGCGGCAAGCCGGTACCCTGGAACGAAACGCAGAGATTCAGGCCATTTTGCAGCGAACGTTGCCGGCTGATCGATCTGGGCAGTTGGGCCAACGAGGACTACGCCATTCCCGGTGAACCGATCGATCCGGCGGAGCCGTCCGAGGACCGGAACGGCGCGGAAGGACCCCCTACCGATTGAGCCGGGCCCCTGTCAGCCGTTTCCGGACCTTCCCTCGGTTTCCTGGCGGCTGCGGTACCAGGCGAGTTTTTTCCGCAGCCCTACCACCTCGCCGATGATGATCAGGGTGGGGGCCTTGATTCCCGCGTCGGCGACTTTGTCCGGGAGCGTTTCCAGCGTGGCGGTCAAGACCTTCTGGTCGCGGGTGGTGCCCTGCTGGATCAGCGCTGCAGGACGGGATGGCGGCGCGCCGTGGCGGATCAGTTCGGCGCAGATCTGTGGCAGGCCCTGTAAGCCCATGTACACCACCACGGTCTGGTGGGGTTGGACCAGCTGAGACCAGTCCAGATCCTGCAGGGTTCCATCCTTCAGGTGGCCGGCGACGAACACGCAGGCATGCGCATGGGCGCGGTGGGTCAGGGGGATGCCGGCATAGGCGGCGCATCCCGACGCCGCCGTGATTCCCGGGACGACCTGGAATGGGATGCCGCAGGCCATCAGGGTTTCGATCTCTTCGCCGCCCCGGCCGAAAATGAAGGGGTCGCCGCCTTTGAGGCGGACCACCCGGTTGCCTTCGGCGGCCAGATTCGCCAGCAGGGCATTGATATCGTCCTGCGGGATGCTATGGCGGCTGCGTTCCTTGCCGGCATAGATGCGCCGCGCGTCCCGGCGCGCCAGCGCCAGGATCTCGGCCGAGACCAGACGGTCATAGACGATGACGTCGGCTTCCTGGATCAGGCGCAGAGCGCGTAGCGTCAGGAGGTCCGGATCGCCGGGTCCCGCGCCGACCAGCGCGACCGAGCCCCACGCCGGTCTTTCTTGCCGGGCGGCTGCGTCCGCTGCTTCGAGCAGCACGCGCTCTGCGTCCTCGGCGCGCCCCTGCAGCGCCAGTTCTGCGGCTGGCCCCTCCAGTGTCCGCTCCCAGAAATGGCGGCGGGCGCGCGGTTCGGGAATCGCCTGCCGGACCCGTTCCCGCAAGTCGGCGGCGAGCCGGGCCAGCGTACCGAAACGGGAGGGAATACAGGCCTCGATGCGGGTGCGAAGCTGCCGGGCCAACACGGGTGAGGCGCCACCGGTGGAAACCGCGACCAGCACCGGCGAGCGGTCGATGATGGCCGGGAAGATGAAGTCGCACAGGTCGGGGCAATCGACCACGTTGACCGGGATGCCGTGTCGCCGCGCAGCGGTTGCGACGGCGGCATTGACCGCGCGGTCGTCGGTTGCCGCAATGATCAGCCGGAAACCTTCGCTGTCGGTCGCCTCGAAAACTTTGGTACGTAGTCGGATCAGGCCGCGGTCGGCGAGTTCGACGATGACCGCTTCGGCGCTGGCGGCGATCACGGTGACTGCTGCGCCCGCATCGAGCAGCAGGCCGAGTTTGCGGACGGCGACCTCGCCGCCCCCCACGATCAGGCAGGGGAGGTCGCGAAGCTTGAGGAAAATCGGCAGGTAATCCATGGAACGGCTTTTGTTAGAATGAGGCCCCGGGCAACGGAGTCAAAAAACATGATCGTCATCGACCAGGAGCTGGATACCAGCGGGCTGATGTGTCCGCTGCCACTGCTGCGCCTGAAAAAGGCCCTGCAGACTCTGGGCAGCGGCCAGACCGTGCGTGTACGGGCGACCGATCCCGCATCGGTCCTCGATTTCGGCGTCTATCTCGAACAGGCGGGCCATGTGCTCGTCGATTATGCCGAAGAGGCCGGGACGCACCTTTTCCTCATCCGCAAAGGCTAAGAGGATCGTCAGGCCGCTCGCAGGCTGATCACCGGCCAGCCCCGTTGCTGGGCCGTGCGGTGCAGCACTGGGTCGGGGTCCACCGCCACGGGATGGGCGACACGCGAGAGCAAGGGAATGTCGTTGTGGGAATCGCTGTAGAACCAGGTGTCTTCCAGGTCGTGACCGTCGTTGTCCGCCAGCCAGGCCGAAAGCCGCTGGACCTTGCCCTCCTGGAAGGACGGGATGCCCTCGACCCGGCCCGTGTAGCGGCCTTCGCGGAGCTCGGGCTCGGTGGCGATGAGGTTGTCGATGCCGTACAGCCGCACGATGGGTTCGGTCACGAAGCGGTTGGTAGCGGTGATGACCAGGAGCGTATGGCCGGCCGAGCGGTGCCGTTCGACCAGCTCCCGCGCCGCCGTTTGCATGATCGGCAGGATTTTTTCTTCGATGAATGATTCACGCCAGCGAAACAACTGCTCGGGGTCGTTTTCCCTCAGCGGGCGCAAGGCGAACTCCAGGAATTCGCCGATATCCAGTGTGCCGTTCTTGTAGGCTTCATAGAAACGGGTGTTGGCCATTTCATAGATCTCGGGATCGACGATGCCCCGGTCCACCAGGAAGCGCCCCCACAGGTAGTCGCTGTCGCCGGCGAGCAACGTGTTGTCGAGGTCGAATATTGCCAGAGTCACGGGTTTCCTTTACATTCCAAATACATTGACGGAATTTCGCAGCGGTGTACTGCTTCGTCTGCCTTCGAGCCTTTCCACCGGGTCCTTTGGGGCGGTGGCAGGGGCGATGGCCGGCGGAACGACGCTATGGCACTTGCGACCGGGAACAGTATACCAGTTGGAGATTATGGGCGGATTAGCGGGAGATATGATCGATGCCGAGGGCTATCGCTTGAATGTCGGCATCATCCTCAGCAACGACGAGGGCCGGGTGTTCTGGGCGCGCCGGGCGGGCATGCGGTCATGGCAGTTCCCTCAGGGAGGCATCAAGGTCGATGAAGACCCGGATGCCGCGATGTTCCGCGAGCTTTACGAGGAAGTGGGCCTGGAGCGCCAGTACGTCGAAATCATCGCCCGCACCAAGGGCTGGTTGCGCTACCAGCTTCCGGAGCGCTTCATCCGCCGGCGCTCTTATCCACTTTGCATCGGCCAGAAGCAGATCTGGTACATCCTGCGTCTGACCGGAACCGATGCCAACATCCGGTTGGACTGTTCCGAGCGTCCGGAGTTCGACCGCTGGTGCTGGGTCGATTACTGGCATCCCTTGAGCGACGTCGTTTATTTCAAGCGGGAAGTCTACCGCCAGGCCTTGAGCGAACTGCAGCGGGCTTTGCAGGCCGGCCGGCCGGCCGGCGCTCAGGCCGTGTCCGATGCCGGCGGTACCGCGACCCGGCAGATCCCCGTGGCCACCGAACCGTCCGGACCCAGCTCGAGCCAGCGGTAGCCAGGCCGTTCCGCATCCAGCGCGAAGGTCTGGCTGGCGGGGCGGAACTGGATGCAGGTCGAGGGGGTCCCCAGCACCCGCGTTCCCTCGATCTCCACGTCCGCGACCTGATGCGTATGGCCGTGCACGACCGCCTTGACCTGCGGGTGCCGGCGGAGGACGGCGAAAAACTCGCCGGCATTGTCCAGGATCATCGTGTCCATCCAGGCGCTCCCCGAGGGAACGGGATGGTGATGCAGGGCGACGAGGGTGTGCAGCGACGGATGGCGGCTCAGGGTCCGTTCCAGCAGGTCGAACTGTCCCGTCGACAAGGAACCGCCGGCCGAGCCGGGTACGGTGCTGTCCAGGCAGACGATCAGCCAGCGGCCTCGCCGGATCACGGGTTGGTGCAGCAGCGGCGTGGATTCCAGGACGTGGCGGGCGAGCGCGGGTTCGTCGTGATTCCCCGGCAGCCAGTGGCACGGCGCCGGCAGTGCGGCACAAATCCCGGCGAGCCGCCGGTAGCTTTGCGGTACCGGCTCCTGCGCCAGGTCGCCGGTGAACAGGACCAGGTCGAAGCGGCGCCGGTTCGCATGGTCGATGACGGCGCCCAGGCTGGCCGCGCTGTCACTGCCGTAAAACCGGGACTCCGCGTCGGGCAGGATGTGCGAATCGGTGAGCTGGAGGAGGCACAGCGTTCCGGAGTCCGGCATGGTGTTCAGCTTTTTCGGGGAACTTCACATGGCCTGATCGTCTTGATCAGCACCTGGGAGTTGCGCTCGGGGCTGTAACTGGCACGCCGCTGCGCAGGCAGGTCCGTGAGTGAGGCGGGCTCGAAACCGCGTTCGCGGAACCACTGCATGGCCTGGGTGGTCAGTGCGAAGAGCCGCGCCAGGCCGAGCTTGCGGGCCCGCTGCTCGATGAATTCCAGCAGCCTTTCGCCCCGGCTTTCGCCCCGGTATTCGGGGTGCAGGGCGAGGCAGGCGAACTCGCCCACGGATTCGGCCGGAAATGGATGCAGGGCGGCGCAGCCTACGATCAGTCCGTCGCGCTCGATGACGACGTAGTCCTCGATTTCAGTCTCCAGGCGTTCACGGGAGCGGTTCACCAAGGCGCCGGTCTGTTCGAGCGGCCGGATCAGATCCAGGATGCCGACCACGTCGTTGATGCGGGCCGGGCGCAATTCCTCGAACGGATTGGCGCTGACGAGGGTGCCGACGCCGTCGCGGGTGAACAGCTCCAGCAGCAGGGCGCCGTCGATGTGGCGGTCCAGCAGATGGGCGCGGGCCACGCCGGAGCGGCAGGCCTTGAGGGCGGCGGCCAGGTGGGCGGCCACGCCCGGTTCCGCCGGGCCGCCGCGTTCCAGCAGACGCTCGGCTTCCTGCACCGTGATCTGGTGGATCATCCGGCCGTCGGGACCGGCGCAGGGCTGTTCCATCAGCAACAGAAGCTTGTCGGCCCCGAGGGCTCCGGCCACGGCAGTCGCCACCTCCTCGGCGCTGAGGTTGAAGATTTCCCCGGTGGGGGAATAGCCGAGCGGAGACACCAGAACCACGCTGCCTTCGTCCAGCAGCCGGCGCATCGCCCCGGCGTCCACCCGGCGCACCTCGCCGGTGTAGCCGAAATCCACGCCGTCGCGTACGCCCAAAGGTTTGGCGACCACGAAATTGCCCGAGGCCACCCGGATCCGTGCCCCGGCCATGGGTGAATTGGCGGCGCCCATCGACAGCAGGGCCTCGATCTCGACACGGACGGCGCCGGCGGCCTCCTGCACGCATTCCAGCCCGGTCGCATCGGTGATCCGCAGACCCTGGTGGTAGCGCAGTTCCGCACCGCGGCTGCGCAGGCGCCGCTCGACCTGAGGACGGGTACCGTGCACCAGCACCAGCCCGACTCCCAAGCTGTGGAGCAGGGCGAAGTCGTGGACCAGCTCCGCGAAGCGCCCATCGGTCAGGGCTTCGCCGCCGAAACTGACGACGAAGGTGCGGTTCCGGTGCGCATGGATGTAGGGAGCGGCGCTACGGAGCCAGCGTACGAAGGTCTGGGGAGCTATGTCTGGATTCATCCCGAGCTATCCTCCGTCAGGGTGCCGGCGCGATGCAGTAGCGCTCGATGAGACCGCGGAGAATCGCAGTTGCAGGCTCGATGTGTTCCAGCGGGAGGTATTCGTCGGGCTGGTGGGCCTGTTCGATGTGGCCGGCGCCCAGGACCACGGTTTCCACGCCGAGCCGGGACAGGAAGGGGGCCTCGGTGCCGAAGGACACCGCGCCGGCCCGGGCGTGACTGAGATGCTCGCAGCTGCGCACCAGATCGGCATCCGCCCGGGTCTCGAAAGCCGGCACGCCGCCGAACAGGGATTCGACGGAAAGCCCGAGCCGCGGCGAAGCCGGCAATGCCTGTCCCAGCCGCCGCTTCAGCAGGCTGCGGAGTTCCCCGATATCCATGCCGGGCAGAGGCCTCAGGTCGATGCTCAGCTCGCAATGGCCGCAGATGCGGTTGGGATTGTCGCCGCCGTGGATGGCGCCGAGGTTCAGGGTCGGCACCGGCACGGCGAAGGCCGGATCGCGGTAGCGCTCCTGCAACTCCTCGCGGATGGCCAGCAGTTCGGAAATCACCCGGTGCATGCCCTCGATGGCGTTCGCGCCGAGGGCGGGATCGCTGGAGTGCCCGGTCTGGCCGCGGACGCGGATCGACTCCATCATGACGCCCTTGTGCATGCGAATGGGCCTGAGGCCGGTCGGTTCGCCGATCACGCAGCAGCGGGCCGGGGCGAGCTGTTCCGGCAGGAGCGCCTTGGCACCGGCCATGGAGCTCTCCTCGTCCGCCGTGGCGACCAGCAGCAGGGGCCTCCGCAGCGTAGCCGGGTCGATTTCGCTCGCAGCGGAGAGCACCAGAGCAAAGAAGGATTTCATGTCCGCACTGCCGAGGCCGTAGATCCGCCCGTCCTTCTCGACCGCCGTGAACGGGTCGCTGTGCCAGCGGTCGGGATCGCAGGGCACCGTGTCGGTATGGCCGGACAGCGCCAGACCTCCGCCACGTTCCGTCGGCCCGAGGCTGGCGATCAGGTTGGCCTTGCCGTGTGCCAGCGGCTGGATCGCGACGCGGAATCCCAGTGCTTCGGCCCATTCCGCCAGCAGGTCGATCACCGCCCGGTTGGACTGGTCGAAGCGCGGATCGGTGCAACTGACCGAAGGCCGGGCGATCAGCGCCCGGATCATCTCGCGCAGGGACGGCAGGCGCCGGGCCATGGTCGCCGTGACGGTGTCAGAGGCCGTCGTCGGTGACGGCGCCTTCCGAGGCCGAGCTCACCAACCTGGCGTATTTGGCCAGCACGCCCTTGGTGTAGCGCGGCGCCGGTTGAGTCCACTGCGCCAGGCGCCGGCCGATTTCATCGTCGGTGACGTGCAGCATCAGTTCGCGGGTCTCGGCGTCGATGGTGATGGTATCGCCGTCCCGGACGATCGCCAGGGGGCCGCCGGTGTAGGCCTCCGGCGTGATGTGGCCGACCACGAAGCCGTGGGTGCCGCCGGAAAAGCGACCGTCGGTGATGAGGGCGACCTCCTTGCCCAATCCCTTGCCCATGACCGCCGAGGTCGGCGAGAGCATCTCGCGCATGCCGGGGCCGCCCTTGGGGCCTTCATAGCGGATGACGATGACGTCGCCTTTCACGATCGTGCCGTCGAGGATGGCCGTGAGCGCCGCTTCCTCGCAGTCGAATACGCGGGCGGTGCCGGTGAAGCTCAGTCCTTCCTTGCCGGTGATCTTGGCGACCGCGCCTTCCGGCGCCAGGTTGCCCCTCAGGACCACCAGATGGCTGTCCTTTTTGATGGGGTTGTCCAGCGACCGGATCATGTCTTGTCCGGCCGGGTAGTCGGGCGCGTCGGCCAGGTTTTCTTCCAGGGTCTTGCCGGTTACGGTCATGCAGTCGCCGTGCAGGAGTCCCGCGTCCAGCAAGGTCTTCATCAGCGGCTGGATGCCGCCGATTTCCACCAGTTCGGCCATGGAGTATCTGCCGCTGGGTTTCAGATCCGCCAGCATCGGCACTTTGCGCCCGATGCGGGTGAAATCGTCGAGCTTCAGGTCGACGCCGCAGGCGTTGGCCATGGCCAGGAGGTGCAGCACGGCGTTGGTGGAGCCGCCCAGGGCGATCACCACCGTGATGGCGTTCTCGAACGCCTTCTTGGTCATGATGTCGCGGGGTTTGAGCCCCAGGTCCAGGAGCTTGAGGACCTGCGCGCCGGCCCGCTCGCAATCCAGTTCCTTGGCGCGGGAAATGGCCACCTGGGCCGAACTGCCCGGCAGGCTCATCCCTAATGCCTCGATGGCGGAGGCCATGGTGTTGGCGGTATACATGCCACCGCAGGAGCCCGGACCGGGGATGGCATTGGATTCGATGGCGTGCAGTTCGGCATCGTCGATGCGGTGGTTGGCGCGGGCGCCGACCGCTTCGAACACCGACACCACGTCCAGCTTCTTGCCGTCGTGGCAGCCCGGCAGGATGGTGCCGCCATAGACGAACACCGCCGGACGGTTGAGGCGGGCGAGGGCGATCAGGCAGCCGGGCATGTTCTTGTCGCAGCCGCCGATGGCGACCACGCCGTCATAACCCTGACAGGCCACCACGGTTTCGATCGAGTCGGCGATGACTTCCCGCGACACGAGGGAGTATTTCATTCCTTCGGTGCCCATCGAGATGCCGTCGGAAATGGTGATGGTGTTGAAGATCACTGCCTTGCCGCCACCGCCGTCGACGCCGCGTGCTGCGTCCTCGGCGAGCTTGTTGATGTGCATGTTGCACGGCGTCACCATCGCCCAGGTGGAAGCGATGCCGATCTGCGGTTTGGCGAAGTCGGCATCGGCGAAGCCGACGGCGTGCAGCATCGCGCGGCTCGGGGCGCGCTCCATGCCGTCGACGACCTGGGACGAATGGGGACGGGGGTGCTTGTCGGTCATGATGAGTTTCCTTGTGGAATGTCCGGTTCGCCGGGGGAGGCGGGGATGAGATGCGTCAAAACGAATCCCAGCTGCTGCGTCTGCGCCAACCGAGCTGGGGAGCGATCAGGCCCAGCAGGAAGCCGCCGGCCAGTACGCCGGCGCCGATCAGGAACCAGCGCTGCCGGCTGTCTTCGGCCAGCGCCTGGTTCTCCAGCCGCTTGGCTTCGAGATCACGTTCGACGGTCGCCAGGGTTTCCCGCAGCCGGTTGCGTTCCGCTTCGATCTGAAGGGCATTGGCCGAAGTCTGCCGGATCGCGGCCAGTTCGGCCATCAAACGCTCGTTTTCCGCGCCGAGACTGCGGGAGTTCGATTCCGCCGCCTCCCGCCCGGCCCGCAGGCCGGCGAGCTCCGCTTCCAGCGATTTACGCGCGTTTTCCAGTTCGGCGAGTTTCTGTTTGAGCTCGAGGTTTTTCTGCTTGACCTCATTGAAATCCTTCAGGAGAACGACTTGCCCGCCGCGTGGTTTCGAGACCTGGGCCGGAGGGGGGGCGGCATCGGCCGGCACGCGGCCGTGTTCTGGTGCAGCGCTCGCTGCCGAGGCAGCGGCAAGCAGATAACAGGCTAGGGTCCTTTTCATTTCGGGCCGAACACCAATGAGAGTACGGACGAATGCAGATGGGGACGGGTCATGTCCTGCATCGAAACCGGAATTATAACGCCGACAGCGGAGTCCCCAAGGCGGCCGGTAAACCGCTTCAGGCCGTCAGCAGGAATTCCAGCAAGGCTTTCTGGGCATGCAGCCGGTTTTCGGCTTCGTCCCAGACTACGCTTTGTGGCCCTTCCAGCACCTCCGCGGACACTTCCTCGCCGCGGTGGGCGGGAAGGCAGTGCATGAACAGCGCGTCGGCGTGGGCCAGGGCCATGAGCGCCGCATTCACCTGGTAGTCCCGAAACGCGCCCGTGCGCTCGGTCTGCTCACTCTCCTGCCCCATGCTGGCCCAGACGTCGGTCACAACCAGGTCGGCGCCGTTCACCGCGGTCCGGACGTCATGACCAACCTCCACGCATTTCCCCGCCGCTTCGACCAGCTCGGCTTCGGGTTCGTACCCCGGCGGGCAGGCGATGCGCAACCGGAAATCGAGCAGTCCGGCGGCGTGGACGTAGGTCTGGCACATGTTGTTGCCGTCGCCGATCCAGGCAACGGTCTTGCCGGCGATGTCTCCCCGGTGTTCGAAATAGGTCTGCATGTCTGCCAGCAGCTGGCAGGGGTGGAAGCGGTCCGTCAGCCCGTTGATCACCGGCACCCTGGAATACTCGGCGAAGATTTCCACGGTGCGATGGGCGTGGGTGCGAAGCATGATGCAGTCCACCATGCGGGACAAAACCCGTGCCGAATCCTCGATCGGCTCGCCGCGCCCGAGCTGGGTATCGCGCGGCGACAGGAAGATGGAACTGCCGCCGAACTGGGCCATGCCGACCTCGAACGACACCCGGGTGCGGGTCGACGATTTTTCGAACACCATTCCGAGGACCTTGTTTTTCAGGGGTTCGTAGGGTTCCTTCCGGGCCTTGAGATCGATGGCGCGGGCGATCAGCGCACGGAATTCGGCGGAACTGAGATCGCGCAAGGTGACGAAATGACGCGGTTTCATGGCGAATCTGCTGGATCGGTGATATCAGCCGGCGGCGTCCAGATAGGCTTCGACGAGGGAGCACAATCGCTCCACCAGATCGTCGGCCTGGGCGTCCGTCAGTATCAGGGGCGGGAGCAGGCGCACGGTCCGCTCCGCGGTGACATTGATGAGCAGGCCCTGCTCCAGCGCCATCCCGACGAGGCGGGTACAGGGGCGCTCGAGTTCGAGACCGATCATCAGGCCCATGCCTCGGATTTCGATGACGCCGGGACGTCCGCTCAGGCGGGTCCGGAAGCCGTCCAGCAGTCGCTGGCCGAGGATCTCCGCCCGCTGGGCCAGGGACTGCCGGGTCAGGGTGTCGATCACCGCCAGGGCCGCAGCGCAGGCCAGCGGATTGCCGCCGAAGGTGGAGCCGTGCTTGCCGGCCGTGAGCATTTCCGCGGCCACGCCGCGGGCGAGACAGGCACCGATCGGCACGCCATTGCCGAGCGCTTTCGCCAGTGCCATCACGTCCGGGGTGATCCCCGTATGTTGGTGGCCGAACATCCGGCCGGTACGGCCCATGCCGGTTTGTACTTCGTCGAGCATCAGCAGCCAGCCGCGGTGTTCGCACAGCGATTTGAGCCGCGCCAGGTAGTCGTGAGGCGGAATGCGGACCCCGCCTTCGCCCTGCACCGGTTCGACCAGGACGGCGACGACGTCGGGGTCGTCGACGGCGGCGACGGCCTCCGCGTCGCCGTAGGGGAGCCGGACGAAGCCGCCGACCAGGGGGGCGAATCCTTCCTGCACCTTGGGGTTGCCAGTGGCGCTCAGCGTGGCCAGCGTACGGCCGTGGAAGCTCCCTTCCATGACGACGATTTTCGGGGTGTCGATACCGCGGTGATGGCCGTAACGGCGCGCGATCTTGAGCGCGGTCTCATTGGCCTCGGCGCCTGAGTTGCAAAAGAAGGCATTGTCCATCCCGCTCAGGTCGCACAGCTGCTTGGCCAGGTCTTCCTGCAGCCCGATACGGTAGAGGTTGGAGCAGTGGACCAGCCGCCCCGCCTGATCGCACAAGGCCTTCGCAACTGCCGGATGGGCGTGGCCCAGGCTGCAGACGGCGACGCCGGAAACGGCGTCGAGGTAGCGTTTGCCTTCGGTGTCGAAAAGCCAGGCCCCCTCGCCGTGGGTGAACGTCACGGGTTGCCGGGCATAAGTCGGCATGATGTTGCTCGTCATCGATGTGCGGAAAAACCCGAAAAAACAAAAGGCAGTCGAACCAGACTGCCTAGATGAAGTTCGGAAGGTTAACGGAAAAGAGGGAACAGCACAAGAACTTCATCGACCCGATACGGCAGGCCGTTTCAACCGGGCTGGCAGGTGCCGGGCCGTCGGTCGTTCCGCTTGACGTTTCGGGGTGGGTGTCGAAAAATCGACAGGTTTCATCCGAAGTGAACGAGGCAAACAGTGGACGTGATCGAGAATATCAAGCGCCAGATCGCAGACAATCCCGTCATCTTGTACATGAAGGGGACGCCCGATTTTCCCCAATGCGGATTTTCCGGACGAGCCGTTCAGATTCTCGACAAGTGCGGCGTTGAATACGCTTTCGTCAACGTCTTCGAGGCGCCCGAGGTCCGTGAAAACCTGAAGCTCGTGTCCCATTGGCCGACGTTTCCCCAGTTGTTCGTTCGCGGGGAGCTGGTCGGCGGCAGCGACATCATGATGGAGCTTTACGAGAGCGGCGAACTGCAGAAACTGCTGGCGGGGGCAACGAAGGCCGGGGAGCGGCAGGACTGAATCCGGCCGATCACTCCGGCGGCAGGAGTTCGGTCATCCGCTTCCAGCGGTTGACGATGGTGCAAAACAGCCGGGCGGTCTGGTTGGCGTCGTAAGCGGCGGAATGGGCCTCCTGATGGTCCCAGCTGAGTCCCGCCGCTTGCGCCGCTCGTGCCAGCACGGTCTGGCCGTAGGCGAGTCCCCCCAGGGTCGCGGTGTCGAACGTGCTGAATGGGTGGAAGGGGTTCTTCTTGATCCTGGCGCGGCTCGATGCCGCGTTGAGGAAGGCGATGTCGAAGGCCGGGTTGTGACCCACCAGGATCGCCCTCGTGCAGCCGTGCTGGCGGATGGACTGCTGGACGGCGTCGAAAATCTGCGACAGAGCCTCGCGTTCGTCCACCGCGAACCGGAACGGATGAAACGGGTTGATTTTGTTGAAGTTCAGTGCGGCCTCATCCAGCTTGGCGCCTTCGAAGGGTTTCACATGCAGCTGATGGGTGCGGACGGGGTGAAGATTCCCCGATTCGTCCATATCCAGGTGGACGGCGGCGATTTCGAGCAAGGCATTGGCGTGCGGATCGAACCCTGAGGTTTCGACGTCCACGACGACCGGCAGATAACTCCGGAAACGCCGGGCCAGGGGGGATTTGCGGGATGTCATGACGAGTGCCGATCGCGGGTTTGCGGTGCATTAAACCCATTGTAAGGCGATTTCGGGGGGGATTGCATTGCGGATTGCGGTGTAGCGTTTAGAATACGGGATACGCGTCAAGATCCCCTGGAATCACGAGATCAAGGGTACAAAAACAGTATGGAAAACTCTCGAATCATAGGCGGCCGGCTGGCGCTGGTCCTCATCGTCGCAGCAGGGGCGGCCGGCTGTGCCTCGGACAAGGTCAAACAGGAGGGGCCCGAGGCGGGCGCCCCCCGGACGCATGTCGATTCGCGCGACCCTTGGGAGGAGTGGAACCGCGGTGTTCAGTCCTTTAACGATGGACTCGACGACTATTTCATGAAGCCCGTGGCCAAGGGCTATCAATGGGCCACTCCCAAGTTCGTCGACAAGGGGGTCACGAATTTCTTCAGCAACGTCGACGACGTCTCGGTGATCGCGAACGATCTGCTGCAGTTCAAATTGTTGCAGACGGGGCAGGACCTGGGGCGCTTCCTCGTCAACTCGACGATCGGCATGGCGGGATTCATCGACGTGGCCGATAAGCTCGATCTGCCCAAACACTACGAGGATTTCGACCAGACTTTGGCGACCTGGGGGGTGCCATCCGGTCCCTATCTCGTGCTGCCCGTTATCGGGCCAGGTTCGCCGCGCGGCGTGGTCGGGTTTGCCGGCGACACCGCGGCCAATCCCATCAACTACATCACTCCCGCGAGCATTCCCTGGGGCGCCGGAGCCGGGCGGTTCGTGGACGTCCGGGCCGACATGCTGAGCGCGACCAAGATCGCCGACGAGGCGTCGGTGGACCGTTACGAGTTCATCCGCAATGCCTATTTCCAGCAGCGGAACTATCTCATTCACGATGGCAATCCTCCGCTGGGGGAGGATTTTGGCGGGGGCGAGGGTGTGGAAATGGAGTTCGAGCTGCAGGGCATCGAAGACCGCGCCAACGAAGCCATCGAGAAGGAAAAGGCAAAACCGGTATCGCCCTGACGGTTCCTTGCCCTGCTGCAAAAAGCCCGCTCGTGAAGCGGGCTTTTTTTCTGGACGGTCTAACCCGGGTGGCGGGATGCCCGCCAAGGGATGCCTTCTCCGGCCATGGCGGGAACCAGGCTGTCCCGCCCGAATGGCAGAGCGTCGGGAACCCGCCACGGCGTCCGGTGCAGGGTGAGGGTTCCGCGGTTCCTGGGGAGGCCGTAGAAATCGGCGCCGTTGTGGCTGGCGAAGCGCTCGAGCTTGTCCAGCGCGCCGGCCCGCTCGAATGCAAGGGCGTAAAGTTCCACGGCCGTGAATGCCGTGTAGCAGCCGGCGCAACCGCAGGCACTCTCCTTGTGTGGCCGGGGGTGGGGAGCGCTGTCGGTGCCCAGAAAGAAGTGGGCGTCGCCGCTGGTCGCGGCCGATACCAGTGCCTGCCGGTGGGATTCGCGCTTGAGCACCGGCAGGCAGTAGTGGTGAGGGCGGATGCCGCCGGCCAGCAAGGCATTGCGGTTATAGAGCAGATGGTGGGCCGTGATGGTGGCCCCGATCCGGGGACCGCAGCCTTGCACGAACTCCACACCCTCCTTCGTCGTCACGTGTTCCAGGACGATGCGCAATGCCGGGAAGCGCCTGACCAGCGGCTCGAGGACCGATTCGATGAAACGCGCTTCCCGGTCGAAAATGTCGATTTCCGCGTCGGTGACCTCGCCGTGAACGAGCAGGGGTACATCATGCCGTTCCAGGGCTTCGAGCGTCCGCTGGATCTTTCCGATGGCCGTGACGCCGGCCTCGGAGTGGGTCGTGGCGCCGGCCGGGTAGAGCTTGAAGCCGATGATTTCAGGCGTTTCGGCCGCGCGCCGGACTTCATCGGCCGGCGTGGCATCCGTCAGATAAAGCGCCATCAGCGGCTCAAAACGCGCGTCGTCCGGCAGGGCCGCCAGGATACGGCCACGGTATTCCAGTGCGGCCGTCACCGTCGTCACCGGTGGCTTCAGGTTGGGCATGACGACCGCCCGGCCGAACTGGCGGGCACTGTGGTCCACGATGTCCGCCATGGCTGCGCCGTCGCGCAGGTGCAGATGCCAGTCGTCGGGTGTCGCCAGCGTGATCGAGTCCATGCCGATTCCGGGGAGATGAGCTGCTCCTGGAATTATACCGGCCTCCCGCCGGTTTTCCTTCAGAATGCCAGCTTGACGCCCGCCCAGGCGGCCCTGGGCGATCCTGGTCCGACGAAGCGGTTGTTGGTATAGGCAGGTCCCAGCACTTCCTGCGGATTGCCATACATGCCGAACGTCTGGTATTGCGCGTCGAACAGGTTGTTGACGCGGAAGAACATCGAGAAGTGCTCGTCGTAGCGGTATTCTCCGTGCAGCATCACGAGGGTGTAGTCCTGCAGCGGTGCGGTCAGATTGGCTTCGTCGCCGCGCAGATACTGCCCGCTGTTGTAGATGATCTCGGTGCCGGCAGTGAGCCCTTCCAGAATGGTCACGGAAGCATTGAACTTCAGCATGTTCTGCGGGATGCCGGGAATGTGGTCGCCTTTTTGCACATAGATCAGGCCGTCCCGGGCATAGGGGTTGTTCGGACTGTTCTCGACGAACGGCGTCTGAAAAGTGGCGTCGAGCAGGGTGTAGTTCAGCCCCAGCCTGAACCGCTCGAATTCGGCATTGATCCCAAACTCAAAGCCCTGGCGCAGGGTCTGGCCGACGTTGTCGAAATAGCCCTGGTTGTTGTACACCCCGCTGGCGGCGATGAACAGGATGTCGTTGCTGTTCTCGGTCTGGAACAGCGTCGCGTTCCAGTTGACATCGCCTTCCAGTCCCACCCCGAAATCGATGTCCTCGAACATGCCGCGCGCGCCGATTTCGCCGGTGGTCGCGACCACCTGTTTGAGCGGCGGATCGGATAGGAAGGCGTTGGGCAGCTTGCAGGGCTGGGCCGGGTCGGCACAGCTGAGTTCGAGCGGCGTCGGCGCGCGGTTCGACTGGCTGAAGTTGCCGAAGAAGTTGAGTTCCGGTCGCCAGTTGTAGGTGAGGCCGGCGGAAGGATTGATCCGGTCGTAGCTGTGTTTGCCGTTCAGCTCGGTACCTATCTGATCGGTGAGTTCGATCTGGGTCAGATTGTAGCGGCCCGATACGGTGAAGGTGAGCTCGTCGGTGAGCGAAAACGAATCGCTCAGATAGACTCCGTAGTTGTAGACGCTGGTATGGAGGCGCACCCGCGGCTCTTCGAGGATGACACCGCTGCCCAGGGTGCCACGGCTGCTCAAGAGTGCAGCCAGTTCGGTGTCGGCGCCGTAATCGACCTGACCCTGATTGTAGACGCCGCCGACCAGCAGACGGTTGCCGTAGCCGCCCAGCGTCTGGTTGAAGGCCGTCTGCAGGCTGCCGCCGTAGTTGCGCTGGTTGGTCTGGGTGAAATTGTTGGTGGCGCCCTCGACCTTGGGGGTGGACACCACGGGCCTGCCTTCGATGTCGAGTACTTCTTCGCCTTCCCCGCCTTCGTTGCACATATAGGTGGGATCGTTTTCACAGGGTTCGTAGTCCGAACCGTCGCCGTTGAAGGTGCTGATCAGGTTCTGGCGGAAGAAGGCGTTGCCGGACAGTTCGATGTCGTCGGTCAGCCAGTGGTTGCCGTCCAGCGAGGCCAGGAAGAGGTTCGTCTTGGTCTGGTCCGGATAGGTGAAGACGGCGTTGGGCTGCTGGTCGTAGAGCTGGACTGGAACCGCGCCGTTGCCGACCATGTTGTCGTCGGTGGCCGCGAAGTTCAAGTTCAGGTTGGAGCGGTCGTCGTTTTTCCAGCTGAGGGTGGAGAACCACTGCATCACGCCGGTGGGTGAGTATTCGCGCCAGCCGTCCTCGTGGAAATTGCGGAAATGGAAATAGGCCCCGAATTCGCCGTTGTTCCAGCCTGTCTCGACCTCCTCCGAGTTGCGTCCCCACGAACCGCCGAACAGTTCCGCGCGGTAGCCCGGTGCGGTGAAACCGGTTTTGGTGCGGACGCTGATCGCGCCACCCAGGGTGTTCTGGCCGAACACCGGATTGGAACCGGATTCGAGGCTCATCCTGTCGATGGCGCCCTCGGGGATCAGGTCCCAGTTCACCGTGTCGCCGAAGGGCTCGTTGAAGCGGATGCCGTTGACGTAAATGGAAAGCCCTTGCGGCAACCCCAGCAAAGGCGAGGCGACGAAACCGCGGTACTGCACGTCCGGCTGGAACGGGTTGTTCTGGGCGTCATTGACATTGACGCTGCCGAAGAAGCGGTTCATGTAGTCCGGCAGAGTGACGCTTTCCGCCTGGTCCAGCTCCTTGGCGTCGACGGTCTGGACATGCGAAGGCAGCTTGTATTCCTCCACCCCTGAATCACCCACCGGCGAGTCGGTTATGACCTTGACGGTTTCCAGTTGCACCGTCTTGTCCCCCGCCGCCCCGGCGTCGGCCGTGCTGGAGGTGTCCTCCGCTGCGCCGGCGCACTGGGCGAAACTCAAGGCGGCGAGGCTGCACACCGTGATCTTGCGCATGTCGATGTCACTCTCAAAAAATCGCGCAATGATAGGGAACGGCTGCCCGGAATGGATAGGGAAAATATCCCGTCTTTCGGAGGCTTTCCGGATTTCACAAAACCCTCCTGTACCCAGAGACGGCCGCCGGCGCGTCACCTTGCCGGTTCGAGTCGACGAGGAGCCAAGGCAGCCATGCAGTATGCGGTTCTGGTCCTCATCCTGATCATCCATTCGATCGTTTTCACCTATGACGCACTGTGGTGCGGCTCGAGCGCCGCCACGATCTGGTTTCGAACCTGCTGGAAACCATCAAGGCACATGTCGCGAACGAAAAGGTGCGCTGGAGGCACTCATTGCTGCCCGTGATCGGGCCATGTCGGTTCGGGGCCCCGCCCGTGCCTTCTCCGAGCTTGACGAAACCGCCCAGCGCAGGGTGCCGGCCGTGTGCTTCGATGGCAGGGGCCGGTGCTGGGGACGCGGTGGGCGGTCCTGATTTTTGCGGGAGCGGCCCACGATGATGGCGCGGGCCGCGTCAGCCATGAGCTCGGCGCCGCGCAGCTCCGGCGGGTCCGGCTTCGGCGGGGGAGGTTCCGGCAGTGGTTTCGGCGGCAGGGGGACTATCCGTCCTGCTGCGGATGCTCTGCCGTCCGTGATATGGTTTATCCACACGGGCAAACCGGCCTTACAGGCCTCGACCGCCCTCCGTAACCGACCACTGAGGATCACGCCAAGTCATGAACGACCGTAACGATTCGAGCAATGACCAGGGGTTGCGCTTGTCCGTCTTGGGCATGCGTTGTGCCGGATGCGTCGAGGCGGTGGAAACCGCGTTGAAGGAGGTGCCGGGTGTGGAGTCCGTCAGCGTCAATTTCGGCGACCATTCCGCCCTGGTGAAGGGCGAGGCCGATCCGGAAAGCCTGAAGGCCGCGCTCAAGGAGGCGGGCTATGACGGTGCGGTGATGGAAGCCCTCGAAGACCCGGCAGCGCAGGAGCGGGCCGAAGAGGAGCGCTACCGCGAACTGCTGAAAAAAGCCGCCTGGGCCGGCTCACTGGGCGTGCCGCTGATGCTGGGGGCGCACCTGGATTGGTTTCCGATGATCGGAACGGCCTCGGGGACGACGTTCTGGACCCTCGTTTCGCTGCTCACCCTGGTCGTGCTGTATTTCTCCGGCGGGCATTTCTTCCGCGGCGCGGTCAAGTCGTTCCAGCACCGCCAGGCGAACATGGACACCCTCATTGCGCTGGGCACTGGCGCGGCCTGGTTTTATTCGACGGTTGCCATCGACTCCGTCGAGCTGCTGCCGGCGCAAGGGCAGCATGCCTATTTCGAGGCGGCGGCGGTCATCCTCGCGTTCATCAATCTCGGTTCGGCGTTGGAGACGCGCGCCCGCGGCAAGACTTCTTCCGCGATCCGCGCGTTGATCGGCCTGCAGCCCCGCACCGCGCGGGTGATCCGCGGCGGCCAGGAACTCGACGTACCGATTGCCGAGGTCGGTCTGGACGAAATCCTGCGGGTACGGCCGGGAGAAAAGATTCCCGTGGACGGCATCCTGGTCGAGGGCCGGTCGACCGTGGACGAGTCCATGCTGACCGGCGAGCCCATGCCGGTGGAAAAAGGCGAGGGCGATACCGTGGTGGCGGGCACTTTGAACCAGTCCGGCAGCTTCTTGTTCCGCGCCACCCGCATTGGGCGTGATACCGTACTGGCGCAGATCATCGCCAGCGTGCGTCAGGCCCAGTCTACCAAGCCCGAGATCGCCCGCCTGGTGGACAAAGTGTCCGCGGTGTTCGTGCCAGTGGTGGTCGGCATTTCCGCCTTCACCTTTCTGGTCTGGTGGATTTTCGGGCCGGCGCCTTCGTTCGGCTATGCCTTCGTCACCGCGATGACGGTATTGGTCATCGCCTGTCCCTGTGCCCTGGGGTTGGCGACGCCGATTTCGATCATGGTCGCGGTCGGCCGCGCCGCCCAGCACGGCATCCTCATCCGCCGGGGCGAGGCGTTGCAGAGCGCGGGCCGTCTCACCGCCGCGGTGCTGGACAAGACGGGGACGATCACCGAAGGCCGGCCCAGCGTGATGGGCATCGACACGGCCCCGGGCTGGTCGGAGGAACGGGTGCTGGGCCTGGCCGCGAGCCTCGAAGCAGGGTCCGAACATCCGCTGGCTTCGGCGGTGCTGCGGGCCGCGGAGGCGGGCAAGATAGCCACGTCCGCGGTGGAGGGTTTCGCCGCGGAGCCTGGTCACGGTGTGGCCGGCAGCGTCGACGGCAGTCGCTTGCTGCTCGGCAACGTGGCCATGATGGAAAAGTACGGCGTCGATTTGCATGCGTTCGAGGGTCTGCTGGCGAACTGCTTCCAGGAGGCGCTGACGCCACTCCTGCTGGCGGCCGACGGCCGGGTGGTCGGTCTGCTGCGGGTCGCCGACCCGATCAAGCCGGATGCGCGTGAAGCGGTGCAACGCCTGAAGGAGCTGGGTGTCCGGGTATTGATGGTGACCGGCGATCATGAGGCGACCGCCCGGGCGATCGCCCGCTCGGTCGGGATCGACGAAGTCCGAGCCCAGGTATTGCCGCAGGACAAGGCGACGGTGGTGAAAGAACTCCAGTCGCGCGGCGAGATCGTCGGCATGGTCGGCGACGGCATCAACGACGCTCCGGCCCTTGCGCAAGCCGATGTGGGTTTCGCCATCGGCACCGGCACCGACATCGCCATCGAAAGCGGTGACGTCGTGATCATGGCGGGTTCGCCGCTGAAAGTCTCCGAGGCCGTTCACTTGTCGCGGCTGACGGTGCGCAACATCAAACAGAATCTGCTGGGGGCGTTCATTTACAACACCCTGAGCATACCGATCGCAGCCGGAATCCTGTATCCCTTCGCCGGCATACTGTTGAACCCGATGATCGCCGGCGCGGCCATGGCGCTTTCTTCGGTCACCGTGGTCACCAATGCCAACCGTTTGCGCTGGCTATGAATCGGCGGAAAAAGGCCTATGCTTGTCCGCTGCAGCCGAGACAACCCACAACTAGGAGGAGCACATGACGGCATCTGCACGGGCCACGGTATCGCTGGGTTTCACCGCAGAGCTTTTTCCGCCCGGCACCCATATGTGCTACATCTACAACGACGAGCGGGAACGCCTGGAAATCATGTCCGAGTTCGTGCGCAGCGGCATCGAAAGCGGGGAAAAGATCGCGTATTTCGTCGAGGAAATGAGTCCTCAGGCGCTGCGCGACTATCTCGCTGGCCTCGGCATCGTACCCACCGAGGAGGCGCAGTTGGAAATCGACCCGTCCGTCGACGTGTATTGCCCGGAGGGCCGTTTCTCGCCCGACAGGATGCTGGGCCGGCTGCGTTCGGCCTACGAGGATGGCATCCGGGAAGGGTTCAACGGCGTCCGGCTGACCGGGGAAATGCACTGGGCGCTGCGGGGGCTGCCGGGCTCGGAACGGCTCGCCGAATACGAGTCCCGCATCAACCTCCTGGTGGTCGATTGCCCGCTCACCGTGATTTGCCAGTACGACGCCAACCACTTCGACGGCGCCACCCTCTTCAAGATTCTCAACGCCCACCCCATGATGATCGTGCGGGGACAGGTCGTGCACAATCCCTACTATCTCTCCCCGGAGGAATATTTCGCCCGTTATCCTGTCCCGAACGTCTGAGCGATGACGCGGTTGGAATTGGAGGCGACCGTCCTCGGCCGTCTCCTGGTGATTCAGGAGACGCTGGACATACTTCCCGACCCTGCTGGCATAGGGGAGTTCTTGAACGCTGCTTTGGCCGAGGTGCCCGGGGTGGCGGGCGCCCATCTTTGCATCAATGGCAGGCTGATGCCGGCGTGTGCCGAGCTTGCGTCCCTGTGTGCCGGGATGGAGTCCAATCATGCCCGGATCGTGGCCGGCCCTCTGGGGAAAGGCCAGCGGCTTTTCGTTTACCCCTTGCGGATCGCGTCTCGTTTCTATGGGGTATTGCTGCTGCGCCTGTCGGATCCGGCGGAGTTCCGCAATTACCGTGATTTCCTCAGCAACATCGCCAATGTCGTGGCAAGGACACTGGAGAATCGCGTGTTCGTGGCGGAACTGGCCCGCTCCAACCGCCTGCTCGAACAGCGCGTGGAAGAGCGCACCCGCGCATTGTCGGAAAAGACCCAGGAGCTTCAGCGCGAATGCGACATTCGCCGGGCCGTCCAGGACGATCTGGCCGAGAGCGAGGAGAAGTTCCGCCAGATCAGCACGGCGGCGTTGGACGCCATTGCGATCATCGACGGTCACGGTCGGGTGACCTACTGGAACCCGGCGGCGGAGGCCATGTTCGGTTACTCGAGTGATGAAATCATGGGGCGCGATCTCCATGAGGTGCTGGCGCCTGGTCCCTACCTCGAGCGTTACCGCGCCGGAATCGCCGAGTTCCGGCGGAGCGGCACCGGTGCGGCGATCGGCCAGACACGGGAAATGTTCGCATTGCGCAAGGGGGGCACTGAATTTCCGATAGAGCTTTCGGTCTCTTCGGTGAAGATTCGCGGGGAGTGGGCTGCCATCGGCATCATCCGGGACATCACCGAGCGCAAACATGCGGATGCCCTCAAGGCCCGGCTGGCCGCCATCGTCGAGTCGTCGGAGGACGCCATCGTGACCAAGAATCTCGATGGCATCATCACGAGCTGGAACGCCGGTGCCGAGAAGATGTACGGATACCGCGCCGAGGAAATCATCGGCCAGCCCGTCACCCGGCTGGTGCCCCCGGAACTCCACGGCGAGATTCGCCGGTGTCTGGCGGAAATTGCCCAAGGCAGGGCGGTCAGGGGCGTTGAGACCCGGCGTCTGACCCGGAGCGGGAAGCTGTTCGACGTTTCGCTGACGATATCCCCTCTGCGCGGTGAAGACGGGAAAGTGGTGGGCGCTTCCGTGATCGGGCGCGACATCACCGAGGTCAAGCGATCGGAGCAGGCGTTGCGGCGGCTCAACAGGGTTCTCGAGACCATCATCGGCTGCGACAGTATCCTGGTCCGGGCGCGGAGCGAAGCCGAGCTGCTCGGCGAGATGTGCCGCGTCATCGCCGACGCCGGCGGCTATGGCAAAGCTTGGGTGGGCGTGCTCCCGGAGGATGCGAACGCACATCGGCCGCCTGAGGTTTATCACAGCTCAACGCCGGGGATTGCGGATTTCGCTGCTCGGCTGCGGGATCGCGGGGTGTTCGATTCCATCCTCCGCAGCGTGGGCCATTCGGGGGTCAGGCGGGTGGCCAGGGAGGTCGACGAAGCATCGCCGCTGTTCCCCTTGCGTCACTGTGCCATCGCCCTGGGCTGTGATGCCTTTGCGCTGATTCCGATACGGAACGGCTCGGAGGTCACCGGCATGCTGGGGCTCTGCGGGGACACTGTGGAGGCTTTCGATGGCGACGAAATGGCACTGCTGGAAAAGCTTGCGGGGGACATGGCCTACGGCATCGCTCATCTGCGGGATCAGGCCGAACGCCTGAAGACCGCCGATCGGATCACGCGAAGCCTGGAGCAGACGATTCAAGCCGTCGCCACCACCCTCGAAATGCGGGACCCTTACACCGCCGGCCACCAGCGGCGGGTGGCCGAGCTGGCTGCGGCCATCGCGAAAAAGCTGAATCTTTCCGAAGACGAAGTGCATGGTATCCGCCTGGCCGCCATGGTCCACGATCTCGGCAAGATTCGCATCCCCGCCGAAATCCTGACCAAGCCCGGGCGGCTGACTCCCTTGGAATTCGATTTCATCAAAACCCACTCCCAGGTCGGGTACGACATACTCAAGGACATCGCATTCCCCTGGCCGATCGCAGACATGGTTCTGCAGCATCACGAGAAGCTGGACGGTTCGGGGTATCCGCAAGGACTGGCCGGTGAGGCCATTCTCCTCGGTGCCCGGATCATCGCGGTCGCGGACGTCATGGAGGCGATGTCGTCACACCGCCCCTACCGGCCCGGTCTCGGCAAGGAAGCGGCTTTGGCGGAATTGGAGGCGCGCCGCGGGAGCTGGTACGACCCGCGGGTCGTCGACGCCTGCAAGGCCCTTTTTCGGGACGAAGGCTACCCTCTGTAATAAACTCCCTTCGCGGGCAGGCTCGAGGCGCGGCTGGTGACGCCCGGAGGCGGTGAGTCGTAACCGAGTGTCGAGATCAGAGCACGGACTCATGCTTGAGCCTGGCAGGGTGCGGTGCGCGCTGCCAGAACCGAGGTGAAATGATAAGATGCGTGCGGCTACTGCACGCACCCACGCCTCGGTGGTGAAACTGGTAGACACAAGAGACTTAAAATCTCTCGGCTGCAAGGCCGTGCCGGTTCGATCCCGGCCCGAGGCACCATAGCTATCGCAATAGCAGGCATTGCAGCGTAGTGGTGCAGTGAACTGGTACACAACTGCGAGCGACCATGGCTGCATTTCAGCGTCGTAACGGCGCGAGACGCGCCATCGTCCCCGAATAGCCGGACATCCGATCCGCCCCGCCACATTCGACACCGAAACCGAGGCCCCCGGCCCAAAAAGCCGGCGACCGGCAGGGAGGGGACGCGATGCCGGTCGCCGAAGATGGGAGATGATGAACCATGAATAGTCACCCGCAGCTTTGCCGAGGTGGCTGATTCACGGTGAACAGTTCAGCACGGGGTTGTGTCTTGAATGTGTGCGGAATGTCAGCATTGTGTAATCGCCTTCTGGCGTGCCGTACAGGCGAAGGCCCCGTGGTCTGCCGAACCGGCGAGGGCGGAGTCTTGCCGGGACGGCTCCCTTTCCAGGTCGTTTGGAACAAGAGCCCGCTCGATGGAAGGAACCGCCTTCCGTTCCTCGTCTTTGACTTCGTTCCAGGCGGCAGTGTAGATTCCGTCCACTTTTCATAGCCGACTTCAAAAGGTATCAAATGGCCAGTTTTCCGCGTTGCCCCGGATGCAATTCCGAATTCACCTATGAAGACGGCGACATGTTCATCTGTCCGGAATGCGGATACGAATGGGCCAGAACCGCCGCAGGCGAAAGCGCGGAAGGCGGGAATGTGGTGAAGGACGCTTACGGCAACGTGCTGAAAGATGGGGACAGTGTGACGGTGATCAAGGATTTGAAAGTCAAGGGCTCATCATCGGTGGTCAAAGTCGGTACCAAGGTCAAGAACATTCGTTTGGTCGATGGCGACCATGACATCGATTGCAAGATCGAAGGTATCGGCGCGATGGGTCTGAAATCGGAATTTGTCAAGAAAGCCTGAATCGGCCTGCGGTGACAAGGAGGGGGCCAAACATCCATCCCACCCATCAGGTGCAGCTATGAGAGAGAATCATGTGCGTGAATCATCGATCTTACACGAGCGTCGCAGCTTTCTTGTCGCATCCGCGGGAGCCGTCGCCTGGTTGGCGGCAGGCGGGCTCCCCAGAGTTTCGAAGGCTGCATCCCCCCATGTCTTGCCGCCGCTGCCTTATGCCGAGAACGCCCTGGCGCCGGTGATTTCGGCCAATACCATCGGCTTTCACTATGGCAAGCATCACAAGGGTTATGTGGACAACCTGAACAAGCTCGTGGCAGGGACGGAATATGCCGATTCTACTTTGGAAAAAATCATTCACGATACTGCCGGGAAGGCGGACCGGACTTCGATTTTCAATAATGCGGCCCAGGTTTGGAATCATACCTTTTACTGGAAAAGCCTGCGGCCCAACGGTGGTGGCGAGCCCCCGGCCGCACTGAGGCGGAAAATCGAAGCTTCGTTCGGCAGCGTCGCTGCTTGTAAAAAGGAGTTCGCGAGCGCAGCGGTTTCGCAGTTCGGTAGTGGCTGGGCCTGGCTCGTTCTCGATGGCGACAAACTCGAGATCATCAGGACGGCCAATGCCGACATTCCTTTGACGTCCGGAAAAAAGCCATTGCTGGTAATCGACGTCTGGGAGCATGCTTATTATCTGGACTACCAGAACCGCCGCGCCGATTATGTGAATGCCGTTCTCGAAAAGCTGTTGAACTGGGAGTTTGCTCTCCAGAACGCCAGCTAACGGGTGAAGGGGCGGCCAGCCGGGCACGTGAGGTGAGGGAGGGGCAACCCCGGCCGGCCGCCGAAAGGGACCCAAGCTACGCGAGACACCGAGGAGGATCGTCATGGTGTTTCCATTCCCTAACGACAGTTCAACACTCGTGTGTATCGGGATTATTTCCGGGATGTAGCCGGTTTTTCCGGTCTTTGTGGCGGGAAGGAGACGGAGAGGGCGGGGCGCACGGGGACGCCATAGTGTTGCCGGTCGAGTTCGGGGGCGGGGATCGTGGAGGGCCGCGGCGGGGTTCGAGGCAGGGAGCGGCCAGCTAGGGCGGCTGGCCGCTGGGGCACCGGTTCCATGGTTGACTGTCGATGTGGGCCGGGGAGTAGGCTTCGACCCACGATGCCAAGTAGATCACGAGGTTGTATCGGGAGTATTTCCCCAACGTTGCGGAGCGGACAGAGTCGGTCCGGTCCGTTCGGCGAGCGGCCCGCCACCGTTTTGCCGGGCATCGGGAGTGGGCCGGTAGGCGCAGCGGTCGTATCTATGGCATGATGCAGGGTTTCTCACACAAAACCGTCGGAGTCATTCATGCGCATCATGTTGCTGGGAAGCCCTGGGTCTGGTAAGGGTACGCAGGCCAAGTACCTCACGGAGCGTTTCGGCATCCCCCAGATTTCCACCGGCGACATGCTGCGTGCCGCGGTGCGCGAGGGTACGCCTCTGGGCATGGAGGCGAAGAAGATCATGGATGCCGGGCAGCTGGTGTCGGATTCGATCATCCTCGCCTTGATCAAGGAGCGTATTGCCGCGCCGGACTGCGCGAACGGCTTTCTGTTGGATGGCTTTCCTCGAACGATCGTCCAGGCCGACGCTTTGGCCGAGTTGGGCGTGACGCTCGACCACGTGGTGGAGATCGCGGTGGATGACGAGGAGATTGTCCGGCGTTTGAGCGGCCGGCGGGTGCATCCGGCTTCCGGGCGTACCTACCACGTGGTGTTCAATCCCCCAAAGGTGGAAGGCAAGGACGACGAGACCGGCGAGCCGCTGGTCCAACGCGAGGATGACAAGGAGGAGACCATCCGCAGGCGCTTGGAGATCTACCATGTCCAGACCAAGCCATTGGTCGATTACTACCGGAGCAAAGCGGCACAGGGCGGGGTGAAGTTCCACACCGTGCCGGGGGTGGGCAGCGTCGAGGCGATCCGTGACGCGGTGCTGGCCAGCCTGGCCTGAAGATGCCGCCGGAACCATCTTTGCATCTAGAAGCCATGAGCGGAAAAACCCTTTACGACAAGCTGTGGGACGACCACGTCGTGCATGTCGATGCGGACGGATCGTGCCTGATCTACATCGATCGTCATCTAATCCACGAGGTGACCTCGCCTCAGGCATTCGAAGGGCTGCGGATGGCGGGGCGTGTACCCTGGCGGGTGGATGCCAATCTTGCGGTGGCCGACCACAACGTCCCCACCGCCGACCGCGACAGGGGTATCGCCGATCCGGTGTCGCGCCTGCAGGTGGAAACCCTGGACAAGAACTGCGCCGATTTCGGCATCACCGAATTCGCGATGGACGACGTGCGCCAGGGTATCGTGCATGTGATCGGGCCCGAGCAGGGCGCGACCCTGCCGGGCATGACCATCGTTTGCGGCGATTCGCATACTTCGACTCACGGCGCTTTCGGGGCGCTCGCCTTCGGGATCGGCACTTCTGAGGTCGAGCACGTACTGGCCACGCAATGCCTGGTGCAGCGCAAGGCGAAGAACATGCTGGTCCGCGTCCAGGGCAAGCTGGCGCCGGGCGTGACGGCGAAAGATCTGGTACTGGCGGTCATCGCACGTATCGGAACCGCCGGCGGCACCGGCTACACCATCGAATTCGCTGGCGAAGCCATTCGCGGTCTGTCGATGGAAGGCCGGATGACGGTCTGCAACATGGCGATCGAGGCGGGCGCACGTGCCGGCCTGGTGGCGGTGGACGAAGTCACGCTCGACTACCTCGAGGGCCGCCCGTTCGCTCCGGCGGGCGCGTTGTGGGAGCGGGCGGTCGAGGCATGGAAAGACCTGCACAGCGATCCGGATGCGGTATTCGACAAGGTCGTCGAGATCGATGCCGCCAGCATCAAGCCGCAGGTGACCTGGGGGACTTCGCCGGAACAGGTCGTGGCGGTGGATGCCGAGGTGCCCGACCCGGCCACGGAAGCCGATCCCGTGCGGCGGGAGAGCATGGAGCGGGCGCTGCAGTACATGGATCTCCTGCCGGGCACGCCAATCGGCGCGATCCGGGTCGATCGGGTGTTCATCGGCTCCTGCACCAATGCCAGGATCGAGGATCTGCGCGCCGCGGCGGAAGTCGTCCGGGGGCACAAGCGCGCTGCCAGCGTGAAGCAGGCACTGGTGGTGCCCGGCTCGGGTTTGGTCAAGCGGCAGGCGGAGCAGGAGGGGCTGGACAAGGTGTTCCTCGAGGCCGGTTTCGAATGGCGCGACCCGGGTTGTTCCATGTGTCTGGCGATGAACGCCGACCGCCTGGAACCCGGCGAGCGTTGCGCCTCGACCTCCAACCGGAATTTTGAGGGGCGCCAGGGCTATGGCGGGCGTACCCATCTGGTGAGTCCGGCCATGGCGGCTGCGGCGGCCATTCACGGGCATTTCGTCGACATCACCGAACGAGGGCGCGCATGAAGCCTTTCAAGAAATTCACTTCGCGAGTCGTGCCGTTGGACCGCGCCAATGTCGACACCGACGCCATCATTCCCAAGCAGTTCCTGAAGTCCATCCGCCGCAGCGGGTTCGGTCCCTATCTGTTCGACGAGTGGCGTTACCTGGACCGTGGCGAGCCCGACATGGATTGCAGCCACCGTCCGCTCAACCCGGAGTTCGTGCTCAACCTGCCCTGTTACGCCGGCGCCAGGATATTGCTGGTCCGCAAGAACTTCGGCTGTGGCTCCTCGCGCGAGCATGCGCCCTGGGCGCTGGAGGATTACGGCTTCCGCGCCATCATCGCGCCGAGTTTCGCCGATATCTTCTACAACAACTGCTTCAAGAACGGCATCCTGCCCATCGTGCTCGACGAGGCCACGGTCGACCGGCTGTTTAGCGAGGCCGGGCCCGGCTTCGAGCTCACCGTCGACCTGGAGTCGCAGACCGTGGCGACGCCGTTCGGCGAGACCTTCCATTTCGACGTGGATGCCTCCCGCAAGCATCGTCTGCTGAACGGCCTGGACGACATCGGTCTGACCCTTCAGCATGCCGATGCCATCCGCGCCTACGAAGCCGCCCGCAGGAAGTCCGCACCCTGGCTGTTTGCCGTTCCTTGAAATCTCGAGTAATTCAGGTATCGCTTCAATGACTATCAAAATCGCTGTCTTGCCCGGTGACGGCATCGGTCCCGAAATCGTCGCCGAGGCCCTGAAGGTTCTGGACTGCCTGCGGTCCGACTTCGGCCTCGCGGTCGAAACCGAACACGCCCTGATCGGCGGCGCGGCCTATGATGCGCACGGCACGCCGTTCCCCAAGGAAACCCTGGAGCTGTGCCGGGCTGCCGATTCGATCCTGCTTGGAGCGGTCGGCGGTCCCAAATGGGAGCCGTTGGATTATTCGCTGCGGCCCGAGCGGGGGCTCCTGGGCTTGCGTTCGGAGCTGGAACTGTTTTCCAACCTGCGCCCGGCGGTGCTCTATCCTCAGCTGGTGTCGGCTTCGACCCTCAAGCCCGAGGTGGTCGCCGGCCTCGACATCATGATCGTGCGGGAGCTGACCGGCGGCATATATTTCGGCAAGCCGCGCGGTCGTCGCATCAACGAGGACGGAGAGCGGGAGGGCTACAACACCCTGGTATACAGCGAATCGGAAATCCGCCGCATAGCCCATAGCGCGTTCCAGATCGCCCGGAAGCGTAACAGGCGCCTGTGCAGCATCGACAAGGCCAATGTGCTGGAATGCACGGAACTGTGGCGCGAGGTGGTGATCGAGGTCGGCAAGGACTATCCCGACGTGGCGCTGAGCCACATGTACGTGGACAACGCCGCGATGCAGTTGGTCCGTAACCCGAAGCAGTTCGACGTGATGCTGACCGACAACATGTTCGGCGACATCCTGTCCGACTGTGCCGCCATGCTGACCGGCTCGATCGGCATGCTGCCTTCCGCTTCCCTCGCCGAGAGCGGCAAGGGGATGTACGAGCCCATCCACGGTTCGGCCCCGGATATCGCCGGCCGCGGCATCGCCAACCCGATCGCCACCATCCTGTCGCTGGCCATGATGTTGCGCTACAGCTTCGATGAGGCGGTCTCGGCAGAGCGGATCGAGAAGGCGGTACAGACGGCGCTGGATCAGGGTTTCCGCACGGCGGACATCGTCTCGGAAGGCACCGTCGAGGTCGGTACCGCTGCGATGGGCGATGCCATCGTCACCGCCTTGCGCGCCGTCTGATCCGAACGCTTCCCGGAGAGAGGGACCGCCAACCGAATTTCACCGAACCGAGTCATATCATGAGCAAGACCTACAACGTCGCCGTGCTGGGTGCCACCGGGGCCGTCGGCGAAACGATGCTGTCCATCCTGGACCAGCGCCAGTTCCCGGTGGGTGAGGTATACGCGCTGGCCAGCAGCCGTTCCGCCGGTCAGCGCGTGGAGTTCCGGGACAGCCGGCTCAAAGTGTTGGACGTCGAGGAATTCGACTGGTCCCAGGTCCAGATCGGGCTGTTTTCGCCCGGCGCCTCGGTTTCTGACGTCTACGCGCCTCAGGCGGCAGCGGCCGGTTGTGTGGTGATCGACAATACCTCGCGATTCCGCTACGAGGACGACATCCCGCTGGTGGTGCCGGAGGTCAATCCGGAGAAGATCGCCGATTACCGGAACCGCGGCATCATCGCCAACCCCAACTGTTCCACCATCCAGATGCTGGTGGCGCTGAAGCCGATCTACGACGCCGTCGGCATCGAACGCATCAACGTCTGCACCTACCAGGCGGTGTCCGGCACCGGCAAAAAGGCCATCGAGGAACTCGCCGGTCAGGCCGCGCAATTGCTCAACGGCCGGCCGTGCCAGTCTTCGGTGTATCCCAAACAGATCGCTTTCAACGTGTTGCCGCAGATCGACGTCTTTCTGGACAACGGTTACACCAAGGAAGAGATGAAGATGGTCTGGGAGACCCGGAAGATCATGGGTGATGATTCCATTCGGGTGAATCCGACCACGGTGCGGGTGCCGGTGTTCTACGGTCATTCGGAGGCCGTGCACATTGAGACCCGTGACAAGATCACGGCGGATCAGGCGCGGGCGTTGCTGCGGAAGGCGCCGGGCGTCGTGGTGCTCGACGAGCACCAGCCGGGAGGCTACCCGACCGCCGTCACGGAGGCCGCTGGCAAGGACCCGGTGTTCGTCGGCCGTATCCGCGAGGACATTTCTCATCCGCGCGGCCTGAATCTGTGGGTGGTCGCGGACAACATCCGCAAGGGCGCGGCGCTCAACAGCGTGCAGATTGCGGAGATATTGATAGACAAGTATATTTGAAACATCAACTTTTATAATTCTTATTGACGACTCGCGGTGTACGGAGCGGAGAGGATCAGATTGGCGCGTCGGTCCCTGACGCTCATCGGCATCCTTGTTTCTCCCGGCTCCCATGCCCTGGGGGTCGGGGAACTCAGGTTGCAGTCCGCCCTCAACCAGACGCTGAAGGCTGAGGTGCCTCTCGTCGTTTCGGACGAGAAACTCGAGGACATCAAGGTGATGCTCGCTTCGCCGGAGGCTTTCGCCCAGGCCGGCATCGAGCGCCAGCAGTTCCTGTCGAGCCTGCGGTTTCAGGCGGAGCGGCGTGCCGACGGGAGCGGGGTGATCCGTATCAGCTCCCGGGAGCCCATCCGTGAGCCGTTCCTGAGTTTTCTCATGGAGGTCGATTGGCCGGATGGCCGGGTCGTCAAGGAGTTCACCGTGTTGGTCGATCCGCCGACCCCGGTCCTCCCCGACCTGGGTTCTCCCGGCCGGTCCGAGCGGGTCTCCCAATACCCGCGCGAGCCGGTGCCGCGTTCGCTGCATGCCGCGGACCATCCCGCTTTCCCTACCGCCGGTCGCGCCGGGTCCGCCGGCGAAATGTCGGAATTCGGTCCCGTAAGGCGTCGCGACACACTCTCTTCCATCGCCAAGGCCGTCAATGCCAACGGCGACCTCACTCCGGACCAAGTCAAGGTCGGCATCTACCGCGCCAACCCGGAGGCTTTCGTCGGGGGCAACGTCGATGCTCTCAGGCAGGGAGCCGTGTTGAACATTCCTCCGCACTCGGTACTGGCAGGGCTGCAGCCGGCAGACGCTGCCAGGGAATGGCGGGAATTGCGGCGGGCGGCGCGTCGCGGTGGCTCGGAGGATGCCCCCGTCTCCCCGCCGGCGACGTCGCCTCCCATGCCTCTGTCGGAAGGGGGAGAGGCGGCGGCCCACGGCTCCCGACTCAAGCTTCTTGCGCCTGGCGGCAAAGGGCAGGTTGGCGGCGCCGGCGCCCGGGAGGACATCGCCCTGGAGCTCGCCGAGAGCCTTCGTCAGGAAAATGAAGAAATTCGCGCCCGACTGGGGGCGCTCGAACAGCAGCTTTCCGCCCTTCAGAAACTCCTCGAATCGAAGGAGCAGCAAATCGCGGCGATGCAGGCTGTCGCCCCGGCTGCAGGAGCGGGCACCGGTGTCTTGCCGGCCGCGACATCTCCCCAGGCGGACGCGACTCCATCGCCGGAGCCGTCGCCGGTCGCCGAAACCGGCGCCGCAGCGCCTGTGACTGTGGTGATCCAGCCTCCGGCGGAGGCAACTGCGCCGTCGGAGGATTCGCCTGCCAATGGCTCATGGTTTTGGGGGCTGGGTGTGGGCGCCATCACGCTCGCGGCGGCGTTGGCCTGGTGGGCGAACCGGAAGCGTTGGCTGTTCGACCTTGGCCTGGGGCTGCCTTCGAGTCTCGATAGGTTGATGACCGGCAGCAAGGAATCTGCGGCGACGCGGACCGTTTCCGCCGCGGGTGTCCGCAGTCTGGAAGCATACGGCAACATGGTCAAAGGGGTGGACGCCGTGGAGCCGGTCGACCCGATCGCCGAGGCCGATGCTTTTCTGGCCAACGGAAAGCATGTCCAGGCCGAACAGCTGATGCGGGCTGCCGTCGCGGCCCACCCCGAACGCGACGAATTTCACCTGAAACTGCTCGAGGTTTTGTATCTGGAAGGGAAATACCAGGCGTTCGAGGAGCTGGCGGAGGAGTTGTCGGGCTGGCGCGAGACGCGGCCGGAACTTTGGGGGGAGGTATCCCGCTTGAGTCTCAAGCTGCGCCTGAAATCTCCTGTCCCGGCCGATGCTCCGGACGGTTTCCCCGATGCGGCCGCTGCGCCGGCGCTCCCGCCGCTCGCGGGCGAGACCGCTCCCGAGCCGCCACCGCCGCCTGCGGCCGCGGAACAAGTACCGCCGGAGGCCGTCGAGGCGGAGCTATCGGCCGGCGCTGCACATGGAGAGGAGGCTACGACCGAAGATATACCCCCTCTCGAGTTCGATCTCGCTGGGCTGGAACCGGCGGCGCGGGGTGGAATCGTGAAGGAAGAGCCGGAGATCGTCCATGACGCCGGCAATCTCATCGCTTATGAACCGGAGCCGTATGCCGGTTCGGCAGGTCCCCGGGATGAGTCCCTCGAGGCGCTACTCGCGGAGCTGGACGGTCTTGGCGAAAATGCCGAAAGATCTCCGGCACAGGAGACCTCGGCCCTCCTGTCCGAACCGCCGTTGACCATCGAGATCGAGGCGGTTCCGGCGCAGCGAAGCGGGGGAAGCGCCGGGGAGCCGGGTTCGAGTGCGCCTGGCCTGACACGGGAAGACACGGATCCGTATGGGGACATCACCGACATGGACCCGCTCGAGACCAAGCTCGACCTCAGCAAGGCCTATGTCGACATGGGTGACTCCGATTCGGCCCGCGAACTACTCGAGGAGATCCTCGCCGCGGGGAGTGAACGCCAGAGGGCCGAAGCTCGCGTGCTCATGGAGCGGCTGAGGGAGGGGCAAAGCCGGTAGTCGGGCGTTTCGGGGCACACCGTACTGCCTGTCGGACCGGTCGCGGTCTTGAGGGTGAAAGGTTCATCGGGCGCAGCGCCGATAAAGTGGCAGCGGCTCGTCCGCGGCGGCCTGGTAAGTCACGCTGAATTCATTGAGCAGAGGCAGCGCGGTTTGCAGGTTCGCATCGTACGTGAATTCGAAGGCGTTGAATCCCACGCGCCGCAGATAGAACACCTGGTCCGGGATGAAGGCTCCGCGCGCCCGCAGTTCACCGCGGTAGTCGTAGCGCTCCCGCAGCAGCCGCGCGATGGAAAAGCCGCGACCATCGCCCATGCTGGGGAATTCCACCACGACCAGCGGGAACTGGTCGAGTTCGCCGGCGAAGTCTTCCACCCGATCGTCTCCACTGAGACGCAGCCCCAAGGCGCCACCGTGGGCGGCCAGTTCGCTCTTCTCCCGCTTCCAACGTGCGAGCGAGACGGTGCAGGGGGCGGCACTCACCGGTTCGTCGTCGGCCAGGTGGTGCCAGGTGTCGGTGACGATGGCTCCGTCTTTAATGATGGGCATAGACGCGCTCCTGAAACGGGTTGATGCCGAGACGCCGCACGGTATCGAGGAAGGATTCCCCGTCCTGACGTAGCTCGATGTAGGTTTGCAGAATGGTTTCCACGGCTTCGGCCACGTGGGCCTTGTCGATGGCGGGCCCGAGGCGCTCGCCGAGGGAGGCGTCATTGCTGGAGCTGCCGCCGAGCGTGAGCTGGTACCATTCCTCGCCTTTCTTGTCGACGCCCAGAATGCCGATGTGGCCGACGCTTTGATGGGCGCAGCCATTCATGCAGCCGGAGATGTTGATCCGCAGGTCGCCGAGGTCGTGCAGATAGTCGAGATCGTCGATGCGCGAATAGATGTCTTCCGCCACCGAGATCGAACTGGCATTGGCCAGCGAGCAGTAATCCAGACCGGGGCAGCAGATCATGTCAGTCGCCTTGCCGATGTTGGGCGTCGCCAAGCCGATGGAGTCCAGGCGCTGCCAGAGTTCGTGCAGGTCGTCCTGATGCACATCCGCGAACACCAGGTTCTGGGTGTGGGTGGCGCGGACCTCGCCGAAGCTGTAACGCTCCGCGAGGTCGGCCACGGCATCCAACTGGGTGTCGGCGATGTCACCCGGCGGTACGCCGCAGGCTTTCAGCGAAAGGAATACCGCCCGGTAACCGGGGATCTTGTGCGGCGTGGTGTTGTTCCTCAGCCAGACGGCGAAGCGCGGGTCGGCCGCCGCCTGGGCGTCCGGGCCGGGACCGGCCACGGTCTTGTAGTCGGGCGCCGTGAAATGCCTCTTTACACGCTCGATCTCGCCGGTGTCCAGCACCAATCGCTGGCGGATTTGCACCCATTCGGCCTCGACCCGACGGGTGAAATCTTCGATGCCGGTCTCTTTGAGCAGGATTTTGATGCGCGCCTTGTATTTGTTGTCGCGCCGCCCGAAGCGGTTGTATACGCGCAGGATGGCTTCCAGGTAGGAGAGGAGATCCGTCTTGGCGAGGAAGGGGCGGATGGTCTGGCCGATGATCGGGGTGCGTCCGAGGCCGCCGCCGACCAGGACCTCGAAGCCGGTTTCGCCCGTCTCGTTTTCGACCATCTGCAAGCCGATGTCGTGTACCTGGGTCGCGGCGCGGTCTTTCCTCGCACCGCTGACGGCGATCTTGAACTTGCGCGGCAGGTAGCTGAACTCCGGATGCAGGGTCGACCACTGCCGGATGATTTCGCAATAGGGCCTGGGGTCTTCGATCTCGTCGGGACAGACGCCGGCCAGCGGGTCGCTGGTGACGTTGCGGATGCAGTTGCCGCTGGTCTGGATGGCGTGCATTTGGACCGTCGCCAACTCCGCCAGGATGTCCGGCACGTCTTCCAGGCGTGGCCAGTTGAACTGGATGTTCTGGCGGGTGGTGAAATGAGCGACGGATTTGTCGTAACGGCGGGCGATCTCGGCCAGCTTGTGCAGCTGCCGGGACGAGAGCACGCCGTAAGGAATGGCGACGCGCAGCATGGGGGCATGACGCTGGAGGTACAGCCCGTTCATCAGTCGCAAGGGACGGAACTGGTCCTCGCTCAGTTCGCCCTGGAGAAATCGGCGGGTCTGGCTGCGGAACTGGGCAACCCGTTCGTCGACCAGCCGCTGGTCATATTGGTCGTATTGATACATGGCGTGTTTGCTGTGGGTGTTCGCTTCGGCGATATCCTGAGTTTTTTGCTATGAAATCGACGATAACACCATCGCATGTCGGAGTCGACGCCTGCAGCCGGTGCATGGTGGTGGGGCTGAAACGGCATGCGCGCCGCTGGCGCGCCGGCGCCCGGTGGATTCGTCAGTCCGGATGTTCTTCTTATATAATCGCGGGTCGGATTTGGGAACAGGCGGGCCGCTCATGGAGCGGCCGCGTTTTTATTTGATTCATAACAATATAGAGGATCTGGCCTTGTTACGCGCATTCGTCTTACTGTCGCTTTTTCTGGGGCTGCCCGGGCTTGCCCTGGCGGAGGAAACCCGGAATCTCGATCTGACTGCAACCCATCGGGGATTATACTGTGTTCTGATCTTCGTCGTGGCCTATGCCTTCGTGATGACCGAGGAATTCACCCATCTTCGGAAATCCAAGCCGGTGATCCTGGCTGCCGGCATCATCTGGGCGCAGGTTGCTTATATGGCCAGCACCGCCGGCGTCGCTGCCGAGGAGGTGCACCGGGCGTTCGAGCACGACCTCAAGGAATACGCGGAACTGATGCTGTTCCTGCTGGTCGCCATGACCTACATCAACGCCATGGCCGAGCGCAATGTGTTCGAGGCGCTGCGGTCCTGGCTGGTGACCCGAAAATTCGGTTACCGCAAACTGTTCTGGATCACCGGCGTCATCACCTTCTTCCTGTCTTCCGTGGCTGACAACCTGACCTCGGCGCTGTTGGTCGGCGCGGTGGTGATGGCGGTCGGGGCCAAGAGTCCCAAGTTCGTCAGCCTCGGTTTCATCAACCTGGTGATCGCGGCCAATGCGGGCGGCGCGTTCAGCCCCTTCGGCGACATCACCACCCTGATGGTCTGGCAGGCGGGAAAGGCGGAATTCTTCGACTTCTTCGAGCTGTTCATTCCTTCGGTGATGAACTTCGTGGTGCCGGCTGCCTTCATGCATTTCGCCATCCCGAATGAATTGCCGGATTTCCCCGAGGAGGAAGTCGTCGTCATGAAACCGGGCGCTCTGCTGATCTGCGGCCTGTTCGTGCTCACCATATCGATCGCCGTCAGCTTCAAGCAGTTCCTCCATCTGCCGCCGTTCCTGGGCATGATGGTGGGCTTGTCCATCCTGATGTTCTACGGCTACCGTCTCAAGCTGTATTTTCCGGGCTCCAACGGCGACCGCTTCGACGTGTTCGCCAACGTCCGGGACGCCGAATGGGACACGCTGCTGTTCTTCTTCGGCGTGGTGTTCGCGGTGGGCGGCCTGGGCTACATCGGCTATCTGGAGCTGGCTTCCGTCGCCATGTATGACGGCCTCGGCGCGACCACGGCCAACATCATCGTCGGTTTGCTGTCGGCGGTGGTCGACAACATCCCGGTGATGTTCGCGGTGCTGAACATGAACCCGGACATGGACATCTACCAGTGGATGCTGGTCACCCTGACCGCGGGTGTGGGCGGTTCCATGCTGTCGGTGGGCTCGGCGGCCGGTGTGGCGCTGATGGGCACCTCGCGCGGCATGTATACCTTCTTCAGCCATCTGAAATGGACGCCCGCGGTGGCTGCCGGCTATATCGCCAGCATCGCGACGCACTATTTCATCAACGGCTGATCGCCCCTGTCCGCAGGGCGACGGCAACAGGCCCGCGGCCGAACCCGCGGGCCTTTTCGCATCCGGCGTTCCCTATCCGTTGCCGCAATGCGGTCGATTCTGCCGGGGCGACGATTTTTCGACGTCGAAGTAGCAACCGGACAGGGCATCGTGGATTTCGCCCAGTTTGATCTGCAGATCGTCGATGAAACGATGCAGTTCGGTACGGCGGCGGCTTTCCTCGTCTTGGACCCGGTCGATGGCCTCCACCAGCTTTTCGCGGACACAGCTGCCTTGCGGCAGACGGTCGAGCGCATCCAGCATGTCACGGAGGCAGAAATGGCAGGAACGGGGAAACAGGGTGTCCTCCAGGAGGAACTTCACCACCGAGTCGCGTCCGACGGCGGTCTGGCAGTGGCGCCGGTACATGTGGTAGGCGGTCATCGACTTCAGCACGCTCATCCATAGCAGGTTTTCGAAAGGCGTCACATCCTTGCCTTCCGGTGACAGGTCGACCCAGCGGACATCCAGTATGCGGGTGGTCATGTCGGCCCGTTCCAGATTGCAGCCGAGCCGCACGAATTCGTAGGCTTCGTCATGGCTCATGGTGCCGGCGATCAGGCCGGCGATGGTCTGTACGCCGACGATGATGTCGTCGAGGTAGGCAAAGCGGCGTTTCGGCGACTCGCTGTCCGGTATGCGCGCCATCGCCTCGAGGTACAGAGCGTTGATATGCTCCCATCCTTCCCGCTGGAGGATGTCCCGGATGCTGCGGGCATTCTCGCGGGCGGCCCGCAGCGAGCTGACGATAGAGCCGGGATTGCGTGCCTCCGTGATCAGGAAACGGCTGACCTGGCTTTCGCCGGGAGTGGAATAAAGCGTGGCGAACGTTTCCTCGCTCCCCGTGATGGTCAGCAGAGAATCCCAGCTGGGACGGATTTCCCGGGGCAGGTCCAACATCACGTTGGCGTTGGCGTTGATCATGCGGGCGGTGTTTTCCGCCCGCTCCAGATAGCGCGACATCCAGTAGAGGCTTTCCGCGACGCGCGACAACATCGCCATGTCAGGCTCCTTTTCCGTCGATGATCCATGTGTCCTTGCTGCCCCCTCCCTGGGACGAGTTCACCACGGTCGAGCCTTTCTTGAGGGCGACGCGCGTCAAGCCGCCGTTGGTCACGTAGGTATCCCGGCCGCTCAGCACGAAGGGGCGCAGGTCGAGATGGCGCGGCTCGGCCCGATGATCGACCAGGGTGGGCGCCGTGGACAGGGTGAGCATGGGTTGGGCCATGTAGTTGCGAGGATCGCGGCGGATACGTTCGGCGAATTCCGCGCGCTCCTCCGGGCTGGCCGTGGGGCCGATCAGCATGCCGTAGCCACCCGATTCGTTGGCCGGTTTGACGACCAGACGGTCGAGGTGGTCCAGCACGTAGCGGCATGCCTCCGGATCGACGCAGCGGTAGGAAGGCACGTTGGGCAGGATGGGGTCCTCGTTCAAGTAATAGCGGATGATGTCGGGAACGTAGGTGTATACCACTTTGTCGTCCGCCACTCCGGCGCCGGGAGCATTGGCCAGCGCCACCTTGCCTTTCTTCCAGGCGCGCATGAGTCCCGGCACCCCGAGCACCGACGCCGGGTTGAAGGCTTCCGGGTCGAGAAACAGATCGTCGATACGCCGGTAAACCACGTCGACCTTGTGCAGACCTTCGATGGTGCGCATGTAGACGCAATCGTCGCGGCCCACGACCAGATCGTTGCCTTCCACCAGTTCGGCGCCCATCTGCTGGGCCAGGTAGGCGTGTTCGAAATAGGCGGCATTGTAGATACCGGGCGTCAGCACCACGATCTGAGGATTGGAGACGGGCGCGAGCGATGCCAGGCACTGGCGGAGCTGGGCCGGATAGTCGTCGACCGGGGCGATAGCGTAGGATTCGAAGAGCTCCGGCAACACCCGTTTCATCACCAGACGGTTCTCCAGCATGTAGGACACGCCGGAGGGGACCCGCAAATTGTCCTCCAGCACGTAGAACCGGCCGTCCTTGTCCTTGACGAGGTCGGTGCCGCAGATATGGGCCCAGACGCCGAGCGGTGGGTCGATTCCCATACACTCGGGCCGGAAATTCCTGGAATCGGCCAGCAGGTCGCGGGGGAAGACACCGTCCCGGACGATGTGCTGAGCGTGGTAGATGTCGTCGATGAACAGGTTCAGTGCCCGGGTGCGCTGTTTCAGCCCACGTTCGACGCTCCTCCATTCCTCGGTTCGGATCAGCCGTGGAATGATGTCGAACGGCCAGGCGCGGTCGATGGAGCCCTCGTTCTCACAGTAGACTGTGAAAGTGATGCCCATGCTCAGGATTTCGGCTTCGGCGGCGGCTTTGCGTTCCTGGAGGTCGGTTTCGGAGAAGCCGTCGAGATGGTCGAACAGCGCACGGGCGATTCGACGGGGCATGCCATGCTCGTCGATCAGCTCATCGAAACATTCCGGATTGGGATAGTCTTGCAGTGCCAGACTCATGATCGTGTTTCGATCCTTGGGGGCTGAAATCGTTTCAGAATGCGGACGGCCCACGGTGACGCCGAGAGCGGGCCTTCCTGCCGAAACACAAGCGATTTCCGGGCCATGCCGCGCCGTCTTCCGTCTCTCTTCCCCTGTGTCATGACCGGTGCCCCTTGGGGCGTGGGGCGGTCCCGCCCGAGGCTGGGCGGGGTTGGGGCGCGCAGGAAACGCCTTGCGCCGATTCGGTGCAAGTGCCGGAATTCCCGGTGATCGTGCGGCGGCTTGAGATCGGGGGCCGTTTCGAGCTAGAGTCCTGCGGTTCCAGCGCGCAATCCTATGTTAAGGAAACCGGATGACTTATTGCCTTGCCATCAAGGTCGACCAGGGGTTGGTGTTTGCCTCCGATTCCCGCACCCATGCCGGCGTCGATTACGCCAGCGTCTACAGCAAGATGTACCGCTTCGATCTGCACAGCGACCGCTTGATGATCGTCCTGGCCGCCGGCAACCTGGCGACGACACAGGCTGTGATCAACCTGATACGACGCGATCTGGAGAATCCCGGAGTGCCCTACAACCTGAATACGGTGGCCTATCTGTACGATGCCGCATCCTACATAGGGGAAACCAGCGTGCGGGTTCAGGAGCAGCACGCCAGCGCCATGCAACGCTGTGGTATCTCCGGTGAGGCCAGTTTCATCCTGGGTGGCCAGATTCAGGGGCAGCCGCCCGAAATCTACCTCATCTATCCGCAGGGCAATTACATCACGGTTTCGCCCGACAATCCTTATCTTCAGATCGGCGAAACCAAGTACGGCAAGCCCATCCTCGACCGGATGATCGCCCCTGCGACGACGCTCGAAGATGCGGCGCGTTGCGCCTTGGTCTCCATCGATTCGACCATGCGCAGCAACATCTCGGTGGGGCCACCGGTGGAGGTCGCCATCTACCGGCGGAATTCCTTTGTCGTCGGCCACTATCTGCATCTCGATTATTCCAGCCCGCTTTATGCATCGATCCAGAAACAATGGGCCGAGGGTATCCGCAATGCTTTCACCCTGTTGCCGCGGTTCGAGTGGGAAGATGGCGGATCGATCGGTTCAGAACAGAGCCAATAGGGTCAGCAGTCCGACACAGGCGCCGATCAGAATGATTTTCAGGCGGTTACGCATATACCAGGTTTTGGCCTTGCCGACCGTGTCCCGCCAGTAGTCCTCGATTCGCCGCTGGCGCTCGTCCCAGCCACGGGCAATCTTGCCGACCAGCATGCTGCCCAGCCAAGTCAGGACGCCGACCGCCAGCCAGGCCGTCAGGACCTGGGCGCCGCGCGGCGTGAGGCCGAGCACGGCTTCGAACACCGTGTCCAGCAGCATCTCCATGGCTTCGAGAAGGAGCTCCGCGGTATGCGACAGGATTTCCACGACGAGTTCGCCTTCGATGGCGATGACGAGCAAGATTACGAAAGTGACGAAGAGATAGAATTTGCCCGTGCGCATGAGTCCGAACTTATGCCGTCATGGTTGGTGGAGGAGTCGAAAGATCACCGACCGCTCCGTGCCGCTACGGTCGGATCCATTGCGCTCGGATTTTAACCGTAAAATGGAGCTTTTTCCGTCAGGTTTACGGGGGATGCGATGAACCGGCGACAGCACGAGGCTGGTCAGGCGATACCGGCAGCGGAGCAGGGCGGTTGTCTGGCCGACGCCATCCGGCCGTTCCACGTCATGGCAATCTTGGCGCGCGCGAGGGAGCTGGAGTCCTCCGGGCGTTCGATCGTCCACCTCGAGATCGGCGAGCCGGATTTTCCGACACCCGAACCGGTGGCCGCGGCGGCGACCCGATTTCTGGCCGGCGGACAGGTGCGCTATACCCCCGCTGCCGGGCTGCCGGAACTGCGAGAGCGTATCGCGGCCTACTATGCCGAACGCTATGGGGTGGCGGTCGCGCCGCAGCGGATATTTCTCACCCCGGGCGCGTCGGGTGCGTTGTCTCTGGCGCTGGCCGTCGCCCTGTCACCTGGACGGCGTGTGATGCTGGCCGATCCCGGCTACCCTTGTTATTCCAATTTCGTGCGTCTGTATTCGGGCGATCCGCATGCCGTGCCTGTGGGGGCCGAGCAGGATTTCCAGTTGAACGCCGCCTTGTGCCGAACGCACTGCGGGGGAGACGTTCCGGTGGCGATCAGTGCCTCGCCTTCCAATCCGACCGGCACGGTCATGCGTACAGGGGTGTTGCGGGAGCTGGTGGAATGGTTCGAAGCCGAGGGGGGCATCCTGATTTCGGACGAGATTTACCACGGGCTGGAATACGGCGGACGCGCGGTCAGTGCCCTGGAGTTCGGTCAGCACACATTCGTCGTCAACAGCTTTTCGAAGTATTTCGGCATGACCGGCTGGCGTCTGGGCTGGGTGGTCGTGCCGGAGGCTTACGCGGCCGCCGTGGAACGGGTGGCTCAGAACATCTTCATTTCCGCGCCCACCCTGTCCCAGTACGCGGCGCTGGCGGCATTCTCGGAAGAAAGTCGCGCCGAACTCGAACGCCGCCGACAGGCCTTCGAGGCGCGCCGTGATTTTCTTTGGGAGGAACTGGTGAGGCTGGGATTCGGAGTGCCGGTCGCGCCGTCCGGAGCGTTCTACATCTATGCCGACTGCTCGGCGTTTGCCGAAGACAGCGCGGAGTTTGCCGCGCGCCTCCTGGAGACGGCCGGCGTCGCGGTGACACCGGGCAAGGACTTCGGCGCCCAGTCGCCGGAGCGTTATCTGCGTTTCGCCTATACGGCCGACATTCCGGTGCTGCAGGAGGCGGTCGGACGGATTCGCCGTTTCGTGACCGGTTAAAAGGCCGGTATCAACGGCCCCGGCCGATTTCCTGCATCTGGGCTTCGATCCAGCGCTCGGCTCGAGCGGTGATTTCCGCCGCGTCGAGACTGGCGGCATCGATCGCTGGTCCGACGCGGACCTGGATGGTACCGGGGTACTTCAGGAAAGCGCGGCGGCTCCAGTATTCGCCGGCATTGTGCGCTACCGGCACCACCGGACAGCCGGCGCGGTGGGCCAGCATGGCGCCGCTGGCGCCGTAGTGTCCCTTCTTGCCGGGGGCGACGCGGGTGCCTTCCGGGAACACGACCACCCATAGCCCTTCTTTCAGCCGTTTGACGCCCTCGTTCAGCACCTGCCTGAGCGCCGCCGTCTTGTGCGCCCGGTTGATGGCGATGGGCTTGAGCGTCGCCATCGCCCAGCCCCACACCGGCAGCCTCAGCAGTTCTTGCTTGAGGATGAAGACCAGGGGCGGGAAGATCACCTGCAGCGCGAGGGTTTCCCAGGCCGACTGGTGTTTGCAGAGGATGACGCCGGGCTGGATCGGAATGTTTTCCCGGCCCTGGACCTGGAAGTCCAGCCGGCACACGATCCTCAACATCCAGAGATTGAATCGGACCCAGCGGTTGGCCAGAGCCCAGCGCACGCCGAAAGAGAAGGGACGCGCAGCGATCATGCATGGCGCGATGACCAGCGTCGAGAGGGCCATGCCTGCGAAAAACACCGCCGAACGCAGAATGATCTCAAGTCTGGCTGAAAACGATGTGTTGTGCGGCTGCATAGAGGTCGGGGAAGGTGGGGACATCGAGTTCGGGATTCCGCTCCAGCGTGCGCATGCCCTTGCCGGTTTCGACCAGGATCGGCGCAGCGCCCGCCGCCGCCGCCGCCTCGATGTCGCGCAGCGAATCGCCCACGGCCGGCGTGCCGGCGAGTTCCGCATCGTATTTTTCGGCGAAGGCGTAGAACAGCCCAGGCCGGGGTTTGCGGCAGCCGCAGACGTCTTCGGGGCCATGCGGGCACAGGAAAATGTCGAAGATTTCGCCGCCGGTCTCCCGGACCAGGGTGCGCATCTTGTCGTGGATCGCTTCCAGCGCGGCGGGACTGAACAATCGGCGGGCAATGCCGGACTGATTGGTCAGCACCACGACCCGGAAGCCGTGGCGGGTCAGCAGGGCAATGGCGTCGAGGCTGCCGGGAATCGGGCGCCATTCCTCCGGCGACTTGATGTAGTGGTCGGAGTCTTCGTTGATGACGCCATCCCGGTCCAGGATCACATAGCGCATGTCATTGAGCCGGCTGCAGGGTGGAGATGTCGGCGACGTTCAGGAACAGCCCCTCGACCAGGGCCAGCAGCCCGAGCCGGTTGCTGCGCAGGGACACGTCCTCGCACATCACCATCACCGTGTCGAAGAATGCGTCGACGCAGTCCCGCAGTTGTGCCAGGCGACACAGCGCTGTGGTGTAGTCGCGGGCGTGCAGCAGCGGCAGGATGTCGGCGTGCGCCTGGCGGGCCGCTGCCAGCAGTGCCTTTTCCGAAGGCTCGATCAGGATCCGTTCCTCCGCATTCGCGACCACCGTTTCGCCCGATTTGCGCAGGATGTTGCGGATGCGTTTGTTGGCCGCGGCGAGGCTTTCGGCGGCAGTGAGGCCGCGGAATTCGCGTACCGCAGCGAGCCTGTCCAGGAAATCGGCCAGGTTGGTTGGCCGGATCGCCAGGACGGCCTCGAACTCGTCGTGGCGGTAACCCTGCTCCAGGCAGTAGCCGCGCAGGCGCTCGTAGATGAAGTCCAGCAGCGCCGAGCGGGTCGCCTCTGGATCGAAGCCATGGGGGAGCAGGTTCAACGCCTTTTCCAGCAGGACTTCGACATCCAGGTCGAGCCGTTTCTCAATCAGGATGCGGATGATGCCCAGTGCGGCACGGCGCAAGGCATAAGGGTCGCGGTCCCCGCTGGGGACCAGGCCGACGCTGAAGATGCCGGCCAGAGTGTCGATCTTTTCCGCCAGCGCCAGGATTTCGCCGGTGCGCGAAGCCGGCAGCGCGCCGCCCGACACCTTGGGCAGATACTGTTCCTCGATGGCGAGCGCTACTTCGTAGGGTTCTCCTTCCGCAAGGGCGTAATAGCGGCCCATGAGACCCTGCAGTTCGGTGAACTCGCCGACCATGTGGGTCAGGAGGTCGGCTTTCGCCAGCAGGGCGGCGCGCTCGACAAAGCTGGGATCCACGTTCAGGGACTCGGCAATGAACACCGCCAGCTGCTGCACCCGCCGGGTCTTGTCGAGCACCGAGCCGAGCTTGTTCTGGAAGGTGACCTGGCCCAGTTCCTCGACCCGCTCTTCCAGGGTGCGCTTGCGGTCCTGGTTCCAGAAGAATTCGGCGTCTGCCAGACGCGGCCGGACCACGCGTTCGTTGCCCTCGCGCACGAACTCGGGCCGGCGGCTGTCGATGTTGCTGAAGGTGATGAAATGGGGCAGCAGTCCGCCTTCGGCGTCGACCACCGGGAAGTATTTCTGATTGTCCTGCATGGTGGTGATCAGGACTTCCGGTGGCAGGCTCAGATAGCGCGCCTCGAAGCCACCCAGCACCGGCACCGGCCATTCGACCAGGGCGGTGATCTCGTCCAAGAGATTGGGGTCGATCAGCGGCTTGCCGTTCACCGTCGCGGCGGTTTCCACGGCGAGCCGCTCGATGCAAGCGCGGCGCTCGCCGAAGTCCGGCAGCACATGGCCTCGAGTAGTCAGCAGGCCGGCGTATTCGGTGGGATTCGTGATCTCGATCGGGTCCGGCGCATGGCAGCGGTGGCCGCGGGTGGTCCGGCCTGAGGCGACGCCGAGAATCTCGCACTCGACTACCGTACCGCCGTAGAGCAGTACCACCCACTGCACCGGGCGGACGAATTCGGCCAGTCCCGAGCCCCAGCGCATGCGCTTGGCGATGGGCAGCGCGGTCAGGGCCTGGCGGATGATATCGGGGATCAGCGCTTCGGTGGATCGGCCTCGGATTTCCTGGACCACACCCACCCACTCGCCTTTCTCGGTCTTCAGGGTGATGAGCTGATCGGTGGTGACGCCGCAGCTTCTGGCGAAGCCCACGGTGGCCTTGGTGGGCGCCCCCTGGGCATCGTAAGCCGCGTTCAGCGCCGGGCCGCGCCGCTCGATGGTCTGGTCCGGCTGGGCCGCCGCCAGTCGGCGGACCAGCAGGGCGAGCCGGCGCGGCGTGGCGTAGGCTTCGATGCCGGCATACGACAGGCCGGCTTTTTCCAGCCCGGCAGCCACGTGGTCCTTGAGCGCTTCGCTCAGCTTGAGCAGGGATTTCGGCGGCAGCTCCTCGGTGCCCAGTTCGAACAGAAGATCGCGGGTCTCAGCCATGAGCGTGCTCCTCCTTGGCGTCGAGCATCGGGAATCCCAAGGCTTCGCGGCGCTGGTAATAGGCTTCGGCCACGGCCTTGGCGAGTTCGCGCACCCGCAGGATGAAGCGCTGGCGCTCGGTGACCGAGATGGCCCGGCGGGCATCGAGCAGGTTGAAGGTGTGCGAGGCCTTCAGCACCATCTCGTAGGCTGGGAGGGGCAGCCCCAGCGCGATGAGCTGGCGGCATTCGCGCTCGTAGGTGTCGAAGGCGCTGAAGAGGAATTCGGTGTTGGCGTGCTCGAAGTTGAAGGCCGACATCTCGACCTCGTTCTGATGGAACACGTCGCCGTAACGGACGATGCCCTGAGGTCCCCGCGTCCAGACCAGGTCGTAGACGTTCTCCACGCCCTGCACGTACATGGCGATGCGCTCCAGGCCGTAGGTGATCTCGCCGCTGACCGGCCGGCAGTCGAGGCCGCCGACCTGCTGGAAATAGGTGAACTGGGTCACTTCCATGCCGTTCAGCCAGACTTCCCAGCCCAGGCCCCAGGCGCCGAGCGTGGGCGATTCCCAGTTGTCCTCGACGAAGCGGACGTCGTGTTCGAGGAGGTCGAAGCCGAGCAGGCGCAGCGAGCCGAGATAGAGTTCCTGGATGTCGGGCGGCGAGGGCTTCAGCACCACCTGGAACTGGTAGTAATGCTGCAGCCGGTTGGGGTTGTCGCCATAGCGGCCGTCGGTGGGGCGGCGCGAGGGCTGCACGTAGGCGGTGTTCCAGGGTTCCGGGCCGATGGCGCGGAGGAAGGTCGCGGGATGGAAAGTTCCGGCGCCGACCTCCAGATCCAGCGGCTGGAGGATCACGCAGCCTTGCTCGGCCCAATAGCGTTGGAGGGTCAGGATCAGATCCTGGAAGCTCGGGGTTTCGGGGGCGTTCGACGTAGGCACAAGCGGTCCGACAGGTTTTCGTGCGGGCGGGAATTATATCCGAAAGTATGGGGTCAGCCCTTGGGGCGCGCGGCCGACTTCAGCCGGAACAGGCCGGAGATGTCGTCGTCGCCGTATCCCCGGGCCATGAGTTCGGCGTAGTCGTCCCGGCTCCGGGTGCTCAGCGGCAGGGGGATTCCCAATCTTTCCGCCATCTCCAGGCAGATGTTCAGGTCCTTGTGGTGCAGGGACAGCTTGAAGCCGGGCTGGAAGCTGCCGCGGATCATGGTCTTGCCGCGTTTGTCCAGGAACCAGTTGCCGGCGGCGCCGCCGGAGATCACGTCGATGACCTTGTCCAGGTCCAGATCCAAGGCTTGCCCGAATGCCAGTGCCTCGGTGACGGCCTGGTTGATGCCGGCGCACATCACCTGGTTCACCGCTTTCGTGGCCTGGCCGGCGCCGGTGTCGCCCATGTGCATGAGGCGGTTGCCCATTGCTGCGAGCACCGGCCGGACTTTTTCCACGGTTTCGGCCCGGCCGCCGATCATCAGGGCCAGGGTGCCGTCGCGGGCGCCCTCGACGCCGCCGCTCACCGGGGCATCGAGAAAATCGCCGCCCGCCTGGCGGACGGCCTCGGCGGCGCGGCGGGTGGTGGCCACGCCGACCGTCGAGCAGTCGACGATGACCGCGCCCGGCCGGAGTCCGGGTGTGAGGGCTGCGATCACCTCCAGCACATCGGCATCCGCCGAAACGCAGGTCACGATCACATCGCAGGCCGGAGCCATTTCCGTGAGCGTTGCCCAGGCAGGGGTGCCGGTCTCGGCGGCGAATGCCCGGGCTTTTTCCGGCGTACGGTTCCAGACGCCGGCCAGCAGGCCCGCCCGCCGGAGGTTGCGGGCCATGCCCAGTCCCATGGCGCCGAGCCCGACGAAGCCGGTCTTCATGCTCATTCCTCCAGGTAGGTGTAGTTGCTGAGTCCCGCGATCAGCTCGCTTTCGTACTGCTTGCGCTGGTGCATCGGGATGTCGGCTTCGATCAGCTTCTTGCGGTAGGAACGTTCCAGTTCGTCGGGATCGATGTGGACATAGCGCAGCAGATCGTCGGCGCCGTCACCCCTCCGGGTGTGGGTGAAGGTATAACCGCCCGCGCCGTCCAGTTCGACATCCACCGAGTGGGTGTCCCCGAACAGATTGTGCATGTCGCCCAGGATTTCCTGGTAGGCGCCGACCAGGAAGAAGCCTATCAGGTAGGGTTCGCCGGGGGCCGGCGCATGCATACGCAGGGTGTTCTCGATGCTCTGCCGGTCGATGTAGGCGTTGATCCGTCCGTCGGAATCGCAGGTCATGTCCTGGATCACGGCGCGGCGGGTGGGTTCTTCGCCAAGCCGTTGCAGCGGCATGACCGGGAAGATCTGATCGATCGCCCAGGCATCGGGAATCGACTGGAAGACCGAGAAATTGCAGAACAGCTTGTCGGCCAGGCGCTCGTTGAGCTCGTCCAGCACGGCCCGGTGGGCCCTCAGCCGGATGTCGAGACGCTGCTGCACTTCGTGGCAGAGGGTGGCGTGGAGCCGTTCGGCTTCTGCCAGCTGGTCCAGGCCGATCTTGCCTTGAACGTACATGGTCCGGGTTTCGGCGAGGTCGAACTCGGCATCGTGGTAGATGCCCAGTACCGATTCGCTGTCCACCCGGCGGAGCAGGTCCTCCAGGTCCTTCAATGGCTGGGCCACCGAGGCGGAGACCGGGCTGGCGTCATAGGTGGCCGCCTCGATGTCGACGACGTTGGTTACCAGCACGGCATGGTGCGCGCTCATCGCCCGACCGGCTTCGGTGATCAGGTCCGGCTGGGGCAGTCCCTGTTCGGCACAGAGTTCGGAGAAAGCCCGCACGATGCTGTGGGCGTATTCATCCACGCTGTAGTTGATCGAGCAGTCGCTGACCGAATGCGTGCCTTCGTAGTCGATGCCGAGGCCGCCGCCGACGTCGACATGATCGACCGGCGCCCCCAGCCGCCGTAGTTCCGCATAGTAGCGGCCGGCTTCGCGCAGGGCGGTCTTGACGTCATTGATGTTGGCCACCTGGGATCCCATGTGGAAATGCATCAGCCGTACCCAGCCGAGTCCTCCGGCGCGCTCCAGCCGTTTGAGGAACTTCAGGATTTCACCCGCATGCAGGCCGAATTTCGATTTTTCGCCGCCGCTATTCTGCCATTTGCCGGCGCTGATGCTGGAGAGCCTGATCCGTACACCGAGCTGCGGGGCGATGCCGAGCGCTTCGGATTCGCTCACCACCAGTTCGAGTTCAGACAGTTTTTCGACCACGATGAAGACCCGCAGCCCCAACCGGCTGCCGATCAGGGCCAGCCGGATGTAGGCGCGATCCTTGTAGCCATTGCAGATGATGGTGCCGGACTCCGCCAGGGCAAGGATGGCGAGCAGTTCCGATTTGCTGCCGGCCTCGAGGCCGACGCCGCCGGCGCGGAGAATGTTCTCGATGACGTTGCGCTGCTGGTTGACTTTGATCGGGTACACCGGCGTATAGCCGGCTCCGTAGTGGTAGGCGGCCCGCGCCTTGCCGAACGCCGACGTCAGAAGGCGGACCCGGTCGTGCAGGATGTGGGGAAAGCGCATCAGCACGGGCAAGGACAATCCCTCGGCACGGACGCCGCGGGCAATGGCGGCGATGCTTACGCCTCCCTCGACGCTTCCCCGCTGCGGACAGACCACGACTTCGCCCTCCGGCGCGATGTTGAAATACCCATCGCTCCAGTGCTCGATGGCGTAAGTGTCGCGGGCGTCGCTCAGCGTCCAGTTCGCTTTTGTCATGGGGACCGTCTTTCAAAAACCTCCAATTATGGGGAGAATGCGACATTTTTTCCACGCAGGAGGAGTTCCATGTGCGACGCACAGGACTGGTTTACCGAATCCTATCCCGATAATGGCAGTGCGCTGTCGCTGAAAATCAGGGCTAAGCTGCACGAGGAGCAGACGCCCTTCCAGCGCATCGAGATCTACGATACCGAATCGTTCGGCAAGCTCATGGTGATCGACGGCTGCACCATGGTGAGCGACCGCGACAATTTCCTCTATCACGAAATGATGACGCATCCCGTGCTGTACACCCATCCCGCCCCGAAGACCGTGTGGATCATCGGCGGCGGAGACTGCGGCAGCCTGCGAGAGGTGTTGAAGCACTCTGAAGTCGAGAAGGCGGTGCAGATCGACATCGACGAGCGGGTGACGCGGCTGGCGGAACGGTATTTCCCCGAACTGTGCGAAGCCAACGGCGACCCCCGCGCGGAGCTGTTGTTCATCGACGGCATCCAGTGGGTGAAGGATGCGCCGGATGGGTGCGTCGACGTCATCATCGTCGACAGCACCGATCCCGTCGGTCCGGCGGAAGGGCTGTTCAACGAGGCGTTTTTTCGCCAATGCCACCGCTGTCTGCGCACCGACGGTATCCTGGTGCAGCAGAGCGAATCGCCCCTGTTCCACCTGCCTCTCATTGCCTCGATGCATCGCATCATGCGGCAGGCGGGTTTTGCCCAGACGCGCACGCTGTTCTTCCCGCAATTCATCTATCCCTCGGGCTGGTGGAGCGCGACCATGGCGGGTAAGGGGGACCTGAACCGGTTCCGCGCGGATGCGGCGGAGGCGAAGCTGTTTCCGACCCGGTATTACAACGCGGACATCCACCGGGCCGCGTTCGCCGTTCCGGAATTTTTCGGCGATGCCCTGCGCGAGTTGGTCTGAGCGCATGACAGCCGGCCATTTGTCAAGATGCGATCGGTCCGATACCATTTGTCGCCATGGAAGCTGATCGCATATACGATTATCTGGAGCGGATTTCGAACCTCATCCGCATGGATGCGCGCCGGTCCGAAAGCTTCAAAGGGCTGCAGCCCGTGCAGCTCGAAGCCCTCCATTATCTGGCCAGCTGCAACCGCTACAGCAATACGCCGCTGGCCGTCGCCGAATATCTCGGACTGACCAAGGGGACGGTCTCGCAAACCTTGGCCGTCCTGGAAAACAACGGCCTGATCGTCAAGGAAAGCGATGCCCGCGACCGGCGCGTGGTGCACGTGCTGTTGACCGAGACCGGCCGGCGGCTGCTGGACGAGTCGATTCCGCCCCGCGTGCTGCGCGCGGCACTGCGCGCGATTCCGCAGGATCAGCGTCCGTTGCTCGAATCCGCCCTCGCCGGCGTGCTCCAGGCGATGCAGGTCGCCAACCGGCTCAAGACTTTCGGGGCCTGCAAGAGCTGCCGTCATCACATCGTTCTGGAAGACGCCAGCCGCCGATGCGGCCTCACCGGCGAACGGCTGTTCGAGGAGGATGCCGAGATGATCTGCCGCGAGCATCAACTGCCCGCCGGGGATTGAGAGGGGGCGGACAGCCGGGGAAGCTGTCCGTGTGGTCCTTGTTGTGTCGCCGGGGCTGCGCCGTTACAGCGCTTGGTCGCCCGTCTCGCCGGTGCGGATGCGGATCGCCTGGTCGATGGAAGTGATGAAGATTTTGCCATCGCCGATCTTTCCCGTGTTGGCCGCCTTGACGATGGCATCGACTGCCGCATCGACCAGCGTGTCGGCCACTGCGATTTCCAGTTTCACCTTCGGGAGGAAATCCACGACGTATTCGGCCCCGCGGTAAAGTTCGGTGTGGCCTTTTTGCCGGCCGAACCCCTTGACTTCGGTGACCGTCAGTCCACTCACGCCGATATCGGAAAGCGCTTCGCGCACGTCGTCGAGCTTGAAGGGTTTGATGATTGCAGTGATGAGTTTCATGATCGTCTCCGCGGATCGTTGTTCTTTCAGGTGAGCGAATCGTGGCAGCAGCCGCTAGGCCGGTTTGTTCCGGATGATGTCTTCGACGACCGCCGGGTCGGCCAGTGTCGACGTATCTCCCAGTTGATCCAGCTCGTTGGCTGCGATCTTTCGCAGGATGCGCCGCATGATTTTACCCGATCTCGTCTTCGGCAGGGCCGGCGTCCACTGGATGATGTCAGGGGTCGCGATCGCGCCGATTTCCTCCCGGACCAGTTCGATCAGTTGCCGTTTCAGGTCCTCGCTCGGGACGGCATCGGCGACCAGGGTGACATAGGCGTAGATGCCCTGGCCCTTGATGTTGTGCGGGTAACCGACCACCGCGGCTTCGGCGACGCTGTCGTGCAGTACCAGGGCGCTCTCGATTTCGGCGGTTCCCATGCGGTGCCCCGAGACGTTGATCACGTCGTCCACCCGTCCGGTGATCCAGTAATAACCGTCGGCATCCCGGCGCGCGCTATCGCCGGTGAAGTACTTCCCCGGATAGAGGGCGAAATACGTTTCACGGAAACGATCGTGATTGCGGAATACGGTACGCGCCTGGCCTGGCCAGGATGCGGCGATCGCCAGGACGCCCTCTGCCGGGCCCGTCAGCTCGTTGCCCTGGGGATCCAGGATGACGGGGACGACGCCGAAGAAGGGGCGGGTGGCGGAGCCGGGTTTGAGCGGTGTGGCGCCGGGCAGTGGGGTGATCATGATGCCGCCGGTTTCGGTCTGCCACCAGGTGTCGAGCACGGGGCAGCGTTTCTCGCCGACTTCCTGGTAATACCATTCCCAGGCTTCCGGATTGATGGGTTCGCCGACCGAGCCCAGTATTCGCAGGCTGTGGCGGTCGGCCTGCTTCACCCAGTCCGCGCCCAGTCCCATCAGCGCCCGGATGACCGTCGGCGCCGTGTAGAAAATGCTGACCTGATATTTGTCGATGATCTGCCATAGCCGTGCCGGTGTGGGGTAGGTCGGCACGCCCTCGAACATCAGTGTGGTCGCCCCGTTGCACAAGGGGCCGAAGACCACGTAGCTGTGGCCGGTGATCCAGCCGATGTCCGCGGTGCACCAGTACACTTCGCCGTCGCGGTAATCGAACACGTATTTGTGCGTAACGGCGGCAAACAGCAGGTAGCCGCCGGTCGTATGGACCACCCCTTTCGGCTTGCCGGTCGAGCCGGAAGTGTAGAGGATGAACAGCGGGTCTTCCGCATCCATGTCCTCGGGGGGGCAGTCGGCCGATGCGGATTGCACGGCCTCGTGAAACCAGTGGTCGCGCCCCGCGGTCCAGTCCACCGGACGGCCCGTATGGCGGACCACCAGCACGGTTTCGACATGCGGGCACTGGCTCAGCGCGGCGTCGACGTTACGTTTGAGCGGGACGAATTTGCCGCCCCGTCGGCCTTCGTCGGCGCAGATCAGGACGCGGCAATCGGCATCCAGAATCCGGTCTTTCAATGCCTCGGACGAAAACCCGCCGAACACGATTGAGTGGATGGCGCCTATACGGGCACAGGCCAGCATGGCTACGGCGGCTTCCGGGATCATCGGCAAATAGATGCACACCCGGTCACCCTTGCCTACGCCGTGGGATTTGAGCACATTGGCAAACCGGCAGACCCGGTCGTGCAGCTCGCCGTAGGTCAGGGCGCGCTGGTCGCCGGGCTCGTCGCCCTCCCACAGAATGGCCGTTTGGTCGCGCCGGTCAGCCAGATGGCGGTCCAGACAATTGTAAGAAACGTTAAGGCGGGCACCGGAGAACCATTCGATGGATGGGGTATGGAAATTCCAGCGCGCCACCCGCTGCCACGGGGTGTTCCAGCTGATGAACTCCTGAGCCAGCTCGGCCCAGAATCCTTCCGGGTCCCTGATGGACCGGTCATACATTTCCCGATAGATTTCGTCGGTTATTCTGGCGGACGTCGCAATATCGGAGGGCACGGGGTAGACATGTTCTGTTTTCATTCGATTGTCGCTCGTCCGGTCGGCTGCGGACCGGGAATTATACTCAGGAAGCACCGGTCAAATCGGGTGAATTTTAGGGCGGCATCGGTGACAATGAAATCGAAAACCAGCCCACGGTCTCGCAGACATTCGCCGGTGGCGGTTACCTGGACAACAGGTGTTCGTTTCCTTCATGCAAATAGGGTTTTTCTTGCCCGGAAAGGTATACAATGCGGGGCGAGGTTAAATGGAAGGGGCGTTGTCGCGGACGTTCGCGATAACGGGTGGTGCGAATGCCGCTTCGGCTCATGGGCCGCGGCCGGCGTGTCTGTTGAGGATGAAAATGATGTCGTCTGAAGTCGTTTTGGGGTTGGACGGGAGCCTCGTCGAAGGTTTGGGATATGCCGAAGAGGTGGTCGAGATCGAAATCGAAATGGATGCCGGGGGGGAGAGCGAAAGGGACGCCGAGGATGGCTGCGGCGCCGAGATCTGGTGCGAGGATATCGTCGATGACGGCGGAGATACGGTCGAGACGGGTTCGGAGCTTGATGCAACACGCATCTACATGAACCAGTTGGGGAAATGGAGGCTTTTGACGGCGGAGGAGGAAAAACACTTCGGGCGGCTCGCCCTCGAGGGTGACGAGGATGCCCGCCGCCTCATGATCGAAAGCAATCTGCGCCTGGTCGTCAAGATTGCGCGCCGCTATCTGAACCGCGGATTGCCTTTGCTCGATCTGATCGAGGAGGGCAATCTCGGCCTGATCCGCGCCGTCGAAAAGTTCGAGCCGGAACGTGGTTTCCGTTTTTCCACCTATGCCACGTGGTGGATACGGCAGACGATCGAGCGCGCTCTGATGAGTCAGGTCCGGGCGATCCGGCTTCCAATCCACGTGGCTAAGGAAATGAACGCCGTCCTGAAGGCCTATCGGAGCCTTTCCGCCAAGATGCAGGGCACGCCAACGGCCCAGGACGTGGCCCGGCAACTCGACAAACCGTCCGAGCGCGTCGAACAGCTTCTCAGGCTGAGTGAAAAAGATTTGTCGGCCGATGCGCCGATCACGGCCGATTCTTCCAAATCCTTGCTGGACATGGCGCCGGATGACAGCCAGAGTCCGGTTACCGACACGCTGCTCGCCGAGCGGATTGAACAGAAAATCGACGAATGGCTGGGACGGCTGAACCCGCGCCAGCGGGAAGTCCTCCAGCGCCGTTTCGGCCTCGGCGGGCATGAGGTATCGACGCTCGAGGCAGTGGCCGCGGACTTGGGAGTGACACGCGAACGGGTGCGTCAGATTCAGCGGGAGGCTCAGCTCAAGCTCCGTTCGATCCTGGAGGCGGAAGGCTATACGGCGGATGCGGTCTTGCAGAGTTGAGCAGGCCCGTCGACCCTGCGTTCGATCTGCGCTAAATTTAGCTGGAATGCAACGGCTTCGAGAGACAACCATGATGCTTCGTAAACTCGGAAGCCTGGGACTTGCCGCCGGCTTGGCGGCATGCGCTTCTCTGGAGGAGAAGGTCCAGGATACGGAACAATTGTTGGCGGCGGCGGGATTCAAGATCAACTATGCACAAACGGCGGAGCAGCAGGCCAATGTCAAGGGGATGACTCAGTACAAACTGGTTGCGCATCCGAAAGGTGACAAAGTGATGTACATTTACGCGGATGCCAACATTTGTCAGTGCATCTATGTCGGCGATGCGGATGCCTACGCCCGCTTCCAGAAGCTCGCTGTGGAAAAGGAAATCGCCGACGAACAGAGGCAGGCGGCGGAAACCAACCTCGACGCCACCATGAATTGGGGCATGTGGGGGCCTGGATTGTGGTGGCCGTGAACGGCGGTCGCCCGCCCCGTTGATCGATCAACCCGAGGCGCCCTTTCAGTGCGTTCTTTGGGAGCCTATTTGCGCCAGAACGCCGGCGTGAAAATGATCAGTGCCGTGAAAACCTCGATGCGGCCCAGAAACATCGCGATGGTGCATGTCCAAGTCTGGAAGTCGGAAAGCGCGGCGTAATTGCTGGCCGGCCCCACCACGTTGAGTCCGGGGCCCGCGTTGTTGATACTGGCGATGATGGCGGAGAAGGATGACACCATGTCCAGCCCGCTGACCACCAGCAGCAACGTCAGAATGACGATGCTCATGAAATAGACGAAGATGAAACCGAGCACCGACAGGATGATATTGGAGGGAATCACCATGTGTCCGATCTTGAGCGGATTGACCGCCGTCGGATGGGTGAGCAGCAGCATCTGCAATTGACTTTGTTTGATCAGGATCAGTGTGCGCATCATTTTGATGCCGCCCCCCGTCGAGCCGGTACAAGCCAGAACGCTGCTCAGGAATAACATCCATAGCGGTGCGAACAAAGGCCACTGGTTGTAGTCCACCGAGGCGAACCCGCAGTCGGTGGCGATGGACACGACGTTGAAGCTCGCATGCCGCAGAGCGGTCCAGAAATCAGAATAACTTTGGTGTGCGACCAGGAACAGCGCGATGGCCACGCAGCTACCCAGCGCCAGAACCAGGTAGGGAATGGCCTCGATGTCATGCCGATACACCTTCAGACTCCGGGCGTGGATCGCCAGGAAGTGGGTCGCGAAGTTCATGCCCGCGACCAACATGAAGACCATCAGGACCCCTTCGATCAGGGGGGAGTCGAAATAACCGACGCTGGCGTCATGAGTCGAGAAGCCGCCCAGGCTCATGGCGGCGAAGGCATGGCAGACGGCGTCCAGCCAGCTCATGCCGGCCATCTTGAGGCACAGGATGCAAGCCGCGGTAATAGATGCGTAAACCAGCCAAAGTTTTTTGGCGGTCTCCGTGATCCGGGGTGTCAGCTTGTTTTCTTTCATGGGGCCGGGCGTTTCCGCCATGAATAACTGGCGTCCGCCGATGCCGAGGACGGGGAGGATCGCAACCGCCAACACGATGATTCCCATCCCCCCGAGCCAGTTCAGTTCGTGCCGCCAGAGATTGATGGCGGGTGGCAGCTGATCCAGGCCGGCCAGCACCGTCGCCCCGGTGGTGGTCAATCCAGACATGGCTTCGAAATAGGCGTCCGTGAACGACAGCCCTTCGATGTACGATATCAGCGGGAACGTGGCGAAGGCCGCCATTCCGGTCCAGGCCAGCACGACGAGGATGAAGCCGTCTTTGGACTTCAGATCGTAGCGGTACTGCCGGGTGGCGATCCAAAGTAAAGCGCCGGCGCCGATGGTGAAGAGCGCGTCTTCGATGAAGAGAAGGGCAGTACCGTCACCCGTCAGCAGGGATGCCATGATCGGGAGCAGATAGGTCAGACTGAAGACGATCAGCATCAGTCCGAAGACGCGGGCCAAAGACAGCAGGCGCTTCACGGTGCTACGGGAGGCAGGCCAGGACATCGTCAACGGCATTGTTGGGATAGGCATGGGCACCATGCCGCGCTCAGATTGCCGGCGCGGGCCGCTCTGCGGGATCGGGGCCATGATCCCGGCGCGCCCGACGACCTTGGGCGGTTCATGGGGGCGTCGGATTTACCGCGGCAAGTCGGATCGGCCCATGAGGAACTCGTCCACCGCGCGGGCTGCCTGGCGTCCCTCGCGTATGGCCCAGACTACCAGCGACTGTCCTCGCCTCATGTCGCCGGCCGCGAAGATCTTGTCCACCGAAGTCCGATAGTTTCGAGTATCCGCCTGGACATTGCCGCGTTCGTCCAGCCGGACGCCGGTTTCCTGCAGCAGTCCCTCCTGTACCGGATGGACGAAGCCCATGGCGAGTAGAACCAGGTCGGCCTGGAGTGTGAACTCGGTGCCGGGAATTTCCTCCATGACCCAGCGCCCGCCTTCCTGTTTCCAGTTGACCTTGATGCAATGGATCGCGGTCACCTTGCCGTTTTCACCGCTGAAACGCTTGGTTGCGATGCTCCAATGCCGTTCACAGCCCTCCTCCTGGGAGGAAGAAGTGCGTAGCCGGTTCGGCCAGTTCGGCCAGGTGAGACTCTTGTCTTCCTTGGCCGGCGGTTGGGGCAGGATTTCCAACTGCACCACCGAGGCGGCTCCCTGGCGCACCGAGGTGCCAATGCAGTCGGAACCGGTATCGCCGCCGCCGATGACGATGACGTGTTTGTCGGTCGCCAGAATGCCTTCTGCTTCGTCTATCGTATCACCGGCAACACGCCGGTTCTGCTGCTTGAGGAACTCCATCGCGAAATGGATGCCGGCCAATTCGCGTCCGGGAACGGGAAGGTCGCGCGGTTTTTCCGAGCCACCCGCCAGCACGATGGCGTCGAATTCGGCCATCAGCCGGCTCAGCGGAATGTTGGCGCCGATATGGCTGTTGGGACGGAAGATCACGCCTTCCGCCTGCATCTGGGCGATGCGGCGGTCGATGAGATGCTTTTCCATCTTGAAGTCGGGAATGCCGTAGCGCAGCAGGCCGCCGATGCGGTCGGCCTTTTCATAGACCACCACGCCGTGACCTGCGCGTGCCAGTTGCTGGGCGCAGGCGAGACCGGCCGGCCCGGAGCCTACCACCGCGACCCGCTTGTCCGTGCGCCTGCTGGGAATCTGCGGCCGGATCCGATTCTCTTCCCAGGCCTTGTCCGCAATGGCGCATTCGATGGTCTTGATGGTGACCGGTTCGTCATTGAGGTTCAACGTGCAAGCCGCTTCGCAGGGAGCCGGGCAGATGCGACCGGTGAACTCCGGGAAATTGTTGGTGCTGTGCAGTACCTCGAGGGCTTCCTCCCAGTCACCCTGGTATACCAGGTCGTTCCAATCGGGAATGATGTTGTTGATCGGGCAGCCCTGGTGGCAATAGGGGATGCCGCAGTCCATACAACGCGCGCCCTGACGGCTGACTTCCTCGTCGCTCAGCGGCACGATGAATTCGCGGTAGTGCTGAATCCGGTCGGCGACCAGGGTATAACGCCGATCCTGCCGCGCGATTTCCATGAAACCGGTGGGTTTTCCCATTTTTCTCGATACCTCGTTCTTGATTTTGTGGGCCGGGCTCAGTGAGGCGCGGCTGCACCGGTTCGGGTTTGCTGCATCTTCTCCAGCGCTTTGCGGTAGTCCACTGGCATGACTTTGACGAACTTGGCAGCATAGCAACCCCAGTCGTCCAGAATCAGGCGGGCACGGCCGCTGCCGGTATAGCGCAGGTGTTTTTCGATCAGAAAACGCAGGCGTCGCATGTCGTTGCGGGTCATGTCGCGCATGATGTCGACCATGCCGTGGGTCTCGAGATCCCCGCCCTGGTGCTCGAAGTGTTCCAGCGCGTCGTCCTCCGCAGGTACCGGCTCGAGCTCGACCATGGACAGGTTGCAGCGCCGTTCGAAATCACCGGATTCGTCCAGGACATAGGCGACACCGCCGGACATGCCGGCCGCGAAGTTGCGCCCGGTCGCGCCCAGTACCACCACTACGCCCCCGGTCATGTATTCACAGCCGTGATCGCCCACACCCTCCACCACGGCGATTGCGCCGGAATTGCGGACTGCGAAGCGCTCACCGGCGACGCCGCGGAAATAACATTCGCCGCTGATGGCGCCGTAGAGGACGGTGTTGCCGACGATGATGTTCTGCTCCGGCGTGATCGGACAATCGGCTGGCGGATAGATCGCCAGGCGGCCGCCGGAGAGTCCCTTGCCGACATAGTCGTTGGCCTCGCCTTCCAGTTCCAGCGTCACGCCGGCCGCCAGGAAGGCGCCGAAGCTCTGGCCGGCGGTGCCATGGGCCTTGATGTGGATGGTGTCATCCGGCAGTCCGGCGTGTCCATAGCGCTTGGCGATCTCGCCCGAGAGCATGGCGCCCACGGTCCGGTTGTAGTTGCGGATGTCGATGTCGATGTGGACCGGCTTCTTGTCTTCCAGTGCATGTCGGGCGAACTCGATCAGCTTGCGGTCGAGCGCCTTGTCCAGCCCGTGGTCCTGCGTTTCGCAATTGAAGATGGCGACACCCGGCCCGGCTTCGGGTTTGTACAGAATCTTCGAGAGGTCGATGCGGGACGCTTTCCAATGGTCGATGGCCTTGCGCATGTCGAGTAGGTCGGAGCGGCCGACCATCTCCTCGTAGCGCCGGAAACCGAGCCGGGCCATGAGTTGGCGTACTTCCTCGGCGACGAAGAAGAAATAGTTCACTACGTGTTCGGGCTGGCCGGTGAAACGCTTGCGCAGCTCCGGATCCTGTGTCGCCACGCCTACCGGGCAGGTGTTCAGATGGCATTTGCGCATCATGATGCAGCCCTCGACGATAAGGGGGGCGGTAGCGAAACCGACCTCGTCCGCGCCGAGCAGGGCCGCGATCACCACGTCTCGACCGGTCCGCATGCCGCCGTCGGCCTGGACGCAGATGCGTCCGCGCAGACGGTTCAGCACCAGGGTCTGGTGGGTCTCGGCCAGGCCGATTTCCCAAGGCAGCCCCGCGTGCTTGATCGAGGTGATCGGGCTGGCGCCCGTGCCGCCGTCGTAGCCGGAAATGGTGACATGGTCGGCATGGGCCTTGGCGACGCCTGCCGCTACCGTGCCGACACCCACTTCCGACACCAATTTGACGCTGATGCGGGCCGCGGGATTGACATTCTTCAGGTCGTGAATCAGTTGTGCCAGGTCTTCGATCGAATAGATGTCGTGATGTGGCGGCGGCGAGATCAGACCAACGCCGGGAGTCGAATGACGCACCTTGGCGATGACCGCATCGACCTTGTGGCCGGGCAGCTGGCCACCTTCGCCCGGCTTGGCGCCCTGGGATATCTTGATCTGGATGTCGTCGGCGTTGACCAGGTACTCCGCCGTGACCCCGAAACGGCCGGATGCGACCTGCTTGATCGCCGATCGCAGGGAATCGCCGTTCGCCAAAGGCACGAAACGCTCCGGCAGCTCCCCGCCTTCGCCGGTATTCGACTTGCCGCCGATCCGGTTCATGGCGATCGCCAGGGTGGTGTGGGCCTCGTACGAGATCGATCCGAACGACATGGCGCCGGTGGCGAAGCGTTTGACGATTTCCCGGGCCGGCTCGACTTCGTCCAGTGGCACGGGTTCGACCGCGAAGCGGAAATCCATCAGGCCGCGCAGGGTCAACAGCTGCTCGTTCTGCTCGTTGATCAGCCGGGCATACTCGGCGTAGGTCGCCGGGTCGTTGGCGCGGGTGGCGTGTTGCAGCTTGGCGATGGTTTCCGGGGTCCACATGTGGCCCTCGCCGCGCAGCCGGTAGGCGTATTCGCCGCCGACGTCCAGCGCATTGCGGTAGAGCGGCGCATTACCGAAAGCCAGGCGATGACGGCGCACGGTTTCCTCCGCAACCTCCCTGAGCTCGATACCGCCCGTCGTGCATTCGGTTCCATGGAAATAACGGTCGAGCAAGTTCTCGCCCAGTCCGACGGCGTTGAAGATCTGCGCCCCGCAATAAGACTGGTAGGTGGAGATGCCCATTTTCGACATGATTTTGAGCAGCGCTTTGCCGATCGCCTTGATGTAACGCTTGTGGGCCTCGTCTTCGCTGATCTTTTCCGGCAGCGAGCCGAGCAGGTCGGATAGGGTATCGAAGGCTAGGTACGGGTTGACGGCCTCGGCGCCGTAACCAGCCAGGAGAGCGAAATGATGCACTTCGCGGGCTTCCCCGGTTTCCACCACCAAACCCGAATGCGTCCGAAGGCCGGCCCGGATCAGATGATGATGCACCGCCGAGGTGGCGAGGAGTGCCGGAATGGCGATGTGACCGGCGTCCATGCTCCGGTCCGACAGGATCAGGATGTTGTTGCCCTCCAGCACGGCCTGTTCCGCGCGTTTGCACAGCGCCTCGAGCGCCGGCTCCATGCCCGGGGCTCCGGCATCGGCCGGGAAGCAGATGCTCAGGGTCTTGGTCTTGAAAGCTCCCTGGGTGCGTGCCTCGATGCGGCGGATCTTTTCCAGGTCGCCGTTGCTGAGGATCGGCTGGTGCACCTCGAGCCGTTTGTTGTTGCCGCCGTTGTCCAGCGCCAGCAGGTTGGGACGTGGACCGATGTGGGACACCAGCGACATCACCAGTTCCTCGCGGATGGGATCGATCGCCGGATTGGTGACCTGAGCGAAACCTTGCTTGAAGTAGTCGTACAGCATCCGCGGCCGGTCCGACAGAACCGCGAGGGCGGCATCTGTGCCCATGGATCCGACCGGTTCCTGGCCGCTCAGGGCGATCGGCTTGAAAAAGACCTTGATGTCCTCCTGGGTGTAGCCGAAGGCCTGCTGACGGTCGAGCAGGGTGGCATGATCCGGTGCCATGGCGGCCACTTCGGTCGGCAGGTTCTGGACGTTGATTTGAGTCTTGTCCAGCCACTCCTGATAAGGGTGGCGACCGGCCAATTCATCCTTGATCTCCTGATCCTCGATGATGCGTCCCTGCTCCAGGTCGATCAGGAACATCTTTCCCGGCTGCAGTCGCCACTTCTTGACGATTTTGTGCTGCGGGACGTTCAGGACGCCCATTTCCGAACCCATGATGACATAGTCGTCATCGGTGATCAGATAGCGGGCGGGCCGCAGGCCGTTGCGGTCGAGGGTGGCGCCGATCTGGCGGCCGTCGGTGAAAGCCACGGCGGCGGGGCCGTCCCAGGGTTCCATCAGCGCCGAGTAATACTCGTAGAATGCCCGCCGCTTGGCATCCATCAGGGGATTGCCGGCCCAGGCCTCCGGAATCAGCAGCATCATGGCATGGACCAACGAATAGCCGCTGGCGACCAGCAGCTCGAGGGCGTTGTCGAAGCAGGCCGAATCGGACTGACCTTCCGCGATCAGGGGCCAGATCTTGTCCAGGTCCTCCCCCAGGAGTTCGGACTTCATCGACTGGCGGCGCGCCGCCATCCAGTTGATGTTGCCGCGGATGGTGTTGATTTCGCCGTTGTGGGCGATCATCCGGAACGGGTGGGCCAGATCCCAGGTCGGGAAGGTGTTGGTCGAGAAGCGCTGATGGACCAGCGCCAGGGCGGAGACAAGGCTCTCGTCGCGGAGGTCGAGGTAGTAGGACCCCACCTGGTCCGCCAGCAGCATCCCTTTATAGACGATGGTGCGCGACGACAGCGACGGCAGATAGAACATCCCGTCGCCGGCGAGTTGACCATCGCGGATGGCATTTTCGGCCTGCTTGCGGATGACGAACAGCTTGCGCTCGAAGGCATTCTGGTCGGCGCAGCCGGTGCCGCGGCCGATGAATACCTGGCGTATGAAAGGTTCCACGGCTTTGACCGTTTCGCCGATGCCGGTGTTGTCCACGGGGACATCGCGCCAGCCGAGCACTGTCTGCCCTTCGGCGATCACATACTGAGTCAGAATTTCCTCGCAGCTGCGCCGCTTCTGTGCGTCACGCGGCAGAAACAGCATGCCGACCCCGTAGTGGCCGGCTTCGGGAAGCGTGATGCCGAGTTTCGCGCACTCCTTGCGCAGAAATGCATCGGGCAGTTGGAGCAGGATGCCGGCGCCGTCGCCTGCCAGAGGATCGGCCCCCACCGCGCCGCGATGCGTCAGATTCTTCAGTATTTCCAGCCCCTGCAGAATGATGTCATGGCTCTTTTTGCCCTTGATGTGGGCGATGAAGCCGACGCCGCAAGCGTCGTGTTCGTGACGTGGATCGTACAGACCCTGCTTGTGGGGCAAAGTATGGTGGCTCATTGGGGTTACCTCTTGAGGATCGCGCCGGGTCAACGAGCGAACGCGTCTGGATTGGCGCCCCGCCCGTTCCGATACGTGACTTCGTCCGCTACGGCACGGCCGCGGTCTGCTCGGACTCGGTGATCGATGGAGCCGGACGGGTTCATGGCATTCGGGGGCGTGGGTCGGCCCGCAAAAAAATGGCTGGACACTATAGGGAATCGAACATGTATTTGCAACACGCCCGGTTTGCCACGCGGTAGGGACAGTTGTTCAGGGGCTGTGAAAGGGGTATAGTGCACCATTTTTTGGTGGGGCATAGACCCCTTCTCCTTGCTTTACCGCGTGTGGCGGGAAGCTGACTCAATCCGAAAGGAGCATCAACGTGCGACATTACGAGATAGTGTTCATGGTCCATCCGGACCAGAGCGGGCAGGTGCCGGCGATGATCGAACGGTATCGTTCCATCATCGAGGGTGCGGCAGGCCGAATCCATCGCCTGGAAGACTGGGGCCGTCGTCAGTTGGCCTATCCCATCGCCAAGCTGCACAAGGCGCATTACGTGTTGATGAACATCGAGTGTGATCAGGCGACCCTGGAGGAGCTGGAAAGCGGTTTCCGGTTCAACGATGCGGTCCTGCGCAGCCTGACGATCAGGCGCGACGAGGCGGTGACCGAGCCGTCCGCACTGGCGAGGTCCGGCAGCGACGCCGAGACCGACCGCGCGCCGGCGGACGAGGGAAGTGTGGAAGCCGCCGGCGCCGAGCCGGGTAGCGAGGCGGAAGCGGAGGCTTGAAGCCTTGCTGGCCGATCCAAGAAACATTATCGCCGATCAGATTCTGGAGTTCACCGATGGTTCGTCAATTCAAACGTAGAAGGTACTGTCGCTTCACCGCGGAAGACGTCAAGGAAATCGATTACAAGGACTTGGACACCCTGCGGGAATATGTGTCGGAGACGGGAAAGATCGTTCCCAGCCGCATCACCGGGACCAGTGCGAAGTATCAGCGTCAGCTGGCCACGGCCATCAAGCGCGCGCGCTTCCTCGCGCTGCTGCCGTTCTGCGACGCGCACGAGCAATAAGCGCGGGCCCGTTTGCGCGGAAGGGCTTGAAGATTCGTGAAGGGGCTCGCGGCCTTCGTCATGAAGGAACGATGGCAGGCGGTGTTGGTCATCGCAGGCTTCGTTTGTCTCTCGTTCATGATACCGCTGGTCGGTTTGCTGAGTTCCGCGGCTTTGGGGCTCGTGGTGCTGCGGCAGGGCTTGCCGGCCGCCGCCACGGTGCTGGCTCTGTCCGCGGCGGCGGTCGCCGTGTTTGGCGGTGTGGTTCTGGGCAGTGTGGCGGCCCCCTTGATCTATGCGCTGCTGCTCTGGTTTCCGACGGCCGTGGCGGCATGGGTGCTGCGGATTTCCCGCCGGATCGAGTGGGCCCTGGCATCCGTCGTCGTGCCCGCGTTGATGGCGGTGCTGGCGGTTTACGGTTTGATCGGTGATCCATCGGAGTTCTGGAACGAAAAGCTCATCCGGCTGGTTCAGCCGCTGCTGGATCAGGCGCCCGACGGTCTCGACGCGGACGGCGCGCGGTTCGGTCTGCGTGTGGCGGCCCATTATGCAACGGGATTCGTGAGTGCCGGTTCCGCCCTGAGCGTTTTCTTGACGCTGATGTTGGCGCGGTGGTGGCAATCTCTGCTCTACAACCCCGGCGGGTTCCGCGCCGAGTTTGTCGAGCTGCGGCCCGCACCGGCGTTTGCGTATGCCGCGTTGGCCTGTATTGGTGGCGCCATGTCGTTGCCGGCCGTGGCCGAATTGCTGTGGAATCTCGGTCTCGTGTTTTTCGTGCTGTACCTCATGGTGGGAGTCGCCGTGATCCATGTGCTGTTGTCCCGTCGTTCTGCGGGTAAGTTCTGGTTGGCCGGCTTCTATCTATTGTTGTTCGTGATTCCTCAGGTCGCCCTTCCCGTGGCGCTCATGGGGTTCACGGATGTCTGGATGGACTGGCGCCACAGGCGTGCAGCGGGCGTCTGAAACGCCTGGGCAGAAACAGTTTATTTCTTAAATCGGTTTGTTCGAGGTCTTGGAAGATGGATGTGATTCTTCTCGAAAAGGTGCCGAATCTCGGCAGCCTGGGTGACAAAGTCTCGGTGCGTCCGGGATATGGCCGTAATTTCCTCATTCCAAAAGGAAAGGCCGTTGCCGCGACGGCGGCCAAGCTGGCGGAGTTCGAGCAGCGGCGGGCAGAGCTGGAGAAAAAGGCGTCCGAAGAGTTGGCCGCGGCACAGGCCCGCGCCGAAGCCGTGGCACGGCTGAACGTATCGATCGCCCAAAAGGCCGGCGAGGAAGGCAAGCTGTATGGCTCGGTCGGCACCAAAGATATTGCCGAAGCCGTGACTGCGGCCGGGGTGCCAGTGGAACGGCACGAAGTGCGGCTGCCTCATGGCCCGATCCGGCTCGCCGGGGACTATGAAATCACGTTGCACTTGCATAGCGACGTCAATGCGACGCTGAACCTGAAAGTCATCGGCGAGTGATCCGAACCCTGGCGCCAGAGGGCGGAGCGTGAGGTCCGTTTATACGAGCCTGTTTTACGCGTCCCTCCCTTGGGTGCTAGCGCGCCTGTTATGGCGCAGCCGGGCGAATCCGGCTTACCGGCACCGGATTGCCGAGCGGTTTGGATTCTATTCCGGCCCGCCCAAGCCGGTGGATATCTGGATTCATGCGGTTTCCGTGGGCGAAGCGGAAGCCGCATTTTCATTGATCGCCGCCCTCAGGCGGCACGCGCGGGCTTCCATTCTCGTCACGACCACCACACCGACCGGGTCGGCGCGGGTGCGCAAGGTGCTTGGCGACACGGTCGAGCACGTTTTTCTGCCGTATGATTTGCCCGATGGCGTCGGTCGTTTTCTGGGGCATTTCTCTCCCCGTGCGGCCGTCATCATGGAGACGGAAATCTGGCCCAATTTGTTCACCGCCTGCCGGAAGCGCGGAGTCCCGCTTCTCATCGCCAACGCCCGTTTATCGGATCGCTCGGCCCGGCGCTATGCTTGGATCCGCGGTACTCTGAGGCGCCTTCTGGCCGGCGTCGACATTGCCGCGCAGACCGAGGCCGACGCGCGGCGTTTCGTCACCATCGGCGCGGATCCTGCGACCGTCACCGTCACTGGCAATCTCAAATTCGATACCGAACCGGACGCTTCGGTCACCGCGGTCGGCGCGGCTCTCAGGCGGTCCTTGTTCCAGGAGCGGCCGGTTTGGCTGGCAGCGAGTACGCATAGGGGGGAGGAAAAGGCGGTGCTGGAGGCTTTCGCCCGCCTCCGTTCCCGGCATCCCGAGCTGCTGCTGGTGATCGCGCCCCGTCATCCCGAGCGTTTCGAAGAAGTCGCGCGGCTGGCCGTAGAGGCCGGTCACCGTGTCGCCCGGCAGACGCAAGCGGAGGGGGGCGTGGCCGGGACGTTCGACGTTTTCCTGCTCGACACGCTGGGGGACCTCATGCGCTTCTATGTCGCCAGTGATATCGCATTCGTCGGAGGGAGCCTGGTCGACATCGGCGGCCACAACGTGGTCGAGCCCGCTTTGGCGGAGACCGCCATCGTGTTCGGGCCATTCACGCGGAATTTCCAGCAGATATGTGATGATCTCGAAAGGAAGGGGGCTGCCGTTCGGGTCCGCGATACCGGAGAACTGGCAGCCGCGGTCGACCGGCTGGTGGCGGATGAGGGCAGGCGCGGTGACATGGTGCAGCAGGCCCTTGCCTTCGTAAGGCGCAACCGGGGGGCTGCGGAGCGGCATTGGCGACTTCTCGTCCGTCATTTGGGAGACTCTTTCCAGGCGCATTGATTTTTTCGGAGGTACGCACCATGAGTAGCGTAACGGTCAAGCCGCTCATTCTCTCGGGGGGAGTGGGCTCCCGTCTCTGGCCGCATTCGCGCGAGGCCTATCCCAAGCAGTTCCTTCCGCTGTTGGGCGAACGCACCTTGTTTCAGGAAACCACCGGGCGTATCGGGGGGATGGCAGAGTCGCGCTTCGACATCCACTCGCCCCTGATCGTGTGCAATGAACAGCATCGTTTCCTGGTGGCCGAGCAGCTTCGGCAGATGGGGTACGACGATGCCGACATCCTCCTCGAACCGAGCGGCCGCAACACGGCTCCCGCGTTGACGATCGCGGCGCTGCATGTAAGTGAGCGGATCGGGGGCGACTGCATTCTGGCGGTCATGCCGGCGGATCATCACATCGCCGACGTGGAAGGTTTCCGTGCCGGTCTGGCGCGGGCGCTGGGGGTTGCTGGGCGCGGGCTGATCGGGACCTTCGGTATCGTGCCGGACCGGCCGGAGACGGGTTACGGCTACATTCGCAAAGGAAGATCGCTGGAGGATGGCACGGTTTTCGAGCTGGAAGCCTTCGTGGAAAAACCGGATGCCGAAACTGCCGCGCAGTATCTGAGTTCCGGCGACTACCTCTGGAACAGCGGGCTGTTCGTGCTACGGGCCAATGTCTGGTTGGAGCGGATCGGTTCGCATCGGCCCGACATCCTGGAGTCCTGTTCCGCAGCCTATGAAAAAGCCACCGCAGACGGCAATTTCATCCGGGTTGACCGGACCGATTTCCTGCGTTGCCCGTCCGATTCCATCGACTACGCCGTGATGGAAAAGCTCAATGGCACGGGCCAGGCGGTCGTCATACCGCTCGACGTGGGCTGGTGTGATCTGGGTTCCTGGGCATCGCTGTCTGAAGTCAAGCCGCGGGACGAGCACGGCAACGTCGTGGAAGGTGACGTCTATGCGCGCGATACCAGGAATTCGCTGCTGTATGCGGACAGCCGGTTCCTCGCGGCCATCGGCGTGGACGATTTGCTGGTGGTGGACACGGCGGACGCGGTGCTGGTCGCGCACAAGTCGAAGGCTCAGGACATCAAGCAGATCGCCGAACATCTCGAAGCGGCGAACCGTACCGAGCACAAGGTCCATCGCCGGGTGCACCGGCCGTGGGGAACCTACGAGTCGATCGACACCGGCCAGCGTTACCAGGTCAAGCGGATCACGGTGACGCCAGGCGCCGCCCTTTCGCTGCAGATGCATCACCATCGAGCCGAGCACTGGATCGTCGTGCGGGGTACCGCCCGGGTCGTCCGCGGCGAAGAATCATTCCTGCTGACGGAAAACCAGTCCACTTACATTCCCATCGGGGTCCATCATCGCCTGGAAAATCCAGGAACCATTCCGTTGGAAATCATCGAGGTGCAATCAGGCAGTTACCTCGGGGAAGACGACATCGTCCGCTTCCAGGACCACTATCATCGTACCAAAGAAGGCTAGGAACATTCCCACATGGCATTACACGTCGGCATCGTCGGTCTGCCCAACGTCGGCAAGTCCACGCTTTTCAACGCGCTCACCAAGGCCGCCATCGCGGCCGAAAATTATCCTTTCTGCACCATCGATCCCAACGTGGGTGTCGTGCCCGTTCCCGACCCGAGACTCGAGGTCCTGGCGGGAATCGTGAAACCCGAGCGCGTGGTTCCGACGGCCATCGAGTTCGTCGACATCGCAGGACTGGTGGCCGGCGCATCAAAAGGGGAGGGTCTGGGCAACCAGTTTCTCGCCCACATCCGCGAAACCGATGCGATCGCGCATGTCGTCCGCTGCTTCGAGAATGACGACATCGTGCATGTTGCCGGAAAGGTTGACCCCTTGTCCGACATCGAAGTGATCGGGGTGGAACTCATCCTCGCCGACATGGCGACGGTAGAGAAAGCCCTCCAGCGTGCCCAGAAGGCCGCCAAGTCCGGGAACAAGGAAGAGATCGAGCGGGTACGCGTGCTGGAACTCGTCGGCAAGGGTTTGAATTCGGGAACGCCGGTGCGGGCCATACCGCTGCCTCCGGAGGACGCGGCCCTGTTGCGCGAGCTGCATCTGCTCACCGCCAAGCCGACGATGTACATCGCCAACGTCCAGGAAGGCGGCTTCGACAACAACCCCCTCTTGGAGCAGGTCGAAGCCTTCGCACGCAACGAGGGTGCGGTGGTTGTGCCGGTCTGTGCCGCTTTCGAGGCCGAACTGTCCCAGCTCGAAGACGAAGACAAGGCGGATTTCCTGGCGGAGATCGGTTTTGAAGAGCCGGGGCTCAACCGGGTGGTGCGGGCGGCATACCGTCTGCTGAACCTGTTCACTTATTTCACCGCGGGTGTCAAGGAAGTCCGGGCTTGGACCATTCCCGCGGGCGCCACCGCGCCCCAGGCGGCGGGTGTCATCCATAGCGATTTCGAAAAAGGTTTCATCCGCGCGGAAGTGATCGCCTACGAGGACTTCGTCGCCTGCCATGGCGAGCAGGGGGCCAAAGACGCCGGGAAATGGCGTTTGGAAGGCAAGGATTATGTCATGCGCGACGGAGACATCGTGCATTTCCGCTTCAATGTCTGACCGCTTGCATGGGAGGCGAGGTCGGGGATGATCGCTTCGAGGGAGCCGGCGCCCTGCCACCGAGGTTCGGGCGTTTGCAATGGGAGAAGGGCTGTGGCGGCCCGGAAATTTTTTTAAAGTTTGATCCAGGTCAACTATTGTTTTTCATTGTTTTGTAGGGGTAAACTTGCTGTCAATGAAGCGGTGCGCCGAGTTTGGTCCTGCTTCAGAGTGCAACAATCAATTATACGATGGGGAGGCGGACAGTCCTCGGGCTGAAAGCACAATCCCTGCAACATCGACAACGATAGGAGGATAGAATGGAAAATCAAGAAAAAGACAACTTCTGGTTGTGGATTGGCGCATTGATCGTTGGAACCGTCGTCCTGGTCGTCTTGTTCAAGGCCCGGGAGAACGAAGTGAGCGGCTGGCAGAGCGGTGCCGCACAAGAAGCCGCCAAGGAAGTCGACGCTCAGATCGCCAAACAGAAGACGAAATAAAGCAGGCGATTCGTAGCTTCCTTAGCTAAATATATCCTTACAAAGAGGGAGCCATTCGCCCTGCGAATGGGAGGCCGAGGTGTATTTGCCGAAGCGATGACAGGACAGTCAGGCAAGAGCGCATGCTCACTGCTCGTTTTGGTGCGTAGAAAGAGTGAGTTCTTGACAGCCGGTCCAAGAGGCTCATTTTTTCTGCGCATCAAAACCCGCACAACAGCTTCCTCCTCCTCCCGTATCACGAAAATTCTTCCCTGCGACTAGCCGCTGGCGGGGTGTCCTGCGCCGGAGGTCTGGTCTTACAGTCTGTGGAAAGCGGTTTCGATCGAACCGCAGCCTCCGATCAGTTCAGGAATCGACGACCACGGCGATCCCAGTGGAATCAGCCGCTGGCGCCGCTTGATCGCCCGAACCGCATAGGCCGTCGCCAAACGGACCCGCGAACGGTTCAAGAGAGAACCACGGTTGGGCAGACAGCATTCGGGAGTGAGGCTGAAGCCGGCGACCAGGCAAGTGTCCAGATTGAGGTTTTTCAGCCAGGCCATCAGGCGGGATGGAGTGATGAGGCTGGTCTCAGCATGCTTCAGAAGGAGCGGGACACAACGCGGCAGATTTTTTGGATTCCACGGATTCAGTGCGAGGACGTGAAGTTCCCCTTGAGGTTTGAGAATGCGCTCGCACTCTTTCAAAATCCGACACGGCTCGGGTGAAAACTCCAGGACATGGACGAGGTAGACGAGGTCGACGCTCTGGGAGTCGAAGGGGATGTCGTCGGGTGCGGCGATGAGCCGGGCGGGTGGCCGCTGGGGTTCCTTCGGTCCGCTGGTCATGAGGCATGACGTGCCGCGCGGGAAACCGTTCAGTGGTGAGCTGTCGCCGGGGCAGCCAACTTGTAATGTAATCTGATTGAAAGTAAGCTTTAGCCCACTCGACAAATAATGGAATTCCAATCGCTTGAGTGCCTGCCCCGGCGTCGTGTCTCGATACCATTCTGAGAATATCTCGTGAGGGTGTTGAGCAAAGCCTTTGTTCATACTCATAGAGTTGAGCGGCCTGTTGTAGCTAGCCTCAGCCAGCTGCCTAACTGAGGGAGTATTTTATGAAGCGATTCCCGTTCCGTCCGCGATTGCTCGTCACCGTGTCGCTGGTGGCGCTGCTTCTTCCCGGCTGTGCCAGCAAGCCGAACAACCTCAAACCATCGATGCCAGAGCCCCGGCTGGGGGTCGCTTCCGAGAATCCCGGCAAACCCAAAAAGGGGAAACAGGCATCGTCGGGTTCCCAGTACGACACGTTGTGGGAGCGGATGTTCTCGCTGTATGCCTTGCCCCAGGTTGAACACCGCTCGGTGGAGCGTGAGGTCTCGTGGTTCATCAACCACCCCGATTATTTGAAGCGCGCGCAAAAGCGCGCTGAGCCCTTCTTATATACCATCGTTCGGCAACTCGAGAAACAGAAGATGCCGGGTGAGCTGGCGCTGTTGCCCATCGTCGAAAGTGCATTCCAGCCTCACGCGGTTTCTCCCGCCCGGGCTGCCGGGATATGGCAGTTCATCCCCGAAACGGGGCGTCGCTACGGTCTGAAACGGAGCCGCTCGTACGATGGGCGCCGCGATGTTTATGCGTCGACGCGCGCGGCGATCAAGTACCTCAAAAAGCTCCACAACGACTTCAATGGCGACTGGCTTCTGGCGATAGCCGCTTACAATTGCGGCGAAGGCGCGGTCGCCAAGGCGATTCAGCGCAATGAGGCACGGAATCTGCCCACCGACTTCTGGTCGTTGGATCTCCCGGACGAGACGAAGGCCTATGTGCCGCGGTTGCTGGCCGTGTCGAAAGTTTTCGCGAACGCCGATAAATACGCAATCGATCTCCATTACATTCCGAACGAAGCCATTTTCAAGCCGGTGAAAGTGAGTTCTCAGCTGGATCTCGCGCTGGCGGCCGATGCTGCCGACATGAGTCTGGAACGGATGCTCGAATTGAATCCCGGCTTCAAACATCCGCATGCCGACATAGAAGGTTCCTACCGTCTTTTTGTACCAGCGGACAAATCGCGTAAATTCAAGAAGGAGCTGGCCAGGTTGGCGATGAGCGGACAATTCGATTCCCGTCCCCCCGCTGATGAGGGGGACGGAAGTACCGGCTTCGGGCATCGTGGCTCGCTCGAGACCGCTACAGAAGATGACGCCGCTCCGGGGCGCGAACGGTCCGTGCGAAAGCCGGTGGTTTCGGGTTACGGGGCGGAGTATGCCGTCCCATCCCGCTCTGCCGAACGGGGCGGTCCGGCGAAGGATTCGAGCCGGAGCGAACGCTGGCAGAGTGTGGAGACGCCAAGCAGGGGAGGTTCGGCCGTGGTTGCCCATCTGCGGGATGGCTCCCGTCTCCGGGACGTTTGGGGGCGGGACCATGGGCAGGAGGACAAGTCACTGAAAGGAAACCGGCGTCCCGATGAACGCCTTGGTCTTTCCAGCAAGGCGAATCCCAACCGGAAGGAGGGGGGGCGGAAAGTGGCGGGAGGGTCTGCACTTTCCCGGGAGGAGGCGCTTCGCGAGGAACGGGGCGACCGTGGCAAGGAAAAGCACGCCATATCGATACCATTCGACGAGCGACATGGCGGCGGGATCAAGGCTTCCCAATCCATCCGCCATACCGTGAAACCAGGCGAAACCCTGTTTGCCATTTCCCAGCGGTTCGGCGTCAGTGTCGCGGATCTCCGGAAATGGAACGGTGTGAAGGAAAACAAGCTCGAAGCAGGCAGGAATATCAGAGTTTCGGCCGGGAAAGATTGACTCGAGCGTGCCGGTCTTGGCGGCGGGGGAGCGACAATAGCCTTTGATTTCACCAACGTTTCTTGCAATTTCGCCCGAGCGGCCTCATGTCGAGCGACATGCCGCTTCCGGTCCTCAGTATCGTTTCATACCGGGCTACTCGGTTCGCCAGTCCTTGATTTCCTTGGTTTCATCCGCATCCTCGCCCGAACAGGGCCTGCCGGCATGCGCTTCGTCCCTTGTCTCCGTTCACAAATTATCTGGAGTCACCCATTTAAGATGACTATATCTGTCGAGTCGTTGCTTGGAATCGTCGTGGCCGCGCTGGATGAAGGTAAAGGGCGCGACGTGAAGATCATTGATCTGCGCGGAAAGACGACGATCGCCGAGTTTTTCGTGATCGCGAGTGGAACCTCCGATCGTCATGTCAGGTCCCTCGCGGGGAATGTCGAAGCCAGTGCCAAAGCGCACGCGCTTCAGCCTTTCGGGTTGGAAGGCGAAGATGCCGGCGAGTGGGTGGTGGTGGATCTCGGTGACGTGGTTGTGCATGTGATGAAGCCGCCAGTGCGGGAGTTTTATCAGCTCGAGAAACTCTGGGCTGAGACTTTCCCCGTTGCCGCCTGACGGGGTGGGGCATCGCCCGCCCGGTATTTTATTGCGGCTGCGGCTTTTTCTGTTTTTTCTTCGATTGAGTGCTGGCCTGACCCTGCCGATAGCCTTCGGCATAGGTCGCGGCTTGGTTTTCCTTGTATTTCTGATAAAGATAGCCACCGGCGAGTCCCGCGGCGGCGCCGATACCGGCCCCCATGGCGGCATTGCCCGCCAGCGCTCCTATGACCGCTCCGCTGCCGGCACCGATGAGTGTACCGGACGTCATGCGCTGTTGGGTCGGGGTCATTCCGGCGCAGCTGGCCAATCCGAGCGCAACGATCGACGCGCAGACGAGGTGGCCGAAACGGGGGGGATCCGGGCATGGTTGTACGGCGGGGGGGCTGGTCATGGCGAACCTCTCGTTACCAGGTCGGACGGATAAACGGGCGACAGTCTATCAACTCGAGGCGTCCGTAGCCATGGCGTCATGCGCCGGCGTAATGAACGCCTCGTCCGACCCAACGGTCGATCAGCGGCGCGACCAGTTCGGGATGGTGTTCGAGCACGCGCTCGGCGCTTGCGCTCACCGTTTCGATCAGATCGGCGTCCCGGGTCAGGTCCGCGATCCGGAATCGGGCCAGGCCAGTCTGACGGACGCCCAGAAACTCGCCGGGTCCCCGCAGTCGTAGGTCTCTTTCGGCGATGGCGAAGCCGTCCGAGGAGTCTTTCAGGATTTTCAGCCGCTCCCGGCCGATGGCGGACAGCGGCGGCTGGTACAGGAGGATGCAGTAGGCGTCGCCCGGTCCTCGACCGACCCGTCCCCGAAGCTGATGGAGCTGGGCGAGTCCGAGGCGCTCGGGGTTCTCGATGATCATCAGGCCGGCATTCGGCACATCCACGCCGACTTCGATCACCGTCGTCGCGACCAGGATGTCGGACTCGCCGGCTTTGAACTCCCGCATGACGCCGTCTTTTTCCGCCGCTGACATGCGTCCGTGCAGCAGTCGGATGCGCAGGCCGGGCAGGGCCTGGGCCAGGCTGGCAGCCGTATTTGCGGCGGCTTCGCATTGCAGCGCCTCCGATTCGTCGATCAGCGTGCAGACCCAATAGGCTTGTCTGCCTCTGGCGATCCAGCTGGCGATCCTGTCGATGATTTCACCGCGGCGGGTCGAGGGAATCAGACGGGTGACAACGGGTGTCCGTCCCGGCGGGAGTTCGTCGAGGACCGAGCAGTCCAGATCGGCATAGCCGAGAATCGCCAGGGTGCGCGGGATGGGCGTCGCCGTCATGACCAGCTGGTGGGGCAGCGCGGCGAGCGGGTGGGCCTTATCGCGCAAAGCCAGGCGCTGATGGACGCCGAAGCGGTGTTGTTCGTCGATGATGGTAAGGCCGAGCCGGTGGAACTCGACGGCATCCTGGAACAACGCGTGAGTGCCGATGACTAGCGCCGTGGCTCCGCTCGCTATCGCCGCCAAGGCGTCCCTCCGACCCTGGCCCTTGATCTTGCCGGTCAGCAGCGTCGTCGTGACGCCGGAGGATTCCAGCCAGCCGCTGAACGTGTGGAAATGCTGTTCGGCAAGCAATTCGGTGGGCGCCATGAGGGCGGTCTGCCAGCCACTGGAGGCCGCAGCCAGTGCCGCATGGGCGGCGACGATGGTTTTTCCCGAGCCGACATCGCCTTGCAGCAGCCGTAGCATGGGGCGGCCGCTGCGCAAATCCGATTCGATTTCACCGATCACCCGCCGCTGGGCGCCGGTCAGAGAAAAAGGCAGTCCGCTCTGGAAAGTCGTTTTGATGGCTTCGTCGGTGTTCAGCACCGGTGCCGACCGGCGACGGATCTCCTGCCGGAAGCGGGCCAGGCTCAAATGATGGGCCAGCAGTTCCTCGTAAGCCAGGCGGCGACGGGCTCGCTCCAGCGCCTTCGGACAGTCGTCCATGGGCCGGTGGAGGGTGCGCACCGCATCCCACCATGACAGGGCGTCGAGCTCGGGGGCCAGCCGCGGAGGAAGTCTGAAAGATTTTTCGTGTTCCGGTTCGGCCAGGCGCAGGGCTTGAGCTACGAACCGTCGCAGGCTCTGCTGACTCAGTCCGTCTGTGGTGGGGTAGACCGGCGTCAAGCCCGTTTCCAGGGGAGCGGGGGCGGTTTCAGACAGTGCCTCGTACTGCGGGTGGACCATTTCCAACCCATGCGCGCCGACGCGTACCTCGCCGAAACACCGGATCCGCCGTAGGCTGCTCAGTGCCCGGAGCTGCTCCGGCCGGAAATGGAAGAAACGCAGATCGAGGAATCCGGTACCGTCACTGATGCGGCAGATCAGTGACCGGCGGCTGGCGCCGGCGACGTCGGTGAACGCCACGCCGCCTTCCACCAGTGCGGGTTGACCGGGCTGCAGTGCACCCAGAGGCGTAAGCCGGGTCCGGTCTTCGTAGCGGATCGGCAGGTGGAGCAGGAGATCCTGCAGGTTGAAGATGCCAAGTTTGTTGAGGCGGCCTTGGGTTTTTGTTCCCGCCCCCTGCAAGTTGTCGAGGGAGACCCGATCCGGTCTCCTCGATGTCGCCATCGCTCGCTGGGGCTAGTCCGGCAGCACGAGGATCGCGTCCATTTCCACCCCGGCTCCGCGGGGGAGGGCGGCGACGCCTATGGCGGCGCGCGCGGGGTAAGGTTCCGAGAAGTAGTTCGCCATGATTTCGTTGACCAGCGGAAAGTGCCCGAGGTCGGTCAGGAACACATTGAGCTTGACGACGTCTCCGAGCGTGCCTCCGGCAGCCTCGGCGACCGCGCTGAGGTTGTCGAAGACCCGCCGGATCTGCATCTCCATGTTGTCGTCGACTAGCGTCATGGTGGCCGGATCGAGTGGGATCTGGCCCGACAGGTAAACGGTGTTTCCGACCCGCACGGCCTGGGAATAGGTGCCGATGGCTTTGGGGGCATGTTCGGTATGAATGACTTGGCGCGGCATGGTTCTCTACTTTCTCAGTTCCGATTTGACTCTGGATATTTTCAGGACGATGCTCAGTCGGCGCAATTCGCGCATGACCCGCGCGAGGTGGACCCTGTCCTTGACGCCGATCGTGATGACGTCCGTGGATATCTGGTCGTCCTGGTTGGTGATCTGGACGTTTTCGATGTCGGCTTCCATCCGGGAGATCGCCGATGCCACCTGGGCGAGGGTGCCAACCCGGTTCATCAGTTCCAGCCGAATCATCGCCGGGAACATCCCGCTCGCCGCGCGATCCCACTCGACGTCCAGGCTGTTGATCTGCTTGCGCCGCAGCTCGGCAGCATTTTTGCAGTCGGTGAGATGCACCACGATGCCCTTGCCTGGGTTGAAGAAACCGACGATGGGGTCGCCTGGAATCGGCCGGCAGCACTTTGCCAGGTTGACCACGACGCCCTCGGTTCCCTTGATGACGAGCGGCATCCTGGCGCTTTTTTCGGCAGCTGGCGACGGCGCGCCTTTGCCGCTTTCGCGTTCACCATGCAGCATTTGCTGCACGACGAGGAAGGGGAGCCGATTGCCGAGCCCGAGATCTTCCAGCAGGGATTCGAACGAGGTCAACTCCAGGGAGCGGGTAAAGTTTTCCAGTTGCTGCGGCGGAATCGCCTCCAGATTCAGCCCGTGATTGGCCAGTTCTTTTTCCAACAGGCGCCGTCCGAGGTTGACCGCTTCCTGTTTCTTGAAGTTTCTCAAATGGCTGCGGATTGCGGCCCGAGCTTTGGCCGTTACCACATAGTTCAGCCACAGGGGATTCGGTCTGGCCCAAGGCGCGGTGATGATCTCGATGGTCTGGCCATTCTCGAGCACGCTGTGCAGCGGCGCCAGAATGCGGTTGACGCGGGCTGAGACACAGGAATTGCCGATGTCGGTATGTACCGCGTAGGCGAAATCGACGATAGTGGCGCCACGCGGCAGCTTGATGATGCGGCCCTTGGGGGTGAACACGTAGCACTCGTGCTGGAACAGGTCGACCTTGAGGTTGTCGAGGAATTCCAGGGAATCGCCGGCACTCTTCTGGATTTCCAGCAGGTCTCGCAGCCATTCCCGGGCTCGCGCCTGGCTGCCGGCGGCGGGATCGGTTTCCGATTTGTACAGCCAATGGGCAGCGATGCCCGACTCCGCCATGTGGTGCATCGCATGGGTGCGGATCTGGATTTCCAGCGGCAGGCCGAAGGGGCCGATCAGGACGGTGTGGAGCGACTGGTAGCCGTTGGCCTTGGGCAGGGCGATGTAGTCTTTGAAGCGGCCCGGAATCGGTTTGTACAGGTTGTGGACGGCGCCCAGCGCCCGGTAACACTCGTCGGGCGAGTCGACCACGATGCGGAACGCATAGACGTCGTAGACCTGGGCGAAGGGTAGATGCTTGCTGCGCATCTTCTGGTAGAGACTGTAGAGATGCTTCTCCCGGCCGATGATCCGGGCGTCCGGCATGCCGCAATCCTTGAGGCGCGCTTTGAGCGTTGATTCGATGGTGGCGAGGACCTCCTTGCGGTTGCCTCGAGCTTTCTTGACGCACTGCTCGAGTACCCGGTGCCGCATCGGGTACATGGCGGAGAAGCCGAGATTCTCCAGTTCCAGCCGGACCTCGTTCATTCCCAGCCGATGGGCGATGGGGGCATAAATGTCCAGGGTTTCCCGGGCGATGCGACAGCGCCGTCCCGGGTTCATCACGTCCAGCGTGCGCATGTTGTGGAGCCGGTCCGCCAGCTTGACCATGATCACGCGCAGGTCCTTGACCATCGCCAGGACCATTTTGCGCACATTCTCCGCCTGAGCCTCGGCGCGCGATTTGCAGTCGAGCTGGGTGAGCTTGCTGACGCCATCGACCAGTTCCGCCACTTCGGCTCCGAAGCGGGCGCTCAGATCCTCCTTGGTCAAGGGCGTGTCTTCGATGACGTCGTGGAGGAGGGCCGCCATGATGCCCTTGGCATCCATCCGCATTTCGGCAAGGATGATGGCGACCGAAAGGGGGTGACAGACGTAGGGCTCGCCGCTGAGGCGAAACTGCCCCTCATGCGCCTTGGCGGCGACTTCGTAAGCCTTCTGGATTTCCGCGACCTGGGCCGGTTCGAGGTAGCTCGAAGTCAGATGGCCGAGCCGGCGCGCCAGTTTTTCCTGAGGCGTTTCCGCCGGCTCTTGCGGCGGCGGGGCATCGGCGACGGCGTACGAGCTCATTGCGGCGGTTGAAGGTTTTCCGGTCGACCTAGATGTCGTCGTCAAGGTCGGCGAGATCGTCGCGGGGTGCCGGCATCGGGCGTTCGATTGGATAACGGTCCGTCTTCACCTTCTCCTTCATGTAGGCAGGTGTAATGTGCCCTTCGGCGATTTCGCGCAAGGCTACCACGGTCGGCTTGTCGTTGTCCCAGGTCACCTTGGCTTCTTCGGGATGGCGTGCCAGCACACGGGCCCGCTTGCTGGCGAGCAGCACGAGCTGAAAACGGTTTTCGACTTTGTCCAGGCAATCTTCGACGGTGATGCGAGCCATTCAAGTCCTCGATCGGTGGCTTTGAGAAAATGGGTAGTATGTATCGCAGTTCCGCGCTCTGTACAGTGCGTTTGACTGCGGAAGCGGCGATTTGTCGCGGACGGGATACAGTCGTCTTGTCCGCCGGGGATTCAGTCCGCGCGGCTCTCCAGCATGGCAACCGCCGGCAGTTGCTTGCCTTCGAGAAATTCCAGGAAGGCGCCGCCCCCCGTCGAGATGTAGGAGATGCGGTCGGCGATGCCATATTTGTCGATGGCTGCCAGTGTGTCTCCCCCTCCGGCGATGGAAAATGCATGGCTTTCGGCGATGGCCAGACCCAATCGGCGGGTGCCTTCCCCGAACTGGTCGAATTCGAAGACACCTACGGGGCCATTCCAGACCACCGTGCCGGCGCGGCCGATGAACTCGGCGTAGCGGCGGCTGGTCTCCGGACCGATGTCGAGGATCATGTCGTCCTCGGCGATGTCCGCGACGCTCTTGACCATGGCGGGTTCCGCGGCATCGAAGCGTTTGCCGACCACCACGTCGACCGGTACGGGGATCTCCCCGCCCTTGGCCTTGGCGGCTTCCATCAGGCGCCTGGCTTCGGCCACCAGGTCCTCCTCGTACAGTGATTTCCCGACGTTGAAGCCGGCGGCTTTGATGAAGGTGTTGGCGATACCGCCACCGACGATGAGCTGATCGACCACCTGCGAAAGGGAATCCAGAACCGTCAGTTTGGTCGATACTTTCGAGCCGCCGACGATGGCGACCAAGGGGCGCGCCGGGTCGTGGAGCGCTCTGCCCAGTGCGTCCAATTCCGTCGCCAGCAGCAGGCCGGCACAGGCGGTGGGAGCGTATTTGCCCACGCCGTGCGTCGAAGCCTCGGCGCGGTGCGCCGTACCGAAGGCATCCATCACGTAGACGTCGCACAGCGCGGCGAGCTGGCGCGCCAAGGCCTCGTCGTCCTTCTTCTCGCCCTTGTTGAAACGCACGTTCTCGAATAGCACGACCGACCCGACCGCCGGGTCGGCGCCACCCAGGTAGTCCTTCACCAGTGTCACCGGCTGCCCCAATAGTTCGGACAGCCGGTCGGCAACGGGTTTCATGGAAAACTCCTCGGCATATTCCCCTTCGGTGGGGCGGCCGAGATGCGACATCAGCATCACCGCGGCGCCGGCGTCCAGCGCGTGGCGGATGGTCGGGAGGGCGGCGCGGATGCGGGCGTCGCTGGTGACCCGGCCATCTTTGACGGGGACGTTGAAGTCTTCCCGGATCAGGACGCGCTTGCCGGCGAGATCGATGTCGGTCATGCGTTTGAAAGCCATGGGATGCTCCTTGGTTCTTTGGAATCTTGAAATGGTGCCCTCAGGCGTTGCGCCACTTGATTGAACAACCCATGCTGGGAATCTGCTCGGCCGGGCCCTTGCCGGTCTCGGCAATCTGCTTCATGGCCTCGTACAGCTCGCGGCGGCAGCCGGGCGGGGACGCCTCCCGCCGGCTGGCGTCGAGCCGGCCGCGGTATTGCAGTTCCAGATCGGCGTTGTAACCGAAGAAATCCGGCGTGCACACGGCGCCGTAGGCCCGGGCGACCGCCTGGGTTTCGTCCAGCAGGTAGGGGAAAGGGTAGGATAGAACCGCGGCGACTTTCTGCATGTTTTCGAACGAATCCTCTGGATAATCGGTCGGATCGTTGGGCATGATGGCCACCACGCCGATGTCCAACGCCTGGATGTCTTTGGCATCGCGCACGAGGCGGTCCTGCACCGCCTTCACATAAGGACAGTGATTGCAGATGAACATGACCAGGAGCCCTTTGGGACCCCGGCATCGTTCCAGCGTCCAGATCTTGCCGTCGACGCCGGGCAGGGCGAAGTCAGGGGCCTTCCGGCCGAATTCGCACTCAGGGGTTTCTGTACTTACCATGCTTGTACGCTCCAAACGGGGGAGTGCCGCATCATAACAGACATCAAGCGAGGCGCTCGCACCGTTTTAGCGCAGTGTCCAGGCGTAGGCGAACAGGCCCAGACCCAGCGCCGCCACCGCCCAGATCAGCGTCGGAGAAGCGAACGCCGTGCTCAGAAGGGTGGCGCTCAGAATCAGCGATCCGCCGCCGATGCCCCCCAGGACACGGCGTTGTCCCAGGCGGATTTCCCGGGTCAGGATACGCAATTCGTCCGAGCGGATGCTGAGTTCGAGCCGGCCGTTGACCGCGCGATGGAGCGCCTGATAGCCGAGGCCGGGCATTTCCGGCCATTGCTGGGCCCATTCGGGCAGTTTGGCCCCGAGTCTCCGGACCGCGGATTTCGGGCCGCGCTCATCCTGGAACCAGTTTTCGAGAAAAGGCTTGGCGGTCTGCCAGAGATCGAGGTCGGGGTAGAGCTCCCTTCCCAAGCCTTCGATATTGAGCAGGGTCTTCTGCAATAAGACCAGTTGCGGCTGCACTTCCATGTCGAAACGCCGGGCGACCTGGAACAGCCGCAGCAACACCTGTCCATAGGAGATTTCTTTCAGCGGCTTTTCGAAGATCGGTTCGCTGACGCTGCGGATGGCCGATTCGAATTCCTCGATCCGCGTCGTGGGGGGTACCCAGCCGGATTCCACGTGCATTTCGGCGACCCGGCGGTAATCCCGGTTGAAGAACGCCAGGAAATTTTCGGCCACGTAATACTGGTCGGCCTTGGAGATGCTGCCGACGATGCCGAAATCGACGGCGATGTAGCGTGCATCCGTCGTGGCGAAGATGTTGCCGGGGTGCATGTCGGCGTGGAAGAAACTGTCGCGGAATACCTGGGTGAAGAAGATTTCCACCCCGCGCTCCGCCAGCAGCTTGAGGTCGACGCCCGCGCGCCGGAGCTGCGGAACGTCGCCGATGGGGATGCCGGCGATGCGTTCCATCACCATGACGTCCCGGCGCGTATAGTCCCAGTACACCTTGGGGACGTAGAGAATCCCGGATGTTTCGAAGCGGCGCCGGATCTCGGCGGCGTTGGCCGCTTCCCGCACCAGGTCCAGTTCGTCCAGGATGGTCTTTTCGAATTCGGCGACGACTTCGGTCGGGCGCAGTCTGCGGGCATCCGGCCAGAACCGCTGCGCCATGCCGGCCAGTGCGTAGAGTAGTTCGATGTCCGCCTCGATGCGTTGCCGGACGCCGGGCCGTAATACCTTGACTACGACTTCTTCGCCGCTGTGCAGGCGGGCGGCATGGACCTGCGCGACCGAAGCCGAAGCCAACGGCTCTTCGTCGAAAGACCGGAACAGCGTGCCGACCGGCTGGCCCAGTGCGGACTCGACCGTCCGGCGGGCCTCGACGCCGGGAAACGGGGGCACGCGGTCCTGCAGCTTCACCAGTTCTTCGCCGATGTCGTCGGGCAGCAGGTCGCGGCGCGTGGAAAGCGTTTGGCCGAACTTGACGAAGATCGGTCCGAGTTCCTCCAGCGCCCGACGGAGGCGCACGGCACGCGGCGCTTCGACGTCGCGGGCGCCCAGCGCGGTGGAGAAGCGGACGGCATGGCGCAACGGCCGGTACAGATGCGTGGCTTCGACCAGTTCGTCGAGTCCATGGAGGACCAGCACGCGCTGGATGTGCAGTAAGCGGCTGACGAGTCGGATCGGGATCACGGCGTTTTCGCTTGAGGCTGGCCGGGAGCGGTGAGCTGCTTGTTCTCGATGCGGACGAGACGGGCTTCCAGCCTTGCGATGCCATCGCGCAGATGGTCGATTGCCGTGTACAGCGCCTCGGCTTCAGGATCGGCGGGGACGATCCGGGTTTCCTCCTGCAGCAGTTCGCGGGTATTCAACCGGAGGGTGGTGCCGAGGTCGGTGCTCCAGTGACGGAGCGTCCGCCCGGCCCCGGTGATGTTCCGGGCCATCGTTGGTCCCAGATAGCGTGCCAACATCGCCTCCCAAGGGATGTCCAGGTCTTTCAGTAATGCGGAAAATTTCCGCGCGGTTTCCGTGTCACCTTCCAGCACCAGCGGTCCGGTCGTGCCCGGACCGATGCGGGCGCGGCTCAATGCCGCCCGCGCCAGCGTGAGGGGAGAACCCGCAATCACGGCATCGGGCGTGCCGGTGCTTTCCCCCAACACCTGGATACCCTCGGGAGTGGGGCACAACAGGATGCCGATGCCGGGCGGCGTCAGCACCAGGGCGATGGTCTTGCCGGCCAGGGCTTCCAGGCGTGCTCGGCTGGAGGGGCTCGACGTGACATAGCGCGACAGCGCTTGCTCCATGGCACCGCGCAGGGCGGCCGCCAGCAGGAGTTTGGGCATTCCCGCCATCTTCAGAACTTGTAGCCCCGGTGCACGGCGACGATGCCCTGCATCAGGTCGAAGTATTCGCAGCGCTCGAAGCCGGCCTTCTCCATCATGGCCTTGAGCTTCTCCTGGTTCGGGTGCATACGGATCGACTCGGCGAGATAACGGTAACTTTCGGCGTCGTTGGCGACGAGCTTGCCCAGGAACGGCAGGACCTTGAACGAGTACAGGTCATAGGCCTTCCTGAGCAGCTCGTTGTGGACCTCCGAGAATTCCAGCACGATGAGTCGTCCCCCCGGCTTGAGGGCTCGGTACATGGAGTTCAAGGCCTTGTCCTTGTGGGTGACGTTGCGCAGGCCGAAGCCGATGCTGATGCAGTCGAAGCTGTCGTCGGGAAAGGGCAGTTTTTCCGCGTCGATCTGGGCGTAGGCCACCGATTCGGCAAGACCATCGTCGATGATCCGGTCGCGGCCGCGCCTGAGCATTTCCGCATTGATGTCGGACAGTACCACGAAACCTCGGGCGCCGACCCGCTTGCGGAACAAGGCGGTCAGGTCGCCGGTGCCGCCGGCCAGGTCCAGCACCTTCTCGCCAGAGCGGACATGTGCCAGGTCCACTGCGATTCGCTTCCAGAGTCGGTGGATGCCAATCGACATCAGGTCGTTCATGACATCATACTTGCCGGCGACGGAATCGAACACGGCGCGGACCATGTTCGCCTTTTCGTGCTCGGGCACGGTACGGAAGCCGAAGTGGGTGGTGTTTTCACTCATGGGGATGTGTTCTCGAAGGGGGCAATGTCAGGCTTTGCGACTGCGGTCCGCCGCCGCCACTTTGCCGAGGTATTCCTGCCAGAGGGTGTTGTAATGGCGGCCGAGATCGTACAGCAGCTTCCAGGTATAGATGCCGGTGTCATGACCGTCGCTGAAGGTCGGTTTGATGCCGTAATGGCCGACCGGATCGACCGCCGTGATGGTCACGTCTTCCTTGTTCAGTGGCAAGGTCTCTTGCCCGGGGCCGTGACCGCGGACTTCCGCCGAGGGCGAATACACCCGCAGGTACTCGCAGGGCAGCTCGAAGCGGCTACCGTCGTCGAAGGAGATCTCGAGCACACGGCTTTCCCGGTGCAGGGTGATGGCGATGGGTGTGGGATCGCTCATGATCACAGGATGTAGCGGCTGAGATCTTCGTCCAGGGCCAGAGAGCCCAGGTGGGCGTCGACGTAACCGGCGTCGATGGTAATGCTGGTGCCGGAGCGGTCGGCGGCGTCGAACGAGATTTCCTCCAGCAGCCGTTCCAGCACCGTGTGCAGCCGCCGGGCGCCGATGTTCTCGGTGCGTTCGTTCACCTCCCAGCTGATCTGGGCGATGCGCCGGATGGCGCTGTCGGCGAATTCCAGGTTGACGCCTTCGGTTGCCAACAGTGCGGCGTACTGCGCCGTCAGCGACGCATCCGGCTCGGTGAGGATCCGCACGAAGTCGTCGGCCGACAGCGGATTCAGCTCCACCCGGATCGGGAACCGCCCCTGCAGTTCCGGTATCAGATCGGATGGCTTGGCCAGATGGAACGCCCCCGAGGCGATGAACAGGATGTGGTCGGTGCGGATGGTGCCGTATTTGGTGCTGACGGTGCAGCCCTCGACCAGGGGCAGCAAGTCACGCTGCACCCCTTCCCGGGAAACATCCGGTCCACCGTAGTCCGCGCGCTTGCAGATCTTGTCCAGCTCGTCGAGAAAGACGATGCCGTTCTGTTCCACCGCATGAACGGCCCGCAGCTTGATCTCTTCCTCGTTGATCATCTTGCCGGCCTCCTCTTCCTTGAGCAGCTTGAGGGCATCCCGGACGCGCAGTTTGCGGGTCCGGGTCCGTCCGGCCTGGAAGTTCTGGAACAGGTTTTGCAGCTGGCTGCTCATCTCCTCCAGGCCGGGCGGGGCCATGATCTCCACGCCGATCGGCGCGGCGGAGACGTCGATTTCGATCTCTTTGTCGTTCAGTTCCCCGGCACGCAGCTTTTGACGGAACTTCTGCCGGGCCGGCGAGTCTCCTTCTTCCCCGGCGTTCCAGGTGCTGGCGTGAGGCACCAGGGCGTCGAGCACGCGCTCTTCGGCGGCGGCTTCCGCCCGGCTCTGCACCTTGGCCGTTTCTGTCTGGCGGATCATCTTGATCGCCGCATCGGTCAGGTCGCGGATGATGGATTCGACGTCGCGTCCGACATAACCGACTTCGGTGAACTTGGTCGCCTCGACCTTGATGAACGGCGCATTGGCCAGCCGCGCCAAGCGGCGGGCGATTTCGGTCTTACCCACGCCGGTGGGGCCGATCATCAGGATGTTCTTGGGGGTGATTTCGTCGCGCAGCGGCGCGCCGACCTGGGCGCGGCGCCAACGGTTGCGTAGCGCGATCGCGACGGCGCGCTTGGCCTCCGCCTGGCCGACGATGTGTTTGTCCAGCTCGTGGACGATTTCGCGGGGAGTCATCTGGCTCATGCTGGATTAGGGAAATTCCGGCCGGTCTCGAGTTCTTCGATGGTCAGATTGCGGTTGGTGTAGATACAGATGTCGGCGGCGATGATCAAGGACTTCTCGACGATGTCGCGGGCGCCGAGTTCGGTGTTTTCCAGCAGCGCGCGTGCGGCCGACTGGGCGAAGGGACCGCCGGAACCGATCGCGATCAGTCCGTTTTCCGGCTCGATCACGTCGCCGTTGCCCGAAATGATCAGCGAAGCCTTGTCGTCAGCGATCGCCAGCAGGGCCTCCAGACGGCGCAGCATGCGGTCGGTGCGCCAGTCCTTGACCAGTTCCACGGCGGCTTTGGTGAGGTTGCCGCGGTGCTTTTCCAACTGGCTCTCGAAGCGTTCGAACAGGGTGAAGGCGTCCGCCGTGGCGCCGGCGAAACCGGCCAATACCCGTCCGTTGTAGAGGCGTCTCACCTTCCTGGCATTGCCTTTCATGACCGTGTTGCCGAGGGTGACCTGGCCGTCGCCGCCGATCACCACCTGGTCGCCCCGGCGGACGGAAACGATGGTCGTGCCGTGAAAATTTTCCACAGGATTCCTGAAGTGGTGGCTGAAGCTTGCGCATTCTATACGAATGCAGCCGATACTTACCGGCTTTCCGAACGGTCGCGGAGGAATTCGATGACCCCGTCGATGCCGATCGACTGGTTGTCGGCATCCCGGCGGCCCTTGTATTCCAGGGCACCGGAGTCCAGCCCACGTTCGCTGATGACGATGCGGTGCGGAATGCCGATCAGCTCCATGTCGGCGAACATCACGCCGGGGCGTACCTTGCGGTCGTCATACAGCACCTCGAAGCCGGCGGCCGACAGCTCGGCATAGAGCCGCTCGGCGGTAGTCCGCACCCGCTCCGAGGTCTGCATGTTGATCGGGCAGAGGGCCACCTGGAAGGGCGCCAGGGCTTCGGGCCAGACGATGCCGCGCTCGTCGTGGTTCTGTTCGATCGCCGCCGCGACGACCCGGGAAACGCCGATGCCATAGCAGCCCATCAGCATGACCTGGCTGCGGCCTTCCTCGTTGAGTACGGTGGCGTTCAGCGCTGCGCTGTACTTCGTGCCGAGCTGGAAGATGTGGCCGACCTCGATGCCGCGCGCGATCCGCAGGGTGCCCAGGCCATCCGGACTCGGGTCGCCCTCGACCACGTTGCGGAGATCACACAGATACTCGTCCTGCGGCAGCGGCAGATCGCGCTCCCAGTTGACGCCGCTGAAGTGGTAGCCGGCCTCGTTGGCGCCGCAGACGAAATCACTCATCACCGCCACGGCGCGGTCGGCGTAGACCGGGCCGACAGCCGTGCCGGCCGGCAGGTTCAACGGGCCGATGTAGCCGGGACGGCAGCCCATGTGGCGTTCGATCTCGTCCTCGCTGGCAAAGCGGAACCGTCCCAGCACCTTGCCCAGCTTGACTTCGTTCAGCTCGTGGTCGCCCCGCAGCAAGACCGTCACGAACATGTCGCGGTCCAGCCCGTCGTCGTCGACGATGGTCTGCATGACTGCGACGGTCTTGAGGATCTGGTGGGGAGGAACACCGAGGAATTCGCTCACCTCGGCGATGGATTTCTTGCCCGGCGTTTCGACTTTGAGCAGTGCGGCGGTGGGCGCCGGGCGCGGCGCCGTCGGGGCGAGCGCCTCGGCCTGCTCGACGTTGGCGGCATAGTCGCTGACCGTGGAGAAGGCGATGGCGTCCTCGCCGGAATCGGCCAGCACGTGGAATTCGTGCGAATGGCTGCCGCCGATGGCGCCGGTATCCGCCAGCACCGGGCGGAACCTCAGTCCCAGTCGGCTGAAGATGTTGCTGTAAGCCACGTACATGGCATCGTAAGTCTGGGCCAGCGATTCCTGATCGAGGTGGAAGGAATAGGCGTCTTTCATGACGAACTCGCGCGCCCGCATTACGCCGAAACGCGGCCGGATCTCGTCGCGGAACTTGGTCTGGATCTGATAGAAGTTGACTGGGAGCTGCCGGTAGCTCTTCAGTTCGTTGCGGGCCAGATCGGTGATGATTTCCTCATGGGTTGGCCCCAGACAGAATGCCCGGTCGTGGCGGTCGTGCAAACGCGCCAGCTCTGGTCCGTACTGCTCCCAGCGGCCGGATTCCTGCCACAGTTCGGCCGGCTGGACCACCGGCATCAGGACTTCCAAAGCTCCGGCCCGGTCCATTTCCTCGCGCACCACCCGCTCGACTCTGCGCAGTACCTTCAGTCCCAGGGGCAGCCAGGTGTAGAGCCCCGCCGCCAGTTTCCGGATCAGTCCGGCGCGCAGCATCAGCTGATGACTGACGATCTCGGCGTCGGAGGGAATTTCCTTCAGGGTGTTCAAGGGGAACCGGGAGGTGCGCATGGAGGAGGTTTTCGGGCGGTTACAAAATTCTTCATTTTATCGGGATGTGGCGGCGCAAGTCAGCAGATTTTGCAGGTCGGCGCTCGCGGCCTTGTCAATGAATGTGCATTTCCCGGTTGCCGGCCTTGTCGCTCCGCTCCAGCCGGTACCGGTCCGGGTCGCCGGGTAGCGGCTTGCCGTCGCTGGCCAGATAGATCAGTGTGCCTTCATCCTTGATGGCGAGCCGGCGTGGTGGTGCTTCTTTGTTGGGTGTCAGCACGACGATCCCGTTCTTGTCGTCCCACTGGTATTTGCCTTTTTCGAAGGACTCCCGATTTTGCGGCTTGGCGGGTTGGATCACCAGCAGGTAGCGGTCCTTGTCGTTCAAGGACAGCGTCATTTTCAGTCCGTCGCAGTTTTCTTCCTGGCACGGAAGGTAACCGTAGAAGACGCCGCGGAATCTGCCTGTCGTTTCGTCGCCGGCATGCGCCGAATGGTCCATGCCGCCATGTTGACCCAGTTCGCGTGCCTTGAGGGCTCTTTCCTGGATCTCTTTGTCGCTTTCTGCCCCAGCCGGAGGGATCGCGCCCAGCAGCGCGATAAAAACGAGGAAGGATGCCTTCTTGATCATTTTTCCGTTCAATGTCTGCATTGGGGTTACTGAGGATCGGTTTGCCCGGCGGCGGTTCCTGCGGAAGCAAAGTCCGCGCAAGGCTCGACGTTCCGCACGCCTGTCACTCATTTTCACATACTCATTGCCTTCGGGGCACATCCGGCCCGCGGTTTGGGGAAGAAGGGGTTCGCAACTTGCATATGCGGGGAAGGCCAGACCCGATTCATGGCGAGGGCGTTCGCTCCACCGGGCGTCGGGAATGTCCATATCATCGGAAACTTATATACAATGCCTCCAGGGCATCCGTTCGCCATGCGGCCGGAAGCCTTCCCGCATGAAACTCCCCGCCGGGGCGCCCGCAGCAGGGGGTTCGCCATAACTACAGCGACCTCGAGGTCGATAAGGAGGAGGTTATGCCGTCCAGCATTCATCTGTCGCGCCGCCGTTTTCTCCGCCAGACCGGTCTGGGTATGTTCGCTCTTGCCGGGGTGCCGGCCTGGGTGCGGGCCATGACCATGGCGGGTGGTCCGAAGCTCAGCCCGAACAAGGCATCGCCCGCGTTCGCCCCGGACGTGGAAATCGAGCTGGCGGCTCGCCAGTCCTCGGTGTCCATCCTGCCTGGTCCGCCGACCCGGGTTCTGCAGTATGCCGCGCGGCTGGTGAAAGGCCCGGAAGGTACGCTGACGAACCTGCCGGGGTCTTACCTCGGCCCGCTGATCCGTCTCCAAAAGGGGCAGAAGGTGCGCATCCATTTCCGCAACGAGCTGGCCGAGCCGACCATCGCCCACTGGCACGGCATGCATGTCCCGGCGCTGATGGATGGCCATCCGATGTACGCGATGGATCCGGGAGAAACGTTCGTCTACGAATTCGAGGTGCTCAACCGGGCGAGCCTCAATATATACCATCCCCATCCGCACGAGCTGACGGGGCGGCAGGTCTATTACGGTCTGGCAGGCGGCATCCTGGTGAACGACGACGAGGAGGCGGCTCTGGGTCTGCCCGTCGGGGAGTACGAAATTCCGATCGTGCTGCAGGACCGGCGCTTCGATGCCGACAACCAGCTCGTCTATGTCCGCCACATGCACGAAAAGATGATGGGGTTCCACGGTGACCGCATCCTGGTCAACGGTCGCCCGGACTTCACACTGGAAGTGGCGAGCCGGGCGTACCGGCTGCGGATCATGAACGGCTCGAACGCACGTATCTACAAGCTGGGCTGGGACGACGGCACGCCCTTGACGGTCCTCGGTACCGACGGCGGCCTGCTGGAGACGCCGGAGGTCAAGCCCTATGTGATGCTCGCGCCGGGCGAGCGCCTGGACGTGTGGGCGGATTTCAGCGGACGCGCCGTTGGTTCGCAGCTGGTGATGCGGAGCCTGCCGTTTTCGGGGGCTCTGCCGGTGATGGCGCGGCGGATGATGGGTGAGATGATGCACAGCGCCTTGCCGCCGGGCAGCGATTATCCGCTGTTCACGGTCCGGGTCAGCCGGGGGGTGAGCGAAAGCCCCAGCCTGCCGAGGCGGCTCGCGAAGATTTCTCGCTACACTCTCGCCGATACCGCCAACCCGGACAAACCGGTGCCCTTGGAGATTTCCGAAGGACCGATGTCCATGCTGATCAACCGGCGGCCATATGCCCACGACGACCTGCAGCCGTTCGAGCGGATTCCGCTGGGCAGCGTCCAACTGCTGGAGATATTCCACGGCCATGGGGGTTCGGGGCATGGCGACGGAGGGGAGGGCATGGCGCATGGAGGCGGGCCTGGCATGGGCATGCACGGCGGAATGGGGATGGGCATGATGGGGCATCGCGGCGGCATGGGGATGATGGGAGGACATGGCGGAGGCATGGGCATGATGATGTCGATGGCGCATCCCATCCATCTGCACGGCCAGTCCTTCCAGATCGTCAGCCGCACCGTGAGCAATGCGACGATGGACGACTATGCCAGCGTGCGCGATGGCTTCGTCGACAGCGGCTGGAAGGACACCGTACTGGCGATGCCCGGCGAACGTATCCGTCTGATCAAGCCGTTCCAGGACTTCAAGGGCCTGTTCATGTACCACTGCCACAACCTGGAGCACGAGGACATGGGCATGATGCGCGAATTTTCCATCGAATGAACGAAGTTCGGGCAGGGCAAGGACTGTCCTGCCCGAACTTGCGAGGCACTCGTCTTTTCCTGCGTCCCTGAGGGACGGGAGGGGTAGCTCCCGGTTTCCGTCACTGAATTCCTCTGGAGATTCGGTTCGCGCTGGTGGAATTACAGTTGAGATATTAAATACGAATCGTTATCATTTGAATTCGTATCTACTCCGATTCGCCGTTTGGGTAGCCGTACTTTTTCCGAATAACGAAACCACGCGAGCCCGACATGAGATTTCATCTTCTTCTTTCCCGATTCTCCTTGAATTGGCTGGGTGTTTTGATTCCGCTGTGCCTTAATCCGGCGAATGCTGCGCCGCCGGACCCTTTCGAGGGGGCTCGGCATGTATTGACCGTAAAGTTCAACGTCAACCGGCCCGTCACGGACACGGAGGACCAATTCCGGGCCGTCCTCCAGCTCATGGACGCCATCGATGGTGAAACGGCTGGCGTGGCCGAACATCATCCGGCCAAGGACGCCACCTGCGATCAGTGTCACGTCAAGGATTTCATCTCCGTGGACCATTACGGCCTGATGATCAATGAAGCGAACCCGGCCAAGAGCTGCGAAAAGGCCGGCTGCCATAGCCTGACGGTGGCGGGGGAGATGCCGTTCTACGTCAAACCGTTTGCGCCGCTGGATGAAACCAGGAACGCTGGACTGGCGAAGCAGCGTTTGGCCGCGGCCCGGACCCTGTTGCGATATGCCGGGTCGTTCAAGGGAAACACGGCTGCACGCCTCAGCGGGCTGCCTCAGATCGGATCGTTTTCGATCGACGTCCGTGCCCAGGACAAGAACATCAACAATCTGACGCACGACGTGCCGCTGGTGTTCTTCGAGCCGAAAAACGCCTTCGACGTGAAGAAAAACGCCGATCTGCTGCCCCAGTATGCCGCCGCCCTGTCGAACGAGGTGCTGTCCCTGGTTGAGCAGGACATGAGCGTCCCGACCCGGCTGGAGGCGACGGTGGAAGCCAGGATGGCCAGGGCGGCCGATTTGCACAAGCATCTGGCGCTCGCGGATCAGGATATGTCCATACAGCCTCTGCTGACGAATTCGCAGATCGCGCTGCGTTATCTGGCGACCCTGCCGGCCGAAGCCGCCGATTTCATGTCGTCCCGGCTGGCGGAAGACTTTCCTGCCGCTGTGCTCAAGACCGACGCCACGACCGGCGAGGCCGCGACCGGCCTGCGCCGCACCGTCACCTGGGAAATCCCCGCGGTGGCCAATGACGGGGTGAACGCCGCTACGATCGTCCTGCAGCGCAACGAAGAAGGCAGCCGGACCCAGCCCTCGACGCAACTGCAGTTCCAGCGGCTGGCCGGCTCCATGCGCGGTACCGCCGTCCGGATGCTCGAATCCTTCCAGGAACGTTATTCCGCGTTCGCCGCCGATCATGCCCGCTTCACGTTGACCTATCAGGCCAGCCGGGAGGAGGACAAGAGTCTGTTGACCACGGCGATAGGGAATTCCAGGGAAGCTGCGGGTGCGGGCGAGCTCAGGCGGACACTGACGCACAACGAAAACACGGCCACTGGCACCCTGCCGGCGCCGGGCCAAGTGAGTGCGGCCATCGGCGCGGCCAAAGAGATCGCTGCGGCGAATCCTGCCGCGATCCGCAGGCTCCGCAGCACCCTGCGCTTCAAACCCGATCTGACGACCGTGTCCCAGATCGCCGGCGAGGTGCTGCTGGGCTCGCTTCCGCGCGTCTGGGTGTCGGCTGCCCGGACCGAAATTGCCGAAGGAAGCGGAGAGCGGCTGGTTTTCACCGTGTCTCGCGAGACGCCGATGGACAGGTCCTTGACCGTTAATCTGACGCTGGGCGGCACTGCCCGGCCGGGCAAGGACTATATCAAGCCCAAGCTCCGGGTCACTCTGCCAAAAGGCGTCGCCAGCGTGGATGTGTCGGTGAAGCTCCGCGACGACCGCCTGGTCGAAGGGCGGGAAACGGTCACCATGGCCATCGCCGGAAGGCGGGAGTACACCCGCTTGCCGGCGACGGAGGCCACGGTCGCCATCGCCGACGACGATTGATCCCGTCGGGAAGGACGGAGGCTTGGCAACGGAGGGCCGGGGGGGATTAAAATCACCGCCCTTCGGCCTCCTTTCGTCGCCGGTTCTTCCTCCCATTGCTTCGGCCATCGTCCCTATGCGTATCGGAACCCCCAATTCCCCCTCCGCCGTCCGGGTGATACTCCTGGGCGGCGGCGAACTTGGCAAGGAGGTGGCGATTTCCCTCCAGCGTTACGGCGTCGAGGTGATCGCCGTCGACCGCTATGCCGGCGCGCCGGCGCAGCAGGTCGCCCACCGCTCCCACGTCGTCGACATGACCGACCCGGGGGCGATCCATCGGTTGGTCGAGTTCGAGCGCCCACATTTCGTCGTGCCCGAGATCGAAGCGATCGCCACCGATGCCTTGGTCGAGATCGAGCGGGCGGGGTTGGCGGAGGTCGTTCCCAATGCCCGCGCTGTGCAACTCACCATGAACCGCGAAGGCATCCGGCGGCTGGCGGCGGAAAAGCTGGGCCTGCCCACCTCACCCTATGCCTTTGCCGATTCCTGTGCCGCCTTGGCCGAGGCCGCGGCGAAGATCGGCTTTCCGTGTTTCGTCAAGCCCGTCATGTCGTCCTCCGGCAAGGGCCAATCTCTGCTCGAGAGCCCGTCGGATGTCCAGGCAGCCTGGGATCACGCGCGGGAGGGTGGCCGGGTCGGGGCAAGCCGTGTCATCGTCGAAGGCCGGATCGACTTCGATTTCGAGATTACCCTGCTGACGGTGCGCACCCCCGTTTCCGGAGGTGACGCCGGGATCGCGTTCTGTGAGCCTGTGGGGCACCGGCAGCAAGCCGGGGATTACGTGGAAAGCTGGCAGCCGCAGTCCCTGAATCCGAAGGCCAGGGAACGGGCCGAGGCGATCGCCCGCACCGTGGTTGATGCGCTGGGAGGGCGCGGGCTGTTTGGTGTCGAGCTGTTCGTCCGGGGGGATGAGGTGTGGTTCAGCGAAGTGAGCCCCCGGCCGCACGATACGGGCATGGTGACCATGGTCAGCCAGGCACAGAACGAGTTCGAACTGCATGTGCGTGCGATCCTGGGATTGCCGGTCGATTCCTCCCTGCGGCGTCCCGGCGCCAGCGCCGTCATTTACGGAGGGGTGGCGGCGGAAGGCATCGCGTTCGAGGGATTGGAGCGGGCGCTGGCCGTGCCGGAATCCGAGGTCCGCCTGTTTGGCAAGCCGGAGGCCCATCCACGGCGGCGTATGGGTGTGGCGCTGGCGGCGGCGGATACGGTGGAAGAGGCGCGAAGGCGGGCGGTGTTGGCGGCATCGCAGGTGCGGCCGGTCAAAATACCGGCTTGAGGCTTGTCCGGCCGAACGGAGCGGTGGTATAAACCCGCTCGTCCGGATTCGAGAAAACGACGTAAAAACATGCGGATGAAACGACGTCTTTGGATCGCCTTGCTGCTGGGGGGGCTGCCGGCGGCGCAGGTCTCGGCGGATGTCTACAAGTTCGTCGACAAGAAGGGTCATGTCTATTACACCGATCGTCCCCCGCATAGCGGCTACCGGCTGATCGCCACCACCAGGGTGTCGGGCAGGCTGGGGTCACCGGCCCCCGCGTACCAGGAGGCGTCATCGGGCCGGGCTTCGGCTCCGGTCGCCTTCAGGTCCGGGACATTGGCGCGCAACCGCGAAATGCTGGCGCCGCTGATCGCCGAAGCGGCCGAGCGCTACGACCTCGATCCCCTGCTGCTGCACGCGATGATCCAGGCGGAATCGGCATACAACTCGGAGGCGGTTTCGGGTAAGGGGGCTGTGGGCTTGATGCAACTGATGCCGGACACTGCAGCACGCTATGGCGTGCGGGACCGGACCGACCCGGTGGAGAACGTCTACGGCGGGGCCCGCTATCTGCGCGACCTCATTGGCATGTTTAACGATGTCAGCCTGGCGGTCGCCGCCTACAATGCCGGCGAGAACAACATCATCAAATACGGCAACCGGGTGCCTCCTTTTCCCGAAACCCAGGATTATCTGAACCGAGTGATCGAATACTACAATCGCCTGAACTGACGCCGCATCGTGTGGGTTCTGTTCAGAAGACGGCGATGCCAAAGCGTTTCAGTATTTCCGTCAGCAGGATCAGGGGGAGACCGACCAGGGCGTTCGGATCTTCGCCCTCGAAGCGTTCGATGAGGGCGATGCCCAGTCCTTCCGACTTGAAAGCGCCGGCGCAGTCGTAGGGTTCGTCGGCGGTGACGTAGCGTTCTATCTGGTCTCGGTCGAGGCGGCGGAAATGGACGTGGCAGCGGTCCAGGCCGGTATGGCTGACCCCGCTGACCGCGTCGTGCACGCACAATCCCGTCAGGAACGTCACGGTGTTCCCCGAGGCCCGCAGCAACTGTGCGACCGCCTTCTCATGAGTACCAGGCTTGCCCAGTCTCGAATCGCCCAGCACGGCCACCTGATCCGAACCGATGATCAGATGGTCGGGATAGGCGGGCGCCAGCGCCAGCGCTTTCTCACAGGCCAGCCTCAAGGCGAGATCATCCGCAGCCTCTCCCGGTCTCGCTGCTTCGTCGATGTCCGGCGCCACAGCGGTAAAGTGCAGACCCAGTTTGCGGAGTAGCTCGCGGCGGTAATTCGAACCTGAGGCCAGGAGGAGCGGCCTCGACTGCGGTGGGGGAGTCGGCATCGCGGTGTTTCCGGGCTTTGACAGAAGTTGGATTTTGCCTGTATTATTACACGATTATGCTTTCCCGCTTGCCTGAATTCGTCGATCCGCTGAGGTTCGCCGACAAGTGTCGCCGGGTAGCGGGCGAATTGTCGCTGACGCTTTTCGATCGAATCGAAGAGTCCTTGTTTGAAAGGGCCGGAAACGTCCGGGTTGCACTGGATTTCGGCAAGGACGGTCGATGGTCGGTGGTAACCGGTACGGTTGAAACGGATCTCGTGCTGCGGTGTCAGCTCTGCCTGGATCGGCTGCCATGGCCGGTGCGGTTACGGGTCGCGCTGGGTGTCGTGGCCTCGCTGGAGGAGGCTGACCACCTGCCGGCGTCTTACGAGCCGCTGCTGTTCGATGGCAGAGCGCCGATCCGCCTGTCCGACCTGGTTCAGGATGAGCTGGTGCTGGCCATCCCGTTGATACCGCAGCACGCAGCCTGTGGGGATGCCGCGCCGCTTGGGCCGCGGGCGGAAAAGGGAAAGAGGGAAAACCCGTTTGCCGTGCTAGAGCAATTGAAAAACAACGATAGCAAGTCTTCTTAAGGAGTCATCATGGCTGTTCAACAAAATCGCAAGACCCGTTCGAAGCGCGGCATGCGGCGGTCGCACGACGCATTGAGCGCGAGTGCCCTGTCCGTCGAGGCGAACACTGGCGAAACCCATCTGCGCCACCATGTGAGCCCGGACGGTTACTATCGTGGTCGTCGCGTCATCGCGCCGAAGCACGGCGACGAGACTGAAGAATAAGCATAGACCCTCCGGTCTGACGGTTCGTTGCCTTTCTATATCGACTCTTGATGGCGATGCATGCGGCGCGGTGACGGTATGACGACCATCGCATTGGACGCGATGGGTGGTGACCACGGGCCCAAAGTCGTGGTGCCGGCGGCCTTGGATAGTTTGGAGCAAAACCCTTCGCTGCGGTTGGTGCTGGTCGGCGACGAGTCGGTGCTGAGAGAGTATCTCAAGGATACCCGGCGTCGGTTCGGGGATCGGTTGAGGGTGCATCATGCCTCGGAGGTCGTGGAAATGCACGACCAGCCTTCCAAGGCGCTTCGCAACAAGAAGGACTCGTCGATGCGGGTGGCCATCGATCTGGTCAAGCAAGGCGATGCCGACGCCTGCGTGAGCGCCGGGAATACCGGCGCGTTGATGGCAATCGCCAAGTTCGTTCTCAAGACCCTGCCAGGCATCGACCGGCCAGCGATCATCGCGGCCGTTCCTTCCATGACGGGGCATACCCATGTCCTCGATCTCGGTGCCAACGTCGATTGCACTGCCGAGCACCTCTATCAGTTTGCGGTCATGGGTTATGAGCTGGTCAGGGCAGTGGAGGAGCGGGAGCATCCCACGGTCGGTCTTCTCAACATCGGCGAAGAGGAGATCAAGGGGAACGAGCAGGTGAAGCGGGCCGCCGAGCTGCTCAGCGGAGCCCACGTCAACTTCGTCGGCTTCGTCGAGGGCGACGACATTTTCAAGGGCAGCGTCGACATCGTCGTAACCGACGGTTTCGTCGGAAATGTCGCGCTGAAAAGCAGCGAGGGTCTGGCGAAAATGATCTCTCATTTCATCAAGCGGGAGTTCTCCAGCAGTTTGCTGACCCGGCTGGCCGGCCTGATCGCGCTGCCCGTGCTCAATGCCTTCAAGCACCGGATCGACCCGCGCCAGTATAACGGTGCCAGTCTCCTGGGCTTGCGCGGCATCGTGATCAAGAGCCACGGCAACGCGGATCGCTTTTCTTTTGCCAATGCCGTTACGATCGCTGTGAAAGAAGTCGAGAAAGCCGTTCCGCACCGTATCGGCGAGCGGATGACGGATGTGTTCGCCGCGAGGAATCTGGCGTGAGCCGTTACTCCCGCATCGCGGGCACCGGCGGCTACCTTCCCCGGCAGGTGGTGACCAACGACGATCTCGCCATGCGGGTCGAGACGTCGGACGAATGGATCGTCGAGCGCACTGGCATCCGCCGCCGACACATCGCGGCTGCTGACGAAACGGCCTCCAGCATGGCCGAGATTGCCTCCCGGCAGGCACTGGAGGCTGCCGCCATCGATCCCCACGATCTCGATCTGATCATCCTCGCGACCAGTTCGCCGGACCGGGTTTTTCCCAGCACGGCATGCCTCCTGCAGCAGCGTTTGGGCGTGCGCAGCTGTGCGGCTTTCGACGTGCAGGCGGCGTGTTCGGGGTTCATCTTCGCGTTGAGCATCGCCGACCAGTACATTTCCGCCGGCAATGCCAACCGCGTGTTGGTGGTCGGTACGGAGGTCAATTCGCGTTCCGTGGATTGGGACGACCGCTCGACTTGCATTCTGTTCGGTGACGGTGCCGGGGCCGTGGTGCTCGAATCTGCCACCGAGCCCGGCATCATGAGCACCCATATCCATTCCGACGGCCATTACCAAGATCTGCTCTATCTGCCCAATCCCGCCAGCAACGGCGAAGGCAGCGACGAGAGCCGCACCATCCGGATGCAGGGCAGCGAGGTTTTCAAGGTCGCGGTCAACACACTCGGTCGCATCGTCGATGAAACCCTGGAACAGAACGGCCTTCAGAAATCTGACGTCGACTGGCTGGTGCCCCATCAGGCCAACATCCGCATCATTGCGGCGACCGCGAAGAAGCTCCAGTTGCCCATGGAGCGGGTGGTCGTGACGGTGGACGAGCAGGGCAACACTTCTTCGGCATCGATTCCTCTGGCTTTCGACGAGGCCGTTCGCGACGGCCGCATCAAGCGCGGACAAACCGTGCTTATGGAAGCCTTCGGCGGCGGGTTCGCCTGGGGCTCCGCTCTTCTGCGCTATTAAAGACCATTCGTAATGCCCAACATCGACAACAGCCTCGCTTTCCTTTTTCCGGGGCAAGGCTCTCAGTCCATCGGCATGCTGGCGGATCTCGCCGCAGTCCATCCGGTGGTCGGCGAGACCTTCGCTGAAGCCTCGGAAGTGCTCGGTTTCGACCTCTGGTGTCTGGTCCAGGAGGGCCCCGAGGAAGAGCTCAACCAGACCGTCAACACCCAGCCGGCGATGCTGGCCGCCGGGGTCGCGACCTGGCGGATCTGGTGCAGTTTGACCGATCGCCGCCCCGCCTGGATGGCCGGCCACAGCCTGGGGGAGTATTCGGCATTGGTCGCCGCCGGCGCGCTCGGCTTCGCCGATGCGGTGAAACTGGTGGCCCAGCGCGGCAGACTGATGCAGGAAGCGGTCCCGCCGGGCGCGGGATCCATGGCCGCCATCCTCGGTCTGGAAGATCCCCAGGTCGTCGCGGCATGCAAAGAGGCATCCACCCGAGATTCGGTGGTGACGCCGGCCAATTTCAATGCCCCGGGCCAGGTGGTGATCGCCGGCGCGAGCCAGGCGGTGGAGCGTGCGATCGTGGCGGCCAAGGCGCTGGGGGCGAAACGGGCGGTGCTGCTGCCGGTCAGCGTACCCTCGCATTGTGCGCTGATGGCGCCGGCCTCGGAAAAATTCGCGGCCCTGCTGTCGGAGACGTCGTTCGAATCGCCCCGTGACCGGATCGGCGTGATCCACAACGTCGACGTCGCCATGCATCCGTCTCCCGAGGTGATCCGGGCGGTGCTGGCTCAGCAGATTTCCCAGCCGGTGCGCTGGTCGGAAACCATCCGCTTCCTCAGCGACCAGGGCGTGAGGCGCTTCGTGGAATGCGGGCCGGGCAAGGTCCTGGCCGGCCTCAACAAGCGGATCGTCAGCAGCGAAGCGACGCTCGCCATCGTGGATCAGGATTCGTTGAATACAGCCTTGGAGTCGATTCAATGACGGACCAGATAGCCATTGTCACGGGGGCCAGCCGAGGAATCGGGCGGGCGATCGCCCATCGTTTGGCGCAGGCCGGTCATACGGTCGTAGGCACCGCCACCTCGGAAGACGGAGCCGCAGCGATCGGATCCGCGCTCACCGATGCCGGCCTGAACGGCTGCGGGCGGGTGCTGGACGTGAGCGATCCCGCTTCGGTCGAGGCCTTCGTGGCCGCCGTCAACGAGGAATTCGGCATGCCGACGATCCTGGTCAACAACGCCGGCATTACCCGTGACGGTCTGCTGATGCGTATGAAAGATGAAGACTGGGATGCGATCATCGACACCAATTTGTCTTCCGTCTACCGCATGAGCAAGGCTTGCCTCAAAGGCATGATGAAGGCCCGTACCGGCCGCATTGTCAACATCACTTCGGTCGTGGGGTTGACCGGCAATGCCGGGCAGACCAACTATGCGGCGGCCAAGGCCGGTATCATCGGTTTCACCAAATCCCTGGCCAAAGAGATTGGCTCGCGCGGCATTACGGTGAATTCGGTGGCGCCGGGCTTCATCGATACCGATATGACCCGCGCCCTTCCGGAGGCACACAAGACGGCCCTGCTGGCGTCGATTCCCCTGGGACGGCTGGGACAGGCCGAGGAGATTGCGGGGGCCGTGGCTTTTCTGTGCTCCGACGACGCCGCTTACATCACCGGAGAAACCCTCCATGTCAATGGCGGTATGTTCATGCCCTGAGCGGCTTTTTACGCCAGAGTGCTTGTGTTCGCGGGAATTCACACTAAAATCTCCGCACCTCTAAACTTGAATAACACTGAGGACAAAAAACAATGAGTGATATAGCAGAACGTGTAAAGAAGATCGTCGCCGAACAGTTGGGCGTGAAGGACGAGATCTCGAACGAGGCATCCTTCGTGGACGATCTGGGCGCCGATTCTCTGGACACGGTCGAGCTGGTGATGGCACTCGAGGAAGAGTTCGAGTGCGAAATTCCCGACGAGGACGCCGAAAAGATCACTACGGTTCAGCAGGCGATCGATTACATCCAGAGCCATACCTGATTCGTCTTACCGTTCCATCAGCCCCACGGGACAGCGTCATCCAGTGGGGTCTTCTTTCGTTTACCTCCAGGTGTCAGCGTGAGCAAGCGTCGCGTCGTCATCACCGGACTGGGGATGGTCTGTCCGGTGGGCCTCAATGTCCCCGAGAGCTGGGACAGCATCCTGAACGGCCGCAGCGGAATCGGCCCGATCGAGCATTTCGATGTATCCGACTTCGCTACCCGCTTCGGTGGCAGCGTGCGTAACTTCGATGTCACCCGGTATCTGCCCGAAAAAGAAGCCAAGAAGATGGATACTTTCATCCACTACGGCATGGCAGCGGGCAGTCAGGCGTTCGAAGATTCGGGGCTGGAGGTCACCGAGTCCAATGCGGACCGCGTTGGCGTCTGCGTCGGCTCCGGCATCGGCGGGATCACCGGTATCGAGCATGGTTACGGCGTGTTCCTCAAAAGTGGACCCCGCAAAATTTCTCCTTTCTTTGTGCCGGCCAACATCATCAACATGATTTCCGGCAACCTCTCCATCAAGTACGGCCTGAAAGGCCCGAATTACGCGATCGTCACTGCCTGTGCCACGGCGACTCACAGCATCGGCAGCGCGGCCCGAATCATCCAGTATGGCGATGCCGACGTCATGTTGGCCGGTGGTGCCGAAATGGCAAGCTCACCGACGGCCTTGGGTGGATTCATCTCGGCCCGTGCCTTGTCGCGCCGCAATGACGACCCGGTGCGGGCGAGCCGTCCGTGGGACAAGGACCGCGACGGCTTTGTACTGGGTGATGGTGCCGGCGTGGTGGTGCTGGAGGAGCTGGAGCATGCCAAGAAGCGCGGTGCCCGCATCTACGCGGAGCTGATCGGCTTCGGCATGTCAGGAGATGCCCATCACATGACCCAGCCGCCCGAGGACGGCGATGGTGCGGCGCGTTGTATGATGCACGCGATGCGGGATGCTGGAGTGAATCCGGAAGACATCGATTACGTCAATGCCCACGGCACTTCGACGCCGGCCGGCGATCTGGCGGAGACCCGCGCCATGAAGACGGTGCTCGGGCCGCATGCGTACTCGACGGCTATCAGCTCGACCAAGTCCATGACCGGCCATCTGCTTGGTGCGGCGGGTGGAATCGAGGCGATCTTCTCTGTCCTTGCGATTCGGGACCGCGTGGTACCGCCGACCATCAATCTGGATACGCCCGATCCGGAATGCGATCTGGATTATGTGCCTCATACCGCCCGGGAAAAAGATCTCGAAGTGGTCATGTCCAACTCGTTCGGCTTTGGCGGTACCAACGCCACTTTGATTTTCAAGAAATTCAGATAGGCGCTGGAAGCCACCCCAGGCTTCCGCACCTGCTGTCATCTCTGCCGGATTCCGCCGATGAGGGTCCTGGTCAATGGTCGATCCAGCGGTTGTGTCGATGTGCGGGACCGGGGATTTCAATACGGCGACGGCATCTTCACTACCCTGCGCTTGCGCGCGGGAAAAGCCATGCTGCTGTCTCGCCACTTCGGTCGTCTGGCAGATGCCTGTTCCCGTCTCGGCATCCGTTATCCGGGGGACGAGGCGCTGTCCGCCGATCTGCGACGGCTGGGATTGGAAGCGGGCGAGGGTGTCGTCAAGATACAGATCACACGAGGCGTCGGCGGCCGCGGCTATCGGCCCGTGGCGGAAGGGGAGCCGACGCGCGTGGTGTCGCTTCATCCCGCCCCCGAGTTTCCGCAGGACTATTACCGGTCTGGGGTGAGTGTGACGCTATGCCGTACGCCGCTCGGCATCAATACCGCGCTGGCCGGGGTCAAGCATACGAACCGTCTGGAGCAGGTGCTCGGGCGGGGTGAGTGGGCCGATGAGTTCCAGGAAGGCTTGATGTGCGATACCGAAGGCTTTCTCGTGGAGGGCACCATGAGCAACGTCTTCATGGTGAAGGCCGGTAGGCTCGAGACTCCGCCGATCGACCGCTGCGGTGTGGCCGGTGTGATGCGGCGTCTGGTGCTGGAAATCGCCCGGTCTCGAGGTGTCGAGGTGAGCGAAAGGCGTATCCGGCCGGAAGAACTGGCAGCGGCCGATGAGATTTTTCTGACCAACTGCGTCATCGGCATTTGGCCGGTGGCACGGGTGGCGGAGACGAATTACCCGGTGGGCGAGATGACGACGATGCTGAGCCGGGGCTTGGAAATCCATCAGCTGTATGAGGCCGTGGCTGGATGAGGCGTACCCTGCTGCTCGCGGTAATGGCGCTGGTGGCCGGCGTCGCGGTGAAGGATTTCATCGAGTCTACCGAGCGGCCGCTTGCCAACACCGAGCCAGTCGTGTTCGAGATCGCACGGGGACAGGGCCTGAAGGACGTGGCTCTGGCGCTGAAGGAGGCGGGCGTGATCGATGAGCCCTGGTGGCTCATGCTGCAGGCCTGGAGGGAAGGTCTGGCGCGCAGGCTCCAGTCGGGGGAATACGAGATTCCGCCGGGCCTGGACCGACGCGGGTTGCTGGCTCTGTTCGCTTCCGGGAAAGTCCGGCAGCATGCCGTGACCCTGGTCGAAGGCTGGACTTTCCGGCAGATGTTGGCGGCGCTGCGGGCCCAGCCGGCTCTCGAGCACCTCGTCACGGCGGAGAGCGACGGTGTCGTGCTGATGCGGGTGCTGGGAATCCCGGAAGGAGATCCGGAAGGGCGGTTTTTCCCCGATACTTATTTCTTCACCAAGGGCACGTCGGACGTCGAGATCCTCAAGCGCGCTCACCGGCGGATGGCGACGGTCCTGGCTGCGGAATGGGCGCGGCGGGCGCCGGACCTTCCCTACCGGACGCCGGACGATGCACTCATCATGGCTTCCATCATCGAGAAAGAAACCGCCCTGCCCGCTGAAAAGGCCGAAGTGGCCGGTGTGCTGGTCCGGCGGCTGCGCACCGGGATGCCTTTGCAGGTCGATCCGACTGTGATCTACGGCCTGGGCGACCGCTTTGACGGCAATCTGCGTCGCGAACACCTCAAGGCGGACACCCCCTACAACACCTATCTCCATCGCGGTCTGCCGCCGGCACCGATCGCCGCGCCCGGGCTGGCTTCGCTGCGGGCCGCTCTGAACCCGGCACCGGGCGACAGTCTGTATTACGTGGCACGGGGAGACGGCGGCCACCGCTTCTCGCGGACCTGGGACGAACACCGACAGGCGGTAGAGCTTTATCAAAAGGTCGGGCAGCCGTGACACCGGGCAAATTCATCACGCTGGAGGGAGGCGAAGGCGTCGGCAAGAGCACCAACGTCGATTTCGTCGTGAGCCGGCTGCGCGCCCGAGGCCTGAAGGTCGTCGCGACCCGGGAGCCGGGCGGTACCGCTTTCGGGGAAGCGGTACGGGAAATTTTCCTGCGTCAGGACACGGTGCGGCCGGAAGCCGAATTGCTGTTGTTGTTCGCGGCCCGCGTGCACCATCTTCGGGAAGTGATCGAGCCGGCTTTGCGGCGTGGTGACTGGGTGGTCTGTGACCGTTTCACCGACGCCAGCTATGCCTATCAGGGCGCCGGGCGTGGTATCGCCCCTGGCGTCATCGATTTCCTGCGGGACTGGATTCAGGCCGGGCTGAGGCCCGATCTGACCCTCCTGCTGGATGCACCGGTGGACACCGGTTTGAAGCGGGCGCATCAACGCAGCGGTCCGGATCGGTTGGAGAGAGAAGACAGCGCCTTTTTCGCCCGGGTGCGGGAAGGCTATCTGGCGCTGGCGCGGGCAGAGCCGGGCCGGATACGGGTGATCGATGCCGACCGGCCTCTGGCCCTGGTGCAGACGGCCATCGCCACCCAAGTGGATTCCCTGTTGGCCGGTCATGTCTGACCCCATCGGTCGTTATCCGTGGCTGGCGCCGGCACGCCGCCGGTTGAGGGCGTATCTGGAAGCGGGACGTTTGCCGCAGGGCTTGCTGATTTCGGGCGCCGCCGGCGTGGGGAAGGGAGTGCTGGCCGACGATTTCGCCCGCCGGCTCCTGTGCGCCAGCCCGCCGGCCGAGGGGGCGTGCGGTACCTGCCATGCCTGTCGTCTGGCGGTGGCTGGCAATCATCCGGACTATCTTCACATCGAGCCGGAGGAAGCCGGTAAACGTATCACCGTCGAGTTGGTTCGCCGGCTGATCGACAGACTTTCGCTCAAGCCGCAATATGGCGCTTCCCGGGTCGTGGTCATCCGTCCGGCGCATGCCATGAACATGGCGGCCGCGAACAGTCTGTTGAAAACGCTGGAAGAACCCGACCCGCATACGCTTTTCCTCCTCATCAGCGAGCGACCCGCGCAACTGCCGGCGACGGTGCTCAGTCGCTGCCAGCGGCTGGATGTGAGGCTGCCGGAGCGGGAAGAAGCATTGCGCTGGCTGCGTGGACAGGGGGTCGGGGAAGAGGCAGAGGCCTTGCTGGCGATGGCGGGTGGTGCACCGGTGCGAGCGGTCGAGCTGCATGGAGGCGATCTGGCGCAGCGCAGAAGAATGCTCTTCGATGACTGGGTGGCCGTGCTCAGGGACGAGAGCGATCCGCTCGTGGTGGCCGAGCGTTGGGCCAAGGAGGACGGCGAGACCGTCCTGATTTGGTTGCGCGGCTGGATCGCGGACCTCATCCGTATCAGTAGCACTAAAGCATCGGTGCCGTTGCGCCTGGCCAATGCCGATCTGGAGCCGGGATTGCGGAAAGCGGCGGCGGGCCTGGATCTCCGTGCCCTGTTCGCCAGCCTCGACGGTGTTGATGCGGCCCGCCGCAATCTGGAGGGCCAGGCCAACCGGCAGCTGGTCATGGAAGAGATCCTGATAGACTGGAACCGGTCGAGACCACGGGGGGCGAGGCATTGAGCGAAGAGCAGACGGGTGCCCGCCAGGGTATCCTGGCGCTGACCATCAAAGACAAGAATGCGCTTTACGCCGCCTACATGCCGACCATCAAGAACGGCGGTCTCTTCATCCCGACGACACGCAGTTACCGTCTGGGCGACGAGGTCTTCATGTTGTTGCAGCTGATGGACGAGCCGGAGCGGATCCCGATCTCGGGACGGGTCGTCTGGATTACCCCGAAAGGGGCCGCCGGTTTCCGTTCCGCCGGCATCGGCGTGCAGTTCAGCGACGAGGACGGCGGCGTCACCAAGGCGTTGATCGAGAGTTATCTGTCCGGGCACCTTGAATCGGATCAGCCGACCCATACCATGTAAGCTTTGCCGGCAGCTCCCGGCCTCCCTCTTGCATCCAAATCCTATGTTCATCGACTCCCACGCCCACCTCGATCGCCTCGACCTGAAACCGTTCGGCGGCGATTTTTCGCGCTTCATGGAGGCGGCCGGCGCCGAAGGCGTCGACCGCATGCTGTGCGTAGCGATCAATCTGGACGACTATCCCGCCATGCGCCGGCTGGTCGAACCCTATCCGAACGTGTGTGTTTCGGTTGGCGTGCATCCCAATGAAACCGATACCGAGGAACCAAGCGCCGAACGGCTGGCCGCACTGGCGGATGACGACCGTGTCGTCGCCATTGGCGAAACCGGCCTGGACTATTTCCGCAGCGCGGGTGACCTCGCCTGGCAGCAGGAGCGCTTCCGCATCCACATTCGCGCAGCCAAACTCATCGGCAAGCCGCTGATCGTCCACACCCGCGATTCCCGCTCCGACACCCTGCGCATCCTCGCGGAAGAGGAGGCGGGCGAGGTGGGTGGCGTGTTCCATTGTTTCACCGAAGACTGGGACACGGCGCGCCGCGCGCTCGATTTGAATTTCTCGATATCCTTTTCGGGAATCGTCACGTTCCGCACCGCCGAAACCATTCAGGACGTCGCGCGGCGAGTGCCGGACGAGCGCTATCTGATCGAGACCGACTCGCCCTATCTGGCCCCGGTGCCGCTGCGGGGCAAACCGAACTATCCGCAGCATGTCCGCCATGTCGCCGGTATGATCGCCGAGCTGCGGGGCGCGTCACTGGGCGAGGTGGCGGATCGGACGACGCGGAACTATTACACGCTGTTCGGAAATGGCTAAGTTTACGGAACAGATATTGCTAGCCCCATTGGGTTTTTCCTACCATCCGGTTTCTTGATGGATTCGTACGCTAACTCCCGGCGTTTCGATGCGCTGCCCCCCCAATGGCTGGCGGTGGCCCTGTGCCTGGCCTTGTCAGCAGGATGCGCGCAGCGGAAAGTGGTCAGGCAGCCTGCTGTGCCGAGCGTCCGTCCGGCCCCCACGGCAGCACCGGCGCCCAGTCCCAGGCCGAAAGCGGCGGCTCCGCCCGCGAGGCCGGCACCGGGAGCCTGGGCAGGCGCGAAGAAGCAGCCGGCGCCGACCCCCGCCGTGGCAGCCCTGATGTCCGAGGCGGACAAGGCTCAGGGTTCCGGTCAGCTCGACAACGCCGCCACCACCCTGGAGCGCGCCATCCGCATGCAGCCGCGTAATCCGGAGTTGTGGTACCGTCTGGCGACGGTCCGGATGGCCCAGCAGCAGCCGCGTCTCGCGCTCGATCTGGCACGAAAATCCAAGGTCTTGGCTCGGGGCAATCCGGATCTGGTCCAGAAATGTCAGGCGCTGATCGAGGAAGCCGGCCAGCTCGCGGGCGGCGTGGAAAAATAGGGTGAGCGGCGTCGATGACGTCTTCGCGGAGGACGGCCCGCTGGCGCGTTTCCTGGCGGGCTTCCGCCCGCGTGATGCCCAAATCGGTATGGCGCGGGCGGTGGAACAGGCCATCCGCGGCGGCCGCTGTCTGATCGCCGAGGCCGGCACCGGCACCGGCAAGACATTCGCCTATCTGGTGCCGGCCCTGTTGAGCGGCAAGCGGGTGCTGGTCTCCACCGGCACGCGGAATCTGCAGGATCAACTGTTTCAGAAGGATCTGCCCTTGTTGCGGCAGGCTCTGGGGACGCCGGTGCACACCGCTCTGCTCAAGGGCCGATCGAATTACCTTTGTCCCTACCGGCTGGAAAACGTCGTCGATTTCGGCTTTCGCGCCGGCTTCAGCGCCGAGGAAGCCGATCAGCTCGAACGCATCCGGCGTTGGGCGAAGACGACCCGCAGCGGCGATGTCGCCGAGGTGAACGACGTACCGGAGGCTTCACCGCTGTGGCGCTCGGTCACCTCCACCGCCGAAAACTGCTTGGGACAGGAGTGTCCGCTCTACGAAGGCTGTCCTGTGGTCCAGGCCAGAAAGGCTGCCCAGGAGGCGCAGATCACCGTCATCAACCACCATTTGCTGTGGGCCGACTGGGCGGTCAAGACCGACGGCTTCGGCGAACTGTTGCCGGTGGCCGACGTCATCATCGTGGACGAGGCCCACCAGTTCGCCGAAACCGCCACACAGTTCCTGGGGGTCAGCCTGAGTAGCCGCCAGCTCGCCGAACTGGCGGACGACACTCTGATCGAGCGGGCCAAGGATGCACCGGACATGGGTGGGCTGGCCGATGCCGCGACTCTGCTCAAGGTGGAGCTGACGGCCATGCGCGCTGCGCTGGGCGAGGAACCTCGGCGGGACGCCTGGCACGCCGTGGCCGGAAAGGAGGAGGTGAATGCCGGACTCGGGCGCATGGAGGAAGCCTTGCTGGCGTTGGCCGCGCAGCTCAAGATTGCGGCGGTGCGCGGCAAAGGGTTGGAATCTTGCTGGAAGCGCTGCGACGAGTTCATCCAGCGGCTGGAGGCGTTCCTGGCCGAAGATACCGAGGAATCGGTACGCTGGTTCGAGATCCATCGCCGCGGCTTTTCCCTGAGCCGAACGCCGCTGGACATCGCCGGCGAGTTCACGCGTTTCCGCAAGGCGCGGCAGGCGACCTGGATCTTCACCTCGGCGACGTTGAGCGTGGCCGGGCGTTTCGAGCACTTCTCCCGTCAGCTTGGTATCGTCGATGCCGAGTGCCGGCGCTGGGAGAGTCCCTTCGACTACCGCCGCCAGAGCCTCCTGTACCTGCCGCCCGGTTTGCCCGATCCGGGCGCCGGCAACTACACCCGGGCCGTGCTGCGGGCGGCATGGCCGGTGCTCAAAGCGAGCCGGGGGCGCGCCTTTCTGCTGTTCACCAGCCATCAGGCACTGACCGAGGCGGCCTCTATTCTGGAAGGCAAGACCGAATTTCCGCTGTTCGTCCAGGGCAGCCGGCCCAAGACCAGGCTGCTGGACGACTTCCGCGCCTCGGGCAACGGTCTGTTGCTCGGGACCGCCAGCTTCTGGGAAGGCGTCGACGTACGGGGAGAGGCGTTGTCCTGTGTGGTGATCGACAAGCTGCCGTTCGCATCGCCCGGAGATCCGGTCGTCAGTGCCCGGCTCGAGGCCATCCGCAAGCGCGGTCACAGTCCATTCGGCGTGTTCCAGCTTCCGGCCGCCGTCATCGCCCTCAAACAGGGCGCCGGCAGGCTGATCCGGGACGTGGACGATCGCGGTGTCCTGGTACTGGCCGATCCCCGGCTCGTGTCCAGGAGTTATGGGCGAGTGTTCTTGGACAGCCTGCCGCCGATGCGTATCGCCCGCGATCCCGGTGCGGTGCGGGCCTTTTTTGCCGATCCGCCGGCGGAAGGTTCCGTCTGAGTTTTTCGGACGGCCTCGGCTCGTGCCCGGCGGGTCGGCGATTGGCATAGAATATGTGGTTTTTTCGTTCCGCAAACCTGTTCCATGTCCGAACTTGAATTCGAAATCGAGCGGCGGCGAACCTTCGCCATCATTTCCCATCCCGATGCCGGCAAGACCACGCTGACCGAAAAGCTGCTGCTGTTCGGCGGAGCGATCCAGCTTGCGGGTTCGGTCAAGGGTCGGAAGGCGACGCGGCATGCGACCTCGGACTGGATGGAGATGGAGAAGCAGCGCGGCATCTCGGTCACGACCTCAGTGATGCAGTTCCAGCACCGTGACCGCATCTTCAACCTGCTCGACACGCCGGGCCACGAGGACTTCTCCGAGGACACCTACCGGACCCTTACGGCGGTGGACTCTGCCCTCATGGTGATCGACAGCGCCAAGGGTGTGGAGGAGCGGACCATCAAGCTGATGGAGGTGTGCCGGCTGCGCGACACGCCGATCCTTACCTTCATCAACAAGCTGGACCGTGAGGGGCGGGAGCCGGTGGAGCTGTTGGACGAGGTCGAGCGGGTGCTGAACATCCAGTGCGCGCCCATCACCTGGCCGATCGGTATGGGCAAACGCTTCAAGGGCGTTTACCACTTGTACGAGGATGCGATCCATTTGTTCAGTGCATCGCACGGCGACCGCATCGTCAAGGGCGAGGTCGTGGAGGGCTTGAACAGCCCGAAGCTGGATGAACTCCTGGGGGATATCGCGGACGAACTGCGCATGGAGATCGAACTGGTGCGGGGTGCGAGCCACGAGTTCGATCCGGAGGCCTATCGCGCCGGGCGCCAGACGCCGGTGTTCTTTGGGTCGGCGATCAACAACTTCGGCATCCTCGAATTGCTCGATGCCTTCGCCGAGTATGCACCGCCGCCGCAGGCGCGCCAGGCGCGGGAGCGCCTCGTGGCGCCGGGGGAGGACAAGTTTTCCGGCTTCGTATTCAAGATCCAGGCTAACATGGATCCGGCCCACCGCGATCGTATCGCTTTCCTGCGCGTGTGTTCCGGTCGTTACACCAAGGGTGTGCGGCTGTTCCATGTGCGCTCGGGCAAGGCCATGCAAGTGGCCAACGCCATCACCTTCCAGGCCGACAGCCGCGAGAATGTGGAAGAGGCCTATCCGGGCGACATCATCGGTCTGCACAACCACGGTACCATTCAGGTTGGTGACACCTTCACCCAGGGAGAGAACCTGAAATTCGAGGGAATCCCCTCCTTTGCCCCGGAACTGTTCCGCCGCGTCGTGCTGAAGGATCCACTGCGCTCCAAGGCCTTGCAGCGCGGTCTCCAGCAGTTGAGCGAAGAGGGAGCGACTCAGCTGTTCAAGCCTTTGCGCAACAACGATCTGATTCTGGGGGCGGTGGGAGTGTTGCAGTTCGACGTGACGGCGTTCCGGCTCAAGGCCGAGTACAATGTGGATTGCGTCTACGAAGCGGTGCCGGTGACGACGGCACGTTGGGTGTCGTGCAGCGATCCCAAGAAGCTGGAAGAGTTCAAGCGCAAGGTCCACGACAACCTGGCCGAGGACGGCAGCGGCTATTTGGTTTATCTTGCCACCAGCCGGGTGAATTTGTCGCTCACCGAGGAGCGCTGGCCGGAGATCCGTTTCAGCGCGACCCGGGAACTGTAATCACTCGATGACGCCTTCCTGCGATTCTGTGTTGCCGAGATTGTCGGTCCAGTTCACCCGGATGCGTTCGCCCGGTCGTCCGCCGCGGAATTGGAAGGAAAAATAGGGGTCCTTGGACACGGCGGTGGTGAGGCGGCAGCGCACCACGGGTTTGCCGTCATGCTCGAGGGTGAGTTCCTCGATATAGTGTGCGGGGACGACCACACCGCTGGTTTCGTCCCGGCGGCGGCCGGTTTCCATCGGATGGGTGATCAGCAAACGGACGGTCGTGATGCCGTCAGCGGTTCGGGCGCGGATTTTCATACTACCGGATATCCGTGTTCATGGCCGGTGCGGAACGCCGGTTTCTGCTGCGCGGGGCTTCTTCAGGGAGAGCGGCCCGCGGTCGGGAGATCCTCATGAACGGCAGGAAACACTGCGGTGAGCGGGCGGGTTCGGCCGAAATCGGGAATCCGCCGTGGGGCCTTGCGAAGAAACGAGGCCGCCCGAGCCGGATGACGGACCGTGGCCGATCGGCATCGGCCCGGCGGTCGAGGTCGAGTGGCGATTCGGTTCTTTCCGCCGGAGGCCGCGATCGATCATGAGGGGGGAGCGGAAACGCAGCCGTCATCCCATGTATGGCATCGGCTTGGATCAAAAGACTCATGGATTCAGGATAGTGGAGAACAAGGGGTTTGGCCGGGACTCAGGGTAACGATAAGCTGGTTGCACCGGCAAGTTGGGCATATTCGATGAGCTTCCATCTCTCCCGCCGCCGTTTCGTCCTCTCCGCCCTGAAGGGCATCGCCGTATGGCGGTTGTCCGGTGCCCCCTCGGCTTTCGGGAGGGAGGCGGATCCGGCGGCCTATGAGGCCGCCCTGCGCTCCCTCACCGCCGATCGCAAGCTGGAAGAAACCGCCTTGCTGGCCTTGGATGTCCCCGACAGTGCGGAAAACGGCGCGATCGTGCCGGTCACCCTGGAGAGCCGTCTCGAGGGCACCACGGCGTTGCATCTTCTGGTGGTGCGCAATCCCAGGCCACTGGCGGCATCCTTCGAGTTCCGGAACGGAGCCGTACCTTTGGTTTCGTTCCGAATCAAAATGAACGAGAGTAGCCCCGTGGTGGCATTGGTTGAAGCCGGGGGCCGCATTTACGGGTGCCGCAAACAGGTCAAGGTAACCATCGGCGGCTGCGGCTGATCCGGATCACGAGGACTCGGCGAAGCGGGTCAGCAGCGCGACGAAATCGGCCATCCCCCGCGCCAGATGCCGCTCGATTTCGGCCAAGGTTATCTCTCCTTCATTCTTGCCGGCAGCCCAGTTGGCCACGATCGCGCAGGCCGCGTAGGGCAGTTCGAGTTCACGCGCCAGCGCGGCTTCCGGCATCCCGGTCATGCCGACGAGGTCACAGCCGTCGTGTTCCATTCGTGCGATTTCAGCCGCCGTTTCCAGCCGTGGCCCCTGGGTGCAGCCATAGACGCCGCCGTCGACGACGGAAAGGCCGGCGGCACGGGCCGAGGCGATGAGCTTCTGGCGCAGGTTTTCGCTGTAAGGGGTGGTGAAGTCAATGTGGGTGACATGGTCCAGCCCCTCCTCGAAGAAAGTGCCGGCCCGCCCCCAGGTGTAATCGATGATCTGGTGCGGGATGGCCAGTCGGCCGGGGGCAAGATCGGGCCTGATGCCGCCAACCGCGGCGGCGGCTATGATGGCCTCGGCGCCGGCCTGTTTCAGGGCCCAGAGGTTGGCGCGGTAATTGATCTTGTGGGGCGGGATGGTGTGCGGGTCGCCATGGCGTGCCAGGAATACGAAATCGCGACCGGCCAGCCGGCCGAAAGTCAGCTCGGAGGACGGTGCGCCATAGGGTGTGGCCGGGGATTCACGGCGGTGGACTTGGAGGTGCGTCAACCGAGTCAGGCCGGTGCCGCCGATGATTGCGGTGAGGCTCATGTCAGGTTCCTTGGGATTCGATCTTGGGGCAGGCATAAATGCCCGCGGCGTTGCGCAGATAGCCTTTGTAGTCCAGACCGTATCCGAAGAGATAGCGGTTTTCGGTCACCAGGCCGACGAAATCGGCCCGGCAGGGCTTTTCCCGGCCCAGATCCTTGTCGACCAGCACTGCGATCAGGACGCGCTCCGCCCCTCGGTCGAGGCAGTGTTCGCGTACCTCGGCGAGGGTGACGCCTTCGTCGAGGATGTCGTCGACCAGCAGCACGGTGCGGCCCTGCAGGGAAAGGCCAGGTTCCAGTCGCCAGTGGGTTACGCCGCCTGCGGTCCGGCCGCGGTAGCGGGTGGCGCCGATGGCGTCGAGCTCCAGCGGAAACCGTAGATGGGTGAGCAGCTTGCCGGCGAACACGATGCCCCCGGTGAGAATGGTCATGACGATCGGATTGCGGTCCGCGATGGCTTCGGTGATTTCCGCGGCCAGGCGCACGATGGCGTTTTCGACCTCGGCTTCGGAGTACAGCCGTTCGGCGGCCGTCTCGACCTGCCGTATTTCTTCGAGTCTGTTCATTGCGCAGAGTCGTTGAAAGAGTGAATGCGGTCGACCGCATTGCGCCATTCGCTACTTGCCACCAGCGCGTCGCGGTCGATTCGCGAGCGGCCGTACATGGCGGCGAGACGGCGGGTACTGCCGGGGGATGCGGTACGGTTTTCCAGGGCTTCCAGAATGCTCGCCGTCGCCTCGGGGGTGTTGCAGACCACCAGCATGTCGCAGCCTGCCTCGAGTGCCGCCAGCGCACGCGCGGCATAGTCGCCGGCCACGGCTGCGCCGGCCATGGACAGGTCGTCCGAGAAGATCGCGCCATCGAAATTCATCCGTTCGCGCAGGATGGTCTGCAGCCAGAAAGGGGAGAAGCACGGCGGCCGGGCGTCTATGCGGGAGTAAAGGACGTGGGCCGGCATGATGCCTTCGAGGTTCTCACGGATCAACGCCGAGAAGGGCAGCAGATCACGCGCGAGCAATTCTTCGAGTTCGCGTCGGTCTTCGGGCAGCACGAGGTGCGAGTCGCCGGCCACACCACCGTGGCCGGGGAAGTGTTTGCCCACCGCCGCCATGCCCGCACGCCGCATGCCGGTGGCGAAGGCGCGGGCCGCGGCGGTGACTTCCTCCGGTGTACGGGCGAAGGCGCGGTCGCCGATGACGGTGCTGATGCCGCTGTCGACGTCGAGCACCGGCGCGAAGCTGAAGTCCACGCCCACGGCGCGCAGCTCCGCTGCCATCAGCCAGCCTGCCGTTTCGGCCGCTGCCAGTCCGGCTTCGCCAGCCACTTCGAGGTACGCGGAGGCCGGCGGCAGCCGGGTGAAGCCTTCGCGGAAACGCTGGACCCGACCGCCCTCATGATCCACGGCGATCAGCATGTCGGGCCGCAAGCTGCGGACCTCCGATACCAGCGCCAGCATCTGGTCCGGTGACGCGTAGTTCCGGCTGAACAGGATCAGCCCGCCGGCGGCGGGGTGACACAGGAATTCACGTTCGTCTGCGGACAGCCGGGGCCCGACGAGGTCGAACATCACACAGCGCGGGGGGGAGATGGGGTTCATGGAGCTCTCTTCGCTTCGGGGCCGGCATTGTAAACCATGGAGCGTCGGTTGGACGGCGGCGGTTTTCCATTGAATTGTAAAAGGGACGACTGGGATCGGCGATGAGGCGGGAAGGAGAGGAGTCGGATCCTGGCACCGCGGAAAATTTTCATGGGAAGGCTTGAATTGCAAACGGTTTGTCTCAAGATTGTGCAGATAGCGATGCCGGTGTAATTCTGTTAATTTGTTCCGAGTCTTGGATGGGAAGGTAATCCAATCCAAAAAACAACAAGGAGAAAGAGGATGTCGAAGGGCCAAAATCTGCAAGATCCATTCCTGAATACACTCCGGAAAGAGCATGTTCCGGTTTCGATCTATCTGGTCAACGGAATCAAGCTGCAAGGAAAGGTGGATTCGTTCGACCAGTACGTAATCATGCTGAAGAACACCGTCAGCCAGATGGTATACAAACATGCGATTTCGACCATCGTGCCCGGCCGCCCGGTGCGCGTCCCACATGCGGGTGAAAGTGGCGACGAGGAGGCCGAATGAGGCAGAGGGAGGTGTGCCTCATGGAACCGTCGTCGTGAGGGAGTCGGTTGTTCGATAGGCCGGGTATCGGATCACGCGCGGTACTGGTGCACATGCCGCTGGCCGGGCCGGATCAGGAGGATCTGGACGAGTTTCGGCTCCTGTCTCTCTCCGCGGGGGCCGAGGCGGTGGCGACTCTGGCGGGACGGTTGCGTGCGGTCGATCCGCGCTTCTACATCGGTCAGGGCAAGCTGGAAGAGCTGGCCGAGACGGTCAAGGTGCATGAGGCCGATCTGGTGCTCTTCAATCACGCGCTCACGCCGAGTCAGGAGCGCAATCTCGAAAAGGCACTAAACATCCGGGTGGTCGACCGTAACGGCCTCATTCTGGACATCTTCGCCCAGCGCGCGCGCTCGTTCGAGGGGCGGCTCCAGGTCGAACTGGCTCAGCTGAAACACCTTTCCACCCGGCTGGTAAGGGGCTGGACTCACCTCGAGCGCCAGAAAGGTGGGATCGGTCTGCGCGGCCCGGGCGAAACCCAACTCGAGACCGACAAGCGTCTTCTGGCCAACCGGATTCGCCAGATCCAGAAGCGGTTGCAGCAGGTGGAGGTGCAGCGCGATCAAGGGCGGCAGGCCCGTCGCCGGGCGCAAGTGCCGGTGGTCGGCCTGGTCGGTTACACCAACGCCGGCAAATCGACTCTGTTCAACGCCTTGACCCGGGCTGACGTCTATGCGGCGGACCAGCTGTTCGCGACCCTCGATCCGACCCTGCGCCGTCTGAGCACCGGCGGTCTGGACATGGTGCTGGCAGACACCGTGGGGTTCATACGTCATCTCCCGCACGAACTCGTTGCGGCGTTCCGCTCCACCCTCCAGGAATCGGCCGAAGCGGATCTTCTGCTGCAAGTCGTCGATGCCACCGATGAACGGATGGATGAAACCATCGCCGAGGTGCGGCAGGTGCTGGCGGAGATCGGTGCCGACCGGATTCCGTGCATCGAGGTATATAACAAGGTCGACGGCCTGGACGGTGTGGTTCCTCACGTCGAACGCGATGCGTCGGGTCGGCCCGCCCGGGTCTGGATTTCGGCGCGGAGTGGCGCCGGCCTCGATTTGCTCAAGGGGCTTCTGGAGGAAGTCTTGGGGGGCGGCGTCGAGCGTCGCATCCTGACCCTGACCGCCGGTCAGGGTCAACTCCGGGCACGCCTCTATCGCGAAGCGAGGATATTGTGGGACGAGCCCGATGGCGAAGGCGGCTGGCGGCTGTCCGTGGAGTTTCCGGCCAGTGCCCGCGCTTTGCGCCGTGCCATCGGGGACGCCCCCGAACGTGCCGACTGCGAGGATTTGCTGACCGTGAGCCCCCGATGATTCCACTGGGGATTTTTGTATGTTTGAGGAATTTCCGGGATAATCCGGGCAATGCTGCAAATCGAAAGCAATGGCTAATAGATCGTCACAGGAGTGTTCACATGGCTTGGAATGAACCGGGCGGTGGAAAGAAGGACCCGTGGAGCGGGCGCGACCAGCAGGATACCCCGCCGGATCTGGACGAAGTTCTTCGCAATTTGCAGGAACGCATCAACAAGCTGTTCGGACGCAAGCCCGACGGGGGCGGCGGGAACGCAACCCGGGTGGCGGGTATGATCGGTGCGGCCGCCGTGGCGGTATGGGGTCTGACCGGCATTTACATCGTCGACGAAGGCAGCCGCGGCGTGGTCTCGCGTTTCGGCAAGTACGTCGAAACCACCCAGCCCGGTCCGCACTGGCACTGGCCATCCCCGGTAGAGACCGTGACGGTGGTGAACGTCGAACAGCAGCGCTTCGTCGAAGTCGGTTATCGTTCGGGGGGGCGCCAGCAAGCGGTTGGCTCACTGGGTTCGGTGCCGCGCGAAGCGCTCATGCTGACCCAGGACGAAAACATCGTCGATGTGCGTCTGGCCGTGCAGTACCAGATCAAGGACGCCAAAGAGTATCTGTTCAACGTGCTGGATCCCGAGGGCACGCTGAAACAGGTCACCGAGAGTGCCGAACGATCGGTGATCGGCAACAGCACCATGGATTTCGTGCTCACGGAAGGACGCAGTAGCATCGCCTCGGACATCAAGTCCGAAATCCAGGAGATTCTCGATCAGTACCACGCAGGCATCCGGATCATCACCGTCAATCTGGTCGATGCGCAGCCCCCGGAAGATGTGCAGGCGGCGTTCGAGGATGCCATCAAGGCGCGCGAGGACGAGCAAAGGCTCAAAAACGAGGCCGAGGCCTATGCGAACGAAGTGGTTCCCAAGGCGCGGGGCGCGGCGTCGCGACTGATTCAAGAGTCGGAAGGCTACAAGGAAAAGGTCATCGCCCGGGCGCGCGGCGAAGCAGGCCGGTTCGAGCGCATTTTGGCCGAGTACGAGAAGGCGCCGGAGGTGATGCGAGAGCGTCTTTACATCGAATCGATGCAGGAAGTGATGGGGCGTGCCAACACTCTGTTGCTGGACGTGAAGGGCGGGAACAACGTGGTCTATCTACCGCTGGACAAGATCAGATCGGGTCGGGGCGGCGCCGATACGGCGGTTTCGGAAACGGAAACCGGCAGCCTTTCCGTGCCGACGCAGATCGATGGGCAGGACGGAGGGGCCAAGGGCGGCGGCGGGCGCGCCTCGAGCCGCGGCAGGGACGGGAGGGGACAATAATGGTGCAGACCAAGGTAATCATCGCAGTGGCAGGCGCGGCGGCGGTGCTGGCGTCGTTGTCGGTATTCACCGTCTCCGAAACCCAGAAGGTGATCCGGTTCAGGCTGGGCGAAATCGTGCAGTCGGACTATACGCCCGGGATTTACTTGCAAGTTCCGTTCATCAACAACGTCAAGAAGTTCGACGGACGGATTCTGACCCTGGAGTCCAAGCCGGAGCGCTTCCTGACATCCGAAAAAAAGAACGTCATCGTCGATTCCTTCGTGAAATGGCGGGTGAAGGACGTTGCCAAGTATTACACGACCGTCGCGGGCGACGTGATCCAGGCGAACATTCGCCTGGATCAGATCGTCAAGGACGCGATGCGCAGCGAATTCAGCAAGCGCACCATCCGGGAACTGGTATCGTCCGAACGTTCGCAGATCCGTGACGTGCTGAGCAATGCGGCGAGTCCGGTGGCGGAACAGCTGGGGATCCAGATAGTGGATGTCCGCGTCATGCGTATCGATCTGCCGAGCGAGGTCAGTTCCTCGGTCTATCGGCGGATGGAGGCCGAGCGGGCGCGGGTGGCCCGCGATTTCCGTTCTCGCGGTGCCGAGGCGGCCGAACGGATTCGTGCGGATGCCGATCGTCAGCGGGAAGTGATCCTGGCCGACGCCTACCGGGATTCCGAGCTCAAGCGCGGCGAAGGGGAGGCCGCGGCGGCGGATATTTACGCCCAGGCCTATGGGAAGAACAAGGAATTCTTCAGTCTCTATCGCAGTCTTTCGGCTTACCGCGCTGCGATCCAGGAAGACGACACCCTGGTGCTCGAGCCTGATTCCGAGTTCTTCAGGTATTTCAAGAAATCCACCGGCAAGTAAAGGAGGGGGGGTGCCCGTCGCCGACGGGCACCCGGCCGATTCCTCCGCTATAATCCGTCACCGACGTCTTTCGCCCAACGGTGTTCCGGGAAGGGCCGGTTGATTGCGGTCCGACCCCACGATTCCTTATGTTCCCTTTTTCTTATCCGGCCGATGACCGCTGGCTGTTGCCGGAAGGCATCGAAGAACTCCTGCCCGAGGAAGCCGAGCGGCTGGAACTGCTTCGGCGAAGGGTGCTCGACCGCTTTGCGGCCTGGGGCTACCGCCTGGTGATGCCGCCGCTGATCGAGTTTATCGACTCGCTGTTGACGGGCGCCGGCCACGACCTGGATATCCAGACGTTCAAGCTGATCGATCAGGCCAGTGGGCGCCTTCTCGGCATCCGCGCCGACATGACACCACAGGTCGCCCGCATCGATGCCCGCACCCATGCCGGCGATACGCCGGGACGGTTCTGCTACCTGGGGTCCGTGCTGCATACCCAGGCCGATCGTCTGGAAAAATCGCGCAGTCCCATCCAGTTCGGCGCCGAGCTTTACGGCCACAGCGGTCGGGCCAGTGATCTCGAGATCATCCGCTTGATGCTGGAGGTTCTGACGACGGCCGGCGTGGAACGAATCCATCTGGATTTGGGTCACGTCGGTATCTTCCGCGGCTTGGCACGCCAGGCTGGCCTGACCGGGGAGCAGGAAGGCGAGCTGTTTTCCCTCTTGCAGCAGAAGGCGCGCCCGGAACTCACCGCGGCTGTCGCAAGCCTGGACATCGATCCACCGCTGGCCCGCATGTTTACGGAGCTGGTCGACCTCAACGGTCGTCACGGTGTCATGGAGCGGGCCCGGGAATGCCTGTCCGAGGCCAATGCCGCGGTGCACATGGCTCTGGAGGAGCTGGCGGTGCTGGCAGAGCGGCTCGGCGACTGCTGCCCCGAGGTTCCCGTCAATTTCGATCTGGCCGAGTTGCGGGGCTACCGTTATCAGACCGGTGTGGTGTTCGCTGCGTTCGTGCCGGGCTATGGGAGGGAGATTGCTCGCGGCGGGCGATATGACGACATCGGGAAGGTGTTCGGGCGGGCGCGCCCGGCAACGGGATTCAGCGCCGACCTCAAGGTCGTCCTCAGACTGTCCGGGCTCGGCGAATCTTTTGTCGGCAGTGGAGAGGCCATATTCGCTCCCGCCGTCTCCGATCCCGCACTGATCGCGGCCATCCGTGAACTGCGCGACGCCGGGCGGATCGTGATAGAGGCACTTCCGGGTCAGCAGGGCGATGCGGCAGCTCACGGATTCCGCAGCGAGTTGCGGCGCAATGGTGAGCGCTGGTGTGTCTGTCCTGTTGCCTCCAAAGACACCTGACACCGGTTTCCGGCTTTTGCCGTCCCCGCGGCGGTGAAGGCCAAACGATACAGCTACGGAATCATCTTCAATGGCAAAAAACATAGTCGTCATCGGAACCCAATGGGGGGACGAGGGTAAAGGAAAGCTGGTCGATCTCCTGACCGAACACGCCAACGCCGTCGTTCGTTTCCAGGGGGGACACAATGCGGGGCACACGCTGGTCATCGACGGCCGCAAGACGGTGCTCCACCTCATTCCCTCGGGCATTCTTCGGGACAGCGTCAACTGTCTCATCGGAAACGGCGTCGTGTTGTCACCGGAAGCCCTGATGCAGGAGATCGGGGTGCTGGAGAGCGTGGGACTGTCGATTCGTGACCGGCTGATCGTCAGCGAGGCCTGCGCCTTGATCCTGCCGGTGCATATCGCTCTGGACAATGCCCGGGAGGCGGCGCGGGGGGGCAAGGCCATCGGTACGACCGGCCGCGGCATCGGACCTGCCTATGAAGACAAGGTCGCGCGCCGGGGGCTGCGGGCGGGCGATCTCCGGGATACGGCGGGACTGCCCGAACGCCTGCGCGAGCTGCTCGACTATCACAATTTCATGTTGACCCGTTATTACGGCGCGCAGGGCGTGGATTTCCAGGAAACCTTGGACAGCCTGCTGGATCTCGGTGGGAAAATCTGCCCCATGCTGGGGGACGTGGCGGGCATCCTGCATCGCTACCAGAGTGCGGGCGAGAACGTTCTGTTCGAAGGCGCCCAGGGAGCGATGCTGGACATCGACCACGGCACCTATCCCTACGTCACTTCGTCGAACACCACCGCCGGCGGCGCTTCCTGTGGTACCGGCGTCGGTCTTCTGAACTTCGACTACGTGCTGGGAATCACCAAGGCCTATGCCACGCGCGTGGGCAACGGGCCGTTTCCGACGGAATTGCTCGATGCCACGGGGGAGATATTGACCCAGAAGGGTGCCGAATTCGGCGCGACGACGGGGCGCCGCCGGCGCTGCGGCTGGTTCGATGCCGTACTCATGCGCCGGTCGGCCAAATTGAACGGTCTCAGCGGCATCTGCCTGACCAAGCTGGACGTACTCGACGGTTTGCCCCGGATCGGGATTTGCACCGGCTACCGATACGACGGACAGGAAATCGATACCGTCCCTATCGGTGCGGACAATTACGCCCGCTGTGAACCGATCATCGAAGAGATGCCAGGCTGGCAGGAGTCAACCGCGGGTATCCGGGCTCTGGACGATCTGCCGGCCAATGCCCGGGCCTACATCAGGCGGTTGGAAGAGACCACCGGCGTCAATGTCGATATCATCTCGACCGGCCCCGACCGACAGGACACGATCGTGATACAGAATCCCTTCGCAGCGGGCTGAAATGTCCGGGATGCGGGTTTCCTCGACAGGGGAGGCCCGCAGGTCGACGAAATCGACCATGACATGCCACGCCGGCGCGGATACAGGCTCAAACCCTCAAAGTACGCTCGAATCGCGCATGAGGAGAGTTACGCGCCTTGAGAACGGCGGTGCCGTCACAACGCCGCCGCTTACCCTCTTCGCGGCTCCTTCCGCCCCTTTTCCTCCCGATTCTTTCCCATTCATCCCGGTCCACGTCGTCGGGCGCTTGGTCCGTTCGGATGGCGGCTCGAAGTCTGGCGATGGCGCTATCTTTCGGCGCTCCGGCAGGTGCTCGGCATGGTTGCAGGCCGCTTTCACCTCGTTGCCTTCCGCGCGGCCAAGCTGCCGCTCGATCATGTCCATGGGCCATCCCTGCCCGTTAACATGGGAGACTTCGGCTTGACGGGATCGGTTCCGCCAAAGGCGGCGGTGCCGTCAGGAATACCGTCGAACGTCACGGGATGGGACGCTAGCCGGTGACACGGTATGAGACGAAAAACCCGCCAAGCCTTGGCGCTTGCGGGTTCGTGGCACGCCCTGAAACGGCGTGATACAGTAGTACTTTGGTGCCGAGGAGAGGACTTGAACCTCCACGAGTCGCCTCACATGTACCTGAAACATGCGTGTCTACCAATTTCACCACCTCGGCAAGATGATGAGGCCCGAAAGCCTTGCTAGAGCTGATATCATAGCTAGCTCCACCTTCACTGTCAACAACCAAGCACTCGAGAGAACACATTGAGCATCAAGGAGCAGGAAAGCGATTTGAATACGTCTTCGGCCGCTGCGGCTTCCCGCGAGCGGGAATTCCGCCACAAGGATCCGTATGCCGAACGTGAGGCGAGGAAGTACGAACGCCCCATCCCCAGCAGGGAATTGATTCTCAAGGTGCTGCAGGACATCGGTGTGCCGGCCAACCTCGAGGAGGTCGCCGATGCGCTCGGCGTGGACGACGCCGAAGACCGTGAATCGTTGCGGCGTCGGCTCAATGCCATGGAACGCGACGGGCAATTGTTGCGCAATCGCCGCGACCGTTTTTGCGTGGTCAATGCCAAGGATCTGATTGCCGGTCGGGTGATCGGCCATCCCGATGGCTTCGGTTTTCTCCATCCCGACGACGGCAGCGCCGACCTGTTCATCTCGCCGAAGGACATGCGCGCGTTGATCCACGACGACCGGGTGGTCGTCAGTGTGCGCGGCATCGACCGTCGGGGGCGGCGGGAAGCGGCGGTGGTCCAGGTTCTGGAACGAAACACCCACAGCACCGTCGGCCGGCTCTACATAGAGAACGACATCGCTTACGTCGTTCCGGACAACAAACGCATCCCCCTCGATATCCTGGTTCCGGAAAATGCCCTCGCCGGTGCCAGCCACGGCCAGATCGTCGTGGTCGAGATCGTCGAGCAGCCGACCGCGCGGCGCGAACCCATCGGCCGGATCGTGGAGATCCTGGGTGACCACATGGCGCCCGGCATGGAGATCGAGGTCGCGATCCGCAATTACAATCTGCCGAACCAGTGGCCGGAAGATGTCGAGACCGTGATCGCCAGTCTGGCTCCGGCGGTGCCGGAGGAGGCCAAGGCCGGTCGGATCGATCTGCGCGAGCTTCCCTTGGTCACCATCGACGGCGAAGACGCGCGCGATTTCGACGACGCCGTGTATTGCCGCCGCACCCCCAAGGGCTGGAAGCTGTATGTCGCGATCGCCGACGTTTCGTATTACGTCAGGCCGGGCACGGCTCTGGACCGGGAGGCACAGACCCGTGGCACTTCGGTGTATTTCCCCGAACGGGTGATTCCAATGCTGCCGGAGGTGCTGTCCAACGGGTTGTGCTCCCTCAATCCGGAGGAAGACCGCTTGTGCATGGTCTGCGAGATGGTCCTGGATGAAGACGGAAATATCGGCCGCGCGAAGTTCTACGAAGCCGTGATGCGGTCTCATGCGCGCCTGACGTACACCCAGGTCGCGCGCATCCTGGTCGACGGCGACAAGGAGCTCAGGCGCCGTTACAAGGCACTGGTACCGCATCTGGAGAACCTTTATTCGGTCTACCGGAATCTGCGGCGGGCGCGGGAGGAGCGCGGCGCCATCGATTTCGAGACCCAGGAGTCCCGGATCGTGTTCGGCGCCGGACGTAAGATCGACACCATCATACCGGTCGTGCGCAACGACGCCCATCGTCTCATCGAGGAGTGCATGATCGCCGCCAACATGGCGACGGCCCGCTTCCTCGCGAAGAAGAAGGTTCCGCATCTGCTGCGTGTCCATGAGGGTCCGACGGCGGAGCGTCTGGCCGATCTGCGTACCTTCCTTGGGGAGGTCGGCCTGAACCTGGGCGGCGGAGACAATCCAGAGCCCCGGCATTATGCCGAGCTGATCGAAGCCATCCGGGGTCGTCCGGACGAGCACCTGGTGCAGACCGTGCTTCTGCGGTCGCTGGCGCAGGCCGTCTACAGTCCGGACAAGAAAGGGCATTTCGGTCTGGCTTCCGACGCCTATACCCATTTTACTTCGCCCATCCGGCGCTACCCCGACCTGCTGACCCATCGCGCCATCAAGCATGCTCTGAGCAAAGCCAAGGCCAGCGACTTTGCTTATTCCCACAACGATCTGGTGCTGGCCGGCGAGCATTGCTCGACCTGCGAGCGTCGCGCCGACGAGGCCACCCGCGACGTGGTGAGCTGGCTCAAATGCGAGTTCATGCTGGACAAGCTGGGTGAGGAATTCGACGCCGTCATCTCGGCCGTCACCTCGTTCGGCTTTTTCGCGGAACTGCGCGACATCTTCGTCGAGGGACTGGTGCACATTTCCAACCTCGACAAGGATTTCTTCCACTACGATCCCATCGGTCATCGCCTCACCGGAGAGCGCAGCGGCGTTCGATACCGGCTGGGCGACACGGTGCGGGTCAAAGTCGCCCGGGTCGACCTCGACGAGCGCAAGATCGATCTCGATCTGGTCAAGAAGACCGCGGATGCCCCGGAGCCGCGTTCCAAGCGCAGAAAGCGCAGCCGGAAGCGGGGCAAGAAATGACCGGAGTGCGCCGGGTCTGGGGCATTCACGCCGCCGAGGCGGCTCTGGACTACTCGCCCGACAAGATAGTCAAGGCCTGGCTGGACGATCATCGCATGCAGAACCGCCTCCAGGCCGTGGCGACGCGGTTGGACGAACTGGGGGTGGAGATCGTCCGGGCGGACCGGAAACGACTCGATCGCCTGGCCGATCCCCGCAAACACCAGGGCATCCTGCTAGAACTCGATCTGCCGGGGGAGCAGGGAGAGGCCGAATTACTCGATACACTGGATGCCGCCGACGGCCACCCTCTCTATCTCGTGCTCGACCACGTGCAGGATCCCCACAATCTCGGGGCTTGCCTACGCACCTGCGACGCTGCGGGGGTGAAAGGGCTGGTGGTCACCAAGGACCAGTCGGTCGGGCTGACACCCACGGTGGCGAAGGTTGCTTCGGGCGCCGCGGAGACCGTGCCGGTCTACCGGGTGACGAACCTCGCCCGCTGCCTGGATCGATTCAAGCAGCGCGGCTATTGGGTGGTCGGGGCTGCGGGTGAGGCGGAGCGGACGCTGTACGAGCTGGACCTCCGCCTCCCGCTGGTGGTCGTGATGGGTGCCGAAGGCGTGGGGCTGCGGCGCCTGACCCGCGAGCGCTGCGACTTCCTGTTACGGATACCGATGGTGGGCGGGGTGGAGAGCCTCAATCTTTCGGTGGCAACCGGCATAGTCCTGTACGAAGTGATGCGCCAACGGAGCCGGCCGGCACCGTGAGCCGTCTCCCGGGTGTCCATGGCCAATCGTGCCTTCAGTCCGTAAAATCGGTCCTTTCTGCCGCTCGCCGGCAGCCATAGCAACGCTTCAGGGTATCCTTGCCGTGTCAGATCATTCATTTTCCGCGGTTTCCGCCGTCCAGGCACTGAAATGGTCGGATGGTGGCCTGGAGGTGCTCGACCAGCGTCTGCTGCCGGGAGACGTGGTTTACCAGATTTTCGACACGGCGGCCGGCGTGGCCGAGGCGATCGCCAGCATGCGGGTCCGTGGGGCGCCCGCCATCGGTATCGCCGCGGCGTATGGCGTGGTCCTCGGCGCGCGGGCCGCTTACGCACGCGATCCCGCCCACTGGAAACGGGCGGTCGAGGACGACATCGCCGTGTTGGCACGCTCCCGGCCCACCGCCGTCAATCTGTTCTGGGCGCTGGAGCGCATGCGCGAGGCCATGGCCGCTATCGAAGGCGACCCGGTACCGGCGCTCCTGGCCGCAGCCCGCAGGATTCACGAAGACGATCTCGCCGCCAACCTGGCGATGGGCGAACTCGGCGCCGCCATTTTGGGCGGATGCAAAGGGGTCCTGACGCATTGCAACACGGGCGCGCTGGCGACCGGTGGCTATGGCACTGCGCTGGGCGTCATCCGAAGCACCTGGCGCCGTGGCGCGCTGGAAAGGGTCTACGCCACCGAGACCCGGCCCTGGTCCCAGGGTGCGCGGCTGACGGTCTGGGAACTCGGTCAGGACCGAATCCCGGCGACGCTGCTGGCCGATTCCGCCGCCGCCTGGCTGATGAAATCGGGGGCCGTGCAATGGGTGGTGGTGGGTGCCGACCGGATCGCGGCCAACGGCGATGTCGCGAACAAGATCGGTACGTATTCACTGGCGGTGCTGGCCAGACATCACGGAGTGAAGCTAATGGTGGTGGCGCCGATTTCGACGGTGGACTGGGCGACGGCAACAGGGGAGGACATCGTGGTGGAAGAGCGCGATCCGCGCGAATTGCTGCATCCCCTCTTCCTCGGCAGCGACAGCGTGATCGGCGCCTGGAATCCGGTGTTCGACGTGACCCCGGCAGCGCTCATCGACGCCATCGTCACGGAGGCCGGGGTGGTGACGAATCCTTCGCCCGATACCATGGCTACTCTGCGCGGAAAAGCCCGATGAATCTGTCGCTGTTTGCAATCGCGCTGGGCGGAGCCGCCGGGGCGTTGGCGCGCTTCTGGGTTTCCAACGGCCTGTACGGCTGGCTTGGACGGGATTTCCCGCACGGAACCCTGTTCATCAACGTCAGCGGCTCGTTCCTCATGGGATTTTTGTCGGTAATGCTGATCCAGCGTTTCGCTCTGGCAGCGGAATACCGGGTCGCCGTGCTGGTCGGCTTTCTCGGTGCCTACACGACGTTTTCGACGTTTTCTCTGGAGACGCTGGCGCTGTTCGAGGAGGGGAGCCTGCTCAAGGCGGCGCTCAACGTCCTGCTGAGCGTCGTTCTGTGTCTTGCGGCGGTTTGGGTCGGGGCAGTGCTGGCGCGCCGGCTGGCCGTCGGTGAGATTGCGGCGCTGGTCGGCGGGCCAGGACTGCGGATCTTCGGAGCCGCCTGTGGGATGTCCTTGCTGGCCGGTTTCGCTGCGGCTCTCGCCTTCGCACGGGCCGGCTTGGGTCCGCAGCTCGAATCGTTGGTGCTGGTGGCCCTGACCGGTCTCGTCGTTGTGGGAACGCTGGTCGCCCTGGTCGTGACGGGCACCGAGTTGCGGGGTGCGTTTCAGCTTTGGGGCGCTTTCACGCTGTCGGCGTTCGCCGCCGTGGTATTTCTCAGCCTGGGACTGGTGCTGGCAAGGGGGGCGGGATGAGCCGGTTGATGGCTCCCTCCGGACCGATCCCCGCGAGGGCGAGGACATCCTGAGCGACCTGGTGAAGCAGGTGCCGGCAACGCGCCAGGTCGCCGGGTCGTTCGCCCCATCCGTGCGACTCGAATCGGCCCTGGCCAACCTCAGCGAAACATACGACTTTCATCATGCGGTGACCTGGCCGGCTCTGGCTTACGGCGCCACGAATCCCAATCGAGGAGAATGAGCGATACATGTTGGATCCACGTTTATTCCGCACCCAACTGGAAGAGACCGCACGGCAGCTCGGTCGCCGCGGCTTCGTTCTGGACACCGCTGCCTTCGGTGCGCTCGAAGAGCGCCGCAAGGCCCTGCAGGTGGAAACCCAGAACTTGCAGAACGAGCGTAACAGCCGTTCCAGGTCCATCGGCCAGGCCAAGGCGCGGGGGGAAGACATCGAGCCCTTGCTGGCAGCCGTGCAGGGGCTGGGGGAGCGGTTGAAGGAAAACGAGGCTGAATTGGCGTCGATCCAGGAACGCATGGAAGCCCTGCTGCTCGGCGTGCCCAATCTCCTGGACACCGACGTGCCCGAGGGGCGCAGCGAGGCTGACAACGTCGAGATCCGGCGCTGGGGCGAGCCGCCGCAATTCGACTTCGAACCCAAGGACCACGTCGATCTAGCCGTCGGTCTGGGCTGCGCGGATTTCGAAGCGGCCGCCAAACTGAGCGGTTCGCGTTTTGTGGTCCTGACCGGGCCACTGGCACGGCTGCAGCGTGCCCTGACGCAGTTCATGCTCGATATCCACACCGGCGAGCATGGCTACGTCGAAACCTACGTGCCGTTCCTGGTCAACGCCGACAGCCTGCGCGGCACCGGTCAGCTCCCGAAGTTCGAGGAGGACCTGTTCAAGGTGCAGCACGAGCCGGTGTTCTATCTGATTCCGACCGCCGAGGTCCCGGTCACCAATCTGGTGCGGGACGAGATCGTGGAGGAAGAACGCCTGCCGCTGAAATACGTCTGTCATACGCCGTGTTTCCGCAGCGAAGCCGGCTCCTATGGCCGTGACGTGCGCGGACTGATCCGGCAGCACCAGTTCGAGAAGGTGGAACTGGTCCAGATCGTCCGTCCCGAAGACTCGCGCGAGGCCCACGAGGCATTGACCCGCCACGCCGAAGTCGTCCTGGAGCGGCTCGGTCTGCCCTACCGGCGTGTGCTGCTGTGTGCAGGAGACACCGGCTTTTCCTCCGCCAAGACCTACGACCTGGAAGTCTGGCTACCGGGCCAGCAGTCCTACCGGGAAATCTCGTCTTGCAGCAATTTCCGCGACTTTCAGGCGCGCCGGCTCCAAGCGCGTTGGCGCAATCCGGAAACCGGCAAACCGGAGCTGGTCCATACGCTCAACGGTTCGGGACTCGCCGTCGGACGTACCCTGGTCGCGGTCCTAGAGAACTGCCAGGATGAAGCCGGGCGGATCCGGGTGCCGGAAGTCCTGGTGCCGTACATGGGCGGCGTGAAGTTGATCGGCCCCGCCGCATGACCGGCTCGGCGACGGAAAAAACCGCTGACCGCGGCACATGAGGTCCTGGGAGAGGGAGTTTCCGTGTCTCCGGTGACCCGGCAGCGGCAGATTCGCCCGAGTCCCGGATCGCGGCGCGCGCTGGCCGAAGCTGGAACCGACCTGCCGCAGCGGCCGGACGGGCTGGATTTGTTTTTCCATTTGGCACAGGACGTCGGGGACGCGGATTCCCAGGCGTTCTGGGCTCGCGTGTCCATGAAAGAAACGTCCGCCCCCGGGTTCCATGCGCGCCGCTCGCCCTCAGCCGGATGGAGGGGGGGGAGCTGGCCGGTTTCCCGGAATGCCGCGCCTTCGTTTTCACCTTCGAATCCGGCGGGCGTTTCCTGTTCGACGGGTCGCTGATGCGGTCGGAAACGTGGAGCCACGTACATCGCAACGACCTGACTCAGCATTGCATCGGCAGCGGGCGGCTGGCATCGGAGTCCGGCGTCTGGAGCGCTGGTTCTCGCAGACCTTGGGTGGGGTATTTCGACCGGGTCTGTGAAATCGCTGCCACGTGGGCGGAAAATCCGGGTGTCATTGGTTACCGCGGGTTTTCACCCATCGGCCAGCGGCTCGCCGCTATCCAGGTCAAGCCGTGCAATGGCTATGCCCGTATTCCGATCAAGCGGGTCAACGAGGAATGTGGCGTCGCGTTGGAGGCCGTCGAGCTTTGAGCCGTTCTGACGGGATTGATTGGAAAAGGTTTTTCGTGGACACAGGAGCGGTTCGAGTTGACTGAATCCAACCCAGTCCCGACAATACGCCTTTTTTGCGTTTTGAACTGACGATACGACGCGCGTAGCGGCCCAATGACCTTCCAGCCTTCGGACACCCCGGCGCTCGTTTCCATCCGCGGCCTGAGTTTTTCCCGCAATGGTCGCAAGATTTTCGACAACATCGACCTCGACATTCCCCGCGGCAAGATCACCGCGATCATGGGGCCCAGCGGCACCGGCAAAACCACGCTGCTCAGGCTCGTCGGCGGCCAGCTCCGTCCCGACAGCGGTACCGTCCGGGTGGCCGGCATCAACGTTCACCGGCTGGGGCTGGATGAACTTTATGCCTTGCGCAAGCGCATGGGCATGCTGTTCCAAAGTGGAGCGTTGCTAACCGATCTTTCGGTCTACGAGAACGTCGCTTTCCCCTTGCGCGAGCACACCCGACTGCCGGAGTCCATGATCCGCACCCTGGTGCTGATGAAGCTCGAGGCGGTGGGCTTGCGCGGCGCGCGCGATCTGATGCCGGCTCAACTTTCGGGCGGCATGGCTCGGCGAGTCGCGCTGGCGCGAGCCATCGTGCTCGATCCCATGATGATCATGTACGACGAGCCGTTCACCGGCCAGGATCCCATTTCGATGGGGGTGCTGGTGCAACTGATCCACGATCTCAACCATGGTCTGGGGCTGACCAGTATCGTGGTGTCGCATGACGTGCAAGAGACCGCGTCCATCGCGGACTATGTCTACTTGATCTCGGGCGGCAAAGTGGTCGGGCGCGGCACGCCGGCGGAGCTGGCGCGGTCGGATTCACCCTGGATCCGGCAGTTCATGGACGGGTTGCCGGACGGTCCGGTCCATTTCCATTATCCTTCCAAGGATTACGCGAGCGACCTCTTGGGTTTCGTGGCAAGCCGATGAATATCGTGTTGAAGCCGTTCCAGCTGCTTGGCCAGTCGGCCTTGGTCGGCATCCGCAAACTGGGGCGGGCCCATTTGTTCATCCTGCATGTGCTGACCGGGTTGCCCGGGCTGGTTGCTCGCCTGGACCTCCTCATCGTTCAGATGTATTCGGTCGGTGTGCTGAGCATCCTCCTGATCATGATCTCGGGGCTGTTCGTCGGGATGGTGCTCGGGCTGCAGGGCTATTATGTTCTCTCGGATTTCGGCGCGGAGGAGAGTCTGGGCGTGATGGTGGCCGCATCGCTGGTGCGGGAGCTGGGGCCCGTGGTGACGGCGCTCCTGTTTGCGGGTCGGGCTGGTTCCGCCCTGACGGCGGAAATCGGTCTCATGAAGGCGACCGAGCAGCTCTCGGGCATGGAAATGATGGCGGTCGATCCGGTGAAACGGATCATAGCGCCACGCTATTTCGCCGGTGTGGTGTCGATGCCGCTGCTGGCGGCGTTGTTCAGCATCATCGGCGTGCTGGGCGGCTATTTCGTCGGCGTCGGTCTGCTCGGCGTGGACGAGGGCGCGTTCCGCTCGCAGATGCAGGCCAAGATCGATTTCGACGAGGATATCGTCAACGGTTTTATCAAGAGCCTGGTGTTCGGCGCGGTCGTCACTTGGATCGCCGTTTTCGAAGGTTACGATGCCACGCCGACCTCGGAGGGCGTCAGCCGGGCGACGACGCGGTCGGTGGTCTACTCGGCATTCGCAGTGCTGGGCTGCGACTTCGTGCTCACGGCCCTGATGTTTGGAAAGGATTGAGGCGTGCATTCGAAAACGATTGAAATCTGGGTGGGGATATTCGTCGCCCTGGGGTTGGCGTCGCTGTTCCTGCTTGCCATGAAAGTGAGCAATCTCAGCGAATTCGAGACCGGTGCCGAGGGCTACCGGATCACCGCGCGGTTCCAGAACGTCGGCAGCCTGAAACCCCGGGCGGCCGTCTCCATGGGCGGGGTACGGATCGGGCGGGTCACGTCGGTGTCTTTCGACAAGAAATCCTACGAGGCGGTCGTGGAAATGCGTATCGACCGGCAGTACGACACCCTCCCCGACGATACCAGCGCCAGCATCCTGACCGCCGGACTCCTGGGGGAACAGTACGTTGGTCTTACGCCGGGCGGGAGCGACGACTATCTGGCGGACGGGGGGCAGATCGAACTGACCCAATCGGCGCTGGTCCTGGAGGAAGTCGTCAGCCGGTTCCTGTTCGACAAGGCGGAAGGCGGGGATAAGTCCCGGGACGAATCGGGCAAGAAGAAGAAATAGCGATGCGTCCGGCAGCGGGACAAAAACGCGTCTTCGTCTTACGGGAGGAGGCCCCGGGGCGGTACGCGGTGAGGGGCGAACTCACATTCACGACCGCACCGGCGGCGCTCAAGGAAACGCTCCCTCTGTTTCGTACCCGAAACGGGGTGGCGATCGATTTGCGCGGGGTGGAGCGCGCTGACAGCGCCGGCATCGCCCTGCTGATCGAATGGGTGAGGCTGGCACGGAAGCGCGGGGTGTCCCTGCGCCTGGAAAACATGCCGGCCCAGGTCGAGAATCTGGTTCGCGTGTCCGGAACTGGTGTGTTGCTGGCGTCTTGTTCCGGAGCGGCATCTCAAACTACGGATACAGAACTGCATGGATAAACTTCTCATCGGGGGCGGCAGGCCGCTTTCCGGCGAACTGCGGATATCGGGCGCCAAGAACGCGGCGCTGCCGGTGCTCGCCGCGACCTTGCTGTCGGACGGCCCCGTGACCGTGGGGAACGTCCCCCATCTTCACGACATCACGACCACCATGGAGCTGCTCGGCCGCATGGGTTTGAATCTCATGGTCGACGAGAAGCTGAACATCGAGGTCGATCCGAGCACCATCCAGAATTTTTTCGCGCCCTATGAATTGGTCCGCACCATGCGGGCTTCCATTCTGGTGCTGGGGCCATTGCTGGCCCGTTTCGGGCGGGCGGAGGTGTCCCTGCCAGGCGGTTGCGCCATCGGTACCCGACCGGTCAATCTCCACCTGGAAGGACTGGCCGCCATGGGGGCCGAAATCAACGTCCGCAACGGATACATTTACGCCGAGGCGAAAAGGCTGAAGGGCTGCCGGCTGGTGCTGGATCAAGTGACCGTGACCGGCACCGAAAACCTGATGATGGCCGCAGCACTCGCCGACGGTGTGACCATCATCGAAAACGCGGCAAGGGAGCCGGAGGTGGTCGACCTCGCCAATTTCATCAATGCCATGGGCGGCAAGGTGAGCGGGGCGGGGACGGACGTCCTGCAGATCGAGGGCGTCGACTCACTGAGCGGCGCAGGGTTGAACTACCGGATCCTGCCGGACCGCATCGAAACGGGGACCTACCTGGTTGCCACGGCGATGACCGGCGGTCGCGTCAAGCTCAAGGGGACCCGCCCCGATCTGCTGGACGCGGTTCTGGCCAAGCTGGAGGAGGCCGGCGCGGAAATCACTCTGGGAGACGACTGGATCGAGCTGGACATGAAGGGCCGGCGGCCTCAGGCGGTATCGCTCCATACGGCGCCCTATCCGGCGTTCCCCACCGACATGCAGGCCCAGTTCACCGCCATGAACGCCATTGCCGAGGGCGTCGGCGTGATCACCGAAACGGTGTTCGAAAACCGTTTCATGCACGTTCAGGAAATGCAGCGCATGGGGGCCGACATCAAACTGGAGTCCAATACCGCCATCGTCAAAGGCGTGTCCCGCCTGACCGGGGCGCCGGTCATGGCCACCGACCTGCGCGCATCCGCCAGCCTGGTGCTGGCAGGACTGGTGGCCGAAGGGCAGACCAAGGTCGACCGTATCTACCACATCGACCGCGGCTACGAATGCATCGAGGAAAAGCTGGCTCAGCTCGGTGCCGAAATCCGCCGTGTGCCGAATTAGCCGCATGCTGACCATCGCCGTTTCCAAGGGCCGCATTTACCAAGAAGCCCTGCCGCTCCTGGCCGAGGCAGGCATCGTGCCGTCGGTGGACCCCGATAAAAGCCGTAAGCTGATCCTTCCTACCGAGCGGGACGACGTGCAACTGGTCATCATCCGGGCGGCGGACGTCCCCACCTATGTCGAATACGGCGCGGCCGATCTCGGCATTGCTGGCAAGGATGTCCTGGTGGAATATGAAGGCGAGGGACTCTACGAGCCGCTCGATTTGGGAATAGCGCGCTGCCGGCTGATGACCGCGGGTCCGCCGGGCAGGCCGGTGGCCAGCCGCCGTCTGCGGGTCGCCACCAAGTACGTCAACACCGCCAAGCGTTTTTTCGCCCGCCGCGGCGTGCAGGCCGAAGTCATCAAGCTGTACGGCTCGATGGAGCTGGCGCCGCTGGTAGGTCTGGCGGACTGCATCGTCGATCTGGTCGATACCGGCAACACCCTGCGCGCAAACGGCCTGGCGCCGCAGGAGCTGATCATGGACATCAGTAGCCGGCTGGTGGTGAACAAAGCGGCCATGAAGATGAAGCACGGGCCTATCACGGAACTTGCAGGCCATTTGGCCCGGATCGTTTCGGCGCGGGCCGCTCGGGAGAGGTGAGTTTATGACCGAAGTAAAAATCAAACGGCTTTACACCGGCGATGCGGACTTTGCATCGCAACTGGACAGGCTGCTTGCCTGGAGCGAAAGCGAGGACACCGACATCCACCAGCGCGTGACCGAGATCATCGGCTGCATCCGCCGCGATGGCGATGCGGCCCTGGTGGAGCTCACGGCCCGTTTCGACCATTTCGTCGTGGATACCGCTGCGGCGCTCGAGTTGCCGCGTGACGTGCTGGAAGCGGCCTGGCAGGCGCTGCCCGCCGAACAAGCCAAAGCCCTGCGGGAAGCGGCGGAGCGCATCCGGGCCTACGCCGAGCGGCAAAAGCTCGATTCCTGGGACTACCGTGAAGCCGACGGCACTTTGCTGGGACAGAAGATCACGCCGCTCGACCGGGTCGGCCTGTATGTACCCGGTGGCAAGGCCGCATATCCTTCCTCGGTACTGATGAATGCGGTTCCTGCCAAGGTGGCGGGCGTGCCGGAACTCATCATGGCGGTGCCGGCTCCGCGGGGAGAGCTGAACGCCCTGGTGCTGGCTGCCGCCTATATTTCCGGAGTGGACCGGGTTTTCCGCATCGGTGGCGCACAGGCCGTCGCCGCCCTGGCTTATGGGACGGAAACGGTGCCGCGGGTCGACAAGATCGTCGGCCCCGGTAACATCTATGTGGCGACCGCCAAAAAGCTGGTGTTCGGCCAAGTCGGGATCGACATGGTCGCAGGCCCCTCGGAGATCCTGGTGATCTCGGACGGGCGGACCGACCCGGACTGGATTGCCATGGATCTGTTTTCGCAAGCCGAGCATGACGAGGATGCCCAGGCGATCCTGATCAGCCCGGATGCAGCCCATCTGGAGGCGGTACAGGCAAGCATCGAGCGGCTGTTGCCCGGCATGGAGCGCGCCGAGGTCATCCGCACCTCGCTGGAGCGGCGCGGCGGCATGATCCTGGTCGATGATCTGGAGCAGGCGGCGGCGGTCGCCAATCGCATCGCGCCAGAACATCTGGAGCTTTCGGTGGAGAGTCCGGAGGTCCTGGTGGAGTCGATCCGCAATGCCGGGGCCATCTTCATGGGGCGCTATACCGCGGAAGCGCTCGGCGATTACTGTGCCGGTCCCAACCACGTCCTGCCGACTTCGGGCACGGCGCGCTTCTCGTCGCCGCTGGGCGTCTATGATTTCCAGAAGCGGTCCAGCCTGATCTACTGTTCGCCAGACGGCGCAGACCAACTGGGCCGTACCGCTTCGCTGCTGGCCTGGGGCGAAGGGCTGGGGGCGCATGCCCGTTCGGCCGAATATCGGATCAGGCACCATTAAAGCGTGCCGTGCCGCTCGGGTTCACGGGGGTAGCGGCAACGGGCCCGCCGTGGAAACCGTCCCCGGGCGGACCGGAGGCCGCCGGCCCCCTGGGTGTTACAATAAACCCGGTTTGGCTTGACCAAACTGCGCACTATGCAACACAATCGGCGGCCAAACAATAAGGAGGATTTCGAAATGGATTGTTTCCAAAGGGGGGTAAGAACGCTCCCGATCACCGCTGGAGAATTTTCACCATGACTGAAGGCGTCGATTCGGAGAAGCGCCGGTTCCTAACTCAAGCCGCAACCATGATCGGTGCCGTCAGCGCCGGCATGGTCGCCGTCCCGTTCGTCGGCTCCATGCAGCCCAGCGCCAAGGCTCAGGCTGCCGGCGCCCCGGTCGATGTCGATATCACCAAACTCGAACCGGGCCAGCTCATCCGCGTGCTCTGGCGCGGCAAGCCCGTGTGGATTCTGCGCCGGACGCAGCAGGAACTCGATCGTCTGGCAACGCTCGGCGAAGACGTTCTGCGCGATCCCTTGTCGAAGGAGTCCGATCAGCCGAAAGCGGCGACCAATGTCGTTCGCGCGATCAAACCCGAAGTTTTCGTGGCGATCGGTGTCTGCACCCATCTGGGCTGTGCCCCGACCTTTCGTCCGGACGTGGCGCCGGCGGATCTCGGTTCCGACTGGCCCGGAGGCTTTTTCTGCCCTTGCCACGGCTCCCGCTTCGATCTGGCCGGCCGCGTGTTCAAGGGAGTGCCGGCGCCCAAGAATCTGGACATCCCACCCTACAAATACCTGAGCGACTCCCGGATCCTGATCGGAGTGGCCGGCGAGGAGGAGGCCTGATGCCCAACGAGAGAATGAGAGCCGTCATGGACTGGGTGGACCAGCGTCTTCCGGTGAGCGCCTTCGTCCGTGATCACCTGACCCAGTACTACGCGCCGAAGAATTTCAATCTGCTGTATTTCTTCGGCTCGCTCGCCCTGTTCGTCCTGGTCAACCAGATCGTCACTGGCATTTTCCTCGCGATGCACTACAAGCCGGATGCCGGTCTCGCCTTCGATTCGATCGAATACATCATGCGCGACGTCAAGTGGGGCTGGCTGCTGCGCTATATGCATTCGACGGGTGCGTCGGCGTTTTTCATCGTGATCTATCTGCACATGTTCAGGGCGCTCTTCTACGGGTCGTTCAAGAAGCCCCGGGAACTGCTGTGGCTGTTCGGTATGGTGATCTTTTTGCTCTTGATGGCCGAGGCGTTCATGGGTTATCTGCTTCCGTGGGGACAGATGTCCTACTGGGGGGCGCAGGTGATCATCTCGCTGTTCGGCGCCATACCGGTGATCGGCGAGGATCTCGCCACCTGGGTGCGGGGCGACTACGTGGTGGCCGACGCCACGCTGACCCGCTTCTTCGCCCTGCACGTCGTGGCGATTCCGCTGGCCATCGTGCTGCTGGTGGTGCTGCACCTGGCGGCGCTGCACACTTCAGGATCGGGCAACCCGGACGGCATCGAGATCAAGGAGAAGAAAGATGCCGACGGTGTGCCGCTGGACGGCATTCCGCTCCATCCTTACTACACGGTGAAAGATCTGTATGCCATGGCGGTATTCGTGATTTTGTTCGCCCTGGTCGTGTTCTACGCGCCGGAAATGGGGGGCTATTTCCTGGAGCACCCCAACTTCGAGCCGGCCGATCCCATGAAGACGCCGGAACACATCGCGCCGGTGTGGTACTTCACGCCGTTCTACTCGATCCTCAGGTCAGTGCCGGACAAGCTCGGCGGCGTCATCGCCATGGGGGCGTCGATCGTGTTGCTGTTCGGACTGCCGTGGCTGGACCGCTGCCAGGTACGCTCGATTCGCTACAGGGGCATCTATTACAAGACCGCCCTGACCCTCTTCGTTCTGAGCTTCGTTGGGCTCGGCATCCTGGGCACCAAGCCGGTGACACCCGCCACAACGTTCCTGGCCCGGTTTTTCTCGCTCAATTACTTCGCCTTTTTCCTGCTGATGCCTTGGTACAGCCTGAAGGACAGGACCAGGCCCCTGCCGGAGCGTCTGACCGAAGCCGTGATTCCGCTGGAAAAGCGGCAGGGCGTCGTGTGGGAAGGGGTGAGGCGGGCCATCGCCGCGGTGGAGAATTCCAAATGGTATAGAAAGGCTGGCGCAAGGGTCGCCGCTTGCTTGGACAGAGCCAGGGAATTTAGCGGAATCGAAAAATGAGACGAATCGCCGGATTTTTTTTGACTTTGGTAGCCGGCAGTGCTCTAGCCGTGGAGAGCGTCATGCCGCTGGACGACGTCGCCGTCGACGTTTTCGACAAGGAGTCGCTCAGACGCGGGGCCGTGACCTATGCAAACTACTGCCAGGGTTGTCATTCCCTCAAGCATCTGCGCTATTCGCGCATGGCGCACGATCTGAAGCTGGAGGAGGGGGTGCTGGAGCGTGATTTCCTGCGGGGTCAGGCCAAACTTCAGGACAGCATGCTCAGCGCCATGCATGCCGCCGATGCGGAGCGCTGGTTCGGAGTCGCTCCGCCCGATCTTTCGCTGATCGCGCGTTCGCGTCATCCCGACTGGATCTACAGTTATCTCCGTGGCTTTTATCTGGATCCGTCGCGGCCGAACGGCGTGGACAATGCTTTCTTCCGGCAGGTCGCCATGCCGGACGTATTCGCGTCGCTCCAGGGCGCTCAGCGGCCAGTGATCAAGAAAGGCGGCGGCGTGGAAGCCATCGTCGGCCTGAAACACGTCAACCAGGGGGCGTTGCCGCCCGACGAGTTCGACGGGATGGTGGCCGATCTGGTCAATTTCCTGGTTTATGCCGCCGAACCCGCCCAATTGGATCGGCTGCGCATCGGCAAATACGTGATCGTCGTGCTGATCGTTCTGGCGTTCGTTCTCTACCGGCTCAAGCAGGAATACTGGAAGGACATCGCCTGAAGCGATCATGATACAATCCGGACCAGTCGGGGACGCTCCAGGCGTCCCGATCCGTCCGGCCAACGCACGGGGATTCGCTCCAAGCGGGCGAGCGGTCCGGGAACCCCGGGATGGGGCTTCCCCGAAGGGCTCGGGTGTTCTGCCGCTCCCACGGGGACGGGCCCGCCGATACGCGGTTGGCCATGATCAGGAAGGGGATTCCGGGCGTGATCACGACATGAAAGAGGTGTGATACGTGGCAACTGCGGCCAGCCGAAAATCCGTGATGACTCTGTTCTGTTCCCCGACCTGCGTGTACAGTCATCGTACACGGATCGTGCTGCATGAAAAGGGAATTTCCGCGGACGTCGAATATGTCGACATGGGCGACCCTCCCGAGGATTTGGTCGAACTGAATCCCTACGGCACCATGCCGACGCTCGTCGATCGGGATCTGGTGCTCTATGACTCCCGCATCATCATGGAATACCTCGATGAGCGTTTTCCCCATCCTCCGCTGCATCCGATGGACCCCGTGTCGCGGGCCCGGGCGCGTTTGCTGGTCCATCGAGTGGAGCAGGACTGGTACGGTCTTGTCGAGGAGATCGAAAACGCGTCCGATGCGGGCGCCCAGAAGGCCAGGAAGCAGTTGCGGGAAAGTCTGCTCGCTGCCACACCCGTGTTCGCCGCCAAGCCCTATTTTCTGAGTGACGAATTCTGCCTGGTCGATTGTTCGCTGGCGCCCTTGCTGTGGCGACTGCCCATGCTGGGTATCGAACTGCCGCGCCAGGCCGAGCCGGTCAAGGCTTACGCGGCCCGGCTGTTCGAACGTCATTCGTTTCAGGCGAGCCTGAGCGACGAGGAGCGGGAGTTCGGCGCGGCGGCCCGCCTCACCCCGGAAAACGCATGATTCCGCTCAAGCCCTATCTCATACGGGCGGTGTACGACTGGCTGGTGGATAATGATTTCACGCCCTACCTGCTCGTCGACGCCGAAGTGCCTTCGGTGGACGTGCCGCGTCAGTATGTGCAGGAAGGGCGCATCGTGCTCAATCTCCGCCCCCAGGCAGTGCAGCATCTGGACATGAACAACCGCGAAGTGACGTTCAGCGCCCGTTTCGGCGGCACGCCCACCCGCGTGTACATCCCGATATCGGCCGTCATGGCGCTGTATGCCCGGGAAAATGGTCAGGGCATGGTGTTCGACCAGGAAGAGGGGCCCGGCGGCGGACCGCCCACTTCGCCCGAGCCGCAGGAGCCGGCGCAGAAAAAGCGGCCGGCGCTGCGGGTCGTGAAATAGGGCTTTTCCCTAATAGGTCAGAGTTAGGCCGCCATAGGCCGCGGCCCCGGTGGTTCCGTAGCCGTAGACCTCTTCATGCCACTTGTTGAGCGCGTTGTCCACCCGGGTCCACAGCGACAGTCGGTCGCTCACTTCATAGGATGCGGCAAGATCGAGGACGACATAACCGGCTGCGGTCCGGTTTCCCGTGCTGAGCCGGGGGCCGACCATCACGATGTTGGCGTGGACGTTGGCGCCGTTGTCGAAACGGTAGTTGAGGTCGAACGCTCCTTTGTTCCGGGCTCTTTGATAGAGCGGGGTTCCGGTATCCTGGTCCCGGCTGTCCATGTAGGTATAGGTGCCCCGCAGATCCAGGCCGGCCAGCAGATTCAGTTCGACATAGGTTTCCATCCCTTCGGCCGTGGCATTGTTGACGTTTTCCATGCGGAACGCGACGGGATCGAACTGGATCAGGTCTTTGAATCGGTTGTTGAAATACACGATGCCAGCATTGCCTCTCACGGCTTGCCCGAACGGCTGTTCGACGCCGATGTCCCAGTTGGTGCTGGTTTCAGGACGAAGGTTCGGATTCCCTGTGTCGTACAAGGGGTCGTAGAGCTGGGCGAGCGCCGGCACCTTGAAGCCGGTTCCGTAGTTGGCCTTCAAGCGGGTTTCCAGAAGCGGCAGGGTCCAGACTTGACTGACCCGCCAGGTCGTCTTGCCGCCGACGGAATTGTTGTGGTCATGCCGTACGTTCGCCGTGGTGGACCACCCGTCGAAGGGGTTGAGCTGGTCTTCGAGAAAATACCCGAGGGTGTTGTAGCCCTCGACGAACTGCGAGGGTTCCATGATGGTCATGGTGTCCTCTTCATCGTCGATGCCGAAGGATACGGTGTTGGTTTCGTGCGGACGCAGCGTATTGAGCCAGTTGCCCTTGATCTTTTCGCCCAGGTAGGCGGCGCGGAATGGGAAGGGATCGCCCGGGTTGGCCGCATTGTCGTACTGGCGGTCCACACGGGTGTAGGCCATTCCGACCGTCTGCTCCCATAGGCTGTCGAAGAGCTTGAGGGTGCCGAAGCCGCGGGTATAGAGCTCGTTGGCGTTGCCGGTATAGTTGGGGTCATCCACGGGTCGCCGGAGCAGGAAGTCGTAATTGTCCAGCTTGGTGAAGCCGTCGTCGTAGCGCAGGCTCCAGCCCAGCTCCAGGCCGTCGGCGGGTGTGCCGCCGATGCGGGTGCTGACGGTGGTGTTGCGGTACCCGTCGCGCTCGGATGCGCCGAAGTGCTGGTCGGCGGCGGAAAAGCCGCGGACCTCGCGGTGACTGGCGGTGAGGCTGTAGTTGAAGCGGGGATCGCCGCCGGCGAGGTCGCCCATGACTCGCCAAGTGTCGTAGCTACCGCCGTCGACGCTGGTTTTCAGCCTCGGTTTGCCAGAGCCCTTCTTGGTGATGATGTTGATTACTCCGCCGATGGCTTCGGAACCATAGATCGAGCTCGCCGCGCCGCGCAGGATTTCGATGCGCTCGATGTTGTCGACGGTCAAGTTGGCGAAGTCGAACCCGGCGTTGGCCGACGAGGGGTCGTTCATTTCGGTCCAGTCGATCAGGACGATGGTCTGGCCGGAGTTGGCGCCGCGCAGGAACACCGAGGTTTCCCGTCCCGGACCGCCGCTCTGGGCCATGTCGAGACCGGGAACGATGCGCAGGATCTGGTCGACCGAATAGACGCCCCGCTCCTTGATGTCCTCGGCGGTCAGGACGGTCACGGAGCTGCCGACCTGCCGGCTCGGCGTTTCGGTGCGGGTGGCCGTGACCACCACGGTGTCGAGTTCCGCGGGATCGCTGTCGATGGCCGGTGTGTCAAGGGAAAGGGTGGCGCCGAGCGCCGTCAGGGAAAGGCGGAAGAGCCGGGATTTCACGATGGACCTCTGCATGGGATGGCCATGCACACCCGCATGGCGTCAACGGTTCCGCGGAGGTCGAAAGGCCGGCCCGAGCCGGTGGGGAACCTACCGGCAAATGCGGGATGCGACCCTCGCCCTCCGCGGGGTCTTCATGTCATCGCAGGCCGGTCTCCGGGCTGATGAGCGGCATGACGCCGGGCGGTGTTCCGCCTTCCCGCGCAGGCGCGCAGTGGCTTGAGGAATCCGCCTCGGAACGTTTGGTACGTTTCGGCTCAATCACCGTTGCGGGGGCAGCGCCGGATTGGGACAAGGTATCCGCACCGGCTTCCCGTTTCACCGACCGGCCAGGCCGCCGGTCGACACCTGTGAAGGGCGCGGATTGTAGCGGATGGAAGCCGGAACGCCAATGTTCAATAATTGATTTTCTTAGAGATTTCGACGGAGATACGGCTATGGGCTGGGACCGAAAGAACTTCAGGAGGCCGACGGAGGAAGAGATCAAAGAACGGCTGAGCGAGGAACAATATGCGATCTGCCGGGGAAACGGCACCGAACGACCATTCGCCAATCCGTACTGGGACAACCATCGGGAAGGCATCTACGTGGATATCGTGTCGGGTGAGCCGTTGTTCAGCTCGGCCGATAAATTCGATTCGGGAACGGGCTGGCCGAGTTTCACCCGGCCGCTGGAGCCCGATCACATCGTCACGTTGACCGACCACTCCCACCTGATGGTCCGGACCGAAGTACGCAGCAGATATGGAGATTCCCATCTGGGACATGTCTTCGACGACGGGCCGGCGCCGACCGGCAAACGCTATTGCATCAATTCCGGCGCCTTGCGCTTCATCCCCAAGGAGGAACTGGCGGAGGCCGGCTATGAGGAGTATCTGAAACTGTTCGATTGATGGAGACCGTGGAAGGCAATAGAACGGAGAAGGAGGGGGGACGTTTGGTCATCAGTAAAGTCAAAGGCATCAGCAAGTCGACACGGATCATGCTGGCGGAGCACGGGATCTTTTCGGTCGAGGAGCTCGCCGACGCCGACGTCGGCCGGCTCACCAAGATTCCGGGCCTGAGCCGGCAGAAGGCACTGCGCATGGTCAGGGCCGCCAAATTCATGGTGGGTGACATGGAAAAAGGGCGCGATGAGGTCTCTGCCGGCACGGGCTCCGCCGAAACGGCGGAGATTTCCTCGGCGGACGTCGGTCTGGATGATTCGCGATGCTTCCTGAACCGTGAACTCAGCCTGCTGGAGTTCAACCGCCGGGTACTGGACCAGGCCAAGGATGTACGGACGCCGCTGCTGGAACGGCTCAATTTCCTGAGTATCGCCTGTTCCAATATGGATGAGTTCTTCGAAATCAGGGTCGCCGGTCTGCTGCAAAAATCTGAACTCGGGGCGGCGCAAACCGAACCGGATGGCATGACGCCGCAGGAAGTCCTCGCCGCCATCAGCGAACGCGCCCACGAGCTGGTCGCCGAGCAGTATCACGTGCTCAATCAGGAACTGCTGCCCGCGCTGGAAGCCGAAGGCATCCGCTTCATCCGCCGTTCCGACTGGACTGATGCCCAGCATAAATGGCTGCGGCGCTACTTCGAGGAGGAGCTGGCGCCGATTCTCAGCCCGATCGGGCTGGATCCGACCCATCCGTTTCCGCGTCCCCTCAACAAAGCCCTCAATTTCATCATCTCCCTTGCCGGTAAGGATGCCTTCGGCCGCAACATCCATCTCGCCATCCTGCAGGCGCCGCGGGCGCTGCCGCGCATCATCCAGTTGCCGAAGAGTGTGACCAGCGGCCGGCTCCACGATTTCGTATTCCTTTCCTCCGTCATCCACGCCTTCGTCGATGACCTGTTTCATGGCATGAAGGTGAAAGGGTGCTACCAGTTCCGGGTGACCCGCAACAGCGATCTGTTTCTGGACGAGGAGGAAATCGACGATCTGCTGCAGGCGGTCGAAGGCGAACTGGCGAGCCGCAACTACGGCGACGAGGTACGGCTGGAGGTGGCCGACAATTGCCCGGACGCAGTCATCGAGTTCCTGCTGAGCCAGTTCGGTCTCGGCGAGGACCGCCTGTACCGGGTGGACGGTCCGGTCAATCTGAGCCGGGCCCGCGAGATCTACGATCTGGTCGACCGTCCGGACCTCAAATATCCGCCCTTCACGCCGGGCTGGCCGGCGCAGCTCACGGGCCACCAGGATTTCTTCGAGGTCCTGCGCCGGCAGGACATCCTGCTGCACCATCCTTACGAGTCCTTCATCCCTGTCATCGACCTGATCCGCCAGGCCGCCGACGATCCGCAGGTGGTAGCCATCAAGCAGACGCTGTATCGCACCGGACCGGATTCACCCATCGTTGATGCACTGGCGCGGGCCGCGCGGGCTGGCAAGGAGGTGACCGTCGTGGTCGAGCTCCTGGCGCGGTTCGACGAGCGTGCCAATATTTCACTCGCCACCCGCCTGCAGGATGCCGGGGTCCAGGTGGTCTATGGCATCGTCGGCTACAAGACCCACGCCAAGATCCTGCTGATTCTGCGCCGGGAAGGGCGTTCGCTGCGGTACTACACCCATCTGGGCACTGGCAATTACCACCCCCGTACCGCCCGGATGTACACCGACTACGGCCTGATGACTTCCGACAAGGCGCTGGGTGAGGACGTGCAGCGAGTGTTCGTCCAGCTCACCAGTCTGGGCAAGATGGGCAAGCTGCACAAGCTCTTGCAGTCACCTTTCACTCTCCACAAGACCCTGATCCGCAAGATCGAGCGGGAAATCGAGCATGCGAAGGAGGGAAAGCCGGCGCGGATCGTCATCAAGATCAATTCCCTGGTCGAGCCCAAGCTGATTCGCGCGCTTTATCGTGCCTCGTGCGCTGGGGTACAGGTCAGGCTGATCGTCCGTGGCATCTGCTGCTTGCGGCCTGGTATTCCCGGTGTTTCGGAGAACATCGAGGTGCGTTCCATCGTCGGCAGGTTCCTCGAACACAGCCGCGTGTACTGCTTCGAAAACGGGGGAGAACCCGAGGTCTATGCGGCGAGCGCGGATTTCATGGCGCGCAACATGTTTCGCCGGGTGGAAACCTGCTTTCCCATCGAAAACAAGAAGCTGGCCGAGCGGGTACGCAATGATCTCGAGCTTTATTTGAGAGACGATTGCCAGACCTGGCAGCTGCGCTCGGATGGAAGCTACGAGCGGCTGCCCGACGTCCACCATTGCGACGCTCAGGCGGAACTGCTGGAGGCGCTCAAGAAAACCGTCTGACCGTCCTGCGGGGCCGGCATCCCTGCTGGAGCTCACACCGCGAGCATGAGGCGGACGGGGTCTTCGAGCAGTTCCTTGATGGTAAAGAGGAACGAGACGGCATCACGGCCGTCGATGAGTCGGTGGTCGTAGGACAGTGCCAGATAGATCATGGGCCGGATCACGATCTGGCCGTCTTCCACCACCGGCCGTTCCTTGATGGCATGCATGCCGAGGATGGCGCTCTGCGGCGGATTGAGGATCGGAGTCGACAGCATGGAGCCGAATATGCCGCCGTTGGTGATGGTGAAGGTCCCGCCGCTGAGTTCGTCCAGGCTCAGCTTGCCACTGCGCGCTTTCTGCCCGAATTCTGCGATCGCTTTCTCGATCCCGGCGAAATCGGTCCGGTCGGCATCGCGCAGGATCGGTACGACCAGCCCGCGGTCCGTGGAAACGGCGATGCCGATGTCGTAATAGTCGTGGTAGACGATTTCCTCGCCTTCGAGGGAAGCGTTAACGATGGGAAATCGGCGCAGCGCTTCCACCGAGGCCTTGACGAAGAACGACATGAAGCCGAGCTTGATGCCGTGCTGCTGCTCGAAACGGGCCTTGTGTGCGTTGCGGATGTCGAACACCTTCTGCAGATTGACCTCGTTGAAGGTGGTCAGGGTGGCGGTCCGATGCTGGGCTTCCAGCATGCGTTCGGCGATCCTGGCGCGCAGTCGGCTCATCGGTACCCGGCGTTCGCTTCGCCCTCCGGCTGGCAGGCGTGCCTTCTCCGCAGCGGGTCTGGTTTCCAGGAAGTCCAGCACGTCCTGTTTGGTCAGCCGTCCTTCGCGTCCACTGGCCGGAATCGCCGCCGGATCGAGGGCATGTTCAGCGACCAGGCGGCGTACCGCCGGGCTCAGCACCGGCGCAGGTTTCTCCGTCGCCGCGCTGGCGGCGGGTGCGGCGGGCCGAACCGACGTGTCGATCACGGCGATCGGCTGTCCGCTGACCACGACATCGCCCTTGCCGCCCCGCACCTCCACCACCACGCCGTCCTCCGGAGCCGGAACTTCCAACACCACCTTGTCGGTTTCGAGGTCGACCAGGTTTTCGCCCTTGCCCACGGTCTCGCCGACGTTCTTGTGCCAGTCCAGCAACTTGGCGTCGCTGACGGACTCAGGCAGAGGAGGCACACTGATTTCGATGCGCATGGGCTATTTCCGTCGTGGCAGTGGGAGTGACAGGAAGAACGAGGGCGCGTTCCACCAGCATTTTCTGCTGTTCGATATGCTGGCGGAAATGACCGACCGCCGGAGAGGCGGACATCGGCGGACCGGCATAGCCGATGTCGAAGGGACGGTCCAGAATGCCAGGGAAACGGTGTTTGATTTGATGCCAGGCCCCCTGGTTTTCCGGCTCTTCCTGGCACCAGATCAGTTCCTGCAGATTGGGATAGCGTTTCAGCATCGCCAGAAAGTCCTTCCGCGGGAAGGGATAGAGCTGCTCGATACGGACCAGGGCGACATGGTTCGTCTGGTACCGCCGCCGGGTTTCCAGCAGGTCGTAATAGACCTTGCCGGCGCACAGCACCAAGCGGGTGATGCGGGCCGGCTCATGCCGGTCGGTTTCATCGATCACGCAGCGGAAACGACCCTGGGCGAACTCGGAGAGGCTGGAGGTGGCCAGCTTGTGGCGTAGCAGGCTCTTGGGTGTCAGGACGATCAGCGGTCTGCGGTAAGGACGCAGCAGCTGGCGCCGCAGGAGGTGGAAAATCTGAGCCGGGGTGGTCGGCACGCAGACCTGGATATTGTCGCCGGCGCAGAGCTGGAGATAGCGTTCCAGACGGGCGGAAGAATGTTCGGGGCCTTGTCCTTCGTAGCCGTGCGGCAGCAGCAGCGTCAGCCCGCTCAGGCGTCCCCACTTGGTTTCGCCGGAGGAAATGAATTGGTCGATCACCACCTGCGCGTTGTTGGCAAAGTCGCCGAACTGGGCCTCCCAGATCACCAGCGTGTCGGGTTCCGAGCTGCTGTAACCGTATTCGAATCCTAGCACGCCCTCCTCGGACAACAGCGAATCGTAGATGTCGAACCTGCCCTGGCCCGCCCTGAGGTGCTGGAGCGGGGCGCAAACCTCTCCGGTCCGCTGGTCGTGGACGATGGCATGGCGGTGGAAAAAAGTGCCGCGTCCGACGTCCTGGCCCGTCAGTCGGACGTTGCGGCCTTCCCACAGCAGGGAGGCGTAAGCGAGGGTTTCGCCGAAGCCCCAGTCGGCGGGAAGTTCGCCCGCCGCCATCCGCCGGCGCGCGGTATGGATCGCTTCGACCCGGGCGTGTGCTTCGAAGCCGGCGGGCAGCGCCGTCATCCGTTCCGCAATGGCGGCGAGGTCCGCCATCGGCAAGCCGGTCTCTGCCGCTGCAGTCCAATCGGTGTCCCGGTAGCGGTCCCAGCGGGTCTTGACATAGCCGGCGGAGTCGCCGAGCAGCGGTCTGGACACCGGTTCGCCGCGGGCGAGAGCGTCCTGGTAGTCCTGCTCCATCCGCGCCGGCTCGTCCGGGGTGACGATGCCTTCCGCGATGAGCCGTTCGGCGTACAGAGCCCGGACCGGCGGATGCCGGCGGATGAAGCGATACATCAACGGCTGGGTGACCGCCGGTTCGTCCGCTTCGTTGTGCCCGTGGCGGCGGTAGCAGAGCAGGTCGATCACGACGTCACGGCGGAATTTCATACGGTAGTCGACGGCCAGCCGGGTGACGTAAAGAACGGCTTCCGGATCGTCGCCGTTCACGTGGAACACCGGTGCCTGGATCATGTTGGCGACATCGGTGCAGTACAGGGTGGAGCGGGCGTCGAAAGGATTGCTGGTGGTGAAGCCGATCTGGTTGTTGATGACGATGTGGATCGTGCCGCCGGTGGTATAGGCCCGGGTTTCCGCCATGTTGAGGGTTTCCATGACCACGCCCTGGCCGGCGAAAGCGGCGTCGCCGTGAATGAGTACCGGCACCACCGCGGCCTCGGCATCCCCGGCGAGCCGGTCCTGGCGCGCCCGCACCGATCCCTCGACCACGGGATCGATGATTTCCAAATGCGAGGGATTGAACGCCAGGGTCAGATGGACCGGACCGCCGGGGCTTGCCACATCGGAGGAGAACCCCAGGTGATACTTGACGTCGCCTGAGCCGCCTTCGTGACTCTCGGTGCCCTCGAATTCGCGGAACAGCAGTTCGGGTTTCTTGCCGAGGATGTTGATCAGGACGTTGAGGCGGCCCCGGTGCGCCATGCCGAGCACGACTTCCCGCGTGCCCTTGGCACCGCAGCGCTGGATCAGTTCATCGAGCAGCGGAATCAGGCTTTCGGCGCCTTCCAGCGAGAACCGCTTCTGACCCACGTATTTCCGGTGCAGGTGTTTCTCGATGCCCTCGGCCGCGGTGAGCAGGCGCAGCAGCTCCCGCTTCTGTTCCGTGTCGAAATCGCCTTGGGCGCGCGATCCTTCCAATTTCCGCCGCAGCCACTCCCGGATCTCGGAGTCCATGATATGCATGTATTCCACGCCCACGTGCCGACAGTAGGTCGCCTGCAGGGTATCCAGGATGTCTCTCAGCGGCAATTTCTCATCGCTCTGAAGAATGTCCAGATAGAAAACGGCGTCCATGTCGGTGGCATCGAGGCCGTAGCGGGCCGGCTCCAGGTCGCGCGAAGGCGAAGCCGGCTTGAGGGGGTTGTTGTCCGCCGACAGATGGCCGTGGGTGCGGTACTGGTCGATCAGTCGGTCCACCGCCGCCTGTTTGCGCACGGCGCGGTCGACGTCGACGGTGAGGGGGGGGATCGCCCGCTCGGCCGGCCTGCCTTCGCGGAAGGCGCGGAACTTCTCGCGCCAGTCCGGCGCCACGGTTTCCGGATCGCGCAGGTATTGTTCATACAGCGCCTCGACGAAGCCGGCGTTGTCCTCGGAAAATGCGGTGCTGTTCGGAAATAGTCCGGATTGGGTGCTCATCTCACGCGTTCCTTGCCAAAGACAGGCGGGCTCGGAGGAATGCCCGGGAATTGTGGGGGGCAAGGCGGCGAGCTTTCAAGGGTTGAAACACTGGGGAAATCCTTGGGGGACGGACCGGTTCACTTTTGGACCGTAAACACGGCATCGCTGACATCGCAAATGGCCGGGGTTTTCCGGGTCATGGGCAGGCAGACCCGGATCAGCGCCTGAGACGTCGCCTGGCTTTTCCTGACCTTCCAGTTCCAGCTCCCGCTGTTCCGGGCGCCGGACTTCAAGAGACTCCATTTCGCTCCGCCGTTCTTGGACAACGCGATGTTCACTTTCGCTTTGGAGCCGTAGCCGGTCAGTTGCCACTGGACCGGCACGACTTCTCCCGCCGTGAAGGTTTCGCCGCCGGCAGGATGAACGACGGTCATGGAGGCGGAGTCGGCGGAATTCGTGCAGGTCTGATGCTCATAGCTGCCGCTGAGGCTGCCGTCCGAACATCGCCGGACCTCGGCGACCGATGCGCAGTTAACGGCTTTGTCGATCTGATAGGCGGTGACGCTCCGCCCGTCTTCCAGGCTGCCGCCCCAAGGCAGGGTACAGGATGCTCCTGCCACGTAGGTACAGGTTTCGTAGGTATGGCTTCCGCTGAGCTGGCCGTCGGTGCAGGTCCGAACTTCGGCCACGGCAGCGCATTGTGTGGCAGTGGGTTTCTGATAGGCGGTGACGCTTTGGCCGCCCGGGATGCTGCCGCCCCAGGGCAGGGCGCAGGACGTGAGCCAGGGCTTGATCTGCTCGTAATACCCGGCGAAATGGCTGTACACACTGTCCTGGTAGTCGTTCTCCGAGCCGCCGAACAGCGAGCCTTTCCAATACGCATTACCGCCGGAGACGGCAAACAGACCGGAGCCGCTGCTGCCGCCTTCGGTACCGCCGTAGGTATATTGCACTTCGTCCAGCAGGTGGGTTCCCCCCTGGCCGCTGTCGGTGAACGTCTTCTGCAGCGCCGTGACCTTGCCTTTGCTGACCATGGTGTGGTCGCCACGCGGGTGATGCACGCCCCATACGGCATCCCCGACATGGATGGCCGTATCCCAGCCGGAGAGATAGACGTCTGCCGGGGGGGGATTCCGAAGCCTGAGAAACGAAGGCTCCCGGTTGAACTCAGTCCAAAGCAGTTGTGCGCCGCCGAAGGTCTGGCCGTAGCGCGGATCGGTGGCGTAGGCGTTGCAGTCTATCGCCTGCCAGAACCATTCGAAGGATGCGGTATCGGCGACGGTCTGATCCGGCAGGCAGTGGTTGGCTGTGGCGAACCAGGGGGTCTGGGTATCGCCCTTGTCTCTGAGGAGGGTGCCGCTGCAGAGATAAGAAGAGCCCTTTCTCAAAAAATGGATGTTGGCGGTGGCGGCCGCCGCGGTCTGCAGCGCAGGATACGCCGGATCGTTCGACCAGCAGGCGAGATCGTATTCCTTGTATTGGGCGAGTCCTGCACTTTGGGCGCTGAAGCCCGAAGTGCTCGCCCCGCTGGTGTCCACCAGGATGAGATTGATTTTGTCCAGCCGCAGGTCGAGTGCCTCGGGGGAAACGTCGGCACCGACGAAAATTTCCAGATCGGCGTCGCTTCCCCGGGTGACGGGCAACCAAAGCTCATTTCCATGAATCTCCGTGCTGGCGATCGGCGCCGGCAGGGTCACGTCCTCGCTGCCCTGAAGGCGCAATTCGAGGGAGGGCGGAACACTGCCGAAAACCAGGTGCAGCCGGAGCCCCACCGCATTTGCCGTCGATATCCGGATACGGCTGGCATGACCGCCCGCGACCGATTCCCAGTACGACAACGACGGCGTGACGGGGATGGGCAGCGAATATACCGTGCCGGTCTTGAACTCGCCGGGGTTTTCAGGAGTGAGGTCCGCCACTACGGTGGGGACCTCGAGTTCGAAAGGCCGGCTGCCACTGCCGAGAAAACCGCTCTGCGGGACGCCTGCCGTGTTCAGCGGCGCGACCGGCCGATACCGCGCCGGTTCGGCCCGGTCGGCGAACGCGGGGTAAGAGCTTGCGATGGCAATGGCCAGGGAGAGCGAACGCAGCTTCATGACCGGAGTCCTTGTTGAGAAAGTCGCAGCCGTATAGTAGTGCATGTGCCGACTTTTTTTCAGACAGCGCAAAAACCGGGGAGGTTCCCGCCTTTACTCGCCGCGCAAAGCGTTCTAAGGTGACTTCCGAATCTTGCCTTTCGGAGCTTGTCGTGATGAAGAACGGGAATGCTGACGTCGGACTCATCGGCCTGGCCGTGATGGGCCAGAATCTGGCCCTCAACATCGCCGATCATGGCTATACGATCGCGGTTTACAACCGCAACTACCAGCGTACCCAGGAATTCATGGCCCATTGCGAACGCGCGGAGCCGTCACGGGTACGCATTCGTCCCTGCGCCGAATTGGCGGAATTCGTGCAGGCCATCGCAAGGCCGCGGCGCATCATCCTCTTGGTGAAAGCCGGTGCGGGAACCGATGCCGTGATCGGCCAGCTGCTGCCGCTGCTGGACCCGGGCGATCTCGTCGTCGATGGCGGCAATGCCCATTGGCTGGACACGATCCGGCGGGAGCGGGAACTGGATGCCGCCGGGATCCGCTTCATCGGTTCCGGCGTCTCCGGCGGAGAAATCGGCGCCCGCTTCGGGCCCTCCTTGATGCCGGGCGGCAGTGCGGAAAGCTGGCGTTTGCTGGAGCCGGTCTGGCAAGCGATCGCCGCCAAGGTCGATCCGGCCACCGGGAAGCCGCTGGAGGGGGCGGCGCCCGGTCGTCCCGTGACCGGCGGCGAGCCCTGCACGGCCCTGATCGGACCGAACGGCGCCGGGCACTATGTGAAGATGGTGCACAACGGCATCGAATACATCGACATGCAGCTGATCTCGGAAGGCTATTGGCTGCTGAAGCACCTGGGCGGTCTGGAGTCCGGTGCCATCGCATCCATTTTCCGGGACTGGAACGAAGGCGAGCTTTCGAGCTATCTGATCGAGATCACCAGCGACATCCTGCAGCAGCAGGACCCGTCCGGCGACGGATTCCTGGTCGACAAGGTCCTGGATGCGGCGGGGCAGAAAGGCACCGGCCAATGGACCGCGGCCAGTGCGCTGGAGCAGGGCGTACCGGCCAACGCCATCGCCGAGGCGGTCTTCGCCCGGGCGCTGTCGGCCCTCAAGGAGGAGCGGGTGGCCGCGAGCGTCGTCCTGCAAGGCCCGGAGGTCCGGTTGGAGGCCGATACCGTTCACCTGGTCGAGGCGGTCCGGGATGCCCTGTACTGCGCCAAGATCTGCGCCTATGCCCAAGGTTTCCAACTCATGGCCCAGGCCCAGAAAACCTATGGTTGGCAACTGGACTTTGCCACCATCGCCCGCATCTGGCGGGGCGGCTGTATCATCCGCGCCCGTTTCCTGCAAAAGATCACCGACGCTTATGGTCGGGATGCCGCGTTGTCGAACCTGATGCTCGATCCCTATTTCCGCGATGCTCTCCATCGCGGCCAGGGCCACTGGCGGGAAATCGTGGCGCTCGCCGTCCGCAACGGGCTGCCGGTCCCGGCTTTCGGTTCGGCCCTGGCGTATTTCGACGGCTACCGCAGCGCCAGCCTTCCCGCCAACCTGTTGCAGGCCCAGCGCGACTATTTCGGCGCTCATACCTACGAACGCACCGACCGGCCGCGGGGCCGTTTCTTCCATCTCGACTGGCCGGCGCCGGATCGTCCCGAGGCGGAGGCCGGCGGCTGAATGTGTCCGCGAGAGGGTTCGCCGGAACGCGAATCCGCCCTGTGCAAGCTTCCGGCCGCTACCGGAGCTTTCAAGGCGCGGTCAACGATGGGAGAATACGCGGCATGACCGTTTCGCTCGTTCCCATGGCCAGCACTTCCGCGCCACCCTCCGGTCTGATCGACCGCTTCGGCCGCCGCGTCAACTATCTGCGCATTTCGATCACCGACCGCTGCGATCTGCGCTGCGTGTACTGCATGAGCGAGGAGATGGATTTCCTGCCACGCGCGCAGATTCTCACGCTGGAGGAGATTCACACCCTCGCCGCCGCGTTCGTGGCGCTGGGGGTCGACAAGATCCGTATCACCGGCGGTGAGCCGCTGGTGCGCAAGGGCGCCCTCGACCTGTTGCGGCGGCTCGGACGGCTCGAGGGGCTGCGCGAACTGGTGGTGACCACCAATGGCATGCGGCTGGCGCAGTCCGCCGCCGAGCTCAAGGACTGTGGGGTGCGCCGCATCAACATCAGCCTGGATTCGCTTCGACCCGAGCGGTTCCGGGCGCTGACCCGCGTGGGCGATCTGGCCATGGTCCTGCGGGGCATCGACGCCGCGGTGGCGGCCGGCTTCGAGCGGATCAAGCTCAATGCCGTGATCCTGAAGAACCGCAATCACGACGAGGTGGCGGATCTGGTCGGTTTTGCCGTGGACAAGGGCGTCGACATCAGCTTCATCGAGGAGATGCCCCTGGGATGGGTCGATGGCCGCGACCGCCTGGAAGGCTACTATTCGAGCGACGCCATCCGGAGTGATCTGGAGATGCACTTCAGCCTGCTGCCGACCCCCGAAACCACCGGCGGGCCGTCGCGCTATTTCCGGATCGCCGGGACCGACACCCGGGTCGGCTTCATCTCTCCCCACTCGCACAATTTCTGTGGCAGTTGCAACCGGGTGCGGCTCACCGCGGAAGGGAGGCTGCTGCTCTGCCTGGGCAACGAGCATTCCGTGGACCTCAAGCGGGTCGTGCGGGCTCATCCCGGCGATGTCGAGCGACTCAAGGGGGTGATCGCGGAGGCCATGAGCCGGAAGCCGGAGCGCCACGACTTCGATCTGGCCGCCCGACCGGTGATCCTGCGCCACATGAACGTCACGGGGGGTTGAAAAGGGGCGATGACGGCGCGGGGTTTCCGTCGTCGGGCGGATCGGTTCGGCCGGTGGCCGGTCGTTTCCCTGATATTGCTGTGCTTGGCGGGCTGTGCCGGCAAGCCGCCGGTAGCGTCCGCGCCGCAGCCCGTACCCGCCAAACCGGCCAGGCCGGTCGTGCAGAAGTCGCCGGAGCCGCTTGCCACCGACCGTCGGGAGGTATCCCCGGTGCCCGGCGTTCCGCTGTGGCGATGGGAGTCCTGGGATCAGCACGGCAAGATGCATCTGGTGTCCAAACCGGAAAAATACACCTTGCAATTGCTCGCCAACGGCTGGCTCAAGTTTTCGGCCGAATGCCTCAAGGGCGAGGGCATCTATGAGACCCACGGCGACCGGATCGTGATCGCCGTCACCCGGTCCGATGCCGGGCGCTGCCGGCCGGGGCCGACCGCCGAGCACTTCATTCAGTCGCTGGAGGCCGCGTCGCATTATCATCGGTCCGGCGGCCGCTTGTTCCTCGATCTGGGGCGCAACGGCGGCGGAATGAGCTTTTCCCTGTTGCCGGACTAGCCGTCGGTCGCAGCGGACCCGCGGAGGCATGACCGGCAGGGGCACCCCCGACCGCCTCGGCAAACGGTCGTCCCGTATGGCCGCGATCCACCGATACGTTCCCGACCTGGATCGGGTTGGCCGCACAGCGGTCCATCGCCTGTAGCGCGCCTTGGCGATCGGTCACCTCCGCCGTCGTCATCGCGATGGCATGCGGCAACCCTTGGGCATCCACCGCAGGATGACGCTCGATGGCCGAAACCTCTTTGCCGGCGTCGCAGCCTTTCCGACCGGCGCCGTCGGTGTTCTTGAAGCTCTGGGCATCAATGGTCAGAAAACGCGTCCTGGCCCGGCGCCTCATGGAACCGGACCTGGACACGCCCGCCACGGCCGGCCTTTTCCGGTGCCGCAGGTCAGCTCCCCGACGGCTTACGTCCGGCATCGGTCATGAACACGGAATCCGGGGTATTTGAAGACGACCCCTTGTGGCCACTGGCCTCTGGGCGTCTATCCAAGACGGACCTGGTCGGAGAGATGGACGGCCTGCGCATCATCGATGTTTGGGACAGACCCCCGGGCACGTCCTCCCGGTTATCCTCCCCTCTGGCCCCCGGCGCTCCCCGGCGTCTTTGGGAAACAGGTGTCGTTCGCGGCTGCCTTGGCGTCCTTGAGTTTCTTGCGCAGCTGTTCGGATTGCGGCGGATCGCGGAACACGGCGCCGCGTTCGCCCCCCATGCCGAACAGGTTGGTGAAGGTCACGGCCTGGTCGTATTCGTCGGGGGTCATCGCCTTGGCGACGACGTCGACGGCGCAGGCGCAGTGGTACATGTTGTCGTAGTTTTGACCGCCGTGTTCCTGCATGCACTGCAGAACGTATTCGACCCGCGTCAGCGTCGGGAAATCTCCGGTGCCCTGGGAGGCGGCGGGCTGCTCGGAAGCGGCGGAGGACTGGACCGTCGGCTGCACCGGTTGGGGATCACAGGCAGCCAGACCCGCCAGCAGCAGGGTCAGTGCAACGGGCCGGGTCGTTCTGGCAGGGAAGGTTTTCTTCATGGTCGTGTCGGATCGGTGAGAGGAGAGGAAACTAATTCTCGGCGGCAAAGTCGACGATTTTCTTGAGTTTTTCGTTCATGCCCCTGGCGAAATCGTCGAGGGGCGGGTTTCGGGTGGTTTCGGGCAAGAGATGCGCCGTGATCCGTGTGCGGCCGCCCTCGAAGCGGACGGCGACGTTGCAGGGCATCCAGGCCACCGCCGCCGGCTCGATTTCGAGCATCTGCCGGGCCAGGGTCAGGTTACAGAATTGCAGCGTGTCATAATCGGGAAAGTCTATCTGATCCCGCTGGCGTATCACACTGCCGATCTTGTTGTGGCCGGTGATCCGGAAATTCTGCTCGGTGATCGCCAGCTCCAGCTCGGCCATCACGTCGGCGTACGGTTTGGCGGTTTCCACTTCGTAATAGTCCGCGCGCCAGTCCGCCGGCTTCGAGGCGCAGGCGGACAAGACCGCTACCGCCAGGAGGGGCAGGTGCCGCATTGGTTTTTCGATCATCGTCAGGATTTGCGCCGTGAAATACCCTTCCCCCAAGATTACCGGATGCGTGCTGGCCGGCGGAAGAGGAAGCCGCATGGGCGGCCGCGACAAGGGCCTGGTGCCGTTCCGGGGCAGGCCGCTGGTGGTTTATGCGCTGGATGCCTTGCGGGCGGTGGCAGGGCAGGTGGTGGTCAGCGCCAACCGTAGCCGGGAAATTTACGCCGGCTTCGGCTGCCCGGTGATCGCCGACGCGAGCGGGGAATTCGAGGGGCCGCTGGCGGGACTCTTGAGCGCAATGGCCTGGGCCGACACGGAATTCGTTCTGACCGTGCCTTGTGATACGCCGCTGGTCACCGGCTGCATGTTGAAACGCCTGGCCGAGGATCAGGCAACGTCGGACTGCGACATCGCGGTGGCGCACGATGGCGAGCGCCTGCATCCGGTATTCCTCATCGCGCGGCGGTCCCTGCTGGCCGATCTCCAGGCATTTCTGGCTTCGGGGGAGCGCAGGGTCGAAGCCTGGCTGGCCCGGCACCGGACCCACCGGACCGACTACAGCGACGTGCCGGAGCTGTTCGCGAATGCGAATTCCCTCGAGGAGCTTAAGGTACTGGAAGCGCGCAGGGGTCAGCCCAGCGCCTGACCGGCCCCGTCGAAAAAATGCCAGTCTTCCGGCGCCATCCTGAGGCGGACGGCATCGCCCCGGGCAAAGGGCTGCAGGCCGGGGAGGCGGGCGATGAGGCAGGCCGGTCCCGCTTCATGGGCGAAATGCAGCAATGTTTCATGGCCGAGATATTCCACCTCCTGGACGCGGGCGGCGATCCCCTCGGACGATTGTTCCGCCAGCCGGACAGCTTCCGGCCGGATGCCGGCGACGGCCGTCTGTTTCGGCGCCTCCGTTCTTCCCGGCAGCGGGCAGCCGCCGAATGTGGGGAGGACGATCCGGCCGGAGTGCTCGAGCCGGACCGGCAGGAGGTTCATGGGTGGGCTGCCGATGAAGCCGGCGACGAAAGTGTTGGCGGGGTGCGCATAGAGATCGCGGGGCGAGGCGGCCTGTTGCAGCCGGCCGCGGTCCAGGACCGCGATGCGCCGGCCCAGCGTCATGGCTTCGACCTGGTCGTGGGTGACATAGATCATGGTCGTCCCGGTCCGCCGCTGCAGTTCGGCGATTTCGGCGCGAACCTGCACGCGCAGGCGGGCGTCCAGGTTGGCGAGGGGCTCGTCGAGCAGGAACACCGCGGGCTCGCGGACCAGCGCCCGTCCCATCGCCACGCGCTGGCGCTGGCCGCCGGAGAGCTGGGCGGGGCTGCGGTCGAGGAGCGGCGCAAGTTCGAGCATCGCGGCCACCTGCTCGATCCGGCGCCGGCGTTCGGCGCGGCCCATGCGGCGCATCTTCAGCGGAAATTCGAGGTTGCCGCGCACCGTCATGTTGGGATAGAGCGCGTAATCCTGGAACACCATGGCGACATTGCGCGCCGCCGGGGAGAGCGTGTTCACGTTGGTGCCGCCGATCCGGATCGAACCGGCGGTGGGGCGGTCCAGCCCGGCGATGAGCCGCAGCAGCGTGGATTTGCCGCAGCCCGAGGGCCCGACGACGACGAGGAGTTCGCCGCCGGCGATGTCGAGGCTCAGGTCCGACAGCGCGGGGAAGCCGCCCGGGTAGGTTTTGCTCAGGCCTTCGAGTGCGATGCTGCCCATGCGGAGTCGCCTGATCCGTTGCCGGCATAGCACTTCACCTGATTGCGGCCGGCATGCTTGGCTGCGTACAGCGCCCGGTCGGCGGAGCGGATCAGGAGGTCGCCGGTGTCGCCATGGCCCGGAAATGCCGCGACGCCGTCGGTGCCGCCGATCAGCCGCGCATGTTCCCGGAGCGCCGGCCGTCCGTTGATTTCCCGGACGATGCGGTGGGCGGTGTCGGCTTCGGTGACCACCACCCGTTCGTCGGTGACGGCGAAGTGTTCGGTCGTGAACGCTTGGAAAGGCGAGGGCGTGCTGAAAAGCGTCAGAACCGCGGCGTCGGTGTCGAAATGGCCGTCGAAATAGACCTGGGTCTTCGCGAACTTCATGCCGTCGCCGGCCGCCCCGCCGATCAGCGGAAGTTTGCCCAGAGCGTCCTGCAACACATGGGCGACCTCTTCCCCGCGAACCGACAGGCCATCGATCATCAAGAGGGCGAAACCGTTCTCCGGACGCGCCCCTGGGGCCGAAACCTCGAGCCGTTGCAGGAGTGCTTGCGCCAGGGCATAAGCTCTGGCTCCGTCGAATTGCCGCAGACCGGTCAGGATGTCCGCCACCGCATGGAAGCTCGCGCCCGCCAGGCTGTGGTCGCGGTAGCCGGCCGGTCCGATTTCTCCCGCCGTGGTGCAGCCGACGACGGGGATTCCGGCGAACAGGCGGCGTATTTCAGCGGCGATCGCATCGAGATCGTATTCGCTGGAGCAAAAGAACGTCACGAGTGCCGGCTGTTGGGACGCGACGCCCGCATGGAATTCACGCACGGCTTCGCGGGGGTCTTCAGCGCAGGATTGTGCGATTCGGATGGAGGACGAACCCGCTTCTCCCGTGCCTGAGCGGACATCCCGGTTTTTCATGAGCATGGGGGGCCAGATATCCTAGCCATTCCGTCGATTGAGCTGGCTGACATGAGCGTTATCCCGACAGCGAAAATCCATAAATGCAAGTGACACCGCGGTGACCTTACAATTGTATACGACTTGACATATCTGGCTGTCTGGATCAGCATGCAAGCGGGCCTGGGGGATTGTCCAATCGTGCTGAACTTGTTCAGATACAGAAGACGTCGATGCTGGATAGGCTTTCTGGCGTTGACGTTAATCGCCTTGCAGGTGTCGTCCTTGCTGCGGGTGAGCTGCAACGGGCGTGTGACACCCGAGGAACATCCTGTCTCGCTGGATTGTGCGGGCCAATCCTCCCATATGCATGAGGGTGGCGGTCATCGTGTCCCGGTATTGCTGGATTGTGCGGCCCATCCGTGTATAAACGCCTTTTCCGGCAGCGACGACGATGCCGTCCTGAAAAAAGAAAACCAGCCTGAGTTGGTTATCTGGATAGCCATGGCTATCCTTCAGACGCTGATATCCGTCGCGCTTCTTGAGATTTGCAGTTACTCGCGTCGTTCACGCGATTTCCGGCTGCGAGAGCGCGAAATCCCCCTTATCTATCGATTCTGCAGTCTGCTCAACTAGCCCCTTCCCGTCTAAAAGCCTCGAGATATAAGGTTTTTACGACGAGGAGTGGCTATGTCTTTGTTACGCCGGATTTACCCGGCAAACTCAAATTCGTTCATTGCGGCGCTTTATGTCATCGGGGCTTATCCGAGGAACGCGTTCGCCCGCAAAAAACCGGGGGCTGAACGGATGCCATCAGAGGTCGCAGGTCCGTTTTCCGAACATCACGCAGAAATCAAGGAGGTAACATTAGGCGGACAGTTAATAATATGTTGTGTTTGAATAAATAATCCGGTAATCAATCTAAAATAGGTCAATGAGGTATGCCATGAACAAAATGATCAAAACATTAGTGCCAGTTGCTATAGTCCTTGGGATGCTGGCGAGTTGTGCCCAACCGAATCTTCATCCCATGGACATGACCGCGGCGGTACAGAGCGCCAAGACCAGAGCCGATCACGAAGCGCTGGCGGCGCATTATGAGCAAGCCGCCCAGGAAGCGGTGAGCAAGATTGACGAGCACAAGAAGCTGCTCGAGCAATATAAAACGCGGGGCTATCTTTATGGAAAACAAGCCTTGAACTTACAATCTCATTGTGAAGCGATTATTCGATCTTATCAGCAGATTGCGAATGCCAACTCGGAGATGGCAAAAACGCACCGGCAGTTGGCCGAAAGTGCGAATTGATCGGTAAGACCAAGGGGCGCGGCAGAAGCGGGCTTTCAGGTCTGTCGCGTCACTCCAGGTGGTTATTTCATTGATGAGATATGGCATATAGCGCGGAGGACAGGCGCCGTGAAATCCGCATTACTCTGGTTGGGGCTGATGTGGCCCGTTTTCGCTGCCACTCAGGTGAACCTCCCGCAGGTGTCACTGGAGCAATTGATCCAGGAGGCGCGGGACCATAACCCGGAGATTCACGCCATGCGCCAGCGATGGGAGTCCGCCAGAGCGGTGGTTCCGCAGGTGCAAACTTTGCCGGACCCCAAGATTGCCGTCGGGTACACCGATATAGCCCCGATGAAGGGCCCGATGTACGGGATAAGCCAGGAAATCCCCTTTCCCGGCAAACTGGCTCTCAAGGGTGAAATTGCCTCACGCGAAGCCGAGCGTACCGAACAGGATTATCTGGCGACCCAGTTGACTGTCATCGCGCGCTTGAAAGAGCTGTTTTACGAACTTTGTTTCATCCATAAATCCAACCAGGTCATCACCAAGAACAAGTCTCTGCTGGAGGGTTTCGCGAAAACCGCGGAGGGACGTTATTCGGTCGGACAGGCCGCCCAGCAGGACATCTTGCGGGCGCAGACCGAAATATCTCGTCTATTGGCCCGCTTGGCCATACTCGAGCAGCGCAGGCAGTCTCTGCATGCCGAAATCAACCGCATCCTGAACCGCTTGCCCAGCGATCCTTTGGGCGCCCCGCAGGAAATTCGGATCACGCCGATGAGGCATGCGCTCACGGAGTTGAACACCTTGCTGGAGCAGGGCTCCCCGCTGCTGCGCGGCCAACAGAAGGGTCTCGAACGCGGCAATCAGGCCGTCGCGCTGGCGAACCGGCAGTATTATCCGGACTTTGAACTGGATGCACGGGGACAACACGATACCGCCATGCATGCGGAAGGCTACCAGGTCATGTTGCGCGTTCAGGTTCCGCTTTATTTCGCCACCAAACAGCGGCAAGGCGTGCGCGAGGCTGTCGCCAGCCGCGAGGCTGTTTTTCAGGATCTGCAAGCGCTGCGTCAGGACTTGTTGGCCCGGATCAAAGACAACGTGGCGCAGGCCGAGCGGGCGGAGCAACTCGTCAGGCTGCTGAGAGACGGCATCATTCCCCAGTCCCGGCTTACGCTGGCCTCCGCCCAGGCCAGCTATGCGGTCGGCAAAGTGGATTTCCTCACCCTTCTCAACAGCCTGCTGACGCTTCAGGAAAACGAACTGGAGTTTCACGGCGAGATAACCGAGCACGAGAAGGCACTGGCGCGGCTGGAAGCCATCATCGGAGAAACGCCGTGACCTTTCGCTATCGGGACGTGCTTGTCGGCGCAGTCCTGGGGTCGGTCGTCACCTTGGCCTTGGTCCTGCTCTTCCGCGCGGATCACCCGAACCTACGGCAGGCATCGCCCGCCGATGGAACGGAAAAACCGGCTCAGGGTGATTGTGGAACGGCGGTGGAGCTTCCCGCGACAGGGGAAGATCATGCAGGCCATGTACAAACCTCGACGGCACCTGAAAACTCCCTGGTCATCAGCCCGGAGCGGCTGCAATCCGTCGGCGTCAAGTTCGAGCCCGCGGCGCGGCGCCTCCTGGAGCGGACGATCCGCACGGTGGGCAGGGTGGAGGTCGACGAGCGGCAGCTCTCCCGTGTCACCGTCAAGCTGGAAGGCTGGATCGATCGGCTGTTGGTCAATACCACTGGAGCGTCGGTCAGACGGGGCCAAGTCTTGTTCACGCTTTACAGCCCGGAACTGGTGGCTACCCAAGAGGAGTACCTGATTGCTCTTCGCAGCATCGAAACCTTGGGCGAAAGCGAGTTCCCGGAAGTTGCGGCCGGTGCAAGCGCCTTGTTGGAAGCGTCACGCCGCAGGCTGTTGCTTTGGGACATCCACGAAAGCCATATCCGTGACCTGGAGCGTACGGGGAAGGTATGGACGACCTTGCCGATCCACGCGCCACGCAGCGGCACGGTCATCAACAAGATGGCGGTGGAGGGCTTGCAGACAAAGCCGGGGGATGAGTTGTACACGATCGCCGATCTGTCCCGCATCTGGATCATGGGCGACATTTACGAGTACGAAATGCCCCTCGTTTCCGTCGGTCAAGTCGCCAGCGTGAGTCTGTCCTACGTGCCGGAAGTCTCTCTCCAGGCGCGCATTGGCTTCATCTATCCCACGGTAGACCCGCAGACCCGCACCGCCAAGGTTCGCTTCGAGTTGGACAATCCGGGCGAACGGCTCAAACCCGGCATGTACGCCAATCTGGAACTGAAGATTCCACTCGGTATGCGATTGGTCGTGCCCAAGGATGCGGTCCTGGAATCCGGGGAGCGGCAGATCATTTTTATCCATCTCGGCGGCGGTCGGCTCGAATGGCGTAACGCCAGGATCGGGCTTCGCAGCGGAGACTGGGTGGAAGTCCTGGAGGGTACTCGGGAAGGCGAACACGTCGTGACCTCGGCGAATTTCCTCATCGACTCCGAAAGTCGGTTGAAATCGGCGGTCGGTGGCATGCCTGGCATGAAACATTAACTTTTTTATCGATCGGGGTTTTTTCTCATGAGTGGTTGTTGCGATGACGGCTGTTCTTTGGATCGGCTGCGCGAACGACAGCGAGGAACGTTACAGATCGTTCTCGGCATCAACGCCGCGATGTTCCTGGTCATCGTCGCCGCTGCCTTCTATGGAAAGTCATCCGCCCTGTTGTCCGACAGTCTCGATAATCTCGGAGACGCGCTGACCTATGGCCTTAGCCTTCATGCCGTTTCAAGGGAGCGTGTCGTCAAGGCCAAAGTAGCCTTGTTCAAAGGCGGGCTCATTTTTCTGGCCGCCTGCACCGTGGCCGTTCAAATAGCTTTCAAACTGAGTGCCCCCACCATCCCCCTGTTCGAGGTTATGGGCGGCTTTAGCCTTCTAGGCCTTGCCGCCAACTCCCTTTGCCTGTTCCTTCTATGGCGCCATCGCCGTGACGACGTGAATATGAGTTCGGTGTGGGAGTGTTCGCGAAACGACATTGCATCGAATCTGTCCGTTTTTATCGCGGCCGGCGCGGTTTGGTTCAGCGGATCGGGCTGGCCCGATATCGTCGTCGCGTCCTGTCTCGTGCTGCTCTTGATGCGCTCCGCCCTTGGCGTCATGACCGCAGCAAAGGCGGAGATGAGAGCGGCAAGCTAACGCTGACGCGAACCTTCGGATCGGAACCATGAGGTAACCGTGTGGTAGAAAAACTCATCGAGTTCTGCGCCAAGAACCGCTTTATCGTCTTTCTGTTGGTCTTTGGCTTGGCCGCCGGCGGCTTTTGGGCCATGAGGAACACCCCCATCGACGCCCTGCCGGATCTATCCGACACTCAGGTGATCGTCTATACCCCATGGATGGGGCGCTCGCCGGACCTGGTGGAAGACCAGATCACCTATCCCATCATCACCGCGTTGCTGTCCGCACCCAATGTGACGGTCGTGCGGGGATTTTCGGACTTCGGTTACTCCTACGTCTACATCCTGTTCAAGGACCGCACCGACATCTATTGGGCGCGCTCCCGTGTACTGGAATATCTCAACCAGCTCTCGGGACGTCTGCCGGAAGGGGTGACACCTCAGCTTGGCCCGGATGCTACGGCGGTGGGTTGGGTATTCCAGTATGCCCTCGTGGATGAAACCGGCCAGCAAGACCTGGGTTCGTTGCGTTCCTTTCAGGACTGGTATCTGCGCTATTGGCTGCGGAGCGTCGACGGCGTGGCCGAGGTCGCCAGTGTGGGGGGCTTCGTGCGCCAGTACCAGATCAATCTCGATCCCACCAAGGTACTGGCGTACCGGCTCAACCTCAATGAGATCATCGAGAAAGTGCGGATGAGCAATCTCGATGTGGGGGGGCGTGTCGTGGAGTTCTCCGGGGTGGAATACATGATCCGGGGTCGCGGTTATATCAAATCGACCGCCGATATCGAGCAGATTGCGGTAGGCGTGAATCCGAACGGAACACCCGTCCTGTTGCGCGAGGTCGCCACGGTTACCCTGGGTCCGGATATGCGGCGTGGGCTGGCGGAATGGAACGGCCGGGGCGAGGCGGTAGGCGGCGTCGTCATCATGCGCTACGGCCAAGATGCCTTGGAGGTGATCGACCGCGTCAAGGCCAAGCTCAAGGAAATCGAGCCCTCTCTCCCCAAGGGTGTCAGGATCGTCACCGCCTACGACCGCAGCGACCTGATCAAGGAATCGGTGGCAACGGCCGCCGAGAATTTGACCGAAGAGCTGGTCGTCGTCAGCGTACTGATCATCGGATTTCTGCTCCATATCCGCTCCGCTTTGATTCCCATCATCACTCTGCCTCTCGCCATCCTTATTGCGTTCATCCCGATGTACTGGCTCGGTGTCGGCCTGAACATCATGTCCATCGGCGGCATCATCGTCGCCGTGGGCGATATGGTGGACGCGTCCATCGTCATGGTGGACAACGCCCACCGTCGGCTGGAGGAATGGGAGCGGGGTGGAGGGGTGGCGGAGCGCAATCGGGTCCTCATCGATTCCGCCAAGGAGGTTGGTCCGCCGATTTTCGCCTCGCTCCTGGTGATCGCCGTTGCCTTCATGCCGGTGTTCACCCTGGAGGCTCAGGAAGGCCGATTATTCAAACCTCTGGCGCTGACCAAGAACCTGTCCATCGCCATGAGCGCGGTGCTGGCCGTTACGCTGATCCCGGCTCTTCTATCCCTTTTTATTCGGGGCCGGATCATTCCGGAGCGGCGCAATCCGGTCAGCCGAATCCTGCAAGCGCTTTATGTCCCGATACTGAGGCTGGCGCTGCGCTATCGGGCGCTGGTGGTGGTACTCGCCCTCCTGTTGATGGCCAGCATCGCCGTACCGTTCCAGCGCATGGGTTCGGAATTCATGCCGCCATTGTACGAAGGCACCATTCTCTACATGCCGACCACATTGCCCGGCATCTCGGTGACCGAGGCCGGGCAGCTCCTGCAACAGATGGATCGCAAACTCATGGCATTCCCCGAAGTCGAGCATGTGTTCGGCAAATCCGGCCGTGCCGAGACCTCCACCGACCCGGCCCCGTTCAGCATGATGGAGGTGGTGGTGGAGCTCAAACCGAAGGAGCAGTGGCGAGAAGGACTGACCTACGAAGACCTGATCGCCGAAATGGATCGCGCGCTGCAATTCCCCGGGGTGACCAATGCCTGGACCATGCCGATCAAGGCGCGCATCGACATGCTCACCACCGGTGTGCGCACCCCCGTAGGCATCAAGATCTTCGGGCCGGATCTCAAAAAGATAGAGGAGATCGGAAAAGCCATCGAGATGATCGCCAAGGCGGTCCCCGGCACCCGCAGCGTTTACGCGGAACGGGTTTCTGGCGGCTATTTCCTGGACTTCGCGATCAAGCGCGACGAGATCGCCCGCTTTGGGCTGACCGTCATGGATGTGGGCAAGATCATCGAGTCCGCCATCGGAGGGGAAAGCATCACCACCACCGTCGAGGGGCGCGAGCGCTATCCTGTCAATCTGCGCTATCTCCGGGAACTGCGAGATGACCTGGACAAACTGGGCCGTCTGACCGTCAGTACGCCCAGCGGTGCCCAGGTGCCCCTCGCCCAGCTCGCCGATTTACGGATGGTCAGCGGGCCGGCGATGATACGCGACGAGGACGGCATGTTGTCCGGTTATGTTTATGCGGACATGGCCGGGCGGGACGTAGGCGGTTACGTGGAAGACTTAAAGCGCGTGGTGAAAGAGAAAATCGAGCTGCCCGCGGGTTATACCCTGATTTGGTCCGGACAATACGAATTCATGGAGCGGGTCCGGCAAAGGCTCACGATTTTCGTGCCGTTGACGCTGGCCATCATCTTCGTACTGTACTACTTCACCTTCCGTTCAGTGGCGCAAACCCTCATGGTCATGCTGGGTGTGCCGCTGGCGCTTGTGGGCGGCGTATGGGCGTTGTACGGGCTCGGTTACAACTTGAGTATCGCCGTGTGGGTGGGACTGATCGCTCTGGCCGGTGTCGCCGCTGAAACCAGCGCGGTCATGCTGGCCTACCTCGACGAAGCTGTCCGGCGGCGTCGGGACGCCGGCCAACTACATTCGCTGGCGGATCTGGTGGAAGCCGTGCAGACGGGCGCCAGGGAGCGCATCAGGCCGGTGATGATGACAGGCCTGGCCAATATCGTTGGCCTGTTCCCGACCATGCTGGCGACCGGTACCGGCGCGGATGTGATGAAGCGCCTGGCGGCACCCATGATCGGCGGCATAGGTTCGGCCATGTTGTTGACATTGCTGGTCATTCCGGCGATTTACGTCATCTGGCGATGGCACGGCGACATAAAGTCGATCGCCGAAGAGGCAAGGGCTTGAGGTGACCGGGATAGGGGGCAGTACCTGATCAGGTTGGCGCCGGCATGGAATTCCCGCGCGGCTTTACGTAGATCGGCGGAGTAGTACCTTACTCGGACTCGGCGGCCATTCGACAACAGCGGTTCCTCGTCATGGCAATCACGGCGGATCCAGCAGGCGGCGACAGGCGCGGGACGTCAGGCCCCGCGCTGTTGATCCAGGCACCGCGAGCGATCTACCTGCTAGCGGACGACGAGACCGGTGATGCCTGGGGGCAGGGCGCCCAGGCTCTGGAGCTTTTGCAGCGCGCCTCCCTTCAGGATGCGGTAAACGCCGATACTGTGGTCGCCACCGCTCAAGGTATACAGCATTCGGCCGTCGGTAGAAACGGCGAGGTCGGTGGGCCGGTTTTCCTCGGCTGCACGGGTGTGCAACAGCGACAGACGGCCGGCGGCATCGATCGAGAATGCGGAAATGGCGTTGGCGGGGGTATCGGCGGTGAAGGCGATGCGGCCCGTGGGTGTCGTGGCCAGCCAGCAGGCGGCGGTTTGTCCGGCCGCGACCGCTCCATCGATCAATTGGGCGGTTCCGTCTTCCAGCAATTGGTAGGACGACACGGTCGCGCCATCCGGGGCACCGCCCTGGGCTTCGGAAACGAAGAACTGGTCGCGCTTGCCGAAGGCAAAGCCGAAGGGCGTCGATCCGGCGGAATCGATCGAATGCCTGGCCTCCGGGCTGCCGTCCTCGTTCAGAGAAAATGTCGTGATTTTGTTGGTCGCTTTTTCGGTGACGACCAGGGCGTCGCCCCCGCGGTCGAAGCTGATCTGGGCCGGTGCCGTGCCGTCTCCGCTGAGCTTCTGGTGGGATTCGGGCAGGGGGTGCAGCTTGCCGGTGCGGTGGTCGAAGCGGAAGCCGAAGATGGAATCGTCTCCCGAGTTCACGACATAGACCCGATTCGGGCCGACGGCCACGCTGACGGGGGTGGTGCCTTCCTCACCGGCGCGGTCGATGAGTTGCAGCCCGTCCCGGTCGATCCGGAACACCGATAAGTCGTTGCTGCCCGCATTGACGGCGAACAGGTACCGCGCATTTGCGCTCAGTGCCAGAGCACCCTGGTTGCCGAGTCCGGAGCCGGTACCGGTTCCCCCGGTGGCGAAGCGGCCTGCCGGCTCCATTTGGCCGTTGCCGTGGTGGTGAAATGCGAGCACCTCGTTTCCATCGGCATTGTTGGACAGCGTGTATACCGTCTCCACCGGCGGATTTCCGGCGAATTTGGGGCGTTTGTCGGGATCGGCCAGGCCAATGCCCGGGATCAGCGATGCGAACGCAAATGCGGTGAAGGTGAGCTTGAATAGGGTCTTCATGACAGGCCTCGTGTGAATCGAAAAAGGTTCCCCCGGTAAGCCACGGGCTTTTCGGGCGTGGCCATTGTGCGTGGCCAAAAATCACGAATTCATCACGGAGCGCTCAAATAAATGTGACTGGCCTGTACCTTGCGGCGTGCCGATAATTGAGGCCACACCATCCGATCGGCGGGAGTCCGGCTCCGGCAATGAAACGCATCCTGGTCATCGAAGACGATACCGACATCGGGGACATGCTCGGCATCAACCTGCGGGATGAAGGTTACGCCGTGGAGATCGCAAGAGACGGTATCGGCGGACTTGCGTGTTTGAAGGCCGACCGTTTCGACCTCCTGGTTCTGGACCTGATGCTTCCCGGCATCGACGGCCTGGAAATCTGCCGTCAAGTCCGGCGCATGCCCCATTACCAGCCGATCGTCATCATCAGCGCAAAGTCCACGGAAACGCAGCGTGTATTGGGCCTTGAACTCGGGGCTGACGACTACCTGACCAAACCCTTCTCCATCCCCGAACTCATTGCGCGGATTCGCGCCCTGTTCAGACGAGTCGAAGCGATGGAACGGGAGTCGCAGGCAAAGGCCGGCGTCATCGTTCGTGGGCCGCTGACCATCGACCCGGTCGGTTATTCCGTCATGCTGGAAGGTCGGCCCGTCGCCCTGACGCTGAAGGAGTTCGAGTTGTTGCTGTTCTTCGCCCGCCATCCCGGTCAGGCATTCACCCGCCTCGCGCTGCTGGATCGGGTGTGGGGCTATAGCCACGACGGCTACGAGCACACCGTGAATTCGCATATCAATCGCCTGCGTGCGAAGATCGAACGCGATCCCGGACGGCCCGAATTCATCCAGACGGTCTGGGGTGTCGGCTATAAGTTCGTGGATTTTGGGGAGAATCGCCCGTGAAATTCAGGTCGCTCTACAGCCGCATCGCGCTCACCTTCGCCGCGCTGGTTCTCCTCTTCGGCGGCTTGTGCGGCGGGCTCGATCTGGTCGCGGCAAAAAATCACCAGCAGGAAATCATCCAGCGGCTCAGCCGCGGCCTGGCGGAACACATCGCGAGCCACTGGCCCCTGTCGAAAGGGGAGGGGTTCGACGGCAAGGCGGTGAGCGAGCTGTTCCACATGCTCATGATCGTCAACCCCAGCATCGAACTCTATCTGTTGGACGCGAAGGGAGCCATTCTGGCCTACGATGCGCCGCCGGGGCGGGTTCGGCTGAAGGAGGTTTCCCTGGCCCCCTTGCGCGGCCTTCTCGGAGGCGATGCGCTGCCCGTGAAAGGGGACAATCCGCGCCACCCCGACAGCCGCGAGATATTCAGCGCCACACCGCTGAATCGGGATGGGCAAATCATCGGTTACCTATACATCGTGCTGGCCGGAGACGAGTACCAAAGGCTGGCCGAAGACGTCTGGCAGGGGCATGTGTTCCAGAGTGTCATGTGGACGGGAGCGGGGGCGTTGCTGTTGACCCTGGTTGCCGGGTTGGGCCTGTTTTCGCTGGTGACCCGTCGTTTGGACGCCTTGACACGGACGATCGCCGCCTTCGACGACGCGAGTTTTTCCGGCACCTTGCAACTGGATGGCGCGCTGCAAAACAGTCCCGACGAGATCGGCCGGCTCGCCGCGACATTCTCCCGGATGGCCGAGCGCATCGCCGCGCAGGTGCAACATATCAAGTCCCAGGACACGCTGCGGCGCGAAATGGTCGCCAATGTGTCGCACGACCTGCGCACCCCGCTCACTTCCATGCAGGGTTATCTGGAAACCATGCTGCGGAAGTCCGACCGGCTTTCTCCGGCGGAACGGCAACAGTACCTTGAGGTCGCCGTGCGGCAGAGCCGGCGTGTGGCGCACCTGGCTCAGGAGCTGTTCGAACTGGCGAAGCTGGAATGCGAGGAAGTGCGGCCGAGTCTCGAGCGTTTCTCCCTGCAGGAGCTTGTCCAGGACGTGGCGCAGAAATTCGAGCTGGCCGCCGATGCCAAAGGAGTCCGGATTGCCGCCCGGTTTCGCGATCGCATTCCCTTGGTCTATGCCGATATCGCGATGATCGAGCGGGTTTTGACCAACCTCATCGACAACGCGTTGCGCCACACGCCCGAGGGCGGTCAGATCGACTTGACGCTGAGGCGTGAAGCCGGCGACAGGGTGACGGTCCGGGTGGAGGACAGCGGTGCCGGCATCGCCAGCGAACTTCTGCCAGGCCTGTTCGAACGGGATTCGCCGTTGCGCCGGGATTCCGGAAGGCATATGGGGGGCGGGCTGGGTCTGCTTATCAGCAAGCGGATGCTGGAACTGCATGGAAGTACGATCGAGGCATTGAGCGGGGATGGCTGCGGAGCGGTTTTCACGTTCAGCCTGCCGGCGCCGGCTTGAGAGACCGGTGGGCCCGTATTTTCCGATGAGCCGGATCACGCATCCCCGCGCCCCTTCGTTTCTCCTGGCCTGCGCCGTGTTTCTGAACGGCTGCCAGCCGGCGGAAAACGCCGAGGTCGTGGAATTCTGGGCGTTCGGCAGCGAGGGCGAAGTGGCCCGTGAGCTTGCCGGCGAATTCGAGCGGCGGAACCCGGAGATTCGCGTCGAGGTCCAGCCAATTCCCTGGAGTGCCGCGCACGAAAAGCTGCTGACGGCTTATGCCGGCGGCAACCTGCCGGACGTATTTCAGCTCGGCAACACCTGGATAGCGGAATTCGCCGCGCTCCGGGCACTGGAGGATGTCGCCGCCCGGTTCGAGAACACCGGGCGGAAAGGCGACTACTTCGAAGGGCCGCTGGATGCGGCTGTCGTCGACGGCAGGATGCTGGCGGTGCCCTGGTATGTCGACACGCGCATTTTGTTTTACCGCCGTGACTTGCTGGAGGCTGCCGGAGTTGCGGTACTGCCGCGGAGCTGGGATGCCTGGTTCGAGGCCATGATCCGCGTCCGCGAACGCCACGGCGATTTCGGGCTGTTCCTTCCCATCGACGCATGGGAGGTTCCGGTAATTTTCGCCATGCAGCAGGGGGCGGTTTTATTGAGGGACGGGAATCGCCACGGCGACTTTCTCCATCCCGATTTCAGGGCGGCGTTCGACTTTTACCTGCGCTGGTTCCGGGAAAAACTGGCGCCTGCGGAAACCTCCGGCCAGGTGGCCAATCTTTATCGGGAGTTCGGGCGCGGCTATTTCACCGCCTTGATCACTGGGCCGTGGAACCTCGGCGAGTTCCGGCGGCGGCTGGCCGATCTCGACGCCTCCGCCTGGGACACCGCGCCCTTGCCGTCCTTCGACGGTTCCTATCCGGGAGTCTCTCTGGCCGGCGGGGCCAGTCTTGCGCTCGCCGCCGGGTCCACGCGCAAGGAAGCGGCCTGGAAGCTGATCGAGTTCCTGACCGCTCCGCCGCAGCAGATCCGCCTGTATCGTCTCACCGGCGACCTGCCGCCGGGACGGACGGCCTGGACCGATCCCGCCCTGGCCGGGGACCACAAGGCGCAGTCCTTCCGGAGGCAGATGGACCGTCTGCTTCCGCCTCCGAAAATCCCGGAGTGGGAGCGGATTGCCAGCCGCATCGCGGCATATGCCGAGAAGGCTGCTCGGGGTGAAATGGCTCCGTTGGGGGGCCTGGAGGCCTTGAACGATGAAGTGGATCGGATACTGGAAAAACGCCGCTGGCTGCTGGAGCGGGGGCGATGAGGTTCAATCCCGCCTTCTGGTTCGTAGCGCCGGCGCTGGCGCTGCTCGTGGTGTTCTTCTTCTTGCCGGTCGGAGCGGCGCTGGGTCTCAGCTTCACCGATTTCGACATTTACGCTCTGGCCGACATCGGACGGCTCAGATTCGTGGGTCTGGACAACTACCGCCGCTTGTTCGGCGATGCGGAGTTCTGGACCGCACTCTGGAATACCCTGTATTTCGTGGCCGTGGGCGGCCCGTTGTCGGTGCTGGTTTCGCTGGCGGCGGCCCTGCTGGTCAATCACCGCCTGACCCCGTTCAAGGGGCTGTTCCGTTCGCTGCTGTTCCTGCCAGTGGTGACGACCCTGGTGGCCGTGGCGGTGGTCTGGCGCTACCTGTATCAGCCGCGCTACGGCGTTCTCAACTACCTGCTCGGCGGGTTCGGCATCGGACCGGTCGACTGGCTCGGCGATCCGGACTGGGCGATGCCGGCGATCATCCTCATGGCGGTGTGGAAGAATTTCGGCTTCAACATGATCGTGTTCGTCGCCGGCCTCCAGAGCATTCCCGAATCGCTGTACGAGGCGGCCAGCATCGACGGCGCCGGCGCCCGCCAGCAGTTCCTCTATATCACCCTCCCGCTGCTCGCGCCGACTTTCCTGTTCGTCGCCGTGATCACCATGATCGGCCACTTCCAATTGTTCGCCGAACCTTATGTGATGACCCAGGGCGGTCCAGCCGGCAGCACGCTCAGCATCGCGTTGCTGATGTATCAGCAGGGATTCCGCTGGTGGAATCTGGGCTATGCTTCCGCGATCGCTTTCGTCCTGTTTGGCATCGTTCTGTTGTCCGCCGTATTCCTCGCGTTGCAGAAGCGGAAGTGACCCTTAGGGTCCAGCCGCTGCATCGGCTACTCACTGCTTCGGCGCTTTGCCGCCCAAACTTGGCTGGCCATGGACGATGGACCGGGCCTTCTTCTTAATTTTTTGTTAAGAGTCGTTGGTAAAAACTCTCCTCCGGATTCGAAACGAGGGCTCCATGCGTTTACTGCTTGCCGAAGATGACTGGATGATTGGCCAAGCCCTTCGCGAGGGATTGAACCAAGAGGGCTTCGTCGTCGACTGGGTCCAGGACGGACATCAGGCTGAACTCGCCCTGAAGGTTGCCGAGGCCGACTATGCCTTGCTTCTGCTCGACCTGGGGCTGCCGCGGCTGTCGGGTCTGGATCTGCTTACCGACCTTCGGCGCAGGGGGGCCGGCATCCCGGTCCTCATTCTCACCGCGCGCGATTCCCTGTCAGACCGGGTACTGGGGCTCAACAGCGGTGCCGACGATTACCTTGTGAAACCCTTCGAGCTCGATGAGCTCGTGGCCCGCATCCATGCCCTGGTCCGGCGGGCGGCGGGACGCGCCGAACCGGTCGTCGAACACGGTCCGTTGCGGTTACTTCCGGTGAAGCGGGAATGCTGGTTGCGGGGTGAGCCGGTCGAGCTGTCCGCCCGTGAATTCGATCTGCTCTACGCCCTCCTGGAAAAACCGGGCGCGGTGCTGTCCCGCACCCGGCTGGAGGAGCGCGTTTATGGTTGGGGACAGGAAGTGGTAAGCAATGCCATCGATGTCCACATCCACCATCTCCGCAAGAAGCTGGGTCCGGGATTCATCGTCAATGTCCGCGGCGTGGGTTATCGGGTGGCTCAAGCATGAACGTGTCGATAAAAAACCGACTTCTGCTCTGGCTGTCGCCGGCCCTTCTGCTGGTCGGGTTCGCCGTCACCGCATCGACCTATTTCAATGTGCGGGAGGAAATCGATGAACTCTTCGACAAGGTCCTGCAGGCCATGGCTTATTCCCTGCAGAGCCTACCGGCCACGGCTGTCGAAACCTCGGCGCCGGCGTATCGTATTGCGCAGGCGGCAGATTTCGATCTCATCGGCCAACGCTGGAGCCGGGACGGCCGGTTGAGTTATCGCTCGCATCCGTTCGAGCCCCTGCCCGCTGACACGCCGGAAGGCTGGAGCATCATGCACTGGCGGGGCGAGCCATGGCGTACCTTCAGTCTCGCAACGCCCCAGGGGCTCGTCCAGGTGGCCCAGGCCATCCGCGAACGGCGTGAGACTGCCGATGAAATCACCCTGGAACTGTCGGCGCCGCTGCTGTTCCTCCTGCCGACGGTGGCCATGGTGGCGTGGTTCGGTGTCCGCCGGGGACTGGCGCCGTTGCAGGCCATCGTCGACGCCGTGCGCCGGCGGGCCCCCGACGACGTGGAACCTTTTCCCGACCAGGACGCTCCGCAGGAAATCGGCGCTCTGACCCTCGCGCTGAACGGCTTGCTGGTGCGTTTGCAGGACGCTTTGGCCGCCCAGCGCAGGTTCACCGCAGATGCCGCCCATGAGCTGCGCAGTCCTTTGACGGCGCTGTCCCTCCAGGTTCAGATCGCCGAACGCGCCGACGATCCGCAAAAGCAAGCCCTGGCTTTGCAGCGGTTGCGGCAAGGCATCCAGCGAGCGACTCATGTCCTCAACCAAATGCTGACCTTGGCCCGGTTCGATCCTGAGGCGCCCCCTTCGCCATTGGTTCCCACCCGGCTCGACGAATTGGCGTGCTCGCTGGTGGGGGAGCTGGCTCCCGTGGCAGCGGATAAAGCCATCGATTTGGGTATCGCCGTGGTCGAGCCCACGGTGATACAGGGCAATGAAGATGAGCTTCGCGTGCTGCTCCGCAACCTGATCGACAATGCCGTGCGCTATACCCCGAAGGGGGGGCGGGTCGACGTCAGCGTGAATCAGGAAAACGGCGCCGCGGTTCTGGCGGTATGCGACGACGGGCCGGGCATTTCCGTCGAAGAAAGGCATCGCGTTTTCGATCGCTTTTATCGCGGCCGCGATCAGGCTGAACCCGGCAGCGGGCTCGGTCTGGCCATCGTCCGCCGCATCGCCGACCGGCACGCGGCCGACATTCGTCTGTCGACGGGTCGCCATGGACGGGGGTTGTGTGTGAACGTCTGCTTCTCGGGGGGCCGGACATGATCGGGCTGCCACGAGGCGAAAGCCGGGTCGGCTCGGGGGCGGTCCCTCTCATTCTGACCCTGACGGCCTGTCTGGTTTGCGGGTGCGCCGATTACCGGAGCCGGCCGCTGGACCAAGACGAGCTGGTCGGGCAACTGGCCGTGCCAGCGCCTGGATCGCTGGCTGAAGCCGCCAGCCGGCTGCGCCATCCGCGCCTTCGACCGGTATCACTGGACTTCTCCAAGCCTCTGACCGACGAGGCCTTGGGTATCCTCGCCGTCCTGGTCAGTCCCGAACTCAAGGCCTTTCGGGCCAAGGAGGCCGTCGCCGAAGCCCAGGTCTTCAATGCCGGTCTGTTGCCCGATCCGAAACTGTTCGGCCGCTTCGACTGGGTGTTCAGCGGTCCGGCCGGTCTGGTCAGTCCCTACACGGCGACCCTCCAGTGGGATCTCGCCAAGCTGGCGACGCGGTCCACCGATCTGCACATCGCCGAGGAGCACGCCCGGCAAGTCCGGCTGGACGTGGCCTGGCAGGAGTGGCTGGTTGCCAACCAGGCGCGTCTCTTGGCGCGGCGTTGCGCCTATCTGGCACGCCAGGAGGCCGTGGCAGCCGAAGCCGCGCAGATTTCGGCGCAACTGCTCGAACTGTCCCGACACAACCTCGCTTTGGGCGATGCGACGCTGGCCGAGTTGGGCATCCGCGAAGCGGCATTTCTGGATGCCAAGGATCGTTCCCTGGCGCTGGCGCGGCAGATCGCCAAGGCCCGCCAGGATCTGAACCGATTGTTGGGGTTCCCGCCGGCGCAGCGTCTGGTGATCGCGGATGTCGAGGCGAAGCCGCCGGCCGGTCTAGATCCGGAGCGGCTGTTTGTGTCGGCGCGGCGGCAGCGACTCGATCTCCAGGCACTCGAAGCCGGCTATGCCAGCCAGGAGGCTTCGGTATACCGGGCTATCCTCGGCCAATATCCGGCATTCACCCTTGGCATCAACGATTACCACTACTACAGCGATTACAACACGGGGGGGCCCACCGTCAGCCTGGACCTCCCCCTCTTCAATCGTAACCGCGGCGCCATTGCCATCGCCGAGGCGACGCGCGAGCAACTCTATCGGGAATATCTGGGGCGACTCAATCAGACCCGCGCCGACATAGGCACCCTGGTAACGGATCTCGACCGGATCGCTCAAGAACGGGAACCCTTGGCCCGTGAATTGCCCGAGCTCATCCGTGCCGAACGCTTGCTACGAGAGGCGGCGGCGGTGGGTGACGCAACGCTGGTGAATTACGAAACCGTACGTGCGAACTACCTGGACAAGCGTCTGAAACTGCTGGCTTTGGAGCAGGCCGCTGCCGAGCAGGCGGTCGCCCTCCAGCTCGCCGTCGGTTCAGCTTCAATCCTGTGACAGCAATACCATGAGTCCAAAGTCGAAATTCGCAAACCGCCGGCGCTTCCTGCTGGCTACCATGCTCATTCTCGCATCCGGCTACGGAACGAGTACCGAATCGTCCGTCCTGGTGACGTTGGCGCCGGCGGAACCGGCCGACATGAGTAAGACGCTCACGGCCTACGGCACCGTGGAGTTCGCGCCGGACCAGCTCCAGGCACTGAGCGTCCAGGGTGAGGGTTTGGTCACCCGGGTATACGTCGCACCGGGACAGCGGGTACGAAAGGGCGACGTCCTGGTCGAACTGACGGCGACCGCCAACAGCGCAACGGAGCTGGAACATGCCCGTATCGCGGTCGAGTTCGCCACCAAGGACTTGGAGCGTCTCCAGGACTTGCGGGCTCGCCAACTGGCCACCAACGCCGAGGTCCGCACGGCGGAAGAAAATCGGGCCAAGGCCGATTCGGCTCTGGCCAATGTGCGAAAGCGCCTGGGTGATACCAGTTACAGGCATCTGCGTGCGGACCTCGACGGCTACGTGGAAGCCGTCCATGTTCATGCCGGGGATATCGTATCGCCCGGCGTGCTGCTGGTGCTTCTGGCACCCGCCGACAAGCTGAGGGTGCGGTTGGGGATTGAACCGGAGGATTTGCCCGTCATCCACGAAGGCCAGAAGGTCGTGATCAAGGCCCTCCGTCCGGGTCTTCCACCCCAGGAAGGACGGGTCAACCACATCTATTACCAGGTGGACCCGAAGACCCGGCTGGCCGAAGCAGTCGTGCCGCTGACGGGCTCATCGGATTGGTTGCCCGGCATCACGGTCAAAGCCGAACTCGTCGTCGCCGAACATCGGCAGGTCGTCACCGTGCCGCGTCAGGCCGTGCTCAGCCGGGACGGAAGACCTTATCTGTTCGTGGACGAACAGGGTCATGCGCGGCTGCGCTGGGTCGAGACCGGATTCGACGATGGCCAGCGAGTGGAGATCCAGGCTGGCATTGAAGCCGGGGAAGGCGTGATCGTCACCGGCAATTATGAACTCAGTGACGGTATGGCCATTCGGACCAGCGAGGTACCGTGATGGCCTCCTGGCTTTCGACGCACCGACGTTCGCTGCTGTTTCTGCTGGTGCTTCTGGCCCTGGGTGGGATGGTGACGGCGCTGCGACTGCCGGTGGCACTGTTCCCGACGCTGGATTTTCCGCGGGTGGTGGTGAATATCGATGCCGGAGACCGTCCGGTGGAACGTATGGCCGTGGAGGTGACCCAGCCGTTGGAGCAGGCGCTTCGCGCCGTTCCGGAAGTGCGCGCGATCCGCTCGACGACCAGCCGCGGCTCGGCCGATCTGGCGCTGACCTTCGATTGGCGCACGGATATGGTCACCGCGCTGTTACAGGTGCAGGCCGCGGTCAATCAAATCCTTCCGGACCTGCCGGCCGGTGTCCGTTTTACGGCACGGCGGATGGACCCCACGGTTTTTCCGGTGTTGGGACTGGCCTTGACGTCTGCCCGGAACGACCCCGTCGCCTTGCGGGATTTCGCCTATTACCGATTGCGCCCGCTCCTTTCGGCCTTGCCTGGCGTCGCGGAGGTTCAGGTTCTAGGCGGACGGCAGGCGGAATACCAGGTCATGGTGGACCCGGACCGGCTGCACGATCTGGGACTGACCCTGGCCGAGGTGGCGTCTGCACTTTCCGACGCCAATGTATTGAGTGCCGTAGGTAAGGTGGAAGAGCGTTACCACCTTTATCTGACGCTCGCCGATTCGCATCAGGTGAGTGAAGATGATATCCGGCACACGGTTTTGAGAAGCGGTTCCGATGGTGTCGTGGAGCTGGAAGACGTCGCCCGGGTCGAACGCGGCCATCGGCCCGAATGGACACAGGTCAGCGCCAACGGGAAAGACGCCGTGCTGGTGAACATCCTTCAACAGCGTGGAGCCAATACGGTCACCATCGCCGAGGAGACCCGGCGCGCGCTGGCCGGCTTCTCGCCGCAGATTCCTGGCGACGTCGAACTCAAACCCTATTACGACCAGTCGGAACTGGTCAACGACGCGGCCATCAGCGTACGCGACGCCCTCGCCTCCGGAGCAGTCTTGGCTGCACTGGTCTTGCTCTTGTTTCTGCGCAATCTGCGCGTCACGCTGATCATGCTCATCGTCCTTCCCGGCGTCATTTCCGCCACGGTCTGGCTACTGAAGCTGTTCGGACAGAGTTTCAACATCATGACCTTGGGCGGGCTCGCCGCAGCCGTAGGACTGGTGACGGACGATGCGGTCGTCATGATCGAACACATCATGCGCCGCTTGAGCGAAACACGGGACGACCAGCCGACACATGGAACGGTACTGACGGCCGCCAGAGAGATGCTGCATCCGTTGACGGGTTCCTCACTCGCTACGATCGTGGTGTTCCTCCCCCTTGCGTTTCTGGACGGCATCACGGGCGGATTTTTCCGGGCACTTGCCTTGACCATGGCAGCGGGCCTGGTCATTTCTTACGGGGTCGCCGCGCTCGCCGTGCCGCTGTTGGCAAATCACTTGCTGAGCCGGCGGGACTCGCTCCGTTTGGAGTCGGTTGGGCCGCTGCAGGCCCGGTTCCACCGGGCCTACGGCAGCCTGCTCCTTCGGCTTCTGGGGCAGCCGCTTTGGACACTGCCCATCATCGTCGCCTTGATCGTCACGGGTGTCGTTGCATACAGCCGGGTGGGCTCCGGCTTCATGCCCCATATGGATGAGGGAGGATTCGTGCTGGACTACCGGACGCCGCCGGGAACCTCTCTGACTGAGACCGACCGGCTGCTCGACCAGGTCGAGCGGATGATTGCAACGATCCAGGACATCGACAGTTATTCCAGGCGTACCGGCTTGTCGCTGGGTGGGCATATCACCGAAGCCAACGAAGGGGATTTTTTCATTCATCTCAAACCACACCCCCGCCGGGACGTGGAGGATGTCATGACCGAGTTGCGGGAGGCCATCGAAAGCCGTGTTCCCGGCTTGCAGATCGAAACTGCCCAACTCATGGAAGATTTGCTCGGCGATCTCACGGCCGTGCCTCAGCCCATCGAGATCAAGCTGTTCGGTGACGATAGCCGGGTGTTGCGTCAGCTGTCTCCCCGGGTGGCGGCCTTGCTGGGAGACGTTCCCGGCGTCGTGGAAGTGTTCGATGGGATTACGCTCGCAGGTGATGCCATAGAGATTCACTTCGATCCGGTCCAAACCGCCTTGGAAGGCATGAGTCCCGGCATGGTGGCAAGACAAACACAGGATTTCCTGGCCGGAACGGTGGCGACTCAAATCGCGATGGGCGAGAAGATGATCGGGGTGCGCGTCTGGACTGATGAGGCGCTCCGCACCCGCATGGGGCAATTGGAAGCGCTGCGGATACGCTCGCCCGACGGCCACGATTTTCCTTTGAAGCGCGTGGCCCGTCTGCGAGTCATCGAAGGGCAGGCTCAGGAGACGCGGGAAAACCTGAAAGCGATGGTGGCTGTCACTGCCCGAATCGAGGGACGCGATCTCGGCTCGACGGTCGCGGACGTGCAGGCGAGGGTGGCCACGCTGGCCCTCCCTCCGGGCGTATATGTCGAGTATGGCGGACTCTACCGCGAACAGCAGGATTCGTTCCGGGGGCTGATCCTGGTTTTCGTCAGCGCCGTCCTCCTGGTCGCTCTGTTGCTCCTGTTCTTTTACGAACGCTTCAGGGTCGTACTGGCCATTCTGGCCACCACCCTGCTGTCCCTCACGGGTGTGTTCACGGGGCTATGGCTGACGGGAACCGAGCTCAATATTTCTTCGCTGATGGGGATGACCATGATCGTGGGCATCGTTACCGAAGTGGCCGTGTTTTATTTTTCCGAACTTCGCCAAGTCGGCAAGCCGGATCCTGCCGCTTTGGTCCGTGCCGGCACTTTGCGCATGCGTCCGATCTTCATGACATCGCTGGTCGCGATTCTGGCGCTCATGCCGCTCGCCTTGGGTATGGGACCCGGCTCCGCCATGCAAAAACCGCTCGCCATCGCCATCATATCCGGCCTTCTTCTTGCCGTGCCCCTGGTCTTGATTGTCATGCCGGCGATCTATGCTTTACTTCACACAAACCGTGGGGGGTGGCCATGAGCCTGAACGGCTGGCCGTATGTCCCTCCTCATTCGCCCGTTGTGGAACTGCGCATAGCCGGCCGCAGTGTTTTTTTTCTCTGGACCATCACCTGAAGGAGTCTCCATGAAAGCCCGTATCGAATCCGTCCAAGCCATGCCGATTTACGATTCCCGCGGCGTCCCCACCGTGCGCGTCAGGCTGACGCTGACCGATGGAACGGCGGCCACCGCCTCGATTCCGTCGGGGGCATCCACCGGCGAGAACGAGGCCGTGGAGTTGAGGGATGGCGACCCGAAGGCCCATGGCGGCAAAGGGGTGCTGAAAGCCGTGAGCAACGTGAACGATGTCATCGCACCCGCCGTCATGGGTTTGGAGCCCTGGCGGCAGGCCGAGATCGACCGTCTCATGATCGAGCTCGATGGCACGGCGAACAAGGAGCGACTGGGCGCCAACGCCATCCTGGGCGTCTCGGAGGCCGTCGCCGCCGCGGCGGCGAAAAGTGCGGGGCTGCCGCTCTATGCCTATCTCGGCGGGGCCGGCCAGGCGCGCCTGCCCATCCCCATGATCAACATCCTGAACGGCGGCAAGCATGCGGACAGCAGCCTGGATTTCCAGGAGTTCATGATCATGCCGGTCGGCGCGCCGAGCTTCGCCGAAGCGATGCGCTATGCAACGGAGACTTTCCAGGCATTGAAATCCATTCTCAAGGCCAAAGGCCATGCCACCAGCGTGGGGGACGAAGGCGGTTTCGCCCCCCAGTTGCAGAGCAATGACGAGGCCTGCGACCTGATAGTCGAAGCGATCACGAAAGCCGGCTATGAGCCCGGCGAGGACATCGCCATCGCTTTGGATCCCGCCGCCAGTTCATTCCATGAAAACGGTGTTTATAGACTGACGCGCAGCGGTCAGGGGGACAAGACCAGCTCCGAAATGACCGATCTCTACCGGCGGTGGATCGACAAATACCCCATCGTTTCCATCGAGGACGGTCTGGCGGAAAACGACTGGGATGGCTTCCGCGAGCATACGGCCGTACTGGGTGAGAAAATCCAGATCGTCGGCGACGATCTCCTGGTCACCAACACCCGCTTCATCCAGCGAGCGATCGAAGAGAAAAGCTGCAATGCCGTACTGATCAAACTCAACCAGATCGGCACCGTCACCGAGACGGTGGAAGCCATCCACCTGTGCAGGAAGGCCGGTTGGGGATTCGTGATTTCCCACCGCTCGGGCGAAACGGAAGACACCTTCATGGCCGATTTCGCCGTCGCCATGGGGGGCGGGCAGATCAAGACCGGGTCGGTGTGCCGTTCCGAACGCATGGCCAAGTACAACCGGCTGTTGGAAATCGAGTCGGACCTGGGCAAGGCCGCCAGATTTGGCCGCTAGGCCGACCGATCCTTGGCGCCGCCTTGGCAACGCATCCGGCCTTTTGCCTGCAGTGTTTCGCGCAACTACCGGAGCCCATGGAAGTGTGTCCGTATTGCGGTTCGAGCGTTGCCGACCAGCATCACGAGAGCTATGCCGCCCGGCTGATTCATGCGCTGTCCCATCCGTTGGCGGAGGTGCGCATGCGCGCGATCATTGCTCTGGGACTGCGGAGGGAGGAAGGAGCGGCCACCGCACTCCTGGCCTGTGCGTTGCGCCATCCGGTGGATGTCACCGAAGGTGTGGCCGTGGCGCAGGCCCTGGGGAATATGCTCGATTCCAGACCTGCGGTCCAGGCGTTGACCGTGCTTTCGGAACGGCATCCCGCGCGGGCCGTGCGCCGAACCTCGCGGGCCCTGTTGCAGGCAGGCGGCAGCTGACGGCACGGCCATCGAGTCCCCGGCGCTTCAGGAAAGACGCTGTGGTGGGTCCAGCGGCTCGAATCCCGATCGGGATAGACCCCCATGAATGGCCGTTCAGCAACCGAAGGAGTCCAGATGTTCCGGCAGGTCTTTTCGTTACCCTCCACCGTTTGGCTGCTCGGCCTGGTCAGCCTGTTCAACGACTCGGCCAGCGAACTGGTGTATCCCCTCGTCCCGATTTATCTCGCGTCCGTCTTGATGGCGGGTCCCCGGGCATTGGGCATCATCGAGGGCATCGCCGAGATGGTGAGCAGCCTGCTCAAGCTGTTTTCCGGGATCATCGCCGACCGGGTACACCGGGCCAAATTCCTGGTGGTCTGCGGCTACAGCCTGGCGGCGTTCTCGCGTCCTCTATTGGCATTCGCCACGGCCTGGCCCATCGTGTTGGCGCTGCGCTTCGCCGACCGCCTGGGCAAGGGTCTGAGGTCATCGCCTCGGGATGCCATGCTCGCCGCCAGTGTCTCCGGCGACCAGCGGGGCCTGGCCTTTGGCCTGCAGCGGGCCATGGACAACGCCGGCGCCGTGGTCGGGCCGCTGGTGGCGACCATGCTGATTGCGGCGGAAATGCCCATCACGGAAATCTTCCTCTGGGCGTCGCTCCCCGGTGCTATGGCGGTGTTCCTGGCCGTTTCAGTCCGGGAGCCGGCGCGGGAGATCCGGTATGACGGCAAGCCGCCCGATTGGAATCTGCAAAAACTGCCACGCGTGTTCAGGCGTTATCTCTGGGTGCTGGCGTTGTTCACGCTGGGCAACTCGTCCAACATGTTTTTGCTGCTACGCGCTCGGGAACTGGGTTTGCCTGAATACCAGGTCCCCTTGTTATGGGGCGCGACCTCCCTGGTCGCCATGCTGTTTTCCACGCATCTGTCGGGTCTTTCCGACCGTGTCGGCCGCGTACCCATGATTTTCGCCGGATGGATGATCTATGCCCTGTTTTATTTGTGCCTTGGCCTGAACGGCTCCGGCCTTTCGCTGCTGTGGCCGCTATTCGCCTTTTACGGCCTTTTCATGGCGGCGACCGAGGGTGCGGAGAAGGCGTTGGTCGCCGATATGGCGCCGCCCGCTTTGTTGGGAACGGCTTACGGCTGGTTCAATCTGACCACCGGAGTCATGTTGCTGCCGGCATCCTTCATATTCGGATCGCTTTGGCAATACGCCGGTCCCGTGACGGCTTTCGGCTTCGCCGCCGGATGTTCGCTCTTGGCTGCGATATTGCTGAAATTGTGGGTCAAATAAACGGCATGTCGCACGATGACAGCGTTCCGGCGTCCGTTCCCGGCGCAGCCCGGGAGCTGAGATCCAGACGGCTCGGCTGAGAGCGGATCACTCGTGCCGGGGTGATCGGGCCGTTGACGCGGGGCCACACCCCAGCCATTGCATCAGCCCAGGGCGCGAAGTATCAGGACCATCCCGGCCAACGCAAGAAACCCCGCGAAAATGCGGCGGTATTTGGTCTGATCGATTTGGGTATAAAGCATCTCGTCGGTCAACAGGAAAACCAGGGCGCCGACGACCAGATAAATGCCGTTTTCGGCATAGGGTATTTCGATCTGTGACCGGCTGAAGATCCACAAGGTCAGCAGTTGCGCGACGGCGAAGGTGCCGTAGGAGGCCGCGATGGTGACTCGGGCCACATCTTTTTCGTAGTTCTTGTGATGTACCAAGGCGGTCAGGAGTGAGCCGCCGAGATTGCTGAGTCCATGGACGATACCCATGGTGACGAAGTAGGTCTTTTCGTATTTCATCAGGGTGTCGATGGTACTTACTACGCCTGGAGAAAATTCCTTGAGAGCGATGAACAGCAGGAAAGCTCCGATAACCAAACCGATGTTGATCCGGGTATGTGTAATCAGGAACAGGAACACGATGATGGGGGGGACGGCCAGGAAGATCACCCGGCGGTAAAAGGAAAAATCGATGTGAGCGTGGTGTTTGACGATCTGCAGCAGATTGATGGCGATGGAGATGGGGAGCAGGACGACCAGTACATCGATGAAAGAATGGCCCAGCAGCAGTAAGATCGGCGTGCCGAACAACAATACGCCCGCACCGAAGAGGGACTGGATGATCGATGTGGCCACGACGGTAAGTACGACTTCTACTGGCATGAAATTCTCCTTGGTCATCGGGCGATGACTCGATCGGGTTTTTAAGCTGCGGCCCTCTATGTTTTCAGAGAGGGTTACGAACGGATACGGGGGCACTCGACGATCGCCAGTCACTCCGAGCCAGTCTCGAGCGGGGCGGGGGCACGGACCAATGAATGACCGTGCTCGCCGCGGAGACGAGCCGGACTGAGCGCTCAGGGTGTTCGGTCAGGGTGAGACATGTACCGTCGCATCCCAGCTCACGACATGGGCCAATACCAGGCGGTGAGTCAGTTTGTCCATGACGGCCTCGATCCTGTCGGGCCGGTCATAGAACTCCACGATCAGCGGCAGATCGAGGGAGAGGTCGACCAGGGAAGCGGTGTGAATCTTCCCATCGGTGCTGAAGCCCGCGATACCGCGCAGCACCGTCACACCTGCGACCTTCTCTTCCTCATGGAGGAACTTGAGGAGCTTGGACAGGAGATGCTCCCCTTCGCGGAGGTAGATCCGCACGATTCTCACCGAAGCCGTTGCCATAGATAGTCCCGCGTAATGTCAATCGATCCGATATTTCCTGTTCAGCCAGACCTTGATCGTCTGGGTCAGCGCGATGTAACCCGCCAAAATCAGGAACAGTACTGGCCAATAACCGCCTGGCAAGGCGGTGAAGCCGAGGTTCGCAGCCAGCGAGGAATACGGAAGCCAGATGCCGACGCAGCAGATCGCCACCGTGGTGACGAGCAAGGGAAGACTCGCCCGGCTCTCCAGAAACGGTATTTTCTCCGTCCGGATCACGTGAACGATCAGGGTCTGCGACAAGAGCGACTCCACGAACCAGCCCGTATGGAACAGCTCGGGCCGGCTCCAGGCATCGAAAACCGAGAACAAAACGAAATAGGTCAGGTAATCGAAAAGCGAGCTGACAGGCCCGACACACAGCATGAAGCGGGCTATGTGGCCGATTTCCCACTGGCGAGGCCGGTCAAGGTATTCAGGATCGACGTCGTCGGTGGCGACCGTGGTTTGCGACAGATCATACAACAAATTGTTGAGCAGGACCTGTGGCGGCGTCATGGGCAGAAACGGCAGGAATGCACTCGCACCGACCACGCTGAACATGTTGCCGAAGTTGGAGCTGGCTCCCATTTTCAGGTATTTCACGATATTGCCGAAGACCTTGCGGCCCTCGATGACGCCGTCGTCCAGCACTTCCAGATTTTTCTCCAGCAATATGATGTCCGCGGACTCCTTGGCGACATCCACCGCACCGTCCACGGAAATGCCGACGTCGGCCTCCTTCAGAGCGGGCCCGTCGTTGATGCCGTCTCCGAGGAAGCCCACCACATGCCCCCTCTGCTGCAGCAGGCCGATGATGCGCGCTTTCTGCAGGGGTGAAAGCTTCGCGAATACGGTGGTGGTCTCCAGCAGGTGCCCCAATTCCGAATCCGGTAGTTGCTCGATGGCGGAGCCGAGGGCCACCCGTTCCATCGACAGTCCCACGTCATGGCAGATTTTACGGGTAACGATTTCGTTGTCCCCGGTGAGAATCTTGATGGCGACGCCGTGTTCGCGGAGTTCGGCGATGGCCGCGGCGGCACTGTCTTTGGGGGGATCGAGGAAAGCCACGTAGCCGATCAGCGCGAGCTCTTTTTCAGCGCTGGCATCGTAGGAAATTTCGGGTGTCTCGATGTCTTTGTAGGCCACGGCGAGTACCCGGAAACCTTCTTCATTCAGGGCTGCGGTCGACTCTTTCAAACGTCGACGATGAGACTCGTCCAGATCGAAACGCTCCCCCTCCGTGTCTCCATGGGTGCAGACGGCCAGCATCTCCTCCACCGCGCCCTTGCAAACCAGGCGGTGCCGGCCCGGCTCCCGTTCCAACACGACGGACATCCGGCGCCGGACGAAATCGAAGGGGATTTCGTCGACCTTCAGCCAGTCTCCGTCGGTCTGCGGCAGTCCATCGTCGAGGGCATGGAGCAGCACGGCGTCGTCGAGCAGGTTTTTCAGGCCGGACTGGAAATGGCTGCTGAGGAAGGCGAATTCGAGCACCCGGGGACTCTCCTCGCCCCGAAGGTCGAGATGTCTCTCCAGCACGACCCGCCCCTGCGTCAAGGTGCCGGTCTTGTCGGTGCAGAGGATGTCCATGGCACCGAAATTCTGGATGGCGCTCAATTGCTTGACGATCACCCGCTTGCGGGACATCGCCAGGGCACCTTTGGCCAAATTGATGGTCACGATCATTGGGAGGATTTCGGGTGTCAGGCCGACGGCCACCGCCACGCCGAACAGGAAGGCCTCCATCCAGTCGCCCTTGGTGAACCCGTTGAGCAGGAAGACCAGTGGCACCATGACGAGCATGAACCGGATCATCAGCATGGCGAAGCGGTTGAGCCCCTGGTCGAAGGAGGTCAGGACACGCCGTCCCAGAAGGTGCCCGGCGATACTGCCAAAGTAGGTGCCGGCGCCGGTCTGTACCACGACGGCCGTGGCCGAACCGCTGACCACGTTGGTGGCCATGAAGCAGAGGTTTTTCAGCTCCAGGGGAGCGGGCGCGGTCTGCGCCGAACCGAATTTTTCCACGGGCATGGATTCGCCCGTCAGAGCGGCCTGATTGACGAAAAAATCCTTGGCCGCCAGCACCCGGACATCCGCCGGCACCATGTCGCCCGCCGAGAGATGGATGACGTCGCCCGGCGTCAAGCATTCCAGTGGGATTTCCCGGCTGACAGGCAATGCGGTACCGGTCGCGCGGCGAACCACCGTGGCCGTGGTTTTGACCAGGGCCCGCAGCTTTTCCGCTTCCAGCTTCGCGCGTCGTTCCTGCCAGAGCGACAGCAGGTTGCTCAGGACCACGATGACGGCGATCAATACCGCGGTTTTGCGATCATCCAGTGCAAAGGAGGCCGTAGCGAGGATCAGTAACAGAAGATTGAGCGGCGACCGCAGACGCATGGCCAGCTCGCTGACCAAAATCGGCCGCTTTTCCTGGCGGATTGCATTGGGACCATGCTCGCGGAGCCGCAGTTCGGCTTCCTGCTCCGTCAGCCCCCCCATACCGGAGCCCAATTCGGCCAGGGCGGCGTCAGGACCCAGCGTTGCGATCTCCAAGAGTCTTTGACTGGTCCGGTCGGCCTGGACACCGGGAGCGGAGGGGGCTATCTCGCCCCCCGGAATGATGGTGCCCAGCTCACGGCAGTAGCGAACGGCGGCCTCGCGCAGCGCCTTCCAATTCTGCGGATCCCGAGCGACGGAACCTTGGCGGATCGCCCAATCCTGGATTTTCCGGCGGAGATCATTCTTTTCACTGTCGCTGGCGTTCATCTTCTTCGGTCCGGGCTGATTCGGGTAAGCCCGAATATACCAGCATGTCTGACGGACGCCATCGCCAAAGCGTTTCCGCTCGGTCATGGGGAACGAAACAGGAATCCTCCCTTTGCGTAAGGCAAAGGCTGAAGACGATCGGACTCTCCTTTCCCTCTATATTTCAGGGCCGAAAGTAGTAATCCCTGTGCCACCCCCCCAAAGGTCCTGCATGACCTCGGCACGCGGTATTTACCGCGGCCGAAAGTCATGCAATCTCCCCTGTCGGGGCCTAGTCCTCCCCGTCCGTATCGGTTTCCGTTTTCACGATGGTTCCGTTTGCATCAAGCTCGAGCTCCAGCCGCTTTTTCCCATCGGCGAGTTCCACTTCATACCCACTGACGGTTCCTTTTGGGTTGAAAACCTTCTCGGCTTCCTTCACCGTGGCGCCCGGGTGCGCTTTCTTGATCGCGCTCACGACCGGTTCGGGAAGCTCGGTGGGCTTGATCTCCTCCTCGGTTTCGATCAACGCGCCCTCGGCGCCGTAGGTCGCCTCGAGCTTCCTGCCACGATCCTCGAATTCCACTTCATACACGATCTTGCCGTCCGTGGTCTTCTCCGAATATTTGGCCTCCTTCGCCGCCGGATAGGCCTTCTGAAAAGCCTCATGGACGGCTCGAGGAACTTGCTTGGCGGACAGTTCCTTCTCCTCGCCGGCGGCCGCGAGGCCAGAGAAGTGGGCGAACGCCAAAACGGCAAGGGTCATCGGGTGAGTCTTCATGGAGATACTCCGCGTGTGTTGTTTAAGGTCGCGGGAAAACTTTCGGAAGCTTCGCTTCAAGATTTAGAGGTAAGTTTCGCACCGCGGGCCTTTTGTACCATCCGCGACATTAACGGAAAATTACGGGATCGCAAAAATGCAGGGCCATGACGGGGAAGCAGGTCGGGACTTGGAAACCACTCAATTCATGTGCTTTCCGTCATGCACCCGAGGCCTCGGTGATGAAATGGACGCCGTAGAGGCTCACCATGACCCCGGCGATCAGGTCGAGATACTTGGCAGGAAGCCTGCGGAAGACACCGGCCTTTCCGAGCAGCAACGCAGTCACGCCGATGACCGCTAGACCGATCAGAACGCCGGCGGTGGCGGTGGCCATGCCCTGCTTCAAGGCGATGCCCAGCCAGACCACCATGATTTCCAGCCCTTCGGCGAACATGCCCCAGAACGCCACGATGATGCCGGACCAGATCAACGGATTGCCGGCGGACAGGGCATTCGCTGCGCGCCGGCTGGACGGGTCCTCATAGACCTCGAGCGTTTCCACGGCTTCCTCGGCGACTTGGTGCGCCGCCCAGAATTCGTAGAGCAGGAACACACCGAAGCCCAGCAGCAGCAAGGCCGAGATCCAGTCCAAGGCGGTCATGGGCAGCAGCAGTCCAAGCTGCGCCAAACCGAAGGAAACGACGGCCACCGCCAAGGCGCCACCGAGGCTGCCCAAGGCGGCGCTCTGCCAGCCGTGCTTGTAGGCCACCGAACTGATGACGGTGGAGGCGATGAACAATTCGGTGAACGTCACCTGAAAGGTGACGAGGACGCCGGCCAGCGAGATTTCGCTCATGGGTTTTCCTCCGAAGGGGGGAAGGGTCGGGATTTCAGCCGTTCGTGTTCGGCGGCGAACACCGCCTGGGAAAATTCTTCGAGCCGTTCTTCGCAGAGCAGCAGTTGCCGGGCGGCTTCCGCTGCCAGCTCGGCGCCGTAGAAGTCCAGTCTGCCGATCTTCTCCAGCCAGCTTTTCAGCTTCTTCAAGTCCTCGTCGTTCTCCTGGAGCTCGGCGTAGGTGAAGTTTCGGGCCGCCGTCTCCCGTTCGATCTCGGCGAGATAATCGGCGCAGCGCCCCAGGAACTCGCGGTATTCGGCGTTGCGTTCCTCGTTGAAGCGGCCTGCAATCAATTCCTGTTGCCGCCTGTCGAAACCGCTGCTCTCCAACAGAAAAGATTCGCCGCCCATTTCGCCGATTTCGTTCTGGATGATCTTGAACTGGCGCCGATGATGGTCGGATTTCGGCAACAGGCAGACTCCATTCTGGAGGTAGACGGCCCCGAGTCCCTTGAGTTTGCGCCAGAGCGCAAGACGCTTCTTGCTGGGTTCGGCAGGGACCTTGTAGATCAGCAGTAGCCAGTCGCTTTCATTCATCACAAAAATCATGTAGCCACCGTTACGTCCCAGAATAACGAACTGGCCGAGCTGTTTCGAGTAGCAGGAAGTCATATCCTTATTCCCCCGTCCCGGGCCTTTCTTGCCATCCGGAGGAACGCCGTGGTATAGCGCAACGCGACCCAGAGACCCTGGATCCGCGAAAATGAGCTATTAGCCCAACATCAAACAAGAAGGAGGAGTACCGCAATGTCATCCGACCTGAACCTGTACGATGTGGCGCGCCGTTGCGCCGCACGCCTCACCGAGAACCTCGACAACATCGGCTACTGGAATGCCAGGTTCGACCGTTTCGCCCGGCTGTTCGCGCGTCTGTCCGGCAGACCGCTCGCCTTCAACCTCGCCCTGTTCGTTATCCTGGCTTGGGTGATCACGGGCCCGATTTTCGGTTTCAGCGATACCTGGCAACTGATCATCAACACCGCGACCACCATCGTGACCTTCCTCATGGTGTTCCTGATCCAGCATACGCAGAATCGCGATACCGAGGCCGTCCAGGTGAAGCTGGACGAACTCATCCGCGCCGTCGAACGCGCCGACAATGCGTTGCTGGATTTGGAGGAACTCGAGGAGGAGGAACTGGCGCTGATGCGCAGTAAGTATGTGAGTCTGGCCCGCGCGGCGCGCCAAGGCCGGGCGAGCGGGGAAATCTTGGGGACCGAGTGACGCAGGACCGATGCGGTATCCGGCTCTGATTTTCTACCTCGTTCTGTCGCTGGCGACGGCGGCGACCCTGTTTCCGCTGGTCTGGATGGTTTCGGTGTCGTTGATGCCAGCGGCCGAAGCCATGCGCTATCCGCCCCCGCTCTGGCCCGAGGCCCCGACGCTGGAGCATTACCGGACATTGTTCGATCGCCTGGCGATTGCGCGGTATGCGTTGAACAGCCTGGTGCTGGCCGGTGCTGTCACGGCTCTGTCGGTGCTGGTCAACGCAGCCGCCGGCTACGCCTTCGCCCGCCTGCCGTTCGTGGGGCGGGATACGCTATTCCGGTTGTTGATGACCTTCATGGTCATCCCGGGGCAGGTCGCCATGCTGCCGCTGTTCCTGCTGCTGAAGCAGCTCGGCCTGATCAACACCTATGCCGGTGTGATCGTTCCCGGGTTGGCCAGCATTTTCGGGATATTCCTGGTGCGGCAGTATGCGCTGTCACTGCCACAAAGCCTGTTCGATGCGGCGAGGCTGGAGGGGGCCGGTGAGCTGCGCATCTTCTGGTCGCTGGTGCTGCCCCTATGCCGGCCGATTTTGATTACGCTGGCGGTCTTCACCTTCCTCGGGAGCTGGAACGATTTCCTCTGGCCCCTGATCGTTCTGACCGACCGCCGTCTTCAAACCCTCCCGGTGGCGCTGGCTGCCCTGATGGGGGAGCATGCGGTTGACACCGAGCTGATGATGTCGGGTGCAGCCCTCACGGTGGTGCCGGTGATCGTTCTGTTCCTGGCAGCGCAGCGATACTACCTCGGCGGGCTGATGCAGGGCGGCGTCAAGGGATAGCCGCGCGATGGCCGCCCATGGCGGCCGCCGGTCACGCCCCTGTCATTTCCACCGATTACCGTAGCGACCGTTTCGACCCGGCTTGCCGGGCCGAAAGGGCGCCGGACATCCGCAGAATCCCCGCGGCGGAGCCATTCCGGCCGATCCACCGACAGCCAGTAGGCGGTCAGCCCGTTTTCATCCATGTTTCCGCACCCGGGCTCGACCCGCGCCGGCTGGTGATCAGCGCGTAATCGGAGAGATGAACATGTCGAAAATACGTCTGTTATTCAGTTTGCTTGTGGGTTCCTCGTGCCTGGCCGCGGTTTCGGGCGAGGTGATGGCCGGCAGGACCGACGGCATCCAATTGGGGCCGCGTCCGTTCTTTCTGGTCAATGACATGAGGGATGGCAAGCTGAAGAGCAAGCTGCTGAAATGTTCCGAAGGACCATTCAGAAAGGCCGAGTTTGCGATTGGTCACCGCGGTGCAGCATTGCAGTTTCCGGAGCACACCCGGGAGTCCTACGAGGCTGCGGCACGCATGGGGGCCGGCATCATCGAGTGCGACGTGACCTTCACCAAAGACAAGGAACTGGTCTGCCGCCATGCCCAGAACGATCTGCACACCACCACCAACATCCTCACCATTCCCGAACTGGCGGCGAAGTGTACCAAGCCCTTCACGCCGGCTACTTTCGACGCCAGCGGCAACCTGATCACTCCGGCGAGCGCTGAGTGCCGTACCACCGACGTCACTCTGGCGGAATTCAAGATGCTCAGAGGCAAGATGGACGCCTTCAACCCCAGGGCAAAGACCCCGGTGGAGTTCCAGGGTGGTACGCCGGACTGGCGAACCAATCTCTATGCCGGACCTACCAGCGGCACGCTGATGACTCACAAGGAAAGCATCGCACTGTTCAAAAAACTGGGCGTGAAGATGACGCCGGAGCTCAAGAGTCCCGTCGTGTCGATGCCTTTCGACGGTTTCAGCCAGGAAGACTATGCGCAAAAAATGATCGACGAGTACAAGGAAGCGCTGGTTCCCGCCAGCAAGGTTTTTGCGCAATCCTTCAACAAGGCGGACGTGCTGTACTGGATCCAGCATGAGCCTGCCTTCGGCAGACAGGCCGTCTATCTGGATGACGCCGAGGAGGTGGCGGACCTGCCCGGCGCCGCCGAGCTGGCACAGTACAAAGCCGACGGCATCAACATCGTCGCGCCGCCGATCTTCGCCCTGCTGGACGTGGATGCCGCCGGGAACATCGTGGCTTCGGAGTACGCCAGGAACGTCAGGCGTGCCGGTCTGGACATCATCACCTGGACGCTGGAACGCTCCGGCATCCTCGCGGATGGCAATAACGGTTTTTATTACCAGACCTTCGATTCGGCGATCCATCGCGAAGGCGACATGATGCGCGTGCTCGACGTACTGGCCAGGGACGTGGGTATCCGGGGCATCTTCTCGGACTGGCCGGCGACGGTGACGTATTACGCCAACTGCATGAACCTGAAATGAATTTGAGCGAATACGGTTCAACCGAGCCGTAACGAGCCGCGGGTGAACATCGTGTGGAGGCGTCATGGCGGCGGCTTCATGCGCGCCGGAAGGAGGGCGATGGCGGGAATGGGGAGGTGATCGAATCACAGCCCGGCAGGACAGAACCTGCCCGCCATCTCGGGCGGGCGTTTCGGTGTCTTCCCCAGTTCCACGATAACGGACCGGCCAGCCTCGTCCGGGTGCGGGGGCCGTTCAGCGGGCCCATGCCCAACCGCGACGCGAGCGGTTTCTGGAACGGCCATGAGCGTAGCGCCAGGACTCGACGAACAACTGACCCCGGCCAGGTGGGCGAGACCGGATTGCGGCTGCAAAAGGAGATCGAGGAGGGGGAAGTGTGTCTGACCCAGGCCATCCATCGTCAGACCCTCGGGGTGGTCGGTTCCGTCGGTACGGTGGCGGGAATGATCCGGCTGCTGGAATGGTTCCTCGCCCATCCGCCCAGCCCGTAGGCCACGGGTTCCCCGACAAAAATACTTCGTACCCGAACGGCACGACCCACGGAGGTTTTTCGGGGTACCTGATCGCGGGGCAAGCCGATTCAAGTCATGCTCGCGGTCGTGACCATTCGTCAGTCTTCTTGGCACCGGGAGTCGCCACTGCACGGCGAAAGGTGGTGGCGTTGCCCTAGCCAGGCAGTTTCCGCCGGGCTTCCTGTACGTTATGGATCTGCCCGATCTTTTCCAATGCGGTGCTGAGCTGGCCGAGGTCGTGGACTTCGACCGTGATGTCCATGACGACGCCCTGGTCTTGCAGGTTGGTCTCGGTGTAAGTCCGCAGGATGTTGATGTGCTCATGCGCCAGCACCTGGGTGATGTCTTTGAGCAGTCCTTTGCGGTCGAACGCGCGAACCTCGATTTCGACAGGGAACACCCGTGTTTCCTCCCCCCAGGCGACGTCGATCAGCCGGTTTCGTTTGCCCGAGGGGAGCTGGACGACGTTGGGACAGTCCTGGCGGTGGATGGTCACGCCGCGGCCGACGCCGATATAGCCGATGATAGGATCGCCCGGGATCGGCGCACAGCAGCGCGCGAAATGCGTCAGCAGATTCCTGACCCCCTGCACGGTCACTTCGCCGGTTCCGCGGACGGCCGCGCGCGCCGGTTTCCGAGGCGGTACGGGAGGCGGCTGGAATCCGGGCACCTGGAGCGCGGCGGCCAGTTGTCCGGGACCGATGTCGCCGCGGCCGATGGCGAGCAGGACGTCATCGGGCCGCGGCAGGTGGAAATGGCGGGCCAGGGCGTCGAGGTCGACGTCCCGGGTCTGGAGCTTGTGCTTTTCCTTGTCGAGTATGGCCTTGCCGGCGCGCAGGTGCTTGTCGTGGTCCTGCTGTTTGAACCACTGCCGTATCTTGTTGCGCGCGTGGGCGGTCCGCACGTATCCCAAACGCGGGTCGAGCCAGCCGAGCGTTGGGCCGCCCTCCTTGGCAGTGAGGATTTCCACCTTGTCGCCCGATTTCAGCGGGTGGGTCAGCGGCACCATGGCGCCGTTGACCTTGGCGCCCCGGCAGCGATGTCCGACTTCCGAGTGGATGGCGTAAGCGAAATCGACCGGGGTGCTGCCTTTGGCCAGGCGGATGACCTGGGCGCGTGGTGTGAGCACGAAAATCGCATCGCCGAAAGGCTCTTCGCGGAAGTCCTGCAACAGCGAATCGTTGTCCTCCTCGCTCTCCAGCAGCCGGCGCAGGGAGGCGATGCTGCGGTCGAAAGCCGCGTCCTGCCCGCCGCCTTCTTTATAGCGCCAGTGGGCGGCGACACCGTATTCGGCGAATTCGTGCATCGCCTGGGTGCGGATCTGGATTTCCACCGGGCGGTCGTCGGGCCCGATGACGACGGTGTGCAAGGACTGGTAGCCGTTATCCTTGGGGTTGGCGATGTAATCGTCGAACTCCTTGGGAATGTGTGGCCACAGGCCGTGGACCGCGCCCAGCACCGTGTAGCAGGTCGGAATGCTGTCCACCGTGACGCGTACCGCCAGAAGATCGTACAGATCGGCCAGTTGGGCATGTTTGCGCTCCATCTTTTTCCAGATGCTGTACAGGTGCTTGGGGCGCCCCGATACCCGCGCGTCGATGCCGAGTTTCTTGAGCTCGTCCCTCAAGAGCCCCATGAAATTCAGGATGTAGACTTCCCGTTCGGCGCGGTTGGTGTTCAAGGACTTCGCGAGCGTACGGTATTCGTCGGGATGCAGGTAGCGGAACGACAGGTCTTCCAGTTCCCATTTCAGTTGGCCGACGCCCAGCCGGTGCGCCAAGGGGGCATAGAGCTCCAGGGTTTCGCGGGCGATGGACTCCCGGACGTCGCTGTCCTGATATTTGAGGATGCGCATGCGCTGTACCCGGTAGGCGAGGCGGACCAGCACGGCGCGGACGTCGTTGACGACGGACAGCAGCATGCGCCGCAGCAGTTCGGCTTGTTCGGGGCCGGGATTATCCTGCAGTGAATATTCGTTGAAGGTATTGAGCCAGTTGACCTTTTCCAACAGCCGGACGGTCTCTTCGTCGAAATGGCCCCGGATGAATTCCTGTGGCAGCGTCTCCCGCAGATAAGGATCGGCCAGCAGCGCGGCCTGGATGCTGTAAGCATCCACCTTCAGGTTCAGCAGGATATGTCCGACGTCGACGCCGCGCGGGCGGGTCTCGGGATCCTTTGCCGCCGCGTCGATGGCGAGGTTCAGTGCCTTGCGGATGTTTTCCGCTTGGGCTGGATAGCCTTGTTCGAACAGCCGGTGCAGTTGTTCGGCATCCAATTTCGAGGCGTCAGACTGGTAGTGCGTGTGCTTCATTCAGTTTCGAGCGGGTGGAAACGCCAGAGCCTGGAGGCGAGCAGGTACGGCGGTTGCCGCGTGAGGGGGATCACCACCATAATCGGGCTGCGAATGGCTCTCCCGCAATCTTAGCAGAACTGATACTTCCCGCCCGCGGGCCGGAGCCGAAACCGTATGTTGCTCGAGGAGCGCGGGTGATGCAGGAGATAGAGGAGGAATCGGGGAAGGCCGATACCCCGCCGCTGGCGGAATGCCGTGCCGATGCCATCGTACGCCGGTTCGCGTCGCAGTATCTCGATCGCATGGAGTGCAGTGAAACCGGGATTCTGGAAAACCCCGAGGCATTGCACGACTACCGTGTGGCCCTGCGCCGCAGCCGGACCTTGCTGGGGCAGCTGAAAGGCGTGTTCCCCGAACGGGATGCCCGCTGCTGGCTGGACCGGCTCGGTCGTCTGGGCGAACTGACCGGGCCGCTGCGGGATTGCCAGGTCATGCTCGCCGATCTGCCCCTCTACCATTCGATGCTGCCCGAGTCGCTGAGGCCGGCATTGGCGCCGCTGCAGTCGTATCTCGAACGGGAAACGGCGTCTGCTCACCGGATACTGGCAGAGCGTATGCGGCGCAAGGATTACCGGCGCACGATCGAAAACTGGCGCCGGTTCCTCGAACGGCCCGCGCCGAAGCGTCCGGCGGCGCCGAACGCCCTAGTTCCCGCCGGCGAGATCTGCGGCCGGCGCATCTGGAAACTTTACCGGTCGATGCTGCGGGAGGGCGCGGCGCTCGGGCCGGACAGTCCGCAGGATGCGTTCCACGCCTTGCGGAAGCGGGGCAAGAAACTGCGCTATCTGCTGGAGTTCTCGGCTTCGCTGCGGGGCGATGGCAAGCTCCGGGATCTCATCGCCCAGTTGAAGAAGCTCCAGGACGTCCTCGGCGAATGCCAGGACACCGCCGTCCAGCGCGCCCGCCTCCTGCGCCTGGCGGAAACCCTGAGACAGGACGGCCAGCCGCTCGACACCCTGCTGGCGATGGGAGTCCTGGTCGGTCACCTGGAACAACGCCAGTCGCGCTGCCGCCGGGCTTTCGGCGAAGGCTTCGCGGAATTCGCAGGAAAGCCGGTGCGCCGGCGTTTTCGCAAACTGTTCGGACCCGGCCACGATGAAGGAGACAGAGGTCGGCGTAGGGCTTAAACTTTTTTAGGACTCAACCTAACAAGAATGGAAGGGGATTCATGCAACGAAAACGGAACGAGCAACCGACACCTCGCATCCTGATCATTGGCGGCGGCGCCGGTGGCCTGGAACTGGCAACCAAACTGGGCAAGACGCTCGGCAAGAAGGGAAAGGCGCAGGTGACCCTCATCGACGCCCATCCCACCCATATCTGGAAGCCTCTGCTGCATGAAGTCGCGGCGGGCACGATGGACGTGAACGACGATGAGCTGGATTACCTGGCGCAGGCCAACGCCTGCCATTTCCGTTTCGTCCTGGGGCGCATGAACGGTTTGGATCGCGTCGCCAAACAGGTGAAGCTCGCGCCGATGACCAACGCCGCAGGCGAGGAGGTGATTCCCGCCTGTTCCTATCCCTACGACATTCTGGTCATCGCCGTCGGCAGCGTGTGCAACGATTTCGGCGTACCCGGCGTGGCCCAGAACTGCATCTTCCTGGACACTACGGAAGAGGCCCAGCAGTTCCACCGGCGCCTGCTGGAGGCCTACATGCGCGCCCATGCCATGGGCGGGGCGAAGCAGCCCGGTCAGCTCGACGTAGCCATCGTCGGCGGCGGCGCCACCGGCATCGAACTTTCTGCCCAACTGCACCAGGCGACCCGACTGCTGGCGGCTTACGGCCTCGACAACGTCAAACCCTCGGATATCAAGATTCATCTGATCGAGGCTGCCCCCCGGCTGTTGCCCGAATTGCCGCCGCGTCTGTCCGAATCCACGGTCAAGCAGCTCCTGGCGCTCGATGTCCAACTGCACCTTGGCGAGCGCGTGGTGGAGGCACGGCCGGATGGCGTCCTCACCCATACCGGCAAATTCATTCCCGCCACGCTGAAGGTTTGGGCGGCTGGCGTCAAGGCGCCGGATTTCCTGGCGCAGACCGATCTGGAAACCAACCGCCTCAATCAGGTCGTGGTGCGCCAGACGCTGCAGACGACACGGGACGACCACATCTTTGCCATCGGTGACTGCAGCGCCTGTCCTTGGCCGGAAAGGAACACTACTGTGCCGCCGCGCGCGCAGTCGGCTCACCAGCAGGCCAGCACTGCCTACGAGAACATTCTGCGGCTTCTGGCCGGCAAGGCGCCGGTCGATTACCGTTACCGCGATTACGGTTCCCTGGTTTCCCTAGGCAAGTACAGCACGGTGGGCAATCTGATGGGCAATCTCCTCGGCAGCGTGATGATCGAAGGGGTGATTGCCCGCTTGGTCTACCTGAGCCTTTACAAGATGCACCAGTACGCACTGTTCGGGCCGTTGCGGGTCGGCCTGATCATGATCGCTCATTTCTTCAGCCAGAAGCTGCGGCCGAAGATCAAGCTGCACTGAGGCGGAGGCGGGTTCGAAGTCCAGCGTCCGCGCTTCTCTAGTCCGGTTCGCCCGCCAGCCACTCCAGCCGCCAGCCGCCTTCGCCCTCCGGACTGAGGGTCGCGTGCAGCCAGGGCAGCAAGGTCTTCATGTGTTCGTCGAGGCGCCAGGGTGGGTTGATCACGATCATGCCGCTGCCGTACATCCGCTTGTCACCGCTTTCGGGCAGCACCGACAGCTCCATCGCGAGCAACCGGTCGATGCCGGTCTGGCGGAATTTCCGGCGTAGCCGGTCGGCGGTGCGGCGGTCCTGGATTGGGTACCAATAGGCGAAAATGCCGGTGGGCCAGCGTTTCCAGGCCCCCGCCGCGGCTTCGGTCATCCGTTCGCGCTCGTTGCGCAGTTCGAAGGACGGATCGCAAAGCACCAGGCCGCGCCGCTCGGGAGGCGGCAGGAAGGCTTTGAGGCCCTGGTAGCCGTCGGTCGGGTGGACCGTGATCCGGCGTTCGCCGGCGAAGAGAGAGCGCAGCGACAGGACCTCGGTGCCGTGCAGCTCGCACAGGACCATCCGTTCGCCGCCGCGAAGGAAATGCCGGACGATGAGCGGCGAACCGGGATAAAACCGTAATCGGCCGCCGGGATTGAGCATCCTCACCGCGGCCAGGTAATCCTCCAGCTCGGGCGGTACCGAAGGCAGCTTCCACAAGCGCTCGATTCCGCTCCGGTGTTCCCGGTTCTGCTTCGCCATGGCCGATTCCAGGTCGTAACGCCCGGCGCCGGCATGGGTGTCGAGGTAGAAGAAGGGCGCCGGTTTGCGCAGCAGCGAGCGGACGATCTGCGTCAGCACCGCGTGCTTGAGGACGTCGGCGAAATTGCCGGCATGGAAGCCGTGGCGGTAGCTCAGCATCGGTCGAATGGAAACGAGGATTCGCACCCCAGAAAGCGGGGACGATTAGCGGGCTGATGGCGGGTAGCGCCGTTCCAGGTCATCGAGAAAACGGCCGATCTGTCTCATACTACCTTTCAACAGCCGCGGCGGCTGCCCGTTCAGCCACCGCTCCAGGCGCGTGCTGCTGCCGGGCCACAACACCAGCCCCCCCATGGCCAGGAAAGGCAGGCCCAGCACACCGGGCGTGACCAGCCCGACGACACCGGCGGTGATCAGCAGCCAGGCGACGTCATGTGGCATGCGGCGTATCCGCTGTTCCGTTTTTCGTTCGATGGCGAGGGCGTCCAGTATCGCGAAGCCATTTTCGAGGGATGGTTCGCTCTTTTCCGGTCTGGTGGGCCGGGGCGGAGCAGGGAGGGCTGCCGGCCTGTTACGCCGCTTCGTAGATTTGCGCCCGGGATTGGGACTTTCGGTCATGTTTATGTTGCTTCGAGGTCGGACCACCCATGTTACCTGCAGCAGGTGGCACGGCTCAATCGCGACTCACGTGGGTGCTATCCAGCCTGCGATCCTGCCGCGATCGAGCAGCCAGCGTTCCTGGTAAACGTGCTTGGCGGCGAGGCCGGCGCGCCGGCTGAAGGACCGGTTGGCATAGGCATTGAGCGCGACGGACAGGCCGGGAACGAACGATGCCAGCTTGCGGCCGAATACGATCCGCTGCAGTACCGCCAGCGCTGCGTCGTTCACGGCGTCGCCGACGAGGTGATGCTCGAGCTGCCAATGATAGTTCTCCAGGGCGCGCGTTCGTTCCTCGGCCGTTTCGGCGGTGGCCAGCGCCAGGATGTGCAGCATGAAGCCGCGGTCACCCGTGCGCTCCGTGGAATAGCCATAGGCCTGGGACACGCGATGGATCAGCCGCAGCGCCACGCCCAGCGATGCCGGAACGCCCACCAGGACGGTACCCAGGCTGCCCGTGCCGGTCACGGCGCCTACACCGGTGGCGAGTTTGAGTCCTTCTTCGATGACTTTGTCGGCCAAGCGGTCGCTGAATTCCAGCGACTGCGCGCCGATTTCCTCCAGGCTGCGAATTCCACCGTGGCGCAGGATCCAGTCGTCCCGTACCAGTTGTTCGGCCATCTTGTTGAGGGCGTCGAGCGCGAATCGCGAAGCAGGGGCGGGTATGATCTTCCGGCCCAGCCGGACCAGCGGCCGCCGCGCGCGGTTCAGGAGCGGGCTCGCCAGATGAGGCTTACGCCGTTTCCATGCGGCGATGGCCCGGATCTGTTCGGCTTCGTAATGGCTCGGCGGTATGGCTGGAATGAGGTGTTTCATGCCTATCAGCAAGACTGGCGGAGAGGGCTCCGGACTCCGGCGAGCGCCGGGCTCGTTCAGCGCAGAAGCGGAACGCGACGCACCTTTGCCATCTGCAGGTCTCGCCGCAGACGGCGGTCGACGTTCACGACACCGAGGTTGGCGATGATGCCGGAAGTAATGCCGTTGAGGATACCGGCGAAGGCGCCGGCGATGCAAAGCAGATTCGGGATAGCCGCCGTACGGCAGGCCGAAACGACGTTGGCGTCATGGCTTCGGGCCAGCTCCATCAGAGCGACCAGGGGATCGAGCGATTCGCTCAGGAGCGCGATGTCGCAGGGCCCGCTGTCACCCAGCGGGTTTACCAGGCCGATGGTGACATGGGCTTCGCCCGCCATCTCGGACTCCTTGTCGAAGTCGCCGACCAGCGTGGTCCGCACGCCCCGGTTTTTCAGCCCCCGTAGAAAGCGGATCTTCTGCTCCGCGTTCAGCCCGCCGCCGGAAAGATCGGCACCGAGGCGGCGCATGAGTTCGGCGGTTTCGGCCTCGGGGCGTGACGAGACGACGAATATCTGCCGCATGCCGAGCGCGCGGAGAGAGGCGAGGGTTTGGCTTGCGCGCGGCCGGTGCGAGTAAGTGAACCGCAGCTCCGCGACGTCGGTGCCGTCGATGCGCATCCGCAATGGCGCCGTGACCGCCTCGGAGTGGCTGAGAGCTCCCGTCAGACTGACGGTATGGCGGCCGCTCCGCACCTCGACCGCATTGGCGTCCAGCGACAGCAGTTCCGGCTCGCGGACGACCAGCCCACGCTGGGCGCAGCTTCGGGCCAGCGCCTCGGCGCGTTCGTCGCCGAGGAACAGTCCGGCGCCCGCGGCGTGCCGCAGGATCGTGTCGGTATACGGCGCCTGGCTGGCCACTTCGGCCAGCTCGAGCTGCGGATCGAGGAGGCCCGGCAGATCGCCATCGATCACCAGGAAGTCGCTGTCCTTCATGCGGGCGAGAGCCGAAGCGGATTTGAGCAGGGCACCGGCGCGCCAGGCCAGCCGCATGGCCCGGAGTGTCTCCATCGGCAGGACCATGTCGGGGCCGCTGACCCAGTCCTGATGCAGGATGGCGCCCACCGTGATCAGGTCGCCCACGGCCCAGCCTACGCCGGCGGTGGCCAGAGTAGGGAACACCGTGCGGTCCGCCAGTTCTTCCGCTCGGCGTCGCATGGTTCGGTCGGCGGGCATCAGGGAGGCGGTGTCGAGGACCTGCCTTGTGAGACCGGCGGCCCGGGTCTCTGGTCCGGTGCGGACGGCTTGGATATCCAGGGAACCGTTGGCCACGACGGTCCCGGCAAGCACTTCGTCGCCGGCTGTTTTCCGTACCAGGCCCGGATGTCCGCGAAGGCTGGATTCCTGGACCAGGGCCTGGCCGGCGAGGACGACGCCGTCGACCGGGATGATCCGGGGCGCAGAGACTTTGACCCGGTCGCCGGCGCGCAGATCGGAGGAAGCGACCCGTGACTCGATGCCTTCGGGGCTCAGCAGGACGGTCTGTGCCGGAACCGGCAGGTTGTCTTCCAGAAGCGCCCGGGTTTCCCGGGTCAGATGCTTCCGCCAGTTCTGCTGCCAATAGCGCAGAGACCATTCGGTCAGGGCATACGCGAGGACCTGGCCGGTGGCGATCGAGCAGGCGAGCAGGGCGGTGTGAAACACCGCCACGCCCAGTTTCCCGTGGCTGATCTGCTTGCCGGCATCCTGCAGCACCCGGAGATTGCCCGCCACCAGCAGACCTGCCGCGAGCGGCGTCGCGAGCGGCAGCATCAACTCCCCCACGGCGCCGAGTCCGACACTGGCGTTGGCGACCCGGAAATCCACCGCCGCGGGTTCGGGAATGCATGATGCCGTTTCGGCGATCAGAAGCCCCTCGGCGACGCGTAACAGAGCGGCCGGTTCCAGTGAACCGGCGTGGTAACGGATTCGGATCGTGCCGGAAGCGGCATGGCCAGAAACACGCCGGACGGCATCGAGTGCGCCGAGCGCGGCTTCGATGGTTCGGAGACGTATGGCATTGCCCTGCAAGGACGGATGTCGCAATTCGAGCCAGCCATTGGCGGCGGACCCGATCCGGAACAGCGAGATCAGGTCGTCATGCCGATGCAGCGTGACGGGGGAATCCGCCGGCCACTGCGGCAAATCCCGGTCTGCCCGCCCTTCTTCCTCGACGTCCACCGCGGCGGCCAGCCGCCGGCGGAAAGCGTCGACGCCTGTCTTCGCGGTGCGGTGTCTGATGAGCGCACATCCCCGGGAGGGTTCCAGCTCGAGTGACTCGACTTCCGGGAGGGTGAACACCCGCCGGGCAAAACGGCGGGCGACCTTCGCTCGGCCGGGGCCGAAGACCGCCGTATCCTCGATGCGTAGCCAGCTGGAACCGAACGCGATCCTACCGGCCATACATCGTTATGTTGGGAGCACGCGGCTCGTCGGCGAAACGGCTAATCGGCATAGGGCTTGATTTCGCCGAGTTCGACCATGCGGTCGAGTTCCATGACGATCAGCCTGTCCTGTTCGTCCAGGACGTTGTAAAGCTCCTGCAACTGCTTCTGCCGGCGTCGGACTTCGATGATCATGGCCGACAGAAAAATGGCCGCCAGGGCGGTGGTCAGTGCGTTCGTCACCTGTTCCATGCGTCTGTCCTCCGGATTCAACGGGGTGAAAATACGGGTCGAACGGGCGGTCCAGTCAGGCGCCCATGGCATCCTTGGCGCCCTCACGGATCACTTCGATCGTACCCAGGAAGCCGTCCTTGTGCAGCCTGTCCTTGATGTCCTTTTCGATATTGGGGCTGTCGTGGTGCAGGCTCAGGAAGCGCAGGAACTCCTGCAGGGCGTGCAGCGCCCGGACCGGCTTCTGAATCAGCCCCAGATTGAGATGGAATCCGTGGTACTCGCCGCCATCGCGCGGACCCGATCGGTGCATGTCGCGGACGATGAGCACCGGGTCCTTGCCGATGAACTGCGGATGCCGCTTGACGATGTCACGGGACTGTTCCGGGGAAAGTACGTAGAGCGGGTCACCGTCCTGGAAAGAGCGGATCATCTCGAAATTGTCCCGGATCACCTGCGCGGCGGGGGAGGTCCAGCCGGTATCCAAGATGAATATGCGAAACCTCGGAGCCGGCCGCCCGCCGGCGCTTTCCGGGACGGCGGTCGCGGTTTTGCTTCTGCGGCCACGGGATGTGGGGGTGTTTGGTTCGGACATGGGCGATTCTCTCCTGGGCTGTTTCGAAGCGGGGCGGGCGATGCGAGCGGAGCCGGACTCCTAGGCCGCCAGCGCGCGCCCCTTGTCATCGTCGGCTTCGTCGATTTCCGCCGCCTTCACCCTTTCCATCGCCTCGCCGGCTTTAGGGACTCCGCTCCGGTCCGCCTCGGCACAGCCCGCCCGCTTGAGTTCGAGTTCGAGCTGGTGGCGTCGTTCGGCTTCCAGAAGGGCGACCTTCCGCATCGGCAGCAGGCCGTTGGCGAGCGCCGCGAGCGCCGCGACATTGTTGGTGAAAACCGAGGCCGCCACGCCGAAGCCCAGGGTGAACACACCGAGGACGCAGGCGACATTGGGGGCGATGATCATGGCCCAGCTGCGCGCGATATTGCGCTCCAGCTCACGGGAAATGTCCCGCAGTTCGCAGAGCTTGCCCAGGCCCTGTTCGAGGAACACGATGTGGGCGGTATCCGTGGCGATGGACGTGGCGCCCCGCAGCGAGATCGACACGTTGGCCTTCTTCAGCGCGATGGAATCGTTGATGCCGTCGCCGACGAAGCAGACGGTACGGCCTTCCTGCTGCAGCTTTTCCACGTAATCGGCCTTGTCCGCCGGCAAGACCTGGGCGAAATAGCGGTCCATGCCCAGTTCTTCGGCCAGTTTGCGGGTAGGCGCCTCGTGGTCGCCGGAGATGATGGCCAGGTGCTTGACGCCGCGCGCCCGCAGGCCGGCGACAATGTCCTTCACTTCGGGGCGGACTGCCGCCTGGAGTTCCAGTGCTCCGCCGATCCGGTCGCCGATCGCGACCATCACCATGGTATAGCCTTCGAGGTGGGCGGCATCGAGTGCTTCTTTGATTTCCGGGGTCAGCCCAATGCCCTCCATCTCCATGAAGCGGGCGCTGCCGACCCGGATTCGCCGGCCTTTCACCCTGACGTCGATGCCGTAGCCGACCTTGTACTGGGTCTCGTCGGTCGCCGGCAGGTCGATGCCCCATTCCTCCGCTTTTTTCAGGATGGCCAGGGCGATGGGGTGATGGAACTTCTGCTCGGCACCGGCGGCATACATCAACACCTCGTTTTCCGCGAAACCGTTCGCCGTGATGACGCGGCCGACCTCCGGACACTCGCGAGTGAGGGTGCCGGTCTTGTCGAACAGCACGGTGTCGATCCTGCCCATGAGTTCCAGTGCCCGGCCGTCCTTGACCAGGACACCCTTTTGCGCGCACAGCGCCAGGGAAGACAACAGTGCGAGCGGCGCCGCCATCCGGATGCCGGTGCCGAGGTCGCTGTTCAGGGCAGCGACTGCGCCGTTGGGTCCGATGGTCGCCCATGCGATGGCGCCCACGACCAGGGTCGGAGCGGCGGCCCGATCCGCCAGCTTCTCCCCTTTGTTCTGGGATGACAGCTTATAGCCCGCGGTGTCGTTCAAAATCTGGCTGATCTTGGCGGAGGCCGTTTCACCGCCCGACTGCTCGACCGAGACGAAGATCTTGCCGGCCACCATGACGGTGGACGCGAACACCCGGTCTCCCACGCCCTTTTCCGCGGGGCTGGATTCCCCGGTCAGCGTGTGCTGATCGATCATTGCCATGCCTTCGACGATGTGGCCGTCCACCGGTACGGTATCCCCGGTGTGGACGGCGACGATGTCACCCCTCCGGACCTTGTCCATGGGTACCTCGATTTCGACGCCGTCTTTGACCAGCCAAACATGGCGGGGCTGTTTGCCGAAGGCATTCAGCAGCATCTTCTTGGAATTGTCCTCCGTCTTCTTGACCAGCAGCCGGCCGAAGGACAGGCACCAGGCCAGCACCGCGCCGGGCAGGAGCTGCAGGGTACCCAGGCAGCCGAGCACGACGATCGAATCCAGGAAATCGCAGCCGATCCGCTTTTCCTTCGAGAGACGTTCGTAGGCTCCCCGGAAACAAGGGATGGAGGTGTAGGCGAATACCGCCGCGGACAGTGGGAGCAGGGCGGGAACGGCGAACTGCGCGGTCGCCGCCAGAGGGATGGACAGGCTGCAGATGGTCAGGTCGAGGTCGAGTCTGTCGAGTGCTTCCTGGTGCTCGGCGGTTTCCAGGGCGCTGTCGAGGATCTCGATGAGATTGGTCTGGCTCAGGCGGCGTGGATCGTAGTCGATCTGTACCGTGCACCGCAGCGAGTGTGTTTTGTAGCGATCGACCCCCAGTACGCTCATCAGCTCCCGCTCGATGGCCTGGCACAGATTGTTCTTGCGGTACAGGACGGGGTTCTTCAGCCGGATCGAGCCGGTCTGGTCGCTCACGACCTGCCAGCCCGTGACGCGCTTGCCGAAGCGATGGTAATGCACGACGCCTTGGCGATCGCGCGCGGTGATCATCGGCGCGAAAACCGGCTCGCCCTCCGCTGGCGTGCCTTCGTCTTCCACCAGGCAGTCTGCCACTCGCCCCAGCACTTCTTTCGCGGCATGACGCTTCGTGTCGAAATGCAGCTCGGCGCGGCAGGCCGGCGCCGCTTTGATCGTCGCGCCCCGGATTTGCGGTACCCGGAATACCCGCCGCAGGAAAGCCCGACACACCGGTGTATCGGGGTCGCTGAACATCTCCTGGCCGTGGACGGCAATGGTTCCGGGGGCGGGAAACGAGACGGTGATGCTGTTGGTCCCGGAGTGTTTAGGAGCGCGGGGACTGGAAGCGGCGTAGGGCATTATCGACTGTCCTGAGTGACCAACGAATTGACGATGATTCCTTTGCGAAGGGGCGTCATCGCGCCCCTGGGCCGGCGGCGCGGCTCAGGTGGTGGGTGCGGTCACCGGCGTTTCCTTGGCTTCGTTCAGCGCATCGAGAGCAGCGCGGCCGCCGTCGATGAATCCCTCGACGATGGGATTGTCCTGGGGAATGGCGCGCGCGATGAAGACGGTGCCGTAGACGATGCCGTAAGAAACCATGTAGGAACTGGTGTAGGCGAAGCGTGACAGCGAGCGTCCCACATCCATGCCGGCCAGTTTCTCTTTCACCTTCGCCGCGTCTTCCGTGGCGTTCTGCACGGCATCACGCATCGCATCCGAGATCGATTTCAGGGCTTCGGCTTCGCCGGCGTCTGTGCTGGTACTGTTCGCGGTTGAATCTGCCATGGTACTTGGATACCCCCTTGAAGTTCGACATGTTCGTTGTGCCGGACGGGTCGGTCGTTCGAAACGGCCTGTAACACTCGGGTTCAGGCTAACACGTCTGTCCGGCGGAAGCCAAGACGAAGAGGACGCCGGGAATCCGCTTTAACCTGACGGTAACATCGCGGTGCCGGTCTCAAAGCCGAGCTTCATAAATATCCGTCAGGCTCGTTAAATTTTTATTGGGATTATGTGTAAGTTTCTTGTCCGTCGGCTACGGCGATGAGGCATGGATGAAGCCGATTCCGAACATCAGGTAGACTCCGATCGGCATCATGCCTTCGAGCCGGGTCGGGGCATGGTCGCCGAGGAGGCTCCGGGCGACCTTCATCGACAGGATGATGCCGACGAGTTCGAGCCGGGTGAACAGCAGTCCATACTCATGCCTACGAGATGGCCGGCGATGACCGGGATGGGGGCGACCAGCAGCGCTAGTTGGGTCGTTGCGCCGATTGGTTCAAACCGCGCGATTGTGGTTGGCAGGCGTGACGACTGTTTTGAGAGAACATTCTTATGCGCCATCAATCTTGGGAGCCCCGAGTGTGAGACTGAACTGGTTGCTGGTATTCGTTCCGATTGCGTTGGGTCTGGACTGGGGAGATGCCCACCCGACGCTGGTGTTCCTGGCGTCTGCTCTGGCGATCGTGCCCCTTGCGGCGCTGATGGGCGATGCCACCGAATCGCTCGCGAGTTATCTGGGGCCCACCTACGGCGGCTTGCTCAGCGCGACCCTCGGCAATGCGCCCGAAATCATCGTGGGGCTGTTCGCGCTTCATCAAGGATTGGTCGACGTCGTCAAGGCCTCGTTGACCGGTTCCATCATCGGAAATCTGTTGCTCGGTCTGGGCTTGTCGCTGTTTGCCGGCGGTATGAGACATGGAGAGCAGCAATTCGACTCCAAGACGGCGAGGCGCAACGCGGCGTCACTGATGCTGGCGGCGATCGCCCTGATCATTCCTGCCGTGTTTCACTTCAGCGCGAGTTCCGATGAGGAGATCAGCGTCCACATAGCAGCGGTGCTGTTTTTCGTCTACTGCAGCAGCATCGTTCTCACCCTCCGAAGCCAGAAGGCAGTATTCGGTGTCGCGGCGGCCGCCGAGGAGCTCGAACAAAAAGGCAAGGCCGAACCGGAGCCGTTGGGCGGCGAGCTTGGATGGAGCAGGGACCGGGCGCTTGCGGTCCTCGCCGTGGTGACCATCGCCCTGGGCGTCATGAGCGAAATCATGACGGACGCCGTCCAGCCGGCGGCCGATGCGATGGGATTGACACCCTTGTTCGCCGGCGTTTTCCTGCTGGCGATCGTGGGTAACGCCGCCGAAACCTTCAACTCGATCCGGTTCGCCCGCTCCAACCAGGTGGAACTGGCTCTGGGCGTCACCGTCGGTGCCAGCACCCAGGTCGCTCTGGTGGTGGCGCCCGTCTTGGTGTTCTTCAGCATGCTCATCGGACGGGACATGGACCTCCTGTTTTCCCAGTTCGAGATCGTCGCCGTCATGCTCGCCGTCGTGGTCACACGCGACCTGGTCCGAGACGGCCAATCGACTTGGTTCGACGGGCTCCTGCTGATCGGCGTCTACTGCATACTCGCCATCGGATTCTTCTACATCCCCGTCACCCCGGCTTCCTGACTCCCTTACTCCGGCCGGTAACCGTCGGTCAGGGTCTTGAGGAACGCGACCAGATCGTCGACCTCCCGGTCGCTCAGGCGCAGATTGCCGAGCTCATCGCCATTGACGTTCTGTTTGACCTCGGGTGCGGGCCAACAGCCCAAGCGTTGGGCATCGGCTTCGGGTACGAGTTCGTTCCAACAGGTGGGGCGGACATCGCGGGTGTTGTAGAAGTCCACCACGGACCGCAGGGTGCTGAAATAGCCGTTGTGCATGTAGGGCGCGGTCAGAGCGATGTTGCGCAAGGTCGGCACCTTCAGTTTGCCGTCCTCCCAGAACTTGCCCACCCGCTTGCCCAGTCCCAGGTCGACGAAGGCCGGCCCGTCCGGGTTCAGCGTCGGCGGCAGCGCGTAGAAGGGGTTGTTCGGATTCTTGGGCACGCCGAGGTTGTCGTAGGTGTGATCCGTGAACAAGGGTGGGGTGCCGTCCGCGCTTGGCCGACTCGGGTGACAGGCTGCGCAGTTGCCTTTTTCCTCGGATTCGAAAATCACCAGCCCGCGCATTTCCTGCGGCGTGAGTTTCACTTTCCCTTTCAGGTAATAGTCATATTTGGAATCGAACCTGGCGAACACCGGTGACCGTTCGAAGGCGGCTATTGCGGCTGCGATCCGGTCGTAGGCCTTACGGGTGTTATCGAGCGAGCCGGGACCGAACACCTCGTCGAACATCCAGGCGTATTCCGCTTCACGGACCTTGTTCACTACCGTCTGTTTATCAGGATTGGCCATTTCCAAGGGGTTGAGGAACGGTCCTTTGGCCTGTTCCTTGAGTGTCGGAGCGCGTCCGTCCAGGAACTGCCCCCCAACGAACAGGCGCAGAATGGGGTCGTAGTGGAATGGCGGGGTATAGGCGGCATAGGCCGCGGTCGGCGCATTGCGGTTGCCTTTGAGCGTTTTCAGCGCGCCGTTGGAGGTCGGCTGGCTCTTGTTCGGATCGGAAAAAGCCGTGGCCGGATCATGGCAACTGCTGCATGCCTGACCCGGTGGCGTGGACAGGTTGGTGTCGAAGAACAGTTTCTGGCCGAGCCGGGCCTTTTTGGAAAGGTGTTTTCCTCCCGGTAGAGTGAGTTCTCCCGGGGAAGCCGAAAGGGATGCCATTAGTCCTAAGATGCTCGCCGCGAAGGTGAAACGGTATTTCATGCGAGGTTCCCCTCTCTCTTGCTCGAGTAAATAATGAGAACTATTCTCGTTAAATTCTGGCGCAGGGGCAAGCGCTACCTCTGACCGCTGTCCGATTTCCGGCGCTTCCCGTCATCCCTGGAAGGGGACGCCTTCCTTCAGAGGGCACTTGCAACGTTCCGATGCAGATGCTAATGTTCATTCAAACGCGAATCAATCGCATTTGCAAGCGTGTTATCTTTTATAAGGGGAGAGTCAGCAATGAATGCACCACCAGTCAGGCCGAACCCGCTCCGGGCGGCATTATCCACCGCCCTTCTTTCCGTCGGTATTGCGGGAGAGGCCGCTGCCGCTCAGAAGATGCCTTCGGTCGAAGAGCTCTGGAAAGTGATCCAGCAGCAACAACAGGAAATCGAAGCGCTGAAGACCAAGCTCGGCCAGACCGAGACCGTCCAGAAGGAGGTCAAGCAGGAAGTGCAGGATCTCAAGACGGCCAGCAAGGGGGAAGCGCCGTCCGAGCCGGGAAAGCCGGCTGAGGAGGCCGGCAAGAAAAAAGTCAAGTCCGAATCGGACCGCAAGACCGATATCCTGGCGGCCGAGGTCGAAAAACTCAAGACTTCGCTGATCATCCCGGAAAAGCGGGAATACAAGAGCATGTACGGTATGGCGCCGGCGGCCTCCCAGGTGTACATGAATAAGCGAGGCTTATCGATCGGCGGTTACGGCGAATTCTTCTACACCAATTTTCAAAACGACGGGGTGGAAAAATCGCTGCAGCAGAAAAACACGGCCGACATGGCCAGACTCGTTCTCTACGCGGGCTACAAGTTCAACGACTGGATCGTTCTCAACAACGAAATCGAGTTTGAGCACGGATCGACCGGCGAGGGGAGCGAAGAGAAGGGCGAGGTTTCCGTCGAGTTTTCGTACCTTGATTTTCTGTTCGATCCCCGGGCCAACGTCCGTACCGGTCTGATGCTGGTGCCCATGGGCTTCATCAACGAGATCCACGAGCCGACATTCTTCCATGGCAACCGGCGTCCCGAGGTCGAGCAGTTGATCATCCCGACGACCTGGCGGGAAATGGGCGTTGGCGTACATGGGGAAATCGTGCCCGGCCTGGTCTACCGCGCCTACGGCATCAATGGTCTCAATGCGGAGGGCTTCGATTCGTTCGGCATCCGAGAGGGTCGCCAGGGTGGCAGCCAGGCTCTCGCGGAGAATCTGGCGTTTACCGGTCGGGTTGACTACATGCCGCCCGAATTGCCGGGGCTGATGGTCGGCGCCTCGACCTTCCTCGGCGATGCGGGGCAGGGCAATGTCTTCATGACCGCTGCGGGTCCGCAGAAGCCCAACGTGTTCACCCAGCTCTACGAAGGTCACCTCCAATGGCACTACCGAGGCTTCGAATTCCGGGCGCTGGGAGCCTGGGGGGGGATCGGGGATGCGGCGATACTCAGCGAGGCCAAAGGCGAGACGGTGGGCAGCTCCAATTACGGCTGGTATGTGGAGGGGGCCTATGACGTGCTGCCTTGGCTGTGGCAGGGAACCACCCAGTACCTCGCGCCGTTCGTGCGTTACCAACGTTACAATACCCTGGCGACCGTGCCGGACGGCTTCACCGATTACGACGGCCTTTACGATCGGCGCATCTACCAGGCGGGCCTCACTTACAAACCCATCACCAACATCGTCATAAAGGCCGATTATCAGAACATCAGTTCCGGGGCGGGACAACTGCCGGGCCAGTTCAACCTCGGCGTCGGGTTCATTTACTGAGCAATCCAGTCCAGAGGAAAAATCCATGCTATTTCGCAGACTTCTGTGGGTGACGGCGGCGCTGGCGGTTGTCGCCTGCGCGCCAGCACCGGTCGTCGACCAGTCGAATTTCTCGGACGTGTCGGGGCTCGAGCCGTCCTTGGGACAACAGGCACAGGCGCCGGCCGGCGGACGCATGTTCACGGTCTACAATTACTGGCACCGCAAGGGAGCCGTCTTCACCGAATCGAGCCGGCAGGTGGTCGGCGAGGGCGCGGTCTTCGTCGATGCCGGTGATCCGGTGTTTCCGGCAACGGTGCAGAGCGACCCAGTCTATTGTTCGGACAAGCTGATGTACATCGATCCCTTGATCGGTGCCTACAAGAGGGCCTGTTTCTCGGACGAAACGGGCGATGGCCTGTTCGATCACGTCCGGGTGGCGCCGGAGTCGTCCTGGATCAAACAGCCGCTGTCCCCCCGGCTGCCGTACAAGACCCAGGATATTGTCGTGCCGCACGGTGGCGCCTTCCGCTACGAGTTGATTTATCAGGGTTTCGCCAACAATACCCTCAGCCTCCGGTTCATGGAGTACAAGGGAGGCGATTTCGACCGGCCGATGGTGACGCTGGACATGAGCTATGCGGCTGACACATTCCCGACCACCATCACTTTCCGGAATCTGAAGGCCGAAGTGCTGGCGGCCGACAACCACAAGATCGTTTACCGCGTCCTCAGCGGATTTTGACGTTTTCATGACCTAGAGTGGTCCGTAAGGCACGGTCTTTGGTGTAGCATGAGCTTGCAAATGACATTGAGGAGTATTTTTCTTTGCACAGTCAATTTTGTGTTTCCAGAGGCGAATCGGGGCAAGGGAAGGTCGGGTTTTTTGCTGCCCTGCTGACAGGGGTTTGTCTGCTGGGAGTGATGCCAAGTGCCTGTGCAACGGTCTATCACAGTCAGGAGGAGGCTTTCGAACTGGCATTCGGCACAGGTGTGTCCGTGACGGCGGAGCCGGTGTTTCTCACCGACGAGCAGATCGCCGCGGTGGAGCGGGAGGCGCGGGTGAAGCTCGATTCAGGCCTGTTCACGTTTTACACCGCCGAACGGGATGGCAAGTCCTTGGGATTCGCGGCCATCGAATCCCACACCGTGCGGACCCAGCCGGAGAGTCTCCTGATCGTGCTTTCCCCGACGGGCGAGGTGGGGCGCGTGGAAGTGCTGGCGTTCCACGAGCCGCCGGAATATCAGCCGGCGGCGCGGTGGTTCGAACTGATGAAAGGAAGGACGATCGAACAACTGATACCGGGCAACGGCATCGACGCGGTATCCGGAGCCACACTGAGCTCGGTGGCTGCACTGGCCAGTGTCCGGAAGGTCAAGGCGATATTCAGGCAGGCGCATCCTGCCGGAGGTGAATGATGCGATTTTTCGTGACCGGGGAGCAGAATCGGCAGATGATGCTCAATGCCGTGGTGCTCTTGTTTCTGGGGTACATCGCTTTGTTCTGGGTCAGCAACGGCCTGATGTATTTCCATAAAATGGGGTTGACGGCGCAATCGGTGGTCGAGTATTACCTCGGCTCGCCGGAAAAATTCACCCAGCCCCGGAGTTACCAGAGTCTGCTGGAAGTCACGCATTTCCATCTGTTCTCGATGGGGATGCTGGTGGTCACGCTCGCCCACCTCGTGTTGTTCACGCCCCTGCCGACCGGCCTGAAAGTCTGGCTGACCGGCCTGACGTTTTTCGGCGCGGTGGCGGATGAGGCGGCGGGCTGGCTGGTCCGTTTCGCCCATCCGGTTTTCGCCTATTTCAAGATTGGCGCGTTCGTCTTGCTGGAGCTCAGCCTGGCGACCCTGATCGTGGTCGTGTCGCTGTCGCTTCTGGCCCAGCGCACGCGACTGCGGGCCAAGGAGCCTCCGCGCTCCGTTCAGGCCGTGACGGACGTCGTCTGAGGATTCACCAGAACTTGAGCTTTTTCGCCGCATAGCCCTCCGGAATGGCCATGACGCCGGGCGGGAAGACGTCCGAGTTGACCCTGCTCAGGGTCAACGTGGCGGCCTGTTGGGACGAAGCGTCGTGGAGTTCGACCGGGATACCGGGATAGTCGGTGAGGTTTACCGTAGGCAGCGGCCCGAGATCGACGTAGCGTGCCGCCACCCCCTTGGCTTTTTCGGCGATTCTGGACGAAAACAGTAGCATGGCACGCAGGGTTTCGTAGTCTCCGGCCGGAAGCTTGAGCGTTTCCGCCGATGCCAGGCAGATGTCGCCCTTCTTGTCCCCGCCCTGACGCAATTCCACTTTGCTGCAGGCATAGCCTCCTTGAGTTTTTGCAGTGCCCACTTGCGCCAGCACGATCGGCCGACTGTCTTCCGACTTGGCGGTGATCCGGTCCAAGTCGACGCCGCCCAGGATGTCCGACCACTTGGCTCTTTGTTCCGGAGATACTTTTTTCAACTGTTCGCCCAGTCCGCGCAGGAGCGGCTGTACGTCCTGGACTTGGGATACAAGTTCGGCGACCCGCTGCTCGGTGACGGGCATATAGGCCTGTTTGCGGTGATCGATCAAAAATGCCGCGTTTCGGGATCGATTGAATAGAATGTCCAGTTCGCCATCACCCCCCGCCGACTTGATGAGTACCTGGCCATCCTTGACGAACAGCGACTGCGGCGCTTTTTCTCCGGCGACCTGATATTGCAGCGTGGTGTCGGCAAAAGCCGGGGCGATGGAAAAAGGGGAAGCCAGGATTGCGCATGCGATGCGCCGGGAAAGTCTTGTCATGGGATGACCTGATCGGATTTTTCGTAAAGCGGATGATGCGGGGCGCTGGGCAGCTGCCGGTGCAGCAAATCCGTTAAAATCGGTGTTTTCGCGCGGCCTGGAGAACTCTGTGCCTCACGACGACCACGAACACCATCATGCGGCTGATTCCGCCGGAGCGCAAGGGCGATTGGTCTGGGCGTTGATCCTCACTGGCGGCTTCGTCGTGTTCGAAGCGCTGGCGGGCTGGAAGGCGAACAGCCTCGCGCTGCTGACCGACGCCGTGCACAACCTGAGCGACGTGTTGGCGCTGGGCCTGAGCTGGTACGCCATGCGGTTGACCGCCCAGCCGGCGCACGCGGCCAAGACTTTCGGCTACCACCGAGCCGGCATCCTTGCCGCCCTCGCCAATTCGGCCGGGCTGGTGGGCGTTGCCTTGTACATTCTCTACGACGCCTACGTCCGCCTCCTGAGTCCCGCTCCGGTTCAGGCCGACATCCTGATCGGGGTGGGTGGGGCAGCGCTGCTGGTCAATGCCTTCACCGCCTGGCTCGTCCATCACGGCAGCCACGACGACCTGAACATGCGCAGCGCCTTCCTGCATCTGCTGGGCGATGTGGTGTCAACCCTCGGTGCCATCGCCGCGGGTGTGGCGATCCGCTACACCGGTCTGTACTGGCTCGATCCGGCGGTCAGCGTCCTGATAGCGCTGCTCATCCTCTGGAACGCCAAGGGGCTGATGGCCGAAGTCATGGACATCCTGCTGGAAAGCACGCCGCGGGATGTGGACATGGGTTCGATGGTGCGGGACATGATGCAGGTGGAAGGTGTGCATGGGGTGCATCATCTCCATGTGTGGAGCATTTCGCGGCAGTTGCGCATGCTGTCCGCTCATATCGTGACGGACGACATCCGGCTCAGTGAAGGCGAGGAGCTGCAGAGGCGGGTCACCCGTCTGCTCGCTCGACGTTATGGTATTGCGCATACGACGCTGCAACTGGAGTCCGAGAGCTGCCAGCCGGATCAGCTGTATTGCGACATCTCCAGGCCGAATCACCGCTATCATGGTGAATGAGCCGGCAACGTCCGATGAACACACCGTTGGCCGTTTGACGGTCAATCCGGAGAAAACCGCTCGGTCATTACTCCTTACAATAAGCGCCAACAGAAATTTTCCGCAGGCCGCTCCATGTTTCCCACCATCGAATCCTTCGTCGGCAACACGCCGCTGGTACGTTTGCAGCGCTTGCCCGGCGACACCGCCAACTTCATTCTGGCCAAGCTGGAAGGCAACAACCCCGCGGGGTCCGTCAAGGACCGGCCGGCCCTCAGCATGATCCGCTGCGCCGAAGCGCGCGGCGACATCCAGCCAGGCGACCGGTTGATCGAGGCGACCAGCGGCAACACCGGCATTGCCTTGGCCATGGCGGCGGCCATCAAGGGCTACCGCATGACCCTGATCATGCCCGATAACATGAGCGCCGAGCGTCGGGCGACGATGAAGGCTTTCGGGGCCGAGATCATCCTGACGCCGGCGGCGGGCGGCATGGAGGCGGCCATCGACCTGGCACGGGCGATGGAGGCTCGGGGCGAGGGCAAGATCCTCGATCAGTTTTCCAACTCCGACAATCCACGCGCCCATTACGAAGGCACGGGGCCGGAAATCTGGCGAGACAGCCAGGGGCGGGTCACCCACTTCGTCAGCTCCATGGGCACCACCGGCACCATCATGGGCACGGCACGCTACCTGAAAGAGCGGAATCCTGCGATCCAGATCATCGGCGTCCAGCCCAAGGACGAGGCCAGGATCCCCGGCATCCGGCGTTGGCCGCAGGAATACCTGCCGAAGATCTACGATCCCTCGCTGGTGGACCGCATCCTCGACGTGACCCAGGAAGAGGCCGAGTCGACCACGCGGGAACTGGCGGCACAGGAAGGCATCTTCGCCGGCATTTCCTCCGGCGGTGCGGTGGCAGCCGCCCTGCGACTGTCGCGGGAGGTGGAGAACGCGGTGATCGCCGTCATCATCTGCGACCGCGGCGACCGTTATCTCTCCACAGGCGTATTTCCGGAATAAGATGGGTCATCGAGGCAAAAGAAAGCCGCTGCCGGCCGAGCCGATCGCAGCGCACATCGAATCTTTCGCCCACGACGGCAAGGGGATCGCCCACGTCGACGGCCGGGTGGTGTTCGTCGATGGCGCTTTGCCGGGCGAAGACGTCACTTTCGTCTATACCGAAATCAAGCGTGACTACGCCGCCGGGCGGGTGGTGGAGATCGTCACGGCCTCGCCCGACCGGGTGCCGGCGCGTTGCCGGCATTTCGCCCTGTGCGGAGGCTGCAGTCTGCAATATCTGTCCGAAGACGCCCAGATCGCCCTGAAGGAAGATCTGCTGCTGGATCAATTCCGCCGTATCGGCAAGGTCGAACCGGCGGCTCAGTTCCCGCCGCTGCGGGGACCGCACTGGGGTTATCGCAGCCGGGCCAGGCTCGGGGCGCGCTACGTGGCCAAGAAGGGCAGGGAGCTGGTGGGATTCCGCGAACACGCGAGCGCCAAGATCGTGGACATGACCGATTGTCCCGTGCTGCATCCGGCGTTGGGGGAGCGCATCCAGGCCTTTGCCGAGTTGATCGAGGGTCTTTCGCTGCGGGAACGGCTGCCACAGATCGAGGCAGCGGTCGGCGAGGAGCGCACGGCGCTGGTGTTCCGGGTGCTGGAGGACCCGACCGCCGAGGATTTCGCCAGACTGGCTCGGTTTGGCAAAGACCAGGGTCTGGACGTCTACATCCAGCGGGAAGGGCGCGACTCGGTCGCTCCGGTCTATCCGGAGACCGCACACGACCTGAGCTACAGCCTCCCGGAATGGGAAGTGACCTTCCGCTTCGGTCCCCTGGATTTCACCCAGGTCAACATGGCGATCAACCGCCAGATGATCGACCAGGTCATGCAGGCGCTCGATCCCCAGCCGGAGGAACGCGTGCTCGATCTGTTCTGCGGCCTGGGAAACTTCACCTTGCCGTTGGCGCGCCGCGCCGGCCACGTCACCGGCGTGGAGGGAGGCGCGGAAGCGGTCGCGCGGGCGATCCGGAATGCGGCGGACAACGGTATCGGCAACGTCGAATTCCACGTTGCCGACCTGTCGAAGCCGGAAAGTTGCGGTTCCTGGGCCGGCCGGGAATACCACAAGGTGCTGCTCGATCCCTCTCGCTCCGGCGCCCTGGAAATCCTCCAGTGCGTGCCGAACTGGAAAGCCGGGCGCATCGTCTACGTGTCCTGCAATCCTTCCACCCTGGCACGCGATGCCGGCGTTTTGGTCCACGAATACGGATATCGTCTGCTCAAGGCCGGCGTCATGGATATGTTTCCGCACACCGCCCACGTCGAGTCCATCGCGGTATTCGAGCGCTGATCTCGAGGTTTTCACCATGAAAAGACTGCTGCTCACGCTGGCCGCCGTGCCCGGACTCGCCCTGGCCATTCCGGCCACGCCGGTGATGACCCTGTACCAGTTCAACGGGCCGCTGGATATTCCGTACTATGACGCCGATGCTTTCCTGCGCAACGGCCCGGCTTCGCCGGCCGGGACGTTGAGCCAGGGCAGTTCGGTCATCCCATGCCTGGTTCTGAAGAACGGTCAACCGCTGACCGACGCCACCGGTACGCCTTACGTCGGTTTCAAACTCGTCGTGGATTCCCGTACCGCCACTCCCGCCTCGGCGGAGAAATTCAAGCAGGCCGTGGCGGAGCGCAAGACCCTCGTCGTCGCCAACCATCATTGCGATGCCTCGGTCCGGCACGTAATCGACGTCCGCAAGCTCTATCCCATGGAAAAAGCTCCTTTCTTCGATCCGCCACGGGAGCCGGCCCGCCGGCCGGTCAGGCCGGACCAGGGCGAGCTGGATCGGATCGTAAAGGCGTTCCACGACTCGCCTCAGTGTGAAAGCGCCAACGGCAGTCTCACCGGCCGACGCTCCGCTCTGGCCCGCGCGTGGGACCAGTTCGCTCGGGCCAACCCCGGCCATTGGCCGGCACGGGCACTGGAGCAGGCCAAGCAGCTCGATTACGTCATGCGCACCGCCCTGTTCGAGGGGCATCTGGAGCGGGGCTGCAATGCCTACGGTGCCTGTGAACGCAACGTCATCGCCCTGTCCATCCGCAACCGCGGCAAGGAAGGCTGCAGCAGCGGCCAGGGCTGTGGCGCCCCGGGAGATTTCCAGGGAGTGGCGTCCAGGCCCTCGCAATACAATATCTGGGACGAATACCTCACCCAAGTCACGGGTCTCACGGCCTGCTTCCTGCGCCAGGACTTGAGTCAGACCGAGCGCTACGCCAAGCTGCAGGCCATGTACGCGCAGACTCTCCCGGACGTGCAGCGCATCCTGTTCGGCGATGATGCGGACCTCAGGGAAATCTTTCCCTTCGTTCCCCTCACGGACCTGAAGAGCCTCAAGCACTACTACCACGCTCCGGCCATGGGCAAATGCTTCCCCGGCCACGAGCGGGCGGAGTACATCACCGGTGCAGTGGCCCGGAAGGGGCGGGATTTCGCCCTCATCGCCAATACCCGGATTCAGGTGGAGGATCGTGCAGACGGCGGCTACTTCTTTCGGGATTTCCTCGTGACCGCCAAAGACGACCGGGATGAAATCAGGATCGTCGACAATTATCCCGGTTTCGTCATCGACGCCCGCAAGGTCGATCTCAAGCCCACGGCCCGCTGCCTGCCCTACGGCATTCCCGCGGGCTGCGAATTCGGCGAACCCGGACGTTACCGCACCACCCCGGTCTGGCTGAACACGGGCCGACCGCTGGAGCTGCGCTGTCATCTCGAGGACCGGGGAGAAAACTGCCAGGCGCCCGCGGTCGCCAAAACCGTCGGCGTCGGCGGCCGATGCGATACCCAGATGCGGCCGGTGGCCGGGGTGAAGTGAGGTTGTCGGCGCCTTCCTTGCAGGCCAGGCGAGATTGAGGCGTTTACGACCTTCGAGCCGTTCCGTTCTTCCTTGCCTACGACGTGAAACGACCGGTAAAACAGGGTCTTGTCCAGTGTTCCATCTATGGCCCGGTTCCTGCCGTCAATGGAGCGAGAGCCTGTCCCAAAGGAGGACCGATCATGGCGGTGGTACCTGGCTTTTCGTGGCTTGGAGCGGCAATGCGCGTCGCACCGAGGATGCAGGCGGGGATTTCGTCGTCGAGGTCGACACCGTCACACGATACGTCGCGCTCTATACCCGGTCCGGGACTTTGGTGCACGAGGCTACCTGAATCGCCCCGGGTTCTGTGGAGGCTGTATGGTTTGAGTTAAGTGGTTTCCACGGTTCTGTCGGCGAGCCGACGATAGTAGTTTGCCTCAGCCCCGACCGGAGGGACATAGCCGATGGATTCCAGCAGGCGGTGGTCATTGAACCAGGCTACCCATTCCAGGGTGGCGAGTTCGACGGCCTCCCGGCTCTTCCAGGGTGCTCGGCGGGGGATCAGCTCGGTCTTGTACAAGCCGTTGATGGTTTCGGCCAGGGCGTTGTCATAGCTGTCGCCACGACTGCCCACGGAGGGCTCGATCCCGGCCTCGGCCAGGCGCTCGGTGTAGCGGATGGAGACATACTGCGGGCCTCGATCGCTGTGGTGAACCCGGGCATCGGTGCGTTCCGGTTGCCGGGCGTACAGGGCCTGCTCCAGTGCGTCCAGGACGAAGTCGGTCCGCATTGAATGACTGACCCGCCAGCCCACGGTGCGACGGGCGAACACGTCAATCACGAAGGCCACATACAACCAGCCCTGCCAGGTCGAGACGGAGGTGACATCCGACACCCACAGCTGATTGGGACGAGCCGCCTTGAATTGCCGGCTGACCCGATCCAGCGGGCATGGGGCGGCGTGGTCGGGCACCGTGGTGCGCACCACCTTGCCGCGCCGCACACCGGCCAGCCCCAACCGCTTCACCAGGCGCTCGACCGTGCAACGGGCGACCTGGATACCTTCGCGGTTCAACGGGCGCCAGACCTTGTCGGCGCCATACACCTACCTATTGGCGTGCCAGACCCGCTGAATTTCTCGCATCAGAACCGCATCGCGCCGGGCACGCGCGGGAAGCAGGCGGAGGTCGCGCTGCT
>NZ_AUKJ01000017.1:5000-319698 GCF_000424685.1 Methylococcus capsulatus str. Texas = ATCC 19069
TGGTGTTCCGGTTGTCATGCCAATGGCATTGCCGGGTAGCTATGTTCGGACAGGATAACCGCTGAAAGCATCTAAGCGGGAAGCCCCTCCCAAGATGAGATCTCCCTGGGACCGTGAGTCCCCTGAAGGGCCCTGGAAGACCACCAGGTTGATAGGTCGGGTGTGGAAGCCCAGTAATGGGTGAAGCTAACCGATACTAATGGCCCGTGAGGCTTGACCATATAACACCCAAGGCGTTTGGGTGTGTCCGGGACAGACCGTGGACGCAAGTGTACGTTGACCAGATTCCTCAGAGCTCGAGCTCGACAACCAGTTTTGCCTGGCGGCCAGAGCGAGCGGGAACCACCCGATCCCATCCCGACCTCGGAAGTGAAACCGCTTAGCGCCGATGATAGTGCAGAATACCTGTGCGAAAGTAGGGAACTGCCAGGCTCTCATCCCAATCAACCCCGAGTCCCTCCACAGGAACTCGGGGTTTTTATTTAGGGCCAGTTCGGCGCCGGCGCGGTCATAAACCGCCAACATCGAGTACCGGTGTCACCCAGTAGTGGATGCCACTGCCTCGGAAATCCGTACGTAACACATTTAGGGTGTCTCTCAAGCCGTCGGCGGAAAGCTGGGCCTCAAAGCGGATGCGCCGGGTCCGTCCAGCGACCTGCTCGTTCAGGCTCATGCCTTCGGTTCGGCTCGAATGGCTGGAGGCCGCCTGGCTGCTGAATCCTTGTATGGCTGGAGTGCTCAGCAGCCAGTCCACCAGAGGGTCTTCAAGCTGCGGGGGGGCCAGAAGCGTCAGCAGTACGAGATCGGACATGGGTCATTTCCCTTCGCCATAGCGGCGGTAGAGGATGGGGAGCAGAACGAGGGTTAAAAGCGTCGATGTGACCAATCCTCCCACCCCCACGATGGCCAGCGGTCGCTGGATTTCCGATCCGGGGCCGGTAGCGAACAGGAGGGGAATGAGCCCGAATGCTGCGATACTGGCGGTCATGAGCACAGGTCGCAGCCGCCGTGATGCGCCTAGGCGGACGACTTCATCCAGGGGAAGGCCGATGGCCCGAAGCTGATTGAAGTAGGTCACCATCACCACGCCGTTGAGGACGGCGATGCCCAAGAGGGAAATGAATCCCACGGAAGCGGAAACGGACAGGTATTCGCCGGACAACCAGAGGCTGGTGACCCCGCCGACCAGCGAGAAGGGGACATTGGTGAGGACCAGTATTGCCTGCCGGACCGATCCGAAGGTGGTGAACAGTAACAGAAAGATCAAACCGACCGATATGGGAATGACGATGGACAGGCGTTGCGCCGCACGCTGCTGGTTCTCGAACTGTCCGCCCCAGGTGAGGTAATAGCCGCTGGGGAGGGAGATTCGTTCGCCCACCGCCTTGCGTGCTTCTTCCACGAAGCCGACCAGGTCACGGCCCTGGACGTTGGTTCGGACCACCGAGAACCGCTGACCGCGCTCTCGGGTGATGGCAACCAGTCCCTCGGTACGCTCGACGCGGGCGACGGCGGATAGTGGCACGCGGCGACCGTCGGGGAGGGTCACCTGCAGCAACGCGAGTTGCTCGGGGTCGGCGGCCGCACGGAGCAGTAAAGGGGTCCGCTTGACGCCTTCCTGCACGATGCCCAGCTTGAGTCCCTCGATCTGGGCGCGCAGCATGCGTTCCAGGGTGTCGCCGTCGAGTCCCAGGCGTCCTGTCGCGAGGCGGTCGATCCGAACCCGGAGGTATTGCATGCCAGCATTGCGCATCGTGAACACGTCGGAGGCGCCCTCCACTGACCGGATCACCTCGGCGATGGTTTCGGCCTTTTCGTTGAGTACCGCGATGTCGGGACCGTAGAGCTTGACGGCTACGTCACCGCGTACTCCCGTGAGCATCTCCGTGACCCGCATCTGGATCGGCTGAGTGAAGCCGAAAGCGATACCAGGCAGGGTTTCCAGGACTTTCCGGATGTCTTCCACCAGTGCTTCGCGGGTTTTGCCGTTCCATTGATCGGTGGGCTTGAGAACGACGAAGTTGTCGGTTTCGTTCAGTCCCATCGGGTCCAGTCCGATTTCATCCGAGCCCACACGCGATATGACCCGCTCGATCTCGGGAATGTGGTCGAGCAGCGCTTTCTGGAGCTGTTGATCCAGCCGGACCGATTGTTCCAGATTGATCGAGGGCAGTTTTTCCACCTGGACGATGATGCTGCCTTCATCCAGCGTCGGCATGAAGGTCTTGCCGATCTGGGTATAGATCACCCCTGTCAGCGCGAGCAGGATGGCGGCGATGACGATCACCGGGCGGCTGTGGTCGAGCGCCCACCGTAGCACCGGTTCATAGTATTCATGGAGCTTGCGGGCGAGCCACGGTTCCTCGTGTTTGACCCTACGCATCAGCCACGACGCCAGGACCGGGATGACCAGCAGCGACATGAACAGCGAGCCGCCCATGGCGAATACGTTGGTGAAGGCCACGGGCTTGAACAGCTTCCCTTCGAGTCCCTGCAACGACAGGAGGGGTACGAAGACGATGGCGATGATGAGGGCGCCCGACACCACTGGGGCGGTGACCTCTCGCATGGCCCGGTAGATGAGGTGTAGCCGCGGCAGTTTGCCTTGCATTCTGGGATCGGCCAGATGGGTCGTGATGTTCTCCACGACCACGACGGCCGGATCGACCAGTTTGCCGATGGCGATGGCCAGACCGCCGAGGCTCATCAGGTTGGCCGAAAGGCCGAACTGGTGCATCAGCAGGAAGGTGAAAAGCGCTGAAAGTGGCAGTATGCAAGCCACGGTCAAGGCGGCGCGCAGATCGCCGAGGAACAGGAGGAGGAGGATGACGACGAGCACGATGGCTTCCACCAGGGCGCGGACGACGGTATGGGTGGCACGGTTCACCAAATCACTGCGGTCGTAAAACACATCGAGCACGACGCCTTCAGGGAGAGCGGGACGGATTTCCTCGAGTTTCCGTTTGACGCCCTGGACCACCTCCCGCGCGTTGGCGCCGCGCAGTCCCAGCACGAGCCCCTCCACGGCCTCGTCCCGGCCGTCCCGGCTGACCGCGCCGTAGCGGGTCAGGGCGCCGATCCGTACTTCGGCTACATCGCCGATGGTGATGGTGACACCGTTCTGGTTGGCGATGACGATGGATCGGACATCGTCCAGATCCCGGATCTGGCCTTCGGCGCGGACGAGCAACGCTTCTTCTCCCTCCGGCAGGCGGCCTGCGCCGTCGTTACGGTTGTTGAGCTTGAGCGCTCCGATCAAGGCTTCCATGGTGATGCCGCGCGAGGACATGCCCGCGTTGTTCGGGATCACCTCGAAACTTCGCACCGTCCCGCCCAGGGTGTTGACGTCGGCCACGCCGGGCACCGTGCGAAGCGCCGGACGGATGACCCAGTCCAGCAGGTTCCGCCGCTCCATCAAAGTGAGGTCGCCACCTTCGACGGTGAACATGAACATTTCACCCAGCGGGGTTGTCATGGGCGCCATGCCGCCTTCGATCCCGTCGGGCAGGTTGCCCCAGACGCCGTTCAGCCGTTCGGCGACCTGCTGTCGCGCCCAGTAGATGTCGGTGCCTTCTTCGAAGTCGATGGTGATGTCGGTCAGTGCATATTTGGCGATGGATCGCAGCATGGTCTGCTTCGGAATGCCGAGCAGTTCCAACTCGATGGGGGCAGTGATGCGGGTTTCGACCTCCTCCGGTGTCATGCCGGGGGCTTTTACGATGACCTTGACCTGGGTGGGTGAGACATCGGGGAAAGCGTCGATGGGGATCCGCAGTGTGGCGACATAACCGGCACCCGCCAGCAGTGCGGTGAGAAGGACGACCAACAGGCGCTGCGTCAGAGCGAACTGGATCAGCCGGCTCATTCGTCACCTCCTCCGAGACCGGTCCAGGCGCCCTTCAGCGCCGCGACGCCCTGGACGGCGACCCGGTCGTCGGCCGTCAAGCCTTCGTGAATGATGGCTTGACGCCCGTCCACGGCGGCGACCTTCACCGGTCGTACCGCGAAGCCGTCGGATGTCCGGACGAACACGTATTGCCGCCCGTCCTGGCTGATGATCGCGGCGAGCGGTACCCGGCAGATGAAATCGGTACTAGCGTGCATGACCTGGACGTTGACGTTCTGGCCGGCTCGGACACTGTCGTCGTGCTCGTCGATGACCGCGCGCACCAGGGCTGTCTGGCTGTCTGGCCGTACGTTCTGGCTGACTTCTATGATCGTCGCCCGGATTCGCGGTGAATCCAGTTCGACCCGGTCTTTCAGCCGGATTTCACTCAGTCGCTCCTGCGGCATGTCGATTTCCAGCCACAACTGGTCGACATTGCCAATGCGGAACAGTGGCGCCAGCATGCTGACCCGCTGACCCACGGTGGCCAGGCGTTCCAGCAGCACGCCACGGATCGGTGTGCGCAGCAACAGGGTATTGCTGATGCTGCGTGTCCGTTTGAGTTCTGCTATGTCCTTCGCCGACATCCCGCTGGCATCGAGCACCTGCTCGGCCTGGCGCAGATTGGCCTGGGCCTTGTCGAAGGTGCTACGGGTCTCCTGCCAGCGCAGCTTCGAGATGACCCCTTCGTCGAGCAGCTTCTGGTCCCGATTCAGCTTGGAGCCGGCGAGCTCGTATTCGGTGGCGGCATTGAGGAGATCTCTTTGGAGGGTCAGCAGGTCCGGGCTTTGCATTTCCGCGACGACCTGTCCCGGTGCCACCGAGGATCCCAGCGCCACGTCGATCCGGGTGATGACACCGGCCTGCGGTGCGCTGACGATGAATTCCCGGTCCGGCGGAATGACGACGCGCGCCGGTGCCCACGCCAGGGGCAAGGCATTGACGATTTCGGGTTTTGCGACACGCACGTCGAGATGCTCGATCTGCTGGGCGTCCATCTTGACGAGGGTGTCGGCCGCGAGGGCTGGCGCCGTCAGGAGACTGATCACGGCGGGGAAAAGCGCAAGCTTCATGGTGTCACCCCCACCACCTGGTTATAAGCGGCGATGTCCCGCTTCAACTGGATTTCCTTCTGCATCGCGTCCCAGATGGCCGCCTGTGCCGTGGTCTGGACCTTCAGAAAGTCGATCATCTGGATTTCCCCTGTTTCGAGTGCGATGCGGTTCATCCGGATCAGTGTCTCGGCCATCTGGCGCCGGTTCCTGGCGATGTCCAGGGCCTTGCGGTCCGCCTCCAGGGTTTGCTGCGCCTGCTTGAGCGATCGCTGGAGCAGGCGGATCAGGTTGTCGCGTTCCGTGATCTTCTGAGTCAGCGCGAGATTCGCCTGGGCGACGAAGGGTTCATTATAAGCATCGCCCCCGATCGGTATCTGGAGGACCACGTTGGTGTCGTTCTGCAGGTTTTTGTTGATGAAGGCGCGATGCTGGGCGCCGATCAGGACGGTGGGCTGGGTACCTTGCTTCCATTGCCGGACGAATTCCACATCGGCCTGGGCGCGCTCGATCATGGCATTCAGGGCGGCCAGCTGGGGGTGTTCCTCGGTGATGGCAGTCAGCCTGGAGAGCTCTTCATCGAATTTGTCAGGTGCCGCCGGCATTCGGGTCAGGTTAGCGAAAGCTTGGTGGGCATGCTGAAGGTCGACGGCAGCCTGGGTGAGCGCGGTCTTCTTTTCCAAAGAGTCACTTTGTGCCAGCAGCAGGTCGGCCTGGGCGAGATCGCCGAGCTCGACCCGACGTTTGACCGTTTCGACCAGTTTCAGCGACACCTCGTACACCGTCCTGGTGAACTGATGACGGTTTTGCATCATCTTGAGATTCCACAGACTCTCCCGGACCAGGCCCGCGACCTCGTGTTTGAGTCCCAGGCCGAACCGTTCGGTGCTTTCGGCCGCCCGGTCGGTGACTGCCAGGCTCGCATCCCGCTGTCCCCAGCGCCAGAGGGGGACCTGGTAGCCCCATTGCGTCATGCCCTCGCCGTCGCCGGCGATGTTCTGGTTGTTCTGGATGTAGACCATCGGGTAGCCAGGAATCCAGCTGTCACTGCGCTGCTGCAGAGCGCTGGTTTCCAGGCGCATGGCGTCGATCATCGCCGTTTGCGGATAGTTTTCGAAAGTGGTTTGCACCACGCTGTGTAGACTGAGCCGTGGGTCGAAAGGCAGCAGCCCGGCAGGCTCAGCCATGGCGTCCTCCTCGCCGCGGGCGGAAGCCGAAGCGATCACGAGGAGAACACCGAGGAGTCCATGAAGGGGGATCATCGGCAGTACCGGATTCATGGTGTCAGCATGCCCGCCGCCGTCTCGGTTTCGAGGGAGCGTCGGTGGGCGCCGTTATGTGCGGGGAAGCCGCGATGCGAAGATCAGGCGTCGGCCGGCGGGGCGCGTGCCGAATGCGGCTGGACTACCGGGAAGCCGTAAGGAAGCGGGATGAATGGATCACGGGGGAACTCTGCCGCGCGCTCCAGTGTCACTGGGGCGGTGTCGTGGTGGCAGGGAGGATGGTCCGGCGTCTGCTCGTGCGTCCAGCGGGGGGATGAGACACGAGAGGGTTCCAGGATGCCGCCCTGCATCGCCACCACGACGGAAGTCTCGGCCCCCGCATCCGGGACGTGCCATCCTTCCCCCGGCGTGCGCTCGAGAAACTCGAGACCGGGCACATGGAATTTGCCCCAGGGTTCGCCGTCGGCCGGATGGGCATGGACCAAAGGTGCCCACACCTGGATCAGTACCAGGACACACAGCGTGAGGAGTCGGGTGTGTCGATTCAAAGAAGGGAACCCCATTCCGCAGGCGTTGAGCAGCCGTCTCGGCAGTTTCGGGGAAGCTTGCGATCGCTTCCACAGTGTTTCAAGTATACCCGAAATCGCCCGCCCGGCGCATGCCGGCTCCGTCCGGCGTCGCCTACCGGATTGCGGGGCAGTCAGGTATCATCTAGGGGCTTGGCACGCCCGCGCGAACAAGGCTGCTCGCGCCATAGCATGCGCCTGCCGCCTGCGCTCCATCCTCCTGCAAGCCCTTCCAAGTAAGAGTGACAAGACGCCGAACGAGGACGATATGGGAAACTGGAAACGACTGCTGACGTCCGCAGCCGTGGTCATGGTGGTGTTGGCGGGACTGTTGCTGGCGATCGTGCTAGCGGCCACGCATTTCCTGGTCGAGTGGTGGTGGTTCAAGTCGCTGGACCTCGGTGCATATTTCTGGCTGCGCTTCCTTTACCGCTACATCTTGTCCGGGGGGGTGACCCTTTTCTTCTTCCTGATCTTTTTCTTGAATTTCTGGGCTGCATCCCAGTATCTGGGGGTCGATCAGGCAATTTATGCCGCGGGGTCGGAAGAATCGCGCTACCGGCGCTGGCTGCGCATGTTTCAGACAGGAGCGCTGCCGGTCTATCTGCCCCTGTCGGTGTTTTTGGCGGTGCTGGTCGCACTGCCGTTCTACCACGAGTGGGAGGCCGGTCTCCTGTTCTTTTTCGCCCCCGCTGCCGGTGTCACCGAGCCGGTGTTTGGGGAGGACGCCGGATTTCACATGTTCCGGATCCCGATCCTGGTCCTGATCCAGTCAGAGTTACTGGTGTGTGCCAGTGTGCTGGCCGTCATGGTGGCGGCACTCTACTGGGTGGAGCACGAATTCTCGCCGGCCCACCGGCGGCCGTGGCCCCGGGGCGCCCGCATTCATTTGAATCTGCTGGTGGTGCTGGTTGCCGTGGTGGCGGCCTGGGGGTACGTGCTGCAGCGGGATGAACTGCTTTACGTCGACGCCCATGAGCCCGTGTTTTTCGGCCCCGGTCTGATCGAGCTCCGCTACCATTTGCCCCTCATCTGGGTCGAGATCGTCTCCCTCGTCGTCGGCGTCGTTGCTGCGCTGTGGTTCGCTCAGCGTCATCGCGGTCTCAAGCTGGCACTGACCTGCGCGCTGGTATGGGTTTCCGCTGCCGCACTTCGCAAGATCGACGTGGTGCCGCAGCTGATCGACCGCTTCGTAGTCAAGCCGAATCCGGTGAAAACCGAGCGCGAATTCATCAAGTACAACATCGAGGCGACGCTGGCGGCATTCGACCTCGACGAAATCCGGACCATCGACATCACGGCGGCGCCAGAGGGGTCCGAAACCATCGATCCGCATGTCCGCGAGCATCTGCACAACATCCCGGTCTGGGATCCGGAATACCTGGATGACGTGTACCAGCAGCTTCAGGGCATACGGCCGTACTACAGTTTCACGGAGGTCGACACCGCGCGCTATCTCGTCAACGGGCAGATCGAACAGGTCAATCTGGCGGCCCGCGAAATCAACCTTGCCAAGCTGCCCGAGGAGGCCAGGAACTGGGAGAACATCCATCTGCGCTATACCCATGGCTACGGTGCGGTGATCACGCCGGCGGCGCAGTCGGGCGACCAGCCGATGCAGTGGTGGCTCAGGGATCTGAACATGCATTCGGACGTCGGTTTGACCACCGAGAAGCCCGACATCTATTTCGGCCTGGAAAACCTGGATTACGCGATCGTTCCCAACCGGCTCAACATCGTCGACATCGCCAGTTTCGATCAGGGGTCCAGCCAAAACTATTCGGGCAATGGCGGCGTGCCGATTTCCTCCCTCCTCAGGCGTCTGCTTCTGTCCATCTATTTCCGTGATGAGCGGCTGTTTTTCTCGCTCAACATCACCGAGAGCAGCCAGGCGCTGTTCCATCGCAACATCATCGAGCGTATCAACACGGTCACGCCATTCCTGGCGCTGGATCGCGATCCCTACATCGTGGTGACCCCACAGCGGATTTTCTGGATCGTCGATGCCTATACCACGCTCAATTCCTATCCGGTTTCCAAGCGCATGCGCTACAAGTTCCGCGGCGACACCGAAGAGCGCGAATTCAATTACATTCGCAACTCGGTCAAGATCGTGGTCGATGCTTTCGACGGGTCGCTGGATTATTACGTCGTGGATCACGACGATCCGGTGCTGAAAGGCTATATCAAGGCCTATCCCGGTCTGTTCCAGGATGCCAGCGCCATGCCGCCGCTGATCCGCGACCAGCTCCGGTTCCCGCATGACTTCTTCGAGATCCAGATGCGGATGTACGCCAAATACCACCAAACCCAGCCGGAACTGTTCTATCAGCAGGCGGAGACCTGGGATTTCGCCAAGGTCGGCGTCCGGCTGCGCGATGGCCGGACCGTGATGCGGACGGTGGCACCCTACTATTTCACGACTCAGCTCGATGGCTGCGAAAACATGCAGAATTTCGTGCTGATCAATCCGATGACGCCGATCGGGCGCAACAACATGAGCGTGCTGGCGATCGGCGGTGCATTGCGCCCAGACGCCTGCGGCATGCCTTACTCGAAGTCTATCGTCCTCTACAAGTACAGTAAGGACGTCCAGGTCGACGGTCCGGCGCAGGTGAGCGCGATGATCGATCAGGATGCCGAAATCGCCAAAGAGTTCGCCCTATGGGATCAAAAGGGCTCGCATCTCACCCGCGGCCGCATCATCATCGTGCCCATCGGGCGATCGCTGTTGTACGTGCAACCGGTCTACATCGAGTCCACCAGCAGCGTCAAGATTCCGGAGCTCGCGCGGGTGATCTTGTCGATGGGAGACATCGTGGTGATGGAGACCTCTCTGGAGGCGGCGCTGAACAAGCTGGAAGAGCGGCTCATCGCTTTGCAGAAGGCGAGAGGGATCGTGCCGGTGTCCCCGGTGCGCGACTCCCCCGGCATGCATCCCATGTGAGGCGGATGTTCGCGTCACTCGCGTCAGGGACACCGTAGGCAGTGAAGTCGACCGACGTTCTCATCATCGGTGCTGGGATCAGCGGCCTCCTGGCGGCGCGTGAACTAGCCGCGGCGGGCCGGTCGGTTAGGATCGTGGACAAGGGGCCGGCCGGACGCGAGTCCTCCTGGGCGGGGGGAGGCATTCTGTCGCCGCTTCGTCCCTGGCGCATGCCGGAAGCCGTCACTGCGCTCTGTGCCTGGAGCCAGCAGTGCTATCCCGGCCTCGTGGAAGAGTTGCTGGAATCGACTGGTCTGGATCCCGAATGGCGGCAAAGCGGGCTGTTGATACTGGATCCGGAGGAACCTGCGGCAATCGATGCCTGGTGCGCCGCGCACGGGGTCCGGCGCGAGTGGATCGAGCCCGCCGCCCTGGCCTCGCTGGAACCCCGGCTAGCGCCGTCCTCCCGGCCGGCGATCCGTCTGCCCGGGGTCGCGCAGGTGCGCAATCCCCGGCTGTTGCGCGCGATCCTGGCCGATGTCCGCCGACTCGGCATCGCCATCGAGGAAGACGCTGCGGTGACCGCTATCGAAGCGCGGGACGGGAGGGTCTCGAGGGTGGCGACCGCGAAGGGGGTGTTCGTGGCAGAAACCTATCTCGTCACGGCCGGTGCCTGGTCCGCGGAAGTGCTCGGGGCTTTGCTCCCGAACCTGCCCGTCGTTCCGGTCAAGGGGCAGATGCTGGCGTTCCAGGCGTCGGGCGGGCTCGTCGAGCACATCGTGCTGGCAGGAGATCGTTACCTCATTCCGCGGCGGGATGGGATAGTGCTGTGCGGCAGCACCGTGGAACGGCGCCAGTTCGACAAGGTTCCGGATGTCGAAGGGCGGCGGATCTTGCTGGAATTCGCCTGCCGCTGGCTGTCGGCGCTGGCGGACGCGGAGGTCGTCGGCCATTGGGCCGGGCTGCGTCCGGGATCGCCCGAAGGCATTCCGTTCATCGGTCCGGTACCGTCGTTCGCCAATCTGTATCTGAGCTGCGGCCATTTCCGCAACGGCCTGACCATGGCCCCCGCCTCGGCCCGGCTCGTGGCCGACCTGATTCTCGGCCGTCCGCCGATCGTGCCGGCCCAGCCTTATGGCGTGCCGTAGGGGCGGACGAATCCGGATAACGACAAGGCATCAGGAGAGAGGTACAGCATATGAGCAGAATATTCGAGTTCGGCGGCGCCGACTGGGAGGCGTCTTTTTCCGCGAAGGAGCGTGCCGACGCATTGAATGAAATCGAGCAGGGCAAGATCCTGTACTTCCCCCGACTCGGATTCGCGATCGAGGAGCACGAGAAGACCTTCCTTTCACCGGAGACGGTGGGCAGGAGCAAGAACGTCAGCTTCGATGCCGCGACTGGCGACCTGCACGGTATCGGCCCGGCGGTGGCCGATGTGGAGGCGCTGCGGAGCATGATGGCGCGGTTCGCCGGCCGGGCCGCCGGCTTGGTGGCGAGACTGCTGCCGGAATACAGCGCCGCCCTGGTGCAGGGCCGCACCAGCTTCCGGCCGGTGGAAGCCGCCGGCCGCGCGAGTTCCTGGCGCAAGGACGACACCCGGCTGCATGTCGACGCCTTTCCGTCGTCCCCCGTGCAGGGGAGAAGGCTCCTGCGCGTGTTCAGCAACGTGAACCCGGAAGGCCGCCCCCGCTGCTGGCGGCTGGGCGAGCCGTTCGAGCCCATGGCCAGGCGCTTCCTGCCCTCCATTCCGGCGCCGTTTCCCGGCAGTGCTCCCCTCCTGCAGTGGCTGGGGCTGACCAAGAGCCGCCGCAGTAACTACGACCACTACATGCTGCAACTGCATGACAGAATGAAGGCGGACATGGCTTATCAGGCGGAGGTGGATCAGGTGTCGTTCGATTTTCCTCCTTCGACAACCTGGCTGGTGTTCACCGACCAGGCCTCGCATGCCGTGATGTCCGGCCAGTACCTGCTGGAGCAGACCTTCTATGTGCCGGTCGAAGCCCTGCGCGATCCCGCCACGTCCCCGCTCAGGATACTGGAGCGGCTGACGGGGCGGGCTCTGGTTTGAGGGCTCAAGGCCGGTGCAGGATGCCGTCGATTGCGGCGAGGGCCTTCTCGACCGTGAGTCGCGCCATGCAGGTGAAGGCTCCGCCGCAGGTGGGGCGGCGTTCGCAGGGCGAGCAGGGCAGGGCTTCGTACAGCACCACTGCATCTTCCCTCCCCGTTTCCAGATAGGGGGCGGTGGAGCCGAACAGGGCGACAGTGGGGCGCCCGAGGGCGATGCTCATATGGGTCAGACCTGTATCCACGCCGACGCCTAAACCGGCGCGCCGGATCAATGCGCCGCTGACGGCCAGTCCGGTTCTTCCCGTGAGATTCTCGAGGTCCGATCGGCAGCGGCTCCGTATTCTTTCGGCCCGTTCAGTGTCGCCCGGCCCGCCCAGCATCACGACGGGCCAGCCGTAACGGGCGCTGATCTCATCGGCCAGGGTCGACCAGTTCCCGTCGATCCAGTGCTTCTGGGGACGGGTGGTGAAGGGGAAGATCGCCGCATAAGGGCCGGTGATCCCGAGCGAATCCAGGATCTTTGCGGCCTCCGCCATGGCCTCGTCTCCCGGCGCGAAATCCATGGCGAAGGACTCGGTGTCGAGTCCAAGTTCGATGGCCAGTTTGAGGTAGTCGTTGCCGATGGCGTTGGACTCGGTGCGGCGGTCGATGCGCTTCGTCATCAGGAATTGGCTGCCTTCGCGTGAGCCGAGGCCGATGCGGGTCTTACCGCCGGCCAAAGCCGCCCACACGCCGCTCTTCAGGAGTCCCTGCAGGTCCAGGACCCAGTCGAAGCGCTCTTCCCGCAGGCTCCGTACCAAGTTGCGGAACTCCTCGAGCAGGGCGCCGTAATGCCCTTCCTTACGCAGCCTGGCCCAGCGGGCGCGCGGCCAGATCGCGACCCGGTCCAGCCGTGGATTGTGCCTCAGCAGATCCTGGTTGGCTTCGTCGGCCAGCCAGACCAGCCGGGCCTGGGGAAACGTCTGCCGCAGCACCGGAATCAGGGCGGAAGCGAAGACGATGTCACCGATGGCGCCGAGCCGGACGATGAGGATGGAGCCGGGGCGGTCCGTCACGGGAATGGCTCGTCGAAGCGGTAGCCAAAGCGCTCGATGTCGGGGCGGTAGTGCGCTTCGATCAGTTCGGCGGTGGTGTCGTTGTAATAGCGCCGGTAGTCCTTGTTGCGGTCGGTGGCCTTGCGGCTGTGCAGCAGTTTGGGGCAGGCGATGCCGATGCGGCGGCAGGCTTCCTCGAAGTCCTCGGCGAGGCGTTCGTAACGGCCGACGAAATCGACGATGAGGTTGCCATGCAGGTCGACCAGATAGTCCGTCTGCAGTTCGATCGACATGTCGGCGTGATACTGCGGTGCGCGCTCGGGGTCGAGTTTCCAGCACAGGAATGCCTCGAAGTCGTCGCGGCCTTCCAGCAGATCGGGCCGTTCGCGCCGGATGTGATGGTAGGAGCTGACCTGCAGATCCCAGGGATTGCGCACGAAGGCGAACTTGAACAGCTTCTGATACAACTCGCGCGGCAGCATCTCCATGGCGGCGATGGCCTTGGCGTGGCGCGGGAACTTGGCGCCGATCTCGTGGCCGGTGAGCGCACTGAGCTTGCTGCACAGGAACTGCGGGATACGGGCAGGATCGGTCCATTTGTAGCGCCACAGCGAGTCCCGCACGCTGGTTCCGCCGGTCTTGGCGATATGGACGAACAGGAAGTTGTAGCGGAGCGAGAGCAGCATCTTGCTAGCGATTGAGACTGGAAGAAAATTTTTTCGACACCCTCACCCTAATCCTCGCCCGAAGGCGAGAGGGAGCGATCCCGCGTGGCGGGATCGCGCTGAGGCAGGATTTTGATCGCCCGTGCCGGGCAGAATCTTTCCGCAGCCAGGGCGGCTCCGGCCAGGACGGGATCGGGCGTCTCGCTGAGCAGCGTCAGTCGGCCATCTTCGTCGACCCGGAAAATCTCCGGTGCTTCGGCCATGCAGTTGCCGTGGCCCTTGCACAGGTCCCGGTCGACGGTCACCCGGAAGGCGCCCCGCAGCGTTTCGGCAGGCGCCTCACCGGCACTCGCCTTTGCATCCACGGCAGCCGGCGCGTCGCGCCTGCGGTAGCGGATCAGGCAGGGCGAGGCCGGTTCGACCACCATTTTCCTGTAGTCGTCCCGGTAGGATTCGGGCGCCGCGGCCAGCTCGAATTCGTAGTTCCGCAGCAGGACGCAGACGATGGCCTTGATCTGGAACATCGCGAAGGCGTTGCCCGAGCATTTGTGGCGGCCGCCGCCGAAGGCCTGCCAACCGTACAGGTCCTTGTCCTCGGCCCGTCCCGGGGTGTAGCGGTCGGGATCGAACAGTTCGGGGTTGGGGAACAGCTCGGGAATCCGGTGCGTGACCGAAGGTGCGGCGCAAACGAACTTGCCGGCCTCGATGCGCATCCCCTGGACCTCGAAATCCTTCATCACCTTGCGCATCAGCAGGATCAGCGGCGGATGCAGCCGCAGCACTTCCTTGATGACGTTCTCCAGCTGCGGCATCTGCCGGAGCGATTCGAAAGTCACCCGACCGTGGGTCTCGAACAGGGCGTCGATCTCCGCCCGCACCCGGCGCAGGTATTCCGGGCGCCGCAGCAGCTCGATCAGCACCCAGGCGGTGGTCCCCGAACTGGTGTGGTGGCCGGCGAAGATGGTCGCGATCAGCATCCCGGTGATTTCATGGGGCGTCAGCTTGCTGCCGTCGTCGTAGCTGGCGTCGATCAGCATCTGGAACACATTGGTGCTGCGCTCCTGCGAGCGGGCGCGCCGCTCCATGATCTGGGTCACCAGTTCCTGCAGCCTTACCCGCGCCTGGTCGCGGCGTTTGAACACCGGCAGCGGCAGGTTGGGGAAGACATAGGCGATCGGCTGGATGCCCATTTCCAGGTCGCGGTAGATGCCGGCGAATTCGGTGTTCAGCTCGTGGCGGAACTCCGCGCCCAGCAGGCAGTGGCTGGAGGTGTAGATCGTGAGTTCCTTGGTGAGCTCCAGCAGGTCGATGGTGCCGGCATCCTTCCAGTCCCGGAGCATGGCCTCGACTTCGGCGACGATGATCTCGGAGTAGGTGCGCATCGGCTTGTCGCGCAGCGCCGGCATCAGCATCTGCAACTGCTGGTTCTTGCGCTCGATCCGGGCGTCGAACACCACGCCGCGGCCAAAGATCGGTGTCATGATCCGGTAGGCTGGCCCCTGGTCGAGCACTTCGTCCGGGGCCCGGTAGAAGGCCTCGCTGGCCCGGCTGCCGGTGAGCAGCACCATGCGCTGGTGGAACATCCGGAACTCGGCGACGTCCCCGAACTCGTGCCGCAGGGCCATCAGGAATGCATGGGGGTTCTTGCCGAATTCCAGGATATGGCCCAGCAAAGGCAGGCCGCCCGGCTTGACCGGCGGTGTGTTCGAAGGGGGATGGCTCATCGTCGCGGTCAGGTGCGCTGGTAGACCTCGGCCCCGGACCTCACGAACTCGTCCGATTTTTCTTCCATGCCTTTCGCCAGGGCTTGCGCCTCGTCCAGACCGTGTTCGCGGGCATAGTCGCGCACGTCCTGGGTGATCTTCATCGAGCAGAAATGCGGGCCGCACATGGAGCAGAAATGCGCCTGTTTCGCCCCTTCCTGGGGCAGTGTCTCGTCGTGGAATTCCAACGCCTTCTCCGGGTCCAGCGACAGGTTGAACTGATCCTGCCAGCGGAACTCGAAGCGCGCCTTGGACAGGGCGTTGTCGCGCGCCTGGGCGCCGGGGTGGCCCTTGGCCAGATCCGCCGCGTGGGCGGCGATCTTGTAGGCGATGATGCCGTCGCGCACGTCCTGCTTGTTCGGCAGGCCCAGATGCTCCTTGGGCGTGACGTAGCACAGCATGGCCGTGCCGTACCAGCCGATCATGGCGGCGCCGATGGCCGAGGTGATGTGGTCATAGCCCGGCGCGATGTCGGTGGTCAAGGGTCCCAGGGTGTAGAAGGGCGCCTCGTGGCAATGCTTGAGCTGCTCCTCCATGTTGGCCTTGATCATGTGCATGGGCACGTGGCCGGGGCCTTCGATCATCACCTGCACGTCGTGCTTCCAGGCGATCTGGGTCAGCTCGCCGAGGGTGCGCAGCTCCGCGAACTGGGCTTCGTCGTTGGCGTCGGCGATGGAACCGGGGCGCAGGCCGTCACCCAGGGAGAAGGCCACGTCGTAGGCCTTCATGATCTCGCAGATGTCCTCGAAATGGGTGTAGAGGAAGCTCTCCTTGTGGTGGGCCAGGCACCATTTGGCCATGATGGAGCCGCCCCGGGACACGATGCCGGTGGTGCGCTTGGCGGTCAGCGGGATGAAGGGCAGGCGGATGCCGGCATGGATGGTGAAATAGTCCACCCCCTGCTCGGCCTGCTCGATCAGCGTGTCACGGAAGATTTCCCAGGTCAGCTCCTCGGCCTTGCCGTCCACCTTTTCCAGCGCCTGGTAGATCGGCACGGTGCCGATGGGCACCGGGGAATTGCGGATGATCCATTCGCGGGTCTCGTGGATGTTCTTGCCCGTGGACAGGTCCATCACCGTGTCGCCGCCCCAGCGGATCGCCCACAGCATCTTTTCCACTTCCTCTTCTATCGAAGAGCTGACGGCGGAATTGCCGAGGTTGCAGTTGATCTTCACCAGAAAGTTGCGGCCGATGATCATCGGCTCCGATTCCGGGTGGTTGATGTTGCTGGGGATGATGGCCCGGCCGCGGGCGACTTCGTCGCGGACGAATTCGGGGGTGATGACCTGGGGGATGGCCGCGCCGAAGGCTTCTCCCGGATGCTGGAACTTGTATGTCTCCGCCAGCGCTTCCAGTTTCTGGTTCTCGCGGATGGCGACGAACTCCATCTCCGGCGTGATGATGCCCTGCCTGGCGTAGTGCATCTGGGTGACGTTGGCGCCGCCCTTCGCCCGGCGGGGCGCGCGGATATGCTCGAAGCGCAGGGACGCCAGAGCCGGATCGCGCTGGCGCTGAAGGCCGTAGGATGACGAGGGCCCCTTCAGCAGCTCGGTGTCCCCGCGTTCCTCGATCCAGGGCTCGCGCAAGGGCGGCAGGCCCAGTCTCAGGTCGACCGATACGGTGGGGTCGGTATAGGGGCCGGAGGTGTCGTAGACATAGACCGGCGGGTTCTTTTCCCGGCCCGTGTTGGTGGGTGTGTCCGACTGGCTGATCTTGCGCATTGGGACGCGCAGGTCCGGGCGGCTGCCCTGGAGGTAGACTTTTTCCGAGGCCGCGAACGGCTGGATCGAGGCTTTCTTGGCGGTGACGGCCTCGTGCAGGATTTCTTGGGGGATCGCGCTCATCGTTGGCTCCTGGTTGGACACGGATAAGGCGCGCGGGGGAGGATGTCGATCGGGTTCTTCGAACGGCTCGAAAGCTCAGCTTCCCTACGCCGGTATCAGCCGGATCAGGTTCGAAGGGTGTCTCTCAGCCCGGCCATTCGCCAGGCACCCCCAGCCTTACGGACCGCTCACGGTAATGCATCGAAGGGGTGATTTCAAGCATTCCGTCCGGATGGCGATTCCGAAGCTAGCGGCGCTCCCCCGGCCCGGTGCCGCTCCCGTCTTCGCCCCGCAGTCCCGCCTCCCGCACCTGCTGCAGCCATTCCCGCCACACCGCCAGCGCCATCGCCAGGATCACCGGCCCCAGGACCAGGCCGATGAAGCCGAAGCTGGCGAGCCCGCCCAGCACGCCGAACATCACCAGCACGAACGGTATGTGCGTGGCGCTGCTGATCACCAGGGGACGGATGATGTTGTCGATCCAGCTGATCACCAGCGTGCCCCAAAGGGCCAGAGAGACGCCGGCCCAGGTTTCGCCCTGCAATAAGAGCCAGATACTGACGGAGCCCCAGGCGAACGGCGTCCCGAACGGGATCATTGCGATCAGGGTCGTCGCGATCCCGAGCACGATCGGCGCTTTCACGCCGACTATCCAGTAGCCCAGGCCGGCGAGGAAACCCTGCGCGAGGGCGGTCAGGACGATGCCGTAGAGGACGGCCTTGACCGTTGCTTCGATCGTGGCGAAATACCCTTTCAGCCGTTCACCGAGCACTCGGGTAAACACCTTCCGGACATCCGAAGCCAATTGCAAGCCGTCGCGGAACAGGAAGAACAGGGTGAACAGTGTCATGAACAACACGGCGGCGTTCTGCACCAGGGTGGTCATGATTCCGAGCACCGGGGAGCCGAGGCGTCGGACCCACTCGGGCGCATGCCGTTTCAGCAGGCCGTGGAGGTCTTCGAACTGGTCGACCACGGCCTGGAGTTCGTTTCCGAAATAGGGAATGTGCGAGACGAAATCGGGCAGCCTGGGCTTTTGTTCCAGCCAGTCCGGGAGCGAGCGGATCAGTTCCGAGACCTCGCCTTGCAGCAATACGGCGAGCCAGATCAAGGGCGCCAATACCACGGACCCCAGCAGCGCCGTCGTCACCAGGGCCGAAAGGGTCTTCCGGCCCTCGAACCGCCGCTGGCTCCAGGCATGGAGCGGCCAGGCGACGTAGGAAACGAAGACCGCCCAGCCGATCGAAACCAGGAAAGGCCGCACCACGGCATAGGTCAGGCTGGCCAGAGCGGCGAGCAACAGGGCGATCGTGATCAGGCGGACGCTTCGGTTCATGCTTCGGACGGTTTGCTCGAGCCGGTTCGTGCCCGATTTCGCAGGCGGCTTCCCGTCGGCGTTGGCGGTGTGTCTTCCGGCGGTTCGGCCCTGACGCATCCGAAAGAGGCGGACATATCCAGGGTGGCAAGAAACCGGGACGGCTTGGCCAGTTTGCGCAACAGGCCGGTGCGTTTCAAGCCGGATCCAGGGCTTCGGCGCCGAGGAGGATGACCTGCAGTTCCTCGGTGATCTCCTCCTGGCGCAGGCGGTTGTTGCCCGAGCGCAAGGCATTCAGAGTGTCTTCGATGCGGCGGGTGGCCCCGTCGAGGTGGCGGATGCGGTACTGGTGTTCGCTCAAAAGGGAGCGATCCAGCAGCCAGTGCAGCAAGGCGAACAGATAATGTTCGACGAGGTGGTGGAATACCGCTTCCGGCGGCTGGTACAGCAATGGCGGAAACGGATTGCCGGGTGCGGCGGAGGCCTTGCCGAAAGGCGGAACGATCCGTGTTTCCAGCACCGCTTCCGCATCGTCGGCATGGTGGAGAGCGATGATCCGCAGCGGGCCGAGGTTTTCGAGGAGCTGGTTGACGGCGTCGATCAGGGCCGGGAGCCGTTCGGCGGTTTCATCCGCCGTGAGCGGACCGGGCAGTTGGCTCTCGCAAACAGTCTGCTGGGAAAGTTCGGCGCCGATCCGGCTGCCTATGACGATCACCGGTTCCCCGGGAGATCGTCGCTGTTCCAGTGCGGCGCGCAGACGGGTGTTGAAGTCACCGCAGAAACCCCGCTCGGAGCCCACCACCAGCCATGCCGTATTCGGCGGCTCGACGGGCGCGAGTGCCGGATGATGGCTCATCAGCTCCCGACCGAGGCCTCGCAGCGCCGCTTCCAACTGACGCTGACATTCCACGGAACGCGTCAGCCGGCGGCTTTCGATCACGGCCAGCATGCGCATCGAATCGAGGATGCCGGCGATTTCGCCGAGCGTCTTCATCCGCCGCCGGAGGACGTGGCGGCGGCTCATGCTTCGCCTCGCGCCGGTTCCGGCAGGTTCTGCCTCAGCCACGTCAGCCAGTCGGTGCGCGAGGCTTCCAGCGGCGGCGATCCGTTCCGGAGGGCGGAGTTCAGTTCGTTCAAGGCGTGTTGAACACTGCCGGGAGGCATGGCGTCCAAAAGCCCTTCGTTGTAGGCGGTCATCCAGGCGAGCTGGAATTCCGGCGGCAGCGGTTGCAGGCGCTCCTGCCTGAGGATCTCCCGCAGCAGCCGGCCGCGTCTGATCCGGGCTTCCATCCCGCTTTCCAGCCGCGCCCCGAACCGGGTGAAGATCTCGAGCTCCAGAAATTGCAGGTAGTCCAGCTTCATCCGTCCGGCTTCCTCCTTGATGCGCGGATGCTGGGCCTTGCCGCCGATGCGGGAGACCGAGCGGGTGACGTCTATTGCTGGCTTGAAGCCAGCGGCGAAGAGGTCGGAGTCCAGGTAGATCTGGCCGTCCGTGATCGAAATCAGGTTGGTGGGGATATAGGCCTCGATTTCCCCCAAACGGGTTTCCACGATGGGCAGGGCCGTCATGCTGCCGCCGCCGTTGGCGGGGTTCAGCGCCGTGGCGCGCTCCAGCAGCCGGGCGTGGAGATAAAAGATGTCGCCGGGGTAGGCCTCCCGCCCTGGCGGGCGCCGCAGCAGCAACGACAGTTCGCGGTAGGTCTGGGCGTGCGTGCTCAGGTCGTCGTAGACCACCAGTGTGTCGTGCCCGCGCGCCATCCAGTCTTCGGCGATGGCGCAGCCGGCGAACGGGGCCAGGTACTTGAGGCCCGGCAAAGAGCCGGCTTCGCCCACCACCACCGTGGTGTAAGCGAGTGCTCCGTAGTTGCGCAGCAGTTCGATGGTGCCGACCACGGTGGATCGCTTCTGGCCGATCAGTACGTAGACACAGCGTACCTCTCGGCCTTTCTGGTTCAGGACCGCGTCGATCGCCAAGCTGCTGCGCCCCGTTCCCTCGTCGCCGATGATCAGCTGGCGCTGGCCCTTGCCGATCGGCACCAGGGTGTCGACCAGCCGGGTACCGGTGTAGAGCGGCTGCTGCACGAAGTCGCGCGCAATGATGGGGGGCGAAGGGCTGTCGAGCGGGCGACGGTTGCGGGTTTCCAGGGGACGCCCGCCGTCCAGCGGATTGCCGATCGGGTCGATCACCCGCCCGAGCAGAGTCTCGCCGACCGGCACGTCGAGCGTCCTCCCGGCCAGCCGGGCCGGGGTGCCGGCGGTCAGGTTTTCGCTCTGGTGCAGCAGCACGGCGCCGATGCGCTTCTTGGTCAGGGCGAACACCACGGCCCAGCTCCCGTCCTCGAACATCAGCACATCGTCCATCGCCGCCGAGGGCAGGCCGGTCACCCAGGCGATGCCGTCCCCGACGGAAGCCACTGTGCCGTATTCGCCGATGCGCAGGCGGGGCCGGTAGTCGCCGATGTGGACCGCTTGCGCGAGCGGGGAAGCCGGCTCAGAAATCCGGGGCGTTGAGTTCTCTGACCCAGCGTTCATAGCTGCGATCGATGGGTTGGTCATGACCCTTGGCAGTATAGCGGACGGCCTGCAGGCCGATGAACCGCGCCTCGCTCGGACTCATGCCGAAGGCACGACGGAAGCTCCTGCTGAAATGGGCCTCGTTGCGGTAACCCACCCGGTAAGCGATCTCGCTGACACGCCTTGGCCGGGAGGCCGGTCGGGTCAGTTCCAGGAAAGCGCGCCGCAGCCGTTGCTGCTGGATGTAACGGGTGATTCCCCCCAGTGGCTGGAACAGGGAATAGAGGTAGGAACGCGACACGCGGAAGTCCGCCGCCAGGGATTCCGGCGTCAGCCGGGGATCGCCCAGATGATTCCCGATGTGGCGGCGTACCGTTTCCAGCAAGACGGCCCCGGTTTCCGGACGGTCTTCCTCGACACGGCCGCCGCCGAAATAGGCGCCGATCAGATGGACCAGTCCCCGAGCTATGCATTGGGCCTCGTCGGAACTCAGGGTCGTCGCGACCTCCCACAGCGTAGCGATGTGCTGGCTCAGCAGGCGTCCGCAGGCCGAGTCTCGGGGCAGTGACCGGCCATGCAGTCGCTCGGGTGCGCCAAGATGAGGTGCCAGCAGATCACGCGGCAGCATCAGTGTCAGATTGCGGAAATCGCTGGCGCAGGAATCCAGCGGTTGGGTCAGGTCGAGCAGGAAGACGTCACCCGGCTGCACGGTACTGTGTCTCTCGCCCCATCGGCCGCGGGTCGTGCCGTATTGGTAGACCTGGATGATGCAATGATCCAAGCCGTCGCGCGCGATCAGTGGCGATTTGCGCTGAAAGCACTGTCCGACGCTGGCCGTATCCGCCAGTAGCATGGACCCGAGATGACAGGTCGTCAGCGTTGCGGCAAAGGGTGCAGAGCCTGTCTCGACTTCCCGCTCCACGTCGAAAATGACGGAGATGCTCTCCTTCCAGATCGAATAGCGGTCCTCTGCTGGAAGACTGCCCAGATCGAAGCGGGCGATCGGCACCTTGTCCTGAAGCTGTTCGGAGCTATTCCCCATTTCGTTGCCTTCTTCGGCTTTGTCGAGGGTCCGGTGATCGCGTATCCGCTCGCCGTGGCAGCGACGGGAAGACGAACCGCTGGCGTCCTGGACGCGAAGGCAAGAAATCGTGGACGCAGAGAACGATCCGGCGTCCCGATTTTATCTATGATGTTGGCCCGGATGCGATATTGGTCCTCGAACGCACTGAATCACACCGGATTTCACGAAACGCCAAAGTGCCAGCGGCAAGGTCAACGGGGTACCACCTTTCGGGAAAACGGGAGTTGCGATGAAAAGGCTGTCGGCGGTTTCCATGGCATCGTTGCTGCTGGCTGCAGCGGCCATCTCGAGTGGGGCGGCGGATGCGCCGGTTTCGATCGTCGTCATGTTCGAAAGCGATGTCGACCGGGATGAGCTCGGGGCGGTGAGCGCCGCCGAGCTTGGTCGGCTGCAGGCGGACACCGGTTTGGATTTCGAATGGGTGGGGAATACCCGGACCAACGCGAGGATTTTCCGGACGCCCGCTGCGTTGACCCGAGATGAGGCGACGGCCCTGGCACGAAGGATCGGTGTCATGGAGGGTGTGCTGTGGGCTGCCGTCGAAGCCGGGCAGGGCACGGTATATGCCCGGTCGGCCTTGCCCGCCGTTGCCGGCATCGAGGAATTCATCATCAGATTCAAACGCGGGGCTGGCTCGTTGCCGCTGGATGCCGCGAAACTCTCGGCCGTCGCCGGCGCAGGTCTGGTCCCGACACCGGAAACCGTAGGCGCGGCGCAGGTGTACCGCCTCCTTCGTCCGGTGAGCCTGACGGAGGCGGGAGAGATCGAGCGGCGCCTCGAAGCCCTGCCGGAGGTGCGCTATGCCGATCCGGTGACGCGCATGAAGGCACAGGCGACTGCCGAGCCGGTCACGCCCAGCGACGAATATTTCCCCCAGCAGTGGCATCTTCAGAGCGGTCCCGGGGCGGTTGCCGGCTCGGCCAATGTGCAGGCCGCCTGGTCGCTCATCCGGGGGGGCGCCCGAAATCACGGTTGCCGTGCTGGACAGCGGCGTCCTGTTCGCCCCGACCCATCCCGACCTCGAAAACCGGCTGGCATACCGGAATGCGGAGAAAACCGTGATCGTCGGCTGGGACATGATCCGGAATCCGAGATTCGCGCGGGACGGCAATGCCCGCGACAAAAAGCCGAAGGACGAGGGCGACTGGGAGACGGTGGGCTGGTGCGGGAAAGAGGATGGAAGACCCGTGCCTTCGGAGTTCAAGCCTGCCGAATGGCACGGCAGCCACGTCGCCGGCATCATCGGCGCCGTCACCGACAACGGTATCGGCGTGCCCGCATCGAACCCGTCCGGGTGCTCGGCCCCCGTGCGCAATGATGCCGAGGCGCCTTCCCGCTTTTGGCGTGCCAGTCCGATGACTCCTGAATCCATGAGGGTGATTCAATGAGGCTGCCGTGGTGTGGCGGATGGTCGATCGTTGTGTCGTGCATGTCTCTCATGGGCGCCGGTTCCGAGGCGGCGGAGACCGACTGGAATCTGGCGATGAGACCTGAGGTGGTCAATGGTGATCCGGTGGTTGAAGGGCGTTATGGCTTCGTCGTGGCGCTTCAGCGGGAGTCGCGAAGATCCGAGTCCGATCCGTACGGTCATGTGTGCGGAGGGAGTATGATTTCCTCTCGTCATGTTTTGACGGCCGCCCACTGTGTCACTGAGAATTTTGATGATGGCGGTTATGTCGTCAACGATCCGTCGGATTATACGGCCATGGTCGGTATGACGACCTACGGAAGGCATCAAGGACGAGCACGGCGCGTTTCGGCGATTCATGTGCATCCGAAATACAGGGAACCCGGGGATGTCAGGCTTCCTTATGATGTCGCCGTGCTCGAACTCGATCGCAAGGTGGCGCGCGCCAAGACCGTCCGGCTGGCGACCGCAGGGCAGGACAGCGCCAACACATGGGTCACGGTCGCGGGATGGGGCAGTATCGTCGCCTGGTATTGGAACGACGATCACGTTCCACCCCCCTATTTCCCGGCAGAAATGCGCCAAGTTTCCATGCCCGTCATGGAAGATGCGCTTTGCGATATCACGGCCTACGGTTCCAAGTTCGACGGCACTGTTCAACTGTGTGCCGCCGTTCGTGCCAAGGGCGCCTGTCAAGGCGACAGCGGTGGTCCGTTGTTCCGAAGGGTCTCGGGAAAGGTCATTCAAGTCGGCGTCGTCAGCTGGGGGGAGGGGTGTGCAGACCGACCCACCGTCTATGCGCGCGTCGGCAACACCGAGATCAATACCTTCATAAAATCGGTCATCCGTGGATTTTCGGGCTCTCGGGATTGACAAGTGAGCGCGGAAAACCTGCTTCAAGTGGGTCGGGCGGAATGTCGGGCCTGGCAGGCAAGGGTTCGTGGCCTGTCGTCCTTCCGTCGAAACCACTGCCGAAGCCACTGTCCGGGCGCGACCCCGCCGGCAGAGGGACCACCCGTGCCGGCCCCACGCCTTCCGACGCTGCCCTTCACCCGATCGGCCACATTCGGATCTCGCCGAGCTTGGGCAGACGCGCCTCCCACCGTTCGACCCCCGCCGATGCCAGACCGTGGCCGATCGGCAGCGAGCCGGTGGTCGGGGTCGAGGGGCGATCCGGTTCTTTCCACGAGGAGCCGGCAAATGGCCATGGCGTCATCGCCGTGGCCTCGGTCCGCCCCGATGGCGACCTGGCCGACTGCAGCGACTTCGGAGGATGAGTCGCCCTGGCCGCGTCAGGGACATCCTCACGGCGACGGCTCGTCCGTTCCTGGAGGAGACCCGGTGCGCGCCCGATCTTCTGGGCGCGTGCGGCGCGGGTATCGTCGACGCCCGTGCGGTCGTCGAGGCCGTGCAGTGCCTGCAGTGACTCGGGAGCGGCCGGGGGTCACCCGCCGCCGAGGGAGTTCTCCGCACCGTCCGCGAAAAACTTCAGTTCCTCCCCGACGTTGGCTGCGAGCACCCGATGGCCCGCCCGCAGCCGGATGCCGCAAATGAGGGCCGGGTCCTCGCGGAAACGCCAGGCGACGGCCCGGCCGGTGCGGGCTTCGATCATCTCCGTCAGCTCGGCGCAGGATTCCGGCTTCAAGGGAAATGCGCTGGCGATTTCGGCCTCGGGATGCTCCTGTTCCTCCAGCGCGCGGGTCAGCGCCTGCCATTGTTCCGGACTCATGGCGGCGAGGTCCTCGCCGAACATCCGGAGCAGGGCGGCTTCCATCTCCGGCCCGGCCAGCCGCTCAAGGAAACGGCTGGCGAACTGCCGGCTCAGACGCAGGGCCTGGCGCTCGAGGTCCGATTCCATGTCGCGGCGCTGGCGCTCGATCAGTACCCGGGCTTTTTCCCGTTCGGCATCCAGCGCCTTTTCCAGCTCGTCCAGGGCGCGCTGGCGTTCCGCTTCGATCTCCTGTTTGAAAGCTTCGCGCGCCTGCCGTTTTTCGCTTTCCCAGTCGGCCAGTCGCGACTCGTACTGCATCCGCAAGGTCTCCGCCGCCGTCTGGGTATCGCGCGCCTCGGCCACCGTCCGGGCGATCTGCCGGCGCCGTTCCTCGATGGCCGCGCTCACCGGCTGGTACAGAAAACGCTTGAGCAGCCACACCAGGACCAGAAAGTTGACGATTTCCAGAACGAAGGTGGAAGGGTTCAGATCCACGGTCAGCGGCCGAGGTATTCGATCAGCGGATTGCGGAACAGCACGATCAGTACGATGACCAGTGCATAGATGGCCAGCGACTCGATCATCGCCAGTCCGATGAACAGCGTGCGCATGATGGACTTTTCCGCCTCCGGCTGGCGCGCGAGGGCCTCCAAGGCCGTGGCAATGGCGCGGCCCATGGCGAGCGCAGGCATCATCACCGCTACGGCGATGCCGGCCACCGCGGCCACGGTGGAGAGACTGACGAACCCGGACATGTCGTTCATGGGGAATGGTTCTCCTGTTGCGGGCCGGACTGTATGCCGCCGGCGATGTAGACCAGTGCCAGAATGCCGAAAATATACGCCTGCACCAAGCCCTCGACGACGTGCAGGAGCAGGACCGGCACCGGCACGAACAGCCCGCCGATGATCAGGAGCAGCAGCCCGATCAGCTCCATGCTCATCATGTTGCCGAACAGCCGGATCGCCAGCGCCAGCGTGCGGGTGATCTCGCCGATCAGATGGAAGGGCAGCAGGACGGGGTTGGGCGTCAAGTAGTGCTTCAGGTAGGCGGACAAGCCCTGTTGGCGGATGCCGAACCAGTGCACGGAGAAGAACACCAGCACTGCCAGCGCGGAAGTCACCGACAGATCGCGCGTCGGCGAGTCGAAGCCGGGGACGAGGCTGATCAGATTGGCCGTTGCCAGGAACAGCCACAGGCTCATGATGAACGGCGTCACCTCGCGGTAGGCGGTCGGGATCACGTCGCGGACCGCGTTTTCGCAAGCCGACACGATGCCCTCCAGTACTACCTGGACGCGGTCCGGCAGCGCCGTTCGGCGTCGGGTCAGGACCGCCGAAGCCGCCGAGAGCAAGCCCGCGACCAGCACGGAAGTGAGGAGGCTGTCACTGACCGTCACCGGGCCGAGGTGGCCGAGGACTCGGGCGAAAAAATCGATTTGTTCCATCGCCGTTCAATCATCATGCCGTTTGATCAGCTGCCAGGCGTTCCAGGCGCCGACGACCAGGCCGAGGAACAACAGGCTCAGGGTCCAGCGGATCGAGTAGCCCGCGCTGTGCTGGTCCAGCCATCGTCCCAGATAGGCCCCCGCCACCAGCGGCAACATGAACACCAGCCCCAGCGTGCCGAGATAGGCCGTCTGCGCCAGCACCCCGCGGCGCTCGCGCTCGGCCCGGCGCAGGCGCTGGGCCTGGAGGTCGACCGTGGCGCTCAGGCGGGTTCTTGAATTGGCGGGGGATGGCTTCACAATGCGTCGCCTATTGCGAAGGCTTTACGAGCTGGCATGACGCCATGATACCTTCGCCGATTGCCAAGAGCCATGAAAGAAGCGTTGGGGAACCTCTGAACGAACCCGATTCGGCCGGCAAAAACACATCCCGGCGACAATCAGGTCTTGAAAATGGGTGAAAAGGGTAACGCAACCCCTTGTTTACATTGGCGATTCCCGTCCGGATACGCCCTCGTGGCGGATGCCGGACGCACCTCGCCCGTCAGCCCATCGATGCGTAGCGCTTCAGGTAGAGATGGGGCGACCCCATGCGGGTAAACGCCCGGGCGGCGTTCTTGGCCATGCCCCGGCCTGCGCCGCCGTCAGTGCGCGTAGGTCCGATATGTCGCCGCACCGGTCTGCCGGATAAGTTCCCATCGCGACGTACCGGGGAAAGGTGGAATAGGACCGATCCCGTATACGCAGGACGTCGCCATGTTTCAGCGGATTCACGTGCACATCATCCCCATGCCGTTGATAGTCGGCATCGTCTCGGATCAAATGCTCCCACTAATGACGCTGCCAGATTCCGCGCTCCCCGGCGGCTTTGCGGCTATCCGACCGGCGTTCGGTCTTGGGCAATGCACGCGAGAGGCCGCTCTTGATCAATCGCCATCGCCTGCTGAAATCGCCGTCATCGGGTGGCAGGTTCCCCACGCAATGCAGGTGATCCGGCAGTACCAACCAGGCCTCGATTCGAAACGGGTGACGCGAACGCACCCGCCTCACCGCCTCGCGTGACAACCGGTCCCGCGGTCCAATGGGTCGTTGCCGTAGCGCTTAAGCGTTATCGCCTGATGCCAGCCATTCGTCCGGTCACGCCGCGCTGATTGGATCTATACGAGCCGTAAGATACCGTATCGCGTGACGCCTCCTCAGCGCCCCCGCTCCAACAACGGCGCCAAAAACCTCCCGGTATGCGAATCCGGATTCGCCGCGACCTGTTCCGGCGTGCCTTCCGCCACCAGGCGTCCGCCGCCTTCGCCGCCTTCGGGGCCGAGGTCGATGATCCAGTCGGCGGTCTTGATGACGTCCAGGTTGTGCTCGATGACGATGACGGTGTTGCCGCGGTCGCGCAGTTCGTGCAGGACGTTGAGGAGCTGCTGGATGTCGTGGAAATGCAGGCCGGTGGTGGGTTCGTCGAGGATGTAGAGGGTCTTGCCGGTGTCGCGCCGGGACAGCTCGCGGGCCAGCTTGACGCGCTGGGCTTCGCCGCCGGAGAGGGTGACGGCGTTCTGGCCGAGGGTGACGTAGGAGAGACCGACTTCCATCAGCATCTGGAGCTTGCGCGCCACCGCCGGGATGGCGGAGAAGAAGCCGGCCGCCTCTTCCACGGTCATCTCCAGCACTTCGTGGATGGTCTTGCCCTTGAAGCGGATGTCCAGGGTTTCGCGGTTGTAGCGCTGGCCCTTGCAGACGTCACAGTGCACGAACACGTCGGGCAGGAAGTGCATTTCCACCTTGATGACGCCATCGCCCGCGCAGGCTTCGCAGCGCCCGCCCTTGACGTTGAAGCTGAAACGGCCAGGGATGTAGCCGCGCGCGCGCGCCTCCGGGGTCGCCGCGAACAGCTCGCGGATGGGGGTGAACAAGCCGGTGTAGGTGGCCGGATTGGAGCGGGGCGTGCGGCCGATCGGGCTCTGATCGATGTCCACCACTTTGTCGAAGTGTTCCAGTCCTTCTATCCCGGAACAGGCTGCGGGCGTCAGCGAGGCGCCGTTGAGTTCGCGGGCGGCGGCGGGATAGAGGGTGTCATTGACCAGGGTGGACTTGCCCGAGCCCGACACGCCGGTGACGCAGACCAGCAGTCCGACCGGGATCGACACGTCGAGCGATTTGAGGTTGTTGGCGCTGGCGCCGCGCACCGTCAGCCGGCGTTCGGGATCGGGCGGGTTGCGCCGAGCCGGCAAGGCGATCCGGCGTTGGCCGGAGAGATACTGGCCGGTGAGCGATTCCGGCGTGGCCATCACGTCTTCCGGCGTGCCCTGGGCGATGACCTGGCCGCCGTGCACGCCGGCGCCGGGACCGATGTCGACCACGTGGTCGGCCAGGCGGATCGCGTCCTCGTCGTGTTCGACCACGATCACGGTGTTGCCGATGTCGCGCAGCCGGATCAGCGTGTCCAGCAGCCTTTGGTTGTCGCGCTGGTGCAGGCCGATGGATGGCTCGTCCAGCACGTACATGACACCGACCAGGCCGGCGCCGACCTGACTGGCCAGGCGGATGCGCTGGGCTTCGCCGCCGGAGAGCGTATCGGCGCTGCGGTCCAGGCTGAGGTAGTCCAGACCGACATTGATGAGGAACTGGAGCCGGGCGCGGATCTCCTTGACGATCTTGGCCGCCACCTCGCCGCGCCGGCCGCCCATCTCGAGCCCGTCGAAGAACTCCAGCACGCGCCGGACCGGCAAATGGGTCAGGTCCGGCAAGTTGGTGTCGCCGATGAAGACGTGGCGGGCGCCCCGATTGAGACGGGTGCCTTCACAGGCGGGACAGGGCTTGCTCGACAGGTACTTGGCCAGCTCTTCGCGCACCAGGGTGGAATCGGTCTCGCGGTAGCGCCGCTCCATCACCGGGATCACGCCTTCGAAGGTGTAGCGCTGCACCAGGACGGTTCCCTTCGGCGACAGCACCTTGAACGGAATCACCTCGCTGCCGCTGCCGTGGAGGATCACCTCCCGCACATGCGGGGGCAGACCGGAAAACGGCTCCTCCGGATCGAAGCCGTAGTGCTCGGCCAGCGACTGGATCATGCCGTAGTAATAGGCGTTACGGCGGTCCCAGCCACGCACCGCGCCGCCGGCCAGGCTCAGTTCCGGATTGTGGACGATCAGGGCGGGATCGAAATACTGCTTGACGCCCAGGCCGTCGCACTCGGGGCAGGCACCGCGCGGGTTGTTGAACGAGAAGATCCGTGGTTCGAGTTCGCTCAGCGAATAGCCACAGTGCGGGCAGGCGTATTTGTCCGAATAGACGATTTCCCGGGATTCGTCGTCCATGGAAGCCGCGATGGCGATGCCATCGGCCAGTTTGAGCGCGGTCTCGAACGACTCGGCCATGCGCTGCGCCAGATCGGCGCGCACCTTGAAGCGGTCCACGATCACCTCGATGCTGTGCTTCTTGCGCAGATCGAGCTTGGGCGGTTCGTCCAGTTCGTACACCGAGCCGTCGATCCGCGCCCGGATGAAGCCGCGCCCGCGCAGATCTTCCAGCACCTGCACGTGCTCGCCTTTACGTTCGCTCACCACCGGCGCCAGCAGCATCCAGCGTGATCCTTCCGGCTGGGCCAGGATGTGGTCCACCATCTGGCTGATGGTCTGTGCCTCCAGCGAGACCCCGTGTTCCGGGCAGCGTGGAATCCCGGCGCGCGCGAACAACAGGCGCAGGTAGTCGTAAATCTCGGTGATGGTGCCGACGGTGGAGCGCGGATTGTGCGAGGTCGATTTCTGCTCGATGGAGATCGCCGGCGACAGCCCCTCGATGTGGTCGACGTCCGGCTTTTCCATCATCGACAAGAACTGGCGGGCATAGGCCGACAGCGATTCCACGTAGCGCCGCTGGCCTTCCGCGTAGATCGTATCGAAGGCCAGCGAGGACTTGCCCGAGCCCGACAGCCCCGTGATCACGATCAGCTTGTCGCGGGGAAGATCGAGGTCGATGTTCTTGAGATTGTGGGTTCTGGCGCCCCGGATGCTGATGAGGTCCATGCGCTCGCCGCGTGGTCAAACGCCTGAATATAAGGGTTTTGGTGACGCTTTGGCAAAGCGGCGCAATGGCTCCCCGGAGCCGGCCGGGGCCGCCAGACAGACGTCCGGAACTTGGTGTACCATCGCGACATCCGATCCGGCGCTGCGCGCCTCCCCGGAGGAAGGTCATGGGCGAACTGAATCCGCATCCCCGCCATGCCGTTGGGAACGAATCCACTCCTGAGTTCTTGGGCATCGATGCCCAGGCGCTGACGCCCGGTTCAAGGGCGGCAGTCCAGCGGGCCGGCTGCCGGCGGAGGGACAAGGGGCTGCCGTTGCGGGCAGACGGAAGCCTGTTTTTGGGGGCGGTCAGTCTGGATCGACCCTCTCACCGGTGCCTTTCCCGAGCCAGGAGACCGTCATGATCATTCGAAGCGGCACCACCCTGTGGCGGGCTTTGCGCAGCGACTGGCCCGCTCTGCTCTATTTCCTGGCGTTGTCGCTCCTGGCGGAGTTCATCTACGAGTACACCCACCTGGAACACACGGCGCTCCCCATGTTGCCGGTGAGTGTTTTGATCACCGGCATGTCGATCTTCCTCGGATTCCAGATCAATCAGTGTTACGAGCGCTGGTGGGAGGCGCGGCGGCTGTGGGGACAACTGGTCAACGTGAGCCGGTCGTTCGGCCGCCAAGTGACGACCCTGCTGACGCCCAAGCGTATCGCGGCACTCGCCGACGAAGCGCAGGCGACGGCGCTGCACCGGGAGTTGATACACCGGCAGATCGCCTACGCCAATGCTTTGCGCATCGGCTTGCGCTCGGGCGGCAGCGTGGGTGAGGAAGGCTGGCGGATCTTGAAGGACTGGCTCGGTGACGATGAAATCGAACGCCTGCAGCATGCGCGCAATGTGCCGACACAGTTGATCCAACGCCAGGCTCAAAGGCTCGCCGAAATCGTCGGCAGCGACTGGGCCGAGCAGCAAATCCTGCTGCAGATTGACGACTCTCTCAATCTGTTCTATGACGTCCAGGGCGGCTGCGAGCGCATCAAACGCACCGCCTTCCCCGATCGTTTCCGGTTTCACACGCATGCCTTCGTCTGGCTGGTCGCCAGCCTGATCCCTTTCAGTCTGATCCAGACCGACCAGCGCTTCGACGCAGTGGCCATCATCATGGAGACGCTGCTGGCTTTCGTGTTCGTCACCATCGAGCGGCTGGGCTCGGAACTGCGCGATCCGTTCGAGAATCATGTCAACGACACTCCCATGTCGGCCTTGTGCCGCACCATCGAGATCGACCTCCGGCAGCAGCTCGGCGAAGCCGAGGTCCCGGCACCGCTCGATGCGGTGAAAGGAGTTCTGATGTAGGTGCCGAAGTCCGCCGGCAGGGACGCCCAGGGGACGGTGAAGCTGGTACCATTGGAAGTTTGGAAGCGCCCCTCAAGGAGACGCAACTCGTGCGCCACACCATCGATATCGACAGCCCGATGACCCGCACCGAAATCCGGGCCGCCACTTCGCTTGCGGCGATCTACATGTTCCGCATGCTGGGTTTGTTCATGATCCTGCCGGTGTTCTCGATTTATGCGCGAGACCTGCCCGGTGCGACACCGGTCCTGATCGGTTTGGCCATCAGCGCTTATGGCCTGACCCAGGCGGTGTTCCAGATTCCCTTCGGCATTTGGTCGGACCGCTTCGGGCGTAAACCGCTCATCGTCATCGGTCTCCTGATGTTCGCGGGCGGCAGCGTCATGGCGGCGGTGGCCGATTCGATCTACGGTATTGTTGCGGGCCGCGCCCTGCAGGGGGCGGGCGCCGTCGCCGGGGTCATCATGGCGCTGGCCGCCGACCTCACCCAGGAGGAGCACCGCACCAAGGCGATGGCGCTGATCGGTGTCAGCATCGGGATTTCGTTCGCATTTTCGATGGTGGCGGGGCCGGTGCTGTCCGGATGGATCGGCGTCAGGGGCATCTTCTGGAGCGTGGCCGGCTTGGCTCTGCTCGGCATCGCCGTCCTTTATTCCGTCGTTCCGACACCGCGGCGGGTCCGTTTTCACCGCGACACCGAGGCTCAGCCCGCGCGTTTTTCCAGCGTGCTGACCAATCCCGAACTGGTGCGTCTGGATTTCGGCATCTTCGCCTTGCACGCCATTCTGACCGCGACCTTCGTGGTCCTGCCGCTGGTCCTGCGCGACGAACTGCATATGGATACGCCGGAGCACTGGAAAATCTATTTGCCGGTGTTCGTGCTGTCGATGGTCAGCATGGTGCCCTTCGTGATCGTGGCCGAGAAGAAGCGGCAGATGAAACCGGTGTTCCTCTCTTTCATCCTGCTGACCGCCGCCGTTGATGTGATCCTCGCCGGTTTCACTCCGACGACGCTGGGTATCGGCCTGCTGCTTTACCTGTTCTTCACCGCCTTCAACCTGCTGGAAGCCACCTTGCCTTCGATGGTTTCCAAAGTGGCGCCGGCCGATCTTAAGGGAACGGCCATGGGGATTTATTCCACCACCCAGTTTCTCGGAGCCTTCGTGGGTGGTGCCGGCGCGGGCTGGATTCAGGGGCATCATGGCATTCCGGCCGTGTTCCTGTTCTGCGCCGGCATCGCCCTGCTGTGGCTGGCGGTGGCCTTCGGCATGCAGAAGCCGCGGCATCTGAGCAGCCTCATGGTCAATCTCGGCGAAATCAGCGCCTCTGCGGCGGCCGATCTTTCAGCCCGGCTGCGTGGCGTTCCCGGCATTGCCGACGCCGTGGTCGTTCCCGACGAGGGGGTGGCCTATCTCAAGGTCGAACGCGAGCGGCTGGACCGGAGCCGACTCGAAGCACTGCTCAACGAAACGGCGGGCGCCTAGCCGCCCGCACAAGGTATCCAACGGAGAATCAAGCATGGCCAGTCGAGGCGTCAACAAAGTCATACTCATCGGCAATCTGGGCGCAGATCCGGAAGTGCGTTACATGCCGAACGGCGGCGCGGTCGCCAATCTGCGCATTGCCACTAGCGAGTCCTGGAAAGATCAGCAGACCGGTCAGACCCAGGAGCGTACCGAATGGCACAGCGTGGTGTTGTACCGCCGGCTGGCGGAAATCGCCGGCGAATATCTCAAGAAAGGCAGCAAGGTCTATATCGAAGGCAGCCTCCGGACCCGCAAATGGCAGGACAAGAACACCGGCCAGGACCGCTACGCCACGGAAATCATCGGTAATGAGATGCAGATGCTCGACCGTGCCGGGGGAGGGATGGGCGGCGGCATGGGCGTGGGCGAACCCGACTGGGATGCGCCGCCTGCGGGGGGCGGCTCCCGGCCGCGCAGTTCGGGTGGCGGTCATGGCGGTGGCAGTACCGGCGGGAGCGGTGCCGGAAGCAGCCAGTTCGACGAAGGGTTCGACGACGACGTGCCGTTTTGAAACGGCCGGTCTCGATCGGACCGGAAGGGGCGCCCTGCCGGACTCGACGGTCCGATTGCCTTGATCCCGATGGATATACCCTCTCGCAAACGATACCCCGCCAAGTGATGCGTCGGGCCATGCAGGAAGCGACGATGTCGTACAGGTAGAGGATGAAGGAGAGTGGCCCGGCGGCTACGAGGATCAGGCGCGTCCGTCGCAGGCGGGCGCTGGGATCCTCGGGCAAACCGGACATCGCGACAGCGCCTCGGCCAAGGCCAACCGACAAGGGTTGGCCTTGGGTGATGGGTGGCGGGTGGTTTACCCAGCGGAAAAGCGGCTCCCGAGCTTACGAGCGAGGGGGCGGGGCCACTGGGGCTCCCGCGGGAAAACGCGCCGGTCGATCGCACAGCCAGCAAAAGCCCACACGCTCCTGTTCCAGTCACAGCCGTGGCTGGTGTCGATCGAACCTGAGGTCGTCATGGACGGCCGGCTCCTCGGGCGTGAGACGAGACGCGTCGTGGCGCCCGGCATCGGGACTGGTCCTCATCCTCCCCGCCTTCTGGCGTACTCGCGCAGGCTCTGGTAGTTAGGATCTTGGGCAAGGCCAGCATCCGCCTGCACGATGAGATCCAGGCATTTTCCCACTTCGGGCGCGCCCCAAGGCTGATCCGTGACGATCGCCGCCAGCAGTCGCAAGGCGTGGACCGGGAATCGGCCACACAGCCCTGACTCGCGCAGGGGAAGGATGACGTAGTACGGGTGCTCGATGGGTTGCAGCCAGTTCAGGACCGCGCTCAGCGCAGCAGGGAACTCGGAGCCGGCCGCGATGCAGAGTCGCGCGAGAGATTCGGATATCTTGGGCGTGGCGAGATCGCGCGATTTCGGCCAAACGTTCTGCCAGAACGGCTGGATGCGGTTCTTCCAGTATTCCTCTCGCTGATCTGCGGCCCCTTCGAGCGCCTGCACCAGCGCCTGTGCCGACTCCTGCAAGCCCTCCAGCGGAAGCGCCGCGATCGCGGTGCGCCACTCCTCCGCCGTGTAGCCGTCGACCGGCCCCAACGCTGCATATGTCAGGAAGGCCGCGAACCGCTGGCGGTATTCGCCAAGGTCGGCATAGTGGTTCGCACTATCCAGGAACTGCGACTTGAAGGCTGACAACAGCGGCTGGTACAAACGCGGCGACCAGAGGAAGCCTCCCCACACGGCTTTTGCTTCGACGGGATTACTCCAGCTGAACAACGGCACCAGGTGCCGTTCGGTCCAAGGGCGGTCCACACGGAAGAACGCAATCAGTCGCGATCCCAGAAGTACCCGACCGTGGCGGAATCGCTCGACCTGCACGTCGCACAGTGCGGTGAACATGGGCTGGATGTCAGCTGGAAGCAGATCGTTGTCGTTCGGGTTCCGTTTGAACCACAGATTGATCAGTGCCTGCGTGACATGCCCGATGGGGTGGCTAATCGCAGATCCAACGGGGTCATAGGTTTCAACTCCGTTTCGGATGATGCGAGTACCTGAACGAACTTCCAGTGGCAGCGCCAGCATACGGCGGCACAACTCCACCAGGATGCCCTCGTGGCGGTTGATGGGCTTGGATGCAGCCTCCATCCACCATGTAACGCCGTGGGCAATCTTCTGGAGTACCGTGTCGGGCATGGTCTGTACCAGCGGTGCGGCGTATCGCCAGGAGCGCAATACCAAGCCTTCTTCGGCCCAGGTCTGCAGGGCCTCGTGCCACCGGCCAGCGGGCCACACGCCATCCTGTGCCAAATCACACAACGCGAACAGGCTGTGAAAGAAGCGCGCTCGACAGACGTCGCGCCACGTGTCCTCATAAAGCGGGTGCAGTTTGGTCTGGGGTTTGACGAGCCATTGCACGAGGTCGCGACGCTTGCGGGGGGCGATGTCGACTTGGCACCGCTCCTCGTAATCCGGATCGCCGGTGCAGCTCGCCCAATGCGAGAACTCGTCGCGCTCGTTGGCGGCCAACTGCCATTGCGGATGCAGGCGCGACAGCTCTGCCAAGCGCGCCGCGCCGGCCGCCCCGAGGGCCAGGCCGGATGCATTCAGCTTGGCCAAACGAAGCCAGACCGAATGCGCCACCAGCTCCTGCCACTGATCGGGTTCGAGATCGTCGCGGTACATCTCACGCGGCGGTCCCGCCAGGATGGCCGACTCCAGCCGTTCCTGTGATTCCGGCGTCAAGCGGTGCCCCTGCAGCACCAGCAGCCGCAACACCTCCCTCTGCGTATCGACGGCCCACAGCCACCAGGCACCATCTGCCAGCAACCACTCCACCCATTGCTCGGGAGCAATGCATCCGTCCTGAGTCGCAGCGAACAGGGCAAGGCGCTTGAACGTCGGGTACGGAAGTTCGAACCACGCCGCCGCTATCCGCGCCGCGCGGGCCCCATCGGCACTGCGCACCGCCAACCACGCATCCCGCAGCAACTCGATCAACGCTACCCACTTGTGGACTCCCCGGTTCTGCCAGTGCGGGCTGATCGAGGGCAGATCGCGATGGGAGCGGTCGCCGTGCTCGTCGGCCTCACCCAGTTCGCGCAGGAGATCCAGCGCATCGCGCAGCAGTAGCTGCATGTCCTCCAGCAACGCCGGCAAGGCCGCTTGCCACTGTGCGTCAGCCATGTGGCGCAAGGCCGGGTACGCATGATCGGCGGTCAGCACCGGCTCCCAATACACCAGTTGCCGCAGGTGCGAGAGCTCGTCGGCGCTCGCGGGCTCCTCGTCCCAGTAGAACAGCTTGAGCAGGCGCACCTTGGGCGACAGCAGTTCGCGCAGCTCCAGCCGCAGGGTCGCCGTCAAGCCTTCGCGCTGCAGCCGGCTCTGCCACTGGTAGAAGTCGGGTTCGCGCCCCGGCGACTTCACTCGCCCGCCGAGCAACAGACGCCACAGCGTCCGCATCAGCGGCCCGGGGACGGCGTTGGGGGCGTGGGCGCGAATGTCCTCCAGCTCGGACGTCTTGCCGTCGCGTTCCAGCCGGGCGAGTTCGTCCAACCGCTGTTCGATCTGCCGGCTCCATTGGCGGTGCAGTTGCCCGCCCCGTTCTGCGATCCACAAAACCAGCCGCGGGTCATTCAGGTGTCGAACCAGCCAGCGCGCAAGCTGGAACATCACATCGTCCCACTGCGTGGCTGCGATTCCATCGGCAACCAAGTGCATTGGCGGGGCCAGCGGGTATGGCGCCGGGCGATGGATCAGGCTGAACCGCAGATCGGGGACGGCGTTGTCACGCGGCGGCACACCGAATCGGGCCAGGTCGCTGGGCCCGTAGCGGTCTGCGGCGAATGCATCCAGCAGCCAGTCCAGCGACGGTACCGGGTTGAACTCTGCAAACCGTCGGGCCGGCAGGCCGGACGGGTCCGACAAGGCCCACAGCATCCGGCTGACGAAGTTGTCTCCCGGCTTAGCTCCGTTGGGTGCGCGATGCACATATCGGGCGACGATGCGTTCCTTACCGCGCACCCCATCCCGATAAATGGAGGCCCAGACTTGGAGCGTCCTGTGAAGCGCCCTGTGGCCGTGAGCAGTGCTGTAAGTAATGGGGGTTACGTGCTTCGTTCTCCACGCACGCTCAGCGGACTCGGCGTTTGAGGCGTCAACTGGCGCAAAGGCGTACAGCTGAGCTTCGCCATCGAGAGCCTGGGCCGCGGTCATGTAGCGAAGTACCGGATCGCTGATGCTGTAGCCGACGAAGCACAGCGCGTAGTCGCGAAACAGCCCTGCAACGAATCGGGCAGCCCAGCCGTGAGTCAAGTACGCTTGGCCGAAATCGCCATCTGACAGCACGAGGCGATCGAGGTCATCACGCGACGGGTCTGCAGGCATTCGGCCGTGCAGATGGACGAGCCCCTCCCACCGAGCGCGTGCGGGCGGGTCGGGATAAACCGTGAACGATGGCAGTCGCTGCCGATCTGCAGCGACTTCGAACAGGCGATCGAAGTTGGTCGTTACCAGCTTGATCCCGCCCCGCCTGTTCCGGGCAAGCGCCAGCAGGGCGACGTGAGTTGTAAGGGCTCGCGGTCGGGTCAGATCAGGCGTCAGTACATCTGGCAGCCAGCGTCGCACAGCTGACCGCCCTCCTTGCAACCGGTGCTCGTAAAGACCAAGCGCGCGGTCGAACTGCTCATGCCTCAGCAGGTCATCTTCAGTAGCGTCCGGAGGCTCTCCATTTCGCTGCATCACCCCTCGGACCAAACCTTCAAAGCCTGGGAGACCGGCCGGGTAGGAGATGCCGGCACCGCAGAAGAACACCACGCGGCCGTCCTCGTGCGCCTGCAACAGCGCATCGGGAATGTCAGGGCCGTGGGTGACGAACTGCACTACGCACTCCCGGCGAAGAGCCGCTCTAGCGTCGCAGGCAGAAGAGCGGCGTTGGCCTGGCGAATGGCGGCGTGCTTGGCCTTGAGGGCTTGTGTGCGTCTGAATACCTCGCGCAACTTCAGTTGCGTTGCCATCGACGGAACAGGTATTTCGTAGGTCAGAAATGCCGAAGGTTGTAGGCGGCGACGGCGGACGTTGGTGCCGCCGCTAAGTTCGGCCAGCTCAGGCCAGACCTCAGGCGTGCGGAAGTAGATATCCAGCAGCTCAGGCAGAACTTCGTCAGTGTTGATGGAAAACACCGGGAATTCTGGAGAGACCACCATTCCGTCGCACTCCGGCGGCACGACACCCAAGGCACCTTCCCAAGCCATCAACTTGGGATATGTGAAGTCACCAGCCCGGACAGTCGACAGCCGTTCGTAGGCAAACTCACTACCTGTCTTGACGACGCTTGGGAATACGCCACGCCCGAACGAATACACGCCAGCAAAACGGTATTGAGCCGTTCGATCCACTATCACATCTGGCTGACGTTGTGAGACCAATTCTGACATCGGTCGCTTCGCCGGCTGCTCACCCGGAGGGTGAAAGATGTATGCTCTGAGCAAGCGCTCGGCATCGCGCTCGGCGGCCTCCAGATGCGCCTCCACCTGCCGGGTTTTCTCGGCCAGCGCGTCGAGGCGGGCGACGAGGGCTTGTTGTTCGGCCAGCGGCGGGAGCGGGATTGTGTATCCCAACACGTCAGCAGGCCGAATCGCAGCGTAGTTTGTTGACCCTTGTGCCTCAACCTGCGTTCTGAACCGTTCGGTACGGCAATAGTGATCGAGATAGCGTGCATCGAGGCACGACTCGTCGAGCTCGAACAGAAAGTAGTGGCTGCTGACTACCGCGCCGTGGAGTTCTGCGGGTACAAGCCCGAAGCCACCCATTTTTGCGTCGATCTCAGCGACCAAAAACTCGCCAGCCCGGCAAACCTGCTGCTTTTTGGTCTTGATGTCAGCGCCAGATACGATGTCTCGCAGCAAGATACCCTTGGCGTGCAACTGAACACGGCAGCGTTTGTACTGCTGCGTGTCATTAATCGTGATGAATTCCTTGCGGTGGCGCAAAACCTCCGCCAGAGGAACAACAGGCCATGCCTTCATTTCCCGCCCTCCCCATCCCTGCCACGCGCGATCCGTCGCGCTTCCAGCTCCCGCCGTGTCTTGTCGAGCTCCTCGGCCAGCAGCTTTTCATCCGGCAGCACGGTCTGGTATTCGGCGGCGAGCACGGTGTTGGATAGGCCTTCCAGCGCGTAGTGGGCTTCGGCCGCGCCCTTCTCGGCGCACAGGATCAGGCCCACGGGCGGGTTCTCGCCCGGCTTCATCCAGTGCGCGCGGGCATAGTTGAGGTAGAGGTGCATCTGGCCGGCGTCGGCATAGCCGAACTTGCCGACCTTGAGGTCGATGACCAGCAGGCACTTCAAGCGGCGGTGGAAGAACAAGAGATCGACGCGAAACCAGCTGTCATCGATGCGCAGCCGGCGCTGGCGGCCGACGAAGGCGAAGTCGTCGCCCAGTTCCAGCAGGAAGTCGGCGAGGTGCTGGAGCAGCGCGTCTTCGAGGTCGGATTCGGAATACTCGTCCTTGAGGCCGAGGAACTCCAGTACGAAGGGGTCTTTGATGGCCTGCTCGGGGGTGATCTCATCGCCGGGTTCGGCCACCTCGCCCTTTTCCAGCATGGCGGCCTTGTTGGTGGACAGGGCGGTGCGCTCGTAGAACTGGCTGCTGATCTGGCGGTTGAGTTGGGCAATGGTCCAGCCGCCGCGCAGCGCCTCGGTTTCGTAAAAGGCGCGGGCCTGCGGGTTCTTGACCGAGAGCAGGCGCACGTAGGCCGACCAGGGCAAGGGGAAGTCCTGGGCCAGGGCGGATAGGTCGAGAGATTCGCCAGACGCCATCGGGCGAATTGCCTCGGCAGGAGATTTTGCAGACGGCCTCTGCAAAATCTGGAGAGCGGGTGATTTTGCAGATGATCTCTGCGAAATCGGGTCGGCAGGCCAGGCAAGATAGAAGGCACGCATCTGGGCTAGATTGCGCCAACCAAAGCCGCGCCCGAACTGGCGACTCAAATCAGCGCCAAGCCGTTTGATCAAGGCTTCGCCATAGGCCGCCCGCGCCTGCCCGCCTTGTTCGCCTTCGACGATGCGCCGTCCAATCGCCCAGTAAGTCGCCGTCATCACCGCATTGACGCTGCGTGCGGCGGCGCGGCGTGCGGCTTCCAGCAGCGCGACGATGTCGGCATGAACGGCGGCGTAGTCGGCTAGGTCCGAAATGGCTGGCGGGGTACGGTCGGTCATGCCTGCACCTCGGTCACCAAGGCTTCGATCTCGGCAAGCAGCCGCATCACTTCGGCTTCGTGGCAGCGCATCGAGGCGATCAGTTCCTTCGGGTCGGCGTGCTCCAGCCCGGCCTTGGCATGGGGGTTTTTCAGGTCCAGGTTGTAGATGGGCCAGTAGAGGGCATCGCCCTCGGCCTGGGCCGCCTTGGCGGCCTGCTCGTGCGCCTGTTGCTCGGCTTTCAAGGCACGCAGCTTATCCTGCAAGGCGGCTTTGTCGCCGTTGGCGGCGTTCTGCACGGCCTGCTCCAGCTCGCGGATGGGTTTGCTGAGCGCAAGTGCCGCGTTGCGCTCGGCTTCGGCTCGCTGCCAGTGCGGCGTGGCGGCTTCGATGGCGGCAGCGCGTTTGGCCGCGAAATCCACCTTCCAGGCCTGCGGGCCTTCTTCCCGGTTGTTCCACCAGGCCAGCACCGGGGCGAATTCCTCGAACTGCAGGGGCGCGGTCTTGCTGTACTTCTTGCGCCCTTCGGGCAAGGGTAGTTCGTAGTACCAGATGGTGTCGGTCGGGCCGCCGCGCTCGAAGAACAGCAGGTTGGCGGGGATGTCGGTGTAAGGCGCGAACACGCCTTGAGGCAGGCGGACGATGGTGTGGAGCTTGAACTCTTTGAGCAGTTCCTCCTTGATGACGGCGCACACGCCATCGCCAAACAGCGTGCCGTTGGGCACCACCGCGGCGGCGCGGCCGCCGCGCTCGGCGCTCTTTCCGCCGGGGATGGGCGCGCCGGCCACGCGCAGCTTGCGCATGATGTACTGCAGGAACAGCAAGGCGGTTTCCGCCGTTTGCATGTTGGGCGGGAAGTTGGCCTTGATGCCGGCCTCTTCCTCGCCACCAAACGGCGGGTTGGTGAGGATGACGTCCACCCGCTCGCCATGGCCGATCTCGTTGATCCGGCGCTCGAGCGTGTTGCCGTAGGCGATCTGCGGCGCTTCCAGCCCGTGCAGCAGCAGGTTCATCTGCGCCAGCATGTAGGGCAGCGGCTTGGCTTCCTGGCCGTAGAGCGTCTCGCGTTGCAAGGTGCGGCGCTGCTCCGGCGTGCTGACTTGCGGCGCGAGGTGGTCATAGGCCTCGACCAGAAAGCCGCCGGTGCCACAGGCCGGGTCGAGCACGGTTTCGGAGAGACGCGGATCGGTGACCTGCACCATGAAGCGCACCACCGGGCGCGGGGTGTAGAACTCGCCGGCATCGCCCGCGGCGTCGCGCATTTCGCGCAGCATCGACTCGTACAGGTGCGAGAGGGTGTGGATCTCCTCGCTGCTGCTGAAGTGGATGCCGTTGATCTTGTTCACGATGTCGCGCAGCAGGTAGCCGCTGACCATGCGGTTCTGCACGCCCTTGAACACGTTGGCGATGACTTCGCGCTGGCTGCCTTTCTCGCCGCTGCCGGCCAGTGCGCGCAGGTAGGCAAAAAGGCCGGGGCCGCGGCGACCGTCGGGGCGGTGGGCTTCGTCCTGGTTGATGAAGGCCAGCAGTTCGTCGCCGGTGAGGCCGTCCTCGCGGGCCCAGTCGCGCCAGCGGTACGGCGGCTCGATGATGGGCTGGTAAGGCTGGCCGTCGAGCTCGGCCTCCTGCTCGTGGACGATTTCGAGATCGTCGAGGAACTTGAGGAACATCACCCAGGTGAGCAGCGGCAGGCGGTCCACGTCGCCGTTGAGCCCTTTGTCCTTGCGCAGAATCTTGCGCGCGCTGCCAATTAGCGCGGAAAGATTTTCACGGGTGGTGAGCGGCGCTTTGGCCTTGCGCGCGGCGCGGGGCTTGTTTGGGACAGGGGCTTCGGCGGTGGCCGCGGGGTGTTTGGAATGGGGCATCGGTTCGGGGTTTTGTGCGTCTTGGGGTTATTGATAGAGCGCGCTTTGCAGCCGGGCGACGGCCTCTTTCATGCCGCGCACGCTGCCGAAGTAGCGGGTGGCGATTTCGGCCGGGCTGCCGTAGCGGTCGAAGGGCTGAACCTTCATCAGCTCGGATAGCGCATGAAATTGCAGGATGCCGCGCTCGACGTAGCGCTCGAGCAGCAGCGTGAGGATTTCTCGTGCGGTGTCGCCGTACTGGCCGAACAGGTCTTGCGCCGCCTTTTTCGCCCGCTCGGCGCGCTGGCGGCGCGTGAGCAGTGGCGCGTTCCAGGCCAAATGGCACAAGAGGTCGAAGGGGTCGGCTTCGGGCTGGTCGCTCGCCGCGGCCAGCGCCTCGAAACTGATGCCGCGCTCGGTGAGCTCGCGCAGTACTTCGCTGCGGGTGTCCGGGTGTCCCCAGGCCGATTGCAGGGCTGCGCGGGTCGGATACAGGGTGCGCACCGCGCGGCCGGCGTACTCGCTGTACTTCACCACTTGCAGTTTCTTGCCCTCCGGGTCCAGGTCGTACACCAGGTGGCCGATGACTTCGACTTCGCCGCCATCGATGTAGTACTTGCGCGGCTCGCGCGGCGGTTCGTTGATGAGCACGCCGCCTGCGCCCGGACCAATCTGTTCTTCGGGCACCTCGTAGTCGAGAGGCGGGGCTTCGGGCGGCGCATCCGGTGATGCTGGGGGAGCGGTCTCGGTGACGCTGACCTGCTCGCCCGACTCGTCGACCATCACTTCCTCGATGAGCGCAGGCTCGCCATCGAAGTCCGGGTCGGCAAAGTGGCGGGTGGCCGTGCCGGTGAAGTCGATGATGTTGAAGTACTCCTTGCCATAGTCGACCTTCAGCCGCGTGCCGCGCCCGACGATCTGCTTGAACTCGGCGCGCGAGCCCACGACACGGGCCAGCACCACGTTCTTCACCATCTCGGCATCGACGCCGGTGGTCAGGAGCTGCGAGGTGGTGAGGATGACGGGCGTGGGTTTGTCCACGTCCTGAAAGTGCGCCAGATGGGTAAGCCCCAGGGCGCCTTCATCGGCGGTGACGCGACAGACGTAGTCGGGGTACTGCTTGACGAGATCGCTGTTGAGGTTGATTAACTCCTGGCGCATCTCGGCGGCGTGTTCCTGATCGACGCAAAACACCAGCGTCTTGGCGAAGCGGTCGGTGCCTTTGAGAAAATCCGTCAGGTGCCGCGCGATGGCTCGGGTACGGGCGCGCAGCGCTACCACGCGCTCGAAGTCCTTGGTCTGGTACTCGTCGTCCGGCACCTCGCGGCCGTAGCGGTCCAGCTCGTCCTTGCTCGGCCGCCAGCCGGCCGCGTCGACGGTGGTGATGACCCGATGCACGCGGTAGGGTGCGAGGAAGCCGTCCTCGATGCCTTGGCGCAAGCTGTAGGTGTAGACCGGATTGCCGAAGTATGCGTAGCTGTCGCGCGACTCTTCGCGCAAGGGCGTGGCGGTCATGCCGAACTGCACGGCGGGCGCAAAGTAGTCGAGCACGGCGCGCCAGGCGGAATCAATGCGGCTGGAGCCGCGGTGGCATTCGTCGATGATGATCAAGTCGAAGAAGTCAGGGCGGTACTGCCGGAAGACATCGGTGCTGGCGGTGGAGAGCGCCTGATAGATGCCGAAGTACATGTCCCGGCTCTGGCTCGCGTCGCCGCCTGCGATCTTGTGCCGGGCATCGCCAAAGGGCGCGAACATCTTGGCCATAGGGTCATCGACCAGGATGTTGCGGTCGGCCAGGAACAGGATCTTGGGCCGGCGGTAAGCGCCTTCGCGGTTCCAGCGGCTATTCCACAGCTTCCAGCACACCTGAAACGCCACGCAGGTCTTGCCGGTGCCGGTGGCCAGGGTGGCGAGGATGCGCTTCTGGCCGCGCAGGATGGCTTCGATCACCCGATGGATGGCGATTTGCTGGTAGTAGCGTGGCACTTTGCCAGACACCAGGTTGAACGGTTCCAGCAGGTGTGACGCAACTTCCTGGGGGAGATGCGCCGCGGCGGTCAGGCGGGCAAACAACTCATCGGGCGTGGCATAACGGTCGACCTCGCGCTCGGTGCCGGTGGTGTAGTCGACCTCGATGATGCGGTGGCCGTTGGTGGCATAGGCGAACTTGAGACCGAGCATCTCGGCGTACTCTTTGGCCTGCTGCACGCCGGTCTCGGCGGGCAGACCGATCTCCTTGGCCTCCACCACGGCAAGAGGAAAGTCTCGACGGTAATAGAGCAGGTAGTCGGCGCGCTTTTGCTTGCCGCGCCGCACCTTGCCGCCCGCGACGATGATGCGGCCATGGGTGAAGCTGTGCTGCTCGCCGATGGCGTGCGGAGCCGTGCCCCATCCTGCCTCGACGAGGCGGGGCGTGACGAACTCGCGGCAGGTGTCGGCTTCGGTCATGATTTGGGTCGTCCCAGTCATCGAGGCCACCTATTCTGTTCGTGAGTCATCCTCGCTAGGGCATGTTCGGGAGCGGTGTTTGGTGCGGCGGTTTGGCGCCAGGCGGGCAGATAGGCCCGGCTTTGAGTCAAGCCAAAGCAGGCTTGACAAAAATGCCGCTTGGGATAGACTCTTGCGCTGAGTTCACTGCCTATCGGCTTTGAACCTATCGAGGTCTCGGCCGCTGAACCCGCGTAGCGAATCAGCGGCCTTTGTCTTTTATGCGACGACATCCTGACCCGCACCGTCAGTCAACAGGATGATCTTCTCGGCGACCTCCTCGATCCTCTGCCGCTCCAGTACGGGTAAGGCGGCCAGCACAGACTCCATGACTTGGCGATGTTCCGTCTTGGTCTTCTTCTTTTCGAGCTCCGGCATGACGAGCCCGAACTCCTCCGCCATGAAGGCGTGGAACCGCTCGGGCTTCAGGTGCCCGAGCAGCTTGGCCAGGTTTTCAGCATCGTTCATTCGTTCTTGTTCTCCCATGTGACGAAGAATTCCTTTCCCGCGTCAACGCCTGTAGCTCAACCTTGCTTCGTGGTGAGCAGGGCGAGTCGCTTGTTGATCTCGGCATGCGGCAGCCGTGTCCGCGGGTCGTCCAGCATGCCGCGCAGCGCCTTGGCGAGCGTGGGCTTGCGCACGATGCGGTGCTCGGCAAACCGGTCGATGACCCACAAGACGCCGTGCGCTTCGAGGTGCTCATCAATGGCGAGCGCGCGCATGCGCTTGTCGCCCGTCAGCAAGGGCCAGTCGTTCGTCACGGCCAGGGTGACGGCAAGGCAGTCGTGGAGGGTGAGCTTTGGCCGGGCCGTCTGGTAGGAGACGGCCCGAGCCATGCCTTCCGCATCCAGGGGCTCGACCCGCAGGCCCAAGCCCTTGAGCTGCTCGCGGTCGACCTCACCGAGATCGATGAGCTCGTCCTCGTACAGGGCGTCGGGTACCGCGAACTCAAACGGCAGCTTGAAGAGCGCCTCCAGGAGGGACCATTTAGCCAGCTCGATCAGAACGGAGGCATCGCTCACCAATACCCGCACGATAGGTCACTCCGCGGGCCCCGACATGATCCGACTCACCTCGCCCGTGCTCTTGCGCAGCAGCTCTGCGGCTTTGGGAAGCGAGATGACGTCCTCTGCTAGGGCGCGGAGCACCAGGCGCTGGAAGCGCCGGGGTTCCTCGTTCTCCGGGAGCGGCTCGGGCTCGGCCTTGCGCCAGGTCCGGCCGACGCCGCGAAAAACGGTCTGCAAGGTGCCCTCGGTGATGACACCGAGGTCGCGCAGCCGGACGATCAAGGCGGCGGCGCTGACGCCGTACATGCGCTTGATCTCGATGATCTCGGCGTAGCCGAAGGCGTGGCGGCGCTGGCCGACCTCGAACAGCAAGTCCTTTCGCGGCATCAGCAGGGCGCTGGCGAAGCGCTGGCACGCTTTCTCCTCGTCCAGGTCACCGTCGATGGCCATGACCATATGGCCGAGCTCGTGGGCCAGGGTGAAGCGGCGGCGTTCCACCGATTTCGCCACCGAGCCCACGATGACCGGTACCTTCTCCTGGTCCGGTCGCGCCACCCGGCAAGTCAGGCCGTCGACCGAGAGGGGGAAGTCGAGCTTGAGCACCTTGATGCCGTGCTCTTCGAGCAGCTCGGTCATGTTCGGGATCGCGTCGCCCCCCAGGTTCCATGCCTTGCGGACCCGTTCGGCCGCGTTTTCCGCGTCGTCGAACGTGGCGACCTTGAAGGGAGCCCCTTCGGGCTTGTCCCACACGTGGCTGCCGATCTCCAGCAAGTCCTCGACGAGCAGGTAGCGGTCGAGGCTGTCCAGGACGGCGGCTTCCACCATGGCGCGCTCCTGGGCCCGGGTCGCAGCGGTCTTGCGAAACTCCACCCCCTCGAGGCGGATCTCCGAGGGGCTGAACAGGTAGCTCAGCGGGACGCCGAGGGCCTTGGCGAGCTTCAGGGCGGTCGCCGAACCGGGCAGCATCTCGCCGCGTTCGTAGCGGCCGATTGCCTGGGCGCTGACTGCGTGGTCGATCGCTTCCGCCAGTCCCCGCAGGGACAGGCCGGAGCGCTTGCGGGCCAGTTTCAATCTTTCGCCGAACATGGGGGCATCCTCTTTTGTTTACAGTTTACGGATGGGTATTTATTTTGTAAACAACAGCGATTCTAGTGGCTTGCCGCGACCCGATCCCGCGTCCTCCTTGGCAGCAGCCCCCATCGGTCCGCACTGGCCCGAAACTCCCTGATGGCCGAGGTCACGGCCTGTCCGGACAATCTCGTCATCGAGCGAGTTGGACGTTTCAGGACCGATCCCGATGTGCACGATCAACCACCTACCACCCGAGCGGATGACGCCGGAGCAGCGCCGGCGCGAAGTCGCATCCTTGCTGGCGCACGGCCTGGTCCGACTGCGCGAGGCCGTGTTCGCTCAGTCCGCAGGCGGCCCCGCGGAGAGCGAGTTTGAGCTTGGCTTCTCCGGCCACCAGCGCCTTCATAGCCACCCCGTCAACAACACTTTGGAGGAGGCTCCATGAAGGCAAGCACCGTCCCACCCACCCCGCCGAGCGTCGCCGCCCGGATCGCCGGGCTCCCGGATCTCTCGATAGAGGAAATGAGGGCGCTTTGGCGAGAACTCTTCGGCAGCGAGAACCCGACACCCAACCGCCAGTTCATGGAGCGGCGGATCGCCTACAAGCTGCAGGAGATCGAGTTCCGCAAGGTCGATCCCAACCTGCTGGAGCGCAACAAGCGGCGCATCAAGGCCCTGGTGGAGACCGGCAAGGCGCGCAAGCTCGATCGCGACATCCGGCTGATGCCCGGCACCGTGCTCACCCGCGAGTACCAGGGGGGTCGAGCACCGGGTGGCGGTCGCCCAGGACGGGCAGTATGAGTTCGAGGGCAGGCGCTACCCGAGCCTGTCCATGATCGCCCGCGAGATCACCGGCACCCGCTGGTCCGGGCCGCTCTTCTTCGGCCTGAAGGCGCCGGCCAAGCAGAAGAATCCGAAGAAGCAGGGAGGTCGGCGATGAGCGAAGCCCTGAAGCGCCGCCTGCGCTGCGCCGTCTACACTCGGAAGTCCACCGACGAGGGGCTCGACCAGGAGTACAACTCCATCGACGCCCAGCGCGACGCCGGTCACGCCTACATCGCCAGCCAGCGCGCCGAAGGCTGGATACCGGTCGCCGACGATTACGATGATCCCGCCTATTCCGGCGGCAACATGGAACGACCGGCGCTCCAGCGAATGATGGCGGACATTGAAGCCGGCAAAATCGACGTGGTCGTCATCTACAAGATCGACCGCCTGACACGTAGCCTCGCGGACTTCTCCAAGATGGTCGAAGTGTTCGAGCGCTACGGTGTGTCATTCGTGTCGGTCACCCAGCAGTTCAACACGACGACCTCCATGGGCAGGCTGATGCTGAACATCCTGCTGTCTTTCGCCCAGTTCGAGCGCGAGGTCACTGGCGAGCGCATCCGCGACAAGATCGCCGCCAGCAAGCGCAAGGGCATGTGGATGGGCGGCTGCCGCCGCTCGGCTACGACGTCGAGAACCGGCGATTGGTGCCCAACGAGCGCGAGGCCAAGCTGATCCGGCACATCTTTCAGCGCTTCGTCGAACTCGGGTCCTCGACCCTGCTCGTGAAGGAGCTGCGCCTCGACGGCGTGACCTCCAAGGCCTGGACTACCTAGGACGGGCGGGTGCGCGAGGGCAAGCCCATAGACAAGAGCCTCGTCTACAAGCTGCTCAACAACCGGGTCTACCTGGGCGAGATCCGCCATCGCGATCAGTGGTATGCAGGCGAGCATCCGCCCATCATCAGCCGCGAACTGTGGGACAGCGTCCACGCGATCCTGGAGACGAATGGCCGGGTGCGGGGCAACACGACGCGGGCCAAGGTTCCCTATCTGCTCAGGGGCATCGTGTTCGGCAATGACGGCCGTGCACTGTCCCCGTGGCACACCACCAAGAAGAATGGCCGGCGCTACCGTTACTACGTACCCCAGCGCGACGCCAAGGAACACGCGGGCGCCTCGGGGTTGTCGCGATTGCCGGCCGCGGAACTCGAATCGGCGGTGCTTGACCAACTGCGCGCGATCCTGCGTGCGCCGAATCTGCTCGGCGACATGCTGCCGCAAGCGATCAAGCTCGACCCGACCTTGGACGAAGCCAAGATCACCGTGGCCATGACCCGACTCGACGCGATTTGGGATCAACTGTTCCCGGCGGAGCAGACCCGGATCGTGAAACTGCTGGTGGAGAAGGTGATCGTGTCGCCCAACGACCTCGAAGTGCGACTGCGCGCCAACGGCATCGAACGGCTGGTGCTGGAGCTGCGTCCCGAGCCCGTCGAGCAACAAGCGGAGGCGCTGGTATGAGCGACATCCGCATCCAGAAGACCGGCGAGCCGGAAATCGTCGAGGCAAGTGATGGCCGACTGACCCTGTCCCTGCCGATCCAGATCAAACGCCGCAGTGGTCGCAAACTGGTCGCCTTGCCGAATGGCGAAACCGCCCCGGTCAGACCGTGGGACGTGGCGCCGACCTCCATTCAACTGGCGCTGGCCAGGGGGCACTGCTGGCTGGCCATGCTGGAATCGGGGGAAGCGAAGTCCTTGAAGGAGATCGCCACGCGGGAAGGAATCGACAACAGCTACGTCAGCCGCATGGTCAACCTGACGACGCTGGCGCCCGATATCGTGGCGGCCATCCTGGACGACGCATTGCCGAATCACATCACGCTGTTTGATCTGGCGGTTGATCCGCCAGCGCTGTGGGATGAGCAGCGATCTCGACTTACAGTTCGCGACTGAATTGTCGGTGACAGTGGGTGGTTGATGCTACGGCTGCAGGTCAGTTATCAGCTGTTCCACCAGCTCGTGCGTGCTCGGCGCATACATCGGGAGCTGTCGGTGTGCTTGTCGAAATATCCCGACCAGCAAGCACGCCGTGAAGAGCCAGAAGTGTGACTCTTTGGCGAGCGTGCTACCGGATATCATTGCCTGGATGCGCACTGTAATGGGCGGATATTCCGCTGTTCCCCACCGAGCGCTCTCCGGAGTTATTTCGTGCAAGATCATTGCACCGAGGGCGATTCCCATCGATCGCTTATCCAGCACCCTGCTGAAAGCCTGGCCAACAGACTGGGCATAACTTCCAACCTTGTCGGTTAGAAATGACCGCGCCCAGACATCGCACGCAATTTCTTCTTCGCGCCGATCGGTGGGGCAGTCGCCGTCGCTGAGAAATTTCACGTGCCGCAACTCATGAAGAAAGACGTAGGCGGTCGCCAGACAGACCAGATCGAAGGCCGCCATTTCTTGATGGTTGTTGAGAGCGTTCCGTTCTGATTCAGGACGCGGCACATCCTGCGGCCAAGTGACGTGAATCGAACTTTGTTCTTCGATAATTGATCGAGCTGAATTTGCACGAGACCTGTAATCCATCTCGAAAGCAGCAAGCTCGTCATCGGCGCGCAGTATGTCTTCAAGGGCCCCGCCAGTGATGCCGGCCAGAATGATCGCTGGAGAGTAGGTCTCGATCGATCTCCAGCCGTTGAAACCAAGCAGCCAGATTGCTTCGAGTGTCTTGTGGTCAAACTGGATGCGACCATTGCCGGCGCTGATGTTCACGCCTCGAGCGTCTTCGACTACGCAGACCTTGGGTGTATAGCGATTCCATAGGTCCTCAATTTCTTGTTTGCGTTCGGGCGCGGCGCCTTGCAGCAGAGCTTTAACAGCGACGCCTGCCTCAACCATTGCTGCACCCATTGATCGCTGTTTCCAGCGCGCGTAGACGATCGACGATGGCATCGAAAGTGGGAGGCTCGCCGATGAACATGCCGGCACCGATCATGCGCTGGAAGTCATCGCGCAACGCGGCTAGTGCGGTGTCTTCCGGAATCAGTTTGAGCTGCCCGGCCAGGCATGCGTCGTAGTTGGCGTAGCTCGCGTTGTAGAAGACCTTCTTGTGCTTGACGACGTCTGCGAGCAGAGCGCGATCGACCATAGCGGCTTGCCCATGTTCAATGTCGGCCAACATCGCCAAGTCGTACCAATGGCGTGACAGACGTTCAGCGCCTGTGCGGAACTCTTCGCGCTGACATTCGACGTGCATCAACGTCGCCTTCTCCCAGAAGGTACGTGCCGGCGACAGCACACTGACCGTCGGCTGCGGGAATTCGAGTTCAGCGACATGTTCCGCAATGTCGGGCCGCACCACATGCTCCTCATTCGGCTCGGTGATGTTGCGGCCACCGAACTCGATCAGGACGCTGTTACCGACGTAGTCTCCGGATTTCTCGAGCACGGTCGGGTAGTGCACTCGCAACTGCTCGCCGTCATCGTTGATTTCAAGACGGAATGCGTCGGCGCTGAACTCGGTGGCCAGCATCTTCTTGAAGTGCGGCGCCACGACACCGTGAGCATGGTCGCGCACGAAGGACTTGAGATCCTCGCTGAACTTCTTCAGCCGATTGCGCGAGACCCCTTCGGCAAATGGGTCGAAGGTTCCGTCCAGTACTCGATAGTCGAGGGTGATGTCTACGTCCTCGGAGAAGCGTGCGATGGCTCCGAAAACTTTGGATAGTGAGGTGCCGCCCTTGAAGGCCATCGGAAGTCGATCGGGCATGGTGAACAGGGTCTGTAGCACCCAGCAGACCCATACATCTTTTTCCAGTACAACAGGTGAGCGTGCAAGCTGCGGAGCAAGCGCCCGGTAAATTTGGGACTGCTCTTCTCGTTCGAGATGCAGGAAGGACTCAGGCATGAGCTGCCATCCGCTCGTTTCGGAAGATGGCGTCGCTCATCCACGCAGGCATCGAGCTGGTGGCTGACTTCAGCACCTCGAACTCGCTCGATCCCAGCTTGCGCCGAATCTTCTCGACGAGAGCTGGAGTCACTTCCTTCTTGCCGAGATACCACATCGCCGCCAGCGCGAGCCCGGCGGGTCGACCCGCCAGGGCCAACTTGCGCTGACAGACGTGCTGCAGACGGATCTCCATCTTCCCCACGCGGATGCGCTTCGACGGGCCGGATGTCACGAATACCGACTGGGTCGGAACCTGCGTGGTTAGTTCGAGCCGACGCGCCGCTTCGGCACCGTGAACCTGGACGACGGCACCCGTCGTCTTGGCGACGGTCTCGGCCACCTTCAGCGGCGAGGGGCTAACCTTGCCGACGAAACGGCTAACCTCGGGACGCACAAAGACACCGCGCGTCACGCGCTCGATCGACCCTGCCTTGACGAGGCGGGAGAGGGTCTGATCGACGGACGCACGCGTGCCGCACTCAAGGAATGCCGTCGGGGTGAAAGGCTCCCCAATCGGCATCGCCTCAATGCGCGCGCGAATCAGCTCGGCAGTCTTGGTCGTCGTGTTCATGTACGAAAATATATGCGAGTTTCTGACAAACTGCAAGTGCGATAGCTAGCTGGGGTGCGCGTGGTTCCCTCTGGCAGCCAATGCTGCAATCCAACCGCTTGATTCGTCCGCGCGTAACTCTTTGATCTGTGTGGGGCCGCGTTGGGGCCTTTGCGGACTTCGGGCCAGTTTCAGGGAGCGAGGTCGGAGCGAGGAATGCCAAGGAGAGAGTGGAATACGGCGCGAAACTGGCTGACGGGCTGACCGGCGAAGTCCGCAGGCTTCCGCAGGAACCCTCAACAACACGCGGGAACCGGCGCGATCAGGCAAGAAAAAACCCCAACCGAGAACGGTTGGGGTTTTGATATTGGTGGAGGCGGCGGGAATTGAACCCGCGTCCGCAAATCCTCTGCCATCGGTTCTACATGCATATCCACTCTATTGATTTAGCCGGACGCTACCCGAGTGGCAGGGAAGACGGACGGCGATTCCGTTGGGTTTTAGCGCTTCGGCCCCGGACAGACTTCAGCGCGAGCTTACAATTGGGTTACCCCCAACCAGCCGCTTGTAAGCGAGCTGCTGATCAGAGGCCGGCCGGCTTAAGCGGCCAGTGCGTAAACGTCGTCGTTGGCGTTTATTTGGTTTGCAGATGGATTTACGAGGTTATCTGCACCTCGGCATGCACCTCAGGTTTCGCGATCCACGTCGAAGCCATGTCGCCCCCGGGTTGACAAGTCAGACCGCGCGGTTCAATGAAAGTTTCCCTGACGGCCGATCTGAACCCATCATACCAGAAAAAACCGTGGGCTTGGGCGGAGGGGCAGGCCCCTCCGCGCGTGGCATCATATTTCGTGGAGCATCTGCTGTGTGTCGCGGACGATGCGCTGTTTTTCCTTCTCGCTCGCCTCGGCCAGATTGTTGAAGACGTTCCGGGCCTTGGGATCGTCCATTTCCGCCGCTGCTTCCTTGTACAGGGTCACGAGGGCGTCGTCGAAGGCGCAGGCGATTTGCACCACTTCGTCCACGCTCATGCCGGGACGGGGTTTGGTCTTTGCCAGCAGCTCTTCGACATGGTCGCTGGGGGCGAACTGCAGCCAGGTATTGAGAAGGGCACTGCGGGCGTTTTCCTCGAAACGCTCCAGCATTTCCTTCTGTTCGTCTTCGTGCCGGCTCAGATAGTCGAGAGCCATCTTCAACCGGATTTCCGACTGATCCGTCTGTTTTTTCAAGGTTTCGTAGTAGGCTCGTATTTGATCGTGGAGTTCTTTGCCATGATCCAGAACATCCCTGACCTGTTCGAAATTTTTCATGATGCCATCCTCCGTGCTGTAGGTCGCCTCGGCATATTTTGCTTTGGTGCACCAAAAATATCAGGGTGATTGTCATCGGGCCGCGACGTCGAAATCCGGCTCCGCAAGCGGCCATATAGCGCTTCGGCGGGAAGGAGTCAATGGTCCTGTTGCGTGCGGCGGCAATGCTCGGTCATGAGCCGGAGGCACGTTGTGGTATTCTTTGCAGGTTTCACCGAACCCTATTTTTCTCTCGGCCGTACCGCATGAACGCACACAAATTGACCCACCTGAAGCAGCTGGAGTCGGAGAGCATCCACATATTTCGGGAAGTGGTGAGCGAGTTTGAGCGGCCGGTGATGCTGTACTCGATCGGAAAGGACTCGGCGGTGATGCTGCATCTGGCGATGAAGGCGTTTTACCCGGGCAAGCCGCCGTTTCCGCTGATGCACGTGGACACGACCTGGAAGTTCCGCGACATGATCGCCTTCCGCGACCGGCGGGCGCAGGAGCTGGGGCTGGACCTCATCATCCACGTCAACGAAGAGGGCGTGCGCCAGGGCATCAATCCCTTCGTCCACGGCAGCAAGAAGCACACCGACATCATGAAGACCGAAGGGCTCAAACAGGCCCTGGACAAGTACCGCTTCGACGCCGCCTTCGGCGGGGCCCGCCGGGACGAGGAGAAATCCCGCGCCAAGGAGCGGGTGTACTCGTTCCGCGACAGGCATCACCGCTGGGACCCCAAGAACCAGCGCCCCGAGCTGTGGAACCTGTACAACGGCAAGATCAACAAGGGTGAGAGCATCCGTGTGTTCCCCCTGTCCAACTGGACCGAACTCGACGTCTGGCAGTACATCTACCTGGAAGACATCCCCATCGTCCCGCTGTACTTCGCCGCCGAGCGGCCGGTGGTCGAGCGCGATGGCATGCTGATCATGGTGGATGATGAGCGCATGCCGCTGTTGCCCGGCGAAGTGCCGATGCGGAAGAAAGTGCGGTTCCGCACCCTGGGCTGCTACCCCTTGACCGGCGCCATCGAATCCGACGCCGCCACGTTGCCGGAGATCATCCAGGAAATGCTGCTGACCAGGACCTCCGAGCGCCAGGGCCGGCTCATCGACCACGACCAGGCCGGGTCCATGGAAGAAAAGAAGAAGGAAGGGTATTTCTGACCATCGGTGCCCCATGCCGTTGCAGATTCCGATGGCAATGACGGTTTCCCTCGCCCCGGCCCTCTCCCCAAGGGAGAGGGCGATTCGGCATTCGCTCCGCGACTTTTGATCACGCCCATGTCACACCAATCCGACCTCATCGGCACCGACATCCACGCATACCTGGCCCAGCACGAGCGGAAGGAGCTCTTGCGGCTCCTCACCTGTGGCAGCGTCGACGACGGCAAGAGCACCCTGATCGGGCGGCTGCTGCACGATTCCCAGATGATCTACGAGGACCAGCTCAGTGCGGTGCGGCGAGACAGCGTCAAATCCGGCACCACCGGCGGCGAACTCGACTTGGCCCTGTTGGTCGACGGCCTGCAGGCCGAGCGCGAGCAGGGCATCACCATCGACGTCGCCTACCGCTACTTCTCCACGACCCAGCGCAAGTTCATCATCGCCGACACCCCTGGCCACGAGCAGTACACCCGCAACATGGCCACCGGCGCCTCCACCTGTGACCTGGCCATCATCCTGATCGACGCCCGCCACGGAGTGCAAGTGCAGACCCGCCGCCACAGCTACATCGTGTCGCTCCTGGGGATCAGGCATGTCCTGGTCGCCATCAACAAGATGGATCTGGTGGACCATAGCGAAGCCGTGTTCGACCGTATCCGCGCCGACTACCTCGCCTTCGCCGACAAGCTCGAGCTGCACGACGTGCGCTTCATCCCGATCTCCGCCTTGAACGGCGACAACGTGGTGCACAAGAGCGCGGCCATGCCCTGGTACGGCGGGCCGTCCCTGATCGATCTGCTCAACACTCTCGAGATCGCCCAGGACCGGAACTTCGACGACCCGCGCTTCCCGGTGCAGTACGTCAACCGGCCCCACCTCGACTTCCGCGGCTACAGCGGCACCGTCGCCGCCGGGGTGTTCAAACCGGGCGACCCGGTCCTGGTGCTGCCGGCCAAGACGACCAGCCGGATCCAGTCCATCGTCACCTACGACGGCGAACTGGAGGCAGCCTTCCCGCCCCAGGCCGTCACCCTCACCCTGGAGGACGAGATCGACGTCAGCCGCGGCGACCTCCTGGTGCATCCGGACCGCCTGCCGCACCTCGACAGCCGCTTCGAGGCGCATCTGGTGTGGATGACCGAAGCACCGCTGATTCCGGGGAAGCAATACCTCCTCAAGCACGCCACCCGGACCCTCACCGGCTCGGTGGCCGCCATCCGCCACCGGATCGACGTCAACACCTTGGAACAGCACCCGGCCGGTCAGCTCAATCTCAACGAGATCGGTTTGTGCGAGCTGGCATTGAGCGTTCCGCTGGCATTCGACGCCTATGCCCGCTGCAAGGATACCGGCGCCTTCATCGTCATCGACCGGCTGACCAACGTCACCGTCGGCGCCGGCATGATTTCAGGTCCGGTCCAGGGCGAAACCGGCTTCCGCAAGGTCACCGCCGAGGAGCGCGCCGCCCGCTTCGGCCAGAAGGCCCTCACTGTCTGGCTCACCGGACCCCAGCGTCATGAGATGGCCTATCGGCTCGAGCGGGCCCTGTTCGACATCGGCCATCCGGCGACGGTGCTCGAGGACGAAGGTTTCGGTGCCGAGCTGATCCGGGCGGCGCAACTCGTCAACCACGCCGGGCTGATCTGTTTGTGCCCGCTGATGCATGCCGATTTCGGTGCGGGCGAGGGACGGCTGGTGCTGTCGGTGGAGGGACGGGATGTGGCCGACCTCATCGAGGAGCTGCGCCGGCAGGGCGTTCTGTCCTGATCGCGGTGTCGTGCCAGTAGCGGCGGTGGCGCAGACGGTAGGGAAGGATCTCGGTCCCTGGACCCTCGGCAGCGGGCAGAACGGTCAGTGCGCCGCCGCTGGCGGTGTCGAACACCCGGATGCCGAAGCGCCGGTAACGTTCCATCACCTGGGGACTCGGGAATCCCCAGCGGTTGCGGTAGCCGGCCGAAACCAGAACGGTGGATGGCCGTACTTCGCTCAGGAATTCCGGGCTGGACGAGGTCTTGCTGCCGTGATGCGGCGCGAGCAGTACCTCGCTCGCCAGCGCGGTGCCGTGGCGCCTCACCAGAGCGGATTCGGCGTCGCGCTCGATGTCGCCGGTCAACAGGGCGCTGCCCTGGGCGGCGCTGATCTTCATCACGCAGGAGATGTCGTTTTCCTTGCCGCCCGGGTTTGCTCCCTCGGCGCTCCCCGGGGCGGGCGGCCACAGCATCTCGAACCGCACTCCGTCCCATTCCCAGTTTTGCCCCGCGTGGCAGGCTCTTGCGCCGGGATGGAAAAGTTTGTCCGGTGCGCTGCTCAGGGCCACGGTGACCGGGAAGCGCCGTAGCAGGGCGGCGGCTCCTCCGATGTGGTCGTTGTCGCCATGACTGACCACCAGGGTATCGATGGCCGAGATGTCGCGGCTGCGAAGATAAGGCTCCAGTACTGCCGTGCCTATGTCGAAGCTGTCGCTCAGCCGTGCGCCGGTGTCGAACACAAGGGTATGGGCATGGGTTTCCACGACGCTGGCCAGTGCCTGGCCGACGTCCAGCACGGTGAGCCGATAGCTGCCCTCCGAAGGTGGAGCGGGGGCATGGGTCGCGGCCGGCAGCAGCAGGAACAGGCCCAGCCAGCGTCCCGGAATGCCGCGCGGGACCATCAGCACCGCTACGCCTAAGGCCGCGAGTAGCGCCATCGGAAACGGCGGGGCGGCATGCTGCCATTGAGCCCAGGATAGGGCGGAGAGCCATTCGAGCGCTTTCCAGCTCCAGGCGACGAGCGTTTCCGTGAATCCCATCAAGACCTCCCCCACTGCGGGCCACACCAGGAGCACCAGGGCGCTGAACAGCGCCAGAGGTGTGATCGCCAGGCCCAGCACCGGTACGGCGAACAGGTTCGCCAAGGGCGAGACCAAGGAGATCTGGCCGAAGAAGAACAACAGCGCCGGCGCGAGGCCGAGGCTGGTAGCCCAGTTGGTCCAGGCCAGCCCGCCGACGAGACCGGGGCGATGCAGGCGGCCGGTCAGCAGATAGAGGATGAATGCGACTGCCAGGAAGGACAGCCAGAACCCCGGCGAGGTCACGGCCAGCGGGTCGAGCAGGACGACGGCGGCGAGCGCCAGTGCAAGGGTACGGGCGGGGCGCAGGTGGCGCTGGGCGATGATGCCGCCCATGGCGATCGCGATCATGAGCAGCGCCCGCCGTGTCGGTATCGCGAAGCCGGTGAGGGCGGAATAGGCGGCTGCCGCGGTGATGGCCGCGCTGGCCGCCAGGGCCGACGGTGGGCAGCGCATCACGTGCAGCTGGGTGGTGGCTCTTGCCGTGACGGCGTAAGCCAGGAAGGCGATCAGGCCGATATGGGAGCCGGAAATCGCGATCAGATGGGCGGTGCCGGTGCGCCGCAGCACCTCCCACTGGGGCGGGGCGATGGCGTCTTCCGCGCCCAAGACCAGCGCACGGATCACGCCGTCAAAAGGGCTTCCGGCCTGGGTATCATGGATGCGATCCGACAAGAACTGGCGCCACGCGCCCGGCAGCCATGGGTTCGCCGGCTTCAGCAGCACGTTGCCGGTGGACTCGCGCACATAGCCGAGGGCGCGGATGTTCCGGGAGAACAGCCAGAGTTCGTAGTCCATCCCTCCGGGATTGAGCATGCCGTGTGGCCGTTTGAGCCGGACGGTCAGACGCCAGTGCTCGCCCGCGTGGATGGTGCGGCCGGCGTCGTACCAGGTCAGACGGAGATGTCTGGGAACTCGGGAGTCTTCCGGACCGAGGATCCGGTCGACGTCGAATTCGAAGCGCACGCTCCGTTCATTCGGCTCCGGCAGGCTGGCGACGGTGCCTTCGATGTGGATGTCCCGGCCTTCGAGCTCGTGGGGCAGGTCGTCATGCAGGCGGAGTAGGGCGAACGCCGAGGCCCAGACAAAGCCCAGCAGCAGCGCGCAACCGAGAAACCAGCGGCAGAAGAAGAGGATCGCTGCGGCGATGGCGAAGCCGGCCAGCAGCATCGGCGACGGCAGTTCCGGCAGCGTCTGCACGGCGATCACGCCACTGACGAAGCCCAGCAGCGCCGCCATGCCGCCGCGGCCCGCGTTCATCTTTGCCAACGGAGCACGTACAATAGCCGCCCCGGCCGACAACCTCATCAGTACCAGACGCCTCATGCCCAAGAAGATTCTCAAGCGTTACATGCCGGACCGGCAACGGATCAGGGAGATCAAAAGTCTCGAGTTCCTCGGGGAAAGACTGCATGCCCCGAATCTTTGGCATTTGAACCGGCGTTCGGTGTCGCGGGCTTTCGCCGTGGGGCTGTGGGCGATGTACACCCCGCCGCTGCCCTGGCAGATGGTCATCGCCGCGATCCTGTCCATCTATTTCGACGCCAATGTACCAGTCGCAGTGGCGCTGGTATGGATCACCAATCCCCTCACCTGGGTGCCGATGTACTATTTCGCCTACTTGGTCGGGACCTGGGTGCTGGGGCTGGATTCATTCACCTTCACCGAGTTTTCTGCGTTCTTCAGCATCGAAACCGCCTGGAGCCTGGGGGCGCCGCTGCTGGTCGGTTGTTTCACGCTCATGAATCTGGGGGCCGTACTGGGCTATTTTTCCATTCGCTGGCTTTGGCGACGCTCGGTGCGGCAGCATTGGGAGTTCCGCAAACTGCGGTCCAAGCCGCTGAACAGCCATTATCTGGTGAACCTGAGCTGCCGCGCCTACTGGAAGCTGTTGCACCTCCATCACGCCGACAAGCTCTAAGCCCGCCCGGGGTTAGACCAGCCGCCCATCCTCCATGTGGAGGACCTCATCCATCTTGTGGGCCAATGACGCGTCGTGGGTAACGATGAGGAAGCTCACACCGAATTCCTGATTGAGCTCCAGCATGAGCTGATAGACCTGCTCCGCCGTCTTGCTGTCCAGGTTGCCGGTAGGTTCGTCCGCCAGGACGCATTTCGGACGCGTCACCAGCGCCCGGGCGATCGCCGCCCGCTGCCGCTCGCCGCCGGAAAGCTCCCCCGGCTTGTGTTCGATGCGTTTTCCCAAACCCACCCGGCGCAGCAGCGTCGCGGCGGCGTCCCTTGCCCTGGCGACGGAGGCGCCGCCTATCAAGAGCGGCATGGCGACGTTCTCCAGCACCGTGAATTCACCCAGCAGATGATGGAATTGGTAGACAAAGCCCAAGGTCTTGTTGCGCAGCTCCGCCCGGCGGCGTTCATTCAGAGCGGCCAGATCGATCCCGTCCATCAGAACCTTCCCGCTGGTGGGAGTGTCCAGGCCGCCCAAGAGATGCAGGAGTGTGCTCTTGCCGGAGCCGGAGGCGCCCATGATGGCCAAGCGCTGGCCCCGCCGTATGCGCAGGTCCACCCCGTGCAGGACCTCGACGTCGAGGATGCCCTGGACGAAGCGCTTGTGCAGGGCGCGGCATTCCAGGACCGGTTCATTCATACCGCAGTTCCTCTGCCGGACGCACCCGCGAGGCCTGCCAGGCCGGATAGATCGTGGCCAGCAAGGACAGCAGGAAGGCCATGCCGGTAATCTGGAACACGTCCGTCCAGTTCAGCTTGGACGGCAGGTCGCTGATGTAGTACACGTCGGCGGACAGGAATTTCATACTGAGCTGGCTTTCGATCCAGTGCACGATCTCGGAGACGTTCAGGGCCAGGAGCACGCCGCCGAGGCCGCCGATCACGGTGCCGACGGCGCCGATCACGGTGCCGAGCACCATGAAGATGCCCATCACGCTGGCGGGCGTCATGCCCTGGGTGCGGAGAATGGCGATGTCGGCACGCTTGTCCGTCACCACCATGACCAGGGTCGAAACGATGTTGAACGCCGCCACGGCGACGATCAGCAGGAGGATCATGAACATCACCCGCTTCTCCGTCTTGATGGCGCGGAAGAAGTTGGTATGGGCCTGGGTCCAGTCGGTGACGTAGTAGTCGCCCGGCAGCTTCGGCCCGAGATCGCGGGCGATGCGGTGGGCGTTGAACAGGTCGTCGAGCTTGAGCCGCAGGCCGCTGATCTCGCCCTCCATGTGCAGCAGGCGGGCCGCGTCTTCGAGCTGGATCAGGGCGAGGTTCCGGTCGTACTCGAACATGCCGACCTGGAACGTGCCGATGACCGTGAAGCGCTTGAGCCGAGGGAGGATGCCCGCCGGTGTCGCGGTGACCTGGGGCGTGATGACCGTGACCTTGTCTCCGCTGGATACACCGAGATAGGCCGCCAGCTCGGCGCCCAGGATGATGCCGAACTGGCCGGGCGCCAGGTCGCCGAGTTTGCCGAGCTGCATGTGGTGCGCCACGTCCGAGACCCGCGGCTCGTACTCCGGCAGTATGCCCCGCAGCATCGCGCCGCTGGCGCGCCGTTCGGAGCTCAGCATGGCCTGCCCCTCGATGTAGGGCGCCCATCCCAGGATGCGCTTGTCTTCCGAAAGTGCAGGTTCCAAGACCCGCCAGTCGCCCAGTGTACCGCCCGGGCCGGAAATGGACGCATGCGAGGTCATGCCGAGGATGCGTTCGCGTAACTCCGCCTCGAAACCGTTCATGACCGAAAGCACGGTGATCAGCGCCGTGACCCCCAGCGCGATGCCCAGTACCGAGGTCAGCGTGATGAAGGAAATGAAACGGGTGCGCCGTTTCGCGCGCGTATAGCGCAGGCCGATGTAGAGGACGAGCGGCTTGAACACGGCGGGGGAAATTTGGGAAAGGTCAGGGAGAGGTGGCGGCCGTGCGGCAATGCGCGCAGATGCCGTAGAGGCAGAGTGAATGGTCGGTCAGGGAAAAGTCGAGATTTTTCGCGATTTCCTTTTGCCGGCTTTCGATCACCTCGTCACTGAACTCCTCGACCCGCCCGCATTTGACGCAGACGATGTGGTCGTGGTGCTCGCCGCGGTTGAACTCGAAGATCGAATTGCCGCCTTCGAAATGATGGCGCTTGACGAGGCCGGCAGCCTCGAACTGGGTCAGCACCCGGTACACCGTCGCCAGCCCGATTTCCTCGCCCTGCTGGATCAGCCGCTTATACACGTCCTCCGCGGTCAGATGCCGATCCTGGTCAGATTGCTCCTCAAGCATTTCCAGGATCTTGATCCGGGGGAGGGTGACCTTGAGGCCGGCGTTGCGTATGTCTTGCGTTTCCATGGGGTTCGAGCGCGCTATGTCTTCAAAATCCTCGATCGGGTATGATGCGGCACGGTGCCGCTCGAACCCGGCTGCGATTTCATTCCGTCATGCCCCCACATCGTACCATACTCTCCCTGATCGCCACTCTCCCGCTGGCCGCCTGCACCTATGTCGACCGGATCCCCTTCCTGTACCACCTGGACATTCATCAGGGGAACATCGTCTCGCAGGAAATGGTAGACCAGCTAAAGCCGGGTATGAACAGGCGCCAGGTGACCTTCATCATGGGGTCGCCACTCACGGTGAGCCCGTTCCATGATGACCGCTGGGACTACGTCTATTCCAACCAGCCGGGTGGAGAGGAGCGCGTGCAGCGCCGGATATCGCTTCTGTTTGATCACGACGAGCTGGTGGGGCTGCAGGGGGATTTCAAGCCGGGTGAGCTGCCATCCCTGGATGCCAGCAAGGACGTCAACGTCGACATCCCCAAGATCGAGCGCGACCAGAGTTTGTGGGGACACATCAAGAGCTGGTTCGGCAACGGCTAGGCTTTTCCTTCGTCCTTCCTGGCTGCCCGCTGGCGGCGCGATTCTTTGGGGTCGGCGATCAAGGGGCGGTAGATTTCCACCCGGTCGCCCGGCCGCAAAATCTGGTCGAGTCCGCAGACCTTGCCGAAGATGCCGATCTTGTTGACCGCCAGATCGATTTCCGGGAATTTCTCCAGCACTCGGGAGGTCTGGATGGCCGCCGCCGCGGAGACGCCCTCTGTGACCTTGACCGGTATGATGACCTGAACGTCGGGTCGGGCATAAGCCACTTCCACTCGGATCGGCCGGCGCGTGTCGGTCATCAGATCAGCTCCATCGCCTTGAGGAAAATGATACCCATCCCGCTGGGGGCGACGTAGCGCACCAGGAACCGCCAGGCCTCGTAGGCGCGGGAATCGGCCATTTCGAGTTCCTCTTCGGTATCCCGGCGGCTCAGCACCCAGCCGGCGAACACCGCGACCAGGAAGCCACCGATTGGAAGCATGACGTCGGCGGTCAGGAAATCGAGCAGTTCGAACAAGTTCCTGCCGAACAACCGGACGTCCGACCAGGAACTGAAAGACAGCAGGGTGCCCAGGCCCAGCCCCCAGCAGGCCAAGCCGCTCCAGGCGCTCGCGGCTTCCCGGCTCAGCCCCCGATTTTCGGTCAGCCAGGCGACCGCCGGTTCGATCATGGCGATGGATGAAGTCAAGGCGGCAAAAAACACGAGGACGAAGAACAGGGCACCGAAGAAAGAGCCTCCCGGCATGGCGCCGAATGCGATCGGCAGGGTCTGGAAAATCAGGCCCGGTCCCATGCCGGGTTCCAGGTGATTGCTGAACACGATGGGGAAGATAGCCAGGCCCGCAAACAGTGCGACCGCGGTATCGGCGGCTGCTACCACGATCGTCGAGCGGGCGATGGAAACGTGGCTGGGGAGGTAGGAACCGTAGACCATGATCGAGCCCATGCCCAGTCCCAGCGAGAAGAAGGCCTGTCCCATGGCGGTCAGCACGCTTTCTCCGCTCAGCCGGGAGAAATCGGGCAGGAACAGGAAGGCGACGGCCCGGCCCAGTCCTTCGGTACCGACGGCATAGAGGACCAGGACGACCAGCATGACCGCCAACGCCGGCATCAGGTAGCGCGTGCCTTTCTCCAGGCCACCGTTTACGCCCCGACTCACGATGGCCACGGTGGCTACCATGAACAGGGTATGCCAGATCACCTGTATCTGCGGATCGGTGCGGAATTCGTCGAAATAGCGTGCCGCGGTTTCGGGGGTGATATGGCTGAACAGCGCACTGTTCATCTTGAAGACGTAAGCCAATGCCCAGCCGGCGATGACGCTGTAATAGGACAGAATCAGGAAACCCGATATCACGCCGAGCCAGCCCGCATACTGCCAGGCCGGGCTGACCTTGGCTGCCTCGGCCAGGCTCCGCATGGCATTGATCGGGCTCTGCCGCCCTCGCCGTCCGAGCAGGGTTTCGGCGATCATGATCGGGATGCCGATGGCGGCGACGCACAGCAGATACACCAGCACGAAGGCACCGCCGCCGTGTTCGCCGGTGAGATAGGGAAATTTCCAGATGTTGCCCAGGCCGATGGCCGAACCGCTCGCAGCCAGGACGAAAGCCAGTCGCGAAGACCATTGCACGTGCACGAATCGTTGATCGGTCATGGTTATCCTCCTGCTGGTAGTGCTCGGCCGGGCGGAAACACGCTCGTTCGGGGTCGGAGCATGGGCGCCGGTGGGGTAAAATCCTCACAGGATAGCAAACCGAATCGAACCGAAGAATCCCACCGTCATGAGCAGCAAGAAAAGCGCCCCAGGAAGCGCCAACATCGCCCAGAACCGCCAGGCCACCCATGAATATTTCATCGAGGAGCGCCTTGAAGCGGGTTTGGTGCTGGAGGGCTGGGAAGTCAAGAGTCTGCGGGCGGGCAAGGCGCAACTCAAGGAAAGCTTTGTAATACTGAAGAACGGCGAAGCATGGCTGTTCGGCGCGCATTTCTCTCCCTTGCCATCGGCTTCCACCCACGTCCAGCCCGATCCCACCCGCAGCCGTAAGCTGCTCTTGCATGCAGAGGAACTCAGCCGTCTGATCGGACAGGTGGAGCGCAAGGGTTATACCCTCGTGCCGTTGTCGCTGTACTGGAAACAGGGCCGCGCGAAGCTGGAAATCGGCCTGGCGCGCGGAAAGAAACAACATGACAAGCGTGCTGCCGAGAAGGAGCGCGACTGGGAGCGGGAGAAACAGAGGGTCATGCGGCGGGGTTGACCCTCCCGTTCGGGTCTTGCCCTTTTCTTGGCAGGGGAGACAATGGAAAAAGGATCGTTTTGTCAGTTTATTGGAAATCTCGAGTGATGTCGCGCCGTCTTTGTCGTTTCGTAGGGATAGTCGTAGTGGCTGTTGCAGTGGGGTGGGTCGCCGGCGAAGCCGTCGCCGCTCCCTATTCGGCGCTGGTCATGGAGGTCGAATCGGATCGGGTGCTGTACGAGCGGAACGCTGACGAGATCAGGCATCCCGCTTCCCTGACCAAGATGATGACCCTCTACCTGGTGTTCGAGGCGCTTGTACAGGGCAGAATTTCCTTGTATGACACCTTCTATGCCTCCAGCTACGCCGCATCCCGGTCCCCGTCCCGTATCGGACTCAGGCCGGGTGATCCGCTGACGGTGGAAGAAGGCATCCTGGCCCTGGTCACCTGCTCCGCCAATGACGCCGCCGCCACGCTGGGCGAAGGCTTGGCCGGCTCGGAGCCTGCGTTTGCCGCGATGATGACGCGAAAAGCGCGCGAGCTGGGCATGAGTCAGACCGTGTTCCGCAACGCCTCGGGGCTGCCGGATCCCGAACAGGTCACGACGGCGCGCGACATGTACCGACTCGGAAAGGCGCTGCTGAAGCATTTTCCCCAGTACTATCCGTATTTCTCCACTTCGCGCTTCCAGTATCGGGGGCGGAGTTTCCACAATCACAATCATCTGCTCGAGAACTACTACGGCGCGGACGGCATCAAGACCGGGTTCGTCAATGCCTCGGGCTTCAACCTGGTGGCATCGGCCCGCCGTAACGGCATCCGGCTGGTGGGCGTGGTGTTCGGCGGCAATTCGTCATTCCGCCGGGATGCCCACATGCGCGACATTCTCGACGACGGGTTCGCCCAGATCGAAGGGCGGGAATCCAGCGTGCGGTTCGCCGGTTTCGACCAGGGATACGTGCCCCGTTTGCTGATACGTCCAGGAGAGAGCCGGGTTTCCGCCGTTCCGAAGAAAGCCCGGCGGGCGGCCGCCGGCAAGACGAACGGACATCGTGCCAGAGTCGTGGCTGCGCGCCCTTCCCCTGGGACGCAGAAGGGGATGTCCACGCACGCCAAACGCAAGCCGGTCGAGGCGAAATCGCTCCCGGCGCGCCTCCGATCTTCGCGGACTTCGGTCAAGTTCAGGCGTTGACGCAGACGGGGGGAGCGACGTCTGAACGGGCTGCGCCCCGACGTGCGGGGCGCAGCTGGGTGGAGCAGGCGATGAAGGAGCGGTCTTACTGCGGTTTCTCGAGTTCGCCTGCCGGCACGGTGCCGTCCGAGCGGCCTTTGATGTAGGTGTACAGGTCATCGATGCCCTCTGCCACCTTCTTGTTGGCTTCGAACGGCGGCATGGCGTTGCGCCCTTTAAGAACCACTTCCTTGAACTGATCCTTGCTCAGGTTCTTGAGGCTGTTCAGCAGGTTGGGGAATGCCGCGCTGCCTTCGCCGGTGGCGCCGTGGCAGGTTTCGCAACGCTGCTGCTTGTAGATCTTGAAGCCATTGTAGGTGGCCTGGTCGACGGGAGCCGAGAAGGCGGGAGCGGCCACGGCGCCGAGCACCAGTGCGGCCAGAGCGGTTGTCCGGATAGACGTCTTCTTGTGATCCATTGCGTTTCTCTGTTATCTGTTTTCGGGTATTGACCGGGAAGTTTCATCGTCTGCCTTGGCAGGGACGGCAGCGGATAGGATGACAGTCCGCCGGCAGTTCTGCCTAGGGAAAAAATCCCGGCTGTTTGCTGCCAAAGAGCGTGTTTCAGAATACCCAACACCTCCGTCTGTTGTAAATACAGCCGCCAATGCCCGAACGGGGGTTCGTCCCCTTGGCGGAAGGGACATGGCACCCGTAAACTAGCCTGGCATCGTGCACCTCATCATGGAGCTGGAGACGGAAATGAGCGAGAAAGACCTCTTGGAGACCTTGGAGCAGTTGCGGGCGCAGGTGGCGGCGCTGGAGGCCGACGGATCTTCCAAAGCGCGTCTGGAGTCGTTGATCGGAACGCTGGAGCAGCGGCTGCAAGGGGAGGGTAGCGAAGCGCACCATGGCCCTCTGGTGGCGGAGCTCAAAGAGGCGATCGCGCACTTCGAAGTCGAGCATCCGCGGCTGACCGGCATACTCAACGACCTGATGGTGACACTGAGCAATATGGGTATCTGAAACCGGGTTCTGCCCTGCGTTCACCAGGGGCGCTTCGGCGCGCTCCCAGGGGTTTCAGAAATGCCTTGAGTCGAAAAATCTGCGTTCCATCTGCTGAGCCCGCCGGATGAGATAATCCGGCCGGTGCATGGGGCCGATGAGAAGGACGCCGGCCAGGAAACCGCCGACATGGGCCCAGAACGCCACCCCGCCGCTGGTGCTGCCGAGGGCGGGCAGGCCGCTGATGAGCTGGATGAGAAACCAGTAGCCGAGCATGGCGAAGGCCGGGATGGCGACGGTAGTCCAGTAGAAGCCCAGGAAAATCAGCGTGATGACCTGGGTGCGGGGGTAGAGGCGGGCGTAGGCGCCCATGACGCCGCCGATGGCGCCGGAAGCGCCAACCATCGGCACGGCGGCGCCCGGGTCGGAGGCGATCTGCGCCGCCGCCGCCGCCAGGCCGCACAGCACATAAAAGGCGACGAAGCGCAGCGGTCCCATCGCGTCTTCCACGTTGTCGCCGAACACCCACAGAAACCACATGTTGCCGATGATGTGGAACCAGCCGCCGTGCAGGAACATATGGGTGACCAGGGTCCAAGCCGATGCATCGCCTTCGAGCTGACAGGCGAAATTCGGGCTGACCGGGATCACGGTGCCGACCGGCGCCAGCCCGAGCAATTCTCCGGGAATGAGCGCGTACTCGCAAAGCGATCGAGCCAGCGGCAGATCCTGTCCGAATCCCTGTACCAGCGTCCAGGCGCCGGCGTTGACCAGCAGGATCAGCATGACGGCGATGGGGCGGTGCAGGGCCGGGTTGATGTCACGCAACGGAAACATGGCTGTCCCCTGGGTCGGTTCGAGTGATGGTCGGCGCCCGGCCGCGGCCGCATCGGGTCCGGTCCCCCGCTGGGATCGGGCGGCAGGGCGCTAGGAATGTTCAGTGCCCGAGGGCGGAAAACGGTACGTCGAGGATGGCATATTCCCGCCACAAGGCATAGTCATAATGCCACCATTCCCGCGGATGAACGCTGAAGCCTTCGGCTTCCATTGCGGCACGCAGCCGGTCGCGGTGTTCGCGGGCTGCCGCCGCACCGCCTTCATAGGTGGGGTACGCGCGCTCGGTCATCTCGTCGTAATCGGACGGCATGGTCACCGCCTGCCCGGTTTCCAGATCGTAGAGGCTCAAGTCGACGGCACAGCCGCGATTGTGACGCGAGCCTTCGCGGGGATCGGCCACGAACATCCGCTGGATGCCGCTGGTCGACTCCCAGAATGTCCGTGTCACCGACCAGGGGCGATAGCCATCAAACAGGATCAAGCCATAGCCCAGCGGTTTTAGCCGGGCGTTGACTCTGACCACGGCTTCGGCCGCCGGCCGTTGCAGGAAGACCCGGGGTTCGGTGTAAACCGGCTTGTGGACGAAGTTGTTGGAGGTGGCATACCGCACGTCCAGCTGGATCGTGGGATCGAGCCGCGTGACCTCTACCAGTTCCGGCGGCCGGAACGGACCGGTTTCCACGGGGGGCTGTAACGGGGCTGCCGTGACCGCGGCACTCATCAGCATCACGGTGGTCATGAATCCGGTCCCGAACCTAGACATAGAGGGCGTTGGAAAGCTGGCCCCGGTAGCGGCGGGTGAGTTCATGACCATTGCCCAGCAGCCGGAAAATGGCGACACAGGCTTTGCGGGCACCCCCTTCGTCGTAGTCGCGGGCCTTGCGCACGAGTTCGATCAACTGAGCCAGTGCCGGCTCGTAACGTTCTTCCCGAATCTTCCGGATCGCGTCCAGGTAGGCCGATTTGGCCGGGGCTTCGGCCAGCCGTTCCGGGTGTTCCAGCAGGCCGAACAGCCGGGCCAGGGTGCGCAGGGCTTCGGCGGCTTCACTCTGATCGGAGTCCGGTCCGATGGGCTTGAGCGTTTCCAGTGCCTGGTCCGGGTCGGTGTCGAGGAGCACTCGGGCCAGCAGCACGGCGGCCGGGTCATAGGCCGGCTCGGCCGCAAGGATCTGGCGCAGCACCGGTTCGGCTTCTGCCGCCCGGCCGGCGCTGATCAGTGCCTCGGCCTGTTCCAACCGAGCCTGGTAAGGACTGGGCAATGCGCGCTGCAGCCAGTCTTCCAAGGCCGATTCGGGCAAGGTGCCGGTGAATTCGTCGGCGACGGTACCGTCGACGAAAAGCTTGACGTTGGGAATCCCGCGCACGCCGTACCGCCGGGCGATCTCGGGGTGTTCCTCGGTGTTCACCTTGACCAGTTCGAAGCGGCCGGCCAGCCGCCCGGCGACGGCTTCCAGCACGGGTGTGAGGGCGCGGCAGGGCGCGCACCAGGGCGCCCAGAAATCCACCAGCACCGGGATGGTGAAGCTGGTCTCGATGACGTCGCGGTCGAAATCAAAAGGGGAGTCGGACATCGAAAGGGTTCAGACAAGGCTGTGTGACAGAGGCTTGATCGAGATTTTCGCAAATCGCCGGACGGGTTGAACAGTCCGCGCTGCAGTTGGTCACCGACAAATGGCTCACAAGGTTATCCACAGATTCTGTGGATATCATAGGCTGGGTCGGCATCGGCTTCTGTGCCCGTCAAGACCTTGATTTCCCGGCGTCGGGCGGGTATGGACCGGCATCGATCGAGCAGAAAATCCCTTTGGAACAGCATGATGTGTTTTCCTGGCGCATGGTTGTGGGCGATCATAGGCATCGTTTCCTGGCGTGTGGCGGGTGCCGGCCTCAACGGGTCGTTCGCCCGGCCGGTCCGCAAAAATGCATTTTGTCCACAGCTTGGAAGAACAGGAATTCGTGATTCGCTTCTGCCGAACTGATTCGGCCAGAGACCCTTGAAAACCCTAGAGGCAAACATGAGCAAATGGCTGCGAGCCGCAATCTTGGCGCTGACGTTACCGGCCGCCCCGGTTCTCGGCGGTGAGCTCATCGGTATCACCCCCGATGAATTGGAGACGCTGAAAGTCCAAGGCGTGCCGGTGGTGGATGTCCGGACGCCCGAGGAGTGGCGCAAGACAGGCCTGATCGAAGGAAGCAAGCCGTTGACATTCTTCGATTCCAAAGGGGCTTACGATGCGGCCGACTGGTTGCGGCGGTTCAAGGCCATCGCTCCCGATGTCGCCCGGCCGGTGGTGCTGGTCTGCCGTTCAGGCAACCGCACCGCCATGGTCGGGAAGATGCTCACGCAGGAGCTGGGCTACGAGCGTGTCTACCATCTGGAGAAGGGCTTGCAGGTCTGGAGTGCCGAGGGGCACAAGCTCAGCCCGTGCGGGAACTGTTGACGGTCACCTGCGGCTCGCCGGGGTCGAGTTGGCAGTCGTCCAGATCGGGCAGAGGGGCTTCTTCCAGGTCGATTCCTCGTTCCCGCAGCACTTCCTTGAGCTTCGCGACTTGCTGGTCCAATGCCTGGATATGGTCGAGCATGTGATTGATGGCGTGGGCGACCGGGTCCGGCATGTCCGGCGTCATGCCGTAGGCGTCGAAGCCGAGTCTGCTGGCGATGGCCAGGCGCTGCGCTTCCTGCGCCCTGCGATCCGGATTGATGATGTGGCCCGGAATGCCGACCACCGTGGCGCCCGCGGGGACGGTGCGCAGCACGACCGAATTGGAGCCGATGCGGGCGCCGTCGCCCACCGTGATGGGGCCGAGTACCTTGGCGCCGGCGCCGACCACCACGCCGTTGCCCAGCGTCGGATGGCGTTTGCCCTTCTGCCAGCTGGTGCCGCCCAGGGTCACGCCGTGGTATAGCGTGCAATCGTCCCCGATTACCGCGGTCTCTCCGATGACGACGCCCATGCCATGGTCGATGAACAGCCTCCGGCCCAGCGTCGCTCCGGGGTGGATCTCGATGCCGGTCGCCCAGCGCGCGAGATAGGACAGGACCCTCGCGGGCCAGTGCAGGCCGTGGTTCCAGAGCCAGTGGCTGAAGCGGTGGATCAGCACGGCGTGGACGCCGGGATAGACGGTCAGTATCTCGAAAAACGACTGGGCCGCGGGGTCCCGGGCGAATATGCAACCGAACTCTTCTCTAATTTTCTTCAGCATGGGGGGTTCCGGCGCCGGCGGCGCTGAGCTGGGCAGCGGTCAGGATGCCACGCAGCAAATGGATCTCCTGGGCTTCGATCCGCGCACTGTTGAAGATGCGGCGCAGCCTGCGCATGATGGAGGGGGATGACCTGCGCGCGTGCAGGAATCTTATGTCATACAGTGTCCGTTCCAGATGGTCGAAGAACGAGGCCATCTGTTCGCCGTCCGCAAGGGGGGGGCTGCGACGGCCGGAACCGCCCTGGCCGGCGGCGAGGTAGAGCTCGTAGGCGACGACCTGGACCGCACAGGCGAGATTGAGCGAACTGAATTCCGGGTTGGAAGCGATGTGCAGGAGGAAGTGGCACTGCTCCAGTTCCCCGTTGGTGAGCCCCGAATGCTCGCGCCCGAACACGATGGCGCTGCGGGTTCCCTCCGGCAGGCCGGCGATCTCCGCCGCGGCCGTTCTGGGGTCGAGTTCCGGCCAGGCGATGGTTCTGAGGCGTGCGCTGGCGCCGATGACGAGCTGGCAGTCTGCGATGGCGTCTTTCAGCGAACCGAACAGCCGAGCGGCCGCCAGCAGGTCGTCGGCACCGGAGGCGCGGGCGGTGGCCTGTTCGCTGGGGAAGATTTTCGGCGAAACCAGGGCCAGATCGCTCAGGCCCATGTTTTTCATGGCGCGGGCGACGCCGCCGATGTTGCCGGGATGGGTGGTTTCGACCAGTACGATGCGGATATCGGAGAGCACGGTCGAGTTTTTGCGCTCGGGCTGCCTGGGAGAACGGAAAATGGTATCAGAATTTTGGTAGGCTATCGGGCTTTTCGACAGAACTAGGGCAGCTCGCTATGGATCCCATGCTGAACATCGCCATTCGCGCGGCGCGCGCCGCCGGCGATTTGATCGTCCGCTACGTCGACCGGGTCGATACGCTGAAGATCTCGCCCAAGAGCCGGAACGATTTCGTCAGCGAAGTGGACCGCCAGGCCGAGCAGGAAATCCTGCAGATTCTGCGCAAAGCCTATCCCGGCCATGTCTTCCTGGGCGAGGAAGGCGGCTGGCAGGGCGGCGTGGGCAACGAATACGTCTGGGTCATCGATCCGCTCGACGGTACCACCAACTTCCTGCATGGCTTCCCCCAGTTCGCCGTCTCCATCGCTTTGCTGTACCGCGGCGTTCCTGAAGCCGGGGTGATTTACGATCCCATGCGGCAGGATCTCTTCACCGCCAAACGTGGCGGCGGCGCCACCCTGAACAACCGGCGCATCCGGGTGACCAAGTTGAACGGTCTGACCGGCGCCTTGCTCGGCACGGGCATTCCTTTCAAGGATCAGACCCATCTCGACGCCTATCTGGGCATGCTGAAGGCGTTGATCCGTGACACCGCTGGCATCCGCCGGGCCGGTTCGGCGGCGCTGGATCTCGCCTACGTAGCGGCTGGCCGTCTCGACGGTTTCTGGGAACTGGGACTGCAGAAATGGGATATCGCGGCCGGCGTCCTGCTGATCAAGGAAGCCGGCGGGATCGTCACCGATCTCGCCGGCGGCGACGGCTACATGGAGAGCGGCAATGTACTGACCGCCAGTCCGCGTCTGCATGAGTGCATGCTGGAAGCCATCAGACCCCATTTGACCGAGGCGCTCCGGGGGCGTCCGGGCTGAGCGGCGGCGCACCCAGCCTGGCCAGCAGCCAGGACAATTGCTCCGGGTCGAAGTCCAGGTGCACGTCGCGCTGCGGGTAGGGCATGGACAGACCCTCGCGGCGGCAGGCGGCGTCGATCTCGATGCAGAGTTCACTGGTCACCGACTTCATGGTATCGACGTCGGCGACGAAGGCGACGACTTCGAAGTTCATGGAACTCGACCCGAACTCCTTGAAGAACACGGAAGGACCGGGTTGACGCAGCACTTTGGGGTGGGCCGCGGCGACCCGCATCAAGGTTTCGCAGACCTTCCGCGCGTCGGTGCCGTAGGTGAAGCTTACCGGGACCACGATCCGCCCTACCTTGTCGGCATAGGTACGGTTCGTGACCGGGTGGGCGATGAGCTCGGAGTTGGGGATGAACACCGAGGCGCTGTCGAAGGTGAGCACTTCGGTGGCGCGTACGCTGATCTTCTTCACATAGCCCTGAATCTCCCCCACCACGATCCAGTCGCCCACCTTGACCGGCCGCTCGGCTAGCAGGATCAGGCCGGACACGAAATTGTTGACCACGTTCTGAAGGCCCAGGCCGATGCCGACCGACAGCGCGCCGGCAATGATGGCAAGCTGCGACAGATCGAAGCCGGCTGCCGAGACCAGAGTGATCAGGGCCAGGGTGAATCCCAGGTAGCCGACGGCAGTGCGGATGCTGTGCTGCACGCCCGGATCGATGCGGGTGCGGGGCAGGATGCGGTGTTCCAGGGTCCGCTGGACAAAGCGGGTCAGAATCAGCGTTCCCCCGAACAGGAGCAGGCCGAATGCCAGGTCGGCCAGGGACACGGTGATGTTCCCGATCTTGAAACCGAATACCGCTTCGTACAGCCAGCTGCTGAGGTCGCTGCCGCCTGCCCCCCACAAAACCAACAGCGCCAAGATGCCAGCCAGGCCGATGCCCAGCCGGACCAGCCCGGTGAGCCACAAATTCAGGGCATCGATGCCTTCGGGCGAGACTTCCAGATTGCTGCGCAGATGCCTGCCGACGATGGCGTGTTCGCTCAGCGTATGGTTGACGAACTCGTCGCCGATCTTGGTCAGCACGGTGACCAACACGTAGAGCCCGATCGATAGCACGAGCTGGATGGCGAGCAGGCGCGACAGCACCACGTAACCCGGCAAAGCGGCGATCGGAATGGCATAGACGAGCAGAGTCAGCGCGTAGCGCAGACCTGGCCAGCGCGCGGTGCCGAGCTCGGATTCCCAAATCCGCCGCCGCAGGAGCACCAGCAGCAGCAGTGCGATCGACAGGCCGGTCACGAAGTTGTGCAAGGCCATGAGTTCCACGGACCACTCGAACCGCTCGCCCCAGACGTTGACGACGGCATCGATGGCGAATACCGCCGTCATGGCCGTAACGATGCGGGCGATGACCTTGGCGCCGGGGTCACCGAGTGCCACCAGTCGCCACAGCGGTTCGCCGGGCGCCAGTGCCGCCCGGCAGAATGCCACGACGAAGAAGAACGTCACCAGCATCGCCGCCAACGGCTCGATGATGCGCTGAACGCGGTCCGACACCAGATCGCCGGCAGTGAATCCCAGATAGAGCGCCAGGACGGCCACCGAGGGGATCAGTGTGCGGATGACGCCGGTGACCAGCGCGGTGCGGAGCCGCTGACCATAGCTCGGTTCGGCGGTAAGCTCGACGTAGCCGAAGCGCCGGACGAACCAGAGTCGCAGCGGCCAGGCGATGACCACGGCCGTCAGGACCGCCAGAGGCAATCGCCAGCGCATTTGGCCGAGTTGGGCGGCTGCGCCTTCGCCGGTCAGCCATGCTGCGAAGTCCTGGCGCAGCGACGCGGCGCCTTCCGCCATTTCCTGAATTCCCTTGCGCCATACGGCGGGGGAGAGCGGTGAGGGACCGCGGCTCAGCACCCGTTCGGTGAAGCGCGTGCGTCGCAGGGCTTGGAGCCGTTGGGTCATGCCTTCGGCGCGGGTAATGACCAGGTCGGCTTCTTTCAGGCTGCCTTCCATGTTCGCCAGGCGTTCGGCAATGGCTTTGCGCTTGGCGGCGATGCCCGCAGCCTCCGGTGGTTCCCCCTCGCCGGGCGGCGGTCCGAGCGCCGCCAGCTCGTCTCGGGCGGATTGCACGAGGGGCCGGGCCAGATCGGCGGCTGAACGGACTTCCAGGCGCAGGGAAGCCAGTTCGGCCCGGATTTCGACCAGCCGGTCGTCATCCACCTCACCTTTGGCGAGGGTTTTCTCGTAGCGGTCGAGCAACGCCTGCCAGTCCTTGACCTGGGAGGCCAGCGGCTTCTCGCCCGCCGGTTCCTGGGCAGAGGCGGAGGCGAACACCGCGGCCATCAGCAGAAACAGGGAAAAGACGAGGCGGAATTTATTCGAGCGGATTCGAGTCATCGTTACCGTGAGCTTGCATGTCCCATGCTGGGCGCCAAGCACGTACCGTGCCCGGTCAGTCTCTGACCCAGTTTTCCGTCAGCCGGCTCGGGATGCGGGGCGACTCGCTGCTGGGCGGATGCGGGCGCCCGGCGAGCACGCAGTAGCAGACCCTCGTCGTGTCCGCCGCCAGGATCCAGCTCAGCCCCATGAAAACCGCGGTCAGGGTGGCATCCAGATAGTCGTTGAAGATCAGCTGCGGCGCCTTGGCGGCCTGGTCCGCCGAAAGCAGGCCGGCCGCCAGCTTGTCGCCCAGGTCGCGGGCATGCGCCAGGAAGCCCACGCGCAGTTCGGGGCTGAACAGTTTTTCCCAGGCCGCGCTGCTGGTGACCACGATCAGCCAGGACAGCGGCAGGGCGGTGATCCAGGCGTAGGAAGCCTTGCCGGTCTTGACCAGGATGGTGGTGGCGACGCACAGGGCGATGGCGGCCAGCATCTGGTTGGCGATGCCGAACAGCGGCCACAGGCTGTTGATGCCGCCCAGCGGGTCGATGGTGCCCATGTACAGGAAATAGCCCCAGCCGGCGACGACCAGCGCCGAGGAGAACAGTACGCCGGGATACCAGCCGGTCCGTCCCAGCACGGGATGCCAGTTGCCCAGCATATCCTGCAGCATGAAGCGGGCGACGCGGGTGCCGGCGTCCAGCGTCGTCAGGATGAACAGTGCCTCGAACATGATGGCGAAGTGGTACCACAGCGCCAGCAGGCCGTCGCCGAACGCGCTGGCGAACAAGGATGCCATGCCCACGGCCAGCGAAGGGGCGCCGCCGGTGCGGGCGAACAGGCTCGCCTCGCCCATCTCCCGGGCCAGGGCCGCCATTTGCCCGACGTCGACCGGGAAGCCCCAGGACGAGATCGTCGCCACCGCGTCGGCCGCTTCCTTGCCGACCACGCCGGCCGGGCTGTTGATGGCGAAATAGACGCCGGGGTCGAGCACGGTCGCCGCGATCATGGCCATGATGGCCACGAAGGATTCCATCATCATCGCCCCATAGCCGATGAAGCGGGCGTCGGCCTCGTTGGCCAGAAGCTTGGGCGTGGTGCCGGAGGAGATCAGGGCGTGGAAACCGGAGATCGCGCCGCAGGCGATGGTGATGAACACGAACGGAAACAGTTTGCCGCCGAAGATCGGCCCGGTACCGTCGATGAAGGCGGTGAGCGCCGGCATACTGATGTCGGGATGCAGGATCAGGATGGCGACGGCCAGGGCCGTGATGGTGCCCAGTTTCATGAAGGTAGAGAGGTAGTCCCGCGGCGCCAGCAGCAGCCACACCGGCAATACGGCAGCGGCGAAACCATAGGCGATGATCATCAGCGCCAGGGTGGGGGCGTCGTAGTCGAACCAGGTGCGCAGGGCCGGATGGTGGTCGATCCAGCCGCCGCCGGCGACCGAGATGATCAGCAGGGTGACGCCGATCAGCGTCGCCTCGATCACCCGGCCGGGGCGGATCTCGCGCATGTACAGGCCGATCAGCACCGCGATGGGAATCGTCGCCGCCACCGTCGAAGTCGCCCAGGGGCTGTGCTTCATGGCGTTGACCACGACCAGGCCGAGCACCGCGATCAGGATGATCATGATCGCCATCACACCGACGAGCGCCGCCGAGCCGCCGATGGGGCCCAACTCGTCGCGGGCCATCTGGCCGAGCGAACGGCCGTCGCGGCGGATAGAGCACACCAGCACCACGAAGTCCTGCACGCAGCCGCCGAACACAGCGCCGATCAATATCCAAAGCGTGCCGGGCAGATAGCCGAACTGGGCCGCCAGGGTCGGGCCGATCAGCGGCCCGGGGCCGGCGATCGCGGCGAAGTGGTGGCCGAACACGACCCACCGGTGGGTGGGTACGAAGTCGCGGCCGTCGTTGAAGCGTTCGGCGGGTGTGGCGCGGCCGGCGTCCAGCAGCAGCACGCGGGTTGCAACAAAGGCACTGTAGAATCTATAACCCAGGGCGTAGACGCAGACCGCCGCGGTCACGAACCAGAGGCTGTTGACCGACTCACCGCGGTTTAGCGCGATTCCTCCCAGTGCGGAGGCGCCGAGCAGCGCGACGGCGGACCAAGTCAGGACGACGGTGAGCTTGCGAGAGGGCATGGTGTGTTTCCTTGGTTGACTGTCCATTCGCCCGGGTACTCCAGGAAGCCGGTGAAGGTTCGGCGGAGGGCAGCGTATTATGCACAGTCGACCAGCGGTCGAGGTAGGTGTCGGCGGTACTGGACCCACGTCTGCCCGAGTGAATTCTACAGAGGCCATCCGGAGGACCACATGGCTCGCAAACCCAAAGCGCCAAGAGCCCCCCAGTCCGGGGCGACGAAAGCATCCCCCCAGGTAGGCAGGCCGGTCCCGGGTCCGCCGCCGGTACCGGAGCGACCGGCCGAGCCGGAACCGCGGGCCGCCGCTACCGATGCCGCGGCGGGCGACAAGGCAGACGCCGGCAGCGGGGGCGCTTCGCCGGAAGGCGGGGCCGCCGCAATTCCGTCACCGCCGCCGGCAGCAGCCGGTACACCGGCGCCCGAGGAAACGGTCCCGGAGGCGGCGGAGGTACCGGAAGCGACGGGAACGGTCGCGGACGGCCCTCTCGAACCCCCTGTCGTGGAAACCGGAATCCCGCTTCCCCCGAGTGAGGCGGATGCGGCCGGCGACGATTCGCCCGAACTCCCCCATGCGCCCGAATGGTCGCCTCCGGTTGCTGCGGAGATGCCGGAAAGCCGGGCCGAGGTTGCGCCGGAGCCGTCGCCCCCGCCTCACATCCAGCACCGGCCCGCCCTGTTCGTGGTCCATGTCACGCCGGAACTGGCGCCGGTGGCGAAGGTCGGCGGGCTGGCGGACGTCGTGTTCGGACTCGGGCGGGAGCTGGAGATCCGCGGCAATCACGTCGAAATCATTTTGCCCAAGTACGACTGCATGCGCTACGACCAAATCTGGGGTCTGCAGCGCACCTTCGATGACTTGTGGGTGCCCTGGTATGGTGGAGCCATCCACTGCTCTGTCTATTTCGGCTTCGTCCACGGGCGCAAGTGCTTTTTCATCGAGCCGCACTCCCAGGACAATTTCTTCAACCGCGGTGCGGTGTACGGCTTCCATGACGACATTTTCCGTTTCGCGTTCTTTTCGCGGGCGGCGATGGAGTTCCTCTGGAAGGCCGGCAAGAACCCCGACATCATTCATTGCCATGATTGGCAGACGGCACTGGTGCCGGTCTATCTGTACGAAATCTATCAGCCGATGGGGATGAGGCATCCCCGGGTCTGCTTCACCATCCACAATTTCAAGCATCAGGGCGTTACCGGGGCGCAGGTGCTGCACGCCTCCGGACTCGACCGGCCGGAATACTATTTCCACTATGACCGCCTTCGCGACAACCATAATCCCCACGCCATCAATCTGATGAAGGGCGGCATCGTCTATGCCAATTTCGTGACCACGGTTTCGCCGCGCTATGCGATGGAGGCCAAGGATCAGGGCCAGGGTTTCGGACTCGAGCCGACCCTGCACATCCATCACATGAAGTACGGCGGGGTGGTGAATGGCATCGACTACGACGTCTGGAATCCGGAGATCGACCCGCACATCCCCGTGCACTTCAGTGTGGACACGATCGAAGGCAAATATGCCGACAAGAAGGCGCTGCGCGACCGGCTGCTGCTCGCCGACAACGAGAAACCCATCGTGTCCTTCGTCGGCCGGCTCGACCCGCAGAAGGGCATCGAGCTGATCCGCCACGCCTTGTTCTATACGTTAGGGCAAGGCGGCCAGTTCGTCCTGCTCGGCTCCAGTCCCGACGGGGCGATCAACGGCTATTTCTGGAGCCTGAAGCGGCAGTTCAACGACAATCCGGACTGCCACCTGGAAATCGGCTACAACGAAGAGCTGGCGCATCTGGTCTATGCTGGCTCGGACGTGATGGTGGTGCCCAGTCGCTTTGAGCCCTGCGGACTGACCCAGCTGATCGCCATGCGCTATGGCACCATTCCGGTGGTGCGCGAAATCGGCGGTCTGGCGGATACCGTGATCGACAAGGATTTCTCGCACCGCCCGTTGCATGAGCGCAACGGTTACGTATTCCGCGATTACGATGAGCGCGGACTGGAATCGGCGCTGGGCCGGGCGATCGCCTGCTACTATCAGTATCCGGACCACTTCCGCGAGCTGATGAAGAATGCCATGCGCTACGACTATTCCTGGAACCATCCGGGGCAGGACTATCTCAACATTTACCACTATATCCGGGACAAATAGCCGGCCATGAGGATTTACAATCTCTTTCCCCGGCTGGCGGGTCGCTTCAGCCGATGGACGCCGCATTTCGAACGGGCCGCGGCCATGGGTTTCGACTGGATATTCATCAACCCGATCCAGCAGACCGGCCGTTCGGGCAGCCTGTATTCGATCAAGGACTATTTCGGCATCGATCCGGCTTTTCTCGAGGCGCAGCCTTCCGGGGAACAGCAGGTGCAGGCAATGGTCCGGGCCGCGAACGGGCTTGGCATGAGGGTGATGGTGGACCTGGTCATCAATCACTGCGCCTACGACTCGCCCCTGCTCGGCGCCCACCCGGAGTGGTTCGTCAGGGAGAACGGACGAATCGCCCATCCCTCCTGCAACCAGGACGGCCACCGGGTGGTGTGGGAGGATTTGGCCCAGTTCGATTTTCGGGCGGGGGCCGAGCGTGAGGCGTTGGTGGCCTATTGCCTCGAAATCGTGCGCTTCCTGTGCCGGCTGGGCTTCAACGGGTTCCGTTGCGATGCGGCTTACCAATTGCCGCCGGAAGTCTGGGAGTACCTGATCCGGGAGATCAAGCGGGAATGGCCGGATACCGTGTTCGTCGCCGAGACCCTGGGGTGCTCCCCGGACCAGACGCGGCGGACCGCCCAGGCCGGTTTCGATGCCATTTTCAACAGCTCCAAGTGGTGGGATTTCTCCAGTCCCTGGCTGCTGGAACAGTACCAGCTCACCCGTGAGGTCGCGCTTTCGATCGGTTTTCCCGAGAGCCACGACACGCCCAGGCTCATGGAGGAGGCGCACGGCAACGTGGACGTCTTGAAGCAGCGATACCTGTTCACCGCTCTGTTCTCCGGCGGGGTGATGATGCCGGTCGGCTACGAATTCGGATTCCGGCGGCCGCTGCACGTGGTCGCAACCCGGCCCGAGGACTGGGAGCCGCCGGCCTGCGATCTCACCGGTTTCATCCGGGCGGTCAATGAGGTCAAGGCCCGCTGTCCGGTGTTCCAGGAGGACAGCGTCACGCAGCCCCTGCCGTACCCGAATCCGGCGATCCTGCTGATGTGGAAGGCCGGGCGGAAGCCTGGGGAGGAGGCGCTGCTGGTGTTCAACAAGGATCCCTGGAACCGTCAGTGCTTTCGTGTCGACGACATTTACCAGTACGTTCAGGGAAGGACGCCGTTGCGCGACCTTTCACCGGAGTGGCGGCTGGATTACGTTCCGGTGCAGTTCGAGTTCGAACTCGCTCCCGGCATGGGGCGGGTCCTGGTGACTGGAACGGAGTGAACTTTTTCGCTTCGCCGTGATCAATACAAGCAAGTCGTCTGGATTCGACGCGAACTCTACTCATCGTCTCCCTTGTGAGTAGCCTATGCAACCCCGGCTCCCCCTGGCCGGGTCATCACGCCCTCCGGAGTGTCCCCCCTCTTAAGCTCCGGGGGTTTTTTCTTGGTCCTCCCTCGGCAGGTCGAGCCATCGACCCAACACTTCCCATGCCTCCTCGGTGCCGCTCTTCTTGAGCGAGGAAAAAAGCTGAACGCTGAAATCCGGCGAACCGTAGCCCGCAAGGCGGGTTTTCGCCATGAGCCGGGCATTCATCGCCGCGCCCCGGCTCAGTTTGTCGCTCTTGGTCAGCGCGACGTGCAGGGCGATGCTCCGGTGAGCGCACCATTCGATCATGACTTCGTCCATCTCGGTGAACGGGTGGCGGACGTCCATCAGCAGGAACACGCCGCGCAGCGACTGCCGGTAGCGCAGATACTGCTCCAGCGCCGCTTCCCAGCGCCGGTGGATTTCGCCGGGCACCTTGGCGTAGCCGTAACCGGGCAGATCGACCAGCCGCCGCCCGTCGTCGATGGAGAAGAAGTTGATCATCCGGGTTCGTCCCGGCGTCTTGCTGACCCGGGCCAGCCCGCCGACATTGGCCAGGGTGTTGATTGCACTGGACTTGCCGGCGTTGGATCGGCCCGCGAACGCGACTTCGCAGCCCTGATCCGGCGGGGCGTCCTTCAATTCGAGGATGCTGCGCAGGTAGCGTATGGATACGGGAGGGATTTTCACGAGGGAGAGGACGATCGTAATCGGGCCATTCTACACTGCGGTTGCCATGATGGGGCACGGTGTTGACTTTTCGGGGCGATCCCTATTTGATGCGCCTGTTTTGTCATGAGTGCGGCCGGCCGATCATGGCCCGCCATTTTTTTGAGATAATTCGCTGATGAAAACAATGACGATCAAGGCGCTGGCGTTCGGTTTCGGCGTGCTGGCGCTGGGGGCGGGATCCTGGGCGCACGCGGAGGGAAATCCCGCCGCGGGCAGGAAGAAGGCCGAGACCTGTTCGGGCTGCCACGGCGAGGACGGCAACAGCAATGCGCCGATTTTTCCCAAGCTTGCCGGTCAGCATGCCGCCTATCTGACCAAGCAGTTGCAGGAGTTCAGATCCCAGAGCCGGGGCGAATCGACCATGGCGGCCATTGCCGAGCCGCTGAGCGACGAGGACATCGCCGACCTCAGCGCCTGGTTCGCCAAGGGCACCGTGCACATCGAAGAGGAGGAGGGCGACTATTCAGCCGGCGAACGCCTCTACCGTAGCGGCGACCTGGGGAAGGGCATTCCCGCCTGTTCGGCGTGCCATGGGCCGCATGGCGAGGGCAATGGAGAAGCCGGTTTTCCCGCCGTGCGCGGCCAGTACTCGGCCTATGTCGCCAAGGCCTTGCGCGAGTTCAAGACCGGCGAGCGGCATAACGATCGGAACCAGATGATGCGCGACATCGCGGGAAAACTGAGCGATGAGGATATCGGCGCGGTTTCGGATTTCGTTTCGGTTCTGAAATGACAGCGAAGGTCGGCATCGCCGGGCCTTTTCGGGCTTTTTCGATCGTATGGGCTTCGGGCCGCGGGGCGGCCCGATTCAGAGGAGGATTCGTGAATACAGGCATCCACATGTTGCGCACCGGTCTGGGAGTGGCGTTTCTGGCGCTGTTTTCCTCACTGCTGTCCGCGGCTCCCGCGCCCGCGGAAACCCAAGAGTACACCGCGGGCAAGGACTACGAGGTGATCAATCCGCCGCAGCCGACCACGGATCCTTCCAAGGTCGAAGTCCTCGAATTCTTCTGGTACGGTTGTCCGCATTGCTATCACTTCGAGCCGGACTTGAACGCCTGGCTGAAGACCAAGCCGGACAACGTGGTATTCATCCGCCAGCCGGCGGTTTTCAACGAGCGCTGGGCGGCGCACGCCAAGATGTTCTACACGGCGGAAGCATTGGGCGTCCTGGACAAGCTGCATCCGCAGTTCTATGAGGCCATTCAGGTCAAGAAACTGGCGCTGGCCAGCGAAGACGAGCAGGCCAAATTCTTTACCGAACACGGCGTCACCAAGGATGCATTCCAGAAGGCCTACAAGTCGTTCGCAGTGGACGCCAAGATGCGCCAGGCCGAGGGCATGGGGGCGCGTTACGGCATCAGCGGCACGCCGACGCTGGTGGTGAACGGCAAGTACCGCGTGTCCGGTTCGCTTGCCAAGTCCTACCCCAATATGATCGCCATCACCAACTACCTGATCGCCAAAGAAAGCGGCAAGCCGGCGAAATAAGGGGGATGTCCATGGGGGGGGCTCTGGCAGTCCGGGAACGTGTCGGGGAGGCGCTTCCCAGACCGGCGAACGCGGATACGGCGCCGGTCGTGCTCCGTCTGGCCAGCTTCAATATCCAGACCGGAATTTCCACTTCCAGCTACCGCGATTACATCACGGGAGGCTGGAGGCACGTGTGGCCATCGACCAAGCGCCTCCCTAACCTGAACCGCATCGCCCAGCTTCTCGAGCCGTTCGACATCGCCGGCCTGCAGGAGGTGGACGGGGGCGGAATGCGCAGCCACAACATCGTCCAGACCCAGTACCTGGCCGAGCATGCGGGTTTCGCCTACTGGCACAATCAGGTCAACCGCCGGATCGGCCGGCTGGCGCTGCACAGCAACGGCCTGCTCAGCCGGATCCGTCCCGACTTCGTTCACGACTACCCGCTGCCGGGTATGCCGGGGCGCGGTGCCCTGCTGGCCCGTTTCGGCCGTGATCCCCGCAATGCACTCTACGTCTGCGTGGCGCATCTGGCCTTGAGCCGCCGGGCGCGCCTCAAACAGTTGCGCTTCATCAGCGATCTCATCGGCCATCTGCCTTACGTGGTGATGATGGGTGACCTCAACTGCGAGCCGAATACCCCGGAACTCGACCTGCTGCTGGATGCGACCCACCTGAACGACCCGGTCTGCCGTCTGAAGACTTTTCCGAGCTGGCGGCCGCACAAGATGCTCGACCACATCCTGGTGACGCCCTCGCTGCGCGTCAACCGGCTGGAAGTGATCGACTTCGCCTGCTCCGACCATCTGCCGGTATCGATGGAAGTGGTACTGCCTGACGCGTTGGCCCACATCGGCGAGGCGAGGCAGGCGGCCTGACGATGTTTCAGGTTTTCTTTTCCGAACAGTCGGCAAAGGCTTTGAGGCGGGAAACCGCCAGCCGGTTCACGGTGCGCGCCGCCTTGCCGGTCATCAGTTCGAGGGCTTCGTCCACGGTGTGAACCGCGTACACCGCGAACTTTCCTTCGCTCACGGCGTCGGCCACCTCGGCCTTGAGCATCAGATTACGGACGTTGGCGGTCGGAATGATGACGCCCTGGTCGCCGGTGAAGCCGCGCGCCCGGCAAAGCCGGAAAAAGCCCTCGATCTTCTCGTTGACGCCGCCCACCGCCTGCACTTCGCCGTGCTGATTCATCGAGCCGGTGACCGCCAGGGTCTGCCGGATCGGGATGCCCGTCAGCGCCGACACCAGGGCGCAGAACTCACCCAATGATGCGCTGTCGCCGTCGATGTAGCCGTAAGACTGTTCGATGGCGAGATGAGCCGAGAGCGCGAGCGGGAAGTCGTGCGCATAGCGGAAGGCGAGACAGCCGGAGAGGATCAGTACGCCCTTGGAATGGATGGCCTGGCCCAGCTCGGCCTCGCGTTCGATGTCCACCACGCCGCGTTCGCCGGGGGAGACCGTGGCGGTGATGCGGGCCGGCGTGGCGAAGCAGGTTTCGCCCGCTTCCAGTACGGTCAGCCCGTTGACGCAGCCGACCTTCTCGCCCTCTGTCGCGATGAGCAGGACGCCTTCCATCACGTCATCGAGCAGTTCCTGGTTCAGCCGGTCCAGACGCCGTTCACGCGCCGCCAGAGCGCGACGCACATGTTCGGCCCGGACGGTGACGGCGGCTTCCCGGCGCCGCTCCAGATCGGCTTCGGCCAGGACTTCGCAGACGTCACCCATCCGCGCCGACAGCCGGTTCTGGTGCTCGGCCAGACGGGCGCCGTATTCCAGCAAAGCGGCGATGCCGCAGGCGGAAACGTCCGCGTGACCAGCTTGCGCCGCCTGGCTCTTGATGAGACGAGCGAAGGCCAGCATCGACGCCGGGGTGAGGGGAAAGTGATCGTCGAAGTCCACGGGGAGCCGGAACAGCTCCTTGAAATCGGGATCGGCCGTTTCCAGCAGGTAATACAAATCCCGCGTACCCACCAGGGCCAGTTTGACTTCGAGCGGAATCGGGGCTGGCAGTAGGGTCTGCGCCCGCGTCCCGCCGGCCGCATCGGCCGGGCGCGGTTCGATGCGGAGCTGGCCACTCTTGAACGCCCGCTTGAGTGCCGGCCAGGCTTCCGCGTCTCCGACCAGTTGTTCGGCTTCCACGATCAGACAGCCACCGTTGGCCTGATGCAGGAGGCCGGGAAAAATCAGCCGTGCGTGGGCGTGTGAGGCGTCCTGCTCGCCAGGCGGTTCGATCCGGCCGAACAGGTTGGGATAGCTCGGGTTGGGCGCGAACAGCACCGGCGTTCCGCCCTCCGGGTCGTGGCTGACGAGGACGCAAGGGGCATAGCGGTCCAGCAACCGGTTGCGGCGGATCGCCTCCTCACGCGGATCCTGGCCGCGGTCGTCGAGCAGGTATTCCGTCACGGTGCGGTCCAGGTGCTCGCCCAGGACGGAGATATGGGCGAGGAGGGCCGCGCAGCCGGCGTAGGGCGCGCTCAGGCGCGCCAGCAAGGGCGCCGCCGCCTGCTCGATGGTCTCCCGGTTCAACGCCCGCAGGGATTCAGAGGCCTCCCGTTTCCACTGGGGGAGTTCCAGCAGTGCTTCGTGCAGGTCGTCCTCGAGTTCCCGTACCTGGGCGTGGAACTGCGCCTTCTTTGCTTCCGGGAGGGCGGCGAAAGCCGCTTCGTCGAGCGGTGCGCCGTCTCCCCTCGGCGCGAAGGAAATGTCGTCGCCGTCGCGGAACAGCAGGATGCCCCGTTGCTCCGCCTTCCTGCCTACCGCTTCCACGGCTTCATCGAAGCGTCGGGAAAACTCCCGGTCGATCGCCGTGCGGCGGCGCTGGTAGGCCGGGTTGTCGAATGCTGCCGGAAAGGTTGCCAGCAGACTGTCGACGAAGGTCTCGACGTCGGCGGCGAAGCGGCGAGCCATGCCGGCGGGAAGGGAAATGGCGACCGGTTCCCGCGGATTGTCGAACCGGTTGAGGTACAGCCAGTCATTGGGGGCGGGCTGTCCGGCAGCCCGGCGTTCCAGCAGCCGTTTCACCAGCGACAGGCGGCCGGTGCCTGGATCGCCCATGACATAGAGATTGTAGCCGGGGCGGCGCATGGCCAGGCCGACGTCGATGGCCTCCTGCGCCCGTTGCTGGCCCAGGATGTGGTCGAGCGGCTCCAGTTCGGCGGTCGAGTCGAAGGGAAGGTCGTCCGGCGAAATGACGGTATTCAGGGCGGCGGCAGGCAGCGCGGCTGGGGGGCGGGACATGGCGGTCGGCGGAAGAAGCGGGCCGGGGAAATCAGCGGTGGATGGCCAGGGGCACGACTTCCGCACTCCGCCGTCCCCGGTCGTCCCGATCTTTCAGGTGGGCCAGCGCGCGCTGGAATTCACTCTGCAGGCGCGGGAGTACTTGGAGCGACTCGGCCGTGTAGTACACCACCTCGAAGGGCACCGGAGCGTCCAGGCTGCTCCGACGGCCGGGACGGAACGCTTGCCAGGCCATCTGGATGTGGCGGGGACCGGCGCCGTCGACGAACACGATCTCGAGGTCGTCGGCCACCGCCAGATAGAGCATGTTGCGAATGGGGACGAACAGTGGGTCGGGGCGCCGGCGGCCGAGCAGTACCCGGCTGAGGTTGTAGGTTGCGGCGCCGAGCAGGCGTGTCTCGCGTCGGAGTTCGCGCGAACGATGGAAGGTTTCCTGCATGTGGATGGCGTCGCTTGCTGGTTCCCGGTTTAAGCTATCAGCCTTGGTGCGCGAAGGGCAAGAACTGGACGCTCGGCGCGGCGCTTTGCTATATTGGCCGCGCTTTGTATTGACAGATTCCCCGGAGAATGCCCGATTCTCCCTCGCCGAAGGCCCGCAGGCGTCCGGCCGGGACGGCCTCGACTGCTCTCCCCACCCCACTCCGCCGGTCGCCAAGGGTGCGAGGGCTCTCGCGCATGACCCCATCCTCACTTTATTTCAGCATTTCTGGAGCAGGGCAATGACGATTAAGATTGCAATCAATGGATATGGGCGCATCGGCCGCAACATCCTGCGGGCGATTTACGAAACCGGGCGCAAGGATGTGGAGATCGTCGCCATCAATGACCTGGGGGATGCCCAGATCAACGCCCATCTCACCCGCCATGACACCGTGCACGGGCCGTTCCGGGGGACCGTGGAGGTCGGCGAGGGCGAAATCATCGTCAACGGCGACCGCATCAGGGTTTTTTCCGAGAAGGATCCTTCCAAGCTGCCCTGGGGGGCTTTGGGCGTGGACGTCGTGCATGAGTGCACCGGGGTGTTCCGCACCAAGGCCAAATGCCAGCCGCATCTCGATGCCGGCGCCAAGAAGGTGATCATTTCGGCTCCGGCCGACAAGAACGAGTGCGACGCGACCATCGTCTACGGGGTCAATGAGCATACGCTGAAAGCCGCCCACACCGTCATCTCGAATGCATCCTGCACCACCAACTGCCTGGCGCCGCTGGTCAAGCCACTGCTGGGAAAAATCGGGATCGTGTCCGGCCTCATGACCACCGTGCATTCCTACACCAACGACCAGGTGCTCACCGACGTTTATCACAAGGATCTGTACCGGGCACGGGCGGCGGCGCTGAACATGATCCCGACCAAGACCGGCGCGGCGCAGGCCGTGGGGCTGGTGCTGCCGGAGCTGGACGGCAAACTGTCCGGTTTCGCCATCCGGGTGCCGACCGCCAATGTATCGGTCGTGGACCTGACCTTCATCGCGGCCCGGGAAACCGACAAGGACGAGATCAACGCCATCCTCAAGGCCGCTTCCGAAAGCGAGCTGAAGGGTATCCTCGGCTACAACGACCAGCCGCTGGTCTCGAGCGATTTCAATCATACGACGACTTCCTCCAATTTCGACTCGACCCAGACCAAGGTGGTCGGCAACCTGGTGAAGGTGCTGAGCTGGTACGACAACGAGTGGGGTTTCAGCAACCGCATGCTGGACACCACGGTCGCCCTGATGAACGCCCGATGACGAGGGGAATTCGCCGTACCAAGATCATCGCCACGCTGGGGCCGGCTTCCGAGTCTCCGGAGATGCTCGAGAGAATCCTGAAAGCCGGGGCCGACGTGGTCCGGCTGAATTTCTCCCATGGTACGGCGGAGGAACACCGCATCCGCGCCGAGCGGGTGCGGGAAATCAGCCGGCGCATGCAGCGTTATGTGGCCATCCTGGCCGATCTGCAGGGACCCAAGATCCGCATCGCCCGCTTCAAGGGTGACCGCCAGGTCGTGCTGGAGGAAGGCCAGCCTTTCGACCTGGACACCGCCTTTCCGCCGGATCAGGGCGATGAAACCCAGGTCGGCTGCGCCTATGAGGCGCTTCCGACGGACGTCGAAGCGGGCGACACCTTGCTGCTCAACGATGGTCTGATCGAGCTCAAGGTCAAATCGGTCGAAGGAACCCGCGTCAGATGCGTCGTCACCGTCGGCGGCGTGCTGTCCAACCACAAAGGCATCAACAAGCTCGGCGGCGGTCTCTCGGCGCCGGCCCTGACCGAAAAGGACAAGGCGGATCTGAAGACTGCCGTGGAGATCGGGGCCGACTATCTGGCGATTTCCTTTCCGCGTTCGAAGGAAGACATGCTGGAAGCCCGCGAACTGTTGCACCGGGCCGGCAGCCACATGGGGCTGGTGGCCAAGGTCGAGCGTGCGGAAGCCATCAAGGACGGTGTGATCGAAGGGATCATCGACGCTTCCGACGCCATCATGGTGGCGCGCGGCGACCTGGGCGTGGAGATCGGCGACGCCCGTCTGCCGCATGAGCAGAAGAGGCTGATCCGCTTGGCACGCAGCCGCAACAAGGTCGTCATCACGGCCACCCAGATGATGGAGTCGATGATCGAGAATCCTTTGCCGACGCGGGCCGAGGTTTCGGACGTGGCCAACGCCGTGATCGACGGCACCGATGCCGTGATGCTGTCCGCCGAAACCGCCACGGGGAAGTTTCCGGACCGTACCGTGGCGGCGATGGTGCGGGTTTGCAAGGAAGCGGAAAAATACCCGCGGACGCGCCAATCGAGCCACCGCATGGACGAGAAATTCCACCGCATCGACGAGGCCATCGCCATGTCGGCGATGTATATCGCCAACCACCTGCCGGTCCGGGCCATCGGTGCCCTGACGGAATCGGGGTCGACGCCCCTGTGGATGTCGCGCATCAGTTCCGGCATCCCGATCTTCGCCCTCACGCCGCATGAGGCGGTGTGTCGGCGGGTGACGCTGTTCCGGGGGGTGTATCCGATTTTTTTCAACGAGCGCGCCATCTCGGATCACCACGTGCTGAACCGGGCGATCGCCGAAGAATTCCTCAAACGCAATCTGGTGAAGATGGACGATCTGGTCATCATGACCAAAGGTGATTTGACCGGCCGCACCGGTGGCACCAACGCCTTGAAGATATCGCGCATCAGCGACGTCATCGCCGCCGCGCCTTGAGTCTTGGGCGGTTTCAGCTCAGCCGTTGGTGCAGCGGGCTCTTGCGGGGGAAATGCGCCTTGAGGAACTCCATCTGGTCGGCGAGTACCCGGCGGCCCTGCAGGTAGATGTATTCGGCATGGGTCGGCGTGAAGGGGATGGCGAGCAGCTGCATCTTCGCCTCCTCCGGCGTCCTCCCCGCTTTGTGGTTGTTGCAGCGTTTGCAGGCGGTCACCACGTTGTTCCAGGTGTCCGAACCGCCGCGACTGGTGGGCTGGATGTGGTCGCGGGACAGCTCGCTGTGGCGGAACAGATTGCCGCAATAGAGACAGATGTGGCCGTCGCGCCGGAACAGGGCGGCATTGTTGAGCGGCGGCACGTAGCCCATGTCGACCTTGTAGCCGCTGTTGGCATGGCCGAAGGTCGCCACGATCGAATTCACCTCGATGCGGCTGCGCTGCCCCGTCTTGGCGTTGATGCCACCGCGCAGCCGGAACAGGATGCTGCCGCAGCCGTAGGCGACCTGTTCCAGATAGTAGAGCTTGGCGGCTTCCTGGTAGCCTATCCATTCGAGAGGCATTCCCGAGGCGTCCGTGCGCAGTACCTGAAGGTGGCGGTGGTGCATGGCTTCTCCTGCGACTCTGGTGCTTTCAAAAATTGTTCATGAATCTTGACAAATCGGGTCCTGATCAGGGTGTTTCTGCAACGACTTATGCACAGTGTACAGAAATGCCCGGTGAAGTTGAAATCGCCTGGCCGATCGCCCGCGCAAGCTCGCTCGGGATTCATCCAACCCTTTGTTTTTGCGATGGCTGTGCCCGGCTGGTCAAGACCTCGACAGGTTGACATCACCCCAGAAAAATTGCGGGCTCGCGGGCTTATCCCGGCTCCCTTGCACAGACTTATCCACAGGATTTGTGGATAAGTCCGTTTCGGTCGTGAACCATGGCCGGTTGCAAGCCTAACGGCGGATCATGACGGAAGGGCGTATGGAGACAGTCGTCAGAGTCGCCGTTCCCATCCCGGCTTACCGCTGTTTCGACTATCTCGCGCCGGCGGGCGTCCCCCTCGAAAGTTTGCTCCCTGGCGTCCGGTTGAGCGTTCCCTTCGGCAACCGCATCCGCGTGGGTTATCTCATCGCGGTTGTGGAAACGCCCGGTTGCGAGGTCGAGCGTCTGCGCCCGGCGGGGGCGGTGCTGGACGCAGAGCCGCTGCTGTCCGAGACCGACCTGAAGCTGCTGCGATGGGCCGCGCGCTATTACCATCATCCGCTCGGGGAGGTCATCCAGTCGGCGTTTCCGGTGCATCTACGGGAAGGGCGGGGGGCTGAGCTGGCCCGCCCGAGCGGGCTGGTCCTCACGCCGGCCGGCGCTGCCCTGGATCCGGCGACGTTCAGGCGCGCGCCGGTTCAGCGCAGGCTGTTCGAGATCTTGCATGGTCGGGAACGGCCGCTGCCGGCATCGCGTCTGGCGGAACTGGCGGGTTCGGGCCGGACGGTGCGGGATGCCGCCCGGCGTCTGGTCGAGCGCGGTTGGGCGGAGTGGGTGGATTTGCAGGACCGCCGGATTCCCGCCGTTGTCGGGTCGCCTCTGCAGCTCAACCCGGCCCAGCTTGGCGCCGTCGACGAGATATCTGCGAATCTCGGCCGGTACGGCGTCTTCCTGCTCGAGGGAGTGACCGGGAGCGGCAAGACCGAGGTCTATATCGAGGTGATCCGGCGGGTCATCACTCGCGGCGAGCAGGCGCTGGTCCTGGTGCCCGAGATCAGCCTCACGCCGCAGCTGGAGCGGAGGTTGTGCGAGCGCATCGAGGCGCCGCTGGCCGTGTTCCATTCCGGCTTGAGCGAAACCGAACGCGCCGCCGCCTGGCTGGGTTTTCAGAAGGGGGAGGTCGGGGTGCTGCTCGGCACCCGTTCCGCGGTGTTCGCCCCGATGCGGTGGCCGGGAGTCATCATCCTGGACGAGGAACACGATCGCTCGTTCAAGCAGCAGGAGGGATTCCGTTTTTCGGCGCGGGACGTGGCCGTGATGCGCGCCCGCATGGCGGACATTCCGCTGGTCGCGGGATCTGCTACGCCTTCGCTGGAGTCGATCCGCAATGTTCAGCGAGGGCGCTACGTTCGGCTGGTTTTGCCGGCGCGGGCCGGCGCCGCGGTCGCTCCGCGCTACCGTGTGCTCGACATCCGCGCGCGCCGTTTGCAGGACGGCTTGTCGGAAGGGCTGATCGCGGCGATGCACGATACCCTGGCGGCGGGTGATCAGGTACTGCTGTTCCTCAACCGCCGCGGTTTCGCTCCGGCATTGGTTTGTCACGGCTGCGGCTGGGTCGCGCGATGCAGGCGCTGCGACGCCAACCTGGTGCTGCATGCCAGGGAAAGCCGGCTGCGCTGCCATCACTGCGCCGCCGAGCATGGCCTGCCGGGGTGCTGTCCGTCCTGCGGCCAGGAGGACCTGCGGCCCTTGGGGGTCGGTACCGAAAGGGTCGACGAGGCTTTACGGCGGCTGTTCCCCGAGGTCGGCGTGGCGCGGATCGACCGCGACAGCACCCGCGGTCGCCGCAGCCTGGAGCGGATGCTGGAGCGTGTGCAGCAGGGCGAAGTGGGGATCCTGCTGGGGACCCAGATGCTGGCCAAGGGACATCACTTTCCTGGCGTGACCCTGGTCGGGATACTCGACGTGGACGCCGGATTCTACAGCACCGATTTCCGTGCGGCGGAGCATACCGCCCAGTTGATCGTGCAGGTGGCCGGACGTGCCGGGCGGGGCGAAAAGCCCGGCACGGTGCTGCTCCAGACCCGGCATCCGGATCATCCCTTGCTTCAGCGGCTGCTGCGCGACGGCTATCCCGGCTTCGCCGCCGCCGAACTCGCCGAGCGCGAGTCGGCCTGCCTGCCGCCCTTCGGGTATCAGGCCCTGTGGCGGGCGGAGTCGAAGGAGCTCGCGCTGTCGATGGACTTCCTCGCGCGCCTGCGCGAAGAGGCCGATGGAAAGAATGGCGCTGTGCATTGGCTCGGGCCGGCGCCCGCGCCGATGCCGCGTCAGGCGGGGCGTTACCGGGCCCAGCTCTGGCTCAAGAGCGCCCGGCGCGAGGAGCTGCACGCCGTTTTGACCGATGCCCTGGCGCGGCTGCAGGAAACGCCGGAGCGGCGCGTGCGCTGGTCGCTGGACGTCGACCCGGTGGACTTTTACTGAGCGGCGGGCTCGCCCCCCCACTGCCTCCGGTAGTCTTCGTAGCCGTAGCTTTGTTCGAGGTGCAATGCTTCCCCGTCCCAACGGTAGATCGAGGGGAGGTTGTGGCCGTTGAAGCGGTTGGCCTTGACCAGGGTGTAGGCTCCGACATCCTCGAAAACCAGGCGGTCCCCGATCCGGGGGCGCGTCGGGAGGGCGTACTCGCCGAACAGGTCCCCGGCCAGGCAGGTGCCGCCGGCCAGGATCGCCGTTTCCCTCCCTTCCTCGCAGACCTCGGCCAGGCGCGGGCTGCGCTGGTATTCGAACACTTCCGGATGGTGGTTGATGCAGCTGTCCAGGACGGCCACCGTCTTTCCGCCGCTGTTGAACACGTCGATGACGCTGGCGACCAGATAGCCGGCGGACCCGATCACCGCTTTGCCCGGCTCGAAATAGACCTCCAGGCCATAATCGCGCTGCAGCCGGGTGGAAAACCCGGCCAGCCGTCCCAGGTCTCCTTCCAGCCGGTAACCGCCGCCCAAGTTCAGCCACCGCAGCCGTTTCAGACGTTCCCCCAGCTTGTTTTCCAGCTTGGCCAGGATTTCGGCGAGGGGCTCGAAACTTGCGCAGTCGAAGACGGTATGGAAATGAATGCCTTCCAGCCGCTTCAGCCGCCCGACTTCGGCCGGTACCAGCCTGTCGAAGGGAACTCCGAGTTTCGAATGCGGGCGGCAGGGGTCATAACGGGGATCGGGGGCGAAGGACAGCTGGGGATTCACTCGCAGTCCCACGCTGGCCGTGCCTTCCATTCGGGCCGACCAGCGGTCGAACTGTTCCAGCGAGTTGAAACTCACGAAATCGCAGAGCCTGCCGATTTCATCGATCTCGCCGGGCCGAAATCCCGGCGTCGTGATGTGCAGACCGCCCCGCCCCGCCAGTGCCTCGGCGCAGAGCCTCGCCTCGAACAGCGAGCTGGCCGAGAGGCCGTCGACGCGTGGCGCGATCCGCCGCAACAGCGGCAGGAATGGGAACGACTTGACCGAATAAAGCAGACGGGGGCCGGACCCTGCGGCCGCTTCTTCAAAGGTCGAGAGGGTCCGGTCGATGGCGGTCTGGTCGTAGACGAAGGCCGGAGTCTCCGGCACCAAGCGCTTGAAGGTTTCGGTCAACATGGTAAATCTTCAGCAGGGAGCGCAAGAATAAGACATCGTCCAAACTGCGGCCAGACGCACAGGAGCCCTCATGGATCGAAAGCCGGAACCCGAACTGATGGACGACGAAGCGCAGGCATTGGCTTATGCGCAAGCGGATTTTTCCGAAGCGCACGACCGTTTCGTCGCCCTGTTCACCGAATGCTTTCCCGGCGAGCCGGGTTCCGGCGTTTGCCTCGACCTCGGCTGCGGGCCAGCCGACGTGCTGGTGCGGTTCGCCAGGGCCCACCCCGCCTGCCGGCTCGACGGCGTGGACGGAGCCCCGGCGATGCTGGCGCTGGCGGAGCGCGCGGTGGGCGCCGCACACCTGCAAGACCGTGTCCGGCTGATTCACGGTTACCTCCCCGGCGCCGAGCTGCCCGGCCGGGACTACGACGCCGTCATCTCCAATTCACTGCTGCATCATCTGGCGGTGCCGTCGGTTCTGTGGGAGACCGCGAAACGCCACGGGCGGCCGGGCGCGGCCTTGTTCGTGATGGACCTGTTGCGGCCCGATACCCCGGCACGCCTCGACGAACTCGTACGGCGCCATGCGGCCGATGCTCCGTCCGTATTGCAGCGGGATTTCCGCAATTCCCTGCTCGCCGCCTACCGCCCGGACGAAGTGAAGGCGCAGCTGGAGCACGCGGGGCTGGGTTCCTGCCGGGTCTCGGTCATCAGTGACCGGCACTGGATCGCCTTTGGACGACTCTAGCGAGGCCGGACTGATCGGGACCTTCTTTTCGATCCCTACCGCTGGCGGCCACATCCCGGGGGGGCACTACGATCCCGCCGAGTCGCGCTGGGGGTTTGGGATGCGCGGGCGTTGCGGCGGCAAGGACGTCATCCCTTGCTTGGACAGGCCAGATCATCGGCGCGGTGCCCGCGGTCGCGCGGGTGTCCGGGCCGGTGAATCCGGACGACGGAGACTCACTCCTTGAATGCCGAGAATCCTGTGCCTTCTCCGGTCCGCCTGGGGCGGCTCGGCACGGGGGGCAAGTGCCTGCTGAGCAAGATGACGCGGTAATTGTGTGAAATTCCGCAATCGGTCCCTCCGTTTTCTTGCCGATCCAATTTAACTTGCTGTTTATGAATATTTTTTTGAGGTGGTATCGAATTTGCCTTAGAGCGAGGCATGTTCAAACTTTTACGCCATCGTCCCATGCGCTCCGGTTCTTCGAGGCTTCTGGCCATCGGGCCGGCGTGCCTTTTGACCCTGCTCCTGGCTGCTGCTCTCTGCCCGGCGGTCGTGTTCGCCCACGGAGCGCTGGTTTTCCCCTTTTCCTTGAAGAACGTCCGGCCGCCGCCCATTCCGGGGCTGGGCAAGATCGTGAAGAACGAAAAGGCGCTGTTGGTGCTCGGCAAGGCGCTGTTCTGGGACATGAACGTCGGCAGCGATGGCATGGCCTGTGCCAGCTGCCATTTCCACGCAGGCGCGGACGTGCGGACGAAAAACGCGCTGAATCCGGGCGGCAAGCGGCATTTGACCGACGCCGGCGGCAATCCGCTTTATCCCGGCCTGGCCGCAGGCTTCAAACCCACCGCTTCGGGCGGAGCGGGCGGGCCGAACTACGAACTTACCGCCAATGACTTCCCCTTCGTCCGCTTGGCCGATCCCAACGACGCCGATGCCGGCTTCACGGCGGAGACCGACAACGTCATGTCCTCTTCCGGCACTTATGCGGGCGAATTCCGAGCCGTGCACAGGACCGGGGATGCGCTGGACGACTGCGACCGGGCCGGGCACGACGGCGTCTATCACGTCGGTGGCATCCGCACCCGGCAGGTCGAGCCGCGCAATACGCCGACCGTCATCAATGCGGCATTGTTTCACCGCCAGTTCTGGGACGGCCGGGCCAACAGCGTGTTCAACGGCGTCAACGGCGACGGCCTCCGCGATAGCGGTGCCGGCGTCTGGGTGGTGGTGAACGGCAAGCCGAAGAAGAAGCCGTTCCGGCTGGAGAACTCCTCGCTCGCCTCCCAGGCCGTAGGGCCGCCTGTCAACAACCAGGAAATGTCCTGCAACGGCCGTACCTTCCCGGACGTCGGCCGCAAACTGTTGCAGCGCCGGGCACTGGAGCGCCAGGAAGTCCATGCCGAAGACAGCGTGCTCGCCGGCTACCGCTCGGAGCGCGGTCAGGGTCTGGCGCAGACCTACGCCGAACTGGTCAAGAAGGCTTTCCGCAGCGCCTATTGGTCGGGAAAGGCGCCCCCCAAGAACCGGGCGATCTTCGGCAAGCCGGCCGGGTCTGCCGAGCCGTACACCCTGATGGAAGCCAACTTCGCCCTGTATTTCGGCGTGGCGGTGCAGGCCTACATGCGTACGCTGATTTCCGATCAGGCCCCCGTGGATTCCGAAAAGGTCCGGGTCTGTTTCGATGGCCATGAACTGCAGCCAGTGACGGGCTGTCCCAATTCCGACTATCTGATCGATGCCCCGCAGGCCATGACCGCGGCCCAGCTCCGGGGTCTACAGCATTTCATCAATGCCCACTGCATCATCTGCCACACTGGACCGCTGGCATCGACGGCGGTCAGCCCGGAGATCGTGAGGCTGGTGAATGGCAAGGCGGTCAAGGTCAACCCGAACGGCTATACCCTGGTGGACCGCACCAACGATCCGCTGGGCAATACGCGGCTGATGGACGTGGGTTTCGTCAACACCGGCGTCACCCATTATTCGTTCGATCCGGGGCTGGGGAACAACAGCGCAAGCAATCCCTCGCAGCCGCTGTCGTTTGCCCAGCAGTATCTGGCGGAGCTGGTGGGGAACGGCGGCGGCGTTTTCGACGAACTCAAGGTCCGGCCGTGCCTGTTCACCGTGCCATTCGTGAAGAAATCGAAGTCCGACCCGTACGGCTTCCCGGATGACCAGCTGCAGCCCGATCCGCTGGGCAGCGAGGGCTGTGTTCTGTCCAAGCTGGCCATGATCCCGACCCCGGCGGCGGCCGCCGCGGAAGTGGCCAAGGCCGAGGCCGGGAGCAGCAGCCTGCTGCGGGCGGGTGTCCAGGGTACGTTCAAGATTCCCACGCTGCGCAACGTGGAGCTGACGGCGCCGTATTTCCACAACGGTTCCGTTCTCACCCTGAATCAGGTCATCGACTTCTATATCAGGGTCGGCAACTACGCCAGCCGCGACAAGGCGGTCGAGATGCCCACGTTGAGCGACATCATCGGCAACGAGCAAGGTCCGAAGGACGACATCATCGCCTTCCTCAAGTCGCTCACCGACGAGCGGGTGCGGGACGAGGCGGCGCCTTTCGACCATCCGGCGCTCCGGGTGCCGAACGGCCACGCCGGCGACCATCGGTCCGTCAGCGATGCCGACGGGGACGGCTTGGCCGACGACGAATTTCTGGAAATCCCGGCGGTGGGCAGGAAAGGCCGCACCGCCCAGGGGCTGGGGCCGATTCAGGCCCTGCAGGGAAGCATCGAGGGATCCGAGGGTACGCCTTGATATCTTGAGGATCGTTGCAACACCATATGAGAGACACCATGAACGAAAAGCATTGCTACTCCTTACTGGCCGCCGGCCTCATCGCCGCCGTGCCGCAACTCGCAGCCGCCCACGGAGGCACTCACGACGTCACCGCGGTCGCCCACCTGAGCTATTCGGAAGCCTATTCGGAAAAGCTCAAGAAGGGTCAGGAAGTTGGCACCGAGCTGCTGGTGCTGGACGGACGCTTCGAATTCAACGAACACGTCGGCATGGGTGACATCACCCCGGACACGACCTGGTCGGCCGTCGTGCAGGGCCAGACCCTGGCAACGGGCACCCTGGGCGACGCCACCAAGAAGAAGTTCGGCGCCAAGGGCGGCATGGCGGTGATCAACGTGCCCGGCGGCGGTACGCTCAAATTCACCTGGAACGCCAAGGCCATCATGCTCAAGCTGAAATGGACCGGCGAGCCGGCCTTGGCGCGGCTGTACAAGGACCAGAACACCAGCATCAATCTGCCGCAATTCCCGGTCGACATCGCGATCGGCAGTCTGCACGGCTACTTCAACGTTCCGGTCACCGGCCAGGCGAAGGCCACGACCAAGAACGGCACCATGCTGTCCAAGATCGCCTTGAAAGGCACAGCGAACTCCGCGGGCCTGGACACGCTGGACCGGGACGGCGACGGCTCCACGGCCGACGTCGATTGCAACGACTTCGCGCCCACCATCCATCCGGGCGCCGCCGAAGCGACGCTGGACGGCGTGGATTCCAACTGCGACGGGCGCGACTCCGGCGTGGCGGAAGTCGTCGAGACCTTCAAGAATCCGGGCACCTACTCCAGCCCGGTCATCAACTTCAAGATCGCTTCGCCGCCGGGGCCGGGAACGCCCATCTACGGGCCGCCGCGTGATTTCTCCGGTTACAACAAGAGCTACTCGCTGGCGATCGGCAAGACCTCGTACTACGATCCGACCACTGGCACCAAGTGGAACGACGACACCATCACGCCGGTCAGTGATGGTCAGGACATCTGGCGCGGCTGGACCCATACCGGCAAGTGGTCGTTCTTCAACGGCAAGGCCGGCGACAAGATCACCCTCAGCGTACAGCGTGATGCGCAGGAAGCCAGCCTGAAAGGCGCCCATCCGGGCTTCATCCTGTTCTGGCGGCCCGAGGGCGGTCCGCTGTTCTGGGCCGGCACCCAGGATCTCGACGAGGGCCAGACCGCGCTGCCCGCCGACTCCGACACCGTTATCGGCCACGTGATCGTTCAGCACGCCGACTGGACCCTGCAGGGCTTGCCGCCCAAGGCCGACCATACCGCACCCGCGGGCGTGGATACCGAGCTCTATCCCATGAAGCCGGACAGCTACACCATGTACTACGTCGACTCCGGCTACGATGCCGACAAGTACGTGGCATCGAAGAAGCTCATCATGCACCCCACGGCGTTCAAAGGGCTGGCCCTGAACGACGGCACCGCCGGGGCGTTCACCAAGTCCATCACCCTGCCGAAGACGGGCTATTACATGCTGTACGTCGCCAACGTCCTGGAAGTGGACGACTGGAGCGTCGACGCGGACGGCAAGCTCACCACCACCGGCGAAGTCTGGGAAGTGCCGGCCAAGGGCTGCTGGGTCAACATCACGATCTCCAAGCCGTAAATCCGGCTTGATGTGCGTGATCCTTCGGAGCGGCCAGTCGACCGTTCCGCGGGGAAAACTTCCGGAGCCAATCCCCGTCCTCTGCGGCGGGGATTTTTTTATTCGGCGGAACCGAGTTGGGCGACGGCTTTTTCCAGCTTCTTCAACCGGCTCCAGATTTCGTGCAGGCGCGGCATCACCGCCATGTTCTTGAGGTATTGCTGCAAGGGCTGGGCGGGGCCGCCGGCATACATGCCGGACTGTTTGATACTGGTGTTGAGGCCGGCGCGGTGCAGCAGCACGCTGTCGTCGGCGACGGTGATGTGGTCGATGGTACCGGTCTGGCCGGTGGCGATGACGCGCTTGCCGAAGCGGGTGGAGCCGGACAGCCCGGTATGGGCGCAAAGGATGCAGTCCTCGCCGATCTCGACGTTATGGCCCAGGTGCACCAGCGCGTCGATGATGGTGCCGCTGCGGACGACGGTCGCGCCGTAGGTGGCGCGGTCGATGGTGGTGTTGGCGCCGATCACCACGCGGTCTTCGATGATGACCTTGCCGGTGTGCGGAATGCGGTAGTTGCGGCGCTGGGCGTCCTGGGCGAACCCGAAGCCTTCCGAGCCGATCACGCAGCCGGGTTTGAGGATGCAGCCGGCGCCGATTTCGCAGTCGATGCAGACGGTTACGCCGGGATGCAGCACGGTTTCCGCGCCGATCCGGGAGCCGCGCTCGATCACCACGTTGGCCATCAACACCACGCCGCGGCCCAGCACGACATCGGCGCCGATGACCACGCCGGGGCCGATGATGGCATCGGCGGGCACTTCCACGCTGGCGTGGATCACGGCGGAAGGATGAATGCGTGGCCATTCGGTGTCGCGCACGTCGCGGTCGGCGTAGGCTTGCTTGATCAGCGCAATGGCAAGGCGGACGTTGGGCGCGATCAGGATGGCCAGTGCCGGCGATTCGCCGAATTCGGCGGCGATGGCCGGGGTGGTGAGGACGGCGGCCGGTTTGCGCTGGAGTACGTCGCCGACGTATTTGGGCTTGTCGATGAACACCAGGTCGCCGGGGGCGCAGTCTTCGATCGGCGCGATCCGGGTAATCACGGCGTCGGGGCCGATGTGGTCCGTGATCAGCCCTTCCGGCTGGAAGCGTTCGAGGATTTCCGAAACGGTGACATGCATGGCGAGCCCTCTTCGATGGCCGGAAAGTTCGGGGTGAGGGGGGCTAAGCGAATAGCCGTTGCAGCTCGACGCCGGGCTCGGACGCGCGCATGAAGACCTCGCCGACCAGGAAGGCGTGGACCCCGTGACCGCGCATCAGGGCGACGTCCGGCGGCGCCAGGATGCCGCTTTCGGTGACCACCGTGCGGCCTTCCGGAATCAGCGGCAGCAGGTCCAGCGTGGTCTGGAGGCTGACGTCGAAGGTGCGCAGGTTCCGGTTGTTGATGCCGACCAGCGGCAGCTCCAGCGGCAGCGAGCGTTCCAGTTCGCTCCGGTCGTGCACTTCCACCAGCACGTCCATGCCGAGCGAGGTGGCGAGCCGGGCCAGATCGCGCATCAGCGCGTCGTCCAGCGCAGCGGCGATGAGCAGGATGCAGTCCGCGCCGATCGCCCGCGCCTCGTAGACCTGGTAAGGGTCGATGGTGAAGTCCTTGCGCAGCACCGGCAGGGCGCAGGCGGCGCGGGCCTGCTGCAGGTAGTCCTCGCTGCCCTGGAAGAAGTCCCGGTCGGTCAGTACCGACAAGCAGGCTGCGCCGCCCGCGGCGTAGCTGCGGGCGATCGCTTCGGGCTGGAAATCCTCCCGGATCACCCCCTTGCTGGGCGAGGCCTTCTTGATTTCGGCGATCACCCCGGCCTGTCCGGCTTCGATCTTGGCCCGGAGGGAGCGGACGAAGCCGCGCACCGGATCGGCCTGTTCGGCCTTCGCGCGCATTTCGGACAGCGGCAGCACCTTCGTTCGGTCGGCGATCTCCTCGGCCTTGCGCGCCAGGATCTTTTTCAGGATGTCGGGGGTGTCGCTCATGGCGTTCAGCTCGCGGCGAATTGGCGGGAAAGGGCGGCCAGCGCTTCGAGCTTGGCGCGGGCCGAGCCGTCGGCGATGACGGCCTCGGCACGGCGGATGCCGGCTTCCAGCGAGTCGGTCAGGTCGGCGGCATAGATGGCGGCGCCGGCGTTCAAGGCGACGATGTCGCGGGCGGGGCCCGGCACGTTGTCCAGCACGCCCCGCATCATCTTCAGGCTGGCGGCGACGGTGTCGATGGCGAGTTCGCTCAAGGCGGCGCGCCTGAAGCCGAACTGCTCCGGCCGTACGTAATAGTTGGTGATCAGGCCGTTCTTCAGCTCGGCGACATGGGTGGGCGCGGCGATGCTGATTTCGTCCAGCCCGTCCTCGGCATGCACGACCAGGACGTGTGAGCTGCCCAATTGCTGCAGCACCCGCGCGAGGCCTTCCACCCATGGGTCGGTGTACACGCCGACCAGCTGGTTCGGCGCGCCGGCAGGGTTGGTCAGGGGGCCCAAGAGGTTGAACAGGGTGCGGACGCCGAGTTCCCGGCGTGGCCCGATGGCGTATTTCATCGCACCGTGGTGGCGCTGGGCGAACAGAAAGCCGACGCCGAGCGTTTCGATGCAGGTCTTGACCTGGTCCGGGGTGAGCTCGATGTTGATGCCGGCGGCCTCCAGCACGTCGGCACTGCCCGAGCGGCCGGACACCGAGCGGCTGCCGTGCTTGGCGACCCGTCCGCCCGCCGCCGCGACCACGAAGGCCGCGGTGGTGGAGATGTTGAAGGTCTTGCTGGCGTCGCCTCCGGTGCCGCAGGTGTCGAGCAGATGGGGGCCCGATACCGGAACCTTGGTCGCCATTTCCCGCAGCACCTGGGCCGCGGCGGCCACCTCCTCGACGGTCTCGCCCTTGCAACGGAGGGCGATCAGGAAGGCACCGATCTGGGCCGGGGTCGCACCGCCGCTCATGATCTTGCGCATCGTCTCGCGCATCGCGCTGGGGCTCAGGTCCTTGCCGGCCAGCAGGGTTTCCAGGACTTCGGGGATTTCCATGGGCGCCTACCGGTGCAGGAAGTTGCGGAGCAGGTCGTGGCCCTGCTCGGTCATGATCGATTCGGGGTGGAACTGGACGCCTTCGACGTCCAGGGTCTTGTGGCGCACGCCCATGATTTCCTCCATACCACCGTTGTCGTCCTCGGTCCAGGCGGTGACTTCCAGGCACTCGGGCAGGGTGGATTGCTCGATCACCAGCGAATGGTAGCGGGTGGCCTGGAACGGGTTGCTCAGGCCGTGGAACACGCCGACGTCGCGGTGGCGCACCATCGACACCTTGCCGTGCATGATGCGCTTGGCATGGACGATGTTGCCGCCGAAGGCATGGCCGATGCTCTGGTGGCCGAGGCAGACCCCGAGGATGGGATAGCGTCCGGCGTAGCGGTGGATCGTCTCCACCGAGATGCCGGCCTCCTTCGGCGTGCAGGGGCCGGGCGAAATCACGATCTTGTCGGGATGGAGACGCTCGATTTCTTCCGCTGCGATCTGGTCGTTCCGCACCACCTGGACGTCCGCGCCCAGTTCGGCCAGATACTGCACCAGGTTGTAGGTGAACGAATCGTAGTTGTCGATCATCAGGACGCGGGTGCTCATGCGTTCTCGCCTCCTTCGACGCCGGCTTCGGCCAGGGCGACCGCCCGGAAAATGGCCCGTGCCTTGTTCATCGTTTCCTCCCACTCGCTGCGCGGTACCGAGTCGTAGACGACGCCGGCGCCGGCCTGGATGTGGAGCCGCCCGTCCTTGATGACGGCGGTGCGGATGGCGATCGCCGTGTCCATGTTGCCGGACCAGCCGATGTAGCCCACCGCGCCGGAATAGACCCCACGTTTCACCGGCTCCAGCTCGGCGATGATCTCCATGGCCCGGATCTTCGGTGCCCCGCTGACGGTGCCGGCGGGGAAGGTCGCCGCCAGTACGTCGTAGGCGTCCTTGCCGGCCTGGAGTTTGCCGGTCACGTTGGAGACGATGTGCATGACGTGGGAATAGCGCTCCACCACCATCTTCTCGGTGAGCCGCACGCTGCCGGTCTCGGAAATCCGGCCGGTGTCGTTGCGGCCCAGGTCGATCAGCATCAGATGCTCGGCGAGTTCCTTGGGGTCGGCCAGGAGCTCCCGCTCCAGCGCCTGATCCTCTTCGGGGCTGCGGCCGCGGCGGCGGGTGCCGGCGATGGGGCGCACCGTCACAGTGCCGTCCTCCAGCCGCACCAGGATTTCCGGCGACGAGCCGACCACGTGGAAATCCCCCAGGTTGAGCTGGTACATGTAAGGCGAGGGGTTGAGGCAGCGCAGGGCGCGGTAGAGGTCCAGGGGCGAGGCGGCGTAGGGAATGCTCAGCCGCTGCGACAGCACCACCTGCATCACGTCGCCCTCGACGATGTACTCCTTGACCCGCCGCACCGCGGCCTCGAAGCCTTCCCGGGTGAAGCCGGAGATGAAATCGGCCTCGTCCACCGTGCGCGGTGAGCGCGGCGGTGCGGGCGGGAGCTGGCGGCTGCGCAGTTCACGCACCAGCTCGTCCAGCCGGGTCTGGGCCTTGGCGTAGGCGCCGGCTTCGTTGGGATCGGCGTGGACGACGACCAGCAGCTTGCCGGTGAGTTTGTCGAACACCAGCACTTCTTCCGACACCATCAACAGGATATCGGGCGAGCCGATCGGGTCCGGTTTGGTTTTGGCCAGGCGCGGCTCGATGTAGCCCATGGTCTCGTAGCCGAAATAGCCGACCAGGCCCCCGGTGAAGCGCGGCAGACCTTCGAGGTCCGGCACCTTGAAACGGCTGCCGAAAGCCTTGATCCATGCCAGCGGGTTTTCGACCGTCAGGGTCTCGGTGCGGGCGCCATCCTTCAGCACGGTGACCTCATGGTCGCGGACTTCGATGCAGGTCCGGCAGGGCAGGCCGATGATGGAATAGCGGCCCCACTGCTCGCCGCCGTGGACGGATTCGAACAGGTAGGAATACGGCCCATCGGCGAGCTTGAGATAGGCGCTCAAAGGGGTGTCGAGGTCGGCGAGGACGCGCCGCGCCAGCGGGACGCGGTTATAGCCTCGGGCGGCGAAGGCCTGGAATCGTTCGGGGGTCATGAGAGCTCGGGAGGTTCGATGCGAAACGATGCACGGCCTGGGGCCGTAGCGGTCGGGGTTTCAGTGCTTCAGGCCGCGCTGCGCCATCGTTTCTGCGGATCGAATCGGAATAAGGCCGTCATGTCAGTCGTTTCAAAAGGGCGGGGAGCTCGCCGATGGAGTCCAGGATGCCGTCCGCACCCAGTTGTTCCGGCGTGGCGACTTCCCCCCGGTAGCCGTAAGGAACGCACAGTATCGCATAACCGGCGGCGCGGGCGGCCCGCACGTCATTGCCGGAATCGCCCACCATCAGGCAGCGTTCGGGCCGGGCGCCGAACCGCTCCGCCGTCTTCAGCAGCGGCAGCGGGTCCGGTTTGATGCGCTCGAACTGGTCGCCCGAGCCGATGAAGTCCAGATACCCCGCGATGCCGAGCCGTTCCAGCAGCGGTTCGGTGAAGCGGGCCAGTTTGTTGGTGATGACCGCCGTGGCATAGCCTGCGGCCTTCAGGCCCTGGAGCCCTGCCAGCACGCCGGGAAACAGGCCGCCCCGTTCGCACAGATGCGCCTCGTGGAATTCCAGGAACAGGCGCATGCCTTCCTGGAATTCCTCGGGTTCCGATTCCGGCCACATCTCTCCCGTCATGGCCCGCTTGATCAGCATGTCCGCACCGTTGCCGATCCAGCCGCGCGCCCGCTCCAGTCCGACGGGGGCGCGGCCCAGCGACTCGAGCATGGCGTCCACCGCCCAAGCCAGGTCGGGCGCGCTGTCGACCAGCGTGCCGTCGAGGTCGAAGGCGATCAGCTCGGGCCGGAATCCGATCATGCGCGGGCCTGGGCCAGTTCGTCGCGCAGGGCGCGGATGATGGAGTCGTAGCGGTTCGGATCTTCGGCCTTGCCCGCGCCGAACACCGCCGAGCCGGCGACGAAGGTGTCGCAGCCCGCGGCGGCGATCTCGCGGATGTTCCTGGCGTTGACGCCGCCGTCGATCTCCAGGCGGATGTTGCGGCCGCTGGCATCGATGCGGCGGCGGCATTCGCGGACCTTGTCGAGCACGTAGGGGATGAAGGATTGGCCGCCGAAGCCGGGGTTGACCGACATCAGCAGGATCATGTCGAGCTTGTCCATGACGTGATCCAGATAGTTGAGCGGTGTGGCCGGATTGAACACCAGCCCGGTCTTGCAGCCGGAGTCCTTGACGAGTTGCAGGCTGCGGTCGATGTGCTCGGAGGCCTCCGGATGGAAGGTGATGTAGCTGGCCCCGGCCTTGGCGAAATCGGGAATGATGCGGTCGACCGGCTTGACCATCAGGTGCACGTCGATCGGCGCGGTCACGCCGTGCTTGCGCAGCGCCTCGCACACCAGCGGGCCGATGGTCAGGTTCGGGACGTAGTGGTTGTCCATCACGTCGAAATGGACGATGTCGGCGCCCGACTTGAGGACGTCGTCCACTTCCTCGCCGAGACGGGCGAAGTCGGCGGAGAGAATCGAGGGGGCGATCCAGAATTCGTTCATGGCAATGGTTTTCCTTGGGACTCAACGAAAGCGCAGGGCGTGGGGCGGTCCCGGTCTGCGCGAGTGTTCATCGCTTTGCCGCGATCAGGCCGGCTATTCTGTCATTTCGACCCGAGTCGGGGCAAGGCGTGGCAAGCGGCGCCAGGGAGTCACCGTGTCAAATGGGAGCCCGGCGTCCCGAGTCCAGGGGGACACAACCCGTTTTTGTAAGGTCATTCCTTAACGAATCCGGACCGGTTTTGGATTGACGAGATTCATGCGGGTGGTCTTCAGAAGCTTGAGCAGCAAGGGTTTGAGGTCTTCGTGGCGGTGGTTGAACCGAAAGCAAACTTCCCCCAGGTACAGGTGGAAGAATTTGCGCGGTAAGCGCAATTTCACGTTTTGCCTGCGCCGGTGAAATTCACACACTGTACCAATGAGTTAATGGAAATTTCCTGTTGATGAAGATGCGCCCGAAATATAGGATTTCTTGGACTCGAGCTTTGCTTCCCCTTCGGAAGGCGCGGCCCGACAGGGCCGGTCGCCGTGCGGCTCAAGTGGACGTGCTTTGGGAAGGCGGCGCCTGTTTTCCCACCCGGGTGGCCGATGCCTTGATCGCCGCCCCGGGGGCCGGGCGCACGGCGCTGATCCGGACGGAGCCAGCCCAGCTGCCCGGCCGCCTGCAGGGGGTGCCATTGTGCGGACATCGATATATACTGTCGAATATTACGTAACCATTTCCTGTCACCCTCACATCGAGAGACCCGACATGGAACACCGCAACATCATTCGGCTGCTCGTTGCCGTCGCCGGCTTGGTCATGGCCGGCCAGCCGGGTGCGGTCGAATTGACCGTTTCTGCCGCCTCCAGCCTGACCCAGGCTTTCAAGGACATGGCCCGGCGCTATGAGGAGATGCATCCCGACGCCAAGGTGTTTGTGAATTTCGGCGCCTCTGGCGTTCTGTTGCAACAGATCGCCAAAGGCGCGCCTGTCGACGTGTTCGCTTGCGCAGATCAGGAAACGATGGACGAAGCGGTCAAAATTGGCCTGGTACACGCCAATGAACGCCGTGACTTTGCTACCAACACCCTCGTCTTGGTGGTGCCGAGGGGGCAGTCCGTGTCACTCGGGCATCTGTCCGAGTTGACGCAGGCCGCCGTGCGCCGGATCGCCATCGGCAACCCGGACAGCGTCCCGGTGGGCCGCTACGCCCGCCGTGCACTGGAAAAGGCTGGTTTGTGGGAAGCGGTCGCGACCAAGGCGATCACTACCCAGAACGTCCGCCAGTCGCTGGATTACGTGTCGCGCGGCGAGGTGGATGCCGGCTTCGTATACGCCACCGATGCCGGCGAGGCGGCAGACAGGGTCCGGATCGCCTTCGAGGTGCCGCTGGATGTGGCCATACGTTATCCCATCGCTCCGCTGGCCGATGCGGCGCATGCCGAGGAAGCACGGCGCTTCACCGGCTTCGTGCTGTCCGCGGACGGGCAGGCCATCCTGGCCAGTCATGGTTTTCCGAAACCTTAAGACGGGGAACGTCTCTCATGGAGGCCATGTGGGCGGCACTCGCACTCTCCCTGAAGGTTGCCGGCTGGGCCACGGCCATCGATCTCGTATTCGGTGTCGCCGTCGGTTTTCTGCTGGCGCGCGGGCGTTTTCCCGGCCGGGATCTCATCGAAACCACCCTTGCCTTGCCGATGGTGTTGCCGCCTACGGTCCTGGGCTACTACCTCCTGGTCATGATCGGACGGCGGAGTGAATTCGGGGCCTGGCTGCACGGCCAGTTCGGTATCGATCTGATCTTCACCTGGCAGGCGGCGGTGATCGCGGCCTCGATCGTGGCCTTTCCCCTGGTGTTCAAACCGGCGCGGGCCGCGTTCGAAGCCGTCGACCCCCAGTTGGAACAGGCGGCCCGGGTGCTGGGTATCAGCGAGCCGGCCATCTTCTTCCGGGTCACGTTGCCACTGGCGTGGCGCGGCATCCTCGCTGGCCTGCTGCTGGCCTTCGCGCGTGCGCTTGGCGAATTCGGCGCCACGCTGATGGTGGCCGGCAGCATTCCCGGCAAGACCCAGACCCTGTCGGTCGCAGTCTACGAGGCCGTCCAGGCCGGCCAGGATCACGTCGCAGACAGCTTGGTACTCGTCACCTCGGCGGTCAGCATCGCCGTCCTGTTGTCGGCTGGCCGTCTGGGTGCCGGCCGATCGGGATATTAGCCGGTTCCCTCGGAAATCTGCCTCATGTACTTCGATTGCGATATCAGAAAGACATTGCGTGCCGGTAAGCGGGCGTTCCATCTCGATGTGCGTCTGCAATCGAATTGCCAACGAACGGTGATTCTCGGGCCATCGGGCTCCGGCAAGAGCCTCACCTTGAAGGCGATGGCCGGATTGGTGCGTCCCGACGCCGGGTATATCCGCCTCGATGGCCGGACCGTGTTCGATGCCGGCGCCGGCATCGATTGCCCGCCGCAGCGGCGCGAAGCAGCCTATGTGTTTCAAGACTACGCCCTGTTTCCCCATTTGACGGTGCGCCAGAACGTCGGCTTCGCGCTGGTGAGAGGCTGGTTCAACCCAGCCGTGGCATTTCGCCGCGAAGCCGTCGACTACTGGCTCGAGACCTTCCAGCTCGGCCATCTGGCGCACCAGTATCCGAACGAACTCTCCGGCGGGCAGCGACAGCGCGTCGCCCTGGCGCGGGCGCTGATCGCCGGGCCGCGGCTGCTGCTGCTCGATGAACCCTTTTCGGCTTTGGATCCCGATCTGCGGGTCACGATGCGGAACGAACTCGACGGGCTGCAGCGGCGCCTTCGGATTCCGATGGTGATGATCACCCACGATCCGGCTGACGCGGCGATCTTTGGCGATTGCATTGTGCGGCTGCGGGAGGGTGCGCTCGACACGGCGGAGGCAAAGTGCCGCGAGCCAGGTCAAGCCAGCGGCGCTGAAGGAACGGCCGTTGGCGCCGAGGCTGCCATCCGGATTGGCCGGAATCGGGCCACGGGCCGGCAGCAGGACTCTTCATGAATTCGATCCCTCCGTCACGCTCATTGAGCGTTCTTGTCTGGCAGGGGTCGCCAGGAACCATTGTTGGGAGACAGAACTATGCCCGAATACCAAGCCGTTTCCTCGGATGAGCAGAGGCGCAGGCTGGGCAAGCCGAAGGGGCGTCCCGTCGACGCCCATGTGCTTGAGGAGATACAACGATTGCTGGGGGAGGAGCCGCGCCGCGCCGACCTGCTGATCGAACACCTGCACAAGATCCAGGACCACTACGGCCATGTGTCCGCCCGCCACATCGCCGCCTTGGCCTCCGAGATGAAGCTCTCCCAGGCGGAGGTCTACGAGGTCGCCACCTTCTACCACCACTTCGATGTGATCGCGGAAGGCGAATCGCCGCCCCCTCCGCTCACCGTCCGGGTGTGCGAGTCCCTGAGTTGCGCCATGGCCGGCGCCCACGCCCTGATGCCGGCGCTGAAAGACGCCCTGGGGGAGGGCGTGCGGATACAGCCGGTGCCCTGCGTCGGGCGCTGCCAGCACGCGCCGGTGGCGGTGGTGGGCCAGAACCCCGTGGACCGGGCCACGCCTGCGGCGGTGAGCGCCGCGGTGGAGCAGGGGCAAACCCTGCCCGCGCCCGCCGCCTACCGCAGCTACGCCGCCTATCGGGCCGATGGCGGTTACCGGCTGTACCAGGACTGCCGTTCCGGTCACCGCAGTCCCGAGGAGGTCATCGCCCTGCTGGAAAGCTCCGGCCTGCGCGGTCTGGGCGGGGCCGGTTTCCCGGTGGGACGCAAGTGGCGCATCGTCAGAGCCCAGCCCGCACCGCGCCTCATGGCGGTCAATATCGACGAGGGCGAGCCCGGCACCTTCAAGGACCGCCACTATCTGGAACGCGATCCCCACCGCTTCCTGGAAGGCATGCTGATCGCCGCCTGGGCGGTGGGCATCGAATCCATCTACATCTATCTGCGGGACGAATACGCCGGCTGCCGGCAGATATTGCTGCAGGCATTGCAGCAACTGTGGGAGGCCGTGCCCGGGCCGCTGCCGGAAATCCACTTGCGGCGGGGCGCCGGAGCCTATATCTGCGGCGAGGAGTCGGCCATGATCGAGTCCATCGAAGGCAAGCGCGGCATGCCCCGGCTGCGTCCCCCTTTCGTGGCGCAGGTCGGCCTGTTCGGCCGGCCGACCCTGGAACACAACATGGAGTCGCTGTACTGGGTGCGGGACATCGTCGAACGCGGGCCGGACTGGTTCACCGGCCATGGGCGGCGCGATCGCAAGGGCTTGCGCTCGTTCTCGGTGAGCGGCCGGGTGCGAAAACCCGGCGTACACCTGGCCCCGGCCGGCATCAGTGTGCGCGAACTGATCGCCGAGTATTGCGGCGGCATGGCGGAGGGGCATGAATTCTACGGCTACTTTCCGGGCGGGGCTTCCGGGGGCATCCTGCCCGCCAGCCTGGGCGATCTGCCCCTCGACTTCGATACCCTCACCCCCTACGGCTGTTTCATAGGATCCGCCGCCGTCGTGGTGTTCTCCACGCAGGACAAGGCCCGCGACCTGGCGCTCAATGCCATGCGCTTTTTCGCCGAGGAATCCTGCGGCCAGTGCACCCCTTGCCGGGTCGGCACCGCCAAGGCCGCCGCGCTCATGGCCCAGCCCCAGTGGGATCGGCCATTGCTGGAGGAACTGGCCGGCGCCATGAGCGATGCGTCCATCTGTGGACTGGGCCAGGCCGCGGCCAATCCGCTGCGCTGCGCCATGAAGTATTTTCCGGAGGAATTTCGATGAACCCCAGCGACGAGATCGTCTTCAAGCTCGATGGACGGCCGATCGGCGCCCGGCCGGGAGAGGCTATCCTCCAGGCGGCGCGTCGTCATGGGGTCGAGATCCCGCACCTGTGCCACCGGGACGGTTTGCGCCCCGACGGCAATTGCCGCGCCTGCGTGGTGGAGATCGAGGGCGAGCGGGTGCTCGCCGCCTCCTGCTGCCGGATGCCGGGCGAGGGCATGGAGGTCCGGTCCGACAGTCCCAGGGCCCGTTCCGCGCAGAGAATGGTGGTGGAACTGCTGCTCGCCGACCAGCCCGAGATCTCCCGCAGCCGCGACGACGAATTGCGCCAGTGGGCGGAGCGGCTGGGGGTGTCCGGCTCACGCTTTCCCGGCCGGGAGGCGCCGCCGCCGGACCGCTCCAATCCCGCCATCGCCGTCCAGCTCGATGCCTGCATCCAGTGCACGCGCTGCGTCCGCGCCTGCCGGGAGACCCAGGTCAACGACGTCATCGGCTACGCCTACCGCGGCAGCCATGCCCGCATCGTGTTCGATCAGGGCGATCCCATGGGGTTGTCCAGCTGCGTCTCCTGCGGCGAATGCGTGCAGGTGTGCCCCACCGGCGCGCTTGCCCCCGGCAACGGTGCCGCCCTGCTGGAGGCCGACCGCCGGGTGGATTCCGGCTGTCCCTACTGCGGCGTCGGCTGTCAGCTCACCTACCACGTCAAGGACGGCAAGATCGTCAAGGTGACCGGCCGCGACGGCCCCGCCAATCACGGAAGGCTGTGCGTCAAGGGGCGCTACGGCTTCGATTATCCGGCCCACCGCCAGCGCCTGACCCAGCCCCTGATCCGCAAACCGGGTGTCGCCAAGGACCCCCGGGGCGAACTGGACCCGGCCGACCCGCTGGCCGCATTCCGTCCCGCGAGCTGGGAGGAGGCGCTGGACTTCGCCGCCGACGGCCTCAAGCGCATCATCGCCGAACACGGCAAACATGCCCTGGCCGGTTTCGGCTCGGCCAAGGGGAGCAACGAGGAGGCCTATCTGTTCCAGAAGCTGGTCCGCACCGGCTTCGGCACCAACAACGTCGATCACTGCACCCGGCTGTGCCATGCCTCCTCGGTGGTCGCCCTGCTGGAAGGGGTCGGATCGGGGGCGGTGTCCAATCCGGTAGCGGACGTGCAGCACGCCGAAGTGGTGGTCGTCATCGGCTCCAATCCCATCGTCAACCATCCGGTGGCCGCGACCTTCATCAAGAACGCGGTGAAGAAAGGCACCACCCAGCTGATCCTCATGGACCCGCGCCGCACCGAACTGGCGCGCCATGCGGCCTATCACCTGCCGTTCCGGCCGGACAGCGACGTGGCCATGCTCAATGCCCTGCTGCACGTCATCGTCACGGAAGGTCTGGTGGACGAGGACTTCGTCCGATTGCGCACCGAGAACTATGAGGCGCTCAAGCAGAACGTCCTCGCCTATTCGCCGGAGGCCATGGCGCCCATCTGCGGCATCGATGCCCGGACCCTGTGCGAGGTGGCCCGTCTCTACGCCCGATCCAGGGCCTCCATGATCCTCTGGGGCATGGGGGTCTCCCAGCATGTCCATGGCACCGACAACGTGCGCTGCCTGATCGCCCTGGCCATGGTCACCGGCCAGATCGGCCGGCCGGGCACCGGCCTGCATCCGCTGCGCGGCCAGAACAACGTCCAGGGCGCTTCCGACGTCGGCCTCATCCCCATGTGTTTCCCGGATTATTTGCGGGTGGACGACGAGGCGGCGCGGGCGAAGTTCGAAAGACTGTGGGGCGTGCCCCTGGACGGCCAGCCCGGCCTGACGGTGGTGGAGATCATCGACGCGGCCTGTGCCGGCCGGATCAAGGGCATGTACATCGAGGGCGAGAATCCGGCGATGTCCGATCCCAACAGCAACCATGCCCGGGAGGGTCTGGCGAGCCTGGAGCACCTGATCGTCCAGGACCTGTTCATGACCGAGACGGCCTATTTTGCCGACGTCATCCTGCCGGCCTCGGCCTATGCGGAAAAGACCGGCACCTTCACCAATACCGACCGCATCGTGCAGATCGGCCGTCAGGCCGTGACGCCGCCGGGCGAGGCCCGCCAGGATCTGTGGATCATCCAGGAAATCGCCCGCCGTCTGGGGCTGGACTGGAACTATCAGGGGCCCCGGGAGGTGTTCGAGGAGATGCGCTCGGCCATGCCGTCGATTGCGGGCATCAGCTGGGAGCGTCTGGAGCGGGAAGGCCATGTCACCTATCCCTGTGCCAGCGAGACGGATCCGGGCCAGCCGGTGATCTTCACCGAACGGTTCCCCACTCTTTCCGGACGGGCCAGGATCGTGCCGGCCGACATCATCCCGGCCGATGAACGGCCGGACGCGGACTATCCTCTGGTGCTCATCACCGGCCGCCAGCTGGAACACTGGCATACCGGCTCGATGACGCGGCGCGCTTCGGTGTTGGATGCCATCGAGCCGGTGCCCACCGTCAGTGTCCATCCGCTCGACTTGGAGGGTATCGGCGCCGAGGCCGGCGATGTGCTGACCGTGGAGTCGCGGCGCGGCCGGATCGCCCTGTTCGCCCGGGCCGACGAAGGCATCCCCCGGGGCAGCGTGTTCATCCCCTTCTGTTACTACGAAGCCGCCGCCAACCGTCTCACCAATCAGGCGCTGGACCCTTACGCCAAGATCGCCGAGCTCAAATACTGCGCGGTGCGGGTGCGCAAGGGCGGCACGGTTGGCCGGGAGTTTGGCTACCAGCTCAGGGGTCGGGTCGCCTGAGGGGGACGATCAAAGCCAGCCTGCGCCATCACCGAGGTTTTCCCCGTTCTCCCTGGGCATGTCAGACCGCCATCAGAATGCGACTTCGACACCGGCCGTGCTGGGCAGGCCGGCAGGGTCCGGTCGAAACTGGCCGCACTGCCCGGCCTGGCTTCAGGAGTCAGAAGGTGAGGGCGAGGCCCACCGAGCTGATCAGGGAGGGGGAGTTCCGGGTGGTGCCGGCGGCGCTCTGTGCCCACATCGCGAAACGGCTGTCGACCGTCCAGATCAGGCCGGCGCCCACGGCATCCTGGGTCTGGTCGTCGGTCACGGCGGCCTGTGAGCTGGGGAGCCGCGGCAGGGTCATGGCATTGTAGTAGCCATGGATGAAGACGGCGAAATCCTTGTCGAAGAGGTCGCGTTGCAAGGCCCACTGGAACACGAATTCCCATTCGTCCTGACCCGGCGTTTGCTGGGTGCGCGTCACACCCAGGTTGTATTCCAGGTCGATGTCGAACGGCAGCGACTGGTCGAAATTGAAGCTGATCGAAGGCTGGGTGCCCGAATCGAAGGGTGCGGAGCCCAGCCACTGGGTCTGGAGGTAGGCCTCTATCCCCAGAGCCGGCAGGAAATAATCCGGCTTTTCCAACCAGACATTGATCTTGGTGTCGAAGGCGATGGGTGCAAAGCCCCAGGCAGAATTGCCGCCGCCCTGCCAGGTGACACCATTGCCGAACAGGCGAAGCTCGATTTCGTCGGTCAGGCCGTAGCGCAGCAGGAATTCCGTGTTGTACTGCGCAGGGTTCGACCGGGAAGTGCCGTAGTAGGTGAAAGGCACGAATTCCACATAGGCGTGTCCGGCTGGAAGGGTGAATGCGCTGTTGGGAAAGTTGGCCAGGTCCGGGCCGGGGTTGTCGATGTCGGGTTGCGAGCGCCATTTCTCGACGTTTTCGGGCAAGCGGGCGCGGGAACGGTTGTAGCGGCCTTTGAAAAACGCTTCGGTCACTGCCTCGGCACGTTGGCTGCCATAAGTCTCGAAGGGTTCGTAGGAGGGGGGGCGGGCAAAAGCCGCCGGAGCTTCGGCTTCGGCAGGAGCGGGATTCCCTCGACCCGTTTTCGTTCCCGGGTCGGCGTTTCGCCGGCGGGCTTCCATCGCCGCTACGTGTTGTTTGGCGAAGGTCCGGAACGCCGCGTACGAAGATGCGAAGGTCGCATCGGCAGCGACCACGGTCGCTGTCTCGGTCCGGGGGGCTTCCGTGGCTACGGTCGCCGCGCCAGTCCGAGTTTTGGGAGACGGGTTTCCGAGCGAGGTACATCCGGCGGCCAGCGTGGCGGTCAACGCGAGTCCGGCGGCTCCGAGGGGTGACATCAGAGGGTTCCGCACGGGTTCTATTTGATCAGGGGAATGCGTTCAGCGATTTCGGCATTGACCGCCGCCTGGATCTTGGCTTCTATCTGGTAATAACGGGCCGCCTTCTTGGCCAGGATCGCCGTTGCAAATTTCGGGAAAAACGTTCTCAGCAAGCGGTAACGCTCTTCTTCGAGGCTGATGTGCTCCAGCACGATTCTTTTCGCATGTTCATCCGTCATCGAGTCGAAGTTGTTGCCCAGTTCGACGTAATAGGCCTCCCGCCGTGCCGTCAGCGCCGAGAGTTCTTTCCAGTATTGGTCGTATATGGGCCAAAAGCGGGCGGCCTCCTCGGGTGTCAATGGCAGATTGGCTTCAATCAGGCGCCGCCGCGACCGGGCGTAGTCTTCGTCCTCGGCGGCATGAGCGGGCGGAAGGATGCCGCATACGATCAGAGCGAGAATGATGCCGGTACGGGACATGGGTACTCCTGAAGATGGATGTCGGCGGATGCAGGCGGGGTCGGCAGGAGCGCCGATTGGCGTCGGCCCAGTTTAGCACCGGCCGATCGCGGATGAGGTGTCAAGGGGGTTCCGAGGCTTCGCCTCCCGGGTGAGATCGTATATCTTGAGCCTCTGCGAATTTCCTTGAGCATGCCCGTGTCCGACACCTCTCCGCTCCTCGTCCTCGTCGACGGATCCTCTTTTCTGTACCGCGCCTTCTTTGCCCTGCCGCCTCTGACCAACTCCCACGGCGAGCCGACCGGGGCCGTCTATGGCGTCATCAACATGTTGCGCAAATTGTTGCAGTCCTACGACGGCGCCCACATCGCCGTGGTGTTCGACGCGCCGGGGCGGAATTTCCGCGACGAGCTCTTCGAGCATTACAAAGCGCACCGCCCGCCCATGCCCGACGATCTGAGGAGCCAGATCGAGCCGCTGCACCGGGTGGTGCGGGCGATGGGGCTGCCGATGCTAATCGAGCCGGGGGTGGAGGCGGACGATGTCATCGGCACCCTGGCGAGGCAGGCGGTGGAACGGGGCTTCCGGGTGGTGATTTCGACCGGCGACAAGGACATGGCGCAACTGGTGTGTGACCGGGTGATCCTGGAAAACACCATGTTCGACAGCCGGCTCGACGTCAACGGCGTGATCGTCAAGTTCGGCGTCCCGCCCGAGCGCATCGTCGACTATCTCGCCCTGGTCGGAGACACCTCGGACAACATCCCCGGCGTGCCAAAGGTTGGCCCCAAAACCGCCGCGAAATGGCTGGCCGAATACGGTTCGCTCGATGCACTGATCGCCCGCGCCGGAGAAATCGGCGGCAAGACCGGTGAGAACCTCCGCGCCAGTCTGGAGCTGATCCCGCTCTCGCGCGAACTGGCCACCATCCGTTGCGACCTCCCGCTGCCGCTGACGCCGGAATCCCTGGAGCGGCGGCCGCCGGACAAGGCCGCTTTGCGCGAGCTGTATACTCGGCTGGAATTCAAGACCTTGCTCCGGCAACTGGACGCCGAAGCGGACGACCCGAAGGCCGCTCCTCCCGTCGCCGCGGCGCCGGCAGTCCAAACACGCTACCAGGCGGTCATGGACCCGGCCGCGTTCGACCGCTGGCTGGAGAAACTCGAAGCGGCCGAGCTCTTCGCCTTCGATACCGAGACCAGCAGTCTGGACTACATGCGCGCCGAGGTCATCGGCCTGTCCTTCGCGGTCGAGCCGGGCGCGGCGGCCTATGTGCCGCTGGCGCACGACTACCCCGGTGCACCGCCCCAGCTCGACCGGGCCATGGTGCTGGAGCGCCTGCGGCCGCTGTTGGAGGACCCGGGCAAGGCCAAACTGGGCCAACACCTCAAGTACGATGCCAATGTGTTGCTCAACCATGGCATCATGCTGCGCGGCATCCGCCACGACACCATGCTCGAGTCCTACGTGCTGAACAGCACGGCCACCCGGCATGACATGGACTCGCTGGCCGAGCGTTACCTGGACCGCAAGACCCTCCATTACGAGGATGTCGCCGGCAAGGGTGCGAAGCAGATCCCCTTTGCCCGGGTTTCGGTCGAGGACGCTTGCCGCTATGCCGCCGAGGACGCCGACGTCACGCTGTGCCTGCATCGGGCGCTGTGGCCCCGACTCGAGAGCATACCTTCACTGCGGGCGGTGTACGAGACCATCGAGATCCCGCTGGTGCCGGTGCTGTCCCGCATCGAGCGTGCCGGCGTGCTGGTGGACGTGTACAAGCTGGCGGAACAGAGCCGCGAGCTGGAACGGCGCATGGCGGAGGTCGAGGCCGAGGCCCGGGCCGTGGCGGGTGAGACCTTCAATCTCGGCTCACCCAAGCAGATCCAGACCATCCTGTACGACAAGCTGGGGCTGCCGGTCATCAAAAAGACGCCGACCGGCCAGCCGTCCACCGACGAGTCCGTGCTTCAGGATCTGGCCGAGACCTTCGAGCTGCCGCGGCTGATCCTGGAATACCGCTCGCTGTCCAAGCTCAAGTCCACTTACACCGACAAGCTGCCGCACCAGGTGAATCCCGTCAGCGGCCGGGTCCACACATCCTATCACCAGGCGGTGGCGGCGACCGGGCGGCTGTCTTCGTCCGACCCCAATCTGCAGAACATCCCGGTGCGGACCGAGGAAGGCCGCCGCATCCGTCAGACCTTCATCGCGCCACCCGGCCACAAGCTGCTGGCGGCGGACTACTCGCAGATCGAACTGCGGATCATGGCGCATTTGTCGGGCGACGCGAACCTGCTCGCCGCCTTCGCCGAGGACGCCGACGTCCACCGCGCCACCGCCGCCGAGGTATTCGGTGTGGCGCTGGAAGAGGTGACGAGCAGCCAGCGCCGTTCCGCCAAGGCCATCAACTTCGGGTTGATCTACGGCATGTCCGCCTTCGGACTGGCCAAGCAGCTCGGTATCCAGCAGAAGCTGGCGCAAGGTTACATCGACCTCTACTTCGCCCGCTATCCCGGCGTGCGCGCCTACATGGACCGTACCCGCGAATCGGCGCGCGAGTTGGGGTATGTCGAAACCCTGTTCGGCCGCCGCCTGCACGTGCCGGACATCCAGTCCCGTAACGGCCAGCGCCGCCAGTACGCCGAGCGCACGGCGATCAACGCGCCCATGCAGGGAACGGCCGCCGACATCATCAAGCGCGCGATGATCGCCCTGGACGCCTGGATCGAATCCAGCGGGGCGCCGTTGCGGATGATCATGCAGGTGCATGACGAGCTGGTGTTCGAGGTGGCCGAGGATTTCGTGTCCGAAGCCACCGCCACCGTGCGTGAGCACATGAGCCGTGCCGCCGAACTCGCGGTGCCGCTGATGGTCGACATCGGCACCGGCGACAACTGGGATGAGGCTCACTGACACGCAAACGGCGACGGTCTACCAGCTCGACATCCTGCTGACAGCCGAGGCGCGGATCACCGTCGGCCGGCTGGGCGAATTCCTGTTTCCGGCCGGCCGTTACGTCTACACCGGCAGTGCCCGCCGCAAGCTGGATGCCCGCATACGTCGCCATCTGAGCCGGAACAAGAAACTGCGCTGGCATATCGATTACCTGTTGATGGTGGGAGCGGCCGAAGTGGTGGGCGTCCGTTTGTTCGAGGACGGTGAATGCGCGGTGAACCAAGCGACCGAAGGCATCGTCGTCGCGCCAGGTTTCGGCGCCAGTGATTGCCGCAGGGGCTGCGGCAGCCACCTGAAATTCTCCGGGCATTGGCACCAGTTTTGATGTTGGCCTATCATGCGCAACCGATGCCACCAAGAGGATGTCCGTCGATCTGCCTTTTCTGCCCGATGTGCAAACCGAGGTGTCGAGCAGGCTGGGAATTCCCAATCTCGCCGCCGTCCCGGTGCGAATCCTGAAAGTGCCGGTGACTTCGTTATCCGCCTGCCGCCCGGGGATCACCCGGGCGGTGGAATTCCTGTTTCGAGGGTTCTGACCGGAACCCGCGTGGTATCTTCGAGCGTGTCCGCATCCCATCGACTTTCCGTCTCCGACCACAGCCGCGACAGCGCCGGCCTGCGCTACGTCTATCCGGTCCTGTCCCGGCGCGCGGGCGGCCTGTCGCTCGGCATCAATCTCAACCCGAACAATGCCTGCAACTGGCGCTGCATCTACTGCCAGGTGCCCGACCTGCGTCGTGGCGGCGCTCCGGCCGTCGACGTCGTTCTGCTCTCTCGAGAGCTGGAGGGTTTGCTGGCCGATGTGCTCGAAGGTGATTTTTTCGAGCGTTACGGCGTACCGGACGACCAACGGCGGATTCGTGACATCGCCATTTCCGGCAACGGCGAGCCGACCGGTGCGGCCGAGTTCGAGCAGGTCATCGCAGCCATCGATAAGGTGACGGAGCGATTCGGCCTGTCCGGACGGATCGGGTTGGTGCTGATCACCAATGGCAGCGGCATCGAGCGCTTGCCCGTCCAGCAGGGTCTGAGGCACTGGGCCGCCCTCGGCGGAGAAGTCTGGTTCAAGCTGGACAGCGCCACCGAGGCGGGCATCCGCCGGATCAACAACGTGCATCTCGCGCCGCGAACCGTCAGGCGCCGCATCGCGGCCTGCGCGAAGCTTTGCCCGACCTGGCTCCAGACCTGTCTGTTCGCATTGGACGGTGCGCCGTCTTCCGCTCCCGAACAGGAGGCCTATCTGGCCTTCCTGTCCGGTCTGGTTTGCGATGGAATCCCTGTGCGCGGCGTATTGCTGTACGGTCTGGCGCGGCCTTCCCTGCAGCCGGAGTCGTCCCGGCTGGAACGATTGCCGGCGGAGGCCCTGGAGGCGTTCGGCGCCGCGATCCGGGAACGCGGGCTGGCGGTCAGGATCACTCCCTGACGTCGGCTCGACGGCCGAATTCGAACAACAACCACGAGAATCGAGGTTATGCTACCGACCCACAGCCACGCGGACCGCAGGGAGCTGAACGACGAAGTCCATGCGCGCGCCTATGAGAACCTGTTCGCTCCGGAGCAGGTGTCGCAACTGATCATGCTGGTGACGCCCGAAGACCGCGCCAACGAGGCCGCGCACATCGCGAAGCTGTGCCGTGCCTGGCGGGTGTCCGCGCCGGAGGCGGGCGGGCAGATATACTTCGACAACGGCGAGGTGCGGGTGCAGATCGAGCGCCACCAGGAGTTCACCCGCTACCGGTTCAGCCGGCGGGTCGACGGCGTCGGGTCGTTCGAAAATTCGCTGTGCAATGCCTTGCCGAACGACTGGCTCGGCAAGCTGCCGGGGGCCTTGTTGGTCGCGGCCCACGTCGAACTCGTGCCGCACCAGGACGAAAGCCGGTTCCGCAGCGAGGAAGACTTGAGCCGGGTGTTCGAAGGCAACCGGGTGATCGGCGCGAAGATCGCCGGCGGTGCCGGCCGGGCCTACACCGATTTCCGCATCCATGCGGACGGCTACAGCCGCTTCCTGGTAGTGGACGAATCGCTTTCCCCGGGGCAGGCGGGCCGGACCGTGCAGCGCCTTCTGGAAATCGAGACTTATCGCATGCTCGCGCTCATGGCGTTCCCCGAGGCGCGCAAGCTGATTCCGCGCCTGCGGGCAGCGGACCACGAGCTGTTGCGCCTCACGGCCTGTCTGGCGAGGGATGGCGGCGAGACCGACGAAGTCATTCAGGCGGAGCTGTCCCAGCTGGCGGCCCACGTCGAGAATCTGCTGTCGGCGAGTTATTCCCGCTTCGATGCCTCCCGTGCCTACCACGCCATCGTCAACACCCGGCTCGAGCAGTTGCGCGAGCAGCGCATTCCCGGATTCCCGACCTTTACCGAATATCTGACCCGGCGGCTGGCGCCGGCCATGCAGACCATCGTGGCGGTGGCGCACGGACTGGAGCAGCTGTCCCGCCGGATCGCCAATGCCAATCAGTTGCTGACCACCCGCATCGACGTCAAGCTGGCCCAGCAGAACCAGTCCCTGCTGCAGTCCATGAACCGCCGCGCCAAGCTGCAGCTGCGCCTGCAGCAGACCGTGGAAGGGCTGTCGGCGGTCGCCATCACCTATTACGGCGTGTCGCTGGCCAACGAACTGTTCAAGGGCTTGAAAGCCGCCGGCCTGCATTTCGTCAACGTGGAATTCATGACCGGCCTCAGCGTGCCCTGGGTCGGCTACATGGTCTACCGCGGACTGTGCCGCTTCAGGGAGACGATCGAGCAGGACGAACTCTCGGAGCCAAAATGAGCTTCTTTAGAGGGGCCATATCACGGCCCTGTTGTTCGAAAGACGACGGAAGGAGGAAGCGCTCCGTGAATCCGGTCTCCGTTATTCGGCGGGCGCTTAGTGCGGCGATCGGCGTTCTGGCTTCCGGCTGCGTCGGCATGGGGCAGGACGGAATACAGTCGGATCGTTATGTTCTTTATTACTGCGACGGCGGCCGGAAACTCCGGGTCTGGTTTCAACGGGACCGCGCGACGGCGGTCGTGGACCTGGGCGATAGGTCGGTCTCGCTGCCCAGGCTTACCGCGTCCGAAAGCGGAGATTATTACTCGGACGGCGTCACCGGTTTGTCGGTCAAGGACGATGTCGCCGTGGTGGAGGAGAACGAGGTCGTGACCTACAGCGCCTGTATGTCGGGATGATGTGTTCGAGTGCGTTATTCGACCGCGCTGCCATGGCCCGGGACCTGGACCCGTCATGGCGCAATCCGAATAGGGTCAGGAACGCGGGCGGCCTGGCCATCGCCTGGCGCTACACGCCTGCGGCCCGGATCATCACCAGGGCCATCCCGAGGAGAAACGAGTCGCCACGGAGCGCGGGACGTACGAAACCGACTCTTCCAAATACCAAGCAATCCAGGATTGCCGTGATTCTGCAATGGGCGATACGATGCCCATCGTGTCGTGCGGTGATGAGCGGGATGATTTCCCGCCAGCCCATTGGAAGCGAAGTTACAAGAAAGGCGTCGTAGTCATCGCCATGAGGTATGTTGGGCGTATGGCGAGTTGCCGTTACAAAGAGGACGGTAGCGGGTATCAAGGGGATGAAACAGCCTATGCCATCGATGGACGTGACACTATCCGATTTGGGCGTGCCATGATTGCGTCGATGGTGTCTGGAATTCGGCCCTGCGGAGTTCTGTCAGAGCTTCAGCCGCTTGAAAACCGTCTCCGGTATTGATCTGATCATTAACATGATGAGTGCCCAGAACCCCGGCAGGTAGACCGAGTCCGCGCCTTTGCCGATGGCCTTTTCGATACCTGCTGCGATCCGCTCCGGCTGCGCCCACAGCATGCCCTTTTCGAAGGCCGCGGTCATCGGCGTATCGACAAAGCCGGGTTTGATGATGAGCACGCGCACGCCGCTCCCGAACAGCCGGTTGCGCAGCCCCTGGCAGAACACCGTGACCATGGCCTTGGCCGCCCCGTAGACGTAATTGCTTTGCCTGCCGCGATCGCCCGCGGGCGAACTGACGACGGCCAGGGTTCCGTTCCCTTGCTGCTCCATCCGGTTGGCGAGGTGGGTCAGCAGCGACAGCGTACCGATGGCGTTGACGTTGAGTTCCCGCAGCGCCTCATCGAAACTCTGCTCGCAAGCCCGCTGGTCGGGCAGGGTGCCGTGGGCGATCAAGGCCACGTCGATGCCGCCGAGGGTCTCGTACGCCTGGTCGAGCAGAGCGGGATGGCCGGCGAAGTTCTCCGCCTCGAAATTCGCGCAGTCCACCGACTCGGCGCCGCGGATGCGGAGGTCCTGAGCCAGCGCTTCCAGTCTGTCGAAGTCACGGCCCAGCAGGTAGAGCCGGTCGCCGCGCCCGGCGAAGCGTCGGGCGGTGGCTTGGGCGATGGCGGAAGTGGCGCCGATGATCAGTATCTTCTGCATGCTCAAAGTCCCAAACGTTCCGATTGCAACGAACGGAAGGTGGTGTCCGCTCCATATTTTCGGCGCAAATCCTGGAATTCCTTCCAGCGCGGATAACCGGCGCGGAAGGTTTCTGCACTCATGCGCACGTCTTTGGTCAGGTACAAACGCCCGCCGTGATCCAGCACGATGCGGTCCAGTTCTTCCAGAAACGGAAGCAGTCCCGGCTCCAGCCTGAAATCCAGCGCCAGGGTGTAGCCTTCCATGGGAAAGGACAGAGGGTTGCCGTTGGCTGGGCCGAAGGTCTTGAGCACGGCCAGGAACGAACCTCTCTTGGAAGCCGCGATCCGTTGCAGGACCTCCTCGATGCCGGCCGCTCCCGACGCCTTGGGGATGACGAACTGGTACTGGGTGAAGCCCGACTTGCCGTAAATCCGGTTCCAGTGGCCTATGCCATCCAGCGGATAGAAGAACGGGTCGAAATGCACGACACGTTCGCGTTGCCGCCCCCTGACCCTGTGGTAATAGAGTGCGTTGAAAGCGGTCACGCTGTACCGGTTCAGGGCGAAACCCGGCGTATCGACGGGAACCGAGAGCGGCGTCTTTGCGGTCCCGTGCAGGCGGCCGTCGTCGATGAAGTCGCCGGTCATGAGGAGCGACCGGCCCAGCCTCGGGCCGGTGGCGAGGCAATCGATCCAGGCGACCGAGTAGGGGGCGCCGGACTGCTCGGCGAAAAGGCTCAGGGCGTGATCCAGATCGTCGGCCTTGAAGGTGGTTTCCCGCAGATAAGCGCTGCGGATGGGCTTGAGCCGGAGCGTGGCTTCCAGGATGAAACCGGTCAAGCCCATGCCGCCGCAGGTGGCGCGGAACAGATCCGCATGCTGCGTCTTCGAGCAGTCGACCATCCCGCCATCGGCCAGCATGAGCGAAAAGCGCTCCACATGCCGGCTGAAACAGCCTTCGAGGTGATGGCTCTTGCCGTGCACGTCGCTCGCGATGGCGCCGCCGACGCTGATCAGCTTGGTGCCGGGCGTCGCGTGCAGAAACCAGCCGCGCGGCACGAACACGTCGAGGATGTCGGCCAGCAGCACGCCCGCTTCGCACCGCAGTACCCCGGTTTCTGCATCGAACGCCAGGAACCGGTCCAGCCGGCGGCTGCTCAACACCTGCGGCGCCAGGGCGCTGTCCCCGTAGCTGCGGCCGTTTCCGCGCGGGATGCCGCGGAATCGAGCCCGCGGAAACCGCGACCGAAGGTCCGGGATCGAGTACGGCGCGAACACTTCGGCGTCGACGGCGGGTTTCCGCCCCCATCCTGTCAGCCTCATTCAGACTCCCCGCTGCCGGAACACGAAACGCTTGTCCATGTGATATTTAATCAAATATCCCAGGGTGAGGCCGATGATTCCCCCCGCGTACCGCAGCGTCTTGGTCTGGAACAGATAGTCGAACCCGAACTCGAATCCCCAGAAAACCCCGGTCGTCACCAACCCCATCAGCGTATACAAGGCAAAGGTGCGGGTGTCGTGCCCCAGTCCCTTCACCTTGAAACGGAAGATGTATTTCTTGTCGAGCACGTACTTGACCACCAACCCCACCGCCGTGCCGACCAATACGGAGGCCGTCACGCTATGAATCCCCTGATAAAGCCGGATAGCGACATCCTGGCTGCCGATATTGGCTACGGTGGCGATAAGCGCAAAAAATGAATACCATAGCGCCGTCTTCATACCCTGTGCAAAATTCCAGATTCCAATTCATGCAACATATTCACGGCAATGTATGCGTTCGAAACCACAAAGCTTTTGACCCACTCTCCCTCTGGGACAAATCCGCCAGGAGCGGATTTTATGCGGCACATCCCCCATGCCGCACCCTTCGGGCGCTCCGCGTGCACAAATTCGCAGGGAGCAGGTTTGGACATGCGGAGCATGGCCCGGACGGCCCGGCATGACTGGGCCAGGGTGGGGGAAAGTTTTACAGGTTTCCGTCAAGGGGGAGGGCTTTGATGGCTCCCAATCCTGCCACGGCGCGCAACACGGGTAAATCCACTCTTGTCGGGCTGCTCATGCTGCTGCGGCTCCGCCAGTGGGTGAAGAATGCCTTCGTCCTGGCCCCCCTGATATTTTCCGGCGAGTTTCTCAACCTGCCTGCCATCGGCCAGTCGCTGCTCGCCGCCCTGTTGTTCAGCCTCGCGGCCTCGGCCACCTATGTGGTCAACGACCTCCACGACATCGAGCGTGACCGTCGCCATCCCACCAAATCCAGGACCCGTCCCCTCGCCGCGGGTATCGTCTCACCGTCTCAGGCCGGTCTGCTGCTCGCCGGTCTCTACGGTGCGCTGATCGGGGCATATTTCGTCATGCCCGGCGTGGTTCAGGTCATCGCGGCGTACTTGGTGCTGAATCTCCTGTACACGCTCGTGCTCAAGCATCAGCCGGTGATAGACATCTTCACGATTGCCATTGGTTTCGTCCTGCGCGTTTATGCCGGCGCCCAGGCCCTCGCGGTTCCGGTTTCCCCCTGGATGTTCGTCACCACCCTGTGTCTCGCCCTCTATCTCGCCGCCGCCAAACGCCGCCAGGAACTCGCCTTCAGTGGCACCGGTGGAAGCAGGGTGCTCGAGCGCTATAGCGTGGCGCTGGTGGACCGCTACGCCGAAATGGCGGCGACCGGCGCGCTCGTGTTCTACAGTTTGTTCGTGATATCGGCCAAGCCCGGAATGGTGGTCACCATACCCCTCGTGCTGTTCGGGCTATTCCGCTACTGGTACGTGATCGAAGCGCTGGACGGCGGCGAATCCCCCACCGACGCCCTCCTCGGCGATTGGCAACTCGCTCTGACTGTGCTGCTGTGGATCGGTACGTGTATCTGGGCCCTTTGGCCGATGACAGTGTGATCTTATGGATATCGCCTGCGCCATTACTCCTTTTCTGGCCTGGCTCACCGCCGGAACCTTGAAATTCATCGTCAACAGTTGCCGCGCCCGGCGTCTGGCATTCGGCCAGATCGGTTATGGCGGTCTGCCAAGCAATCACAGCGCCATAGTCAGCAGTACAGCCGCGCTCATAGCGTTTTGAGAGGGTATGAGCCATCCAGCTTTCAGGGGCCCGGTCACTATCGCTTTCGTCGGCGCGTGAGCCCAGGTTTGACTCTTGGAGTTCCTTCCGTACGGCGGTGTTCGTGCGGACACGGGGATGGAGACGGATCATCCTATGGATACCCTTTTCAAGGGGTGACCCAACACTTCCCGGAGAACGCTCCGGGCTTCGAACAGAGCATAATTCCTTTCAGAAACCTCGGGACATAACGCCTAGCGATGTTGGGCAAGTTTCCCCATGTTTCCTATAGAAATAACCATTCAAAAGTATTGGCGAGGTCGTTCAGATGTGAATCAATGGCGTGGCTTTTTTGTTACAAAGACCTCGATGTACTCTCCATCTATACCTAACGACCTGTCTCTGGTTACGTAGGTGGTGGTAATGCCGCCCGACCATTTGCCAATCAAGGCTTCGAAGTCATCTCCGTACTCCCAGGTTACGAGTGCCTTACCATCCCCTACGGGATTTCCGTGATAGACCGGATCATCGAGATACTCGATTTCTGAATCAACAATTCTCGCCCTCGGTCGGCTGCCGGGTAGATGTTTCTCCTTTGGAACGGTGAACACATGGGCTCCCCCAGGTTTCAATACCCGCATGATCTCCTTGGCCGCAAGATGCGGAGAGAAAATATGCTCGAATACGTCTTGGGTAATGAATAGATCAAAGCTGTCGTCCGGAAACGTGAGGGACTCGAGATTTTCATTGCGAATTCCATCAATCATAGCGCCTTCTTCTTCGGACTCGAAATATTGGGAAAACGAATAGTGGCTGCAATGCCTGGCGATTAGGTCGTTGGATGGGGATGATTCATGAATCTGCAGGCTATCCCAGCCTCGAAAGTGTGTATCGAGGATATACTGGATATGGCGCTGTCTGGGAATGGAAAGGCAGTTTGTACATAGATATTGATCCCTGAGCCAGTTTCCCGTGATAACGAATGTCGTTTGTTGTCTGCAGCAGTGACAATATCCTATGTTCTTTTCGTCCAATAACTGCTGAAGACACAGGTTCTCCGAAGTGATCGATGACACTTCTTCGAGAAGACGGCATCTTTCTCGGGACAGCTGGTCTATCGCTTCGCGCATCTGGTCCCGTTCGGAGATGAACCTTCCAAACGGTGGAATCTTTGAAGCTATCTTCTGAATGTGTTTGCGCATTATTGGAGTAAGGGTTCAAAAAAAGAACTGTTTGGTCATTTCATGGTTGATGCTGGAAATGCCGGGCCCGATAAGTAAAAATGAATCGAAGCAAAATCTAATGGAAGTATCTGAAGAAGGTATCGAGATAGAAATCCGTGAGTCTCTCTATACAGAATCGCTCGCCAGCGATACGAGCGGCTCGCTTTGCAGAGCGCAACCTTGCATCATCATCAATCATGCCGGCCAGGGCTTGTACCATTTCGTTGATCAGAAGTTGTTCACCCTGGTTTCTCGAGACCACCTGTCCAGGCATTTCACCGGTCGTCGTGGTCATGATGGATGGAATCTCGCCAATGTCCGTCGCGACGACCGGCAGACCACTTTGAAGGCATTCTAGAACGAAAAGAGGAAAGGATTCGCCAGAAAAGGTGCTAGGGAAAATCCCAAAGTCGCACTCGTCTATGACCGGACAAGGATTGTCGAGCCGTCCGAGAAAATGCACGAAGTGTTTGTCGAGATTGGCTGCCCTGATCGCGTCAAAATCCCGGCCATCTCCGATCAGCAATAATCTGCAGTCACGGTTGGTTTGAGCCCGCAATCTTTGCGTAACCTCGATCGCTGTCTGCCATCCTTTTTCATGGAGCGCACGCGAAGCGAGAACCAGGAGTATGGAGTCGTTGCCTGCATTGAGGCTTTGTCGGATACGAAGTCCGAGTCCTGCATTCGCGGGGCGCAAGGTAAGCGCGTTAAAAGATTTCGTAAAGTGAATACCATTCAGGCCCCGTTCCGTCAGGGGGATGATGTTCTTCTCCGAGAGGTATAACCATTCATTGACATTGCGCCTGACGTAGGCAATGAAATCCGCTGTCAAGAACTCTTTCTCGACCGATTCATAGCCGCCATGCAGCGAGGAAACATAGGGAATGTTGATTTGGACGCCGGAGCAATACAGGAAATATTCCACCCCGAAGTTGTGGGAGTTGATCAGCTCGATACCATACTCATTCAGGAACCCTTGAAAATTATTCCTAACTTCATCCCAATAGACAACGGGTATGTCGTTGCGAAGACGGTGGCGAAGAACAGGAATGTCATCATGGAAATTTTGCATCAAAGCCAGGAACGTTACATGGTGTCCCCGTGTTCTCAGCGCATTCGCAATCTCGATGGGTATGATCTCCCCTCCGCCAACCGTAAAGCCGTAGCTGGCAATACAGATCCGCAGGTCTCTCGGTCCTTGTTCTTTGGTATCTATCAGTCTGGCGACGTCGGCGACAGAAATATCAGGTATTCGATGTTTTAGTACTCGTGCGAGCTCTTCCGCATGGAGCTGAATGGCATTTTCCTTGATTCCGTATAGCTTGCGGATATCCTGAACGATCATGCGATGTTCTGAGAGATGCTTTTCGGAGAAAAATGCTTTCTGTGAAGTGCTCGTACGGTTGAGGCGAAAATAAGATCTGGCTTCATTACAGAAAGCGATCGAGCCGCCACGCGCAATCAGTGCATAAAAGTACCAGTCACCAGCGAACGTGTATGAAGTCAAGCGGCTTTTTTCGGTGTCGGTGAGAATTGGTTTTCTGAACACCGCGCCGGAGACATTTGGAATGATATTCTTGACGGCAAAAGGTCCTGTAAAGGCCCGCCAGGCAGAAACGATGTGAGAATGGCTCCAATCGAGGTCTGTCAAACCGTCATAATAGTTGGAAAGGTCGCTGTTGGGGGTTCCGTCGGCGTTGATGTAGCTGATATTGCCGTAAGCAAGAAGAATTTCTTCGCGTTTGAAATGGGGAACCATGTTGGCGAGGAAATCAGGTGCGCACTCGTCATCGCTTTCGGCTATCCATACCAAATCGCCTGTGGCATGTTCTAACCCCTTGATCCACTGTTTGAATACGTTACCGGAGTTGATGTCGTTCTCGATGATCGAATATCTTATGTTCGACTTTGAAAGGATGTCTCGGGCTATGGTGACGCTGTCGTCGGATGAGGCGTCATCGAGGAAAATTATTTCATCGGGTTTCTGGGTTTGATTGATTATCGAGAGCAGGCGGCGCTCGAGGAAATTGGCGTGGTTATAGTTTGGAACGATTACGGATAGCCTGGGTTTTCCATCCGAGGATGCATTCAACGCCTTTTTTGTGGCTTCCAGGTATCCAAAACCATATTTGGTGTCCGGCTCCAGATAAGTGCCCTCGCCCCATTCGTTCCATGCATTGATAAAAACGAGCCTTTCGTTTTCAGTAAGATTGTGGTCGGCGAGTGTTGCCTTGCAGGCTGTCAAAAGCCATTGCGCGTAGCTGGTCAGACTGAAATTTCTCAGGATCGTCGCCCGTTTCCCGCGCCTGGCGGAGTTGTCCCAGGCGAGTGTGACGCTTCGGAACAGCTTGTAGTCGACCTCAGGACTGTCGCAGAATTGAGTTGCGACGTTGTGATAATCGAACACACAGCCTTCGAAATCATCGGCTAGGTTGGGTGTTTCGGAATGGAATGCTGCGCAAGGTGCAGCATGTTGGGGCGGAAACTGGACCGCGGCGTCGAAGTGGAAGTCGCGCGGATCCTTTTGGCCGAAGGTCTGCGCGGAGACGAGGTAAATGCCGGGCCACCCGAGTTCGGTCGCATGCTTTCTCCACACTTCTTGGATGTGGGTGATGTCGGGTATGATGCTCGGTCGATAGACGAGGAGTAACGGTTTTCCGTCGATTTTTATATATCTGTCGTCGCAAAAATAGGTGTTTATGTAGCGCAAGAAAGCAATGGCGTCTTCTTCGCTGTGATGTTGCGCTATTAGAATGTCATCATCGAGCCCATCCCATCGGCGTGTCCAATTTTCATTGGCCCAGCAAAGGCAAAACGGCTGGTCGATTTGCGGGTTGGCAAGCATATTCAATAGCGGCTTTTCTAGCAGCGTTTTGCCGCCAAACCAATAGAAATAGAAGCAGAACCCATAAAGTCCGGCTTTCCTGGCGAGTTGTACTTGCTGGGCATACACCTCGATGTTTTCGAGGTTGTAGTAGCCGAGATGCAACGGCACGCGTGGCTGATGGTGCCCGTCAAACAGGGGTTTGCCTTTGCGGGTATTGGTCCATTCGGTGAAACCTTCTCCCCACCATTTATCGTTTTCCGGGATGGTGTGAAATTGGGGAAGATAGAAAGCTATCGCCTTGATCGGTGTATGCGCGACCGGTTCGGACGATAGGTCGACGTAATGTCGTTCCGGGACATCCAATGGCACATGTGCTTCCGCGGCGGTATCGGGGGGAGAGTTGTCTGGCTGATTTTCCAGGGGCCGGGGACATGTGACATCAGCCAGGTGAAGGCGGCGTTTCACCGATCCGGCGAGACGGGGCGGAATGATCATTTTTAGCCGGGGCGGCACGTGACGCCAAAGAAGGGGGAAAACGTGGTTTGTTGCCCTGGCGTATTGGCCGGTACACAGCCACCACATCAGCAGGAACGCTCGGCGGGTGTTTCGTAAGAGCCATCTCACGGCCACGGAGACGGCGCGTAGTGGCGCGGCTATACGCCAACTGGTCGAGCCGTAGACTGAAGCGAGCCGGGCCTCGGTTTGGGCGATGATTTGATGCAAGGAAGCCTTCTCTGCCTCCGCGTGAGCGACCTTTTCATCGAGGGCGGAGATCGTCGCGTTAGCCTCGTTCCTTTCTTTATGAAGTGCGGTGATTTCCGCCTCGTTCCGTGCGATGGTCTGCCTGAGCGTTTGGAGTTCGCTGTCGCGCTCGGAGATGAGTCGATTGAGCTCGGTTGTTCGGGCAATTTCTTTTCGATAATCCTCTAGCAGGTTTTGAGTCTGGACGAGCAGGGTCGCGGTTTTTTGCAGTTCGGCTTGGCTGGTATCGATCTTCCCCGAGGCGTTTTCGAATTCCATGCAGAGGTGAGCGACCTGGGAGCGCAGCCCGTCGAGGTCGCTGACACCCTCATTTAGTTTGGATGTGGCCGAAACCAGGGCGTCACGTTGGCAGGCGTCGAGATCGGCGAGACGTCCTTCGAGCGTGGCAAAGGATGGACCGATGGTCGCGAGCGTTTGCTCGAGTTGTGCCGTCAGTCGGGTTAGAGGGGATTCGGCCGGGACGGCATCGCGTTGAGCAAGTTCTGCCTCGATGGTCCGCAGGCGGTTGATGACGGACAGCAGATGCCTAGCCGCATCAGCGCTGAAAAGATGGCGGTTTTTTTCGATGAGCCTGTCGTAGCCGGTAATGTGTAAGAGGGGAGCCTGGCCGGTTTGGGAAAAATGGTTGTAAAAGTTTTGATGATCCTTGCTCCATTGGTTGTACTGTGCGGTCACACGAGGCAGGTGATAGAAAGGGTAGAGGCTGCCGACACGCAGCAGGAGGTCCCAATCTTCGTAAATGTCGAACTGCGGATCGAACCCCCCAACCTGCAGTAAGACCTGTCGATCGAAAAGAAGGGTGTTTAGCGGAATGTAGTTGCCACAGAGCAGTTCGGCGAGGTTGAAGTCTCGCGAGCCAAATACCTGGCGATTGACGATATCGAATTCACCTGTTTCGACATTGTAAACCTGCCAGCAAAGCTCGGCGTCGGAATAACACACCCGGTGTTCTATGTGTTCCAGGCAAGAGGATAGAAGTTCGATATGGTCCGGCAGGAACCTGTCGTCGTCATCGAGAAAACACAGATAGCGTCCCGTGGCGGCTTGCAGTCCCGTATTGGCGGCGATGGAGCGGCCTTGGTTCTGTTCCAGTTGAATCAGTATGAGTTCTACGTCACCGGCCTGCTCCTTGAGAGCCTCCTCGGGCAAGGGCCATCCGCCGTCGTTGACGACGATCACTTCCAATGGGCGGTGAGTCTGTTCGCGTACGCTTCGTACGGCCTCTGCGAGACGTTTGGGGCGGTCCTTCGTTCGTATTACCACTGAAACCAGTGGGTTGTCAGGGGTCAGGCGAACTGGTTCAACAGGAGTATTATTCATTCTGCTTCCGATGATCGGACGTAAACAAGTTTTCTATGAAAAAACAGCCTATTTTCCATGCTATAAAAAAGCTCGTGGATGGCTGCTGGTTCACTGGTGCATTTTAGTGATCGGTTTGTGCCATATCGGTCTGGGGTCACCGTGCCGATGACTCTGTTGAGTCAATGGTTCGGGCATGGAGCCGGACGACTATCGGTCGGCGGCGATCTGAATGTATACGGGTGTGGGTCATGTTTACGTTGTCTTCGATACAAATTTTGGCGCCATGTCGTGGATGAGATCTTCCGGGCTGAGTGTGGCGGAATCATTGCAGTGAGAAATTTTTCGCACCGAGGGATGATAGGGTTGTACTGTATTCGCTCGGTCGCCCAGTTATCTATTGATTCGGAAGTGCCCTGGTCTGGCTGTTCTTTCCCCTATCCGGATTCTTTCGGCATGGAACGGTCCTGATGACAATAGACGGATTGGAAGTGGCGATCAGTCCAGGTCGAGGTGGTTGCTTCGGCGCATCGCTGCGGGCGTGATCGTGGCTCCTCCCTTCCGCCAACGCCTTCTTGGATCCACATGAAAAAACGCGTACGAGCGGTGTGACGTGGTCAGTGATCGGATTGGCCGGAGCCTAAGTCCCTTTCCCGTCGTTGGTAATCATCGAATCCGACGAGAGTCGGGCCCAAATGCGATAGGCTGTACGGACCAAGGCATCGGTCAACCCGCGTGGCAGGGTTTCGTATATTCTACGTCCTGCCCGCTGAATCCGTCGGCGCAATGAGTCCCGCTCGTTCGGATGGGGCGTCCGAGCCAGAGAGGCGCCAGGGGGCAACGGCGTCGGGCTGGTCCATGGCGGGAGTCTGACGATGGTATGACGGCCCGCCTCGCCACCCGGGAGTCCGTGACCGTGACGGCATGCACGCGGATGAATGCTTGCCACGTGCTGCATCGCCTGGTCCCAGAAGTCGCCGTCTTCCGGAACATTCGCGTCGCCGTCGAAGCGGCATCGCAGTTCGGCCAGAGACCGATCAAACAGGACCGCGTGAAGTGGGAGGAAGGCTGGCTTCCCTGGTTTGCCGGTCCGGGGCGACCCATCGACGACGCCTCCCGAAAAAACCGTCATTCGCCTGTCGGCATGGGAGCAGAAACCGGTTCCCTGCTTGCGCGCGGCTTCCGCTACCAGTGAAGCGACGTCGCCGGGCTGAAAAACATCCTCCTCCCCGAGGAAGACCAAATAATCGCCCCCGGCATGCTCGAGTCCGACATCGGCGGCCCGGCCGCGTGACAGGGAAACGTCCGAAGGAATGAAGCGGAGCGGGAAGCGGCCGCACCAGCGGGGCAGCGGTGTATGTCCTTCGCCTTTGGCATCGATCACGACGGCTTCGATGCGAGGGTAAGTCTGCAGCGCGACCGAGTCGAGGGCTTCTTTCAGTCGCGGCCCGTCCATGCTGGGTATGATGACGGAGACCAGGGGTGTCGCGGCCGTGTCGCCGGTTTCACCGCGCACCGCCAGGCGGTCCTTTTGTGTCATCATGCGGGGGATACGGTTTCTCAGTTCCTCCGCGGCGAGGACGAGATAGCCCTCGGCCGCCCGGACGGTTCGAGGCAGCGTATAGGTGCGGAAGCGGTTGAGCGAGGCGATCTGCTCATCGTAGTCCTGCTGCGCCAACTGACTGGAGAAACAGGCGACGGCCGAGGCCTTGCGTTCCGCCAGATCGGTGATGTCGAGGAGGGCATTGGGCTGCAACGGCACGCCGACCTCGTACATCGCCAGCCGGAGCGGCCGGGTGCAGCGGCGTACCGCCTCCGTCGCCGCCAACGCCAGCACGCGGTGGTCGGGATGGACCTCCCACCAGGACGGCGCGTAGACGAGTTCCGCGGCATGGTCTTCCATTGCGGTGAGTATGCGTTGGATCAGCCGCTCCCCGTATTCCAGACCCCGGTCGGGCAGGTTCCAGAACTCCGGCGCGCCGTAGCCAAGGATGGCTGCGGCCTGGGTGCTCTCCCGTCGGCGTGTCTGGGCATAGTCACCGGATTCGGCGGGAGCGCCATAGGCGCCGTCGGTGACGATGACGACGCGAACCGGATCGCCGTTCGAGACATGGCGCATGATGGCGCCCCCGCAGCCGAACACTTCGTCGTCCGGGTGGGGAGCGAACACGATCGCCGGGCCGGGTCCGATGGAAGCAAGCGCCGTGTAGGGGATGAAGTCTGGTTCGTAGGACTGCATGAACGAACTGGGTGATTGGGAGGGGCGGCGGGCGCGGATCTGCGCCTTTCGTCCTTCGTCTGTGGTATGGCACATTCCCGTGGCAACTTGCCCGAAATGCTAGCACCTTAGGGCGGAGCGTTGAAATCGGGGGGAAGAGAGACTGTGAACATGTTTGTATTTCATGGTGTTGCGTGCCGCGCTGGAAGGAGGTCCTTGGTGCTGACTCGGGCGGGTGGGGCATGGTTTCGAGGTCGAGGGGGCGCGTGACGAGCAGTGCGCCCTGCGGCGTTCCACCGGGCTTATGGATGTGCCGGCGGGTGTCTGGCCGCGTTCTGCAAGGGGTGAGGCTGCCGGGTGCGGAAGCGCCGTCTCGCTTATCTCGTTTTTACAACAAAACAGTCATAGTTTAGCGACAAAAAAGCTTGACACTGTGCGCCACGCGGCTTAGCTTATCCCTCGCATGGAGCTGCGGGAATGCGTGGGCCCCTGTCGTGTTTGGCAAATAGCGGCGAAACGTTCATAATTCCCGGAGGGCGTCCTGGACGTCTGGCTTGGCCCTGGTCTCAAGCAGTTTTAGGGCAAAGGATTGGGGTGCTCCATTTCCTGGGTTAACTGTCGACTTCAAAGGGAGATCTTCTAATGAGTATGAACTTCAAAAAGACCGCTATCGCAGCGGGCATGTTCACGGCTCTGGCCGCGACGAGCATGTCGGCTCATGCGGTGCGCGAAACCGAAGCCGGTGAAGCGAACCTCGTACCGTTCGTTCTGTGGTCGAGCAGCGTATTCGACAACAATCCGACCATCTTCGGCATCAACACCGTGATCAAGCTCACCGTGCCGATGTCGGTCGGTAACGACGTGATCCCGAACTTCTATACCGCGATCCACACTTCGCCGACCAATGGCACCATCAACAAGCCGGGCAAGCAGAAGCCCGCGGATCCGGATCTGGTGCCCTCCAACACCGTTCACTGGTATTTCATGGACCAGACGAGCGTCCACCGCCTGAACGGCACCATCGACGTCACGCCGGAAGACGTGGCGGTGCTGGACTGGGGTGCGTTCGTTCGCAAGAACGGCAAGCAGGGTGAATTCGACGGCTTCCCCGGCTACATGGTGCTGGTGACCGAAGCCGGTGCCGGCGGTGACGACGCCGACTTCAGCTTCTTCGCGGAAGCCTGGATGTTCGCCGGCGTCCGCGCAGGCGCCAACCCGGATACCGGTGGTGTCATCGGCATCGTGGATGCCAAGATCCCGGTCATGCCGATGAGTGACGGTGCCGACAACGGCAGCAAGAAACCCACCGTCGAAAACAGCGTGATCGAGGCCGGTGTGAACCAGAGCGTCATCGCATCGCCGCTGGTCGCCGGCATCCGTACCAACTGGTCGGACGGCAACGGCAGTGACGTGACCGTGGTCGATCTGACCCTGGGCAACCGCAACGTGCCGATCGGCAACTTCAACCTGATCAATGCGTTGCAGGTTCCGACCTTGCTCGTCGTGTGGAACGACCGTAACGCAGGCGGTAAATGGAGCGGGCTGGGCGTCGACATCTACAACGACAAGGAAGAGAAGTGCTCGGACAGCATCGACCTTCCCTATCAGCTGAACCTGGTATGGGCGCAGACCGACGTGACTGCCGGCAAGAACGCGCAGTTTCCGGTTGCCTGGCCGGTGCCGAAATTCATCTACGGAAAGAATCCGTACACCGGCAAGCCGTTCGGTCTGGACAAGATCTTCTGCGTACCGCCGTACCAGGCGACCCCCGTCACCGATCCGGATGGCGCCATCGCTCTGGAACAGCTGCTTCAGGGTGGTTTCATGAAGCTGTATCTGCCCGAGCTGGTCGATACCGGCATCGGCGCGCCGGAATCGGCGGCAGTGGCCTGGTCGGTTCCTCTGCAGTACTTCGTGACTCTGGAGACCGATCCTGCGACCGGCGACTGGGTCCCGACGGACATCAGCCTGATTCCGTTCGAGACCGCGCTGGGCCACGATCGCGGCCTCTTCAGCCAGGCTCCGTAATCTAGCGGGGTTGTGGGGCCGGCCGGTGGAGCCGGCCTCAGCGGCCGAGAAAGCATACGGCGTGCGGCTTGCCGCACGCCGTTCTTTATTCTTCCCGGAAGAATGTCATCCGCCCGTGTCCGGGCTTTCCAGTTCGATTGAATCCATCGGTCGATCTTCGCTGCCAGTTGCTCGGAGTTCGGTTGCTCGAGTTCCTCGCAATGGGATCCGTCGCAGCCCTTCGGGCAGGCCGGGCTTCGTGCCGAAGGTTTTCCGATGGTCGGCACTGCGCGCCAGTGACGGTTGTTTCTCATTCACGAACCTAGGGTATTGTGGTTGCTATGTCCCGTATCATCTTGGCCTTGGTGGTCGCTCTGAGCGTATTCTTGTCGGGTGGCTGCGCCTCGAGAAAGGCGGCGTCGGTCGGCAGCGAGGATACGAGTTCGTTTCACCAGTCGCTGCCGTTCGCGGATTCGCCTTTCGACATTCTGGTTGACGACGTGGATGGCGATGGACGTCCCGACATCGCGCTCGTCTCCCATGGCGACAATTACGTCCAGATCTTTCTGCAACGGGAGGGGCGGGTGTTCCAGGCCGGCGAGCGCCAGTCATTGGTCGGATTTCATCCGGGCGACCTCCTGCGCCTATCCGGCGCCCGTCCGCGTTACCTGGTCGCGGCGGAAGGACAGAACAAGGTCCTCGTCCTGGAGCCGGGCCCCGGTGGCAGTCTCCGTCAGACCGGAGAGCTGAAGGTGCCCGTACCCCGTCACGTCGCATCGTTCCGCTGGCCGGGGTGGGGGGACGGCGTGGCACTCACCCCCTTCGGGCAGGATTTCCTGGTATTGTTGAAAAACTTCAATGCCGCCCGGATACAGGAGGCCGAGCAGGTCCAGGTCGCGCTCAGCGAAAAGCAGCACTCGATACGTCGGGCGGAGTGGGTGCGTCCAGTGGACGTCGATGGCGATGGTGTCGACGAGTTGCTGTTCGCCAGCAACACGACGCAGGAAGTATTGATGCTGGAATATCCCGGCCCCGAAGGGGCGATCAAGCCGAAGCTGGTCGCGAAATTCCGTTCGGGCGCGCCTTGGGACGTCCTGTCGGCGGATCTCAACGGCGACGGAGCGATCGACCTCTTGGTGCCCAACCAATCGAAGCCTTTCGTGATTCACGTGCTGCTGAACGACGGTCACGGGAACTTTCAGGAGACGGCGGCGTTGCCGTTTCCGACCGATATGGGGCTGAGACGGTTCGCCTGGAGCAAGGACAAGGACGGGTTCGGTTATCTGTTCGGTGTCGGGTACGGCGCCGTCACGCTTTATCGTTTTCCCGATCGCTGGGATGGAAAGGCGCCCGTGCCGATGCGCAGCGTGCCCGTCGGTTCCAGTGAAGGGAGCCAGGATATCGTCCTCGAGGATTTGGACGGCGACGGCTGGCTGGACGGCGTCGTCGGGCGGGGCAAGGGTCCCCCGGGCGCGTGGATCGTCTACGGACCCTTGTGGGAGCATTTCGAAGAACTTTCCGCCGCGCGGTTTGTGTTGAACTGAGTCGAAGGAGCAAACAAGGTGAAAATTGCATTGGGTGTATTGGTGGCCGGGTTGGGACTGGGTGCGGCGTCGTACGCCGGCGCAGCCGCAAAACCGGCGCCGGCGGCGAAGGAGGACAAGGCCGCCGCGGAACAGGGCGCTCCCGTCAAACCCCAGCGGGTCGTGATGTTCAAGACCAATGGGGTGGAGGTGACCGTTCAGGACTATGTGAACTTCCTTCAGCGGAACCAGGCCTACGTCCAGAAGTCGATGACGGACGAAGGCAAGGCGGAAGTGATCCGCGAGATCATCGGCAATCAGCTGCTCAAGGATGACATCATCAAGAAAGGGCTGGCGAAGAAGGATGCCACGGCCGCCGAGCTGGGGGAGGCGTTCCAGAAGCTCGCCAAGGAGCATTTCCCGCTGCCGCCGGTGCCGGAAGAAGACGCGGTTTACAAATATTATCTCGATCACCAGAACGACTACGGGATTCCGGAGATGGTCCGGATCAGCCAGATCCAGTTCCGGGTTCCGGACAATGCGACCGCCGAGCAGAAGGCCGCCGCACGCCAGCGGGCCGAGGCCGCCTTGCGGAGGCTGGAGGCGGGCGAGCCTTTCCCGAAGGTGGCGGGAGAGCTGACTGAAAATCCTTCGGCCAAACCGCCGCAGGGCGATATCGGTTTTCTGCCGCGCGAGGGTGATCCCTGGCTGACCGAGGCCGTGCGTAATTTGAAGGTTGGCGAACACACCAAAGTGATCGAGTCGCCGGCCGGTTACGAAATCCTGATGCTGACGGATGTGCGTAAGGCTCTGATCACGCCGTATGTCAATGTCCGGGACAAGGTGATTCAACGCATGCGGGGCGCCGAGCAGGCCAGGTTGCGGGATGCCTACATTAGGGATCTTGCCAAGCACGCCAAGATCGAAATCGTTCAAGAGGAGCTGAAGCCTTTGTTCCCGAAGGGTGTGTTCCCCTGATCGGGTCCGGAAAACGGGCCCATTTCTGGGGTTGGAGGACGGAGCCGGTGGCCGGCGGGCTCTTGTTCCGCATGTTCGGTTCGCTCCCGGCGGTTGCGCATGCTCGGTGCCTGCAGGGTGTGGCTCGGGGGAGATGTCGTGTGGAGCGCGGTTGCTCGCCAATCGTGCGTCACTCTAACCGTCTCTCGCGCTTGCGGGAGACGCGCAGGCGGGCGCGTTTCGCCGGTTCGTGTCGAATCGGCGGCAAAGCGGGTTCGTGTATTCGTCCGGGAGCGGTCGCGCAGGATGGCCCGGTATGAACCGACCGGCGTGCGGCGGTCCGTATGGGGCATTACTTTCCCGGTAGTCGGTAATCTTCGTTGAGAGGCATGGTGATGGTGCGTAGATGGGTCGTATGGACGGCTGGCGTATGGCTGGCGGTCGTGACGTCGGTGGGTGTCGCAGCCGGGGCGGAAGGAGAGGCTGCGCTTCGCGAAAGGGTGAAAGCGTATTGGGATGCGCGTAAGATCAATGACTTGCAGACATTGTATTCGATGGAGACGGCAACCGTGGAAGGGAGGCTGAGACCCGACCAGATGTCGCGGACCCAGTTTTCGACGCTACGAATCGTCGGTTACAGCATCACGGATGTGAGGATCACCGGAGACAAGGCGGAAATCAAGCTGGATACGGAAGTGATGCATCCGGCCATGCAGGGCAAAGCGCTGGTGGGGCCTTCGATCGTCGATTATTGGACATATGTGGACGGCAATTGGTATCACGGCGAACGGTCCAAATCCGCCAAGGGTGGGGCTTCGCCGTCCCCCCGTCCTTGAGGTGGTTCCAGGTCACGGCTTTCGGCTTGAGGTGCCTTGCGGACACCATGTCGGGCGTAGCGCCGATTCAGAGGTTTTCCCGCTTCGGGGCCATGACCTGGGCGGGTCTGCTCGGCCCTTTTCGCGTGCTTGCACGGGAGCGGCAGTTATTGGGTCTGCTGGTGCGGCGGGACATCATTGGCCGTACCCGGGGGACGGTATTGGGCTGGGTATGGATGCTCGCCCAGCCGGCGTTGCAGGTCGTGGCGTTTTGGTTTCTGCTGGATTTCGTCCTCCGGCTCAGGGTGCCGGGTAAAGTCGCGTTCATCGACTATTTTCTTACCGCCATGTTGCCCTGGCTGTTCATCAGCGACACGTTGAATCGCTGTCTGTCCGTTCTCACGGAATTCAGCAGCCTTTACAAGCGCACGGTTTTTCCGCTGAAGGTGCTTCCGTTGCTGCCCGGATTGTCGGGTTGTCTGGTCTACACCCCGATCTACGCGGCAACGATGGGACTGCTGGCAGGGCCTGGTGCGGCGGTCCAGGCCGTTTTGCTGATGACGGGACTGCTCGTCTTGCTGATGCCAGCCTGCTATCTTCTCGCCGTGCTCGGCTGTTTCGTGAAGGACTTGCGCCAAGCATTCCCCTTTACGCTCAATATGTTGCTGTATCTGACACCCATCCTGTATCTTCCGGAAATGCTGCCGCAGGAATTCCGGGAACTGCTGGTGGTCAATCCGCTGGCGGACGTGATGGCGGTGTTCGAGTCCTGGATACACGGTCTGCCGGTGACCGCCGGAAACTTCATCCGGCCCTTGCTGCTTTGGCTGCTGTCGCTCGGGCCTGCCTGGGTGTTGTTCCATCGCGGCGAGCCCCACATACGCGAGGCGGTATGACGGCCATTCTCCTCCACAACGTGGCCAAGAGCTATCGCTCCTACGACCATCCGTGGGAGACGTTGTGGGAGGTTTTCACGAAGACTCGATGCCATCGCGAATGGACGGCGCTGCATCCCCTGAGTCTGGAGATCGCCCATGGCGAAGTCGTCGGTATCGTAGGGACGAACGGTGCCGGCAAGAGTACTCTGCTCAAACTGATCGCCGGGACCTTGACGCCGTCCGCGGGAGATATCCGCGTGAACGGGCATGTGGCGGCGCTGCTGGAACTGGGGGCGGGATTCCACCCGGACATGACCGGCCGCGAGAACGTCTATCTGGGCGCCTCCGTCATGGGGTTGTCCAGTGAACGGGTCGATCGACTGTACGACGGGATCGTCGAGTTTGCCGGACTGGGCGAATTCATGGATCAGCCCGTGAAGACTTACTCTTCCGGCATGTATATGCGTCTGGCGTTCGCGGTGGCAACGGCCGCCGATCCGGACGTTCTGATTCTCGATGAGGCGCTTTCGGTGGGTGACGGGGCGTTTGCGCGGAAGTCGTTCGAACGGATCATCGGCTACAAGGATGCCGGCAAGACGATCCTGTTCTGCTCCCATTCCCTGTATCAGGTGGAGGCCATCTGCAGCCGGGTGTTGTGGCTGGATCATGGCCGGCTCGTCATGGACGGAGAACCTGCGCGGGTGGTCAGTGCTTACGCCGAGTTTCTGGGCGGGGGGGGCGAGGGATGCGGAACGCCGGATCAGCCGGCGCCGGCTGCGGTGGCGGGAAGTGGTGTGGGTCGGCTCACCAAAGTCGAAGTGGAGGCGGATGGCGTCGAGGGCCGGAAACTCACGGTGCGGAGTGGCCAGACGGATTTGACGGTTGCTGTCGGGTTCGCGTCGGACCCGGCCCTGCCACCCCCCAGCGTTGGGTTGACCATCACGGGATCCAACGGCTGGGCCGTGACCAGTGCTTCGACGTCCAATGATGGTCTGACGATCAGTCGTCGCCCGGATGGGAGCGGAGAGGTCGAGCTCTCGTTTCCCCGTTTTCCCCTGCTGAAAGGTGCCTATTGGGTGAACGTTTTCCTGCTGTGCGAACAGGGCATCCACCTTTACGATCGCATCGAACACGCCGCGGAATTGGAGGTGGTGCAGGACGGCTTGGAACAGGGGGTGGTCAGCCTTCCCCGGCGATGGTCGGTGAATGGCGCTCCCGCCTCCGCAGTCTCGCCGACGGTACCGACCGTCGCTGCCCGGTAGTACCCAGACTCCGCGCGTTCCCGGTTGGGTTCACCAGCGGCCATGTGTATGTTCCGGGAAGAGTCTTCGTCCCAGGCCGGTTCCGTTTGGTGGGTCGGGCAGGCGCCGCGGCGGCAACGTGCGCGTAGGGCTGGCGTCCGGCATTTCTCTCCCGCGGAATTTTTTGAATGTGCGCCCACCTCATCGGAACCGGAAAGGGATGATCGCCCTTCGTGTCTTTGGATCGACCTGCAGGGGTGGAGTGCTCCGCCCCTGAAGGTCCTCTCGCACGCGCACTCGCTGTTACGGAAGGGCGGCTCACTGATCTTGGAACTCGGTGCCGAAAAGGACGGCAGTCCTGCGCGATGTCGTGAAAAGGCCCGTTACCTGCAGGCGCTGGCTGCGCATTCCGGGTTCTCCGGTCATGTCGCCCTCCCGCGCGGTGACGGGCCGGCGCAAACCGTCCTGGCGAAGACGACGGCGGCACGTTGGCGGCTGAGTGAATCCACGCCCGAAGACCTGCCGGGATGCCTGTCGCTGTTCAAAGAGGCTTTCGCAGCCGAGATGAGTCCCGAGTTATGGCAATGGAAGTACGGCGAAGGCCGGGGCCGGGCCGTCGTCGCCCGCAGGAACGGGCACATCGTCGCACATTATGGGGCGACGTCCCGTCGCATTGCCATCAACGGTCGAATCGTCGAGGGATTGCAGGTATGCGATGTGATGGTGGTCCCGGGGGAGCGGGGGCTGATGACGAAAAAGGGAGTATTTTTCGAGGTCGCCAGCGCGTTCCTGGAGACCCATTTCGGCTATTACGACGAGCACGAGCTGGCCTTCGGTTTTCCGAATCACCGCGCCATGCGGGTTGCCGAGCGGCTGGGGCTCTATGGCGAAGTCGGCCGGATTTCGGAAGTGCGCTGGACGCCGTACCCGAGCTTCCGGGTCAGATACGCGGCCACCCTGAGCGACGTTGCCGAACTCGATGACGGTCTGCTTGCGAGGCTATGGGGCCAGATGGCCGCGGATCTTCCGGACGCGGTGCTCGTGCTCCGGGATCCCGCCTATGTCCGATACCGCTACCAGCACCACCCCGTGCATCGCTACGAGGCTCTCGTGGTGCGTGACCGCTTGACCGGGCGTCCCCAGGGGGTGGCGATACTTCGGTGCGACAACAATGAATGCAAGCTCATGGATATGCTGGCACCGCTGAACAGCATTCCCCTGCTGGTTGATGCCGCCAGGACCGCCGCCGCCCGTCGCTCGTTGTCCGTGGTCACCGCCTGGATATCCTCCTCCTATGCCCGGTGCCTGGTTCACGGCGGAGGCGTGGCCACCGATACTGATATCCGAATTCCGACCAACGTCTGGACCGACGGCCGCAGCGTCGAACGCCTGCAGGATCGCTGGTGGCTGATGATGGGCGACACGGATTTCTTATGAGCTCCCGCGTGCCGGCGGGGAAGCCCCGGTTGCTGGTGATATTGCCGGCCGATGTGATCGGCGGGGCCGAGACCGTCGTTTTCAATCTACTGGCGGGGTTGCGGGGATTCGACTGCGTTTTGCTGACCCAATCCGCCATCGCGGACTTTTATCGCGGATGCGACATCCGGCTCTACCTGTTCGACGACTGGCGGTGCGGCCAGCCTTACCGGTTGTCGGTCGGCAACGGCCTGCGCTATGCCTGGGCGATCCGATCGGTCGTGCGGCGCGAAAGGCCCAACCTGGTGCTTTCGATCATGCATAACGGCACGTTTTTCGCCTCATTGGCGAAAAGGCTGTTTTTTTCTCGTATTCCCTTGGCGGGCACCATTCTGGGCAGCCTCACCGGCTATTTCACCCGTGTCGGCAGGAAGCCGACACTGCTGGAACGTTGGGTCATTCACTGTTGCCTGACTCTGCCAGACCGCGTGATCGTCCCCTCGTACGGTGTGTTCGAAGACCTGGTAGACACGTTTGGAGCGCAGCCTGGCAGGCTCAAGGTCATCTACAACGGTATCGACGTCTGCGGCGTCCGGCGCAAAGCCGAACAGCCGATCGAGTTGACCAAGGACCGAAGCTGGATCGTTTCCGCCAGCCGGTTCAGCAGCCAAAAGGACTTTCCCACGCTCCTCGCGGCATTCAAGGATGTTCTGGCCCGTCGTCCCGCCAGGCTCGTTCTGGTGGGAGACGGCGAACTTCGCCAGGACATCGAGAGAATCGCCTCCGACCTTGGAATCAGGGAGCATGTCGTTATGGTGGGATTCCGGGAGAATCCCTTTCCCTACATGGCACAAGCTGATATTTTCGTTCTTTCCTCGTTCTTCGAAGGCTTCGGCAATGTGATCGTCGAAGCCATGGCCTTGGGAGTCCCGGTAGTGGCGAGCGATTGTCCGTCGGGGCCAGCGGAGATCATCAGCGACGGGGAAAATGGGTTCCTTGTGCCGGTAGGGGATGCCCGCGCACTTGCGGATCGCTGTGTCACCCTGCTGTCCGACGATGAGCGCCGTTCCGCCATGGTGCGTTCCGGGCTCGACAGGGCGGACTACTTCAGTGTCGGTGCCATGCTGACGGCGTTTGACGGTTGTCTGAACGAAATGCTGACTGGCGCCGTTTTTGATGAATCGCGAGGATCCAACCCCGATGGATGAGCTGGTGATCAAAGCGGCGAATGGCCGCTTTCATGTCGACGAGCGGCAGCGGCCGGACAGCCTGCTCATCGACGAGATCATTCTCCAGGAACTGGTGGCTTTTCTCGAACGATACTTCGAAAGGGGCGGCAGCGGCAGGCTTTTGGACGCGGGGGCGGGATCCCGGCCTTATCTGCCGGTTTACAAGGAGTTTTTCGCGTCCGTCGTGAGCATAGACATACCCGGATCTCCTCACGGCATCGCAGGTCTGGATGTCGCGGGGACTCTGCACCGACTCCCTTTCGGCGACGGAGCGTTCGACTGCATTCTCTGCACGGAGGTATTCGAGCATCTCCATGATCCTTTTCTTGCGATGAAGGAATGCAGTCGGGTTTTGAAGCATGGTGGCAGAATGTTCATGAGCACGCCATTCTTCAACCCCCTGCACGAGATTCCTCATGATTATTATCGTTTTACGCCATTCGCGATAAGGCACATCGCGGCTTGCTCAGGGTTGCGTGTCGTAGCCATCGGCCAGAAGGGTGGCGAGGGTGCTTTTGCCTTGATGTACGTGACCTATCTGTGGCTGAGGCTCTGGCTGAAACTGTCGGAACGGCTTGGAAATGCGTCACCTTTTCTGGGCTCACTACTGAGCCGTCTGACCATCGTCCTGCCACAAAGACTCTACCTCGGGCTATGGAAAAGGCGCGACGGGCAAGGTGACGCCGTGGTTTGTGATGAGGTTTCCGTGGGAAAATTCAGTCCTATCACTCTTGGCTACACCGCGGTTCTGGAGAAAAACGTCGCTCCAGTTGTCGCCGAAATGGAATGACTCCGATGCCCATTCATGCGTTGACAAGAATCGTCGCTGTTTTCATCACCGTACTGATCGCCAGCCGGACGAGCGGTATCCTTTGGTCTTCCCTCTTCTGGAGCATCGCGTTCGTCCATTATGGGCTCGCGCTTTATTACTCGAGGCATCGAATTCTTGCCGTCGCAAAGGATTCCAGTTCTCTCGTTCCCGCGCTGATCGTCCTGTCCGGCGGTGCGGCATTGTATGTGAGTCAATTTTCCCTTTTGTTGTATTTCGGGGTGCATCACGTATTCAATGAAGTTTATCTTCTGGATCGGAAATTGCCGGCGAAGGAAGCCGAGAGACGTCGCGGTTTACGAGTCGCAGCCATCTTTCTCAACGCTGCGATTTACGCTGTCCTTTTGCGTCATTATTCCGAGTTGGCTTGGATCGGGCCGGAATTTTTGTTCGTCGTTCTACTGTTTTTCTACGCTCTGTTTTTCTATCGGCTCGGCCAACTGCGTCCTGTGTTGGGCGTAAGGGGCATGATCGATGGTAGTATTTTTGAGGTGTTCGGTCTGTTGCTGGTTCTGTCTTCCTTCTTCGTCAGGTTTGATCTTAATCATATAGTCCTGTACCACTTCATCTTCTGGTCACTATATCCGATAGAAAAGTTCAAGAGGCTGGGAGACGGGGCTTTGTGGCGCTACGCCGCCATCTCGCTAGTGATGGTCGTCGTGTTCATGCTGTTTTCGCCGGCTGGCATCGCTGGTGGCGCCGTTTCCGAGAGTTTCTACTATCAGCAGTTCATTTTCTGGTCTTACGCGCACATTACCTTGTCGTTCGTCCTTTCCGATGCGCATCCCGCATGGATCACCCGATGGTTCCGTTCCGGCCGCAGGCAGTGGGCCGTCCCGTAATACCAGTTCGGGGCATGAGAGCTTTCCGCTTCGACCAGGAAGGCACGGTCATTCCCTGGGCGAGAATCGGGCCCCCGGAAGGCCGGGGATGACGATGTCCTGGATTGCACCGTTTGGGTTTCCGCGTGGCCCCAGTTCGGACTGCCCAGCGGATATGACCAATTCCGGGTCATGGTAGGAGAGTATTACGGAATCACAGACGAGGCGGTTGGATAGGGGTCGGTTGATCGCCTTGGCATAATGAACCAGATTATAAGGCTTGACGAGATAAGGTCCTTCCGTGAGGCGGAGCGGAAGGTTCCGGATACGCAGGGTGGCGTCAGGATTCTTCCATGCAGCGTCCAGGACGCCGAGTACCGCGCCGTGAGCGGTTTCGTAGGCAAAACGCCACATCGCCGCCTGTTCCGATGTGCTGAGCGCGGCGGTGGACAGCAGAATGAAAGTGCCGATGGTACCGAGGTGGGCGGCGATCCGGAGCCGGCCTACGCTGAAGACCGGCTGTCGAAGACTGGCTTCCATTCCAACCGAGATCGCAATGATGAGGAAAATCGCCGGCGCATATAGAAAACGGGTGTCGGCGGTCGCCGCGGGAGTGAGGGCTGTCCAGATGACGGGAGACAAGGTCAGACAAAACAGGAGCAGGGTGTTGACCGTGAATCGGGGGCGACGGTAAAGCGCGACAGCCAGGAACGTGATCAATGTTCCGGCGTATACGACACCGAGCCGGGAGAGAGGGGCCGGCATTTTCAGTGACAGGTCCGAGAAGGTCGTCGCATAGGAGGCGAGATGCGAGGCGATGTCCGAGTTCCGCACCAGGGTCAGCACGTTGCCGTAAGGGCTATGGAACGCTCCCACCAGCGCGGAGCGAATGGCAAGATAGCCGGCGGACGGGATGAGAAAGGCGGAGATCAGACCCGCCGTCCGGGCCACCGGCGCTTTTTTCCGTTGCCATAGGATCAATGACAGAAGCACCGAAACAAAAGCGATGGCGTTCTCTTTCGAGAACAGGGCGCCCGTGTAGGACAGGACCGCGCCCATCGCGTGCCTCGTTTTCCCGGAATCCAGATATCGCAGCAGCATCCAGATACTCAACAGCGTCGACAATGCCGAGAGCAGGTCGAACTGGCTGCTGAACCAGAAAAAAGTTTCAGTCGCGAACGGCGACAACAGGAAGAACGTCGCCGCGAAAAATGCGCCAATGTGGAAATCGAGCCTGCGTAATATGGCATACAGAAGTGTTGCGTTCAGGCCATGCATCAGTAGCGAAACGAGGATGTACCCATAAGGGCGGCTCCAGCCGAAGCCGGTCGCCTCGAGTTTTACCACCAAGAGGGTCAGCGGGCGGAAGAATCCGGTGAAAGAGGTGTGGAGAATATGCGTGACGGAGTTGCCATCGGCGACGTCGATGAGAGCCGTATCGTCGTAGATGAAGAAATAGCTTGATCCGATCAGGTATGCCAGTCCGGCATAGAGGGCGCCCGTGCCCATCGCGAAGAGGAGAGGCCAGCGGGCGAACATGCGCGTCACGAAATGGGTGATTCGACCTGATGTTGCCGATGGCTGATTCATTGCTGAAATACACGGGAAGTGGTGAAAGCGCGCGGCATCAAATGTCGTCCGGCAACCGTCCCGTCAGCCGCACCCTCCCAGCGCCCCGCAGGCCGTGCAGAAATCGCAGCCGTCCCGGCGTATCACCGCGTCGTTGCCGCATTCTGGGCAGCGGGCGCCTTTCAGGACGGGCGGTCTGGCCTCCCCCGTCTCCGGGCCGGCGCTTTCATAGTCCATCAGCCCCATGTCCTGCAGCGGCCGTCCTTGTTCGTCCAGGAGCCCGAGCATGGCGTAGCGGTGGATCGCCAGTTGAGCCATGTAGGCGACGGTCGAAGGATAGTTCCGCTGGCGACCGGTCCCGGGCATCCGGGCCAGGAAATCGCCGCGCGGCTCCGGGAAGTCCAGGAGCTGGCGTAGTTTGGCGCCGATCCAGGCGGGGTCGATGACGCGCATGTCGAAGGACAGGCTCTTGCACAGGCCGTCGAGGACTCTGGGGTATTCGCCGGACAGCCACATCGAGTAAGGCCGCCGCTGGCCGTTGGGAAGCACCAGTTCCTTGAGGCCCATGACGAAGTCGTCACCGGTGGCGACGTTGAGGATGTCGACGGTCCAGGACAGCGTACCGTCGGGACCGGTCTTGGGTTCTTTGGGTGACATCAGGGCGTCCACCACGGGGGTGTCGGCGAGCGTGTCGAAGGCTCCGAGTTCCGCGCAGCGGTAGTAGATCAGCCGGGCGAAGCCAGCCACCAGGCTGGGGACGCGGACGGGCCGTCCGCTGGGGGGAAAGGGCAGGTCGAATCCGTCGTCGCCGTGCGCCTTCATCAGGCTTTCGAGTTTGGTTTTGAGCCAGCCGCGGTCGTTCGAGCGCATGTCCATCGACAGGGATTTGGCGAGGGCGCCGAGGCCGCGCGGCTGCTCCGCGCCGGTGACCCAGACTTCGAATGGATGGTTGCCGTGGTCCTCGATATGGCCGATGAACACGGCGAACGATCCCAGCGGGTGGTCGATCAGATAGCTCCAGGCGGGATTGCCGGCAGCGGGCCGGGGTCGGCGGCGCCAGCGCAAGGAGGCCAAGGCGGGCGTGGGGACTTCGTCCAGGCGGAGCCTGCGGTCGGGGTCGGATTCGTCGAATTCCGGGCGCGAGATTCCGGTGGTCGGTGTGGCTTCCAGGACGGCCCCGGTGACCGGGTTCGGGCGGTAAGTGGCGAGTCCCTTGAGTCCGGCTTTCCATGCTTCGAGATAGAGGTGCTGGAAGTCGGCGTAAGGGTATTCGGCAGGGACGTTGACGGTTTTGGAGATGGAAGCATCCACGAAAGGCTGGACCGCCGCGAGCATGCGCATGTGATCGAGCGCGGAGATGTCCAGCGCGGTGACGAAAGCCGGTGGCAGCGGGCGGTCACCCGCCGTTGCCCGGTACAGCCGGTAGGCGTGGTCTTCGACCGGGAATTCGCGGGTGGAGCCGTCGGGTTCGCGTTTTTTGCGGAGGTAGGTCCAGGCGTAAGGGGGCTCGATGCCGTTACTGGTGTTGTCGGCGAATGCCAGTGAGATGGTGCCGGTCGGAGCGATGCTGAGCAAGTGGCTGTTGCGAATGCCCGATTCCCGGATGCGGGCCCGCAGCGGTTCGGGCAGACCGGCGACGAAGGGCGATGCGAGGTAGGGTTCGGCCTCGAACAGCGGGAACGCGCCTTTCTCCCGCGCCAGTGCGGTCGAGGCGAGGTAGGCGGCATCGCGCAGCCGCCGGGCGATGCCGGCCGCCATGTCGCGGGCTGCGGCGCTGTCGTAGCGCAGGCCCAGCATGGCGAGCGCATCCCCCAGGCCGGTGAAGCCCAGACCTATGCGGCGTTTGGCTTGCGCCTCTTGCCGTTGTTGCGCCAGCGGCCAGTAGGTCGTATCCAGGACGTTGTCCAGCATGCGCACGGCGATGGTGGCGACTTCGGCGAGGCGCTCGGCCTCGAACGCCGCCTCCGGTGTGAAGGGTCGGCTGACGAAGCGGGTCAGGTCCAGACTGCCCAGGCAGCAGCAGCCGTAGGCGGGCAGGGGTTGCTCGGCGCAGTTGTGCACGTACAGACCGTTGGCGTCGAAGGCATGCACGTCAGCCACGGTGACGTCGTAGACCGCTTCCATGCCATCGTCTTCCAGTGACTGCACGGTGGCGATGAAACGTTCCGCATGCCGCGTGTGTCGGTATCGCTGCAGCAAGGCGGTCAGCCGGTCCATCTTGTCACTGTCCGCAAATCCGATCCGTTCGGCATAACGTACGACGTTCTCGCCACTGATGATGAGTTCGTGTGCCGCCTGGCAGGAATGTCCCTTCGCACCGCCTTCGCCGTCCGGCAGCACCTTCGTTCCGCCGGGACGGCGATTCTGATGGATCGTGGAGGCCACGCCGAGGCGTAGAAGCATGCGTTGCACGGTTTGCAGGTTGCCGAGGTCGGTCTGCGGCAGGCGGATGCTGACGCCGTTTTGATGCGAACCCTGCACCGAGCCGTCGGCATCGAACATGCCGCGCAGCAAGCCGCGATGGAAGGCGGACGATGTGGTTTCCAGCGGGGCTGTGAGTCGCTTGTCGCCGGGCGTCAGTCCCAGTTCCAGCGCCAGCGTATGCAGGGCGCCGGTCGCCATGCGGTATTCACCGCGTCCCTCCATGGTCGTTTGCCAACCGTTGAAATCGGTACGGTGCGGCAATGTGCGTGCGGCCAGTTCCGCTGCGCGCATGACACCGGCGACGCCGGCGGAGGGGACGCTCCCGCCGCCGTTGGCGACCTTCGATGCGGCCGCATCCCAGACGCTCAAAATGGCTTTGTCCCGTGTGAGCGTGCCGCCGCCGATCAGCAATCCGATCAGGTAGCCTTCCGCTTCGGTGTGCGCGCCATCCCAAGAGGACAGGGCGCGGTGGTCGTGCAGCACGATTTTGTCATGGGGGCGGAGCTCTCCGGCCTTCACCCATTCCGTTTCGCGCAGCTGGCGAGTCATCCTGGAAACCCGCAGCACGGGGTGGTTGGCGGTCAGGCGGAGGGTATGCCCTTCAGCGGTACTCAAGCGCAGCACCGGTTTTTCGCCCGTGAAGAAGAAGCCCCGCGATTCGGTCGGATGGCATTCGCCGTCGACGACGGCCTCGAAAGGCCGATCGATGAGGTCGCGCACCTGCCGTGCACCGCTGGCTGTCATCACCCAGGTGTCGGCCGTGACGCAGGGATTGGTGGCTTCGATGCGTTCGCAATAGCTCAGGTTGTTTTCCCGGTTCATCCGGTCGATGAACAGCACACCGGGTTCGGCATGGTCGTAGGTCGAGCGCATGATGAGTTCCCACAGTTCCCGCGCCGGAACGCTGCGGTAGACCCACAGCCCATCTTCGCGCAGGTAGGCACCCTCGCACTGCTGTTCGGGGGAGGGCTCGGCGCGGTGCGTCAGTTCCCATGGCCCGTCGGTTTCCACGGCTCGCATGAAGTCTTCATTCAGCGCAACCGAGAGGTTGAAGTTGGTCAGTTCCCCCGGCCGGTCCTTGGCCCGGACGAACTCGAAGATGTCCGGGTGCTCGCAGCGCAGGATCCCCATCTGCGCACCGCGGCGGGAACCGGCGGATTCCACCGTCTCGCAGGAGCGGTCAAAAACACGCATGTAGGACACCGGTCCGGAAGCCCGCGATTCGGTGGTGTGGACACGCGCTCCTTTGGGACGGATGGCCGAGAAATCGTAGCCTACGCCGCCGCCTCGCCGCATGGTTTCGGCGGCTTCCGCCAGGGCGGTGTAGATGCCTGGTTTGCCGTCGGCTTCTTCCGATACCGAATCACCCACCGGCTGGACGAAGCAGTTGATGAGGGTGGCCTGCATGCCGGTGCCGGCGGCGGACATGATCCGACCGGCGGGGATGAACCCCGATTCGAGCGCCGAGAAGAACAGCGGGCGCCATTCGTCCGGCGATTTTTCGGCGGCGGCGAGGGCGTCCGCCACCCGCGCAAAGATTTCCTCGGCGCAGGTCTCGCCGTGTCTGGCATATTTCTCTCGCAAGACTTCCAGGGAAATGGCTTGGGGTTCCACGAAAAAACTCCGGATTACGGCGGAATCCCGGCATGGTAAGCGTGGCGGTTCGGCGCGGCAATGCGGGCGGGCCGCGATCAGGAAACACAACGAATCTCCCAAGGAACGCGACAAGTCTCGAGGAATGGTGCACCATATCGGTGCACATGGTTGCGCATCGCGTGCACGTTGCGAGACTCAACGCCATGCGGGGCGCGAAAAGGCCGGCCCCGGCGAACGCCTAGGCATGGCGCATTACTTGCTGCGGGTCCTGGCATGACGGCATCGGACACACCTTCCTTCTACCGGCGCATCCTCGACAACCTGGGGGACGGTGTGCTGCTGTTCGATAAAACGCTGACCCTGACCTACATCAACATGCCCGGCGAAATGTTGCTCGCCGTCAGCGCCCGTCAGGTGCTGGGCGCCCGCGCACGTCTGGTATTGCCGTGCGGCGAACAGCCGGTCGAGCCGGATTTGCGGCACGCCATGGAGACCGGCATTTCCCTGACCAAGCGCAATGTCACGCTGGTTCATCCGCTCCATGTGATCACGGTGAATCTGCACATCTCGCCGATCACCGAGGACGAGGCCACCGGGGTACTGGTCCAGGTGCAGCAGGTGGATCGCCATTTGCGGATTTCCATGGAGGAGCAGTTGCTGGCGCAGCAAAACGCGGCCAGGTCACTGCTCAGGGGATTGGCGCACGAGATCAAGAATCCGCTCGGGGGGCTGCGCGGCGCGGCGCAGCTCCTGGAGCGGGAGCTGCAGGACGAGCTGCGTGAGTATACCCAGATCATCATCGAGGAGTCCGACCGTCTCCAGTCCCTGCTGGACCGTATGCTCGGGCCGAACAAGCTGCCACAGAAGGCCTGGCTGAACATCCACCGGGTGCTGGACCGGGTGACCCAGCTGGTGCAGGCGGAAGTGCCCGCCGGTGTCCGGATCGTCCGTGACTACGATCCGAGCATCCCGGAAATCTTCGGCGACGCCGATCAGTTGATCCAGGCCATCCTCAACATCGTGCGCAATGCCGCCCAGGCCCTCGGTATGCACGGCCGGATCGTCATCCGCAGCCGCATCGACCGGCAGGTGACGATCGGTGAGCGGCGCCATCGCATGGCGGTGAAAATCGACATCATCGATGACGGCCCCGGTATCAAGCCGGAACTCCTGAACCATATTTTCTATCCGATGGTCACCGGGCGGGCCGAGGGCACGGGCCTGGGATTGTCGATCGCACAGGGGCTGATCAGCCAGCACGGCGGCTTGATCGAGTGCAGCAGCGTGCCCGGAAACACCGTTTTTTCCCTGTTTTTGCCTTTGGAGGAGGATCATGAAGCGAGCGTTCCAGGTTTGGGTGGTCGATGACGACCGATCGATCCGCTGGGTCTTGGAAAAAGCGCTGCAAAAAGCGTCGATCCAGACCCGTGCCTTCTCCACCGCCAACAGCATGATGGAAGCCCTGAATCGGGACCGGCCGGATGCGGTGCTGACCGACATCCGTATGCCCGGTCTGGATGGCATCGAGTTGCTGAAGCAGTTGCAGGCCAAATATCCCGATCTGCCGGTCGTGATCATGACCGCGCATTCCGATCTGGAAAGTGCGGTGTCCGCATTCAGCGGCGGGGCGTTCGAGTATCTGCCGAAGCCGTTCGACGTGGACGAGGCGGTGGATCTGGTCGCAAAGGCCTGTGCCCACAGCCAGCGGGCTGCGACCGGGGAAGCGGCCGACAAGGGCCTGCCGGAGAAGACCCCGGAAATCATCGGCGAGGCGCCGGCGATGCAGGAGGTGTTCCGCGCCATCGCCCGGCTGGCGCGTTCGAACATAACGGTGCTGATCAACGGTGAGTCGGGGACCGGTAAGGAATTGGTCGCCCGCGCCCTGCACCGCCACAGTCCCCGCGCCGACAAGCCGTTCATCGCGCTCAACATGGCCGCCATACCGCGCGATTTGTTGGAGTCCGAGTTGTTCGGCCACGAGCGCGGCGCTTTCACCGGTGCGCAGGCCCGCCGGGCGGGGCGGTTCGAGCAGGCCGACGGTGGCACGCTGTTCCTGGACGAGATCGGCGACATGCCGGCGGAACTGCAGACCCGTCTGCTGCGCGTGCTGGCCGAGGGCGAGTTTTTTCCGGTCGGCGCCCATGCCCCGGTCAAGGTGGACGTGAGGATCATCGCCGCGACCCACCAGAACCTGGAACAACTGGTGGCGGAAGGCCGCTTCCGTGAGGATCTGTTTCACCGCCTGAACGTCATCCGTATCCACATCCCACCGCTCAGGGAGCGGCGCCAGGACATCGTCCTGCTGCTCAAGCATTTCCTGAAGGAGGCCAGCCAGGAACTCAACGTCGAGACCAAGACCCTGCTGCCCGAAGTCGAGGCTTACCTGTGCCGGCTGGATTGGCCGGGCAATGTCCGGCAGTTGGAGAACACCTGCCGCTGGATCACGGTCATGGCGGCCGGCAAGGACGTACACCTCGACGATCTGCCGCCGGAGCTGCTGAAGGCCCGGCCGGAGCCGGTCGCCGTCTCCAGCGAATGGCAGGACAGTTTCACTCAGTGGATCGACGCCCGTCTGCGGCGTGGCGACCGCAATGTGGCCAAGGAAGCCATCGATTCGGCCGAAGGCATCCTCATCAGCACCGCCTTGCAATTCACCCGGGGTCGCCGGCAGGAGGCAGCCAAGCTGCTGGGTTACGGCAGGAACACCCTGACCCGTAAAATAAGCGAGCTGAACATTGACGTCTGAACGGTTGTAACCGTCCTGCTTCAGACTGTCGGTACCATCCATCGGACCTTTCCGCCGGGTTTTGCCGAAGGAAGGGTCCGCATCCGATTCTCACACGGGAGGTGATCGCCCATGCTCACGCGCAAGTTCAAGACCAGCAACCCGACCGCGCTCCTGACAGAAATGCCGGGTCTGGGAATGGGGGCCAAAAACCTCAGCGCCGACATCCGCCGGCATTTCAACTGCACTCTGGGACGGGACCGTGACTGCCGCTCGGTACACTATGCCTACTCGGCGCTGGCGTTGACGGTGCGTGACCGCCTCATGGAGCGCTGGCGGAACACCGAATATGCCTACGATCAGGCGGATTGCCGCCGGACTTATTACCTCTCGCTGGAGTTCCTGCTCGGCCGCGCCCTGAGCAACGCGATGCTGAACCTCGGGATCGAGGAGCCCATCCAGCAGGCGCTCAATGAACTGGGTCTGGAACTGGAAGAGTTGGCGGATTCGGAGTTCGATGCCGGCCTCGGCAATGGCGGGCTGGGGCGGCTCGCGGCCTGCTTCATCGACAGTTGCGCCACGCTGCAGCTTCCGGTGATGGGGTACGGCATCCGTTACGAATACGGCATGTTCCGCCAGATGATCGTCAATGGTTACCAGGTCGAGGAGCCCGACCACTGGTTGCGGAATGGTCACGTATGGGAGCAGGAGCGCCCGGAGCTGACGGTGCGGGTCAAGTTCGGCGGCCGGACCGAGTTCTCCAACGATGTGTCGCGGCCGGGTCAGGTGGTCTGGCTCGACACCGATGACGTGCTGGCCGTACCCTTCGACATCCCGGTGCCGGGATACCGGAACGGCACGGTCAACACCCTGAGGCTATGGAAATCCGCTGCCACTGACGAATTCAAGCTGGGCGAGTTCAATGCCGGCGACTATGCCGAATCCGTCCGCGCCAAGAATCTGGCGGAAAACATCTCGATGGTGCTGTATCCGAACGATGCCAGCGAGAACGGCAAGGAACTTCGGCTGCGCCAGCAGTATTTCCTGGCGTCGGCCAGCCTGCAGGACGTGCTGCGGCGGTGGCTGGCGGACCACGGCGAGGATTTCTCGGAGTTTGCCGAGAAGAACTGCTTCCAGCTCAACGACACCCATCCGACCATTGCGGTGGCCGAGCTGATGCGCCTCTTGATCGACGTGCACGGCCTGGCCTGGAACGAGGCCTGGGCCATCACCAACCGCACCATGGCCTACACCAACCACACCCTGTTGCCCGAGGCGCTGGAAAAATGGCCGGTGCGGCTGTTCCGGCAGATGCTGCCGCGCCTGCTGGAGATCATCTTCGAGATCAACGCGCGCTTCCTGGGCGAGGTCGCGGCGCGCTGGCCCGGCGACATCGACCGGCTGGCACGGATGTCGCTGATCGAAGAGGGACATGAACAACAGGTGCGGATGGCTTACCTCGCCATCGTCGGCAGCTTCTCGGTCAATGGCGTCGCGGCCCTGCACTCCGACCTGCTCAAGCATGGCCTGTTCAAGGACTTCCACGAACTGTGGCCGGAGCGTTTCAACAACAAGACCAACGGCATCACCCCCCGGCGCTGGCTGGCCGCCTGCAATCCGGAGCTGGCCGGCCTCATCAGCGAGGCCATCGGCGACAAGTGGACCGCCGATCTGACCCGTCTGGCCGAACTCAGGCCGTTCGCCGAGGATGCGGCGTTCCGGGAACGGTGGATGGCGATCAAGCGGCGCAACAAGGAGAAGCTGCTGGACTTCAAGAACCGCGAGCTGGGGTTGACTCTGGTGAACCCCGACCTGATGTTCGACGTCCAGGTCAAGCGTATCCATGAATACAAGCGCCAGTTGCTCAACGTGCTGCACGTGATCCATCTGTTCGACCGGATCAAGCGGGGCGATGTCCAGGACTGGACGCCCCGCTGCGTCCTGTTCGGCGGCAAGGCTGCGCCGGGCTACGTGATGGCGAAGCGCATCATCAAGCTCATCAACAACGTGGCAGGAACGATCAATGGCGATCCCGAAATGAACGATCGCCTGAGTGTGCTGTTCCTGCCGAATTACCGGGTCACCGCCATGGAGGTGATCTGTCCGGGCACCGATCTGTCGGAGCAGATTTCCACGGCCGGCAAGGAGGCCTCGGGTACCGGCAACATGAAGTTCATGATGAACGGAGCCTTGACCATCGGCACGCTGGACGGCGCCAACATCGAGATTCGGGAGGAAGTGGGAGCGGAAAACTTCTTCTTGTTCGGCCTGACTGCCGAGGAGGTCGAACGCCGCCGCGGTGGCTACGATCCCGGCGCGGTCATCGAGGCGAACGAGGACTTGAAACGGGTCATGGGACTCCTCGAGAGTGGTTTTTTCAACCGATTCGAGCCGGGCATATTCGATCCCATCATCGAATCGATCCGCAGTCCTCACGACCCCTGGATGACGGCTGCCGATTTCCCCGGCTATGTCGAGGCGCAGAGAGCGGCCGCGGCCGCTTTCCGCGACAAGGATCGCTGGGCCCGGATGAGCATCCTGAACACCGCCGCCAGCGGCAAGTTCTCCACCGACCGCACCATCGCCGAATACAATCGCGAGATCTGGAAGCTGACGCCGATACCGGCTTTGCCGGTGAAGTAAGCGGACGATGTTCCACGTCGTGCTGTACGAGCCGGAGATTCCGCCGAACACCGGCAACGTCATCCGGCTCTGTGCCAACACCGGCGCCCGTCTGCACCTCATCGAGCCGCTGGGGTTCGAAATGGACGATGCGCGTCTGCGGCGGGCGGGGCTGGACTACCGGGAATGGGCCGAGGTGGCCCGGCACCGTGACTGGGAAGGTTTCGTGGGGGCGGTCGCGCCGGAACGGATATTCGCGCTGACCACCCGGGGCGAGGTCAGCCATGCCGACGTGACTTACCGGCCCGGCGATGCCTTCCTGTTCGGTCCGGAGTCACGCGGATTGCCCGCGGCGCTGCTCGCCCGGTTCGAGGCGGGCCGACGGATCCGGCTGCCGATGCGACCGGGCTCGCGCAGCCTGAACCTGTCCAATGCCGTCGCGGTGGTGTGTTTCGAGGCCTGGCGTCAATGCGGCTTCGCGGGCGCGGCATCCGCCTCGGAGCGTTAGCGGTCCCATTCCGGCTTGGGGTCCCGCAGCAGCAGATTGCGCACGGCTTCCTCTGGCGGCAAGCCTTCGTAGAGCACGCGGTAGGTCTGGGCGGTGATCGGCATGTCTACGCCCTTCCTGCCGGCGAGTTCGTGGATCAGCCGGGCCGCCAGGATGCCTTCGATCTCCTGGCCGATCTCGGCGTGGATTTCCTCACGGGGCCTGCCTTTGCCCACCCCCAGGCCGAAGCGGCGGTTGCGGCTCTGGTTGTCGGTGGCGGTGAGTACCAGATCGCCGACGCCGGCCAGGCCCATGAGCGTTTCGGTCCTGGCGCCCAGGGCGAGACTCAGCCGCATCATCTCGGCCAGTCCCCGGGTGATGAGGGCCGCCCTGGCGTTGGCGCCGAACCCCAAGCCGTCGGAGATGCCGGCGGCGATCGCCAGCACGTTCTTGCAGGCGCCTCCCAGCTGGGCGCCGATGAGGTCGTCGGTGGTGTAGGCGCGGAAATAGGCGTTGTGCAGCCAGGAAACGATCTTGGCGCCGAAGGCTTCGCTGCTGGCGCCGACAGTGATGGCGCTGGGCAGTTCCGCGACCACTTCGGCGGCGAAGGTCGGTCCCGACAGCACGGCGAGCGCACGGTCCGGGCCGAGGATCTCGCGGGCGGTTTCGTGCAGCAGACAGCCGCGGGTGCGGTCCAGCCCCTTGGTGGCCCACATGAGACCGGCTTCCGGTTGCAGGTGTGGGGCGCAGAGCTCGAGCGTGGCGCGGAAGGCGTGGCTGGGGACCGCGACCAGCACGGCACCGCTGGCCGTGGCGGCTGCCTCGGCCAAGTCCGGGGTCACGCTCAGGGTGTCGGGGAATGTGGCATGGGGCAGATAATGTGCGTTCCGGCGCTCTGCCGCCATGGCCTCGGCGTGTTCCCGGCGGTGGCTCCACAACAGGGTGGGCACGCCGTTCCTGGCGATGAGCAGGGCCAGCGCCGTGCCCCAGGAGCCGGCGCCGAGAACGCTGATGCAGTGCCTCATGGGCATAACGGCAGGCTTCAGTGCGGCGTGGCCGGCTGGGCCTGCTGCTGGGCCATCTGAACCTGCTGCATGTAGAGCGCGTCGAAATTGATCGGTGCCAGCAGCATCGGCGGGAAGCCGCCTTTGTTCACGAGATCCGAGACCGCCTCGCGGGCATAGGGGAACAGGATGTTGGGGCAATAGCTGCCGAGCAAGGGTCCCATTTCCTGTTCCGGGAAACCACTGATCGTGAAAATGCCGGCCTGGCAGATTTCGACCAGGTAGGCCGTCTTCTCCTCCAGCTTCACGGTGATCGTGACTGAGAGGCTGACTTCGAACAGGCCTTCCTGGAGCTGCTGGACCTTGGAGCCGAGATTGAACTCGACTTTCGGTTCCCACTTCAGAGTAAAGACGGCGGGCGAGTTGGGGGTCTCGAACGATACGTCCTTGACGTAGAGCTTCTGGATGGCGAACTGTCTTTCGGGCTGCTGGTTTTCTTCGCTCATGATTTTGCCAATGGCCGAGTGGTGAATGAAACGGGTGTCAGGATTTCTTGCGTTTCCTGGTCACGGGGTAATGGGCGTCTCTCCAGGCCAGCATGCCGCCGCGCATCTCGTAGATCCGGCTGAAGCCCTGCTTTGTCAGGGTCTTGCATGCGGAGGGCGAACGGGTGCCCTGCTGGCAGGTGACGATGACCGGCTTCTCCTTGTACTGGGCGATCTCCGAGGCGCGTTCTTCGAGCTTTCCCAAGGGGATGTGGTAGGCGCCTTCGATGTGGCCTTCGGCGAATTCCGCCGGCTCGCGGACGTCGACCACCAGCGTGTCTTCCGTATTCATGAGCTGGACGGCACCGGCCGGTGTCAGCACCTTGTGCTTGCGGAACAGCGATTCCAGGAGATCCTGTATCAGCAGGACGGTGACGACGAGCAGGGCGCCGGCCATCATCCAGTGATTGCCGAGAAATTCGAGCAACCGGGTCATTTCTTCCTCACTTTTTCGAAAATTGGGATTTTGGGGTCTGGGGCCGGCACCCGCCGGTCGTTCTGGCGTCTTTCAGTGCTTGCAGAATACTTCTTTGATCATGCGGACGAGCTGCAGCATCCTGTCGTCTTCCACGAAGTAATAGACTTTGTTGGCATCCCGATGGCAACTTAGGATGCCCTTGTCTCGCAGTATGGCGAGGTGCTGAGAGACGTTGCTCTGGGTCGTACCGACCTGCTCCACCAGGTCCTGGACATTGATGCGCCCCTTGCTCAAGGTGCAGAGGATCTTGAGCCGCAAGGGATGCGCCATGGCCTTCAGGCTGTGGGCGGCGCGGCGGATCTCCGATTCGTCGGTGATGAGGTCAGTTTGCATGATATTCGCACCCGAGTGGCATGTATCGCGGCGGGTATCCTCAGCCAGCCGTGGAGGGACAGGCACGACGCCACCCCGAAAATTGGTTAGACTAATGATTCCTGGTTTCGCGCGCATCCTGCATTTTATCAGGCTATCATGCCCGACTTTGTTCGCGGTGGTCGGTGAATCGGATGATTATACGTTGAACCGGCGCCCCCGTGTGCCTGCCAGTGATCTTTCGACGTGAAAGCCGCCTCGCGATGTTCCCGTTTTCTCTCCCAGTCGGGTGCCTTTGCCGTGGACTCGGGGAGGGGCCGGGCAGGATCGTCCGGGATGCCGCAGCCCATGAAACTGGCGGTGTTCGCCGGTTTCCTGATGTCCTGGGTGGCCGGGCAGGCGATTTCCGCGGATGAGGGCGATGCCGCCGCGCGGCTGAAGGCGGTTCGCGACCGGATCGCATCCGCGGAGAAAGAGTTGGAGACGATCGAAACCCGTCAGGGCAGCGTGTCCGCCGAGTTGCGGCGGGTGGAGGAGCGCTATGGCGACCTGGTGCACACGCTCCGGCTGCTGGAAGACAAAACGGCCGTTCAGGCCAGGCGTGCGGCGGAGTCGAACCGGCGGCTCACCGAACTGCAGCAGGCAGTGCTCAGACAGCATAAGGCCTTGGCCTCGCTGGCCCGGTCCGCCTACGCGTTGGGCGGCCGGCAATGGCTCAAGCTGGCGCTGAACATCGATGAGCCGGGGCGGTTGGCCCGCATGATGGCCTACCACGGTTACCTGAACCGCGACCATTACGCCCGCCTGGAGGCGCTGCAAAAGGACGTCGCCCAGGTCCGGGCGCTGCAGGACGAGGCGGCGGCCGATGCCGGGCGTCTCGAGGCGCTGCGGGAACGCATCGAGCACGAAAAGGTCGAACTGGATGAAACCCGGCGGGAGCGGCTGGAGGTGCTGGCCAGGCTCCGCGAGGAGCGCCGGGGAAAGGACGCCGAACTGGTCCGGCTCAAGGAAAGCGAGCACCGGCTGGAGGCTCTGGTATCCTCCCTGCGCGAAATCGTCATGGATTTCACGGCTTCGCTCGCCGCGCCAAGGTCCTTCGCGCGGCGCAAGGGCCAGTTGAGCTGGCCGGCGGCGGGGGAGCGGGTGGCGCAGTTCGGCGGCCAGCGGATGTCGGGTCGCTGGGACGGTGTGGTGATCCGGGCGCCGGAGGGCGCACCGGTCAAGGCGGTATCGGAAGGGCGGGTGGTCTTTTCCGATTGGCTTCGCGGTTACGGTTTGCTTACCATCGTCGATCACGGCGATGGCTATATGAGCCTATACGCGTTCAATCAAAGCGTTTACAAGAACGTCGGCGACTGGGTGGAGGCCGGAGAGGTCATCGCCAGCGTCGGTTCCAGTGGCGGACAGGTGGAGCCGGGCCTGTATTTCGGTATCCGGGAAAAGGGCCAGGCCCTCGATCCATCACAGTGGTGCAAGGATTGAGTGGCGCCGGAGATAGAGTTTGTGGCGGAATTTGTTGCGGAATATTTGAACATGGTGAAAGTGACGGGCATGCGTGCACTCAAGATCGGTTTGTTGGTCGGTGTGGTGTCGGCGGCGAGTTGGGCGGAAGACAAGCCCACGCCCGCGGGGGCGGTCAATATCCCGTTCGAGGGGTTGAAGACCTTTTCCGAGGTCTACGGCCGCATCCAGCAGGACTATGTCGAGCCGGTACCGGACGACAAGCTGCTGGAGGACGCCATCCGCGGGATGTTGTCGGGCCTCGATCCGCACTCCACCTATCTGGACCAGGAGCAGTACAACGAATTGAAGGTCGGGACCACCGGCCAGTTCGGCGGGCTGGGCATCGAGGTCGGAATGGAGAACGGCTTCGTCAAAGTGATCGCACCCATCGACGACACGCCGGCATTCCATGCAGGCATCAAGGCGGGCGACCTGATCATCCGCCTCGACGACAAGCCGGTGAAAGGCATGTCCCTCAACGATGCGGTCAAGATGATGCGGGGCGAACCGGGCAGCCCGATCGTGCTGACCGTGGTCCGTGAAGGCGTCGAGCAGCCGCTCAAGATCACCATCACCCGCGACATCATCAAGATCAAGAGCGTCAAGAGCCGGATTCTCGAGGATGGCTACGGCTATCTGCGCATCACCAGTTTCCAGTCCAAGACCGGGGACAATGTGATCGAGGCCATCGACGAGATGAAGAAGAAGGGGGCACTGAAAGGACTCGTTCTCGACCTGCGCAACAATCCCGGCGGAGTGCTCAATGCCGCGGTGGCGGTCAGCGACGCTTTCCTCGAAAGCGGTCTGATCGTTTACACCGATGGCCGGGTGGAGGATGCCAAGATGCGCTTCTCGGCGACGCCCAACGACGTCATCGGCGGTGCCCCCATGGTGGTGCTGATCAACGGTGGTTCGGCTTCGGCCTCGGAGATCGTGGCGGGTGCGCTGCAGGACCACAAACGGGCGGTCATCATGGGCGAGAAGACCTTCGGCAAAGGCTCGGTGCAGACTATCCTCCCGACCAGCAACGGCGGCGCGGTCAAGCTCACCACGGCGCGCTACTACACGCCGTCGGGGCGTTCGATCCAGGCCGAGGGCATCACGCCGGATGTGCCGATCTCCCGGGTCAAGCTGGAAATGGCGGCGAAGTCGGAGTTCGCCCCCATCAAGGAGGCTGATCTCACCGGCCATCTGAGCAACGACAAGGCCAAGAAAGGCGGCGAGGCGAAGGATGCGAAGGACAAGGAGTCGGACAAGGTCGACGACACGCTCGCCCTGCAGGACTATCCGCTGAATGAAGCGCTCAACCTGCTCAAGGGCATCAACATCGTGCACAAAAACGGCGTCAAGAACTGATCAGACGGCGTTGCCGGAAAATGCGGGCGAGACTTCCATTGAAATCGGGCAGTGGGTGCGCCATAACGCAGACAGACCCCATCAAGACAGGAGATGCGTCATGACAATCGGCCGCAATGAGCCGTGGAGTTTATTGAATCAACTGCAGCGTGAACTGGAGCGTTCCTTCGAGGGACGTCAGGGTTCGGACTCCGCAGCGACGGCCGAATGGACGCCGGCCGTCGACATCAAGGAGGAAGCCGACCGGTACGTCCTCCTCGCCGATCTCCCGGGCGTCAGTACGGACAACATCGACGTCTCGATGGAGCAGGGCGTTTTGACGCTGCGTGGCGAGCGGAACACCGAAGCCCGTACGGAGCGTTCCGGCTACAAGCGCATCGAGCGCGTCTACGGCAGCTTCTACCGTCGGTTTTCGCTGCCGGATACCGCCGACGCCGACGGCATATCCGCGCGCTATAACAACGGCGTGTTGGAAATCGTGATTCCCAAGAAAGCCGCGATTCAGCCGCGGCGAATCGTCGTCAGCGCCGACTGACGCCAGGTGGCGGGTAAAAAAAGGGAGCGGAGGCTCCCTTTTTTCATGGGCGCTACACGGTGATGAGGAGTCGCACGGCATCGAGCCGCAGCCGGGCGGCTTGAAGGTATCCGTGCATCTCGACGGCATCGTCCTTGAGTCTGTCCAGTTCTTCCTGGCGGACGCTGGGGTTGACGCTCCGGAGTGCGGCCAGCCGTTTGAGTTCGTTCGTCATTTCATCGAGCATGCGCCGACTGCTGTCGGCCACGATTTCGGCCAATCGGGTTCCGGCCCGGGTTTCCGCCAAGGCCAGCAGCTTTTCCAGATTCGGTTTCTGGCTCCGCACGAACGCCCGGACGTTCGCGGGTTCGAAAGTCTGGGGACGCTCGTCGAACTCCGCCATCGCGATCCGGCCGAGGTCCTGTCCGCGGTGGTCGAGCAGCGTACGCAGCTGCGTGGTCGGAAGGAACCGGAAGAGTTGCAGTCGGCGCGGCGCCGGACATTCGATGCGGTGGAAGGTTTCCAGCAGCATCTGGCCGGAGGCGAGGGCCGGGTGCGATACGAAGCCGAGTGAAGCGTTGCCGTGCTCGCCGTTCAGCACCAGGTCGATGGCGCCTCGCACCAGTGGGTGTTCCCAGCTCAGGAACACCATGTCTTCGCGCGCCAAGGCAACGTCCCGGTTGAGGGTGACGGTCACGCCGTCTTCCGGCAGCTCCGGGAACTTCGGGACCCGCAGGTGTTCCCCGGGACGGAGGATGTAACAGTCGGTGGAATGCTCCTCGACGACGACGCCGTAGGCATCGCACACCGCTTCCAGCCAGGGCCACAAGGCGGTGTCCCGGTCCCAGGCGGCGACGGCCTCAACCAGGCGGTTGGCCGGCTCCGGCCGGCAGGAGTTGAGTTCCAGCAGCCGGTCACGGCCGGCATGGAGTTCGGCTTCGATGGTTTCGGCGAGGGTTCGGGTGTCCTGAATCAGGGTGATGCCGGCATGGGTATCAGGTGCCAGCAGGACACGCCGAAGCTCGTCGCCGAGCCGGGCGAACACCGCGGCCCCTGCCGCGGCGGGACGGTGGAACGCGTCCAGTCCTTCGTGATACCAGCGGAACAGGATCTCCTGGGCCGAATCCTCGAAGTAGGGTACATGGATGTCGATGCTGTGGTGTTGGCCGATACGGTCCAGGCGGCCGATGCGCTGCTCCAGCAGGTTCGGATCCAGGGGTAGATCGAACAGCACGAGATGGTGGGCGAACTGGAAATTGCGCCCTTCGCTGCCTATCTCCGAGCAGACGAGCACCTGGGCGCCTTCCTCTTCCTCGGCGAACCAGGCTGCGGCGCGGTCGCGGGCGATGATCGACATTCCTTCGTGGAACACCGCGGCGCGGACGCCGCCCAGCGTTCTCAGCGCGTTTTCCAGGTCCACGGCCGTCTGCTGCCGGTGGCAGATGACCAGCAGCTTCGAGCGTGACGGTTTGAGGCGCTGGGCGATGTCGAGCAGCCAGTGCACGCGCGGATCGTGACGCCACCAGTCCGGGTCGGGTCTGGACGATTCCGGCCACAACCGGGCTTCGAGCGAAGCCTCTTGGGTCCGGTAATGCTCCGGTAGCGGAAGGGGGCGTCCGTGCAGCAGGCGGGAGGGGAAGCCATGGACGGTGTTACGGGTGTTGCGGAACAGTACGCGGCCGGTCCCGTGGCGGTCCAGCAGGAGCTGGATCAGCGCATTGCGGGCCGCTGCCGCGTGCTCCGGGTCGTTCAGGTCACCCACCAGCGCATCGGCGCGGTCGTGGCGCAGGAAACGTTGTAGCTGGCCGAGGGTATCGGCATCGAGCCGGGGGCTGTCGAGCAGCTTGTCGATGACTCCGGCCAGCGCCGTGTATTCCTGCTCCTCCTGCCGGAATTGCTCGAAATCGAAGAATCGGTCCGGATCGAGCAGCCGCAGACGCGCGAAGTGGCCGAGCTTGCCGAGCTGCTCGGGGGTCGCGGTCAGAAGCAGCAGGCCAGGCGTGCGCCGGGCCAGCATTTCGACGAAGGCATAGGCCGGGCTCGGCTTTTCCGGCGTCCATTCCAGGTGATGGGCCTCGTCGATGACCACCATATCCCAGGCGACGTCCAGCACGTAGCGGCGGCGCTCGGGATCCTTGAGGATGAAATCGAGGCTGCTCAGGGCCAGGTTCACGTTTTTGAACGGGCTGCCTTCTTCGGCGGCGTCCTCGTAGGCGTCCTCGCCGATCAGGCTGAAACGCAGGTTGAACCGCCGCAGCATTTCCACCAGCCATTGATGGAGCAGCATGTTCGGCACCAGGATCAGCACTTTTTCGGTCCGTCCGGTGAGGACCCGGTGGTGGATGATCAGGCCGGCTTCGATGGTCTTGCCCAGGCCGACTTCGTCCGCCAGCAGTACCCGGGGCGCATGTCGGGACGCGACTTCGTGGGCGATATACAGCTGATGGGGAATGAGTGCGGTACGTGGGCCGACGAGACCCAGCACGGGGGATTGTTCGAGACGAGCGAGTTTTTCGCCGGTTTCGATGCGCAGGCGGAACACGTCGCCGGGGTCGATCTGGCCGGAGAGCAGCCGGTCCTGCGGTCTGTTGAACTGCAGAAACGGATTGAGCTCGATTTCTTCCAGGGTGCGTGGCTTTCCATCCGCGTCCTTGCCGAGATAGACCAGCAGACCGTCTTGCTCTTCGACCTCCTCGACCTGCATCGACCAGCCGTCCACGCTTTCCACCCGGTCGCCGGCGGCAAACCGGACCCGGCTCAGCGGAGCATTGCCGACCGCGTAGATGCGCCGTTCACCGCTGGCGATGAACGATACGGTGACCCTGTCGTGCTCGACGCCGACCACGGTGCCGAGCCCCAATTCCGGCTCTGTGTCGCTGATCCAGCGTTGTCCGGAACGCAATGTGGGAAGGGGGCCAGCCATATGATCAAGGGGATTGTTGTGCAGAAGGGTTGGAAAAAATCTTGGAATTCTACCAGATCGTCCGCGTCTTGACCGGACGGCACCGCCCGAGGGGGGATCGCCCGCCGGGCGATCCGATGGAGTTGGGATGCATGAGGCAGTGGGGTATCATAAGAACTTTTTTCAACGGCAACGAGTACCCTAATGGTTCAGGTCGGTATCGTGATGGGGAGTACCAGCGACTGGGAGGTCATGCAGCACGCTGTCCGCAAGCTCGAGGAGTTCGGTATCCCCTGCGAGGCCAAGGTGGTGTCCGCCCATCGTACGCCGGACCTGTTGTTCGACTATGCGGAACGGGCCCGGTCCCGCGGCCTCAAGTGCATCATCGCCGGTGCAGGCGGCGCGGCCCATCTGCCCGGAATGATGGCGGCCAAGACCACTGTGCCGGTTTTGGGCGTACCGGTGCCCGGCAGACATCTCGGCGGGCAGGATTCACTGTATTCGATCGTGCAGATGCCCAAGGGCGTGCCCGTGGCGACGTTTGCCATCGGCGAGGCGGGGGCGGTCAACGCCGCGCTGTTCGCGGTGGCCCTGCTGGCGAACGGCGATCCGGCCCTGCAGCTTCGTCTCGACGAGTTCCGCCGGCATCAGGCCGACTCCGTATTGGCGGCACGATTGCCGGAGGTGCCCTGATGGCGCACATTCTGCCTCCCGCGATGCTCGGCATTCTCGGCGGCGGCCAGTTGGGCCGCATGTTTGCGATGGCGGCCCGGTCCATGGGCTATCGGGTGACCGTGCTGGATCCCGATATCCAGAGCCCGGCCGGGAGCGTGGCGGACCGCCACATCCGCGCCGCCTATGATGACGAGGGGGCGCTCGAAGATCTGGCGTCGGGCTGTGCCGCGGTGACCACCGAATTCGAGAACGTCCCCGCCGACAGCCTGCGCTTCCTGGAATCTCGGACGCGGGTGTCGCCTTCCTCGGCTTGTGTGGCCATTGCCCAGGACCGTATCCTCGAAAAACGCTATATCGCCGGTGCCGGTCTGGCCGTGGCGCCGTTCCTGGCGGTGGATGCCCCGCAGGATCTGGCCGGCGACCTCGCGCCCCTGCTGCCGGGGATTCTCAAGACGGCGCGTTTCGGCTACGACGGTAAAGGGCAGGTGCGGGTCGCCACCCCCGAGGACGTCCATGGCGCCTTCGAAGCTTTGGGCTGCCGTCCCTGTGTGCTGGAGAAGCGGCTGGACCTCGAGACCGAAATCTCGGTGATCGTGGCGCGGACTTCGGCGGAACTCGTCAGAACCTTCCCGGTCGCCGAAAACAGGCACGAGGCGGGCATCCTTGATGTCAGCATCGTGCCAGCGCGGGTGACGCCGGACATCGCCGCGCGGGCCTGCGAGATGGCCTGTGCCCTGGCGGAGGCCATGGACTATATCGGTGTGCTGGCGGTGGAGTTTTTCGTGCTGGAGGAGGGCGGACTGGTCATCAACGAAATCGCGCCACGCCCCCACAACAGCGGTCATTACACCCTCGATGCCTGCGGCGTGAGCCAGTTCGGGCAGCAGGTCCGCACGCTGTGCGGGCTCCCTCCCGCGGACACGCGCCTGCTCAGTCCCGTGGTCATGGTGAACCTCCTCGGGGACATCTGGCGGGACGACGAGCCGGCCTGGGATCTGGTCCTGAGCGAGCCCGCCGCGGTCCTGCATCTTTATGGTAAGGCCAGCGCCAGGGCGGGGAGGAAGATGGGCCATTTCAACGTGCTGGCCGAAACCGTCGATGCGGCCCTGGAGAAGGCGGAAGCCCTCAAGCGTGCCCTGCGGCGCTGAAGTCAGGCCGGCGCCGAGCGGTCCCTCCAGGGGGACAGGTCGGCCGGGCCGGATGACAGCCGGTAGCGGCTGTCGACGCAGTAATCCAGCCAGCGCGCCAGGAAATAGTTCAGTGACCACTTGTAGTCCAGCACCCGCTGCGGCGTCGCTTGGTCCCCCAGGGCGTCACGCACCTCGGGGCGGCAGTGGTCGCTGAGCACTTCGACGGAATGGGCGTCGAGATAGACCCGAATCCGGACGGCGGGCTCGCGCAGTTCTTCCATGGCGCGGCTGAAGGCGTGCGTCAGTTCCAGCGTCAAAGTGTAGGGGGATCGTTCCAGCACGCGGATATGCAGAGCGGGTTTGCCGTGCACCGATGCTTTCAGTGCCGGCTGGATCCGCTCCAGATCCGGTACCAACGCCAACAGCCGCTGGTAATTCGCCTCGCACAGCTTGGCCAGCCAGTAGGAGCGGTTGCGGGGCAGAAACCGGCTCACGGCGGGCTTCCCTCGCGATAGCTGGCGCAGGCGCTCGAGGTTTCCCACAGGGTGACGTTCTGGACCGCGAATCCCTTCCGCCGCAGGTCCCGATAAATCATTTCTGCCAGGGCTTCCGCCGTCGGATGCTGTTCGAGCGCGAGGACCCGCTCGCCGGCCTGCTGCAGCAGGGGCAGCAAAGGATCGTCCCGGTGCAGCAACAGGTTGTGGTCGAGGTGAGTGTCGATGAAATCACGGGCGGCGGCCGAGATGTCGGCGAAGTCGCAAACCATGCCCTGGAAGTTCAGGTCACTGGCGGATACGGTGATGGCCGCCCGAACGCTGTGGCCATGCAGATGCCGGCACTTGCCGGAATGGTGCATCAAGCGGTGGCCGTAACAGAAAAAAATCTCTTTGGTGACGCTGTACATGGGGTCTTATTTGCTCTTGATCCCCTTGATGGCGCCGGCCACATGGTGGAAACCGGGCTCCGGCGCCGGAATGCAGCGTACCACTTCGATGCTGGCCGTCAGGGGGGGGGTGAGTCGGTTGTCCGGCTCGATGCGGATTTCCAGGGCGCGGCCCGGCTCGATGATTTCATCGGTCCTGAACAGGATGCCGGAGCCGCTGATGTTGACGCAGACGCCGGCGCGTTCCTCGTTCTCTCCTGCGATCCGGTACTTGATCGGATAGCTGACTGGTATGCGTCGAGAGCGGCGTCTCTCGATGAAATGCGGCATAGGCTCGCCCCCATGATTGTCCTCGGGGCGTATTCTAAACGAATGGTGCGTGGTATGGTGGTTTTGAGCCTCGGCTGCGGGTGGCGGCACCGGGGGTTTTGTGTCATAGTGCCGCCCGCGCCGTTTCTTGCCGTTTTTGCACTCCTTCATCTGCATGAGCACCAAATCAGTCGTCCTGACCGGCATCACCACCACCGGAACCCCCCATCTCGGCAATTACGTGGGCGCCATCCGCCCGGCGATCGAGGCGAGCCATGACCATACTGTACAGCCGTACTATTTCCTTGCCGATTATCATGCCCTGATCAAATGCCATGATCCGGAGCGGGTGCGGCAGTCGACGCTGGAGATCGCCGCGAGCTGGCTGGCTCTGGGGCTGGATACCCAGAATGCCATATTCTACCGCCAGTCGGACGTGCCGGAGATCGTCGAACTGACCTGGATGCTGACCTGTGTGACCGCCAAGGGGCTGATGAATCGTGCCCATGCCTACAAGGCGGCGGTGCAGGCCAACCAAGAGGCGGACGAGGCCGATCCCGACAAGGGCATCACCATGGGGCTTTTCAACTATCCGGTGCTCATGGCAGCGGACATCCTTTTGTTCAACGCCCACAAGGTGCCGGTCGGACGCGACCAGGTGCAGCACATCGAGATGGCCCGAGACATCGGCCAGCGGTTCAATCATATCTTCGGCGAGCATTTCGTGCTGCCGGAGGCCGTGGTCAACGAGGAAACCGCCGTGCTCCAGGGACTGGACGGCCGCAAGATGAGCAAGAGCTATGACAACACCATTCCTCTGTTCGCGCCGGATAGGCAGTTGCGCAAGCTCATCATGAAGATCAAGACCAATTCCCAGCTTCCGGGCGAACCCAAGGATCCTGCCGGTTGCACGCTGTTCTCGATCTACCAGGCCTTCGCCAGCAAACACGAGGTCGAGGAGGCCCGGCGCTGGTATGCCGAAGGCATTGGCTGGGGCGAGATGAAGAACAGGCTGTACGAGTACTTGAACGATCACCTCGCAACGGCCCGCGAACGCTACGAAGCGTTGATCCTGGACCCGGAGAGGATCGAACAGGAGCTGCGGGCGGGCGCCGCCCGGGCGCGGGCTCACGCCGTCCCGTTCATGCAACGGATCCGGGAGGCAGTGGGCATCCGGCCGCTGGCTCCCTGACTCCTCCCGTCATGGCCGCCGCCACCGAACGGGTGATCTGCGCCCGTGCCTGGTTTCTCGGCAGCCGCATCGACTACCGCGAGATCGAACGGGGCGGCGCGGTCGCACTGGGGCCCCTGACCCTGGCGGTCGGTCGCGAAGGCTACCGGATCACATTCCGGTTCGGCGTCGTCGTCCTGGTCGGCCTCAGTGCCGAGCAGGAAGCGGAAGTCCTTCAGGGGCTGCGTCCGGTCGTCCACAACCCGTTGGCGGAACCGGAACTGGAGGAGGTCGACCTCCTGATCCACCCGGAGCTGCCGGAGCGGCTGGACAGCGCAGGCCGGCTGGTATTGCGGGAGGCATCGGTCGCCCGCCTGCAGGTCGTCGCCCATGTGCTGGCCAAGAGCTGTGTCCTGTCCTACTACGAACGCAACGTGGCAGAGGAGTTCGACCGCATCGAACAGATCGCCCAGCGTCTGACCCGCGCCGCCGGCCCGCCGCGGGGCAAGCGGGAAATCCTCAACGAGATCGGCAAGGCGCTGTCCATCATGGGGCGCATGGTGGGACGGGTCGAGGTCGCGGAGAAGCCGGAGATCGTCTGGGACGATCCTCAGCTCGACCAGCTTTACGAACGCCTGGCGACCGAGTACGAGCTGCGCGACCGGGACCGGGCGCTGTCACGCAAGCTCGAACTTATCTCGCGCACCGCCGAGACCTATCTCGATCTGGTGAACCACCGCCAAGCGCTGCGGGTCGAGTGGTACATCGTCCTCCTGATCGTCGTGGAGATCGTGCTGAGTCTGTACGACAAGCTGAGCTGAGCGTCTCGGCCGGGCGTTTTCCCGAACGCCAGAATGTGGAGCCAACGGTCCGGTTGACCGGTTCGGGTGCGGACAGCCCGGCGGCCGTGGCCCGCCGCGCCAGGGTGATGACGGTTTCCGGCAGATCGTTGCCATCTCTTCCGGCGAGAAATCGTGCCACTCCTTCCGCATCCAGTCGCAGGCCGCCTGCAGATGGGCGTCGTGCGATTCGTCCTCATGGCGGACCACATCCACCAGCAGGAACACGCCGCCGGGCCGCAGGCTCCGGGAAACCTGGCGGAAGACTTCGCCCTTTTCTTCTGTGGTCAGGTGATGCAGGGCGAATCCCGCAAGGCGTTCGAGAAATGGCATGCATCGCCGCAGCCGAGGTCGCAGACCGAGATGCCCGTACCGCCGAAACGTGCCGCGAGATGTTTGCCCACGTCGGCGAAGATTTCACGGTGATACATGTAGTTATGGGAGACGACACGGCCATGGAGTGACCAGGTGTCGATGAAGATTTCGGCGGCTTCGCGGTGTGCGGTCGAGGTCACGGCGGGTTTCCCCAAAGGCTTTTCGAGGTTCGTAGCTCCAGGAGCTTCATTAGGGCATAGACCGACTCCAGATGCGGAATCGCCACACGGGTCCGCCGACCGGCGCGTACCGCGTTGCCGAGGATGACCTCCGTTTCCATCGGCTGGCCGGCTTCGAAGTCGACCAGCATGCTGGTCTTGTACGGCGGCATCTTGTAGGTGCTGGCGACGTTCTTCTCGACGATGTCTTCCGGCAGGGGATGGCCGTTGGCCGCGGCTACTGCGCGGATCTCCTGCATGATCGCCCGGACGAAACCTTCCTGGGTCGACAGGATGTCCAGGGTATCGAGGCCGCCGGAGAGCACCGACAGTGGATTGAAGGCGGCGTTCCAGACGCATTTCTGCCAGCGTGCGGTGGTGATGTTTTCAGTGGCGATGCCGTCGATGCCGGCTTCTTCGAAAGCGGCGGCCAGGGTCTTGACGCGTTCCGAGACTCCGCCGGGATAGTTGCCCAGCATCAGCCGTCCGTAGGCCTGGTGCCAGATTTCGCCGGGCGCGGTACGGGTGACGCCGATGAAAGCCAGGCCGCTGATGACTTCGTTGTCGGGGAAGGCGGCGGCGACTTCCGGCTCGATGTCGATGCCGTTGGAAATCAGGACGATGCCGGTGTCGGGGGCCACGGCATCGCGCAGTAATCCGACCCGGTCGGCACCTTCCACCACCTTGATGCACAGCAGCGTGCAATCGGGCTTGGTTTCGAGTTCGGCGGCGGAGCGGACGACCGCCGCCGGCCGGAAGGTGTAGTCCCCCAGTGTCGCGCTGCGGATGCGGATGCCCTTGGCCTTCACGGTCTCGTAGTCGGAGCGGGCGACCACCGACACGCAGTGGCCGGTCTTGGCGAGCAGGGCACCGTAGAAGCTGCCGATGGCGCCGGTGCCGATCACGAGTATATTCATGCGATGTCTTCCAGGTAGCCTTTGATGAAAGGGACGGTGAGCCGGCGCTTGGCGGCCAGGGAGGCATGGTCCAGCTCTTCCAGCAGTGCCTGCAGCGAAGCCATGTCGCGGCGGCAGTGGGACAGCAGGAACCGTCCGACCCGGGGGCTCAGGTCGAGCCCCAGCATGCCGGCCCGCCGTTCCAGTGCGGCCAGCTTGTGTTCGTCCGTCAGCGGATGGAGCCGAAGGACGAGCCCCCAGGCCAGGCGGGTCTTGAGATCGGGCAGGGCGACGGGTAATTCCGCAGGCGGCGCCGTGGCGGTGATCAGCAGGGTGTTTCCGGCATCGCGCATGGCGTTGAACAGGCCGAACAACTGCCGTTCCCAGTCGTCGCGACCGGCGATCGTGTCGATGTCGTCCAGACAGACCAGGTTCTGGTTTTCCATGCCCTCGAGCACGGCCGGACCACACTCGCCGATCAGCGCCAGCGGCAGGCAGGCGGCGCTGCGACCGTTGTGGAAAGCCTCGCGGCAGGCGGCGTTGACGAGATGGGTCTTGCCCAGGCCGGTGTCTCCCCACAGATAGAGCAGCGTATCGCCTTCGCCCCGGGCGCTGCGCCGCGCAGCCTCCGCCGCTTCGGCGTTGGGTCCCGCCCAGTACGTTTCGAAGGTCTGCAGCGGGTCGACGGCGAAATGCAGCGGTATCTGCTGGGCCATGGCGGTAGCTGCGAATGTCCTCGCGGACTTAATCCCCGGTATTCTTCAGCGCCTTGGCGACCCGCGCCAGCCGGGCACCGAAGGCACGGCACAGTGCCCGTTCTTCGTCGCTCAGCGGCGAGGCGTCGCCGGTGTGGCGGCTGGGGCCGTAGGGCGTGCCGCCGCTGCGGGTCTTGTGCAGGGCGGCTTCGCTGCTGGGAATGCCAACCAGGATCATGCCGTGGTGGAGGAGCGGCGGCAGCATGGTCAGCAGAGTCGCTTCCTGGCCACCGTGCATGGAAGCGGTCGAAGTGAACACGCCGGCTGGCTTGCCTGACAGTGCGCCGGAAAACCACAGGGCGCTGGTGCTGTCCAGGAAATGCTTGAGCGGCGCGGCCATGTTGCCGAAATGGGTCGGGCTGCCCAGGGCCAGGCCATCGCAATGCTTGAGGTCGTCCAGCGTGGCATAGGGCGGCCCCTCGGATGGAACGGCCGGCGCCGTCGCTTCGGTGACGGGTGAGACCTCCGGCACGGTGCGCAGCTTGGCGATGGCGCCCGGCACTTCTTCCACGCCTCGGGCGATCATGCGCGCCATGTCGGCGGTGGCGCCGTGGCGGCTGTAATAGAGGATCAGGATTTCGGTGCTGCTGCGTTTGGACTCGGTCATGTCGGTCGGGAGTTGGGAAAGGGGTCAGCCGAGGATGGCCAGTACGTTCTCGGGTGGCCGGCCCAACGCTGCCTTGCCGTTGGCCACGACGATCGGGCGCTCGATCAGTACCGGATGGCTGGCCATGGCTTCGATCAGTGTTTCGTCGTCGAGCTCCGGATTCGCCAGCCCCAGCTCCTTGTACGGGGCCTCGCCTTTGCGCAGCAACTGGCGTGGCGAGATTCCCAGGAGCCTCACCAGTTCACGCAGGCTCGCCGCGTCGGGCGGGGTTTTCAGATATTCGACAATGACCGGTTCGATGCCCCGCTGTTGAAGCAGTTTCAAGGTTTCCCGCGACTTGCTGCAGCGCGGATTGTGGTAAATGGTGACGGACATGGTTAAGGTCCTCCGAGGGGGTGATTTTCGAAAAATCAGGTGTCCGGCCAGCCTTGCGGGTCGAATTCGACGAGTTCCCGCAAGACCGTGGTCGCATAGGTGCCGGCAGGGAGGGAAAACGTCAGTTCGCAGGCCGAATCCTCGACTCCCGCGAATTCGAGATCCGGCACCGGCAGTCGCAGCGCCCGCCGGCCGACTTCGAGCCCGCAGCGTTCCAGACCCTCGCGGAATTCCGCGCATTGTGCCAGCGCCGCCCGCTCCATTGCGAGGGCCGTGCCGGAAATCACCGGGTCGCCCCTTCCCCAAAGGGTTCCGCTGGGGTGGATCGTCAGCGCTTCGACGCGTCGCTGGATGTCTTCATCCAACTCGTCGGTCTTGAAGAAGGCGTTGGAGCCGGTGAACATGAAAGCGTCGCCCTCCACTCCCCGGTTCCAGCTGCCGTGCTCCACCCGACCGGCGAGGACACGGTTGAACAGATAGGAGCGTGCCGCCGACAGGTACAGCGAGCGCTTGTTGCGGTCGATACGGCGGCGCGGGTCGGCGAACAGCCGCAGTGCTTCCTGCAGATTGCGGCCTCCGTGGCCGAAGCGCTGCGGGCCGAAATAGTTCGGCACGCCGGCCGCGCGGATCGCCGCGCAGCGGGCTTCCAGACCGTCGCACACACCTTCGAGGCCCCGTAGGATGATGCGGAAGCGGTTGCCTGCCAGGGCGCCACGCTTGAGTTTGCGGTCGTGCCGGGTATGGCGCAGGACGGCGATGCTCTCGCTTTCCAGCGCCCTCCAGTCGGGATCGGCCTTGCCGGCCAGTCTCACGCTGAACCACTGGGTGGTGACGGCGTGGCGGTCCTTGAGGCCGGCATAGCCCACGTCCATCGGCTTGACGCCGGCCAGCCTGGCGATCCGCTGTGCCACGTGGTCGGTGTTCTCCCCGGTCTTACGGATGTGCAGCAAGGCGTGTTCCCCCTGGCCGGTGGGGTCGAAGCCGAGGATTTCGTCGACCCGGAAGTCTTCCGGAGAGACCCGGATGCGGCCGCGGCAGGTCACTTCGCCGTGTGCCCGCGGCAGATCGTCGAATCCGGGGCAGTCGGGATGTCCGGTCATCTGCGGGCGAGGAGGGCGACGGCGTGCGCCGAGATGCCTTCGCCGCGGCCCTCGAATCCCATGCCTTCGGTGGTCGTCGCCTTGACGTTGACGCAGTCAGGGGGGATTTCCAGGTCCTGAGCGAGGTTTTCCCGCATCGCCTGGATGTGGGCGGCCAACCGTGGCGCCTGGGCCACGACGGTCACGTCCACGTTGCCGACGGTGTAGCCCAGGCTGGCGATTCTCTGTCGTACCTCGCGCAGCAATACGCGGCTGTCGATGCCCTTGTAGCGGGCGTCGGTATCCGGGAAATGGCGGCCGATGTCGCCGAGGGCGGCCGCGCCCAGCAGGGCGTCACACAGCGCGTGCAGAGCCACGTCGCCGTCGGAGTGGGCGGCGAATCCACGGCCGAACGGAATCTTCACGCCGCACAGCACGATGTGGTCGCCCTCTTTGAAACGGTGGGCATCATAACCTTGGCCTATTCGAAACATTGTCGCTCCAGATAGAAGGTGGCCAAAGGGAGGTCCTCCGGCCGGGTGATCTTGATGTTGTCGGGGCGCCCCTCCACTACCCGCGGCGACAGGCCGGCCAGCTCCAGGGCGCTGGCTTCGTCCGTCACCGTCAGTCCCCGTCGTGCCGCTGCTTCCAGCGCCTCTTTGAGCGCTCGGTAGCGGAACATCTGGGGGGTGAGGGCGCGCCAGACGCGGCTGCGGTCTGCGGAGCCCTGGATGGTGCCGTTCTCGACCGTCTTGAGGGTGTCGGTGACCGGCAGAGCCAGGATGCCGCCCACGGGGTCGTCTTCCAGGGTTTCCATGAGGCGCTCGACGTCGTCACGGGTGACGCAGAGGCGGGCTGCGTCGTGGACCAGCACCCAGTCGCCGTCCGCGGCCCGGCCGGCCAGGGCGGTCAGGGCGCTCAGCACGGAGTCTGCGCGTTCCCTGCCGCCCGTCGTGGCGAGCACCCGCGGCTCGCGTGAGCAGGGCAGCTCCGGCCAGAACTCGTCGTTCGCGCCCAGCGCGACCATGACCGCGGTGACGCGGCGGACCGAGAGCAGGCGTTCGAGCGTGTGCTGCAGGACTGGTTTGCCCGCCACGTCCAGGTACTGTTTGGGGATGTCGGCCCCCATCCGTTTGCCCACGCCGGCGGCGGGGACGACGATCCAGAAACGCGCGTCAGTGCTCATGTGTCGGTGCTTCGTTGGCAGCCGGAGCCGGGGACCTGTGCACCCTACGGGGCGGCGGTGCCGGTTCGGGGCTGGGCGAGGGATGCGCCGCGTCGATGATTTGTACCAGGGTTTCGCCTTCCTTGATCATGCCCAGGTCCCGGCGCGCATGTTCTTCGATGGCATCGGTACCTTCCCTGAGGTCACGGATCTCGGCCTCCAGGGCCGCGTTGCGTTGCCGCCGTTTCTCACCTTCTTCGGTGAGTTCCACGATGCGCTCCTGCAGCCTTTGCATTTCCCGCAGGTTGCCGTCGCCGAACCACAGCCGGTACTGGAGCAGGGCGATCAGCGCCAGCAGGAACGCGGTCAGTTTATTCACCCCGGCTCCGGGCGGTCGGCCGCGGCTCAGGCCAGGTTTTTGACGGCGCCGCGGCCGCCGTAGCGCGCTTTGTCACCCAGCTCTTCCTCGATCTTGAGCAGCCGGTTGTATTTGGCGATGCGATCGGAGCGGCTGAGCGAGCCGGTCTTGATCTGGCCGGCGCAGGTGGCGACGGCGATGTCGGCGATGGTGGTGCCCTCCGTTTCGCCCGAGCGATGGGACACGACGGACGTGTAGCCGGCCTTCCTGGCGATATGGATGGCTTCCAGGGTTTCAGTCAGGGTGCCGATCTGGTTGACCTTGATCAGGATCGAATTGGCGATCCGGGCTTCGATGCCCTGTTTGAGGATGGCCGGGTTGGTCACGAACAGGTCGTCGCCCACCAACTGGATGCGTCGGCCCAGCCTGTCGGTATGGATGCCCCAGCCGTGCCAGTCGTTCTCCGCCATGCCGTCCTCGATGCTGACGATGGGGTACTTGTCGACCCAGGCAGCCAGATGGTCCGAGAACTCTTCCGAGGTGAACCGCCTGCCTTCCGAAGCTAGAGTGTAGATGCCGTCCGAATAGAACTCCGAGCTGGCGACGTCCAGACCCAGGCAGATGTCCTCGCCGGGCCGGTAGCCGGCCTTTTCGATGGCTTCCAGGATGATGCCGATGGCTGCTTCGTTGGACGGCAGGTTCGGCGCGAAGCCGCCTTCGTCACCCACGCCGGTGGCGAGTCCCCGTTCCGACAGTACTTTCTTCAGGGCGTGGAACACCTCGGCGCCGTAACGCAGGGCTTCGCGGAAGTTCGGTGCGCCCACCGGCAGGATCATGAACTCCTGCATGTCGATACTGTTGTCGGCGTGGGCGCCACCGTTGATGATGTTCATCATCGGCACCGGCAGCAGGAACTCGCCGCTGCGGTTGAGGTAGGCGTACAGCGGCTTTTTCGCGTCGGCCGCGGCAGCGTGGGCGGTCGCCAGCGACACTGCCAGGATGGCGTTGGCGCCGAGTACGCCCTTGTTGTCGCTGCCATCCAGCTCGATCAGGCGCCGGTCGATGGCCGCCTGGTCGGCGGCGTCCATGCCGGTCAGTGCGGCCTTGATCGGACCGCGGACGTTCTCCACGGCTTTGAGTACGCCTTTGCCGCCATAGCGTGAGGCGTCGCCGTCGCGCAGTTCGATGGCTTCGCGGGCGCCGGTGGAGGCGCCGGAGGGAACCATGGCGCTACCTTCCGCGCCCGAATCCAGGATCACTTCGGCCTGGACGGTCGGATTGCCGCGGGAGTCCAGAATCTCCCGGGCCAGGATGTCGACGATCTTGCTCATGGGATCACCAGTGGGTATGTGTTGGGGCGTTCGGGACGACGGCACGAGAAGGCGCATTCCGGACGCCGATGTCATGCGGTCCCGATTACAGCAGGGGACTCGCCTTGACTGTGCGGTCGAGGGTCGACAGCAGCTCCAGCAAAGCCTTCATACGGTCCAGCGGCCAGGAATTGGGACCGTCGCTCAGGGCGCGGTCGGGGTCGGGGTGGGTTTCCATGAACAGGCCCGAGATGCCCACCGCCACCGCCGCCCGCGCCAGTGCCGGCACGAATTCGCGCTGGCCGCCGGAAGCGGTGCCCTGGCCGCCCGGCAATTGCACCGAGTGGGTGGCATCATAGACCACCGGGCAGCCGGTCTCGCGCATGATGCTCAGCGACCGCATGTCCGACACCAGATTGTTGTAACCGAAGGAGACCCCGCGTTCGCATACCATGATACGCCGGTTGCCGGTGGCCAGCGCCTTGGCGGCGACGTGCTTCATGTCCCAAGGTGCCAGGAACTGGCCTTTCTTGAGGTTGACCGGCTTGCCGGTGTTGGCGACGTTCTGGATGAAATTGGTCTGGCGGCACAGGAAGGCCGGAGTCTGCAGCACGTCCACCACCGAGGCGACTTCCTGCAACGGGGTGTCCTCGTGCACGTCGGTCAGCACGGGCACCCCGATCTGGCGTTTGACCTCGGCCAGGATGCGCAGTCCCTCTTCCATGCCAGGCCCCCGGTAGCTTGCGTGGGAGGATCGGTTGGCCTTGTCGAAGGAGGACTTGTAGATGAATGGGATGCCCAGACCGTCGGTGATTTCCTTGAGAGTGCCGGCGGTGTCCAGCGCCAGCTGCTCGGTTTCGATCACGCAGGGGCCGGCGATCAGGAACAGCGGGTGTTCCAGACCGACCGGAAAGCCGCAGAGTTCGAACGGCTGGGCCGATGTCTCGACGTTGCTCATGATTGGGCTCCACCGCTCTCGGGAGGTGACGTGCCTTCGCTGCGCGCACAGGCGGCGCGGACGAAGCCGCTGAACAGCGGATGGCCGCCGCGCGGCGTGGAGGTGAACTCGGGATGGAACTGGCAGGCCAGGAACCACGGGTGCTCGGGAATTTCCACCATCTCGACCAGGCGGCCGTCCAGCGATTTGCCGGAAACCCGCAGGCCCGCCGCTTCCAGCGTCTTGAGATAGTGATTGTTGAATTCGTAGCGGTGGCGGTGCCGTTCGGTGATGACGTCCTTGCCATAGGTGGCATGGGCCAGCGTGTTGGGTACCAGCCGGCATTTCTGTCCGCCCAGCCGCATCGTGCCGCCCAGGTCCGAATCGCCGCTGCGGTATTCGATGCCGCCGGCCTCGGTCTTCCACTCGGTGATGAGGGCGATGACCGGATGCGGCGACGATGGCAGGAACTCGGTGCTGTGCGCGCCTTCCAGTCCGGCCACGTTGCGGGCGAATTCGATCACGGCGACCTGCATCCCCAGGCAGATGCCGAGGTACGGCACGCGGTGCTCGCGGGCGTATTTCACGGCGGCGATCTTGCCTTCGATACCGCGTTCACCGAAGCCGCCGGGAACCAGGATGGCGTCGACCCCTTCCAGCGCGCCGGTGCCGTGGTCCTCGATTTCCTCGGACTCGATGAAGCGGATGTCGACCCGGGTGCGGGTGTGGATGCCCGCGTGGACCAACGCCTCGCTCAGCGATTTGTAGGCGTCGGAATGGTTGACGTACTTGCCGACCATGGCGACGGTGACCGAGCGCTCCGGATTCTGGAGCGCATCGACCACACGATGCCATTCGCTCAGGTCGGCGGGGCCGGCGTCGAGCCGCAGCTTGCGGACGACGATCTCGTCGAGCTGCTGCTCGTGCAGCAGGGCGGGAATCCGGTAGATGGTGTCGGCGTCCACTGAAGCGATGACCGCATCTTCCTGAACGTTGGTGAACAGAGCGATCTTACGGCATTCGCTCTTCGGGATCGGCCGGTCCGAGCGGCAGATCAGGATGTCCGGCTGGATACCGATGGTGCGGAGTTCCTTGACCGAATGCTGGGTCGGCTTGGTCTTCAGCTCGCCGGCGCTGGAGATGTAAGGCACCAGGGTCAGATGGATGAACAGCGAGCGTTCTTCGCCCAGATCGACCCGCATTTGGCGGATCGCCTCCAGAAAGGGCAGGGATTCGATGTCGCCGACGGTGCCGCCGATTTCGATCAGCGCCACGTCGTAGCCTTCCGCGCTGAGGCGGATGCCGCGTTTGATCTCGTCGGTGATGTGGGGGATGACCTGCACGGTGGCGCCCAGATATTCGCCGCGGCGTTCCTTGCGGATCACGTTCTCGTAGATCTGGCCGGTGGTGAAGCTGTTCGCCCTGCCCATGGTGGTGCGGACGAAGCGCTCGTAATGGCCCAGATCGAGGTCGGTTTCGGCGCCGTCCTCGGTCACGAACACCTCGCCATGTTGGAACGGGCTCATGGTGCCCGGATCGACGTTGATGTAGGGATCGAGCTTCGTCAGCGTGACTTTCAAGCCGCGCGCCTCGAGGATCGCGGCGAGGGAGGATGCGGCAATGCCTTTACCCAGCGACGAAACGACTCCGCCGGTGATGAAGATGTATTTCGTCATGAAAGCTCGAATCTGTGCGATGAGGAGATGTCCGGGAGGGCTCGGGGCGCGCCCACGACCATGGGCAGGACGGCACGGACAATCTTGGTATTCTAACCAAAGCCATGGGGGCGCGTCACGGGCGCCGGTGGTGGGGGCATCGCAATCCCATGATGGAGAAGGCCGGAGATCAGACGGCCGGTGAGGCGCTTGGAGTTGAAGGTATCAGGACCCGCGGCCGGGGTATCGTGCAAAGCCATCCGGTCGGTTTCGCCCGCCGGTGCCGGTCTTCGGCCGATCTGCCTGACGGTGTGATGCTCTGCGCGGAATCACGGGCCGAGATCGAAGGCGTGGGTCAAATCCCCGGCATTCGGGCGCACGCCTGGCAACGGTTCCAGACCGAAGCGGCGGGTGATGAATTTGATGATCGAGGTCGTGTCATACGGCGTATGGTCGACATACCCCCGCCGGGCAAAGGGGGACACGACGATCGCCGGGATGCGGACACCGGGGCCCCAACGGTCGCCCTTGGGCGGGGCAACGTGGTCCCAGAAGCCGCCGTTTTCGTCATAGGTCACGATGATCGCCGTGGTCGGCCAGAGCGGACTTGCCTGGATCTTGCGGACCAGGCCGGCGATATGGGCATCCCCGGCGAGGACGTCGGCGTAGCCCGGATGTTCGTTCAATCTGCCCTGCGGCTTGTAGAAACTGACCTGGGGGAGGGTACCGGCTTCGATCGCGGACAGAAAATCCGCGCCATCCTTCAGGTGCTCGGCCCGCTCTGGTGTGCCCGGGGCATAGCGGGCGAAATAATTGAAAGGCTGGTGGTGGGCCTGGAAGTTCGGCGAGTTCTCCCCTTTGCCATAGATCACTTGGCGCGGCTGCGTATCCCGCATACCTTCTTCGACGGCGGCGTTCCAGGCGCCGGCATACCAGGCCCAGGTCACGCCCTTCGCACTCAGGGTGTCGCCGATGGTTTTGAACGACTGCGGTGGCAAGGGGTGTTTGGACGGATCGGCCAGACGGCGGTCGCCGCCGGCAGCGGGTGGGATGCCGCTGGGCTGGTAAGGCGGCTGTTCATTGAGCACCGCGTAGCCATCCGGTGTGACGCGCGAGACGGTGTATCTGGCGGGTCCCTGCAGGGCGCTGGGCGGAGAGTCGGGCGCGCGGAGCAGGCGACCGGAAGCGTCGAGCCGGGCGACCCGCTCCGGCGGTGCATCCGGAAACACCGGAGTGCATGCGCAGACCAGCCAGAAATGGTTGAGGAACGAGCCGCCAAAAGCGCCCATGAAGAAATTGTCGGCCAGGGTGAATTCCCGGGCAATGTCCCACATCGGGAGCTTCGATCCGTCGTAATAGCCCATGACGAGGCCGCCGGCGTCCGAGACGGCGGCGAAGCGGTTCATCCGGCCACCGTTGATCTGTTCTTGATTCTGGTAGAACGCGTGGACCAGGTCGCGCGTTTTCTGCGCCAGTGCCATGCCGACGGGCGGCGCGTCGAGCCGGAACGGGCCGTTCGGCAGTCGGGCCGGGAAGGCCGGGTCGGGTCGGGCATCGCCGACCAGCCAGACCGGCGGCAGATAGGGCAGGGGCGTGCCGTCGTGATCGATCTGACGCTTGGCTTCCTCGCTGGCGTTGGCGATACCGTTGGCGCCGGGGAAGAGGCCATAAAGGTTGTCGAAGCTGCGGTTCTCGGCGTAGATCACGACGATGTGCTCGATTCGGTTCAGCGCTTCGTCCGCGCCGGATGCCGGCCTGGCCTGTTGGGCTCCGGGACTGCAGCCGCCACAGCTCAGCAGGATGCCGGTGAGGCCGGCGAGGGGCCAGTGTCTGAAGGGGGAACGGGACATATGGGTTATCCTTTGCGCGTATTTTCGAAGGCGGCGGGGTGAGTCTCCAAGTAAAGTCCTTAGGCCGTTCCATTTCAAATTCAAACACGGCCCGGCGAACGGGCATGCACCGGATTCAGCGGTTCGAATAGAGGGGCGGGTTGGATGCGTTCGACGGCCGGTTTTCCGCTTGGAGCGTCGCTGCTGATGGCAGCGTGTCAAGCGGCCGGTGCCGGCGGAATCGAAGGCATGGCCGGTGCCTGGACTTCGCTGAGCCTACTGGGCAGTCTGGGTAGCGTGTCTCCGGACTGGCGCAAATTCAAGTGGTATGTGCGGGATCAGGTTCGCCTGCGCGACGACAATCCGCCGAATGCCTGGCGCATGTACGAGGACTTGCTCTGGGTGGGGGTGGGCTATCAGGTCGACCCCCGGTTCTATCTCGGCATCGGTTACGCTCACACCTGGCTGCATCCGGTGGACCAGCCGGCTTATCAGGAAAATCGCCCGTATCTCGAGGCGGTGCTCACCCATGAAGCGGTTGGGGGGAAACTGGTCAGCAGGACCCGGCTCGAGGAGCGGGTGCTGCAACAGGGTGGTGAAGTCGGCATCCGTTTCCGCGAGGCGGTGACCTGGAGCCATCCCGTACGCTTCGTGGCCGAGGGGGCGGAGTTTTACATGGGGGACGAACTCATGGTGTGTCCGAACTACAGCCTGTTCGGGCCGGCCGGATTCTGCCAGAACCGGATCTTCTCCGGTATTTCCTATCGCTTGAGCCGGAATCTGGGCGTGGATTTCGGGTATCTGGGCCAATACATGGCAGGTACGCCGGGCACCGCCGATGTCTGGACACACAACATCCAGTTCGATCTTCACTATGTCTTCCTGGATGACTGAGGCGGAGCGGTTCGTCCGCCTGAATCGGGAGCGGCGGCACCTGTTTCCGCGCGCCTTGCTGGCGGGCCTGCTGGCCGGGTGTGCCGCGGTCGGTTTCCATCTCGGGATGGATGCCGGCGAAGCATGGCGCGCCCGACTGCAGGACTTCGCGCACGGCTACGGTGCATCGGGGCTGGCCATCGCTGCAGCGGCATCGGCCCTGTGCGTATTCCTGGCGGCCTGGCTGGTCGAGCGGTTCGCGCCGGAAGCGGCCGGCAGCGGCATCCCGCACGTGAAGGCGGTGCTGATGGGATTGCGCGGGTTCCGCTGGGCCCGGGTGCTGGCGGTCAAGTTCCTGAGCGGGCTGATCGGCATGGGTGGAGGACTCACTCTGGGACGGGAAGGGCCGACCGTGCAGATGGGTGGGGCGGTTGCGGAGGGCGTGGCTACGGCGTGTTCGTCATCCCCCGACGAACGTCGCGCGTTGATCGCGGCGGGGGCCGGGGCCGGTCTGGCGGCGGCTTTCAATGCGCCGCTTTCGGGGCTGATATTCGTGCTCGAGGAGTTGCGTGAACGATGTTCGTCCCCGGAGTTTTTCGCCGCGGCGGTCGCTTGTCTCGCCGCGGACACGGTCTGTCGTCTGGCTTTGGGGGAGTTGCCGGCATTCCGGGTCGGGATTTCCGGCGCTCCCTCACTGACGACGCTGCCGGTGTTCGTCGGGCTGGGTGTGTCGTGCGGTTTGCTTGGTGTCGCTTTCAATCGCACTTTGCTGGCGGTCCAGCGGCTGTGCCCGGGCCGTCCGGGGTCGCGCAAAGCGTTCTGGCTGGGCTGGGGCGGCTCGATCGGGCTGGTCGGCTGGCTGGCGCCGGATCTGTTGGGCGGCGGTCAGGGGCTGGTCGGCCGGATATTGGACGGTGAAGCCAGCCTGGCGCCGAGTCTGGTCGCGCTCTACTTCGCTGCCCGGTTTGCTCTGACCATCGGCAGTTACGCCACCGGGGCGGCTGGCGGCATCTTCGCGCCGATACTACTGCTGGGCGCTCTGCTCGGGCTCGGTTCCGGAATGCTCATCCAGCAGATGGCGCCGGTGCTGCCTGTGGAGCCCAAGGTTTTCGCAGTGGCCGGGATGGCGGCTCTGTTCACCGGCGTCGTCCAGGCGCCGCTCACCGGCGTGGTGCTGATGATCGAAATGACCGGCAACTATGCGCTCATCCTGCCGCTTTTGGCGGCCTGCTTCGCGGCGCAGGCGGTCGCCGCCCGTCTCCACGATCTGCCGATCTACGAAGCGCTGCTGGAGCGGGAGCTGAGGGAATCTAGGGGGCGGCGTTCACGTTGAACGGATCGGCATAGATGTCCTTCATCGCAGCACCCGCCAGGAAGGCGCGTCTTTTCGCCGCGCTCACCATCTCCGGATGGCCGCAGAGGAACAGACGCTTGTCCTTGAAGTCCGGGATCTCCATGAAAGCAATCTCGTGGGCGCGGCCTGCCGCCAAGCCAGGCGCCGGTTCTTCGCCGGAAACGCAGGGAACGTAGTCGAAATTCGGATATTCCCTCGCCAGTTCCCTCAACCTGTCGGTCAGATAAAGGCCCGCCCGGTTTCTACTGCCGTGGAACAGACGGATCGGTCCGCTGTGTCCTCGCTGCAGGGCGTCGCGCAGGATGCCGTAGAGGGGAGCCAGGCCGGACCCCGTGCCTATCAGTACCAGCTCCTGCTCCGGCCGGCCGGGCACGTAAAAACAGTCGCCGCTCGGCCCCCGAATTTCCACCGTCTGGCCGATGCGCAGGTGTTCGTGTATCCAGCCGCTGACTTTACCTTGTGGCAGTCGCCGCACGTGCAGGTGTAAATGCTCATCGTGCTGCGGCACGCTGGCCAGGGAGTAGCTTCGCCCGAGCGTGGGTTCGCGGAACAGATTGATGAATTGCCCGGCCCGGTATTCCAAGGGGGCGTGGCATTCGAGCGACACGTGCATGATCTCGCTGTTGAGCGGTTCCAGCGCCGTGACGGTCGCCGGTAGTGATTTCACGACATCTTGGGGAAGCGCCGCTTCGAGATCGTTGGTCGGATGGCAGACGCAGGCGAGGAAATAGTTCTGAAGCTTCAGCGAGTCTTTCAGCCCCCGCTGCGAGTCCTCGGGCGGCACGCCGCGGACGGCCCGCATCAGGCAGGTCTGGCAGACCCCGCTACGACAGGAGAAGGGGACAGGCGCGCCGTGACCGACGAGACAATCCAGGACAGACTGGTCTTTGTCGAGGGGATAAGTGTTTCCGCCGTAGGTGATGCTCGTCATGGTGGCGCTCCTGTCGATTCCTCGACTCAGCGGCCGAGCACGTCGTTGCGCGTACTCTCGGCGATCGCCGCCGCCTGTGCGATCAGCTCATCGGGTACGTTCAGCTCTTTCATGGTGGCGCCGAGGTGTTCCATGACGGCATCGAAGTGGACGTCATTCAGGCCCTGCTTTACCAGGTGCGCGTGTCCGCGCCGCATGTCCATGCCGGTGTAATTGTGCGGCCCGCCGAACGCCATGGTCAGGAATGCCTTCTGCTTGGCAGCCTGTTTCTCCATGTCGACCCCCTCGAAAAACCGGTTGATGCGGGGATCGGCCAGTACCTTGCGGTAGAAGATGTCCACGGCTGCGTTCACCGCGGCTTCTCCTCCCAGTTTTTCATAGAGTGAGCCATGGGATTCGTTCCACCAGTCGGCGAGTTTCTTTTCGGTCATGAGCTTCTCCTAGTCGATTTATGCGAATGCGACGCACTGGAGTCGAATGCTGTTATAAGATGCATCGCAAATATAAATTTAGGATCGACACGAGCTCGTGTCAAGCCCTTCTGTGAGCGCGTGTTATGCTATCGTCAGCTGTCCAAACAGGTATCAGCCATGCAACTGACCCAGTTCACGGATTTCTCGCTGCGGGTCTTGATTTATCTGGTTCGCCTGCCGGAACCCGGCATGGCGACCATCCCGGAAATCGCCGAGTACTACCGGATTTCGCGGAATCACCTGGTGAAAGTGGTGAACACTCTGGCCAATGCCGGCCTGCTCGTGACGATGCGCGGCAAGGGCGGCGGGCTGAGGCTGGCGCGTCCGGCCGATACCATCACCATCGCCGAGGTGGTACGCCTGACCGAGCCGAACATGAATCTGGTCGAATGTTTCGATCCGAAGGCCAGTCACTGCCGGATCGACCGGGGCTGTTTCCTCAAGGCCATCCTCTATGAAGCGCGGAAAGATTTCCTGGCCGCGCTCGAACGCCACACGCTGGCCGATGCAGCCCGCATGGGCTCGGGATCGGAAGGCGAGTCCCCGGCACCGAGGGGGGCTAGGATGTGACTCATAGGGCTTGCAAGTCTCGGGAACACACGGGTATAATTTTCCTTCACCAAACGCGGGGTGGAGCAGTCCGGTAGCTCGTCGGGCTCATAACCCGAAGGTCGTAGGTTCAAATCCTGCCCCCGCTACCAAAATTCAAAGGCTTGCGTGCCATCGCAAGCCTTTTTTCGTTTCTGCACGGCCATTTCCTCTGGCCGGATCCGACCAATCGCTTTGAGTCCAGAGCGGGTCGAGAGTGCCTTGGCGATCTTCCTGTCGGTCTTCGCTCCGCTTCATCCAAACCAGCGGACCATTTGCCGCATGAGCTTTTTGTGTCCATGGTCCTGCCTGGAACTGGATGTGCCCGGCCGTGGTCTAATCTTTGTAAATATGTGTGCGCTCGAAGTAAAAAGGGGCGTTGGGCGTCACCAAGGGTCCCGGCCGCCTCGTTCCTTGAGGCGGCGCGCAATGCACCAAAACGCTAAAATGAAGCCGGACGACCGGCCGGCAGAGCTGCGAGGTCGTGTACCGTGATCGAAAATTTCTTCGCTGAATTCAACGCTTATCTCCTCGGCCATCCGGTACTTCTGGCTAAACTGAAGTTCCTGTTTTGGTTGAAATATTGGATTCTGATCGGGCTGATGGCGGTTTTCATCTATCTCCTTTACAAGGAACGGCATGCCGGCGGCAACTCGCCGAGCCACAGGCCCGATGCTTTGCATACTCATACTTCTTTCGAAGCCTGACATGAAAGTCGGCCGGGATCGCGAGTAACAGGCCGATGCCGGCGGCGCCCATTTTTCCGCTGGGCAGGTTCATCAGGGTCGACGTAAGATGCAGATCACAAGGCGAGCCTCCGCTTCTACCGGCAAGCTCTCCCGAAGCGGATCCCGTTTCTTGAATGTAAAGACGAGGAGGACCGACCGTGTTTGCGAAATCTTTTCTGATGTCGGCCGCCCTGCTGGGCGCGTCTGAAGCCGCCTTGGCCACCCCCAACATGTACTGGGATCATTTACGGTCGAGCCTGAGCCAGGCCGACTGCGTGAGCCGGGGCGAGTCGCTCATGTCGTCGCTGACGACGGGTAGGGTCAGTAAGGACGTTGATTCCGTCCGTTCCTGGACCGACAAGACTCTGGCAGTGGTCGAGTGCATTCGAATGGGTGACCACATGACCGTGATGGTGCTGGTAGGCAGCGATGATGCGGTCGCCGGCAGCAAATTGCTTGATGCTCTGAAGAAGGGCATGCAGTAATCCACCTCGATGTCCGGGTGACCTCCCTCCTGGCCCGAAACGCAGGAGGCGGCCGAGGAAAAAGCGGTTTCGCCTCGTTCGGCGCAAAAACCCGTCCGCAGCTCGTCGGCTCCGGCGCCGCCCTGGCGCTCGCCGCCGGTGAGCCTCTCACGGTGCCACGATTCGGGCCGTTCCTGCGCTATGCCGCTTGACGCGGAGCTTTCGACCTCATAGTTTCTCTGCCGCGACCGGCGGGCGATCTTTGCCGGAGTCGGAAACAGAGGGTATGTGGTGCCGTCCCGGGACTGTCTGGACCGCACCGATAAGAACTAGAACGCTTTGGCTGAGGCTCGAAATGAAAAAGTGCGAAACTTGTGATCCATCAGGGATTGGCGAGAACCGCGTCGTGATCGGGAAGAATCATGGTCAAATCCCGTATGCAACGCGCATTCTAGGGGTATTCTTGATTTATCTGCCTATCCTGACTCTGCCTTTCGTGATGATCAGCGCCTATGTCAGTTATTTCCATCTCAAGCTGATGGGCGCAGAAAACATAAAGACGTTGAAAGACTTTTTGCCGGATCGGGCCAGTTTCCGATATAAGCTATCAAACCAGATCGTCATGCGGCCCGGCTACAGGCTCAGTCCCACCCAGTCCAGGCTGTTTTGGGTGCTTAATTGTACTTGGTATTGTCCTTTCAGTGTGGGGCTGTTCGAGTGGCACGCTTATCTGGTCAAGTTGGTGGAGAACTGGTGGTGTCCCTTTTTTCACGGACGGAAAGAAGGCCATTACCAGGAGGGCGCGATCGATCGTTCGTTCTGGCATATTTTCCCGGAGGACGTGGTCAAGCTCGACCCGGAGGACCGGGATAATCCGATCTGGAACGAGGATGTCAAGGGCGTTCCGGAGCATTGACGGCGGGCGGTCGCAGCAGCGCACGGCTTTTCAAGCCGCAGCCGGCATTTGATAAGGGGGCGCCGGTTGTTGGCGCCCGCTTTTCATGGTGGGCGGACTCGACAACCGAGTGCAACATCCGTTGCCCTCGGTACTCGAAACCGCCAATTTTTGATTTGCGCGCAGTGACAATGGTGGCTTCCCGGTTGGTACATCCACGGGTGGGAATTCGGAGTCTCGTTGCCAGGTGCCGGCGCTAATCCGTCGGCTGAGGCGCCGAGGGATCAGCAATCGATGGTCGTGGCGCAGTGGCGGAAGGGCGGCCAGCCCGCCGTCGGGTGGCTTCGTCCAGTCGCAGGCACAGGACGATCGCCAGGATCGCCGCGTACAAGGCCGGACCCGAGGTATCCCGTTTGACCAGCCAGAAATAATGGAATACGCCGGCCGCCGCGGACACATATACCCACCGGTGCAGCAGGCGCCAGTTTCTGTGGCCAAGGCGTCGGGCCATGGCCTGGTTGGAGGTGGCAGCCAATGGAACCATGATCAGGAAACTCGTCATCCCGGCGGAGATAAAGGGGCGCCTGACGATGTCCCGCCAAATTTCGCGGGCATCGAATAACTGATCGAATATCAGATAGCTCGAGACATGAAGGCAGGCGTAGAAGAAAGCCAGCAGAGCGGTCGTGCGGCGGAGGTGAATGAGCCAGTGTCCGCCGGGGAATCTGGCCAACGGTGTGATGGCGAGGGTGCCCAGCAGGAATCGCAATGTCCACAGGCCGCTGCCGTGGGAAATGGTCTCGACGGGATTGGCGCCCAGGCCGTGAGTCAAGCCGCCCGCTGCCAGGAAGAGAAAAGGAGCCGTACCGGCGACGAACAGTCCTCGGTTGAGCAGCCGGATGGTGGCTTCGGACGGAGGCTTCATGGGGGGATAAACCTGGGTTGACTCCTCGTGTGTTCGATGAGCGGCGGAGGTGGAGTATGACCTGGCATGGTTGAGTATGCCACTTGGTTATTTTCCACCCACCTTCTGCATTTTGCAAAACGGCTGTCCCCGGCCGTTAGGACGAACCCGGTTTCAAGCCGGATAGGTTTTCCCGGGGTGTCTGGCTACAATGCCGGATGTGCGCCGCCAGCGGAAGGGCCGGCTCGGGCCGGGACTTGCGGGAGTGGGGGTGCGCGATTCGTCTCATCACCCAATCAATAGGGAACATCTCATGTACAGTGCACGATATCTGTTCGCCGGCCTGCTGCTGGCGGCGTTCATGACACAACCCGCTTGTGCGGCGAAGAAGGCCGAGACCAAGGCTTCTGCGCCCCTGGAGCAGGCTCAGGTCGACGATCCGGTCTCGACTTTCAAAACCGGCTGCAAGGCCGAACTCGACAAGTTCTGCAAGGACGTGATGCCCGGTGACGGACGTCAGTTGGCCTGTCTCTACGCCTACCAGGACAAGCTATCCACGCGCTGCGAATACGCCATTTACGATGCCGCGGCCCAGCTTCAGCGTGAAGTCAACGCTCTGAGCTATGTGGCCGCAGAATGCGACGACGATCTTGACAAATACTGTGCCAATGTCGATCCCGGCGAAGGGCGGCTGTTGGCCTGCCTGGAAAAGAATGAAGCCAAGGTCAGCTCGCGCTGTGAGCAGGCGATCCAGGATACGGGCTTGAACAAAGTCAAATAAGGGGCTCGATGCCGTCCGTGTCGGCGCAGCCGCCCCCTCTTCGCCGATACAGGGTCCCCAAGACCCGCCCCGGTGGTGTCTCGATTTTGTCAGGGGTGGGTCGTGTCTCATCAAATCAATGAGTTGACAAGGCGGTCTGCAGGGGGCTCACAGAATTATCCACAGAATCTGTGGATAAACCGGCGGGGCGTTTCTGGTACGATAGCGCGCCTCGAATCGGGCCTGAAACATGAGGATCGCCTTAGGCATAGAATATGACGGCAGCGGTTTCGCCGGCTGGCAGTGGCAGAACGGTAAGCGCACCGTTCAGGCCGAGGTCGAGCGGGCCTTGAGCCGGGTCGCCGACGCTCCCGTGCGAGTCACATGCGCAGGGCGCACCGATGCGGGAGTCCATGCCATCGAGCAGGTGGCGCATTTCGACACCGAGAGCCGGCGCAGTGAGCGCTCTTGGCTGCTGGGGGCCAATACCGCGCTGCCGGAGGACGTGCGGATCCTCTGGGTGCGGGAAACCGAACCTCATTTCCACGCCCGGTTGAGCGCGATCGCTCGCTACTACCGCTATGAGATATTGAACCGGCCCATGCGTTCCGCCTTGCGGCCCCGCCAGTTCACCTGGTGCCACGCGCCCCTGGACGTCGAGCGGATGCGGGAAGGTGCGGCCTATCTGGTCGGCGAACACGATTTCTCGTCTTTTCGGGCGCAGCAATGCCAGTCCCGCAGCCCTTTCCGGCGCGTGCATTTCCTGCACGTGCGCCGGGAGGGTGAAAGGGTGATCATGGAAATCGCCGCCAACGCCTTCGTCCATCACATGGTGCGCAACATCGCTGGGGTACTGATGGCGGTGGGGGCGGGCAAGCACGATCCGGCCTGGGTCGGCGAACTGCTGGCCATGCGGGACCGCGCCAAGGGTGGTGTCACGGCGCCGCCGGACGGGCTTTACCTGGGAGGCGTGTGTTATCCGGAAGAATTCGGGCTGGCGCGCGACGCCGTTTTCGAACACCTGCCGGCGGACGCCCGCCGCTACCAGCCCGATGACGAATCATGATGCCGGCATACCCCTCCGGGCGAACTCGGGTTAAAATTTGCGGTTTCACGCAGGCCGAGGACGCGGCCTGCGCGGTGGCTCTGGGCGTCGATGCGTTGGGTCTGGTGTTCTACGGTCCCAGCCCGCGCAACGTGGGCCTTGGTCAGGCGCAGGCCATCGCCGCGGCCGTCCCGGCGCTGGTCACGGTGGTGGGACTGTTCGTGGATGCCGAGCCGGAACGAGTGCGGGAGGTCTGCAGTGCCGTGCGGATCGATCTGCTGCAGTTTCATGGCGATGAATCCCCCGAATACTGTGCTGGCTTCGGGCGGCCCTACATCAAGGCCTTGCGGATGATGCCCGGTGTCGACGTCGGGGCCGAGGCTCGCCGGTACGCTGGCGCCGCCGGTTTGCTGCTCGACGCCTACCAGCCGGGCGAGCAGGGCGGGACCGGCATGACGTTCGACTGGCGCAGGGCCGAAGCCGGATGCTGCCTGCCGTTGATCCTGGCGGGCGGGCTCGCGCCGACCAATGTGAGAGAGGCACTGGAAACGGCAAAGCCTTACGCGGTGGATGTATCGAGCGGCGTGGAGGGGGCGCGGAAGGGAATCAAGGACCACGACAAAATGGCGGCGTTTTTACGCGAGGTATACGATTTTGATCATGCAAGACGAGATTCAGCCCTATGACCTGCCCGATGAGCGCGGCCACTTTGGACCTTACGGCGGCATTTTCGTCGCCGAGACCTTGATGGAGCCGCTGGAAGAGCTGAAAGCCGCCTACCATCGCTACCTGAAGGACCCGGAATTCCTCGCCGAGCTGGATCACGATCTGAACCACTACGTCGGCCGCCCCTCACCGATCTATCATGCCGAACGCCTGAGCCGGGAGCTCGGCGGCGCACAGATCTTCTTCAAGCGCGAAGATCTCAATCATACCGGTGCACACAAGGTCAACAACACCGTCGGCCAGGCACTGCTGGCCAAGCGCATGGGCAAGCGGCGGGTGATCGCCGAGACCGGTGCGGGCCAGCACGGCGTGGCCACGGCCACCGTGGCGGCCCGGCTGGGGATGGAGTGCGTGGTCTACATGGGGGCGGTCGACGTCCAGCGCCAGGCGCTCAACGTATTCCGCATGAAGCTGCTCGGCGCCACCGTGATAGCGGTCGAGTCGGGTTCCCGGACGCTCAAGGACGCGCTGAACGAAGCCATGCGCGACTGGGTGACCAACGTCGACGATACCTTCTACATCATCGGTACGGTGGCGGGTCCCCATCCCTATCCCGCCATGGTGCGCGATTTCCAGGCCGTGATCGGCCGCGAGGCGCGCCGGCAGATGCTGGAGATGACGGGGCGTCTGCCCGATGCCCTGGTCGCCTGCGTGGGCGGCGGCTCGAATGCCATCGGCCTGTTTCATCCGTTCGTCGATGACCGCGAGGTCGCCATGTACGGGGTCGAGGCCGCCGGGGATGGTATAGAAACCGGTCGCCACTCGGCTCCGCTGAGCGCCGGCCGCCCCGGCGTGCTGCACGGCAACCGTACCTACCTGATGGAAGACGAAGACGGCGAGATCATCGAGACCCATTCCATTTCCGCCGGGCTGGACTATCCGGGCGTCGGGCCGGAACACGCCTGGCTCAAGGACTGCGGCCGGGCGAGCTATGTCAGTGCCACCGACGCCGAAGCGCTCGAGGCGTTCCACATCCTGACCCGGTCCGAGGGGATCATCCCGGCACTGGAATCCAGCCATGCCGTGGCCTACGCCCTCAAGCTGGCGCCGACTCTCAGTTCCGACAAGATCGTCCTGGTCAACCTGTCTGGCCGTGGCGACAAGGATATCCACACCATCGCCACCCGGGAGGGCATCGTTCTGTGAGCCGTCTGACCTCAACTTTCCAGGTCCTGCGTCATGCCAACCGCAAGGCCCTGATCCCGTTCATCACTGCCGGCGATCCGGAGCCCGGTTTCACCGTGCCGGTCATGCATGCCATGGTCGAGGCCGGTGCCGACGTCATCGAGCTGGGCGTGCCGTTTTCCGACCCCATGGCCGACGGTCCCGTGATCCAGAAAGCCAGCGAGCGCGCGCTGGTTCACCATATGAGCCTTGGCAAGACCCTGGATCTCGTGGCCGAGTTCCGCCGTGCCGATCGGACGACGCCCATCGTGCTGATGGGCTATCTCAACCCCGTCGAGTGCATGGGGTACCAGCGTTTCGTCGATCGTGCCAAGGATGCCGGCGTCGACGGCGTGCTTACCGTCGACATGCCGCCGGAAGAGGCGGGGGAGTTCGTACCGATGCTGCACAGGGCCGGGCTCGACCCGATTTTCCTGCTGGCACCCAACAGTTCGGACGCCCGAGTTCAGCGGATGGCGGCGCTCGGTCGCGGCTATCTGTACTATGTGTCCCTCAAGGGGGTGACCGGAGCGTCACACCTCGACCTCGCCGAAGTGGAAAGCCGGATCGCCCACATCAGGTCGTTGACCGACCTGCCGATCGGGGTCGGTTTCGGCGTCAAGAATGCCGAGACCGCGGCGGCCATAGGGCGGTTCGCCGATGCCGTGGTGGTGGGCAGTGCTCTGGTGGAGAAGATCGCGGCGGCTCAGGACCGGCCCGAACAGGCGCGCAAGGACATCGTCGACTTGCTCGCCGTCATGCGGCGCGCGCTGGATACCTGAAGCCGAGAGAAGTCATGACTTTGAGCTGGTTCCATAAACTCGTTCCCTCCAAGATCCGCACCGAGGCCTCGACCAAGAGCACGGTGCCCGAGGGGCTGTGGTGCAAGTGCCCGAGCTGCAATGCGATCCTGTACAAGTCGGAGGTCGAGCGCAATCTCGAGGTCTGTCCGAAATGCTCGCATCACATGCGCATTTCCGCGCGCAAGCGCCTCCATCTGTTTCTCGACCCGGGCAACCGGCTGGAGATCGGTGAGGGGCTGGCCCCCCTGGATCCGCTGAAATTCAAGGACAGCAAGAAGTACAAGGACCGCTTGCAGCAGGCCCAGAAGGCAACCGGCGAAAAAGATGCGCTGATCGTCGTGGCCGGGCAGCTGCTCGGACTGCCGGTCGTGGCGGGAGCTTTCAATTTCGAGTTCATGGGGGGCTCCATGGGCTCGGTGGTCGGCGAGCGTTTCGTACGCGGCGTCAACCACAGTCTCGAACACGGTGCTCCATTCGTCGTTTTCAGCGCCAGCGGGGGCGCCCGCATGCAGGAATCGTTGCTGTCGCTGTTCCAGATGGCCAAGACCAGCGCCGCGCTGGGGCGGCTGTCCAAGGCGAGGATTCCGTTCATTTCCGTCCTGACCGATCCGACCATGGGCGGGGTCTCGGCCAGCTTCGCCATGCTGGGCGACATCAACATCGCCGAACCGGGCGCCCTGATCGGTTTCGCCGGCCCCCGAGTGATCGAGCAGACGGTGCGGGAGAAACTTCCGGAAGGATTCCAGCGCAGTGAATTCCTGCTCGAACACGGTGCCGTCGACATGATCGTCGACCGCCGCGATCTGCGTGAGCGCATCGCCGCGCTCCTGGCTCTCATGACCCGCGACGGCCGGGCTGTCGCACCCGCCGCGGCGAAGGCGCCGCCGGCGATCGGGGAGGGCGCCGGAGAGGCCGATCTGGCCCGTTGTCTTTCCGCGTTGCCGATGGACGACCCGGAAGCCGAATAGCCGATGCGCTTCTCGACTCTCGGGGAGTGGCTGTCTTGGCAGGAGACCTTGCACCCCCAGGCCATCGATTTGGGGCTGGAACGGGTTCGCAGGGTCTACCGGGCACTCAATCCGGCTCAGGACCGGCCTTTTACCATCACCGTCGGCGGCACCAACGGCAAAGGCTCCTGCGTCGCGGCGCTGGATACCATCCTGCGTCGGGCCGGTTACCGCGTCGGCGCCTATACCTCGCCCCATATCCTGCGCTACAACGAGCGCATCTGCATCGATGGGACGCCGGTCGACGACGCGGCCATCTGCGCGTCGTTCGAACGGATCGAAGCGGTGCGCGGCGACACCACGCTGAGTTTCTTCGAGTTCGGTACGCTGGCGGCGATGGACATCTTCCGGCGCGCCGAACTCGACGTGCAGATCCTCGAGGTCGGTCTCGGCGGGCGGCTCGATGCCGTGAACATCGTCGATGCCGATGCTGCGCTGGTCGCCAGCATCGGCATCGACCACGAGGAATGGCTGGGGTTGACCCGCGAGGCCATCGGCTTGGAGAAGGCCGGCATCTTCCGGCCGTCGCGGCCCTGCATCCTGGGCGATCCCGACGCCCCGGCCACGGTATTGCGGCACGCGGAGGCGATCGGAGCGGATTTGCTGATGCAGGGCCGCGATTTCTCGTTCCGGAGGGAAAACGACGGCTGGACCTGGTACGGGCGCGGGGAAACCCATGCGGCGCTGCCCGAGCCGTGCCTGCGGGGCGACCATCAGTATTTCAACATGGCCGCCGTTCTGCAGGTGATCGAGGCCATCCGGCCCCGCCTTCCGGTGCCGGAAGCCGCTGTCCGGGCGGGTCTGGCCAGCGTCCATCTGCCGGGCCGGTTCCAGATACAGGAAGGCGAGCCGACGGTGCTGCTGGACGTCGCGCACAATCCCCATGCAGTGCGCGTGCTCGCGGAGTTCCTGCGGCAGTTCAAGCGGGGACGCCCGGTGCACGCGGTGTTCGCCATGATGCGCGACAAGGACATCCGCGGCGTGGTCGAGTGCATCCGCGATCTGGTGGATGACTGGTATCTCGCGCCGTTGCAACTGCCGCGGGCCGCGACGCCGGAAATCCTGCTGCCGGTGTTCTCGGCGCTCGGCATAAGCCACGTGCAGCAGGGTTTCGCGGATGCCGCCGAGGTGTTTGCAAGGGTCCGTCGAAACGCCGAGAATGATTCGATCATTTTGGTGTTCGGCTCGTTTTTCCTGGTCGCCGAGTATCTGGCCCGAATCGAGCCCATCCCTCCAAAGTTCGAGGAAACGTATGGATGAACAGTTGAAACAACGGCTGATCGGCGCAACGGTCATCGTCGCCCTGGCCGTGATTTTCGTGCCGATGCTGTTCGACGAGAAGCCGGGGCCGTCCCGCCCGGAAGTGGCCGAGATTCCGCCGATGCCCAAGGACATGGAGGAGCAGCCGGTCGAACTGCCGCGCTCGGTGGAGGAGGTCGCGACGGCCGAGCCGGTGGAGGCCGAAGGGGCGGATCGCATCATTCCGATCACGGGTGGTGAAGACGGTGTCGCCGGAGCGGGGACGGTTCCACCTTCGCCGAAGCGCGGAGCTGTCCCGCAAAAGGAGAAACCCGGTCAGACGGTTGAAGCAGAACAGGCGCCGGCCGACGGGTTCGTCGAGGAAGACATGGCGCCCATGGAGGCGGCACCGACGGTGAAACCCACGGTCAGGCCGTCGGTACCGAAGAAGATGCCCGCGGCGATCGCCGTGCCGGCCGTCACGGGAGGCAAGCCGCCGGCAAAGGCGGGGTCGGCTGAGCCGGCGCTCCGCAAGCCGGAAGTTCCACCCGCCGCAGCGCCCGCCGCCGGTGTTTCGGCCTGGCTGGTGCAGGCCGGGAGCTTCGTCGAGGAGGCCAATGCCAAGGCGCTGGTCGAGAAGTTGCGCCAGAACAATTTGTCCGCCTACGCAGAAACCGTCCACGGCAGCACTGGCAAGGTGACCTACCGTGTCCGGATCGGACCCGAGCCCGACAAGGCCCGGGCCGAGCAGGTGCTGCGTCAGCTCGAGTCGGTCGCCGGCATCCGTGGCTATCTGGTGCCGTCCCGCCCCCGCTAGTCGATGTTGCCGCAGGTCGCGCCGGGCACGGCGGTCGCGGGTGCTTTGAGCTGGGTCGATTATCTCATCATTGCGGTGATGGGCTTGTCCGCCTTGGTGGGGTTGACCCGAGGGCTGGTGCGGGAAGTATTCTCGCTGGCGACCTGGGCCGCGGCGGTGTGGCTGGGGCTGCGTTTCAGCCATGATCTGGCGGTCCCTCTCGAATCCCTGATTCCGCTGCCCTCGCTGCGGCTCGGCGTCGCTTTCGTCGCCATCTTCCTGGTCAGTCTGATGGCGGGCGGTCTCACCGGTTTTCTGCTCGGTCGGCTGGTGACGGGCACCGGTCTGGGGGGGACCGACCGGCTGGCCGGGATGGTGTTCGGGCTGACGCGTGGCGTGCTGCTCGTATCGGTCATGGTGCTCCTGGCCGGGTTTACTCCGTTGCCCCGGGACCCATGGTGGCAGGAGTCGCGCCTCATTCCGCCGTTTCAATCCATGGCGCTGTGGATCAAGACGCTGCTGCCGGCTGAAATCGCCGGTCAGGTGGCCTATCCTTGAGTCCCCTTTCGTTCAATCGCTTTACAGGTTCAGGCTATGTGCGGAATTGCCGGTATCGTTTCCAACGATGAGGTCAATCAGGAACTGTACGAGGCGCTCACCGTGCTTCAGCATCGCGGCCAGGATGCCGCCGGTATCGTGACCTGCGAGAGGGAGCGGCTGCATCTGCGCAAGGAGAGCGGTCTGGTGCGGGATGTGTTCCACACCCGCCACATGGTGGAGCTGAAAGGCACGATGGGCATCGGCCACGTGCGTTATCCCACTGCCGGCTGTTCCAGCACCGCTGAAGCGCAGCCGTTCTATGTCAATTCCCCGTACGGCATCTCGCTCGCCCACAATGGCAATCTGACCAATGCGGCCCGGCTCAAACGCGAACTGTTCCGACAGGATCAGCGCCATATCAACACCGATTCGGATTCGGAGGTTCTACTCAACGTCTTCGCCCATGAAATGCAGGGCATCGGCAAGCTGCGGGTATCGCCGGACGACGTGTTCCGGGCCGTTTCCGCGGTGCATAGGCGCTGCCGCGGTGCCTATGCCGTGGTGGCGATGGTCACCGGTTTCGGCGTCGTCGGCTTCCGCGATCCGCATGGCATCCGCCCTCTGGTTTTCGGCGAGCGGGAGGGGCGGTTCGGCAAGGACTACATGATCGCTTCCGAGAGCGTGGCTCTGGACGTGCTCGGCTTCGAGCTGGTTCGGGATGTGGCGCCCGGCGAGGCGGTCCTGATCGAGAAGGACGGTACCCTGCATATCCGCCAGTGCGCCGAACACGTCGTCCATTCCCCATGCATCTTCGAGTTCGTCTATTTCGCCCGGCCGGATTCCATCATCGACGACATCTCCGTCTACAAGGCCCGGCTGCGCATGGGGGACAAGCTGGCCGACAAGATTCTGCGGGAGCGCCCCGAGCACGACATCGACGTGGTCATCCCCATCCCGGACACCAGCCGCACTTCGGCGCTGCAGCTCGCCAACCGGCTGGGCGTGAAATACAGCGAAGGCTTCATCAAGAACCGTTACATCGGCCGTACCTTCATCATGCCGGGGCAGACCCTGCGCAAGAAGTCCGTGCGGCAGAAGCTCAACGCCATCGACCTGGAGTTCAAGGGCAAGAACGTGCTGCTGGTGGACGACTCCATCGTGCGTGGCACCACCTCGACCCAGATCATCCAGATGGCGCGCGACGCCGGCGCCCGCAAGGTCTATTTCGCCTCGGCCTCGCCGCCGGTGCGCTACCCTAATGTTTACGGCATCGACATGCCGGCGGTCGAGGAGCTGATCGCCCACGGCCGGACCGACGAACAGGTACGGGAAGCGCTGGGCGCGGACTGGCTGGTCTATCAGGATCTGGCCGATCTGGTCGAGTCGGTACAGAAGGGCAACCCGTCGATCCCCCGTTTCGACACCTCCTGCTTCGACAAGGATTACGTCACCGGTGACATCGATCAGGCCTATCTCGATCGCCTGAGCGAGCACCGCTCGGATCATGCCAAGGCCAAACGGGATGCGGCCGCGACCGCCATCGATCTTTACAACACCGTCTAAAGGAGCAGGAGCCGTGGACGATCTGGATTGGAACGAATTCGCCATGGAGACCCGGGCCGTGCGCGCCGGGCAACGGCGGACGATGGAGCAGGAGCATGCGGAGCCGATCTTCGCCACTTCCAGCTACGTGTTCGCCAGCGCCGCCGAGGCGGCCGAGCGCTTCGCCGGCAAGGCGGCGGGCAACATCTATTCACGCTTCACGAATCCCACGGTGCGGACCTTCGAGGAGAGGCTGGCGGCGCTGGAGGGTGGGGAGCGCTGCGTCGCGGTCGGCTCCGGTATGGCGGCCATTGCCAGTACCGCGTTCGGGTTGCTGAAGGCAGGCGATCACGTGGTGTGTTCGCGCAGCGTGTTCGGCAATACCACCCTGCTGTTCCAGAATTACCTGGCCAAGTTCGGGGTCCCGACGACCTTCGTCGGTCTCACCGATTACGATGGCTGGGCCGCGGCCATCCGGCCCGAGACCCGGTTTCTGTTCATCGAGACGCCTTCCAATCCGCTGACCGAAATCGCCGACATCCCAAGGCTCGCGGAAATCGCCCACGCCCGCGGCTGCCTGCTGGTGGTGGACAATTGTTTCTGCACCCCGGCCTTGCAGCGGCCGCTGGCGCTGGGCGCGGACATCGTGATCCATTCGGCCACCAAGTACCTCGACGGCCAGGGCCGCTGCGTAGGCGGGGCCATCGTCGGCGGGCGCGAACTGCTCGACGCCGAAATCTACCCATTCCTGCGCACCGGCGGCCCCAGCATGAGTCCGTTCAACGCCTGGGTGTTCCTCAAGGGCCTGGAAACGCTGAATCTCAGGATGAAAGCCCATTGTGAGAACGCACTCGGCCTGGCCCGCTGGTTGGAGGCGCAGCCCTGGGTCGAGCGGGTGCATTATCCGGGACTCGCCAGCCATCCCCAGCATGAACTCGCCGCCCGCCAGCAATCGGGTTTCGGCGGCATCGTCAGCTTCGAGGTCAAGGGCGGACAGGAGGCTGCCTGGCGTCTGATCGACAGCACCCGGCTGCTGTCGATCACCGGCAATCTGGGCGATGCCAAAACCACCATCACCCATCCGGCGACTACCACTCACGGCCGTCTGAGTCCGGAAGCCCGGGCAGCGGCCGGTATCGCCGACGGGCTGATCCGCATCGCGGTTGGACTGGAGAACCTCGCCGATATTCAGGCCGATCTGGCTCGCTTCGCCTGAGGTCCTTTTTTCTCATTTCCTAAGGAAACTGCATGAAAGTCACCATCTTTGGTTCCGGCTATGTGGGATTGGTTACCGGCGCTTGTCTGGCCGAAGTCGGCAACGACGTCGTCTGCATCGACATCGACGCTGGCAAGATCGAACGCCTCGAGCGGGGCGAGGTGCCGATCTACGAGCCCGGCCTCGATACCATCATCAAACGCAACATGGTGGCCGGCCGCTTGCAGTTCACCACCGATATCGACCTGGGCGTGAGCCACGGCCTGTTCCAGTTCATCGCCGTCGGCACGCCGCCCGACGAGGACGGCTCGGCCGATCTGCAATACGTGCTGGCCGTGGCGCGCAGCATCGGCGAGCGGATGCAGGAATACCGGGTGGTCGTCAACAAGTCCACCGTACCGGTGGGAACGGCGGACAAGGTGCGCGGCGCGGTGAGTGAGGTGCTGGCCCGGCGTGGTGTGGCCATCGAGTTCGACGTGGTCTCCAATCCGGAATTCCTGAAGGAAGGCGCGGCCATCGAGGACTTCATGAAGCCGGACCGGATCGTGGTCGGCACCGATAACCCGCGCACCACGGAACTGCTGCGCGCCCTCTATGCCCCTTTCAACCGTAGCCACGACCGCATGGTGTGCATGGACATCCGCTCCGCCGAGCTGACCAAGTATGCTGCCAATGCCATGCTGGCCACCAAGATCAGCTTCATGAACGAGCTGGCCAACCTCGCCGAGCGGCTGGGCGCAGATATCGAGAAGGTCCGGGTCGGTATCGGTTCCGATCCGCGCATCGGCTACCATTTCATCTATCCCGGCTGCGGTTACGGCGGCTCCTGTTTCCCCAAGGACGTCAAGGCACTGGAGCGTACCGCCCGCGATGCCGGTTATCCCGCCCAGTTGCTGCAGGCGGTGGAGGCCGTGAACGACCGCCAGAAGGAAAAGCTGTTCGAGAAAATCAGCGCCTATTTCGGGGGCGATCTGGCCGGCAAGACCATAGCGGTCTGGGGACTGGCCTTCAAGCCGAACACCGACGACATGCGCGAAGCACCCAGCCGCACCCTGATGGAAGCGCTGTGGCGGGCGGGGGCGAAAGTACGGGCGTTCGATCCCGTGGCGCAGGAGGAAGCCCATCGCATCTATGGCGACCGGGCGGACCTGATCCTGTGCGATTCGCCGGAATCGGCCCTGCGAGGCGCCGATGCGCTGGCGGTGGTTACCGAATGGAACGTGTTCCGCAGTCCCGATTTCGACGAAATCAAGCAGTCCCTCACCCGTCCCGCGGTGTTCGACGGCCGCAACATCTACGATCCAGCACACATGAAGGCCAAGGGTTTCGATTATTTCGCCATCGGGCGAGGCTCAGTCTGATCGGCCGCTGCAGCCGGGATTTCAGGATGATGGGAGGAGCAGCGTCCGGACATGGGCCGCGGCGCTCCGGCCCAGAGCCTCCAGGGCGTAACCGCCTTCGAGGGCGGATACGATACGGCCGCCGGCATGGCGATCCGCCAGCTTCATGAGTTCCGCCGTGATCCAGCCGTAGTCGTCCTCGGTGAGCGCGAGGTCGGCCAGCGGATCGTCGCGGTGGGCGTCGAATCCGGCGGAGATGAGCACTAGCTCGGGGCGGAAACGGTCGATGGCGGGCAAGGCGGTGGCTGTGACGGCTTCGCGGTAGGCTGCGGAGTCCGTGCCCGCCGGAAGGGGGATGTTGACCAGGTTGCCGACGCCCGTTTCCTCGGCGCTGCCCGTCCCCGGATACCAGGGATACTGGTGGGTCGAAACGTACAGCGCCTGCGGATTGCGTCTGAACGCGGCCTGGGTCCCGTTGCCGTGGTGCACGTCGAAATCCACGATGGCGATACGCTGCAGTCCGTGGCTGGCGAGGGCATGGGCGGCGGCAATGGCGATGTTGTTGAACAGGCAGAAGCCCATGGCCGCATCCGGTTCGGCGTGATGCCCCGGCGGACGCACCGCGCAGAAGGCGTTGCGCGCCCGTTTCCCGATCACCTCGTCCACCGCCAGGCATACCGCGCCGACTGCATGCAGTGCGGCTTCTCCCGACTCCGGCGAGACTACCGTGTCGGCATCGACGAAGTGATGGCCGGTCTGGGGGAGGGAGGCGAACACCCGTTCGATGTGCCGCCGGGAATGGACCAGTTCGAGCCGGGAGATGTCGGCGCGGGGGGCCTCGAGACGCCGCAGGCTCCGGAATTCCGGAGCGGCGAGAGCGCTTTCGATGGCGGCAAGGCGCACCGAACCTTCCGGATGGCCGGGACCGGTGTCGTGGCGGAGAAACACCGGATGGCTGATATAGAGCGTCGTCATGGTCTGCGCATGCCGTTTCGGAGCGGGTTATTCCATATAATAGCCTCCCATGTTTCCCGCAAGAACTCGTATTCTCCCCGTGGCAGGCCGCGGGAAGGGCGGGCTCGTTTTCTATCACAATCTCTTAAGGTTCGAACATGTTGACCCAATACCGAGAGCACGTAGCCGAACGTGCCGCCCAAGGCCTCGTGCCCAAGCCGCTGACTGCCGAACAGACCGCCGCCCTGGTGGAATTGCTGAAGTCGCCGCCCGCCGGCGAAGAAGCGTTTCTGCTCGATCTCCTGAGCAACCGCGTGCCGGCCGGCGTGGACGAAGCGGCTTACGTGAAGGCGGGTTTTCTTGCGGCCGTCGCCCGGGGGGAGGCGGTTTCCCCGATCGTATCGCCCCGACGGGCCACCGAACTGCTCGGCACCATGCTGGGCGGTTACAATGTCGCGCCGCTGATCGAGCTGCTGGATCATTCCGAGCTGGCCCCGGTTGCGGCGCACGGCCTGTCCCGTACGCTGCTCATGTTCGACGCCTTCCACGACGTACAGGTCAAGGCGGAAGCGGGCAACGTTCATGCCCAGGCCGTATTGCGCGCCTGGGCGGACGCCGAGTGGTTCACCTCCCGTCCGGAAGTGCCCGGAAAGTTGACCGTGACCGTGTTCAAGGTGCCCGGCGAGACCAATACCGACGACCTCTCGCCGGCCCAGGACGCCTGGTCACGGCCGGACATCCCGCTGCATGCCAAATCCATGCTGAAGGTGCCGCGCGAGGGGATTCACGATGCCGAAGCGCAGATCGCCGAACTCAAAACCAAGGGTTTCCCGGTGGCCTATGTGGGCGACGTGGTCGGCACCGGCTCGTCGCGCAAGTCCGCCACCAACTCCTTACTCTGGTATATCGGCGAGGACATTCCCCACGTTCCCAACAAGCGTCAGGGCGGGGTCTGTATCGGCGGCAAGATCGCGCCGATCTTCTTCAACACCCTGGAAGACTCGGGAGCCCTGCCGATCGAATGCGACGTCACCGCCATGCAGACGGGCGATGTGATCGACATCCATCCCTACGAAGGGGTGTTGCGGAACCACGAGAGCGGGGTCGAACTGTGCCGGTTCACGCTCAAGACCGAGATCCTGCTGGATGAGGTGCGGGCCGGTGGGCGCATCAACCTGATCATCGGCCGCGGTCTGACCGACCGGGCGCGCAAGGTGCTGGGGCTGCCGCCTTCCGAGGTCTTCCGCCGTCCCAGGGCGCCGATCGAGACCGGAAAAGGCTACACCCTGGCGCAGAAGATCGTGGGCAAGGCCTGCGGGGTGGCTGGAATCCGGCCCGGCACCTACTGCGAGCCGGCGATGACCACGGTGGGGTCGCAGGACACGACCGGCCCGATGACGCGGGACGAGCTGAAGGATCTGGCCTGCCTCGGCTTTTCGGCCGACCTGGTGCTGCAGTCGTTCTGCCACACCGCGGCCTATCCCAAGCCGGTCGACGTCGAGACCCACCACACCCTGCCGGATTTCATCATGAACCGCGGCGGTGTGTCGCTGCGGCCGGGTGATGGCATCATCCATTCCTGGCTCAACCGCATGCTGCTGCCGGATACGGTCGGCACCGGCGGTGATTCCCACACCCGCTTCCCGATCGGCATTTCCTTTCCCGCGGGCTCGGGTCTGGTGGCCTTCGCCGCCGCCACCGGCGTGATGCCGCTGGACATGCCGGAATCGGTGCTGGTGCGCTTCAAGGGCGAGATGCAGCCGGGAATCACTTTACGCGATCTGGTGCATGCGATTCCCTACGTCGCGCTGCAGCGGGGGCTGTTGACGGTCGAGAAGCAGGGCAAGAAGAATGTCTTCTCCGGCCGCATCCTGGAGATCGAGGGACTGCCGGATCTCAAAGTCGAACAGGCCTTCGAGTTGGCGGATGCCTCCGCCGAACGTTCGGCCGCGGCCTGCACCATCAAGCTTGACCGCGCGCCCATCGAGGAATACCTCCATTCCAACATCACCCTGCTGCGCTGGATGATCGCCGAGGGCTATGGCGACGCGCGCACCCTGCGGCGGCGCATAGCGGCAATGGAAGCCTGGCTGGCCGATCCGCAACTGCTGGAAGCGGACCCGGACGCCGAGTACGCCGAAGTGATCGAGATCGACCTCGACCAGATTACCGAACCGCTGTTGTGCTGTCCGAACGATCCGGACGACGTCAAGCCGCTGTCGCAGGTCGCCGGGACTCACATCGACGAGGTATTCCTCGGCTCCTGCATGACCAACATCGGCCATTTCCGCGCCGCCGGGAGGTTGCTGGAAGCCTTCGGCAAGCCCACGCCGACCCGGTTGTGGATCGCCCCGCCCACCCGCATGGATCAGGCCCAGCTCACCGAGGAAGGCTACTACGCCACCTATGGCAAGGCCGGCGCCCGCACCGAGATGCCCGGCTGTTCCTTGTGCATGGGCAACCAGGCGCGGGTGGCCGACAATGCCACGGTGGTGTCGACCTCCACCCGCAATTTCCCCAACCGTCTCGGAGCCGGCGCCCGGGTGTTCCTGGCCTCGGCCGAGCTGGCGGCGGTCTGCTCCATCCTGGGCCGGATTCCCAGCGTGGAGGAGTACATGGCCTATGCCGGCAAGATCGAGGAGAAAGCGGCTGACACTTACCGCTACCTGAACTTCGACCGCACACCGGCCTATGCCGAGCGGGCGGCGAAGGTGAAGGATCTGGAGATGGCATGAAGGAGGCCGGCAGCGGGCCGGCTGGGGCCGGGAACCTCCAGGCTTATGCCGAACATTGCCTCGGCTCGCCCGAGGTCGAAACCAAACTGGCGGTATCCCACGAGGCCTGGCGGGCCTGCCTCGCCGGCGAGCTCGATTTCGGAATCGAAGGCGAGCCGCGGCCGATCGGCTTCGCCCGTTTCCCCGAGCGCCCGCGGCGGGTCGATCCGCGCGGACTGCCGCGTCGCGGCATCAATACCGTGGACGGGCGGGTGGCTCTTTTGCATGCTGTGGCCCACATCGAATTCAGCGCGATCCAGCTAGCCTGGGACCACCTCTACCGCTTCCGCGGCCTGCCGCAAGATTATTACCTTGATTGGCTGCGGGTGGCGGCGGAGGAGGCGGAACACTTCACCCTGGTGCGGCAGCGGCTCCGCGAACTCGGCGCCGATTACGGTGATCTCCCGGTGCACGGCGGGTTGTGGAGCATGGCGGAGGAAACGGCTTACGACGTCGCCGCCCGTATGGCCCTGGTGCCGCGCTTCATGGAGGCGCGGGGGCTGGACGTGACCCCGGGCATGATCGAGCGGCTGCGGCGGGCAGGGATGCGCGCAGCGTCGAAGTGCTCGAACGCATCCTGCATGACGAGGTCGGGCACGTGGCCCTGGGGTCGCGCTGGTTCCGGTGGGTCTGCGATCAGTGCGGGGTCGATCCGGAAGTCGAGTATTTCGCTCTGGTGGACCGTCACCTGCACGGCCGGGCGCGTGGGCCATTCAATCTCGAACTGCGCCGGCGCGCCGGCTTCAGTGACAGGGAACTCGAACTGCTGGAGTCTTCCGACGCTCCCCGCTGATGGCCCGGCGTTCAGGCCTCTGCCCGGCTGCCGTAATGGGTCTCGATATAGCGCTCGACCAGTTCCTGGAATTCCTCGGCGATGCGGTCGCCCTTCAGCGTCACCGTCTTCACGCCGTCCTCAAACACCGGAGCGACCGGCTGTTCGCCCGTACCCGGCAGGCTGATGCCGATGTTGGCGTTCTTGCTTTCGCCCGGGCCGTTCACCACGCAGCCCATCACGGCCACATGCATGTCTTCCACACCCCGGTAGCGCCTGCGCCATTCCGGCATCTTGTGGCGCAGGTGCGTCTGAATCTGCTGGGCCAGCTTCTGGAAATAGTCGCTGGTGGTTCGGCCGCAGCCGGGGCAGGAGATGACCATGGGGGTGAACGAGCGCAATCCCATGGTCTGCAGGATTTCCTGGGCGACGATGACCTCTAGACTGCGGTCGGCGCCGGGCTCCGGGGTCAGCGAAATGCGGATGGTGTCGCCGATACCCTGCTGCAGCAGCACGGACAGCGCGGCGGTGGAGGCGACGATGCCCTTGGAACCCATGCCGGCTTCGGTCAACCCCAGGTGCAAGGCATAGTCGCAGCGGCTGGACAGGGCTTCGTAGACCGAAATCAGCTCCTGCACCCCGCTCATCTTGCACGACAGCACGATGCGATCCTTGGGCAGCCCCAGTCCCTGGGCCTTCTCCGCGCTTTCCAGCGCCGAGGTGATGACGGCCTCGCGCATCACTTCCGGCAGGGAGCGCGGCTCGGCCAGCCGGGCATTTTCATCGAGCAGACGGGCCAGTACCGACTGGTCCAGGCTGCCCCAGTTGACGCCGATGCGGACCGGCTTGTCGTAGCGGCAGGCGAACTCGATCATCTGGGCGAACTGCGGATCGCGCTTGGAGCCGCGGCCGACGTTGCCCGGATTGATGCGGAATTTGCCCAGTGCCTCGGCGCAGGCGGGGTATTTGTCGAGCAGCTTGTGGCCGTTGAAGTGGAAGTCGCCCACCAGCGGCACGTTGCAACCCTGACGGTCGAGTTCTTCCCGGATGCGCGGGACGGCTTCCGCGGCTTCTTCATTGTTGACGGTGATGCGCACCAGTTCCGAACCGGCCCGGGCCAGGTCGATGACCTGGCGGACGGTTCCCGCCACGTCGGCGGTGTCGGTGTTGGTCATGGACTGGACCACGATGGGCGCGCCGCCCCCGATCTGTACCGAACCGACGCGCACGCCGACAGTCTGTTTGCGATTCATCATGCGTTACCTGCGAGAAGGGAAGTCAACCGGGCAATTCTACCAGTTGACGCGTTTACGGCTAATTTCCTAGTTCCATACTCGGGTGTCAATCCCCGCTCGTCGTCGCCTGCGGGTGTCGAAAAGACCATGGCCGGTGCGGCGCGGCGAAGCAGGCGGGCGTGTCGTGTTTCACGGCCGAGCGCCCGACCGGCTCGTCACCGTGGGCGAGTGGCGTGGATTCGTCGAATCCGGTTTAATCGCGCTTTTCCCCGTTTCGAGGACGAACGTATGGACCTGGCGACCAAGGTGATGATTCTGAGAATTGTGGTGGTGTTCGCCGCGGCTCTTTTCCTGATCGGCGTGATCGTCGGTTTGATCAAACCCAAGTGGGTGCTGTTCTGGGCGAAAAATCCGGATCGGCTGACGGCGGCCATGGTGGTGTCGGCGATCGCGATGCTGCTGTTCATGGCCGGCTGGACCGGTATCGCCAAGCTGACGCTCAAGCCGAAGGAGCCGCAGCAGCGTCACGAAGAGGATCGCCGTTCCAGGGATGAGCAGAACATGCTCCAGCTCAACCGATAGCGCTCGAAGACGTCTGCCGCCGCATGCACACCCCGGGCGGGGCCGCCGGACGGCACAGATCGACTTTCCTGCCGGAGCGCTTTATCATTCCGGCGTTTTGTCGCTAACCTGAAACTTCCCGCATGGAATCGTCGATCCCAGAGCTCTTGCTGGCCGGTGGCAGGCTCATGTTCATAGGTATGACCATCGTATTCCTGTTTCTGGCGCTGCTGGTAGGGGTCATCCACGTGACTTCGCGCCTGATCGGCCGGTATTCGCCGGAGGAGCCGGTCGCACTCAAGCCCGTGAGTGCCGTGGTCGCCAGGAGTACCGGCGGGGAGGATGAAGCGGAGATCGTCGCCGCGATCACGGCGGCGGTCCACCGTTACCAGAACAAGTAAGGCACAATCTGAGGAGTTTTTGCATGGCAACCCCTTTGGGCATCACCGACGTGGTCCTGCGCGATGCGCATCAGTCCCTGTTGGCCACCCGGCTTCGTCTCGAGGACATGCTGCCGATTTGTCCCAAGCTGGACAAGGTCGGATTCTGGTCCCTGGAGGCATGGGGCGGCGCGACCTTCGATGCATGCATCCGCTATCTGGGCGAAGATCCGTGGGTGCGCCTGAGAGCACTGAAGAAGGCCTTGCCAAACACCCGGCTGCAGATGCTGCTGCGGGGGCAGAATCTGCTGGGCTATCGCCACTACGCGGACGATGTGGTGGAGAAATTCGTGGAACGCTCGGCCGAAAATGGCGTCGATGTGTTCCGCATCTTCGACGCCCTCAACGACCTCCGTAACTTCGAAAAGGCCATCCGCGCGGCCATCGCCATGGGCAAACATGCCCAGGGCGCCATTTCGTATACGGTGAGCCCCGTGCATACGATCGATATGTGGGTCGATCTGTCCAAGCGTCTGGAGGACATGGGCGCTCATTCGATCTGCATCAAGGACATGGCAGGCCTGCTCAAACCGTATGTCGCCGAGGAACTGGTCGGCCGCCTCAAGCAGGAGGTTGGCGTGCCGATCCACATGCAATGCCATGCGACCACGGGTCTGAGCACGGCCGCCATCGTGAAAGCGGTCGAGGCCGGTATCGACAACGTCGACACGGCGATATCGTCCATGAGCATGACCTACGGCCACAGTCCCACCGAGGCGGTCGTGGCGATCTTCCAGGGACACGAACGCGATACTGGGCTGGACATCCATCTGCTGGAGGAAATCGCGGCCTATTTCCGCGAGGTACGGAAAAAGTACGCCAGGTTCGAGGGCAGCCTGAAAGGCGTCGACAGCCGCATTCTGGTGGCCCAGGTACCGGGCGGCATGCTCACCAACATGGAGAGCCAGCTCAAGGAACAGGGGGCGCTGGACCGTTTCGACGAGGTAATGCAGGAGATACCCAGGGTCCGCGAAGATCTGGGCTTCATCCCGCTGGTCACGCCGACCTCGCAGATCGTCGGTACCCAGGCGGTCTTCAACGTGCTCGCCGGCGAACGTTACAAGACCATCACCAAGGAGACGGCGGGTGTCCTGCGGGGCGAGTACGGCGCCACCCCGGCGCCGGTCAATGCCGAGCTGCAGTCCCGCGTGTTGAAAGGCGACGAGCCGATCACCTGCCGTCCCGCCGATCTCCTGGCACCCGAGCTGAAGAAGCTGACGGACGAATTGAAGCGCCTGGCCAAGGAGCATGGGGTAAAGCTGTCCTCCCCGCAGGTCGAGGATGTGCTGACCTATGCGCTGTTCCCCCAGGTCGGCTGGCGGTTCCTCCAGAACCGGGACAATCCGGCGGCTTTCGAGCCGCCGCCAGGTGCCGAGCCCGCCGTCCCGGCAGCCGAGGTCACCAGCGAGGCCGTGGCGCCGGATGGCGCCCGTCTCTACACCGTCACGGTCAACGGCCGCAGTTATCAGGTCGAGGTGGCGCCGGGCGGCGCCATCGGGGCGATCCATTCGGCCTCCGGTACGGCGTCGCCGTCCGCAGCTGCGCAGATCCTCGCCGCGCGGGCCGTCAGCGAGTCGGTCAGCGCGCCGGTGGCGGGGCACGTGCTGCGTATCAACGTCACCGAAGGGCAAAAAGTGGCCGAAGGCCAGGTGGTCGTCGTCATGGAGGCCATGAAAATGGAGACCGAAGTGAGGGCGCGCAGCGGCGGCATCGTGGTCGGTATCGCCGTCAAGCCGGGCGATACCGTCAATACCGGCGACGTGCTGGTCACGCTGGGCTGAGGCGGGCCGATCCATGAGCGGATTCGTCGAATTGTGGAGCAGCACCGGCCTGTCCAATTTCCAGTGGGGGCAGGTCATCATGATGACGGTGGGGTTCCTGCTCATCTATCTCGCCATCCGCAAAGGCTTCGAGCCTTTGCTGCTGCTCCCCATCGGCTTCGGCGCGGTGCTCAGCAATATTCCGGTGGCCGGCATCGCCGAAGAAGGCGGGCTGCTCTCGTATCTGTATTTCGGCATCAAGTCCGGCATATTCCCGCTGCTGATCTTCATGGGAGTGGGGGCCATGACCGACTTCGGTCCCATGCTGGCCAACCCCAAGACCCTGCTGCTGGGAGCGGCCGCTCAGTTCGGCATCTTCGGCACATTGTTCGGTGCGCTGGCGCTGAACCTGGTGCCCGGCCTCCAGTTCGGCTTCAGGGATGCGGCCGCCATAGCCATCATCGGCGGGGCCGACGGCCCGACTGCCATTTACGTCGCCTCCAGGCTCGCGCCGGACCTGCTCGGCGCCATCGCCGTCGCGGCCTATTCCTACATGGCCCTCGTGCCGTTGATCCAGCCACCCATCATGCGCGCCCTGACCACGCCGGAGGAGCGCCTGATCGAAATGTCGCAGCTGCGCGTGGTGGGCAAAACCGAGAAGATCATTTTCCCGGTGGTATTGTTGATCCTGACCGCTTTGCTGCTGCCCTCCGCCGCGCCTCTGATCGGCATGTTCTGCCTGGGCAACCTGATGCGCGAATGCGGTGTGGTCGAACGCCTGAGCAAAACGTCCCAGAACGAACTGATCAACATCGTTACGATCTTCCTGGGGCTGTCGGTTGGTTCCAAGCTGAGTGCCAATGCCTTCCTCCGCCCGGAAACCTTGGGGATTCTCGTGCTCGGCGCGATTGCCTTCGGCTTCGGCACGGCTTCCGGGGTGTTGATGGCGAAGCTGATGAACCGCTTTACTCTCCACAAGATCAATCCCCTGATCGGCGCCGCAGGCGTTTCCGCCGTGCCGATGTCGGCGCGGGTGGCCAATAAGGTGGGCCAGGAGAGCAATCCCCACAACTTCCTCCTGATGCACGCCATGGGTCCGAACGTGGCCGGCGTGATCGGCTCCGCCGTGGCGGCGGGCGTGCTGCTGGCGCTGGTTCAGTGATCCTCGCGAATTGCGCTCTTTCGGGAAGCCGTTGATGCAGCGCGCCGTTCGTGGCGCCTCGGTTCTCGAATAGTTCCACCGTCGTCACGCCGGTCCATTTCGATGCCTGTTTCCATTGGCTGAAGGACGACGGCACCCATGGAGGCGGCATCCGGGAGTTGCCGGACGCGAAAGCGGGCAAGAAGGCGGGATTGCAGGATGAAGCCGTCGTGCCGACTTTCGATGGCGGTTACGCGAGCTTCTACCACTCCGTGTTTTTTTGCTGCTGAAATGGCGATCCCGCCCCATCGCGCCGGTGGGATCGTGGACGGATCCGCCGGATGGCGGCGCCGTGGCGCCGGGCGGTGACTTCGTGCTCAAGCGCGAATCTCTGCCGGGCTGGGAGCAGGTGCGGGAACGGGCGTTCCGGGCTGGTTGAACTCGCCTCCCTCGGCTTACGACACGCCGCGGGGATTGCAGGGGAAATCCCCAGGGCAACCTGGAGTCCGCCGGCGTGACCCGGATCGACGGTCCGGCTTCGAAAAGCGACGAACCGGCCGAAGCCTGCCGCAAGCGCATCTTCGGATGTCGGGGCTCGGATCGCCCGGGCGCAGGGCCGAGGGCCGGAAACAGAGCTTTGAATCCCAGTAGGATACTCAGGAATATGGAGGAACTGATACACTGGGACTTCCCCCGCCGAAGAGGCCACCTCAGCATGCCCGACCCCCAGCGTTCCAACCGCCTGGCAGGAGAGACCAGTCCCTACCTGCTGCAGCATGCTCACAATCCGGTGGATTGGTATCCGTGGGGACCGGAGGCGCTGGAAGAAGCCCGCCGTTCCGACCGGCCGATCCTGCTGTCCATCGGTTATTCCGCTTGCCACTGGTGTCACGTCATGGCGCATGAATCGTTCGAGGACGAGGCGACGGCGGAAGTCATGAACCGGCTGTTCGTCAACATCAAGGTGGACCGGGAGGAGCGGCCCGATCTCGACCGTATCTACCAGACCGTCCACCAGCTGCTCTCACGGCGGGGCGGGGGCTGGCCGCTGACGGTATGCCTGAATCCGCACGATCTGGTGCCGTTCTTCACCGGCACCTATTTCCCCAAGGAACCGCGCTACGGCATGCCGGCCTTCGTGTCCGTGCTGCACCATCTGGCCGCCTTCTATGCCGAGCACCGGGGCGATCTTGCCCGGAACGGCCAGGTGTTGCGCGAGGCACTGGAGGCCATGGGTCGTGAAGGCGATGGTACTCTGATGCCGGATGCGGGGCTGCTGGCGCGTGCAACGCAGGCACTGCGGACGAGTTTCGATGCCAGCCACGGCGGATTCGGCGGGGCGCCCAAGTTCCCCCGCACGGCAGACCTCGAATTGCTTTTGCGTTCGGATGGCGAGGGTGTCGAGATGCTTCGCACGACGCTCGACGGAATGGCGCGGGGCGGCATCTACGATCACCTCGGCGGCGGCTTCGCCCGCTATTCGGTCGACGAACGCTGGGAGATTCCCCATTTCGAGAAGATGCTCTACGACAACGGTCCCCTGCTCGAACTGTATGCCCGAATGGCGGCGCAGACCGGCGATCCGGCCTATGCCGTCGTTGCGACCGGAACCGCCGAATGGGTGATCCGGGAGATGCAGTCTCCGGAGGGGGGGTACTACGCGGCGCTCGATGCGGATTCGGAGGGCGGGGAGGGCCGGTTCTACCTTTGGGATCGCCAGGAAGTCCAGGGGCTGCTGTCTGCGGATGAGTACCTCGTGTTTTCCCTTCGTTACGGGCTGGATGGGCCGCCGAATTTCGAGGGCCATTGGCATCTCCGCGTCGCCCGGTCCCTGGAAGCCGTCGCGGCAGCGACCGGGAAGGGCGGCGATGAGGTGATGCGGCTGCTCGAATCGGCCAGGACTCGCCTTCGCCGGGTGAGGGAGCAACGGGTCCGGCCGGGCAGGGACGACAAGGTCATCGCCGCGTGGAACGGCCTCATGGTCCGGGGCATGACCGTGGCCGGGCGCCTGCTGGGACGGGCGGATTTCATGGAGTCTGCGGACCGGGCTCTCGGCTTCGTGCGCCGGACCATGGACGCCGGTGGCAGGCTCATGTCGGTTTACAGGGACGGGCGGGCGCGGTTTGACGCCTATCTCGACGACCACGCCTTCTTGCTGGATGCAGCGCTGGAGATTTTGCAGACGCGCTGGTCCACGGACGACCTGGAGTGGGCGGTCAGCCTGGCCGACCGCTTGTTGGAGCGTTTCGAGGATGCCGAACACGGCGGCTTCTTCTTTACTGCCGCCGACCATGAAACGCTCATCCAGCGGCCCAAACCCTGGATGGATGAGTCCATGCCTTCTGGCAACGGCGTCGCGATCCGTGCGCTGATCCGGCTCGCCGGGCTGACCGGCGAGTCGAGGTATGCCGATGCGGCCGAACGGGGACTGCGGGCGGCGCATGGCGCGATGGCCCGTTATCCGCATGCCCACTGTGCCTTGATGAACGCCGTCCGGGAATGGCTCACTCCGCCGCCGCTGGTCATCCTGAGGGGCGGACGTGAAGCGCTGAAGCAATGGTGCGCCAAGGCGCGGGAAGCCGCTCCCGAAGCGCTGGTCTATGCCATCCCCTCCGATGCGGTCGGGTTGCCATCGGCGCTGGCGGCGCGGATGCCGGGTCCGGGCGGGCCCGTGGCCTATGTCTGCCGCGGGCGAGTCTGCGCGGCGCCGACGGATTCGCTCGGTACGTTGAACGAGATCCTCTCGGCGGGCTGACCCGCCGTCCTGCCCTTGGCATGCACTGCCGAACTTGTGTATAAGCGTAGATTTCTACCCTGAGCGCGCTTGCCGGATCCTGGTTCCGGTGCCGCTCGGCCGCACCCGTAACCCACCGCCTGCATGAAAACCCGGACTTTCCCCGTCGTTCACGAACTCGTCAGCACCCGCCTTCCCAACCGATTCGGTGACTTCGTCATCCATTGCTACGGCGGGGCGCAGGATGGCAAGCAGCATCTGGCCCTAGTGAAAGGCGAGGTTCGGGGGCGAGAAGGCGTGCTGGCCCGAGTCCACTCCGAATGTCTGACCGGCGATGTGTTCGGTTCGCGCCGCTGTGACTGCGGTGAGCAGCTCGAACTGGCGCTCCGTGCGATCGGCGAGGCGGAATGTGGGGTGCTGCTGTATCTGCGCCAGGAAGGCAGGGGCATCGGCCTGGTGCAGAAACTACGGGCCTACAATCTGCAGGACGAAGGTCTGGATACAGTGGAGGCCAATCTGCGCCTGGGCCATCAGGCCGATGAGCGCGACTACCATGTCGCGGCCCGTATGCTGGAAGACCTCGGTGTGAAGAGCGTGCGACTGATGACCAACAATCCCAAGAAGATCGACGAACTGCGTCGCTACGGTATCCCCATCGCTGCCCGGGTGCCGATCGAAGCGCCCAGCCATCCGGAGAACGTCCGCTATCTCCGGGCCAAAGTCGAGAAAATGTCGCACATGCTGTCGTTCGAGCGGAAGCGGCCGCGTTTTCCGTTCCTCGATGCCCTGTGCGAACACCAGAGCGAAGGTCCGGTTTCGCCAGGGCGGCCGTTCGTGACGCTGAGCCGGGTCCAGAGTCTGGATGGCGGGGATGCGCCGACGGCAGGGGCCGAGGCGTGCGAGCTGGCCGGCGCTCTGCGGGCCGTTCACGAGGGAACGCTGACGGCGTCCGGTCCGGCACTGCGGCTCACCGTGCGCGGCGGTCGGAAAGCCCCCGTAAATTTCGCCATGGCCGGCACGCCGTCTGCCGTCGGTGATGTCGTCGCGATATCCGCGGACGCCCAGGGTGACATCGACCTTGCCGCGGTGCTGGCGACCATACTCGGCCTCGGGGTGCGTACGCTGCTGGTCGAGGGTGATGCCGGCTTGTCTGGCCGTTTCCTCGACCAGGCGCTGGCGGATTACTGTGTCATCACCGTGGTACCCGAGTTCCAAGGCGGCAGCGGGAGCGGTGGCATTGGACGCGGTGCCTCCCGGATCGCCGCTTCCGGCTGCCAGACGCTGGGGCGTGATCTGGTCGTCTACGGCTCCCTGCGTTCCGAGCGGTCAGAAACGCCGGCCGTACTCCCCTCGGACTGATTCCGGCCGATCATAGAGTGCCAGTGCCTGGACCTTGAGCAGGCGCAAAGCCGTCCGGTCGCCGTACCAGGTACCGGAGGCAGGATCCTGCCATTCGATCCGGTACGAAGTCGCGGACCTCAGCTTGCGGCGTTTCCAGCCGCTGCCCCACAGTATCAGGAAGGTCATGGCCTTGTGCAGGCGGCTTGCGGTGGGCGTGGTCATCGGCATGTCCTCCGGTCGTCGGTGAAGGCGAGGCCGTTCCCTGGCGCGGCGGTCCCTGTCCGACATCAAGCATATCCCGTGCCGTCGGGACCGAGCCTTGAGAATCCGAAGATGACGAGCTTTTGTGAGGGGTTCTCCGTGTTTCGTGCACCTTAACCGTGCAGCCGGTTGTCGGGAATCCAACAAGGCCGCGGGCGGTTCAGGCGGTTTCCTTGAGGCCGTACTTGCGGATGCGGTAGCGCAGGGTTTCGCGGGTGGCACCCAGCGCCCGCGCCGCGGCGGTAACGTTGCCGCCATAGCGTTCGAGCGTGGTGCGGATGATGTAGCAGTCCATGTCGTCCAGTGCCATGCTGCCGTCCAGGGGCAGCACGATGCATTCGGTTCCCGGCGCCACCGGCGAAGGGTGCGGCGCGTTGCCGTGTCCCGGCAGTTGCAGCCATTGCGCCGGGAACACGGGGCCGTCGGCGAACAGAACGCAGCGCTCGATGACGTTGCGCAGTTCGCGGACGTTGCCGGGCCAGTCGTAGTTCCGGAGCAGGTTCCATGCTTCGTCGGAAACGACTTTCACCTGCTTTCCGGCCTTGGCGTTGAATTCAGCGATCAGCAGCGGCACCAGTTCTTCCAGATCCTGCTTGACCTGACGCAGGGGCGGCAGTTGCAGCCGGAAGACGCTCAGCCGGTGAAAAAGATCGCTGCGGAAGCTCCCGTTGCGCACCATCTCTTCCAGATCGCGGTTGCTGGCCGCCAGGATCTGGACGTCGATGCTGATTTCCTTTTCCGAGCCCAGCCGGCGGATCTTGCGGTCTTCGATGGCTTTGAGCAGCTTGGCCTGCAGGTCGAGGTGCATTTCCCCGATCTCGTCCAAGAACAGGGTGCCGCCGTCGGCCTGCTCGATGAGGCCGCGGTGACGGCCGATGGCGCCGGTGAAAGCACCGGCCTCGTGACCGAAAAGCTCGGATTCGAGCAGGTCGTGGGGGAGGGCGGCACAGTTGAGTTCGATCAGCGGTTGCTGGGCGCGTTTGCCCGAATAATGCAGGATGCGGGCAACCAGTCCCTTGCCGGTGCCGCTTTCGCCTCCGATGATCAGGGCGCTGAACGGCACCCGGGTGAGACGCTCCAGCATGTCGCGTACCCGCTGCGCGGCTTCGCTGCGGCCCACGTAGGCTTCCGGCGAATAGCGGCGGTGCCGTTCCTGCGCCTGTTCGAGCAGACGGCGCTGCGCCTGGGCGGAGCGCGTCGCGCTGGCGACCACCAGGTCGAGACGTTCGAGTTCGCAGGGCTTTTCCAGGAAGTCGTAGGCCCCCAGACGGAGGGCGCGCACCGAATCCGGCACGCTGCCGTAGCCGGTCAGCAGCAGCCATTCCGACGTGTTGCCCTGGCCGCGCATTTCCTCCATGAGGTCCAGTGCGTTGCCGTCCGGCAGGCTACGGTCGGACAGTACCAGCAGCGGGTCGACCGCTTTCTTGGTGAACAGGTTGCGCGCTTCGGCCAGCGTCTTGGCCCAATCGACGTCCCAGCCGGCCCTTTCGTAGTGCCGGACCAGTTCCGAGCCGAGCAGTTTCTCGTCTTCGATGATCAACAAGCTATAGGCCATGGGCGGGTTTTTCTCCGGCGGAAACGATGTGGCGGGGGATGATGAGTGTGCAGCGGGCACCTCCCTCGGGCCGGTTGGCCAGATCCATCCGGCCGTTCACCTCGCGGATGAAGCGCTGCACCATGGCAAGGCCCAGACCGGTGCCGCCGGGGCGGCCGGTTCCGAACGGGCGGACGCCATGTTTCAAGATTTCTTCCGAAAAGCCAGGACCGTTGTCGCAGACCTGGATGATCAGTTGTTCGCCTTCGGTGTGCACTTTGATGCCGATCTCGCCGGGTGCCGGCCCGATGGCCGAGGCAGCGTTCAGGATCAGATTCAGCAGAGCCTGCCGCAAGCTGCTGTCCGGCAGATGGCAGGTCAGCCCGTCCGGAACTTCGTAATTCAGTGCGATATGGGAAGGAACCTGGTAGCGCGTCAAAGCCACCAGATCGTGAAGCATCGGGGCCAAGTTGAAATCCCGCGCTGGAGCCGGCGTATGCTTGCCCTGAGCGAGCAGGTCGTTGAGCAGCCGGCCCATCCGTTTGAGTTCGTCGATGATGAGTTCCAGCCTCTCGACATGTTCCGGGTTGCCCATTTCATTCTTGAGGTTGCTGCAACTCATCTGGATGCCTGCCAGAGGGTTGCGCAGTTCATGTGCGATGCCGGCGGCGAGTTCACCCAGCGCGGCGAAGCGTTCCGCCCTTGCGAGACTGTACTGCTGTTCAAGGAGGGCCTGGGTGGCGGCGCGTACGTCCGCTTCGAGGGATTCGGCATAGCGCCGCTTGGTGTCCTGAAGTTCGGCGAGCTGGCTCACCATTTCGTTGTAACTGGTGAAAACCGGCAAAAGCACCGGGTCCAGATTGCGAGTGGCGATCGGCGAGAAGTCTTCCAATGCGATTCGGGACAGCAGTTCCCGCAAGTTCCGCAAGGGGGTGAGGATGCGGCGGGTCAGGAACAATACGGTCACCAGCAGGATGGCGGCCAGCGTCAGGCTGGCCAAGGTGACTTCGCTGCGGGTATTCGCGCTGATGTCTTCCAGCAATTCTTCCCGGCGGGCGGTTTCCGCATCCAGCATCTCACTGATCGCCTGGAGCGCGAGCAACAAGCGGGTTCGGCGGGGCCGCGGGCCCAACTGGGCGAGCAGGGGATCGGCGAGATAGGTTTCGACGGTTTGGAGCTTGCGCGGTGTGTCGGGATCGAAATGCTGATCGGACTGGCGGAGCTGATTGAGGTCGCGGGCAAGGGTGTCGAAGCGTCCAGGCTGGATTGCCCTTTCGTTGTCCTGCAGGGAATCGGTCAGGGCCTTTTGGAGGTCCAGGCCGGTCTGCATGATGCGGTGAGCGTAACTGACATGGGCGCGGATGGTCTCGAACCGGTCGAGGTTGCGCCAGATCATGCCGACCAGCACGGCGAGGATCAGCACGAGCAGGCCGAGGAGAGCCCAGCCGCGAAGCTGGGCTGCACGGTAAACCAGAGGTTTCACGACGGACATGGGGAATGAGGGCTGGGGAGGATTATAGCCCAGACCCTTTATCGCTCCAGCGCCTGCAACGGCCGCCGGCGTCGGTTCCGGGAGCCCGCGTGTTCAGCCGGTTTGCCCGCCGAGTTTGACTTTGTCGGCGGCCTTGGCCTGCGGTTTGCGTTTTCTCGCGGCCAGCGGATGATTCGAATACGGCACGTGGGACTCGAGGCCCCTTATCTCGCAGCGGCCGTGTCGCTGCACATAGTCGTGCCGGAAATGGTCGATGAACTCCATGACGGTGTGGTCGATGAAATCGGCCTTCGACAGGTCGAAGATGACCGTTTTCCCCACGGGCAGATCCGCGACTTCGCTCTTGAGCGCGATGAAATTGGAGAAGATCGCAGAACCGTCGACATGGATCACGAAGGTGCCGGCCGGATGCTCTTCGACGCGGTAGGAAATCTTGAGGAGATGCTTGGGGTGAACGCCCCGCAGCATGTGGATGACCAGTTTGGCGAAGATGCCGATGCCGACGCCGACCAGGAGATCCGTGGCAAGCACCCCGAAGATGGTCACCACGAACAGTGTCAACTGTTCCCAGCCGATGTCCATGGTTTTGGCGAATTCCCGGGGTGATGCCAGCCGGAAGCCGGTGTAAACCAGCAGCGCCGCCAGCGAAGCCAGAGGAATCTCGTGGATCACGTGCGGAAACAGCGCGACGAACAGCAGCAGGAAAGCGCCGTGGAAGAAATTGGCCCAGCCGGTCTTGGCTTCATTGGTGATGTTGGCCGAACTGCGGACGATTTCCGCGATCATTGGCAGTCCCCCGATCATGCCGCAAAGCAGATTCCCGACCCCGACGGCCGTGAGATCACGATTCAGGTCGGAATAGCGTTTATAGGGATCGAGCTTGTCTACCGCCACCGCGCTGAGCAGTGTTTCCAGGCTGCCCACCAGACAGATGCTGATCACGGCTCCCCAGAACTCCGCCGTCCAGACTTTGGAAAAGTCCGGGAAATAGAAGCCTGCAGTGAAATCTTCCGGAATGGTCACCAGGAACTTGGGGCCGACGGTATATTCATGGTGCGGCAAAATGGGGTTGTCGGGATGGAACATATAAATATGTTCATGATCCAGGTCGAAATACTTGCCGAGGGCCATCCCGGCGATCACGACCAGCAGCGGCGCCGGCACCATCTTCAGATGGCGGCTCCGTATCAGCGACCAGGCGATGAGGATCAAAAGACCCACAGAGCCGATCAGCGCGATTTCCGGGTTGGGATTGAGCAGGCTGTGGGGGATCTCGGCGATCGTCGCCAGGAGATCGTCGCTGGCGGCTTCCGGTTTGACGCCAACCATGACGTGGATCTGCTTGGCCATGATGATGATGCCGATGGCGGCGAGCATGCCGTGGACCACCGAGGCGGGGAAATAGGCGTTGAGGCGTCCCGCTTTGAACAGGCCCAGCACGATCTGTAGCACCGAAGCCACCACGATGGCAGCCAGGGTACAGCGATAGCCCTGCATCGCATCCCCTTGGCCCAGCGTCTGCGTCGCGGCGAGGATCACCACGATGAGCCCGGCTGCGGGGCCGTTGATGGTCACATGGGAACCGTTGATACGGGATACCAGCAGACCGCCCACCACCGCGGTAATGATCCCGGCCATCGGGGGAAAGCCGGAAGCCATGGCGATGCCGAGGCACAGCGGCAGAGCGATCAGGAAGACCAGAAAGCCGGAGACCAGATCGTTTCTCCAGTGGGCTTGCAAGCCGGCGATACCGCCCAGCGGCATGCTATCGGCGATCGTCGATGTGTTCATGGCGGTCTCGTCTGAGGTACGGAGTTTGTGGTTTCATGTGAAGCAAAGACCACGCCATGTTCTGAGTCGGCGGAAGGTGGACTGATGACGGGCGCTTGGCGGTTTACACCGGCGCGAGTGGTTGGCAGCACCCACGATGAGGGGTGGTTATCCACCACCGGCCGTTTTATCCCCCGATTTTTCGCATAAACTTGCCTGAACGTTAGAGAGGACTGAGCGGAAAATGTTTCCCGAAATCGCAACCCTGGAGACCTTGCTGAGAGATGTCGCCCGCGAGGAACTGCTCCCCCGTTTCGCCCACGCCCAGCGGTCGGTCAAGCCCGACGGCAGCATCGTGACGGAGGCCGATCTGGCGGTACAGGAGCGGTTGGCCGGAGAGCTTCGCAAACTGACACCCGACGTCGAGGTGCTCGGGGAAGAAATGAGCCGGGATGAGCAAGAGAGCCTCGTGGCGCGTGCCGGCGCCGGCCTGTGGTGTCTGGATCCCCTGGACGGGACCAGCAATTTCGCCGCTGGAATTCCGTTCTTCTCCATATCACTGGCCTTGATCCGGGAAGGGGGTTCGGTGCTCGGTCTGGTGTACGATCCGGTGCGCGGCGAATGCTTCGTCGCCAGCGCTGGCGAGGGGGCCTGGGTGAACGGCGAGCGCCTGTTGCCGCGGCGTGTCGGCCTGTCCCTGCGGCGCTGCATCGCCGTGGTCGATTTCAAGCGCCTTGATCGTGCCTTGAGACGCCGGCTGGTGGACGAGCCGCCATTCAGCTCGCAACGCAACTTCGGTTCCACGGCCCTCGAATGGTGTTGGCTGGCGGCGGGCCGTTACCATCTTTACCTGCACGGTGGCCAGAAACTGTGGGACTATGCGGCTGGCATGCTGATTCTGGCCGAGGCCGGCGGCCGGGCGACACGTCTCGCCCGGGAGGTGTCCGTCGCGGCGGACATGGGGGTGCGGTCCGCCGTGGCCGCTCTGGATCCCGATCTGTTCGGCCAGTGGGTGGCGTGGCTCGGTGCAATGCCGGGGGAGGAGTGAGCCCGGGTTTTGGGAAAAAGGGGGCGGGCATGTAAAATGCGTGCCCACGATGCGGGACCGGATGTGGCCGCTCCCGGAATGACAACGCTTCACTCAAGCGAACGACCCTCACCTTTAGGATTGCTCACATGACCTTTGTTGTGACCGAAAACTGCATCAAATGCAAATACACCGATTGCGTTGATGTCTGCCCGGTGGATTGTTTTCACGAGGGCCCCAATTTTCTCGTCATCGATCCCGACGAATGTATCGATTGCACGCTGTGCGAGCCCGAATGTCCCGCCCATGCGATCTATTCGGAAGACGAACTGCCGGAAGGACAGGAGCAGTTCATCCAGTTGAACGCCGAGCTTTCCAAGATCTGGCCCAGCATTTCCGAGGTGAAGGAGGCACTGCCGGATGCCGACGAGTGGAATGGCAAGCCGGACAAACTGCAGTATCTTGAGCGCTGACCTTTCCGTACAAGCTTCGCCTCACCCGCGCGCGTCTTCGCTCAACCGGCGTGAGGCGCGGGCGGACCTGGTTTCCGGGGTTCGGCGGTGAAGCTACAGCAACTGCGTTACATCTGGGAGGTCTCTCAGCACGATCTCAACGTTTCCTCGACGGCGGACGCCTTGTTTACGTCCCAGCCGGGTATCAGCAAGCAGATCAAGCTGCTGGAGGAGGAGCTGGGAATCTCCATCTTCGCCCGCAGCGGCAAACATTTGACCGAGATCACGCCAGCCGGCAAATACGTCGTGGAACTGGCTGGACAGATTCTCAGCAAGGTTCAGGACATCCGCAGCGTCGCCCAGGAATTCCGTGACAACCGGGTCGGTTCGCTGTCCATCGCCACCACCCATACCCAGGCTCGCTATGCCTTGCCGCCGGTGGTGCGTGAATTCATGCAGCGTTATCCGGGTATCAAGCTCAACATGCATCAGGGCACGCCTGTGCAGATCGCCGAGGAGGCATCACGCGGTCTGGTGGATATCGCCATCGCGACCGAGGCGATCGAACTGTTCGGCAACTTGGTCATGCTGCCCTGCTACCGATGGAACCGGATCGCTCTGGTTCCAAAGGGACACCCCCTGACCGAAAAGCCGGGCCTGACCCTGGAGGACCTCGGCGAGCACCCTTTGGTCACTTATGTCTTCGGCTTCACCGGTCGGTCGCATCTGGATCAAGCGTTCAACAGGGCGGGTATCAAGCCGCGGCTGGCCCTGACCGCCGTCGATGCCGACGTCATCAAGACCTATGTACGGCTGGGACTGGGCGTCGGCATCATCGCCAGAATGGCCTACAACCCCGAGACCGATGCGGATCTGGTGGCGCTCGATGCTTCGCATCTGTTCGAAAGCAGCGTGACCAACATCGGCCTGCGGAGGGACATTTTCGTCCGCGGCTTCCTCTACGACTTTATCGAGCTGTTCGCGCCGCATCTGACCCGCGAGGTGGTGGACCGGGCGCTGAGCACGCGCGAACCCAAGGAACTGGAGTCTTTGTTTGCCGGGCTGACGCTGCCCGTGCGGTAGTCGGGGGGCGTCAAACCCTGGAAGCGTCGCCGATGTGCAGGCCGCATTCCTTCTTGAGTGCATCCTCCCACCACCAGCGGCCCTCGCGTTCGTGTTGGCCCGGGCGGATCGGGCGGGTGCAGGGTTCGCAGCCGATGCTCACATACCCTTTGAGATGCAGGGCGTTGAACGGGATTTCGCAGGCCGTGATGTAATCCCATACCTGGGCGGAAGTCCAGGCGGCCAGCGGATTGAATTTCACGAGGGGGTGATGTCCAGTCGCAAAAGCTGGATCGGCTTCCACTTCAGGGACCGCCTGCCGGGTCGGGTTCTGGTCCCGGCGCTGACCGGTGATCCATGCATCGAGCGTCGCCAGCTTGCGGCGCAAGGGCCGGACCTTGCGGATTCCGCAGCATTCCTGATGACCGTCGCGGTAGAAGCTGAACAGTCCTTTTTCCCGCACCATTGCTTCCAGTTCCGCGGCGTCCGGTGACAGCACGTCGAGGCGGATGGCAAAGCGCTCGCGCACTTCTTCGATGAAGCGGTAGGTCTCCGGATGCAGGCGTCCCGTGTCCAGGGTGAAGACCTCGATGCCCGGTCGCAACCGCGCGGCCATTTCCACCAAAACGACGTCTTCCGCTCCGCTGAACGATACCGCGATCCGCTGGAAGCGGCTCAATGCCGTTTCCAGAATGGTGCGGGGGGAGCGGCCGGCCAGTTCGGCCTGGAGCGTGTCGATCTCGGTCTGCGTCATGAGGGTCGCGGAGGCGCTTGTGAGCTTGTCAGGTTTGGGCGAAATAGTGCTTCAGATAGTCGGCAAAGGCCAGCGAGTCGCCCGCCTCGACGGATTCCTGTTCGGCCAGCGACGTTTCGGCCATGCGTCGCATGGCCTCGGCCTTTTCGGCGGGCAGCGAAGGAGGGCTGCGCAAGCTTTCGGCGTGTTGCAGCGACAGGCGCTGCGCGAATTCGGCGAAGGATTCGTGATTGCCCCGCATCTCCCGCAGCATGCGGGCCGAAGGCAGACACTGTTCGGGATTGGCGATCGCCACGTACTGATGCTCCAGGGCGGCGGAAAACACCCCCCCGGTCGAATCGCCATCCAGCGCCGCTGCGATCGGTGCCATGGATTCGCACAGTTCCTTGGCCCAGGCTCGAAGATCCACCGCGGTATTGTCCCGGATCAGCGTCATGCCCGGGGTGCGCCCGCAACAAGCGGTGGCCAGCATGTTGTTGGCCGAGGTCTTCTTCTCCTCGGTGCTCATCGGGGGGCTGGCGGCGAGTAGGGACAGCAGCATGAAGATTTCCAGGAACCGCAACTGCTCGAGACTGATGCCGGCCGGATGGTAGCAGTTCAGGTCCACGGAGCGCAGTTCGAGATAACGGACGCCACGTTTCTTCAGTGCCAGGGTGGGCATTTCGCCGGAGCGGGTGATCTGCTTCGGTCGTACTGTACTGTAATACTCATTTTCTATTTGCAGAATGTTGGCGTTGAGCTGTCGGTATTCGCCGTCCACCTCGACACCGATGGCTTGGTAGGGCGCATAGGGCGTCGATATGGCGTGGCTGAGATCGCGGACGTAGTCTTCGAGCCGGTTGAAGGAAATGTCGAGGCTTGCCTGGTTGTCATTGCGGTACCCGATGTCGCTCATACGCAGCGAAGTGGCGTAGGGACGGTGCCAGGTCGTGGGATCGAATTCAGTGAAACTCGACGCGAGCGGCGTCTCCCGCCCCGCGAGGAAGGACTTGGACAAGGCGGGTGATGAACCGAACAGGTACAGGATCAGCCAGCCGAAGCGCTGGATGTTGCGCACCATGCCGAAATAGCGGTCGGCGACGAATTCGGCCAGGGAACGGCGGTCGGCGGCCATGGCCTGTAGAACCGGCCAGAGTTCTTCACTCACCGAGTAATTGAAGTGGACGCCGGCGATGGCCTGCATGGCCCGGCCGTAGCGGTAGCCCAAGCCGCGCCGGTAGACGTGTTTCATCCGGCCGATGTTGGAGTTGCCGTAGCATGCGATCGGGATGCTCTCGTCGCCTTCGATCCGGCAGGGCATCGAGGTCGCCAGCAGCAGTTCGTCGCCGATATTGGCGTGAACGAAGCGATGGAGATCCTCCATTGCCGCCAGAGTGTCGGCGCTGTCCTCGAAAGGCGGGGTGATCAGTTCGATCAGTGCCTCGGAATAGTCGGTGGTGATGGCGGGATGGGTCAGAGCCGAGCCCAGTGCCTTCGGGTGGGGCGTGCGTGCGATTTCGCCGGCGGTAGTGATCCGCAGGCTTTCCTTCTCCAGCCCTTTCAATCCTTTTCGCAGCAAATGCACCTGCCCGGCGCGGGCAAGCTGCTCGAGCCGCGAGTCGATGAGTTTTCTCACGCGCGGAAATCCTAAAAAAAGGCGTGTTGCAGTGATCGTCAGCGGCGGTTCACCAACTGAACAGGACCCATTGCGGGATGTCCATGCTGCGGGCCATGTCGGTCGTCCGGACATCCATGTTGCCATCGCCGTCCTTGTCCATCATGACATAGGGCGGACCGATCTTGGGCTTGACCTTGATCATGTAGAGTCTGCCATTGATCCGGTATTCCTCGTAGAGGTCTTCGCCCTTGCGCATGATGGTCACGTCCGGTTCCAGCTCCTCTCCGCTTTGAACCGGACTCGGGATGTCGGGCGGATCGGGTACCGGCTGGAGATCCCCCCCCTCGGGCGAATCGATACCCCACGCGAGCGGCGCAAGCAGCAGGAGCAGTAAAGGCAGTCGGCGGGTCGGGAAGGGCATGGATGTTTGAAGGTCTGATGTCTTCAGAATGTTAATCATAGTATAGATTCGGTCCCGTCGCTGCTTTGCCGCCGGGGTTTCCGTCGTCCGCTGCCTGGGAAGGGAGCCGGACCGCTATCCGGACGACACTGCAAAGCACCATGACACCCATGGTCAGCAGCACCAGGACGGGATCGGCGCCTCGTGCGGCCGCCGCGGTATAAAGGCCGACGGCGACGAGCATGGCGCCATTCAGGAAAAAATTCTGGATGGCCACGGCGATGCCGGCGCCGACGCCGCGGTGGCCGATGTCCTGGATGGCGGCGTTGAGCGGCACTACGAAGAAGCCGCCGGCGACGCCGATGCCGAGCAGGGCACCACGGGCCGGCCAGGGTTCGGACGAGGCTGCGAGCAGGCCGAGCATGAGCGCCAAAGCATAGCCCGCATAGCGGCTGCGGTGGAGTTCCGCCAATGGAATCCAGCGCGGGGCGAGGGCGGCACCGATGATGATGCCGATGGCGGTGAACAGTGTCAGCTCGGCGATGTCCGTGGCGGTCCGGGTGTGCAGTACTGCGGGCGCCCAGGCGACCAGGACTACCCGCAACGTCGCGGCGGCGGCCCAGAACATGGCGAGTCCCAACAGTACCATCCGTGCGCGCCGGGATTTCAGCAAGGACCGGCTCTGGAGGATGAGTTGGCGGACGGCGGACGCTTCGGCCGTGTGACGCGCCGGCAGCCTGGGCAGCAGCAGCCCTGCCAGGACCGAGAGCAGGAAGCAGCCGCAAATGACTGCCAGGGCTGCCGGGATCGACTGGTCGGCTATCTTGGCGCCACCGACGGTTCCGAGGAGGATGGCGGCGATGGTGGCTCCCTCCACCCAGCCGTTGGCCTTGACCAGATGATCCGCGTCGGCGATTTCGGGTAGGATGCCGTATTTGGCGGGGCTGTACAGGGCTGCACCGGCGCCGACCAGCGAGTAGGCGATCAGTGGCTCGATCCCGGCCAGCAGCAGGCATCCCCCTGCCGTTTTGATCAGATTGGCGACGATCAGGACCCGGGGTTTGGGCAGCCGGTCGGCCCAGACGCCGACCCAGGGGGCAAGCGTCACGTAGGCGATCAGAAACACGCTCTGCAGGGCCGGGACGTACCAGTCTCCATGGGTACCGCTCTGCAGCACGATGGCGATGACGGTGAACAGGATCGCGTTGTCGGCGAAGGCGGAGAGAAACTGGGCGATGACCAGCGGTGCGAGTCCATTGATCATGCCCCGGTCTCCGCTGCCAGCAGGGCAGTGAGCGCCGGGTAGTCGATCTTGCCGGAGCCAAGCAGCGGCAGGGCGGGCAGCATCTGGATCCGTTTGGGCAGGTACAGTTCGCCCAGCCCTTCGGCCCGTGCCCGCTCGAAAAGCAGGGTTCGGTCGGCCAGCGGCTGGTCGGTGGCCAGTACGATCTGCTCGCCTTTGCGGGGGTCGGGGAGGCTGACGGCGGCATGCCGGGCGTCCGGCCACACCCTGGACGCCAGTTCCTCGATGACTGCCAGCGATATCATTTCGCCGCCGATTTTGGCGAAGCGTTTGGCCCGCCCCTTGATGGTGACATAACCATGCTCGTCCACGCTGACGATGTCGCCGGTGTCGTACCAGCCGGGGCCGAAGCACGAGGCCGGCGGTTCGATCCGGCCTGGCGCATGTGCATGGAGATAGCCGAGCATGACATTGGGGCCTTTCACATGCAACCGTCCACCGTCGACGATACCTTCCACCGGTTCCAGCGCATATTCGATGCCTGGCATGAGGCGGCCGACCGTGCCTTCCCGGTAATGCATCGCCGTGTTGGCCGCCAGAACCGGGCTGGTTTCAGTGACTCCGTAGCCTTCCATGATGCGGATGCCGAATTTGTCGGCCCAGAGTCTGCGGGTTTCGGGCTGTACCTTTTCGGCCCCGGCGAACACATAGCGGATGCTGTAGAAGTCATAGGGGTGCGCATGCTTGCCATAGCCATATAGGAAGGTATTGGTCCCGAACAGGATGGTGGCGTTGATGTCGTAAGCCACCTCGGGAATGATCCGATAGTGCAGCGGGGAAGGATAGAGGAACACCCGCGTGCCCGACAGCAGGGGCAGTAGGGTACCGGTGGTGAGGCCGAAAGAGTGGAAAAGGGGCAGGGCGTTGAGGATCACGTCCTGCGGACCAAAATCCACGCGGGCGGCGAACTGTTCACGGTTGGAGAGCAGGTTGGCGTGGGAGAGCGCAACGCCCTTGGGCGGCCCTTCCGAGCCCGAGGTGAAGAGGATCACCGCCGGAGAATCCGCCGATGCCCGGTCGCGCCGGCCGTAATCGGCCAGGCGTCCTTTCACGAACGCCCGCAGCTTGTCCAGTGCCGGAATGTCGCCGAAGACCTCCTCCAGGTAGATCACCCTGACTCCGCTTTCGAGCTGGGCGAGGGTGTCCCCCAATTTGGCGGCATCGATGAAACGCCGCGAGGTCAGGACCGTCCGGATGGCGGCCGTCTCGCAGGCCCCCCGTAGGACCGAGACTCCGGTGCTGAAGTTGAGCATGGCGGGGATGCGGCCGGCATGCTGCAGTCCCAGAAGCGTAACCACTGTGGCGATGGCGGTGGGCAGCAGGATACCTACCGTTTCGCCCGTTTCGGTCAGGCATTCGAGTTTTTCACTGGCGAACAGTGCGCGGGCGATCAGGCGGTCGTAGCTCACGGGCTTGCGCTCGACGTCTTCGAGCACGAGGGTTTTGCCGCCGTGCACCTTGCGGGCATCGAGGAGGACCGAGAACAGGGTGCCGCGGTGATTGCCGGTGGCAAACATCATCTCGCTCATGATGTCCGAGAGGGCCAGGCCGGCGTGGCGTCGGCGCTCCTCGGCCTGAGCGTCCGGTGGGGGGCTGATCGTCCGCGGCGGCAGGATGTTGATGCTGATCGGGGGTAGCCAGCGCAGCCGGACCACACCTTTGAGGCGGGAGAACGGCGTGTACTGGGCACCGTCGATACGTACCGGCAGTATCGCCGCGCCGGCCTTGTCCGCCACCAGGCCCGAGCCGTCATAGATCTTCATCAGTGAGCCGGTAACGGTGATGCGGCCCTCGGGGAACACCACCGCTCTCCGGTCGCGGCGCAGGTGATGGGTCAGGGTCTTGACCGACATGGGATTGGTGGGGTCCATCGGGAACGTCCGGACCCAGCGCAGAGCCGGTTTGACCCACCAGGACTCGGCGATGCGGGTATTGATCGCGAAGGTGATTTCGTCCGGCAGAAAGGCCCAGAGCAGAATGGGGTCGAGGAACGAGGTGTGGTTCGAGACGATGAGCACCCGCGGTCCTGCGCTGTGAAAATGTTCGATGCCCTTGACCTGGACCCGGTAAAGGGTTTTGAGTAACAGTCGGATTATCGGCTTGATCATGAGGGGCTGGATTTTGCCGGCAGGGATTGGGTTTGCTCGGGTTCGGAAAACGCCGGGAATTTCTGGGGGAGAGTGGGATAAACGGGAAGTCCCGGAACGTCAAAACGAAAAAACGTTTCTCATGACGCCACGACGCAAATCAGCCGATCGCGGCCTGAATGTGCTCCTCGCCAATCGCGGCGATCTTCCTGCCGGTCGGCATCGGACAGACCGAGGAAGGGCCGGGCGGGGATGTCGCTCCAGGGGATCGGCGCGTCACGGCGGGAGGTTCCGGCGGTAGGGCTCTGACAGCGGCGCCCGCTTCGAGCCGTCCGAGGCTTCTCCCGCGGCGAAGCGCTCGTCGTGGGACCGTTCCAGATGAGCGCCGATGCCGTGGAGCGCGGGTTCCGGAGCGGATCGGTGGCGTCGATGCAGCCTGGAATCGGGTGGCAGCTGATGGTACCCCGTCCAATTGCATCGTCCGTCGGCGCATGAACGGTCGCCGCGTCAGGCCCACCGACCTCGCCAGTCTTTTCATCCCGAGAAAAGTCGAGGGGCTTGAAAGTTCGTGGATTCGACGGTTCCAGGTGAAAGCCATGGAACATAACGAAATAGGACCCCTACACCAAATTGAACAGCTCTCGATCACGCTCGAGGATTCCCGTAAACCGGGTTACGCGACGTCAACACCGACCCGAATGACATCGTCAAGACTTCGAGAGCGCCCCGGTCATCGTATTCCTTCCCGAAATAGGGATCAATATATCAGTGTACCGTCCGCAGCTGATTGGAAGCGGCCTTCCGTATGGCATGAGACTGTCGGGCTTCCCGGGATGACAGGAAGCCCGGTTTCTCCAGGTGCCGATGGCGATCGTAGCGATCCCTGAACTCGGAGACGGCCTGCCGCACCTCTTCGAGGTCGCGGAAGAGGCTGCCATGAATGGCTTGTTCCTTCAGCGTCCGGTTGAAGCGTTCCGCCACTCCAACCGGACGATCGATGGAAGGATGGTCATCTGGGTGAACGGTATCCCAGAGAGGCGTGACGTGCACGAAGGGCTTCCGACGACACACATCGACATCCCTTGCTCAGGCGGTGGATACAAGCGATCCAGCAGTTCGAGCGGCGAACCCATCGTTCGGAGCTGGGCGTGATCTGTGCGGCACGTGCAGGCTCATGAGGTTATCATGTTTCCCGCGCGCAAAATCGCGCATGGACGGTTTATCTCACAATTACGTGTTCATTCGTCGCACGCAGCTTCAAATTTCGTTGTTCGCTTATGGCACTCTGCAATTGCCGGAGGTGATGGCCGCCGTGACGGGGCGGACTTTCGCTGCCGTACCGGCATGGCTGTTTGACCATGCCCGCTACCGCCTGCGCCACCGCATCTATCCGGGTTTGCGGCGCGAAACCGGGGCAGTCACCGCCGGCACCCTGTTTCTCGGCCTCGATCCGCAGGCTCTGGCCCGTCTGGACCGTTTCGAAGACGGTTTCTACACAAGGACCGGGGTCATGGTTTCAACGGTCGAGCTGGGTTGTCAGCCGGCCCAGGTTTATCTGATCCCCCCCTGCAGCGAGCATCTGCTGGTTTATCGCGGCTGGAGCCTGGACGATTTCATCAGGACCCATGCCTCTGCCTATGTCCGGCGCTGCCGCCGGCAGTTCCGCTGACGATCATGGCGCTCCGCCATCCTGGATGATGCCGTATCGGCAAGGAGGCTGATTTGCACCTCGATCTGCGCCCGGCGGGGGCGCTACGAGGAGGCGTCGAATGATCGCAACGGTTCGCCATGGCCGATCCTCACACCCCGGGCCTTGCATGTCTTGCTTTTCAAAAGGATGAGAATAGATGGCAGGCTGTGGCGTTGTGGGCAAAGAGGCGCGCGGTGGGCGGGGTGATGCGTCGTCCGCCGCAAGTGCATTGTCCACAACCCTTGGCGGTTGGATGCGACAGTCCGTCCAGCCCTGGGGACGCCAGGCCCGCGGGAGAGCGCCGAGCGTCGCACCGTGTCTCGCTGACAGGCCGAACGTTCGTTTGGGTCACTGTAGTCCACATTTCGGCGAAGAACCGCTTCGTGTGGTTTCATGGTCGATGCCGCTCACATCTTCGAATAGGGCGAGGTAGCCGGGGCTGGAGCCGGCTTCGGGTTCTTGAAGGTTCCAGAGGTGAATGCCGGGCCATAGCTGGTTTCATCGGAAAATTTCTGCCAGACGAATTCAGGGTGGGCGATCGGCTGGGTTGGCACCGGGAATGTGAGGAAGTCCACGGCGCCGGTAAGCGTACGGCCGGCCGTGTGCAGCAACCCCTTGAGCAGGCCCCCGGAGATGCCGAACAGGACGTTGATCTGGTTACTGGTGTTGATCATGTTCTTGGGGATTTCCAGCCAGCCCAGGGTCAGGTTCGACAGGCCGCTGCCCAGTTTGAGCGTCGTGGTGGTGCCATAGTCGTCGGCCTGCGCCGACGGGACGGCGGCACCGAGGCAAAGCAGCGCGAGCAAGGCGGGAAGCGGTTTATTTGGCATGATGGCTTCCTCGAGGTTGAAGACCGGTTACCACGGCAGTTCCCTGCCGTCGAAGTTCATGAAGCGTCCGGACAGGGCGGGGGTGTATTGGTCGATGATCCGCCGCATGCCGGTGATGCTTTGCTCGACGGTCGTCGTCGCCCCTGGTCCGCCCATGTCGGTCAATACCCAGCCGGGGTTGAGGATCAGTACGCCTATACCGAGCGGTTTGAGGTCCAGAGACAGGCTCTTGAATGCGGCGTTCAGCGCCGCCTTGCTGGAGCGGTAACAGATCGCGTTGCCGCTGGTGTTGTCGCCCATGCTGCCCATCAGGCTGGTGATGCCCACGATCAGCTTGCGGCTCCCGCGTCTTAGGTGCGCCAGGAAGCTCTCCGAAAGTTTCACGGGCGCCAGGGTGTTGGTCTTGAGGACGTCCTGCCATAGCCCGTAATCGATGCTTCCAAAACCGTTGCCGGGTTTGTCGCCGTAGACGCCGGCGTTGTTGATGAGGACGTCGAGCGGTTGGTCGGCAAGGGCCGAGGCCAGCTGATCGATCGCAACGAAATTCCGCACGTCGATGGCATGGATCGCCAGATGCTCGTAGCGCTTGGCCAGTTCGCGCAGCTCGGGAGCCTCATGGGGGGCACGGCAGGTGGCGATCACTCGCCAACCGGCGTCGAGGTACTGGCGGGTGAATTCGAGGCCGAGCCCGCGGTTGGCACCGGTCACCAGAACGGAAAGCACGGTAGGTCTCTCAGGTGGTGGATGTTGTGGATGCGGATTCTATTACACCGGCGGGCACAAAAAAGCCCTCGTCCTCCTGGACGAGGGCCCTCTTATGCTCCTGCGGGGCTTCAACCGGCGAAATTGGCTGCGGCGAACTCCCAGTTCACCAGGTTCCAGAAGGCTTCCAGGTATTTCGGACGGGCGTTCCGGTAATCGATGTAGTAGGCGTGCTCCCACACGTCGCAGGTCAGCAGAGGCGCCTGGTCCGAGGTGAGCGGGCAGCCGGCGTTGCTGGTGCTGACCAGTGCCAGGCTGCCGTCGGCATTCTTCACCAGCCAGGCCCAACCGGAGCCGAAGGTGGTCACCGCGCACTGGGTGAACGCTTCCTTGAACTTCTCGAACGAGCCAAAGCTCTTGACGATGGCCTCGGCCAGCGCGCCGGTGGGTTCGCCGCCGCCGTTCGGCGAAAGGCTGTTCCAATAGAACGTGTGGTTCCAGACCTGGGCCGCATTGTTGAAGACGCCACCCGCGGGTGCTTTGCGGATGATCTCTTCCAGGGACAGGTTTTCATACTCGGTGCCCGGGATCAGGTTGTTCAGATTGGTGACATAGGTCTGATGGTGCTTGCCGTAGTGGTATTCCAGCGTTTCCGCCGAAATATGCGGCTCCAGGGCGGTTTTGGCATAGGGTAGAGCAGGCAGTTCATGGGTCATGGCGAGTCTCCTTGTAGGGGTGTGGAAAATCATCACCTGAATGGCGGGGAGCCTTCGGGCGGAAAAATCCCGGGTATTTTACTAAGGAAAGCGAACCTTGGCAGCCGCCATCAAGGGTTGAAATTCGGGGCCGGGAGCGTCTGGCCTGGGGAAAGCAAAAAACGAGCTTCAGGGGAAGCTCGTTTTGCGCAAGAAGGAGTCGGCTTTTCCGGTGTCAGCCGCGGGATCGTTCCGACCACTGCTGAACCTGGGCTTTCCAGGTGCCGTCGCTCTGGCGTTTGAGCACGCTGTACAACACGCCGTCATAGTGATAGCGGAGCGTCTGGCGTGAATCCTGCAATGTCTTCAGGTCGGAGAGGGTGGTGGTCGTGACGATGGTGTCGTCTTTTTCGCCTTTAACATCTACGATATCGATCTTAAAGGCGCCCTGGTCGATCAAGGTTCGCCAGAAGTTGCGGATTTCGCCCAGATCGCGGGAGACTTTTCCGTTCGGCTGCACCAAAATGGCATCGCTCGTGTACAGGGAAACGATTTCATCGACCTTGCCATCCGCGAACGCCTGGTTCCACTCGGCGGCGTTGTTGGCGGCGATGGTCCGGATGTCTTCCTGTGCCCATCCGGGGGTGGTCAACAGGCCCAAGAGGGCCGTCAGCGAGAAGATTTGAGTACGCACGGGGTTCTCCATGGTCAGTAGGGTTTGGACTGACTATAGGAAACCATGTCATGGTTTACAATATCCAATAAAATTTACGAATTGTTTCAATAAATAGAACTTTAGTCGGGACAGGACATGGACAAACTCACAAGCATGGTCGTATTCACCAAGGTCGCGAAAGCGGGAAGCTTCGCGGCTGCGGCCAAGGAACTGGGGCTGTCGCGGGCCATGGCGACCAAGCACGTGATGCAGCTCGAAAACAGCTTGGGGGTGCGGCTCTTGAACCGGACCACGCGTCACTTGAGTCTGACCGAGGTCGGTATGGTCTATCTGGAACGTTGCCTGCAGATCCTGGACGACCTGGAAGAGACCGAGCTGGCCGTGACGCGTCTGCAGACGGAACCCCGCGGGACGCTCAAGCTCAATGCTGCACCCTTTTTCGGCGCCTACCATCTGGCGCCGGCGATTGCGGCCTACCTCGAAATCTATCCCGACGTCAACGTCGAGCTGGTGCTGCAGGCGGGTTATGTCGATCTGGTGGAAGAAGGGTTCGATCTCGCCATTCACCTGGACGAGCTGCGCGACTCCAGTCTGATCGCCCGCAAACTGGGCACGTCCCAGCGCATCGTCTGCGGCGCGCCAAGCTATTTCGAGAAACGCGGCGTGCCCAAGACGCCGGAAGACCTCAAGAAGCACAACTGCCTGAGCAATTCCAGCCTGCCGCCGCGCGACCAGTGGCAGTTCGTGTCGCAGGACGGCAAATCGACGGTCATCAAGGTCTCCGGAACCTTGGAGGCGAACTCGGCGGATGCCCTGCGCATGGCGGCGATCAGCGGCCTGGGCCTGGTTCTGCTGCCGACCTACATGGTCGGCCAGGACATCCGCAAAGGGCGGCTTCAGGCGGTACTGACCGATTACGTGCCGGCGGCGGCGGACATCCATGCCGTTTACCCGCACCGCAAGCATTTGTCGGCCAAGGTGCGTACCTTCGTGGACTTCCTCCATGAGCGGTTTCATCCCACGCCCTATTGGGAAGAGTGGATGCATCCCGAAAGCGGGGAAATGGGCGGCCAATGAATCCCGAGGATGGCCAAGAGTGAGAGTTTTCTGCCCGGCGGTGGGCGAGGAGGGGTGATGGACGAGCATGATCGTCTGGTGGCGGCACTGAAAGACATCATCGTCCTGTTTTCCCTCATGGCGGCGGTAGGCTCCGTCTACCACGGAAATTGGCTTGCAGGGGGCGGATATGCGGGGCTGGCGCTGCTGTTCTTCAACGAGAAGCAGCTGCGCCGTTGGTGGCGTGGTAGGCACGGACGGCAGTGAACCATGGGGTTTGAAATCGAAAGGAAGTTCCTGGTGCGTGGCGACGGCTGGCGTAAGGCGGTGAGCGATTCCATGCGCATCTGCCAGGGCTATCTGAATGACGAACAGCGCTGTTCGGTACGGATCCGGATCAGCGGTGAGCGGGCCTGGCTCAATATCAAGAGCGCCACGATCGGAGCCCGGCGTCACGAATACGAATACGAGATACCGGTCGCCGACGGCGAATCCATGCTCGCGGAGCTCAGCTGCAAGCCGCTGATCGAGAAGGTGCGCTATTTCGTCCCAGTGGCTGACAGGGTGTGGGAGGTCGACGTGTTCGAAGGAGAGAACGCAGGACTCGTGGTGGCCGAACTCGAACTCGATCATCCCGAGGAACCTTTCGAGCTGCCGGAATGGGCGGGCGAGGAGGTCACCCATGACGCGCGCTACTACAACACCTGCCTGTCCATGCGGCCCTTCAACCGCTGGTCTCAAGAGGAGCGGTACCCGGCTTCACGAGAATGACCACGCTTCTGTTCCTCGCAGGGTTCGTGCTGCTGGCGCTGGGTGTCCTCGTGGTGGTGGGCATGCGTCTGCCGAAGACCCACCGGGCGGCGAGCCGGATCAGGCTGCCGGCGACCCCGGAGCGGGTCTGGGAAATCATCACCGATTTCGAGGGTTTTCCGCGCTGGAGGCCAGGCCTCGCCGCCGTGGATCGTGCTCCGGACGTCGACGGCTTCCCCAGTTGGGACGAGGTGTGCGCGATGGGAGCGAAGGTGCGGTTCCGGGTGTTGGAAGCCGTGCCGCCCCGGCGCCTGGTCACCTGTCTGGCGGGCGAACATCTGCCGTTGCGGGGGGTGTGGGTGTACGACCTGCAGGCGGACGGCGATGCAGGGACGGTTCTGACGATCACCGAACGGGACAGCATTTTCCATCCGGCCTTCCGGTTCTTCGTGCGTTATGTGTTGTCCTATCACGGTGTCATGGACGTATTCCTGCTCGCCCTGGCGCGGCATCTGGACAGTCCGGCGACTCCGGAACACCTGAGCCTTCGGGTGGAAGACCCGGATTCCGGCGGGGTGGAGGCGTGAGCACGCCTCGCGGCGGTTTTCTCAGGTTCGCGGCCGTGTTCGAGGGTGGCCTGCTGCTGCTGGCGTTCGGCTTCGGCGGTCTGGCGGGGATCGATCCGGTCGCTGCGCTGCGTTTCGACCTGGACGGACTGGTCTACGGGCTGGCCGGAACCTTGCCGCTGTATCTGGTGTTCCAGTGGTCCTACAACACCCACGTCGCCAGCCTGAGGGAAATCAAACGGGTGCTGGTGGATCGTCTGGGGCCTTTGCTCGCGGGCTGTGGCATGGCGGACTTGCTGTTCCTCGGCTTCCTCGCCGGTTTCACCGAAGAAATCCTGTTCCGGGGATTCCTTCAGCCCTGGTTCGAGGCCGACTGGGGTTGGCTGGGCGGCCTGGTTTTCAGCAACCTGGTGTTCGCCTTGGTGCATTGGATTTCCCCTTTATACGCCCTGCTGGCGGGCCTGACCGGCATTTACCTCGGCTTCGCGCTGGACGTCGGTGGCGAGCGCAATCTGCTCGTTCCCATTCTGATCCACTCGCTTTACGACATCGTCGCATTCCTGGCCGTGGCAGCCAGTTACCGGGCCGGACTTTCCCGTTGACGGACCTCAGGCGCCTTCCGGGCGGCGAGCTTGCGCTCCCATTCGAGGGAGGTCCGCACGATCAGTTCGATGTCGTCGTAACGGGGCGTCCATTCCAGGATTTCGCGGATGCGCTCCACGCCGGCAACCAGGCGGGGAGGGTCTCCGGGCCGGCGCGGTCGCTCTTCGACCGCGATGGGGGTGCCGTTGACGCGATTCATGGTATCGATGATCTCCCTCACGCTGTAGCCGTGGCCATAGCCGCAGTTGAGCGTCCTGGATTCGCCGCCAGCGCGCAAATAGGCGAGGGCGGCGACATGGGCATCGGCCAGGTCCGACACGTGGATGTAGTCGCGGATGCCGGTGCCGTCCGGTGTCGGATAGTCGGTGCCGAATATGCACAGGCGATCGCGCTTGCCGGTGGCGACCTCGGCCGCGACCTTGATCAGAAGGGTGGCCTTGACCGTGCTCTGGCCGATGCGGCCTTCGGGGTCCGAGCCGGCGACGTTGAAATAGCGCAGCACCACATGGCGCAAGGGGCTGGCGGCGGACAGGTCGCGCAGCATGATCTCGCTCATTAGCTTGGAGCTGCCGTAAGGGTTGATCGGCGCGAGTGGCGAGGTTTCCAGCGCAAATTCGCCTTCTGGGATGCCGTAAACGGCCGCGGTCGAGGAGAAGATGAAATGGCTGACCCCGGCCTTCCGGCAGGATTCCAGCAGGGTGCGGGTCTTGCAGGTGTTGTTGCCGTAATACTTCAGCGGGTCTTCGACCGATTCCGGCACAATGGTGTGGGCGGCGAAATGCATGACGGCCTCGACCTCGTAGTCCCGCATGATCTTGTCCAGCAGGACGTCGTCGCCGGTGTCGCCTTCGATGAAGTCGCCATACAGGACGGCATCGCGGAAGCCGGTCGACAGGTTGTCCAGCACGACCAGGCGTTCGCCCGCTTCGCCCAGGGTTTTGACGACATGGCTGCCGATATAGCCGGCGCCGCCGGTGACGAGTATGCCTTTGCGTTTCATGGGATATAGGGTCTCAGGGGTTGATTCGAACCGCTGCATGCGTGCAGCCAGTCCAGGATGAAATCGGCGATCTGGCGCGGATCGTTGAGATCGAGCCGCGGAATGGCAAGGGAATCGGAGGGCTGCGGATCGTCCGTCGCCAGGGCGATGATGGAGTCGTCTTCCGGAAACAGCAGGGGTTTGCCCAGGGCCGGACGGTGCAGCTCGATCTTGGGGTAGCGTTCGTGCTTGAACCCCTCCACCAGGATGAGGTCGAGGCCGGAATCTTCCAGAAGTGTGAGCTCCTCGGCAAGGCTGGGTTCCCGTGGAGTCTCGCGTTCCGTGATGACGGCCCGGCGTTTCGATGAGGTGATCATCACCGGGCTGGCGCCAGCGGCGCGCAGTTCGAAACTGTCCTTGCCGGGGTGGTCTACGTCGAAGCTGTGGTGGCTGTGCTTGATGGCGCCGACCCTCAGGCCCGCTCGTTTCAAGAGCGGGATGAGACGTTTCAGCAAAGTCGTTTTTCCGGTGCCGCTAAAGGCGGCAAAGCCCAGAACCGGGGTAGCCATCGGTTCAGCGGACGCCGTAATAATCCCGGTACCACTCGACGAAGCGCGCGATGCCGGTTTCGATCGGGGTTGCCGGCCGGTAACCGGTATCGCGCATCAGATCGTCCACGTCGGCATAGGTGTCGGGCACGTCGCCGTCCTGCATGGGCAGCAGGTTCATCTCGGCTTTGCATCCCAGACAGTGCTCGAGCACCTCGATGAAGCGCAAAAGCTCGACCGGCTCGTTGTTGCCGATGTTGTACAGCCGGTAGGGGGCCCGGCTGGTGCCGGGGTCGGGCCGGTCGCCACGCCATGCCGGATCGGGCGCAGCCACTTTGTCCAGGGTCTGTACTACCCCTTCCACGATGTCGTCGATGTAGGTGAAATCCCGCCGGTGGTGCCCGTAGTTGTAGACGTCGATCGGCCGTCCCGCCAGGATGTTGCGGGTGAACTTGAACAGGGCCATGTCCGGCCGCCCCCACGGGCCGTAGACCGTGAAGAAGCGAAGGCCCGTGGTGGGAAGCCCGAACAGATGGCTGTAGGTATGGGCCATCAATTCATTGGCCTTCTTGGTCGCGGCATAAAGGCTGACCGGATGGTCGACGTTGTGATGCACCGAAAACGGCATGGCGGTGTTGGCGCCGTAGACCGAACTGGAGGAAGCATAGACCAGGTGCTCCACCTCATAGTGGCGGCAGGCTTCCAGGATGTTGCAGAAGCCGACCAGATTGGCCTCGACGTAGGCATGCGGGTTTTCCAGTGAATAGCGCACGCCGGCCTGGGCGGCCAGGTTCACCACACGTTCGGGACGGTGGCGGGCGAACGTCGCGAACAGCTTGTCGCGTTCCTCCAGGGCGATACGTGCCTCGCTGAAGCCGGGGCGGGCATGGAGCCGGGCGAGGCGTGCTTCTTTGAGGCTGACGTCGTAGTAATCGTTGACGTTGTCTATGCCGATGATTTCATCACCCCGGTCCAGCAGTTTGTGGGCCAGGTGCGATCCGATGAAGCCGGCGGTGCCGGTGATCAGTATTCTCATATAGTCCGCCGGGAGCGGCCCAGCCCGAGCCGCTTTAATGAAAACGTCATATTTCTTGAGGTATCCAGGTTCTTCAGGTCTTGTGGACGGGTGATGCCGGGTCGAAGGCGGGAATGGGGCGCCGGTTTTATTTGGATGGGCTGGATTCTATAGGATAGCCGGGAATTTCCGGAAGATCGGGAAATGCTCGGCGACTCCTTGTCTTTTACCTCGCCAGCCGAGTTGATAGAATCGTTGCGCAGTTAGTCCGCAGCCCCGCCATCCGAGACAGCCGTCAGCCAGCCCATGCCGTCCTTCATCGATCCCGAGCACCAACATCAGCACACGTCCAAACAGTTCGACCACGAATTGCTGGACATTCGCAGCCGGGTTTTGACCCTGGGAGGACTGGTGGAGGAGCAGGTGGCTTCTGCGGTCAGGTCGTTGCTGGAAGGCAATGTCGAGCTCGCTGAACGCGTCATCGCCGACGATTACAAGGTCAACACGATGGAAGTCTCCATCGACGATGAATGTACTCAGATCCTGGCTCGGCGCCAGCCGACCGCGCGGGATTTGCGGTTGGTCGTGGTTGTCATCAAGACCATCACCGATCTGGAGCGGATCGGCGACGAGGCGAAACGGATCGCGCGCCACACCCTGGACATGGTCGGACATTTTCCCCGCAGGAACCAGCTTTCCGAGATCGAGGAATTGGCCAGGTACGTGCGTAACCTACTGCGCAGCGCCCTGGATTCCTTTGCGCGCATCGACGTGGATGCCGCGCTCCGCGTGGTCCAGGACGACCGTCTGGCGGATCGCGAGTACGAGACCATCCTGCGCCAGCAGATCACCTACATGATGGAAGACCCCCGTACCATTCCCGTGTCTCTCAACATCATGTGGTCCGCGCGGGCGCTGGAGCGCGTCGGTGATCGCGCCTGTAACATCGGCGAATACGTCATCTACTACGCCAAAGGGAAGATCATCCGGCACATCAGCCTCGAGCAGCTCGAGGAAGATCTGCGAAGCGAATGACCGACGGGTTCCGGACTTACGCATGCCCCATCCCATAGTTTCCGGCCAGGCCCTTGAACGATAGTTCCGCCGCATTTTCAGGGGGGTTGGAATCCGTGCGCCGCCTGTGTGCATGGCTGCTGATCCTGGCATGGTCGTCCGTGCTGTTCGCGTTCGAGCCCTTCGTCATCCGGGACATCCGGATCGAAGGGCTGCAGCGGATTTCGGAGGGTACGGTGTTCAACTACCTGCCTGTCCGGGAGGGCGACACCCTCGATGAAAAACGGTCGGCCGAGGTGATCCGGGCGCTGTTCAAGACGGGGTTTTTCAAGGACGTCCGTCTGGACGAGGACGACGGTAAGTTGATCATCTACGTCGAAGAGCGTCCTTCGATTTCCAGCGTAAAGATCGACGGCAACCATGACATCGGTAGCGAGGATCTGCTGAAGGCGCTCAAGGGAATCGGGCTGGCGGAGGGGAAGGTATTCGACCGGCAGATTCTCGACAAGGTCGAACAGGAACTGCGGCGCCAGTATTACAGCCGGGGCAAATACAGCCTCAAAATCGATTCCCAGGTGACGGAACTGCCCCGGAACCGTGTGGCGGTGAATATCAATATCGCAGAAGGTCGCGTCGCCCGCATAAAACAGATCAATATCATCGGCAATAACGCCTTTAGTGATGAGGAGCTGACCCAGGATTTTGAGCTGAGTACATCCAATCTCCTGTCTTTCTATACCAAGGATGATCAGTATTCCAAGCAGAAATTGTCGGCCGATCTGGAGCGGCTGCGCTCCTACTATCTCGATCGCGGTTACGTCAATTTCGAAATCGAGTCCACCCAGGTATCGATCACGCCCAACAAGAAAGAAATATATATCACCATCAACGTTAAGGAGGGCGAGGTCTTCAAGGTGGAGCAGGTCAGGCTGACCGGCAAGACCATCGTGCCGCCCGAACAACTCGTCCCGCTCGTGCGTATCGGGCCGGAGGATATTTTTTCCAGGAAACTGGCGACAGAAACCCAGAAGGGCATTTCCGATCGTTTGGGCGAGGAGGGCTACATCTTCGCCAACGTCAATATGGTGCCGGACATCAATCAGGAGAAGAAGACCGTAAACATCACCTTTTTCGTCGATCCGGGCAAACAGGTCTACGTGAGGCGAATCAATTTCCAGGGCAATACCAAGACGCGTGACGAAGTGCTGCGCAGGGAAATGCGGCAGATGGAGGCGGCCTGGGCGTCGACCGCGAAGATCGAGCGTTCCAAGACCAGGCTCGAGCGTCTCGGCTATTTCCAGGATGTCAACGTGGAGACGCCCGCGGTGCCGGGAACGACGGATCAGATCGACGTCAACTACAGCGTGACCGAGAAGTCTTCCGGCAACCTGACGGCGGGTGTAGGGTATTCCCAGTTCCAGGGCATCATATTCAATGCGGCGGTCACCCAGGACAACATTTTCGGCAGCGGCAAGCGTGTCAGTTTCAATTTCAACAACAGCCAGATCAACACCATCTATGCCTTGGGGTATTTCAATCCCTACGCCACCCTGGATGGCATCAGCAGTGGTTTCGACATCAGCTATCGCGACACCAACACCGGCTATTCGAACTATGTTGCCAACTACATTACCAATGTGTTCCAGGTGGGCGGCAACTGGGGGTTGCCCATCGGAGAGTTCGACAGTATTCGGACCAACCTGGACTACAGTAACACCAAGCTCAAGACGACCTCCCAGTCTTCCGATCAAATCAGAGCGTTCATTGCCGACCATGGCAGCGAGTATTCGACCTATTCGTCCTCGCTGGGTTGGACCCATGACACCCTGAATCGGGCGATATTCGCGACCAGCGGTGGCGCGCAGCGATTGACGGGACTGTTTGCCCTGCCGTTCAGCACCCTGCAGTATTACAAGGCCAACGTGCGCCTGGAGCAGTATTTTCCGCTGACCCAGGATCTGACGCTGTGGTTGAATGGCGATTTCGGTTACGGCGGCGGCTATGGCAGTGGCGGCAACAGCGTCCTTCCGTTCTGGGAACACTTTTACGCCGGCGGTCCGAATTCCGTGCGTGGATACCAGCCCAATTCACTGGGGCCCAGGGACAGCCGTGGCTACGCCTTCGGCGGCAACAGCAAACTGACCGGCTCGGTGGAGTTGCTGTTTCCGGTCCCGTTTGCCGGCGAGAAACTGAAGAGTGTCCGCTTGGGTACCTTCGTCGACGGCGGGAATGTGTTCGTCAATTCGCCCCAGCTTTCGGACCTGCGCTTCTCGACCGGCATTTCGGCCAAGTGGCTGTCACCCTTCGGGGCCCTGATGTTCTCGATCGCCCAGCCGCTCAACTCCCAGAGCGGGGACCGAATTCAGCATTTTCAATTCAATTTCGGTTCCGGATTCCAGGGCATGTGATCCCGTGCTTCGGGCAGGTGTGAGTATTTTTGTATAATGCGGCGGGTTTCCCGGCGTCAATGCAAGCCCGGCCGAAGCCCCTTGCGGCGTGGGGTGGGGCAGGCTCCTGAATCGGCGGCATTTCGGTCCCGGTCAACATTCATCATCGGAGAGGAATCATGGTACGGAAAGTTCTATTGCCTTTGCTCGTGTCGGCGGCTGTCTTTGCCGAACCCTGCGCGGCTGACATCAAGATCGGTTTCGTCAATGTGGGGCGACTGCTGGAGAAAGCGCCGCAGGCCGAAGCTGCCAAGAAGGAGCTCGAAAGAGAATTCTCCGGCAGGGACAAGAAACTGGTCGCGGAACAGAAGGAGATCAAAGCACTGGAAGAGCGGCTGGCGAAAGGCGGGGAGATCACCAAGGAGCAGGAGCGCGATCTCATGAACCGCAAACGGGAGGCCAAGCGGGCGCAGGACGAATTCCGGGAGGATTTCAATTTGCGCAGAAACGAGGAGCTGGCCCAGCTCCAAAAGGAAATCTTCGAGGCGATCCAGTCGCTCGCCAAAGAGGAAAATTTCGACCTGTTGCTGACCGATGGCGTGGTCTACGCGGCGGAGAGCATCGATGTGACAGACAAAGTGGAGAAGAAGCTGGTTGCCAGCTACCGCCCCTCGGGCAAGAAATAATCCGGATTCGGGTCGATGGCCTGACGACGAAACCCGAGAAGGAAAAAGTATTGGATATTCAAGCGATCAAGGAATTTTTGCCTCATCGTTACCCGTTTCTTCTGGTCGATCGAGTGCTGGAGTGCGAGCCCGGGAAGCGGCTGCTCGCCATCAAAAACGTCACCTATAACGAGCCGTTCTTTCAGGGACATTTCCCGCGTGTGCCGATCATGCCGGGGGTGCTGATCATCGAGGCGCTGGCCCAGACGACCGGCCTGCTCGCCTCGGAGACGGCGCCCGACGTGCTCGGAAAAGGGGCCACTTACTACTTGGTCGGGCTCGACAAGGTGCGTTTCAAGCGGCCCGTCGTGCCGGGCGATCAGCTTCGCCTTGAGGCGACGTATTTGCGCCATAAACGCAACATCTGGGCATTCGCCTGTCGTGCCGACGTCGAAGGCGAGTTCGTGGCCAGTGCCGAGATCATGTGCGCAGCTGCGGAGCAGGGATCTTGATCCACCCGACGGCGATCATTGATCCGGCGGCGGACATTGGAGAAGGCGTCGAAATCGGCGCCTATTCCATCGTGGGTCGCGGTGTCAGTATCGGGTCGGGCACGGTTATCGGGCCGCACGTGGTCATCCGCGGCACGACCCGGATCGGCAATGACAACCGCATTTTCCAGTTCGCTTCGGTCGGTGAGGATCCGCAGGATAAAAAGTACCGCGGGGAAACGACCGCACTGGAAATCGGCGACCGGAACGTCATACGCGAATTCGCCACTCTTCATCGCGGTACGGTTCAGGATAAGGGAGTCACCCGCATCGGGGATGACAACCTCTTCATGGCGTATACCCACGTAGCCCACGACTGTGTGATCGGAAACCGGGTCATCATGGCGAATGCCGCTTCTCTGGCAGGGCACGTGCGGGTCGATGACGATGCCATCCTGGGCGGTTTCTCTCTGGTTCATCAGTTCTGCCGGATAGGCCAGCACAGCTTCTCCGCCATGGGCAGTGTGATATCCCGTGACGTCCCGCCTTATGTGATGGTGGGGGGACGGCCGACCAAGCCGCACGGGATCAATGCAGTCGGACTGGAGCGGAACGGATTCGATTCCGTGGCGATCAGGCAGATCAAGAAAGCCTACAAAATTGTCTACAAGACCGGTTTCAAACTCGAAGAGGCGATCCGTCTGTTGGAGGAAATGAGCGAGGATGGGCCGGAGCTCGCCTGCATGGTGGATTTTCTGAGGGCCACGGGCCGCAGCATCATCCGCTGAATTCCATCGGGAGGGGGGATGGCGTCTTTGGTCGCAGGCATCGACGAGGTGGGGCGCGGTTGTATCGCCGGGCCGGTGATCGCTGCGGCGGTGATATTCGCTCCCGGTCAGGACACCCATGGCCTCGCTGATTCGAAGCGGCTGCGCCCGGATCGCCGGCTGGTCTTGGCCGGCCGCATCTGCTCCGAATCCCTGGCTTGGGCGGTGGGCCGCGCGGAGGTGTCTGAAATCGACCAGCTCAATATCCTCCGAGCCACCCATTTGGCCATGTGCCGGGCGGTCGCGGCGCTGCCCGTCCTGCCGGACTGGGTCAGGGTGGACGGCAATCGCTATCCTCCCCTGGATTGTCCCGGCGAGGCTATCGTCGGCGGGGATGCGTCGGTGGCGGAGATTGCGGCCGCGTCGATACTCGCCAAGGTCTTCAGGGATCGCGAAATGCAGGTGCTGGACCGGCTTTGTCCGGGCTATGCGCTAGGGGTGCACAAAGGTTACCCCACCCGACTGCACATCGATCGTTTGGCCAGTCGGGGAGCGGGCTTCTTTCACCGGCGCAGCTTCGCGCCGGTGCGGGCAGTCATCGACCGGAGTTCGGCTTCATGAAAATCGTAGCGATCAGCATAGGCAGCGAGTGCCGGATCGAACATGCCGGCCGCCGCATCGGTACGGGCATCTACAAGGCGCCGGTCGATCATCCCGTCCATGTCAGAGTGGACGGCATCGAGGGCGACGTTCAAGTCGACCGGGAAAACCACGGTGGGCCCGACAAGGCGGTTTACGCCTACAGTGCCGACAACTATGGCTACTGGCAGGAGGACCTCGGCCTCGAATCCCTGCCCTACGGTCATTTCGGAGAGAATCTGACCATTACCGGCGGGCGCGATGACGAGGTGCACATCGGGGATACCTTCCGGGGCGGGTCGGTACGGTTCCAGGTGACGCAGCCCCGGGTTCCCTGTTTCAAGCTCGGCGTCAAAGTGGGCGACCACACCTTTCCCAAACGCTTTCTCATCTCCGGCCGGGTGGGGTTCTACCTGAGGGTGCTGGAAGAAGGAGAGCTTCGGGTCGGCGACCACCTGGAACGCACGGCCGTGGACCCGGGCGGCGTCAGCGTCCGCGAGGCCATGCTGGCACTGGTAAAAGGGCCGCGGCAACGGGAGGTCATTGCCAAGCTGCTGAGCCTGGAGGCGCTGTCCGGGGCCTGGCGCGAGAGCCTGCGCGAAAAACTGGGATGACGCTCAGGGCAGGGCGACCGGCGTCGTCGGTTCCCAGTCCGGCGCGCGCCGTTCCGCCACCACGGTCGTGTAAATGCCGCCGCGCACGTTGAATCTCGCGGTCACGCGCATGAACCGAGGGCGTGAGACGGTGACCAGATCGTCCAGGATGGTGTTGGTCACGGCTTCGTGGAATGCTCCTTCGTCCCGGAAAGACCAGATGTACATTTTCAGCGATCTGAGTTCGATGCACTGCCGGTCCGGCACGTATTCCAGCAGGATCGTCGCGAAGTCGGGCTGGCCGGTCTTGGGGCACAGGCAGGTGAATTCGGGGATTTCGATGCGGATCGTGTAGTCGTGGTCCGGACGCGGATTGTCGAAGGTTTCCAGAGTCTTGCTGGGCTGGGAGGGCATCGGGTGTCATTCGTGTATTGCTGGGGTGCGGCCGGCGCCGCACTTGCGGATCGTGGCCAGCGCTGGCTTGTATAATAACCCGCCGAGTCACCCTCGAACAATCGCCGTCCTCCCGGCCGGTGTCATCGTCCTGAATTCCCCATGCGACTGGAAAAGCTCAAGATCGCCGGTTTCAAGTCTTTCGTGGATCCGACGACCCTCCCCTTGCCGGGCAACCTGGTGGGCGTGGTGGGCCCGAACGGCTGCGGCAAGTCGAATGTCATTGACGCGGTGCGCTGGGTCATGGGGGAAAGCTCGGCGCGCCATTTGCGCGGTGAAACCATGGCGGATGTGATATTCAACGGTTCCAGCACCCGGAAGCCGGCGAGTCAGGCATCGGTGGAACTGGTATTCGACAATTCTTCCGGGCGTGCAGGCGGCGAATACGCCCGATATCAGCAGATCGCCATCCGGCGCCAGGTGGCCCGCGACGGCCAGTCGAGCTACTTCCTGAATGGGACGCGCTGCCGCCGCAAGGACATCACCGACCTGTTCCTGGGGACCGGCCTGGGTGCGCGCAGCTATGCCATCATCGAGCAGGGCACGATTTCCCGGCTGATCGAAGCCAAGCCCGAAGAAATGCGCGAGATCATCGAAGAGGCGGCCGGCATCTCCAAGTACAAGGAGCGTCGGCACGAAACCGAGCAACGGATGCGCCATACCCGCGAGAACCTCGAGCGCCTGGCCGATTTGCGCGAGGAACTCGGCAGGCAGTTGGGCCATCTGCAACGTCAGGCCAGGAAAGCCGAGAAGTTCATAGCCCTGCGCGACGAGGAACGCCGGCTCAAGCTCGAACTTCTGGGGCTGCGCTGGCGCGCTCTGGAACGGCAGCTCGATCGGCTCAAAGCCGGGCTGACGGACTCTGAGGAGCGGTTCCGTCGGCTCACCGGTGAAGAGCACGCCTGCGAGACACGGCTGGAGGAGCTGAACAGGTTGCGCGGCGTTGCACAGGAAAAACTCGATGTCCAACAGGGGCGGTTCTATGAGTTGGGCGCGGAAATCAGCCGCTTGGACCAGTTCATTCGCCATACCCAGAAGTCGCGGGCGGAACTGGTTCAGGAACGGGAGCGGGTCGAGGCCGAATTGCGGAAAGTCGAATCCGACCGTGACGACGACCGTCTCCGGCTCGAGGCGGTGCGGGCCGAGGCGGCCGAGCTGAAGGGGAAGCTGGCCTCGCTGGAGCAGGAAGTAGCGGAAGCGGTGTCGGTTCGCCAGGCCGCGGAAGCGAAGCTGAAGACGTGCCGTGAAGGCTGGGAGGCGCTGGCCGGCGATCGGCACAGACTCGAAGGACAAGCGGCTTTGCAGCGTTCACGGCTGCAGCAGCTGCGGGAGCATGGACAGCAGCTCGGCGGGCGGCGCCAGCGACTGTTGCAGCAACAGTCGGAACTGGAAAAAGCGCTTGCCGCTCTCGACGTGCAGGCCCACCGTTTAGAGGTGGCAGGTATCGAGGCGGAACGGGAAGAGACCGTCGGCGCGGTCGAAGCATTGGCGAGAGAGGCGGAACGGCAGCGGGACAGGCTGCGCTTCGCGCGTGAGCGCCTGAATCCGGCGCGCGCCGGTCTGCATGCCGTGCAGGGGAAGGTCGCTTCGCTCGAGACGCTGCAGCGCCACGCGATGGGGCGTGATCGCAGTGCCGCGGCGGCGGTGCTCGAGGCGTGGCAACTGTCGGCGGCCGACCGCCTGGGCGAGAAGATCGAGGTGGCACCCGGCTGGGAGAATGCCGTGGAGACGGTGCTGGGGGCGCATCTCGAAGCCGTGTGTGTCGACAGTCTGACGCATTACCTGGCGAACCTCCAGGCTCAGGAGCCTGCTGAGTTTCTGGCCTTATGTGAATATCGGCAAGGACCGGTTGCCGAAGGAACCGGCGGGCCGCGTCTGCTCGATTACATTCGAGCTCCCCTGGCGCTCGAAGGTCTGCTGGCGGGGATTTACTGCGCTTCTGATCCGGCGGAGGCGGCGGAGCGGGCGCGTTCGCTGCAGCCGCACGAGTCGGTGGTGACACCGGGCGGATTCCGTATCGGAAAGGGCTGGATGCTGGCGCAGAAGCCGGACGCCGGCCATGCCGGGGCGCTTGCCCGCGAGCGCGAACTGCGCGAATGTAGGCGGCGAGTCGAAGAGCTGGAAGCGCAGTGCCGGACTCTGGAAAGGGAGGCGTCGGAGGCCGAGGTCGAACTGGAGCGTTTGGAGTCCGAGGGACGCGAGGCAAGAAAGAAGGCGGACGAGCTCTCCGCCGGCCTTTCCCTCGCGAGATCCGAGTTGGCGGCGGCCGAGGCCAGGAGCGAGCAATGGAGGCATCGCCTGGACCAGCTCAGCCATGAGCTGAACGAATTGGCCGATCAGGAGCTCGAACTCGCCGAGAAGCGTGCCGAGGCCGAGGAAGCCTTGCAGACGGCCGAGCGTGATTCGTCAAGACTGCAGGATGTGGCGGCGCAGCGGAAGGGGGAGTGGCTGGCGCTGGAAGAGGCATTCGCCGCCGCGGAGGCGGCCGAGAAGTCGCTGCACGAGGACGTTCGTGCACTCCGCAGCCGGGCAGCCATGCTCGAATCGAACGCAGCGTTGACCGCTGCCCATCTGCAGCGGCTGGAACAGCAGCACGGCCAGACCGCGGACCGGCTTGCCGCCATCGTCCAGAGGCTGGCCGAGTCACAGACACCGCTGGAGGACGAACGGTCACGTCTGGATGCGCTGACGGAGGAGCGGGGCGTGCTCGAGGCCGAAATGGCGCGCCAGCGCCGAAGGCTCAGCGAACTCGAAGCGGACGTCCGGCGCGTTGCGGGTGAGCGGCAGCGTGCGGAGCATGAACTGGCGGCCTTGCGGGAAAGCATCGGCCAGATGAAGCTGGCGTGGCAGACTGCTGAAGTCCGCCGCCAGGGGATCGAAGAACAGTTCGCAGAGCTTGGTGCGGCACCGGCGGCGGTCGTGGCGGGGTTGCCAGAAGATGCCGAGGAAAGCGCCTGGCAGGCGTCCGTGATTCGCCTGGGCGAGGAGATCGAACGGCTCGGACCGGTCAATCTCACGGCGATGCAGGAGTATCAGGAGCAGGAAGCGCGCCTGCGCTATCTTGAGGAACAAGACCGGGATCTCACCGAGTCGCTGGCGACACTGGAGCAGGCTATCGAAAAGATCGACCGGGAGTGTCGGGCCAGGTTCAAGGAGACCTTCGAAAAGATCAATGCCGGTTTTCAGCGCATGTTTCCCAAGCTTTTCGGCGGAGGGAAAGCGGCCCTTGAGCTCACGGAAAACAACTTGCTGAGCGCGGGCGTCAGCGTCATGGCCCAGCCGCCCGGCAAGCGCAACAGTTCGATCCATCTCCTTTCCGGGGGGGAAAAGGCACTGACGGCGGCTGCCCTGGTGTTCGCCATCTTCGAGTTGAACCCCGCGCCCTTCTGTCTGCTGGACGAGGTGGACGCGCCGCTGGACGATGCCAACGTCGGACGGTTCAGTCAGTTGGTGAAAGAAATGTCCGAGAAAGTACAATTTCTCTTCATCACCCATAACAAGGCCACGATGGAAATCGCCCAATATCTGGCCGGGGTCACCATGCGGGAGCCCGGGGTGTCGCGCATCGTGACGGTGGACATCGATGCGGCGGTTGAACTGGCTTCGGTTTGAGGGACGAAATGGATAGAGATACGGTCCGAATCATCATTCTGGTCGCAGGCGTGCTGGTGATTGCCGGCATCTATGTCTGGGGCCGCTACAAACAAAAGATCCTCGCTGCGCTGGAGCGGTTCGGCGAATTCGGCGTCTTCGAGAAGGAAGACGAGATCGGGGAGTCGCGCCGGCCGGTCAGGGACACGGACCATGGCTTCACGGGAGCGGCGAACGAGCCGGCCGCGGGTGAAGCAGACGCGGGCGGGCGGGTGGACGAGCTTCCGCGGGAAGCGGTCGAGGAGCGGTCGGCCGGCACTTCGGGAGCGTTGGGGGCGCCGTTTCTCATCCAGCTCAGCGTCGTCAAGGGCGGCGGTGGCCGGTTCTCCGGCGAGCGCCTGCGGGATGCCCTGATCGACCTGGATCTCGTTTACGGTGAAATGGGGATTTTCCACCGCTATGACAGCGCTTATCGCGAGCCCCTGTTCAGCGTGGCCAGTCTGGTCGAGCCCGGCACTTTTCCCGTGAACGACATGGAGAATTTCCGCACCCCCGGCGTCGTCTTCTTTTTCCAGCCGGCCAAGGTACCGGACCCCTTGGAGGTTTTCGACGACCTCGTCGATACCTGTCGAGGACTGGCAGGCGCTTTGGAGGGCAGGGTGCTCGACGAACACCGGGCGGAGCTCACCGAAGCCCGGGTGATCGAAATGCGCGAAATTCTGGCGGAAGCGTGCGAACAGTCGTGAGCGTTCCTGCCGAAGTGGTCGAAAAAGCCCGCAAACTGCGCGAAGAAATCGAGTTTCATAACGTTCGTTACTACCGGCTCGACGATCCCCTGATCACCGACGCCGAATACGACCGCCTGATGGCGGAACTGCTTGCCATCGAGGCCCGTTATCCGGAGCTCGTCACACCCGATTCGCCCACCCAACGGGTAGGTGCTCCTCCGGTCGAAGCTTTCACTGAAGTTCGCCACGAAGTGCCCATGCTGTCGCTGGAGAATGCTTTCAGCGAGGAGGATCTCACCGCATTCGACCGGCGGGTACGCAAGGAGCTGTCCCGGGATACGCTCGAATACGTCGCGGAGCCGAAGCTCGACGGGCTCGCCGTCAATTTGCTCTACCAGGACGGCGTTCTGGTCCAAGCCGCCACCCGCGGTGACGGGGAAGTCGGGGAGGATGTGACGCACAACGTCCGGGCGGTTCGGGCGATCCCTCTGCGGCTAAAGGGCGAAGACTTTCCGGACCGTTTCGAGGCGCGGGGTGAAGTGTTCATGCCCAAACGGGGCTTTCTCGCCCTCAACGAGCGCGCCCGCCGCAGCGGAGAGAAAACGTTCGTGAATCCGCGCAACGCCGCGGCGGGCAGCCTGCGCCAGCTCGACGCGAGGGTCACGGCATCGCGTCCCTTGTCCTTTTATGCCTATGGTATCGGCGCGTTTCCCGACGCCAGACTCCCCGCCACGCAGCATGAACTCCTCGAATCCCTGCAACGCTGGGGGCTGCCGGTTTCTCCGGAGTATCGCGTCGTTCGGGGAGCAGCCGGTTGTCTTGAGTACTATCGCTCGCTGGGGGAGCGCCGTCACGATCTGCCGTACGATATCGACGGCGTCGTATACAAGGTCGACGACCTGAAGGCCCAGGCCGAGCTGGGATTCGTCTCGCGCGCCCCCCGCTGGGCCATCGCCCACAAGTTTCCCGCCGAGGAGGCGAGAACGCGGGTCGTGGGCATCGACGTCCAGGTGGGTCGTACCGGCGTCCTGACTCCCGTGGCGAGGCTGGAACCGGTGTTCGTTGGCGGGGTCACCGTCACTAATGCGACCCTGCACAATGCCGACGAGATCCGCAGGAAGGACGTCCGGCCCGGGGACACCGTGATCGTGAGGCGGGCCGGGGACGTCATTCCAGAAATCGTCCGGGTCGTTCCGGAACTGCGGAAGCCGGGGGCCGAACCGTTTCGGATGCCGGAAGTTTGTCCCGAATGTGGCTCCGCCGTAGAGGCGGAACCAGGCGAGGTGTTGGCCCGCTGCAGCGGTGGCCTGTACTGTCCTGCCCAGCACAAAGAGTCGATCAAGCACTTCGCGTCCCGGCGGGCGATGGATATCGAAGGGCTGGGCGACAAACTGGTGGATCAGCTGGTGGGCAGAAAGCTGATCGCAACGGTGGCTGACCTTTACCGCCTCGATCTGGACCGGCTTGCGGGGCTGGACCGGATGGGGGAGAAATCCGCCGCCAATCTGCTGGCTGCATTGGAGCGCAGCAAGCGCACCACGCTGGCGCGCTTCCTTTATGCGCTGGGCATCCGCGATGTGGGCGAGGTGACGGCCAAGGTACTTTCGGAGCATTTCGGTTCCCTCGAGGCGTTGATGGAGGCTACCGAAGAAGAGCTTCTGGCCGTTGCCGATGTCGGCCCGGTGGTGAGCCGCCACATCCGGCTGTTTTTCGCTCAGCCTCACAACCGCGAGGTGATCTCGCAACTGCTGGCGTGCGGCGTAAGCTGGGAGAAGCCGGCGCCGGCACCGCGGAAGCTGCCGCTGCAGGGTCTGGTTTTCGTGCTCACCGGCACATTGGCCTCGATGAGCCGGGACGAAGCGCGAGCCCGGCTCGAAGCTCTCGGGGCGAAATGCACCGGCAGCGTATCCAGGAACACCAGTTTCGTCGTTGCCGGTTCGGAACCGGGTTCGAAACTGGACAAAGCCTCCGAACTCGGCGTCCCGGTGTTGGACGAGAAGGGCTTCCTGGATCTGCTCGAGCGGGGGCGGCCGTAATTTTCGTCGCTTTGAGCAGGGCATCTCCCCTCTGAAAGGGGCCTTTCCTCCCGTCTCCCATGGCTGTGCATCGTCGGTTCTCTCCGCCGTCCGTCTGAAAATTCCCCGTGCTTTCGCCTGGGTTCCTTCCCGGCTTTTCCGAGGGGGCGCCCCGTCGCGCCGCCAACTGGGGAGGTGTTTGCAGACGGCCTTCTGCGAGTCCTTCCGGGGACGCCCAAAACGGACAAAAAATCGCTACCAAACAAGGCGGTGAGTTTTTTTTGCAGCTCATCTTGACTTGCCCTCGGCGCGTTCCTATAGTGGTTTACGGGTGGTGGAAAGTGGGGTTTTCTGGGGGAATGTGGAGCTTGGGGGCGGCTTGTTCAGAGGCGTTAATTCCATCAGCCTGGATGACAAGGGGCGCATGGCGGTGCCCACCCGTTACAGGTCGGAACTCCGGGAGTCCTGCGAGGGGCAACTGGTGGTCACCGTTGGAACGGATACCTGTCTGCTGCTCTTCCCTTTGCCTGAGTTCGAGGAGCTGGAACGGAAGCTGGTGAAACTTCCGGCCTTGAATAAACAGGTGAAGCGGCTTCAGCGTCTCCTGATCGGTCATGCCGCCGAGTGTGAACTGGACGGTCAAGGGCGTTTCCTCATACCCGAACCGTTACGCCGGTTCGCCAGCTTGGACAAACAGGTCGTCCTGATCGGTCAGGGCAACAAGTTCGAAATTTGGGATGAAGTCCTTTGGGATCGCTGCCGTCAGGAATGGTTGGAAGAGGCGAGCCTCGAAGGATTGGAGGACATGGGACCGGAGCTCGGGGCACTGGCTTTTTGATGGCGGCGGAAAGTGGACACTTCCCCATCATGCTGTCCGAAGTGCTCGAGATGCTGGCGGTTAGGCCGGACGGTATTTACGTCGATTGCACCTTCGGGCGCGGCGGGCACAGCCGGGCGATCCTGGAGCGCCTGGGGCCGGAAGGGCGTCTGCTGGCGATCGATCGGGACCTGGAAGCGGTGGCGGCAGCCGGCGCCACCGGATTGTCCGCCGATGCCAGGTTTGGCATCGAACATGGCCGTTTTTCGGACGTCGGTCGGTTCGTCGGCGCAAGAGGATGGACAGGCCGGGTCGACGGCATCCTGATGGACCTGGGGGTATCGTCGCCGCAGTTGGACAATGCCCGGCGCGGCTTCAGTTTTCTTCGGGCCGGGCCGCTCGACATGCGGATGGACCCGACTCAGAAGACCACCGCCGCGGAGTGGCTTGCCGAGGTTTCCGAGCGGGAGCTGGCCCGTGTGCTACGGGACTATGGCGAGGAACGTTTTGCCGGGCGCATCGCCCGCGCGGTGGTTGAAGAGCGGCGGCGGCGTCCGATCGTCACGACGACCGACCTGGTCCGGCTGATCGAAGCCGCGATTCCGTTTAAGGACAAATTCAAGCATCCGGCGACGCGTACCTTCCAGGCGATCCGGATCGCCGTCAATGACGAGTTGGGACAGTTGCAACAGGGATTGAACGAGGCGGTCGAGGTGCTCGCCGCCGGGGGGCGTTTGGTGGTGATCTCGTTTCATTCGCTCGAGGACCGGATCGTCAAGAGGTTCATGCGGGATGAGGCGCGCGGTCGGGAGATGGCCGGGGGAATCTTTGAAACCCGCTCGTGCCCGCGCCTTGCCGTTCTGGGAAAGCCGCTCAAGGCCGGAGACGACGAAATCCGGATCAATCCTCGGGCGCGGAGCGCTCTGTTGCGCGCAGCCGAAAAGCGGGCGGCATGACACGAATATTCCTGCTGGCGGTGGTTGCCGTCTGTTCGGCGCTCGCCGTGGTCTATGCGAAATACCGCACGCGGATGCTGTTCGCCGAGGTTCAGCGTCTGGAACTGGCCTTGGATCAGTACGAGGTGGAACTGGGCCAGCTTCAACTGGAGCAGAACACCTGGGCTGAGCACGGCCGCATCGAACATCTGGCCCGCAGCCGGCTGGGTATGGTTCTGCCGGCGCGCGAGTCGATCATTTACATCAAACCCTGAGCTCATGTGGGGATGAGGGGGTGTGTGCAATGATGTACATAACGAATCCGCAGAGAGAGAGCGATTACGGCGCGCGCTGGTCGCTATTGCTGATCGGCATGATGGCGGCCATGCTGGTCCTGGTCGGTCGGGCCGTCGATCTGCAGGTGGTGGACCGGCAGTTTCTCAAGCATCAGGGCGACCTGCGGCACATGGGCGTCGTGCCTTTGCCGGCGCATCGCGGCCGTATACTGGACCGGAACGGGGATCTGCTCGCGACCAGCTGCCCGGTGAAGTCGATCTGGGTCAATCCTAAAGAGTTCGAGGCCACCGAAGCCCAGTACCAGACTTTGGCGGCACTGATCGGAGAGACGCCGGAGGATCTGAAGCGCCGGCTGGGTGAGGCCGGCACCAATCGGGCCTTCGTCTACGTCAAACGTCGTGTCAGCCCGGAGCTTGCCGATCAGGTGACGTCGCTCGGTTTGCCTGGTGTCTATGCCGAAGAAGAGTCCCGCCGTTATTACCCCACCGGCGAGGTGACAGCCCACGTTCTCGGTTTTACCGACATCGATGACAATGGCCAAGAAGGGCTGGAGTTGGCGTTCGACGGGCATCTGAAGGGTATCGAGGGGGCCCGGCGCATCATCCGCGATGGAAAGCGTCGGGTCATCGAGGATGTCGAAAACGTCCGTCCGCCCGTCCCCGGCAAGGACCTGAGCATCAGCATCGATCAGCGGCTCCAGTATCTGGCGCATCGGGAGTTGAAGAGGACGGTGCAGCAGCACCGGGCCAAGGCGGGTGCCCTGGTCATGCTCGACGCCAAGACGGGTGAAGTGTTGGCGATGGTCAATCAGCCGGCTTTCAATCCCAACAGCCGCAACGGTACCGTGCCCGGCTCCACCCGCAACCGTGCGATCACCGATCTGTTCGAACCGGGATCGACGATGAAGCCCTTCGCGGTCGCGTGTGCCCTGGAAATGGGGGCATTCCGCCCCAATGCAGTGATCAACACTTCGCCCGGCCTCATGCACGTCGGTTCCAACGTGGTCAAGGACGTGCACAATTACGGGGTGCTCGATGTCGCCGGGGTGCTGCGCAAATCGAGCAACGTGGGGGTGACCAAGATGGCCCTCGCATTGCCGCCGGACAAGTTCTGGGATTTCTATCGTGATCTCGGTTTCGGGCAGGTCTTGAGCACCGGTTTTCCCGGTGAAGCCCAGGGACGCATGCCGGACCGCAAGGGCTTGCGGCCGTTTGCGCAGGCCACGCTGTCGTTCGGCTACGGCGTATCGGCCTCGCCGCTGCATCTGGCGCGGGCTTATCTGGCCCTGGCCAGCGATGGTGTGATACCGCCGGTGAGCCTGCTGAAGCTGGACCGCTCGCCGGAACCGGTCCGGGTGATGTCGAAAAAGACCGCTATGACCGTACGCAACATGCTCGAAGGAGTGGTCTCGGCCGATGGCACGGCGATCAAGGCCAGCATTCCAGGATTCCGGGTCGCCGGAAAAACCGGAACGGTCAAGAAAAACGCCGGGCGGGGTGGTTATCAGTCCTCGCGCTATATCTCGGTGTTTGCAGGCATGGCGCCGGCAAGCGATCCGCGGCTGGTCACCGTGGTGATGATCGATGAGCCTTCGGCGGGGGAATATTACGGCGGCGCGGTGGCGGCGCCTGCATTCGCCGCGGTCATGGAGCCGGCTCTGAGGCTGCTCAACGTCCTGCCGGATCAGGACATGGGCCCCTCGATTCTTTCGGCCCAGAAGGAAGAAGTCTTTTGAGCCGCGAAGGTGGCGGGGCCTCCCTGCGGTGGCTGCTGGATGGCTTGACCGACAGTCAGGACGTGCCGGACATTCCGGTCTATGGCCTGAGTCTCGACAGCCGCTCGGTGCGCACCGGCGACGCCTTTTTCGCGTTGTCGGGGAGCCGGGAACACGGATCCCGGTATGCAGAAGAGGCCGTCCGGCGGGGCGCGCTCATCGTCGTCTATGATTCTTCGGGGGCCGGTGTCAGGGCGCCGGAACCCGGCCTGGGTTTCGCCGTCCCGGTTCGCGATCTGGGACGTCACTTGGGCAGCATAGCTGCCCGTTTTTTCGGCCACCCTTCGGAAACCTTGGACGTCATTGCGGTCACGGGGACCAACGGCAAGACTTCCTGTACCCATTTCATCGCGGAAGCCCTGCAGCCGGACCATCCGACTGCGGTCATCGGGACGCTGGGCTGGGGATTACCCGGAAACCTGCGGCGGATCGCCCACACCACCCCCGATGCGATCGAGATCCATGCCATACTTGCGACGCTCAAGGCCCAGGGTTTCCGACTGGCGGCTCTGGAGGCATCCTCGCACGGGCAGGCCCAAGGCCGCATCAACGGGGTACGTTGCCGCGGTGCGCTCTATACCCGCATTACCCGCGATCACCTCAATTATCACGGAACCTTCGAGTCTTACCTGGCAGCCAAGTTGGGGCTTTTGGCCAACCCTGCCTTGGAGTTCGTCGCGGTTACCCTCGACGATCCGTCCGTCGATGCCATTCTGAGGAGCGTCCCCGCCGGGGTGAAGGTGATCGGCTACAGCCTGGGAGGCGGGGAATCGGTGGATTTCCCGGTGCTTCGCGTTGAGGCGCTGGAGCAGACGCGGGAGGGGCTGCATCTGAAGGTGGACTGCGCGGGCCGGACCATCGAGATCGATGCGCCGGTGTACGGCGATTTCAATGCAGAGAATCTTCTGGGGACATTGGCGGTTCTGGTCGGTCTCGGTTATCCGGCCGAAGCGGCTGCTTCGCGGGTTGGCCGGGTCCGCCCGGTTCCCGGGCGCATGGAGCGGTTTCGCGAAAATGGCCTGACAGTGATCGTCGATTACGCGCATACCCCGGACGCATTGCGAAACGTGCTGACGAGTCTGCGCCGGCATTGCCGGGAGCGGTTGTGGGTGGTGTTCGGCTGCGGCGGCGACCGGGACCGGGGCAAGCGGCCGGAGATGGGGGCCATTGCCGCGCGCATCGCCGACCATGTCATCGTTACCGACGACAATCCCCGCAGCGAACCGGGGGATGCCATCGTTCAGGACATTCTCGCGGGTTGTGGAGAGACTGCCGTCACGGTCGTGCGCGATCGCCGGACGGCCATCCGAGCGGCGATCGCCCAAGCCGGCGACGGTGACATCGTGCTGGTGGCCGGCAAGGGGCACGAAGCTTTCCAGGAAGTGGCCGGCGTGTTCTACGAGTTCTCCGATCGGGAAGAGGTCCGAAAAGCGTTGTCAGCCCGGTACGGCAGTGGCGGCTGAGGTTTTGCAGGGGCGATATGCCCCATGTTGAAGCAGTTTAAGGAAATACGATGCTATTGATTCTGGCGAACTGGCTCGAACACTATTTCGATGTGTTCAGAGTCTTTCACTATCTCACGCTCCGCGGAATTCTGGGGATCCTGACCGCGCTGGTGATTTCTTTCATCGTCGGCCCGCCGATGATTCGGTACCTGGGAAGCTACAAGATTGGCCAGACGATCCGCGACGACGGCCCGCAAAGCCATCTGTCGAAGGCCGGCACGCCCACCATGGGTGGCGCGTTGATTCTGGTGACGATCACCGTCAGCACCCTGTTGTGGTCGGATCTCGGCAACCGTTATGTCTGGGCAGTGCTGTTGGTGACACTGGCTTACGGGCTCATCGGCTTCGTCGACGACTATAAAAAGCTGGTTCTGAAAAACAGCAAGGGGTTGGCGGCGCGCTACAAATATCTGTGGCAATCGGTGTTCGGTCTCGGGGCGGCCTTGTTTCTTTACCACACCGCCAGTTCGCCGCAGGAAACCCAGTTCATCGTGCCATTCTTCAAACAGGTGGTATTGAACATGGGATGGCTGTATGTCCCGCTGGCCTACTTCGTCGTCGTTGGTTCGAGCAATGCCGTGAACCTGACCGATGGTCTCGACGGACTGGCGATTCTTCCGACGGTGCTGGTCGCGGGAGGACTGGCGATTTTTGCCTACGCCTCCGGCCACAGCGAGTTTTCGGAGTACCTGGGGATTCCTTATTTGCCCAAGGCCGGTGAGCTGGTGGTGTTTTGCGGTGCCCTGGTCGGAGCCGGGCTGGGGTTTCTTTGGTTCAACACCTATCCGGCGCAGGTCTTCATGGGCGACATCGGAGCCTTGGCCCTCGGGGCTGCGCTGGGGATGGTGGCCGTGCTGGTCCGGCAGGAAATCGTGCTTATGATCATGGGTGGGATTTTCGTCATGGAGACGGTCTCGGTGATGCTGCAGGTCCTGTCTTTCAAATTGACCGGCCGGCGCATCTTCCGTATGGCGCCGATCCACCACCATTTCGAATTGAAAGGATGGCCGGAACCCCGGGTGATCGTGAGATTCTGGATCATCTCCGTCATCTTGGTGCTCATCGGTCTTGCGACCTTGAAACTGCGCTGATGAACATGCACGACCGCCTCATCGACGAAAATCCGGCCTGCGGTTTTGTCCGTCTCGGCCTCGATGTCCGTTCCCGGGTAATCGTGCTGGGTTTGGGGGCGACCGGCCTGTCGACCGTCCGTTTCCTGCGCTGTCACGGTTTCGAATGTGCGGTCATGGACAGCCGTCTCGCCCCTCCGGGTTTGCAGGAGCTGCGTGAAGCGTTCCCCGATGTTCCGCTGTTCCTCGGCGACTTCAGCCGGAGCGCCTTGGCTGCGGCGACGCATCTCGTGGTCAGTCCGGGACTTTCACTGGATCTGGCCGAAATCCGCGAAAGCCACCGCTGCGGGGTGCGTGTGTTCGGCGATCTGGACCTGTTCGCCTGCTGCGTGCGGGCGCCTGTCGTGGCCATCACCGGCGCGAACGGCAAGAGTACGGTCACGACCCTGGTGGGCCTGATGGCGAAGGCAGCCGGTGTCAATGCCGCGGTGGGGGGCAACCTGGGGACGCCAATGCTGGACCTGCTGGACGCGGCTGCGGCGCTGTACGTCCTCGAGCTGTCGAGCTTCCAGCTGGAACGCTCGGAATTGCTCGAGGCGGACGTCGCGACCGTGCTCAACATCAGTCCGGATCACATGGACCGTTACCCCGACCTGGCGTCCTATGCCGAGGCGAAGCGGCGGGTGTTTCGCGGCGAGGGCCTGATGGTGCTGAATCAGGACGATCCGCTCGTCGCCGCCATGTACCGGCCCGGCAGGCGGGTGGCGCGGTTCGGGTTGGGCAGCGGCGACGAGCTGGACTATTCGCTAGCCCGATGTGAAGGCCGTGCCTGGCTGCTGGCGAAGGGGGTTCCGCTGCTCCCCGCCGACGAGGTGCGGATCAAGGGCCGGCACAATCTGGCCAATGCCCTCGCCGCCGTGGCGATTGCCGATGCCTGCGGGTTCGACCGCCAGGCTGTGGTAGGGGTTCTGCGCACATTTCCGGGGCTGGATCACCGCATGCAATGGGTGGCGGATATCGGCGGTGTCGCCTATGTCAACGATTCCAAGGCGACCAATGTCGGCGCCTGTATCGCGGCTCTTTCCGGACTGGAAGGGAAGGTCGTGCTCATCGCCGGCGGCGACGGAAAGGGCGCGGATTTTTCCTCCCTGGTGCCGGTGGCGGCGGAGAAGCTGCGGGCCGCTGTCCTCATGGGGAGGGACGGCCCGCTGATCGATGAGGTGCTCAAGGGTGTCGTACCCACCATCCGGGTGAAGACGATGTTCGAGGCGGTGCGGGCGGCGAGGGGCGTGGCGCAGAGCGGGGACACCGTGTTGCTGGCGCCGGCCTGCGCCAGCCTCGACCAGTACGAGGACTATCAAGAGCGCGGAAGGGATTTCGCTGCAACGGTGAGGAGCCTGGCATGAGTACCCAAGCGATTCGTGGCGCCCGTGGACTGGTGTTGAAATGGGGGGCCGGACGTTTCTATCTGGACACCGTTCTGCTTTCGGTATCCCTGGGACTGATGCTTTTCGGTTTCGTCATGGTGTCTTCGGCCTCGCTGCATCTCGGCGAAAAGATGGCGAGTGACAGCTTTTATTTCCCCAAACATCAGCTCGTGCATATCCTGCTGGGGCTGGCGGCGGGTTGGGGGGCCGCGAGGGTCCGCCTGGACACCCTGGAACGGCATTCCAGGTCGCTGTTCTGGGCGGGTATCGCTCTGCTGGTCCTGGTCCTCATCCCGGGTGTCGGCAAGTCGGTGAACGGCAGTGTGCGCTGGATCAACCTGTTCGGGCTGCGTGTCCAGGTGTCCGAGGTATTCAAACTGGTGGCGGCGATCTACGTGGCGGGCTATATCAGCCGGCACTTGGAAACCGTCAGGACCTCGGTCAAGGGGATGATCTTTCCTTTGAGCCTGCTCGCCATCGGCGCGGTCCTCCTGCTGAAGGAACCCGACTTCGGCGCCACCGCGGTAGTCATGGCGACTGCCTTGGGGATGCTGTTTCTCGCGGGTGCCCGCCTTTGGGTGTTCGTCGGTCTGTTGGGACTGGTCGCGGTCGCCGGGACTGTGCTGATCTACACCGCCGAATACCGGCTCAGGCGGGTGCTCAGCTTTCTCGACCCTTGGGCCGATCCGCTCAACTCGGGTTTTCAGTTGACTCAGGCCCTGATCGCCTTTGGCCGTGGCGAGTGGCAGGGGGTTGGCCTGGGTTCCAGCGTCCAGAAACTGTTCTATCTGCCCGAAGCCCATACCGATTTCCTGTTTTCGGTGATCGGCGAAGAGCTGGGCCTGTGGGGAGCCACCACGGTCATCCTGCTGTTCGCCATCGTGGTATGGCGGGCGCTGGCGATCGGTCGGCTCGCCGAGCGCAGCGGCAATCTGTTCGCCGCTTTCCTCGCCTACGGCATCGGCATCTGGCTGGGTCTGCAGTCTTTCATCAACATGGGGGTGAACATGGGCATGCTGCCCACCAAGGGATTGACCCTGCCGCTGATGAGTTACGGTGGCGGCAGCATGATGGTGGTCTGCGCCGCGATCGGCTTGCTGTTCCGTATCCGCAGCGAGGCGGTGGCCAGCTTTCTGGGCAACGGCCGGAAGGGTCTATGGCCCGGCGTATAGTGATTCTCGCCGGGGGGACCGGCGGCCACATCTTTCCCGCGCTGGCGGTGGCGGGCAAACTGCGCCGGGCGGGCGCCGAGGTTTTCTGGATGGGGACCCGGACTGGCCTGGAGGCACGGGTCGTGCCGGCCGCCGGCTATCCGATCGACTGGCTCAGCGTCAGCGGCATACGCGGCAAGGGCTTGGCCTCCAAGGCGAAGGCCGCGGCCATGCTGGGCTTGGCCTGTCTGCAGGCCCTGCGTATACTTCGCCGCAGAAAGCCGGATGCCGTACTGGGCATGGGCGGCTTCGTTGCCGGTCCGGGCGGACTCATGGCCCGGGTGCTCGGCATTCCGCTGATCATCCACGAACAGAACCGGATTCCCGGCACCACCAATCGATGGTTGTCCCGGATAGCCAACCGGGTGCTGGAGGCCTTTCCCGGCGCCTTCCAGGCATCCGCCGGCGCCGTCTGCACCGGCAATCCCTTGCGGCAGGGCATAGAAACCTTTCGAGACCATCATACGGCCCGTGAAGGCCGGCGCGTCCTCGTCCTGGGCGGGAGCCTGGGCGCGCAGACCTTGAACCGCATCGTACCGCGGGCCCTCGCGCGCCTAGGCGGGGAGCCGGTCGCGATTCGTCATCAAACCGGGCAGGCCATGTTCCAGGAAACCCAGGATTTGTACCAGCAGCTCGCACTGACCGCGAAAGTGGACCCATTCATCGAGGACATGGAGGAGGCTTATGGCTGGGCCGACCTCGCGATATGCCGTGCCGGCGCCATGACCGTGAGCGAACTGGCCGCGGCGGGGTTGCCTGCCATACTCGTGCCTTTCCCCTACGCCATCGACGATCACCAGACTGCCAACGGCGACTATTTGGCGGCGGCGGGTGCGGCGGTGTTGATGCCGCAGTCGTCCCTCGATGAGGTATCGCTGGCGGTCGAGATCCGCGCACTCCTGGACCAACGCGACCGGCTCGAGGCGATGAGCGCGGCGGCACGTAACCTGGCCCGTTACGATGCCGCAGAAAGCGTCGCGAAGGTCTGTCTGGAGGAGGCCGGCGCATGACACCCCGAACCGAAGGCATGAAGAAGATCAGCCGCATCCATTTCGTCGGTGTGGGCGGCGCGGGCATGAGCGGTATCGCGGAGGTCCTGCTGAATCTCGGCTACCGGGTATCCGGTTCCGATCTGCAGCAGAACGCCAATACCCGCCGCCTGGCCGAGCGGGGCGCCGTGATCTCGATCGGGCATGAGGCCCGCCATGTCGAGACCGTGGACGTCGTAGTGGTTTCCAGTGCGGTGGAGCAGTCCAACGTGGAGATCGATGCCGCCCGGACCGCCCGGATTCCGGTCATCTCGCGGGCCGAAATGCTGGCGGAGCTGATGCGCTTCCGTTACGGCGTGGCGGTGGCCGGCACCCACGGCAAGACCACGACCACCAGCCTGACCGCCAGCATCCTGGCCGAAGGGGGGCTGGACCCGACTTTCGTGATCGGCGGCCGGTTGAACAGTGTGGGTGCCAATGCCCAGCTGGGCCAGGGCGAGTATCTGGTCGCCGAAGCCGATGAGAGCGACGCTTCGTTCCTGCATCTCCAGCCCATGATCGCGGTGGTGACCAACATCGACCAGGATCACATGGGCACCTACGGCAACGATTTCGGCCGGCTCAAGGATGCGTTCGTCGAGTTCCTCCACCATGTGCCGTTCTACGGGACGGCGGTGCTGTGTGCCGAAGACCCCGGCGTGCGTGACATCCTGCCGCGCCTGAGCAAGCCATACCGCACCTATGGAGAAAGGGAAGGTGTCGACATCCGCGCGGTCGGCATCCAGCGTCTCGGTCTGCAGAGCCGGTTCAGCGTGCTGCGGCAGGGCGCCGAACCGCTGGAAATCACACTCAATTTGCCGGGCTACCACAATATTCTCAATGCCCTGGCCGCGATCGGCGTGGCCACCGAGCTGGGTGTCGCCGACGCGGTGATCCAGCGGGCGCTGGCGGGATTCCGCGGCATCGGCCGGCGCTTTCAGATCAATGCCTGCCTGAACTTCGGTGACGGCGAAATCACCTTCGTCGACGATTACGGTCATCACCCGAGCGAATTGGCGGCGACCCTGGATTCCGCCCGCAACGCCTGGCCGGACCGGCGTCTGGTCGTGGTGTTCCAGCCCCACCGCTATACGCGGACCCGCGATTTGTTCGAGGATTTCGTGCAGGTCCTGTCCCGGGTCGACGTGCTGATCCTGCTGGAGGTCTACTCCGCCGGCGAGGCGCCCATCGCCGGCGCCGACGGGCGATCCCTCAGCCGGGCCATCCGCGTGCGGGGACAGATCGATCCGATTTTCGCCGAAATGCCGGAAGAGGTGTTCGACATCCTGCCGAATGTACTGAAGCCGGGCGACGTCGTGATGACATTGGGTGCCGGCAGTGTCGGCGTGCTCGCCCAGCAGTTGCCCGAGCGTCTGGGATCGGAGGCGGTTCCGTGACGGTCCGCGAGTCCGCTGCCCGTACCGCCGCACCTTCGCGTGGAACCTGGCTCGAACACGAGCCGCTGGCCGGGCATACCAGCTGGCGGGTGGGTGGGCCGGCAGAGCGGTTCTATCAGCCGGCCGATCTCGACGATCTGGTCCAGTTCCTCCGCGCCCTGTCGCCCCAGGAGCCGTTGTTCTGGTTGGGCCTAGGCAGCAACGTGCTGGTCCGGGACGGCGGTATCCGCGGTACGGTGGTCTGCACCAAGAACCGTCTGCGCGTCATCGAAGCCCGGGGCCCTGCCTGCGTCTATGCCGAAGCCGGTATCCCCTGTGCTCATGTGGCCCGCTTCTGTACCGAGCGGGACTGGGTCGGCGCCGAATTCCTGGCCGGCATTCCCGGCACCCTGGGCGGTGCTCTGGCGATGAACGCCGGCGCGTTCGGGGGCGAGACCTGGAGCCTGGTGCGACGCGTGCTCACGGTGAACCGTGGCGGCCGGATGATCTGGCGGGCCCCCGAGGAATTCGAAGTGGGCTACCGTCATGTGCAAGGGCCGGAAGGGGAGTGGTTTGTGGCGGCGGAACTCGAACTCGCGCCCGGCGACGGGCGCGCCGGGCGCGAGCGCATCAAGGCCCTGCTGGCGCGGCGCTCGGCGACTCAGCCGACCCATCAGCCGAGCTGCGGATCGGTGTTCCGGAATCCGCCCGGCGATTTCGCCGCCCGCCTGATTGAGGCCTGCGGTCTTAAGGGGCATACCGTGGGTGGGGCCCAGGTGTCCCTCAAGCATGCCAATTTCATCGTCAACTCAGGGGATGCGACGGCGGCTGACATCGAGACCTTGATTGCGGAAGTGCGCGATCGGGTGGCCCTGCTCTGCGGTGTCTGGCTCGAGCCCGAAGTCCGAATCGTGGGCGAAGCGCAGGCGTAAACCATTTTTTGTGAGGAACCGAGTGGAAAAAAGGATTCAGCAGGCATCAGAGTTTGGCAAGGTCGCAGTCCTGATGGGCGGTTCGGCGGCCGAACGGGAGATTTCGCTGAAAAGCGGCAAGGCCGTTTTGGAAGCATTGCGGAGCGGCGGGATCGATGCCGAAGGTATCGATGTCGGGCGAGACCTGATCGCCCCGTTGCTGGAGCGTCGCTTCGACCGGGTGTTCAATGTCATTCACGGACGCGGCGGCGAGGACGGCGTGCTGCAGGGCGCCCTCGCTTGTTTGAGGGTTCCTTGCACCGGAAGCGGTGTGCTGGCTTCCGCGCTGAGTATGGACAAACTGCGTACCAAACTGTGCTGGACGGGAGCCGGTCTGCCGACCCCCCCCTGGCTGCGCCTGGATTCGCCCGACGATCTCGAGCGTTGCCGGCAGGCCTTGGGTTTCCCGGTGATCGTCAAGCCGGCGGAAGAGGGGTCGAGCATAGGCATGAGCCGTGCTGCGACGGCCGAAGAACTGGCACAGGCCTGGGAGCGTGCCTCCGGTTACGGCTGCGCCGTTTTCGCCGAACGCTGGATCGACGGCGTCGAATACACCGGCGGCATGCTCAAGGGTGTGCCGTTGCCGCTGATCCGCCTGGAAACCCCACACGCCTTCTATGATTTCGATGCCAAATACCGGGCCGACACCACCCGTTACCACTGTCCGTGCGGACTGGACACCGGGCGCGAGGCCGAGCTGCAGGCGCTGGTGCTGCGGGCCTGCCAGATCGTCGGCGTCAGCGGCTGGGGCCGGGTCGACCTGCTGGTGGACCGCAGCGGCCAGCCCTGGCTGATCGAGGTCAATACCGTGCCAGGCATGACGGACCACAGTCTCGTTCCGATGGCTGCCAAGGCCGCAGGCATCGATTTTCAGGAGCTGGTGTGGCACATCCTGGAAACCAGCTTCGCCTGAAGCGGCAACGGCGGTCTCGCGCCGGGAATGTGGCCGTTCCGGCCGGCCGCGGCTCGCGCGCGGCCGTGACGGCGCTGTTCGCTCTCTGCCTGATTTGGGGGGGCGTCGGCTGGGGAGTATCGTGGATCGCCGAGCGGCGGGTGCAGACCGTCCGTGTGAAGGGCGCTTTCCGCTATATCGATCCGGCGTCGGTGGAAGACACCGTCAGAGAGAAGCTGGTCACCGGCAACACCTATTTCGGAGTTCCCCTGGCCGAAATCCGGCAGGCGGTGACCACCATTCCCTGGGTGGCCGAAGCTTCGGTGGAACGGCGATGGCCGGACCGGCTCGAGGTGGATGTGCGGGAACACCGCCCCGTGGCGCGCTGGGGCGATACGGACTTCATCGACGACCGCATGAACCGTTTCCATGTCGGTAGTACCCGAGGGTTCGAACATCTGCCACTGCTGGCAGGGCCGGACGGTCAGGAACGCCGGCTGGTCAAGGTGCTGATCGCTCTCGATGAACGGTTCGAAAGCTGGGGAACACGGGTCGCCGAACTTCGGTTGACCGATCGCTGGTCATGGTCGTTGCGCTTGGAATCGGACCTCCGCGTCGAGTTCGGGCGCCGGGAGCCGGTCGAGGTGATTTCCAGCCTCCTGGCCCTCCTGCCGCTGTTGGGAAAAGAACGCATGGCCCTGCTCCAAAGTATCGATTTGAGGTATCCTTACGGCTTCGCGGTGGTTTGGAAAACATATCCGCCCGACGTGGAGGCTCCCCTCGAACAGCTTGGGGGGAAGCCTCCTGCATGAAGCGGCGGCCGCGCATCGACGAGAGGGAATCTTTTTCCGCACAACACGCCCGGTCGGGCGGGGAACGGCAGGGTCGGCTATTGAACACAATAGGCTGGGCATGCGTCTGACACATCCTTCGAATATCACTTCATGGGCAAAAAGTCTGACAAGAATGTAATCGTAGGGCTGGACATCGGCACTTCCAAAGTGGCCTGTCTCGTGGGTGAGGTCAATGAGGATGGCCAGATCGAGGTGGTCGGCCTGGGCACCCACCCCTCGCGGGGGCTCAAAAAAGGCGTCGTCGTCAATCTCGAAACCACCGTTCATTCCATTCAGCGCGCGGTCGAGGAAGCGGAGCTGATGGCCGGTTTCCGCATCCACTCGGTCTACGCCGGCATCGCCGGCAGCCACATCAGCAGCATGAATTCCCACGGCATCGTCGCGATCCGGGACAAGGAGGTCACCCAGGGGGATGTCGACCGTGTCATCGACTCCGCCAGGGCGGTCGCCATTCCGGCCGACCAGAAAATTCTGCACATCCTGCCACAGGAATTCGTCATCGATCGGCAGGAGGGGGTGAAGGAGCCCATCGGCATGTCGGGTATACGCCTCGAGGCCCGGGTGCACATCGTCACCGGCGCGGTGAGCGCGGCCCAGAACATCCAGAAATGCATCCAGCGCTGCGGCCTGGAGGTCGACGACATCGTGCTCGAACAACTGGCGTCGAGCCAAGCCGTCCTGACGGACGATGAGAAGGAGCTCGGCGTGTGCCTGGTGGACATCGGCGGCGGTACCACGGACATCGCGGTGTTCACCGACGGCGCCATCCGCCACACCGCGGTGATCCCCATTGCCGGCGACCAGGTGACCAACGACATCGCCGTGGCGCTGCGCACGCCCACACCCCATGCCGAGGCGTTGAAGCTCAAGCATGCCTGCGCGCTGACCCAGCTCGCCGACATCGAAGACACGATCGAAGTGCCCAGCATCGGCGACCGGCCGTCCCGGCAGATTTCCAGGCTCAATCTCGCGGAGATCGTGGAGCCGCGCTACGAAGAATTGCTGCTGCTGGTGCAGGCGGAACTGCGCCGGGCGGGTTTCGACGATCTGATCGCGGCAGGCATCGTGCTGAGCGGCGGCAGTTCGCGGGTCGAAGGACTGGTGGAGCTGGCGGAAGAAATCTTCCACATGCCGGTGCGGCTGGGCGTGCCTTACACGGTTTCCGGTCTCAACGACGTGATTCGCAATCCGGCCTACGCCACGGGAGTGGGGTTGTTGCTGCATGGGCGGCAGCATTTGTTTTCCGGGGAGCGCCCCCTGCTGGGAGGTGGCGGTTTCAGGAGCATCTGGCTGCGCATGAAGAATTGGTTTCAGGGAAATTTCTGAGATTTTCGGTTTTTCCGGATGGCCCGTATTCATAGGGGATGGGAACATGAAATTTGAACTCGTAGATTCATTCAGTCCGAACGCAGTCATCAAGGTGATCGGCGTCGGCGGCGGCGGCGGCAATGCCGTCAATCACATGGTGAGCAGTCAGATCGAGGGCGTGGATTTCATCTGTGCCAATACCGATGCCCAGGCGCTCCGGAACCTCGGTGCGCGCACCGTCATCCAGTTGGGCAACAATCTGACGAAGGGGCTGGGCGCCGGCGCCAATCCGGATATCGGCCGGCAGGCTGCGCTCGACGACCGCGAGCGCATCCTCGAGGTGCTGGATGGTGCCGACATGGTGTTCATCACGGCGGGCATGGGCGGAGGCACCGGTACCGGCGCCGCGCCCGTCATCGCGGAAATCGCCAAGGAAGCCGGCATCCTCACCGTTGCGGTGGTGACCAAGCCGTTCCCGTTCGAAGGCCGCAAGCGCCGATTGGTCGCCGACAAGGGCATCGCGGAACTGAGCCAGTTCGTGGATTCCCTCATCACCATTCCGAACGAGAAGCTCCTGCCGGTGCTGGGCAAGGACGTGAGTCTGATGGCCGCGTTCGCGGCGGCGAACGATGTGTTGCTCGGCGCCGTGCAGGGCATCGCCGAGCTGATTACCCGTCCGGGTCTCATCAACGTGGATTTCGCCGACGTGCGCACCGTCATGTCGGAAATGGGCGTCGCCATGATGGGTACGGGTGTGGGCAGCGGTCCGACCCGCGCGCGCGACGCTGCCGAACGGGCCATCGCCAGCCCGCTGCTGGAAGACATCAGCCTGTCCGGCGCGAAGGGCATCCTGGTCAACATCACCGGCGGTCTCGATCTCGCCATCGGCGAATTCGACGAAGTGGGCAATGCGGTCAAGGACTACGCCTCCGACGAGGCGATGGTCGTCATCGGTACGGTGATCGATCCGGAGATGCAGGACGAGGTCCGCGTCACCGTGGTGGCGACCGGACTCTCGGGCCAGTCCCAGATGGTCTCCGAGGCCCCGCTGAAACTGGTGCACAAGCAGACCGGCGAAATCGACTACGAGCAGATGCAGCGTCCCACGGTGCTGCGCAAGCAGCCCAAACACGAGCCGCGCGGCGAACCCAGTAAGGAGATGGATCTAGAGTATCTCGACATTCCCGCATTCCTGCGCCGCCAAGCTGATTGAGTTTCCGGCTCCTGCTCTCTCCGCGCCTTCAAAAGCTCCTTCGGGAAACATGTGGACCGTGGCCCGGATGACGCATCGAACGACCTACCGGATCGGCCGCCGCACGGCGGCCCCTTAGTATGGGGGGACATCTGTATGATCAAACAAAGAACCTTGAAAAACGTCATCCGCGCCACCGGCGTGGGTCTTCACACCGGTGAAAAGGTTTATCTGACGCTCAGGCCGGCGGCACCCAATTCAGGCATCAAGTTCAGACGGGTCGATCTCGCCGAGCCGGTGGTGATCGATGCCCGGCCCGACAACGTCGGTGACACCACCTTGTCGACGACGCTGGTGAAGGGCGACGTGCGCATCTCCACGGTGGAACATCTGCTTTCCGCGTTTGCCGGCCTCGGGATCGACAATGCCTATGTCGACGTCAGCGCGCCGGAAGTGCCGATCATGGACGGCAGTGCGGGGCCCTTCGTGTTCCTGATCCAGTCCGCCGGCGTGCAGGAACAGGAAGCGCCGAAGCAGTTCATACGCATCAAGCGGCCGCTCCAGGTCGAGGATGGCGACAAATGGGCCAGGTTCGAGCCTCATGACGGTTTCAAGGTGACGTTCACCATCGACTTCGATCATCCGGTGTTCGACAAGAACTCGCAGACTGCCAGCATCGAATTTTCCTCGACCAGTTTCGTCAAGGAGATCGCCCGTGCCCGTACCTTCGGCTTCATGCGCGACATCGAGATGCTGCGCAAGAACCGTCTGGCCCTAGGCGGTTCCATGGACAATGCCATCGTCGTGGACAAATTCCGGGTGCTCAACGAGGACGGCCTGCGCAGCGGCGACGAGTTCGTCAAGCACAAGATCCTCGATGCCATCGGCGACCTCTATCTCCTGGGGCACAGCCTGATCGGCTCGTTCACGGGCTACAAATCCGGCCACGGCCTCAACAATCATCTGCTGTGCGAACTCCTGAAGGCGCGCGATGCCTGGGAGATGGTGAGCTTCGAGGACGAGGGGTACGCCCCGATCTCCTATATGCGGACGGCGCCGGCAGGGCGCTGAGCATTCAACGCGGCAACCGGCGCAGGGTGCTGCACAGGCGGGCGAGGGCGGTTCCAATGTCACCCTCGCTGGCCCGCGCAGCTGCGTCGATCGCGGCGATCGTCGCCGGGAGGGGACGGTGTGGGGCCGGTCGGCGGGGCGCGGCGCGCGGTGCTTCCATGGCCAGGGAGAGCGTTCTGACCTTGCCCCGGCGGAACTGGCCGTGGCCTTCCTGCGCCAGTTCTTCGATGATCCGGGGCAGGTAGAAGCGTAACTGTGAAGCCCAGGCGGCCGACTCGGCGTAAAGCACCAGGGTGCCATCTCCCGCCACGCACTCTCGGCAATGGTGGGCCAGGGGCGGCGGTAGCAGACGCCGGATGGTTTCCAGCAGCCTCCGGTGGGTTTCGATGCGTGCCAGGCAGGTTTCCAGGGTTTTCCGGGGGATGAGATCGGAAACCCGGTGAGGATGCGGCTGTTCTTCGGCCGGTGACGATGGGGGATTCATCCGTTCACAGATTCCTGAATACTTGCACGATCGAAGCGTCCTCGGCTGATGGGGTTGCCGAGAAGCCCAGCGTCTCCACGAAGTGGAGCATCTTGCCATTGTCCGCCAGCACTTCGCCTTGCAGCTTTTGTATCCCTTTTTCTCGTGCCGCGTCGGACAACATGGCCATGAGGCGGGAACCGATGCCGCGGCGCTGCCAGGCGTCGGCGACGACGATGGCGAACTCGGCCGTGGCTCCGCCCGGATTGCTGAAAAAGCGCGCGACTGCCACCTCCGTCTCGCCTTGGTCGGTCTCGACGGTGGCGATCAGCGCGAGTTCCCGGTGGTAATCGAGCTGGGTCAGGCGCACCAGCATTTCGGGGCTCAATTCCTGAACCGACTGCATGAAGCGGAAATACTTGGCTTCCTCCGACAGTCCGCGGACGAAGGACTGTACCATCGCCGCGTCCTCGGGCCGTATGGGGCGGGTGGTGACCGTCGTGCCGTCGTTGAGCTGGAACCGGCTGACCCATTGGGCGGGATAGGGATGGATCGCCATGTGATCGTAGCGCCGGCGTCCGGCCGGCGGGTGGCGCACTACGATCCGGGCGTCGAGCGCATAGACCCCGGTTTCGTCAGCCATCAGGGGATTGATGTCCATCTCCCGGATCTGCGGCAGTTCGCACACCATTTCCGACACCCGCTGCAGGGTCTGGACCAGCGCCTCCATGTGGATCGGCGGCAGGTTGCGGAAAGCGCCGAGGGCGGCGGAGATCCGGGTCTGGCCGATCAGTGTGCGGGCGATATGGGCGTTGACCGGCGGCAGTCCGATCGCCCGGTCGCGGCTGATCTCCACCGCCGTGCCTCCGGCGCCGAAGCCGATCACGGGGCCGAACACCGGATCATCGATCACGCCCACCAACAGTTCACGCCCGTGCCGCCCCGTGTACATTTTTTCCACCGACACTCCTTCGATACGGGCATCCGGTTTACGCCGACCCACCCGCGCAAGCAGTTCGTTGTAGGCCTGCCGCACCGATTCGGCATGGGTCACATTGAGCATCACGCCGTCCACGTCGGACTTATGGGTAATGTCGGGCGACAGCACTTTCAGGGCCACCGGAAATCCCAGGCACTCCGCCGCGGCCAGGGCTTCGTTGGGGGAATGGGCAGGGAGGGCCGGCAGCATGGGGATGCGGAAAGCGCCGAGGATGGCCCGTGTTTCCAGGGGGGAAAGCAGGCTGCGCTTGTCTCCCAGTGCACCTTCCATGATCAGGTGAGCGCCTGGGATGTCGGGCGGTTCGAGTTCGGCCAGGGGGCCGGGCACCTGCAGCAGCATCTGCTGGTTGCGATGATGTTCGGCGAGGAAGCCGAAGGCCTGGGTGGCGCTTTCCGGGTTGGGAAAGGAGGGGATGCCATGGTCGGTGAACAGTGCCCGGCCTTCCTTGACCTGGGTTTCCCCGAGCCAGCAGGCCAGGACCGGCTTTTTCGAATCGCCGATGGCTTCGATCGTCCGTTTCGCTGCGCCGGTCGGATCGGTCATGGCCTGCGGCGTGAGCATCACCAAGAGGCCGTCTGTCCCGGGATCGGCCAGGCAGACCTCGACCGCGGCGGCATAACGCTCCGGTGTGGCATCACCGATGATGTCGACGGGATTGCCGTGTGACCAGAACGCCGGCAGCACCTGGTCGAGGCGTTGCAGCGTGGCCTCGGACAGCTCCGCCAAGCGTAGTCCGCGTTCGACCGCGGCATCGGTCGCCATCACGCCGGGGCCCCCGGCATTGGTGACGATGGCCAGACGATCCCCCTGGACCGGATGGGCGCTCGCCAACAACTGGGCGGCGGCGAACAACTGCTCGATCGTCTTGGCGCGGACCACGCCGGCCCGTTTCAAAGCGGCGTCGAACACGTCGTCGGCGCCCACCAGCGCGCCGGTATGGGAGACCGCGGCCCGCGAGCCTTCGGCGTAGCGGCCGGCCTTGATGACGATGACGGGCTTGAGCCGAGCCGCCGCCCGCAAGCCGCTCATGAAGCGGCGGGCGTCGCGGATGCCTTCCACATACAACAGGATGCTGCGGGTCTCCTGGTCCAGCGCCAGGTAATCCAAGATGTCGCCGAAATCGAGGTCGTAAGCCGAGCCGATGGATGCCACCACCGAAAAACCGATGCGGTGGGCGCTGGCCCAGTCGACGATCGCCGTGCACAAGGCGCCGGACTGGGAGACCAGGGCGAGCCCGCCCGGTAGGGCGACATTGTTGCTGAAGGTGGCATTGAGATTCAGGCTGGGCCGCATCAGTCCCAGGCAGTTCGGCCCGAGCAGCCTTATGCCCTGATTTCCGGCCTCCGTGAGCAAGGACTGGGACAGGCGGCGGCCCTGGTCGTCGCCGTCCCCGAAACCTGCGGAAAACACAATCGCGGCGCGGACGTTTTGTTCGCCGCATTCCCTCAGGATTCCGGGAACGGTCGGTGCCGGGGTGGCGATCAGGGCGAGATCGACGGCGCCGTCGACTTCGCTCAGCGACTTGTAGCAGCGCTGACCCAGGATCTTTTCGTGCCTGGGATTGATGGGGTGGACCGGGTTGCGGAAGCCGCCTTCGAGCAGGTTGCTGAAGAGGCGGAATCCCACCGAATCGGGCCGTTCGCTGGCGCCGAACACGGCAACACTGCGGGGCTGGAAGAGGGTGTCGAGGTAGGGGCCGGCCATGCCGTTACACCGTGCCGGCCAGCAGCGGAACGAACACGACCGGCTCCACGGAGCGGGCTTCGTAGCCCGCGTCGGTACGCATGATGCGTTCGAGCGTCTGTTGCCGGCCCACGCCGATCGGAGCGACGAGCACGCCGCCGGGATTGAGCTGGTCCAGCAACGCAGCCGGCAGGCGCGGCGGGGCGGCGGTCACGATGATCCCGTCGAACGGGCCGGATTCGCGCCAGCCCAGATGGCCATCGCCGTGTTTCAGCCGCACGTTCCGGAGGTTCAGGTCGGCCAGGCTGCGGATGGCCCGCTCCTGTAGGGCATGGACGCGCTCCACCGAATAGACGGTGCCGACCAGTTGGGCCAGGACGGCGGTCTGGTAGCCGGAGCCGGTGCCCACTTCCAGCACGCGGCGCAAGGGGCCGTCCTCAAGCAGGAGTTCGGTCATGCGGGCGACCGTGTAAGGCCGCGAGATGGTCTGGCCGAAGCCGATCGGCAGGGCCATGTCTTCGTACGCCCGGCTGGCGAAAGCCTCTTCGACGAAGATGTGGCGGGGGATGCTGCGCATGGCGGTCAGCACCCTGGGGTGGCGGATCCCCAGTTCCCGTAGGCGGCCGACCATGCGCTCGCGGGTGCGCGGCGACGTCATGCCGATGCCCTGCAGGCGGACGTTCATGCGGTGACTCTGCCGGGCAGCCATGCGCTCAGTTGATCGAGCCGCTCGTAGCGGGTGAGATCGATCTGCAGCGGGGTGACCGAAACACAGTTCTGACGGATGGCGTGGAAATCGGTGCCGGGGCCCGCATCGGCCTCGGGGCCGGCGCAGCCCACCCAGAAAATCTCCCGCCCGCGCGGGTCGCGGGTGCGGACGACCGCTTCCGCTTTGTGGCGGGCGCCGAGCCGCGTGGCCCGATAGCCTCTGAGCTCATCCGGGGGAATGTCGGGAACGTTGACGTTCAATATGGTGTCCGCCGGCAGCGGGTTTTCCCGGATGCGCTCCAGAAGCTCGACGGCGACTTGGGCGGCGGTTTCAAAGTGCTCCGGGTTGTGGGCGGCCAACGAGATCGCCACGGCCGGCAGGCCGAGGAAACGGCCTTCGGTAGCCGCGGCGACGGTACCGGAATAGATGACGTCGTCGCCCAGATTGGCGCCGTGGTTGATGCCGGCGAACACCATGTCCGGTTCGCTGTCGAGCAGGCCAGTGATGGCCAGGTGGACGCAGTCCGTAGGCGTCCCATCGACCCGGATGAAGCCATTCTCGGCGCGGGTGGCACGCAAGGGCCGTTCCAGGGTCAAGGAGTTGCTGGCACCGCTGCGGTTGCGTTCGGGGGCGACGACGGTGATCTTGGCCAACGGCGAAAGGGCGGCGGCCAGGGCGCGAAGACCGGGGGCGGCGTAGCCGTCGTCGTTGCTAAGGAGTATGTGCATGAAGGGCGGAAGGATCGGACCAGACCAATGTTTTCATTCTAACCAGAAAATGCTCTCACCGGTCGAGCATCCTGGCATAAAGGTATAATCCGCTGGCAAGGGAGCGGGGCCGTTGCGCCCGTGTTCCGGCACCCACTTCATTCTTCGGCATCGAGCAGGAGGGAACATGGCGGCGGCTGTTTTCAAGCAACTGAGCGAGCGCATCGGCACCTCGCCGCTGGCACGACGCTACCGCGCTCTGCCGCCGCTGATGCAGCGGCTGGTCGTGGTCGCTTCCGCGGTCGTATCGCTCACCCTGGCGCTGGCGCTGGTCTACATTTACCTCAGCCCGGTGATCGCCGCCGGGATTCTCGCCAGTATCCTGGCGGGACTCGCGACCGGGGCAGGCGCCTTGCCCGCGCTGTTCGTCCGCGACGTTTCCCACCGTACCCTGTGCATCATGTTGGGCGGGGCGGCAGGCGTCATGCTGGCGGCGACGGCGTTTTCCCTGATCGTGCCCGGCATCCAGTATGGCAACGAAATCTGGCCGGGGAAGGGCATCTTCGCAGTGGCGCTCGGCATGATGACCGGTTCCCTGTTCCTGGAGGTGGCGGACCGTATGCTGCCTTATGAGCGATTTCTGGCGCAGAAAGGCGAATTGATCGGCTCGCTCCGGAAAATCTGGCTTTTCATCGTCGCCATCACCCTGCACAACTTCCCCGAAGGCATGGCGGTCGGCGTGAGTTTCGGCGGCGGTGATTGGCACAACGGTGCCACGCTGGCGATCGCCGTGGGTCTGCAGAACATTCCCGAAGGGCTGGCAGTCGCCATGCCCCTGGTGGGGATGGGCTACGAGCGCCGTCAGGCGGTACTGATCGCGACCCTGACCGGGCTGGTGGAGCCGCTCGGCGGGGTCCTGGGGTTGGGTATGGTCTCCGCCTTCTTCCCGCTGCTGCCTTTGGGTATGGCGTTCGCCGCCGGAGCGATGCTGTTCGTGATCAGCGACGACATCATTCCCGAGACCCAGTCCCGCGGCAAGATGCGGGCAGCGACCTTCGCCGTCATGGTCGGCTTCATCGTCATGATGATCCTGGATAATCTGTTCAGTTGACATGTCCTGTTTCTGGTCCTGGAGCCTGCCCGAATGGGCCGGCTCACCGACGTTGCCCTCCGGCGCCCTGGAATGGGCCACGGCTTCCACCACCACTTTTGCCTTGATCGCCGCCGCCGAGATCGGCGACAAGAGCCAGTTGGTCTGCATGACGCTGGCGGCTCGTCACCGCGGTTTGCCAGTGCTGCTGGGCGCAACGGCCGCCTTCGGGTTGCTCAATCTGGCAGCGGTACTGTTCGGCGCGGCCCTGGTCCACTGGGTTCCGCGGCCCGTCGTGGCGGGTGTGGTCGCCCTGCTGTTCCTGGGGTTCGGTCTGAAATCCGTGCTGACGCGGGAGGAGACGGGGGAGGAGTCGGTCGAGGAAAAGCCCGGACACGGCGTCTTCGTCACGACCTTCCTGATGATCCTCTTCGCCGAGTTCGGGGACAAGACCCAGCTGGCAGTGGCCGGGCTGGGCACGTCGGTGTCGCCTTCGGCGGTGTGGGCCGGGGCTTCGCTCGCCCTGGTCCTGACCTCGGTGCTGGGCATCTGGGCGGGGCGGACCGTCCTGCAGACGATCCCGCTGGTCTGGCTGCACCGGCTCAGCGGTGTCCTGTTTCTGGCGCTGGCGGTTTATGCGGGCATGGAGGCCCTGCCGGCGGCGCTGGAGATCATCCGCGCCTTCCGTTGAAGGCGGAGTGGATTTTCCTCATGCAGACGCCCGCTAGCGCATCCCGCCACATCGTCCTGTTCGGCCCGAGTTTCGGGGAAGGGGGGGTTGCACGTGACATCGTCAATCTCGCCAATGGCTTCGTACGGGCCGGCATGGAAGTCAGCGTCCTGGTGAACCGCCCCAACGAACTGTTCACCGAGCAGCTGTATCCGCAGGTTCGTCAGGTGGTGCTGCCGAGCCGCAGCGACCGGTGCCTGGCGCGCGAGCTGCTGGCCTTCCTGAGGGCCTGGCGACCGGATGTCGTGCTGACGACCGAAGAGCGCGACGATGGCATCGCCGTGGTCGTGCGCAAGGAGCTCAGGGATCCCGGGGTCCGTTTTTTCCTTCGGATGGTCACCACCTTGTCGGTACGGCTGGCGAACCAGTACCGGTTCCGGTTGAACCGCGCCCTGTACCGCCGCAGACTCCGGCAGATCTACAGCCAGTGCGACGGAGTGATCTGTAATTCCGAAGGGGTGGCGGATGATCTGGTGACCTTCCTGGATCTACCCCGTGACGGCATCGCGGTCCTGCCCAATCCCACCATCACCCCTGAACTGCTGGCGGCGGCGGAGGAACCCCTCACCCACCCCTGGTTCGCGTCCGGCGAGCCGCCGGTGATTCTCGGTGCCGGCCGGTTGGGGCGGGCCAAGGACTTCGGGACGCTGCTCAAGGCTTTCGCCTTGCTGCGGCGCTACCGCCCATGCCGCCTGATGATCCTCGGCCAGGGGCGTCAGAAGGAACGTCTGGAGGCACAAGCCCGTGAGCTTGGGGTCGGGGCGGATTTCGAGCTGGCCGGCTTCGTCTCCAACCCGTACGCCTACATGGCGCGGTCCGGGCTGTTCGTGCTGTCCTCGCTATGGGAAGGATGTCCGAACGTGCTCATCGAAGCGATGGCCGTCGGCACTCCGGTGGTCGCCACCGATTGCCGCAGCGGACCACGCGAGATCCTGCAGGGCGGTCGCTTCGGGCCGCTGGTGCCGATGCGTGACGCGGAGGCGATGGCCGAGGCGATGGCGGTGACACTGGATCATCCTTTGTCCCCCGCCATCCTCCGCGAAGCGGTGCAGGGCTATGCCGTAGAAAACAGCATCCGGATGCATTTGGAGACGTTCTTTCCCTGATGGACCCTTACAGCCAGCCGCAGGTCCGAGCGATCTTCTCTTCCCGTTTCTCCCAGGAAAAATCGTGCGCGCGTTCGGCGGCGGCATGGGCGAGGCGGACGGCCAGCTGGCGGTCGGACTGAAGCCGCCGGATCGCGGCGATCCATGCCTCGATGTCCTCCGGATCGACCAGCAGGGCGGTTTTCTCGTGTTCCAGCAGCTCCCTCAGCACCGGCAGGTCGCTGGCGATGATGGGCCGGCCGGCGGCCAACGCCTCGAACAGCTTCATCGGACTCATTGAATCGGCAGTGGCGAGCTGCGGCGGGTAGGGCAGCAGGGTGATGTCGCTGCGGCCATACCAGCCGGGTACCTCGTGGTGCGGTACGAAGGGATGGGATTCCACGCTGTCCGGCGTGACGAAATGGGAGCCCGGTTCGGACTCGCCGATCAGCACGGCGTGGCCGATGCCGCGTCTTGCCAGGGCGTCGAAGACATGAAGCCCCCGGTCCGCGGCCAGCGTCCCCAGATAGACGAAAGTCGGGTGATCGAGCCGGGTGGGGTCGAATTTCGGCAGCGCGGCGTAGGCCTTCAAGGCGACCGCGTTGGGGGCGACCAGAACGCGTTCCGGGTCGGCGCCGGATTCCGTCAGTACCTTGGCGGCGGCGCGGCTGACCGGCACCAGCCAGTCGATGATCCGGCTGCGGTGGCAGCCCACCACATGATCCATCCAGCCGCCCTGGACCAGGTCGCGGTCGGCGTCGTGGATCTCCAGCACGTGTTTGAGGCCAAACCGGGCCAGCCAGCGGCTGAGCATCAGGTTGTGGGTGAAGATGCCACGGGCTCGGCGCAGTTCGCCCAAATGGCGGACGAAGAACGGCCACAGGCCGAAGCGGGTATGTAGCCAGGGATCGAGCCGCAGGTCCAGGAATTCGTCGATGCCGAAGTCGCGCAACCGTGCCGTGACGGTGACGCCTTTGGCTGGCGGCAGGTACAGTCGGGTCGGCACGCCGATCCGGTCGAAGCTTTCGGCGACGTGCAGTGCCTGGATCAGGTTGGCGCCGTTGCGGTGCAAACGACAGCGGGCGACATAGATCAAAGGTGCACCGTTCATCGAGCGGACTTCCGTTGCCGGCGGCGGGTGCGCAGCTGGTAGAGCGTCGGCGTCAGCGCCGGCTGGCGGGTGAGCCAGTACACCGCTGCACGCCAGTAGAGGTCCAGCCGCTTGCCCAGGTGCCAATACCAGGGCCGCTCCGGCAGCACCAGGCTTCCGCTGTCGTCGGGCGACACGCCTTCCAGCTCGGCCAGCCAGCTATCGTCCTTCTCGTAGCCGAGCTCGATCAGAAGCTTGGACAGATCGCCGTACTTCGCCATCTGCGCCACCAGGTGCGGCTTGTGCCGGCGCCAGTTGCCGATGCTGCCGGGGTCGATCGGCCGCAGACTCCCCAGGGCATCGAGCGAATCTCGGGAAGGCCGGGCGTGGCGGTGGAACTCACTGAAGGGATGGCGCAGCGCGAGGAACGGCAGACGGGCCATCAACTCGCGCTGCACGGCGTCGGGAGCGGTGACCAGGTCTTCATAGCGGATCGTGATGAAGCGCGGATGGCGCATGAGTTTAGTGGCCGCACCGTGCAGTTCGCGCCAGAGTCCCAGGTTGCTCCAGTAGCGCTGCGTGTCCTTGCGGTGGCTGCGGCTGGAGATGGCATCGCGCGGGTCGCGCAGCAGGTAGATCACCCACAGGTCGGGGTCTACCGCCAGGAACGGGGCGACCACGGTGGTCTGCAGCGGATACTTGGTCAGCAGGATCTCGTCCCTGTAGTCATAGGGCTTGTAGATGCTCTGTTCGTGCTCGGCGAAGCCGCCGATCTCGAAGCAGGTCACCATGAGTTCGTTGAGCAGCGTCGTCCCGCTGCGGGGCGAGCAGCCGACGATGTGGATGCGGTGGGTCATTCGAAGTCTCCGGTCGGGAATGTCGCCGGCGCACCGTCCTTGAATACGGTCAGTTCGCCCGGCGCCATGGCGGTCCAGGTTTCGTTGTCGGTCAGCGGTCGGGTCGCGATGACCGCCACCCGGTCCTCCGGCGTGGTGAGATCGGCGAAATCGACGGTGAGGTCTTCGTCGACCAGGTGGGCGTGACTGAACGGCGCCTGCCTGACGATGTAGTGCAAGTGGGTGGCACAATGGGCGAACATCAGTTCGCCGTCGGACAGGATGTAGTTGAAAGTCCCGTGTCCGGCGATTGCGCGCGTCACCTCGACGATCGTGCGGACCAGATCGCCACTTTCAGGCGGTTCGGGATGACGTTCGCGCAGGGTTTCCAGGATCAGGCAGAAAGCCTGCTCGCTGTCGGTGGTGCCGACCGGGCGGTAATGGCGCCGGCGCAATGCGGGCAGGTTTTCCAGGTTGCCGTTGTGGGCGAAGATCCAGTTTCGTCCCCACATCTCCCGCTGGAAGGGATGGCAGTTGGCGAGCGTGATCCCGCCGACCGTGGCCTTGCGGATGTGAGCAATGACGTGGGTCGACTTGATCGGGTAGTTCCGGATCAGCTCGGCGATCGGCGATCCGGCGGAGGGCTGGTAGTCCAGGAACACTCGGCAGCCTCGATCCTCGAAGAAGGCGATGCCGAAACCGTCGGTATGGTGACCGGTCTGCCCGCCGCGGAGGGTGAAGCCGCGGAAAGAGAAACAGATGTCCGTCGGCACGTTGCAATTCATGCCTAGCAGTTCGCACATGGGATGGGGGTCCGCCGTCTCGGTGGGCGCTCATTTTACAACGGCCTTGTCTCAGGTCGCTCGACCGGTCCGGCTTCGTGCCGACCGATACGGCCGTCCAGGTCCATCCACAGGGCCGGCAGCCCCAGGCTCCGCAGCCATTCCGGGCCGTCGGATGCCTTCAGCATGGCGATCGTGCAGGCGCTGCCCGCGATGAGCGCATGAGATGCGGCCACGCTGACCGAGGCCAGCCCCTGCACGGGCCAGCCGGTCCGGGGATCGAGGATATGGCCGTAGCGTCTGCCGTCCACGCTGATGCAGCGTTCGTAGTCGCCGCTGGTGGTGATCGCGCCGGAACGGACGCTGAGGGTGGCCAGGAGCTTGCCGGGTTCACGCGGATGGTTGATGCCAACCTCCCAGGCCGTGCCGTCCGGGTGCGGCCCGATCACCCGCAGGTCGCCGCCGAGATTCACCACGCCGGCGGTGATGCCGCGTTCGAGGCAACGCGTGGCCGCCCGGTCGGCGGCGTATTCTTTGCCGATGCCGCCGAAATCGAGCTCCATGCCGGGCACCTCGAATCTCAGCACCGGCCGCTCCCAACGCAGCTTGTTCCAGCCGACCCGTTCCAGAAGGGCTTCGACGTCCCTCGGCTCGGGCAGCCGGTCGCCCGCGAAATTCCAGGCCCGGCGTAGGATGCCTGAGGTCACGTCGAACAGCCCGTCGCTCTGTTCGTAGCAGGTCCGGGCGTAGTCGAGCAAGGCCGCCATCTCGTCGTCGACCACTACCCCCGTTTTGCTTCCAGCCTGAGCGTTGATCCTGGACAGAAGACTGTCCGGGCGGTAGCGGGAGTAGCGGGCTTCCAGGACCTGCACCTCGCCGATCGCTTCCCTCGCCACGGCCCGAGCCTCGGTTTCGGTTTCGGCATAGAGGATCAGGTGGCAGGGCGAACCCATTGCCCGGAATGGAAAACGGAACGGATTCAGGGACAAGGGCTCGTCAGAATTTGAGATTCAGGTTGACCGAATAGAGGGCGAAACTGAAATTGTCCACGTGACTGCCGGTACCGCCCATGAAGCCCATGCCCTGGGTGCGCTGATACAGATCCACCCCGCCGCCGATCTGCAGCATCCCGAAGAAGGTCTTGTTCACCTGGAGTCCGCCGCCGACCGCGCCGAAACTGGCGAGCCGGTAGTCGGAGGAATACAGGCCATCGGCGGTGGGGTGGTCGTAGACGGTTTGGTAGAAATAGGCGGAGCGCTGGGTGTAATACCTCAGGCGGAACGTCAGCAGCGTCTCGTAGGGCAGCGGCTGCAGCCAGCCGGCTTCGAAGGTATGCGAGTCGACGTTCCAGTCGTCCGAATAGAATCGGTAGTCCAGGTGCAGGGCGGCCGCATCGAGCTCCGGGATGTTGCGCACGTAGCGCAGCAGCACCGCGGACTGGATGCGCGAGCCCGGCCGGGTATCGGCGCAAAGATTGACCTGGAAGGAAAACGGCACGTTTTGGCGGCAAAAAGTGTTGACCGGCGTTGCAGGAACCTCCGCCGGCTGGTCGGGCGCGGGAACGGGACTCGGCGACGGCTCGGGGCTCCCACCGCTGGCACCGCTATGCGTCGACATGTCCGGAGCGGCCCGCGCGGACGCGGAACGGCGGGATGGCGAGCGGACCGCGGGTACGTCGTTCACCCAGGCCGATTTGTAGGGATCGGACAGGAAGCCCGAGCTGTTGGCGACGGTCAGATTGACCTGGAGCAGCGAGTTCTTGTCCAGCACCTGGGTCAGGCCCAGCAGCCCCTGGTAGGTATTCTTGTCGCCGCCGATCACCGTGCCGTCGGTGTATTGCTGGTGGATGCGGCCCTGGTTGCCGCCGTCCGCCCATACGGTGTCAGAGGCATAGCCGAAACCGGCGGCGAGGGTCGTCGCCTTCCGGTTGATGTCCCAGCGCGCGTCCAGGTTGAAGAAGTTGGAGATGTAGTCCCACTCCGTGGAGTTGCCGCCGGCGACGCCCAGGGTCAGGTCGTCCAGCGCTACGCTCAGGGCGCCGTCGATGGCCAGGCGCTGGTCGTGGATGCCACCCTGCCGGCCGCGCTGTGGACCCTGGGTGGCTTGGGACAGTTCCAGTTCGCCGTATTTTCTGCCGTAGTTGTTGTTCCGGCCCCAATAGAAAGTGGGGGAGGCACCTCCGATCTGGCTCAGGTTCATCGGATTCGAGCCACCGCCGATGAAGTCCAGCGTGCTGTTCACCCGGAAATTGACGTCCTCGCCCAGCCGGAGCGAGGCATCGTTCTGGAACGCCTGCACCGACATGCGCCCGTTGCTTTCCTGGTAATTCGAGTAGCCGCTGTCGATGGCCGGGGCTTCCGGACTGAGATCCAGCCCTTGCGCGGCCACCATGCCCGGCAGTGCCAGGGCCGCCGCCGTGAAGGCCGCCAGCCTGTCAGTTGCAGCCACAGCCTCCACCGCCCACGCCGTAGCCGGCCGACGAGGTCTCCTTGGAAGCATAGGTATGCAGCATGAGCGCCGAATGCTGGACGTCCGGCACCAGCGCCATCTGCGGCTTGGCCAGCGCGCCTCGCTCCCACGGAGCGACCGTCTGCACGCAGCCGGGCAGAAGCGCGAGATGGCAGCACAAGACGATCACGCGCTTCGTCACGGCGTGGTGCCTGTAGCGAACCCGGGAAGATCTTTGCACTCGTACCCGTGAGGGGAGCACGGTCCGCTCACGGCTCGCTGAGCAACGCTTCGATCTGGGCGCGGATCTCCGCCTTGTCCTTTTCCCGGAACCCCAGGTGGACATGGCGAATGTTGCCCTTACGGTCGATGAGGAACGATGACGGCATCGCCTGGACGTCGTACTGTCGGGGACAATCGCCCGCCGGGTCGGAGGCGATGGTGAAGTCGGCGTGCTGTTTCGCCAGGAACGCGTCTGCGCCCTCCCGCTCCTCGTCGAGGTTGACCGCGATCAGTTCGAAACCCTTGGGTTTGAATTCCTTGTAGGTTTCGGCCATGAACGGGAACGATTGCAGACAAGGGCCGCACCAGGAGGCCCAGAAGTCGACGTAGGTCACTTTGCCCTTGAAACCGGCGATATTCAGGGGAGCTCCGTCCTGATACCGGCTCAATCGGCAGTCCGGGGCAGGATTGGCACTGGCCGAGGCGGCGAAAAATACGGCGAGGAATCCGGAAGCGAGGTGTCTGATCATGGCATGGGATACGCGAAAAGGTCCTAAGGCGCTAAACTCGGGAAAAGTGTAGCCTGAACCATTTTGCGGCAGGGCGCAATTGTCGCCAAGGCCCAGGACACATGGGAGATGGAATGGGAAAGAGCGGAACCAACTGTTGGCTCGTGATGACGGGTATCGCCGGTTTCACCGGGGTGGCCATGGGCGCTTTCGGCGCGCACGGCCTCAGGAACGCTATCGCGCCGGAGATGCTGGCGGTTTACCAGACCGGCGTGCAGTACCATTTCTGGCATGCGCTTGGGCTGGGTCTGGTCACCCTCCTGATGCGGCAAGCTCCCCAGTGCCGGCCGTTGGTCTGGGCGGCATGGCTGATGCTCGGTGGCATCGTCCTGTTTTCCGGCAGTCTGTATCTGCTGGCCATTTCCGGCATCCGCTGGCTGGGCCTGATCACGCCCGTCGGCGGCATGGCTTTCCTTGCAGCCTGGGCCTGTGTAGCGGTTCATGGCTGGCGACGATCGTGAGCCGGGATTCCGGTGTGTTCCATAAACCTACGACGAAGGGATGATTCGATGTCACCATCCATCCGTATCAGCCGCTCGTGGATAGCGTCGAGCGCCGCGGCGGCACTGCTCGCCGTGGTAAGCGCTTTGCGAGCGGAGTCATTGGCTCATGACGCCGTCGCCAGCGCCACGACTCCCCTGACCACGCCTACGCCCCAACCACAGGCGCAGCCCCTCGTGACCGTGGCCAAGCGGAAGCAGGACGGGATGGCACTGACGGTGAAGCGAACTTGGTGGTCCGCCAAGAAAGACCAGATCGAGGTTTCCCTCACCGTGAAAATACCAAACGAAACCCTGAAGCTCATGACGGCCGACGACGCAAAGAGCCGGCAGGGCCTGCTGGTGGAATTCCGGCACGCCGACGGAGCGGCGTTCGCCGAATGCGAACTCGACCTTGGACAAGCCAGAACGAGACAGGTTGTTTTCGACGCCAGGGAGCTCTATCGCCGCGGCATACTGCAAATCAAATCCGGCATATGCGATCCGGACATCTCGACCGAAATCGCCGAGCAAACGATCCCCGACGTAAAGCCTGGCGACGTCGCCGTATTGAAAGAAACCAGTGCTGCCGACTTGCTCAGTGCAACGTTTGTGAAGACCCGATGATCACGCCGCTTGCTTCGGGGCGTTCGAGGTAGCGGAGGCTGAGGGATATTGAAGTCAAACCGGCTCAGGCAGGGTCCCGAGGTGATCCGTGGGGGAAAGGCTCGACCCGTCACTCCGGCGAAAACCCGGGCTGGCGGCGGTGCGCCTCGGAAACCGGACACAGGGTTTGGTGAGTCGAGGTAAATCCCCCGTCTCGTCGGGGGATTTACCGGGTTCGACTCGTTGCACACCTCGAAGGATGCAGGTTTTCGTCGAGCCGGTTCACCCTATTTCAGGCTCAGAATCCACTGCACCAGCTGTTTCGCTTCCGTTTCGCTGACCTGGGGGTTGGGCGGCATCACCATGGTACCCCAGACGCCGGAGCCTCCCTTCATCACCTTCTCGGCGAGCTTGACATCGGCGCCTTGCTGGCCGGCGTATTTCTGGGCGACGTCCTTGAATGCCGGCCCCAGGATCTTTTTGTCCACCGAATGGCACATGACACAGTTTTTGGCCTTGGCGAGCTCTTCGCTGGCCTGCGCATAGCCGCAGAGCAGGGCGCCAAGGGCTGAATACAGGGCCAGGCCCATCGTTCTTCTAGGCATGTTCGTTCTCCTCCACGTGGATGATGGTGAACTGCGGCGCTCGTCCCGCACGGTGTCTGGGCGGGCACGCCGGGCGGATGATGGCATGGCCGGGTCGATCTCAACAAGAATCCGTGTCCTGGAAGTTTTGAAGAGGCGGCGGTTCGCTGCTATACATTAAGGGGTGCCGAATCTCGTCCAGACTACAACAGGACCGCTGGAAATGAGCTTGCCACGATTCACGACGGCCGCCGTGCTGCTCTCGCTGCTTGCCGGCTGCGCGGAAGCGCCGTTCCGGCTGGCCATGTTGGATGATGCAGGTGAAACCGGGGAGGCCGATGCCGGCGACGACCGGATTCCGCGCCTGAATTCCTCCGCCGATGGGGATCTAATCGAGACCCTGCTGGCGGATTATTTCAGGTCGCTGGAGTCCCCCGCCGTTCCGGTGCAGATGGCGACGGGACCGGCGAGCGGGGCACCCGAGCCGGCCCGGCGCTTGTCGGGCAGGGGAATCCGGGTGATTCCCGTGGGGCCGCCCAAACACCACAAGAACGGTTTGTGGCATTACCTCCGGGAGCGTCTGGAATTGACCCGCTGGAACCATCCATCGGTGGAGGCGGAAGTGGCGGGTTTCCGGGCCCGGCCGGCGCGGGTTCGCGGTCTGGCCAAACGGGCGGAGCCGTTTCTGCATTATCTGGTCGGCGAGATCGAGCGCCGGGGACTGCCGCTGGATCTGGTGCTGGTGCCCTTGGTAGAGAGCGCCTGCGATCCGAGCGCGCTTTCGGCGAAAACGGCCGCCGGTCTTTGGCAGTTGATTCCCGCCACGGGGCAGCGCTTCGGTGTGGAGATGGCGGCGGACTACGATGGCCGCTATGACATACATGTTTCCACCGGTGCCGCCCTGGCTTATCTGCAGCATCTGCACGACCGTTTCCAGGGCGACTGGCTGCTGGCCCTGGCCGCTTACAACGCAGGGGAGGGGGCGGTCCAGCAGGCGATCGCGAACAACCGGGCGGCTGGCCGGGGTACCGATTTCTGGAGTTTGCCGTTGCCGCCCGAGACCCGGGGTTACGTGCCGAAAATACTCGCCCTCTCACGCATCCTTGCAGGTGCCGACCGCTACGGGCTCGAACTCGAACCGGTACCGGGCACGCCGGTTCTGGCGCGAGTGGAGATCGATGCGGGGATCCGTCCCGCCGACGTCGGCAGCGCCGCCGGTCTGCCCGAACCCTTGTTCAAGCTGCTGAACCCGGCGCTGAAATCCATTCATGACGCGCCGCAGCGCAAATACGGCCTGATGCTGCCGCTGAAAAACGCCCAGGCGATGGCCTCCAGTCTGGAGGGAGCGGAGCTGGTGTCGGCCAAGACCGTCGTGGTGAAGAAGGGGGAAACGCTCGCTGTCATCGCCAAGCGTGTCGGCGTTTCCGAAACCGTCCTGGCCGGCTGGAATGGCTTGGCGCCCAACAGCCGCCTCAAGCCCGGCCAGGAACTGCTGATCTATCCGGCTTGAGAAACGCGGGTCGTGGATTTCTCCGCGATCCGTTCCTGAATGGCTTGACAGGTGTGTGCCGTGCAATAAGATGCACCTATAATGCATATTATGCCGCGGGCTTTCTCGTATTTGCGGAAATACCCTGCGGCCCGGCCGGACTCATCGGCTTAGGTTCAGCCTTAGGGATTTCGATGCAAATCAAACGCTTGAAGTTTCCTCCTGGATGGCGGCCCGAGCCCTTGCCGACCGGCCTGGCGGAGCAGTTTCGGTCCGCCTTGGCGGCCGGCTTGGCGATTTTCCTGCTGGGTCTGATCAGCAGCCGGTTCATCGAGGGCGGCGGATTGAAGACCCTGGTGGCATCGATGGGCGCTTCGGCGGTGATCCTGTTCGTAGTGCCGCATAGTCCCATGGCGCGGCCCTGGTCCGTGGTGGGCGGCCATCTGATTTCCGGCCTGATCGGCATCCTGTGCGCCCGCTGGGTTCCGGATACCTGGCCGGCGGCGGCTCTGGCGGTGGGATTGGCCATCTTCGCCATGCAACTCGCGCGCTGTCTGCATCCTCCGGGCGGTGCCTCGGCCCTGATCCCGGTGCTCGGGGATGCCGGTATCCGGGCGCTGGGGTTCCAGTTTCTGCTGACGCCGCTGGCGCTGAACGTCGCGGTCATGCTGGTGGCCTCCCGGTTTTACGACCGCTGGGTGCATGCCGCCAGGCCGGCTCCCAATACCGAGCCGCATCCGCCCAGCCCTCTAGAACGCATCGGCATTCAAGCCGAGGACTTTCACGCGGCCCTGCAGGACGTCGGAGTTTTCGTCGATGTCAGCGCCGACGAACTGAGCGACATCTACCACTTCGCCGCCAGTCGGGCGTTCCGCCGTACCTTCGGCAAGACCACATGCGCCGGCATCATGACCCCCGAGCCGCTGACCGCCGAGTTCGGCGACGATCTGGAGTCGGTCTGGCGACGGATGCAGCGTCATGGCATCCGGGCCTTGCCGGTGGTGGACCGGGGAAGGCATGTCATCGGCATCGTCACGTTCAAGGACTTCTTCCGCCACGCCCCTGCCGACGGTTTCGGCAGCCTCAAAGCCCGGCTGAAGGCCCTTCTGCTTCCCTCGCCTCGGGTGACCTCGACGAAGCCGGAGGTCGTCGGGCAGATCATGACCGCGCCCGCCATCACCGCCCGGCACGACGCGCCTATCGTTGAACTGGCCCGGCTGCTCAGCGAGCATGGCATTCACCAGGTGCCCATCGTCGATGAGCGCCGCAAGCTGGTCGGGTTGGTGACGCAGACTGATTTGATAGCCGCCTTGTACCGTAGTGTTCCGGCCGGTCTGGCTCAGCCGGCGATGGCGGTGGCTTCGTGATCGAACCCGTCGCTCCGGAGGATTTCCAACGGGTGTTCGCGACCGCCGCGGCGACGGTCTTGGGAGGGGCCGGATACGCGGGACTGTTCGCCTGGGCGCGCTTGAAGAATCGGCGGCTGTGGCTGGTGGGAGCCTACATGTGTTATGCGGCATCGGCCGCTGCCATGCTGCTGCTGACGCGGGCAGCCCATCTCAACGGCGCGTGGCAGGGAGTGGTGGTTCTGATGCTGGTCGGTTACCTGCTGGCTCCTCACGGTATCTGGCATTTGTGCGTCGCCAGCCATCGTCTCGAAAGAAATTCCAGGGCGCCGCCGGGGGACTGATCCTCGTCGTCGATGATGATGCCGTTTTTACAACGAGAACAAACGCAAGGGGGAGTTGGCATGGGTACCTCACCGCCTGTCTGGGCTTCCGAGAGCTTTTGGAAAAAGGTTGCGATCTGGGTCACTGCCGGTTCTTTCGTCATCCTCGTCATCCTGACCTTCGACACGCTGTCGAAGACTGCGGTCGGCGGCAGCCGGGTGCAGTCCTACAGCGTCATCAACCGGTCCATCGACTACCGCTTCGATTACATCCTGAACCGCTACCGCCCGGTATTCGGTGGCGACGAACCGCTGTTCGGCCGGTCGCTGAGCGAGGATGAAGCGGCGGCCTTGGTTACCCAGGGCAAGAAGACGGTGCAGGCCAAGAACTGCATGAACTGCCACACCCTGCTCGGCAACGGTGCTTATTACGCTCCCGATCTCACCAAGGCCTGGCTCGATCCCGACTGGGGCAGCGTGGAGGAGCGCGAAGCCAGGATGCTGGCCTTCCTGCTGGATCCCGAGAAGAACGCCGTCACCTTCAGTTCGGGGCGCAAGATGCCAAGACTCGGAATCACCGACGCCGAAGCGCACGCCATCGTCGCCTTCCTGAAATGGATGTCGGCCATCGATACCAACGGCTTTCCCACCAATTTCAAGACCATCGGTCACCAGGAGGATTGAGCATGCGCACCGGAATCATCGATGGCGCCAATCTGAACGGGGGGCAGCAACTGGCGGTCAAGTATTTCAGCGTCGCTCTCGTGCTGTTCCTGGTTCAGATGCTGTTCGGTCTGCTGGCCGCGATCCAGTTCGTTCGGCCGGATTTTCTCTACAACGTGCTCGATTTCAACGTCAACCGTATGGTGCACATCGACGCCATGGTGGTATGGATGCTGTACGGTTTCGTCGGCGCGGTGTACTGGCTGCTGGAGGAGGAGAGCGGTACCCGCGTCGTCGGGCTGGCCGTGGGCAACCTGGCGTTCTGGGTGCTGACGGTGGCGGTTGCCATCGTGGTGGTGGTCTACCTGTGGGTTCAGACCGGTCCCGGCAACGACCTCACCCGCTGGTTCGTGAACGAAGGCCGCGAATATCTCGAAGCCCCGCGCTGGGCCGACTTCGGGATCGTCGCCGTGCTGGGCGTGTTTTTCTACAACGTCGCTGCCACTTTCTCGAGAGGCCGCTGGTCCGGCATCGCCGGTGTGCTGACCCTGGATCTGGTGGCTCTGGCCGGGCTCTATTGCGCCGGCATGTTCTATCTGACCAACATCACGGCGGACCAGTACTGGTGGTGGTGGGTCATCCACCTGTGGGTGGAGGCGACCTGGGAGGTCCTGGTCGGTTGCATCATGGCCTGGGGTTTGATGCATGTGCTCGGCGTGCGGCGGCGGATCGTGGAAACCTGGCTGTACATCGAGGTGGCGCTGATGTTCGGCTCGGGCATTCTCGGCCTTGGCCATCATTATTTCTGGATCGGTACCCCGGATTACTGGTTCTCGATCGGGGGGTTCTTCTCGGCGCTGGAGCCGATCCCTCTGGTCGCCATGGTGGTGCATTCGGTCTACGATGCCGGCGTCCGCAAGCTCAGGAACGGTAACCATCCGGCGCTGGCGTGGATCATCGCCCATACCTTCGGCAATTTTCTCGGTGCCGGCGTCTGGGGCTTCATGCACACCCTGCCGCAGATCAATCTGTACACCCACGGCACCCAATGGACGGCGTCGCACGGTCACCTGGCCTTCTTCGGCGCCTATGCCACCATCAACATCGCTTTCTTCTACATTGCGATGCAAACTTGGCGGGGCAACATCTGGCTGGGCAGCGGCCTGGCCGGAGAAGGCTGGAAGTGGAAAGGGGCGCTCGCCCTGATCAATCTCGGCGTGATCGGAATGACCGTGGCGCTGTTGATCGCCGGCTACGAACAGTCGTTCATCGAACGGGCGATGGAGGGCTCGACCTGGCGGGGCTATTTCGCCGGTCAGATGCATCCCTGGTTCCAGCAGGCCATGGCTTGGCGCCTGGTGTTCGGTGTGGTGACGCTGGCTGGCGCTCTGCTGCTGGTGTGGGATCTCCTCACCATCGGCGTGGGTGAGACGCGCCGGGCCCCGCAGTTCGCGGCCGAGGCCGGCTAGCGGTCGGAAATTCGGGGGGAGTTTGTCAGCGCGGTTTTACGACGTTTGGGAGGCACTATGTCGGTAGAACACGAACACGATTCCGCACATGAAGAAGCGCCGCGGGGCACCTGGGTATTGCTTTGCCTGGTGGCGCTGGGGATGACCGCGGCCTGGTTGTTCCTCTATTTCGGGGTGTTCCTGCCCCGCGGCCAGTTGGGTCAGTGATCCCGAGAACGACCCGGCGGGGGGACATCGCGCCCTGCCGCAGCGCGAAACCGGCGCGTCAGCGACGAATGAGAGGAAAAGGTTATGCGAATCCGTTTTCCAGACAAGCAATGGTTCCGAGAAAAAATGGCCGGGCTGGGAGGAGGAATGTCCCGGCTGGAGATCGATGAACTGGAAAGGAAGTGGCTGTCAGTGTCCCTCGCCATGATCGGCCTGTTCGTCGGCGCGATCGTCGTCACTGCGGTCAGCCAGGGAGTCCATCCCCCCAGCCATGTCGAAACCATCGATTCCGCCAGCCTGCATCTGAGCCAGGAGTTCGCCGAGGACAAGCTGGGCGTGCAGCCCACGCCGCTTGCCGACGGCTCCCTCCAGGTCCGGCTGGTGGCCGGCCGCTACGGCTTCTATCCCCGCGAGATCGAGGTGCCGGCCGGTCGCCGGATCGTTTTCCGCATGGCCAGCATGGATGTACTGCACGGTGCCCACATCCCCATGACCAACATGAGCACCATGATCGTGCCGGGGTACGTCTCCGAGGTGGTCAGCGTTTTCCCCAAGCCAGGGGAATATCCCATGCTCTGCAACGAATACTGCGGCCTGGGCCACGACCACATGTGGAGCAAGGTGACCGTCATCGCCCAGGAGAACTGGCGTGAGCCCGCGACCGGAGGAAAGCAGCCATGAACGATGCAACCGTGAACCGCCTCACACTTTTCAACTTCTGGGTGGCCTTCGGGGCGTTCGGCCTGGCCTGTTTCTTCGGCATGTACCAGGTTCTGGAGCGCAGCGGACTGTTCACCTTTCTCCAGTCGCCCGCCGCCTACTTCGCCTCGGTCAGCACCCATGGGGTGCTGATGGCCTTCGTGCTGACGACCTTTTTCATCATGGGCTTCGGCTATCACACGGCGGCGCGTAGTCTCCGGCGGCCGCTGTGGAATCCGCCGCTGGCCTGGGCCGGCTACGGGGTCTGCGTGGTCGGAGTGGCTTTGGCTGCGATCCCGCTGCTGTTGGGCAAAGCCTCGGTCCTGTACACCTTTTACCCTCCCATCCAGGCCAACGTCTTCTTCTATCTCGGGGCGACCCTGCTGGTGGTGGGGTCGTGGTTCTGGTGTGTGATCATGCTGGTGATGTTCGCCCAATGGAAAAGGGATCGTCCCGGCGAAACCGTGCCGTTGCCGATGTTCGCCACCGCCGCCAATGCTCTGCTGTGGCTGTGGACCAGTGCTGGCGTGGCTCTGGAGTCGGTGTTCCAGTTGTTGCCATGGGCGCTCGGGTTGACCGACACCATCGATGTGGGCCTGGCCCGTACCCTGTTCGCCTGGACCCTGCACCCCATCGTCTACTTCTGGCTGATCCCGGCCTACATCGCGCTGTACTGCTACGTGCCGCAGGCTGCCGGCGGCAAGCTGTTCAGCGACGTGCTGGCGCGCACGGCGTTCGTGCTGATCCTGGTGCTTGGCCTGCCCATCGGCTTCCACCATCTCTATATGGATCCCGAACAGGGGGCGGGCTGGAAATTCCTGCACATGGTCGGCACCTTCGCCGTCGCCATTCCCACCCTGCTGACCGGCTTCACCGTCATCGCCTCGCTGGAGATGGCCGGACGCAAGCGGGGCGGTGCCGGGCTGTTCGGCTGGATCGGCGCGCTGCCGTGGAAGAACCCGATGGTGCTGGCGGCGATTCTGTCTCTGCTCATGCTGGTGCTCGGGGGCTTCGGCGGTATCGTCAACGCCAGCTATGCCATGAACGCCATGGTGCACAACACTGCTTGGGTGCCGGGCCATTTCCACCTGATCTTCGCCGGCACCGTGATCACCATGTATCTCGCCGTCGCCTATAAGCTTTGGCCGGAGCTGTGCGGACGCAGACTGTATTCCGTCGATCTGGCTCTGGTGCAGCTGTGGGGCTGGTTCATCGGCATGGTCATCATGACCACGCCCTGGCATATCCTGGGCCTTTTGGGGCAGCCGCGGCGGATTTCGGCAGTCCAGTACAACAGCGTACTGACGCTTTCCTGGGAGCCGTATGAACTGGCCATGATCGCCGGTGGGTCCATCCTGCTGGCTTCCGCCTGTCTGTTCGTCTATCTGCTGTACAAGACCCAGACTGCCGGTGAGAAGGTCGACGCCAGGGAGGATGCGGCGGCCGACTCCAATCACGGGGCGCCGGCATGGCTTAATGGATTCGCCCTGTGGAACCGTCTGATCCTGGTGCTGATGGTGTTGAGCTACGGTTATCCCATCCTCCAGTTTTTCCTGCTGAAAACCCATAGTCCGACCGCGTGGGGGTACTGAAGATGAAAGCCATCCTGCTCGTGGCGACTGGCATGATGTTTGTGGCCGGCGTCGATGCGGCTCCTTCCACCCAGGTCGCGTGGACGCCGGCGACACTCGACTTCGTCGAGAAGGGTGATGCCGGGCGTGGCAAGGCGCTATCCGCCCCTTGCGCCGGCTGCCACGACGGCACCGGTACCAATCCCAGCCTGAGCGGCCAGCTGCCGACCTATCTGTACCGGCAACTGCAGGACTACAAGAACGGAAACCGGCAGGACCCGACCACGATCATGAATACCATGGCATCGGCCTTGCGCGATCAGGACATGGCCGACCTGGCCGCCTGGTACGGCCAACAGGCGCCGATGCGTGGTGCCGGCGGGGCCTCGGATGCCACCGGCATCGCCGGGCGCGGGGAAGGCCGGCGCATGGAGCCTCCCTGTTCCAGTTGCCACGGCGGGGCCGGGCAGGGCGAAAAGGTCGACACCCCCCGCCTCGCCGGCCAGAGCGCGGCCTATCTCGAAGCGACCCTCCTGGCCTACAAGAGTGGCCAGAGGGCCAACGACATCTACAGCCGCATGCGGCTGATCGCCGCAAAACTCAGCGACGCCGAGATTCGGCAGTTGGCCGACTATTACTCCAGGCTGAAATAATTCTCCTGCAGCCCAGAGGGCGCATTTTCCGTCGCGCCCTCGTGTTCGGCCCGACATGTTCCTCCGCGTTGTCCATGGTGTCGCGCACTTGGAAGTCGTCTTCGATCGTCGTTTTTTGGGTGTCATCATGACATCCGCCGGCAGCGGAATCCTTGACGGGTGGTGCGGTCAGGCATATGATTTCGATGCGAAACAATTCAGCGGAGGAGGTGGAGATGAACAAGCCATCGTTTTTACTCGTGGGGCTCCTGGTCGTTTCCGGCGTGCTCGGCGCAGCCGAGACCAAGGTGAAATACCCCGATGGGTTTCGCAGTTGGTACCACGTCAAATCCATGGTGATCCAGCCGGGACACCCGCTGGAAAATCCCTTCGGCGGGATCCACCACGTTTACGCCAATGCAGAAGCCATCCAGGGACTGAGGGGCGGCAACTACCCGGACGGAGCGGTGTTGGTATTCGACCTGTTCGACTATCAGGAGGATAACCATGCACTGGTGGAAGGCAAACGCAAGCTGATCGGAGTGATGGAGCGCGATGCCAAGCGTTTTTCCGCTACCGGCGGTTGGGGTTATGAAGGATTCGGTGAAGGCAAGCCGGACAAGCGTCTGGTCACTGACGGCGGGCAGGGTTGTTTCGGCTGTCACGCTGCGCAGAAAGAGAGCCAATACGTGTTCTCCAGGCTTCGGGACTGACCGTATAAGTCCTCTCCCGGGACTGGCCGCGCCTTTGCTGCTCGAAGGCGCGGTCTCCGCGCGCTTTGGTCTGAGCCATCGTGCAGCACGGGCAGTCCCTGCTGCACACGATGCGGCGACTGCAAGGCATTTTCACGCATCAGGCGCAAGACCCGATCCTTGGCCACCCGAATGCCCGAAAGGACGTGCCCGCCCCGTACCTTGCGATGGCCCTCGCCGAGGAACGGGGAGGCGGCCAGATCGGCACGCATGGCCGCCAACAGGTCGGCATCGGAAACCTCCGGCTTCAGCCCGCGCCGAACCGGATGCAGCGGGACCCACCTTTGGATGCTTCCCCGGACCGCGGGGCGTAGCTCGTCGAACGCGGGAACTCCACACCCGGCAAACCCGTTCCAGACCCTAGCGTTTGCCGGTGCCTTGCGAGGCCGTCAGGCCCATCGCGACGACCTCCTCCAGCCCAAAGGGCGGCGCGCCTCCCTTTCCTTGCGCAGAATATCGACTTCCTTCACCAGTTTGCCGATGCGCCGATCGGCCTCATCGAACCGCGTCTCTCGCGTTCCTCGAGACCGGCATCGATGCCGGCCAGCGCACGATTAACCGCTGTTCCAGCCGGACGATCGGCATCGCCAGCTCGCGCGACAGGGCATCGACCGATTCACCGCGCAGCAGGCGCAGCACGACTTGCTTCTTACGCCCGACCGGCCAGCGCTCGACTTCGGCCGCCGTGCCGGGCGCGCTTCCAGTCACGCCACGCGCTCCTTCCAGCGCATCCGGCGCATCCTCCCAACCTCTGTCTCATTCAGCATTTCCCGCTCTTTTCTCTGACATGTCTGTTTACCCCACGACGTGTCCAAACGAATTGCGGGAGGGGCAGCCGGTTTTCCGCCAATTGTTCAACCGGCTTCTTGATTATGGCCTTACCACTACCTGATGGTCATTGCCAGATCAACAGCCCAAGGCAAGACGCCGATGTCATCGGTCGACCAGGTAGCCGGAAATCGTGGCATCGACGGACACTGTCCCGGTGTCGTCGAGGCCGCGGCTCACCGAAAACCGGATCGGAAACTCGTCGGGGTCTGCATAGGCCCGTATCGGCTGGCTAGCCGCGTAAACATCGACGCCGGCTCCGGCGTATTGCTGAGACAGGACTAAATAGTGCCACGCCGTTTCGTTACGCTGGATGGTCGTCCGCAGGGATGCGAAGTACTTCTGCCCGGCGGGGCCTTGCACGAGGGCCGAAACGTGCTCGATCACCAGGCGTTGCCGGCCGGCGACCGGGATTTCCGCGTACCCCTCTTTTTCCTCGTTGCCGATCGTAAATCGGATCGTCTTTTGAAACGGCCGATGCTCGTTGCGCTGACTCGATGCCGCCGACGGGATGAAGGGGGGCTCGGGAAAGACTGGAAATGGGGTGGCAGGCGGAGAGGGCGGCGTGGGGTCGGCCAGAACCACGGGAACCGCCGACAGCAAGGTTCCGCAGATGAGGGGCTTCGAGAGATGATAGAGCATCATGAGCTGGTTCACATTCGGGGACCGGGCTGGTTTTCCGGGGAGGCTTCAAGGCGGCCAAGGCCGCCAAGGCCGCGGGTCGGGATGGAATGGTTCATTCCCTGCGGTAGAAGAGGTTGAACGCTTCGAACGGGACCATCTGGCCGTTCGGCTGGACGATGTGGACGCAAGACTTCTTGAGAGCCCGCAGGTCCAGGTTGGCGGCGTCCATGAATTGTACGACGAGTACGCGGAACACGTTGCGGTAGTCCAGCGCCGCGGGCGCTTCGACGCGCGGCAGGCAGCAAAGCAGTTCGGACAGGCAGCGGGCGCGCTGTTCCGGGCCGTGGGCGGTGGAGAACAGTTGCACCAGGGTGTCCGTGAGCCGCGGATCGCGCTCGAAGGCGATGGTGTTGGAAGCGCCGCCGACCAGGAGTTCCCGGTCCAGGTAGCGGGTGAGCGGCAGGGTCTGGCCGTCCAGCTTGAGGGCGTAGGCCATCGCCAAAGTGTCCGGATTGCAGGGGACGGGGACCACGTCTTCCAATGCGAACAGCCCGGACTGCTCGGCGATGGCGCGGCGGATTTCGCTCACGGTGAGGCGGTGGCGGGCGGCGTCGAAGCCCTCGTTGCGCCCGGCGTCTTCGATCGGTTGGAAGGTGATGCCGCGCACACAGGACCAGTTCAGGGCATGACGGACCAGTGTGCCGATCTCGCCGTCGTTCAGGCCCCTGCGCAAGGTGGCGACCAGGCTGGTGGAGATACCGGCGGCGTTCAGGTGCTCCAATGCCTGTTCGTGGATGCGCGCCAGATCGGCGCCGCGCAGCTGGCGCAGCACCGCGTCGTCCAGTGAGTCGAATTGGAGATAGACCTCCAGTCCCGGCCCGAATTCAGCCAGCCGTCGGGCGAAATCCGGATCGCGTGCCAGGACGATGCCGTTGGTGTTGACCATCAGATGGCGGATCGGCCGCCGCCGCGCCTCCTTCAGAATGTCGAAGAACTGCGGATGCAAAGTCGGCTCGCCGCCGGAAATCTGCACCACGTCCGGCTCGCCCTCGGCCTCGACTATCGTGTCGAGCATGCGGCCGATTTCGTCCAGGCTGCGGTAGCTCGGGTTGTCCGGGCCCGAGCCGGCATAGCAGACCGGACACCGCAGGTTGCAGTGGCCGGTGACCTCCAGCACGGTGACGCAGGAATGCTGCATGTGGTCCGGACATAGCCCGCAGTCCCACGGGCAGCCGCGCGCCATGGGGGTGGCGAAACGGCGCGGCAATTCCGGCGGCTTGATCCATTGCTCGCGGCACTGGCGGTAGTAGTCGGCGTCATCCGCCATCAAGGTGCGCTCGAAGCCGTGCTCCGGGCACCACTTTTCCATGAACACCCGTCCGCCCTTTATGAGGATTTTCGCCTCCACCCGCGCGAGGCAGGTCGAGCAGACCGAGGCCGTGGTGTCGTAAAACAGATACGGGCGGGTCTTGCGGCTCATGCCAGGCGCCTCCATTGACGCAGCGTCAGCGGTGCGTAGACCACGAGCGCCAGCAGGCAGACCCACTGGATGCCCGACAGCCCCGGCGGATAGGGGTAGGGCATGGGCTTCAAACCGTCGACGCCCAGCCGCCACAACAGATAGGCGCTCAGCATCAGCTTGAACAGCAGGCCCGGCTCGGCGGCGCAGCGGGCTTGTTGCCTGCGTAATGCGGCCCAGAGCAGGGCGGCGAACAGGATTTCGTAGAGTTGGGTCGGATGGCGGGCGATGCCGTCGCCGAAGTCGATACCCCAGGGAAGCCGGGTAGGGAGGCCGTAGGTGTCATCGTGAAGGCCGGCCAGGAAGCAGCCGAGCCGGCCGATCATGAGTCCCTGCAGGATTGGAAACACGAACAGATCGCCTGTGGACTGTCGTAGACCCGCAAGTCTCTTGGCGATCTCCACCCCCATCAGCCCGCCCAGCAGGCCGCCGACCATGGATTGGCCGCCGTGGAAAAAACCCAGGATCCCGCCGTGCGCCGCCCACAGATGCGGCATGTCCAGCCAGAACACCGCCTTGTTGCCGATCGCCGCACCCAGCAGGCAGCCCACGAGTACGGTATAAGCGGGGTTGGACAGGGTGGAAACCAGGCCGTTTTTCCGGCGGAGGAAAAAGTAATGGCGGGCGCCGATCGCCATGCCCAGAGCCTCCAGAATGGCGTGGACGGCGTGTGCCAGGGCTGCGTCCCGGATCATGGTGGCCTGCCCGTGGTAGGGCTCAAGGAGCGTTTGAGCTTCCAGGCGAACCAGCCGAACAATGCCATCAGCGCGAAGCCTGCCAAGGCCAGCGGAAGAATTTCCCAGGACAGGCCGCCGTTCGGATTGCCGACCGCCGCCAATCCCAGAATGCCGCAGACGCCCCAGCCGAAGGCGAGCGCGGCGCAGAACAGCAGGAGCAGGATTTTGATCAATTTGACGAGAAGGTCCATGGCAAAAGGGCGGAACGTTTTCAGGATGGACGGGTTTGTGCCTTGAGTGGATGGAACCGGCGTGACGCTCGCGTATGCCTGCTCCCCCGGAACTCTAGTGGACGACATACAGCCCTCCGTGACAGACGCATGCTCGATGACGCTGCCTGCCCGGCCACGAGCAATGATAAGCTGTGGCTTGCTCTGCCTGCATGCATTTTGTGTGCGGGCAGTGTCGTGTCCGTCGGAGGAAATGCGGTCTTTCCTAAGAGTGCACGATGTCCGTCGTGGACGGTTGTGGTGCATCGTTTTGCAGCCCGCTGCGGAGGATCATAAGAATTGATGTGCCGCCGGAAGCGCGAAAAGGTACCGGAGTTGATGAAAACTTGACGTACATCAAGGCGGGCCAGGGGGGATTCCATTACGATGTGTACCAAGGTCGTCACGGAAGTGACGAACTGAAGTTACAGCCGATGTTTTCCTCAAGTTTTATCCTCTGGGATGGTGTTTCCGGGCTCGTTTTCGGGCCCGGCTTTTTTGTCTCTCCCCTTCCCCACGTTTGCCGGCGACGCCCCAATTTGTCGCTTCTCGTGCACAAATGCGGCGCGGCGGCTTCAATTGTTGCCTCGTTGGTTTTGTGATCTAATACTTCAATCGCTTTGTTTTTCGTGGGTCCAGGGTTCTCCTAAGGATGCGTCGCTGCGCCCGGTCGGGTCGCGGGAAGGTTTCCTCGCGCGCGAAGACGTAGTCCCTCCATAACAAAACACCCTGCACAGCTTCCACGGCTTTCCCCTCGGTGTCTCCACGGATCGTCGACAGGCATGCGAGGGGTTGGCGCGGCCGATTTTTGTCTGGAAAGTGGGCTTCACTATGGTAATCAAACTGAAGAAAGGCTTAGACCTGCCCATAACGGGAGCGCCCGAACAGGTGATCCATGCCGACGGCGGAGCCGTGAAATCCGTGGCTCTGATCGGGCCGGATTTCGTCGGTCTCAAGCCGACGATGCAGGTCGCCGAGGGTGATCGCGTCAAACTGGGGAGTGTGCTCTTCACCGACAAGCAGAATCCGGGGGTGAACTTCACGTCCCCGGGTGCCGGCGTGGTGAAGGCGATCAACCGCGGCGAGCGGCGCGTACTCCAGTCGGTGGTGATCGAACTGGACGGCAAGGACGAGGTCACTTTCGCTTCCTACAAGGCGGCCGAACTGGCCGGCCTGAGCGAAACCCAGGTGAGAGAGAATCTGCTGGCCTCGGGCCTGTGGACTTTCCTGCGGACCCGTCCCTATAGCAAAGTGCCGAATCCGGACACCAGGCCGCATTCAATCTTCGTGACCGCGATCGACACCAACCCGCTGGCGGCGCGACCGGACGTCGTGATTCAGGGGCGTGCCGAAGATTTCAGGAACGGCCTCGCCGTCATTTCGAAACTGACCGAAGGAAAGGTTTATCTCTGCAAGGCACCGGCTCAGGCCGTGCCGTCCATCGATGACGGGAAGGTCGAGGTGGCGGAATTCGACGGGCCGCATCCCGCCGGCCTGGCAGGGACCCATATCCATCATCTGGACCCGGTCGGCCCGTCCAAGTGCGTCTGGTATCTGGACTACCAGTCCGTGATCGCGATCGGCGCACTGTTCACCACCGGTCGCATCGACGTCGAGCGCATCGTGTCCCTGGCCGGTCCGGGCGTGGCCCGGCCGCGTCTGCTGCGTACCCGGCTCGGCGCCTGTCTGTGCGATCTCACCGCGGGTCAGACGGTGGCCGACAAGGAATTGCGGGTGATTTCCGGCTCCGTCCTGTATGGCCGTGAGGCGACCGCCTGGGGCTGCTACCTCGGGCGTTATCACAATCAGGTCAGCGTGGTCGAGGAAGGTCGGACCCGCGAGCTCATGGGCTGGATCCTGCCGAGCGCATCGAAGTATTCCTTCCTCAATGTGACCCTGGCGAGCCTGCCGAAAGAGCGGGGCCGCAAGTTCCCGTTCACGACTTCCACTCATGGCAGCCCGCGTGCGATCGTGCCGGTCGGCGTGTATGAGGACGTGATGCCGCTGGACATTCTGCCGACCCAGTTGGTGCGTTCGCTGCTGGTGGGCGACACCGACATGGCCCAGGCGCTCGGCTGCCTGGAACTGGACGAAGAAGACCTGGCGCTGTGCACCTTCGTCGATCCGGGCAAGCACGATTTCGGTCCGGTTCTGCGTTCGAACCTCACCCAGATTGAGAAGGAAGGCTAAGTCTCATGTCAGTAAGGCAATTTCTCGACAAGATCCATCCGCTCTTTGCCAAGGGCGGGCGCTTCGAAAAACTGTATCCCGTCTACGAGATGGTGGATACCTTTCTGTACACCCCGGCCGACGTCACCCGCGGTGCGACCCACGTGCGCGACTCGGTCGACCTCAAGCGGGTGATGACCTACGTCTGGATTGCGGCGCTGCCCTGTATGCTCATGGCGTTGTTCAACACCGGCTACCAGGCCAATCTGGCGATGACGTCCCTCGGGATGGAATCGGCTCCGGGCTGGCGCGGCGCGATCATCAATCTGTTCGGCCACAATCCGTGGAATCCGCTGTCGGATCTGATCCACGGCGCGCTGTATTTCATTCCGATCTACGTCGTGACCATCGTGGCCGGTGGCCTGTGGGAAGTGCTGTTCGCGGTGGTGCGCAAACATGACGTCAACGAGGGTTTTTTCGTATCCTCGATCTTGTTCGCCTTGACCATGCCACCCAACACGCCGCTGTGGCAGGTGGCCATTGGCATTTCCTTCGGTGTGGTCATGGGCAAGGAAGTGTTCGGCGGGACCGGCAAGAACTTCCTCAACCCGGCGCTGACCGGTCGCGCATTTCTGTATTTCGCCTATCCGGCTTCGATGTCGGGCGACATGGTATGGACCGCGGTGGACGGTTTCAGCGGCGCCACGGCGCTGGGGTTGGGTGCGCTGGGCGGAGTCGACGCGATCCGCGAGGCGGGCATCGGCTGGTTCCAGACCTTCTTCGGCTTCGAGCGCGGCTCCATGGGCGAAACTTCGACCCTGGCTTGTTTGCTGGGCGCGGCGTTTTTGGTCTACACCCGGATCGCGTCCTGGCGGATCATCGCGGGCGTGATGGTGGGCATGATCGCGACTTCCACGCTGTTCAACGTCATCGGCAGCGATTCCAACGCCATGTTTGCCATGCCGTGGTACTGGCACTTGACGCTGGGCGGCTTCGCCTTCGGCATGAGTTTCATGGCGACCGATCCGGTCAGTGCGGCGCATACCAACCTCGGTCGCTGGATCTTCGGCGCGCTGATCGGCTTCATGACGGTGCTGATCCGCGTGGTCAATCCCGCCTTCCCCGAAGGCATCATGTTGGCCATCCTTTTCTCCAACATCTTCGCCCCCCTCATCGACTACGCGGTCATCAAGGCGAACATCGCAAGAAGGATCAAACGTCATGCCTAACGCAGTGAATTCGACGAATGTGCAGGGCGGTGACAAGTTCGCCGCACTGAAGGAAAAGGCCCGGGCCTATGCCGAGCGAGTGCTGGCGCTGCCCAACGACAGTTTCGAGAAAACCGTCGCCGTTGCGGTAGGACTGTGTCTGGTGGGAGCCGTGCTGGTGTCCGGTTCCGCCGTGGCGCTCAAACCGCTGCAGGAGTCCAACAAGTCGAGGGATGAGAAAGTCAACATCCTCGAGGTGGCCGGCTTGCTCGTGGACGGTACCGGCATCGACGAGGCGTTCAAGAACATCGAACCCAAGATCGTGGAACTTGCTTCCGGAGACTACAGCGATGCGGTGGATCCCAAGACCTACGACCAGCGCAAAGCGGCCAAGGATCCTGCCTTGAGCGAAGCGATCCCGCCGGAAGATGACATTGCCGGCATCAAGCGTAAGCCCAAGTACGCCAAGGTGTATCTGGTAAAGGAGAACGGCCAGCTCAAGTCGGTGATCCTGCCGGTGAGCGGCTACGGCCTGTGGTCCACCATGTACGGATTCATGGCGCTGGAGGCGGATGGGGAAACCGTGATCGGCCTCAACCTCTACGATCAGGCGGAAACACCCGGACTCGGCGGCGAAGTGGTGAATCCGAAATGGAAGGCTTTGTGGAAGGGCAAGAAGGTCTACAACTACTCCAAGACCGCGGTGCACGAAAGCAACCTGTCCGAGAAGGGCCAGACCGTCGAAATCGGTGAAGTGGCTTTGGGACTGGTCAAAGGTGGCGTGGACCCCAGCAAGCCGGGCGCGGAATTCCAGGTGGATGCGCTGGCCGGAGCGACCCTGACCAGCCGCGGCGTCAGCAACCTGATCCGCTATTGGATGGGCAAGGATGGCTTCGGACCGTATTTGGCGAAAGTTAGAGCTGGAAGAGGTTAATCCCCATGAACGAAGAATCGAAGAAAGTTCTCATCGAACCGCTGGTCGACAACAACCCCATCACCCTCCAAGTGCTGGGCATCTGTTCCGCCTTGGCCGTCACTTCACAATTGTCGACGGCCTTGATCATGAGTCTGGCGCTGACCTCGGTCACCGCCTGTTCCAGCGCGGGCATCGCTTTGATCCGCAACCACATTCCAAGCAGCGTGCGTATCATCGCGCAGATGGTGATCATCGCCTCACTGGTGATCGTGGTCGACCAGCTGCTCAAGGCTTTCGCCTATGAAATCAGCAAGCAGTTGTCGGTGTTCGTCGGACTCATCATCACTAACTGCATCGTGATGGGGCGCGCCGAGGCCTATGCCATGAAGAATCCGCCCTGGGAGAGCTTCCTGGACGGCATCGGCAATGGCCTGGGTTACAGTCTGATCCTCGTCACCGTCGCCACCATCCGTGAGTTGCTGGGTTCCGGCAAACTGTTGGGGATCGATGTGTTGCCCCTGGTCAAGGATGGCGGCTGGTACGTGCCGAATGGCCTGCTGTTGCTGCCCCCCAGTGCATTCTTCCTGATCGGTCTCCTGATCTGGGCGATCCGCTCCTGGAAAACCCAGCAGGTGGAAAAGGCCGATTTCGTGATCGCCACCGCACACGGGGAGGCACACTGATGGAAGCCTACATCAATCTGTTCATCAAGTCGGTCTTCATCGAGAACATGGCCCTGTCGTTCTTCCTGGGCATGTGCACCTTCATCGCGGTGTCGAAGAAGATCGAAACGGCCGTGGGCTTGGGCATCGCCGTGGTGATCGTGCAGACCCTGACGGTGCCGGCCAACAACCTGATCTACACCTATCTGCTCAAGGAAGGCGCCTTGTCCTGGGCCGGCCTGCGTGACGTCGACCTCAGCTTCATCGCGCTGATGGCCTGTATCGGCGTGATCGCCGCCATGGTCCAGATTCTGGAGATGGTGCTCGACAAGTTCTTCCCGGCCCTCTACAACGCCTTGGGTATTTTCCTGCCGCTGATTACGGTGAACTGTGCCATCCTGGCCGGTTCGCTGTTCATGATCGAACGTGATTACAACTTCTCGGAGAGCGTGGTGTATGGCGTGGGCAGCGGTTTCGGCTGGGCGCTCGCCATCACTGCGATGGCCGGCGTGCGCGAGAAGCTCAAGTACAGCGACGTTCCGGCGGGCCTGCGCGGCCTGGGCATCACCTTCATCTCCGCGGGTCTGATGGCACTGGGTTTCATGGCCTTCTCCGGCATACAGTTATAAGGATGTAGGTGATCCCATGTTGGAAATTATCTTAGGCGTATTTTTCTTCACGGCTATCGTGGTGGCCCTGGTCTTCGTGATTCTGGGCGCCAAGTCGAAGCTGGTGGCCGAGGGCAACGTGGAGGTGCTGATCAACGGAGAGAGGACCATCCACGTTCCGATCGGCTCCAAGCTGCTGACGGCATTGGCCGACAACAACCTGTTCGTGTCTTCGGCCTGCGGCGGCGGCGGCACCTGTGCTCAATGCCGGGTGCAGGTGCTGGAAGGCGGCGGCGAAATCCTGCCGACCGAGCTTTCGCACATCACCAAGCGAGAGGCGGCTCAGGGCGACCGTCTGTCTTGCCAGGTGACGGTCAAGCAGAACATGAAGATTCACGTCCATGAGGAGGTGTTCGGCGTCAAGAAGTGGGAGTGCACGGTGCGCTCCAACCGCAACGTCGCCACTTTCATCAAGGAGCTGGTGTTGGAACTGCCCGCGGGAGAGAACGTCGATTTCCGCGCCGGTGGTTACATCCAGATCGAGTGTCCGCCTTACGACTGCAAGTTCTCGGATTTCGCCATCGAGCCGGAATACCGGGAGGACTGGGACAAATACGACCTCTGGAAGATCGAGTCGCACGTCAAGACGCCGGCGATCCGTGCTTACTCGATGGCGAACTATCCGGAGGAAAAGGGCATCATCATGCTCAACGTGCGTATCGCCACTCCGCCCTGGGGTAAAGAGGGCACCGTGCCGCCGGGCGTCATGTCGTCCTATATCTTCAACCTGAAGCCGGGCGACAAGGTCACCATTTCCGGGCCGTTCGGCGAGTTCTTCGCTCGCGATACCGACAAAGAGATGGTGTTCATCGGCGGTGGCGCCGGTATGGCGCCGATGCGTTCGCACATCTTCGACCAGTTGCTCCGCTTGAAGAGCAAGCGCAAGATGACTTTCTGGTACGGTGCCCGCAGCTTGCGCGAAGCCTTCTATGTGGAGGAGTTCGACAGACTGCAGGCCGAGAATCCCAACTTCAAGTGGTTCCTCGGCCTGTCGGATCCAAAGCCGGAAGACGGCTGGACCGGCTACACGGGCTTCATCCATAACATCCTGTACGAGCAGTACCTCAAAAACCATCCGGCGCCGGAGGACTGCGAGTACTACATGTGCGGACCACCGATGATGAACTCCGCGGTCATCCAGATGCTCCTGGACATAGGGGTCGACCGAGAGAACATCATGCTGGACGATTTCGGCGGCTGATTCGGCGCAGGAATCATGGGACGGGGAGCCGCGTGCTCCTCGTTCTTTTTGTGGCGGAGCCGGATGGTGAGGTGCTCACCGTCGGCTTGCCCGGAGTTTTTGTTGGAGAACTCAGTTATGACGTTGTTTCTGATCACTTTCGCCATCATCGGTTTCGTGATCCTGATGATGTCCGTCGGCGTCATTTTTGGACGGCCGGCGATCAAGGGTACCTGCGGGGGACTCAATGGGGGCGACTGTATCTGCACCCAGAAATGTGAGAAGCGCCTCAAGCTGGAAGCCGAAGGCAAGTTCTGAAGGGTCCGGAGCCCGGATGGACGGTGCGCCATCGTTCTACTGGTACGATCTGGAAACGTTCGGGACCGACCCGGCCCGGGACCGCATCGCCCAGTTCGCTGGTCTCCGCACCGATCTGGAATTCAATCCGATCGGCCCGCCCGACGTCCTCTATTGCCGGCCGTCGGATGACATGGTTCCGCATCCCGAGGCCTGTCTGGTGACCGGCATCACGCCGCAATATGCGGCTGAACTCGGCGTGCCGGAAAGCGCGTTCATCGCCACCATCCATCGCATTTTCATGCGGCCGGGCACCTGTGTGCTCGGCTACAATACCCTGCGTTTCGACGACGAAATGCTGCGGCACGCCTTCTACCGCAACCTGTACGATCCTTATGCAAGGGAATGGAAAGGCGGCAATTCGCGCTGGGACGTCATCGATCTGGCCCGCTTGACACAGGCTTTGCGGCCGGACGGCATCGAATGGCCGCGCGATTCCCTGGGCTCGCCCGTGTTCAAGCTGGAACGCCTGGCGGCGGCCAACGGGATTCGACACGAGTCCGCGCATGACGCCTTGTCCGACGTGCGTGCGACCGTCGCTTTCGCCCGCCTGATCGCTGAGCGTCAGCCGCGTCTGTTCCAGTTCGCGTTGGAGAGCCGGGCCAAAGGCGCGGTCGAGCGGCTGTTGGCCCTGGGAGCCTGGCAGCCGGTATTGCACGTTTCCGAGAAGTTTTCTGCCTCCCGTCACTGCATCGCCTGCGTGCTGCCGCTGTGCCGGCATCCTCGCATCGCGACGCGTGTCATCGTGTTCGATCTGGCGTCGGACCCCGCGCAGTTGTCCGATCTCTCGGTGGACGAGATCCGGCGCCGGCTTTTCACCCCTTCGGCGGAGCTGCCGGAGGCCACCGGGCGGCTTCCGCTGAAGGGAGTGCATACCAACCGTTGTCCCGTGGTCGTCCCGATGTCGGCCTTGCGACCGGCTGACGGGGAGCGGCTCGGTATCGATGCGGTCCTTTGCAGGCGGCGTGCCCAGTGGTTGCAGGACCGTGCAGAAGATGTCATCCCCAAGATTTCGGCGGCATTCGAAGTGGAGGCGTCGTTCGAGGCAGCGTCCGATCCGGAATTGATGCTTTACCGGGGCGGTTTCATCCCCGATGCCGACAGGCGGGCTCTCGATCAGGTGCATCGTCTGACGCCGGACCAGTTGGCCCATTACCGCCCGCGATTCGTCGACGGCCGTTTCGACGAGCTTTTGTTCCGATTCCGGGCACGGAATTTTCCGGAGACGCTGAATGCCGAGGAACGCGAGCGTTGGGCTGCATTCCGCCGGGCGCGCCTGGCCGGCATAGGCGGAGGGCTGAGTTTGGCGGAGTTCTTTTCCCGCATCGATCGGCTTCGGAGCCAAGAGTCCGATGCCGGTAAACGGGCGATCCTGGATGCGCTGGAAGTCTACGGCAGGAACTTATCCGGTTAACCGCGATGAGCTTTGCCCTTATACTTATCGGCTATCTTTCCATCTATCCATGTTCGGAGGAGTAATGAAAAAGATCCTGCTCGTCGCCACCGGTTTGCTGGTGGTCTGGACTGCTTCCACGTTCGCTCACGGTCCGACCCGTCAGAAGGTGACCGAAACGATTGAAATCAACGCCGCCCCAGCGGTGGTTTGGGGCATCATCAAGGATTTCGACAAAGGTGAGTGGATGCCCCAGGTGGCCAGCACCATCGGCACCGGCGGCAACGAGAAGGGCGCGACGCGTGAGTTGAAGCTGAAATCGGGCGGCATCATCAAAGAAGAGCTCAAGAGCTACGATGCCGAAAAGATGAGCTATTCGTACAAAATCACCGAGGTCGACCCCAAAGACCTGCCGGTCGCGAATTATTCTTCCACCATCAGCGTGACGCCTGCCGGTGCCGGCTCGGTCGTGGAATGGAACGGGGCATTTTACCGCTCCTTCATGAACAACAACCCTCCGCCGGAAGAGAATGACGAGGCAGCGCTGAAGGCCGTCACGTCGGTTTATAAAGAGGGCCTGGCCAATCTGAAGGTTTTGGCCGAGAAAAAATGATCGCCTCGTGGCCGTGAAGCGAACCATCTTCTTTTGCGCCGGGGAGGCGGCGGCCTTGGTCGCCGCCTTTTTCGCATGCATGGCTTGGGGGGAGCCCTTTGCTTACATCACCAACCAGAAAGACGACAGCGTCAGCGTCATCGATACGGCCAGCGGCGAGGTCCGGGCGACTCTGAAAGTGGGCAAGGAGCCGGCCGGAGTCGCCGTCAGCCGGGATGGCAGCCGCGTCGTGGTGACGAATGCCGGCGGCAGCAGCATCACCTTGATCGATGGGCGGAACCAACGGGTGGCGGCCGAGATCGCCACCGGGGAAGGCCAGGTCGGTGTGGCGATCGATCCCAAAGGCCGGTTTGCCTATGTGGCGGACTGGTACGGCAGGGCGGTTTCGGTGGTCGATCTGGACGAACGGGCCGTCGTTCGCCGACTGGCGGCGGGAAACGTGCCGGCCGGGTTGATGCTCGCGCCGGGTGGTTCGCATCTCTACGTCGCCAATCGCGACGACGACGCCATTGCCGAGATGAATCCGGCTACCGGGGAAACCTTGCGTACGGTCAAGGTAGGGAAACATCCCTTCGGCATCGCTCTCGACCCCGCAGGTGAGCTTTTGTTTTCGGCCAATGTGGAGAGTGACGACGTTTCCATCGTCGAGGTACGGACGCTGTCGGTGATCGCGACGGTGAAAGTCGGCGAGCGCCCTTATGCCGTGGCTTATATGGCGCCCTATCAGCGGTTGTTCGTCACCAATCAGTACGACAACACTGTTTCGGTCATTGACGTTGAGAGCAGGAAGGTCGTGGATACCATCGCGGTGGGGGAATATCCTGAAGGCATCGCCCTGCACCCTGACGGCATTCATATCTATGTGGCCAACTGGTTCGACAACACCGTGTCGGTCATCAACGGCCTTTCGTTGAAAGTCGAACGGACGATTGCCACAGGCAACGGCAGCCGTGCTTTCGGCGAGTTCATCGGTGGCATCTGAAAGACCTCACTGAGGCAGTTCCGGTACCGTGCTGTCCGGGCTGCAGACTACGGTGAACGGTGCCTCGTCCTCCCCCAGGGGGCGCCGGGATCGTAGCTGCTTGTCCAGGACGCGGAGGTCCGCGTCGGAAGGATCGGTTCCCTCTTTTCGCCGGGCAAGGATGCGCTGGCGCAGCAGCGTCTCAGGCGCATCCATGGCGACGATGACGAAACCGGCGCCGGTGCGGCCGGCGAGCTTTCTGGCGTCGTCCCGATAGCGTCGTTCGAGAAACGTGGCATCGAGGATGACGGACAGCCCGGCACGCAATGCGGGTGTTGCCAGTTCCAGCAGTTTGGCGTAGGTAGCGCGGGTGAACGCGGGGAGGTACCTCCGGACCGGATCGGTCTGGAGTTGCGACGCCAGCCGTTTGCGTTCGACGTCTGAACGGATGACGATGGCCCGTTCCCGCTCGGCGAGCTGCATTGCCACATGGCTTTTCCCGCTGCCGGAAACACCGTGCATGAGGATGAGTCGGGGCCGCCGGCCAGACGAAACCGAAAGGGCATAGTCGACATAGCGGCGGAATCCGGCCAGATGCTCTGCCCGGTTGACATCCTCGGGAGCGCTCGACCAGCTCAGCGCCGCGATCTTGGCCCGGACCATGGCCCGGTAACGCAGGTAGTAGTGCCACAGTGCCATGCCGCCGTAATCGCCGGTGACGGCCAGGTATCCGTTCACCAGTCTGGTCGCGAGCCGGCACAAGCCGCGCGCTTCGAGGTCCATGGCGAGGAATGCGAGCTCGCTGATGACGTCTATCCAGCGCAACGCCGGATTGAATTCGATGGCATCGAAGGGAACCGGTTTGTCGCCGATCAGAGCGATGTTGGCGAGATGGAGATCGCCATGGCATTCCCGGACGTAACCCTCGCGTTTCCGGGCGAGGAACATGTCTTCCAGCGCTGCGTGGTCCCTTTCGGCAAAAGCTTTCAGCGTCGCGAGTCCGGAGTCTCCCAGGTCCGGCGGTAACACGGTCTCGATATGGGCGAAATTGTCCAGGGTCGCATTGCGGATGAGGGGCGGGCTGCCATACTCCTCGGCCTCGCCCGACCGTGGAATCGAGCGGTGGAATTCGGCGATCAGCCGAGCCAGTGCATCGATGTGGGTGGGCGTCAGGGTGTCCGCTGCCGCTCTGTCCGTGAGCAGCGAGCCTTCGGCAAACTGGCGCATTTTCACTGCGTATTCGAACGGCGGACCCTCTCCGTCGATCCGGGGCGTCTGCGGCGAACCGGTGATTGGGCATACGCCGAGATACAGCTCGGGTGCAAGCCTGCGGTTCAACCTGATTTCCTCCTCGCAGCATTGCCTTCGCCGAGCGAGTGTCGAAAAATCGACGAATCCGAAATCGACGGGTTTCTTGATTTTGTAAGCGTAGGTTCCTGTCAGGAATACCCAGGAAATATGGGTCTCGATCAGGCGGATGCCTGAAACCGGGTGGGGATAAGCGTCGGCGGCCGTCAGTCCGGCCGGAAACGTGCGCCAGACGTTGTTCTTATTCACAGTCGTCGAATGTGAGTCGGCCGCCCTTCGTGCGCAGCATCGCCTTCCCCGCCAGAAAAGCCCCCAGGTCATTTCCCACCAGGGTGCGCCGCCATCCGTGCAGGACTTTGGCGCGGTCGGGCGACTCCAGCAGCTCTTCGAGATCCTTGCGGCTGGCCACGACGGCGGGGTTGATGGTGTGCTCGATGCAGCGCAGGCGGACGAGGGCCGACATCGCATCGAGGATGGCCTCGGTCTGAGCGCTGCGGCGCTGACCCCGGCGGGGTTGTGGCGGCACGGCCTGGCCAGTCCCGGCGTCCTGGACGAGGGCGATCATCGCATCGCCGTATCGCTGTACCATGCGCGAATCGATTCCTCTCAGAGCTTGCAGAGCATCCCGAGTACGGGGTCTTCTCAGCGCGATCTCCAGCAGGGCCTCGTCGCGAAGGATCCAGTTGCGCGGCAGATCGTTCTGCTGGGCGGTGTTCTCCCGCCAGGCGGCGAGGCGGACTGCCAACGCGAACTGCTCGGGTTTCAGGCGGTCCAGCCCGCCGATGCGCTGCCACGCGTCCTCCGGACGGTTTACGTAAAGGTCTGGCTCCTCCAGCGCCGCGAACTCGTCCACCAGCCAGGCATAGCGTCCCAGCCGTTCCAGTTGTTCCCGCATCCTCGGATACAGGGCCGCGAGGTGGATCACGTCGTTGGCCGCGTATTCCTTCTGGGCGGCCGAGAGAGGACGCTGGCTCCAATCGGTGCGGGTGTGCTCCTTGTCGACAGTCACTCCAAGCATGGCCGATACGAGGCTGGCATAGCCAACTTGCTCGGGATGGCCGACCAGGGGGGCTGCCAGTTGGGTGTCGAATATCGGCGCTGGAACGGCCCGGAATCGGTGGAAGAAAATCTCCAGATCCTGTCTCGCGGCATGAAACACCTTGGTGATCGCCCGATTGAACAGCAGACACTCGACTTCCCCCAGATCCTCGATGGCGAGGGGATCGATGCAGGCGGCCTGAGTGCCATCGGCAATCTGGAGCAGGCAGAACTTCGGATAATAAGTCTTGTCCCGCATGAATTCGGTATCGACTGCGATCCAGGGAGAACCACCGATGGACCGGCAGAATGCCGCAAGCTCGGCGGGTGAGTCGATATAGTTGATGGGCGGAGGCATGGTTGCAGGCATGAGAGAATACGTTTTGCGATTGTAACCCTCGTCACCCTCCGAGTGAGCGGGAACGGCCTTCTTCCCGGATCGTTACGATGCTTGTTGACATGGGATTTAACTTTCACGATAATGCGAATTCCACAGCGCGCCTGTAGCTCAGTTGGATAGAGTACCTGGCTACGAACTAGGTGGTCGGGAGTTCGAATCTCTCCAGGCGCGCCATTTTTGAAGAGCGGTGGATTTTTCGTGCTGATCATTCCCCTGTAGCTCAGTCGGTAGAGCAGCTGGCTGTTAACCAGCGGGTCGGCGGTTCGAGCCCGTCCGGGGGAGCCAAATTCCAGAAAAGGCTTGCAGCGATGTGAGCCTTTTTATTTTTGTTTGTTCGGGCGTGAGTGCGCTTGACATGGCGGCTGCCAGTAATTACGCTGAGCGGCTTTGGTCTTTCCCGTATTATATTGCGCGGTTCTGTGCGTGATGCGGGTTGGAATGGTTTCGGAGCTCGGTAATGACCACAATCAATCAACTGGTTAGAAAGCCGCGAGTCAGCAAGAAGGAAAAAAGCAACGTTCCGGCGCTCGAAGGCTGTCCTCAGCGTCGCGGGGTGTGTACCCGTGTTTATACCACGACCCCCAAGAAGCCGAACTCGGCGCTGCGTAAGGTGGCGCGTGTTCGTCTGACCAATGGGGCGGAGGTGACCTCCTACATCGGCGGTGAGGGGCATAACCTGCAGGAGCACTCGGTGATCCTGATCCGCGGCGGTCGTGTGAAGGACCTGCCGGGTGTCCGCTATCACGTCGTGCGCGGCAGTCTGGACACGGCGGGCGTTCAGAAGCGTCGCCAAGGTCGTTCGAAGTACGGCGCGAAGCGGCCGAAGAGCTAATTTTGGAGGCTAGGTGATATGTCCAGAAGAAGAAGGAGTGAGCGGCGCGAGGTGATCGCCGATCCGCGTTTTGGAAGCGAAACGCTTGCCCGGTTCGTGAACATGCTCATGGTGAGCGGCAAGAAGTCGATCGCGGAAAAGATCGTGTACGGCGCGCTCGATCATATCGAAGCGAAGACCTCTCAAAATTCCCTGGAGGTTCTGAACAAAGCGCTCGAGAACGTCCAGCCCGTCGTCGAGGTGAAGTCCCGGCGGGTTGGGGGTGCGACCTATCAGGTGCCGATTGAGGTGCGTCCGGCTCGGCGCATGGCGCTGGGGATGCGCTGGCTGATCGATGCCGCCCGCAAGCGCGGCGAGAAGGGCATGGTGATGAAGCTGGCCGCAGAGGTTCTGGATGCGAAGGAGAGCCGCGGCTCGGCAGTAAAGAAACGCGAAGATACTCATCGGATGGCCGAGGCCAATAAGGCTTTCTCGCATTACCGCTGGTAAACCCAGTCAGCCCGCTCTTTAAGATAACCAGGTTATTTGGCTGTGGCACGCACGACTCCTATCGAGCGCTACCGGAATATCGGGATCATGGCGCATATCGACGCCGGGAAGACCACGACAACCGAGCGCATCCTGTTTTACACGGGGGTGTCTCACAAGATCGGTGAGGTGCACGACGGGGCTGCCATCATGGACTGGATGGAACAGGAGCAGGAGCGAGGCATTACCATCACGTCCGCGGCTACGACCTGTTTTTGGCGGGGCATGGATGGCTCCTTTCCTGAGTACCGCATCAACATCATCGACACGCCCGGGCATGTCGATTTCACTATCGAAGTCGAGCGCTCGCTGCGGGTGCTCGATGGCGCCTGTGCCATCTTCTGTGCCGTAGGGGGGGTCGAGCCTCAGTCCGAGACCGTGTGGCGTCAAGCCGATAAATACGGTGTTCCCCGTCTTGCGTTCGTCAACAAAATGGACCGCGCCGGCGCCGATTTTCTGCGCGTCGTCGATCAGATTCGCAGTCGTCTGGGGGGCAGTCCGGTACCGGTTCAGCTGCCTATCGGGGCGGAGGATGAATTCAAAGGCGTCGTTGATCTGCTGCGCATGAAGGCAATCTGGTGGGATGACTCTACCCAGGGGATGTGCTTCAGTCTGGGGGATGTCCCCGCCGAAATGGTTGCTGCCTGCGTCGCGTGGCGGGAGAAAATGGTCGAGGCTGCGGCGGAAGCGTCCGAAGATCTCATGGAGAAGTATCTCGAAGGAGGCGAGCTGACCGTCGAGGAGATCAAGCGTGGGTTGCGCGTGCGCACGCTGGCCAATGAGATCGTGCCGGTGCTGTGCGGATCGGCGTTCAAGAACAAAGGGGTCCAGGCCATGCTGGACGCGGTGGTGGACTATCTGCCCTCGCCGGTCGATACGCCGCCAGTCGTCGGGATCGGCGAAGGGGGGCTCGAAAGTAGTCGGGAATCGTGCGATAATGCTTCCTTTTCGGCGCTTGCCTTCAAAATTGCGACTGACCCTTACGTTGGGGTGCTGACGTTCATTCGCGTCTATTCCGGTGTGCTCTCTTCGGGCGATACGGTCTATAACCCCGTCAAGGACCGGCGGGAGCGGATCGGCAGGCTGGTTCAGATGCATGCGAACAACCGGGAGGAAGTCAAGGAGGTTCGTGCTGGCGACATTGCGGCGGCGATCGGTCTCAAAGACGTCACGACCGGCGATACGCTGTGCGATCCGAAGGATGTCATCACGCTGGAGCGGATGGAGTTCCCGGAGCCGGTGATTTCGGTCGCGGTGGAGCCGAAGACCAAGGCGGACCAGGAAAAAATGGGCATCGCGCTGAACAAGCTGGCGCAGGAGGATCCCTCGTTCCGGGTCCGGACCGATGAAGAGTCCGGGCAGACGGTTATTTCCGGCATGGGGGAGCTTCATCTGGAGATCATCGTTGATCGGATGAAACGGGAATTCGGGGTGGATGCCAATGTCGGTGCGCCACAGGTGGCGTACCGTGAGACCATCCGGAAAGCGGTGGAGCAGGAAGGGAAGTACGTGCGGCAGACCGGCGGACGTGGGCAATACGGTCATGTCTGGCTGAGGATCGAGCCTCTGGACCCCGGGGGGGGGTACGAATTCGTGAACGGCATCGTCGGTGGTGTGGTTCCCAAGGAATACATTCCGGCGGTGGACAAGGGTATCCAGGAACAACTGCAGAACGGGGTCCTGGCAGGGTTCCCGGTCGTCGACGTGAGGGTGACCCTCTTCGACGGCTCTTATCATGACGTGGATTCGAGCGAGATGGCTTTCAAGATCGCCGGCTCGATGGCGTTCAAGGAGGGGGCGCGAAAAGCCTCGCCGGTGCTGTTGGAGCCGATCATGAAGGTCGAGGTCGTCACTCCCGAGGAGTACATGGGGGATGTGGTGGGCGACATCAACCGTCGCAGAGGCATCGTCCAGGGCATGGATGAAGTGCCGGCTGGCAAGGTCATCCGCTGCGAAGTGCCGCTGTCTGAAATGTTCGGGTACGCCACCGATCTGCGGTCGGCGACTCAAGGCCGGGCAACTTACAGCATGCATTTCGAGAAATATGTCGAAGCGCCGACGCACGTGGCGGATGCCGTCATCAAGAAATCGGTGTCGTAGTCGTTACACGGGACAGAGCTGAGTTTTGAGAGGAAAAGACAGTGTCCAAAGAGAAATTTACGCGCACGAAACCGCATGTGAATGTGGGAACGATAGGTCACGTGGATCATGGGAAGACGACGCTGACGGCGGCCCTGACCAAGTGCATGGCGGCGAAGTTTGGGGGTGAATTCAAGGCCTACGACCAGATCGACGCGGCGCCGGAAGAGCGTGCGCGTGGCATCACCATCGCCACGGCTCACGTGGAATACGAATCGGCGGCGCGTCACTACGCTCACGTCGACTGCCCTGGGCATGCCGACTACGTCAAGAACATGATCACCGGAGCGGCCCAGATGGACGGTGCCATCCTGGTCGTGTCCGCAGCCGACGGCCCGATGCCGCAGACCCGGGAACACATCCTGCTGGCGCGGCAGGTGGGTGTGCCCTACATCGTCGTGTTCCTGAACAAGGCCGACATGGTGGACGATCCCGAGCTGCTCGAACTGGTGGAGATGGAGGTGCGTGAACTGCTCTCCAAGTACGATTTCCCGGGGGACGACATCCCGATCATCAAGGGCTCGGCGCTGAAGGCGCTGGAAGGCGATGGCAGCGAAATCGGCGTGCCGGCGGTGGAAGCGCTGGTGCAGGCGCTGGACGACTACATTCCCGAGCCCGAGCGGGCGATCGACCGGCCGTTCCTCATGCCGATCGAAGACGTGTTCTCGATATCCGGGCGCGGCACCGTGGTCACCGGGCG
>NZ_AUKJ01000018.1:0-115927 GCF_000424685.1 Methylococcus capsulatus str. Texas = ATCC 19069
CGCGACGAGAACTCGCCAACGCCATACGCGCCTTGAGCATGGATGCCGTGCAGAAGGCCAACTCGGGCCATCCCGGGGCGCCGATGGGGATGGCGGACATTGCCGAGGTGCTGTGGAACGACTACCTGTGCCACAACCCGGCCAATCCGAAGTGGCCCAACCGCGACCGCTTCGTGCTGTCCAACGGCCACGGCTCGATGCTGATCTATTCCCTGCTGCATCTGACCGGCTACGATCTGCCCATCGAGGAGCTGCAGAACTTCCGTCAGCTCCACTCCAAAACCCCCGGCCATCCCGAATACGGCTACACCCCCGGGGTGGAGACCACCACGGGTCCGCTGGGCCAGGGCATCACCAACGCCGTCGGCATGGCCCTGGCCGAGCGCACGCTCGCCGGCCAGTTCAACCGCCCCGGCCATACCATCGTCGACCATTACACCTACGTCTTCCTGGGCGATGGCTGCCTGATGGAGGGCATCTCCCACGAGGCCTGCTCGCTGGCCGGCTCCATGAAGCTGGGCAAGCTGATCGCCTTCTACGACGACAACAACATCTCCATCGACGGCGAAGTGCGCGGCCATGGCGGCGTGCCCGGCTGGTTCATGGACGATACCCCCCGGCGCTTCGAGGCTTACGGCTGGCACGTGATCCCCAAGGTCGACGGGCATGATCCGGACGCCGTGAAGGCGGCCATCGAGGAAGCCCGCGCGGTCACCGACAAACCGTCGCTGATCTGCTGCCAGACCATCATCGGCTGGGGTTCGCCCAACAAACAGGGCAAGGAAGACTGCCACGGCGCCGCCCTCGGCACCGACGAGGTCGCCTTGACCCGCGAGAACATCGGCTGGTCGCACCCGCCTTTCGAAATCCCGGCCGACATCTACGAGGCCTGGAGCGCGCGCGAGACCGGCGCCAAGGCCGAAGGCGAGTGGAACGACCGCTTCGAAAACTACCGCCGCGAATTCCCCGAGCTGGCCGCCGAGTTCGAACGCCGCATGGCCGGCGAATTGCCCCGCGACTGGGCGGAGAAATCCGCCGCCTTCGTGGCCCAGGTGAACGAGAAGGCCGAGACCATCGCCAGCCGCAAGGCTTCCCAGAACGCCCTCAACGGCTTCGGGCCCCTGCTGCCGGAGATCCTGGGCGGCTCCGCCGACCTCGCCGGCTCCAACCTGACCCTGTGGTCCGGCTGCAAGGACGTCAACGCCCCCGGCCACGACGGCAACTACGTCTACTACGGCGTGCGTGAATTCGGCATGTCCGCCATCATGAACGGCATCGCCCTGCACGGTGGCTTCAAGCCCTACGGCGCGACCTTCCTGATGTTCTCCGAATATGCCCGCAACGCGCTGCGCATGTCGGCCCTGATGAAGATCCCGGTGATCTACGTCTACACCCACGACTCCATCGGCCTGGGTGAGGACGGCCCCACCCACCAGCCCGTCGAGCAGACCGCCACCCTGCGCCTGATCCCCAACATGCAGGTCTGGCGGCCGTGCGACGCGGTGGAATCGGCGGTGGCCTGGAAGTGCGCGATCGAGCGCCGGGACGGTCCCTCCGCCCTGATCTTCTCGCGCCAGAACCTGCCGCACATGCCCCGCACGCCGGAGCAGATCGCCGCGATCGCCAAGGGCGGCTATGTCCTGGTTGACTGCACCGGCACCCCCGACCTCATCCTGCTGGCCACCGGCTCGGAGGTCGAGCTGGCGGTGAAAGCGGCCGAGGCCCTGACCGCCAAGGGCAGGCAGGTGCGGGTGGTGTCGATGGCCTCCACCAACGTGTTCGATGCCCAGGAGCCGGCGTACCGCGACAGCGTGCTGCCGCCCGCCGTGACCCGCCGCCTCGCCATCGAGGCCGGTGTCAGCGACGGCTGGTGGAAATACGTCGGCAGCCATGGCAAAGTTATCGGCCTGGACCGCTTCGGCGAATCCGCGCCGGCCGGCGTGCTGTTCAAGACCTTCGGCTTCACCGTCGACAACGTGGTCGGCCAGGCCGAGGCCTTGTTCTAACCTCACCCGAGACCATCCCATGGCTTTGATCTCCCTGCGCCAACTGCTGGACCACGCCGCCGAGCACGGCTACGGCCTGCCGGCGTTCAACGTCAACAACATGGAGCAGATCAAGGCCATCATGGAGGCGGCTTCGGCCGTGGACGCCCCGGTGATCCTGCAGGGCTCGGCCGGCGCGAGGACCTATGCCGGCGAGCCGTTCCTGCGCCATCTGGTGCAGGCCGCCATCGAGATGTATCCGCACATCCCGGTGTGCATGCATCAGGATCACGGCGCCTCCCCGGCGGTGTGCATCCGCTCCATCCAATCCGGCTTCAGCTCGGTGATGATGGACGGCTCCCTGCTGGAGGACATGAAAACCCCGGCCAGCTATGCGTACAATGTCGAGACCACCCGCAAGGTGGTCGAGATGGCGCATGCCTGTGGGGTATCGGTGGAAGGCGAACTCGGCTGCCTGGGCTCGCTGGAAACCGGCCGGGCAGGGAAGGAAGACGGCCATGGCGCGGAAGGGGAGCTGGACCACTCGCTGCTGCTGACCGATCCGGACGAGGCGGCGGATTTCGTCCGCCAGACCCAGGTCGATGCCCTGGCGATCGCCATCGGCACCAGCCACGGCGCCTACAAGTTCACCCGCAAACCGACCGGGCAGGTGCTGCGGATCGACCGAGTCAAGGCGATCCACCAGCGGATCCCCACTATCCATCTGGTGATGCACGGCTCGTCTTCGGTCCCCGAGGAGTGGGCGCAGATGATCAACGACTACGGCGGCGACATCGGCCAGACCTACGGCGTGCCGGTCGAGGAGATCGTCGAGGGCATCCGCCACGGTGTCCGCAAGGTCAACATCGATACCGACCTGCGCATCGCCTCCTACGGCGCCATGCGCAGGTTCATGGTCGAGGACAGGAAGAACTTCGACCCGCGCAAGCTCTACAAGGCCGCGCAAACCGCCATGACCGCGATCTGCCGGGCCCGCTACGAGGCCTTCGGCGCCGCCGGCCAGGCCGCCAAGATCAAGCCCCTGCGCCTGGAGGACATGAGCTTGGCGTATGCCCAGGGCAAACTCGATCCGATCGTCCGCTAGCGCGGTGGGCCGAACGGGCGCCGGGAGGCGGACGTGAAAGCGTCCGGCAACGGAACGCAAGCGATGCAATTGGAAAAACAAGGGGGGCGATCCCGCAACCCGCCCCGCCGAGCTTTTGTACCCAACTGACCAGACTTATGGGGGAAACCACGTGAAGAAACCGTTCTCGACCCACATCCTGTCCGCAGCCCTGCTGCTGGCCGCCCCGCTCGCGGGCGCCGCCGATTATCCGCCCGACTTCAAGCCGTCGGTGATCTATCGGGATCCCAGCCTGACCGGCAAGCCCGCGGCCCCCGAAGCCGCCCCGCCGGCCCAACCCCAGGCAGCGCCCGCCGCGTCTGCCCGCCCGGCACCGGCGGCCCCCGCCAAGACCGAGGCAGCCCCCGAACCCCAGGCCGCACCGTCCAGCCCCGCCAAACCCGCCCCGGACACCGGCTCGGATTATTACCTGTTCGGCGGCGTGGTCGCCGCCCTCATCGGCTTCGTGCTCTGGAGCAGCCGCCGTCCGGCCACCGCCCACCCGGCCGCAACCGCCGCAGCGGCCGCCCCCGCCGCCGCACCGGCGCCGGCAGCCACCGGCGTCGCCAAATACCTCCAGGCCCAAGGGCTCGCCACCGGCCCCGAAACCGGTGTCGCCAAATACCTCAAGGCGCTGCCGGAACCCGTCCGTACCGCCGAAACCGGCGTGGCCCGCTACCTCAAGAACCTGCCACTGCCCGAAGTGGCTGCCGCCGCCGAAACCGGTGTCGCCAGGTACATCAAGAACCTGCCCAAGCCCGCCGTCGTGGCCACGGGCGAAACCGGCGTCACCAAGTACCTGAAAAGCCTCAACGGCTGACCCTGCGAAAGGGGAGGGGCTGCATTGACAGCGGCCCCCTCACTCTTTACAGTTGGGAAATTGTGCGTTTAGCAATACCCCATAACTCCTAAGGCTTAAGCCCGACTTTTTTCTCTCTACCTTACTTTTTTGATCGGAGGAGATCTCATGGCAAGACCATTGATTCAGCTCGCCCTGGACACGCTGGACATCCCGCAGACCCTGAAGCTCGCAAGCCTCACCGCGCCCTATGTCGATATCTTCGAAATCGGCACCCCCAGCATCAAGCACAACGGCATCGCCCTGGTGAAGGAGTTCAAAAAACGCTTCCCCAACAAGCTGCTCCTGGTCGACCTCAAAACCATGGACGCCGGTGAATACGAAGCCACCCCCTTCTTCGCCGCCGGCGCCGACATCACCACCGTCCTCGGCGTCGCAGGACTGGCCACCATCAAGGGCGTCATCAACGCCGCCAACAAGCACAACGCCGAGGTCCAGGTCGACCTGATCAACGTCCCCGACAAGGCCGCCTGCGCCCGTGAGTCCGCCAAGGCCGGCGCCCAGATCGTCGGCATCCACACCGGCCTCGACGCCCAGGCCGCCGGCCAGACCCCCTTCGCCGACCTCCAGGCCATCGCCAAGCTCGGCCTCCCCGTCCGCATCTCCGTCGCCGGCGGCATCAAGGCCTCCACCGCCCAACAGGTCGTCAAAACCGGTGCCAACATCATCGTCGTCGGAGCCGCCATCTACGGCGCCGCCTCCCCCGCCGATGCCGCGCGCGAAATCTACGAACAGGTCGTCGCCGCTTCCGCCTAATCGGGAATTTGCATGCATCAGAAACTGATCATAGACAAAATCTCCGGCATCCTCGCCGCCACCGATGCCGGCTATGATGCAAAACTGACTGCCATGCTCGACCAGGCCTCCCGCATCTTCGTCGCGGGGGCCGGCCGGTCGGGGCTGGTCGCCAAGTTCTTCGCCATGCGCCTCATGCACGGCGGCTATGACGTCTTCGTCGTCGGCGAAATCGTCACCCCCAGCATCCGCAAGGGCGACTTGCTGATCGTGATCTCCGGCTCCGGTGAAACCGAAACCATGCTCGCCTTCACCAAAAAAGCCAAGGAGCAGGGCGCCTCCATCGCCCTCATCTCCACCCGCGACAGCTCCTCCCTCGGCGACCTCGCCGACTCCGTCTTCCGCATCGGCTCCCCAGAGCTCTTCGGAAAAGTCGTCGGCATGCCCATGGGCACCGTCTTCGAGCTCTCCACCCTCCTCTTCCTCGAGGCCACCATCTCTCACATCATCCACGAGAAAGGCATCCCCGAAGAAGAAATGAGAACTCGTCACGCCAACCTGGAGTAATCCAGACTCCGGAGCGAGCGGATTCCTTTCGGGGCCGCTCGCGTGGCATGTTGTCCGTCCCTGGCGGCTTTCGCTCGAGCTGCCGGGACGCCGGTTTCCGCCGAGGGCAGGGTCATCCCGACCTCGAAAAACCCTTCCTTGAACGCACCATCGTCACAGGCTCCCGGCCCATGTTCGAGAGGCGATCTCGCGTATAATTGAAACGCACGGGAGGCTAAAATGTCCAAGAAACACCCCATCATCGCCATCACCGGTTCGTCCGGCGCGGGCACGACCACCGTAAAATGCGCCTTCGAGCATATTTTCTTCAGGCTCGGACTCAAACCACTGGTCATCGAGGGCGACAGCTTTCATCGCTATGACCGTGTGGAAATGCGTGCGCAGATCGACAAGGCCAGACGTGAAGGACGTCATTTCAGCCATTTTTCGATCGAGGCCAACATCCTGGACGAGCTCGAAAACGTTTTTCGGCACTACGGGGAAACGGGAACGGCTCGCCGCCGTTTTTATGTCCACAATGAAGCCGAGAGTCAGCGGCTGGGGGGTTACAAACCGGGAACCTTCACTCCATGGGAAGAAGTACCTGCAGGGACGGATCTGCTGTTTTACGAAGGTTTGCACGGAGGCGTGATCACCGACCGCATCAATGTCAGAAAATACGTCGATCTTCTCGTCGGCGTGGTTCCCATCGTCAATTTGGAATGGATTCAAAAAATCCATCGCGATACCGCCGAACGCGGCTATAAGCCCGAAGACGTTACGGAAACGATACTGCGCCGCATGGATGACTACGTCAAGGTCATCACCCCCCAATTTTCACAGACCGACATCAATTTCCAGCGTGTCCCGACGGTCGATACTTCCAATCCGTTCATTGCCCGGGATATTCCCACCCCGGATGAGAGTTTCGTCATCATCCGCTTCAAAGAGCCTGGCAAATTCAACGTGGATTTCCCTTATCTCCTGGCCATGCTGCAAAACTCCTTCATGTCACGACATAATTCGATCGTGATTCCGGGAGGCAAGATGGGGCTCGCAATGGAGATCATTTTCCGGCCGATACTCGAACGCATGATGGCGGATCGTGAGAAAGGCTGACCTCCCTCACGCAGCCCGGCTCGCCATCGACGGTCTGGCGGCGCCCTCCCTGCTTCGCCAGTTCGCGATAGAAGCATCCCCAGTCGAAAGCGGGACCGGGATCCGTTTTCCGCTGCGGGGCGATTGTACTGTGTCCCACGATGCGATCCTCGGTGATCGCCGGATAACGCGCCATCAGCTCCGCCACGAGAGCGGCTAGACTCCTGTATTGTTCCCGCCGGTAGAGAAGATCGTCGGTTCCCTCGAGTTCGATTCCGATCGAAAAGTCGTTACAGGCACTCCGTCCCCGGAACTCGGACACGCCGGCATGCCACGCCCGACGATCGGGCGGCACATAGTGTTCGACTTCACCGCCCCGCCGTATCAGTGCATGGGCCGACACCCTAAGGTGCCGAATAGACTCAAAGAACGGATGGACGGTGCCGTCGAGGGTGTTGGTGAACAAGTGCCGTATCCAGGGACCGCCGAACCGACCCGGCGGAAGACTGATGCCGTGGATCACGATCAGGGAGATCGTCTCCCCCCACGGCCTGTCGTCCTGATTGGGCGAGGACACGGTTTCCTCTCCCCAGCCCGTTCTGTCATCCTCTTTCATCGCCCGCATACCTCGTCAGTCGTGTCGACGCTCACCCGCGCACCGAACAGTCACGCGCCGCCATCGACGGTTCCTCGCCGCGCCGCCCAGGCGGGCCGGCGGTAGGCTAAACTATGGTAGCCGAATTCCGTCTGTCAGTGAGTCCAGCCCATGCCATCAGGCCTTCATCCCGATGCCGACCATCTGCACCCGACCGACGATCTCCCGGACCATCACTCTCTGGCAGCTCAAATTCGCGCCATTTTCGAGACCGGCTTCGGGCAGCTGCTGCAGGACTTGTTCAGCCGGATCGACGACGAGCTGTTCAAGCTCGCCGACAGAGCCGACAACAGCGGCTTGCAAACGCTGTATTTCGATGCCATGCGCCAAATCCGCCGTGACCAGGCCGGCATGCGAAGCCGCTGCCTGCGGGAAATACTCGAGGCCGAGGAGCACTTCTGGAATCCTGCGGACACCCCCTCCGCACAGCCGGAGGATTCCGGCAACCCTGGCCTGACACTCCTGGAAAACGACGTCCTGGAAATCGAGCTCGCGGTGACCCATGCCGCACAGAAGGCAAACCTCCTGTTCCAGGACACGTTGGGGCCGTTCGAACTCCGTCTCGCGGCGCTCAAGGGACTCCAAGGCCCCCCTCTGCCGCCTCATCCGTTCACACCCGAGGCACTGGCCCACGCATTCGCCGCGTCACTCACCGGCCAACCGGTCGACATCCGGGTGACCCTGCTGATACTGAAACTGTTCGACCGCCACGTCCTATGCCAGATGGGGACGACCTACCGGCAAATGAACCAGCTCCTGGCCGACCATGGCGTGCTGCCGGATGCCTCTCTTGTCTTCAAGGCCAAGACTTCCACGATGCCGGAGCAGCACCGGCCATCATCCGCCGCCCACGTGCGAGAAGACGACTCCGCTGAACAGCTGAGTGATCTGCTGCATCTGCTCGATCTCTGGAAGCGCCAAGCGGGAAACGACGCGAGCCAAACCGATGGCCAACACTTCGATCCTGGCGAAGTGGTCGGCGCCTTGAGTCTGCTGCAGCAAAGCGCCAGTGCCCTCGCGTCCGGCGAATGGCGCCCCGGTGCCCCCGTCCCGCGGCTGAAGCAGTCCCTGGTCGAGCAGCTGACCGGCTTTTGTCCCGACGGCGAACTGCGCCGTCTGGGCCGGTTCGAGGAAGACGTCATCGACATGGTGTCGATGATCTTCGATTTCATCCTGGAGGACCGAAACCTGCCCGACCCGGTCAAGGCGCTCATCGCCCGCCTCCAGATCCCCGTCGTCAAAGTCGCGATCATCGAGCGCTCGTTCCTGGCCAAAAAAACGCATCCCCTGCGGGCGCTCTTGAATGCCCTGGCTCAGGCCGGCGTGGGCCTGGAACCGGACGACAGGAAGGACCGGATCGTGCTGAAGAAAATCGAGGAAGTGGTTTACCGGATACTGACCGAATTCGACGAAGATACCCGAATATTCGCTGAGCTGCTGGAGGACTTTTCCGCTTTCATCGAGGGCGAGCGCAAGGGCGTCAAGGCCATGGAAGAACGCACGCGCCAGGCGGCGATCAGCCAGGAGCGGCTAACCCTGGCGAAGCGCGCCGCCGCCGTCGAAATCACGGCCCGCATCGAGAAGCGGCCGCTTCCGCCAGCCCTGGTTTCGCTGCTGCTCAACGCCTGGAAGGACGTGTTGGTGATCGCCCATCTGCGCCGGGAGAAAGATTCCACCGACTGGGACGAGGCCCTGGCCATCATGGATCGGCTCATCGATTGGGCGGACGCCCATGACGCCGAACCGCGGCGAGCGGACGCCGGAACGGGTGAGCCGGAAGCCATCCGGGCCGCTCGCGAGCGGCTGGAGAACATCGCTTTCGATCCGGGGCAATTGCACGCGTTTTTCAAGGACCTCGAACTCTGGCATCTCAGCCGCGGGAACCTCGGTCCCACACCGGCTCCGGCCAATGCAACGGTGGAACCGTGTGAAATCGAGGACATTCTCATCGAGGGCATGGAGGATGCCCAGCCCGCCGCGCAGTCCGCGCCAGCCATCAATGAAAGCTTCGTCGAACAGGCCAGGAACCTCTGCGCGGGGGATTGGGTCGAATTTTGCGATGGCCCGGCATTGCCCTTCCGTGCCAAGCTCCTCTTGAAAAGCCGGTTCACCTCCCGTTATGTTTTCGTCAACCGGCGCGGCATGAAACTTCGCGAAATCGGCCTGCATGAACTGGCTTCCGGACTCGCCGCCAATACGATCCGGCTGATAGCGGGGGCGAACGAACCGTTGCTGGACCGGGCGCTGAACGCGGTCGTCGACACCCTCGCATGCTCGACCGAGCAAAGCCATGCATCCGCAACTTCCTGATATTCCATAGCACCAGCTTCGATCCACAGCCATGACGATCCGCGTCCGATATTTCGCCGCCCTGAGGGAGCAGATGGGCCGCGCCGAAGAACAGCTCGCCTTCGAAGACCTCGCCAGCGTCGCCGATGTCTGGAAAGCCGTCTGCCGGGGCAAACGCCTGCCCGAAGATGTCCTGTGCGCAGTGAACATGGACTACGCCGGGGCCGACACACCGGTGAAAGACGGCGACGAAGTGGCCTTCTTTCCGCCGGTCACCGGAGGCTGACATGCTGATCGAGATCCGCAGTGAGGCCTTCGACCCTCTCGCCGAACTCTCCCGCTACCAGGACGCGTCTCTGCCCACGGCACGCATAGGGGCCCTCGCGGTCTTCATCGGTACCATGCGCGACTTCAACGAAGGCTCATCCGTCCACAAGATGACGCTCGAGCACTACGCCGGCATGACCGAGCGTCAGCTGCAAACCATCGTCGACGAAGCCCGGAACCGCTGGCCGTTCGACGACGCTCTCGTGATTCACCGCGTCGGCGAGCTGTTTCCCGCCGACCCCATCGTGCTGGTCGCCGTCTGGTCGTCCCACCGCGGAACCGCCTTCGATGCCTGCCGCCATATCCTGGAAGCGCTCAAGCACCGTGCTCCGTTCTGGAAGAAAGAGAGCCTGGAGCAAGGCGAGCGCTGGGTCCGGACGAACACGGACGGCCATGCTCCTCCCCCCAGCCCGTGATCCGTTCCACCGATGGCCGAACACCCGTCTTCGATTTACGCAAAGCTGAACCTGGACTCCGGCAAACTGACCTGGCAGGAAATGCAGCCGCACTTCGCCCGGGGAGCCATCGTTCGGGTCACTCCGGGTCTGGATCTCATCGAGGTCGCCACAGTCATGGCTGCCGACGAGACGCGAACCCTGTCCCGCTGGCTCCGCGACGGGCAGGTAGGACGAGCGACCGCAACCGAGGCCCGCGACTGGCACGAGCGCGATCCGCTGTTCTGGGCCGTGGTCGTCGCTCCCTGGGTCTTGGTGCAGGAAATTCCCTCGTCCACGGAAATGAACGATCCGTCGAGGTCGTCACCGCCACGATGATCAGCTACGACCCCAAGTCCTGGTGGGGACTGATTTTCAAGTTCCACAAAAGCGACACGTTCCGGCGTCTGCTGCCGGCCATGCTCTCCCTGGCCCTGTTCTCCGCCGGGATCGCCTATGCGGACCGGCACCTCCTCCCGAATCAGCTCAAGAGCACCACAGCCCTGCACGCCCTGTTGGGCTTCGTCATTTCGATGCTGCTGGTGTTCCGCACCAACACCGCCTACGAACGCTGGTGGGAAGGCCGGAGACTGTGGGGCAGCCTGACCAATGCCTCGCGCAATCTGGCACTCAAGCTGGATGCCTTTCTGCCGAGCGGCCACCCTTCCAGGCCACAGATCGCAGGGCTCATCGGCGCGTATGCGGACAGCCTGACACGCCACCTCCGGGCGGCAGCCACGGCGGAACACCGTCCCAACCGTATCGCCGCCCAACTGTTCGCGGAAACGGCCCGCTTGAGGGACAGAGGCGACCTCTCCGGTGATCAGCTGCTCTGTCTCAATCCCGACCTGAGCGCATTCGCCGAAGTCTGCGGTGGCTGCGAGCGGATCCAGAAAACGCCCATTCCGTATTCCTACAGCCTGTTCCTGAAGAAGTTCATCTTTCTTTACATCGTTTCCATGCCGTTCTGCTTCGTGCCGGAGTTCCACTACTGGACGGCGCTGATCACGACCCTGGTATTCTACGTGCTGGCCAGCCTCGAACTGATCGCCGAGGAAATCGAGAATCCGTTCGGCGAGGACGCGAACGATCTTCCCACCGACGACATCGCAGCGAGCATCCGCCTGAGGGTACGCGAACTCCTGGCTCGAGGCGAGCCCGAACGGTGAGCGCGTGATCGACGTCATGGCACCGATGTGTGATATTAAGGATATTCGGCGAAAACCGGGGCTCCCGCCGCGCCGCCTTTTCAGCCCTTTCCATTGGAGAACAGTCATGCCCGATCACGTCTACAAAGTCATCGAAATCGTCGGCTCGTCCACAGTCAGCACCGACGATGCAATCCGCACGGCCATAACCAAAGCCGGGAAGACCCTGCGCCACATGAACTGGTTCGAAGTCGTCGAAACCCGCGGACACATCGTCGACGGCGAGGTGGCGCATTTTCAGGTCACACTGAAAGTCGGCTTTCGAATCGAAGACTGAAAGCTCCATTTTTTCCCCTGTTTCATACCTCATGACCCTCCCCAGCGCCCGTACCTGTTTCCTCCTCGGCTTCCTGTTCTGCGCCGCCCTATTGGCAGCGGCGCTTTACTTCCAGTTCTCCGGCGGACTCGAGCCCTGCCCCTTGTGCATCTCGCAACGCATCATGGTGCTGGCGGTGGCGCTGGTTTTCCTGGCTGCAGCGATCCACCACCCGGCCTCCATCGGTATCCGGGCTTACGCCCTATTGGGTACCGCCGTGGCTCTGGGCGGCGCTTCGATTTCCGGCCGCCATGTCTGGCTACTGCACCTGCCGCCGGAGGAAGTCCCTGAATGCGGACCAGGACTGAGCTACATGTTCCGGAATTTTCCACTCGGCGACACACTCAAGGCGATGCTGAGCGGTACCGGCGACTGCGCCAAGGTGGACTGGACTTTCCTCGGCCTGAGCATGCCCGCCTGGGTACTGATCTGCTTCCTGGGCCTGGGCGCCTTCAGTCTGCTGCAATGGTGGAACGCCGAACGCTGAGCGGACCACCGCCCCACGGAACGCCGGTACCAGGATTTCGGCCCTGCAAATCGCGATCTGTTAAAATGCACGGATCGTCTTTTCCAGGTTTTCCTTCGACCGTGGCCAGTCACCCCCTCCGCATAGCGACCCGCAAGAGCCCACTGGCTTTGTGGCAGGCAGAATACGTCGCATCCCGTCTTCGGGCGGCCCACCCCGACCTCCGGGTCGAACTGGTCGGGATGACCACCCGGGGCGACAAACTGCTCGATGCTCCACTCGCGAAAGTGGGCGGCAAGGGATTGTTCGTGAAGGAGCTGGAACAGGGCCTGCTCGAGGGCAGGGCCGACATCGCCGTCCATTCCATGAAGGACGTGCCAGTCGAATTCCCCGAAGGGCTCCATCTCGCCGCCATCCTGGAACGCGAAGACCCGCGTGACGCTCTGGTCTCCCGCCGTTACCGGAGCTTCGCGGAGTTGCCGGCCGATGCCCGTATCGGCACCTCCAGCCTGCGGCGCCAGTGCCAGATCAAATGCCGCCTCCCCGGCTGCACCCTGTACGATCTGCGCGGCAACGTCAACACCCGGCTCGCTAGACTGGACGCGGGTGAGTTCGACGCCATCGTGCTCGCCTCTGCCGGCCTGAAACGGCTCGGCTTCCAGGAACGTATCGCCGAAACACTGACACCGGAACAATGCCTCCCGGCCATCGGTCAAGGGGCGATCGGCGTGGAGTGCCGGAGCACCGATACCCGGACCAACGCCCTGCTGGTGCCGCTGCACCATCCGCCCACGGCGTGGTGCGTCCTGGCCGAACGCGCCATGAACCGACGCCTCGACGGCGGCTGCCAGGTTCCGATCGCCGGTTTCGCCCAGCTCGAAGGCGACACCCTGAGCCTGCGCGGACTGGTTGGCAACCCGGACGGCTCGGGCATCATCCGCGCCGAAGCCGTCGGTCACCCGTCCACCTTCGAGGCACTGGGAAAGCGGGTCGCCGAGCATCTGCTCGACCAGGGCGCCGACGAAATACTCCGGCGCGTTTACGCCACCCCCTGACGACGATGAGCCCGCCGCCCTCCTTGTCGGGGATGCGCGTCCTCGTCACGCGACCGAAGGAACAGGCCGAACCCCTGTGCAGGCTGATCGAAACGGCAGGCGGCAAGGCGGTCCGTTTCCCCCTGCTCGACATCGAGCCGAGCGCGCAGGCGGAAGAGGGAGCGGCTCTCCTCCGGCAGGCATCGGATTGGGACTGGTGGATCTTCGTCAGCGTCAACGCGGTGAACCGGGCCCGGGCTCTGGATGTGCTTCGGCCGGACGGTGCCGGGCCGCGCATCGCCGCCATCGGCAAAGCCACGGCCGATGCCCTGGTCGACGGCGGGATTGCCGTGGACCTCGTTCCGGAATCGCAGGCCAATTCGGAAGGACTGCTGGAGACGCCCCCGATGCGGGACGTCGCAGGCCGGCGGATCCTCATCGTGCGCGGCGAGGGCGGGCGGGAAACGCTCAAGGAACGGCTTGTCGAACGTGGGGCACTGGTCCAGTATGCCGAGCTGTACCGGCGGGTGCCGGTGCACACGGGTGCCGAAGCACTGATCGAAGGCCTGCGGACCGCCGGGCTCGACATGCTGACCGCCACCAGCGGCGAAGCCATCGAGCATCTGTACCGCCTGGTTCCACCCGAGGACCGGCCGCGGCTGGTCGAGACGCCGCTGGTCGTCATCAGCGAACGATTGAAAAATCAAGCCGGATCGCTGGGTTTCCGGCACGTGAAGGTGGCCGACGCCGCATCGGATGCCGCCGTGCTGCAAGCCCTGGAGGATGTCGCAGCCCGTTTGGCATCCTTGCGAGCCGCGCCCAACGACGGGGATAAGCCATTGGCCGAGGAAGAAAAACAAATGACCGAAGCGCCGCAATCACCGGCAGCCGGGGAAGTCTCCCGACACCCGCACGGCAACGCTGCCGCGCCTCCGGTGCATCCGCCGCGCAGATCGCGGGTAGTCGCCTGGCTGGGCTACTCGATGCTGGCCGCCATTCTGCTGCTGGCCACCGCCGGCTATTTCCTGATCCAGGAACTGCGCTCCAAGCAGGAGGGTCTGGGCGGCGAGCTCAACAAGGGCGATCTGCACTTGCTGGAACTCAGCCGCCAGGTCAGCAGCCTGCAGACTCAACTCGCCACCCTCCATTCCCAGTTCGCCACCCTCCAGTCCCAGCTCGGGACGGAGGACAGCAAGCTGGAGCGTCTGCTCGGCGAGCAATCCGCCAGTTTCGGCCAGAGGCTCGAGGACAGCCGCAAAGAACTGACGCGGTCCATCGAGACCCTCCAGCGTCAACTAAGCCGGACCCACAGCGATGTCCTGATCGCGGATGCCGAATATCTTTTGGGCATTGCCAATCAGAAGCTGCACCTCACCGGTGACGTGAAATCCGTCCTCGAAGCCATGAAGGCCGCGGACCAAAGACTCCATGACAGCGGCGACCCCGGCGTGTTCAAGGTGCGGGAGGTCTTGGCGGAGGAAATCAACCGACTCGAGGCCTTCCAGCCGCCCGACGTGGTCGGACTGTCGGCCAGGCTGCTGGCGATTGAAGCCAAGACGCGGGAGCTGCCGCTGTTCCTGCCACATCCCGACATGTCGAAGGAACCGCGCGAGACGTCCAAGCCCAAATCACCGGAGCCCGAAACCGGCGATGCCGTCGAGTCCACCCTCGAGCAGCTCAAGGGACTGGTCACCGTGCGCCGCAGCGACCGCCCCGTGCATGCCGTCCTGACTCCCCAGGAGGCCGCCGGCCTCCGGGAAATCCTGCTGCTCAAACTGGAGATGACCCGCACCTCCCTGTTGCGCGGCGACGATGCACTGTTCCACAGCAATCTGGAATCCGCAAACGCCTGGCTGAACGAAAATTTCGACCGCGAGTCCCCCGCCTTCAAGGACATCTCGGACGATCTCCGGGCCCTGGCCGGCGTCCAGCTCAAGGCCGCCTTCCCCGACATCAGCGGATCACTCGCCTTGCTCCGCAACATCGAAAAACTGCGGCTCGAAACCGACCCCGTCGCACCGGCAAGCACGGCCGCCCCCGCCGGGAATGAAGCGCCGGGAGACAGACCGTGAGAAGACTCGCTATTGCGGCCGCGATCCTGGCCCTCGTCGCCGGGGCGGCGTATTACGTCTACCGCCATTTCCTGGCCCAGGGCGATCCCGGCTACGTCATCATCGGCTACGGCCCCTGGACGCTGGAATCTTCCCTGGTGGTCCTCGCCGGTGCCCTCACCCTGGCCTTCATTCTGTTCTACGCCAGCATCCGCCTGGTCATCCACGCCATGCGGCTACCCAAGATACTGCGGCAGCGCGGCGGCCACCGGCGTAGCCGGCAATCGCAGGAGGCGCTCATCACGGGCCTGATCGAATCCGCCGAAGGCAACTGGGAAAAGGCCGAGAAGACGCTCATCCGCCATGCTGCCGACAGCGGCGTTCCCCTGATCAACTACCTGACCGCGGCCCGGGCGGCGCACTCGCGCGGGGCGGCCGAGCAACGTGACGAATACCTGAAACTGGCCCACGAAGCCGTGCCCGAGGCGGAAATCGCCATCGGCCTCACCCGGGCGGAGCTGCAGCTTTCCGACAAACAGTTCGACCAGGCGCTGGAATCGCTGTCGCAGCTCAACCGGATCGCTCCCACCCACGCAACCGTCCTGAGACTGCTCCATCAGGTCTATGCCCAGATGGAAGACTGGGAAGGCCTGCGCAACCTCATCCCCAGCCTCCACACCAACAAGGTGATGATGGAAGCGGAGATCAAGCTGCTGGAGACCGAAACCTACAGCGCCTTGCTGAAGCAGCACGCAGAGACGCGCGATGCCGCGCGCCTGAAAGCGCTTTGGGAGAACATCCCGGCCCATATCCGCAAGGCCGCCGGTATCGAAACGCTGTATTTCGCCGCCATGATCGATGCCGGCGCAGGACCGGAAATCGAACCCGCCGTACGCGCGAGTCTGGACCGCGAATGGAGTCAAACCGTCGTGGTCCTTTACGGCTGCATCCAGCTGCCCGACCCCGGCGAGCAACTCGCCCGGGCAGAGCAGTGGCTGGTCCGCCACAGCAACGACGCCGTGCTGCTGCGGGTGCTCGGCAAGCTCGCGGTACTCGCCCGGCAGACCGAATCCGCCCTGCGCTATCTCGACCGGAGCCTGGCACTGGAACCGAGCGTGGAGGCCTGCCAGCTCATGGGCGACCTGCTCCTGGAGCGGAACGAGACGGCGGCAGCCTGTGACTGTTTCCGTCGAGGACTGCTGCTCGCCTCGAACGAAGTCATCGCCCAGATCGACCGAAACCCCCGCGGCGAATCCGAACCCGCCGGGTTCGACACCGAAACGCCGGACTGACGGCGCCCTCAGCCACGGCTGCCGGCGAATATCCCCAGCGAATCCCAGATTTCATCCACCCGGCGCCGCACCGCCGCATCCATGGTGATGGGCCGGCCCCATTCCCGGCTGGTTTCACCGGGCCACTTGTGGGTGGCATCGAAGCCGACCTTGGAACCCAGTCCCGACACCGGCGAGGCGAAATCCAGGTAGTCGATCGGCGTGTTCTCGATCAGGGTGAGATCACGGGCCGGGTCCATCCGCGTCGTCATCGCCCAGACCACGTCCTTCCAGTTTCTGGCGTCGACGTCGTCATCGACCACGATCACGAACTTGGTGTACATGAACTGCCGCAGAAACGACCATACGCCGAACATCACCCGCTTGGCGTGGCCGGCATACTGCTTTTTCATGCTGACCACGGCCAGGCGATAGGAACAGCCCTCCGGCGGCAGATAGAAATCCACGACTTCGGGAAACTGCTTTTGCAGGATGGGGACGAAAACCTCGTTGAGCGCCACGCCCAGTACCGCGGGTTCGTCAGGAGGCCTCCCGGTATAGGTGCTGTGATAGATCGGCGAATGCCGCTGGGTGATGCATTCGATGGTGAAGACCGGAAACGACTCCACCTCGTTGTAATACCCGGTGTGGTCGCCGAACGGGCCTTCCGGCGCCGTCTCGCCGGGATACAGAAATCCTTCCAGGACGATCTCGGCGCTGGCCGGCACCTGCAGGTCGCTCAGGATGCAGGGGGTAACCTCCGTCCTGGCGCCCCGCAAAAGGCCTGCGAAGCCGTACTCGGACAGCGTATCCGGCACCGGCGTCACCGCCCCCAACATCGTCGCCGGATCGGCGCCCAGGGCCACCGCCACCGGAAAGGGCTCGCCGGGCCTTGCCTCCTGCCAGTCGCGAAAATCCAGGGCACCGCCCCGGTGGGCCAGCCAGCGCATGATGGTCTTGTTGCGGCCGATGACCTGCTGGCGGTAGATTCCCAGATTCTGCCTTGCCTTGTACGGCCCGCGGGTGATGACCAGCGGCCAGGTGATCAGCGGACCGGCATCACCCGGCCAGCAGGTCTGGATCGGATAGCGTCCGAGGTCGATGTCGCTGCCGCGCAGCACCTCCTGTTGGCAGGGGGCGTTGCGGACCTCCTTCGGCGCCATGTGCAGCACCTGGCGGTACAACGGCACCTTCTCGAAGGCATCCCGCATGCCCTTGGGCGGTTCGGGCTCCTTGAGGGAGGCGAGCAGCACGCCCACCTGCCGCAACGCTCCCACCGAAACCTCCCCCATCCCCAAGGCCACCCGCCGCGGGGTGCCGAACAGATTGCCGAGCAAGGGGACGGCGGAGCCTTTGGGATGTTCGAACAAGAGAGCCGGACCTTCCGACTTCAATGTCCGGTCGCAGATTTCGGTGATTTCGAGATTCGGGTCCACCGAAGCACCGATGCGCCGCAGCTCCCCTTCCGCCTCGAGCCGGGCGATGAAATCCCTCAGATCCCGGTATTTGGCACCATTTCGGCTCATTTGCGCTCAGCCGGAAAAAAAACCGTATGGTCAGGCGAAGAAACCCTTCACGCTCGCTTCGATCACCGCCCAAGGCAATACGAAGGGCTTCCTGGTGATCGTGATGGCCAGAACGTCGCCCCTGAATTCGTAAACCCCGTCCACCCCATGGCCGCTGAAACGGCCCGAGGTTTCGTCGCCGAAGAATTCCATACCTTTCTCGCGCGCCGCCTTTTCCGCCTTGGCGACGAGCGAGCGGGGCTCGGAACCGATCTTGATCTCGATGACTTTGCTCATGGTCCTGTGAGGCACTGAGGAATAGCGGCCGGTATGGTAGCCGAATTGGTCGGAGCTGGCGATGACGGCGGACCGGCAACGATCGCCCGGCACGGGTATAATTCCAGTCCGTATCCCATAAGAACCGCCCGGAACGAGGGCGGCGTTCCCACGCATCGGTTCAGTTCAAAGTTAAGAGGAAGCTCGTGCAACTGGAACACATCTTGAGGTCCTATGCGCGTTACGCGCCGGTCTACGACCACACCTTCGGCTGGCTCCTGAACTTCCGCGGACGCTCGCTGGCCGCCCATCTCACCAACCGTCGGCCGGGCCGCATCCTGGAAGTGGGCGTGGGTACCGGCATCAGCCTGCCGTTCTACCGCAAGGAGCATCAGGTGCACGGCATCGACATCTCGCCCCACATGCTGGAGCGCGCGCGCCGGCGGGTACACAGCAAAAACCTCGATCACGTGGTCCGGCTGGAGATCATGGACGCGCGCGAGATGGCATTCCCCGACGATTACTTCGATGCGGTCGTGGCCGCCTACGTGATGTCAGTGGTACCGGAACCGCAGCGGGTGCTGCGCGAAATCGAGCGGGTCTGCAAGGCAGGCGGCGACGTCATCATCGTCAACCACTTCGCGGCCGACAAAAAAGGTACTCGTCGCCATTTCGAGACCCTGCTGTCACCGCTGTCCCACAAGCTCGGCTGGCGTCCCGACATGCCCATCGACGAAATTCTCGCCCATACCTCGCTGCATGAAGTCCGCCGGCAGACACTGCCACCGATGGGGCTGTTCACCCTGCTGCATCTCAAGAAAGCCTCTCCGGACTTTGCCGATCCGGCAAGGACTTGACTCAGCCGTGGGCGGCCGGTGAGCGCAATGTTAGAATTTCGAGAATACATCTGACCCAGCCCGTCTCTGCCGCACAAGACATGCTCGATCCATCGCAAGCCTACGATGTCCCCTTCGAAATCCGCGCGGGCTCGTTCAATCTGCCCGTGCTCAAGCTGACCAGCGACAGCGCGGACGCCATCGCCGGCCTGCTCGCGGCCCGGGTCCAGCAGGCCCCGGACTTCTTCCGGCACGCCCCGGTCATCCTCGATCTACACGAGCTGGCCACTCGTGATCAGGTCCCCGACTTCGACGCCCTGTTGCAAATCCTCCGCGGTAGCGGGCTGACCCCGGTGGGGGTCCGCGGTGGTAATGCGGAACAGAACGCCGCTGCGGATGCGGCGGGGCTGGCCCTGCTGGCCGAGGGCAAGCATCACGAAAGCCACCCCGCGACCGAGTCCCCCCAGCCCACACCGGAACCGATTCGCCCCCCCCGGCAGGGCACGAAAATCATCGACCAGCCGATTCGGTCGGGCCAGCGGGTCTACGCGAACGACGGCGATCTGGTCGTGATTGCCACGGTAAGCCCGGGAGCGGAACTGATGGCCGACGGCAACATCCATGTCTACGGCTCGCTTCGCGGGCGCGCCATGGCCGGTGTCAAGGGTGACCTCGACGCCCGTATCTTTTGCCTGGATCTCCAGGCGGAGCTGATCGCCATCGGCGGCCATTACAAGGTCAGCGAGAACCTCGACGGCACCGCGCGCGGCAGACCGGTACAGATCATGCTGCGCGACAATGCGCTGATCATCCAGGATTTATGACGTTTTCGACGAATATTGGGAGGACCGAAACTTGGCCAGAATCATCGTTGTAACCTCCGGGAAAGGCGGGGTCGGCAAAACCACGACCAGCGCCGCCTTCGCGACGGGGCTTGCGCTCAAGGGTTTCCGCACTGCAGTGATCGATTTCGACGTCGGACTGCGCAACCTGGACCTCATCATGGGCTGCGAACGCCGGGTGGTCTACGATTTCGTCAACGTCATCAACCAGGAGGCGACCCTCAACCAGGCACTCATCCGGGACAAGCGGTGCGACAACCTGTTCATCCTCCCCGCCTCCCAGACCCGGGACAAGGAGAGCCTCACCAAAGAAGGCGTCGAACGTGTCCTGGGCGAATTGGGCGAAACCTTCGACTACATCGTCTGCGATTCCCCGGCCGGCATCGAGCGCGGCGCCACCCTGGCCATGTACTTCGCCGACGACGCCATCGTCGTCACCAATCCCGAGGTCTCGTCGGTACGCGACTCCGACCGCATGCTCGGCATCCTCGCCTCCAAGTCGCGGCGGGCCGAAGCGGGCGGGGAACCGATCAAGGAATACCTGTTGCTCACCCGCTATTCGCCGCAGCGCGCCAAGATCGGTGAAATGCTCAGCGTGGACGACGTTCAGGAAATCCTGTCCCTGCACCTGTTGGGGGTGATCCCGGACTCCCGCGCCGTGCTCAACGCCTCCAACGCGGGCTCGCCGGTGATCCTGGACGAAAAAAGCGATGCGGGACGGGCGTATGATGACGCCGTACGCCGTTATCTGGGTGAGGATGTGCCGCACCGGTTCATCGCGGCGGAAAAGAAAAGCTTCATCAGCCGGCTTTTCAGAGGTTAAGACCATGGGACTCCTGGACTATTTTCGCGGTTCTAGAACCGACAGTGCGGCGGTCGCCAAGGAGCGGCTGCAGATCCTCGTGGCCCACGAACGGGCCGAACGCAACAAGCCCGATTATCTGCCCTTGCTGCAGAAGGAGCTGCTCGAAGTCATACGCAAATACGTCAACGTCGGCCAGGATGCCATCACGGTCACCATGGAAAAGGACGACAACCGGGAGGTGCTCGAACTCAACGTCGTCCTTCCGGACGCCATCGAATCCCGGCCGAAGCGCAAGCGCGGCTGAACGTCCCATTTTCCGACCCGCCCAAACCACGGGAGATCCTCCATGCACGACGACATCGCTACCACCGTTGGGAACGCCGCCGGCAAGATATGGCATTTCCTCGACCAGAACGGCGAAGCCAGCGCCAGCCGGCTTGCCGATGAAACGGGCCTGGACAGGAACGAGGTGCAGCGCGCCATCGGCTGGCTGGCGCGCGAAGGCAAGCTCGTCACCGAAAGACGCGGCCGTTACGAGTTTTTCCGGCTGACCGCCGAATGACCTCGAAATCCTCCCTGCTCCCCAGGGAGCAGGGAAGGCTTCGATGTCGGCAAGGCTTTCCGGCCTTCGGAGCGCGGCGATCCTGCCCTTCATGTCATGAAAATAGCGACGTGGAACGTGAACTCCCTGCGGGTCAGACTGCCGCAGGTGCTCGACTGGCTGGATTCGGTGCAGCCGGGCATCCTGGCCGTGCAGGAAACCAAGCTGACGGATGACGCGTTCCCGGTCGAAGCGCTGCGTGCCGTCGGTTACCACGCCATCTACAGCGGCCAGAAGACCTACAACGGCGTGGCTGTACTGAGCAAAGCGCCGGTCGCGGACGTGTTGACCGATCCGCCCAACCTGGACGATCCGCAGCGGCGCATCCTGGCAGTGACCGCGGGACCCCTGCGCATCATCAACCTGTACGTCCCCAACGGCAGTGAAGTCGGTTCGGACAAATACGCCTACAAGCTCGACTGGCTGGCGAAAGTCCGCGATTTCATCGCGGAAGAAATGGCCGCACACCCCCATACGGTCGTGCTGGGCGACTTCAACATCGCTCCCGAAGACCGCGATGTGCACGACCCGGAAAGCTGGCGCGAAAAGATCCTGTGCAGCACGCCCGAACGCGATGCCTTCCGTGCCTTGGCAGGACTGGGGCTGTCCGATCTATTCCGCCGCTTCGAGCAGCCCGAGGGCAGCTTCTCCTGGTGGGACTACCGCGCCGCCGGCTTCCGCCGCAATCTGGGGCTCCGGATCGACCACATCCTCGCCTCCCTGCCGCTCGCCGGGCGCTGCACCGCCTGCTCCATCGACAAGACGCCGCGCAGCCTCGAACGTCCCTCGGATCACGCACCGGTCGTCGCCGAGTTCGACGGTTTCTGACACCCCGATCGGCTGCGGCTTAATTTTTGCTGGCGTCTGTCGGATAATCGACCGATTGTTTCAAACTCCAAGGAAAGTCCCATGCACAAGATCACCCTCATCCCCGGCGACGGTATCGGCCCCTCCATCGTCGACGCCGCCGTCAAGGTCATCGAGGCCACCGGCGTCCAGGTCCAATGGGACACCCAATCCGCCGGCATGGCGGCGGTCGAGAAATTCGGTACCCCGTTGCCGGACGCCACGCTGGACTCCATCCGCGCCAACCGCATCTGCTTCAAGGGACCGCTCACCACTCCCGTCGGCGGAGGTTACCGCAGCGTCAACGTCACCCTGCGCCAAGCTCTCAACCTCTATGCCAACGTCCGTCCGGCCATCTCCTTCGAGGGCACCGACACCGCCTTCAGCGACGTCAACCTCGTCACCGTCCGCGAGAACACCGAAGGCTTGTACGCCGGCATCGAGCATTTCATCAAGGTCGACGAGGAAAAGATCGCGGCGGAAAGCATCGCGGTCGTCACCCGCAAGGGCTCCGAGCGCATCATCCGCTATGCCTTCGACTATGCCCGCCGCGCCCGGCGCAAGAAGGTCACCCTGGTGCACAAGGCCAACATCCTCAAGTGCACCTCCGGCCTGTTCCTGGAAATCGGTCGCGAAATCGCCAAGGAATACCCGGACATCGAATTCGACGACCGTATCGTCGATGCCTGCTCGATGCAGATGGTCATGCAGCCTCAGCGCTTCGACGTGCTGGTCACCACCAATCTGTTCGGCGATATCCTGTCGGACCTGGCGGCCGGCCTGATCGGCGGCCTCGGGCTCACGGCGGGCGCCAACATCGGCACCGACGCGGCGCTGTTCGAAGCCGTGCACGGCAGCGCGCCTGACATCGCCGACAAAGGCATCGCCAATCCCACCGCCATGATCATGGCCGGCGCCATGATGCTCGAACACATCGGCGAACCGGACGCCGCGCGCAGGATCGAACGCGCGGTGCGCGAGGTGATTGAGGACGGCCGCTCGGTCACGCCGGACCTGGCCAAGGACTCCCCCTGCGGCACCGCACAGATGGCCGAAGCCATCGTCGAGCGGGTGCGTCAGGCGTAGCGCGATTCAACGCTGGCAGCGCGGACAGTAATAGGTCGCGCGCTGCCCCAGCCGCATGCAGCGGATCGGCTCGCCGCAAACCCGGCAAGGCTGACCGGCACGGTCATAGACCCGGAGTACCTGCTTGAAGTAGCCCGGCGCGCCGGATTCGTTGACGAAATCCCGCAAGGTCGTACCTCCCTGCTCGATGGACGCCGCCAGTACCTCGGCGATATGCTCCCCCAGGTTCCGGTAGCGGGCGAGACTGATTTTTCCGGCGGGACGCGCGGGATGGATACCGGCCCGAAACAAGGCTTCGTTGGCGTAGATATTGCCAACGCCAGCCACGACGCGACTGTCCATGATGAAGGATTTGACCGCCGTGTTCCGTCCCGCAGCGAGGCGGTGCAGATGCGCGCCATCGAATGCTTTGTCCAGGGGCTCCGGACCGAGCGCGGCCAACAGCGGGTGCCGCTCAGGCGGTTCCGCAGTCCACAGCAAACAGCCGAAGCGCCGCGGATCGTGGTAGCGCAGGCAAATATCGCCTTCGAACACCAGATCGACATGATCGTGCTTGCGCGGAGGAAAGCCCGGCTTGCAGATACGCAGACTCCCCGACATACCGAGATGGGCGATCAGGGTGCCTTCGTCGAAATCGAGCAGGAGGTATTTGCCGCGGCGACGCACATCCGTCAGTCGCCGACCGGTCAGCGTCTCCCCCAGATCGGCGGGTACCGGCCAGCGCAGCCGCGCCTCCCTCACCCTTACGTCGACGATTCGCCAGCCGGCGATGTGCGGAGCGATGCCGCGGCGGGTGGTTTCGACTTCGGGCAGTTCGGGCATCGTGTCTCAGGAAGTCTTGCGGCAGGAAGCGATCAGATCGGCGAATTCGCGCATGAAACCGGGGTGGCTTTCCAGGAACGTGGCGCGGTCGCGGAAAAATGCCGCGCGCAACGCCGGAACCGCCGCCGGCTCGACCCGGCTCCCGAAACCTTCCTCGCCCAGGCCGAACATCCGGTCCAACAACCGGTTGCCGAATTCGAAATTGAAATGGCCGACGTCCTGCCACAGCCGGGTCTGGTTATCGCGGATGGGCTCCAAAAGATCGGGATCGTAGCCCTGGAAATCCCAGACCTCCGCCCAGCGCCCCTCCGGATCCGCCGCGCGGACGGTGCGTGCAACCGACAGCAGCGCCTCCCAGCGCAGATCGGCGAAGCCGCAGGCGATGTCGGCTTCGGCGCGCAAGGCATGCACGGGATAGGCGACCAGCCGGGTTTCGACACCGGCGCGGGCGAGGCGGTCCACCAGATCTTGGAGGCCGGCGAGGTCCGCGGGAATGGTCGTCCCCAGGGACGGATCGAAATCCGGCGGGACCACGGCGGCCCGGGGCTTGAGCAGGCAAGGCGCATCCGGCCTCAGGTTGGCCAGATAGCGGGCGAAGTCCGCCCGGAAACGGCGCTCCACTTCGTCGACCTCGAAGCGAGTGTAATAGAACAGGCCCTCCGCGGTATGGGTCGGCATCCTGCGCTGGCCTTTCACCGTCCGCAGCGAAGCCTTGATGGCCTTGCCCGACAGCAGCAGCGCAGCGACCGGCAGGTGCTCCATCTCCGCCATGAGCATCCGGCAGTCGACTGCCGGGAACGGATGGCCGGGCTGGAAACCGATGACCATCCGCTTCGGCGCGGCGTACTCGAGGGCGAACCGTACCGAGCAGTACACCCGTTCCCAGTCCGCACCCGCGAGGCCGAAGTTATAGCCCCGTTCGTGCCGGTCCGACCGGGTCAGCGCCGGATGCAGCGGATCGAAGCCGATTTCCGCGTAGGAATTGCCGAACACCAGGGCGGCAGGCCGTTCGCGCCGGACGATCTGCGGCTTGACATGGCGCTCGTAGCGCTTGAACTCCGGTTTGACCGCGTTGAAACCGGGAATGCTCACCTTGCGGTTGTACCAAAACGGATCGACCAGGTAACAGAACGTCGCCAGCGCCGCCAGCAGGGCGAAGATCCCGGTCGATACCGTCTTGAGATAGGCGTCGCTGTCCATCGTCAGAACTGGAAGTAAATGAATTCGCTCAGCCCGGAAATCGCGCACACCGCGGCCACCCCGACGACGATGCTCAGCAACGCCCAGGCCCGATCCGGCCGCCACTGCCAGAACCTCGCTTCGTGCGAACCGACTCTGGCGCCGTTCAGGCCGGGCCGGAAGCGGGCGAAGATTTCGTTGGTGTTGGGCATGGCTACGGAAACCAGCAACAAGACCGCGATCCATAGCACCGGCCCGGCACCGTGCAGCAACGGCGACTCACTGAACTTCCAGCCTTCCGCCGCCAGGTAGTCGCCCAACGCGCCGTCTTTCAACCCGGCCGGCAGCGCCAACCCGTTCAGCCCCAACATGCCGCGCAAGATGCCCCCGGCGGTCGTCAGGCTGTCGGAGCGGAACAACACCCAGCCGAACACCACGGCGAGGAAGGTGAGGAGTCTCCCCGCCCAGCGCGCCGGGCGGGACGCGGGGTCGGCACCCCATCGCGCGCGCCGCCGCAAGCTACGCCAGCCGCGATGGATGACGAGGTAAGTACCGTGGAGCGCGCCCCAGGCCAGATAGGTCCAGTTGGCGCCGTGCCAGAACCCGCCCAGCACCATGGTGACGAACAGGTTCAGGCCGTGCCGCCAGGGCGCACAGCGGTTGCCGCCCAGTGGGATGTAGAGGTAGTCCCGCAGGAAACGGGACAGCGTCATATGCCAGCGCCGCCAGAAATCGGCGATGTCCGTCGCCTTGTAGGGGGAATCAAAGTTGACGGGCAAACGGATTCCGAACAGCAGCGACAGGCCGATCGCCATGTCGGAATACCCGGAAAAGTCGAAATAGAGCTGGAAAGTATAGGCGAGGGCGCCTGTCCAGCTTTCCAGGAACATCGGCGGCTGGCTCTGCGCCGCCGAGAACAACTGCTGGGCATGGGGCGCGATGCCGTCGGCCAGCACCGTCTTCTTGAACAGACCAAACAGGAACAGGGTGAATCCCGTGGCGAAATCGTCGGCGATCCGTCGGCCACCCGGGTCCCGGGAAAACTGCGGCATCATCTCGCCGTGATGCAGGACGGGACCGGCGATCAGGTGGGGAAAATACGTGACGAACAGAAGATAAGGCACGAAACGGTATTCCCGCGCCCGACCCCGGTACGCATCGACCAGGAAGGCGATCTGGGTGAAGGTGAAGAAGGAGATGCCCAGTGGCAGCACGATCTCCTCGAAACCCCAGTGGGCGCCGGACAGATCGTTCACGGCGCGCACGAAAAAATTGGCGTATTTGTAGTAGCCCAGCACGACGAGGTCGACGGCGATGGAACCGGCCAGCAGCCAACGTCGCGCCTTCGACCCTTGCGGCATCAGACTGATGTGGCGCCCGGCGAGAAAATTGAAACCGACGGAAACCAGCAACAGCAGGACATACTTCGGATTCCACCAACCGTAGAAGAACAGCGAAGCCAACGCCAGCCAGGCGAGGGCAAGATCGCTGCGGTGCCGCCGCAGGGCATAGAAGCCGGCAAGCACCGTCGGCAGGTAAAAGAACAGGAATTCGTAGGAGTTGAACAGCATCGGACCGGCTCGAGCGGGGCGACCGGGACCGGTCCGAACGAAAGGCGTAGCGTTGCCTGTGGCGACGGGCCGGAAGGGACACGCCCCGTCTTCAGTCTGCCTCGATTTCCTCGGCCCCGCCCTCGTCCGTTGGGGCCTGGGGGACCGGTGAAGCCGACGGGGACGCTTCCTCGGTCCGGGTCTCGGCAGGTTTGGGATTCAGGCTGAGCAGGCGCTTGGCTGGCTCGCCCACGACCTCATACTGGAGCCCGTAATCCGGGCGAACCAGCAGCAACTCGGGTTCGCGCTGGACGATGACGAAATCCACCGACTCCCCGTTCGCCAATCCGATGTGGAGTTTCTGCCCTTCAGCCGCCTTGTCCAGGTGCTTGACGTCGATCGCACGTGCCGCCTGCCACTGGGTCAGCAGCTCGCCGATGAGGGTCTCTCCGCCTTCCTGCGGCGTCTCGAAGACCCATTTGCCATCCTGCCCCAGCCGGGCTTTCCATTCCGGCAAGGCGATCTCCTGGATCCGCGCGTCCTCGGGCAGCAGTTTCTTGTCGACGTAATCCGTCGCCTGCGCCGTCAGGTGCCGCGAGAAATCATCGCGCACCAGGTGCAGCGTATCCCCGATGCGAACGTAGCGCCGCATGTTGATGGGATCGGCTCCGCCGAAGACCAGCACCACATCTCCCAGGGTCAGGCTGGCGAGGGGCTTGTCCAGCTCGAATTTGGCCAGTTCGTCCGGCTTGAGCGGATAGCTGGCGTCGCTGGGGGTTTTGGCGATCTCCAGCAGCTGGCGGACCCGGAACTCGTTGGCCGGAGCGGAAAACGGCGCCGACACCCACCAATGTCCTCCCTTCTTCGCCAGGACGATGGTCTTGTCCCCCCGCTGCAGGGTCAGAGTATCGACCTTGTCAGTCTCCACGCCTGTCAGCGGCGTCTCGGCGGGCTCCTTCTTGCCGGGCTCGAAATAGGCGACGGCGCCGAGCACCGCCAAGACGGCCAGCAGCGAAAGATTGAGCAGCATACGAGATTTCATAGTCCCTCCACCAAATAACCGGAAGCCGAGGCAGACGACGGCTCCCGGAACGTCCGAACCAGAGCCGCCGCGACCTCGACCCTCAACGCTGGCGCCGCCGCCACCAGATCAGCACGCCGCTGCCGATCAATGCCACAGGGAGCACGATCAGGAACCCGAAACCGATGATGCCCGAAGCCAGCGGAGTGAGCTGCAGATCGCGGTCCGGCGAAGTCTTGGCAGGAATGTTGATGAACTGGTCGTTCTGGCTCAGCCAGTTGATCATGTTGAGGCCCAGATTGAGATTGCCGCCGTTGCCGAGAAAGGCGTTGGACAGGAAATCGCCGTCGCCGATCACCACGATGCGCTGTTCCCGCGGCTTGCCCGCCTCGGCGCCCTCCTTCTTTTCTTCCCCCTTCGGCTCGGGCTTGAGCTCGCGGGTCAGGACGTAGGCGATGTGCAGCGGGCCCTGGCGTTCGCCTTTGTCGGCATCGAACTGAATCTTGCCCTCGATGGGGCCGGTCTCGGTCCAGGAGCGGGAGAGGGTGTTCAGCAGCGCCTCGCGCTCGAAGTCATGGTTGTCCTGCACCGCATCCAACGCCAGCGCCGACGGGAACAGGGTCATGGTCTGGAAGCCGTAGGTGATGGCGTGCGGCGGATATTCGGCGACCAGGGCGAAGGTGGGATCGTCGATGCCGAACAACTGGGTGGAGGCATCCACCACCGTGCCCCGCAGCACCTGTATGCCGAGCTGCTGGGCGAGTGGCCCGAGACCCTTGAGGTTGTCGGAATCGATCATCCACAGGAGATTGCCGCCCTGCTTCACCCAGTCACCGATCAGGCTCACCTCGCCCGGCAGCAGGTTGGCGTTCGGGCCGGCGATGACCAGTACGTCGGTGTTGTCGGGAATCTTCGGCGTGACCCCCAGGTTCACCGTGGATACGGTGAGGCCCTTGCGCCCCAGCTCGTCACCGAACTGGCCCAGATCGTGGTTGGCACGTTCGGTGGGCGAGCGCTCGCCGTGGCCTTCCAGGAACACGATGCGCTGGTCCTTGGCCCGGGCCAGGCGCTGCAGCGCATTGGTGATGGTGGTCTCGTTCGCCTCCTGCACGTTTTCGCTGCGGCCCTGGTATTCGATGACCAGTTCGCCGTCGACCGAGATGCCGAGTTCCCGCACCTTGTCCGGCTGGGTATCGGGGTTGACGAAATTCAGGCTCAGATCTTTCTTGCGACGGCTGTAGCGGCCGACCTGGTCGCTGATCTGATCGCGCAGGCTCTTGGTTTCACGGGCGTAGGCCGTCACCCGGACCGGATCCTTCAGCATGTCCAGCACCTTGACGCTGGCTTCCGACAGTGTGTGTCGGTGGGCGGCGGTCCAATCGAACTGCGCGGAATAGCGGGTGCTCAGCCAGGCGACCAGCGCCACCACGCCGAGAAACAACAGGGTGAACGTCAGGTTCTGGAGCCGTAGCTCCATGTGAGTCTTGCGGTTGATCTTCATTTTTGCAGCCGGTCGTTATCCAGACGATGGACGCTCAGCACCAGGAACGTCAGGATGAACAGGAGGAAATAGATCAGGTCGGTGGTCGAAACCAAACCTTTCAACAAGGCCTCGTAGTGCCTCAGCAGGGATAGGTACTGCAGCACGCCATTGGCGTTTCCTTCCGCACCGCCCGTCCAGTCGATGATCCACAGCAGCAGCAAGGCGCCGAAGGTCGCCACCGCCGCCACCGTCGGCTGGTTGGACGAAGCCGAGATGTAAAGGCCCACCGCTGCGAAACCGGCCAGCAACAGCACCAAGGCCAGGATACAGGAAGCCAGCTTGCCGAGATCGAGCGCGCCGCCCATCAGCAGGGACAGCGGCATCAGCGCCAGCATGCCGACCATGATCAGCAGGAAGAAGAACACGCCCAGGTATTTGCCCACGATGATGTCGGTCATCGACACCGGCGCGGTGAACAGCAGGCTCAGGGTCCGGTTGCGGCGTTCCTCGCTGATCAGGCGCATGGTGAGCAGCGGGGTCACCAGAAGGAGAATGACGCCGGCATTGCCGAACAACGGAGCCACGATAAGGTCCGTCACGCCCGGAACGTCCTCCATGCCGGCCATGCGCGGCTGGACCATCAGGAAATAATCGAGCTGGGCCAGGAACATATAGCCCAGGATGATCTGGATCACGCCGAGCACGGACCAGGCCAACGGCGACAGAAAGAGGGTGCGCAATTCGCGCGCTGCGATCGTGAACGCCATCATGCCGTCTGCTCCTCGCCCTGCGGACTGGTCTGGGTGATATCGATGAAGATCTGCTCCATGCTGCGCCGCTCCGGTACCAGTTCGGCCAGGCCCCAGCCGGCGCCCACCACGATCTCGGCGATCCGGACCGCCGGGTCCTTGTCCTTGTCGTGAAAAATGCGGTAGCGGTTGTGGCCGGTCTCCTCGATGGACTGCACACCCTCCACGCTGTAGAGTTGCCGTACGTCGGCCGGCTCACAGGTCGCCACCACGAGGCTGGAGGCGCGCATCCGCTGCTCCAGGCTGGCGATGGTGCCGTTGAGCACCAGCCTGCCCTTGTGGATGATCTGGACGTGGGTGCAGGACTCTTGCACTTCCGGCAGAATGTGGGTGGACAGGATCACCCCGTGCTCGCGGCCCAGTTCCCGGATCAGCTCGCGGATCTCGCGGATCTGGATCGGGTCCAGGCCCACGGTGGGCTCGTCCAGCACGATCACCGCCGGCATGTGTACGATGGCCTGGGCGATGCCGACACGCTGCTGGTAACCCTTCGACAGGTTGTTGATGAGGCGCGGCCCCACCTCGGTCAGACCGCAACGCTCCTTCGCGGTGTCGACCGCGCGGCGCGACCGGTCCCGGTGGATCCCGTGGAGCCGGGCGCAGAACTCCAGGTATTCATCCACGGTCAGATCCCGATAGACTGGCGGAATCTCCGGAAGGTAGCCGAGCTCGCGCTTGGCTTCGCGTGGCTGGTCGAGGATGTCGATCCCGTTGATCAGGATCTGGCCGGAAGTCGGCGCGAGGTTCCCGCAGATCATCTGCATGGTCGAGGACTTACCGGCGCCATTGGGGCCGAGAAACCCGAGAATCTCGCCTTTCTCCAGCGTGAAGCTCACATTGTTCACAGCGCAGTGATCGCCGTAATACCTATAGAGTTCTTGAACTTGAATCAGGCTCGTCATGTTGCGCGTAAGATACGAAAGTTTGTACGAAATGCAAGTCGACCGGGACGCACGGCCCCGTCCATGCTGAAACCACCACCCTTGGGACTCTACGTCCACGTGCCCTGGTGCGTGCGCAAGTGTCCGTACTGCGACTTCAACTCCCACCGCCTCGAGGGAGGACTGCCGGAGCGCGATTATATCGCGGCCTTGCTGAACGATCTGGCGCGGGACGCAGACAGGGTGACCGGCCGCTGCGTCGAATCGGTCTTCATCGGAGGCGGCACGCCCAGCCTGCTGAGTCCCGAAGCCGTCGGCCTGCTGCTGGAGGGTGTCAGGTCGCGCATCGCCCTGGCCAGCGACGCGGAAATCACGCTCGAAGCCAATCCCGGCACGGCGGAAACCGCCAAGTTCAAGGGCTTCCGCGAAGCCGGCGTCAACCGCCTGTCGATCGGCGTGCAGAGCTTCGACGATGCCAAACTGACCGCGCTGGGCCGCATCCACGACGGCCGCGCCGCCGTCGAGGCCGCGGCGATGGCCCGCGAAGCCGGATTCACCAACTTCAACCTCGACCTGATGTTCGGCCTGCCCGGACAGACCATCGCCCAGGCGAAACGGGATGTGGAAACGGCCATCGCCCAGCGGCCGACCCATGTCTCCTATTACCAGCTCACGCTCGAACCCAACACATTGTTCCACCGCTCCCCCCCTGCATTGCCGGAGGCGGACGCGGTTTGGGACATCCAGCGCGCCGGCCAGGCACTGCTGGCCGATGCCGGCTACGGCCATTACGAAATCTCGGCCTATGCCCGCGACGGCTTCCGCTGCCGCCACAACGTCAACTACTGGCGTTTCGGCGACTATCTGGGGGTGGGCGCCGGCGCCCACGGCAAGGTCACCGACCCGGCATCGGGTCGGATCACGCGCCTGTGGAAGACCCGCCATCCCGCGCGATACCTGGAAACCCAGGGTCTGGGCGGCGAGCACGTCGTGGACGATGCGAGCCTGCCCTTCGAATTCCTGATGAACCAGTTGCGGCTGCGGGAAGGTTTCGAACTCGCAAGCTTCACCGAACGCACCGGACTGACCGCATGCGCCCTGGAACCCGCCCTGTCGGAATGCCTGCAAGAAGGGCTCCTCGAACGCCATGGCGGCGTGATTCGCTGTAGCGACCGCGGCTGGAATTTCCTGGACGACGTCTTGCAGCGCTTCCTCCCGCCGGCCTGAACCAAGGACGAACGGGCTTAGACCGGCCCCAGGAGCGAAGCGACGCCCAGGTTGAGCAGCGTGAGCAGGAGACTCCCCAGCAAGGCCGAAGCGAAATCCCTGACCCTTATGCCCGGCACCAGCACCGACACCAGCCACAGCATCGAGGCGTTGATCACCAGGAGGAACAGCCCGAAGCTCAGAATCGTGAACGGCAGGGTCAGCAGCACCATGACCGGCCTTACGAACGCATTCACCAGGCCGAGCATGATCGCGCCCAGGATCGCCGGCCCCCAGCCTTCCACCTCCACGCCACGCACCAGATGGGCCACCACCAGCAGCAGTGCCGCCGTAAAGAAAAGGTGCACCAAAAATACGACCATGGCCGCCTCCGTCAGTTTCGGCCGTTCATGGACATACAGCCTCGCAGGAGGCCGATCGCAGCAAGCCCTCGAACGCATCCTCCGGCAGCGGCCTGGAAAACAGGTATCCCTGGAAGTAATCACAGCGGATGCGCTCGAGCAGCGCGTACTGCTGCGGAGTTTCCACCCCTTCCGCGATGACCTTCAAGCCCAGCCGGTGCGCCATCGTTACGATGGCTTCCGACAACAAGAAGCTCTTGGAATCCGGCGTCATGTCCCGAACGAACGTCCGGTCGATTTTGAGGTAATCGATTCTGAATTCCTTGAGATACGCAAGCGAAGAATACCCCGTCCCGAAATCGTCGAGCGCAATCTGCACACCCGCGGCCCGAAACTGGGCGAGCTTGTCGGCGATCGCCTGGTCCGTATCCATCAGCAGCGTCTCGGTGATTTCGAGCGCCAGCATACTTCCATCCAGCCCGAGTTCCCCCAGCCGTTCCAGCCAGCGACCGAAATCCCTGCCGCCGGCTTGAAACTGCCGGGGCGAGACATTGATGCTGACCTGGAAATCGGTCCCGAACCGGCTCCGCCAGCGGGCCGCCTGGCAAGCCGCCCGCTCGAACACCCAATCGCCGATGCAATGTATGCTGCCACAGTCTTCGGCGATCGGTATGAAGGCGGCGGGACTCACCTCGCCGAACTCGGGATGCTCCCACCGCAACAGGGCCTCGGCCTTGCGTACCCGTCCGGACGCCAGTTCGACGATGGGTTGGTAATGCAAACGCAACTGACCCGCCTGCACCGCGTCCCGCAGCGCCTGGCTCAGGCGTACCCGCATCGACATGGCGCGCTGCATCTCCGGATTGAACGCCTGGTAACCGTTGCGCCCCGCCCGCTTGGCCGCATACATCGCTTGATCGGCATTCCGCAAAAGACCGTCGGTGTCGGCGGCGTCGTCCGGAAAGACGGTGATACCTATGCTCGCGGAAACATGGGCGAGTTGATCCCCGAGGCGGAAAGGCTCGCTCAGGCTGTCGATGATGGCGCGTGCCAGCCGCTCGACCTCATCCATGCCTTCGAAGTCCGGTACGATCACGGTAAACTCGTCGCCCCCGAGCCTGGCGACGGTTACGGTCTCCGACTCGCGGACACAGCGCCGGACGCGGTGGGCCACCTGGACCAGCAGGGCATCACCCTGGTGGTGCCCCAGTGTGTCGTTGACCTCCTTGAAATGATCCAGATCGATGTATAACAGCGCCACGCGGCCGCGGTCGCGGTGCGCCCGTTCACTGGCCAGTGCCAGGCGCTCGGCGAACAACCGTCGGTTGGGCAACCGGGTCAGGGCGTCGTAGCAGGACTGGAACTCGATCAGGGCTTCCGACGCCTTTTTCTCGGTGATGTCGGAGAACAGGGCGACGCGTAGGTGGACTTTGCCGGCTTCGTCGTAAATCGTGTTGATGGTGAGATGCTCGGCGTATTCCTCGCCGTTCCTGCGCCTGTTCCAGATCTCGCCGCGCCAGGTTCCGGTAGCCTCGAGGGCCGCCCACATGGCCTGGTAAAAGGCGGGACCGTGCCGCCCCGATTGCAGCAGCTTCGGGTCCTTGCCGACCACGTCTTCCGGCCCGTATCCGGTGAGGGCGACGAAAGCGGGGTTGACCGCCACGATCCGGTTGTCGGCATTCACCAGCAGCATGCCTTCGCTGGAGGCGCTGAACACCATTCCGGCCACTTGCAGCTGCTCCCGGGCTGCCTTGTGCTCGGCGATCTCCCGCTGCAGGCGCCGTTCCTGCATGACCAGTCTGGCATGGTTGCGCAACCGCGCCTTCACGATGGCCATGGGAGACGACTTGGCGATGTAGTCCACCGCCCCGAGAGCCAAGCCGAAGGTTTCGTCGTGTTCCCCATCCTCGGCGGTCAGGAAGATGACCGGGATGTCGCGGGTCCTCCCGTCCGCCTTGAGCCGCCGGCAAACCTCGAAGCCGTCCATGTCCGGCATCGCCACGTCGAGGAGGATGAGGTCGGGCTGCGCCCCCGCTTCCAACAGAAATAACGCCTCGGCCCCGGACGTCGCGAACTGGACGTCGAACTCGGGTTCCAGGGCGTCCAGCAACAGGCCGACGTTCGCCAAGGCGTCATCGACGATCAAGATACGGGCTTGCCGGTCATCCGTTTCGTTCATTCCTCTCCCCAGACTTGCGATGCCATCCAGGCGCCGATGCCTCGCTGGCTTCCTTGAAATTCAATGGCCTGACTCGAACCTCGATGGCACTGAATGCCAGCGCCGTACCGGTAGGGCCTGCAACTCACGCTGCCGAGGCCGCAATACCTCGGCGTCGAATTCCCCACCGGACGGCCGCGACTCGCCGGAATCGCGAACCGCGACGGCGGCTCCTGCGGGCTGCCCACGCACCGTAAACCAGAGAGCCGATGAGCGTTCTGTTTGTCTCTAATGTAACAAAACTCTGGAAACACGGGGTACAGCGGTGCCCTCCAGACCGTCCACCGCGGCAGTACAGGCGGCCAGGCAAAGGGGGAGCAGAATCGAAGGGATTGGGCGATTCATGACAAGGGTGGATGGACAACCCGGTGACGGGACAGTGTACCGACACGGCGTGAGGGTTCATGCCGGGCTCTCGTGCCCGGCGCCCTCGGGGTCGATGCATGAATCGACAGGAAAGCCGGTTTGCCCGGGTGGCGCCCGAAGGGTTCGGCATGGGGATGCGCCGAACGAATACCGCTCCTGGGGGAGAATTAAAGCAAAGGGGCTGCGACTTTCGGGCCGACCGGCAAACCTCATTTGACCCCGCCGCTCTGGAGCGCTTTAATTCTTTCTCACCGAGGCATCGAGCCCCTGCCGAATTCCGCTTCGTACCGCGTTCCGCCTCTTCCACTCCGCATCCGATGAGCAGTATGCCACACCCGGCTGGCCCTACCGCCGACCTGGTCCGCCCTTCGCTGGCCGGGCTGATCCGCCTGAACCATCCGGCCTCCGGCATCGGGCTGTACCGGATCGCGGTGAAGGCGGTGGAGAGCGGCGGCTACCTGTCACGCTTCAAGGCCCGCGGCATGGAATTCGCGGAATCCCGCCCCTATGCCCCGGGCGACGACGTTCGCAACCTAGACTGGCGGGTCACGGCGCGGACCGGCCGGACCCACACCAAGCTGTTCCGGGAAGAACGCGAGCGGCCGGTGATGCTGTCGGTGGACTACCGCGCGGCGATGTGGTTCGCCACCCGCGGGGCGTTCAAATCGGTGCGCGTCGCTCAGCTCGCTTCCCTCCTGGCCTGGAGCGCAAGCCACCACGGCGACCGGGTGGGCGGCCAGATCTTTTCCGATCACGGCTGCAGCGAGTTCAAGCCAGAGCACGGCCAGCGCGGGGTGCTTCGCCTCATCCGGCAGCTGGCGGAGGCGCAGGCTCCGGCGTTGCCGGCAACGGCGTCCGAAACCGTACCGGCCATGGCCATGAAGCACTTACAGCAGCACGCGAAACCGGGGACTTTGGTGTTCGTGCTCAGCGACTTCCGCGGCTTCGACGCCGCCGCGCAGACCGCCTTGAGTGCCCTGGCGCGGCATTCCTCGGTGGTGTTGGTGTTCGTGTACGATCCTCTGGAGGCGGAATTGCCGAAATCCGGCCATTTCCGGGTCAGCGACACGGTCCGGGAAACGGCCTTCGACGCCGGCCGCCGCAGCGCCGAGCGCTGGCGCGCGAAATTCGAAACGCGCCGCGGCGCACTGGAGCGTTTCGCCCGCGGCCGCGGCATGCGCTGGCTCGAATGTTCCACCGCCGACGATCCGCTGGCTTTCCTGCAGCGGTCGCTGCGCGCCTCGTCGAAAACACGCTGAGAGCATGGAACAGCAGCTCGATCTCCGTGACATCCATCTGCCCCCGCCGGTCGGCGGGTGGCCTCCAGCGCCCGGCTGGTACCTGGCGCCGCTGCTCGTCCTGGCGCTGATCCTGACCCTGTGGATCGCATGGCGGCGCCTCATCCGCAACCCGTTCCGGGCGGCACTGCTGCGCGAGCTGGCCGTAATCGAGGCATCGGACGAGCTCGAACCGGCCGAGAAGATCGCGCGGGTCTCGATCCTGCTGCGGCGCGCCTGCCTCACACTCTATCCGCGTGAGGACGTGGCGGGATTGACCGGCCCGGCGTGGCTGGAACGGCTGGACGCCGTATTGGGCGGTCGCCAGTTCCGCGATGGCCCCGGCCGCTGCCTGATCGACGCTCCTTACCGCCCCGGCGGCGCAGTGCAACTGGATGTCCTGTTTGCCCTCTGCCGGAGCTGGGCGCGCAAACTTCCCCGATCCCGGCGATACCCGCCCTGAGCTTCACTGCCATGTTCGAATTCGCCTGGCCTCTGCTGTTCCTCGTCCTGCCCGCGCCGCTCCTCGTGCATCGGTTCTGGAAACCCGCGCCGCGCGGCGGCGAAGCAGCGCTGCGGGTTGCTTTCGCCGGCGAGTTCGCCGATCTGGGAGCCGCGGGGAGCACGATGCCGGGCAGCCGCGCGCCCCTGATCCTGGCCGTGGTGGGCTGGCTACTGCTGGTGGCCGCCGCCGCCCGCCCGCAGTGGCTGGGCGAACCGATCGAGCAGACCGTGAGCGGGCGCGACCTGATGCTGGCGGTGGACTTGTCTGGCAGCATGGACATCGAGGATTTCGTGGTCGACGGGGAGGTTTCCAACCGGCTCGAGGCGGTCAAGCGGGTCGCGAGCGCTTTCATCGAACGCCGCAGCGGCGACCGGATCGGTCTGATCCTGTTCGGCGAACAGGCCTATCTCCAGGTGCCGCTCACCTTCGACCGCAAGACCGTCGAGAAGCTGCTCGATGAGGCGGCGATCGGCCTGGCCGGCGACAAGACCGCGATCGGCGATGCCATCGGCCTGGCGATCAAGCGCCTGCGCGACAACCCGGCCGACCAGCGGGTGCTGATCCTGCTCAGCGACGGCGCCAACACCGCCGGCCAGGTCCAGCCGCTGCAGGCCGCCGAGCTGGCGGCGCGGGAAGGGCTGAAGATCTACACCATCGGCGTCGGCGCGGACGAAATGATCGTGCGCGACTTTTTCGGCACCCGCCGGGTCAATCCGTCCGAGGACCTGGACGAGGCCGCGATGACCGCCATCGCGGAGAAGACCGGGGGACGCTATTTCCGCGCCCGCAATACCGAGGAATTGGACAGGATCTACGCCCTGCTGGACCGACTCGAACCCATCGCGCGTGATGCCCGCTATTTCCGCCCCCGGGACGAACTCTATCCCTGGCCGCTGGGACTCGGGCTGCTGGCCGGTGCCGGTGCGTTGTGGCTGCGCGGGAGGAACGCCACGTGACGGAGTTTCATTTCCTGCGTCCGCTCTGGCTGCTGGCCTGGATTCCCCTGATGCTGGCACTCGGTTACTGGTATCGCCGCAGCCAGGGCGGAGGCGACTGGGCCAAGATTTGCGACGAGGTGCTACTGCCTCATCTGTTGACCGGTACGCCGGGGCGGAACGGCAAGCTGCCGTGGTGGCTGGGTACGATCGTCGGCGCCCTGGCGATCCTGGCAGCGGCCGGCCCCACGTGGGAACGCCAGCCGATGCCGGCCTTCCGAAACCAGTCGGCATTGGTGATCGCGCTGGAGCTGTCTCCGGCGGTGGACGCGACGGACCTTCGACCCTCCCGCCTCACCCGGTTGCGCTACGCGGTCACCGACCTGCTGAAACGCCGCAAGGACGGCCAGACGGCACTGCTCGTCTACGGCGGTGATGCTTTCACGGTCACGCCGTTGACCGACGACGTCGACACCATCGACGCCCAGCTTCCGGCCCTGAGCTCCGATCTGGTACCGGCCACCGGCCACGATGCCGGCCGGGCGCTGACACTGGCCGCGCAGCTCCTGCGCGATGCCGGTTTCCGCCACGGCGACATTCTGCTAGCCGCGGTCCGGGCGGACCCGGCGGCCGCGGAGCTGGCAGCGGAACTGCACGGCGAAGGCTTCCGGATTTCGGTACTGGGGGTCGGTACCGAAGCGGGCGCCCCCATACCGCTGCGAAACGGTGGCTTCCGCAAAGGAGCCAGCGGCGAAATCGAACTGTCGCGCCTGGATGCGCCTGCGCTGCGCGAACTGGCGGCCCAGGGCGGCGGGCGTTACCTCGAATTGAACTCCGGCGCCGCGACCACCGATGCCCTCACCACCTTCTTCGAACAAAACGCCCGCCGCCACGAGGACAGGGAGGCGGCCAGCGAGCTGGAGCTGTGGGAAGACCGCGGCCCCTGGCTGCTCCTGCTGGTCTTGCCTTTGGCGGCCCTGGGCTTCCGTCGCGGCTGGCTCGCCGCGCTGGTGCTTGCATTGCCCTGGCCTGACCCCGCCCACGCACTGGACTGGCAGGGGCTCTGGAAGACGCCGGACCAGCGGGCGGCGGAAGCCTTCGAAGCCGGACGATTCGACCAGGCCGCCACCGGCTTTCACGACCCGGCCTGGAAGAGCGCTGCCGAGTACCGCGCCGGCAAATACGAGGAAGCGGCGCGGGCGCTGGAAGGACTGGATGGCGCCGACGCCGCTTACAACCGGGGCAACGCGCTGGCGAAAGCAGGCAGGCTCGAGGAGGCACTGGAAGCCTACGAACAGGCCGAACGGCTCGCCCCCGACGACGAAGACATTCGCCACAACCGCGCAGTCGTGGAAGACGCACTGAAGCGACGGGAACAGCAGAAACAGCCATCCGGTTCCCATGACCGGGACCAGAATCCGAAGGACGATCAGCAACAGGATCCGAACGACCGCGGCAGAGATTCGCCGGAACGACGGCCAGACCCGTCCGAGGAAGAATCCAGACCAAACGAAACACCACCCGAGCCGCCGCCCGGCCAGAAAGACGGTGAACGGCAAACCCCCGAGCCGGAAGCACCGGACCAAACCCATGGTGCATCGCCGACCCCCCAGTCCGGCGAGCCACCGGCGGAAGAACGAGAAACCCAGGAAAAGCCGATGCAGCAATCCGAATCCCAGACCGAGCAGGAAAAGGAGCAGGCCACCGAACAATGGCTCAAACGCATCCCGGACGACCCCGGCGGCCTGCTGCGGCGCAAATTCCTTTACCAGTATCGGCAACGCCAGCAGGGCACGGGAGGGCAGTGAGCATGGCGGCACGAGGCTTGCGCGCATGGGGCCCGCTCATCCTTGGCCTACTGCTTTGGCTGGGCTGGAGCGGCGCCGTCCTGGCAACGGAGATCATCGTCACAGCCGACCGCGAGCCAGTCTCCGTCGACGAGTCCTTCAACCTCACCTTCAGCGCCGACGAATCGCCGGACGGTGAGCCGGACTTCACGCCGCTGAGCCGGGATTTCCGGGTACTGAGCCAAAGTCAGAACAGCCAGATCTCGATGGTCAACGGCAAGGTCAGCCGCACCTTCGAATGGACCGTCACGGTCGTCGCCAAGCAGGCCGGCACACTGACCGTGCCGCCCATCGCCTTCGGCGACGACCGCTCCAAGCCCTTGACGGTGACGGTCACCGATCGGCCGGCGCCGGGACCGGCGGGTAGTGCGGGCGACGACGCGTTGCTGATCGAAGTCGACGTCTCGCCGAAGAACCCGTACGTCCAGGCGCAGGTGATCTACACGGTGCGGGTGCTCTACCGGACCCGTCTGGGCGGCGCCCGGTTGAGCCCCTTGGAGATTCCCGATGCGCTGGTGCAGCAGCTGGGAGACAAACACAATTACTCGACGGAACGCAACGGCGCGACCTACTCGGCGACCGAAATCCGCTATGCGATCTTCCCGCAGAAGAGCGGCCCCCTGCTCATCCCGCCGCTGACCCTGGACGCCGAAGTACAGGCCAGCGGACGGGGCGGCTTCAACCCGTTCTTCGGCCGGCCGATGAAGACCGTTAGCCTGCGTTCCAAGGCCATAGAGCTGCAGGTGCGGCCGGCACCCGCCGCATTTTCCGGCAAGCACTGGCTACCCGCGCAAAACGTGACGCTGGAGGAGACCTTGTCACCCGATACCGGTCGGATAGAGACTGGCCAGCCGCTCACCCGCACCCTCACGCTCAGGGCGCAAGGGGCCACCGTGGGGGTGCTGCCGGAACTCGGCCTGGCGGGACTGCCGGAGGACATCCGGCGCTATCCCGATCAGCCGGCCCTCGACGAGCAGCGGCAAGGCACGGGGCTCCTCAGCACCCGCCAGGAGAAGACGGCCCTGGTCCCCGACAGACCGGGCCGCTACCTCCTTCCCGCCATCGAGGTGCCGTGGTGGAACACCGCGGCCGAAAGAATGGAAGTGGCCCGTCTTCCCGAACGCGAGATCGAAGTCGCCGCAGGTGCTGCAGCGCCGATCCAGCCGGTCCCGGAACCGACGCCTGCATCCGCACAGGAGACGGCAGGTACCCCGCCCGTCAAGGGCGGCGAACCAGAAAGCGGCCGAGCGGACTCGCCGATCTGGTTCTGGCTCTGCCTCTTCCTCGCCGGAGGATGGCTGATCACCGCCGGCCTGTGGTGGCGAACGGCCCGGTGGAGCCAGGAGAAAACCGTCATGAAGCCATCGGAATCCCCGCAGCTTTCCGGTTCACGGCTCATGCGCGAACTGAAGGAGGCCTGTGCCGCCAACGATCCAGGCCGTGCCCGCCGGGCCCTGCTCGACTGGGCCGCGCAGCGCTGGCCCGACTGTGACGCTTCGCTGGAAGGGATTGCCGGACACTCCCAAGGCGAGCTCAAGCACGCCGTCCAAGCACTCGGCCGGGCGCTTTATGGATATCCCCGGACGGAATGGAACGGTGCGGCCTTGTGGGCCGCGATCGTCACCACCGATCTCGGCAAAGCCAGAGCGGAGAACCGCGGTCCGGTCGCGCTCGCCCCCCTGCATCCGCCGGCCCAGGCCAGTCCTCAGAGCGGCGCGCGGCGGCCGAATGCCCTGTCAATGACCCAGTAGAGCGCATGGGTCAGCAGGAAGCCCAACATAAAGCCGCCGATGAAAAACTCGGAAGCATGGTGACCGAAATGCCCTCCGAGCAGTTTGCCCACCAGGAAACCGGCGAGCAAGGCCAGCCCCACGCGGAGGCGATGAAAAATATCCCGTGTGGTCATGACGATTGATCATCTCCGATGGTGAAAGACCTGCCCGTCGTATTGGGCGGCAGGCGTGCCTTTATAGGATAATAATCGCTTTTTCACCATTCTCCCTTTGTCCGGCTCCCCGTTCATGAAAAAGCGTCTGGAAACCCTGCTCCGTAGTGCGCTGGAGCGACTCAAAACAGCCGGCGACCTCCCCGCCGACCAGGAAGTACCTCTTCAGATCGAACGCACCCGTGATCCGGCGCACGGCGATTTCGCGGCCAACACCGCCATGCTGTTGGCCAAATCCGCCCGTTGCGACCCGCGGCGGCTGGCGGAAAAAATCCGCGCCGCACTGCCCGAGGACCCGGCGGTCATCCGCACCGAAATCGCGGGCCCCGGCTTCATCAACTTCTTCCTGGATGCGATCGCCCAGCACCGGGTCATCGCCGATATACACGGTCAGGGTCCCGGCTTCGGCCGCAGCAGCATCGGTGCGGGACAGCGGGTGCAGGTCGAATTCGTGTCCGCCAATCCCACCGGCCCCCTCCACGTCGGCCATGGCCGCGGCGCCGCCTATGGCGCCGTCGTCGCCGACCTGCTCGAAGCGGCGGGTTTCGACGTCCACCGGGAATACTACGTCAACGACGCCGGCCGGCAGATGGACATCCTGGCCGCCAGCGTCTGGCTGCGTTACCTGGAAAACTGCGGGGAAGTGCTGCCTTTTCCGGCCAACGGTTACCGCGGCGAATACGTCCGCGACATCGCCTCCGATCTTTACCGTACCCAGGGCGAGCGTTACCGGACGTCCGCCGACGAAGTCCTCTTGGGACTGCCGCCGGACGAGCCCCAGGGGGGAGATAAGGAGGAATATATCGACGCCGTGGTGAGCAAGTCGAAAAACCTCCTCGGCCCCGAGCGTTACTGCGAGGTGTTCAACGCCGGCCTGGACAGCATCCTCGACGACATCCGCGACGATCTGGGCGAATTCGGCACCCATTACCAGGAATGGTTCTCAGAACAGAGTCTCACCGAAACCGGAGCCGTGGAACGTGCCCTGGAAAGACTCAAGTCCTCGGGCTACGTCTATGAGAAGGACGGGGCGCAGTGGTTCGCTTCCACCCGGCTGGGCGACGAAAAGGACCGGGTCTTGGTGCGAGAGAACGGCCAGACCACTTATTTCGCCTCCGACGTCGCCTATCACCTGAACAAGCTGGAACGCGGCTTCGACCGTATCGTCAACGTCTGGGGTGCCGACCATCACGGCTACATCCCCCGCGTCAAGGCCGCCATCCAGGCACTGGGGGGCGATGCCAGCAAACTGGAGGTGCTGCTGGTACAGTTCGCCGTGCTGTACCGGGGTACGGAGCGGGTGCAGATGTCCACCCGCTCCGGGGAGTTCGTGACCCTCCGCCAGCTCCGCAACGAGGTCGGCAAGGATGCGGCACGCTTCTTCTATGTGATGCGCAAATCCGACCAGCACATGGACTTCGATCTCAAGCTGGCCACCTCGCGAACCAACGAAAATCCCGTCTACTACGTGCAGTATGCCCATGCCCGGGTATGCAGCGTGTTCCGCCAGCTCGACGAGAAAGGCTGGGCACGGGATCTGGGGCGCGGGATGCGTCGTCTGGAAAGACTCTGCGAACCGCATGAGCTCACGCTGGTGGCCAGCCTCTCGCGCTACCCGGAAGTCGTGGAGCAGGCGGCGCTGCAATACGCCCCGCATCACCTGGTGCACTATCTGCGCGACCTCGCCGCGGAATTCCACGGCTACTATAATAGCTGTCAGTTCCTGGTCGAGGACGGCGACCTGCGAGATGCCCGTCTGAATCTGATCGATGCCGTACGGCAGGTCATCGCCAACGGTCTCGGCTTGCTGGGCGTGTCCGCTCCCGAAACCATGTAGCAATGCCTAAGGATTACAAACACAGGGTTCCCGGTTACCGCCAGGCACGGCGCCGAGGCAAGCGGGGCTGGCTGGCGGCGGGCATCGTCGTGGTATGCCTCGCGGCCGGAGCCGGAACCTATGTCATCCTTTCCCGACAGGCCGAAACAGCCACGGTGAACCCTACGCCGGAAGCTCCCCCCCAGCCGGCGCCGGCGGTTCCCACAGGAACCGGGACCGAAGCCAGGCGTTTGGAAACGCCTGCCCCCACGGCCGTCAAGAAAGCCGCTCCCCCCCGCTTTACCTTCTACAAGATATTGTCGGAAAAGGAAGAAATCATCCCGGAAGCGGAAATCCGGACCATCAAGCGCGAGGAGGAACAGGGCAGGTCGCCGCCGGGTGGCGGCTACATCGTCCAGGCGGGATCCTACCGCTCGCGGCCCGATGCCGAAAAAATGCGTGCCGAACTGGCCAAGCTCAAGGTCAAAGCCCGGCTGGAGAGAGTCAAAATAGAAAACGTCGAATGGTTCCGCGTGAAGATCGGACCCTATGAGAATCTGGCCGAAGCCGACCGCCTGCGCACGATCCTCAAAAAGAACGGGATCGACAGCGTGGTACAGAAAATGACACCCCGCCAGTCCCCCGCCCCCGCCGCGAAACATTGAACGGCTTCAGGCGACCAGTCGGTAACACGGCTCGTATTTCGTCCCCGGCAGCTTCATTCTCTTCTGCGCCACGAACGTCGCGAGCAATTCGTCCAGGGGATCGAGGATCGAACGGTCGCCGCGGATCTCGAACGGCCCTTCCTGCTCGATCCGGCGGATGCCGTCGGCCTTGACGTTCCCCGCGACGATCCCGGAGAAAGCCCGCCGCAGATTCGCCGCCAGCGCATGAGGAGGCTGGTTCCGGTGCAGGGCGAGGCCGGCCATGTTTTCGTGGCTCGGCACGAAAGGCGTCTGAAACGCCGGTTCGAGGTGAAGCAGCCAGTTATAGTAATAGGCGTCGTCATGGTGGCGCCGGAACTGCCGCACCAGATCGATGCCTTCTTTCATCCGTCGGGCGACCTGCGCAGGGTCGCCGATCACGATCTGGTAGCGCTTCCGTGCTTCCTGCCCCAGAGTCGCGCCGATGAAGCGGTCGATCTGCTCGAAATAGCCAGCGCTGTGGCGGGGGCCGGTGAAGACCAGGGGAAACGGCAGGTATTTGTTTTCCGGATGCAGCAGGATACCGAGCAGGTGCAAAACCTCCTCCGCCGTACCCACACCGCCAGGAAACACGACGATGCCATGGCCCGTCCGCACGAAGGCCTCCAGGCGCTTTTCGATGTCAGGCATGATGACCAGTTCGTTGACGATCGGATTGGGCGGCTCGGCGGCAATGATGCCGGGCTCACTGATACCGACATAGCGCGGGCTCCGGATACGCTGCTTGGCATGGGCGATGGTGGCACCCTTCATGGGCCCTTTCATCGCACCCGGTCCGCAACCGGTGCACACGTCCAGTCCCCTCAGACCCAGTTCGTGGCCGACTTCCTTGGTGTACTCGTACTCGCCGCGGTCGATGGAATGACCACCCCAGCACACCACCATGTTCGGCGGCACATCGGGGATTAGGCAATTGGCGTTGCGGAGGATGTGGAACACTGCATCGGTGATGTGCCGCGATTGGGACAGGTCGAATTTGGGATCACCGACGATCTCGAAGCGGGTATAGACGATGTCCCGCAACACCGAGAACAGGTGCTCGCGTATCCCACGGATCATTTCACCGTCCACGAAAGCGCTCGGCGGGGGGTCGATGAGTTCCAGGCGCACGCCGCGCGCCGTGGGGAGAACTCGGATGTCGAAGTTGCGGTACTTATCGAACACCGCCCTGCTGTCATCGACCTGGCCGCCGCAGTTCAACACCGCGAGCGAACAATTGCGGAACAGTTCGTGAAGAGCGCTCTCGCTGCTGTCGAGCAACTTCCCAACTTCGAGTTTGGAAAGGACTTCGAGACTGCCTTCCGGGCTGACCTGGACATTCATGGCTGACATGGGTTCAGGGGGCGGATAACCTGTGGATAACTTTGTGGGAAAAATGCGGGATATGCCCGAATAGCTCCGTCAACTGCCACGGCATCGCCGTCCCTCGTCTCGAGATTCTCATAAAATGACTTTTAATACAAATATTTGCCGACACGGCTTCGGCATGGGACAAAGACCTTCAACAAAACGGGGCGATCCGTACGATTGTGCACAACTCGCAGCAGAATGCCCTGTCAGCGTGCATTCCAGTCACACAAAGAACGCCATGCGGGATGGCTGTGAATGAGCCCCAGCGCCTGTTCGAGCAGACTCCTGCCCGGCTCGCGCCGATGCCAAGTGGATGCGCCGGATGGGTGCGGCAGCGGAATCAGATCCGTTCTTACCCCTCCGAGTTCGACACGGTGCCGCTTCCCCACAACGTCGCCGAGCTGCCCGAACGTCAGAAACCGGCTCGCCGCGAGCTTTCCCACCGGAATGATCAGCGCCGGCCTGAGCAGATCGAGTTCGGTATGCAGCCAGACCGAACACCGCTCGATCTCCTGCGGAGCCGGGACACGGTCTCCGCCCTTGGGGTTCTTGCCGGGAAAACAGCGACATACCGCAGCCATGTAGACCCGCTCCCGGAACGTTTCCTCGTCCAGGCCGATGTTCGCGAACCAGCGGAACATCGTCCTGCCCGCCGTCCAGGCGAACGGCCTGCCCAGCGCGCCCTCTTTTGCGCCCGGCGCCTGCCCCACCAGGTACACCGGCGAGACGACCGGCTGACCCACGACCACCGGCGGCACCATGTCCGGGCAACGGCTGCACCGCCGTAACTCGGCTTGATGGCGCTCTATCGCTTCCGTGACGTCAGTCAATGGCTTTCGCCCCGGCTCCAGGCAAGGGTGTGCAGCCGCATCAAGGTATCCGGATCGGAAACGAGGCTGCGCTTCTCTGCGCTGGAAAGCGTTTCCGGGCCTTCCTCGACCAACTGATACATCAGTGCATGCCGTTGGTGGCGCAGACGCTTCTTCGGAAGCCGCTGAGGAAGCAATGCCGCATGCAATGCACAGGCGGCGGGATCGACGATCTTGCCGTAGCTGCTTTCTTCCACGCCGGAGTCGCGCTCGAGATTCCGATGTAAGAGTTCGATCACCCGGGGAGCCCGGGATTCCTCCGGCGTCAAAAACAGCCCAAGCCGGCGGGCGAGGAGACCCAACCCGGCGCTGCTGGAAATCATGGAGGTCGGTATGGCGAAAACGAGGCCAGCGAGGACCGGGGTGAACCACCAGAAAAAGCTGGGCACATAGTAATAGCTGAGGGCACCGGCGACGATGCCGACCAACGTCTGTCCACCGTGGGCCAGAAACGCCTCCTTGAAGCTCAAGCCATGCGCATCGCGTTGCTGGGGCGGCCAGCCCACACTCTTCCTCGCCAGAATGGAGATGACGAATTTGCTCTGGTAAAGCATCAGCACCGGCGCGGTGAAAATCGAGAACACGCTCTCGAAAAGCACGCTGAGCGTCACCCGGAAAACGCCCCCGAACGCCTTCAGCTTGCGGCGGTTGCGGGTAAAAAGCAGAACGAGGCTCCACAGTTTGGGCAAAAACAGCATGGCCAGGGTGACCAGGAGGACCGTCGTCATCTCGACGGCGTAGGACTCCGGCCAGACCGGGAAGATGTTGTCACCGAAAAAGTACACCGGCAGAGTCTGGCTTTGGATATAGGCCTCGAAACCGGTGATGAGCAGGAACAGCAGCCACAAGGGGGACGAGAGGTAGGACATGATACCCATCACCAAATGCAACCGGCTGATGCCGGAGAGTCCGCGGGCGAACACCATGCGGACGTGCTGAAGATTGCCTTGGCACCAGCGCCGGTCCCGCTTGGCGTAATCGATGAGGGTGGGCGGCAGTTCTTCATAGCTGCCGGCAAGCTCGTAGGCCAGCCAGACTTCCCAGCCCGCCTCCCGCAGCAGGGCAGCCTCGACGAAGTCGTGGCTGAGGATTTCGCCACCGAAGGGCTCGCGGCCCGGCAGCCTGGGCAGGCCGCAATGTTTCACGAACGGCTGCATGCGGATGATGGCATTGTGGCCCCAGTAATTGCTGTCGGCGAGCTGCCAGTACGACGACCCGGCGGTGAAGATGTCTGAATACAGACTGCTGGCGAACTGCAGGATCCGAGCGAACAGCGACTTCTGATTGACCGGGAGCGGTGGAGACTGGATCAGCGCGACGTTGGGATGCGCCTCCATCAGATCCACCATGCGCACCAGCGTCTCGCCACTCATCAGACTGTCGGCATCGAGCACGACCATGTAACGATAGCGGTTGCCCCAGCGATGGCAGAACTCCTCGATGTTGCCGCTCTTGCGGGCGATGTTCTTTTCCCGGTTGCGGTAGAAAATGCGCCCGTGCCCGTCGAACTCCTCGCACAGCCGGTACCAGCGAGTCTCCTCCTGAATCCAGATCTCCGGGTCGCGGGTATCGCTCAGGATGAACAGTTCGAAACCCTCGGAACGCCCGGTTTCCAGCAGGGATTGCCAGATCGCCGCCAGGCCGGAAAACACCCGCTGTGGATCTTCGTTGTAGATCGGCATGACGATGGCCGTCCGCAGCGGCGTCGCCTCCGGCTCCGGCGACGCCGTCGGCGGCAAACGGCCGATCGACTGGCCGTCGCCGCCGAACAGCAGGACCAGAAAACCGATCGTCGCAGTCCAGAACGACGTGCTGATCCACAGGATAAGCAGTGTATAGAGCAGCAGCAGCACGAGTTCCTGCGGCGTCAGGCCGTTCTGCTGGAAGGCACTGGTGATCATGAACATGGCGGCGAAGGTGGTCAGCGTCACCAGGGTCAGGAACACGGTTCGACGGAACAGCCTGGGCCGGCGGGGCATCGGCGAATGAACGGCCATGCGGGTCCTGATGAATCAGACGGATTTGAAGAGAAAGAAGCGAAGCTTCTGCGGCTGCATCGACGCGGGCGCCTCGGGCGGCTGAGCCTGGGGAAGGTGTCTGGACAGACGCGAGGCCAGCGCCGGATTGGCCGAGGCAGTCAGGTAGACCTCGTCGGCAGTGACCCCCGCATCGGCCAGCAGCAACGCGGCGCGCGCAGCCGCGATCAACGCCGGCTCGCGACCGGCATTCACGCCCAGCGCCCGCGCCAGCGCCTGATCCAGGCGCCGCTGGGCTTCCTCGATGGCGCGCCGCGACAGCTCGGCCGGGTCGTGTCGGGAGACGCGCCGGCGAGCCCGTTCCACGCATTCCGCCGCCAGCCTTTCGATGAGGGCTGGATCCTGGAACCGAAGGCGCCGTAGATAAGATCTGACTGTTTCCCCGGTCTCGCAAGCACCGTGCGCGGTGGTATCGGCTGCCATGGCCGCAGAAACGGCCGCCGGCTCGGCACTCATTGAGCACTCCATTGATACAGCCAGGTCTCGGTGAGCACGTCCTTGCCTGCACGCAGCACCGCACGCAACTCGACGGGATCCTTATCCTTCTCAGGCTCCAGCTCGAAGCTCAGGCGCCAGGCCCCGGTCTCGGTGTTCTTGTGGACCACCGTGTCGCGGATCGAGCCCGAAGAGGTGCCAACGTCCGCTTCGATCTTCGCGTCCTCGCCGTACAGTCTCAGGGTTTCGCTGGCGAAATCGACCACGAACTTGCGTCTGCCGGCTTCCTGGGCATTGGTGCCACCCGCACCGATCCGGGTCGCCTGGACCTTGCCGGAACGTGGCGCCATCAGCTCGTCGGAAGTGAAATGCAGCCGGTACGAGAAGCTCATCTCCTTGCCCGCATCGACCGGCTGATCCGGCACCCAGAACGCGACGATGTTGTCGTACTTCTCCGCATCGCTCGGAATCTCGATGAGATAAATCGCACCGGGACCCCAATCACCCACGGCTTCGACCCAGGACGTCGGCCGGCGATGATAATTCGCCTCCAGATCCTGATAATGGTCGAAGCCGCGGTCGCGCTGGAGCAAGCCAAACCCGTTGAACTTCTCGTCCCGGAACACGCTGATCCGCAGATGGCGAGGATTGTTCAGGGGACGCCAGATCCACTCGCCGTTGCTGCGAGAGATAAGCAAGCCGTCCGAGTCATGGACTTCAGGGCGGAAGTCGTCCGCGAAACGGTCGGTGTTCTCGCCATGGAAGAACATGCTGGTCAGCGGCGCTATCCCCAGACGCTCGACCTTGCGGCGGAAATAGAGATGATGGGTCACGTCCAAGGCGGTATCCAGGCCCGGTCGCAGCACGAAGCGATAGGCACCGGTGACACTGGGGCTGTCCATGAGCGCGTGGATGACCAGCTCAGACCCACCCGGGGCCGGTTTTTCGATCCAGAACTCCCGGAAGACCGGAAACTCTTCCGCCTTGGTGAGCCCGGTATCGACCGCCAGCCCCCGGGCCGAAAGGCCGTACGTCTGGCCCAGACCCACGGCGCGGAAATAGCTGGCGCCCAGGAAGACGGCGGCTTCATCGAAAACGTCGTTGCGGCGCAAGGGGTAATGGAAGCGGACACCGGCAAACCCGAGGTCGGCATCGAGCGGGCCCGGCAGCGGGTTCTTGCCGAAGTCGAACAATTCCGGCGAATAAGCCAGGCGTGTCGCTTCGCCGTTGCTGACCACGTTGATCATGACCCGGTCCTTGAACATGAATCCCCGATGGAACAGCTGGATCTGGAAGGGCAGCCCCTCGTCGCGCCACAGCGCCTTTTCAGCCTTGAAGCGGATATCGCGGTACTGATCGTAGTCCAGTTTGCCGAGGAATTCCGGCACACCGCCGTCGTCACGGACATAGGGTTGGGCTGCCAGGGCACGGGCGCGCCGTTCAACCACATCGAAACCAAAAGGCCTGTCTTCCTCTGTGGCCGGAGGCAGGGGGGTGGAACTCGGGAGCGGTACCGGTGCGGGCTGTCTCGCCGGGCCTGCGTGCGCCAAACCGCCGGCCCATGCCAGGCACAGATACAGGAGCATCCCGGTGCGTCTGTTCAATGGAATCGTTCTCGCCAAGAGAGTTGCAAAAAAACCAATCGAGTGCCGGCACGCCGCCGGGCGGGGAGATCTACGGATGGAGCGACGCCCCTCAGGACGCCCGGCGCATCATCACCAGCGGCATCACAAAAATGCTCACGCGTTGGCACATCGTGCCGTTCATAGTATACAACGGGGTGTCCATTACCTGAACTTGAACCCCTGCCATCCACACGCACGAGAGAGAGGCTTGTGAAAGAGCTGCTATTGATCCGGCATGCGAAATCCGCCTGGGACGACGCATCGCTCAGCGACCGCGACCGGCCGCTCAACAAGCGCGGCAAGCGCGATGCCCCCTTCATGGGGAGTCTGTTGCGGTTCAGAGGCATGGAACCCGATTGCATGGTGTCCAGCCCCGCGCGGCGGGCGCGGAAAACCGCCCACCTCATTGCCAGCAAAGTCGGCTACGACAAAGACTCCATCGTCATCGCGGAAGAACTCTATCTCGGCGGGACGAGGGCCATCGTGGAATTGGTGCGGGCGCTGGACGACAAGAACGGGCGGGTGTACGTGATCGGCCACAATCCCGACCTGTCGGAAGCCGCTTCCTGCCTTATCGGCGAAAGTCTGGGACAGATACCCACCTGCGGCATCGTGGCGATCGAATTCCCGCTCGACAGTTGGGCGCATGTCATGGAAGGCGCCGGCCGGCTGAAATTCTTGGACTACCCGAAGAAACACCTGTCACCCTGAAGGCCCGGGTTTGTCATGGCGGCTCGCCGAGGTCGCCCGTCGACGGGATCCGCAACAGGATCTTCACTCGCGCATCGGCCTGGGCTTGCCGCACATAGCCGATGGCCGCCGGCGTGGCAGCGACGAACCGGAGCACGGCCTCCTCGGACGAGAGCACCTCAGGCGGATTGATGCCCTGGAAATACTGCTCGTTCCAATATTCCTCCATGTCCTCGGGCAGGGCGTCGAACACGGCGAGCGAGAAGAGCCGGCGCAGAGGATGCGCGGGAGGTAGGTTCACCGGAATCCAGCGGTCGCCATACGCGTTCACCATGCTCTTGCGCTTGAAGATGAGCTTGACCGTGTCGAGGGACAGCTTGTCCAGACGGCTTCCGGCTGCGGCGACCACGGCTATGGATTCCCCCGCCCAGGGAAACGCCTGCCAGGATGCGAGAACAAGGATGAGGAGCAACCGGCACACGGCGATCAAAACAACACCGCAAACGACCCGTACAGACCGTCCGGAGCCGAAATTTCGTTATGGCTGCCGATCCGGTACTCCACCTTCCAAACCAACGGTGGGACGGGTCGGAATGCCAGTCCGAACACGCCCAGCTGCCCGGCTGGCTGCTGTACCTGATCGAAATACTCGTAGCGCCCGATGGCGTACCAATGGCTTACCAACGGTGCCACCCCCTGCACAAAGCCCTGGTACAGACCTTGGAGCCCGCCGTTCCGGTATACCCACTCGGTGTTGAGTTCGAACCGGCGGTAAAACCAGGCCCCTTCGACGCCGACGAGGTTGAAGCGGTGGCTGGGATCGTCATGCAATTGGTAATTGACATAGGACAGCCCCAGCTCCAGGTTGTCCGCCAACGAATAAAGCCAGTGGGAACCCAGAGCATTGTCGAACGGATCAGCCGAGCGATACGGATCGAGGTCTTCCGTCAGGTCGGCATAAAAGGCATAGTCCATGTGCCGATCCAACACGGGGAAACCGCCGTGCAGCATCAGGCCGGTGGCATGCTTGGAGAACAGATCGTAGGTCGCGACCGGCCGTGTCGTGGTCCAGGTCAGGGGGCTGGCGTGGAGCAGGTTCCAGCGGCCAACGGGGGTCAGAAACTTGCCGAAACGTAACGAGAACAAATCGTCGAACAGCCGGTCGATGTACAGACGTTCGAGTTCGAAATGCGCGTTGCGGGTACTGAAACCCTGGTTCCCCCCCGCGGTCAGCGCTTCGCCCACTTCGGTTTCCGAAAAGAAGCGCCAGTGCGCGTGGTCGGTCCAGGTCGTGAAAAGGCTGAGATCGCTGACGCTGAATTCCCATGGGCCGGGACTCGGCGCTCCCGCTTCGACGCTGGCATAACCGCCGAAGCGGATGCCGGTATCCCCTACCGCCAAACCCCGCCCCAGCTGATAGCTGGAGCCATCGCCGCCTGGTTCGGCCCGCGCGGCGGACAGGACAAGAACCGAGAGGAGAAAGAGAAGGAGTCGGGCGAGCAAAAGCTTGGCCGTCGGCGACAGGATGGTGAAAAATTCGGCCTGCGAAAGCAGGCTCCACAGGAACCACGAATGTTACATTAACTTCGCGAACCGGACTCTCCTTCCCGTCTCATGACCATCTCCCGGCTGCTGCTGATCGCCTTCCTGTCGCTGACTTTCCTGGCGTTGGCCCTGTTGGCGAGCCTTTCGTTCTTCGCCTCACGCGAAGCGCTGGCGGAGGAAATCGGCCGCAACCTCGCCAAGGACGCCACGCTGTTGATGGAACAGGTCGACATGCAGTTGTTCGAGCGCCTGCAGAACATCCATTCCTGGAGCCGGCTCGACGTCATGCAGGACGCCAGAGTGGGCGATGTGGACAAACGGCTCGCCCGCTTCCTCACGGACATCCGCCAAGGCTATGGCGAGGTCTACAGCGAGCTCTTCTTCGCCGACGGGACCGGCCGTGTCGTCGCCTCCAGCACCACCGCCGCCATCGGCCGAACCCAAGCGCTCCAGGCACCTTGGGTCGGCGCCAAGCTGCCCAATGGCGAAGTCTTCCTGCAACCGTTGGATCTGCAAGCGCCCTACAGCCAGGCCTCCCTCCTGATCCACACCCCGGTTTACAGCCGTTACGACGGACGCGAAATCGGCGGTCTGTACGGCGCATTCGACCTGTGGCAGATTTTCCGCCTGTTCGACCAGGCCGAACATTCCGTTTCGGGCAACCGGTACGTCGCCCTCATAGACCAGGAAGGACGTCTGGTTGCCGGTTCGGCGTCGTTGCGCGATCGTGGACTCCTGCTGGCAAAAGCATTGTCGGACTGGCGCCCCGACGGCATGGCGACGTTCACCCGGAACGGCGTGCCGCTGCTGAAGGGGGAGGTCTTGATCGGACATGCCGCTTCCCGCGGCTATCAGGGTTATCCCGGCCTCGGCTGGTCGGTCCTGGTATTCCAGCCGACCGATCAGGCCTTTCGCTCGGTGAGGGCACTGCTCTGGCTGTTCAGCCTGGTTTTCCTCGTCACCGGGCTACTCGCCGGCGTCGCCGCGCTGGCGGTCGCCGGCAGGATCGCCCGCCCCCTGGTACGGCTGACGGCCTGGACCCGCGATTTCGTGCGTCACGAAAACGCCGTCGGCCCTCACATCGCCGGCACCCGTGAAGTGAGGGAACTGGGAACGGCATTCGGGCAGATGCTCGAGAATCTGCAACAATCCCGCCAGCAAGTCATCCACGCCGCAAAGCTGGCGATGGTCGGCGAAATGGCCGCGATCATGGCGCACGAGGTACGTACTCCTCTGGGAATCCTGCACACCTCGGCGCAGATGCTGCAGCGCGAACCTCAACTGAGCGCCGAAGGGCTCGAACTGACCCGCTTCATGCTCGACGAGTCGGCTCGGCTCGAGCGGCTGATCTCAACCCTGCTGGAATGCGCTCGCCCCCGCCCGCCGAGAATGCGGTCGTGCGATGTGCACGCCATCGTGCGGCGCGTCGCCGATTTGCTGGCGACCCAGGCGCGGAAAAAGAACATCCGCCTCGGCTGCTCGCTGAAAGCGGAAAATTCGACGACGGCATGCGACGAGGAGCTGCTGATGCAAGTGTTCCTTAACCTTGTCATGAACGCCATCCAGATCACCCCTTCCGGGGGACGTGTGGAAGTCCGCTCGAGCTCGGATCGGGAGGCACTGTCGGTGGAAGTCGACGACGATGGTCCCGGAATCCCCGAGCAAAACCGCCCGAAGGTGTTCGATCCGTTCTTCACCACTCGCGAAGGCGGCATCGGCCTAGGGCTCACCGTCACCCGCCAGATCGTCGACGCCCATCACGGCCGCATCGTCGCGGAAGCCTCCGAGTGGGGCGGAGCGCGCTTCAAGGTCAGCCTGCCACTGAAGGAGGAAACCACGTCATGACCAGACCCTGCATCCTGGTAGTGGACGACGAACCCAACGGCCGTCGGATGCTGGAAATACTGCTGTCCCGGCTGGGCTGCGATGTGTTGTCGGCGGGCGATGGAAAATCGGCCCTGAAGCAAATCGGCGAAAGCGCCATCGATCTGATCATCACCGACATCAACATGCCGGAACTGGACGGGTTGAGCCTGCTCGCGGCGCTGAAAACCATGGGCATCACGACCCCGGTCATCCTGGTGACAGCCTATGGCACCGACGAAAGCGCGCTCACTGCCCTGAATCAGGGCGCATTCGACTACCTGGTGCGCCCGCTCTGCCTGGACCGGGTGGAATCGGTCATACGCAAAGCGCTGGAACGGCATTGAGACGGCCGTCAGCCAAGCAGGGCGATGCGCATGGACAGATCGATCGCGCGGAGGTGTTTGGTCAATCCGCCAACCGAAATGAAATCCACCCCGGTTTCCGCCACGGCACGAACATTGTCGAGATCGATGTTGCCGGACACTTCCAGTTCCGCACGCCCTGCGGCGACGGCGACCGCCTTGCTCAAGGCATCCCGTTCGAAGTCATCCAGCATGATCCGGTCGGCACCGGCGGCCAAGGCCTGTTCGAGTTCCGGGAAGTTTTCCACCTCGACCTCGACCAGGACACCCGGATGCAGTCGGCGCGCCGTTGCCACCGCCTCACCGATGGAGCCGGCGGCGGCGATGTGATTTTCCTTGATGAGCACGGCATCGTAGAGACCGGCGCGGTGATTGTGGCAGCCTCCGCACCGCACGGCGTATTTCTGGGCCAGACGCAGGCCGGGAAGGGTTTTCCGGGTGTCCAGGACTTTCACGCCGGTGCCGGCGACGGCCTGGGCGTACCGGCGGGCGATGGTCGCGGTCCCGGACAAGGTCTGTAGCAGGTTGAGCGCCGTGCGCTCGCCGCTGAGCAACGCCCTGGCGTTTCCTTCGACTTCACACACGCAGTCACCGGCGGAAACTTCCGCGCCTTCCTCGGCCAACCAGATTACCCTAACGGCGGGATCGAGCCGCCGGAAAACGGCCTCGAACCATGCCTGCCCGCACAAGACCATGGACTCCCGGGTAACGACCTCGGCCCGGGCGGAAACCGACGCTGGAACGACGTCGGCCGTCAGATCGCCGGCGCCTAGATCTTCGGCGATGTAGCGATCGATGTCGTCGAGGTTCAACTCGACCGGGGTCTGGCTCATCGGCCTATCCGTGCGACTTCCTGGCCCCCTTCTCCTTAGCGGATTTGGCTTTGCTGGCCGACTTGCTTTCCCTGCTTCCGGGTTTCTTTCCGTTCTTGGCTGCCGCGGGCTCCGCCAAGGCCACGATTCCTTTCAATTTCTCCAACTCGATGGTCCGTTCGGCGGCTGGCATCGGGATCAGACCGTCGGCGATGAGATAGCCTTCGTCACCCCAGGCCCTATCGCTGGTGAATTCCTTGAGATAGGCCTCCATGCCCGGTGCCAGGCCCAAATGCGCCTGTTTGACATACATGTAAAGGGGCCGACCCACCGGATAGCGCTGTGATTTGACGGATTCGTAGGTCGGCTCGATGCCTTCGATGGGAGCCGCGACCAGTTCGGACCGGTGCTTGGCAAGGACGCCGAAATCGATGATGCCTAGGCCATGGCCGCTTGCAATATGATCGATGATGCTGCTTTCCGGCTCACTCTCATAAACACCGTCCTCGCGGATGGACTGGCAGAGTTTTTTGAACCTGGCCTCGTTGGCCAGCATCATCTGTTTCATCGCCGGAAAGCCCGCGCAGCCCGCTTCGAGCACGTCCTCGGCGAAAGTGTCACGGGTTCCGGAACTCAAGGGCGGTCCCCACACTACGATGGGCCGATCCGGCAAAGCGGGGTTGACTTCGCTCCATTTCCTGTAGGGGTTCGGTATCAGCCGGTCGCAGGACCCACTGCACTTGGGATCCGGGACCATTTTGGCCAAGGCCAGGTACAGGTCGCGGTTGGTCAAGTTCCAAGGCCCGTCTTTACGTGACTGCGCGACGACGATGCCGTCATAGCCGATCTTCAATTCGGTGATTTCGTTCACGCCGTTGAGCCCGCATTCCTCGCGCTCGACCTTCTTCATCATTCGGGAGGCAAGCACGATGTCGGGATAGTTCCGACCCGTCCCTTCGCAGAACAGCTTGATGCCGCCGCCGGTGCCGGTGGACTCGACTTTCGGCTTGCGGATCTTGCCCGATGCCGACACATGGTCCGCCACGGCGCTGGCTAGGGGGAAAATCGTCGACGAGCCCGCGATCAAGAGATAAGGGCGTCCGAATTCCGCTTGCGCCGTTGCGGCATGGAAAAACAGGACTGAAGCGGCGGCGTACGCCGGGAATCTTTTTAGCACCTGATATCCTCGTGAATGGGTTGGACCAACAGCAGTGGCGTCTACCCGAACGTCGGGTATCCGACGGGGCCGATTGTACTACTGCCTCGGCGCGCGCCAAAAAAGCAAACCCGCCGGAAGGCGGGTTTGCGGGTCGGGCGGTGCGGAAGGCCGGCCGAAGCCAGCCGCCGGTCAGTCACCCATCCAGATCAGTTCCACGCGGCGGTTCTTTTCACGATCCGCTTCGCTATGCTCGGGAACCAGCGGATATTCCTCGCCATAGCCCTTCGGATAGAGCTGGTTGGTCACGCCCTTGGCCTTCAGGTAGTCGGCCACCGAATGCGCACGGCGAATCGACAGGCGCATGTTGTACTCGTTGGTACCCTCGGTGCTGGTATGGCCGGCGACTTCGATGTCCCGCTTCTCGGGGAAAAGGATCAGGTTTTCCGCCGTCTCGTCGAGGATACGCTTGGCGCTGTCGGTCAGCTCGGCCGAGTCGTACTTGAAGTTGACGCCATGCAGCTCGATGCGGATCAAGCAGCCATCGCTGTCGACCTTCGCGCCCTTCATCGTGCCGGGACATTTGTCGAGGCAGTCGTTCACACCGTCGCCATCGGAATCGCGCGATTCGCAGGTGTCCTGGGCAACCGGTGCGGCGGCCACGGCTGCATGGGGCTTCTCGCCGAACGGAACCATGAAGCCGATGTTCAGTATCAAACCGTGCTGGTCTCCAGGACCATTATTGTCCGCCAGCACGTTGGCACGGTAACGAAGGTCACCGCGGAGCAGGAAGTTGTCGCTCAGCTCGTAGTTTGCACCGAGCCCGGCTTCCCCCAGGAAACGGGTCGATCGATTATTTCCGTTGTAGCCCCAGGTCGAACCACCGGCGGCAACGACCGCATACGGCTGGAACGCATCCCTAGAAAAGTAATACTGCACGTCGACCACGCCGCCGTACATGTCCGCGTTACGGTTCTCCGGCCCACCTACATTGGTGGTGTTGCCTTCGTAATGATTCCACAACGGACGTACTTCGACATTGAAGTATTCATTGATAATCTTGCCGATGCCAAGACCTGCGCCCCAGGCTTGCTGAAGAATGCCCGGACTACGCCCCGTATAGGTGTACTCCGCGACCGGCGCAATGTACCAGCGGTCGTCCATGAAAGTCTCTTCGGCCTGTACCGAAGCGGTCGCTGCGGCCACCATGCCCAGCGCCATCAAAGTGCGTTTAACCATACCCCGTCTCCTTAGCAAAAATGCAACAAATCACGCGTGATAAAACAACAGGTCCAATAGTAAAACAGCCTAACAGACGAGCGCAACCACAATCCCACCCCCTCCATTGAATTTTCTTGACAGGCGGATTCGAGCCCGATCCGGGGGGATTCAGTGCAAATGATAGAAAAAGAAGGACCCGGAAAGGAACTCGCCGGTTACTCTGGGTCTCCCCTGTCCGCGCCGGGCACGACGCGGCTCGACGGGAAAAGACAGGTGAACCGGCTGCCTCGGCCCAGTTCACTGGCGATGAGCAATTCGGCATCATGCCGCGACATGACGTGCTTGACGATGGCGAGTCCCAGGCCGGTGCCCGACTTGTTGCGGCAGCCTTCGATTTCCACCCGATAGAAACGTTCAGTGAGACGGGGAATGTGTTCCTTCGGAATTCCCGGACCGGTATCTTCGACATCCAGCCGGGCGGCTCCGGATTCCTCCTGCGACCAGCGTACCGTCACGGTATCGGACGGTCTGCTGTACTTGATGGCGTTGGAAACCAGATTGGCGAACGCGCTGTGCAGGTCGATCTCGTTGCCCAGTAGGGAAACCTGGGAATCGAGTATCAGCCGCACGGGCGTGTGTTCATTCGCCTCCGCCACGTTGGCTTCCTTGCACAGCCGTTCCAGCAGAGCGGGCACCCGAACCACGGCCGCCGGCTTGGGCGGACCCGATTCCAGGCGGGTGAGGGAAAGCAGATTGTCGACCAGACTCTGCATGCGGCCGGTCTGTTCCACCATGCGCTGGACCATCTTTCGGTAGGCCGACGGGGGGAGATCCTGTCCGCCCTCGTTCAGCGTTTCCATGTAACCCTTCAAGACCGTCAACGGCGTGCGCAGCTCGTGAGAAACGTTCGCCACGAAATCACTGCGCACCCGCTCCATGAAACGGAGCTGGGTCACGTCCTGGGCGATCAGCAGCCTGGAGTCCTCACCGTAGGGGACGACCCGAACCTCCAGCTGTATCGCCTCGTCCACCGGGGAGGGGATGCAGACGGTCGCGCTGTCCCGGGAATTCTTCAAGTGTTCGGCGAACTTCGGATAGCGCACCAGATTGCCGATGTTCTGACCGAGATCGCTCTTGCGGAGGCCGAGAAGACGGCAGGCCGATTCGTTGAACCAGTCGATTTCGTCCCGCGCACCCAGCACCACCGTGGCGTCCGGCAAGGCGGAAGTCGCCGTCCGGAATTGCTCCAGCATGCGGATGAGCTGCTTCTTACGCCGTTTGTTGCGGCGGCGCAGCTTGTGGATCAGGTAATAGATTTCTTCCCAGATTCCCGTGCCGGCGGGAACACGGCCGCTCCGCCCGCCCCGCATCCAGACATACAGGCGGTTGGCATGGACCAGGTGATGAAGCAGGTACAAGAGCGTGCCGACCCACAGGGCGAAACCGAAGTCCTCAGCGATACGGCCAGCGATGACCGCAACCAGCACCACCCAGAATATCGTGAAGAGCTCGGAGGCCCAGGCCCGGAACATGCGTCAGTCGGGCCGCGTCGAGAAACGATAACCAAATCCGCGGACGGTCTGAATCATGTCTTCCCGGTCGTGTTCCGAAAGTATCTTGCGCAGCCTCCGGATATGGACATCGACCGTGCGTTCCTCGATATAGGCACTGCGGCCCCACACCTGGTCGAGCAGCTGGGCCCGACTGTACACCTTGCTCGGGTGGGTCAGGAAAAACTCCATCAGGCGGTACTCCGTCGGACTGAGGTTCACCGATTCGTCATCGATGCTGAGTCTGTGTTCATCGGTGTCCAGCAGGATACCGCCGATCTCGATGCGCCCGTCCAGCTTGGACTGCCGGTTGCTGCGACGCAGGACCGCGCGGATGCGTGCGATCAACTCCCGCGGCGAAAAGGGCTTGGTCACGTAGTCGTCGGCGCCCACGTCGAGCCCCCTGATCTTGTCTTCCTCCTCACCGCGGGCCGTCACCAGTATCAACGGGATGTCGCCATAATTCTCGTCCTTCTTCAGGCGACGCGCCCACTCGACGCCGCTGACGCCGGGCAGCATCCAGTCCAGCAGGATCAGATCGGGTTCCTGTTCGTCCATCCGGTTCAAGGCCTGCTGGACGTCTCCTGCGGTCTGCACGGCGAAATCCGCCTGTTCGAGGACCAGGGTCAGCATCTCCCGGATGGCTTCCTCGTCTTCCACTACCAGCACGTTGATGTCGGACATTCTTCGGATTCCAGCGTTAAAAAACCGCGTCTAATCTAATTACCGAAGATTACCGTCCCGTTACAACTCCGCGTCAGGCCGGGGGACGAAGGCGGCGCGGTCAGCCTCAGCCCATCCGGGAGAATTGCAGCTTTCCGTTCTCGACATCCACCCCGATCACGTCGCCGGCTGCGAAGCGGCCGGCGAGTATGTCCAGCGCCAGAGGATTTTCCAGTTCCTGCTGAATGGTCCGCTTCAGCGGCCTCGCCCCATAGACCGGGTCGAATCCGGCCTCGCCGAGCAGGTCCAGCGCAGCATCCGATACCACCAGGGACAGTTCGCGCGCCTCCAGGCGTTCCTGGAGATGGCGGACCTGGAGCCGGGCGATGGCGCGGATCTGCTCCCGCCCCAAGGGATGGAACACCACCGCCTCGTCGATGCGGTTGATGAACTCCGGCCGGAAATACTGACCCACGATTTCCATGACCTCGGCCTTCATCTCGGCGTAATGCGCCTCCCCCGCCAACTCCTGGATGCGATTGGAGCCCAGGTTGGAGGTCATCACCACCACCGCATTGCGGAAATCCACAGTACGGCCATGGCCATCGGTGAGGCGGCCATCGTCCAGCACCTGCAGCAAGACGTTGAAGACGTCCGGATGGGCCTTTTCGACTTCGTCCAGCAGGATCACGGAATAGGGCTTGCGCCGCACGGCCTCGGTGAGATAACCGCCCTCTTCGTACCCGACATAGCCGGGCGGTGCCCCGATCAGGCGGGCGACCGAATGCTTTTCCATGAATTCCGACATGTCGATGCGTACCATCGCCTCGTCGGTGTCGAACAGGAATTCGGCCAGCGCCTTGCACAATTCGGTCTTGCCCACGCCGGTCGGCCCCAGGAACAGGAATGATCCATTCGGCCGGTTGGGATCGGCCAGACCCGCGCGGGACCGGCGTATGGCGTTGGCCACTGCGGTAATCGCCTCCTGTTGGCCAACCACCCGCCGGCTCAGGTTCTCCTCCATGTGCAAAAGTTTCTCACGCTCACCCTCGAGCATCTTCGCCACCGGAATTCCGGTCCATTTGGAAACGACCTCGGCGATTTCCTCGTCGGTGACCTTGTTGCGCAGCAGGCGGAACTCGCTATCCTCACCGGCTTCGGCCACGGCCAGCCGTTTTTCCAAAGCCGGGATCCGTTCATACTGGATCTGGCCGGCGCGGGTCAGATCGCCGCTGCGCTTGGCGTTGTCCAGGTCGAGCCGGGCCTTTTCCAGTTCCTCCTTGATGCTGGCGGCACCGGAGAGCCGGGCCTTTTCGCTCTTCCAGATCTCCTCCAGATCGGCGTATTCCTTTTCCAGCTTGCCGATCTCGCCTTCCAGTGCCTCCAGCCGCTTCTTCGATGCCTCGTCGGTCTCTTTCTTCAAAGCTTCGCGTTCGATCCGGAGCTGGATCAGACGGCGGTCGAGCCGGTCCATTTCCTCCGGCTTGGAATCGATCTCCATGCGGATGCGGCTGGCGGCCTCGTCCACCAGGTCGATGGCCTTATCCGGCAACTGGCGGTCGGTGATGTAACGGTGCGACAGCGTGGCGGCGGCCACGATCGCCGGATCGGTGATGGTGACGCCGTGATGGACCTCGTAGCGTTCTTTCAGGCCCCGCAGAATGGCAATGGTGTCCTCGACGGTCGGCTCATCCACCAGCACCTTCTGGAAGCGCCGTTCCAGCGCCGCATCCTTTTCTATGTATTTGCGGTATTCGTCCAGCGTGGTGGCCCCGATGCAGTGCAATTCCCCGCGCGCCAGTGCCGGCTTGAGCATGTTGCCGGCATCCATGGCCCCTTCCGCCTTGCCGGCGCCGACCATCGTATGCAACTCGTCGATGAACAGGATGACGCGGCCTTCCTGCTTGGCGATGTCATTGAGGACGCCCTTCAGCCGCTCCTCGAACTCACCACGGAACTTCGCCCCGGCGATCAGCCCCGCCATGTCCAGAGCCAGCAGGCGCTTGCCCTTGACGCCTTCCGGCACTTCACCGTTGACGATGCGCTGGGCCAATCCCTCGACGATGGCCGTCTTGCCCACGCCCGGTTCGCCGATCAGCACCGGATTGTTCTTGGTGCGCCGCTGCAGCACCTGAATGGTCCTGCGGATTTCGTCGTCCCGGCCGATCACCGGATCGAGCTTGCCGCGTTCGGCACGCTCGGTCAGATCGATAGTGTATTTCTGTAAGGCCTGACGCTGGTCCTCCACGTTCGGATCATCCGCCGCCTGGCCGCCACGCATCGCCTGGATCGCGTGTTCCAAGGCTTCCTTGGTCAAGCCGGCCTTGCGCAGGAGCTCGGCAAGTTCGCCGCGCGATTCCAGCGCCGCCAGCACGAACATCTCGCTGGTGATGAACTGGTCACCGCGTTTCTGGGCGAGTTTGTCGGTCAGGTTCAGCACCCGCGACAGCTCGGCCGAAATCTGCACGTCCCCGCCGACGCCTTCCACCACCGGCAGACGCTCCAGCGCCGCACCCAAGGCCTGCTGCAGTTGGGGCACGTCGGCTCCGGCCTGAATCAGCAGCGGCCGCACCGTACTGCCTTCCTGATCGAGCAGCGCCGACATCACGTGCACCGCTTCGATGAACTGATGATCACGTCCGAGCGCCAGGCTCTGAGCATCGGCGAGGGCCGCCTGAAATTTGCTGGTCAGTTTGTCCATTCGCATCGGTTCAACCCCTCAAGGTCGTATTCAATTGTCCGAGGTTGTGAGGGCGGGAGCGCTCATTTCAAGCACACTCTCGGAGTACCCAAGGTGTGGGCCATGTGTGACAATAACCGCAGGGGAGAATGCCCCGGACAATGGCTTCGGCGATTCATGATGACTTTTCGCTCCGGCGTTGTCTAACCAAATGCATGCCTCGATCGTGCATGATTACTTACCTTGGAGGATTTGAGCTGCCATGAGCAATAAATTCCAGAAAACCTCGCTGTCGACCGTCGTGGGCACCGCCCTGGCCACCTCCCTGTCGGCCGGCACCGTCGCCGCCGAGAACCCCTTCGCCGCCAAGGAACTAACGAGCGGCTACATGCAGGTCGCCGAAGCCGGCAAAGAGCAGAAGGAAATGAAATGCGGCGCCGAGGTGATGAAAAACAACCCGGAGATGAAGTGCGGCGCCTCGATGATGCAGAGCACCGACACCAAGGCGATGGAAGGCAAGTGCGCCGGCATGAAGAAAGATGGTGCCTCCCCGGCTCCCGCTCCGGCCGAGACCCCCAAACCCTGAATTTCCTACGGGCTGCGCCGCGCGGGATGAGCGACCGACCCACCGGCATTTGCGGCGCGGGGCTGGGCCTCAGACGCAACTTCATCGAATCTGTTGCCGCCGATCCGCCGGAATCGGTGGATTTCTATGAAGTCGCGCCCGAGAACTGGATGCGAATGGGCGGCCGCAACGGTCGCCTGTTTCGTTCTCTGACCGAACGCTTCCCGTTCGTCTGCCACGGACTGACGCTTTCCCTGGGCGGACCGACGCCTCTGGACCGGGCATTTCTCACCGAACTCAAGGCGTTCCTGGAATACCATTCCATCTCACTGTACAGCGAGCACCTCAGCTACTGCAGCGACGAAGGACATCTCTATGATCTGCTGCCGATCCCGTTCACCACCGACGCGGTGGACTACGTCGCGGCACGCATCCGCCGGGTCCAGGAAATCCTGGAGCGGCGCATCGCCATCGAGAACATTTCCTATTACGCCGCGCTGGGCCAGGAAATGGACGAGATCGATTTCCTCAACGCCGTGCTCGCGGAAGCCGATTGCGACCTGCTGCTCGATGTCAACAACATCTACGTGAACAGTGTCAACCACGGCTACGACCCGACGGCCTTCCTCCGGGCCCTGCCATCCGAGCGCATCGTCTACGCCCACATAGCGGGCCACTACGTACAAGCACCGGATCTCCTGATCGACACCCATGGCGCGCCGGTGGTGGACCCGGTCTGGGAACTGCTCGGCGCCGCCTATGAGACCTTCGGCGTTTTCCCAACACTGCTGGAACGGGACTTCGACATCCCTCCTCTGTCCAGACTGCTGGACGAGCTCGGTACGATCCGAGCCATGCAGCGGCGACCGGCGGCCGAACCCAAACTGTGTCATGGCTGAAACCGGATTCGCCTTTCAGCGCCTGCAGCGAGCTTTCGCCTCCCACATCCGGGATCCTGCACGGCATCCCGCGCCAGCCGGCATCCCCTCCAAGCGGATCGCGATCTATCGGGAACTGCTGTACAACAACATCGAAAGTTTCATCGGTCACGGCTTTCCGGTCATCAAACGGATTCTGGGCGAGGAGCGCTGGAATGCGCTGGTACGGGATTTCTTCGCCCGTCACGTCTGCACCACCCCGTATTTCTCCGAGATAGGCGAGGAATTCCTCGCCTATCTCGAACAAGAGCGGAAAGCGGGCGGGGATGACCCACCATTTCTGTTCGAACTCGCCCATTACGAATGGGTTGAACTCGCTCTGGCCATCCATCCTGCCGAGGCGTTTTCGCGATCAGACGGCCTGCCGCCAGACTGGCTGGACCGAAGCGTGGAGATTTCCCCTCTGGCCTGGCGCCTGGCCTACCGGTACCCGGTCCACCGCATCGGTCCGGATTTCACGCCGGATTCCCCCCCGGAAATGCCCAGCTTCCTTCTGGTCTACCGCGGCCGGGACGACCGGGTGCACTTTCTGGAGTGCCCACCACTGCTGTATCGCCTGTTGGAACGGTTCGGCGAAAGCGGAACCTCCGCGCTCAGGAAGCATGTCGAAGGGCTGGCGGAAGAAACCGGCGGCGATACCCTGATCCTGAGCCGGCAGGTCGAGCCGGTACTGGCAGACCTCCACGAGCGCGGCATTCTCCGTTTCATCTGACAGCCCTCAACTCAGGCTCAAGAGGGCGACGGTGTCACCGTCACCGGGGGTCAGCTCCACGTCGAGCAGATAAATCCGCGTCGGTTCGATCCCTTTCTGCACGAGATAGCTGCGTACTGCCGCGGCGCGCGCCTGCGCCAGACGGCGCAGATCGATTTCGCTAATGGACCAGTCCTTCAACACTTTCCCCCGGGCGCTTTCAAAAAGCTCCCCCCCAAGCACCCGCTCGCCTCGCGGCAACGCCGCCCATTCCGCTGCTCCGGGGTAACGGAGACGGTAGAAGTGACTGAACAAGCGGCGATAGTCCTCCCCGGACAGGACCGAGGAACCGGCCGGCGCCCTGTCTCGGTCTCCTCCAGCAAGACGCAGTTCGATGGCTTTGGCGTTCTCCAGCTGCCGCCGCAACTGCTGTTCTGCGAGCGCGCTCGCATCCCTGCCGCTCCGGGCTGTTCCGCGGATTTCCAGGGACAGGCCGGGGCGTTGCGAAAGCGCGGTCGCCAGTCCGTCCAGCCTACTCTTTTCGGCACCCTCCAGTTCGAACGAACCAGGACGGAAATCGATCGAGCCGGCATCGTCACTGCCGCCGTCGAACAACATGCCGATCGCTGAAAACGGCGAGCTGACCACCTTGGTGATCACCCCCACGGCAGCTTTCGTCAACAAGCCGGTGATGCTGAACTTAGGATCGTCCAAATTGCCGCTGATGGGCAAATCGATGTTGATCTTGCCGTCCAGCCCCCGCATCAGGGACACCGCGAGCTTCACCGGCAGGGAAATCGCCTCCGGGCTGTCGACGCGCTCACCCAGGGTCAGATGGTCGAACACCAGGTTGTTGTCGGCCAGCAGTTTCCGGTCGCGAAGCCGGTAATGCAGATCCAGGTCGGCCTTGCCCTTGTCGATGCGATAACCGGCGAAGCGGGCGGAATAAGGCGAGAGTTCGGTGAGATCGACGTTCTTGAAGCGTATGCTGAGGTCGGCGAAGGTACCGAACAGGAACGGGTTGATCCGGCCGCTGATGGTCACCGGTGAGGTATCGCTGATGCTGCCTTTGATCGAGACTTCCGCCTCGGCGTCCGGCCTGGACGACAAAGACTGGACGACACCGGTCAGACCGCGAATATCGACGGAAACGCTCGGCTGGAGACTGAGGTCGGAAAAATCCGCGGAGCCATCGCGAACCAGGAGGGAACCCACCGTGACCGCGAACGGCCGGCTCGCCTGCCCAGACGGACCAGCGGGCTTCGAACGCGGCTGAAACAGATTTTCGATCAAATTGAGCGTACGTTGCCGGCTCACGACGATACGGGCATAGGGCCTGTCGGCGACCAGTTGGCGTATGCTCAGCCGGTTCGCGGACGTTTCCAGTGTCAGTCCTTCCGCGCGCAAGGACCGCCAGTGAATGAAATCCCTTCCATCCTTCCTGTCCACGGTAACCAGGCCGGCGATTTCGGCCGTTCCGCTGAAACGAACGTCGTTCCCGACCGGACGGTATGCCAGCCCCCCTTCGAGGTTGAGCCGTCCCTTGGCCAGATCAATCCGGGCGAAATCGTCGAGATAGGATCGGAACGGCCGCAGACCGAGGTTTTCCACTTGCAGGCGCAGTTCGGCTTCCGGTGGATCGAAACTCCCGGAACCCTGCACGCTGATCCTGCCCTTACGGTCCACGACAGATTCCAGACGGAGCGCGAATTTTCCCTGCCGAGTATCCACTCCCTGGAGCCGTATTTCCAAATCATCGAGGCCGATACGGGCTGGCGGATCGACGCCATGGTCGGCGAGGTTGAGCCGGTAATTTCGGATCACTCCTTCCCCCAGACTGAACGCCCAGCCTTCGTTAGAAGAGCCAGGACGTATCACACCGGCCCAGTCACCGAGAAAACCAGGAATTTCGAATTCCCTTTTTGGCGAAATCCAGGCACTGATTTCAGCATCGGCGGAATCGAACTTGGCCATCGAAAAAGACCTTTTTACGAAATCGGCCGCCACATCTTCCGCTGACATTTTTCTGAAACGAATCTCCGGTGGTTCACCCAAGGTCGCGGAAGAATCCCAGAGCCTCATGCCCTCCCATCCTAATCCTCTCGCCGCCAGCCGGGTTTCACTCCATCCCAAACCATTGGACCAGAGATTGGAAACTGCCGCCGCCATGCTTCCAGACCCGCGGTCCTGGGTCAGGTCGACGGTACGTATGGCGATGCTCCCGGCCTGCGCCGAAAACCTGTACAAATCGAGCAACAGCTTTCCCAAATCCGCGTCACAAATCCGGACCTTGACCCCATTCCGGGAAGCAACTGCCAGAGTATCTATATGTGACTTGGCCAACCTCAGCGTCGCCGTAGCACCATCGTATTCCAGCCCGTCGAGGCGAATGTCGTCGACCTCCCAATCTGCGTCCGGACCGTTTTTCATGCCCCATTGAACGTCATGCCATATAAGATTCGATTTACCCAGCCTGAACACTTGTCCTGCCTCATCCGATCCATATTCAAACGCCAGATTTCCTTTCATCCTTCCTTGCTTGATCACGACGCCCATCCCTTCGAGATAAGCCGCGATGGATGTCAGGTCGAAATCATCCAGGTAGACGACTGGATTCACATGAAAAGGAATCAGCGTGAGTTCCGAATTGCCGCTGACCTTGGCCCTGCCTGCAATGGAAGCCTTCATTTCCAGGCGCGCCGGCTCGCTCAAATCCGGACCCAGACCGTAAAGATCGGCATTCACCTCCGAGGCGCCGAGGTGGACCTTGCTACCTTCATCGATGAATTCCACGCCAGCGTTTCTGATGGAAAATCTTTCGACACCAAAAGGCACCCGTGGAGCAGGCGACTCTCCGGTCCCTCCCATGAGCTTGGTCCAGTTGGAAACCCCCTTCGTATCCAGACATATACGCAGACCGACCTGGTCAGCCATGCCTTCCACCACCAAATACCCGCTTCTCAGGCTGGCCGCCACGGCGATATCGAAAAAGACGTGCTCCGCCGTCAGGGCGGATTGGCCATCGAGGGTGGCCAATGCCATCTGATCGAACTCCAACCTGCCTGAAAACGGATTGAATCTGACCTCCGTCAACCGGAGCGACCCCTGCAATCGCGCTGCCGCAATCTCCGGTAACCTGGCTTTAAGGCAATAGGGAACGATCCATAATCCGGCGGCCGCATACAAGACGAAGAGGAACGAAAACCCGACCGCCGGATAAACGATGGCGCGTAGCCGTTTATTCCGAATGAATTCGAAATGCACTTCGAAAAGACCCGCAGACGCAGGATTCAAATGACGGCAATCAATCGACCCGCTCGACCTTCAGAATGACGCCGTCCACGTCACACACCCTGATTTTGGTACCGGCGGGGCAATCATCCCCATGCACCCGCCAAATCAAGTCGTCGATACGGATTTTCCCCATACCATTGACGATGGGCTGCTCCAACATCAGGGTTCGCCCGATGTATTGCGCCGCCCGGCGGTTGAGCAGAGGCCGATCGGAAACGATGGGTTTGCGGCCGATGAATTTTTCGAAGACGAAGATGCTGGCCAGAGAAAGGACGGAAAACACCAGCAGCTGGATTTCCCACCCCAGCCCGGGGAGCAGCCAGAGTACCGCACCCGTCAGCAGCGCTGCTTCCGCCATCCAGAGGAAATACATCCCCGGGAGGAGGAGCTCGAGGATCAGCAACAGGGCACCCAGCGTCCACCAGTGCCAGAAAACCAGGCTGAACCCGGTCATTGGCGGACCTTGGGCGCGCCAAAGCTCTCCCGAGCCAGCTCGGCGATGCCTCCCAGGGAACCGAGCAGGCTGGAGGCCTCCAGCGGCATGAGGATGAGCTTGTTGTTCGGCGCGGCGGCCACATCGCGCAGAGCTTCGACGTATTTCTGGGCGACGAAATAGTTGACGGCCTGGATGTCGCCCTTGGCGATGGCCTCGGAGACCAGAGCCGTGGCGCGTGCCTCGGCTTCCGCCAGCCTTTCGCGGGCTTCAGCGTCGCGGAAAGCCGCTTCACGCCGTCCTTCGGCTTCGAGGATCATCGCCTGTTTTTCGCCCTCCGCCTTGAGGATTTCGGCCTGGCGATGACCCTCCGCTTCCAGGATGGCGGCGCGCTTGTCCCGCTCGGCCTTCATCTGCCGGGCCATCGAATCGACGAGGTCCTGCGGTGGGGCGATATCCTTGATTTCGATGCGGGTGACCTTGACGCCCCAGGGGGTGGTGGCGTCATCCACGACGGTGAGAAGGCGAGCGTTGATCTCGTCCCGCTTCGAGAGCAACTCATCCAGATCCATCGATCCCATGACGGTGCGGATATTGGTCATGGTCAGCTGCATGATGGCGAACTGGAGGTTGTTGACTTCATAAGCGGCCCTTGCGGCGTCCACCACTTGGTAGAACACCACTCCGTTGACCGTGACCATGGCATTGTCCTTGGTGATCACTTCCTGCGAGGGGACGTCCAGGACTTGCTCCATCATGTTCAGCCGGGCGCCGATCTGATCGATGACCGGACGAATCCAGTTGATGCCGGGACTCAGCGTCCTCGTGTATTTGCCGAAGCGTTCCACCGTGTATTCGGTTCCCTGGGGTACGAATTTGACGCTGAGCACCACCAGGATGATGCAAAGGACGAAGAAAAACAGAACGAACAGTGCAAAGCCGGACATGTGCGTCTCTCATGGAAGTCAGGGAATCGGGCGTGTCTAGGATAGCTTGATCGCTCACCGGTCCACATGGTCAGATGCAAAAAGTTCTTCGAAGAAAGAGATCTGATTTACGATTGGCCTGGAACGAAACGGTGGGTAACGCATTTTTTTCATATGAATCCTATGGTTAGGATGGCACCAAAAATGTTGGTAAAACGAGGCTGACATGTAGATGGATTGTGGATAACTTGATCCCATCCGGGCATCGCGAGCGACCGCACACGTTATGCACAGGGAACGACCCGGTTTTTCCCCTCTCCCTTCCGCCTCCAGGAGCCGCGCCGATGTTCGAAGTCGCAGAACTCAAGTCCAGGCTCGACAAAACCTCCTACGCCGCCCAGCTTCCCGATCTCCGGATGCAACTTCTGGATTTGCAGCAGATGATCGAACCCGCGAGGATCTCGGTCGTGTTCCTGCTGGCGGGTCTGGATTGCGCGGGGAAGGGAGACATCATCCACACGCTGAACGAATGGATGGACCCGCGCTACATGGAGACCCATGCCTTCGGGAGGCCTTCGGAAGACGAACGGGAGCGTCCGAACCACTGGCGTTACTGGATGGCTCAGCCGCGGCGGGGCCGGATCGGGATTTTCTCGGTCGGATGGTACGGACCGCCGCTTGCGGACCGGCTGTATTCGCGTATCGACGAGGCTGCTTTCTTGGCAGAACTGGCTCACATCAACCGTCTGGAAAAGGCCTGGACCAGCGATGGCACCGTGGTGGTCAAATGCTGGCTGCATCTGAGCAAGAAACAGCAGCGCAAAATCATCGAGAAGACCGAGAGCGATCCCGAGACCCGCTGGAAGATCACCGAAACCGAGCACGAGCACCTCAAGCTTTACGACGAATTTGTCGTGATCGCGGAGCAGGCGCTACGGGCGACCAATACCCCGGAGGCCCCGTGGTTCCTGGTCAACGGCTACGATTCGCATTACCGGCGGATCGCCATCGGCCGTCATCTGGCCCAGTGCATCACCGCCCGCCTCGAAGGTGTCCGGGAGCAACACGTCAAACCCGAACCGCCGGTTTCGAGTCCCGGCCCCAGCATCCTTGGCACAGTGGATTTGAAAGCCAGACTCGGAAAAAAAGCCTATCAGGAGGAAAAAACCGCCTTTCAGGCCAAGATCAGCCGCCTGACCCGGCTGGCGCGGCAACGGAAGCGCTCGGCCATGCTGGTGTTCGAGGGTTGGGATGCGGCGGGCAAGGGCGGCGTCATCCGCCGGATCACGCCGGCGATGGATGCGCGCAACTACCGGGTCATTCCGATCCAGGCGCCGACCGACGAGGAAAAGGCGCACCACTACCTCTGGCGGTTCTGGCGGCACCTGCCGCGCGACGGCAACGTCACCATCTACGACCGGAGCTGGTACGGCAGGGTATTGGTGGAACGGGTGGAAGGTTTCGCCAGCGAAGAGGAATGGCATCGTGCCTATTCGGAAATCAACGACTTCGAGGAGGAACTGACCGGCCACGGCATCATCCTGCTCAAGTTCTGGCTGCATATCTCCAAGGACGAGCAGGCCAGACGGTTCCGCGAGCGCGAGCAGACCCGTTACAAGCGTTACAAGATCACCGAGGAAGACTTGCGCAACCGGGAGAAGTGGGATGCCTATGAATTGGCGGTGAACGACATGGTGACCCAGACCAGCACCATCCATGCGCCCTGGCACCTCGTCGCTGCCGACGACAAATACCACGCCCGGATCGAAGTGTTCCGCATCCTATGCAGGGCGTATCAGCGGGAGCTGAATGGCTAGATTTGCCTAACGGCATGAAAAATCTGGTAAACTCCGCCCCCTCAAGCCATTCCCAACCGGGCTGGAACCGGTGGAGTCCCCGATGTTTTTCGACGATGAGTTCGACGTGATCGTAGTCGGCGGCGGACACGCCGGCACCGAGGCCGCCCTGGCCGCGGCGCGGACGGGTGCGCGCACCCTGTTGTTGACGCAGAACGTCGAGACCCTGGGCCAGATGAGCTGCAATCCGGCCATCGGCGGCATCGGCAAGGGGCATCTGGTGAAGGAAATCGATGCCATGGGCGGCCTCATGGCACGGGCAGCGGACCGGGCAGGTATCCAGTTCCGCATCCTCAACGCGAGCAAGGGGCCCGCCGTGCGCGCGACCCGGGCACAGGCGGACCGCAGCCTCTACCGCAAGGCGGTGCGCGAGGGCCTGAGCGCCCAGGAAAACCTCAGCCTGTTCCAGCAGACCGTGGTCGACTTGATCGTCGAAGGTCGCAGAGCGGCCGGGGTCGTTACCCAGATGGGGCTCAAGTTCCGTTCCCGCTGCGTGGTGCTCACCGTCGGGACGTTCCTGGCCGGACGCATCCACATCGGCCTGGAAAACTACGATGGCGGCCGGGCGGGCGATCCGCCGGCGACCGATCTGGCGCGGCGCCTGCGTGATCTGGGGTTCAAGGTCGCCCGGCTGAAGACCGGTACCCCTCCGCGCATCGACCGCCGCAGCGTCGACTTCAGCCGGATGGCGGAACAGCCGGGCGATGACCCCACGCCGGTGTTTTCCTTCCTCGGCACGCGCGAGGAGCACCCGCCTCAGGTATCGTGTTACATCACCCGTACCAACGAACGTACCCATGAGCTGATTCGCGCCGGTCTCGACCGGTCGCCGATGTTCACCGGCGTGATTGAAGGCATTGGCCCGCGCTACTGTCCTTCCATCGAAGACAAGGTGGTGCGCTTCGCCGAGCGCGATTCACACCAGATTTTCGTCGAGCCGGAAGGTCTCGACAGCCTGGAAATCTATCCCAACGGCATTTCCACCAGTCTCCCCTTCGACGTCCAGCTTGCCGTGGTGCGCTCGATCCAGGGGTTCGAGGACGCTCGGATCACCCGCCCCGGCTATGCGATCGAATACGATTTCTTCGACCCGCGGGACCTCCGTCATTCGCTCGAGACACGTCACATGGAGAACCTGTTTTTCGCCGGCCAGATCAACGGCACCACGGGTTACGAGGAGGCCGCTGCGCAGGGGTTGCTGGCGGGTTTGAACGCTGCGCGCAAAGCGCGTGACTTGGAACCCTGGTGGCCGGGCCGGGACGAGGCCTACCTCGGCGTGCTGGTCGACGACCTCATCACCCGCGGCACCTCCGAACCGTACCGTATGTTCACCAGCCGCGCCGAGTACCGCCTGGTGCTGCGCGAAGACAATGCCGACCTGCGCCTCACCGAAACCGGCCGCGCCCTGGGACTGGTGGACGATGCCCGCTGGTCGGCATTCGAAGCCAAGCGCGAAGCCATCGAGACGCTGGGCGCGCGTCTTGCCGCCCGGCGCATCCGCCCCGACAGCAGTCAAGCCGAAAGCTGGAACGCGCTCACCGAAATACCGCTGCAACGCGAAGCCAGCCTGCTGGAACTGCTCAGACGCCCGGATGTCGGGCTGGAACACCTTGCCGGCCATGCTCCGGAGCTGTTCGAAGGCATGGACAGGGCGGTGCGTGAACAGGTGGAAATCGCAGCCAAGTACACCGGCTACATCGAACGCCAGCAGGCCGAAATCGAACGCGTCCGGCGCTACGAGGCCTGGCAATTGCCGGACTCCATGGATTACGGCAAGGTCGTCGGGCTCTCCAGCGAAGTGCGGGAAAAGCTCGGCCGCGTCAGGCCCGCCACCGTCGGCCAGGCGGCGCGTATCCCGGGCATCACGCCGGCGGCGATCTCGCTGCTGCTGGTACACCTGCGCCGAACCGGCGCTGCGTGATGTCTCCGAACGCGATGCTCGAGCGGGGCCTGAGCGAACTGGGGTCGGATGCCGGGGGCGATCAGCGCGAACGTCTGCTTCGATTTCTCGAACTGCTGCGCAAATGGAACCGGGTGTACAGTCTCACGGCCATCGAAGACCTCTGCGAAGGCGTGCGGCTTCACCTCCTGGACAGCCTTTCGATCGCATCCTTCCTTCATGGCAGGCGGGTGCTGGACGTGGGGACGGGCCCGGGACTGCCCGGCATTCCCTTGGCGATCGTGCAGCCGGAGCGGCGATTCGTACTGCTCGACTGCAATGCGAAGAAGATCCGTTTCGTCCGGCAGGCGGTGATCGAACTGGGCCTGGCCAATGTCGTGCCGGTGCAGGCGCGGATCGAATCTTTCACCGATGCCGAGGGTTTCGACTGCGTGTTGGCGCGGGCCTATGCCTCGCTGGCGGAAATCTGGACCGATGCGGCACCCCTGCTCAGGACCGGCGGTACGGTGCTGGCCCTCAAGGGGCGCCGGCCCGAGGCCGAACTCGGCGACCTGCCGGCCGGCGTCGCGGTCGGCATCCATCGGCTGCGGGTGCCCGGCGTGGAAGCGGAAAGGCATCTTGCAGAACTGAAGCCGACAGGGCAGGATTCGTAAATGGGCAAGGCAAAGATCATAGCAATCGCGAACCAGAAAGGGGGGGTCGGCAAGACCACGACCGGTGTCAATCTGGCGGCATCGCTCGCGGCCACGAAAAACAGAGTGCTGCTGATCGATCTCGATCCCCAGGGCAACGCGACCATGGGATGCGGTGTCGACAAGCGCTCGCTGAGCCGGTCCAGCTACCAGGTGCTGATCCGGGAGGCGCCGGCGTCCGAAGCGATCATCGAACTCGATGGGCCGGGTTTCGATCTGATTCCCAGCAATTCGGACCTCGCGGCCGCGCAGGTCGATCTTCTGCAGATCGAAGGACGCGACCGTTGCCTGAGGGAGGCGCTCGAACCCTGTCTCGGCCGTTACCGGTTCATCCTGATCGACTGTCCACCCTCCCTGAACATGCTGACGGTCAACGCCCTGGTGGCGGCGGACAGCGTGCTGATCCCCATGCAATGCGAGTACTACGCGCTGGAAGGCCTGTCCGATCTGATGGACACCCTGGGCAAGATCCGCGCGACCGTGAATCCCCGGCTGGCGGTGGAAGGCCTGCTGCGCACGATGTACGACACCCGCAGCCGGCTTGCCAACGAGGTTTCCGAACAACTCCTCGAGCATTTCCCGGACCGTGTGTTCCGCACCGTCATCCCTCGCAACATCCGCTTGGCCGAGGCGCCGAGTCACGGCGTGCCGGTCATGTATCACGACAAGAGTTCCAAGGGGGCGTTGGCCTATCTGGCGCTGGCCGGTGAAATCGTCCGGCGCAACGAGCGTAAGACCGCCGCCGCATAGAAAACGAGTGAATCGACGAGCATGAAGAAACCCGCCCTGGGCAGGGGCCTGGAAGCCCTGCTGGGAGAAGCCAGGCTGGATCCGAAGCAGGAGTCTTTGCGCAAACTCCCCATCGAGCATTTGGAACCGAGCCCGTTTCAGCCGCGCAAGGATTTCGACTCTGCCAAGTTGCGCGAACTTGCCGACTCCATCAGTGCGCAGGGCATCGTCCAGCCGATCGTGGTGCGTTCCGCGGAGCCGGGGCGTTACCAGATCGTCGCCGGCGAACGGCGCTGGCGCGCGGCCCAGCTCGCCGGCGTCCGCGAGGTGCCGGTCGTGGTGCGCGAAGTGCCGGACCAAGCCGCCCTCGCCATTGCGCTGATCGAAAACATCCAGCGCGAAGATTTGAATCCGCTGGAAGAAGCCGAGGCGATCCAGCGTCTGCTGGAAGAGCATCGGATGACCCATCAGCAAGTGGCCGATGCCCTCGGCAAGTCCCGCGTCACCATCACCAACCTCAACCGCCTCAACGACTTGCATCCCGATGCCAAGGCACTGCTGCGCGCCGGCGAGATCGACATGGGCCATGCCCGGGCCCTGCTCGCCCTGCCTTACGGCCAGCAGGGCGAAGCCGCCCGGCGTGTGGCCGAAAAGCGCCTGAGCGTGCGGGAAACCGAGTCCCTGGTGAATGGTCTGTTGAAAGCCGCCGACGCCGGTCCGAAGCCGGCCAAGGTCGTCGACCCCGACATCGCCCGGTTGGAACGTCGCATGACCGAGCGCCTGGGCGCCGGCGTCCGGATCCAGCATGGCGCAAAAGGGGCGGGCAGGCTCGTCATCTCCTATGCCAGCCTGGAGCAGCTCGAGGGTTTGCTGGCGCGCTTCGAAGGCTGAACCGGTTTGATCTTTGGAAAACCCGCTGCTATGATGCCGCGGCGTTTGTGCGGGGATGCCTGAAATGTTGGGCGGGCGTTTGTACGGGGGGGTACGACGGATCATCCGCTGGCAACTCGTCGTGATGGTTGCCTGCGGAGTGATTGCCTACGTTGCGGGCGGATGGAAAACAGCAATATCGGCATCTGCAGGGGGGCTGATCGCATTCGTACCGAATGCGTTCTTCGCGCTCCGTTTCGGCTTCTTCGACCCGACCCGGAGTGCCCGCGACATCGTACGGGCCTTCTATGTCGGCGAGTCCATGAAGCTCGTCTTGACCGGCGTCCTGTTCTTCCTGGCATTCCAATTCCGCGAACTGGAATTTTTGCCGCTTTTCTCCGGATTTATAGTGGCACTCGGGGTGTATTGGATCGCCCTGCTGCAATGAATTTGAACAACTAGAGCAAGGCTGACAATGGCGACAGAAGCGCACGATGCCGGTGGCGCCACCGGTTACATCGTCCATCACCTGACCCCCCTCTCTTCCGGTGAGGGTTTCTGGACACTGCATGTGGATACGCTGTTCTTTTCGGTGTTCCTCGGCGCGGTGTTCCTGTTTTTCTTCCGTAAGGCCGCCGAACAGGCGACGGCCGGCGTGCCCGGTCCTTTCCAGAACTTCGTCGAGATGATCGTCGAGTTCGTCGACACCCAGGTCAAGGACAGTTTCCATGGCCGCAATGCCCTGATCGCCCCGCTGGCCCTGAGTATCTTCGCCTGGGTCTTCCTGATGAACGCCATGGATCTCCTGCCGGTCGACCTGCTGCCGGACGTGGGCAAGGCGATCGGCCTCGAATATCTGCGCGTGGTCCCGAGCACCGACCTCAACGCCACCTTCGGCATGTCGATCTCGGTGTTTTTCCTGATCATTTTCTACAGCCTGAAGGTCAAGGGCCCGGGCCATTTCGCGATGGAATTCCTGTTCCATCCATTCAGCCACTGGGCGCTGGTCCCCTTCAATCTGTTGCTGAACACCGTCGAGTACCTGGCCAAGCCGGTCTCTCTCGGCTTGCGACTGTTCGGCAACATGTATGCGGGCGAATTGATCTTCATCCTGATCGCGCTGCTGCCCTGGTGGGTGCAGCCGGCACTGAGCTTCCCTTGGGCGGTGTTCCACATCCTGATCATCACGCTGCAAGCGTTCATATTCATGGTGCTGACCATCGTCTATCTCAGTCTGGCGCACGAAAGCCACTAAGGGATGCTCCCGGTTCTTCTTTCTAAATCACTTTAACTGACCTTTTGGAGGAAAAATGGAAACTGTATACGGTATGACCGCGATTGCTGTCGGCATCATCCTGGGCCTGGGCGCCATGGGTACCGCCATCGGCTTTGGGCTGCTCGGCGGCAAGTTCCTGGAAGGCGCCGCCCGTCAGCCGGAAATGGTACCGATGCTGCAGGTCAAGATGTTCATCGTTGCGGGTCTGCTCGACGCAGTGACCATGATCGGCGTCGGCCTCGCTCTCTTCTTCACCTTCGCGAACCCGTTCGTGAAGTAAGCTGACCCTTCGCATACGGTTGGAACCCTAGCGAAAGCACTCAAGCAAGTGAGGACAGCGCCGTGAACATCAATGCCACGCTATTTGGGCAAATGGTCACATTCGCGCTTCTGGTGTGGTTCACCATGAAGTACGTCTGGCCGCCCCTGTTGCAAGCGCTGGAAGAGCGCAAGAAAAAAATCGCCGAAGGTCTGGCTGCCGCCGAAAAAGGCAAGCACGAAATGGAGCTTGCCGAAAAGCGTGCGACCGCCGCCTTGAAGGAGGCCAAAGACCAGGCTGCGGAGATCGTGAACCAGGCTCAAAAGCGCGCCAATGCCCTGGTGGACGAATCCAAGGAAGCGGCCAAGATCGAGGGTGAGCGTATCCTCGCCAATGCCCGGTCCGAGATCGACCGCGAGCTGGAGAATGCCAAGGAAGAACTCCGCAAACAGGTTTCTGCCCTGGCGATCAGTGCCGCCGAGAAGATCCTGCAGCGGGAGGTCGACCAGAAAAAGCACAAGGAAATCCTCGCCGGACTCGGCAAGCAGTTGGGCTAGACACCGATGAGCGAACTGACCACCCTGGCTCGGCCCTACGCCGTCGCCGTATTCAAAGCGGCCAAGGAAGCCGGCAACATCCAGGAATGGGCCGACATGCTCGAATTCCTCAAGCAGGTCATGGCCGATCCCCTCATGCAACGGGCCGCCAGTGATCCGAAGGCAGGCAAAGACAGGTTCATCGCCAACTTCTTGGATCTCTGCAAAGGTCACGTCATCCCGGAAGGCGAGAATTTCATTCGTCTCCTGGCGAGCAATGGCCGCCTGGGGCTGGTCGGGACGATCGCCGACATGTTCGCCGAGTTCCGGGCGGAAGAGGAAGGTTACGTCGATGTCGATGTCATTACCGCTTACCCGCTCGAAGAGAGCGAAACAACGAATCTCAATGCGTTGGTGGAAAAGTGGATGTCGCGTAAGGGGCGCCTTCACGTCACCGTGGATGAATCCCTGATCGCCGGCGTGGTTCTTCGCGCCGGTGGCCGGGTCGTCGATGCTTCCGTCCATGGCCAGCTCCAGCGATTGGCGAAACGACTCTCCAATTAGTAATGAGACAGTATCATGCAACTGAACGCGTCTGAAATCAGTGATCTCATCAAGCAGAGGATCGGAAAATTCGATCTGGGCGTTGAGTCACGCAGTGAAGGAACCATCGTCAGCCTGACCGACGGCATCGTCCGCATCCATGGCCTCCAGGACGTGATGCAAGGGGAAATGGTGGAGTTTCCGGGCAATACCTACGGCATGGCGCTCAACCTGGAGCGCGATTCCGTCGGTGCCGTGGTGCTCGGTTCCTATGAGCACCTTTCCGAAGGCGACACCGCCAAATGCACCGGGCGCATTCTGGAAGTGCCGGTGGGTGAAGCGCTGCTCGGCCGCGTGGTCGACGCGCTGGGCAATCCGATCGACGGAGCCGGCCCGATCGATGCGAAGCTGTTCTCGCCGATCGAGAAGATCGCCCCGGGTGTCATTTCGCGCCAGTCGGTGAGCCAGCCGCTGCAGACCGGCCTCAAGGCCATCGACTCGATGATCCCGGTGGGCCGGGGCCAGCGCGAGCTGATCATCGGTGACCGTCAGACCGGAAAGACCGCCATCGCGATCGACGCCATCATCAACCAGAAGGGCACCGGGGTTAAGTGCATCTATGTCGCCGTCGGCCAGAAGCAGTCGTCGATCGCCAACGTGGTGCGCAAGCTGCAGGAACACGGCGCGATGGAGCACACCATCGTCGTGTCGGCCTCGGCCTCCGAATCCGCGGCGCTGCAGTTCATCGCCCCTTATGCCGGTTGCGCGATGGGCGAATATTTCCGCGACCGCGGCGAAGATGCGCTCATCGTCTATGACGACCTCACCAAGCAGGCCTGGGCCTACCGTCAGATCTCGCTGCTGCTGCGGCGTCCCCCAGGGCGCGAAGCCTATCCGGGCGACGTGTTCTACCTGCATTCGCGCCTGTTGGAACGGGCTTCGCGGATCAATGCGGAAGAGGTCGAGCGTCTCACCAAGGGCGAGGTGAAAGGCAAGACCGGTTCATTGACCGCCCTGCCCATCATCGAAACCCAGGCCGGTGACGTTTCCGCCTTCGTGCCGACCAACGTGATCTCGATCACCGATGGCCAGATTTTCCTGGAAACCAACCTGTTCAACGCAGGTATCCGCCCGGCCGTGAACGCCGGTCTGTCGGTGTCGCGTGTGGGCGGCGCGGCCCAGACCAAGGTGATCAAGAAGCTCGGCGGCGGCATCCGTCTCGACCTCGCCCAGTACCGCGAGCTCGCGGCGTTCGCCCAGTTCGCGTCCGACTTGGACGAGGCGACCCGTAAGCAGATCGAGCGTGGCCAGCGGGTCACCGAGCTGATGAAGCAGAACCAGTATTCGCCGATGAGCATCGCCCAGATGGCCGTCTCCCTGTTCGCCGCCAACGAGGGATATCTGGATGACGTCGAGGTCAGCAAGGTGCGTGACTTCGAGGATGCCCTACAGGAGTACATGAAGTCGCAGTGTGCCGAACTGCTGAAGTCGATCGACGCCACCGGCGATTACAACGACGCGATCCAGGCCGGCTTGCACGAAGCGATCAAGAAGTTCAAAGCGACTCACGCCTGGTGAAGGTGCAGCCATGGCCGTCGGCAAAGAAATCCGCATAAAGATCGCGAGCGTCCGCAACACACAGAAGATCACGCGCGCCATGGAAATGGTTGCGGCGAGCAAGATGCGCCGTACCCAGGACCGGCTGCAGGCGACCCGTCCGTATGCGCGCAAGATCGCCCGGATCATCAAGCACCTCGCCCAGGCCAACCCGGAGTACAAGAATCCGTTCATGGTCGAACGCCCCGTCAAACGGGTGGGGGTGGTGCTGGTGTCTTCCGACCGTGGTCTGTGCGGGGGGCTGAACTCCAACCTGTTCCGGCTGCTGCTGCGGCGGATGAAGGCATGGGGCGAGGCGGGCGTCGAGGTCCGCTTGGGCGTGATCGGGCAGAAGGGGGCGTCGTTCTTCGGCGGCGTGGGAGCGGACGTCGCCGCCCAGGTCGTCCGCTTGGGTGACACGCCGCACCTCGAGGGCATCATCGGTGTTCTGAAGGTCATGCTGGATGCGTACGGCGAAGGCGAGATCGATGAGCTTTACGTGGCTCACAACGAATTCGTCAACACGATGACGCAGAAGCCGAAGCTGGAGTGCCTGGCCCCGATCAAGGCGGAAGAGCTTTCCGATGAGCTCAAGGGGCATTGGGACTACCTATACGAGCCGGACGCCAAGACCGTGCTGGATGCGCTCATCACCCGCTACATCGAGTCCCTGGTGTTCCAGGGGCTGGTCGAGAACAACGCGTGCGAGCAGGCCGCCCGCATGGTCGCCATGAAGAGTGCCTCCGACAACGCCGGCAAACTCATCAAGGAGTTGCAGCTGATCTACAACAAGGCGCGGCAGGCGGCCATCACGCAGGAGATCGCCGAAATCGTCGGCGGCGCGGCTGCGGTCTAGCGGAATAAATCAATAGATATCCGAAGAGGGCAGAAATGAGTTCTGGGAAAATCGTACAGATCATCGGCGCGGTGGTCGACGCGGAATTTCCGCGCGAATCCTTACCGAAGATTTACGACGCATTGCGCGTCGACGAGGTCGGCCTCGTCCTGGAAGTCCAGCAGCAGCTGGGCGACGGTGTGGTGCGCTGCATCGCCATGGGTTCCACCGACGGGGTCCGGCGCGGCGTCACGGTGACCAACACCGGTGCGCCGATCTCGGTACCGGTGGGCACGGAGACCCTGGGTCGCATCATGAACGTGCTGGGCGATCCCATCGACGAGAAGGGACCGATCGGCGAGAAGGAACGCTGGGGCATCCACCGCAAGGCGCCTTCCTATCAGGACCAGGCGGCCGCCAACGAATTGCTGGAGACCGGCATCAAGGTGATCGACCTGATCTGCCCGTTCGCCAAAGGCGGCAAAGTCGGGCTGTTCGGTGGCGCCGGCGTGGGCAAGACCGTCAACATGATGGAGCTGATCCGCAACATCGCCATCGAACACAGCGGCTACTCGGTGTTCGCGGGCGTAGGCGAACGTACCCGTGAGGGTAACGACTTCTACCACGAAATGAAGGAGTCCAACGTTCTCGACAAGGTGTCGCTGGTTTACGGCCAGATGAACGAACCGCCTGGCAACCGTCTGCGCGTGGCTCTGACCGGCCTGACCATCGCCGAGAAGTTCCGCGACGAAGGCCGTGACGTGCTGCTGTTCATCGACAACATCTACCGCTACACCCTGGCGGGTACGGAAGTGTCGGCCCTGCTCGGGCGCATGCCTTCGGCCGTGGGCTACCAGCCCAACCTGGCGGAGGAAATGGGTATTCTGCAGGAGCGCATCACCTCCACCAAGACCGGTTCCATCACGTCTATCCAGGCCGTGTACGTTCCGGCCGACGACTTGACCGACCCGTCTCCGGCGACCACCTTCGCGCATCTCGACGCCACCGTCGTGCTGTCGCGCCAGATCGCCGAGCTGGGTATCTACCCGGCGGTCGATCCGCTGGATTCCACCAGCCGCCAGCTCGATCCGCTGGTAATCGGGCACGAGCATTACGAGACGACCCGCCGGGTGCAGAGCACTCTGCAGCGCTACAAGGAGCTGCGCGACATCATCGCCATCCTCGGCATGGACGAGCTGTCGGAAAACGACAAGCTGATCGTCTCGCGCGCCCGCAAGATCCAGCGCTTCCTGTCGCAGCCGTTCTTCGTGGCCGAGGTGTTCACCGGCTCGCCCGGCAAGTACGTTCCCCTCAAGGACACGATCGCCGGTTTCAAGGGGATCGTCGACGGAGACTACGACGACGTGCCGGAGCAGGCGTTCTACATGGTCGGTTCGATCGACGAGGCGCTGGAGAAAGCCAAACGCCTGGCCGCTTGACCGGCAGCCATAGGAGGTAACTGAGATGGCCATGACGATGCATGTGGACATCGTGAGTGCGGAAGGCGAGATCTTCTCCGGGCAGGCCGAGCTGGTCGTGGCACCGGGCCAGGAAGGCGAGGTGGGCATCGCCGCCCGGCACGCGCCGTTCCTCTCGCCGCTCAAGCCGGGAGAGGTCAGGGTCAAGAGCGAGGGTCAGGAGCCGTTGTCGTTCTACGTCTCCGGCGGCATGCTGGAGGTGCAGCCGTATCTGGTGACGATCCTTTCGGAAACCGCGGTGCGCGCGAAAGACATCGACGAAGCAGCGGCGCAGGAAGCCAAGCGGGCCGCCGAGGAAGCGCTGGCGGACCGCTCCGGCCGCATGGAATACGCCAAGGCCCAGGCGCAGCTGGCGGAGGCGGTGGCGCAGTTGCGGACGCTGGAGAATTACCGCAAGGGCCGGGCGTAACCGGCCGATCCCGCGGCGGTCAGCGGCCCGGTAAAGGTGATGCTATGCTTCACCTTTACCGGGTTTTTTGTTGGCGGAAATACCCGTTTATTCGGCGATCCTCGTGAAGGAGACTTGAGTGGAAGTCATCGCTCTCATTCTGGCGGCGGGTCAGGGCACGCGCATGCGTTCCGGTCTGCCGAAGGTTCTGCACCGGATCGGCGGCCTCTGTCTGCTCGAGCATGTCTACCGGCTCGCGGCGGCCCTCGAAGTCCGTGAAACGGTCATCGTTTACGGCCACGGCGGTGAGCAGGCGCTGTCCGCATTGGGCCATCTGCCGGCGACCTGGATCGAGCAGAAGGAGCGCAGGGGGACCGGCCATGCGGTGATGCAGGCCGTGGACCGGATCGGCGACGATTCGACGGTGCTCGTTTTGTACGGCGACGTCCCGCTGCTGAGACGGGAGACGGTGGAAACCCTGCTGCACCACGCCGGCGAATCGAGCTTGGGGCTACTGACGGTCGAGCTGGACAACCCGACCGGCTACGGCCGCATCATTCGCGACGCCAGCGGCAGGGTGCTTCGTATCGTCGAGGAGAAGGATGCCACGCCGGAAGAACGCGCCGTCCGCGAGGTCAACACCGGCATCCTGGCGGTCGAAGGGGCGCCATTGAAGCGCTGGCTGAAGGCTTTGCGCAACGACAACGCGCAGGGCGAGTACTACCTCACCGACATCGTCGCCATGGCGGTGGCGGAGGGCTATTTCATCGATGCGACGCATCCCACCAGTCCGGACGAAGTGCTCGGCGTGAACGACCGCCGGCAACTGGCCGAACTGGAGCGAATCTACCAAGTCCACCAGGCGCGCGCGCTGATGGAGCGGGGTGTGACCCTGCGCGACCCCGCGCGTTTCGACCTGAGAGGGGAAATCGTCGAACTGGGTCGTGACGTGGAGATCGACGTCAACGTGATTCTCGAAGGAAGAATCGCCTTGGGCGACGAGGCGCGCATCGGTCCCAACGTTTATCTGAAGGACACCGTGATAGGACCGGGCGTGGCGGTCCTCGCCAATAGCGTGATCGAAGGCGCCGTCATCGGTGCCGGTTCCAGGGTCGGACCCTTTGCCCGGCTGCGGCCCGAATCCGTGCTCGCCGAAGGGGTTCACATCGGCAATTTCGTGGAAGTGAAGCAATCCGACATCGCCGTCGGTTCCAAGGTCAACCATTTGAGCTATATCGGCGATGCCAGCATCGGCAGGGGTGTCAACGTCGGTGCCGGCACCATCACCTGCAACTACGACGGCGTCGCCAAGCACCGGACCATCATCGAGGACGGCGCCTTCATCGGCTCCGACACTCAGCTCGTCGCGCCGGTCCGGGTGGGGCGCAATGCCACCATCGGCGCCGGTTCCACCATCACCCGGGATACGCCGGAAGACTGCTTGACTTTGAGCCGCGCCCGGCAGCTCAGCGTGGAAGGCTGGAAACGTCCGGAGAAAGCGAGGAAGGAGTCATGTGCGGAATAGTGGGCGCGGTGGCACACCGCAATGTCACCCCGATCCTGCTGGAAGGTCTGCGGCGGTTGGAATACCGCGGTTACGATTCCGCCGGCATCGCAGTGATCGCTGCGGACGGGTCGCTGGAGCGGGTGCGCCGTCCGGGCAAGCTGCGCGAGCTGGAAGCCGCCCTGGAATCCGCCCTGGTCGAAGGTGAAACCGGTATCGCTCACACCCGCTGGGCCACCCACGGCGTGCCGTCCGAACGCAACGCCCATCCGCATGTCTGCCGCGAGCGAGTCGCCGTGGTCCACAACGGCATCATCGAGAACCACGAGGCGCTGCGCCGGCAGCTCCAGCAGAAGGGGTACGAGTTCCTGTCGGAGACCGACACCGAAGTCGTCGTCAACCAGATCCACGACTTCCTGGAGCAGGGGTTCCCGCTGTTGGAGGCAGTACGCGCCACCGTCGGCATCCTGGAAGGCGCGTATGCCATCGGCGTCGTCAGCACTTGCGAGCCGGGCCGGCTGATAGCCGCCCGTAAGGGCAGTCCCCTGGTGGTCGGCTTGGGCGAAAGCGAAAACTTCGTCGCTTCCGACGTTTTCGCCCTGGTCGGCGAAACGCAGCGCTTCGTCTTCCTGGAAGAGGGCGACCTCGTCGAACTGACCACCGAGTCGGTCCGGGTCTATGGCAAGGATGGCGGCAGGGTCGAGCGCCCGGTCCACGAGACCCGGCTGGCGCCGGATTCGGTGGAGCGCGGTGAATACCGCCATTACATGCAGAAGGAAATCCACGAGCAGCCGGTCGCGGTCGAAAAGACCCTGAGCGGCCGCATCCATCAGGGCAAGGTGCTGTCTGCCGCATTCGGCGAGCGCGCCGAGGCCGCGTTCGAGCACGTCCGGGCGGTGCAGATCGTCGCCTGCGGCACCAGCTACCACGCCGGCAAGGTGGCGCGTTACTGGTTCGAGGCCTTGGCCGGCCTGCCCTGCAGCGTGGAGGTTGCCAGTGAATTCCGCTACCGCCGGCAGGTCGTGCAGCCCGGCACCCTGTTCGTGACCATTTCCCAGTCTGGCGAGACCGCGGACACGCTGGCGGCGCTGAAGGCCGCCAAGGAACTCGGCTATGCGCACACCCTGGCCATCTGCAACGTGCCGGAAAGCTCGATCGTGCGCGAATCGGACTCCTGCCTGATGACGCGGGCCGGCCCCGAGATCGGGGTGGCCTCGACCAAGGCTTTCACCACCCAGCTGACCGCCCTGCTGCTCCTGGTGCTGGCGCTGGGCCGGCGCCACGCCTTGGCCGCCGAACAGGAAGCGAAGATCGTCCGCGAGCTGGAGACCCTGCCTGCGCAGATCCGGCATGTCCTGCAACTCGAAGACGAAATCGCGGCCTGGGCCGAGCTGTTCGGCGAGAAGCACCACGCCCTCTATCTCGGCCGCGGCGCCCAGTATCCGGTCGCCATGGAAGGAGCGCTCAAGCTCAAGGAAATCTCCTACATCCACGCGGAGGCCTATCCGGCGGGCGAGCTCAAGCATGGGCCGCTGGCGCTCATCGACAACGAGATGCCGGTGGTCGCCGTCGCGCCCAACAACGAGCTGCTGGAGAAGCTCAAGTCGAACCTGCAGGAAGTCCAGGCGCGCGGCGGCGAACTCTACGTGTTCGCCGATGCCGAAGCGCCGATCGAAAACGTGCCCGGCGTCAGGATCCTCAGGGTGGCGGAGACCGACGAAGTCGTCGCGCCGATCGTCTACAGCGTGCCGCTGCAGCTCCTCGCCTACCACGTCGCCCTGATCAAGGGAACGGACGTCGACCAGCCGCGCAATCTCGCCAAGTCGGTGACGGTGGAGTGAGGCGGGCGGCTTGAGCGCTCGCCGGAGCCGCCCCGGTCGATTATGGGATAATCGCACATTCGATCCGTTTGCCAGACTCCGTTTCCATGACCAGCCCGCGAAAAATCCTTGTCACCAGCGCTCTTCCCTACGCCAACGGTCCGATCCACCTGGGCCATCTGGTCGAATACATCCAGACCGACATCTGGGTGCGCTTCCAGAAGATGCGTGGGCACGACTGCCGCTACGTCTGCGCCGACGACACCCACGGCACGCCCATCATGCTGCGTGCGGAGAAGGAGGGCATCAGCCCTGAAGAGCTGATCGCCCGCGTCCATGGCGAGCATCTGCGCGACTTCACCGGCTTCCACATCGAGTTCGACAACTACTATTCGACCCATTCGGAGGAGACCCGAGCTCATGCCGCCGATATCTACGGCAGGCTCAAGGACCGCGGACTGATCGAATCGCGGGCGATCGAGCAGTACTTCGATCCGGTCAAGGAAATGTTCCTGCCCGACCGTTTCATCAAGGGCGAATGTCCCAAGTGCCACGCCAAGGACCAGTACGGCGATTCCTGCGAAGTCTGCGGCACCACCTATTCGCCCACCGACCTGATCAACCCCTACTCCGTGGTATCCGGCGCCGCGCCGGTGCGCAGGGAATCGGTGCATTACTTCTTCAAGCTGGGCGAGTGCGCCGAATTCCTGAAGGACTGGACCCGCTCCGGCGCCCTTCAGACCGAGGCTGCCAACAAACTCAACGAATGGTTCGAAGCAGGTCTTTCCGATTGGGACATTTCCCGCGATGCGCCGTATTTCGGTTTCGAGATTCCCGATGCGCCGGGCAAGTATTTCTACGTCTGGCTGGATGCGCCGATCGGTTACATGGGGAGTTTCCAGAACCTCTGCGACAGACTGGGCCTGGATTTCGCGGAATACTGGAAAAAGGACTCGGAGGCCGAGCTGTACCATTTCATCGGCAAGGACATCCTCTATTTCCACGCCCTGTTCTGGCCGGCCATGCTGGAACATTCAGGTTTCCGCACCCCGACCAGGATATTCGCCCACGGCTTCCTGACCGTGAACGGCGAGAAGATGTCCAAGTCGCGCGGCACTTTCATCACCGCCCAGAGCTATCTCGAGCAGGGTCTCAATCCCGAATGGCTGCGCTACTACTACGCCTGCAAGCTGAACGGCACCATGGAGGACATCGACCTCAGCCTGGAGGACTTCGTCGCCCGGGTGAACAGCGATCTGGTGGGGAAGTACATCAATATCGCCAGCCGGACCGCGGGGTTTGTGACGAAATTTTTCGACGGACGACTGGATGTGCCGATGCAGCTTGCCGATGGCGAGGCACTGGATTTCCTTATCGACAGGCTGCGGGATTCGGCCGAGGAGATTTCCGGCTATTACGACAGCCGTGACTACAACAAAGCGATTCGTAAGATCATGGAATTAGCCGATGAGGTAAATATCTTCGTTAACGAGAAAAAACCATGGGAAATCGCAAAAAGGGATGACAGCTATTCCCGTGGAGACCTAAGAGTGGTTTGTGCGATAACGTTGAACCTGTTCAGGTTGCTGACGATTTATCTCAAGCCGATTCTGCCCAGGCTGGCAGAGGCGGTCGAAGGGTTTTTGAAGATTCCTTCTCTTACTTGGCAGGACGCGCAAACCCTGCTGCCGCAAGGTCATACCATCAACGATTATCGACATCTGATGACCCGCATCGACCCCAAGCAGGTCGATGCCCTGGTCGAAGCCAACCGCCAGAGCCTGCAAGCCACGGCAGGGCAGCCGGAGCCGCATTCCCAGGTGCGCCATGCCGAGCATCAGCAGCACCAGGTCCAGCCGATCGCCGAGACGATTTCCATCGACGACTTCGCCAAGGTCGATCTGCGCATCGCCCGTATCGCCAATGCCGAGCACGTCGAGGGCGCGGACAAGCTGCTGAAGCTGACGCTGGATCTGGGCGGCGAGACCCGCACGGTGTTCGCCGGCATCAAGTCGGCCTATGCGCCGGAGACCCTGATCGGGCGGCTGACCGTGATGGTCGCCAATCTCGCGCCGCGCAAGATGAAGTTCGGCCTGTCCGAAGGCATGGTGCTGGCGGCGGGGCCGGGCGGCGGCGACATCTTCCTCCTGTCGCCGGACGAAGGCGCCCAGCCCGGCATGAAGGTCAAGTAGCCGGGGCATGGGATCCGCCGACCGCGAATGGATGGAGCGCGATCTCGCGGTGCTGTGGCACCCGTGCAGCCAGATGAAGGACCACGAGTCGCTGCCGCTGATCCCGATCCGCCGCGGCGAGGGTGTCTGGCTGGAGGATTTCGACGGCAGGCGCTACCTGGACGCGATCAGCTCCTGGTGGGTCAACCTGTTCGGCCACTGCCATCCCGCGATCAACGCCGCGCTGGCCGACCAGCTCGGAAGGCTGGAGCACGTGATCTTCGCCGGTTTCAGCCACGAGCCGGGCATCCGGCTGGCGGAGCGGCTGGTAGACATCACCCCGCCGGGGCTGGAGCGCTGCTTCTACGCCGACAACGGCTCGGCGGCGGTCGAGGTGGCGCTGAAGATGAGCTTCCACTATTGGCGCAACCGGGGCCGCCCCGGCAAGACCCGCTTCGTCACCCTGGAGAACAGCTATCACGGGGAGACCCTGGGCGCACTGGCGGTGGGCGACGTGCCGCTGTACAAGGAGACCTACCGGCCCCTGCTGATGGAGGCCGTGGCCGCGCCCAGTCCGGACGCCTACGGACGCGAGCCGGGCGAAACCGAAGCCGGCTATGCCGAGCGGCGCTTCCGCGACATGCTGGCGATCCTGGAGCGGGGCGCCGATGAAATCTGCGCCGTGATCGTCGAACCGCTGGTGCAATGCGCCGGCGGCATGCGCATGTACGATCCTCTGTACCTCCGTTTGCTGCGCGCTGCCTGCGACCGGCTGGGTATACACCTGATCGCGGACGAGATCGCGGTCGGCTTCGGCCGCACCGGCACCTTGTTCGCCTGCGAACAGGCCGGCATCAGCCCGGACTTCCTGTGCCTTTCCAAGGGCCTCACCGGCGGTTATCTGCCGCTGGCGGCGGTGCTGACCCGCCCGGAAATCTACGCGGCCTTCTACGACGACTACGGCACGCTGAAGGCTTTCCTGCATTCCCACAGCTACACGGGCAACCCGCTGGCCTGCCGGGCGGCCCTGGCGACGCTGGAGCTGTTCGATGCGACCGACGTGCTGGGGCGAAACCGCGAACTGGCGCGCTGCATGGCGGATGCCACCGAGCGTTTCCAGGAGCATCCCCATGTCGCCGAAGTCCGCCAGCGCGGCATGATCCTGGCGATCGAGATGGTGAAGGACAAGACGACCCGCGAGCCCTATCCCTGGCAGGAGCGGCGGGGCCTGCGGGTCTACCGCCGTGCGCTGGAGCGGGGCGTGCTGCTGCGCCCCCTGGGCAATGTGATCTATTTCATGCCGCCTTACCTCATCACCCCCGAGCAGATTCGCCTCATGGCGGAGGTGGCCTGGGAAGGCCTGCTGGTGGCGGCGGAGGACTGAAAGGCCATGCGCATTTCCAGACTCTATCTCCCGGTGCCGCTGGCATCGGGCGCCGATGTCGTGCTGGACGGGGAGCGCGCCCATTATCTGCGCACGGTCCTGCGGCTCAAGCGCGGCTTCGATCTCACGGTGTTCAATGGCGAAGGCGGCGAGTTCGCTGCGCGGATCGGGGTCTGTCACCGGGAGGCCGTGAGTCTGACGGTGGGGGCGCATCGGCCGGACGACCGCGAATCCCGGCTCGACGTGAGGCTGGGGCTGGGCATCTCGCGCGGCGAGCGTATGGACCTGGCCATCCAGAAGGCGGTGGAACTGGGTGTCGGCGCCATCACCCCGCTGTTCACCGAACGCTGCGTGGTGCAGCTCGATGGGGAACGCAAGGCGCAGCGGCTGGAGCACTGGCGCCGGGTGGTTTGGGCCGCCTGCGAGCAGAGCGGGCGCAACCGGGTGCCGGAAGTGCTGGAGCCGCGTTCCCTGGAAGCCTGGCTCCCGGAGGCCGCGGGCCTTCGGATCTGTCTCGATCCCCATGCCGTTCACGGCCTGCGGGAGCTGGCACCGCCCGTCGGTTCGGTGACCCTGCTGTCGGGGCCGGAGGGCGGCTTCAGCGACGCCGAGCGTGATATGGCGGTGGCGGCTGCGTTCGTTCCCATCCGCCTCGGCCCGCGCGTGCTGCGCACCGAAACCGCCGCCCTGGCGGCCTTGGCGGCCATCCAGACGCTGTGGGGCGACATGGCCGTCTGACCCTTCCATACCCTTCGGTGTCGGGCAGGAAATCCCATGATATTACTGGCGCTGGTACTGCATGTCCTTTCCGCCGTGCTCTGGGTCGGCGGCATGTTCTTCGCCCATCAGGTCCTGCGCCCGGTCGCTGCCGGCTTGCTGCAGGCGCCGGAACGGCTGCGGCTGTGGAACGCGGTGTTCGCACGCTTCTTTCCCTGGGTCAAGGGAGCCATCGTGCTGCTGTTCCTCACCGGCTTCGGGCTGATCCATGCTTATGGCGGCTTCGGGCAGGTGGGGTGGCCGGTGCATCTGATGCTGCTCATCGCCCTCACCATGACCGTGATTTTCGGCCTGATCTACGCCCGGCCCTACCAGGCGCTGAAAGCCGCGGTGGCCGCGGAGGACTGGGCCGTGGGGGCGGAAGCCCTGGGTGTGATCCGCCGTCTGGTCGGCATCAATCTGGTGCTCGGACTGATCACCGCGGCGGTGGCAAGCGGCGGAAGTTTCCTGCCGATTTGAGGCTCAGAGGTTTCTCGCCGCCGCGATGACCTCGTAAGCCTTGCGGATCTGCTGGGTCTTCTCGTTGGCGATGCGCACCATCTCCTCGGGCATCCCCCGGGCGACCAGCTTGTCCGGGTGATGCCGGCTGATGAGCTTGCGGTAAGCGCGCTTGACTTCGTCAGCCCCGGCCGATGCCTCGATGCCGAGCATGGCGTAGGCGTCTTCCAGCGTGTCCTCGCGGCGGCGCGCGGGTGTGTTCCGGTGGCCGCCGTAAGAGGAATTCTGATAGGCCCGGGCGAAACGTAACGCCGCATCCAGGCGTCCCTTCATGGCGTGATACTCGAAGCGCGAGATGCGGAGCCGGTCGCAAATGTCGAGCAGGACGCGTTCCTCGGCCTGGTTGACGGGGCCGTCGGCGAAGGCGGCTTCGAGCTGGATTTCCAGGAAAATGCGGAGCAGTGCGTAGCGGCGGTGACATTCTTTCCGGAATTGTTCGACCGCTTCCCGCAGTGGGAAATCAGGCTGCTTGCCGCGGCTGAAGAGTTCGATGGCGGTGCGGCGCATGCCCTCGGACAGGCTCATGCGGTTCATCACCGTCCGCGCCACGGTGATTTCGGCCTCGGACACCCGGCCGTCGGCCCTGGCGACGTGGCCCATCACCGAGAACGTGGCGGTGAAGAAAGCCATCTGTATCCGGTGCTGGGCGTCGGGTGACGGGTCCGATTCGATCTGGGCGTACTTGTCCTTGCCGCCGTCCAGCTTGTGGACGATGGCGGCGCCCAGCAATGCGCCGAGCGGACCTCCGAGAAGGAAACCGAAGGTACCCCCCAAGAGTTTGCCGAGCCAGCTCACCTGAGAAACCGTCCCTCGAGACTTGCCATAAACCTTCGCACCTTACATGATTGATGTTTATCCTTAAAGTCTGGAAGAGTCAGCCCGATGACCGTCCCTGAGACATTGTTCGAATCCAGCCTGTCTTCGCTGCGGCTGAAAGCGCGGGGAAAAGTTCGCGACATCTACGAAGCCGGCGACGATCTGATGCTGATCGTCACGACGGACCGGCTGTCGGCCTTCGACGTCATTTTACCCGACCCCATTCCCGGCAAGGGCCGGGTACTGACCCGCGTCTCGCGATTCTGGTTCGAGCGCTTGAAGGACCGGGTGCCCAACCACCTTTCCGGCACGCCGTTGGAGGCGGTGCTGCCCGATCCGGCCGAGCGCGAGCAGGTCGAGGGCCGGGCCATGGTGGTCAAGCGCCTCAGGCCGTTGCCGGTGGAGGCCGTGGTGCGGGGTTATCTCATCGGCTCGGGCTGGAAGGACTACCAGCGCAGCGGCGCCGTCTGCGGCATCGGGCTGCCGTCCGGCCTTCGACTGGCCGAACGGCTGCCGGACGCGCTGTTCACGCCGTCCACCAAGGCCGAGATGGGTTCGCACGATGAAAACATCGGGTTCGACCAGGTGGTCGGCCTCATCGGACGGGAGCTGGCCGAGCGGATGCGCGAGGTGGCGTTGGGGTTGTACCGGGAAGCCGCGGCCTATGCGCTGGACCGCGGCATCATCATCGCCGACACCAAATTCGAATTCGGGGTGGACGAGGCGGGTGTGCTGCACTGGATCGACGAGGCGCTGACCCCGGATTCCTCACGGTTCTGGCCGGCTGACGGTTACCGCCCCGGCATCAGCCCGCCGAGCTTCGACAAGCAGTTCGTGCGCGATTACCTGGAGACGCTGGAGTGGGACAAGAAGCCGCCGGCGCCCCATCTGCCCCCGGACATCCTGGCGCGCACCGCGGAGAAATACCGGGAGGCGGAGCGGCGGCTGACCGGCGAATGATACGAAGTCGCGTAGGTAGCTCATTCCCCCTCTCCCTGTGGGTGAGGGAGGCGGCCGGCGGGCGTCGCGGGGGACCGGGCGGCTCGGAGCCGCCGTACCGCGGCGATGCGTAGTTGTCGCAGAGCCCGTCCGAACGCCGGACCCTGCAGCCGCTGTTCGATCAACGGACGGCTGTCCACCGAAACGGCCGCGCGTTGCGCCTCCCGCAGCCAATCGGCCTGGGGATAGGGCCGCTCCTCGAAGCCGGCCCGGCCCCTGGCGTCCGCCTCGCAGGCGAGCAGGAAGGGTTCCAGGGTGTCGTCGTGACGCTTGAGCGCGCCCAGCCGGTCCAACAGGTCCACCAGGGTCGACGTGCGCAGTTCCGCCGCGCGGTGGCAGAGGTCGTGGTAGCGCATCACCTTCTCCGCCAGGCGGCGGAAGGCGTTGGGCGCACGGAAGCGGTCGCAGAGTGTATTCAGGGCGCCGAGGCCGAGGCGCTCGTGGCCGCGATGGCTGGGCCAGAGTTCGGGCGGCGTGAGCGCCTTGCCGAGGTCGTGGGTCAGGGCGGCGAAGCGTGCGGAAGGGTCGGCAGTGAGGCGCGCGGCCTGGTCCAGCACCATCAGCGTGTGTACACCGGTGTCGATCTCCGGATGATGCCGCGGCGGCTGGGGTACCCCGAACAGCCGCTCGATTTCCGGGAACAGCCGTTTGAGCGCCCCGCAGTCGCGCAGCGTCCGGAAGAAGGCCGAGGGCGCCGGTTCGGCCAGTGCCTTGGCGAACTCGGCCCAGACCCGTTCCGGAACCAGGGCGTCGACCTCGCCGGCCTCGACCATGCGCCGCATTTCCACTAGGGTTTCCGGCGCCACGCGGAAACCGAGCGGCGTCAGCCGGGCCGTGAAGCGGGCGACGCGCAGGATGCGCACCGGATCTTCGGCGAAGGCGGATGAGACGTGGCGCAGCAGCCGGGCTTCCAGGTCGCGCCGGCCGCCGAAGGGATCGACGAGCCGGCCATCCGGCGTTTCCGCCATGGCGTTGATGGTGAGGTCGCGCCGTTCAAGGTCCTGCTCCAGCGTGACGTCGGGCGCGGCGTGCACCACGAAACCGCGGTAGCCGGGCGCAGTCTTCCGTTCGGTGCGGGCGAGGGCATACTCCTCGTGGGTTTCCGGGTGCAGGAACACCGGGAAGTCGCGGCCTACGGGGCGGAAGCCGCGCGCGATCATGGTTTCCGGCGATTCGCCCACTACCACCCAGTCGCGCTCGCGGACCGGCAGGCCGAGCAGGCGGTCGCGGACGGCGCCGCCAACCAGAAAGGCTTTCATGTGGACTCGACTCTTCGAGGATTCAAGGTTCGTTCCGTCGCCTGCGGGGACGGCTGCATGACCGTATGTATACCACGCTCACGTTCTACCTCGCCTTCGGCGCCCTTGCAGGCGTCGCTTCCGGCCTGTTCGGCATCGGTGGCGGCGCCATCATCGTGCCGTTCCTGGTCTGGCTGTTCCCCGGCCAGGGCGTGCCGGAAAGCATCCTCATGATCATGGCGGTCGCCACCTCGCTGGCCACCATCGTGGTGACTTCGGTCGCTTCGGTCCGTGCCCACCACCGCCGCGGCGCGGTGGTCTGGCCGCTGGTGTGGCGGCTGGTGCCAGGGATCGCCCTGGGGACGGTCGCCGGCTCGATCGTCGCCGACCATCTGCCCACCCGGCAGTTCGAGCGGTTGTTCGCAGTGTTCCTGATGCTGGTCGCGGTGCAGGTATACCGGGGAAGGCGGGAAGAAACGGCGGGCGAAAAGCCCGTCCCGCCCGGCGTGATGACCGGCGGGGGGATCATGATCGGTCTTCTGTCGGCGCTGTTCGGCATCGGCGGCGGCAGCATCACCGTGCCCTTCCTGCTCCGCTGCCGGCAGAACATCCGCCATGCCGTCGCCGTCTCCTCGGCCTGCGGTTTCCCCATCGCCGTCGTCGGGACCCTGAGCTACGTCGTCCTGGGCTGGGGCCATCCGTCGCTGCCCGCCCACAGCCTGGGCTACATCTACTGGCCCGCCTTCCTCGGCATCGGCGCCGCCAGCGTGCTGACCGCCCCATACGGGGCGGCGCTGGCCCACCGTCTGCCGATGCGGGGACTCAAGCGGCTGTTCGCCGCCGTGCTGTTCCTCCTCGGCGCCCGCATGTTGGCGAGATCCGCCGATCCTTCCTGGCTCGGAGCGCTGAACGAGGGCCTCGAAACCGCTGCCGCATCGGCGCAGCGCCTGAAGTCTTTTCTCGGCCCCTGAACCGTTTCAACTCCGCGCCGCGAACACGGTGACCGGGGTCCGCGTCTGGGCCAGCACGAAACTCACGGGATATTGCCGGTTGGGGCCGGCCAGGGCGGCGTTGAACACCTCCACCTTGCCCGCTCCGCCGAACTGCAGGTAGATATGCCGGGCGTCGAGGATCCAGGGCAGGGTGAGGCTGACGCGTTCGGTCGGCGCGATCGCGCCCACCTGAGCCAGACAGGGCGGGGTATTCTCGACCGTGCCGCCCAGCGCCAGACCGGCCTCCAGGTTGGGGCTGGCCGGGAACAGCGAGGCGGTATGGCCATCGTCGCCCATGCCCAGGATCAGCGCCGCGAATGGCCGTGGCAGCTCGGCGAAGGACCGGGCCAGGCGGGTTTCGGCTGCGGCGGCGGAAGCGTCCCCGGTGTACAGCGGCAGGAAGCGGGCCGCCGCCGCCTTGCCCTGCAGCAAATGGGTCTTCACCAGGGCGGCGTTGCTGGCGGGATCGGTTTCCGGCACCCAGCGTTCGTCGACCAGGGTGACGATGACCCGTGCCCAGTCCAAATCGGCTTCGCGCAAGGCCTCGAACACCGGTACCGGCGAGCGGCCGCCCGAAACGGCCAAAATAGCCGCGGGATCGGTCGCCAACGCGGCGCGCACATCCTCCGCCACCGCCGCGGCCAGCGCCGGCGCCAAGCTCGTGTTGTCGTCGAACCATCGGATCTCGGTCATGTCATTTCCCCTCGTGCCAGCAGATGCCGTCGCGTCTCAACAGATCCAGGGATGCGGCCGGCCCCCAGGTACCCGCGGCATAGGGTTCCGGGCCCTTCGGATCGTTGGCCCAGGTGTTGAGTATGGGCTCGACCCAGCGCCAGGCCTGCTCCTGTTCGTCATGCCTGACGAACAGTGCCTGGTTGCCGCGGATGGCATCGAGCAACAGGCGCTCATAGCCGCCTTCGGCGCGGCGTACCTTGAATTGCTCGGCAAAATTCAGGTCCAGCGACACTGGCTGCAGTTCCATCGAATCGCCCGGCTGCTTGGCATACAGGTAGAGGCGGATGAACTCGTCTGGCTGCAGGCGGATCACCAGCTTGGCCGGCGCGCAGGCGCCGCTCTTGGGCAGCGGGAAGATCGGGTGGGGGACGTCGTGGAAGTGGATGACGATTTCCGCCAGGCGTTCCGGCAGCCGCTTGCCGGTGAAGAGGTAGAACGGTACCCCCGCCCAGCGCCAGTTGGCGATCTCCGCCTTGATGGCGACGAAGGTCTCGGTGTGGCTGCCCGGCGGAATGCCCTCCTCTTCCAGATACCCCGGCACCGCTTTGCCGCCGCAGATGCCGGCGCGGTACTGGCCGCGCACGGTTTTTTGATGCACGTCTTCTTCGGTGAACGGCACCAGCGACTCCAGCACCTTGAGTTTCTCGTTGCGGATGGCGTTGGAATCCAGGCTGGCCGGCGGTTCCATCGCCACGAAGCACAGCAGCTGCAGCAGATGGTTCTGCACCATGTCGCGCAAGGCGCCGGCCTTGTCATAGAAGCCAGCGCGGCTGCCGATGCCGACGTCCTCGGCGATGGTGATCTGGACGTCGCGGATCCACATCCGCCGCCACAACGGCTCGAACAGCGCGTTGCCGAAACGCAAGGCCATCAGGTTCTGCACCGATTCCTTGCCCAGGTAATGGTCGATCCGGTACACCTGGTTCTCGTGGAAATAGCGGTCCACGTCGGCGGTGATCGCATTGGCGGAGGCCAGGTCGTGCCCCAGGGGCTTTTCCAGCACCACCCGGCTGTGGGGGCCGTTGAGGCCTTGGCGGGTCAGATGGGCGCAGATCGTCGCGAACAGGGACGGTGCCGTGGACAGGTAGAATACGGTGACGGCCGCCGGCGCTTTTTTCAGCCGCTCCTTCAGCGGCGCGTACTGTTCGGGCTGGGTGGCGTCGATGCGCAGATAGGCCAGGCGTTGGCGGAATCCGGCCCACACCGCGGCATCCCAGTCGGCGGTGGGGATGAACTGGCACGCCTTTTCATCCGCCAGTTCGAGGAAAGCCTCCTCGCTCAGATCCTGCCGGTCGACGCAGAGAATATGGCCGGCTTCGACCAGCAGGCCGTTCTTGTGGCACTGATACATTGCCGGCAACAGCTTGCGCGTGACCAGGTCGCCGGCGCCGCCGAAGAACACCATGTTGAAAGATTCGGGAAATGGGAGCTGACTCACCGCTGACATCCTCTTGTTATGGCCCCGCCGTCGAACGGCCGGCAGGGGGACTGATGACGCGCCGGGTTCACAACGAAAAAGCCCGGCCAAAAATCGGTCAATGTTAGTCGCCGCAATGCGGACTGTCGAGCGATGGATTCGTTCGATGCGCCAAGGGGGCGGGGCATCCGCAACGGCCCCGCACGTGGAAGCGGCGAGGAGTGGATGGCGACGGCCGATCAGGCCGTGATTCGGAACCGGAGAAAATCGGTGAGCCGCCGCGACTCATCGACCTCGTCGTGGGGTAGCAGCAGATACTGCCAGGGCTTGCCCTGGACGCTCGCCGTGTACTCCGAGGCATGCCCGCACCACTGCACGGCGGCAGCGGCCTTGGCCTGAACCTCTTGGGTGTCGAGGTCGGCGCGCGCCTTGGTCTCCACCATGAAGATCGTGGTATCGGTTTCGGCCACGAAGTCGGGGATGTATTCCGGCTGCTCGGTACCCAGCTTGTAGTAGATCTGGAACTGCCCCTTCGCGGGCTTGAACCACCTGCTGGCGTCGCGTTCGAGGATGACGGCGAAGCGGCGCTCGCTGTCAGAGTCGAACTTCTGCAGCGGGTACAGACACTTCGTGAACCCGCCGAACAGCATTTGCTTGATGCGGCCCACATCCTCCACCGTTTCGCGGAAATGGCGCGGGGGTTGTCCCGCCGTGGCGGTGTAGTTGCAGGGCTTCAGTTCCGTGAAGCCGCGACTGACCTGCACCTCGAACTCGGTCGCCTCCTCGAAGAAGTGCGCCATCATCTGGGCGTGGATTTCCCGCGCGATCAGGCGGCGATCCCGATCCAGCACACTGACTGCCTCGGACTCCGAGAGGTAACTCTGGAGATGCCTCACCATCTGGCCCGCGAGGTCGTAGAGCAGGTCGGCGTGGGTGAAGTAGTCGATGTCGTCGAAGTCCACCAGCGCGTGGACGATGTAGTCCTCTGGGCGCTGCTCTTTCAGGCCGATTTCCGCCGCCAGGGTGAACTGCTCGTTGGTGCGCAGCATCTGGCCGACGATCTCGCGCTCGCCCGGTTGCAGGCGAAGCTGGCTCACGTCCAGCGAGAACGGGCGAAAGCCGGTGGTGACCTCACCCTTGGGCACCACGGCAATGCGCGGGATGTCGATGGTCTGCTGAACGACGATCTCCGTCGTCTTCGCCACAACGACCGAAAGATCCAGTGCGGGAATGGCCTCATCCGCGCCCGTCAGCAGGTTGCCCTGCATCGGGCGCAAACGCTCCGTCACTTCCGCCTGAATGACCTTCTGCACCTCCGGCGTGAGCAACGCGCCACTGGTCGGCACCAAGTCGCGCTGCGTCTCCAGCTTGCCGATCACCTCCATGACCACGCGCGCCGCCTGCTTCTCGGCTTCGGTGGTGAAAACCGGACCCTCACCCCCGGCCCCTCTCCCGCGAGCGGGAGAGGGGAGTGCAAGCCCCTCGCCCTCCGGGAGAGGGGTTGGGGTGAGGGCAGACAAGCCAAGGCGCACTGCCGCACCAGAGCCGACCTGCACGCTGACCTTCTTGTCGTCGGCACTGGGCGCGTCGAGGATGACCTGCTTCAGGCGGATCGGCGAATCGCCACGGTTGGCCTCGTCGATGATCTCCTGAAACTTGTCGTGCGCGACGATGTTCAGGCGATCCACCGCCGCCACGCCGGTGCGCTTGCCATAGGGCAGGCGCAGGCCGCGTCCGATGCTCTGCTCGATCAGCGTGCGGGCATTGGCGGCGCGCAGCGGCACGATGGTGTAGAGGTTGGTCACGTCCCAGCCCTCCTTGAGCATGTTGACGTGAATCACGATCTCGGTCGGCTCCTCCACGCGCTCCACGGCCAAGAGGCGCGCGATCATCTCCTCCTCTTCTGCGCCGGTACGGCTGGAATCCACCTGGATCACCTTGCCCGCATAGCGGCCCTCGTAGAACTGCACCGACTCGATCAGCGACTTCAATTGTGCCGCGTGCGTGGTGTCGCGCGCGATGACGAGCATGAAGGGCTTCACGGGCTTGACGCCGTTCTCGCGGGCATAGGTCAAGAGCTCCACTTTCGTGGTCTCGTGCAGGCGCACGCCGTCTTCCAGCTTGATCTTCTCCACTTCCTCCGGCGTGTGGTCGCTGGCCTTGAAGTTGCGCTGGGTGACCACGGCAGGCTCCTTGACAAAGCCGTCCTCCATCGCCCGTGCCAGCGGGTAGTGCATCACCACGTTCTTGAAAGGCACCGGCCCCCGGCTCGACTCCACGAAGGGCGTTGCCGTCACCTCCAGACCGAACAGCGGTTTCAGATCGTTGATGGCGCGCACGCCCGCGCTGGCGCGATAGCGGTGCGATTCATCCATCAGCAGCACCAGGTCAGGCAGGTTCGCCAGATGGTTGAAGTAACTGTCGCCCAGCACCTCGCGCATCCGCTTGATGCGCGGCTCGCGGCCGCCGCGCACTTCGGAATTGATCTTGGAGATGTTGAAGATGTTGACCCGCACTTCTCCGAACAGCTCGCCCGCCGCGATGTTTTGCTGGTCATAGTTGTCACCGGTAATGATGCGGGGCGATTGAATGGCAAACTCACCAATGCCCTTGAACACATATTTGGGCGTATTGGGCGTGAAATCGGTGATCAGCTTGTTGTAGATGGTCAGGTTGGGCGCGAGCACGAAGAAGTTGTTGATGCCGTGCGCCAGATGCAGGTAGGCGATGAACGCGCCCATGAGCCGCGTCTTGCCAACGCCCGTGGCCAGCGCAAAGCACAGCGAGGGAAATTCGCGCTCAAAGTCCTCCAGCGTGGGGAACTCGGCCTGCAAGGTGGACAGAATGGCCGACACGTCCCGCTGGTGACCGAGCATGTCCGGCGCGGCGTCCAGTGCACGTCTCAGGCGATCCAGGGATTCCGCCTGCGGCGGCCGCAGCGAGAGGCGGCCGGCGATGTGGTTTCGCACGCGGGCGTTCATGCGACACCCCAGGCTGTTGCAGCAGGCATGCTTTCAGACATCGACCACCTCCGCCTCGATGATGGTCTTGAGCGCCGGGCGCAGCGCCTTCTCGGTAACCAGATCGACCGGGCTGCCCAGCACATCCTCCAGATAAAACTGCACGCCGAAGTAACGCGCCGCGCTGGCCGGTCCATCGAAGGCCACCAGCACATCGATGTCGCTGTCCGCACGCGCTTCGTCGCGTGCCGTGGAGCCGAACAGCGCCAGCCGCATTACCCCGAAACGCCGCTGCAACTCGGGTTTGGCTGCGGCAATTTTTCGCATCGCGTCTTTACGATTCATGCCATGGCCTCCTGGTTTTTCTCCCCTCTCCCGCTTGCGGGAGAGGGGCCGGGGGAGAGGGCCAAAATCTCCATTCGGATGCGCTCCAACACCGCCGCAGTCTCGCCCAAAACCTCGTTGTTCCAAAACCGCAGCACGGTAAATCCATGTTCCCGAAACCACGCATCCCGCCGTCGGTCGGATTCGCCACCGTGCTGCCCTCCGTCCACTTCGATGACCAACCCGTATTCCATGCAGACAAAATCAGCAATGTACGAACCGATTGGCTTCTGACGCTTGAACTTCAACCCCATGAAACGACGGGCGCGCAGGTGATACCAAAGCCGTTGCTCGGCCTCGGTCTGGTTTGCTCTTAGAAATTTGGCACGTTCAAGCTGATTCACCCTCTCCCCAACCCCTCTCCCGCCAGCGGGAGAGGGGCATGCAGATGCCGAAATTGGCCAGTTCGGTACAGACGCTCTCCCGCAAGCGGGAGAAGGGCAGGTCAAGGTACTGCCCACCTCGACGGTGGAAGCTGGATCGGATTTTTTATTTGTCATCGGATTCGTCGAACAAATCGGCGGTGCGCTGTGGTCTGGCTTGGCACAAGTCATACCCCTGTCCCGTATCAGATGGCGAATGATTCCCCCCTTCTTCCGCTTGCGCTGGCAGCATTTTCGCCTTTCTCCCCTCTCCCGCTTGCGGTGACGGCATCCCAGTCTTTCTCCCCTCTCCCGCTGGCGGGAGAGGGGCCGGGGGAGAGGGTGCCATCGGCAGGTTCGCCACGTTCAAGCTGTAGTCGTCATGGCCCCATTCGCAGCGCGCCAGCACCATCTTTGGAATCTTCTTCAGCGTCAGGTTCGGCCAGCGTTCCGCCGCCTGCGCCGCCGTCACCCCCCGGAAGGCGGAGCAGCACACGAGCAGGCTGCGGTCGGCGCCCACTTCTTCGGACAGCGCCTGCAACTGGTCGGCGGACAGGTTCTGCGTGGTGACATAGATGAAATCCCGCTCGCTGGAATGCCCGTGCTGCCACCACAGCACCTCGGAAGGCGCGTAGGTGAAGCCTTCCAGCTTGGCGAGCGCCTCGGCCAGCATGGCGGCGTTGTACTCCGGGTTGATGACCGGATTGCCCCAGCGGTCGTTGACGATCAGCGTGGGCGCGAGCCGGTAGTAGCGAAAACCGCCGCCGCCTTGCCAGCCTACGGCTTTCGTGATGCCGCCGGGGTCTTCGCCATTGATGACTTTCTTCAGGCGCGGGATGATGTGGGTGTGGCAACTCTCCTCAAGCTCAACCATGATCCATCTGCGCCCCATCTTGTGAGCAACAGCACCAGTAGTCCCGGATCCGGCAAAAGAGTCCAAAACTAAATCACCAGCATTTGTCGAGATATGCAAAATCAGTCGAAGCAGTTCCTCTGGCTTTGGCGTTGAAAACGGCTCGATATCTGGCAAAAGTTTTCTTAGATGATCCCGCTTCGCCGACTGATTAGACCCCGCTTCTTCGGCGGGCCACCAGGTTCTCGGTACAACACCGTCCTGAACATCGGTCAAATAGCGCTTGATCAATGGCATCCCATCCCCGTTAGCGCCGAAATAGACTCGCCCCTCAGCACGAGCTCTCTCGAAACTTTCCTTCGAGAAGCGCCAGTAGTTGCCCTTTGGAGGCAATACGACTCTTCCTGATGGCAGAGTTATTGGATACAACAACGACTCTCCGCCGCTTTTTGCAGTACCGTTATCCCCCTGTAACCAAGGCCCCCTTGGATCATTGTCAGGGTTTCGGTATCGAGCCTTTTGACTCTCTGTACGAGGAAGGGGGTTGCGCACCTTCTTCCAGATATCACGATTCTTCACAAACAGCAGTACGTGGTCATGTGCGCTTGAAATATCCGTATCGTTTCGACGCCCCTTATCCTTTTCCCATGCAAAGCTACTAACAAAATTCGCTCGACCGAATATCTCATCACACAAAACCTTGAGGTAATGGCATTCGTTGTCATCGATGGTGATCCACAACGAGCCATCCTCCGACAACAGCCGCTTGATGATCTCCAGCCGGTCGCGCATCAGACCTAGCCAGATGGAATGCTCCAGCCCGTCGTCGTAATGGGTGAAGGCGCTGCCGGTGTTGTAGGGCGGGTCGATGAACACGCATTTGACCTTGCCCGAAAACTCCTGCTCCAACGCCTTTAGCGCGAGGAGGTTGTCCCCGAAGATCAGCCGGTTGTCGAAGAGGTCGTTCTCGCTGACGCGGTGCCTGGCGTGGTAGGACTTGTCCGGGTCTTCGAGCAGGATGCGCGGCTCAAGCTTGGGGCGCTTTTCTTTACCTATCCAGGTCAATTCCAGCTTTTGCTTGGTCATGTTCAATCGTTCAGGTTCAGAAAATCCAGCACATAGGGGTCGCGCAGAAAGTCTTTCGCGGTTTCTGCCAAGGGCGCGGTGTTCTCTCTTGCCTCGGCTTCGACAATGGCCTTTTCTTTGCTGGCGAGCAGGCGTTCGTAATAGAGCACGCCGATTTGTCGCTCCAGCGCCCGTACACTCCAGTTTTGCGCGACGGCTTCGCGCAGATACCAGTCACGGGCGGCTGGCTTTTCGATGCGCGCCAGCAGGTTGTAGTGCGACCAGCTCAATTCGAGAGACAGCGTCTCTCGAATCGGAAAGGCGAGGTAAAACCGCCGCATATTGCGCAGGTTGCTGATGTCGAACCCCTTGCCGAACAGCGCCGTGAGCCGGGTGGAGAGCTGGGCCAGTTGTCCCTTGCCGTAGACCGCGCGAGCCTGCCCCTGCTGCTCGTGCTCCACGATCAGGCGGCCGATTTCCCAGTAGCAGGCCACCATGGCCTGATTGACGCTTTGCCGCACGCGGTTGCGGGCCTGTTGCACAATCTTTGCAATCTGGTCGATCAGGGGCTCCAGAACATCGGTTTGTTGGGCTGGGGGGCGCGTCATCTCAACTCCCATTCGATGGTGAACAACGTGCGCTCGTCCACCTGCTGCTGGAGCTGCGCCTCCAACTGGCTGATGAGGTCGTTGCGCTCGGCCTCGACTTCATCCTGCCGAAGGAACAACTCGCGGCGCAGCTTGCTGCGCTTGCCTTCAAGTTCGCGCTGCTTCTTCTGCCATGACAGCTTTTCTTCCAGCGTGGGCGAAGTCGCGGCGGTGCGGCGTACTTCCTTGATCTCGCGGTCGATCTCCTTGATCTCCTGCTCAAGACCCAGCTTCAGGTCGTCCGCCCACGCATCCAGCTTCTGAACTTCCTGCTCGAAGTAGCCGAGGTTGCGTTGATTGATCTCCCGCAGCAACTGGGTTCGTCGATTCTCCACGTCTGCCGCCAGCGCGGCGTTGCCCGCGTCGTTGAACAGGCCTGCCGCTCGTGTGGTGGCAGGCAAGCGCAGCAGCTTCTCCGGGTCTTCTTCGGCCAATACGTCACCGTCGGTGGTGATGGCTGCGACTAAGAGGTGCTGCTCCTCCTGATTGCCCAAGGCAACGACTTCAAGCAACTTGCATGTGAGCCACCCGGCCTTACCGCGATAGGGCTCCAGGGTGCTGACCCTGGTGCCATAAGCGTCGTAGTCGAACACCAGTTTTGCGCTGTCGAGCTTTCGGGACTTGGCCTGCTGCGTGACCCATTGCGCCAGCGGATGATGGATGCGGTACAGGTGAGCCTCGCCGGAACGGCGCGGCAGTTCGTAGCGGCCCAGGGGGATGTCGGCATCCGGCCCGCCCTCTCCCCCAGCCACCTTTCCGCCTGCGGGCGAGGGGAGCCGATACAGGGTGAAACCATCGTCATCGAAGTCGGCGCAGCCGCCCAGCTCCGCCCGGGTGAGGTCCATCAGCATGCGCTCGAAGCGGTTACGCGCGCTTCGGCTGTCCTCGGCGCGGACGCGGAGCTTGTCCTGCACTTCCTCGTCGAAGTTCTCCAGCAGGATCTGGCGCGTCTTGACCATCGCCTCGTTGATTTCGCTGGAGAGGTCGAGCTGGAGCCGTTCGAAGCTGGCCTTGATTTCGTCCGGATTCCGGCAGTTCTGGTAGATGTCGGCGATGCGGCGCTCGAAGTCCACGCCGGAGCCAGCAGAACTGCAGGTTGATGCCTTCCGCGCCCGCTTCGGTGGCGATCATCACCGTGTCGCGTTCCTTTGCATACGGTGGAGAGTCGTTCGCGCAAAGCACCGAAGGCTAAGCAGTCAAGGTCGCCAAAGACACGGTCGTCGATGAGGCTGACGAGGCCCGCCTCGATGGTCTTTCCGAGGCCCACTTCGTCGGCGAGGATGACGCCGCGCGAAAGCGGATTGCGGCAGGCGAACAGGGCGGCATCGACCTGATGCGGATTGAGATCCACCTGGGAATCGACCAGCGTCGAGGCCAGCGACTCCACGGTGTCGCCTGCCGCGCGGCGGGTGAGCAGCCAGGCGATGTATTGGCTTTGGTGTGGCGTCAGGGGCTGCGGGGTCATCAATGGTGGCCTTCCCTCGATACGTTCCCGGGCGGGCTTGGTTCGCCGGTTCCGCTCCAGGCATCCTTTCTGCCGATGCCCTCGGTCGGCCGGCGATCCGAGCCCGGAGCGGCGAAACCGTGAGGACTTCCGGTTGGGACTTTTTTCTCCCGGCTTAGGGGGAACCGCAGGAACGGTCATCGTCACGTTTTGGCCGGTGTGGGACGCCGTCTGCAAAATCCGGGCGATTTTCCCATGCCGCCGCTTCATCGACCAGTGACCGGACGCGGTCCCATCCGGCACCGCCCGGATCGTCTCGAAGGGCTCCGGGAGGCGGGGAATTCACGGCAGGAGACAGTGTGTTGCCATTTCTTGACACCCGTTGCGACCTTGGATTAAATGCGGAGGTTTTATCTCCGGCTATGGGTGTTTTCCCTGCGCCCAAAAGAAGACGAGCATCGACGAACCCATGTTCCTGCACCAGACACTGGTCGACGTGACCGACCGCATCCGCGCCCGCAGCCACGACCGCCGCGCCGCTTACCTCGATCTCATGCACCGCGCACGCCAGAAGGGTGTAGAGCGCTCTCACATCGCCTGCACCAACGTGGCCCATGCCTATGCGGCGACCCCCGCCAACGACAAGCTGGTGCTGAAGGCCGCGACCGTGCCGAATCTCGGCATCGTGACCGCCTACAACGACATGCTCTCGGCCCATCAGCCCTACGAGCGCTATCCGGAGATCATCAAGGACGAGGCGCGTCGGGCCGGCGTCACCGCCCAGGTCGCGGGCGGCGTGCCGGCGATGTGCGACGGCGTGACCCAGGGTCAGACCGGCATGGAGCTGTCGCTGTTCTCGCGCGACGTGATCGCGCTGTCCACGGCGGTGGCGCTGTCGCATCGTGTGTTCGATGCCAATCTCTATCTCGGCGTCTGCGACAAAATCGTGCCGGGCCTGCTTATCGCCGCGCTGCGCTTCGGCCATCTGCCCGGCGTGTTCGTGCCGGCCGGCCCCATGGTGTCCGGCATCTCGAATTCCGAAAAAGCCAAGGTGCGGCAGCAGTTCGCCGAAGGCAAGGTCGGCCGCGATGCGCTGCTGGAGTCGGAAATGGCTTCCTACCACAGCGCCGGCACCTGCACTTTCTACGGCACCGCCAACAGCAACCAGATGCTGCTGGAGATCATGGGGCTGCAACTGCCGGGCTCGTCCTTCGTCAATCCCGGCACGCCGCTGCGCGAAGCGCTGACCCGTGCGGCGACCCGTGTGGCGGTGGATCTGGCCCGGGATGCCACGGCGCCCGCCCTCTGCCATATCGTGGACGAACGGGTGATCGTCAATGCCATCGTCGGCCTGTTGGCGACCGGCGGCTCGACCAACCACACCATCCACCTGGTGGCCATCGCCCGCGCCGCGGGGATCGAGGTCAACTGGGACGATTTCAACGATCTCTCGGCCGTGGTGCCGCTCCTGGCCCGCGTCTATCCCAATGGCAAGGCCGACGTGAACCATTTCCACGCCGCCGGCGGCATGGGTTTCCTGGTGCGGGAGCTGCTCGATGCCGGCCTGCTGCACGAGGACGTGCAGACCATCCTCGGCCCGGGGCTGCGCCGCTGGGCGGAAGAGCCCTGGCTGGACAACGGTACGCTGGCCTGGCGCGATGCGCCTGAGAAGAGCCACGATCCGGAGGTGCTCGCCCCGGCGGGCGAGCCGTTCAGTCCGGACGGCGGCTTGCGTCTGGTCACCGGCAATATCGGCCGCGGTGTCATCAAGGTCTCGGCGGTGGCGCCGGAGAACCGGGTGGTGCGGGCGCCCGCCATCGTGTTCGAAAGCCAGGACGAACTGATCGCCGCCTTCAAACGCGGCGAGCTGGAGCGCGATTTCGTCGCCGTGCTGCGCTTCCAGGGGCCCCGCGCCAACGGCATGCCCGAGCTGCATCAGCTCACGCCGGCCCTGGCCTCGCTGCAGGACCGTGGCTTCAAGGTCGCCCTGATCACCGATGGCCGTATGTCCGGGGCCTCCGGCAAGGTACCGGCGGCGATCCACATCTCCCCGGAGGCCGCCATGGGCGGCCCGCTGACCCTGCTGCGCACCGGCGACACCATCCTGCTCGACGCCGTGCGGGGCAAGCTGGAAGCCGAGGTGCCGGCCGATCGCTGGGCGCTGCGTGAACCGGTGACCGACGATCTGTCCGGCAACCGGTTCGGCTGCGGAAGGGAGCTGTTCAGCGGCTTCCGCCATCTGGCCGATACGCCGGAGCGCGGAGCTTTCACTTTCAATTTCGACGACGGTGTCCGCTAGGGCCCGTTCCTGCAACTGCAAGGAAAAAACCATGAATCTGGATCAGATCATCGAAGCCACCAGCGTCATGCCGGTGATGGTGGTGGACCGTCCCGAAGATGCCGTGCCGCTGGCCCGCGCCCTGGTCGAGGGTGGCATCCGCGTGCTGGAGATCACCCTGCGCACCGCCGCCGGTCTCGACGCCGTCAAGGCGATCCGCCGCGAGGTTCCCGATGCCATCGTCGGCGTCGGCACCATCGCCACCCCCGCCCAGCTCGAGGCCTCGATCGCCGCGGGCGCCCAGTTCGGGGTTTCACCGGGCACCACGCCGACTCTGCTCAAGGCCATCGTCGACAGCAGGCTGCCGTTCTTCCCCGGTGTTGCCACGACTTCCGAGGTGATGCAGGTGCTGGAGGGCGGGCTGACCGTGATGAAGTTCTTCCCGGCGGTGGCCGCCGGTGGCGTCAAGATGCTGGAATCCTTCCGGGGTCCGTTCCCGCAGGTGCGGTTCTGCCCGACCGGCGGCATCAACGCCCAGAACGCCCCGGATTTCTTCAAGCTCCCCAACGTGGTCTGCGTCGGCGGCTCCTGGCTGACCCCCAAAGACCTCGTCGCCGCCGGCAACTGGGCGGAAATCACCCGCCTGGCGCGCGAGGCGGCCGCGCTCAAGCCCTGAATCCTCCGGCAGGGACGGCCCACCGGCGGGTCGTCTGGCAGGGTCTATCGGCTTCGCGCCTGGCTTGATCGATGGGGAACGGCCCGTGGTTCCGCTCAGAGCGATGCGGCGTCCATCGTGCCGATGCTCGACGGGTTTCCATGCGGCGAGTGATGCCGGGATGCGACCGGGGACGGTTGTTGCGAACCTGCAATGCGAAAGACCGATGATCCGATTTTCATCGCCCTTGGACACGTTGATCGAAGTCATCAAACGCTTCCGCTTCCACCTCCGTAGGTAAAGGTGATCCGATGCCGGCCACTCCCCACCTCATCTCCACTCTCATCCAAGGCGCCGCATCGGCCATCCAGTCGCATGCCGAGGAGGTGAGCGCTCTCGATCAGGCGATCGGCGACGGTGACCATGTCGTCAACCTCCAGCGAGGGCTGGAGGCTTTGTCGCAGCAGGCGGAAAGTCTGGCGGCGCTGGACTGGCCGGCGGCCTTGCAGAAGATCGGCATGACCCTGATGGCGTCGGTGGGCGGGGCGTCGGGCTCGCTGTACGGCACCTTGTTCATCGCCATGGGCAAGGCCATGAAAGACCGGGAAATGAACCTGGCGAATCTGGCCGAGGCCTTCGGTCGGGGCGTGGAGGCGATGAAGGCGCGCGGCAAGGCGGATCGGGGCGAGAAGACCATGCTGGACGTGCTGATCCCGGTGGCCGACGTACTGAAATCGGCGGCGGAGCATGCCATCGCTCCGGGGCAACTGGCGGAGGAGGTGAGCCGCGCCGCCGAGGCGGGCATGGAATCCACCCGCGACATGCTGGCCACCAAGGGCCGCGCCTCTTTCCTGGGCGAGCGCGCCATCGGCCACGTCGATGCCGGCGCCCGCAGCAGCCAGTTGATGATCTCGGCCATCGCCGAAGTCGTGGCGGAATCGGCCTGGTGACGCCGCCGGCGCCTCAGCATCCCCAGCGCAGGGCGGCCGTGTGCACCGGCGCGTCCCACAGCCTGAGCATTTCCTCGTCCAGCAGGCTCAGGGTGAGGGAGCAGCCGGCCATGTCCAGCGAAGTGGTGTAATTCCCTACCAGGGAGCGCGCGATGTCGACGCCGCGTCCGCTCCAGTACCGGTGCGCCAGCCCGTACACCAGATGCAGCTCGATCAGGGGAGTGCCGCCGAAGCCGTTGACGTGCAGCAGCACCGGCTGGCCAGGTCGCGGTTTCAGCTCCTCGTCGATGACGGCGGCGATGTAGTCCACGATCTCGCCGGCGCTGCCCAGAGCCATGCGCTCCCGCCCCCGTTCGCCGTGGATGCCCACACCCATTTCCATTTCCCGCTCGCCGAGCTCGAACATCGGCTTGCTCAGGGCTGGCACGGTGCAACTGGTCAGGGCGACGCCCATGGAGGCGGTGGCGTGGACCACGCGTTCCCCCAGGGCCTTGCAGGCGGCGAGGTCGTAGCCGGCTTCCGCCGCCGCGCCGACGATCTTCTCCACCACCGTGGTGCCGGCGATGCCGCGCCGGCCCATGCCGCGGTTTTCCGGGAGGGAGACGTCGTCGTGCACGAGCAGCGAGTCGTGGGGGATGTCCAGCATCTCGGCGGCGATTTCGAAGTTCATCACGTCACCGGCGTAGTTCTTGACGATGAACAGGACGCCGCCGCCGTGGTCCACCGCCTGGGCGGCCGCCAGCATCTGGTCCGGGGTCGGCGAGGTGAACACCTGGCCGGGGCAGGCGGCGTCCAGCATGCCGAGGCCGACGAATCCCGTGTGCAGCGGCTCGTGCCCCGAACCTCCGCCCGAGACCAGGGCCACTTTGCCCGGCCTGGCCGGTGCCTTGCGGAAGACGAAGCGGGGTTCGGGGCTGAAATCGACGATGTCGGCGTGGGCCAGGGCGAAACCGCGGAGGCTTTCGTCCAGGAAATCCTCGACCGTGTTGATGAATTTTTTCATGAGGCTTCTTTGGGAGGCGATCAAAAGATTCAGGCGTCCAATCTCACGGTCCGGCCGCTGGCGGCGGATTCCAGCGCGGCCACGAGGGTCCGGCAATTCGTCCTGGCATCGTCCAGCGACAGCAACGGCGGCTTGCCGTTCAGGACGCAGTCGGCGAAATGCTCGATCTCCAGCCGGAAATGGTTGGCCACCGGCAGTTGTTCGAGGCACTGGCGGCCGTCCTCGGTCCACCAGGAGATGACCGGGATGTCGCCGGGATTCTGCCAGGCCGTATGGCATTTCACGCCGCCCAGTGTGCCGGTGATCTCGTACTCCGAGCGCCGCGCGCATTCGAAGCTGATATCGAAATGGCCGCGCCGGCCGTCGCCGAAATCGATCACGCCGCTGGTGGCGATGTCCGCGCCGCTCTCGACGTATTTCGCCATCGCCGTCACAGCGACCGGATCCTGCTCGAAGCACCAGCGCAGGGAATGCACCGCATAGGGCCCGATGTCCCACATCGCGCCGCCGCCGTGTCGGACGTCGCGTGCCAAGCGGTAGCGCCGGGCCGGGCGCATCATGAACGAATAGCTGGCGCGGGCATAGCGGACCTCGCCGATCGCGCCGGAGCGGACGATCTCCTGCACCCGCGCATGCTGGGGATGGAAGCGGTACATGAAGCCTTCCATCACCGTCAGGCCGCGTTCGCGGGCAGCCGTTGCGATCGCCTCGATGTCCGCCGCCGTCAGCGCCATGGGCTTCTCGCACAGCACGTGCTTGCCGGCCTGCAGCGCCCGCACCGCCCATTCGGCGTGTTCGTGATTGGCCATCGGGAGATACACCGCCTGGACCGCGTCATCGGCGAGCAGGACCTCGGGTTGGTCGTAGCAGCGCACGCCCTGCTGGTGCGGTGCGTATTTGACCAGGGTCTCTGCGGCGGTGCCGGGACGCCGGCTGGCGATGGCCACCAGTTCGGAATTCGAGGCCTCGACGATGGCGGGCATCAGGCGTTCGTTGACGCGGGCCGCGCCGAGGATGCCCCAGCGCAGTTTCGTTGGAATTTCCATGGTTTCCCCTCCTCGAGCGTTGTCGTTTTGAAAAATTTTTTCGCGCCGTGACTGTAGCACAGCGCCGGAACTGCGGGTGCATGACTAAATACCATGAAAATCATAAGGTTGAGATCGCCTCCCTTTTGACTTCCGGCACCGCTTGCGCCATCCTCCCGCCTGTCCCAGACCACTGACGAAACACCAGGAGGAAATCCCATGACCATCCGAGTCGGAGACCGTCTGCCCGCGGGCAGCCTCACCGAATGCACCGAGTTCGATCCGGCCACCGCCTGTCCCATGAATCCCAGAGCGGTCGACGTCGGTGAACAGGCCCGAGGCAAGAAGCTCGTGATCTTCGGCGTGCCCGGCGCCTTCACCCCTACCTGTTCGGTCAAGCACCTGCCTGGCTTCGTTGCGAATCACGATCGGCTCAGGGCCAAGGGCGTGGACGAAATCTGGTGCATGGCCGTGAACGACGGCTTCGTGATGGCGGCTTGGGGCCGCGAGCAAAAGGCCGGCGGCAAGGTGCGCATGATGGCCGATGGCAGCGCCGAATATGCGAAGAAGCTCGGCCTGGAGCGCGACCTGACCGCCAACGGCATGGGCATCCGCTGCCACCGCTTCGCCATGATCGTCGACGACGGCGTGGTCAAATACCTCGGCGTCGAAGCCTCCGGCAAGTTCGAAGTCTCGAATGCCGAGGCCGTGCTGGCGCATCTCTGACCGTGTTGTCAGATCCCCCCACCCCATGCAGGAACCCACCCATGAAAATAGGCATCGCATCCGATCACGCCGGTTTCGATTACAAAGAACGGCTCCGTGCCTGGCTCGCTTCGCTCGGCCATGAGGTCGTCGACTACGGCTGTTTCAGCGACGAGCGCACCGATTATCCCACCTGGATACGCCCCTGCGCGCAGGCCGTGGCCGCCGGCGAGGTCGAGCGCGGCATCGTGCTCGGCGGCAGTGGCAATGGCGAGGCCATCGTCGCCAACCGGGTCAAAGGCTGCCGTTGCGGCTACTGCTTCAACGAAGAAACCGCCTACCTCACCCGTTGGCACAACGACGCCAACTGCATCGCCATCGGCCAGCGCATCGTGACTTTGGACATGGCCAAGAAGATCGTCGAGACCTTTCTCTCGACCGGCTTCGAGGGTGGCCGGCACATTCCACGGATCGTGGCGATCGACGCCTAGCCCCTGCCGCCCAGGGCCACCGGCCACTCCGATGGGTACCGTCTTTGCCTGGGCGGTTCGATGCCGCCGAGTCTGCAAAGGGGGACGTCGAAGCGATGCGATGTTGAAAATGTTTTCGGGGTGGGAGTAGTCTTTGCGCGGGACCGATGGATCGATCGTCGACATGCGAATCGCCTTCGGATTGCCGTTTCAGCCATAGATGGAGAAGACCCATGTTTCTCAAGAAAAAACAGAACGGACATCTGGTCGAGATTCTCGGCCTCGGCGATTTGTTCAATCCGATGCACAAGATGGTGCCCGGCCGTCTGCACTACGGCGAGGAGCTGCAGGACCCCGAAAAGTTCGCCAAGTCGGATCTGATGTTCCCCTCCGGCGAGGACCTGCCCCGCTGCTGGGTCGATCCCCACTACCGCGACAGCGAGCTGAAAAAATAACTCCCGGCTTCAGTCGGAAGCCAGACGGTGCGCCTGCCGGGTCGTTTCCGGCAGGCGGTACCGGGGGGCGCAGCGCAGTACCCAGTCCACCGCGGTCGGCAGACTGAGCCGATGCCCCACCGAGACGTACACCGGCTGGACGCCCCGGCGGGTCCGCACCACCGCACCGATGGTTTCGTCCCCGTCGATCAGCGGTATCCAACTTCCCCGATCCTCCGCCAATTCTCCATGCGTGCCGACCAGGCGGGTCTTGCCGACGCCGATGGTCGGAATTCCCGTCAGCACCCCGAGGTGGCAGGCGATGCCGAAACGCCGCGGGTGGGCATAGCCATGCCCGTCCACCAGGATGAGTTCGGGTAGGAGATTCAGCCGTTCCAGCGCTTCGAGCAGTGCGGGCAGTTCGCGGAAGGAAAGCAGGCCGGGTACGTAGGGGAAACGGGTCGGCCGGCGAACGATGGCCTGGTCGCTCGGGCGGAGGCTGGGAAAATCGAGCACGGCGACCGCGGCGCGGGTGATGTGGCCATGATCCTCGAAACCCACGTCCACCCCGGCCACCGTGCGGATCTCGTCGGGGAGCGCGTCTTCGGCCAGCACCAGCGGGCGGAGACGGGTTTGCAGGCTGGCGGCTTCCCTGGGACTCAAGTCCCAGCGATGTGAATGCTGGAGCGCCAGGCCCACGGTTCAATGTCCGGCTCGCTTGGCCTCGTCCCAGAAAGCATCGAGTTCGGCCAGGGTGCAGTCGGTCAGCCGCTTGCCGCTCCGGCTGACGCAGTCCTCGATGAACCGGAAACGCCGGCGGAACTTGCGGTTGCCTTCGCGCAGCGCGGTTTCGGCGTCCACGTCCAGGTGACGGGCGAGGTTGACCAGCACGAACAGCAGATCGCCCATTTCCTCACGCACATGCGCCGTATCGCCCGAGGCGACGGCTTGTTCCAGCTCGTCCAACTCTTCGCGGACCTTGCTCAATACCGCTGCGGATGCATCCCAGTCGAAGCCGTGGCGGGCTGCGCGCTTCTGCAGTTTCTGGGCTTCCATCAAGGCCGGCAAGGCGGTGGCGACGCCCTCCAGAACGCTCCCGCCGGTCTGGCCGTTTTTCTCCGACCGCTCTTCGAGCTTGGCCGTCTCCCAATGGCGCAGCCGTTCCGCATCGCTGGCGAAGTCGATGCCGGCGAAGACGTGCGGATGGCGGCGTTCCAGCTTGTCGGCGATCGCGGCAGCGACGGCTTCGAAATCGAACAGCCCCCGTTCCTCCGCCATCCGCGAATGGAACGCGACCTGCAGCAGCAGATCGCCCAGTTCGTCCCGCAGGTCGGTGAAGTCGCCCCTTTCGATGGCATCGGCGACCTCGTAGGCTTCTTCCAGCGTGTAAGGGACCAGGCTGGCGAAGTCCTGCCGAAGGTCCCAAGGGCAGCCCGTGTCCGGGTCCCGTAAGCGGGCCATGATATCGAGGAGGCGTCGGGTCTGTTGCACGGTCAGAAGGCGTAATCGAAGTTTTCGCGGAAACGTTCCCGGAAGGCTTCGAGCGAGAAGCTGTGATTCTGGGTGCCGGCCGTTTCCACCTTGATCGCGCCCATGAGCGAGGCGATGCGGCCCGTGGTGACCCAGTCCAGGTCTTCGAGCAGGCCGTAGATCAGCCCGGCCCGGTAAGCATCGCCGCAGCCGGTGGGATCGAGCACGGCGTTGGGGCGTGCGGCGGGGATTTCATGGCAGGCTCCGGCGGCGTAGATGAGGGAGCCGCCGGCTCCGCGGGTGACGATCACAGCATCGACCCGCTCGGCGAGCCGGGCCGGATTCAGGCCGGTGCGCTCCTGCATCAGGCGTGCCTCGTAGTCGTTCAGTGTGACCCAATTCGCCAGCTCGACAAACTTGAGCAGTTCCTCCCCGTCGAACATCGGCATGCCCTGACCCGGATCGAAGATGAAAGGGATATGGGCATCGGCGAACTGGCGCGCATGCTGGAGCATGCCCTCCTTGCCGTCGGGGGCCACGATGCCGAGGCGGATGCCTGCATCGGTCGGCACGTCGTTCAGATGGGAAAAGGACATGGCCCCCGGATGGAAAGCCGTGATCTGGTTGTCGTCCATGTCCGTGGTGATATAGGCCTGCGCGGTGTAGCTGTCTTCGACCGTGCGGATGTAGTCACGGCGGATGCCGCAGCACGCCAGCCATTGGGCATAGGGTCCGAAATCCTTGCCGACGGTGGCCATCGGCAGGGGATCGTGGCCCAGCAGTTTGAGGTTGTAGGCGATGTTGCCGGCACAGCCGCCGTATTCGCGGCGCAGCTCCGGCACCAGGAACGAGACGTTCAGGATGTGGACCTGGTCGGGCAGGATATGGTGTTTGAAACGGTCCTGAAACACCATGATGGTGTCATAGGCCATGGAGCCGCAGATGAGAGCGCTCATGCCGGTATCGTCCTGCTATCGTCGGAGTGAAATGGGCTAGTCTGCCGGGAGTGTTTCAACGAATCAAGATGAGGAGCCAGACGCTGCCGGCCAGGACCAGCGAACTCAGCACCGCCGCGGAACCGATGTCTTTGGCCCGACCGGACAGGTTGTTCCGCTCGATGCCGATGCGGTCGATCGTTACCTCGACGGCAGTGTTGAGCAGTTCAACGATCAGGACGTTGATCAGCACCCCCACCAGCAACGCCCGCTCGATCCCCGTTTCACCCAACCACAGACCGAGCGGCACGCCAGCGAGGGCCAGCCAGCATTCCTGGCGGAAGGCCTCTTCATGGTGCCAGGTGGCGCGTACGCCGGCGAGGGAATTGATGAACGCGGCGTAAAGGCGGGCAAAGCCCTTGAGATTTTGTCCAGCCATGCGATTTCCTTCGAAAACGGTTGTCAAAAGCCGAAGTTGCAATCAGCCACTATCCCACGCCGAGGTTACAAGGATGTTGTGGCTGGCTCCTCGGTCTGAACGTGAAAAAAGGACTATGCTTTAGGAAAGAAGAAGCGATGAGGGCTGCCTCGCCGGGAAGATGGGGAGTCACGGCATCGACCGGCAAGGGGCCGCGCAACCTTCCGGGAATGCCGCGCAAACGGTCAGCGCAAGAGGAGAGAATCATGGATACGAAACACAGCGGTTACTTCAAGAATTCCCTTTGGCTGTTGGTTCTCGGCTCTTGTGCCTGGGCCGCTTCGTCGGTTTCGGCATGGGCAGCCGATGGATGCAGCTTTGAGTACATCATCACCAGTCAGGCAGCGAACACCTTTTCCGCCAGTGTGAGGGTCACGAACACGGGCAGCGCGCTGAGCGGATGGACCGTGGCGTGGAACATGCCCGGCGGACAGAAGATCACCCGATTGTGGGACGGCAAGTGGTCGCAGAGGCTGTCGGCGGTCACCGTGCGCAACCTGGAGTCCAACCGCAAGGTGGCGAGCGGAGGAGTCATCCAGTTCGGATTCGATGCCACCTACTCCGGGGTCAACGGGATTCCTGCGGGCATGACGCTCAATGGGGCACAATGTTCATCGACTCCGACTCCGACTCCGACTCCGACTCCGACTCCGACTCCGACTCCGACTCCGAC
>NZ_AUKJ01000018.1:115937-301813 GCF_000424685.1 Methylococcus capsulatus str. Texas = ATCC 19069
CGACTCCGACTCCGACTCCGACTCCGACTCCGACTCCGACTCCGACTCCGACTCCGACGCCGACGCCGACGCCGACGCCGACGCCGACGCCGACGCCGACGCCGACGCCGGGTCCGGCGGCCAACCCGATCGGCATCAACGTCACCGGGCTTTCCTACTACGGGACCGAGGTGCCGTTCCTGAATCTGTTCAAGCTGTCCGAACCGTGGCTGACCCAGTGCGACGCCTACCAGGATCCGAACTGCAGCACCTTCGTCGAAGCGGGCGGCAGCTCCTGGAACACGAGGGAGCAGGCCAAGCTGATTCTGGATTCGAACGGCTACCCGCGTTCGCTGCCCGATCCCGCCCAGGGGGCGGCTAGCGGCACCAACTACACATCGGTCGCGACCCTGGTCCCGACCGGCTTGAATTCCGCCACCCCGGCCGGACGGTTCATCGTCCTTTATGACGGCGAAGGCACCCTGGCATACGGCCGCGGCGCGAGCAGGAATGCCTCGCTGTCCTCGCCGGGCCGGGATGTCATCGACGTCTCGACCGACGGCATCCAGACCTGGATCCAGGTCTCCATCAAGGCCACCGATCCCAACAAGACCGGGAATCACATCAGGAACCTGCGCCTGCTGCAGGCCGGCGGGGTCTGCAGCAACGATCCGGCGGCGTACTGCGACCCCTCGGCGGCACAGAGCGGCTGTGCAAGCGGCGGCTCGTGCCGGTCGTTCGAGCAGGTTTACCCGACTCAACCGTTCGACCCTCGCTTCCTGCGCAATCTGGCGGGTTTCAAGGCCGTCCGCTTCATGGCGTTCCAGAACACCAACGACTCGCAGGTCGAACTGTGGGCCGACCGCACCCTGCCCGACGACGTCACCTGGGTGTCCGAGCGCGGCGACGGCGGGCCGGTGGAGATGGCGGTGGCGCTCGGCAATCAGCTCGGTGCCGACATCTGGGTGAACATGCCGACCCATGCGGACGACGGCTATGTGCGCAGTTTCGCCACTCTGGTGAAGAACACGCTCGCGGCAAGCCGGAAGGTGTACGTGGAGTACAGCAACGAGGCCTGGAACGGTGCGTTTTCCGCCGGGAGCTGGATGGAAAATCAGGCACTCACGCGCTGGGCCGGCGCCAGCGACACACCCTTCGGCAAGCGCCTGCAATGGTATGGCATGCGCACCGCCCAGATCTGCGACATCTGGAAGGCGGTCTGGGGTGCATCGTTCAGCCGGGTGGTGTGCGTCCTGGGCGCCCAGGCGGCCAATCCCTGGACCGCCAGGCAGGCGCTGGACTGTCCTTTATGGGCGGCGGAAAACGGCGGAGCCTCGTGCGTGCAGCACGGCATCCGCGCGCTGGCGATTGCTCCCTATTTCGGCTATTACCTCGGTCTGCCGGAGAATCGGACGGTCGTGGACGCGTGGACCGGTCAGGCGGACGGCGGGCTGGCCAGCCTGTTCGCCGAGCTCCTGCAGGGCGGTTCCTTCGTCAACGGGCCGGCCGGCGGTGCGCTGGAGGACGCAAGGCGGCAGATGCTGCAGTACAAGGCCGTCGCCGCGGAATACGGGCTGGAGCTGGTCGCCTATGAGGGTGGGCAACATCTGGCGGGTGTCGGCGCGGTGGTCGACGACAATGCGGTCACCGATCTGTTCGTCGCCGCCAACCGCGACGGCCGCATGGGCCCGGTCTACAGCCGGCACCTGAACGACTGGAGCGCCGCGGGCGGCGGACTCTACAATCTGTGGAACAGCGTGGAGCCCTATTCGAAGTGGGGGGCGTGGGGATTGCTCGAATACCGCGATCAGGGCGGCGCGCCGAAATACGACGCGGTGAAGAGCCTCCTCTCCCCTTAGACTCCACGGAACCGGGCCGAAGGCCGTGCCGTCCGGTCTAACGCCGCGTTCCACGGAGCCTGGTGACCGGGCGGTCTCTTTTCACTCTTCGGCGATGGTCCGGTAACCCTCGGCGTCGAGCAGCTGGTCCATTTCCCCGATGTCGTCGGGTCTCACGGCGAACAGCCAGGCCTCGTAGGGCGACTGGTTGACCCGTTCCGGCGCGTCGGCCAGAGCCTCGTTGCGAGCGACGATCTCTCCGCTCAAGGGGCTGTTGACGTCCGCTGCCGCTTTCACCGATTCGACCACCGCACAGGCCTCGCCGGCGTGGACGCGGCGGCCGACGGCCGGCAGTTCCAGATAGACCAGATCCCCCAGCGCTTCCTGGGCATGGTCGGAAATTCCGACCTTGACGGTTCCATCCGCTTCCAAGCGGGCCCATTCGTGGGTCTTGGCGTATTTCAGCCCGGCCGGCAAGTTGCTCATGAGTCGGTGTCCTCTTTCTCGGGGCGGTCAGACCGCCATCGCCACAACTTATGTGAAATCGCCGGGCAGGTAAAGGCGTGTGGCGAGTAATGCAGTGTCGCCGACCGGTGTTACCCGGTCTTTCGGCACCGTTTGCGGGTAAACTACAGGGAACCCATACTGGAAATTTCTGGTCAGGAGCCCTCGAGAATGAGCGTTACCCAGGCGGATGTCGAAGCCGCTCTGAAAAACTTCGTCGATCCCAATCTCGGCGTCGATTGGTTCGCCGCCAAGTCGGTGAAAAAGATAAGCGTGGACGGCGACCGCGTGAGTCTTCGCATTGCGCTGGGGTATCCCGCCGGTTCCTGCCGCGATGAACTGGCGCAGGCCGCGAAAGCCGCGATCCGCGCGGCGGTCGGCGCCGCCGAGGTCGAGATCGACCTCGTCTCGGAAATCGTCTCCCATGCGGTACAGAAGGGCCTGAAGCCGATGCCGGGGGTGCGGAATATCATTGCCGTCGCTTCGGGCAAAGGAGGGGTCGGCAAGTCGACCACGGCGGTCAATCTGGCCCTGGCTCTGGCCGGCGAAGGCGCGCGGGTCGGTATTCTCGACGCCGACATCCACGGTCCCAGTCAGCCGCTGATGCTGGGCGTGTCCGGGCGGCCCGAAACGGAGGGCAGGAAGATCCACCCCATCGTTGCGCATGGTCTCCAATCCATGTCCATCGGCTATCTGATCGACGAGGACACCCCGATGATCTGGCGCGGCCCGATGGTCGTCGGCGCCTTGCAGCAACTATTGAACGATACCCTGTGGGAGGACCTCGATTACCTGATCGTCGACCTGCCGCCCGGCACCGGGGACATTCAGCTTTCGCTGGCGCAGCAGATCCCGGTGTCCGGCGCCGTCATCGTCACCACCCCGCAGGACATCGCTCTTCTGGACGCCCAGAAGGGCCTCAAGATGTTCGAAAAGGTCAGTATCCCCGTGCTCGGCATCATCGAGAACATGAGCGTCCATGTATGCAGCCGCTGCGGACACGCCGAACCGATCTTCGGCGAGGGCGGCGGCGAGAAGATGGCGCAGAAGTATGGCACCGAATTGCTCGGCCAGTTGCCGCTGGACCGCAGCATCCGCGAAGACGCCGACGGCGGGCGGCCGACCGTGATCGCGGCGCCGGACAGCGAGCCGGCCCGGATGTACCGGAGCATCGCCCGCAAGGTCGCGGCGCGGCTGGCGCTCAAGGCCAAGGACTACAGCGGCCGCTTCCCCACCATCACTGTCGTCAACAACTGACCGCATCGACATGGGTATCAAATCAGACCGCTGGATACGGAAGATGGCGCGGGAGCACGGCATGATCGAACCGTTCGAGCCGCATCAGGTCCGCCACGGCGATTGTTCCAGCGTCATCTCCTACGGCACCTCGAGTTACGGCTACGACGTCCGCTGTTCCAACGAATTCAAGATATTCACCAACATCAATTCGGCCATCGTCGATCCCAAGAATTTCGACCAGAACAGCTTCGTCGACCTGGTCTCGGACGTGTGCATCATTCCGCCCAATTCATTCGCGCTGGCTCGGACCGTGGAGTACTTCCGTATCCCCCGCGACGTCCTGACCATCTGCCTGGGTAAATCGACCTATGCCCGCTGCGGCATCATCGTCAATGTCACGCCCCTGGAGCCGGAATGGGAGGGGCACGTGACCCTGGAGTTTTCCAACACCACGCCCCTGCCGGCGAAGATCTACGCTAACGAAGGCGTTGCCCAGGTATTGTTCCTCGGCGCCGACGACGTCTGTGAAACTTCCTATCGCGACCGCAGCGGCAAATACCAGGGCCAGACCGGTGTCACCCTGCCCAAGGCTTGATTTCGACCTTTTTCGGAGAACCCCGTTCATGCTCGATTCGACCACTCTCTTCGCCGATGCCTGCCGTTTCATTCCCGGCGGGGTGAACTCTCCGGTCCGCGCCTTCCGCGGCGTGGGGGGGACGCCGGTGTTCGTCGATCGCGCCGAAGGCCCTTACGTCTATGGCGTGGATGGCAAGGCCTATATCGATTACGTCGGTTCCTGGGGACCGATGATACTTGGCCATGCCCATCCGGAGGTCTTGACGGCGGTGCATGCCGCGGTCGACCGGGGTCTGAGCTATGGCGCGCCGACGCTGGCCGAGACGGCCATGGCGAAGACGGTTTGTGCGCTGATGCCCTCGCTGGACCGGGTGAGGATGGTCAGTTCCGGCACCGAGGCGACCATGAGTGCCATCCGACTGGCGCGCGGATACACCGGTCGCGACAAGATCGTGAAATTCGAGGGCTGTTACCATGGCCATTCCGATTCACTCCTGGTCAAAGCCGGTTCCGGCGCCCTCACCCTCGGCGCGCCCAGCTCGCCCGGTGTGCCGGCCAGCCTGGCGGAACACACCCTCGTCCTGCCTTACAACGATGCCGCCGCAGTGCGGGACGTCTTCGCGCGTCACGGCGCCGAGATCGCCTGCATCATCGTCGAACCCGTGGCCGGCAACATGAACTGCGTACCGCCGGTTCCGGGCTTCCTGGAGACCCTGCGCGACGTCTGCGACGCCAGCGGCGCGGTGTTGATTTTCGACGAAGTGATGACCGGCTTCCGGGTGGCGCTGGGCGGCGCCCAGGCGCATTACGGTATTTGCCCGGATCTGACGACGCTGGGCAAGGTCATCGGCGGTGGCATGCCGGTCGGGGCTTTCGGTGGCCGGCTCGACATCATGGAGCAGCTCGCGCCGGTGGGGCAGGTTTACCAAGCCGGGACGCTGTCGGGCAACCCCGTGGCCATGGCGGCGGGACTGAAGACGCTGGAGCTGATCTCGCAGCCGAAGTTTTTCGATGAGCTGGCGGAAAAGACCCGCCATCTGGCGGAGGGACTGCGGGTCCGGGCCGAGCAGGCGGGGATTCCCCTATGCGTCAACTGGGTCGGGGGTATGTTCGGCCTGTTCTTCACCGAACAGCAAGGGGTGAGCCGGTTCGATCAGGTCATGGCCTGCGACCAGGAGCGTTTCCGGCGGTTTTTCCACGGCATGCTGGAAGAGGGGGTCTACCTCGCGCCTTCGGCTTTCGAGGCCGGCTTCGTGTCCGCGGCCCACGACTACCAGATCCTGGACCGCACCCTCACCGCGGCCGAGCGGGTATTCGCCGGACTTTGAGCCTGGAAGCCGTCCATCTGTGGGTTGGCCAGCACCCGCATCTCGCTGGGCTGGCGGTGTTCGCCATCGTTCTGGCCGAATCGCTCGCGGTCGTGGGCCTGCTGCTGCCCGGCACGGTCCTGATCTTTACTTTCGGTACGCTGGTGGGCGGCGGCTCGATGGATTTCGTCTCGACGTATGTCTGGGCATTGAGTGGCGCGCTCCTGGGGGATGGCATCAGTTTCTGGCTGGGCTGGCGCCATGGTCAGCGGATCCGGACCGTCTGGCCTTTCAGCCGGTTCCCGGCGGTGCTGGAGCGGGGGGCCCACTTCTTCCGGCGTTACGGCGGCCATGGCGTCCTGTTCGGCCGGTTCTTCGGCGCCGTGCGCGGTATCGTACCCCTGGTGGCCGGCATGGCCGGCATGCCGGCAGGCCGCTTCGTCGGCTACAGCGCCGTGGCGGCGGCCCTGTGGGTTCCCGTATTCCTGGCCCCGGGGGTCCTGTTCGGGGCATCGCTGGAACTGGCCTCGGGAACGACGGCCCGGCTGGTCGGGCTCGGGCTCGGGCTCATCGCTTTGCTGTGGTTCGCGGTGTGGGCGACGGTGCGTGTCTATGCGTTCCTGCAGCCCAGAGCCCGCGACCTGATCCTGCTGATGTTCCGCATCGCCGGAGAGCACCGTCTGCTCGGTCGCATCACGCTGCCGTTGCTCGATTCCGAGCGGCGGGACTACGGGGGGCTGGCGCTGGTCGGTGGTCTCATTTTCGCGGTGGTTTTCGCCCTGGGGCGGTCGTTCACGGTTCCTCCGTTGCCCGTTTCATTCGCTGCATGGCGCACGCCGGCGGCGGATTACGGTTTCACGGTGCTGGAGTCGCTGGGGAGCCGTGAAACCCTGCTGATCGGATTCGGCGTACTGGCGCTCTGGCTCGGCTTCCAGCGTTGGTTCGTCGCCCTTGCCCACTGGTTGATCGCGACGGTCTTCGCGCTGTCGTTGGGCTGGCTGGGAGACCATGGGTTCGTCCTGCCGGCGTTCGATGGTCATGTGTTGCGTGGAGGCGTGGCGTCCGGCTTTGTCGCGGTTCTCGTGGCGCCGGCGTTCCGGAGGGTCGGGGGATGGGTGGCGTACGCGGCGGCGGCGGCGCTGGTCGCGGCCTTGGGATTCGCCCGTATTTACCTGGAACACAGTGAAATACCCCAGGTCCTGTTCGCCCTGGCGATCGGTCTGTCATGGACGGTTCCGTTGGGAATCGCCTGCCGCAGGCATTGCGAAGCGAAGGCGGCATCGCCGGCTGTTGCGGCGCTGGTGACGGTTTGTCTGGCGCTGGTGCTGGCGGCCGCAGCCGTGCGGCACGGTCCGGCGGAATTCGTGCATGCCCCGCTCGTTCGCCGGATGACGACCGCCGAGTGGCTCGCGGACGGCTGGAAACGGCTGCCGGCTTACCGGCTGCAGCCGTTGGGGCGACCGCACCAGCCTTTGCCGATTCAGTGGGCGACCTCCCTGAATGGCGCGCGGGAGAACCTCGAAAAGCTGGGCTGGCGGATGGCGGCGCCATTGTCCTGGCAGTCGGCGCTGCAATGGTTCAACCCGCGGGCGAAACCGGAGGAATGGCCGGTGCTGGCGCGTTTCAACGAGGACAGCGAAGACGCCTTGCGCATGTTGCGGCCCGAACACGGCGGGCGCTGGACGGTGCTGCGGCTGTGGCCGAGCCGGTTCGTGCTGGCGGAAGACGGCGTCCCGCTTTGGGTGGGCAGGATAGACCGGCTCGAAGCGGTCAACCGCTTCGGTTTCCTGGGCTATTTCCGGGAGGCGGGCGACTCGGACCGCATCGATGCCGCGATGCTCCTGGCGCCGGAGCGCATCCCGGGGCTCGTTGCCACCCCGGTGATGCGGGATCCCGGATCCCCGGCGGTTCTGATCCGGGAGCGCTGGAAGCCGGTGCCTTAGCGTTTCATCATGTCGAAGAACTCACGGTTGGTCTTCGAGTCCTTGAGCTTGCCCAGCAGGAACTCGTTGGCCGCCATTTCGTCCATGGGCTGCAATATCTTGCGCAGAATCCAGCTTTTCTGCAGTTCGTCCGGATCGACGAGGTATTCTTCGCGACGGGTGCCCGAACGGTTGATGTTGATGGCGGGGTAGATGCGCCGCTCCGCGATCTTGCGTTCGAGGTGCAGTTCCATGTTGCCGGTGCCCTTGAATTCTTCGTAGATCACTTCATCCATGCGCGAGCCGGTGTCGATGAGGGCGGTGGCGATGATGGTCAGGCTGCCGCCTTCTTCGATGTTGCGGGCCGCGCCGAAGAAGCGCTTGGGACGTTCCAGGGCATTGGCGTCGACACCGCCGGTCAGCACCTTGCCCGAGGACGGCACCACCGTGTTGTAGGCGCGTGCCAGGCGGGTGATGGAATCCAGCAGGATGACCACGTCCCGTTTGTGTTCGACCAGACGCTTGGCCTTTTCGATGACCATTTCGGCGACCTGGACATGCCGTGCGGGTGGCTCGTCGAAGGTGCTGGAGACGACCTCGCCCTTGACGCTGCGCTGCATCTCGGTGACTTCCTCCGGCCGTTCGTCGATGAGCAGCACGATCAGATAGCACTCGGGATTCTTCTCTGCGATGGAATGGGCGACGTTCTGCAGCATCATCGTCTTGCCGGCTTTCGGCGGTGATACGATCAGGCCGCGCTGACCCTTGCCGATGGGGGCGACCAGGTCGATCACCCGGGCGGTCAGGTCTTCCGTGGTACCGTTGCCCAGTTCCAGCACGAAACGCTGGACCGGGAACAGCGGCGTCAGGTTCGAGAACAGGATCTTGTGCTTGGCGTTTTCCGGAGGTTCGTAATTGATCTGCTCGACCTTGAGCATGGCGAAATAACGCTCGCTGTCCTTGGGCGGCCGTATCTTGCCGGAAATGGTGTCGCCGGTGCGCAGGCTGAAGCGCCGGATCTGGCTCGGCGAGACATAGATGTCATCGGGTCCGGCGAGGAAGGAGCTGTCCGGCGAGCGCAGGAATCCGAAGCCATCCTGCAAGATTTCCAGCACCCCGTCGCCATAGATGTCTTCGCCGCTTTTTGCCAGTTTCTTCAGGATCGAAAAGATCAGATCCTGCTTGCGGGTTCGGGCGACGCCTTCGATGTCCAGGGATTCGGCGATTTCGATCAGTTCGGATACGGGCTTGCGCTTGAGGTCAGTGAGGTTCATGCGTTTCCATTGAGGAATTATCGGGGTATGGGAAAAGTCCGGGAGAATTGGCCAGGAAGGCCGCTGGACTCGGGGTCAGGGTCAATCCGACAGAACGCTGCCGGGTCAGGGGAAAAAACGGGGTGCTCGATGCTTCGGACGAAAGGGGCATTCGCTCCGGGGAATGACGGCGAATGCCCGGGAGGTTACATATTGCCTTCGAGGAAGGCCGCGAGCTGGGATTTGGTCAATGCGCCCACCTTGCTGGCGACCACTTCACCGCCCTTGAATACCATCAAGGTGGGGATGCCCCGCACACCGTAACGCTGCGGGGTCGCCGGGTTGTCGTCGATGTTGAGCTTGGCGACGGTCAGGCGGCCTTCGTATTCGCCGGCGATCTCGTCGAGGATGGGAGCGATCATCTTGCACGGGCCGCACCATTCGGCCCAGTAGTCCACCAGCACCGGTCCGGGTGCCTTGAGGACCTTGTCTTCGAATTCGGCGTCGGTCACATGAAGGATTTTGTCACTGCTCACTTGGGCGGCTCCTCGTAGGTGATCACCGGCCCGCTCCCTGGACTCAAGGCGTGCCTGCAGCGGGCCGTGATTGCGTAGATGGCTGGCATTTTCGGGCCAAAACGCCATGGATGCAAGTCCTCTCAGAGACGGCTGAGCTCCGGCAACCGGTCAGGGCGTCGATTCAGGCGACCTGCCGCCGTGTTTCGCCTTTTCCCAGGCAGCCGACGACCGTCTGGCGGGCCGCGTGGGCCAGTTCGTCGCGGTTGAGGTGTTCGCTGTCGATGGCGAGGCCGAAACTCAGTTCGGCCACGGTCCGGGGAATCCCCAGCATCCTCAGCAGGTGGGGAAGAAACGCAGCTTCGCCGACGAACGGCGCTATTTTGCCGGCATCCCCCCGGTAAGCCAGCGCGACCGGCTGCACTGCGACGCCGGCGCGTTTGGCCGGCTGGAACAGACGGGGATGGAACCGCAGCACGGTCTCTCCGCTGGAGCTGGTGCCTTCCGGGAACAGCAGCAGGGTGCGTTTCTGGCGCAGCAGCCAGGTCATCCGCTCGCCGAGCCGCTGGGTATCTTCGCGGTCGCCCCGCCGCAGGAACAAGGTGCCGGTGCGACGGGCGAGGAAACCAAACACCGGCCAGCCGGCGACATCCTGTTTGGAGATGAAGGTCAGCGGAGCCTGAGCGCCGATGACGACGATGTCCAGCCAGGAAATGTGGTTGGCGACCCACAGCGGCGCGTCGGGGTTCCATCGGCCACGGCGTTCGACGTGCACACCGAGGATGAGCAGGAGGGTGCGGAACCAGGCCATCTGGACCCTGTCCCGCAGGCACTGCGCGCGGTTTTCTCCCAGGGCGCGCAAGAGGGGGAACAGCAGCACCACGGCCGCCATGCCGCCCAGGCAGGCGACCGCCACCAGGACGGCCCTATAGGCCTGTCTGAAGCGCGGCATTCCGCTCGCCTCCGACGAAGTGGCGTTCATAGCGTCCTTGCAGGCGTTCCATCTTCAGCAGGACGAAGACGTCCATGACGTCGAAATCCTCGTCCCAGCAGGGTTCGCCGAAAACCCAGGCGCCCAGCCGCAGATAAGCTTGCAGCAGGGGGGGGACGCCGCTCTCGTCGCGCTGGCAGCGTTTCCAGGCGGGGACAGGGTGACGGGGCCGGACACCCAGCTCTGCCGGTCCCAGTCGCTCTTCCCCGACGTTGCGGTAGACCGCGTCCACCGCGAAACCGCTCGGGCCCGGCGGGATGCTGGCGCAGCCCATCAGGTGGTCGAAGCCGCCTTGGGTGACGTATTCCGACAGGGCCCCCCATAGGCAGGCGATGACGGCGCCGCCACGGTAGTTCGGATCCACGCAGGTGCGGCCGATCTCGAGGAATCGTCCTTTCAGGGCGAGGACGCCGGACAGGCTGAACTCGCCTTCCGAATAGAAGCGGCCCAGCCGTTTGGCCTGGCTGTCGCTCAGCAGACGGGTGCTGCCGATGACGCGTCGCTCGCGGTTGTCCATGACCACCAGGTGGTCGCAATAGGCGTCGAATTCGTCGATGTCGAGACCGTCGATGGGCGTGTGCAGGCGCGCCCCCATTTCCTCGGCGAAGACGCGGTAGCGAAGTTTCTGTGCGGCAACGATCGTCGCTTCGTCTCTCGCGACGAATGCCGTGAGCCGGCCCGGCCGACTCGTGCGTGATTCCGGTGCTCCCAACGTATATCTCCCGCGAACTTGATAAAGAGGTTCGGCAGAAGATACGGAGCGGAATTGACAGATTGGCTAAGACTCGGTGACGTTTGGATGAAAGCCGGGGTTTTCGATCAGGCTAGCCGCAGCCGAATCAGGGGCGTTCCAGGCGGAAGCGTTGCCCTTCGAAGACCAAGGTCAGGCTGGATTCGTCCACGCTTTCCAGGCGCACCCCTTCGGCGATGGTATCGCCCGCCGAGTGTCGTTTCATGTTGATGACGGCGAAGCGGTCGTCGGGGTGCGGACCGTAGGCGAACAAGTTGATCTTGAGCTGCGGAACCCGGCTCTGGAAGGAGGGTGGCATTTCGCTGAGCAAGGGAACCGTATCCCGCCTTGGCGCGGGCGTGGCCGGAGCGGGCGGCGGTGCCTTCCGTACCGGAGCCTCGGTTTCCGGCTCCTCCTCCTCCGCTTCGGTCGCATCGTCGATTTCGCCGGCCATCGTTTCGTCCCCGGCATCCTCTTCCGCCGCTTCTCCGGTCTCGGTTTCCGGTCCCTTGCCGCCGACGGGCCGGACCGCCGCCGGCGGTGCGGCCGGGTGCGGATGGAGTCCTCTGGGGGGGGCGTCGCCGAGCCGGCGGGCGAAAGGCGGCACCGTCGCCGCAGGAGGGGGCGACGGTTGGGTGGCCGCCACGGGCGCCGTCATTGAAGGAGTTTCCCGGGTCAAGGCCGGCGGCGACTGACTTGCCGGCGCGTCGGGCGCCGGCGGGGTGCCCGAGGTGAGTCCCAGAAAATAGCCCAACGCCGCCACGTTGGCGACGACTACTACGCCCAGGACCCACGCCAGCCAGGGGCGTCTAGGCACCGGTTCCGGTGAGAAGATCACGCTGTCCAGTGAGGCGGCTTGGCTGAGTTTTCGTTCCCGCTCCGATTTGCGGAGCGCATCGAGGATATAGGACATCGATCTAACCGGGCGAAGAGGTCATTCCAGGTGCGGCGCGTCGGCGCCCTTCGTTTCGTTGAGCAGGCGGATGAAAGTATGCGGCCCGACGGTACCATCGACAATCAGGCCGTGCTGTTTCTGGAAGGCGGCGACCTGGGCTTTCAGGGCTTCGTCGAAGCGCTGGGGGTCGGCGGGTCTCTTTTTTGCCGGAAAATGCTGGCGCAGCCATTTGACCGCGGGTGACGATTCGCCGGGCCGGAGTACGGTGACATTCGCCGCCGGCGGACGCCACAGCAGCGTGAACCTGCCTTCCCAGAACGGCAGGTTTTCCGTCAGCGGCAGGGTCGCGGGCTCGCCGCCGAATTCCACCGTCGCCAGATCGCCGGCGATGCCGGTCAGCGTGCCGTAGCGCTTTTCCCCGCCAGGGAGGGCGAATTCCAGCACCGCCGGGTGATTCAGCGGGCGCAGGCCCGGCCAGCCGGAATCCTCGCTGAGACAGCGCAGACCCTGGCGCTCTGCGGTGGCGCACGGCTTGCCGGCGCCTGCTTCGATTCGCCAGAGCGCGAACAGCCGGTCAAAGGCGGCGGATTCGTCCCGGCCTTTCGATTTCAGCAGATCTTCGAAACGGGCGCGGCCGGTCGCTGCCGCCGGCAGGACCGTCTCCGGCGCGGCTCGGGGTGGAGCGGTCGGTGCGGTCGCAGGCGCTTCCTGCGCGGATGATGCGGTGTTGCCGCCGGGCGTGCGGCCGATGAGGACGATCCCCGCGCCGCTCAGGGCCACGACCGCCACCCCCAGGAGCAGCCGCCGCAGGAAGCGGGGATGCAGGTTCCGTGGCAGGACCTCCCGGGCCGCGCGCCGGACGGTGGTGCGGTCCGCCTGGAATTTGCCCTGTGCGTAGGCACCCAGCAATGCCCGGTCGCAGATGATGTTGATCAGACGCGGAATTCCCCCGGACAGCCGGTGAACCGCCGCCAGCGCCGGGCGTGTGAACAGCGGGGCGGGGCAGCCGCTGACCGAGAGCCGGTGCTGGATGTAGTCGATGGTTTCCGCGCGGGTGAGCGGCGTCAGATGGTAGCGCGCGGTGATGCGCTGGGCGAGCTGCCGTAGCCGCTTCTGTTCCAGCAGCCGGGTCAGTTCCGGCTGGCCGATCAGGATGATCTGGAGGAGCTTGTGCTCGCTGGTTTCGAGATTGGTCAGGAGGCGAATCTGCTCCAGCACGTCGAAGCTCAGATTCTGCGCCTCGTCGATCACCAGCACCGTGCGCCGCCCTTTGGCATGGGCGGTGAGGAGGTACTCGTTCAGGGAATCGACCAGAAGCTTGAGACTCGCGCCTGCCTGCGGATAGCCGATGTGCAGTTCGTCGCAGACGGCGGCGAGAAGTTCCAGTGCGTCCAGGCGGGGGTTCAGGATCAGGGCGACGTCGACGTTTTCCGGCAACTGTTCGATCAGGCAACGGCACAGGGTGGTCTTGCCGGTGCCGACTTCGCCGGTGAGGGCGACGAAGCCGCCGCCTTCCTCCTTGATGCCGTAAATGAGGTGGGCCAGAGCCTCGCGGTGTCTGGCACTGGGGTACAGGAACCGGGGGTTCGGCGCGATCGAAAACGGCGCGTCGGTGAGCCGGAAGAATCGGGTGTACATCGTTTCTCGATCGGGGAGAATCCGGGAATGGTAATCCGAATCGAAGGGCATGGGCAGCCGTCACCGGACGCCGGGCGAGGGGCGACGGGCGCGAGCCGCCGCAAACCCGCCGGCGGAAGGAAGGCTTTCCCGGGCCGACTGGACGGGAAGGCCCGTCAACCGTTCACAGCACGATGTAATGATCCACCAGGAGTGCGGAGAATATCCCCACCAGATAGACCAGCGAATAGGCGAAGGTCTGCATGGCGAGGCGGGGATCGGCCTTGCGCTTCAGGCGGATGGCGTAATAGACGAAGATGCCGCCGAAGATCAGGGCGGCGGCCAGGTAGATTTCACCGCTCATGCCGGTGACATAGGGCATGAGGCCGGCCAGGAACAGCAGGATGGTGTAGAGCAGGATGTGGAGCTGGGTGAAGGCGATGCCGTGGGTCACCGGCAGCATCGGGATGTCGACCTTGGCGTAGTCGTCGCGTTTGGCGATGGCGTAGGCCCAGAAATGCGGCGGGGTCCAGACGAAGATCAGCAGAAACAGCAGCAGAGCGTAGGGGTGCACCGATCCGGTGACGGCGCACCAGCCCAGCACCGGCGGCGCGGCTCCGGCAGCGCCGCCGATCACGATGTTCTGCGGGGTGGCCCGCTTCAGATAGACGGTGTAGATGACCGCATAGCCGATCAGCGACAGGAAGGTCAGAAAGGCTGTCAGCATGTTCACGAAGGCGATCAGGATCGCCATGGCGACGATGCCCAGCACCAGTGCGAAGCCGACGACCTGAGCCGGACGGATGTCGCCGGAGGGCAGCGGACGGTTCTGGGTCCGGGCCATCTCGGCGTCGGCGTGGCGGTCGAGGAAATGGTTGAGCGCCGCCGCCGAGGCGGCCGCGAAGCCGATGCCGAGCGAAGCCCAGAAGGCGGTGTCCAGCGGCGGCACGCCCGGCACGGCCAGGAACATGCCGATGATGGCAGTGAACACGATGTGGCCCACCACTTTCAGTTTGCACAGGGCCAGATAGGTACGCCAGGAGATGCCGCCAGCCGGTTTGCCGCTGGAATTCGTCGTCATCGCTCAAGAATCGGTTGGGTTAAAATGCCCCGGCTTCACGACGGCCAGGCCGGCCGTTTCATCAACGGAGTTCAGTTCAATGTCGATACCGAGACTCGGATTTCTGCTCATGGCGCTGCCTCTGGCGGCGCCGGCGGCACCGCCCCAGGTGCACGAATTCACCCTGGCCAACGGCCTCAAGGTGCTGGTTCAGGAGGACCACCGTGCGCCAGTCGCCGTGTCGCAGGTCTGGTACAAGGTCGGATCGAGCTACGAATACGGCGGTATCACCGGCGTGTCGCACATGCTCGAACACATGATGTTCAAGGGCACGAAGAAGCATCCGCCGGGGGAGTTTTCCCGCATTATCGCAGCAAACGGGGGGAGTGAAAACGCCTTCACCGGGCAGGATTACACGGCCTATTTCCAGACCCTGGAGCGGAGCCGCCTGCCGGTGAGTCTGGAGCTGGAGGCGGACCGGATGCGCAATCTCAGGCTGCTGCAGGACGAATTCGTCAAGGAGCAGCAGGTGGTGATCGAGGAGCGGCGGCTGCGTACCGAGGACCAGCCCCACGCACGGATGGAAGAGCATTTCCAGGCGGTCGCCTTCACCGACAGCCCCTACCGCAACCCCGTGATCGGTTGGCCCGAGGACGTGGCCGGTCTCACGCTGGACGATCTGAGCGCCTGGTATCAGCGCTGGTACGCGCCCAACAACGCCACGCTGGTGGTGGTCGGCGACGTCGCTCCCGGGGAGGTGTTCGAGCTGGCCAGGAAGCACTTCGGCCCGCTCAAGCCGGCCAAGCTGCCGGCGCTGAAGCCGCAGGGCGAGGTGCCCCAGCTCGGCTTGCGGCGGATGGTGGTCAAGGTGCCGGCGAAGCTGCCGCACCTGGAAATGGGTTACAAGGTGCCCTCGCTCAAGACTGCCGCCGCGGAATGGGAGGCCTACGCCCTGGAAGTGGCGGCCGGCATTCTCGACGGCGGCAACAGCGCGCGTTTGACCAGCCGCCTGGTTCGGGGCCGGCAGATCGCGGCGGGCGTCGGAGCCGGCTACGATCTTTATGCCCGGCTGTCGCCACTGTTCAGCCTCGAGGGAACGCCCGCGCAGGGGAAGACCGTGGCGGAGCTGGAAGCGGCTTTGCTGGAAGAGGTCCGCCGGCTGCGCGAGGAGCCGGTCGCCGAGGACGAGCTGGCCCGGGTCAAGGCCCAGGTGCTGGCGAGCAACGTGTATCAGAGGGATTCGGTGTTTTATCAGGCGATGCAGCTCGGTATGGCCGAGACGGTGGGTCTGGGTTGGCGGAAAGTGGAGGAATACGTGGACAAGATCAATGCCGTGACGGCCGAGCAGGTGCGTGAAGTGGCCCGGAAATACCTGATCGACGACGGGCTCACCATCGCCCATCTCGAGCCACAGCCGATCCCGGAAGGGGCGAAGATCCAGGAAGGTCCCGAAGGCATGGGAGGCGGCCATGTCCGTTAAGCGCCTCGCCGTCGTTCTCTTGTTCGTCCTGCTGCCGTTGCAGGGTGTGTTCGCCTTGCCGGAAATCCAGACCTGGACTACGGCCAACGGGGCCAGGGTGTATTTCGCCCGGACCCAGGGGCTGCCGCTGCTGGACGTCCGCGTGGTGTTCGACGCCGGCAGTGCCCGCGATGGCGGGCAGTTCGGCTTGGCCGCGCTGACCTCCGCGGTGCTGGACACCGGTGCCGGCGACTGGAATGCCGACGCCATCGCCCAGCGCCTGGACGGCGTGGGGGCGGTGCTGGGCACCGGGATTTCCCGTGACAGTGCCTCGCTCTCGCTGCGAAGCCTGACCCAGCCCAACCTGCTCCAGCCGGCGCTGGAGACCGCCAGGGTCATCCTGGCGAAACCCCGCTTCGCGGCGGAGGATTTCGAGCGGGAAAAGAACCGCGTGCTGCTGGCGCTGAGCCAGCGTGAAGAGTCGCCCGCCGACCTGGCGGGTATCGCCTTCTTCAAGGCGGTATACGGCGATCACCCGTACGCTCACCCCAAGGACGGCCATGTCGCCACCGTGGAGAAGCTCACCCGGGACGACCTGGAGGCCTTCTACCGCAAGTTCTACGTGGCCAGGAACGCGGTGGTGGCGCTGGTCGGGGACATCGAGCGGGCGCAGGCGGAAAAGATCGCCGACGACCTGGTGTCGGCCCTGCCGCCGGGCGAGGCCGCCGCCCCTCTGCCGCCGGTGCCGATGGATCAGCCAGCGCAGACTCTCAGGCGCGCCTTCCCTTCCGAGCAGACCCACGTGTATTCCGGCCAGCCCGGCATGCGCATCAACGATCCGGACTATTTCCCGTTGTACGTGGGCAACCACATCCTCGGCGGCAGCGGTCTGGTGTCGCGGATCAGCGAGGAGGTGCGGGAGAAGCGCGGGCTGTCCTACAGTGCCCACAGCCACTTCTATCCGTTCCGGGTCGAGGGGCCGTTCCTGATGGGGCTGCAGACCCGCAACGAGAAGGCCGACGAGGCCTTGAACGTGCTGCTGCAGACGCTCAGGGATTTCATTGCCAAAGGGCCGAGCGACAAGGAGCTGGATGCGGCCAAGAAGAACATCGTCGGCGGCTTCGTGCTGCGGCTCGACAGCAACCAGAAACTGGTCGAGCAGATCGCCTCCATGGCGTTCTACGGCCTGCCGCTCGATTACCTGGCGACGTACATCCCGAAAATCGAGGCCGTGACCAAGGACGATGTCCGTCGGGTCTGGCAGGCGCGCATCCATCCGGACCGGCTGCAGACGGTGCTGGTGGGCGCGAATTCCGCAGCCGAAAGTGCGCAATGAGCTGCGCATCATTGGCGGGCTGTGGCGCAGCCGGCGGATCCGGTTCGCGCCGGAGCCCGGCCTGCGCCCGACCCCCGACCGGGTGCGGGAAACCGTCTTCAACTGGCTGCAGCAGCACATAGGAGGCGCGGTCTGCCTCGACCTTTACGCCGGCAGCGGGGCGCTGGGTTTCGAGGCGGCCTCGCGGGGGGCGGCGCGGGTGATCCAGGTCGAGCGCAATCCCAGGGTCTGCAGGGTACTGAAACAATCCTGTGCGATGCTGAATGCGGGGCAGATCACCGTGGTGTGTGCCGAAACCATGAAATTCCTTTCGGGGCGCCCGGAAGTCTTCGACCTGGTGTTCCTGGATCCGCCTTTTCGCACTGGCCAGGTCGGTCCCTGCTGCCGAAAACTGGAACAGGGCGGCTGGCTGAAGCCCGGCGCCAGAATCTACGTGGAAGCCGAGGCCGGACCCGCGCCTGACGGAATTCCGGCCAACTGGACGCTGCTGCGGGAAAAAGCCAGCGGTGACGTCGCCTACCGTTTGTATCAGCGTCTCGAGGAATCTCCCGTTTGAACGTCACCGCTATCTATCCCGGCACTTTCGATCCCATCACCCTGGGGCATGCGGACCTGGTGGGCCGCGCCAGCCGCATCTTCGACCGTGTCATCCTGGCGGTGGCCGAGAGCAAGGCCAAGACTCCGCTGTTCGATTTCGGCGAGCGTCTGGCACTGGCCCGGGAGGCTGTTGCCGAAATGCCCAACGTCGAAGTCGTGGGTTTCAACTCGCTGCTGGTCGACTGCGCCCGGACTCATGGCGCCACCGTGATCCTGCGTGGCCTGCGCGCCGTGTCCGATTTCGAGTTCGAATTCCAGATGGCGGGCATGAACCGTTCGCTGGGACCGGAGATCGAAACGATCTTTCTCACCCCCGGCGAAAGCTATGCCTTCCTTTCTTCCTCGGTCATCCGGGAGATCGCCAAATTCGGCGGCGACGTTTCGGCCTTCGTGCCAGGGCACGTGAGAGCGGCTTTGATGCGCAAGTTCGCCGGTTCCGGCTGAAACGGCTGCGCCTCCTCCGCTTTCATGGGTCGGGGGTGAAGGGTTTCAGTTTCCAGATGTTCGCCGCGTACTCCCGTACCGCCCGGTCCGACGAAAACTTGCCCATGCGGGCGACGTTGAGGATGGACATGCGGGTCCAGTGCTGACAGTCACGGTAGGCGTGCCCCACCTGCTGCTGGCAGTTGACGTAGGGCCGATAGTCGGCCATCAGCAGATAATCGTCCCGTTCCAGCAGGTGCGCGGTGAGCGGTCGGAACAGCTCCCTGTCGCCGTGGGAGAACAGGCCGCTGTCGATCAGTTCGATGACGCCCCGCAGTTCCGGATCACCGTGGCAGTAGTCGCCGGGATTGTAGCCGTCGGCCCTGAGCCGGGCTGCCTGCTCGCAGGTCAGGCCGAACAGGAAGAAATTCTCCGCCCCCACCTCTTCACGGATTTCGACGTTGGCGCCGTCCAGCGTGCCGATGGTCAGCGCGCCGTTCAACGACAGTTTCATGTTGCCGGTGCCCGAGGCCTCCTTGCCGGCGGTGGAGATCTGCTCGGACAGGTCGGCCGCCGGGTAGATGTTCTGCGCGTGCTTGACGTTGTAGTCCGGCAGGAATACGACCTTGATGAGATCGCGCACCGCGGGGTCCTGATTCACGGTGTCTGCGACGGCGTTGATCAGCTTGATGATCAGCTTGGCCATGTAATAGCCGGGTGCGGCCTTGCCGCCGAACAGGAAGGTCCGGGGCGTGATCTGCAGTCTGGGATCGTGCTTGAGGCGCTGGTACAGCGTGATGATGTGCAGCACGTTCAGGTGCTGGCGTTTGTATTCGTGGATGCGCTTGACCTGGATGTCGAACAGCGAGGTCGGGTCGACCACGACACCGGTGCGGTCGCGGATGATCCTGGCCAGCCGGCTCTTGTTTTCCAGCTTGATCCGCATCCAGTCCTGCTGGAACCCGGCATCGCCGGCGAAAGCCTCCAGCTCCCTGAGCCGGTCCAGATCCGACAGCCAGCTGTCGCCGATGCACCCGTCGATCAGCCGGGTCAGTCCCGGATTGCTCAGCCCCAGGAAGCGCCGCGGCGTGACGCCGTTGGTCACGTTCTGGAAACGCTTCGGGTCGAGGTCGTGGAAGTCCGGGAAGAGCTGGGTCTTCACCAGCTCGGAGTGCAATTCCGCGACGCCGTTGACGGTGTGGCTCCCGACCATCGCCAGGTTGGCCATGCGCACGTATTTCTCGCCGCTTTCGTCGATGATCGACAGCCGCGCGATCTTGTCCTCGTCCCCTGGGAAACGGGTGCGGACCTCGTCGAGGAAGCGGCGGTTGATCTCGTAGACGATTTCCAGGTGCCGGGGCAGCACCGAGCCGAACAGCGGCAGCGGCCATTTTTCCAGGGCCTCCGGCAACAGCGTGTGATTGGTGTAGGAGAAGGTCCGGCGGGTGATGTCCCAGGCCCGCTCCCACGGCATGGCATATTTGTCCACCAATTGCCGCATCAGCTCCGCCACGGCAATGGCCGGGTGGGTGTCGTTGAGCTGGACACAGAACATCTCGTGGAAGCGCTCCAGCGTCGAGCCCCGCCGCAAGCACAGGCGGATCATGTCCTTGATCGAGCAGGCGACGAAGAAATACTGCTGTTCCAGGCGCAGGCGCTTGCCCTCGAGCTGCTCATCGTTGGGGTAAAGGACTTTCGAGATGTTCTCGGAAAAGACTTTCTCCTCCACCGCGCCGTAATAGTCGCCCCGGTTGAAGTCGGCGAAGTCGAACGACTGGGCCGCCTCCGCACTCCACAGCCGGAGCAGGACGCAGGAGTCGGACAAATAGCCGACGATGGGTGTGTCGTAGGGTACGCCGACCACCACGCGGTCCGGTATCCAGCGCACCCGGAAGGCGCCGTGCTGGTCGGTAAAAGTCTCGGTATGTCCGCCGATCTTGACCACCTGGGCGAAGTTCGGCCGCTTGATTTCCCAGACGTTGCCGGGCAGCAGCCATTTGTCGGTGGTCTCCACCTGCCATCCGTCCTTGATGGCTTGGTCGAAGATGCCGAATTCGTAGCGGATGCCGTAGCCCGTCGCCGGGTATCGCAGCGTCGCCAGGGAGTCCAGATAGCAGGCCGCGAGCCGCCCCAGGCCGCCGTTGCCGAGGCCCGGTTCCTCCTCCAGTCCAATGTACAGGTCGAGGTCCTGGCCGGCCAGTGCCTCGCGGGCATTGTCGGTGATGCCGAGATTGAGCAGGCTGTTGCCCAGATGCGGACCGGGGAGGAATTCCGCCGACAGGTAGGCGACCTGGCGTACGTCGGGGGCATTGCGTTTTTCGAACTGGCGGACCCAGCGCTGCATGATGCGGTCGCGCACCGACAGTGCGATGGCTTGGTACCAGTCCTCGGGCACCGCCGTTTCCAGGGGGCGACCCACGGCCAGTGTGAGGTTGTCGATGAAGGCGGCCTTGAGAATTTCCGGGCTCATGCCGGTGCGGGTGTGTTCCGCTGCATCCGGGGCCGGCGCGGTCTTTTTCGGGTCGGATTTCTTGCTTGCCATGGGGAGTTCCGGGTCGAGGAGGGTGTGTCGGCAATTTTCCCGATAAAGGGGCAAACGCTCGTCCCTGTCAAGATCGTGCCTGGAATCCGCCCAGCCGGGCGCCCTCCATCAACAGCGACTGCGCGGCTCGTTCGGGTTTGCCTTCCGCTGGCTGCCGTTGCAGATAGCGTCCGTCTGGCTGCAGGTCCCAGGCGTGGCGGTTGTCGTTCAGCAGGAAATCCAGCACCTGCTCGAGGTGGCGGACGGCGGCGGGGTCCTCCACCGGCGCGACTGCTTCGACGCGCTGGTCGAGGTTCCGCGTCATCCAGTCCGCGCTGCCGATGTAGATTTCGTCGGCGCCGGCCCGTTCCCAAAGGCGGAGCCAAGCGGTCAAACGCGGCAGGAACGGTACCGGACGTTTGTTAAGGCAGATTGACGGAAACGGATGTCTTTGCGGATTCATTCGTAACATCCGGCGTCGAAGCTCGGCTACCATGGGGCCGATGGCGTCTCCTTGATGCCGGTCGAGCCTTCTGGAGGCGGGGTTGCAGATGAGAGGTATGAGAAGCGGCGAGAAGCGGTCCGGATTCTACCGCCTCGCAGTGGTGGCGGGGATGCTGGCGGTTTGTTCCCATGCGCTTGCCGTTCCGGGCAAGATCGTCATCCTGCGCCACGGCGAAAAGCAGGACGACTGCGCATCTTGCGATGTCGGCAGGGAGCGCTTACCGGTGCCGGGCGTTCGGTATCTGGGCGGGAATACCGCCGATTCGGTTCTGCCGTCCGAAGGCCCGGCGGCCTTGCCCGCCATCACCCTGCACACGCTGGAAACCGTCTCGCCGGTGGCGAACATCCAGGGCAAGCCAGTCGTCACCTGTTCTGCCGTACCGTTGCCGGACCAGTCCGACGGGGAGAAAGACCCGCTGCTCAACAAGCTTGCCCGAGCCGCCGCCCGTGACGTGCTGAACGATCCGCCTTCCAACGACCGGGGGAAGAAACCCCGGGTCTCTCTCCGGCAGCGGGTGCGAGGAATGGACGCCGTAGTCCCCGCCATGCCGCTGCCGCGCAGCCCCCGAACCGCATAGCCACGCGTTCCATGGAATCCTTCGAGCAACTCGTCCTCGGCTTGGGCCTGTTCTTTCTCAGCCTCAGACTGATCGGCCAGAGCCTTTCCGAGTTGGGCGGCGGCGGGTTCCGCCGCGCGGTCGAGGCTGCCACCCATATCCCGCCGCTGGCTTCGATGCTCGGCATCATGAGCGGTGCGCTGACCCAGAGCGCCACCGCCGTGACTTTCATTCTGGCCAGCATGCTCGGCAGCGGCCTGATCAAGCCGGCGGCGGCCCGCCTCGTTGTCGTCTGGTCCAACGTCGGCCTCACCGCCCTGGCTTTTCTCGCCGCCGTCGACATCCATCCGCTGGTGGCCTATTTCGTCGGCGGGACCGGCATCGCCCTGGGTTCCGTGCGCGCCAAGCCCTGGAGTACCGTCGCCGCTGCCCTCCTCGGCGTCGGCCTGTTGCTGTTCGCGCTGGAAAACATGGGGGCAGGTGCCGCCCCGTTGAAGAACGAGTCCTGGTTCCGGGCAGGTCTGGATACGGCGCTGGCTTCGCCCTGGTTCGCCTTCGCCTGCGGCTTCGGTGCCGCGGCGCTGCTGCAATCCAACGCGGGGGCAACGATGCTGGTGATCACCTTGTGCGGGGCGGGGGCGATGCCGGTGTCCGCCGCGCTTCCGATGATATATGGCACCAACCTGGGAGCGATTCCGCTGCGGGCCATGCTGGCTCTCGGCATGCAAGGCGATGCCGTCCGTCTGGTCCGCACCGAGGACCTGTTCTGCCTCGCCAGCGGGCTGCTGATGATGGCGCTGTTCATGGGCGAGCACTTCGGCGTGCCCCTGGTGGGTGCTTTGGTGGCGGAACTGACGGCTTCTCCCTCTGGCCAACTCGCCGTGGCGTTTCTGCTCTCGAATCTGCTGCCAGCGCTGGCGCTCTCACCTTTCCTGCCCGCCTGCGCCCGCCTGCTCGACCGCTTCTGGCCGCCCGCGCCGGAAAAGGCGCTGGGCGAGCCGGCGTTCCTGTCCAGCCATGCACTCACGGATCCGCCGACTGCGCTCGATCTTCTCACGAAGGAACTGGGGAGGCTGCTCGGTTCTGTGCGGGTGGCGCCACGCCGACCGGACGGAAGAAAGCCGTCCGCCGATACCGACCCCGACCTGCTGGAGCCGGAATTCCTCCGGCTCGCCGCCGCCATCGAGAGCTTCTGCGTCAAGCTGGCCTTGCGCGACGGGCTCGGGCCGGCCGAGACCGCCCGTCTGTACCGATTCCGGACGGCGCTCGCCCTCGTGCGGCATGTCGCGGAAGCTTCCGCCGAGTTCTCCACCCATCTCGATGCCCTGCCCGGACCGGTCGAGGTGGTGGCCGCTCCTCTGCGAGCCCGGTTGGATCACCTGCTCACCCTGGCGGCGGGAGCGGTCACCACGCTGGACTCGGCAGCGATCGCCGAATTCCATGCGCAGACCCGCCGCCACGGCGAGCCGGTCACAGCGCTCCGGCAGGCGTATTCGGACGGGGTCGCGGCCCTGGAAACAGAGCAGAGCATCGAGGCCGGCACCTTGGATACGGACTTCGAGCTGTGCGTGTGGCTGTTGCACCGCTTCGCCAAACTGCTCCCAGACCTGGCTTTCAGGCCGATGGCCCATGCTTCAGGGTGACTCCGGCCCGCCTTCCTTTCCTCTCTTCCGCTCGGTCTCAACGGAGTTTTTCGCACGGGGCGTCTTCTTGAACGACCAGTCGACCCGAGTTGCCGCGATGACGCCGGCTCGAGTGCCGATCGCGGCGCGTTCGAGCGGGTTGGACCTGCCCAGTTCAGCAGCGGCCTGGCTGGCCTGGGTTTTTTTCAGGGTGGTTTTTCCGGGCAGTCGGCGATTGTGTGCAATTCTGGAAGAAGGCCAAGCGGGCGATATCAGGCCTGGTCGATGCTCTCGACCTGGTACCGGGAAATCCTCAATGTGTCCGACCAATAGTCCTCCGGCAAACCCGCCTTGAGCTTGAGCTGGCGCAAGAAGTCCTCCGGCCGCGGCAAGGCTTCCCACACGGAAGGCAGAAAGGTGCCGCGCAGGGGGCCTTCCTGAAGTATCAGGCCGTCGATGCCGGCCCTCAGTCGTCCGATCAGGTCGCGCTCGGAAAGGAAACTCATGGGTTCGGGCGGCGTGAGCAGGGAGACATGGATGTCCAGGCCGTCGATTTCGTCCGCCGTGACGGGCGGGAAGCGCGGGTCGCGGAAGGCGGCGGAAAAGGCATTGTCGGCCACGTCGACGGCGAGCGGTTTCAGCGCTTCCAGGCAGCCGATGCAGCCGCGCAGTGCGCCGCCTTTCTTCAGCGTGACGAAAGTCGCACGCCGCTCCTTAAGCCGGGAAGGCAGTCCTGCAAGGTCGACCGGGAGGGGGCTGCCGGTGGTGAGGCCGTGCCGGATCGACGCGCGGGCGAGGTCCAGCAGGTATCGCCGGTGTCCGGGTTCAAGCGGGCAAGGGCCCTGGTTCGATGACATAGGCTCCGTATCCTACGACGCTGTCCTTGGAACCGGCGGTATCGCCGGAATTGCGCAGATCGACCGTTTTCGCCGAAAGACCCCGGCGGCGCGCGGCGATGAGGAGGCCCGCCACAGGCAGCCGTCCGCAGGCGTCTTCGAAGCCGATCTCCTCGGGGTGCAGCGATTCGATGGCGTCGGAGGTCGCCCGGTCCATCCGCCGGGCCGTCGCATAATCGTGATAATGGCTCAAATCCGAACTGACGACGATGAGGGTTTCGTCCCCGCCCCACACCAGGTCGATCGCCTCGGCGACCTGGCCCGGCACTGCATCGCCCACCACGATCGGCACCAGTTTGAAATCTTCCAGCATTTCCTGCAGGAACGGCAGTTGGACTTCGAGGCTGTGTTCCAGTACATGGGCCTGGTCCAAAACGTGTACGAACGGCAGTGCGGCGAGTACCGACTGGGCTTCGAGGTCCAGCGGGATTTCGCCCAGGGGCGTCGCAAAGCTTTGGGTGCTGCTCAGTGCGAGCCCCCGGAAGGCGATGCGGTGCGACGGACCCAGCAGTACGACGCGCCGGATGCTGTGCCGCAAAGGCTTCAGCAGGACATAGGCGCTGGCGGCGACGGGGCCGGAATAGACGTAGCCGGCATGGGGGGCGATCAGCGCCTTGGGCGGTGTACCGGCGGTCTTCGCTTCGCCGAGGAAGCCCTGCAGCAGGGCGTGGAGCTGGCGGCGGTCTGCGGGGTAGAACAGGCCGGCGACGGCTGGAGCTCGAACGGATCGCATGGTGTCCTCCTGCTGTGCAATGAAGAAACACTTGCTTGGCGGCTACAGAATTCATACTGTAGTTCCGTCTGTCAACTTCCCGTCGTTCCCGGGGGTACGTCATGGACACCAACATCGATGCCGCGGAAGCCTTTCCCACTCGGTTCTGGCATGTTCTGGAGGATGGTCGTGTCCAATGCGATGTCTGTCCCCGCTTCTGCAAACTGCACGAAGGGCAGCGCGGTCTGTGCTTCGTGCGGGGCAACGTCGGCGGCAAGGTGGTGCTGCTGTCCTACGGCCGCTCCAGCGGGTTCTGCGTCGATCCCATCGAAAAGAAGCCGCTGAACCACTTCCTGCCGGGGACGCCGGTGTTCTCCTTCGGCACCGCCGGCTGCAATCTGGCCTGCAAGTTCTGCCAGAACTGGGACATCAGCAAGTCGCGCGAAATGGATTCGCTGCTGGACCGGGCCAGCCCCGAGGCGATCGCCAGGACCGCCAAGGCGCTGGGCTGCCGCAGCGTGGCCTACACTTACAACGACCCGGTCATTTTCCACGAATACACGATCGATACCGCGCGCGCCTGCCGCGAGCTCGGTATCAAGTCGGTCGCCGTCTCCGCCGGCTACCAGTGCGCGGAGCCGCGCGCCGAGTTCTATCGCCACATGGATGCCGCCAACATCGATCTGAAAGCGTTCACCGAGGACTTCTACCACAGGATTTGCGGCGGCCATCTGCAGCCGGTGCTGGAGACCCTGGAATACATCAAGCATGAGACGCAGGTCTGGTTGGAGATCACCACCCTGCTGATCCCGGACGAAAACGATTCCGAACGGGAGCTGGAGGCGCTGACCCAGTGGGTGGTGGAGAAGCTGGGGCCGGACGTTCCACTGCATTTCTCGGCCTTCCATCCCGACTGGAAGATGCTGAACAAGAGCGCCACGCCGCCCGCGACGCTGCTCGAGGCGCGGCGGATCGCCATGAAGAATGGGGTGCGCTACGCCTACGTCGGCAACATCCATCACAAAGAGGGGGACAGCACTTACTGCCACCATTGCGGACGGATGCTGATCGGCCGCGACTGGTACGAGCTGTCGGAGTGGAACCTCACGCCGGAAGGACGCTGCAACCGCTGCGGCACGCCCTGTGCCGGCGTGTTCGAGTCCGCGCCGGGGGACTGGGGCGCGAAGCGCATGCCCGTCAGCATGGCTGGACGTGTCTGACGGTAGCCCCCCTTCAAACACACCGAAACGAGGATGCACCCATGAAACTCTACTATTTCCCCGGTGCCTGTTCCCTGGCGCCCCACATCGTGCTGCGCGAAGCGGGTTTGGATTTCGAGCTGGAGAACGTCGATCTCGGCACCAAGAAGACCGGCAGCGGCGCGGACTTTCTCCAGGTCAATCCCAAGGGCTATGTACCGGCATTGCAGCTGGACGATGGCCAGGTGCTGACCGAGGACCAGGTCATCCTGCAATACCTCGCGGACCTCGCGCCCGAGTCCGGCCTGATGCCGCCGTCGGGGACGTTCGAGCGCTACCGGCTCCTGGAGTGGCTGGCCTTCATCTCCACCGAGATCCACAAAACCTTCGGCCCGTTCTGGAATCCGGAATCTCCCGAGGCCAGCAAGCAGATCGCACTCGGGCTGCTGTCGCGGAGGCTGGATTACGTGGAAGACCGGCTGGAGGCGGGTGGTCCCTGGCTGATGGGGGACCGCTACAGCGTGGCCGACGCTTATCTCTCTACCGTGCTGGGTTGGTGCGAATACCTCAAGATCGATCTCTCGAAGTGGCCGCGCATCCTCGCCTATCTTGAACGCAACCAGGCGCGGCCAGCAGTTCAGGCCGCTATGAAGGCCGAAGGGTTGATCCAATAAGTTAAGTCCCGCCGGCCGGAAGAGGCTTCCGCGGCGCTTGCCAACGTGGAGGGGATATGTCGACATTCGATCGAGGATTCGCGCGGCTGTTGCTCGAAATTTGCCGCTATACCTATGCCAAGGCGTTCGCTCTCGCCCCCGAGGAAGGCGATGCGCTCCAGTGGATCGAGCAGCAGGGAGGCAAACCCGATCCCGCCTCGTTGGAGCCCATACGAGGGGGGGATACCTCGGTGGCCTGCGTTTTCCGGTATCCGGACAAGAATGTCGTTGCCTACATGGGCACCAAGACCGAATTCGACAACGCCGTGAACGCCAAGGATTCGATCGAGGATTGGCTCAACAATTTCCGGGCGGCACCGGTGCCGTTCAAACTCGGCAAGGAACATCTCGGCCTGGACAAAGAGGTGGAGCTCCCCGGCCGGGTCCACGCGGGATTCCTTTCCGAGCTGAAAGCCGTCCAGGCCAAGGTCATCGACGTGTTGTCGAAAAACGGTGGCAAGGACAAACCCTTGTACCTCACGGGGCACAGTCAGGGTGGCGCCGAAGCCACGCTCGCGACGGTGGCGTTGCTCGCGGGCGGATTCAAGGTCGCGGCCACTTACACCTTCGCCGCACCGCGCGCCGGCGACCGGACCTTCGCAGACGCGGTTCCGGCCGAGTTTCCGTTCCACCGTATCGAATTCGGCGACGACATCGTTCCCCACGTTCCGCCGACACTGCTGAGCAGGTGGGTGAAGACGCTCGTCACCGTTCCGAGGCATTTGCCTTTGAAGCGCTTTGGTGTTCCGGTCAAGGTGAACGAGTTCCTGGAACTGAGCGTCCACGACCTGGGTTATGTGGGCGTCGGCCGCTTGTGCTACGGCAACCATGAAAGCGGCCAGTTACACGTGGACATGAGCGTCCGCCAGGAGGCCTCCCTGTTTCTGGGGCGCTTGACACGCCTGCTCCGGCATCCGGAACATTGGGCCGAGCACCACCACTTGGCCGGGACGCGGGCCGAGGTCTCCGCAGGCAAGAAAGGCAATTACACCGCCTTGGTCAGTGATTTCCCTATCGTCGAGGGCTAGCAGTCGCCCCGTCTCGTCTCGCTGGAGGCCGTAACGATGAACCACGACGCTCCCTTTACGATCCGAAACACCGATAGATTGGGCTTGGCTCTGTCCGGGGGCGGGTTCCGAGCCGCGCTGTTCCATCTCGGCGTTCTGGCGAAAATGGCGGAACTCGATTTATTGCGACATGTGCAGATGCTCTCGACCGTGTCCGGCGGTTCCATCATCGGCGCGATGTATTATCTGAAGGTAAAACAGTTACTGGAACACGAGCGCACGGATGGGGTCATACCGTCCACACCCGGTGCCTACGTCAAGATAGTCCAGGAGCTGGAAACGGAATTCTTGAAAGGAGTCCAGACCAACTTGCGCGTGCGTGCCCTGCTGAACCCCATCAAAAATGCGAAGATGTTCATCAGCGACGATTATTCGCGCAGTGACCGCATGTCGGAGTTATATAACGAGACATTCTACCGCCCCATCCAGAGACCTGGGAAAGAGACATTGCGGGACTGGCTGCAAGATGCGCTGAGCCTAAAGGATTGCAGAGACATATTTCTCAAGGATCTCAAAATCGTCCCCAAGGGCGAACGGCCCGGATTCGATGTTGCCTTGCATAACCGGGACGCCGAGCACAAGATTCCCGTATTGAATATCAACGCGACGACGCTGAACTCCGGCGACAACTGGGTATTCACGGCGTCTTACGTCGGCGTGGCTTCATCGGATCGCTATCCGAGAATAAGTTTCGCCAATCCCAACGATCCCGGCTTGTCACCGGAGCAAAACAAAAAGCGTGCGGCCATATTGAACAAGCTGACCCTATCCGATGCAGTTGCGGCTTCCGCCTGCGTGCCAGCGTTGTTTGCGCCGTTTGCGATTCACGATTTATACGGAGAAAAAGACGTCATCGAATTGGTGGATGGCGGCGTATTCGACAACCAGGGCTTGACAGCGCTAACCGATGGAAAATGCACGCACATCATCTGCAGCGATGCCAGCGGGCAGTTGTGCCATGACCGCAGCCCTGCAAGCGGCATGGCTTCCGTGTTCATGCGTTCAAACGATGTGTTGATGAAACGGGTGCGGGACCTCATCGTTCGGGAGCTGGAGATGAAAGAGGGCGGCAAAACCGTCGATGCGCGTTTCTGGCATCTCAGGGAGGGGTTTGGCGGCACGCCGTATTTCCGGAGCTTCTCTCCGCCTCCCGACAGCAGCGATTACAACCAGACCGGTGCGGACAACGGGCAAATATTTCTGCTCTCGGCGATACGTACCGATCTGGATGCCTTCGCCGATATCGAAGCCAACGCTCTGATGTATGACGGTTATTGCTTGTGCGATAGATTCCTCAACCAATCCGAAGGCTTGAAGAATCCGCCGTCTCTCCCCTGGGGTTTTTATTCCGTCATGACGAGTCCCACGCTGGATAGCTGCAGACTGACCCATTGTCTTGCCGTGGGCGGTGACATGTTTTTCAAGGTGTTCCGCTTGACCGATACGAAAGGGAAATTGTTGGGAGCAGGTTTGGGACTGGTCGTCCTTCTGAGTATCTGGGCTTTCGTCTATGAAGCGTTGACCGTCTACGCCGATCGAATCCAGGGGGCATTGGCTGCGCCCGGGTGGACGGCGGCGGTCGTCGTCTTCGGCATGGCGGGATGGACGCTGATGAAGAAGCTGCCGCATCCTGTGCAGCATTGGCAGAAGTGGCTTGCCGAGGGCGTTAGAACGGTGCGCACCGGAAACGTGTTGGGTCTGGTTTATCCCCTCGCCATCGTTGGCAGCCTGGTTTCCATCGTGGCCTTTTTCTATCTGAAAGTAATCAATCCCAGATATCTGAAGCTTGGCCGATGAACTCCGCAGCCATGGCCATTTGACATACCGGCACGTTCATGTTGATAACCTTTGAAAGCAAAGTCGGGCGGGTGACGATGTTCGGCGATGTCGCTCTGCACCTGCTCAGGATGATGGGAAATACGGGTACGGTGCCGGGTGCCCTGCTGGCCAGGGACATCCCGGTGGCGCTCGAGAAGCTCGAACAGGGGCTGGCGGCCGAAGCAGCCCCGGTCTCCACTTCCTCCGAAGACGAGGAAGAGGAAAGGCAGGAAAAGCCGAACCTGCGGGTGCGGGCCTTCCCGCTCATCGGGCTGCTCAAGGATTCGCTGAAACATGGCTGCGACCTACTGTGGGAGCAGGAAGGGAAGGCTCCGCTCAAGTTCTGAGGCGGCGTCAGTTTCCGTTCTCCTGGTACAGCCGTTCGATCTGTTTCTTCACCATTTCGCAGGTCGCCTGCAGTTTCAGTGACTCGACCGCGTCCTGCAAGGTCTTCTCGAAATGGCTCCTCACGAGATCGCCCACCTTCACCTGCAGTCCGCCCACGAGCTCGATTTCCGGCTCTTCCCGCCATTCGATGCCGGTCGACACCGCGTTGATCGTGCAGCCGTCGGCGGGATCGATGCCCACGTCGGCCCAGGCATCGACCGCTCCGGTGAATTTCCGGCTGTCGAGCTTCAGGCTTTTGAAGTCCTCGCTGGAGGCCGCCGCTTCGCCGGTGAACCGGACGGGGATGGAGACATGGAAGAGGTTCCCGTTGCGGGTGACGGACGGCTGGCCTTCCGTCACGACCTGGACGTTCCATTCAGTATCGGCGCAGGTCTCCAGGCCGAGGATCTTTTTGCAGACCTTTTTCCGTCCACCCGAGTGAATCCTGGCAGGCTCTTTCAGCAGATCCACCGGCTTCCGGGCTTCGGTGGGGGCATCTGGCGCCGTTTGCTGCTCCGGCGCGGCGAGTGGTATGGGGGTGGGTGCCGGACTGACGGGCGGCGCCGGTACCGACATCCGTGCCTGGGCGCGCTTCGCTTCGTTCGCCAGGCGCTGGCGTACCCCCATGTGCCATGAAAACGCGAATACGGCGGCGAGGACGATCGACGCCGCCAGGATTTTTTTGATCATCGAGCGGTCGATCCTCGAGGCGAAAGGGGACGGTTCGGTCTCACGGGCGACATTCTACCGGTTTTCGAAAGAGCCTCCCCAGCGCAGCAGCATTGCCGGCAGCAACGCGAGATTGAGGCAGGTGGAAGACAGCAGGCCGCCGATGATGATGGCCGCCATCGGTCCCATGATTTCCAGTCCCGGGTCGTCGCTGCCGCTGGCGATGGGCAGCATCGCCAGCGCGGTCACCAGCGCCGTCATCAGAATCGAAGGCAGGCGTTCCTGGGCACCCCGCACGGCGGTGTCGAGATTCCATGTCTGCCTTTCCCTCTCGACCAGATGACGGTAATGCGAAAGCAGCATGATGGTGTTGCGGACGGTGATGCCGAACAGAGTCACGAAACCTACCAGCGCGCCCACCGAAAGGCTGGCGCCGGAAATCCCTGCTGCCAGCACCCCGCCAGCCAGTGAGAACGGCAGGTTGGCCAGGACGATGGCGGTATGGCGTAAACGGCCTATGGCGAGATAGGTGAGCACCAGCACGCCGCCGCCAGCCAGGCAGGCGCGGGCGATCAGTTCGCGCCGGGCGACGCCCTGTTCCATCGCGGCGCCGGTTATTTCCGCATAGACGCCGGTCGAACGTCCCAGCACCGCATCCAACCGGGCCCGCAATTCCTCCACGAACGAGGCCAGGTCGCGCCCCTCGACGCCGGCGGTCACGGTCTGGATGCGGCGGCCGCCGCCGTGCAGGATGTTGTAGCGATCCCCGGTTTCGGAGATTTCGGCCACCTCGCCGAGGGATACGAGCGTACCGTCCTGGCTTTTGAGCGGCAGTTCGCGCAGGCTGTCGAGCGACTGCCGCAAATCCGGCCGGAGGATGACGGACGTTTCGACGATACGCTGGCCGAGGGGGAAGTGGCCGACGGTCCGGCCGGCGAAAGCGGTGTCGACGGCATCCATGACGTCTCCCGGACGTAGTCCCCACACCTGGAGCTGATCGGGCCGCAGCCGGATTTCCGCCAGCGGCGAGCCGGGCGGCGACCGCAGCTGCACGTCCGTGGCTCCAGCCATCCTGCCGATTTCGTCGGCGAGCTCGCGCGCCTTCCGGTCCAGCAGATCCAGGTCTTCACCGTACAGATTGACTGCGACCGGCGAGGTGTAGCCCGAAATCGTTTCGTTGACCCGTTCGGTGAGGAAGGTGTTCACCTCGGCCCGTATCCCGGGGAAGCCCGCCAGTAGTCCGCGCAGCCGCTCCAGCACCTTCTGTTGTCCGCTGCCGGACATCGGTTGGAGGCGCACCTCGTATTCGCTGTAATGGCTGCCGTAGGTATCGGCGCCGCGCTCGGCCCGTCCCGCCCATTGCGAGACGGATTCCACCCCGGGGATCCGCAGGATCTCGCGGACGACCAGTCCGCCAAGGCGCAGCGATTCCTGCAGCGAGGTGCCGGGCAGGCTCGTGGTGTGCACGATGTAGTGCCCCTCGCGCAGGTGCGGCAGGAAGTCCCCGCCCAGCCCAGGGGCAAGCGCGGTCGCCAGGAGGCAGGCCGCGAGGCTGCCGGCCGCGAGCCGGGCCGGCTGCTTCGCGGCCCACCGCAGCCAGCGTCCATAAAGCGGTTGCAGCCAGCGGATCAGCGGCGGCGTTTCCGCCGCCTCTTTCGAACCCGTCAGCAGGGCGACGCAAAGCGCAGGCGTGACCGTCAGTGCGGTCGCCAGCGAGATCAGGATGGCGATGATGTAGGCGTAGCCGAGCGGCGCGAACAGACGGCCGGCGACGCCGCCCAATCCCAGCAGCGGCAGGAATACCAGGGCCACGATGAAGCTGGCGTAGACCACCGACCCGCGGACTTCCAGTGATGCCTCGTAAACGACCGTGAGCGCGGGGCGGGGGGCGGCAGCGGCGCGGTTTTCCCGCAGTCGCCGGAAGATGTTCTCGGTGTCGATGATGGCGTCGTCGACGACTTCGCCCAGGGCGATGGCCAGTCCTCCCAGCACCATGAGGTTCAGGTTGACGCCGAAAGCCTGGAGCACCACGAAGGCGCCCAGCAGTGAAAGCGGGATCGCCGCTGCCGAGATCAGAGCGGTGCGAAGGTCATACAGGAAGGCGTAGAGTACCGCCATCACCAGCAGCCCGCCCGCCAGCAGGTGAGCGCCGAGGTTGTCCAGCGCCCGCTCGATATAGTCGGCGGGGCGGAACAGTCTGGGATGCAGTGTCGCGCCTCGTGCGGCGAGCATCGGGGCGAGTTCCGCCAGGCCGCGTTCCACGCCGCGCGATACCTCGAGGGTGTTGGCGCCATACTGGCCGATCACCATCATGACGATGCCGGCGGCGCCATTGACTGCGGCCGCGCCGATCGGCGGCCTGGGCCCGAAACGGACCGTCCCGACGTCCCGCAGCTTGAGCACCGCGCCGGGCGAACGGTTGAGGATGACGTTGCCGAGGCTTTCCGGACCGAGCGGGACGCCCGTGACCTGAAGGGCCAAACGCTGGTTCTCGTTCTCCACGAAGCCGGCGCCCTGGGTGCGGAACGACTGGCGCACCGCCAGGCTCACGGCGTTGAGGTCGAGACCGAAGCGCTTGAGCCGTGCGGGATCGACTTCCACCTGCAACTGCTGTACTGCGCCACCGAAGACATTGACGTCGGCGACTCCCGGCACGGCGAGGAGGCGCGGCGTCATCACCCAGTCCGCCAGCGTCCGCAGTTCCATGGGGCCGAGGGTCTCCGAAGTCAAGCCGAACGTCTGCACCGTCGCCGAGGAGGAGGACAACGGCACCAGGACCGGCGTCCCCGCGCCTTCCGGAAGCTGACCGGCCAGCAGCGCCAAGCGTTCACTCACCAGTTGCCGGTCGCGGTAGATGTCGGTCTCCTCGGCGAATACCGCCGTTACCACCGACAGACCCTGGATCGACTCCGAGCGCAGGGTTTCCAGTCCGACGATGCCGGCCAGCTTTCGCTCGATGGGTAGGGTCAGGAGGATCTCGACCTGCCGGGTGGTGAGGCCCGGGGCTTCGGTCTGCACCACCACCCGCTTGGCGGAAAATTCGGGAAAGATGTCCAGTTTCGCCGTCGCCGCACGGTACAGGCCGTAGGCCGCCAGCAGCACCGCGAGCGCGATCACGACACCGCTGCGGCACACCGCGAAGCGGACCAAGGCGCCCAGCATCAGTCGTCCTCTTCGGGGATCGCGTGGCGCTGTTCCTCCGACAACAGCAGCTGCGCCCCCCGCGTCACCAGCGAAGCGCCTGGCTCTATCCCTTCGTCGACGAACCAGGCGTCGCCGTAGTCGCGATGAGCATCGATCGGCCTTCGCACGAAACGGTCTGCGCCGATCTGCAGGTAGACCCAGGGCCGGCCCTCGTGCCAGATCTGCGCCGAGCGGGGAATGACGACGCCGCTCAGCTTTTCGGCGGAGGCCGGAATCCATGCCTCGATACGCATGCCGGTACGCAACTTGCGGGCATCGGTGTGAAAGAACCAGGTTTCCCCTTGCACGATGTCGTCGGTCTTCGGCGCCGCCGAGACCAGTTCGGCGGGCTGTGCCGCCTGCCGGTCACCTTCCCGCGCCACCATGATACGGGCGGCGTCCGCAGGCAGCGCCTGGCCGTGGTGCAGGGTGACCAGGAGCAGCACCCGGCGCCGTTGCAGCAGATCGTCGAACAAGCGGGAGTCCCCGGCCACGGCGGCCTGGAACAGCTCCGTGCCCCACGCCTGCAGACCTTCCTCCTGCAACTCCCGGACATGCTGGCGCGCCGTCACGGCCCGTGCCTCGTCGGCGGCGAGTTGGGATTCGGCGTGGATCAGTTCGCGGGTGGCGACGATGGCCTCGCCGTGCAGGCTGGCGAGCCGGTCACGGTTCTTGCGGGCGAGCCGCAGCGCGGCATCGGTGATCTTGGCCTCGGCCTGGGCGGCGCGGTAGCGCGAGCGCAGTTCGAGCAATGGCTGGAGATCCACGATGCGGCCCAGTGATCTCGTTTCGGGCCGGTACTCGACGGCATCCAGGACGCGCGTTTCGATGCCAGCGAGTCGCTGCCGTGCAGGTTCGAGCACGACCCCGGTTTGCTGCACCGGTATTTCGAAAGCCGTCCCGGCCTCGTCGCCTGCGGCGCCGGAAAGGAAACAACAAAGCAGGACGGCCGCGCGCGTGGGGCGGGGCGTCCGGTGGATATACGGCATCGGCGGGGAGCGGAGGTATACTCGGAAAGGCCCGGCGCCCGGTCAGACGGCGAAGGACAGGGGAAACTGGCCGTCATCAGCCGCGACAACGAAAGCCTGTCTGCATTCGAGGAAAAAGACTATGATGGCGACTCCAATCTCAGCAGGTGTTCCCATGCAAATCTCTCCCCACAAGGTTGTCCTCATCCACTATACCCTAACCAACGACGAGGGAGACGTTCTCGACAGCTCCAGCGCGGACGAGCCGCTGGCTTACATCCACGGGATGGGCAACATCATCTCCGGCCTCGAGGATGCGCTGACCGGCCGGGTGGTCGGCGACAGCTTCAACGTCACCATCCCCCCGGAGGAGGCCTACGGCCTGCACGACGAGAACCTGGTCCAGGCGGTACCGCGGCACGCCTTCGAGGGCGTCGACGAAATCCTGCCGGGCATGCAGTTCCATGCCGAGTCCAACGAAGGCATGCAGATCGTGACCGTGCTGGAAGTGCTGGAAGACGAGGTGGTGCTGGACGGCAACCATCCCATGGCCGGCATGACCCTGCATTTCAACGTCGAAGTCGCCGGCATCCGCGATGCCACGCCCGAAGAGCTCGAACACGGCCACGTCCATGGTCCCGGCGGTCATCACCACTGATTCGGCAAGGCTGGCGGCTTCCCGGGGAGTCGTCTCGAAGCGCTAGTCGGCCAGGCGGGCCCAAAGATCGTGCGCGTCCGCGTCCTCGAAGGTGGCTTCCACGAATTCGCCGACCTCGAGGTGGGTGGCGCCATCGATGAAGACCTGACCGTCGATCTCCGGGGCATCGGCCCGGCGGCGGGCGACCGCGCCCTCTTCCACCACTTCGTCCACCAGCACCGTCTCGGTCCGTCCGATTCTCGTCCGCAGCCGCGCCGCGCTGATGCGCTCCTGCACCTCCATGAGACGGGCATGGCGCTCGGCTTTCACCTCGGCCGGCACTGGATCGGGCAGGGCGTTGGCCGCCGCGCCTTTCACCGGCGAGTATTCGAAGCAGCCGACCCGGTCGAGCCGGGCTTCCTCCAGGAAGTCGAGCAGTTCGCGGAACTCGTCTTCGGTCTCGCCGGGGAAGCCGACGATGAAGGTGCTGCGCAAGGTGAGTTCCGGGCAGACCTCACGCCAGCGGCGGATGGCGGCGAGGATGTTTTCCGTCGCTGCGGGCCGTTTCATCGCTTTCAGGACCCGCGCACTGGCGTGCTGAAACGGGATGTCCAGATAGGGCAGGAGTCGTCCTTCCGCCATCAGCGGGATCACTTCGTCCACATGGGGATACGGATAAACGTAGTGCAGCCGGATCCAGACGCCCAGATCGCCCAGCGCCCGCGCCAGTTCCTGGAAGCGCGTGCGCAGCGGCCGTCCGCCCCAGAAACCGGTGCGGTAGCCTAGATCCGCCCCATAGGCGCTGGTGTCCTGTGATACCACCAGGATTTCCTTCACGCCAGCGGCGACCAGCCGTTCGGCTTCGGTCATGACCTCGCCGATCGGCCGGCTCACCAGATCCCCGCGCAGCGCGGGGATGATGCAGAAGCTGCAGCGGTGATTGCAGCCTTCCGAGATCTTGAGGTAAGCGTAATGGCGCGGGGTCAGCCGGACGCCCTGTGGCGGCACCAGGTCCATGAAGGGATCGTGCAGCGGCGGAAGGTGTTCGTGCACTGCGTTCATGACTTCTTCATAGGCATGGGCGCCGGTCACTTTCAAGACCGCAGGATGGCGCGCCTGGATTTCCTCCGGCCGTTCGCCGAGACAGCCGGTGACGATCACCTTGCCGTTTTCCGCCACGGCTTCGCCGATGGCTTCGAGCGACTCCTCCACCGCCGCGTCGATGAAGCCGCAGGTATTCACGACCACCAGATCGGCGTCCTGATAGGTCGGCACGATGGCGTAGCCCTCGGCACGCAACTGGGTGATGATGCGCTCGCTGTCCACGAGCGCCTTGGGACAGCCAAGGCTGATGAAGCCGATTCGGGGGAGTTTCATGTCGGGATGGATTCGGCCGCTCGATGCGGGGGGAGTTCGAAGTATGGGAGAACGACCGGTCATTTTAACGGTTGCTGAGCCCGGAACTCCATCAAGACATGCCTTGGTCGAGAATTCCGGGGTACACTTTGCGTTTTTGCTGCATCGGGCACGAGGCGAGCAGCTCTGGAATGACCCATGTATTATCTCGAACCCAACAAAGATTACCGCAACGACTCCCTGCGCAAGGGCGCCGAGTTTTCCGAAGCCGAAATCCGTATCGACACGGCCAGGCATTACGACGACTGTTACTGGGACTACCGCACCGCCTGGTTCGACAACGAGAACCTGGCGCTGCACTACGGCTACTGGGAAGAAGGGATCAAGACCCACAGCCAGGCCCTCATCAACAAGAACCGCATCATGGCCGCGATCGCGGGGATCGAGGCTGGCGACCACGTGCTGGATGCCGGCTGCGGCATCGGCGGCAGTTCCATCTGGCTAGCCAAGCACGTCGGAGCCCGGGCCACCGGCATCACCGTCAGTGAGCAACAGGTCGAGCACGCCCGGCGTAACGCCCGGCGGCACGGCGTCGCAGACAAGACCGAATTCCAGGTGGCGGACTTCTGCCAGACGCCGTTTCCGGACGCCGTCTTCGACGTGGTCTGGGCCGTCGAGAGCAGTTGCTACGCCACGGACAAGCGCGATTTCTTCCGCGAAGCTTACCGGGTGCTCAAGCCGGGCGGCACCCTCATCGCCTGTGATGGCTATGCCGCCCGGCGCGAGTTCGACGAAGCCGAATGGCGGGCGGTGATGGACTGTCTGAACGGCTGGGCGGTGCCCAACCTGTCCACCGTGGAGGAGTTCCATGCCGGCATGGAGGAATGCGGCTTCCGTGAAATCCACGTCACCGAAGCGACCCGGGAAACCCTGCCTTCGTCCCGCCGCATGTATCTCACCGCGCGCTGGACCGCCCCGATGCAATGGATCATGCATTGGCTGGGGCTGCGCAAGAAGGCCCAGACCGCCAACTACAAGGTGGCACTGGCGCAGTGGAAGGTATTCAGCGAGGGCATGGTGCGTTACTGCATTTTCCGCGCGGAAAAACCCGTGTAAGCTGAAGCCGTCGTGGGCCCGGGGTGTCGGTTTCGGGCTGCCGCAACCGTTGTCCCCGGAGTCGAGAACGATGAACCGTCCCTTCCCACCCTCGATCGCTTTTCGGAAAGCATGGCTGGCGGGCTTTCTGCTTCTGGCCGCATCCCCCGTCCGAGCCGGGCTGACCGCGGGGCAACTCATCGACCAGGTGGGGATCTCCCAGGCCGACGTCGCACGCTTGCAGAAAGGAGAGATCGTTTCCTATTCGGTGGTCGAGACCGGTAGCAAATCGCTGGCGACCGGGATCGCCATGTACCTCAAAACGGCGCCGGCCCGGATCGTCGAGGTCGTCAGGCGCGGCGAACTCGCTGCCCGCGATCCGGACGTCACGGCTCGCGGTGTCGTGCCCAGCGGTGCCGGGGTCGAAGCCTTCGCGAAGTTCGCCTACGGCCGGGCGCAGGTGGACGAGGCTCGCGACCTGCTGAACGTCCGGCCGGGTTCCGGTTTCAATCTGTCGGCCGAGGAAATCGCCGGCTTCGCCGCGCTGAAGGCGAGCCTCGCCAGCGACGACGACGAAACGGTGGTGGAAGCCGTGTCCAGGCAGTACCGCTCGGTGCTTGCCGCCCGCCTGAGGGCCTACCGGAGCAAGGGGCTGGCCGGCATGGCCGCATACGAACGCGGCGACGGTGACAAGGCCGATCCGGCCGCCGAGCTGACCGATGCCATCCGGGCCAGCAAGTTGCTCGGCGATCGGTTCCCTGGGTTGCAGAAGGCTCTGCTCGGCTATCCGGCGGAGATGCCGGCCGGTGCGGAGGATTCGTTCATCTGGCTCAATCGCATGGTGCAGGGACGGCCCACCCCGATCCTGGTCCACCGCATCATTCATGCCGGGAACGACGGGGCCCTCCTGCTACAGAGCGCCTTCTACGTCGGCCATTCCTACGATGTCAGCCAGACTCTCGCCGGCACCGTGCCTTACCTCGATGGCGCCCTGGTCTTCTACTCGGTGCGTTCTTCGACCGACCAAGTCACCGGCCTCGGCGAGGCACTGAAGCATTCCATCGGCCGCGGTCAGATGGAGAAGGAAATGATCGAGAAGTTCCGAGCGCTCAAGGCCAGCGTGAAAGGCTGAAGTCCTCGAGTCCTTTCAACCCCCACCAGCGACACGCCCATGAACGAAGCCGCCGCGAACCTGTCCGGATTCCCCAAGGAATATGCCTTCCTGCTGCTGGGGACAGGCCTCGGCTTCTTTCTCGGCTGGCTGGTGTCCCGGATCGGCGGACCGGCACGGACCGCTCCTGGACGAACCGCAGGTGGGGCCGGCATTCCCTCCGATGCGCAGCCCGTCGACGTGGTCGTGAACGGAAAAATGGTCAGGCTGCCCTCCGATACCGCGGCGGAGATCCGCAGGCTGATCCGGGACGGCAATCCGGGTGGAGCGGTCAATCGGCTGAGGGAGGCGACCGGGCTGCGACCGGCGGAGGCCAAAGCCGTGATCGATTCGCTGGCGCGGATCGGGGATTGAGGCTCACCGTCTCCACTGCGGCGGGTTGACCGCCCTTCCCGCTTTCACCAGTTCCAGCAATCGGCGACCGAGCCGGAGCCGGATTTTCCTTTCACGCCCAGGGAGTTCAGGGTGAGATTGCCGCAGAGTGCGTCGGTGTGCGGACTCTGCGGCGTCGCTTGCAGCGTGAAGCCATTGGCGTCGGCGGCGGTCACGGAAATGACGTAATGGCCTTCGTCGGATTTCCCGTTGGAGGCGAAACCGAGTCTGGTGACGTCGCTCGTATAGGTCTTGTTGTCCATGAAGTACTGCTCCTCGCGTGCGGCGGCCCGCAGGAGCGCGGCTTTGCCGTCGGCGCGGCGGGTCCGGACGATGTGTTCTTTGTAGGACGGGTAGGCGACGGTGGCGAGGATGCCGATGATGGCCACGGTGATCATCAGTTCGAGCAGGGAGAATCCCCGCCCTCGCCGGATCGAGTCCGTGGCAGGCTCCAGGCCGCCTGCCGCCCGGGGGGCGGGAGTGACGCTCACCTTTCCGTTCGGTTCGGCCACGTCCGTTCACTCCTTTTCGTACCAGTAGAGCCGGTTGATGCCGGAATTGCCGACCGGATTGGACAGGTCGGGATTCGCCGGCAGGTTGCCGGCCGTGACGTAGAGTTTACCGTTGACGGCGACGGTGACGGGATCGCTGGGCAGTCCCCGGCCGGTGACGGTGAAGCGCTCGTTGGCCGGGGTCGCCGCGTTGAAGTTGAAGACGCCGGCCGCGTCGGCGAGACGGATGACATAGGTCAGCGACTCGCCTTCGTTGGGTCCGCACTGTCCGGAAACGCTTCCGCCCTGAGGCGCATAGGTGCTGAAATAGACCGAGCCGTTGTAGGTGAGCGGGCTGGAGAGCACTTTTTCGCCGCTGGCCGAACTGCCGATGTCGATGTACCAGCCGGATTTGTCGGGATGGACAGTGGTCGAGCTCGTCAGGTTGTCGAGATCCGCCAGGGTCTTGACCGGTCCCGTCGGCGGCGAGCCGCTGGCGACGTAGGTGTCCTTGAACATGTAAAACTGGTTCTGGACGTTGGTATCGAGTGGGTGCTCGCGGTCGCCGGAGCCGATCAGCACGGCATCGAAGCGGCTTGAGCCGGCGGGGGACGGCACGAAGTCCGGACGGTGGAAGAAGCGCCGGTCCGGCTGTCCGGCATGGCGGCCAACCGAGAGCACGGGGGTGAGGGTCCAGTGGGCGGGCTCGTTGTAGGACGTGGTGCCGTCCGGTTGCACGTAGGCCAGGTCGGCGCGCCACAGCACGCCGCCGGTGTCGCCGACGTACAGGCGGTCCACCATACCGTTGTCGTCGGTATCGACCGCCGTGACCTTGGAGGGAATGCTGTCGGCCAGTCCGGCATGCTGGAACGTCGTTGCCGATGAGGCACCCGATCCTTTGACTGCTTTCCAGACCAGTGCGCCGGTTTTGGCGTTGACGATGTAGATCGCGTTGCCCTCGGTGTCGTCGGTGCCGGTCGCCGCGTTCCGGGCATTCGCGGCGCTGGCTTCGTCTTTGCGGGTGCCATAGCCGCCGCCGAAGATGAGCACGGGTTTGCGGCCTTCGCCCCAGTCGAGCTGGGCGATGGTGGGATCGGAGAAGGTGTAGCCGAGTTCGTTGAAGTTTCCGCTGGCGTCGTTCTTCTCGATCGTCCAGAGCATCCTCGGGGTGTCGGGATCGGTGATGTCGAGCGCGTAATAGCCCTTGCCGCCGCGGCGCATGCCGATGAAGGCGATGACCTGGTCGGCGCCGTTCACGGTGCCGTCGCGGTCCATGTCGTTGACATAGACCGCTGCGGTGCCGTCGAGTCCGTAGACATGGGGTGTCGCCGCGCCGTTGTCCGAGAGCGGCTTTAGATTGCCGAGCAGCCGGCGGGGAATGAAGGCCCAGTCCTCGACGCCGCTGGGTGTTTCAGTGGTGGTGCCTCCCGAAGCCGAATTGCGGAACATGTGCAGGAAGCCGTCGTTGCCGGAGACCAGGATGCGGACGTCCTGAACGTCCCGCGAATAGCCGCTGCGTGCGCCGTAGTTGAGCGGCACGGCGGCCGAATGCAGCGGATCGGCCATCAGCCACTTGCGCTTGGCCTGGTTGGCCGGCGACGCCCAGGGGTGGGCCTCGGTGTAGTTGCCGTCGCCGTCCTCGTCGTTGGCGTCCTGTCCGCGGGCGAACTTGAGCAGTTTCACGGCCGTGGCCTGATCGTCGCTGCTGGCGGTGCCGTAGCTCGCGGCATCGCTCCAGACCTCGCCGCTCTTCGCCCCGTTCAGACGGAGCGTGTTCCAGAGCGCAGCCGCGGTGGTCGAATCGGCGTTCAGTGCGCGCAGGGCCGTCGCCGTGCCGTTGCTCAGACTGTCGGGTTCGGTATAGAGCTTCCGGGCGCCGCTGGTGGAGTTGCTGTCGCCGGGCGAGTTCGTCAGGAATCCGGGGATTCTTTGGCCGCCGCCGCCGCGGCCCACGCTGCGGCCGTCTTTTCCAACCACTTCGCCCTTGCCGGTATCGGCGTAGGTCTGTACATCGAAGCCGGAAGCGCTGGTCCAGTAGGTGAGCGCTTCATGCTTGATCCTGCCGTCGATGGGAGAGATCGCTTCGATCGGCGGACTGGATGCGTCCAGGACCTGGAGTCGGTGCGTGGTGGGATCGGATGCCAGCTTGAGCCGTTTCAGATTGCCGTTCCAGCGGGGCGCCTGTTCCGGCTGGAAGATGGAGAAAAACGCGTGATTCAGCGACTCCGTGCGGTTGAAGACGTTAACCGGTGAGGCGGCCGAGACGAAGGTGGTGCTCACGCTCAGCACTTCCTTGAAGACCTCTTTGAGGGAGGCGATCAGCACAGTGGGATCGGTGCTCAGCGGCAGCGCATTGTTGGTTCCGCCGGCGACCGCGTAACCGTTGGTCGTGGTGTTGATGTTCGTGGGAGCGACGAAGAAATAGGACGTGACGTTCTGTACGTCTTCCAGGTTGCCGGCGCTGCCGTAGGTGCCGTCCGCCAGATCGGCGTCGCGCATCCAGCGGATCACGTTGGCGAAGGCGCTGTTGCTGGTGCCCGGATTGAGGCCGTTCATACCGCCCGAGTCCTTGCTCTGCCTGATTGCGGCGTCGGAGTCGTTGTCCTTGTTGGAGACCTGGAACATGAAGTTGATCATGAACACCTTGGAGCAGTTGTCCACCAGTGGGCTCACGTAATTGGTGCCGTTTTCGATGCCGCTGTCCCACTTGAGCAGCCGGTCGTCGAAACTCGTTCCGGGGTTGTCGACGTCGAGGTTGTCGTTCCGGTTGCTGTCGCCGTAGTCCTGCCAGCCCTTGTGGCCGTTGAAGATGGCCTGGCCGGTCAGGTAGCGGAACAGCTCGAAATAGAGCTCCTTGCCCTGGAAGTCGTGGGCCAGGTTGCCTTGCGGCACGGGAATCCGGGCCAGGGCGTCATGGAAGCGCGCCTTGTCGGTGCTGAAACCTCTCAGCACGTAGGCGCCGTTGCTGCACTGGCCGCTGGGGCCGGCGCCGCACTGGCCGGTGGTGGAATCGGCGTGGTTGATCATGAGTCCCACCCGGACAGTGGCGAGCTCGGTGCCGAGATCGTCCATGGCCTTGCGCAAGGCGGCCCGGATCAGGTCGAAATGGGTCACGTCGCCGCTCGAGGGCAGATAGGTGGTTCCCGAACTGGGGGAGACAGTCGTCCTCAGCGAATGGCAGTCGTCGCCGTGTTCATCGTCGCCATCCTCCTGATGGTCATATCTGTGATCGTCATGCTCGTCGTCTTCACCGGTGCCTTGGCATACCAGTGCGCCCAGGTTCGAGCGGTAGTCCAGGCTGAACATCACCAGCGGTTTCCCGCCCAGCGAGCCGCCGCCAGCGAAATAGATGTCGGTGTCGTCCGCCCGGCCGGCGCAGAAGGGGGCGGCGATCGAAAGCACCATGATTGCGGGTTGGATTTTCATCGTTCTTCTCCGGATTCGACAGGTGCTAGGGGGTGGGCGCGGGTGTCGGTGTCGGGTCGGGAGTTTCGCTGTCGTAACGCACCGAGCCGCTGGAGACGAGGGTGCCGCGGACGGCGGACACCACGCCGGCGCGGGTGGCATCGGCGGACGATCCGGCCGGCGCGCCGTCGTAGTCGCTTTCGATGACGCGCTCGAAGACCTTGTTGCCCTCCTCGCGTCTGGACGAGCCGAAGGCGATGCTGCCGCGGACCCGGACGTGCACCGGCGGTGTCGTCAGCGGTGATGGCAGGGCCGGCAGCGACAGGCCGTTGCAGGTACCGTAGGGATAGCTTGCGGTGCAACGTACATTGTTGCCCATCCGGTCCAGGTTGAGATCGATCGCTTCCGCCGCGACGTAGTCGGCAGCCGCCTGCGCCTGCTGCAGGCCGTTGATGCGGGCCTCGGCGTTGCGCGCCATGCGGACGCTGGTGCTGCTGGAATGGATCGCCGCGATGCCCAGCATCGTCAGCACGATGGTGAACAGCAGGCCGACGACCAGGGCGGCGCCGTTTTGCGTGCTTCTTTTCCGGGCCATCGCCGTCTTCCCCTTCCGACGAAATGCTCAGTGATATTGCTGGTTCCGCAACTGTACCGTGGTCGTGAACACTTTTCGGCGGAAGTGGTCACCGAACGGTCCCAGTGTCACCGAGCCGAATGTATAAGTCTTGTCATCAGTGTAGCTTGAATCGGATTCCATGCTACGCACCAACACGTGGACTCTGGCACTGATGGCGCAGTCGAGCTCGTCGGGGGTGATGGCGGCATAATCCTCCCGGGTGGAGAGATACCGTTCGGGGATGCCATCCATGTCGCAGGACTCATCGGTCATGTTGCCGTCGCCGTCATCGATGCCGAATTCGATGTGGAAATATTCGATACCTTCGGCGATTTCTCCCCCGTCATCCGACTCGAAAATGATGGGGTTCCCGGTTTGTCGACCCAGGGTCTTTCGTATCAGCCTGGGCGCACACCGCGGATCGGTGGGTTTGCTGGCGCATTGTCTCGCCGTGTAACCTCGGCTGATGTAATAGACATGGACGACATACCGCCAATAGGCCGCGGAGCTGGAGCTGACCGGACAGTCGGGCGGCTCCGGCGGCGTGGCGGTGGATACGGGAAGTCTTACGAGATTGCCATTGGAGCCGCTGGTTCGCAGATAGATCAGTCCCGCGAAACGGTCGTTCCTTTTGTCCTCTCCGGTCTGACAATAGACGGGCTTGCCTTCTGCGTGCCTAAGGGCCAGCAGATTGGTTCCAGGCTTGAGATAGTCGTTGGAGTTGAAGCAGGGCCAATCGGCAGGTATCGAGTCCGCCGACGGGGCCATGAGGTAGTGCGTGGCCGGAGACGAGGACGTCGTCGTGGTCGTCCAGTTGGTTCCGCAGTCATTCTGCACGCTGATGGCCGAGGCGGAAGGGCAACGGCTCAGGTCGTTGCAATCGGCGCCACCCCAGAATCCCGCCAGCGCCAGGTCGCTGGCCAGCAGGTTGAGGGTGAACCGTCCGTTTTCCTGCATCAGCGCGAATTGCTCGTTCTGGCGGTAGTTGGTCTTGTGCTGCACGAACAGACTGCCGATGGCGCCGACCACCAAAAGGCCCAGCACCATCGATATCAGCAGTTCCACCGTGGAAAACCCCATCAGGCCGCTCCATCTCGGAATTTTCATGCTCAGATGCATCCTCCGCTGACGCCTTCGCGGCAGATATAGGTGCTGATCCGGAAAATCCGGCGGTATTCGTTGTTGGTGCCGTATTGGCCGTTGCCGCAGGTGTCAGATGCGTTTTCCGACCCTGCTTCGGGCAGGGCAGGCTCGCGGCCGCGCCAGACGATGGTGACGGTGTACTGGCCGGAGCCGCCTGCATTGCTGCTGGTCACGCACAGCGTGGGGTTGGCCAGCCCGCCAGTTTTGGAGACATTCGTTCCGGTGCCGGTCGTTTCGGCGGTGCCCAGCAGGCTGCGCTGGAAGTCGCGGCGATCGCAGACCGCCAGGTTGGCCGGCCCCGCGCAGTCGAGCGAGTCGCTGAACGTGGTGTTCGCGTTGAGGGTCCCGGTGTAGCCGGACAGGGCTTCGGTGTTCAGCCGCATCCGCTCCAGCACGTCCTGGCCGATGGCTGCGGCCAGACTGCGCTGGGCGGATTCGAACGCGGCCTTGCGGGCGGTGATCTGCAGGGCGGCCAGGCCCAGCAGCGCCACGGCAAAGATGAACACGCTGACGAGTACTTCGATCAGGGTGAAGCCGTTAGGGCGAGACCGGTTCATTGGCAGTCGCTTTCGGAAAGATTGACGCCATTGCTGCCCTTTTCCTGAATCTGGTTGCCGTCGTCGTCGCGGGTGGTCCGCAGGCGTCCCGTCATCGCCAGCACCAGACCTCGCGCCTTGGTGTAACCGCGGCTGTCGCAGAAGATGAAGGTGCCGTTGTTCACACCGCTCAGGAACCCCTTGCCGCCGTAAACCACCCGGTTGCTGCCGGTGTACTTGATGGTCATGGTCAGCGACGAAGAAACCGGGTCATGGACTCTCAGTACAGTTGCACCGGCCACCACGATCCAGCCGTCCGTCCAATTCTTCGAGTCGTCGCAGCCGGTGCCGGCGGTGTTCCGCTTGCATACGGTGACCTCGGAGTTGCGCTTCACGGCCTCACTGCGGGCATAGCTCAAGTCGGCCACCAGCGAATTGATCTGGGCCGCCATGCGGTTGTCCAGGATCAGATCGCGGAAACCGGGTATGCCCACGGTGAGCAGGACGGCGGCGAGGGCGATCCCGATCATGAGTTCGATCAGGGTGAAAGCGGCGGTTCTGCGCATCGGCGACTCCAGGAGCGGCGAACGCATGAGTTTCAAGCCTCTCTCCCTTCGGGAACGTTTGATCTAAGACACCAGCTCGAGAAATCCCGTCACTTCTTCCCGGTCGTGGTAGAGCTGGCGGAATCTCAGGCGGTGGGACACCCCTTGTGCGGCTAGCCGTTCCTCGATCAAGCCGCGGCAGCGTTCGACTTCCTCGTAGCGCCTGTTCATCGGCAATTTTAGATTGAACACGGCATAGCGGAAGGCGCCGTCGGCCGCCCAGTCGGCCACCAGCCGAGCGATCCGCGAGGGCTGTTCCACCATGTCGCAGACCAGCCAGTCGACCGGCCTGGAAGGGCGGAAACGGAAACCGTCGGTGCGCAAATGGGTCACCAGACCGGAGTCCAACAGTGCTGGATCCAGGTTGCCATTGTCGACGGCAGTGGTGCGGATGTGGCGCCGCACCAGTTGCCAGGTCCAGCCGCCGGGGGCGGCGCCCAGGTCGACGGCGCTCATGCCGGGGCGCAGCATGGTTTCGGGCCGGTCGACGAATACCAGGAACGCTTCTTCGAGCTTGAGCGTGGACCGGCTCGGCGCGGAGCGGGGAAGCTTGAGGCGGGGGATGCCGCAGGGCCACGGCGCCGAATCGTCCGGCAGCGTGTAGCCCAGATAGGCGGCGGTCGACGTCAGAAAGAACACGTGCAGGCGTGGGGCCTGCGGTCCGCCGCCGAGCAGGCCGGCCGCGGCGGCGGCGAAAGGACGCTCGAACTTGCGGGTGAAGGCGGCCAATTCCTTGGCCTCGTTGGTGTCCGCGGTTTCCAGCCAGAGCGTCGAATAGCGCCGCTGCAAGCCGGCCGCCGTGTCGAGGAGCGGGGTGATCCGGTCGTCGACCGGGAGGTCGGCCAACGGTCCGCTGGCGAAGATCCGCTGGCGGGCGAATATCAGTGCGTCGAACCGCAGCCTGGCGGCTCGGTTGGCCAGGATCTCGGGCTCGTGCGCCACGAAGACCACATGGGCCGAGTTCTCCTTGGCCCGGACATGGCCGGAAATCCCCGCCGCCTGGGTTTGGACCAGGATTTCGGCCGCGCATTCCTTTTCGAAGCCGCGGCGGCAGTAGAGGAGGATCGAGGAGGGCGATGTCAAGGCTTTACCTGGGCGCGGGGCTGGTTTAAGTTGGAACCGGCGAAAGCTGTGCATTCTAACCGACATCCTCGTCCCGACCGTGAGTTTCCCCCGTATCCTGGCCCACCGGCTCGGCAAGAAATTTTCCCGCTCCCTGGGGCATTCGCTATGGCATCGTACGCAGGATCTGGGGCGGCGCCTGATCGGGCGACGGCCGACGCCGGTCTTGCGGGCGGGTGAATTCTGGGCGGTGCGAGACGTGTCCCTCGAAGTCGCGGCGGGCGAGTGCCTGGGACTGGTCGGCCCCAACGGTGCGGGCAAGAGTACGCTGCTACGGATGCTCGGCCGCGAATACCGCCCAGACGCCGGGCGGATCGAATTGCACGGGGCGGTGAAATCGCTGATCCGCTTGGGACACGGGCTCCAGCCGATGTACAGCGGGCGCGAAAACGTCTATCTCAAGTGCGCCGAGCTGGGACTGTCCAAGCGCGACAGCGACGCCAGGCTGGACGAAATCGTGGCCTTCGCCGAACTGGAGGCGGTGTTGGAGCGACCGGTCAAGCATTATTCCGATGGCATGTACGCCCGCCTGGAGTTCGCCATCGCCACCTGCATGCCGGTCGATATCCTGCTCATCGACGAAGTGCTGGCGGTGGGTGACGTCGCATTCCAGTTGCGCTGTCTCGAGCGGCTCCAGACCCTCAAGCGTGAAGGCAGCGCCCTGGTCTTCGTATCCCATTCCGAAATGAACGTGCTCCATGTGGCCGACCGCTGCCTGCTGCTGTTCGACGGCCAGACCGTGGTCGAGGGACGGCCGGAAGCCGTGTTCGGGAAATACTACGAGGCCGTGGGTTATCTCAATCGCGACCTGAAGTCGCTCGGCGTCTTGCCGACTAGACCTCCGGACGTTTCCGCCGGGCTGGATTTTTCCGGGTCGGCGGACGAGCCATTGCAGGCCAACCCCGGCCAGCCGTTGGCGTTCGAACTGGAATACCGGGCCGAGCGCGATTTCGAGGCCGTCGATCTGCGGCTCGAATTCTGGAATACGGCGGGTCTGTTCGCAGCCAGCACACTGACGCCGGCGGACAGCCGGCCATGCCTGGCCGGGGGGCGGGGGCGCCTTCGGGTGGAACTGCCCTTCCTCGGCCTGGATGCCGGGATTTACGACGTTGCCGTGTCGGCGAAGGCGGGCGGGCGCGACCTGGCTTACCGAGGGAAGGCCCGGCGAGTCCAGGTCCTGCAGACGGCTTACGATCGCCCCGCCGGCTTCGGCGTCATGGAAGCGCATATCTGGACGGCACCTTCAGGCAGGCCGTCTTGAACGTCCGCTACGGGAGACGACCTCAGTGACCAAGGAACAGTGTGTGATTCCCAGGTGTCTGATCAATCAGATTCTGCGTTTGGCCCAGGCATCGCCGGAGCGCGAGGTCTGCGGGCTGGTCGGTGCCACCGCTGGGCGGAGGATGCGCTGTTATCCGGTGCCCAACGTCGCCGAACGCCCGGAATGCCGTTTTCTTCTCGATCCCAAGGGGCAGATCGACGCCCTGCGCGCCATGCGGGAGCGGGGGGAGGAACTGTTCGCGATTTTCCATTCACACCCCACGGCCGCAGCCATTCCATCCCCGGCCGACCTCGAGTTCGCCGCTTACCCGGAGGCGCTGCATCTCATCGTTTCGCTGGGCACGAAAGGAGTGCTGGAAATGCGGGGCTTCCGTATCGGATCGTCGTCCAGGCCGCGCGAGGTCGAACTCCTGTTGGCCCCGGAATGATCCGTCAGGCGGCGGTCTGGCGGTCTTCCCGATAGATCCAGCCGCGCCGACGCATCCATTTCTCCAGTTCCACTGCCCAGAACACGAGGGTGGACAGGACGAGACAGGCAGCCAGTTCATGCGGTTCCAAGGCCTCCGTCCGGAAGATGGGGTGGAGGGCCGGGATGTAGAGCACTGCCATCTGCAGCAGGAATGTGAGCAGGACGGCGCCGAGCAGGGGCTTGTTCGAGAAGAAGCCCAGCGCGAAGAACGACACCCGTTCCGATCGGACGGCAAGGACATGCCCCATCTGCGACAGGGTGAGCACGGTGAACACCATGCTTTGCCAGTGAGCCGAACCGGTATGGTAGGCCCATGCCTGCGACAGCAAAGAAACGCCCCCCATCAGCAGCCCGATCCAGAGAATGTGTTGCCACATGCCATGCGCGAAGATGCTTTCCTGAGGCGGACGCGGGGGGCGCTGCATGATGCCGCGTTCTTGGGGCTCGACCGCAAGGGCCAGGCCCGGCAGGCCGTCGGTGACGAGATTGATCCACAGGATGTGGATGGGGAGCAGTGGAATGGGGAGCATGAGGAACGGCGCGAGGAACAGTGTCCATATCTCCGCCGAATTGCTCGTCATCGTGTATTTGATGAACTTGCGTATGTTGTCGAAGATGCGCCGCCCTTCCCGCACGGCGGCGACGATGGAAGCGAAGTTGTCGTCCAGGAGGATCATGTGTGAGGCTTCCCGCGCCACGTCGGTACCGGTCTTTCCCATGGCCACGCCGATGTTGGCGCATTTCAGGGCGGGCGCATCGTTCACCCCGTCGCCGGTCATCGCCACGAACTCGCCTTTGTCCTGCAGGGCCCGGACGATCTTGATCTTCTGCTCCGGGGCGACGCGGGCGTAGACCCGGATTTCCTCCACCCGTTTCTCGAATTCCGCCAGGCTCAGGCGGGCCAGTTCCTCGCCCGTCAGGACCGGGGCGTCCTCGTCGGCGATGCCGAGGCGGAGGGCGATGGTGCGTGCGGTCGCGGGATGATCGCCGGTGATCATGACTGGCTTGATTCCCGCCGTCTTGCACAGAGCCACGGCTTCCGCGGCTTCGGGCCGCGGCGGGTCCATGAGGCCGACGAAGCCGAGGAAGCACAGCCCGGTTTCGACGGTTTCCGGACTCGGCTCCGCCGGCGGCTCCGGCCATTCCCGGAAAGCGAGGGCCATGACCCGCAGCCCCTCCGCCGCCATGCGTTCGGCAATCTCATGTAGCTCGTCGCTCTGGATGGGGACGGGACCCTGGATTCTCCATACCGTCCGACAGCGCGGCAACAGCATTTCCGGCGCGCCTTTGGTGTAGGCGACCAGTCCTTCCCCTTCACGGTGCAGCGTCGTCATCAGCTTGCGTTCGGAATCGAAAGGAATTTCGGCGGTGCGCGGACATGAGGCGGCGAGATCGATGCCGGAATGGCCGGCTGCGGCGGCGGCTTCGTACAGGGCGGTCTCGGTGGGATCTCCCAGGAGACGCCCCTCCTTGTCGACCCGGACATCGTTGTTCAGGGCCATGGCCCGCAGCATCGGCTCCGGCAGCTCCGGGCCCGGCCGGCCGTCGGCATAGAACGCCTCGGCCCGCATCCGGTTCTGAGTGAGCGTGCCGGTCTTGTCCGAGCAGATATAGGTGACCGAACCCAGCGTTTCGACCGCCGGGAGGCGGCGGATCAGCACGTGCTGGCGGATCATCTTGCGCGCGCCCAGCGCCAGGGAGACGGTCGCGACGGCCGGCAGGGCTTCCGGAATGGCGGCGACCGCGAGGCTGACGGCGGTGAGGAACATCAGTATCGGCTGTTCGCCCCGCAGCAGTCCGACGACGAAGATGATGGCGCAGATCGCCAGCACCAGCAGCGCCAGCCGCTTCCCGAGTTGGGCGAGGCGGTTCTGCAGGGGCGTGCGGCTTTCCTTCTCCTCGCGCAGGAGCTGGGCGATCTTGCCGAGTTCCGTTTCCATGCCGGTGGCGATCACGCTGCCCAGGCCCCGGCCGTAGGTGACGACCGTGCCCTTGTAGACCATGTTGCGGCGGTCACCGAGCGCAGCGTCGGGATTGCGTATCGCTTCGGTGGACTTGCCGACCGGCTGGGACTCGCCGGTGAGGGCGGCCTCTTCCACTCGGAATTGGGCCGTGTCCAGCAGACGGATGTCGGCCGGCACGATGTTACCCGCTTCCAGCAGCACCAGGTCGCCGGGAACCAGCTCGTGGGCCGGCAGCTCGTGATGCTGCCCGTCCCGCACCACCCGCGCGAGGGGGGCGGCCATGCTCTTCAAGGCCGCAATGGCGCGCTCGGCACGGTATTCCTGGACGAAGCCGATGGCCGCGTTGAGGATGATGATCACCACGATGGTCACGGTATCGGCGATCTCGCCGACCAGGCCGGAAACGATGCCGGCCAGCATCAGGACGCCGATCATGAAGTCGGCGAACTGACCCAGCAGCATGGCCAGCGGGCCGCGCGGCCGCTGCTCGATGATGAGGTTGGGGCCCCGTTCGGCGAGCCGTTGTTCGGCCTCCCGTTGCGACAGTCCCTTCTGCGGGTCGACCTTGAGCCAGGCAGTGATCTGCCACGGTTCCAGCAGATGCCAGTGCGCCGGCGGGTGAGGTTTCCGGGTCGCGTGGTGCTTACGTTTCATGGGAAGGCCCTCGGTGTTTCATCCTTAAGCAGCAGGGACTGGACGATTCACCTAGGGTAGCCGGCCCGCCGCCCCGGCGGAAGGGCTGGCAGGGCCGGCTCTCGCCTTTCGGAGAGACCCGAGACCTCACCGAAAGACGCTTTCTCTTTTCGGATTACTGCAGCTTCTTCTTGAGCAGTTCGTTGAGCTGGGCGGGATTGGCCTTGCCCTGGGTGGCCTTCATGGCCTGGCCGACGAAGAAGCCGAACAGTTTGTCCTTGCCCGCGCGGTACTGGGCCAATTGCTCCGGGTTGGCGGCGATGATCTGGTCGATGATCGACTCGATGGCGCCGGTGTCGGTGATCTGCTTGAGGCCCTGTCTCTCGATGATGTCGTCGGCGCTGCCGCCTTCGTTCCACATGGTTTCCAGCACCTGCTTGGCGATCTTGCCGGAAATCGTAGCGTCGGCGATGCGGCGGACCAGGCTGGCCAGTCCGGCGGCATCGATCTTCGATGCGGTGATCTCCAGGCCGTCCTTGTTGAGGAGGCCGGACAGTTCCACCATCACCCAGTTGGCGCACAGCTTGGGGTCGCCGGCGGCCTCGCGGACCACGGTTTCGTAGAAATCGGCCATTTCCCGGCTGGCGGTCAGCACTTCCGCATCGTAATCGCTGAGGCCGTACTGTGCCTTGAACCGGTCGCGCTTGGCGTCCGGCAGCTCCGGCAGCGTGGCCTTGACCTCCTCGATGAAGCCGCTGCTGATTTCCAGCGGCAAGAGATCCGGGTCGGGGAAGTAGCGGTAGTCGTTGGCCTCCTCCTTGCTGCGCATGGAACGGGTCTCGTCCTTGACCGAGTCGTACAGCCGGGTTTCCTGGATCACCTCGCCGCCGCCTTCCAGGATCTCGATCTGGCGTGCGATCTCGTGGTTGATCGCCTTTTCCACGAAGCGGAAGGAGTTGAGGTTCTTGATCTCGGCGCGGGTGCCGAACTTCGTCTGGCCCTTGGGCCGGACCGATACGTTGGCGTCGCAGCGGAACGAACCTTCCTGCATGTTGCCGTCGCAGATTTCCAGGTAGCGCACCAGGGCGTGCAGTTTCTTCATGTAGGCCACGGCTTCCTTGGCCGAGCGCAGATCCGGTTCAGACACGATTTCCAGCAGCGGCGTGCCGGCCCGGTTCAGGTCGATGCCTGTGTAGCCGTGGAAGTCCTCGTGCAGCGACTTGCCGGCGTCTTCCTCCAGATGAGCGCGGGTGATGCCGATGGTCAGCGCTTTCCCGTCGACGTTGATGCTGAGCTTACCGCGCGCGACCACCGGCAGATCATACTGGCTGATCTGGTAGCCCTTGGGCAGATCGGGATAGAAGTAATTCTTGCGGGCGAACACCGACACCGGCGCGATCTCGGCGCCGATGGCCAGGCCGAACTTGACCGCCATGCGCACGGCCTCGCGGTTGAGCACCGGCAGCACGCCGGGCAGGCCCAGGTCGATGGCGCAGGCCTGGGTGTTGGGTTCGGCGCCGTAGGCGGTGGGGGCGCCGGAGAAAATTTTCGAGCGGGTGGCGAGCTGGGCGTGGATTTCCAGCCCGATGACGGTTTCCCATTCCATGTTCGGTTACACCTTGAAGCTGTGGGTCAATCGGCGATGCCGGCCGGGGTGCGGGTATGCCAGTCGGTGGCCTGCTGATAGCGGTGGGCGACGTTCAGCAGCCGGTCCTCACTGAAATAGCCGCCGATGATCTGCATGCCGACGGGCAGGCCGTTGGAGAAGCCCACCGGGATCGACATGCCGGGCAGGCCAGCCAGGTTCACGGCGATGGTGTAGATGTCCGACAGATACATGGCGATCGGGTCTGCGCTCTTGGCGCCGAACTCGAAGGCGACCGAGGGCGCGGTCGGGCCCATGATGACGTCGACCTCCTCGAAGGCGCGGCGGAAGTCCTCGCTGATGAGGCGGCGGATCTTCTGGGCCTTGAGGTAGTAGGCATCGTAATAGCCGGCCGACAGCGCATAGGTGCCGATCAGGATGCGGCGTTTGACCTCGGCTCCGAAGCCCTCGCCCCGCGAGCGAGTATAGAGATCGGCCAGGTCGGTGGGGTTTTCGCAGCGGTGGCCGAAGCGCACGCCGTCGAACCGGGCCAGGTTGGACGAGCATTCCGCCGGAGCGACCACGTAATAGGCCGGGACCGACAGATGCATGTTCGGCAGCGAGATTTCCCTGACGATGGCGCCGAGCCTTCTGTACTCGTCCACGGCCGCGTGGATCAGGCCGGCGATGGCGGGATCGAGCCCTTCGCCGAAAAATTCCTTGGGCAGCCCTATGCGCAAGCCGTCCAGATCGTTGCCGAGGGCGGCGCGGTAGTCCGGCACCGGCCGGTCGACGCAGGTCGAGTCGCGCTCGTCGAAACCGGCCATGGTCTGCAGCATGATGGCGCAATCCTCGGCAGTGCGCGCCATCGGGCCGGCCTGATCCAGGCTGGACGCGAAGGCGATCATGCCCCAGCGCGAGACCCGGCCGTAGGTCGGCTTGAGGCCGGTGATGCCGCAGAAGGCCGCGGGCTGCCGGATCGAGCCGCCGGTGTCGGTGCCGGTCGCGCCTGGTACCAGCCGCGCCGCGACCGCTGCGGCCGAGCCGCCGGAGGAGCCCCCGGGTACCGTGGCGGTGTTCCAGGGATTCTTCACCGGCCCGTAGTAGCTGGTCTCGTTGGACGAGCCCATGGCGAATTCGTCCATGTTCAGCTTGCCGAGCATGACCGCGCCGGCAGCGTTGAAGCGCTCGACCACGCAGGCGTCGTAGGGCGAGACGAAACTGTCCAGCATCCTGGAGCCGCAGCTGGTGCGCACGCCTTTCGTGCAGAAGATGTCCTTCTGGGCGATGGGGATGCCCGTCAGGGGGCCGGCTTCGCCTTTGGCGAGGCGCTCATCGGCGGCGCGGGCCTGGGCCAGGGCGATTTCGGGGGTGGTCGTGATGAAGCTGTTGAGGGCGGGGTCGAGCCGCTCGATGCGCGCGAGGTGGGCTTGCGTCAGCTCGACGCTGCTGAATTCTCTCCGTTCGAGACCGGCGGCCAGTTCGGCGAGGGTCTTGCGATGCATGCGGTGGGGCTCCGAAATGTGCGAATTTTGAAAAAAAGGGCGGCGGAACCGGTTTATTCGATGACCTTGGGCACCAGATAGAGTCCGGCTTCGACGAGGGGGGCATGGGCCTGGAACAGAGCGCGCTGGTCGGTCTCGGTGACGTCGTCGGGACGCAGGCGCTGGGCCTCGTCCAGGGGGTGCGCCATCGGCGCGACCCGGCCGGTGTCGACGCTGCCGAGTTGTTCGACGAAGCCGAGAATCTGCGACAGGTCGTGGGCATAGGCCTCGACCTTGTCGTCGTCGATGGCGAGGCGTGCCAGCCATGCGATTTTGTTGACTTCCGCGGCGCTGAGCGACATGAGCGTATCCTGTTGATGGACGATGTGATCCATATCATACCGCATGTCTTGCTGGCCCCCCCAGCCCGTTGCTAGAGTATGCTTTTTTGCCAGGCCGGTTCCCGATGTTTAAGCGTCTGCGCGGTTATTTCTCGAACGATCTGTCGATTGATCTGGGCACGGCCAACACCCTGATTTACATCAGAGGTCAGGGCATCGTCCTGAACGAGCCCTCGGTGGTGGCCATCCGGGAGGACAAGAACCGCGGGGCCAAGTCCATCGCCGCCGTGGGGTCCGCGGCCAAGTCCATGCTCGGACGCACGCCGGGGAACATCACTGCCATCCGTCCGATGAAGGACGGCGTCATCGCCGACTTCACCCTGACGGAAAAGATGCTCCAGTATTTCATCCACAAGGTCCACCCGAACCGGCTGCTGCGGCCGAGCCCCAGGGTCCTGATCTGCGTGCCCTGCGGCTCGACCCAGGTGGAGCGCAAGGCGATCAAGGATTCCGCCGAGGGCGCCGGGGCACGTGAGGTCTACCTGATCGAGGAGCCGATCGCCGCCGCGGTCGGCGCCGGCCTGCCCGTGAGCGAGGCCCGCGGCTCGATGGTGATCGACATCGGCGGAGGCACCTCGGAAGTCGCCATCATCTCGCTCAACGGCGTGGTGTATGCGGCGTCGGTGCGCATCGGCGGCGACCGGCTGGACGAGGCGATCATGAATTACGTCCGGCGCAACTTCGGAACCTTGATCGGCGAGGCCACCGCCGAGCGCATCAAGCACGAGATCGGTTCGGCGTATCCCGGCAGCGAGGTCAAGGAAATCGCCGTGATGGGACGCAACCTGGCGGAAGGCATCCCGCGCAGCTTCACCCTGAACAGCAACGAGATCCTCGAAGCCTTGCAGGAACCGCTCGCGGGCGTGGTGGAAGCGGTCAAGCAGGCGCTCGAGCAGACTCCGCCGGAACTGGGTGCCGACGTGGCGGAGCGGGGCATCGTCCTCACCGGAGGGGGCGCTTTGCTGAAGGACATCGACCGGCTCATCGCCGAGGAGACCGGTTTGCCGGTGGTGGTGGCCGAGGATCCGCTGACCTGCGTCGCCCGCGGCGGTGGCAAAGTGCTGGAGCTGCTGGACCGGAAAGGCGGTACCCCCTTCTTCCTCGAATAGTTCCGTTCCCCATCAGCGTTGATACGAGAGGGGCGCGCCATCAAGCTCGCATTCACCAAGAAGCCGGCCCAGAATTTCCGGCTGCTGGTTTTCGCCGTCGTCTCGCTGGTCCTGCTCGCGGCCGACCGGCGGGGAGCGATCGGCGCGCTCCGGGGCGGGCTGGATGCCGCGGTCTATCCTCTGCAGCAGTTCGTCAGTGCGCCTGTGCGCTTCGCCGAGTGGCTCCGGGAAAACGTGTCCGGCTATGCCAGCCTCCTGGAAGAAAATCAAAGGCTCAAGGAGGAGAGCCTGCGTCTGGAAGCCAGGCTGGCTAAATTCTCCGCGCTGGAGCAGGAAAACATCCGTCTGCGGGCGCTGCTGGGCGCCTCGATCAAGATCGGCGAGCATTTCCTGATTGCCGAACTGCTGTCCATCAATCTGGTGCCCTACGAGCACCTGGTGCTGGCCAACAAGGGTTCGAACATCGGTGTCCACGTCGGCCAGCCGGTGTTCGATGCCCGCGGCGTGGTCGGGCAGGTGCTGCGCGTTTCGCCGGTCAGTGCCGAAGTGATGCTGATCACCGATCCGAATCATGCCATTCCGGTCCAGGTCGAGCGGAACGGGCTGCGGACGATCGCGGTGGGCACCGGCCGGATCGACCGGCTGATCCTGCCCTACCTCAGCGGCAGCGCCGACATCCGGGAGGGCGACCGGTTGGTGACCTCCGGCATGGGCGGCGTGTTTCCCGCCGGCTATCCGGTGGCGACGGTGGTGGACATTTCCAGCACCGGCAGTTCGCTCGCCAAGGTCTCGGCGGAGCCGGTCGCCCCCCTGGACCGTATCCGCGAGGTTCTGCTGGTCTGGACCCGCAGCGATGTCCAGACTCGGGACGAGACGGGGGAAAGCCCGTCCGGCGCAGCGGCTCCGCATGTGGCGCACTAGGCGAACACCCTCCCGTATCCTGATTTTCGCGAGCCTGGCCGCTGCGATGGCGATGCGGATCGTCCCTTTGCCGCAAGATTGGGCGCTGTGGAACCCGGACTGGATTCTGCTGGTGCTGATCTATTGGGCCGTGATGGTTCCCGACCGCGTCGGCGTCGGTACGGCCTGGCTGACCGGCCTCCTGGCGGATGCGCTGACGGGCCGGTTGCTGGGGCAAGATGCGCTGGCATACAGTGTGGTCATCTATGTCGGCGTGCGATTTCACCGGCGATTTCGGGTCTATTCGATGGTGCAGCAGGTTTTGGCCGTCGTGCTGCTGCTCGGCTTGGGGCTCCTGCTCACCCTGTGGACACGCCATATCCGGGGACTGGCCAGTGCGCCGGAAGGCTACTGGTTCGCGGCGTTGTCCGGCGGGCTGGTCTGGCCCTGGGTCCGCGTCGCGCTCGACGGCCTGGGGCGCCGTCACGGCGCGGCGTAGCCTCATGCCTGCGCCGGCCCTGCCGCAGCCATGAATATCCGAGCCGCCCGCAGATTCCCGAACGACGTTCGGGTATTCCAGTCCCGCATCGCCTTCAGCGTGGTCCTGCTGCTGCTGGCGGTGGCGGCGCTGGTCGCGCGTCTGGTTTATCTGCAGATCGTCGGTCACGAGCACTACGCGACCCTGTCACAGGACAACCGCGTCAAGATCGCACCGTTGCCGCCGACACGGGGCGTCATCTTCGACCGCAATGGCGAGGTACTGGCCGACAACGTCCCTTCGTACAGTCTGGAACTGGTGCCGGAACGCATCGACGACCTGGACGCAACGCTGGCGGAACTCCAGACCCTGCTCGGGCTGAGCGACGAGGACGTGCGCCGGTTCCGCAAGCTTCGATCCCAGCACAAGAGCTTCGAGAGCATCCCTCTCAAGATGCGGCTGGATGAAGAACAGATCGCGCGTTTCGCGGTCAAGCAGCCGTTCTTTCCCGGCGTCCAGATTGCCGTGCGCATGATCCGGACCTATCCTTACGCCGAACTCACGGCGCATGCGGTAGGCTACGTCAGCCGCATCAGCGAGGCGGATCTGAAGACGCTCGATCCTTCGCTCTACAGCGGCACCTACCACATCGGCAAGAGTGGGATCGAAAAGACCTACGAGACGTTGCTCCACGGCCGGACCGGCCACCAGGAGCTGGAAACCAATGTGCAGGGCCGCTCGATCGGCGTTCTCAACACGGTACCGCCCATCCCGGGGGCCGATCTGCGCCTGTCGTTGGACATCACCCTGCAGCGCGCGGCGGTCGACGCCCTGGGTGACTACAACGGTGCGGTGGTGGCGATGGAGCCCGCGACGGGTCGGGTGCTGGCCTTCGTCAGCAAGCCGAGCTTCGATCCCAATCCCTTCGTGTACGGCATTCCCAAGGCGGATTACGACCGGCTGCAGGCCTCGCCGGACCGTCCTCTGTACAACCGTGCCCTGCGCGGCGTCTATCCGCCGGGGTCGACGGTGAAGCCGTTCGAAGGGCTGGCGGGACTCGAAGTCGGGGACCTCGCCGCCGACCGCAAGGTGTCCTGCCCCGGCTATTTCCAGTTGCCCAATTCCTCCCACCAGTACCGCGACTGGCGCAAAGGCGGCCACGGCGCCGTCGATTTGAAATCGGCGATCACCCAGTCCTGCGACGTGTATTTCTACAAGTTGGCCCTCAGTCTGGGCATCGACAAGCTGAGCGAATTCATGGGGCGGTTCGGCTTCGGCACGCGCACCGGGATCGACATTCCGGGTGAGTTGCCGGGCGTCTATCCCTCCAAGGAATGGAAGAAGAAGCGCAGCAAATACCCCTGGTTTCCTGGAGAGACGGTCATCACCGGCATCGGCCAGGGCTACGTGGGGGTGACGCCGGTGCAACTGGCGCGGGCCACCGCCATTCTGGCCAACCGGGGTCGCGTGGTCACGCCGCGGTTGCTCGATGGGGTGCAGGGAGGGGCCGGCGCGGCGCCGGAAGAACGCCGCCGGGAGGAACTGGCCATCGCGCCGGAGCATTGGGACACGGTGATCCAGGCGATGATCGACGTCGTGCACAGCCCCCGCGGGACCGCGAAGAGCATCGCCGGCGGCCTTGCCTACCATATTGCCGGCAAGACCGGGACGGCCCAGGTCTTCTCGGTGGCGCAGGGACAGAAATACCGGGAGTCGGAGGTGAGCAAGGAGATGCGGGACCATGCGTTGTTCATCGCCTTCGCCCCGGCGGAGCAACCCCGCATCGCCGTGGCCGTGATCGCCGAGCACGGGGGGCACGGCGGCTCGGTCGCCGCGCCGGTCGCCCGGGCGGTGATGGAGCGCTATCTGAGCGGGAGTGCCCCATGAGATACGATCCCGGGCTGGCCGGTTTCTCTGCCGGGGAAACCCGCTTCGAACGCATCATGAAGCGGATCCACATCGATATCCCGCTGTTCGCCGGCCTGGTGACCCTGTCCGGTGTGGCCCTGGTGATCCTGTATTCGGCGTCGGCCCAGAGCTTCGACGTGCTGTTGCGGCAGGGAATCCGTCTGCTGCTGGCCATGGCGGTGATGCTGGCCATCGCTCAGATCCATCCGCGCCATTTCCGTTTTTACAGCCCGCTGCTTTGGGGCGTGGGGGTGTTGTTGCTGGCCGCGGTGCTGGTCATGGGAGAGATCGGGAAAGGGGCACAGCGCTGGCTCGACCTCGGCGTGGTGCGGTTCCAGCCGTCGGAAATCCTCAAGCTGGCGGTGCCGATGACGGTCGCTTGGTATCTGTCCGAATGTCCGGTTCCGCCGGCCTTCCGGCATGTCGCCGTGGCCGGCGTGTTCATCGCGATACCGGTGGGGCTGATCGCCAAACAGCCCGACCTGGGGACGGCGATCCTGGTCGGCGCCGCCGGAGCGGTGGCGGTATTCCTCGCCGGCATCCGCTGGCTCTACCTGCTGGTGCTCGGCGGCGCCGGGGCAGGGCTGCTGCCTGTGGTCTGGCATTTTCTGCACGATTACCAGCGGGACCGGGTATTGATGTTCCTGAATCCCGAGGCGGATGCTCTGGGCCGCGGCTATCACATCATCCAGTCCAAGATCGCCATCGGCTCCGGTGGGTTCTATGGCAAGGGCTGGCTGCAGGGCTCCCAGGCCCAGCTGGAGTTTCTGCCGGAGAAGTCGACCGACTTCATCTTCGCCGTGGTGGCCGAGGAGTTCGGGCTTCTTGGTTGTCTGGGGTTGCTGGCGATCTACCTGTTCATCATCGGCCGCTGCATCCACATTTCGCTCCAGGCGCAGGATGCCTACACTCGCCTGCTGAGTGGCGCCCTGACCCTGACGTTTTTCGTATACGTTTTCGTCAACACCGGCATGGTCGTCGGTATCCTGCCGGTGGTGGGCGTGCCACTGCCGCTGGTGAGCTACGGCGGGACCTCCATGGTGACGCTGCTCGCCGGCTTCGGCATCCTCATGTCCGTGCAAACGCATCGCAAGCTGTTGCCGGGGTGAGCGCACGAAACGTCGCGCCCCGTTTCCCTGGTGAGGTCCGAAGTGCCCGGCAGCGGTGTTGCGGCGTGCCGGAGGGAGATGCCGCCCACCCCGGCTGTCGTCAATCGGTGGCGGGGGGCGTGGTAAACTAACGGTACTGCAAATCAACCCTACGGCGGATGAACGTGAAAGCCCTCCTGATTCACGCCCGATGGCATGTTTTCCTTTCCCTTGTCCTCCTGGCCGGATGGTGCCTGCCGCTCCGGGCGGAGCCGCCGCTGATCCCCGCCCCCCCCGAACTGCCGGCCAAGGCCTATCTGCTGCAGGATTTCTACAGCGGCCGGGTGCTGGCCGAGCGCAATGCCGACGAGCGCCTGGAGCCCGCCAGTCTGACCAAGGTCATGACGGCCTACATCCTGTTCCGTGAGCTCGCCCAGGGACACGTCAAGCTGGAGGACATGGTGACCGTCAGCGAAAAGGCCTGGCGGACGGAAGGGTCGCGGATGTTCGCCCAGGTCGGTGCCCAGATTTCGGTGGAAAACCTGCTCAAGGGCATGATCGTCCAGTCCGGCAACGACGCCAGCGTCGCCCTGGCCGAGCATGTCGCCGGCGATGAGGCCGTCTTCGCCCAGTTGATGAACCAGAATGCCGAGCGTCTGGGGATGACCAATACCCATTTCAAGAACAGCATGGGCCTGCCCGACCCGGACCACTACACCACCGCGCGCGACCTGGCGACGCTGACCCGGGCGATGATCAAGGAGTTCCCGCAGTACTATCCCTGGCACGCCATCAAGGAGTTCGTGTTCAACGACATCAAGCAGGTCAACCGCAACCGGCTGCTGTGGCGTGATCCTTCGGTCGACGGCGTCAAGACCGGCCATACCGAAGGAGCCGGCTACTGCCTGATCACATCTGCCGTGCGCGACGGCGACCGGATGGTTTCGGTGGTCCTGGGTACCAAGAGCGATACCGATCGCGCCAACGCCAACCAGGCGCTGCTCAATTACGGCTTCCGCTTCTTCGAAACCAAACCGGTTCACAAGGGCGGCGAAGAGCTCGCCAAGGCCCGCATCTGGAAAGGCGAGCAGACCGAAGTGCCGGTCGGTGTGGACGAGGATCTGTACGCGACCTTTCCGCGAGGGCAGTTCCAGAATCTGAAAACGGCGATGGAAGTGGATGCCGACGCCATGGCACCGGTCAGAAAAGGCGACAGACTGGGCAGCATCCGGGTCACGTTCAACAACGAGACCATCATCCAGCGGGACCTGGTGGCTCTGCAGGAGGTGCCGGAGGGCGGCATCTTCCGGCGGGCCCTGGACCATGTCCTGTTGTGGCTGAAGCGGCGGCAGGGCTAGATTCGCGGCGTCCTGCCATGAACGGCCCCGTGGTTTATCTCAACGGCGAGTTTCTGCCGCTGGATCAGGCCCGCGTGTCCGTCCTGGACCGGGGTTTCTTGTTCGGTGACGGCGTGTACGAGGTCATCCCGGTCTACGGCGGGCGGCCGCTGCGGCTGGAAGAGCACCTCCGGCGGCTGGACGACAGCCTGCGAGGCATCCGCATGACCTCGCCCCTGATGAGGTCGGAGTGGTCGGAAATCATCGGCCGCCTGATCGATGGGGTGGACGATCAGTCGGTCTATGTGCAGGTGACGCGCGGCGTGGGCCCTGCCCGGGACCATTCGATCCCGGTCGGGGTTCGGCCCACTGTCTTCGCCATGGCTTCGCCGATCACGCCGGTTCCGGTGACCGGCGTGCGCGCGATCACGCTGGAGGATATCCGCTGGCGCTGGTGCAACATCAAGGCCATCACGCTGTTGCCCAACGTCCTGCTACGGCAGCAGGCGGTCGACCGGGGCTGCGCCGAGGCCGTGCTGGTGCGCGAGGGCCACGTGACGGAAGGGACGGCTAGCAACGTGTTCGCCGTGGTCGGCGGTACCATCGTCACCCCACCCAAGGGGCCCGAACTGCTTCCCGGCATCACCCGTGACTTGGTGCTGGAGCTGGTTCGGGCGGAGGGTCTGCCGGCGCGGGAGCGGGCGATCTCGCTGGAAGAGTTTTCGGGGGCAGAGGAAATCTGGATCACGAGTTCGACCCGTGAAGTGTTGCCGGTGGTCGAGCTGGACGGGCGGCCGGTCGGCCGGGGGAGCCCCGGGCCTGTCTGGGAGCGGGTCAGTGCGCTGTACCAGGACTTCAAGCGCAGGCTCAAGCGTGGCATCACGGCATGAGTCTGGACGCCCTGCTCGAATTCCCCTGTGAGTTTCCGATCAAGGTGTTCGGCCCGGCGGAAGGCGATTTCGCCGCTTCGGTCGAAGCCGCGGTGCGGCTGGCCGCGCCGGAGCTGGAAGAGCTCGGTGTCGCCGTCCGCGCCAGCGGCGGTGGCCGGTTCGTGGCGGTGACCGTGACGTTCATCGCCTCGAGCCAGGCACAGATCGAGGCGATCTACCAGCGCATCGGCACGCTGCCCGGTGTGCTCATGGTTCTTTGACGACTGTTCCGTCCGGGTAGGGTACGAGCCCGGACGCCCTTCCATCCGCCGGCCTCTCCGTCGGCGCAGTGATCACCGAAGTCCGTTGCCAGCCATGTCCGATTCCATCATCGAAACCAGCGACGAAAGACTGCGCCGGCTCGTGCGCGAAGTCGTGGATCTGCTGGAAAAACAGAAGCTGGAGGAGACGATACTTCAGCATCAGCCGATGTCTCGGCATGAGTTGATCGAAAACCTGATGCACAAGCAGCATCAGGTCGCGCTCAGGCAGAAGCTCGATTCGCTCCACGCCGCTGACATCGCTTATGTGCTGGAGTCGCTGCCGCAGGCGCAGCGTCTGGCCGTGTGGGCGCAGGTGGACCCCGAGATGGACGGCGAGATCCTGCTGCATGTCTCGGATGCGGTGCGCGAGTCGCTGATTTCGGACATGGACCGTGACGAACTGCTGCATGCCACCGAGCAGCTCGACACGGACGAAATCGCCGATCTGGCGCCCGACCTCCCCGAAGAGGTCATGCAGGAGCTGCTGAAGTCGCTCAATGACCAGACCCGTGCCCAGCTCGAATCGGTCCTGTCCTACGAAGAGGACACCGTCGCCGCGATCATGGATTTCGGCATGGTGGCGATCCGGGAGGATACGACGCTGGGCGTCGTGCTGCGCTATCTGCGCCAGCGCGGCGACCTGCCGGAGAACACCGACAAGCTGTTCGTGGTCGACAAGCAAGGGGTGCTGCGCGGCGTGCTCTCGCTCAAGCGCCTCCTGCTGCGGAGTCCCGAGGCGCGGGTGGCGGACGTGATGTCCAGAGATGTCGTCATGTTCCATCTGGACGACGATGCGTCCGTCGCCGCCCGTGCCTTCGAACGCTATGGTCTGCTGTCGGTGCCGGTGGTGGACGATCAGCAGCGCCTCGTGGGCCGCGTCAGTATCGACGCCATCGTCGATTACATCCGCCACGAGTCCGACGAGGAGGCACTGGCCCAGGCCGGTCTGCTTCAGGAGGAGGACCTGTTTGCCGGCATCTGGAAGAGCGTCAAGAACCGCTGGGTGTGGCTGGGCATCAACCTGCTGACCGCGTTCGCCAGCACCCGCGTCATCGATCTGTTCGACGACACCATCAGCCGGGTGGTTGCGCTGGCCTCGCTCATGCCCATCGTCGCCGGCATCGGCGGCAATACCGGTACGCAGACCAGCACCCTCATCGTGCGTTCGCTCGCCCTCGGGCTGGTCGATTCGTCCAACGTGCGGCGGCTGGTGTTCAAGGAAATCGCCATCGGCCTGATCAACGGCATCGTTTGGGGCAGCGTCATCGGTGTCCTGACCTACGCGCTCTATCGCGATCCGAAACTGGCTTCGGTGATGGCCGCGGCCATGACGCTGAATCTGCTGGTGGCGGCGGTGACGGGGCTGTTCGTCCCGCTGATCCGGGCCCGGCTGGACCTGGATCCCGCCATCGGCACCAGCGTGCTGCTCACCGCCATCACCGACGGTATGGGATTCTTCATCTTCCTGGGGCTGGCCACCCTGTTTCTCCTGAACTGAACGCCGATGGCCTTTCTTGTCCGCATGCTCGGGCGAGCCGACTACGAACCGGTGTGGCGCGCCATGCAGGAGTTCACCGGGCAGCGTGCCGATGACACCGCCGACGAACTGTGGCTGGTGGAGCATCCGCCCGTCTACACCCTCGGCATGAACGGCGATCCCGCCCACATCCTCGATGCCGGGGGGGTGCCGGTGGTCCGGACCGACCGCGGCGGCCAGGTGACCTACCATGGTCCCGGCCAGCTCGTGCTTTATACGCTGGTGGACCTGCAAAGGCGGAAGCTCGGCGTCCGGCGGATGGTCAGCGCGCTGGAACAGGCCGTCATCGGGCTGTTGCGCCAGTATGGCCTCGAAGCGCGGGCGCGCGGCGATGCCCCCGGGGTTTACGTGGACGGGGCCAAGATCGCGTCACTCGGTCTGCGGGTGCGCCGCGGCTGCTGTTACCACGGCGTCGCGTTGAACGTCTGCCCCGAGCTGGAGGCCTTCGACCGGATCCATCCCTGCGGTCATGCCGGTTTGGCGGTGACGCGATTGACCGACCTGGGCGTCGACGCGCAGGTGTTCGAACCGGCGGCGGCACTGGTGCGAGAATTGATGGTCCAGCTAGGCGACGAGGAAATCGCAGCATGAAAACCCTGGATGAAAATCGGGCGCCGTCGCGCCAGACGCCGGAGTCCCATCGGCGGGGCGCGGAAAAACTCTCGCGCATCCCCGTCAAGGTCGAACCCGGCGCGCCTCTACCCAAGCCCGACTGGATTCGGGTCCGGGCCGGGTCGGGCGACGAAGTTCGGCGCGTGAAGCGGCTGCTGCGCGAGCGCGGTCTGCACAGCGTCTGCGAAGAAGCGGCCTGTCCCAATCTGGCGGAATGTTTCGGCCACGGCACCGCCACCTTCATGATCCTCGGCGACATCTGCACCCGCCGCTGCCCCTTCTGCGACGTCGCCCACGGCCGCCCGGCGCCGCCCGACCCGGCCGAACCCGAGCGTCTCGCGGAAACCATCGCCCTGCTGAGACTGCGCTACGTGGTGATCACCTCGGTCGACCGGGACGATCTGCGCGACGGCGGCGCGGCCCATTTCGCCGCCTGCATCCGGGCCTTGCGCACACGCTCCCCCGCGCTGTCCGTCGAGATTCTGACCCCGGATTTCCGTGGACGGATGGAGATTGCCCTCGATTTGCTCGCTGCCGATCCGCCGGACGTGTTCAACCACAACATCGAAACCGTGCCCCGCCTGTACCGCCAGGCGCGGCCCGGCGCCGACTACCGCCAGTCGCTGGAGCTCCTGGCGCGGTTCCGCGACAAGGTGCCGGGCGTGCCGACCAAGTCGGGGCTGATGCTCGGCCTGGGCGAGACCCTGGACGAGGTGCGCGAGGTGCTGCGCGATCTCCGCGGCCATGGCTGCGAGATGCTCACGCTGGGACAGTATCTGCAGCCCAGTCGGGACCACCTGCCCGTGGTGCGCTACGTTCCGCCGGCGGAATTTGATGAACTCGCGGGGTATGCGCGGGAGCTGGGATTCGCCAGCGTCGCCAGCGCTCCCCTGGTGCGTTCGTCGTATCATGCCGACCAGCAGGCCGCGATCATCGGACGCTGAGACGCCTCCGCCCGGCGTCGACCGTTTCGCTTTATGCGAGCGAGTCCGCGTCTGCGGAGTTTTCGACCAACCACGACAGAAGAGGATTTTGCATGCCCGCCTACCCCCGAGCCGAGCTGGAAGAAATGGTCGCGCGCTGGCTGGCCGCCAACCGTGACGCGGAGCGGGCCGGCGACTGGATCCGGTCGCTCGGTGCGATGTACACCGAAGACGCCGAATACGGCTGGAACATGGGGCCCGATCAGGAGTTCCTGGCCCGCGGACGGCAGCAAATCATGGAGTGGGCGCTGGGCTTCCACATGGAGGGTTTCGAGCAATGGCGCTACCCGTACGACCACGTGGTGATCGACGACGCCCAGGGCGAGGTCATCGGGTTCTGGCGCCAGGTATCGCCGGCCCGGCGGCCCGATGGTAGCCACTACGAGGTCGCCGGGCTCGGCGGTTCCTGGTTCCGCTACGGCGGCGACTACCAGTGGAGCTGGCAGCGCGATTTCTTCGACCTGGGCAATGTCAAGGCGTTGTTCATGGAGCTGGCGGCCAACGGCCAGCTCGACGCGCCGGTGCGGCGCAAAATCGCCAGGCTGGCGAAAGGCCAGGCGATGCCCGGTGTCCATCCCCTGCATCCGGCGCCCGGCTTGCTCGCCAAACTCAAGGGATATTACGCGATGGCCCGCATCGTCCTGTCGGGCGGCTGACGAACGCCGTTCGCTGCCGCCGTCATCGATTTTCCCGACTGTTATAATGGGCTATTTGCTCATTTCGGAGAGAAGTCATGGCCTTGATGAAAGTCAGTTCCGGCCGGCAGGTGCCAGAGGACATCCATGTCGTCATCGAGATCCCGGCGTTCAGCGATCCGGTGAAATACGAGGTCGACAAGGAGACCGGGGCGCTGTTCGTCGACCGGTTCATGGGTACGGCGATGCAGTATCCGTGCAACTACGGTTACGTGCCCCATTCCTTGTCGGAGGACGGCGATCCGGTCGACGTCCTGGTGATCGCGCCCTGCCGCCTGCTCAGTGGTTCGGTGGTGCGTTGCAGGCCGATCGGCGTGCTGAAGATGGAAGACGAAGCCGGCAGCGACGCCAAGGTGTTGGCCGTTCCGGTGGACAAGCTTTCGTCGCTGTACTCCAAGGTCAAGTCCTACCGTGACGTTCCCGAACCGCAACTGGCCCAGATCGCCCATTTCTTCGAGCATTACAAGGATCTCGAGCCGGGCAAATGGGTGAAGATCATTGGCTGGGGAGACATCGACGAGGCGCGGCGGGAAATCACCGGCAGCATCGAGCGCTACAACCAGGCCAAGGAAAAGCCGTATTTCTGATTTCTCCTCAAGGACAAAGGGCATCCCAGGCGGTGCCCGGCGTTGCGCCGATCAGCCCCTCGGCGAAACGCAGCGCGGACTCGAGATTCGATTCCGCCGCCCGGCTCAAGGCATCCCCCAGGTCGAACCGTTCCCCGCGGATGCTCAGGAGATAAGCGGGCGGCGGCTCGCTACGGTTGATGCGCCGGTAGACTTCGAGCAGGGCTTGCGGGCTGACGGCATGGGTGGTGTAGCTGCCGTCGCGCCGGGGAACGAGCCGTTCGAACCGGAACGGCGGGGGGCAGCCGACGTGGGCGTCCACGAACAGCACCCGGTCCCGACCGGCGAGGTCGAGCGCGTGCTCGATCTGGAGCTGGAAATCCTGCAGGAATTCGATGTCCACCCCTGGCGAGCTTGCCAGCCGTACTTGCAGCGCTTCGAGGAACAGCGGTCCGAGCGCGTCGTCACCCCGGCTCGGGTTGCCGTAGGCGAAGACCAGCAGCCCCGCCACCTCAGCGCGACACCGTTCCGTCCGCCCGTCGGTGCAGACGGTCCAGCATCCGGCCGCCGGCGTTCGTCAGCTCGACGACCAGTGGCATCCTGCCCAGGGCATGGGTGGCGCAGGACAGGCAGGGGTCGTAGGCGCGGATCGCGACTTCGATGTGGTTCAGCAGCCCTTCGGTGATCGTCTGGCCGTCGAGATATTCGGCGGCCACCTGGCGGATCGACTCGTTCATCGCCTGGTTGTTCTGGGTGGTGGAGACGATCAGGTTGGCGCGGGTGACCAAGTCGTTCTCGTCGACCTGGTAATGGTGGAACAGGGTGCCCCGGGGCGCCTCGATCACGCCGATGCCTTCCGGCCGGCGCTCGCCATGGACGACGAGGTCGGTACCCAGCAGCTCCGGATCGTCTAGCAGTTCGCGAATACTCTCGGCGCAGTGCAGGGTTTCGATCATCCGGGCCCAGTGGAAGGCCAGCGAGCCATGCACCGGTCCACCGGCGCCTTGGGCCAGGAAGTCCTGCCGAGCCTCTTCGGCCAGGGGGGTGGGAATGAAGTCGCAGTTGTTGATGCGGGCCAGCGGTCCGACCCGGTACCAGCCGTTTTCCTTGCCCAGCGCCTCGATGTAGGGAAATTTCATGTAGGACCAGGAGCGCACCTCTTCGCGCAGGATGCCGGTGTAGCCCCGGTAGTCGAGCTTGTCGAAGATCGTCCGGCCGGAGGCGTCCTTGGCCCGCAGGCCGCCGTGGTAGATTTCGAAAGCGCCGTCGTCGCGGATCAGCCCCATGAAATTGGAATGGATCAGGCCGAAGCGTTCATGATGCTCGCGGTTGGCGAGGTAGATCCGGCGGATAAGCGCGAGTGCGTTGCGGCACCAGCCGAGAACCTGATCGATGTCCTGGCGCAGGAAATCCCTTTCCTCGCACGTCAATGCCTTGTTCATCCCGCCGGGGACGGCGGCGCTGCCATGGATGCGCTTGCCGGAAATGACCCGGATCACCTCCTGACCGTATTTGCGCATGCGGACACCTTCCAGGCCCACGTCCGGATACTCTTTCAGCACCTCGAAGATGTTGCGGCGGCCCGCCGGGCTGTCGAAGCCGAGCAGGAGGTCGGGCGTCGCCAGGTGGAAGAAGTGCAGGGCGTGCGACTGCAGGAACTGGCCGAAATGCATCAGCCGGCGCAGCTTCTCCGCGGCCGGAGTGAGCCGGTCGACGCCGACGACTTGGTCGATGGCTTTCGCCGCCGCGAGGTGGTGGCTCACCGGGCAGATGCCGCACAGCCGCTGCACCAGCACCGGCAGCTCCCAGTAAGGGCGGCCCTGGATGAAACGCTCGAATCCCCGGAATTCCACGATGTGGAGCCGGGCCTGACGGACGTGGTCGTCGTCGTCCAACAGCAGGGTGACCTTGCCGTGCCCTTCGACGCGGGTCACGGGGTCGATGACCACGCGTTTCAGGTTTTCGGGATTTTCGGCGGTCTCGAGATGGTCGTACATCGTCCACACCTTCGGGTTTTGGGATGACCCGATGATACCACCGCCAAGCACGGCGCAATCGGGGATCAGATGACCTTGGAATAGGCCCGCCGCTCCCGGTCCTGGCGCAGGTAGCGGTCGAAAGCCATGGCGATGTTGCGGATCAGGAACCGCCCCTTGGGGGTGACCGTCAGGCGGTCCGGCCCCAGCTCCAGCAGTCCGTCCGCCGCCATCGGTTCGAGGTCGTCCAGTTCGGCGGCGAAGTAGCGGGGGAAATCCACCCCATGCTGTCGACCGAGCCGGACGAAGTCCAGCTCGAATTGGCACATCAGTGCCTGGATCACGGCGCGCCGCAGCAGGTCGTCGTCATCGCATTCCAGCCCGCGCATCACCGGCAGCACGCCCTGGACGAGCCGGGCGTAGTAGTCCTCCAGGGTGCGGAAATTCTGGCTGTAAGTCGGCCCGACCTTGCCGATGGCGGTGACGCCCAGGGCGACCATGTCGCAGTCGGCGTGGGTCGAGTAGCCCTGGAAGTTGCGCTGCAGACGGCCTTCGCGCTGGGCCAGATTGAGTTCGTTGTCCGCCTTGGCGAAATGGTCCATGCCGATGTAGACGTAGCCGGCGCCGGTCAGGTGGGCGACCGCATCTTGCAGGATTTCCAGCTTGGTATCGGCGCTGGGCAGGTCTTCGTCGCGGATCTGGCGCTGTGGCTTGAACAAATGCGGCAGGTGGGCGTAGTTGTAGAGTGAAATCCGGTCCGGATCGGCGGCGAGGATGCGGTCCAGGGTATGGCGGAAGCCGCTCACCGACTGCTTGGGCAGGCCGTAGATCAGGTCGATGCTGACCGAGCAGAAGCCTTCGGCGCGGGCGGCGGTGAGGACGCGCAGCGTCTCCTCTTCGCTCTGGATGCGGTTGACGGCCTTTTGCACCGCCGGGTCGAAGTCCTGCACGCCCAAGCTCATCCGGTTGAAGCCGATTTCGCGCAGCAGGGCGATGGTGGCCGCGTCCACCTTGCGCGGGTCGATTTCGATCGAGTACTCGCCCTCGGCCAGCTCGAAATGCTCGCGCGTCGCTTCCATCAGCCGGCGCATCTGTGCGTGGTTCAGGAAGGTCGGCGTGCCGCCGCCCCAGTGCAGTTGGCGTACCTCCCGATGCGGTCCCAGGTGTCTGGCCTGCAGTTCGATTTCCTTTTCCAGGTAGTCGATGTACTTGCCGGCGTGCTCGCGGTTGGCGGTCACGATCTTGTTGCAGGCGCAGTAGAAGCAGACCGTCTGGCAGAAGGGGATGTGGAAATACAGCGACAGCGGCGAAGGATTCGCCTCGGCCGCGCGCCGCTGCAGCCATTCCTCGTAGCGGGCTGCGTTGAAGTCGGGCACGAAGCGGTCGGCGGTGGGATAGGAGGTGTAGCGCGGGCCGCTGCGGTCGTATTTGCGGATCAGCGCGGGATCCCATTCCACGCGGAGGGCGGTGTTCTGGCGGTTCATCGGGGGGTAGAATCTGGAAAAACCTAAGTGGCGGGGAACGATGCTCCTGGGCTCAGACCTTGTCAAGCCGGAACCGCCGCGCAAGAGGGCACACCGATGATACTCACCGAAAAGACCGTTCAGGACAGTGTGGCATTTGCCAAGGCCCGATCCAAGGCGAAGGAATACGCCGGCGATCCGGGAAAGCTGGCATCGCTGCTGGACAGGGCGTCCAAGAAGGCCGAGGCGAAGAAGGGGCCGCTGAGCGAGGTGCGGGATTCGCTCATGGCCTGCCTGCGGCTGCTCAGGGCCTGCGCCCAGAAGCGGTACTCCCTGCCCTGGCAGAGCCTCGGCCTGATCGTCGCAGCCGTGGTCTATTTCGTGATGCCGGTCGATCTGATCCCGGATTTCATCCTGAGCCTGGGGTTCGCCGACGATGCCGCCCTGCTGGCCTGGACCTTCAGGCAGGTGAAGTCCGACCTCGAGGATTTCCGCCGCTGGGAGCTCGAACAGGCGGAGTCCGAGGCGCCGGGCGACGTGGCGGAGGCTTCGTGACGCCGGGCATGCACGGTGTCCGCGTCGTCGCCGCCATGGAAGCCGCCAAGGGCATCGTCGTGCTCCTGGCCGGCTTCGGGGTGGTCGAGCTGTTGCATCACGGGCTGGAGCCCGTCGTCGACGAACTGGTGCGGCATACCCACCTCAACCCGGCCAGCCGTTATCCCCGGATTTTTCTCGATCTGCTGAAGAACCTGTCGGACCAGCGGCTCTGGGCGCTGGCCGCCCTGGCGTTCGGCTATGCCATGCTGCGCTGCATCGAGGCCTATGGCTTGTGGCGCGGGCGGCGCTGGGCCGAATGGTTCGGCGTGGCCAGCGGCGGTATCTACGTTCCTTTCGAGCTCTACGAACTGGCCGAAGGCGTGTCCTGGCTCAAGCTCGCGACGCTGGCCGTCAACCTGGCCGTGGTCGGCTATCTGGCCTACGCCTTGTGGGCGGGCAGCCGATTGCCGCCTCAGCCGGTATCGTCTTCGCTCGAGTAGACGCGTCCCTTCCAGCGGCTGCGCTCGCCGCGCCAGTAGCGCAGCGCCGAACTCCAGGTCATGGCCAGATAAGCGCCCGCGATGACCGGCATCAGCAACCCCCAGGCCGCGCTTCTGCCATAGAAGCGCAGGGTGGGCATATAAGTGCCCGCCATGAGCAGCACCGCCCAGGCGGCGGCAAGCGTCACCCCCTCATCGGATGCGAACAGGCCCGCCGCCGGCAGCCAGAACAGGATCAGCATGAGCAGCGTGCACAGCGCCAGCAGCCAGGCCGAGTAACGCAACTGGGTGAACGCGGTGCGGGCGATCATGTCCCACACGTCGGCCAGCGTGTCGTAGCGGCGCAGGCTCACCACCGCCCGCGACAGTCCGATCCAGGTCCTCGCGCCCGTCGCCTTCACCTTTTTCGCCAGGGTGCAGTCGTCGATGAGCGCGCCATGGATCGCGGCAAACCCGCCGATCCGCTCCAGCAGCCGGGTTTCCAGCATGATGCAGCCGCCCGCCGCCGCGGCGAAGCGGCGGTCCGGCGAATTGGACAGGGCGAACGGATACAGCATCTTGAAGAAGTAGACGAAGGCCGGCATCAGCAGCCTTTCCCAGAAGTTCTCCATCCGTAGCGAGGCCATCAGGGACGCGAACTGGATGCCCTCGCTGCGCATCTTTTCCCGCAGCACGCCCAGGACGCCCGGCTGAAGCAGGATATCGGCATCCAGCAGTACCGTGTATTCGGTGCCGACCCGGGCCACCCCCTGTTCCAGCGCCCACAGCTTGCCGCTCCAGCCCGGCGGCAGCGACTCGTTCCGCAGGAGGGTCAGATCGAGCCCTTCGACGCGCCCGGCCGCCTCGCCGGTGCCGTCCGTCGAGCCGTCGTCGACCAGCACCACGCGCAGACCTCCGCCCTGTTCCTTCAGCGCGGCCAGGGTTTGCCCGATCACCTCGGCTTCGTCCCGCGCCGGGATCACCACCGTGACATCCCCGAGATCGTAGAAGTGCCCGCCCGGAGATGACCGCAGCACCTCCCGGTTGAGCCAGGGAAACCAGGGAAGCGCCAGGACGATGCTCCAGAGCGTAGCGGAAACGAAAACCAGCCCTCCGAAAATCGAATCTGCGGTGTCCATACTTTCCCAGCCGTTCGAGAAGCGCGGGAGTTTCCACGGATGCCGGCGGAAACGCAACCGTCCCGGCTCAATCGGCGTCGCGCAGCATCTTTCGCAGGCCGATCAGCGCCGTGCGCTCCCAGCCCCGCCGGTCGTAGAAGGTCAGCGCCGGTTCATTGGTCCGGTCCGCCAGGAGCTGCAAGCGGGTGAGGCCGGCGTCGGCCGCCCAGCGCTCGATTTCGCCCAGCAGCCGCCGCCCGATCCCTTTCCCGCGGAACGCCCGCGCCACCACCATGTCTTCGACCAGCCCCACCGGGCCGCCCTCGGCGGTGGAAATCAGCGTCTGCACCGAACACATACCGATCACCCGTCCCTCGCATTCCGCAACCAGCACCCGGTCCGCGCTGCTCCCGATCAACAGGGCGAGTCCCCGGCGCTGGCGGTCCGGATCGAAGGTGAAATCCGCCTCGATGGAGAACAGGGTGCCGAGCAGTTCCACCATGGCTTCGATGTCACGCGTCTCGGCGGGCCGGATCAGGATGTCCATGGTTTTACTTGCAGTGAACTTGAGAAAATGGGGTTCGAGCCGACCGGGGATGGGCCATCCGCCGTGGCCGTCGGGAGCTCCGGCCGCATGGCCGAGCCGCCTGGACGGACGGTTGCCATGACGCGGCCTCGAACCGAAACCTTAGAGGAGCCTCGCAAATGAACACAAGTGAACCCCGTGCATCCGACGGAATGTTGGAAAAGCTGATCTCGCACAGGCTGATAGATCTGTTCATCCGGGTCGGGCTGATCGGTTTTCTGGTCATTTACTGCTATCAGATATTCAAGCCGTTCATCGGCTTGATGCTGTGGTCCGTCATTCTGGCAGTGGCATTTCATCCCATGCACGCCTCGCTGGCTCGAAGAATGGGCGACAAGCAGGGTCGCGCCGCGACCGTCCTGGTACTTGCGATACTCCTGTGTGTGCTTGTTCCCACCGCGCTTCTTGCCATCTCTTTCGCCGATTCGGCGACGGATCTGGTACGGCAGGTCCGGGACGGCAGCCTCAAGGTGCCGGCTCCCCGCGCTTTTGTTGCAGAATGGCCTTTGCTGGGAGACAAGCTGTACGCGCTCTGGTCGGCCGCCCATGAGGACATCGGCAGTGTGGCCGCGAGATTCGAGCCCAAGATTCGCACCGTCACCAAAGAGATATTGGGTTACGCGGCCAGTGCAGGCTCCGCGGTGTTGAAGTTCCTGGTTTCCCTGGTGCTTGCGGGCGTCTGGATGGCCTATGCTTCGTCCGGCCACGCGGCGGCGAGAGCCATCGCCAACCGGATGGCGGGTCCCGGGCAAGGGGACGCCCTGGTCAGGCTTTCGACGACGACCATTCGCGCCGTGGCGCAAGGCGTGATCGGCATCGCCTGCATTCAGGCGCTGTTGCTGGGTGCCGGCTTTATCCTGGTCGGCGTTCCAGCCGCGGGGGTTCTGGCCTTGTTGGTTTTGCTGCTGGGTATCATGCAAGTTCCTGCCCTTTTGATATCGCTGCCGACGGTCATTTATGTCTTCATGACCGATGACTCCACGATCGTGGCGATCATGTTCGCCATCTATACGATCGTTGCCGGCTCCGTCGATAACATACTCAAGCCCTTCATGCTGGGGCGGGGCGTGGACGCCCCGATGCCGGTGATTTTGCTGGGGGCGCTCGGCGGCATGGCGACCGGCGGCATCATCGGCCTGTTTCTGGGATCCGTCATGTTGGCGTTGGGGTATCAGTTGTTCATGGCCTGGGTGTATGACGATGCCGCGGTGGGAGGCAGCCGGGCGACAGGCGGGCAGGAATCCAGGGATTCCCCCCTGGAGTAGTGCTGTCAATCAGGATTTCCTTCTTTCCAGGAATTCGCTGATGAGCCGCTCGATCTCATCAGAGCCGTCAACCTCACCGGACAGAATGTCGGGAACCAACACCAGGGCGCCGACCCGCTCATAGCGGCTGTCGCCGCGGGCCGTGAAGGCCGGATGGATCTCCGGCTTTTCGCCGGGGTACAGCACGAACGCGCCCCAGACGTTACGGATGGCCTCGCGGTAGGTGTGCATCTTGTCGATGTCGGCCGGATTCGGCGACTCGATGCCGGTGTCGCCGCTCGCTTCGCCGCGGTATTTGGCGTCGAGGATCAACAGGCGGTCCCCGTCGCTCAAGATGATGTCCGGGCGCAGGTCATGGGAATAACTGCTCAATCTGCCGGAGGAGCGGGCGGCGCAGGTGGCGTTGTAATACAGAGCGATGCCCCGGCCGTAGTCCAGACGCAGCCCTTCCCGCAGGGCGTCTCCCTCCGGCTGGGCCTCGGCGATGATCGAGGCTCGCCGGGGTAGGCCGAATCGCGCATCGAGCCGCTGTTTCACCTGGAAAAAGCACCAGTACTCGTACAGCAAGGGTGCGTCCTTGATTTCGACCAGGGCGGTGAAGTCCAGCAGATTCGCGTCATGACGGCTGGCTTGCTGAAGCAGGGCGAACAACCGGAACAGTTCGCGGTAACCGGCGCGGCGTTGGAGCACCGTGGACCGGGCGGGAATGTGGCGCAGTTCCCCCACTTCCCGCCAGCGAGGCCCGTCCAGAAAGCGGTCGAGGGCCCGCTCCAGCCGGCCGATCTCGTCGCCCATTTCGGGATGCAGAAACGTGCCGCCGCCCTCGCCCAGCATGGCTTTGATTTGCGCCAGTCGCTGTTCGAGCCGGGTCAGGAAAAATTTCACGAACCGGTTTTCCGGCGTATCCACCGTGGCATGGCGCCGCCGGCTTCGAACCCGTCCGGGGAACAGCCGTCGGCCGGCGCGTTGAAACACGCTGCGGGCCAGTGCGGTGTCCTTGAGCGGATGGCCCGTCTCCAGCCGTCCCCATGCCGCCGGGCGGCTGAGAAGGGTCATGGCCGCGGCACTGTCCAGTTCGCGCACTCGGTCGATGGACGCTTCCTCGACGGTCGAAACCATGCGCTCATGCATGGCGCGGTGCATCAGCGTCGCGATGCCATCGAGATCGGGACGCCCGTGCAGCAGATGGCGCCGGATGAGCAGATACTGCAGATATGGATTGTCCCCGTCCCGCCCGATCCTTGCGCCAGTGGACCCCCGCGCTCTGCCGCAAGCTGAAGATCAATGTCGCATATTGATCACACAGGAAATCCAGCATGGCATTGAAATGCTCTTCCGTGATTTTCCGGTGGACGACCTTGATCCGGAACCCTGCCAGACTGGATTGGCCGACATGGTTTTGGAAGTTGACGCGATAGGTCGGCAGGGCATGGTGCGGGAGCCTTTCGAAGCGGCCCGCGCTCACGGCGTTCAGGCATCGTGAAAACTGGGCGGGTTCTTCACCGTAAAAGCGCAGATAGGCGGTTTGCCACTCATCGATTTCGATGACGCCGGCGCAGTCTTCCAAGGTCTCCCAGCCATTTTCATCGAGTCCGGGAAAGTTTCCCTCGCCGGTAATCAGCACGGCGCGGCTAGCCCGGCAAAAGAACGTCTCACCCATCTCCAGCCGCCCGATGGTTCTGCCAGAGCGCCCAGGCCTCGTCCCGTACGCATTGGCGCAGAGATTCCGGGGCTTCGACGATCACGTCGGCGCCGTGGCGCAGGACGTCCATCGCCAGTTCGGCTTCCACTGCATAGGGGATGCGCAGGCGGTAACTGCCATCCGGCAGCAGTTCGCCCTGCTGATCGCGGTGCCAGCACTCGTTCCGCACCCAGCGGGCGCGTTCCGGCACGAAGCGCAGGACCGCCCAGTGCCGGGTTTCGCCGGAGAAAATGCCGTAGCTCGACGTGTACTGCCGCTCCAGCACCTCGTCCGGAATCTCGTGCGCCGAGGTAGACAGGGAGCGCACCTGTCGCAGCGTGTCGAGTGAAAAACTGCGCAGGCCGTCACGCCAGTGGCACCAGGCATCGAGATACCAATTGTCCCGGTAATGGACCAGCCGCTGGGGGGAAACGATCCGGACGTTCACCTCGTCCCGGCGGCGGTTCCAGGCGGAGATTTCGAGCTGGTGCCGTTGCAGGAGCGCCTGCGCAACCTCGTTGAAGAATCGGGGTTCGACCGGACGCCGCGCCAGCGAGACCAGTTTCACGCGCCGGGCAACCTCCGCCGCCGGATGCCCGCCGCTTTCCAGCAGGGCCGCCAGGCGCGACTTGAGGGGGGCCACATGGGCCGCCAGAACCCCGGGCTCGATGTCTTCCAGCAGGTTTTGCGCTGCCAGCAAGGCATAAAGTTCGGCCGCGGAAAACCACAGGCCTGGCAGTTCATAGGGCGGGCCATCACCCGGTTCGAACCGGTAGCCGCGCGCCTCGCGGTCCCAGACGATGGGCGCATTCAGACGCTCGCGCATGTATTCGATGTCGCGCTTGAACGTGGCATCGGATACGCCCAGCGCTTCCAGAAAAGCGCCTTTGGGAACCAGTTTCCGCTCATGCAGCATCCGGTCGATCTTGTAGAAACGTTCGGTACGGTTCATCTCACTGACGAACTGGATTTCAATGGGGGAGCGTATTCGGGGTGTAGGTGCGGTGCACGCTGTTTCTTGTTCCGGTTACCGCGGCTTTCCGCATTGTCTCGGCCATCCAGACCTGCCTCACCTGTCGAACCGATAGGTACGGGTTCCGCTGTAGTAGCTTCCGTTGATAAAGCCCTGCGAATTGCAGATCAACCGTCCCCCGCTCTTCCAGCAATTGGTGTTCACGGGGCCCGTGGTCTTGGTGTAAGCAATCAAAAGGGAGGGGACGACGATCGGGGCCCATATGGCCATTCCCAGATATTCCATGCTCTTCTCGAATGAACCCTTGTAATCGATTTCCCCATTGGGAAGATGAGCGCAGCCTTCCAGGAGCGAAATATACAGAATCCAGCAAGCCCTTTTCATATAAGCCTCCAATCAGCGGATCGAATTGCGCCGAGCGCTTAAAGGTGCGCTCTGAGCCGAGATTAGAATATTCGAGGCAAAGGCTCATGGAGTGAGCCACTCCGATTGGTTCCCAACATTTTCACGGTGGCCGGCAATCGCGCCATCAGGCGATGAAGCTGCAATAGCCCTGGTCGCTCAGATCCTTCAGCATCCGTTGCAGCTTTTTCGCGCTGCGGGCAAACCCTTCGCTCTCGCAGAACTCGTTCAGTCTGTCGAGCGGTTCTTCCAGTTTGCCCTGGGTGCCGTGGAATTTCGGCAACACTTTCTGGAGGATCTGGATATCGATGGCGTCCTCCAGATGTTCAGCGCCGACCCGCTCCACCGCAAGCAGACGGTTGGACCTGATTTTTAACGATGCCGCAATTCGTACAATACAGCCTCAAATTCACACAATAGACCTTCGATGCTTTCCTTATCTCCTGGCCGACCATTGTGGTCTCGCGTCGCCTCGTCGGGTTGGTAAATCATTACGCCTTCGGCCTTCATCACCTCCTCTGCCGAATTCGGTACGACGCCCCAACGCCTGTTCATGTTCCTGTTCGGTCTGCCACGCCAACCGAGCTGGTACAGCCGTTCGGCAAATCGGTTCACGAGCGAGATGTCGCCGGACGTCTTGAGGAGTTGTTTCATCCGAGGATTAATCTTCATTGACGCCTGACCCGCGAGTTTGCTATGTCGTGGAACGTCCTTGGCGTCTAATTCGGACCAACCGATTACCAGCAGCGGCACGAGGGATTGCTTGACCTCAAACCCAACGTTGAAGGCCATCTGCTTGACTTGCTGGGGCTTCCCGTCCCATCCGAGGCGTAGAAGACCTGGTTGAAGGACATTCAGCCACAAATGTCGAGCTCCCTCGCCGAGTGTGTCAGCGAAAGAGTCTGGGTCGCACCATCTGTTGACCTCCTTCTCTGAAGCGTCGAATCGAGGATCGGGGTCAATGGCAACCGATTGGCGATCAGAAATCCCACTTGCGGTTCGATGCCAACGTAGCTGAAACTCGATTCCAGCGTTTGTTGGTATCCCTTGGACATATGCGAGTGGCCCCCTGTGTTCAAACTGCTGTCCAATATCGACGACATCTGGAGCAAACCGATCAGCCAACACCATGATGCCATAGGTCCCAGTCCCAATCGTTTCAGCCATGCGGCGGTTCAGTTCGTCCGGCGCGACCAAGGCACGGCCGATTCTCTCCTGCCAAGCCGCTAGCGCTTCAACGATCGACTCTGCTTGTAATGATACGACGTCGGTTGGTTTTGTAAGTTCGCGCCCCTTGAGGAATTCCTTCGTATACCTAAGCAACCTTTGGTACGACATCGACTCGATGGCTCGCTTATACCGTTTGAGTTGGTTTTCCCACACGAAGCGACTCAATTCATAGTTATAGCCAAACTTGACTTCTATCAGCCAGACGTTCCCTTTTTCGTCCACGGTGAGTAAATCCGCTGAACCGTCCCCGCCGTTTCGTCCTGCATCAAGCAATTTGATCTCGTGACCCCAGACGAAAACATGTAGATCCTCCTCGGATTTCAACTGATTTGGCAATAGGTCGATACAGTTGATGATTTGTTGGTGGTAATCGGCTTCATTAGAGCAAAACTTGTTCATTGGTAGCTTTTCAGTGAGGTTTTAAAGGTGTGAACACCTTTTTGGCCTAAGAGTCGGTAAATCCGGGCGCTTCAAACCGTATTCTGCGAAGATCACTCGAAATCACCTGTTCCACTGGCTTCAAATTTCGTCCCTACTTCCAAGGCAGCCTCTCCCGAAGTTCCAGTATCTTCTTCTGCTCTTCGCTCTCGATTTCCTCCTCACTCATCGCCTGTGCGGCGCTGGTGGCGTTCTTGCTCCGTGTCACCGTAGCGGTTACCGGGAGGCCGGTGCAATAATCCAGAACGACGCCATCGTCGCAAAGCGTGTGGATCACGAAAGCCTTCGCGGAAAACTTCTTGCCGTAGGGGAAGCAGTAGCTCACGCCGTATATCGGCTTGTCGACGACGGACGCGCACAGCATCGGTCCGTTCTTGACGGCCCAGACCTGTCTCCCCGATTTGGCATCATAGCCGCTGTATTCGCCGTCGCCATCGTTCTGGTCGATGACGACCACGTCCGTGTAGGTCGAGGTGTCCAGGCGGAAGGTCAGGGCGAAGGTGGCGATGGCCTTGTCGGCGCCGGAGGCGCCGAAGCTGGTGAGGGCAGTGGTCAGGAGCAGGGTGGTTCGTTTCATGGTCGTTGGGTTCCCGTGTGTCCAAAGTGAAAGCGCGGTTGCCGGCCGGATTCATCTCCGGACCCGGTTGCGCCGGGTCACACGATACGGGCGCCAGTGGCTCAAATAGTGAGCCACTCATACGGGAAGTGCGAACTTGAGATATCCTTATTCGCTTGAAAAGGGCCCAAGGCGCCTCGAAATCCCATTCCAGGCTTCCACGTGAGGCAACGCGCAGGCCAAGGGCCTGCCTCTTGCGCTTCGGCCGGTGCCGGTCGGGGCCACACCCTCTCACTCCTTTCTCTCGGTAATCATTTTGATCTCTACAGCCAACGTCACCATGCAGTTCGGCGTCAAGCCGCTGTTCGAAAACGTCTCCGTCAAGTTCGGCGAGGGCAACCGTTATGGCCTGATCGGGGCCAACGGCTGCGGCAAGTCGACCTTCATGAAAATCCTCGGCGGCGATCTGGAGCCGACCGCCGGTAATGTTTCGCTCGACCTCAACGTGCGTTTGGGCAAGCTGCGCCAGGATCAGTTCGCCTTCGAGGACCAGCGGGTGCTGGACGTCGTGATGATGGGGCACACCGAGATGTGGGCGGCGATGTCCGAGCGCGATGCGATCTACGCCAATCCGGACGCGAGCGAGGACGACTACATGCGGGCGGCGGAGCTGGAGGCCGCCTTTGCCGAATATGACGGCTATACCGCAGAAGCCCGTGCCGGCGAACTGCTGTTGGGTGTGGGCATTCCGCTGGAGCAGCACGACGGGCCGATGAGCGCCGTGGCGCCGGGCTGGAAGCTGCGCGTGTTGCTGGCCCAGGCGCTGTTTTCCAACCCGGATATCCTGCTGTTGGACGAACCGACCAACAACCTGGACATCAACACCATCCGCTGGCTGGAAAACGTGCTGAACGAGCGGGCCAGCACGATGATCATCATTTCCCACGACCGCCATTTCCTCAACAGCGTCTGCACGCACATGGCGGACATGGATTACGGCGAGCTGCGGGTGTATCCGGGCAATTACGACGACTACATGGTCGCTTCGACCCAGGCCAGGGAGCGCCTCCTGGCCGACAACGCCAAGAAGAAGGCCCAGATCGCCGAACTCCAGGCCTTTGTCAGCCGCTTTTCGGCCAATGCCTCCAAGGCCAAGCAGGCCACTTCGCGCGCCAGGCAGATCGAGAAGATCAAGCTGGAAGACATCAAGCCGTCGAGCCGGGTCAACCCGTTCATCCGCTTCAACCAGGACAGGAAGCTGTATCGGCTGGCACTGGAGGCGAAAGGTCTGAGCCAGGGCTACGGCGGCGATACGCTGTTCAGCGGCCTGGATCTGATGGTCGAAGTGGGCGAAAGGGTGGCGGTGATCGGCCCGAACGGCATCGGCAAGACCACTCTACTGCGCACGCTGGTGGGTGAGTTGGCGCCGAGGGAAGGGGTGGTGAAATGGTCGGAGAACGTCAACCTCGGCTATTTCGCCCAGGACCATGCCGCCGATTTCGCCGAGGACATGAATCTGTTCGAATGGATGTCGCAGTGGAAGCGGGAGGGCGATGACGAGCAGACGGTGCGCGGCACCCTCGGCCGGCTGCTGTTCTCGGCGGACGAAATCAAGAAATCGGTCAAGGTGCTGTCGGGCGGAGAGCAGGGCCGCATGCTGTTCGGCAAGCTGATACTGCGCCAGCCCAACGTCATGGTGCTGGACGAGCCGACCAACCACCTGGACATGGAATCCATCGAGTCGCTCAACACCGCGCTGGAACACTACCCCGGCACCCTGATCTTCGTCAGCCACGACCGCGAGTTCGTCTCCTCCCTGGCGACCCGTATCATCGAGCTGACGCCGCAGGGCGTGGTCAATTACCGCGGCACCTATGACGAGTACCTGCAGTCGCAGGGTCTGGAATAGGCCGGGATCCGGTGGCGCGGCTGATCGTCAACGCCCAGGTTTCGGTCCCGCTGGCGGAGATCGAAATCGGCTTCGTCCGCTCCGGAGGGGCCGGCGGGCAGAGCGTCAACAAGCTGGCCACCGCGGCGCATCTGCGCTTCGACATCGCCGCATCGTCCCTGCCGGAAACCTGCAAGACGCGGCTGCTGGATCACCGCGACCGGCGGATGACCGCCGAAGGGATCATCGTCATCAAGGCCCAGCGCTTCCGCACCCAGGAGAAGAACCGGGAGGACGCGCTTGCCCGGCTGCGCGGGCTGATCCTGCAAGCGCTGGCACAGCGCAGGCCAAGGAAGCCGACCCGGCCGACGCTGGCGGCGAAGAAGAAGCGCCTGGATGAAAAAACCAGGCACGGCGAGATCAAGAGGCTGCGGCGGCGGATCGGCGATTAGCGCGTCTCGGTTACCGCGGCGGGGGCCCGGGTCGAAAGGGGCGAGGCCGGCGTCGTCGCCATCGGCATTTCGGCGCCGAAGGCCGGAGTAAACCGCTCTTTCAGCCCGCCGTTTTCGCCGTAGATCAGCAATGCCTTGAGCCGCTCCCGTTCAGCGATGGCGTAACCCTTTTGCTCGCCCAGGCAAAGCAATGCGGTGGACCACGCGTCCGCCCACGTGGGGTCGGGATGAAGCACCGTGGTCGACAGCAAATGATGGTCGACGGGCCGGCCGGTCCTGGGATCGAGGATATGCGAATAGGTCTTGCCTCCCTCCTCGAAGAAATTGCGATAAGTGCCCGAGGTCATGATGGCGGTCCCCTCCGTCTGGTGGACATCCAGTATCCGTTCGACTTCCCGGGTATAGGGCGTGGGTTTTTCCACGGCGACGCGCCAGGGTTTGCCGTTGGCCTTGCGGCCCTTGACCTGCATCTCTCCGCCGACCTCGACCAGGTAGTTCTGGATGCCCTTCGCTTCCAGCAGGCTGGCTACCCGGCCGACGGTGTAGCCCTGGGCGATGGAGGACAGGTCGATGCGAAGCGCTGGATCCTTTTTGCGCAGGCGCCGGCCGGGAACGTCCACTTCCAGCTTGTCCATGCCGATGTGAGGCAGCACCGCGGCGATTTCGGCGTCGGTCGGCACGCGGGTCTGATGGCGCGAGAAGCCCCACAGGTCGAACAGGGGTTTGACCGTCAGGTCGTAACAGCCGTCGGTCTTGTCATGCACCTGGCGGGCGATGTCGACCAGCTCGGCGATCTCGGGCGAAACGGTCAGCCAGTCGGTCGTGGCTGCGCGGTTGATACGGGAGATTTCCGAATCTTCCCGGTAGTTCGACAGCTTGAGGTCGATGTCGTCGTAGACGGCATCCACGGCTCGCTTCAATTCGGTCTGGTCGGCCGGCAGGCCGTCCAGCACCATCTTGATGTGGTAAGTGGTCCCCTGCACATCGCCCGAGAGCAGGGTTTCGTCTTCCCCGGTCTGGCAGGCAACGAGCGTAGCGCCGAGCAGGAGTCCGCCGAAACGGCGCAGAACCGGGAACATCATGGTGATCTCTTTGCGGCGGCGTAGCGGGTGAGCCGAGCGCTTGCGTGGGAAAAGGACGGGCCAGCGGGTATCATATGCGGCCTTTGGCGGGTTCCGGCTTTGCTCAGCGTGGATTGGCCGCGGCCGGTGCGGGGGTTTGGGCCGGCGCGTTGGGCCGCAGTCCGTGCGGACGGAGAAAGCCCAGTGCGTACCCCAGCAGCAGCGCCAGGAACAGCGCGATCGACAGCCCGATGCGCACGGTCAGGGCGCGCACGGTTCTGGGTGAACGACGGTCGCCGTCCTTGACCAGATAGAACAAGGCGGAACCCAGGCTGGCGACGATCACGACCAGTACCAGCACGATGAGGACTTTAGGCAGCATGTTCGGATTCCTGGACGTCGGGTGCGGCGCACCCGCCACGGTTGGGAAATGAGGCATTATAGCTTCAAACCCGCGGGGGTTGCGGTCGTCGGGATCGCGCTGGCATTGCCTCTGTTCTGCTTGCTCGGAGCCTGGCAGCTCAACCGGGCCGCCGAGAAGCGGGCGCTGCTGGCGCAGCTGGCCAGCCAGTCGGTCGAACCGCCGCTGCGGCTCGATTCTCCCGCCGGACAGGCCGGGCCGCCACGCTATCGGCGGGTGGCGCTGAAGGGAGAATACGATGCCGGGCATCAGTTCCTGCTGGACAACCAGATTCACGACGGCAAGGCCGGTTATCACGTGCTCACTCCGCTCCGGCTCGCGGGTTCGGACCTGGGGGTGCTGGTCAATCGGGGCTGGATCCCCGCAGGAGCCGACCGCCGGCGGCTGCCCGAGCTACCGATCCGGACGCTCGCCGTCGAGCTCACCGGCATGGTGGAGCGTTTCCCGGCCGTGGGTTGGAAGCTGAAGGGGGCGGAAATCCCGGCGCCAGGCTGGCCGGCGATGGTGCAGGTCGTGGAGCGTCAGGCGCTGGAGCGGCGCCTCGGCTACCGTCTGCTGCCTTATCAGGTGCTGCTGGACCAAGGGGAGGCCGAAGGTTTCGTCCGCGACTGGAAGCCAGCCAACGTCGATCCGGATCAGAGCACGGGCTATGCCATCCAGTGGTTTTCCTTCGCCGCCATCGCCCTGGGGCTGTTTCTCCGCCATGGATTCAGGATGGGCGCAGCGCAGGATCCAGACCTTTCTCGATGATTTTTCTTGAACCCTCTCACAGCCATGGCACTCACTCCGACCCAGCGGCGAAACCAGCGTACCATCATCATCATCGCCCTGATCTGCATCGTGCCGTTCGCCGCGGCCTGGTATTTCGCCCGCCATCCGCAGTGGGTGATGGGCGACCTGGGTAACGTCGGGCACCTCATCACTCCCGCCATACCGCTGGACTACGGCGAACTGCTCGCGGCTCCGGTCACGTCTTCCGAATCGATGGCGCAGCTCAGGGGGCGCTGGATCGTCCTGAGCGTCGCCGATGGCCCTTGTGCCGAAGTCTGTCGGCAGAACCTGTACAAGACCCGGCAGATGCGGCTGATGTTGAACAAGGAAATTCCCCGGGTGCGCCGTCTCCTCCTCTTGACGGATCCGGGGGCGGCGGATGCGCTGGCCGACTGGCTGCGGCAGGACGAATTCCTGGCCGTGGCCGGTCTTGCGCCCGCCCTGAGGGAGAAGCTGGAAAAGGCGGTCGGCGGACCGCTGCAGCCGGGGCAGATTCTCCTGCTCGATCCGCTCGGCAACCTGATGATGTATTACGATGCGGACTTCGATCCCTATGGCGTGCTGAAAGATCTCAAGCACCTGCTCCGCGCTTCCCAGATCGGCTGACGCTGGATGGCCTATAACTTTAGAACAACAACCATGTTCAGAAAGCTCACTTTTCTCGGTCTGATCCTCCTGTTCGGCGCGCTGCTGATCGGCGCTTTCCTCCGTATCGCCGACGCCGGCCTCGGCTGCCCGGCCTGGCCCGGCTGTTACGGCGCACCCGTCGCCGACGAGCAGTCCGCCGCGATGATGGCCGCGGTCGGCGGCAAGGCGCTGAAGTGGCTGTGGCTGGGCTGGGTTCACCGGTATCTCGGCGGGGCTTTCGGCATACTGGCGTTGGTCCTGATGGCCATGATTGGGTGGCTGCCGGCGCACCGCGGGAGGGCTGCGTTGCTGGCGGCTGCGCTGCTGCTCCTGGCGGCGGGGCAGGCCGGGCTGGGCCTGTGGGGGCACTATGCCGCGCCGATGCCGCTGGTTTCCGCCGCACACCTGTTCACCGGATTTCTGACCCTCGGCTGCGCCTACTGGCTGTATCTGGCTGTCAAGGCGGAGGTGGACGAGAGGGCGGTGCGGGGAGCACCGGGTTTGCGTTTTCTGGCGCGTCTGGGGCTGGCGCTGCTGTTGGCCGAGATCGCCCTGGGTGGCTGGACCGAGGCCCAGCGCGCCGGCCTCGCCTGCCCGGATTTTCCTACCTGCCTGGGGCAGCCCTGGCCGGAGCTGGATTGGCGGCGTGCCTTCACGCTCTGGCCGAACGTCGCCGCCGACTACGCGGGAGGGGTGCTGCCGGTCGAGGCGCGGGCGGCCATCCATTTCGCGCACCGGCTCGGTGCCGTGGCGGTGTTCCTGGTGTTGAGCCTGTTGGCCATGGGGGCCAGTTCCAACCGCAATGCGGCCCCCATCAGCAAGCCGGCAGTGCTGCTGAGCTTCCTGCTGTTGCTCCAGGTCGGGCTCGGGGTGCTGAGTGTCCTGCTGCGACTGCCGGTGGCGGTCGCCGTCGCGCACCAGGCGGTGGCCGCGCTGCTGCTGCTCAACGTGGTGCACATCAATGTCTACCTGCGCCGGCGCCTGCCCGAAGCCGCCGCCGTTCCCGCAGAGGTGCCGGTGCGCCCGCCGGCTGCCGCGGTACCGCCGCCGCCAGCGCCGGAAAACCTGTTCGAGCGTTTGCGCGGACAGCTCGGCAAGACCCGCAGCAGCCTCACCGGTCTGCTTTCAGCCCTTGGGCGGGGGCGTATCGATCGTGCGTTGCTGGACGAGATCGAAGAGCAGCTGCTGATGGCCGACGTCGGCGTCCCTGTCACGCGAGAAATCATCGCCGATCTGGGTTCGGACCTGGACCGGCAGGAGCCGCCAGACGGCCGGGCGCTGCGTGACCGTCTGCGCGGCCGCCTGCTCGACATCGTCCGCCCCTGCAGCGTACCGCTGGTCATCCCGCCGGAGGTCCGGCCTTTCGTCATCCTGGTGGTGGGGGTCAACGGCGTGGGCAAGACCACGACCATCGGCAAACTCGCCAAACGGCTGCAGAACGAGGGCCACAGCGTCATGCTGGCCGCTGGGGACACTTTCCGCGCCGCCGCGGTCGAGCAGCTCCAGACCTGGGGCGAACGCAACAAGATCGCGGTGATCGCCCAGCACAGCGGAGCCGATTCGGCTTCGGTGATCTACGACGCCGTGGAGGCCGCCAGGGCGCGCGGGGTCGACATCCTGATCGCCGACACCGCGGGGCGTCTGCACACCAAGTCGAACCTGATGGAAGAGCTGAGCAAGATCAAGCGCATCATCGGCCGTCTCGACGAGACCGCGCCGCACGAGGTGCTGTTGGTGCTGGATGCCGGCACGGGCCAGAATGCCCTGTCCCAGGCCAGGCTGTTCAACGAGGCGGTCGGCCTGACGGGGCTGGTGTTGACCAAACTGGACGGCACCGCCAAGGGGGGGGTGATTTTCGCCCTGGCGCGCCAGTTCGGCATTCCCATCCGCTTCATCGGCATCGGGGAGGGTATCGACGATCTGCGCGACTTCGACGCCGTCCAGTTCATCGATGCCTTGTTCGCCGAGGAAGAGACGAGCGGGACCACCCGCCTGCATTGAGGCCGTGCTGGAATTCAAAGAGGTCTACAAGCGTTATCCCGAGTTTGGTGAAGCCCTGCACGACGTCAGCTTCCACATCGGGCGCGGCGAACGGGTGTTCCTCACCGGCCATTCGGGAGCCGGCAAGAGCACCCTGCTCAAGCTGGTCGCCGTGATCGAGCGGGCCACGCGTGGCCAGATCGTGCTGGACGGCCGGAACATCACCCGTGCCTCCAACCGGGAGATTCCCTATATCCGGCGCAAGCTCGGCCTGATCTTCCAGGATTACAAGCTGCTGTACGACCGTTCGGTGTTCGACAACGTGGCTTTGCCGCTGGTCATCGCCGGTTTCAATCCGGGTGAGGTCAGCCGCCGGGTGCGTGCGGCGCTCGGCAAGGTGGGCCTTTTGTCCAAAGAGAAGCGGCTGCCGCAGACCCTGTCCGGGGGCGAGCAGCAGCGCGTCGGCATCGCCCGGGCGATCGTCCACAAGCCGGACTTCATTCTGGCCGACGAGCCGACCGGCAACCTCGATCCGGAGGCGGCGCGGGAGGTCATGGACATCTTCCGCGATTTCAACGATCTCGGCGTGACCTTGCTCATCGCCAGCCATGACGAGCAGTTGATCTCACGGTGTGGTGGGCGGGTCCTGCGCCTTCAGCGCGGAAGTCTGTCGGAGGTGGGCGCATGAAACGGCAGCGCAGGCGTGCTCAGCGGTGGGGCGGCACGTCTGCGGCCCGGCGGCACAGCGGTCCGAGTCCGGTCGACCGGCTGCAGAGCTACTTGGTTTCGCACCTGCATACCGCCAAGGAGGCGCTGCGGCGGATGCGGCGCACGCCTTTCGCCATGGCACTCACACTCTTGGTCATCGCCGCCACGCTGGCGCTGCCCACCAGTTTCCACGTACTGGTGAAAAACCTCCGCATGGTCGGCGGAGACCTGGAAGCGACCAACGAGATTTCGCTTTACCTCAAGCCGGATCTGTCCAACGACGCCGGGCGCAGGCTGGCGGAGCGGTTGAAAAATCATGCGCAGATCGCCGAGACGCGGCTCGTCACCAAGGAGGCCGGCATCGAGCAACTGAAGACCTATAGCGGCTTCGGCGAAGCCTTGTCGGCGCTGAATTTCAACCCGCTGCCGGTGGTGATCGGCATACGGCCGAAGGACTCGCTGACCCAGCCCGAACAGGTCGAACGCCTCGTGGCCGAACTCAAAGCCCTGCCCGAAGTCGATCTGGTGCAGAGCGACATCCAGTGGATGCACCGGCTCCATGCCCTGCTCCAGGTCGCCGAGCGCAGTTTCGGCGTCCTCGGGGCGCTGCTGGCGGCCGCGGTGGTGTTCATCATCGGTAACACGATCCGTCTGGAACTTTACGGCCGCCGCGAGGAAATCGTCGTGCAGAAGCTGCTGGGCGCGACCGACCGGTTCATCCGGCGGCCGTTTCTCTATACCGGTTTCTGGTACGGTTTCCTCGGCAGCCTCGGCGCCTGGATCGTCGTCGGCGTCATGCTGCTGATCGTGCGGGCTCCCATCCGCCAACTCAACGTCCTCTATGGTAGCGACTTTACCCTGGCCTTTCTCGGTTTCCAGGAGACCATGGCGCTGGTCGGCATCGCCTGTTTCCTCGGGGTGGCCGGGGCCTTTGCGGTGCTCATCCAGCATCTGCGGGACGTGCGCCCCGAGTGAGTGGCAGGGCCGAGGGCTTGCCGAAGCCAGGAACTTGCGCTAGTTTTGGCACTCAAAAGGGACGAGTGCTAAAACCCATCACCACCATAACAGGGCATTCCATGACTTACGAATTGACTCTCCCGACCCATTTGCCGCTGGGGTCCATCGACGATTATTTCGCCGCGGTGAACCGTCTGCCGCGGCTGGATGCCGATGAGGAACGGGAACTGGCGATCCGTTTCCGTGACGAGCAGGATCTGGAGGCTGCCCGGCGCTTGGTGTTGGCGAATCTGCGTTTCGTGGCCTACATCGCGCGGGGTTACCTCGGCTACGGGCTGCCTCTGGCGGATCTGATCCAGGAGGGCAACATCGGTTTGATGAAAGCCGTCAAGCGCTACGACCCGGATGTCGGCGTGCGGCTGGTCTCGTTCGCCGTGCACTGGATCCGCGCCGAGATCCATGAATTCATCATCCAGAACTGGCGCATCGTGAAGATTGCGACCACCAAAGCCCAGCGCAAGCTGTTTTTCAATTTGCGCAAGATGAAGAATCGCCTGGGCTGGCTCACTCCCGAGGAAGCCGCGGCGGTGGCAGCCGAGCTGGGCGTGGACGTCGAAGACGTCTACAAGATGGAGAACCGGCTGAACAACCCGGATATGGCGCTTGAGGCGCATGGCGAGGACGACGGCGACGACCGCGAGAGTCATGCGCCCATCCATTATCTCCAGCAGGAAGGAGGCGACCCGGCGCTGCTCATCGAGCACAGCGAATGGGAAAACCGCCAGCAGGAAAAACTGCAGGAAGCCATCGGCCAGCTCGACGAACGCAGCCGTGACATCGTGGCCAGCCGCTGGCTCAGCGAAGACAAGCTCACACTCCACGATCTGGCGGCGCGCTACAACGTCTCGGCCGAGCGTATCCGCCAGCTCGAGAGCAGCGCGATGAAGAAACTGCGGAACGCTCTCGCCGACGCCGCTTAGCTGGCCAAGGCGGACACCGCGCCGGCCGGCGGTGTCCGCCCGTCCTTCATCAGGCCGGTTCCAACCCCAGCGCTTTCCAGACTTCGAGGCAGGCTTCGGCCCGATTCAGCGTGTAAAAGTGCAGGCCGGGAGCTCCTTGTTCCAGCAGCCGCCGGCACAGTTCCGTCACTACCTCCAGGCCGAAGGCACGGATCGCTTTGCGATCGTCGCCGAAGGCTTCCAGCCGCTTGCGGATCCAGCGCGGAATGTCGGCGCCGCACAGGTCCGAAAACCGCACCAGTTGGGAATGGTTGGTGATCGGCATGATGCCTGGCACGATTGGAATGTCGATGCCGAGTCGTTCGCAGTCGTCGACGAACCGGAAATAGGCTTCCGGGTTGTAGAAATACTGGGTGATGGCGCTGTCGGCGCCGGCATCCACTTTGCGCTTGAAATTCTTCAGGTCGCTCTCGGCGCTGGCCGCCTGTGGGTGAACTTCGGGGTAGCACGCTACCTCGATGTGGAAATGGCTCCCTGTTTCGGAGCGGATGAATTCCACCAGTTCGTTGGCGTGGCGGAATTCGCCGGCCGACAGCATGCCGGACGGCATGTCTCCACGCAGCGCCACGATGTGGCGGATTCCGTGCGAGCGGTAGGCTTCGAGGATTTCGCGGATGCTCCGGCGGGTGGAGGCGATGCAGGACAGGTGGGGAGCGCACTCGATGCCGGTGGTCTGCTGAATCTCCAACGCCGTTTCGAAAGTCTTCTCGCGCGTCGAGCCGCCTGCGCCGAAGGTCACGGAGCAGAAGCGCGGCTTGAGCGGCGCGAGCTTGGTCAGCGTGCGTCGCAGGTTCTCCGTCGCCTCTTCGGTTTTCGGCGGAAAGAATTCGAAGCTGAATTCCCGCGGATATTTCAACTGAGTCTTCATTGCACTCCCCATCGCCCCAGTCCTCTCGCAGAGGATGAGGAACGTCGCTGTGGCCTTCGTGTCGAGGAAAACGAAATCCTGCACGAGGCAGGCCGTCGGATTGAGCAGGCTCGAAAGGCCCGCCTCCGGAGCCGGGGGGGTCCGGAGACAAGGCCATTGCTTCGTCAGTAGCGGTAGTGGTCCGGCTTGTAGGGGCCCTCCTTGGGCACGCCGATGTAGGCGGCCTGCTCGTCGGACAGTTCGGTAAGCCGGGCGCCGATCTTCTTCAGGTGCAGGCGGGCCACCTTCTCGTCCAGATGCTTGGGCAGCACGTAGACCTTGTTTTCGTACTTGGCGCCGTGGCAGAACAGCTCGATCTGGGCCAGGGTCTGGTTGGTGAAGCTGTTGGACATCACGAAGGACGGGTGCCCCGTGGCGCATCCCAGGTTCACCAGCCGGCCTTCCGCCAGCAGGATGATGCGGCGACCGTTGGGGAGGACGATGTGGTCCACCTGGGGCTTGATGTTCTCCCAGGTGTATCGCCTCATCGCGGCGACTTCGATTTCCGAGTCGAAGTGGCCGATGTTGCAGACGATGGCCTGGTCCTTCATCTTCACCATGTGGTCGTGGGTGATGACGCCCACGTTGCCGGTGGCGGTGACGAAGATGTCGGCCTTGTCGCAGGCCTCGTCCATGGTCACTACGCGGTAGCCTTCCATGGCGGCCTGCAGGGCGCAGATGGGATCGATCTCGGTGATCCACACGGTGGCGCCGAGGCCGCGCAGGGACTGGGCGCAGCCCTTGCCCACGTCGCCGTAGCCCAGCACCACGGCGATCTTGCCGGCGATCATCACGTCGGTGGCGCGCTTGATGCCGTCCACCAGGGATTCGCGGCAGCCGTAGAGGTTGTCGAACTTGCTCTTGGTCACCGAGTCGTTGACGTTGATGGCCGGGAACGGCAGGCGTCCCTTGGCCTGCATTTCATACAGGCGGTGCACGCCGGTGGTGGTTTCCTCGGTGACCCCCTTGATGCCTGCCTGGATCCTGGAGTACCAGCCCGGTTTGGCTGCCAGCCTCTTCCTGATGGCCGCGAACAGCACCTCCTCCTCCTCGCAGGTCGGGTTGGCGAGGAGGGATGCGTCCTTCTCGGCCCGGGCGCCCAGGGTCACCAGCAGGGTGGCGTCGCCGCCGTCGTCCAGGATCATGTTGGGACCGACATCGCCCGGCCATTCCAGGATGCGGTGGGTGTACTCCCAGTAGTCCTCCAGGCTCTCGCCCTTGTAGGCGAACACCGGGATGCCGTCGGCGGCGATGGCGGCGGCGGCGTGGTCCTGGGTGGAGAAGATGTTGCAGGATGCCCAGCGCACTTCGGCACCGAGGGCCACCAAGGTCTCGATCAGCACCGCGGTCTGGATGGTCATGTGGAGGCTCCCGGCGATGCGGGCGCCCTTGAGCGGCTGAGCGGCCCGGTATTCCTCGCGGATCGCCATGAGGCCCGGCATTTCGGTCTCGGCGATGGCGATTTCCTTGCGGCCCCAGCCGGCCAGGGAGAGATCGGCGACCTTGTAGTCGTCGAATGCGGCGTTTGCTACAGCGTTCATGAATACCTCTTTGTCGGGTCTCCACCGGGGCGAGACTCTGATTACCCGTCGGCAGCCGCGGCCGGTGGAGATAAACAGAGCGCCGTTGGAAAACCGATTGTCCCCGCCGAGCCTGGCGGCCCTCGACGGGCCGTCGCAGCGCTCCTCGGCGCGGACAATGCCGCCGGAAACCGGCGGCTCAAATCTCTGGATCTGAATCAGGCGATCGGCAGGCCGGCCGCTTCGCGCAGCAGGTCGGCTTTGTCCGTCCGTTCCCAGGTGAAAGTGCCTTCGGTACGGCCGAAGTGGCCGTAGGCGGCGGTCGGGCGGTAGATCGGCCGCAGCAGGTCCAGCATGGTGATCAGACCCTTCGGACGCAGGTCGAAGTGCTCGCGCACCAGTTTGACCAGCGTCTCCTCGGCGATCCTGCCGGTGCCGAAGGTCTCGATGCTGATCGAAGTCGGCTCGGCCACGCCGATGGCGTAAGACACCTGGATCTCGCAGCGCTCGGCCAGACCGGCGGCCACGATGTTCTTGGCGACGTAGCGGCCCATGTAGGCGGCGGAACGGTCGACCTTGGACGGGTCCTTCCCGCTGAAGGCGCCGCCGCCGTGGCGGGCCATGCCGCCATAGGTGTCGACGATGATCTTGCGTCCGGTCAGTCCGCAGTCGCCCACGGGGCCGCCGATGACGAAGCTGCCGGTCGGATTGATGAAATACTTGGTGTCCTTGTGCAGCCACTCCCGCGGCAGGACATGGTAGATGATTTCTTCCATCACCGCTTCGCGGATGTCCTTCTGCGCCACGTCTGGCGCATGCTGGGTCGAGAGCACCACGGCATCGACCGCCACCGGCTTGCCGTCCTCGTAGCGGAAAGTGACCTGGCTCTTGGCATCCGGGCGCAGCCAGGGCAACACCTTGTGTTTGCGGACTTCGGCCTGGCGCTGCACCAGACGGTGGGCATAGGTGATCGGTGCCGGCATCAGCACGTCGGTCTCGTTGGTGGCGTAGCCGAACATCAGACCTTGGTCGCCCGCTCCCTGTTCGTGGTCGTCGAATTCGTCCACACCCATGGCGATGTCGGGCGACTGCTTGCCGATGGCGGTCAGGACGGCGCAGCTCTGCCAATCGAAGCCGATTTCGGGGTTGTCGTAGCCGATCTCGTGCACGACCTTGCGCACCAGTTCCTCGGTGTCCACCCAGGCGGAGGTGGTGACTTCGCCGGCGAGCACGACCATGCCGGTCTTCACGAGGGTTTCCACGGCCACGCGGGCCTTGGGATCCTGTGCCAGGATCGCATCCAGCACCGCATCGGAAACCTGGTCCGCGATCTTGTCGGGGTGACCTTCGGAGACGGACTCCGAAGTGAAGATGAAAGAGTTGCTCACGTTTTGATGCTTCCTACGGTTGAACGGCATGATCGCTCCCCTCATGCCAGCCCTCTCCCGCTTTGTGGGAGAAGGGGACGAAGAGACGCCTCGCGTTTTCTTGCGTTAAGCTGGAGGCGCATTATAGGCCAGGGGACCGGGCAGACAAAGCCCGCCGCCGAAGTCGGCCGTCTCGTAACATCGCTGTGTTATCCAACGGGATTTTAGTTCTTTTCGTGATTTTGGAAACAAACCATACCAAGAGGGCGAACCATGAATCTGGAATCCATCACCGTCGTTCTTCCCACCCGCAACGAGGCCGGCAATATCGGGGCGTTTCTGGCGTCGCTGCCCCAAGCGGTGCACTTGATCGTCGTCGACGCCAGCGAGGACGAGACGCCGGACATCATCCAGCGGGAGCGTCCCGCCCGGACGCAGGTGCTGCGGCGCAGGAGCACGATCACACAGGCGCGGCAACTGGGTGCGGAGGTGGCCCTCACCGACTGGCTGCTGTTCACCGATGCCGACATCGTGTTTCCGGATGGATATTTCGAGGCGCTGGAGAGAGTGATGGACGCGGCCGTGGTCTATGGACCCAAACTGTCGCGTGACCGTTTCGCCGCGTATTACCGCTGGTTCGGCTATGGACAGCAATGTTCACACTGGCTGGGGATTCCGGCGGCCACCGGGTCCAACCTGTTGGTCCGGAAGGATGCGCTGATGGCGGTCGGCGGATTCGATCCGGCGCTGGTGTGCAACGAAGACTCGGAGCTGGTCTGGCGGATCAAGCGGGCGGGCTACCGGATCCGGTTCGAACCTTCGCTTCCGGTCTATGCGCGGGATCACCGCCGGCTGGACAGCGGACTTTGGCGCAAGACCTGTCATTCGGTGTTCCGCTGCGCGCTGCTGTATTGGGATCTGATACCGGCCCGCTGGCGCGGGGCGGACTGGGGCTACTGGTCGCCGCAACGGAGCGGAAGGGCGCCGGGTATCTCGCGGGTGGAATGAGCGACGGCGCCAGTCGTCTTGAACCCGCCGATCCTGGAGTGGGAAGATCGACTTTGGAAGTCCTGGTTACGGGAGAGGGGTGATGAAACGTTTCGACTGGAACTTCGTTTTCCGTGGCGGGGTGCTCGCGATGCTTTTGCATCTTCCGCCGGTGTGGATCGCAAATGCCGCCGAAGCGGCAGGGGGAGGAACGGCCATGGCTTTGATCATCACTTCGGAGGCGTTCCCGCCAAACGGCGAGATACCGCGAAAATACACCTGCGACGGCGGTGATGTTTCGCCGCCTCTCACCTGGTCGGGGTTGCCGCCTGGCACTCGCAGTCTGGCGCTCATCGTCGACGACCCCGACGCCCCGGATCCCAGGGCTCCCCGCATGACGTGGGTTCACTGGGTGCTGTACAACCTGCCTCCCGAGGCGCCGGGTTTGCCCGAGGCGGTCCAGGCGCTGCCCGCCGGTACGCTGCAGGGGTTGAACGACTGGAAGCGCACGGGCTATGGCGGCCCCTGCCCGCCGATCGGCCGCCACCGCTATTTCCACAAACTCTATGCCCTCGACACCGTGTTGCCCGATCTGCACCGGCCAGACAAGGCGAAACTCGAACAGGCCATGACCGGGCATGTGCTCGGCCAGGCCGAGCTGATCGGGATTTACCAGCGTGCCCGCTGATTTTCGCCACCTGCGGCTGCATTCCCCCGCTCTCTACTGCCAGCGGTGTCCTTGCGGCAAGCCCGCCGTTTTGTGGGATCATTGGGCGTCGAGCGCCAGGTCCAAAGACGGGCGGATTGTTCTAGAAGGTCGAAGCTGGAAGGTATGCGAGTCGGGAAATTCGAAGTCGATCACATGGCGTTGCTGCTGGTTTTCGTGCCGGTCAGCATCGTGCTGGAGTGGGTTCATGCGGACCCGGTATGGATTTTCGCTGCGTCCGCGCTGGCGATCGTCCCGCTGGCGGGCCAGATGGGGAAGGCCACCGAATATCTCGCCGAACACCTTGGCTCGGGGCTGGGTGGGCTGCTCAATGCCTCGTTCGGCAATGCGGCTGAGCTGATCATCGGCTTCTTCGCGCTGCGGGCGGGTCTGATCGACGTGGTCAAGGCCTCGATCACCGGATCGATCATCGGCAACATCCTGCTGGTGCTGGGTGCCAGCGTGGTGGTCGGCGGGCTGAAGCACGAAACCCAGTATTTCAACCGTACGGCCGCCGGCCTGGGCGTCACCCTGGCCGCGCTCAGCGCGATCGCTCTGGTGGTGCCCGCGATCTTCCACTTGGTCGTCCAGGGGCACCCGGAGCCTCATGAACGGGAACTGAGCCTGGAAATCGCCCTGGTGCTGTTCGTCACCTACATCCTCAGCCTGGTGTTCACCCTGCGCACCCACCGTCATTTGTACGTCGGCGAGTCATCGGAGGAAACCGACGAGGCGCTCGGGGTGGGTGCCTGGAGCATGCGCAAGTCGTTGCTGATTCTGCTGGTGGCCACTGCGCTCGTCGCCTGGATGAGCGAACTGCTGGTGGGGGCGGTGGAGCACGCGGCGCACGACCTCGGAATGACCAACGTCTTCATCGGCGTGATCCTCGTCGCCATCGTCGGCAATGCGGCCGAGCACAGCACGGCGGTGATGATGGCGGCCAAGAACCACATGGACCTGGCCATGAACATCGCCATCGGCTCCAGCATCCAGATCGCCCTGTTCGTCGCCCCGCTCCTGGTGTTCGCCGGCCATGTAATGGGGCAGCCCATGGATCTGGTGTTTTCCACCTTCGAAGTCGTCGCGGTCGCGATCGCCGTCGCTGCGGTGGTCCTGATCGCGATGGACGGTGAGTCGAACTGGATGGAGGGAGTCAACTTGCTGGCGGTCTATGTCATCCTCGCCATTGCTTTCTATTTTCTTCCGTAGGGCTGAGTTACTCATGATAGGAAAGACGAGTCGACGCGATTTCATGCGCCTGGGCGCGAAGCTCGGGCTGGCCGCTCCCTTCCTGGCGGGCTTGGGGCGGAGCTGGGCGGAACCGAAAGGGCTCAAGTTCAGCCCATCCCTTCCCTTCAGCTACGAGATGTTGGTCAAGCGGGCGGAGGCGCTCGCCTCGCGCCCCTACTCGCCGCCGCCGGCCGTCTCCGAGGTGGTGCGTAAACTGGATTATGAGGCTTGGGGGCAGATCCGGTTCCGGACCGAGGACGCCTTGTTCGCCGAAGGGCCGTCCATTTATCCGGTCACGTTTTTCCACCTCGGCCAGTTTTTCCAGAAACCCGTCAAGATTCACGTCGTAGAGGATGGAAAAGCGCGCCAGATCTACTACAGCGCCGAGTATTTCGACATGCCGGGCGACAGCCCGGCCCGGCAAATGCCGGAACGATCGGGCTTCGCCGGTTTCCGTCTGCAAGAGGCCCGCACCCGCTCGGACTGGCGCACGCAGGACTGGATCGCCTATCTGGGGGCGTCCTACTTCCGGGCGATCGGCGCGCTCAACCAATACGGTCTGTCGGCGCGCGGCATCGTCATCGACGCGGCCGAGCCGACGCCTGAGGAATTCCCCGATTTCACCGAGTTTTACATCGAGGGCGCCGCGGCGGAAACCGATCCGGTCATCATCTGCGCGCTGCTGGACGGCCCCAGCGTCACCGGAGCGTACCGCTTCCTCACTTGGCGGAAAGAGGGGGTGGTGCAGGAGGTCGAAGCGGCGGTGTTCCTGCGCCGGAATGTCAAGCGGCTCGGTCTCGCGCCGTTGACCTCGATGTATTGGTTCAGCGAGTCGGAGAAGCGGAGGTTGGAGGACTGGCGGCCCGAGGTCCACGATTCCGACGGCCTGGCCATTTGGACCGGTACGGGGGAGCGCATCTGGCGACCGCTGATCAATCAGCCGTACGCGGTGACATCGAGTTTCGTCGACCACGATCCCAAGGGATTCGGTCTGCTCCAGCGCGACCGGGTGTTCGAAAATTATCTCGACGGCGTGAATTACGAGCGGCGACCCAGCCTGTGGGTCGAGCCGCTCGGCGGCTGGGGAGAAGGGGCGGTGCAACTGGTGGAGCTGCCCACGGATGACGAGATCCACGACAACATCGGTGTTTACTGGCGGCCGGCGGCGGCGCCCAAGGCCGGTTCATCTTACCGCTTACGGTATCGCTTGCACTGGCTGGCCGACGAACCTTATCCGGCCGCCGTCGCCCGCTGCGTCGCGACCCGCATCGGTCGGGGCGGTCAGCCCGGCAAGCCCCGGCCTCGCGGAGTCTACAAGTTTGCGGTGGAATTTGCCGGCGCGGCGCTGGAGCCGTTGTGGGGCGACACCGTGAAGGCGGCGCCGGTCGTCACGGCTTCCAGCGGGGCGATTCAGGGGGCTTTCATCGAGCCGATCCCTCATACCCGCCGTTGGCGGGCGATTTTCGACCTGATCCCCGACGGTACCGCTCCGGTCGAACTGCGCCTCTACATCCAGGGCAACGGCGACGCCCTCACCGAAACCTGGCTGTACCAGTTCCGGCCGCCGGCCTGAGCCGCGCGGATACCTTTCAAGGCTTGGCGTAGCGATCCCGGTAAGGCTGTAGCCGCTCCCAGAGCGCTTCGACAATGACGACGGAGGCTTCGTCCGGCGGCAGATCGTCGCGTCCCACGCTGCGTCCGCAGTCACGCCGCAAGGGGCTGTCCGGTGCCCATAGACCGAAGGTCTTGCGGATGTAACTGCCGAGGCTGAAATGCAGAAGGTAAAGCGCGGTGTTGAAGGTCAGGGCCACTTCGGCCTTCTGCCGTTCGTCGAACTCTTCGAGGAGTCTCTGCACCGCTTCGGCCACGGTGCGTGGACGCGGCGGTAATGTGCTCTTGGCCATGGTCTCAAGACTCGAGGTTGGTCTCCAGGCGGATCATGAGCTTAGTCTCTTCGCATAGAGGGGGTTGGTGCAAGTGGGGCCGTCAACAGTCATGGTTCCGGCCGCCCGTCTCGATTAACATACCTCGGCATGCGTGAGATGTTCCACGCACAAGGGCGCGTAGGCCTTTTTTCCGCATCGACGGAGCGAATGCCGCGATTCCGGCCGCGCTTTTTCGCCCGATTGGACGGTTTCCTTTCCAATATGGACATTTCCGTAAATGGTCCCTGACCCGGCTGGTGCGTTCCGGCTGCTGCTGCGATGCTGCCTCGTTTGCGCGACGGGCCCGGCCTGGGCCGTGGCGGACAGGACCGATTGGTTTCAGCCGTTCGTATCCAATACATTTACGTACGACAGCAATGTGTTCCGCCTTCCTTCGAGCCTCACGGCCGCCGAGGCGAACGCCCTGATCGACAACGTGTCCAAAGGCGGGAGCAAAGCCGATTTCGTCAACCGGATTTCGGCGGGTGCCAAGGTGAACTGGTATTCCGGGCCGCATCGAGTGAATGTGAATCTCGGCGTCGATGACAACATTTTTGTCAGGAACACGGCGCTGCAGAATCTGTCTACGCTCAACGAAGCTTCCTGGATCTGGGACGTTTCCAGGGCTTGGTCGACCCAGGCCGGCGCCGAATATCAGCAATACCTGAATGCCTTCGGAAACTACGTCATCCCGCGCAAGGACATGCTGACCAACATGGCTTATTTCGGAAAGGTGAAATATCAGTTTTCCCCGGACCTGCGTGCTGGAATCGGGGTGCGGTGGGACGAAATCAGCCACAGCGTGCGCAACCGGAGGCAGAACGACGTCCAGGAGCTGGGCGAGACGGTGGAGCTGGTGTATCAGAATGCGACCAGGAATTCGGCTGGAATCGAATACCGCCATGGCGCTGGATTTTATCCTCAGAGAAATCCGGCGAAATTCAGCTTTGACCAATACGAGGTCAATTCCCTGAAGTTTGTGGGCGGTTATATGTTTTCCGTCAAGACCCGTTTCGACGGCTATGTCGGATACCTTGCCCAGACCTTCGCCCAGGCCCCATGGTTCGATTACTCGGGCTGTATTTGGCGCATGGGCGTGGAGTGGTTGCCGACGGACAAGACCAGTGTAAAGATCTCCGGCTGGCAAAATCTCGAAGCCTACCAGGACGTCGCGTCCAGCTACTTCGTCGGCAACGGCGTCAAATTGCTTTCGAAATGGGAGACGAGCCGGAAGGTCGAAGTCGCGGGCGAATTCTCATGGGAGAGCCGAAATTACGTCGGGGGTGGCGGGGCCAATTCTTCCGGAACTCCGGTATCGCGCCGCGTCGACGATTTTTTCGCCGCGCAGGCCGGTTTCACCTACAGGCCCGTGGATTATGTTGATATTTTTCTGACGTACCGGTATGAAAAAAGAAAGGTGAACCGGGTGTTTTTTAATTACGAATATGATGGTCTAGGAGTTGGGGTGGTTTTGCGTTTTTGACGCGCGAAGCATTATGGATGGATATCGCTATGTCATTGAGCAGCGAGGGTGTTTTTTCAGGAGGACGGTCTCCGGTTGTATTGTTGCTGGCTACGGATACTCCCCTCCCTTATCGTGTTCTGCGATGTGCGGCCCAGGCAGGGGTCAAGGTCATTGTGCTGGGGACTAGGCGCGCAAAGCTATTGGCATTTTCCCGTTATTGCAGTGAATTTATTTTATGTCCGGTCGATTTCGTTGACGAAAACATTTCAGTTGTTCTGGATGAAATAAACAGAATTGCCGGCGAAAAGGCGATCGATCAGGTAATTCCTGGCGATGGCGCGACGACGGGGATATTGGTCAGGATTAAAGATCAAGTCCGCGTCAGATGTTTTCCATTGCCATCCGCTGTTGCTTTCGGTCGTCTCAACGACAAGGAAAAATTTGCCGACCTTTGTCGTGAACTGAACTTGCCGCATCCCAAGAGCATGCTGGCAAAGAATATCGGAGGTCTCGGGGAAGCGGTTGAAAAAATGGGGTTGCCGCTGATGGCCAAGCCTGTAAACAATCACGGCGGCGTAGGGGTAACCAGAGTCGATCAATGGCCTGACGAGCGCGTTGCGCAGGCTATAGATTATTCGCCGGTGTTGGTGCAAGAGTATATCGATGGGGAGGATATTTGCGTCAGTCTGTTCTGTGAGCAGGGTATATGCAGGCGGTGTGTGGTATATCAGCGCAAGAATGGCGAATACCGGTTCCGTCCTCATGGGGAGCTTATAGAGCTGGCGCAGACGGTTGCAAGATACCTGCAGGTCGACGGTGTCATTTGCTTTGATGCGAGACTGGCGTCCGATTCTGGAATATTGTATCTGATCGAGTGTAATCCTAGGTTCTGGTATAATCTTGATTATGCGTTGCTGGCTGGAGTGAATTTTGTCGCGCTGGGCCTGCCGAAGTGTTCCGGGTCAGAAGAAGGGGCAACGGATGGCTTCGCCGTCAGTTTGCCTCACACCTTTTTGGCCAAGATGATGATGCCATGGACGATTACTAAGGCCGATCTTAGGGGTGTGAGATTTTGGCTGAGCGATCCTTGGGTATTTTTTGTGATCGAAACGTGGCTGAATCCTAGATTCGGCGTTCTGGGCAGGCTCTGCTCTGTGTGGCTCGGTGTAAGAGCCAAGTTTGAGATCTTTCGGGCATGAGCATCCAAGTGGACTCATCGATGGTTTCGATGCCATCATTGGTGGTTGGTCGTCCAGTATTGCGGCTATTTGCTTGTCAAGGATAGAGGTATGGGTATGACGCATGTCAGTGCTCCTTCGGTTTTTGAAAGCCCTCTGGTTTTTCTGCTCAAGACGCTGTTCGCGCCGGTGGTCGCTTCCGGGGTATTTCTGGCAAGCCTTAGATTCGAGGGGTATCCGCTGGAGGGAGCGAACATCCTGATGTTTTTTCTGGTGTTCATCGTCGTCTCCCACACCTTCAAGGTGACGCGGTTGAACGACAGGCTGACCGCACGTTCTTTTTTCGAGACGGCGTTCGATACCATGGCGAGATGGATTTTTACGCTGGCGGTGGTCGCTTTGCTGACTTATGTCGCCGGTATCGAGGATTTTTTGGACGAACCCGGTTTCGTGGTTTGGGCGGGCGCGACACCATTCATCCTGCTGTTCGGGCAGCTTGCGGTCGGGCCGATGGTCAGGATCTATTTCCGTCGGTATGGCGACCATCGCAAGGCGGTGATCGTCGGGGTGACGGAGATGGGGGTGAAACTGGCGGAAGCGATCAGGAGTCACGCCTTCCTGCGCACGGACGTGCTCGGGTTTTTCGAGGACAGGCCGGCGGACCGCACCGCGGATCCCGGCGATCTGCCGGTGCTCGGGCGTACCGCGGATTTGCCCGCGTTTCTCCGGCAACATGAGGTGCATGCGGTCTACATCACCTTGCCCATCGCCCGCCAACCGCGGATCCTCGAGTTGCTGGACAATCTGAAGGATTCGACGGTCTCGGTGTATTTCGTTCCCGATCTGTTCATGACGGACCTGCTGCAAGCTCGCTGGGACACGCTGGCCGGTATTCCGGTGATGGCGGTCTGCGAATCGCCTTTCATCGGGATACGGGGTTTGAGCAAGCGCCTGATGGACATCGTGGGCGCCACGGTGGCGCTGGTGTTGCTGGCGCCGGTCATGCTGGTGATCGCTCTGGCGGTACGGTTGTCGTCGCCGGGGCCGGTGTTGTTCAAGCAGCGGCGCTACGGCGAGGACGGCGAGCCGATTTTCGTCTACAAGTTCCGCAGTATGACGGTTTGCGAGGATGGCGGCACGGTGACCCAGGCGAAACAGGGGGATGCCCGGGTGACGCCCTTGGGCGCGATTCTGAGAAGGACCTCTCTGGACGAGTTGCCCCAGTTCTTGAACGTGTTGCAGGGCACCATGAGCCTCGTGGGACCACGTCCCCATGCGGTTGCGCACAACGAGCTTTACCGGGGGCTGATCAAGGGTTACATGGTGCGCCACAAGGTGAAGCCGGGTATCACCGGCTGGGCGCAGGTCAACGGCCTGCGGGGCGAGACCGAGACGGTCGAGAAGATGGCGGCGCGCATCAGGTACGATCTGGAGTACCTGCGCAACTGGTCGCTCTGGCTGGACATGTGGATCTTGCTGAAGACCGTCGGCGTGGTCTTGAAGCAGAAGAACGCCTATTGATGGCCGGGTCCGATGGATTTGCGGGACGTGCAATCTGACAGACAGGAGACTCGCGATGCCCGGGAAGATTAGTTCCGGCGTGAAAGCGGCGTGGTGCCGCATCGCTTTGGTCATGGGGCTGATGGCCGGTTGGGGGGCCGTGGCTGGCGATGCGCCCTTGCACGAGGCGGGCGACTACCGGCTCGGACCGGGAGACGTGGTGAGGATCAGCGTGTTCAACTATCCCGAGCTGGCCATCGAAACCCGGATCAGCCAGACCGGGAACATCACGTTTCCGCTCACCGGTCCCATCGCCATCGGAGATTTGACGGCCGCCGAGGCGGAAGGGCGCATCGCCGGCAAGCTGCGCCAGGGCGGATACATCAGCGATCCGCATGTCACCGTGGTGGTCTCCCAGTTCAAGGCGAGGGAGGTCGCAGTGATGGGACAGGTCAGGAATCCGGGCAAGTATCCGATCGAGAGGCAGAGCCGGGTGTTGGACATGCTGGCCGCCGCCGGCGGGGTGACGACGGCCGATGCGGGCGATACGGCGACGCTGCTGCGTGCCAATGGCGAGAAGCTCGTCATCGATCTCAATGCCTTGTTCGAGGGAAGCGCCGGTCAGAATCCCGAGGTGGCGGCCGGCGACACGCTCTTCGTTCCGAAGGCGCCGCAGTTTTATGTCTACGGGGAAGTTCAGCGGCCCGGCGCCTACCGGCTTCAGCGGGGCATGACGGTCAGCCAGGCGATTTCCGCCGCCGGCGGACTGACGCCCCGGGGGACCGACACCTGGCCCGCGCCGATCGTCAAGCGGCGCGACGCCAACGGGGTGGAGCGGGAGACGACGGTGGACGGTTCTTATGCCCTGCAGCCGGATGACGTGCTGTATCTGCGCGAGCGGTGGTTCTGATCCATGGGCGCCAACCGGCTCATCCTGATTTTCCTCGCGCGCTGGCGGGTCTTCGGTTGGACGCTGGCCGTGACCGTACTGACCACGCTGGTGGCCAGCGTCGCGATGTCGAAAACCTATACCGCGTCGACCACCGTCGTGATCGATTACAAGGGAGGCGATCCGCTGACCGGCTCGGCGTTTCCGTCCGATCTCATGGCCGGTTACCTCGCGACCCAGGTGGACATCATCGGCAGCCACGCCGTGGCGGCACGCGTCGCGGATGCGCTGAAACTCTCGGAGGTTCCCGCTTACCGCGACCGCTTCGAAAAAGTCGCCAGGAAGACGGGTTCTCGCGCGGTATTCCGGGATTGGGCGGCGGACAAGCTGCTGGAAGACCTGGATGTGTCGCCGTCGCGGGAAAGCGACGTCATCACGATCTCTTTCGCAGCCTCCGATCCCCTGTTCGCCGCGGATGTGGCGGATACCTTTGCCCAGACCAGCATCCGTGCCAACGTCGAACTCAAGTTGGAACCGTTGAAGCGCCAGGCGGCCTGGTTCGACGAGCAGGTCCTGACATTGCGGAGCGCACTGGAAAAAGCGCAGGCCGAACTTTCCAGCTACCAGATCGCGCATGGCGTGCTCGCCGCCGGCGACAAGCTGGACGTGGAAACCGCTCACTTGTCCGATCTGTCCGCCCAGCTCGCGGCGGCGAAAGGCCAGATGTACGACGGTGAGGCGCGGGTTCAGCAGGTGAGGGCGGCGGCCCGTGGCGGGGTGGACGCGCTTCCCGATCTGTTGCAGAACCCTGCCTTGCAGGCGTTGAAGGCCGAGCTGGCGCGCGCCGAGGCCCGGCTCGCCGAAGTCGGTTCGCGCTATGACTGGAACCATCCGCAGCGGCGCGCCGTGGCGGCCGAGGTCGCCAGTCTGCGGCAAAGGCTTGCCGCCGAGGTGGCGAACGCGACGGGCGCCATCGAGCGCGCCGCCGAACTCGCCCGCCAACGCGTGGCGGACCTCGAAGGCGCGGTGGTCGAACAGAGGAAACGCATACTCGCACTGGGTGCCGAGCAGGACAAGCTGAGCGTATTGAAACGAGAGGTGGAGAATGCCCAGCGGGTCTATGATGCCGCGTTGCAGCGGGCGAGTCAGTTGCAGTTGGAGAGCCGGCTGGAGGGGACCAACATCGTCGTCCTCTCGCCGGCCGTGCCCCCGCTCAAGCCCAGCAAGCCGAAGGTGGCACTGAATCTGGCGCTGTCAGTCATCCTGGGCAGCGGGCTGGGGCTGGCATTCGTCCTCCTGTTCGAGTTCAAGGACAGGCGTATCCGTTCTGCGGAAGATGTCATCGACGAACTGGGTCTGCCCCTCCTGGCCGAAATGCCTCCGGAAAGGACGGCGTGGCCGCGCTTCTTCCGGCTTGCCGCGCCGTCCGCACTCAAGGGATGACCAGAACCTTCCGCGACGAATGCCATGAAAAATCTCCCTTCATCCGAAGGCCCGGCGTTGCCTCGCAGCGATGTCCAGTTGGGACAGCTCTTGCTGCATGCCGGGAAGCTGTCAGAAAAGGACATCGAGGCCATCGGCGTAAAGCAGAAGGAGGATGGGCTGAGGTTCGGTGAAGCGGCGCTACGTCTGGGACTGATCGGCGAGGACGATCTGCGCCAGGCTCTGGCGCGCCAGTTCGCGCATCCATGCCTGCCGGAATCGGATACCAGCGTCGATGCGGAACTGATCGCGGCCTTCTGCCCGCCGGGGCCGGAAGGCGAGGCGCTGCGGGACCTTCGCAGCATCCTGATGCTGCGATGGTTCGGCGGCCACCGGCGGCTGCTCGCCCTGACTTCGGGGCGGCCGGGTGAAGGGTGCGGCCGGTTGGCGGCGAACCTCGCCGTAGTGTTTTCCCAGTTGGGTGAGCGGATCTTGCTGATCGATGCAAACTTGCGGGAGCCGGAGCTGCACCGGCTGTTCAAGCTGTGCGGCGACCCCGGTTTGTCGGGCGTCCTCGCCGGGCGCCACAGTCCGGAGAAGGCGATCAGCAGCATTCCTGCGCTCGGTGATCTGAGCGTGCTGCCCGCCGGTGCGCCGCCACCCAATCCTCAGGAATTGCTGAGCCGGGCGTCTTTCATCCGACTGCTGGATGCCGCCGCGGAGCAATACGACATCGTACTGTTGAACACCCCGCCCGCTCTGCAGAGCGCCGATGCCCGGATCGTGGCGACGCGGGCGGCGGGCTGCATCATCGTGGTCCGCCGCGATGCGACCCGGCTCGGCGATGCCGCGGCGGTCAGGGACCAGCTTTCCGGCGCGGGCGTCGAGGTGCTGGGCGCGGTCCTGACCTCATGACGCCGGGCGGCATGCGCCGGCGTCCCGGCGTACCCCACGGTTCGGGGGAGGCGATGCTCGCTTACCGGCCGTGGGAAATCGGCCTCGTGACGGCCGTCGCGGTTTTTGCGGGCTGGCTTGCCTCGATCAGCCAGCCCATCGTTCTCGCCGTTTTCGTGGGCGGTTTCGTGAGTGTCTTTCTGCTGTCCAGGATCGACTTCGCGGTCTGGCTGTTGCTGGCGGGTACCCTGGTCGTCAACGGGGCGGTGCTCCTGATGTTCCCCCGCATGACCAAGATTTCCTGGGCCTTGTCCATGTTGGGCTTCTTCCTGCTGGCGGCCGGGCTGTTCCCGCTCTTTCTGGGGCGCTGGCGGGAGCGGGTCCGGCTGCCCGGCTTCCTCATGCTGTTCCTGGCTCTGGTCGCGTTGTCGGCAGGCACGTCGCTGCTGGGCCAGGGGCCCGCGCTGGAAATCCTGGCGGGCGTCAAGCGCTCCTACCAGATGCTGGGACTCGCCCTGGTGCTGGCGACGGCTCCCGTGACGGCGGTGTGGCGGCGTCATTTCCACGGCTGGGGCGGCTTTCTTCTGTCAGCCGCAGTTCTGCAGTTGCCGGTCGCGCTTTACGAAAGAATCGTCCTGGTGCCGCTGCGCGTGGGCATGGGCGGCGGCATCGTTCCCATCGACATCGTCGCAGGGACGTTCGAGCCGAATTTCGAAGGCGGCGGAGAAAACGGAACCATGGTCATCTTCCTGGTTGCCTGCCTTGCCTATGTGTTGACGGCGTGGCGGGAGCGGGTGCTTTCAACCTTGTGGGCTGCGGCGTTCGCGGTCGAACTGGGCGTGCCGCTGTTCCTGGGGGAAACCAAGATCGCCCTGGTGCTGCTTCCCATGATGTTCCTCCTGGTGTTTTCGCGGGAAATCCGCCGCAATCCGGCGGTCGCCGCGGCGGCATTGACCACGGGTGTGCTTTTGACGGGGGTTTTGGCCTGGCTGTATTTTTCGGTGTTCTCCATCCAGGGTAAGTCCCCGGAGCAGATGGTGCAGAACACCATCGACTACAATTTCGGTTCAGCGGGCTACTATGGCAACAAGGCCAGCCTCAACCGTACCACCGTCCTGACTTTCTGGTTCCATGAGCACGGGCTGCATAATCCGGCGGAAACCCTTTTCGGCCACGGAATGGGCGCCTCTTACGCGGGCGCGGGTACGCTGGTGGAGGGACACCTCAACCGGAAATATCCGGGGATGGCCATCAACCTGAATACGGCGTCCACTCTGCTTTGGGACTCGGGCGCCGTTGGTACCGCCATGTTTCTGGGCGTGCTCATCACCGCTTGGCGCGCCTCGGGCAGGCTGCTTTCACGGTGCGACGACGGCGCCGAACGCGGCCGGCTGGTGGCGTTGAGGGTTTGCCTCGCCGCCAATGTGTTTTCACTGTGGTATTCGAACAGCCTCATGAACAGTCCGAGCCACGAACTGCTGTTCGCATTCACCCTGGGCTATCTCGCTTGGTTGGTCCGGGCCAAATCCGCTCCCCCAGAATTTCCCGCAACGCCATGAACATCAGACTGCTCTATCTCACGCGTGAGCCGTTTCCCACTTTCCGGGTCGACGTGGCGACGCTGTTCGGCCGTTACCTGCCCAGGTTCGGGGTGTACTCGGACATCGTTGCCGTGCGTGAGGGCGACGGCGGCGAGTGCGCCTGGGAGGCGGGCAGGGCGTTCACCCGGCTCGCCCGTGGCAGGGGGGGGCGGATCCGGGCGCGGCTGATGCTCGCGCTGGACCTGTTCCGGCTGGTGCGCGCCGACCATGCCGCGGTTCAGGTTCGGGACAGGATTTTCGGGGCTCTGTTGGGGCTTTGGGCGGCCCGGCTGCGGGGAAAGCCGTTCTATTACTGGATGTCCTTCCCTTTCCCCGATTACTGGCTGGAACGCGGTTCGCCCGATCCGTCCGGCTTGGCCGGGCCGGGACGGCGCCTGCTGTTCCGGCTGCGTGGGCGCCTTTCCTCCTGGCTGCTGTATCGTCTCGTCCTGCCCGCTGCGGACCACGTTTTCGTGCAAAGCGATGCCATGCGGACGATGCTGGAGAGCCATGGCCTGCCGGCCGCGCGCATGACGCCGGTGCCGATGGGGGCGACGATTCCCGAGCGTATCGAGGACATCCCCCCGGTGGATGATCCGCGCCTGGCCGGTCGGCGCGTCGTGGTCTATCTGGGGGCGCTGGAACGGGCGCGCCGCTCCGAAGTGATGATCGAGGCCATGGCCGCGGTGCGCAAGGAATTTCCGCAGGCCCTCTTGGTTTTCGTCGGGGATGCGGAGGACCCGGGCGAGAGGCTCTGGTTCGATGCCCTGGTGCGCGAACTCGGGTTGCAGGACCACGTCCTGTTCACGGGCTGGCTGCCTGCGGAGCAAGCGCGCCGTTATTTGCGGACCGCCGAGATCGGACTGTCGCCTTGCGCGCGCACGCCTTCACTGGAAGTGGCGTCTCCGACCAAGGTCATCGAATACATGGCCTGGGGCGTTCCGGTGGTCGCCAACGACCTTCCCGACCAGGCCTACCTGATCGGCGAAACCGGCGGGGGTCTCTGCGTGCCGCTGACGCCTGAAGGGTTCGCCGCGGGCATTCTGCAATTGCTGCGGGACCCCGCGGCCGCGCGGCGCATGGGCGAAGCCGGTCGGCGGGCGATACCGGGTCTTAGGAGCTACGAGGTCATCGCGAGAAGCCTCGCCGAAAAATACCGGCAGCTGGCCGGCGGCGTGGCTCAGTGAGCGGTTCCGGCAATCCTTACGGTGGCGTCGCGCTCCGGCGCGGCGCGCTCGCCTACCTGGCGGGGCGGGCCGTTTCCGCATTGCTGACGTTTTCTGCGTTCACGCTGGCTGCCCGGGTCCTGCCACTGGATGCCTACGGGACCTACATGGCCGCGCTGGCTGCCATGGAAACGGGGCTTGCGTTCTCGACGCCGGGACTGGATTGGGTGACGGCCAGGATCCTTCCGGAGTATCGAATGCATGCCGCGGGGAGGGCGATCGTCTCCGTCATCTGCCGGCTCGCCGGGATCCAAATGGCCTTCTATTCCTGTGCGGGTATGGTGCTGTATTTCGATGCGGAACAGGTCGCGTCCCTGTTGCGTATGGAGGCGGCGGCGCCGGTGTTGTCCCTCGCCGGCGCGGTCCTGGCCGTGGAGGGATTCGGACGCCTCTATCGGGAGCAGATGCTCGGCGCCTTGATGCGCCAGGGTGCCGCCCAATCGGCCCAGGTGGTTCGCTCGGGGACGCTGGCCTTTCTGCTGGCGTCCGATTGGTTCGCGGGGCGTGAGATCGCCGCCCTGGACGCCGTGCGCTATGAACTGATGGCGGCCTGCGGGAGTACGGCATTGGGTGCTGTGCTCCTGCTGCGCGAGACGTGGTCACTGCGTCATCGGGTGGCGCCTTCGGGGGACTGGGCGCCGCCGCGCCGGAAGCAGCTTTTCAAGCTGGCGGTCAATACCTACGTCAGCTATCTCCTCGCCTTCGCCTACGGCTCACAGATGCTGACCCTCATCGTCGCCCGCATCCTTGGGGCCGACGCCGCCGCGGTCTTCGGCTTCAGCACCAATTTTTCCGACCAGGTGCGCCGCTACCTGCCGACCGATCTCCTGCGCAGCGTCATTCAACCCACCTTGATCGCGTTTTTCAGCCGGCGCCGGGACTTCGGCGGCTTCATGCTGCGGGTCGGACTCTGGTTCAAATCGTCCATGGTCCTGCTCATGCCGGTCGTCCTTTATTTCATCGTCTTCGGCGGGATGGGAGCCACGCTCGTGGGCGGAGAGCGTTTTCGAGAAGCCGGGCCGATCGTCGCCCTGATGCTGGTAGCGGGCGGGTTTGCTCCGTTGCGCCGAGTAGTAGAGCTGTCCTGCAACGTGGTGCTGGCCACAGACCTTTATGTCCGCTGGGGTTTCTGGCTGCTCGCGGTGCCGGCCGTGGCGGTTTTCCTCTTGACTGCAGGCGGGAGCCTGACCGAACTGATAGTACTCATCATCGCAGCGGAGGCGTTTTTCAACTTCGGCATCATCCTTGCGCTGCGGCGGCGGGGATACCCCTTCGAATTGGCTTGGGGAGGGATGCTTCGTCTGGCCGCCTGGTATGGCGTGGGGGTCGGCGCGCTGGTGTGGTCGGGACCGCTGATCCGTTTCGACATGCCGACGAGCATTGCGGTCTGTCTGCTCCTCGGCGTGGTGGGAACGCTCGTGGCCAAACCTTTGAGCGCCGCCGAAGGGACGCTCGTATCGGACTGGAGTCCGCGCGGTGCCAGGCTGTTGTCGCGTATCCCCGCCGCATGACCGATCGTTCCGGGGAAAGAGAAACCATGCGCAGAGTCTTGATGATCGGTCCGGGGACGAATGGCGGCATTGCGGCAGTGGTCGACGCCTGCCTCGAACCGGAATTCGTGTCCCACTGGAGAATCGAACGGCTCTGCTCGTATGAGGGCCCCGCCCTTCCGACCCAGCTTCGTGTCATGGCGGCGGCCGGGATACGGTTGCTGACCCGGCTGTTGGCGCGCCGTCTGGCCATCGTGCATGCCCACAGCGCCTCGCGCGGCAGTTTCTGGCGGAAATCCGTGCTTTGCGCGCTGGCGGATCTGTTCGGCGTCCCCTATGTCTTCCATGTCCACAGCGGCGAATTCGGCGTGTTCTACGGCAGCGAATGCGGCCCCGCGGCGAAATGGTGGATACGGAGGACCCTGCGGCGCGCCGCCTGCGTGATCGCTCTGACCGAAGCCTGGTCCAAGGTGCTGCTGGCCATCGAGCCTCGGGCGAGCGTTCGGGTCATAGGCAATCCGGTGCGTGTTCCCGATGCCCTGCCGACGGAGGGCGGCTCGGGGCGGCCGCAGGTACTGTTCCTGGGACGTCTGCGGGAGAAGAAAGGCGTCTTCGATCTGGTCCGGGCCATTCCCCTCGTGCTGAAACGCGTCCCCGACGCCGTGTTCACGCTTGCCGGCGTCGGCGAAACGGAGGCCGTCAGGCGGCTCGCCCTGGAGTTGGGGGTATCCGATGCCGTAAGACTGCCGGGCTGGATTGGGGGGGGCGACAAGGACGCCGAGCTGTCGGCGGCCCGGGTGCTGGTCCTTCCCTCCTACTTCGAAGGGCTGCCCGTCTGCATTCTGGAAGCGATGGCGGCTGGCGTTCCGGTCGTGGCGACGCCGGTCGGGGGCATACCCGAACTCCTCGGCGAGGGAGAATGCGGTCTGCTGGTGCCGCCGGGCGACGTGCAAGCACTGGCCGAGTCGCTGGTCGTCGCCCTGGAGGATACCGGGCTGCGCCGCCGGCTGCGCGAAAGTGCATTTCACCGCGCGGTGAACTACCATGCAATACGAGGCGTCCTGCGTCAGCTCGATGCCGTTTACCGGAGTGTCACCGCTGCCGGAAGGGCGGATGCGGCAAGCAGGTAGGGACGCTGGAATTTTTGGCAGGGTAGGTCGTTCCAAGACCATAATACAGCCGTTCGTTCGCCGATCGGGCCGGCGGGTCGCCGTGATCCAAGGCGGAAATCTTGAGGACCTGGTGGAGGGGATATCATGGGCGGGAAATTCGATTCCTTGTTTTCGGGTAGCGCGGCGTCGCCGCAGCGCCGCATTTTCCGGCGCATCGCCGGTGTGCTCTCGTTCATAGTGCTGGCGTCGTCGTTGCAGGCCGCCACGGCGGCGAAAGTCAAATCGTCGAGGGTCAGGGCCACACCGACGCCGAACCCCACGGCGACGCCAACACCGGCTCCCACGCCGACCCCGGTTTCGTCGCCGACTCCGACGCCCACACCTGCGCCGGGTGCCACCATCACCGGTTCGGTTTTTGTGGCTTCCGATCCGTATGACATCATCGTCGGCAGCCAGACCCAGCGCATCGACCTGAGCGGCAAGCCACGCACTTTCGACTTTGGCGGATCGGTTCCTTTCGTCAATCCGAACATCGGCATCGCCGACTTCGATACGATCAACTACTGGGATTCCGCGGCAGGCAAGGCCAAGGTCATCAACGGCTGGACCGTCACCGATGCCGGTATTCCGGGACGGGTATTCAAGACCAACGGCTATACGGCCATCGGCTACAAGGCAGGGGATGGCGTGGTGGAAGGGACGCTCAGAACCCAGCTCAATAGCGTCTACATTCCTTCCCGGCGGCGCTTCGTCTGGGATCTGAGCGTCAGATTCGGCGGCGCTGACCTGACGAAGTCCTGGACGTTTATGCCCACTGACGTTCATCCGGCGACCATCTGGCAGGTCAAACCGGATTCTTCTCCGCCCTCGCTGATAATGTCGCTCGATACCGATCCGGCCAACAGTCAGCGTCTATCTCTGGGCTTCTACATCAGAAATTTCGCTCAGGGAAAGAATGACAACGTTGGAAGCATTGGAGGATTGCTGCCGCAGCAGGACATCGACGTCGTGATCGACGCGTTTCTCGATGAGCGGACAGCGGCTAGCGGAGGGCAGGGATATTTCAAGGCTTGGGTGAATGGCACTCTGGTCGCCAACGTGGTCCGACAGACACTGGTTCCGAACGCCGTGTCTCCGCACCTTTGGTCGATAGGCATGTATCTTTGGAACGATACCACGCCACTGCAGTTCGATTATTTCGGATATTGGAAGCGGGCGCGGATGATCGTGCCGAACTGATCTTTCCTTTCCATGGATTATCGAAGGAGCAACAGCCGATTGATGGACAACGGGAGCAAGCGGCCGCGCATCCTCGCGGTTGCTTCCGGCGGCGGGCACTGGATGCAGTTGATGCGGCTCCGGGATGCCCTCCTCGGCGGCGACATGGCATTCGTAGCGACCCATTTTCCGGATTATCGGAAAAGTATCCCGCCGGGCGCGCGGTTTTATCTGGTAACGGATGCCAACAAGAAGGATTGGCTGCGGGGAGCGCTGCTGATCTGCGAATTGTTCTGGATCATTCTCCGCGAGCGGCCCGACGTCGTGATCTCGACCGGTGCCGCGCCAGGCTATTTCGCTTTGCGTTTCGGCAGGCTGCTGGGGGCGCGTACCGTCTGGGTCGACAGTATCGCCAACGTGGGCAGGATGTCGCTGTCCGGGCGCCTCGCGCGCCGCTATGCGGATTTGTGGCTGACCCAATGGGAGCACCTCGCGCGCCCCGAAGGGCCGCATTACATCGGAGCGGTCCTTTGATTTTTCTGACGGTGGGTTCCCAGGTACCGTTCGACCGGCTGTCCCGCTCCGTCGACGCTTGGGCCGCAAGGAATCCTCAGGCGGAAGTCTTCGGGCAGATCGGCCGTACCGCCTGGCGGCCGGCAGCTATGCAATGGGCCGAGCTGCTGAGTGCGGACGAGTACGTGGAGCTCTTGAAGCGGGCGAGAGTGATCGTCGCGCATGCCGGCATGGGAACCGTCATCAGTGCGGCCGAGCACGGCAAGCCCCTGATCGTGATGCCGCGGCGTGCCGATCTGGGGGAGCACCGCAACGATCATCAGGAATTCACGGCGAAGTGGCTGATGACTCGTTCCGGCATCAGCGTCGTTCACGGGGAGGACGAACTTTGGCAATTGTTGGACAAGGCAGGTACGCTCGTGCCTCCAGGCGGCCTCGGTTCGGAATCCTGCGAGCGGATGGTCACGGTTCTACGCGAGTTCATTTTCGAGGGCGTAAAGCCTTTTCGATAGCCTCACTCAAGCCTGCCAGGGGTCGGTCGAGCCCGTAGCATCAGCGGTACGCGGTGGTTCGGCAGAGGCGGTTTCTCTCTTGGGGCTCTGCCGCCAGAGTCCTCCGGTGGCAAAGCATCCCCACCCCCAGCGCAGCCAGTCGAGCAGCGCGTAGGCCAGCCACAGGGCCCAGGCCAGCATGAGCAGCCGGTAGGCAAACAGCGGTACCGAGATGACCCAGGGCCGGGGCAACATGGGGTCGCTCCGGTCCGTGTACCAGTTGAGCCGATAGGCGTTGGAGTCATAGCCCGTGATTCCCATGTCGGGCAGGCCGAGCAGCCCTCGATGCACGGCTGACAGCAGGATACTCAGCGCCAGCACGGTGAGGATGGCAAGGCCCGTCTGGACGAGGTTGAAGTGCTCCGGCTTGAGCGGCATGTTCGCGCTTCGGCGCCAGTTCAGCGCCACGATCCAGCCGGCGACGACGAGGCTCGCCAAAAGGGGGACCTGGCTCAGGCCGACCAGCAACAGCAGCCAGTGGCGGATCTCGAGCGGCAACCGGTTCAGCCACGTTCCCAGGGCGAACGCGGCGACGACTATCACCCCCAGTGTGCCCCAGAACAGCACGGACGGTCCCCAGGGCGGACCGCCAACCAGGAGGATCCAGCGGTCCTGGCCGAGTTCGATGCCGGTTCGGCTGTTCGTACTGGCGCTGCCCAGGTCGACCGCCGGCGCCACGGTGCGCAGCCCGATTCCGGCCGGTATGCGCCACGCCAGCCGGACGGCCTGTTCCCCGGGATGCAGTGGTACGGCGACGGCGCGCCCATTCTGGCGGATGGGTTGGGCGGTGCCGTCGATTTCGGCCGATTGCAGCTCGGCGCCCTCCGGCAGGGTGACGCTGTGTTGGCCACCTTTCGCGCTGCGGATGCTCAGCACCAGTTCGGAGTCGGTTGCACGGCTGCCTGGCCGGGTCTCAAGCGTGCTGCTTTCGATCGTCAGTGCGTTGCCCGGGAGGGGCGGCGGGCGGCTGATCTGCAGGGTCACCGTCTCCCCCGGCCAGGGGCGCCATTCGGGCAGCCAGTTGCCTCCGGCATCCTGGTGATGGACCACGGGAATGCCGCTCGTTTCGACGTGCCAGACCGGGCTGGTGTCGAGGCGCCAGATTTCGCTCCAGTCGTCGGTCTGCGGCGCGCGCAATTCCAGGCTGCCGGTCCTGTCGAGGGTCGATTCCCAGCTCGCATCGACGATGCCGGGCGGCAGATGAATCCGCACGCTTCCATTTTCGGCCGCCATTCCCGGCGAGATGACCGCCTCGCCGGGCAGCAGCGGAATGGTCAGCGCCACCGGCGCGTCGGAGGGCGATAGCCGTGCCACTCGAGTGGTGACGCGCCAGTCCAGCCCCAGCCGCAGGGTGCGTTCGACCGTCAGGAATACCGGCAAGGGGGCGTCGTCGCTGCGTGGTTCCGGGGAGGTTCCGCTGCTTTTGCGGACGAGCTGGATCTGGGATTCGGGCCTGCCGTTCGGGTCGACTCCGACGATCTCCCATCCCTCGCTGTCGACGTCTACCCGGTACGGGCGCAAGGGTAGAGGAAGGTCTATGCTGGGAAGGTTCGGCAAGGGGCCCGACAGATCGACGCGATGGATGCCGGGGTTCAGCATCAGCCAGAGGGTGCCTTCCGGGTCGGCATAGGGACCGGTGGGCGGGGCGCCGTCGACCCGGATGCTGGACGGTATCCACTGCGCGGACCGTACCGGCAACGGGATGGCGACGCGGTCTTCCGCATGCGCTTCGAGAGTCATGGCCAGTCCGCCGCGGCCGAGCCTGAGCTTCATCCGCTGGATCTGGGCGCATTCCGTTCCGCATTCCGGTGCCGCGAGGATGCGCACCCGGAGTTCGTCGAGCAGTGCCGGCGGCGGGAATTCAGCGGCGTGGCCGTCCGGCGCGGCGAACAGGGCCAGCGGCAACAGGATCAGCCCGGAAACGCCGGGTTTCGTTCGCCAGCCCAGGAGCAGCAGAACGGTCACGGCAAGCAGCGCCACCCTCAAGACATTCAGGCCGCGGTTGGCCCAGGGCGGGATCAGCAGCAGCCTGAGCTCTTGCTCCGCCAGCACCGGTCCGTTCCAGTTCAGCGCTATCAGGTTCCAGTCCCATTGCGGCAGGCCGGGGCCGGTCTGGGCGAGGGACTCGGGATCGATGGTTCGGGTCAAGTCGGCGGGTGGCGGGGTGTGGGGTTCCGCAAGCGAGCCCGGCTTCTGCTGCAGCGCCGCCGCCGGGGCGGCCGGTGCGCCGGCCTCCGGCTCCGCCGCCCGGTCGCCGTAGTCGAAGGAGAAGGCATGCGGCTCGAGTTGCGGATAAAGGCTCAGCCGAAGCTGTTGCACCGCGAACGGCAAGCTTGCGATCGCCAGGGTGGCCAGGACGATCACCCGGACGACGCGCAGCGCCGAGGCGAAGCTGCCGGAAGGAATGACCCGGCTCAGGGCGGTGACCCCGAGCAGCCAGAGCCACACGCTTTGCGGCGCATCCGGTTCGTGCCAGGTGAGGGCGAGGGTGAGAAGTGTGACGGTTCCGGCAGGCCATCCCCACAGCCGCGCGGCCGCAAGGGCGGTGATGAGGACCAGGAACAGGTCGAGCAGGGACCAGCGGCCGACCCAAGAGTCGGGGGCATGGTCGGCACCCGGTGCGGCGAAGAGGCGCCACCCCGGCGGCAGGTGGAGTTCGGCGGCCGCGCTCACGAAGTCGGCGTTCCAGCCCGTTGCGGGCAGCGAGGATATACCGGCTTCCCAGCGGCTTTCCGCCTGCAGGTTGAGCTCGCCTCTGCGGATTTCCACGCCACCGGGGCCGGCCTCGAGACGGGTGATGGTCTGGGGCTGGCCGTCCACCGTCACCCGTCCCGGCACCATGGTGGACGCCGCGTCCAGGCGCCAGCTGCGGCTGACCCGGCCGGAAATGTCATCCAGGATGGTGAGCCCCTGTCCGGAAAAATCCAGCCAAAGCGTCCGGCGGATGTGTAGCGCATCGGGTTCCGGCTCCGGGTCGCCCCGCCGGACCTGATCCAATCGCAAGGCGGTGCCGGGGACCATGGCGTAGGTCGGCAGCGTCCGGTATTCCTCAGGGAGCTGCGTCAGCCGCGGATCGACCGGGGGCGCGCCGGAAACTTCGACGACGCGAATCGAGCGGTCGGCGGCGAACGACCACAGTTCTTCCCCCGGCCACGGCGCCGCGAAAACGGGGAGGGCAATCTCTCGCAAGTCCCGTGTGGCCCGGCTGGTGAGGCCGACTTTCCAGTGGCCGGGGCGCAGTTGCAACCGGAGGCGTCCGTCCGGGTCGATGCGGGCGGGGAGCGGGCTGTCCAGGGAGAGTGGCACGAAACCGGGCAGCACGGAGCCTTCCAGCAGGACCTCGCGTGCTTCACCCGAGACGTCGAGTTCGAGCCGGGTCGAGATTTCCATCGGAACGGCGTCTCGCAGCAGGCGGACGACCTCGAGCCTGAGCGGCGAGGTTTCCGGTGCGGAGCCTTCAGGGGGCTTGCGCAGCCAGACTTGGCCCTGTTCGTCGACGAACGGAAACGCTGTCGCGCGACCGTCGACGCTGAGCCGGACCAGACCGGTTTCGCCGGGAAGGCGCAGGGTGTCGGGCAGGGTGGCCCAGGCGAAGCGCCCGGCTATGGTGTGAGCGCCGGGCGGCAGCCGGACACCGGGAACCGCGTTGCGGGCCGAGACGGTCGCCGGTTTGCCGTCCATCTCGACCGCCAGCGGCCAGGACTGAGGATCGCCGGGGAGGGGCACCCAGACGTCGGTGAAGCTTCGCCAGCGGCTGCGGAAGCTGCCGCCCCTTTCGTGGAGTTCCAGGTCCAGTTCCCCCGGCCAAGCGCACCGGCGTTCTCCGGGCTGCTCCAGGAGATGCGGGCAGGCATCCGTCTCGTGGCCGTGGAGCGCCCAAGGTATCCAGGGTTTGAGGGCTTCCGGCACGTCTGGCGGGTTCGGCGGGCCGCTCCAGGCGGGGACGGCGCAGGCCAGCAGGACCCAGAATGCGATGTGTCGAACCATTGGAGCGCTCCTCACCGGTGATGCCCCCGACTTTAGGCGTAGCGGAGGCAAGGGGCAAGAGCGTTGAAACTCAAGTTTCCCGCAGCGCGGCCTCGGTCTTCTCGTGGACGCCGCCGAAACTCCCGTTGCTCATGAAGACCACGTGATCGCCCGCCCGGCATTCCTGCCGCAAGCGTTCCACGATCGCGCCGATGCTGTCGCAGGTGACGATGCGGTCCGAAGCGGAGCTGACTTTCGCCAGGTCCCATCCGAGGTCGGGGGCCTGGTAAAGGATGGCGAGGTCGGCGGGCGCGAGGGATGCGGCGAGCGTGTCGGCGTGGACGCCCATGCGCATGGTGTTGGAGCGCGGTTCGACGACCGCGATGACGCGCGCGCCATCGACCCGCGCGCGCAGACCTTCGAGCGTCGTTGCGATCGCCGTGGGGTGGTGGGCGAAGTCGTCGTAGAGGGTGATGCCGCGGACCTCGGCGCGCACCTCCAGGCGGCGTTTGACGCTCTGGAACCGGCTCAGGGCCGAGATCGCAGCGGCCGGCTCGATGCCGGCATGATGGGCTGCGGCAATGGCGGACAGGGCGTTGAGCATGTTGTGCCGGCCGGAGAGCTGCCAATGGATCGTGCCCAGCCGTTTCTCACGGAACACCACGTCGAACCGGCTGCCGTCTTCGGCCAACGGGTGCGCCTGCCAGTCGGCGGCGGTGTCCGGCCCCAGGGCGGTTTTCTCGACCGGTGTCCAGCACCCCATTCTGAGCACTTCGGCCAGGTTTTCGTCCCGTTCCGGAACCACCAGCAGACCGTTGCCGGGCACGCTGCGAACCAGGTGGTGAAACTGCCGCTGGATCGCGGCGAGGTCGGGGAAGATGTCGGCGTGGTCGTACTCGAGGTTGTTCAGGATCGTGGTGCGCGGGCGGTAATGGACGAACTTGGAGCGCTTGTCGAAGAACGCAGTGTCGTATTCGTCCGCTTCCACGACGACGAACCGGCCTTCGCCGATGCGGGCGGAAATGCCGAAATTGAGCGGCACTCCGCCGATCAGGAAGCCCGGCTTGTGACCGTCGTGTTCCAGTATCCAGGCCAGCATGCTCGAGGTCGTGGTCTTGCCGTGGGTTCCCGCCACCGCGAGCACCCAGCGTCCCTTGAGGACATGGTTGTAGAGCCACTGTGCGCCGGAAGTATAGGCAAGCCCCATGTTCAGCACCGCCTCGACCTCCGGATTCCCGCGGGACAGCGCATTGCCGATGATGACGAGGTCGGGGACGGGATGAAGGTTGTCCGGGCTGTATCCGTTGCAGAGGTCGATGCCCTGCTGCTCCAGCAGGGTGCTCATCGGTGGGTAGATGTTTTGGTCCGATCCCGTGACGGTGTGGCCGAGCTGGCGGGCCATGATGGCGAGCCCGCCCATGAAGGTGCCGCAGATACCCAGGATGTGAATACGCACTTATCGATGCCTCGGTTTGTTGATCGGAGGGGTGGGGACGGAATCGCCAGGGGGTAGACGCGTGCATCCGGCGATTCGTATTGGGAAATGACCGATTATATCGCCGTATCTTTAGAGGGGGTGATATGGGTGCAGCGTCCATGGCGCCAACGGCCCCGGGACGTACTAGAATAACCGGTCCTGACTACCGGGTATTTTTCGTGGAGAGCTCGTCTGATGCCGTCGCATGGCGGTGACGCCAGTGTCGCTTTGATCTGTCGGCGAGGCTCCGGCTGACATGGCCATCTATGCCATCGGCGACGTACAAGGCTGCTATGCGGAGCTGCGGCGCCTTCTGGAGCTGATCCGCTTCGATCCCGCCAAGGACCGCCTGCTGTTCACGGGAGATCTGGTCAATCGCGGTCCCCAGTCGCTGGAAACCCTGCGGTTCATACGGGGATTGGGACCGGCGGCCGCCACGGTGCTCGGCAATCATGACCTGCATCTCCTGGCGGTGGCCTGCGGGGTCTCCCGGGTCAAGCACAAGGATACTTTCGGCGACGTGCTGGAAGCCGCCGACCGGGACGAGTTGCTGGCGTGGCTGCGTACCCGCCCCCTGGTGCACAGGGAAGGCAGCTATTGTCTGGTTCACGCCGGCATCCCCCCCGCCTGGAATGCGGAGACTGCGATGGCCAGGGCAGCCGAGGTCGAAACGGTCCTCGCGGGCGGAGACATCACTGGGTTCTGCCGACAGATGTACGGTGACAAGCCCGACCTCTGGTCCGACGATCTGGCCGGATGGGACCGGCTCCGTTTCATCACCAACGCCTTGACCCGCATGCGCTATTGTGATCGGACCGGACGGCTGGATTTCAGGCAAAAGGGGGCGCCGGGGCGGCACCCCGCTTCCTTGGTCCCGTGGTTCGACGTCCCTGACAGGGTGCCGCCGGGCACCACGATCGTGTTCGGGCACTGGTCCACGCTCGGCTATTTCGCCGGCAAGGACTGTTACTGCCTGGACACGGGCTGCTTGTGGGGCGGTGAGCTTACCGCGCTGAAATTGGATGGGACGTTGGAGCGATATGCCGTGCCGTCGCTGCACGGGGGATACCAGAAGCCCACCTTGGCGAAATAGCCGGCTCGGGGCCATGAAGCAGCCGCTGTGTCGGATGATAGGCGACATCCCTGTCGATTGCGGCTCGTGCTCGTCGCAAGGTGCTCCATGGGAGGTTATGCATTCCGACGCGAAAGACGGCGCGCCGGAAAACTTGGATCAAGGAGCGTGTTTGTAGGCGGAGTTGGCCGCGTCTTCCTCGATGGCTTTGGCGGCAGTGACGTATTTGCCGTGTTCACTGCTCTTGACCATGGCGAGCGTCACGACGACCGCGATGACCAGGCCCGCGATGTAAAACCAGAAATAATCTTTCTCTTCTTTTGCGTCGTTCATGGTTACTCCTCGTATTGTTTTGGTGACGCTGTATTGAGCCAGCGTTGACAATATATAGAGACTCTCGGGGTCCTTCTTTGACGGGGGTCAAGGTTTCGACGGATGCAAGCCGCCGAGGCTGGACTCATTTCAACTGCGCCAGGGCTTCGGCAATCCGTTCCCGCGAGTCCTCCAGGTCTTCTGGCGCGGCCGCTACCACGGCAGGCAGGCGGGTGATCTCCAGCGTATTGAGGATCAGTTGGCCGGGGGAGTTGAAATACTGCACCCACCACACGTTAGGCAGTCGGGTCAGTGTCACGCGGCAATCGCCGTACCCTCGTGACAGAACGGAAAGGCCCGCCGTCCCCAAGGTATCGATCAGGAATTTCGAATCTTCCGGTGTCAGCGGCAGCAGCGACAGGTTGATGACATGGGGACGATCGTTCGGGCAGTCTGCCGAATGGTCGAATATCTCGGTCAGCAGCGCGGGCGCGTTCATCAGGCCTTCCGGAAAGGACTGGGGACGGTGCGGCGGCCCATCGACCGTCAGGCGTTCCGCCCACTCGTAGACCGCCTCCGGCACTGGCCCGGTTTCCAGATCGTCCCGTCGCAGTTCACCGTCGACGCGATGCTGAACGCGCCAAACCCCGGCGAATACCGATTCCCGGATCGTCACCCGGTCCCGCGGCGTGACGATCCGTATCAGTACCTCGCCTTCGCCGAGTACTTCGTCGACGAAGCGCCTGGCCGCCGGGTCGCAAGGGGCGAGATCGACGATGCCCGGGGCGCCCCCCAGCCGTTCGATCACCTTCTGCAGTACGGCGCATCCCTCGCCGGTTTCATCCCGGCTCAGCGCGTGCAAAGGTGGCGGCGTGAAGGTCGCCATGGCTTCCGGCATGGGTGGACAGGCGCATTCGGGGTCGTCATGCGGGCGGATGAGCGGTGTGTTTCCGGTCGCTATGAAAGCAAATTCGTCTTGCATGGGAAGTCCTCGGAGGTGCCGGAGCCCCGGGGGGGCGGGTCGTCTAGCGCAGATCGCCCGGCAGGAAGCGGGCGTCGCCGATGCGGCAGGCTTCTTCTGCCGAGGGTCGCTGACGCTCGTACTGCGTCATGTCCAGGGCGTCGGCCGTGCAGTTTCCGTCGGGCCGGCGCCAGCCGGCCAGGCCGAGTTCTGCGCAGACGGCGAGTATCCGGGCGATGGCCGGTTCGAGTTGGGCCTTGACGGCCGGTGTCAGGCTGCCGCCATAATCCTTCATGTCGACGGGCTGGACGCCCACCAGATGGAGTCGCTCCGGCCCTTGCCCCATCAGCTTGCACAGGGCCAGCACCTCCTGGAAGCTGACCTGGTGCAGGCTGGTCTTGCCCGAATGCAGGTAGGCGGGCACATCCTCGTCCCGGGCTTCGACCAGCGAGGCCGGCGCCAGGCCGAAATCCACCGCATCGGCGATGATGAGCACGTCGCTTTCCTGGACGTATGGGATCAGTGCCAGCCCCTGGGTGCCGCCGTCCATCACGGTGACGTTCTCGGGGAAGACGTAGTCCCGCTGCAATGCCTGGGCGACGCGCACGCCGAAGCCTTCGTCCGCCCACAGCAGGTTGCCGATGCCCAAGATCAGGACGCGGGGAGGCATCGGATCACGGACGGTCGTCCTTCCATACCCGCCAGCCATCGATCATGGTGGTGGTGACGGACTGGCGCGACAGGTGCTGTTCTCGCACCGCCACGTAGACGTGGATGAGGGTGAAGATCACCAGATACCACATGCCCAGGTGATGCAGGCTGTGGACCTGCTGGCTGCCGCCCAGGGCGGGCAGCACCCAGCCGAAGGCGTTGGCGGCCCAGCTTCCGGCTCCGAGTCCTTCGCCGTACAGGGCGAAGCCGGTCGTGATCATGAAGAGGCTCCCGAGCACATAGAACAGGAACATGGCCAGCCCGGCCAGCGGGTTGTGGCCCGCATGCTTGCCGGGCTCTTCGACCAGAAATAGGTACCAGCGGACCTCGTGCAGCAGCGCCTGCCACCAGTGGACGTCATGGAGGCGTGGCGCAAACAGCTCGCGGGCATACCGGTTGCCCACCAGCGCCCAATAGGCACGGCCGATCAGACCGACGGCCAGCACATAGCCGGCGGAGAAGTGAACGAAGCGGACGTAGCCCATCAGGTAGTGGTCGCTGGCCTCGCCGGCAGTCACCACCGGCGGCCAGGCGATCAAATATCCCGTGACCGCCAACACGACGATGGCGAGGGCATTGATCCAGTGCCACAGCCGTACCGGCTTCTCGTAGACATAGACCGGCCGATCAAAAGTCTCGATGCTCGCCATGGCCGTGCTCCTAAAGTGCTTGCGTCAGCAGAGCCAGCCCCATGGCGCCCATCGCCGCGCCGCAGCCGCGGTACCAGGCCGGCTTCGGCAGCAGCCACCCCCCAAGGATGACGCCGATCAGGTGCAGCAGACCAGTGGCGGTGATGAAGCCGGCGGCATAAGTCCATCGTTCGGCGTCCGCACTGATCTCGGTTCCATGTGCATGGCCGTGGAACAGTGCGAACAGGCCGACCAGGCCCAAGGCAGTGAACTGCGACAGGCGGACCTTGCCCGCCACTAGCAGTCCGAGCAGTACGACCGAGGCGGCGATGCCGGTTTCGGTGTAAGCCAGCGGAATACCGGCGGTGCCCAGCCATCCGCCCAGGCCCATGGCGGCCATGAATGCCAGGGGCAGCAGCCACACCCGCCGCGGCGCGACGGTGACCGCCCACAGTCCCACGGCGATCATGGCCAGCAGGTGGTCGGTGCCGAAGAAGGGATGGGTGAATCCGGACACGAAGCCAGCGACGGGATGCATGCCGGTATGCGCGAGCGCGACGGGGCTCAGCGCCAACAGACTTGCCGTTCCGAACCAACGAACAGGATGCATGGTTGTCTCCTTGAATTTGTCCCGGTTTTCGAACGCGCTCAGCGCACCTTGACCCGCGTGACTTCCCGCCCGTCCTTGTCCATGACATGGGTCGAGCAGGCCAGGCAGGGATCGAAGCTGTGCAGGGTGCGCAGGATTTCCAGTGGCTGGTCCGGATTCTCCACCTTGGTGTTCATCAGGGATGCCTCGAATGCGCCGATGTTGCCCTTGGGGTCGCGGGGCGATCCGTTCCAGGTGGTGGGCACGATGCACTGGTAGTTGTCGATCTTGCCGTCCTTGATCTTGATCCAGTGTCCCAGAGCGCCGCGCGGCGCTTCCGTCGTGCCGGCGCCCATGGCTTCCTTGGGCCAGGTGTCCGGCTCCCATTTGGCGGTGTTGGCTGTCGCCAGATCGCCTGCCTTGATGTTGCTGACCAGTTTGTCCTGGAAATGCCTCATCAGATGGGCGCAATACTGGGCTTCCAGACCGCGGGCGGCGGTGCGCCCCAGCGTGGAGAACAGCGCGGTCAGCGGCAGGCCGAGATCGGTGAGCAGTTTGTCGACCGGCTCCTTGATTTCCGGGATGCCCTTGGCATAACCGACGATGTAGCGGGCCAGCGGGCCGACTTCCATGGCGTGGCCGCGCCAGCGCGGCGCCTTGATCCAGGAGTACTTGGCGCTTTCGTCCAGGTTCTCGATGTGGGTGCGGGTGCCCTTGGTGTTGCGCCCCAGCGCGAAATTCGGCTGGGTGACGCCGTCGAACGGATGCAGTCCGCGGCCCTCGTCGTCGTACTTGTACCAGGAATGGGTGACGAACTCCTGGATCTGCTCGGGGTCCTTCAGGTCGACCTCGTGCACTTCCTTCAGGTTGCCGTTGATGATGGCGCCGTGCGGCAGCAGCAGGTTGTTCACCGAGCGGTCGTTGGCCTTTTCCGGAATGTCTCCGTAGGACAGCACATTGGTGGCCGACAGCCCGCCGCCATACAGCCAGTCCTTGTAGAAGCCGGCGATCGCCTGGAGGTCGGGCAGGTAGACCTGTTCGATGAACTCGATGGTCTGGTCGATGATGGAGGACACCAGGTTGAGACGTTCCATGTTGACCGCGCCCACAGCGCCTACGCCATCGACGTTGATGGCGCAGGGCACGCCACCGACCAGCCAGTTCGGGTGCGGGTTCTTGCCGCCGTAGACGGTGTGGATCTTGACGATTTCCTTCTGGAAATCCAGGGCCTCGAGATAGTGCGCCACCGCCATCAGGTTGGCTTCCGGCGGCAACCGGTAGGCGGGGTTGCCCCAGTAGCCGTTGCCGAACGGGCCGAGCTGGCCGCTCTCGACGAACTTCTTCAGCCGGCTGGCGATGTCGTGGAAATAGCCCGGCGACGACTTGGGCCAGGGCGAAATGCGCTGTGCCAGTTCGGAGGTGGCTTTCGGATCGGCCTTGAGGGCACTGACCACGTCCACCCAGTCCAGCGCGTGCAGGTGGTAGAAATGCACGAGATGGTCGTGGGCCTGCAGGGTGAGCTGCATGATGTTGCGGATGGAGTTGGCGTTCTCCGGGATGGCGATCCCGAGCGCGTCCTCCACCGCCCGTACCGAGGTCAGGGCGTGGGTACCGGTGCAGACACCGCAGATCCGTTCGGTGAAGGCCCACGCATCGCGCGGGTCGCGGCCCTTCAGGATGACCTCCAGTCCGCGCCACATGGTGCCGCTGGAGACCGCGTTGCGGATGATGTTGTCGTCGTCCACATTCACTTCGCAGCGCATATGGCCCTCGATGCGGGTGACCGGATCGACCACGATCCGCTTGCCGGCGTCGTTGAGGGTGAAACCGTTGGGTGTTTGAATGGCAGTCATGGTGCTCCCCGATCCTTATTCTTGAGTTTCTTTCTCGTGGTCTTTCTTCTTGGCGATCGAGATGGCGGCATGCGCCGCGATGCCTGCGCCCACGGCGCCGGCGGCGACCAGCCCGACCTTGTCGGCATTGGCCTCGACGCCGAACGTATTGAGTTCGGTGACGCGGTCGTAGAACGAGCCCTTGTCCCAGAAATTCTCCTCGGAACAGCCGATGCAGCCGTGGCCGGACTGGATCGGGAAGGAGACGCCATTGTTCCAGCGTACCGTCGAGCACGCGTTGTAGGTCGTCGGCCCCTTGCAGCCGACCTTGTACAGACAGTAGCCCTTGCGCGCGGCCTCGTCGTCCCATTGCTCGACGAACTGGCCGGCGTCGAAGTGGGGGCGGCGGTAGCATTTGTCGTGGATGCGCTGGCCGTAGAACATCTTGGGCCGACCCTGGGCATCGAGTTCGGGAATCTTGTCGAAGGCCAGCATGTAGGTCACGACGCCGGTCATGACCTCGGCGATGGGCGGACAGCCGGGCACCTTGATGATGGGCTTGTCGGTGATGACCTTGTGGATCGGCGTGGCCTGGGTCGGGTTGGGGCGGGCCGCCTGCACGCAGCCGTTGGAGGCGCAGGATCCCCAGGCGATGACGGCGGCGGCGTCCTTGGCGGCATAGCGCAGCCGTTCGACGAAGGGTTTGCCGCCGACGATGCAGAACATGCCGTCCTCGTTCAGCGGCGGGTTGCCCTCCACGGCCAGGATGTAGCGGCCTTTGTACTTCTGCATGGTGTCTTCCAGCATGGCTTCCGCCTGGAAGCCGGCGGCCGCCATGAGGGTGTCGTCGTAGTCCAGCGAGAGCATGGACAGCACCACGTCCTTGGCCAGCGGGTGGGCCGAACGGATGAAGGATTCGGAACAGCAGGTGCATTCCAGGCCATGCAGCCACAGCACCGGCGTGCGCGGCTTGGTCTCCATGGCGTGGGCGATCGTGCCGATGAATTCCGGCCCCAGTGCGAGGGCCGATGCGGTCAAGCCGCAGAACTTGAGAAAACTGCGCCGGGTCACCCCTTGGCGGCGCATCACATCGTAGAACGTGTCCGGGCGTGCGGTCGTAGCCATGCTTCCTCCTCGAAGCCTGTAATCAGCCGTTGGGGTCCGACGCGCCAGCCCTGCTATGGCTCACTCGCCGGTCTTATCGTTGTCGATGACGGTTAAACCTTACTGGAAACATGGGAAATGCTTTCTACGAGGTTTGGGGGGCGATGTCAATCGTGGAGAGAGGAAAACGAGGCCCGGCCTACCGTAATCCGGCTGTCTCGTCCGGCCTGGGCATGTCCACCCCCAGGCTGATCACGAAGCTCGAGGCTTCCTCGATCGTCATGTGGGATCGCTTGATCCTCGATTCGTGGAGAATCACGGTGAAGCCGGAGGTGGGGTTGGGAGAGGTCGGTACGTAGATCACGTACCGGTCCCCGATCCGGTTGGTCACGAAGGCCGGGACCCACAGACCCTCCTTCGGGTATTCGATGTAGACGACCTCCCGCAGCTTGGTCGATCCATCGCCGCGGAAGATGTTCACCAGTTTCTGCGTCACTCGGTAAAGGGTACCCAGGAGCGGGATGCGGATGACCAGTTTTTCCACGAAATAGAGCAGGTGTGCCTTGCCGTGCTGCAGCAGGTAGCCGAAATAGGTGAGGAACAGGACGGCCGCGGTGAACATGACGCTCGGGATGAACAGGTTCCGGTAACTGCTGAAAAAACTCACCACGAAGTCTCTCAACAGGTTTTCCACATAGATCACGACCTGCAGGACGATGACGATGGGAAGGACGCCCAGCACGCCGATCAGAAAGTAATGCAGAATGCGCTGTGCCGACTGTTTCATGAACGGATCTCCAGGGGACGGTGGCGACTGAGGATACCAGCCGTCCTCTTTCGCCGCGAGACCGCCTGCCGCAGCGCAATGGTGACTTTCGGGTTCCCGGCGTGGTCGAACGTTATAATCCCGGCACAGATCACCGTCTGCTGCAGCGCTTTTCGGGCGGTCCGCGGCATCCGTCGGGTGAAGCCGACGACAAAGGGAGTATCGATGGTTTTTGAACGCAGGCTGGCAGGGGTGAACCGGTGACCGGACTGGTCCGGTTCGACCGTGTGTCGGTGGCTGTGCAGGGGCGCACGATTCTCCGCGCACTGAGCTTCGACATCCGCGAAGGCGAGAAGGCGGTGTTCAAGGGCAAATCGGGCTCGGGCAAGAGCACGGTGCTCAAGACCCTGCTGGGGGTGTATCCAGTGGCGGACGGTGAGGTCCGTTTCGCGGGCAGGCCCCTCGACCGGGACACCGTCAGCGCGATTCGTGCCTGTGCGGCCTATATCGGCCAGGAGCCCGTGTTGGGCGCCGACACGGTGCGGGAGGCCCTGCTGCTGCCCTTCGGCTTCAAGGCCCATCGCGGCAAGGCGCCTTCCACCGGCAGGCTGGCCGAGATCCTGGGCCGGCTCGGCCTCGCGCCGTTGATCCTGGAGCAGCACTGCAGCCGGATTTCCGGTGGCGAGAAACAGCGCATCGCCGTGGCTCGCGCCCAGCTCCTCGGCAAGCGGCTCTATCTGCTGGACGAGGTGACTTCCGCCCTGGACCCGGAAAGCAAGCGGGCGGTGCAGGACTTCTTCAGCGATCCAGCGCTCACCGTATTGTCGGTGGCGCACGATCCGGACTGGATCGCCCGGTGCGATACCGTGTTCGAATTGCAAGACGGGCGTCTGACGGCAGCGGGATGATGGACACGGTCGACATATCCCCGACGAGAATGATGCTGCTCTACGGCATCGCCGTGCTGCCCTGGCTGCTGCTGTGGAGCGCGGGGTTGCATCTCGCGCGCGAACTGTGGCTGAGCATCGTCCGGATGAGCGTGCAACTGGCGCTGGTCGGCATCTATCTCAAATACCTGTTCGCGATCAACGCTCCGGCGCTCAACGTCCTGTGGATCGTGGTCATGCTGGTGGTGGCTGATTTCACCATTCTCCGCCGGGCGGGTCTCCGCATCAGGCATTTTTTCCTTTCGACGCTTGCGGCCATCGTGGCCGGAACAGCGTTCTCGGTGGCTTATCTGCTGCTTCTGGTGATCCGGCCGGAGCCGATCTACGACGCGCGTTATCTGGTGCCGCTGGCCGGCATGATCCTCGGCAACTGTCTGCAGGGCAACGTGATCGGGCTGGAGCGGTTCTACTCCGCGATCCGGAAAAACGAGAACGAATACCTTACCTATCTGCTGCTGGGTGCGACCCGCCGCGAAGCGGTACGGCCATATTTCCGCGAGGCGCTCAAGGCCTCCGTCAACCCGACGTTGGCCAGCATGGCGACCCTCGGACTGGTCTCCCTGCCGGGCATGATGACCGGCCAGATACTCGGCGGCAGCGAACCCTGGGTGGCGGTGAAATACCAGATCGCCATCATGCTCTGCATCTTCGCCAGCATGAGCCTGGCTGCCGTGCTCAACCTCTCACTCAGCCTGCGCTTCGCCTTCGACGAGTTCGACGTGCTGCGGGAGGCGGTTTTCCGACGACATTGAAGGGTTGATGGTCCGCGTTCCCCCGGCTTTTCTCATGGACGGAGTCAATGGGCAGGTTGCAGGCGGTAACCGCTCAGGGTGTCGGCGAAGTGCTGCAACCAGGGCAGGTCGCTTTGTTTCGCCTGGAGGCACCAGGCGCGCAGGCGTTCCAGGCGCTCCTCGTGGCTCGTGAACGAGTCGGTCCATACCGCCTTGAGCTGCTGCTTGAACTGGAAGATCGTCGCCAAAGTTTGGCTATCTTCCAGCATCCGCCTGAAATTGTGCCAGGCGGCCGGGTCCGCCTTGATGTATTCGCGCAGCAACAAGGGACGTGTCTGTCGGAGTAGGCGTCGACCGGCTTTCGGCGATTTCGCCTGCTCCGACCGCAATACCGGGACGATGACGCGGCGGCCGTATAGGCTCAGGACGTGCGCACGGTTGCGCAGCACGGCTTTGACGGTGTCCATGTCGACGGACGGTTCTGCCGTATGGATGATGGTCTTGGGGGGCATGTTTCTGATCTTGGCCAGCTTCAGGAGGGTCATCAGCCGGATATACAGCCAGCCGATGTCGATTTCCCATCGGCGGCTGGAAAACTTTGCCGACGCCGGGTAGGCATGGTGGTTGTTGTGGAGCTCCTCGCCGCCGATGATGAAGCCGATGGGCCACAGATTGGTGGACGCATCGGGGGTTTCGAAATTGCGGTAGCCCAAATGATGGCCGAGTCCGTTGACGACGCCGGCCGCCCAGAACGGAATCCACAGCATCTGTACCGCCCACACCGCCAAGCCCGCGACGCCGAACAGGAGCAGGTTCAAGGCCAGCATCAGCGTGATCCCCAGGTCGGGAAAGCGGCTGTACAGCTTGCGTTCCAGCCAGTCGTCCGGCGTGCCGTTGCCGAACTGGGCCAGGGTCGCGGTGTTCCTCGCTTCCTTGCGATACAGCATCCAACCTCGCAGCAGGACGGTGAATATGCCGAGGCATTGGGGGCTATGCGGGTCGTCCGGGGTCTCGCAGCGCGCGTGATGCTTGCGGTGGATGGACACCCATTCCTTGGTCACGGTCGCCGTGGTCAGCCAGAGCCAGAAACGGAAGAAATGGCTGGCCAGGGGATGCAGGGACAGTGCCCGGTGGGCCTGGTGACGGTGCAGGAAGATGGTGACGCTGACGATGGTGACATGTGTCAAAGCCAGGGTCGCGAACAACAGCGGCCAGAAGGAAAGATGCGTTAAACCATGTGACATAGAGTACTGGACCTGTGCGGATCGGTTGCGCTTGCCGACGATGAGGCGCCGGCGAGGTGGAGGGGAGGTACTTTCACTGCGGCGTACCGGACGCTTCGCACCGAACGGGGGAGGACGGAGACGTATCTGATGAGACTGGATGCGGCGGGAAAGGTTCCTCAAAGGAGGGAAACAGGCACTGTCTCAGTTCGCCGGTCGCCACGCCCGGAGCTGGGCAACGGCACGGTCGACCGCCTGCGCAAATGCCTGGACCGCGCCGGCGGCATCCGGGCTGGCCGTGGGCTGGTCGAATTGGAACGTTTCGGTGTCTGCCGGCGTTTCGGCGCGCAGGCGGATCATGACATGAGAACTGCCGGGGCGTTCGAACACTTGTTCGAATGCCTGGAGTTCGATGTGCAAACGGTAGCCATTGGCGCTGCGGCCGGCTTTCAGCCGTTGTTCCAGGAGCTCGGACGGCGGCGCGATCCAGCGATCCAGGGTATAGGAGCGCAGTTCGGTCGGCTTGGCGTAGAGCAGGCGGTACTGCAGGCGGTCGTTCCGAAGCCACTCCGGAGCGTCGACGTCGACTGAAGACCAGGGTGCCGGTGCAGCCGCGCCGGCGGCACCGAAATCGTGCAGCGCGGGTTGGGGCGGGCGTTCCGGCAACAGGCTGCAGGCGGATGTGGCGAGCGAGAGCATCAGTGTCCAGGAAAGGCGTCGCATCATTTCGGCTCCTGAAATCCCGGCTCCCCCGGGCCTGGGAGACCCGGCGCCGGTCCCAGCAGCAGGGTCTGCGGGTCTCGTTCCAGTGTTTTCGACAGTCGGCGCAGACTGGCCGCGGTGTGAGCCGCGTCGTCGATCAGCGCGTCCAGTTCCGGCAACCGGCTGCGGATCAGGGTATCGCTCGCGGCTGCTCCGATGTCCACGACCTTTTGTGCGCTTTCGCTCAGTGCCCGGACCTGGCGGGAGGTTTCGCGGACGTCGCGGGCCATGGCAGAATGGTCCGCGAGCGCCTGCCTCAGTCTGCCGTCCAGGATGGGGATGCGTTCCAGCCCCTCTTCGATGTACCGTTCCAGGCGGACCAGTTCGTCCGCCGCCGTGTCCAGGCTTTCCAGGGTGTGCGCGATCCGCTGGCGGTTGCCGTCGTCGAGGAGGGCATTCAGCCGGCTGGTGAGCTGGGCAATCTGGGTGAGGATGTCCGACCCCGAACCGGTCAGCTTGTCCAGGATGGAGGGACGCAGCGGGATGCTGGCCGGGTTCCTGGGGTCGGTGCGCAGGGGTTCCGGGTCGTTGCCTTCGTCGCTGAGATCGATCTGGGCCAGGCCGGTAAGCGGCTGCACCCGCAGCGTGGCATAGGTGCCGCGGGTGATCGGAAGGCCCTTGTCGACCTCGATCCGGACCAGGATGGTGCGGGGATCGTGGGGCGCGAAGCTGATCGAGGCCACCTTGCCGGCCCGCACGCCACGGAAGATGACCAGGGATTCCGGGTTGAGGCCGGATACCGCGCCCTGGGTGGAGACCACATAGACGTCGCGTTCGGTGCCATAGTCGCCAAGAACAAGGGCGATGCCGATCAGCGCGCTGCCAAGAATGACCACGAACAGGCCGGTCAGCAGGGCATAGGTTTCCCTGACCATTTCAGTCGGACCTTCCCAGGATTCTCTGGGCGCGTTTGCCATGGAAGAAGTCGCGGGCGAAAGGATGCGCGCAGGCGATCGCATCGTCCAGCGTGCCATAGGATACCAGTTGCTGCCCGGCAAGCACGGCCACGCAGGTGCACAGGTCGCTGAGGGTGTCCAGGTCGTGGGTCACCATCACGACGGTGAAGCCCAATTCCCGGTGCAGTTGCCCCAACAGGCCGACGAACTCTTCGCCCAGCACCGGATCGAGGCCGGAGGTGGGTTCGTCCAGGAAGAGTACTTCGGGTTCCATGATCAAGGCACGAGCCAGGGCGGCCCGCTTGACCATGCCGCCGGACAGCTCCGCCGGCATCAGCAGGGCATCGGTTTCCCCCAGACCGACCATGGCGAGCTTCATGCAGACCAGTCGGGCGATCAACTCCTCGTCCAAGGTCTTGAGTTCGCGCAGCGGGAAAGCGATGTTGTCGAATACGCTCAGCGCGCTGAACAGGGCGCCGCCTTGGAACAGCACGCCGCAACGGTTGCGGAGCTGCTGCTTGCGGCGCGCGTCGGCTTCCGCCAATGACTCGCCGAGCAGCCAGACCTGACCCTGGGTCGGTGTCTGCAGACCGATCATTTCGCGCATCAAGACGGTCTTGCCGCAGCCGGAGGCGCCGACCACCCCCAGGATCTGTCCGCGGCCCAGGCTGAGGCTGATGTCGCGATGTACGAGATTCTCGCCGAAGCGGGTCCACACATGCTCCATGTGTATGACTTCGTCGTCCGTCATCGTATGCCCACACCTCGGAACAGGATGGCGAACACGGCGTCGATCAGGATCACCAGGGTGATGGAAACCACAACCGAATTCGTGGTCTCGTTGCCGAGGCTCTCGGTATTGGGCTCGATGCGCAGTCCATAATGGCAGGCGATCAGGGCGACGAACAGTCCGAACACGGCGGCCTTGCCCAAGCCGATGGCAAAGTTGGCGACCGGGACGGCGGCGGGCAGTTTCTGGAAGAACTGGTGATAGCCGATTTCCAGCTCCAGGTGGGCCGAGACCGCGCCGCCCGCCAGGGCGACTACATCGGTCCAGACCACCAGCAGCGGCAAGGCTACCACCAGGGCGACGACCTTCGGAAGGATCAGCCGCAGGGACTGGGAAATGCCCATGGCGGCGAGGGCATCCAGCTCTTGGGTCACACGCATCACGCCGATCCGCGCCGTCATCGAAGAACCGGAGCGGCCCGCGACCAGGATGGCCGCCAGCAGGGGTCCCAGTTCGCGGATGATGCTCATTCCCAGGATGTTGACGATGTAGACCTGTGCGCCGAAAGTCTTGAGCTGCAGCGACGACAGGTAGCTGACCACCACACCGATCAGGAAGCCCACCAGTGCCGTGATGCCCAGGGCACGGCCGCCGGTTTCGTGGATGGTAGCGGAGATTTCCCGCCAAGGGATGTCTGCCGGATGACGGGCGAGATGGGCCAGGTCCAGGATCAGCTGGCCGAGCAGGGCCAGGACCGCCAGCAGGTGACTGCCGAGGCCGGCGATTGCGGCGATGATCCGCCGGCGTATCGGCACCGGGGGCCTCCGGCCGTCCCGCACCGCGGGAATCCCCCCCGTTTGCCAGCGACGGAATGCGGATTGTTGTTCGTGGCGCAACGAGATCCGTTCCGGCAGCCGCTCTCCCCAGGCCTGCCACAGGACAAAGGCGCCGGCGCTGTCGAGCACGTTCACTCCGCGCAGGTCCCATTCCAGGTCTGGCCGCCGCGCTGCGCGGCATAGTCGCTCACGCAGATCCGGGGAGGCCGCTATCAGCCCGCGCAGGTTCCAGTGACCGTGGACCACGGCGGTGCCGTCTTCCACGGCGAATTCCGGTGGCGAGAGCGGCGGCAGGGCGGACGTTTCCGCGGAGCTTTGCGAAGCGAGCATGTTTCGACGCGCTTGACGAAATGGGCGGGGGCGCTTTTCCGGATGCCGAACTTGCACGATCATGGACCGCATCGCTCGACAGGCAACCGGAGGCTTGAATCATGAACCCTTCCCGCTGGAAATGCATCTTCGTATTGCTTCTGCTCACACTGCTGGGCGTGGGACCGATGCCCATCACCAGCATCATCGGCATCTATGTCGTGGTCGCCCGGCCGCGCTGGTTCCGGGATCTGGTGCGGCGGGTCTATGACGAGTGAGGCAGACTCCCCCGCTGGGCTGGGTACGGTCGAAGCATGGGGGAGGCTTCCCGCCATCCCTATTGCTTGAACGGTCTGGTCAAGTCGTTGTTCAGCCTGTTGTCGTCCGCCGGCACGTCGATACCCCCGGCAGGCGCGGGTTTTCCGGCATTGCCATACTCTTCGAAAACGCCGAAGGGCTGAATCTGATCGTCGGCGGGCAATTGCTTGCGGTTCCAGCCGCCACCCAGCGCGCGAATGAGCGCAATCGTGTTTTTCAGCCGTTCGGTCTTTAGCACCACCGCGTCGATGCGCGCCGTCAGCGTGTTGATCTGGGCGTAGATGAGGTCGAGGCTGGTGATCAAACCGCCCAGATAAAGCTCCATGGTCAGATTCTGCGTCTTCAGCGCGGCCTTGACGGCTTCGTCCTGCCGGTCGGCCGCCACGCTCAGCCGGTTGGTCAGGCTCAGTCCGTTCTCGACTTCGCGAAAGGCGTTGAGTACCGTCGCTCGGTATTTGTCCTCGGTTTCGCGGTAGGCCGACCAGGACTGCTGCAGTTGGGCGCGGCGCAGACCGCCCTGAAACAGGGGGATCGAAACGGAAGCGCCGTAGGACCAGTAACTGTTGGCGAGCGCGATCAGATTCATGCTGCCGTTCTCGTAGCCTCCGCTGGCCTTGAACACCACGTTCGGGAAGAACGCTGCGCGGGCGATGCCGATGGCGCGGTTCGCCTGTGCCATCTGGCGCTCCATCTGGGCGATGTCGGGCCGGCGTTCGAGCAGCGTGGCGGGAATGGTCTGCGGAATCGTGAATTCCGGTGATGGCAGCTCGTCGACCGGCGCGATGCTGAAAGCGGCCGGCGCCTTGTTGACGAGAATGGCGATCGCATGTTCGGTCACCTGACGTCGGCCCTGAATGTCGAGCTCTTTCGCTTCGGTGCTGTGCAACAGGTATTCGGCGCGGGCGACATCGAGTTGCGGCACGATGGCACCCTTGTACTGGGCGTCGACGATCTCCAGTGATTTTTTGTAGTAGGCGATCGACTGTTTATAGACGGAATCCTGTGCGTCATAGCCGCGCAGGGTGAAATAGTCCGTAGCGATTTCCGCCTGCAGGCTCAGGCGCGCAAGCCCGTACTCGGCTGCGCGCTGTTCGGCCTGGTAAATCTCCGCACGTATCCGGTTGCGGATCGCCGACCAGAAGTCGGGCTCCCAGGAGGCGAGTCCGCCGCTGTAATAATCCGACTGCTCGATCGGCGCATTGGGTGCGCGAAACAGCGTATTGACGGACTGCCGATTGTCCGAGGCGCCGAACTCCAGCCCGAACTGCGGGATCAGACGCGATCGCACCTTCATCATCATGTCCCGGGCCTGGACGAAGCGCTCCGCGGCGGCCTGCAGGTCGGCGTTGGCCGCCATGGCTTGTTCTTCGAGCTGGGTCAGGACCGGGTCGTTGAAAAGTTTCCACCAGTCCGGGCGCAGCTCGCCGTCCGACGGTTTCGCTTCGACGAAGGGACTCGATCCATGCCACGAGTCGGGGACGACGAACTGGGCGGGTTCATAAGGGGGGGCCAGATCCACGGCGGGGCCGTCGACGCACGCCGACAAATGGAGTATCAGCGGTATGAGACTACTGCGCCGCATGCGTGTGCGAAAAATACGTGATGCCGCCGGCTTCATCCGCGAGCCCATGTCCATCATTGGCCCGCAGTCGGAGATGCGGCTTCCTGGAGCCCCGGCGGTCCGTCCTCGCCGGAAAGATCGTAGCCCGGCGCCGGTTTGACGATGCGCACCTTGTCGCCTTCGAGCAGGGCGGCGCTGGGGTTGTTCACGATGCGTTCGTTCGGAGTGACGCCTTCGGTGAACTCCACCGTTCCGTCGAGAATCTTGCTCACCTGGATCGGTTTGAAGTGAATGCGGTCGTCATCTGTCACCACGGCGACCTGCGTGTTGGCTTCCTGAAATACCAGCGCGCTGGCAGGAATGCTGAGAATATGGGTATCGTTCGGCACCGTGAGGGTGACCGTGGCGTACGATCCAGGCCACAAGGCACCGTCTTCATTGTCGATCGTGAATTCGGTCACGATGGTGCGGGTGTTCGGATCGATGCCGTTGGCGGCGGTCAGGAAATTGGCGGTGAAATGGCGGTTGGTGTATTGCGGTACGACCACGTCGGCGGTGAGGCCGGGTTTGAGTATTTCCGCCAGAGTGCTCGGCACGGAAATGAAGAGACGCATCTTGTGTATGTCGGCCACGGAAAACAGATTGCTGACCGTATTGCCGTTGGTGCTGCTGATATAGCCGTCCTTGTTGATGTAGTCACCGACGTTGACATTACGCTGCGTCACCACGCCATCATAAGGGGCGACGATGGTTTTGAAGCGCATCTTCGCCAGGAAATTATTGACGTTGTTTTCCGCGGCCTTGACCTGGGCCGCTTCGGAGCGTTCATTGGCTTCCTGCACCGAGATTGACTGTTCCGACACCGCGTGCGATTCACGCAGCGCCAGCCAGCGTTTCAGGGACACCAGCGCGAGATTGTATTTGGCGCGTTGCGATTCCAGATCCGCCTTGGCCTGAGAAAACTCGGCATCGAGCGTCGGCTGGCTGATTTCCGCGAGCACCTCGCCCTGCTTTACGCGAGCCCCGTAATCCTTGTACCACATCTTCACATAGCCGGGGATCTGGGCGTAGATCGGCGCCTGATACCAGGCGTCGATATTGCCGGGAAGCGAAATGGTCGCGGTCGGCGCGATCGGCCGGGCGTGGGTGATGGCGACGGTCGGCACGGCCTCCCGGAGCGTTTCTTCGCGCAGGGCATCGGCGTCGCGTTTGCGCTGATAGAACTGATAGCCGACATACACGACGCAAAGCAGAATCGCTAGAGCTATGCGCGGTTCGCGCAGGATCTTGGGCATCAGCTTTTCTCCTTCCGGCTGGCGGTTCGCTTGCTGTAAATCATGGCGTAGACGCACGGTACGAAAAGCAGCGTCGCGAAGGTGGCGAGCATCAGGCCGCCCATGACGGCGCGGCCCAGCGGTGCGTTCTGGGAATTGCTCAGCGACATCGGCAGCATGCCGATGATCATGGCCGAGGCGGTCATCAGCACCGGTCGTATGCGCGCATAGCCCGCCTCGACGGCTGCTTTCAGTGCGTCGCCATGCATTTCGAACCGTTCGCGGGCATAGGAAACGACCAGGATCGAATTGGCGGTCGCCGTCCCCATCGACATGATGGCGCCCGTCAGTGCCGGTACCGAAATATTGGTGTGGGTGATGAACAGCGACCAGGCGATGCCCGCCAGTGCACCCGGCAAGGCGGTAATGATGATGAAGGGATCGAGCCAGGACTGGAAGTTGATGACGAGCAGCAGATACACCAGCACGATCGCAGCAACGAGGCCGGCCAGCAGTTCGAAATAAGCGCTGGCCATGGTTTCGGCCTGTCCCTTGATGTCCACCTGCGTGCCGCGGGGCAACTCTTTCTCCATGCTCTCGACGGCTTTCTCGACGTCCGCCAGCACGCCGCCGAGGTCACGTCCTTCGGCGGACACATAGATGTCGAACACCGGCATGATGTCCATGTGGGTGACGACTCCCGGCGTACCGGTCACGGAAAGGGAGGCGACGTTGCCAAGGAGTTGCATGCCCTTCCCGGAGGGATTCATGTCGCCTTTGTCGACCGGAATGGTCAGGAGATCGTTGATGCTGGCGAGCTGCGGCTGCGGCAGATAGATATTGACCTGGTAGGACAGGCCGGTCTTGTGGTCGAGCCAAAATACCTGGTCGACCTGCTGGCTGCCGGAGGTCGACATCAGCAGATTGTCGGTGATGTCTTTCAAGGTCAAATCGATGCCGAGTCCGAGGCTGCGATTACCGTTCACGTTCAGCGTCGGTGTGCGCATGGTCTGCTGGATCGTCACGTCGCTGGCGCCGCTGATCTTGCGCAACTCGCTTGCCAACCGGCGCGCGTATTCGTAGTTGGCTTCCATCTCCGTGCCGTTGATGCGGACGTCGATCGGCGATGGCGAACCGAAGTTGAGGATTTTCGCGGTCAGATCCGCCGGCTGGAAAGTGAATTCGGTTCCCGGATAGCGCTCTCGCAAGCCTTTGCGGAGTATGCGCCGGTAATCCCAGACGGGTGAGGCTTCATTTTTCAGGCTGATCGTCAGATCGCAATCCTGCGAGCCGATGGTCGGGGTCGGAATGAAAGCCAGATTGTGCGGACCGATCGGCAGACCGCAGTTGCTGACGACGCCTTCGACCTGACCGGGCAAGAGATTCGCGATGTCGTTCGAGACCAGCGAGGCGATGCGTCCGGCCACCTCGATGCGCGTGCCGAGCGGCGCCCGCATGTGCATCTGGATGGTTCCCGACTTGATCTCGGGGAAGAAGTCGCGTCCGTTGAAGTAATAAAGGACGAGAGAGCCGACCGCGAACGCCAGGAAGGTTCGGATGAAAGCGCCACGATGGGCTATCGCCTGCTCGAGTCGCGCCTTGTAGTTTTCGCGGAAACGGTCGAAACCGCGTTCGAAACCTTGCTGGAAGCGGCTCAGGAAGCCTGGCGGCTGTGCTGCGTGATGAGCGGAATGCGGCGCGTCGTGAGCTACCAGCACGTATTTCGCCATGGTCGGCACCAGGGTGCGCGACAGGATGAAGGAGGCGAGCATGGCGAAGATCACCGCCTCGGCCATCGGCGCGAACAGATACCCGGATACGCCGCTCAGCTCGAACAGCGGAAACCAGACCGTGACGATGCAAAGGGTAGCCACCAAGGTCGGGACGACGATCTGGTTGGCTGCATCGATGATGGCGGTTTCGAGCGGCTTCCCCATTTCCAGGTGGGTGTCGATGTTCTCGATCATCACGGTCGCATCGTCGACCAGAATACCGACCGCCAGCGCCAGTCCACCCAGGGTCATGATGTTGATCGACTCCCCCAGGAGGTGCAGACAGATGAGGGAGGTCAGGATGGCCAGCGGTATGGAGGTCGCGATGATGACCGTCGGTCGCCAGGAACCGAGAAACAGCAGTACGACCAGCCCGGTGAGCAAGGCGGCGGTTCCCATTTCGTGCAGAACATCCTTGATCGAGTCCTTCACGAAGATCGAGGCATCGTTCAGCAGTTTGATTTTCACGCCCTCGGGAACGATTTGCTCGATGCGCGGAATCATCTTTTTGATGCCGTCGACCACGTCCAGGGTCGATGCATTGCCGCTCTTCATCACCACGATCATGACGGCCTGCTTGCCCTCGACCAGCACGGCGTTGATCTGGGGCGGGCCGGCGATCTGTACATCGGCGACGTCGCGCAGATAGATCGTGGAGTTGGTCGCGTCGACCCGCTTGATCGGGATGTTGTTGAAATCCTCGATCTGCATCGGCGTGGCGTTGGTCTGCACCATCCAGTCGGTCTGCTTGATCTTCATGTCGCCCGCGGGCAGCACGATGCTCTGATCGCCGAAAGCATTGTGGACGTCGGTGGCGGTGATGTTGTGGGCGAGCAGTTTCTGCTTGTCGAGCGAGACCAGCAGCTGCTGGGGTTTGCCGCCGTAGGGTTGCGGCAGGATCGCTCCCGGGATGGTGACCAGCAGCGTCCGGATGCGTGCGTAAGCGAGATTGTAGAGTTCCGACGGCGACAGCGTATCGGAAGTCACCTGCAGCATGGCCACCGGCACCGAGGACGCTTCCAGGCGCATGATCAGCGGGGGTGAGATGTCCGGCGGCAACTGTTTGACCACCGTCTGCGAAATCGCGGTGATCTCGGCCTCGGCACCGGCGAGATTGGTGTCGGGCTGAAGATAGATATTGATGATGCTGATGCCGTAGTACGAATTGCTTTCGATGCGCGCAATGCCTTCCACCGTCGAAGTCAAGGCGCGCTCGTAATAATAGGTGATGCGTCCCGACACGTCCTGAGGCAGCAGTCCGGCATACGACCAGACCACGGAAACGACGGGTATCTTGATGGGCGGAAAGACGTCGGTCGCCGTTTTGAGCACCGACAGGATCCCGAACAAAACGATCAGGATCGAAAGAACCACAAAAGTGTACGGTCTGCGCAGCGCAATGAGGACGATCTGGTTCATGCGGGAAGCCTGCTGAAAACGGTCTTTTTGTCAGTCAAATGCAGGTTTCAAGAGGGATGTCTTCCGGCTTGAATCTCACGAACCAAACCGACGTCATGGCCATTGCTCCGCGGCGCGACTCAATCCGGCCCGGGACTGGGAGGATGGGGTTCGGTTTCGGGTCTTTGAGTCGGGTGGGTCATGGGACGCGGTTCATTCGCGGCAGGGGTGGTCGACCGGCTACCCCCAACGGTGCAAGTTTGGGTGCGCGGACGGCGGGCAGACCCGGTGGCGTCGGCACGATCATGGCCGGCCCGCCGTTCGGGAGCGAGGGATGGCCGCCACCGTATACGCCAAGCGGTTGGAGTTCATGTTCACGAATGATGCTTACAGCTCAAATCAAAGTGCCGGAGTCCGGGGCGTTTCCTTGGCATTGCCTGGAACGGCAGGCGGATGGCCCCGGGCTCGGCCAGAAAGCCGCAGAACGAAGCCGCTGTATCCTGCCACAACGGCCGCTGGCGTGCCAAGGTGGTTTGATGCCGTGTCGCTTCGGGGGCCGAGATGCCACCTCGAGCACGATCGGCCAGGATGCGCCGGCGCCTCGGAGATTCGGCTTTCCGGACGGGGCGAGGCCCCGCTCAGGATCCATCGGCGGATGCCGGCTGTTCCGAGGTCCAGTACTTCAGCCACTGGGTCCGAGGCAGCCACATCTGCGCCAGCGAGGTGAGAATCATCACCGTCGAGGCCAGACTGTAGCCGATGCCGCCGATCATGGTCAGCCAGGCGAAGATGGAGAAGAATTTGGTCAGCCACCACGACAGGACGTCGACGATGAGGAAGGCGAAGGGCGTGGCGATGAGGATCAGCTTCCATTTCCGCGGGAATTCGGCCAGGCCGAAAATCCAGCCCACGAACATGAAGATGAAGGCGATGCCAAACAAATGGATGTGCGAGACGCGGGTCAGTGAAGTGATGGAGGCTCCATGGTCGATCTCGGCGACCTTCTGCACGTTTTCCGGCTTGGTGAAGTCCGGCAGGCCAGAATCCGCGTTGTGGCAGCTTACGCAGTATTGGTCCAGGCGCGGCTTGATCTTGGACGCCCATTCGGTCATCGGCGCGCCGTCTTCCGCCCATTCGATCAGCTCGAACCTTACCTCGTCCGGTGCCATGGGCTTCATCTGGCCTTTGAGCATGGTTTCCAGCTTGGAACCCGTGCGGTTGCCGTAGTAGCTATAAATGATGTCGTTGATGGAAAGACCCGGTTTGCCGTCCGCCTTGCCGTGGGTCAGCATGATCTGCTCCCCTGCCATCAGCAGACCGATGCCGATGACCAGCAGAAAGCCGGTGAAAAGAACCTTATAAGCCTCGGGCAGCCGTTCGAGTGTGGTGTGTTGATGGATCATCAGGTGTGTCCTTTTTTGAAGACAGAAAACTGTGCCCATTAGATATGCGGACCCTGTGCCGGCGCAACCGGCCAGCGCCAGCGGGGCGTGAAATGCAGCGTTGCTTTTTCACGGCCGCTGCGGCCTTTTGGGCGGAGACTGGCGGCGTCTGCCGATAAGCTGTTATGTTGTCACCGGCCCGGCGCCGTTTGTGGCGATGCCGGAGGGCTGACTGGATCAGGAGAAGGCACGATGAACCTGAAAGAAGAGATGGAAAAGTTCCGCGATGGACTGCTGCAGCAGCGCGACGAGATCGTCGTGCAATTGGATCTGGCGCGCATGAACATCCGCGACGAGTGGGAAAAGGCCGAAGAACAGCTCGAGGAGCTGAAGGCCCGGGTGGCCCGTGCGGCGGACGAGGCCAAGGATGCTTCGGAAGACGTCTGGGCCGGCGTCCAGGTACTGGGCGAGGAGATCAGGAACGCGTACGAACGGATCAAGAACAAGCTTTGACCCGGTTCAGCAGCAACGCCGGACGCCGCTCCAGCGGCGTTGCTGCTCGGCTCGGAAGAAGGCCTTGCGGCTCAGCGGCTGGCCTTCGCCGTCATGGTGGCGGCGCCAGTGTTCGAGATAACGCTCGTAGGCATCGTCCCCGGTAGCCGTCCGGAGGGTGCGCCAGAAGGCACTGAGCTTGTCGGCCAGCTTCACCGTCATGCCGGTGGCGACGGGTCTTCCGCCGGAATGGACTTGCCGGGATTGAGGATGCCGTTCGGATCGAACTGGCGTTTGATGGCATGCATCAATGCCAGCGAGGTCCGGTCCAGTTCCTCGCCGACATAGTCTCGCTTCTCGATTCCGACCCCGTGCTCGCCCGACAGGGTGCCGCGCAGTTTCAGCACCAGCGTGAACATCTCGTGCAGACAGGCGTGGGCGCGTTCGTTCTCGTCCGCCCGGTCCGGGTCGAACAGCAGATTGACGTGGATGTTGCCGTTGCCGGCATGACCGAAGTTGACGATGGGAATGGCGTGCCTCCTCGAAAGCTCGTCGAGGCCGGCGATCAGGGCCGGCAGTTCGGTCACCGGCACCACCACGTCCTCGTTGAGCTTCTTCGGCGCGACCTTGCGCAGCGAGGGCGACAGCGCCTTGCGGATGCTCCACAGGGCTTCGACCTCGCTGGCGGTGCGGGCCGCGCGGAACTCGACCAGGCCCTCCAGGGTGGCCGCTGCACGCAGCGATTCGACGGCGGCGTCCAGGCTCTCGGGCGAACCGTCCACTTCGATCATCAACAGGGCGGCGGCGTCTTCCGGCAGGTCGACGGCAGCGTAGCGGCGCACCAGGGCGATGGCGTTGCCGTCGATGAATTCCAGTGCGCAGGGAATCACCGGCTGGGCCATGATCCGGGCGATGGCGCGGGCGGCGGAAGCGACGTCCACGTAGATCGCCCGCAGGGTACGTTTGGCGGAAGGCAGGGGAGTGAGTTTGAGGGTCGCTTCGGTGATGATGGCCAGGGTTCCTTCGGAACCGATGATGAGGCGGGTCAGGTCGTAGCCCACCACGCCCTTGGTGGTGTAGACGCCGCAGCGCAGCTCCTCGCCGGCCCCTGTCACGGCCCGCAGTCCCAGGGTGTTCTCCCGCGGCGTGCCGTATTTCACCGCGCGGGGGCCGGCCGAGTTGTAGGCGAGATTGCCGCCGATGCTGCAAAACTCGGCGGAAGTCGGATCGGGCGGCCAGAAGAAGCCGTCCGGCCTCACTGCATCCTGCAGTGCCTGGTTGGTGACACCGGGCTCGACCACGGCGAAGCGGTTGTCGGGCGAGATCTCGATGATCCGGCTCATCCGTTCCAGCGAAGCGACCACGCCGCCTGCGACGGGCACGGTGGCCCCGGTGGTGCCGGTGCCGCGGCCACGGGCAGTGAGGGGGATGCGGTGGCGGTTGCATAATCTGACCAGGGCCACGACATCCTCGTGCGATCGGGGAAACACCACCGCATCGGGCAGCGCCTGTCGTTTGCTGTTGTCATAGCCGTAGGCCCAGCACTCGGCCGGATCGGTATGCCGGCTGCCAGGTGGGAACAGCTTTTCCAGTTCGCGCAAGAATTCTTCGGAGACGGCCATCGGCATTCTCCCCCCACTATTCGCCGAACAGCTGATGGTCCACCAGATCGCACAGGCAATGGGTGATCAGCAGGTGGATTTCCTGGATGCGTGCGGTGCTGGGTGCGGTCACGCGGATTTCCACGTCGGTGTCGCGCAGCAGCGGTGCCAGGGTGCCGCCGTCACGGCCGTTCAGGGCGATGATGCTCATGTCGCGGTCTTGGGCGGCCACCGCGGCGGAGAGCACGCTGGGCGAGATGCCGCTGGTGCTGTAGATGACCAGGATGTCGCCGGCATGGCCCAGTGCCCGCACTTGTTTGGCGAACACCTCGTCGAAGTGGTAGTCGTTGGCGATGGAGGTGAGGGTGGAGGTGTCCGTGGTCAGCGCCACGGCCGGCAGTCCCGGCCGTTCCCGTTCGAAACGGTTGAGCATCTCCGAGGAGAAATGCTGGGCCTGGGCGGCCGAGCCGCCGTTGCCACAGCACAGGATCTTGCCGTCGGACAGCAGGCAATGGGCCAGCTTTGCCGCGGCGATTTCGATCGCGTCCCCGAGCATGGTCAATGCCTCCTGCGCGGCTTCGATATGGGCGCTGAAATGGCGCTCGATGCGTTCGTGTGGGTTCATTGCGCTTCGATGGCGTTCCTGATCCATTCTGCTTGCGGGCCGGCGGCACCCGGCGACACCGCCACCACGTCCAGTCGGACGGCACCCGTCACGCGGTGCTCGACCATGTAGTGCTGCGCCGTGGCCAGGAGCCGCCGGCACTTGTGGCGGTCGACGCTTGCCAGCGCTCCGCCGTACCGCTTGCCGCTGCGGTAGCGTACTTCGACGAACACCAGGGTTGCGCCTTCAGCCATCACGAGGTCGATTTCCCCCAGGCGGCAGCGGTAGTTCCGCTCGATCAGACGCAGGCCGCGGGCTGTGAGGTATTCCGCCGTCCAGCTTTCGGCCTGGGGACCGGTCAGCGGTCGGTGTCTGCCGCTGACTGCCATTACAGCGAGGGCGCACGCCCGATGAGGCGCGGCGAGTTGCCCTCGAACCGTGCGCAGCTCAACTGGCGGTGGATGCGGTTGCCCTCGCCTACGGTGAGTATACCGGTTGCGCCTTCGAAGCGTCCGCCGGAATGCAGCTCGTCGAGACGGCCGGCGAGCCGGTAGGCGTCGATTCCCATGGCGATCAGCCGGCGGTAGTCCTGCGGGGTCTGCGCGACCTTGGCTTCCAGTGTACGCTCGGATAAGGCGTCGCCGGCGGTTTCATCCAGCAGCCAGGGAATGTCGCAGAACACCACGCCGTTCAGCTCCCGGCCCAGTCCGGGGTCGGGTTCTCCCGAATACAGCGAGGACATCGCGTACACCGGCAGGTCCACGCCCAGCGATTCGAGGTAGGGCTTGATGATGCGCCCGTCGTGCTCATCAGCCGCCAGGAAAATGAAGTCCGCCACGTTTTCGTAAGGGACCGGCGTGGTCTGGCCGCCTTGTCCCACCAGCAGAGCGACGTCTTCCAGAAGCGTCGAATAATCGTTGCCGCCGGCCGTATAGGTCTTCGCCGCTGCGATGCGTCCGCCGGTTTGGCGCCAGTAATCGCTGAAGTGGTTCGCCACCCGCTGGCCGTAAGCCGACGACGGCGCGATCATGAGCGCCGTGTGGCGGTTGTCCAGGCGGGCGCTCGCCGCCACCTGTTCGACTTCCTGCTCGGGCGTGAGGCCGAACTGGAACAAGCGGTCGGCGCTGACCCCCGGATTCTCGTTCAGCGCCAGTACCGGCGTCGCCATGTCGCCGCTGTTGGCGAGGGCGGCGACGTCTTCTTTCAGCAATGGGCCGATGACCTGGGTTGCACCTTCGGCCAGCGCTTTCCGGTACAGGGCCGGCACGTCCCCGGCCTGGGTGTCGTAGAAGCGCAAGGCGGGTTTGTTCTGGGCAGTGTCAGCGTCGTGGGCGGCATCGATGCCGGTCCGGATCGCTTGGGCGGGTGCGGCGTAGGTGCCGGAGAGCGGCAGCAGCACGGCGACGACCGGGGCGGATCGGCTGCCGCCGGGTTCGGCCAGCGGAGTGATCTGGACGGTGGCGCTGGTTTCCGCGGCCGGCATGGCAGTGGTCGGTGGTTCGGCCGCCGCCCGATCGCTGCGCCGCATCAAAGAGTCGGCGAATGCACCCCGGGCCGGATGGGTCGGATAGCGTGCGTTCCACTCTGCGATGGCCTGGGCGCGCTGATCCGGCGTGGTCTGGCGGACCGCCCTGGCCAGCGCCACCCAGCCTTCGAACACCCCGGTCGCGGCCTCGGACTGTTGTTCCAGCACCGGATCGGGAACTCGGCTGAGGGCGTCGAAGATCGCTTCGTTGTTTTTCTGCACCGCCTCCGGCGAGCTCAGCAGGGGGCCGGCGGCGATGCGCTCCCGGGCGCTTTCCACCATGTTTCCCAGCTGGTTGTAGGCCGACGCGCGCAGCGTGTGATAATGCCCTTTCTGGGCCAGGGTCATCTGTGAGTAATCCAGACTGTCCAGCTTGGCCATGGCTTCCCGGGCACGCCCGGCATTGAGGTCGATGCGGGCGTTGAGTAACCCATAGAGAATGTGGTCGTCCACATCCAGCCGCCGCGGGTCGACCGATCCCAGCACCCGCCGCGAGGTCGCCGAATCGCCCGCGCGCAGGTAGGCATCGGCAGCGCGCAGACGGAAGTAGTCCGGCACGTTCGAAATCCCGCCCGCCTTCTCATAGAGCTGGCCGGCGCCGGAGAAATCCCCTGCCCGCAGCCGGGTTTGCGCTTCCGCCGACAGTCTGGCGGCCGGATCATTCGCCGCGGGTTTCAGGCTGGTGCAGCCGGCCAGGGCGGCAGTGATCGCCAGGGCGGCGACTCGAGTGACTATGCGCATGTCGAACCCTTTGATTCCATTTAGAAAATGCAGGCGTCTGAGCGGATGAACGGAGTACTATACCTAGTTGCCACGCCGATCGGCAATCTGGGCGACATCAGCTTTCGGGCCGTGGAAATCCTCAAGACGGTCGATCTGATCGCCGCGGAGGACACCCGGCACAGCCGGCCTTTGCTGGACCGCTATGGCATCGAGCGGCCGTTGTTCGCCCTGCACGAGCACAACGAGCAGCAGGCATCCGATCGCTTGATGGATAGGCTCAAAAACGGCCAGCGCGTCGCCTTGATCAGCGACGCCGGCACGCCGCTGATCAACGATCCGGGATTTCCGCTGGTGAGCCGGGCCCGTGCCGCCGGGATCATCGTAACACCGGTGCCCGGCGCTTGCGCCCTCGTCGCTGCCCTGTCCGCCTCGGGGTTGTCCACGGCGCGATTCGCATTCGAGGGGTTTGCGCCACGCACCGGCGCGGCCAGGCGGCGCCGGTTCGAATCGTTGGTGGCCGATGAGCGCACCCTGGTGTTCTATGAAGCCAGTCACCGTATCCGCGACTGCATCGCCGATGTCGCGACGGTTTTTCCCGGGGACCGCCGGGTCGTGGTGGCACGCGAGCTGACCAAGCTGCACGAGAGTTTCCTGGGAGCCCCTGCCGCGGACATGCCGGCGCTCATGGACCAGGCGCCGGAAAACAGCAAGGGCGAATTCGTGGTGGTGATCGAGGGTGCCAAGCCCGAACCGACCCAAACCGGGCCGTCGGCGGAGGCTGTGCGGGTGTTGAAGCTGTTGCTGGAAGAGTGTTCGGTCAAGAGCGCCACCGGGCTGGCTGCCCGAATCACCGGGGCGCGCCGGGAGGACCTGTACCGGGTGGCTTTGGAACTCCAGCGGGCCGGGAGAGATGGGAGTTGAAATCATCGCGGAGAGAGAAGACTATGCTCAAGCGTATTCTGGCCTCGGGGCTTGCCCTCGCCGGTATCAATGCCATCGCACGGCGGGCCCACCGCAAAGGTGTGACTGTGCTGATGTATCACGGCGTCATGGAGGACGACATCGTGCTGGCAGAAGGCGACTGGCTGCAGGTCCGGGCCTCCGAATTCAGAAGCCAAATGCAGCACCTGTGCCGCCATTACCGCGTCGTTCCTCTGGAGCGTGCCTGGGAGGAGGACGATGGCGGACGGTCCAGGGTTGCTCTGACCTTCGACGACGGTTACGCCAACAATTTCCGCGTCGCTTTCCCCGTCTTGCGGGAATTCGGATTCGCGGCTACCGTCTTTCTCGTCACCGGGGCGATCGGCAGCCGTCGCCTGTTCTGGTTCGACCGTCTGCAGCTTGCATTGGGTGGACGGGTGGCGCCCGCCGCACTCAGGCGCATCAAGGAAGACTTCAAGGCCAATGTACATCCCGACGCCATTGATGATGCGGTGGACGCTCTGCTGCGAGAGTCTCCCTCGGCGGGCGCGCTTCCGGAAGACGCGGTCGAGGCCTATCGGCCTTTGAGCGAGGAGGAAATCCGCGAGATGGCGGCGAGCGGTCTGGTCCGCTTCGGCTCCCATACCCATCGCCACGAGATTCTCCCCCGCCTGAGCCAGGCCGAGGCGGAGCGGACTCTGCAGCAATCGCTGGAAATACTCCAAACCTTGCCGGGTTATGGCGGCTACTTCTGCTTTCCCAACGGCGGATGGAGGCCGGAGCACCTCCCGCTCTGCCGGAGGTTGGGTTTCGAAGGCGCCGTCCTCACCCGTCCCGGCGTATGGAAGGAGCCGGGTGACCGGTTCACCATTCCACGGTTCGGCATCGGGCGGGGGGCGGATGGGGCCACTTTCGCTGCGACCGTTTCCGGCATCCTACCCCGGTTTCAACGGATGCTGCGTCGTTGAACCGGCCGGATCACCGGCCCGGACACTTGTAGGCGATCCCCGAGTAGGTCACGTTCGTCTCGGCCACATGGCCGCTGCCGGAACCATTGGAAATACGCATGCTGCCGGTTTCCCCCGCCCGGCTGGTCAGGAGCAGCACCGTATTCGCTCCCAGCCTGGCCGCTTCGTTTTTCATCCCGTTGCGCGCGCCGGTCTCCAGGTTCGCATTGCTGGTGAAGTCGCCGGTGAAGAAGTTGCCCTGATTTCCCGTGACCTCGCCCAGATATTCGCAACCGGCCGGTTCGCTGGTGACGATTCTGACGGCGCGGGCTTCGGGAAGCAGGGGATTGGCGGAACAGCCCGCCAGTACCGCGGAGCAGATCAAGACGAGACGAGCGCATTTGTGCATGCAAGGTCCTCCAACGGCTAGGCACGGTGTCGATTGCTTGTGAAGATGGTCGGCAGAGTGCTGCGAGCGGCCCTGCATCCTTGGGTCTCGATTGGAAAACCCTGTTTATAAAGGCTAAAATGCACACGAAGCCTTCGATGAGACGGAGGCCTCGCGCCATTTCAACGCCCCGGTAGCTCAGTAGGATAGAGCGTCCCCCTCCTAAGGGGAAGGTCGTACGTTCGAATCGTATCCGGGGCGCCACTTCCGGCCGGCCAATACCCCGTGGGGCACTGGGTCGGGACAAACGGCAACGATCCATCCGCCACTGTGAAGGTAAGATCTCCCTGCTGCGTCGTTTTCATTCGCTCGAGATGATGGACGTCGATGAGGGCGGATACGGAGAGGTCGGCGGGGTGAACCGTTCGATGGGACGCCTGAGGACGAACTTCCTGAGGTCGGTCAGTACCTACCATCCCGCGGTCAGTGGCAGAGCCGGCGCAATCAGGTCTGCTTCCATCGGATTCTTGAGCGTATGGGGATCTGCCTGGCAAGTCCCGGCGGCGGATTCCCGATTTCGGCAGAACCTGCCCGCTCGTCGCGGTGTTTCGCGCCGTTCAGGAGGATCTCCCGACCGCGGGCCGCTCTCCCTGAAGAAGCCTCCGCAGCAGAAACCGGCGCTCGTCTGAAAGACGGGTCGATGCTCGGCGCGCATCCCATTCCAAGGCGCGCGACGGGATTCGGGGGCGTCACGAAAATCGTCCAATCCCCGACGGCTTCCGCCCGGCACCGGCCATAGACACGGGTTCAGGGAACAGGTATGCAGGCCGGTGCGCTGAGTCCGGGTTTCAGTGGTTGGGTTGCCGGATTCTCCAGATATAGCTCGCCGTGAGGATGTCCAGCAGATGAACGGCTTCGCAATGAGGGGTATCGAATCTTCCTTCGACGATTTGCTTGCCCTTGCCGCGGTGAACGGTCTCCACGGGGTAGACCGCCCAGCCATGAGGGCCGCACCTGGATTCGACGGCCCATTCGAATTCCGTGCGGGTCAGGTGTTTGACGACGATGCGCGCGCGGTGCTTCTGGAGACTGATGGATACCGTACGCCCCAAGGCCCGCAGTTCGTTGGAAAAGGTCTCGAGGCTCGGGACCACGACATCGGTCAAATAGGCCTGGCATGCTCGTTGATGCTCGGCCGTTGCGGCGCCCGGGGAGGTTTGTTCGAGCGTCCGGCTTCTGAAGAAGCGGTGAAGCTTCTCGCGCCAGTCCATTATCATCGAGACCTCCGCCGGCAACCAGTCGCCTTCCATGGATCAGCCGGCCGCTTTCAAAATGAAAATTTGTATTGCCGCAAAGAGAGAGGCGACCGGTGACAAGAAGGGGTAGCCACCAGCCGCCACTCCTGGTTTCTGGGACATGAAACTTGGGATTTCATATGAACCGGGAACCACTCCGGTCCACGAGCAGGATTAAACGCCTTCCGGATGAGAAATGCAATGTATTCTCATTGATCGGTGCATGGGGAAGTGTCCGAGGTGCCCTCGCGGTGCTGCTCTGGCGGTTCCTGGAGGCATCTATCGCTGGCTGTGGGGGCGGGTGCTCTGCCGGCGACAGGAAGGTGCCGATGCCGGGAGTGAGGCGCTCACAAGGGGTTCGGGGTCCGTTTGGCCGTTGATGCCCTCACAGGCGGTGACAGATGCGCTCTCCTGGCATCGGGTCGCGAAAATCCGGCTGTCTTCCATGTCCATGGGAGTTCACGAGGCTGCCGCATCGGTTCGTCATGCATCCTTGTCGCGTTCGTCATGATGATATCACTCTTGCGGCAGTAGGATGGCGTCGGATCGCAGTTCATGCGGACCCTGCCATCCTGAAAATGAGCTCGAGGAGGTCGGAATGGAGCGACAAAAAGATAACTTTTGGTTCTATATTGGCGGCTTGATAGTTTTGGTGATTGCTCTCGTGTTCGTCTTCAAGAACACCCACAAGGAAGCGATTCCGGAAAAGGCATATACGGAAACCTCCAAGGAAATCGAAGAGCAGATCGCCAAGGCAAAGCAGCAGTAAAATCCACGATCCCGCCTTATTTGGAGGTGCAGGGAAGCACCTTCCTTTCGAAGATCAAAGCGGCGGCGGCTTGGGGTGTTCTCGACGGTTCACCCCTTCTGAGCCGGTGGCGACTCTTCAGCGATGCGCGGCACTTTCCGGGAAAGATGCGGCGCCGGCCTCGTCAGTGCCAGCCGCCGTAATTCCTGGTCGGATCGCCGCGAAAGCCCGAAGAAGTTTTGTCCTCGTCCGGCACGGAGGTGCTGAGCACGGCTGCGGCCATCAGGTTCTTGCGCGTATAGCCGCCCAGGGATTTGGCTTTCTCGGCTATGGCCGTCGTCAGAGGATTGATGTTGTAGCTGGTCAGCGATGCATCGGCGATGGCCAGCGTGAGTGGGGTCGCGTTTTCCGAGCCCATATCGGGAAGCACCTGCAGCAGGATGGGTAAGGAAGTGCCGGCGGGGATCACGATGGCATAGCGGTTGGTGTTTTCCAGTGTGCTGCTGGAAATCACACGGCCTTTTTCATCGGTGGCAAGGACTTTGCCATGGGTGATGGCGCCGCCGTGGCCGGTGACCGTTCCGGCGAGTGTTACCGTCTTTTCGTATTTTTGTATTGACTCAGGGAGGGCGACGCCGTCATTCGATCGTTCGCCGCAGGCGGTCATAACAGCGGCCGAACCCAGCAGTAGCAGAAGTGCGCGCCCCCCTTTCCGGAAAGGGCCCCATGGAAGATCGTTGAAAATTGTCATTACCGTCTCCTCAAGTCATATTCTTCGCAGGTGAGACGCTTTTTTCGAGCGCATTCCACCGGGGACCGGTGGTGAAGCGATGCCGATGCGGTAGCCTGGTCAGCCGTGGCGTGGGCAATGGCTCGCCACGCCAATGATATCGCCGGGAGTGTTCGGAGGCACTGAAAAACGGTGGGTTGGCGCGGTGTCGATTCCGGATCGGGGTTGACCACGCCGCGCAGGGAAATCGATCGGGAAAACGACTTCGCAAGAATCGATACTTGGCTTCGATCGTCGGGCGGCGAAGGCGGGGCCCCGGCCCAGAGTGAGAGCCCGGCTCGGAGTCCTGCGCCGGGGCGAGCGTACCGTAGCGGATCTCAGACGACGCCGAAAATCTTGCTAGCCAGCTCCTTTTGGGCGACGCGCTCGATCATGGTGTCCACAAAGGCCTCGATTCTGCGTTTTTCCTCCCGGCTGAGAGAAGGATAGGCCCGTTTGTACGCCGTGTTGAAGCCTTGGATGTCCTGGAGCGTGTACGGTGCGCGGATACTGGCGATGTAGCTCGAAACGTCCTGAAATGCTTGCGAGAACAATGGGATTGCCTGAACGGTATTCATGCGACGGACCTCTCTACTCCGGACCAGTTTGAGGATGACTGGTTGAGAGTCTATACCGTGCGCAGTAAATCAACAATGCGCAAAAATCTCCAATATATGTTTCCTTTGGTTAAACATTGATATAGTTGAGAACGTTTCTCTTTTGCGTTAACCTGTTTTCGACATCGGGACCAGTCGGCAAGGTCGTCGAGTGAATCCCTCGCCGTCAGTCCCGGTGTTCGGCGAGTTCCGGCCTCGTTTCCTGGCCGGAACGGCGTTTCTCTTTGTGGTGTGTCTGGGAAAGGAATGCCCCTCTTGGGACCCCGGCAGCGTCATTCGCCGCTGGGGCTTTTTTTTGACGGGACGATGAGCGAGGGAAGGTGTTGACGATGCGTGAGCCGCTCATTCCCTCATCCTTTGATGCATATGATCGGTTCCAGCCGGGCGACCAGCCGTGCTAGCCCGGCTCTGTCGGAGGCCTGCACCACGGCATGGACGTCCTTGTAGGCGCCGGGGGCTTCTTCGGCGACGCCCCGGTAGGAGGGGCTACGGATGAGGATGCCGCGCTCGGCGAGCTGGTCGATCACTTCCCGCCCCTGCCAGGTCCGGGTCGCCTGGTGGCGGCTCATGCTGCGGCCGGCGCCGTGGCAGGCGGAGGCGAAGGAGAGCGTCTCGCTCCCTGACGTGCCAGCCAGGATGTAAGATGCCGTGCCCATGGAGCCGCCGATGAGGACGGGCTGGCCGGTTTCGGCGAATGCCGCCGGCAGGTCCGGATGGCCGGGTCCGTAAGCGCGGGTCGCGCCCTTGCGGTGGACATGGAGCCGGCGGCGCTTTCCTTCCACGAGGTGTTCCTCGAACTTGCAGGTGTTGTGGGAGACGTCGTACAGCAGTTCCAGCCGGGCCGCGGGCAGCACGCGGGCGAAAACCTGCCGGGTGAGGTGGGTGAGTATCTGGCGGTTGGCGAGGGCGCAGTTGATGGCGGCGCGCATGGCGCCGAGGTAATCCTGGCCGACTTCCGATTCGATGGGCGCGCAGGCCAGTTCCCGGTCGGGCAGGGCGATGCCGTATCGCTTGGCCGCACCCTGCATCAGGCGCAGGTATTCGGTGCCGATCTGGTGACCCAGGCCGCGCGAGCCGCAATGGATGCTGACGACCACGTCGCCCTCCGAGATGCCGAAAGTTTGAGCCGATCCCGCGTCGAAAATCTCGGTCACCTCCTGGACTTCCAGGTAGTGATTGCCCGAGCCGAGGGTGCCCATCTCCGCGCGCTGGCGTTCCTTGGCGCGGGCCGAGACGTTTTCAGGCCGGGCGCCTTCCATGCGGCCGTGCTCCTCGACGCGGGTCAGGTCACGCGCCTCGCCCCAGCCCTGTTCGACCGCCCATTGTGCGCCGCCTTTCAGCATCGCATCGAGACCCTGGGCGTCCAGTCGGATCTTGCCGTGGCTGCCGAGCCCCACCGGAATGTCGGCGTAGAGGGTATCGGCCAGCAAGGTTTTCACCGGTTCGATGGCGGGGCGTTTCAGGCCGGTGAGCAGGGTGCGCACGCCGCAGGAAACGTCGAAGCCGACGCCGCCGGCCGAAACCACGCCGCCCGCGCCGGCATCGAAAGCCGCCACGCCGCCGATGGGAAAGCCATAGCCCCAGTGAGCGTCGGGCATCGCGTAACTGGCCTGGACGATGCCAGGCAGTCCGGCGACGTTGGCGGCCTGTTCCAGTACCTTGTCGTCCATGGCGCGGATCAGCGCTTCGTCGCCGTACAAAATGACGGGTACGCGCATTCCGCTTTCCGGATTCAGGCGCCAGGTGCAGGCGTCGAGTCGTTCGAGACGGTCGATGTTCATGACGATCCTCCCGGTTACACATCCACCACGCACTGTGCTCGCCACCGGCCGCCCGCTTCGCGTTCGACCTCGAGTTCGGTGTAGGTGGCGCCTTTGATTTCCACCGCGGGCCGATGGCGCAGCGGGTCCAGCGGCTCACCCCAGGCGATGCCTTTGAGTCGGCCACCGGCGATGTCGACCTGGAACCGCCCGAACACCATGTGTCGCACCGCCATTTCGTAGATGAGGGCGTTGAGCCAGTCCACCAGAGCCAGTTCCAGGTCGGCAGCCTCGCATTCCACTTCGACTTTTTCCATTTCCCGGACCGAAGCCGGGTCACAGATCACCGCCGACAGCGCCAGTGCCGCCTGCGCGAAGGCTTCTTCCGGCGTGGCGCCGAAGCCGCGCACGCCGATGTCGGCCATGTGCTCGAAATGTTCCCAATGGGGGGAATCGTAGTCTTTCATGGGGATACGTGCAGGCCGGTTCGGATTATGATCGGCATCGTAGCGAATTTACGGAAGCAACGACATGGGCGCCGAATCCACGGGACTGACCGCTCGTCTGCTCATCCTGCTGATGGTGGCGAACGGCATGCCCATCCTGCTGCGGAAGCTGCTGGGCGAGCGCTTCGGCTGGCCGGTGGATGGCGGTCGCCGGTTCCCGGACGGGCGGCCGTGGTTCGGTCCGAGCAAGACCTGGCGGGGGGTGGTCTGCGGCATAGGCGCAGCGGCGGTGGCAGCCCCGCTGCTGGGGCTGCCCTGGGAGGTTGGGGCTCTGGTCGGCGCGGCATCGCTGGCCGGAGACCTGTTGTCCAGTTTCCTCAAGCGGCGGCTCGGGATCGGTCCCAGCGGCATGGCGCTGGGTCTGGACCAGGTGCCGGAGTCGCTGTTGCCGCTCTTGGCGGTGCGGGAGCGCTTCGGTCTGGAATGGCGCTATATGGTCTGGTTCGTCATCGTGTTCATCGTCCTCGAACTCGCCTTGTCCGTCATCCTTTACCGCCTCCGCATTCGCAACCGCCCTTACTGAGCCGGTGACGCGAAAGCCGGTGGAGGGTGATTTCAGGAGGGCAGTTCAGGCGGATGTCCAGGATGGAAACGCCGGAGCCGGCCGAGGTGTAGCCTTGCATCCGGTGATAGCGCCAGTAGCCGCGACCGAAGGCACGGGGACAGCGGGCGTTCAGCGTCAGCGCAATGCCGCCGGGCAGGCAGATCTGGCCGCCATGGGTGTGGCCGCAGAGCATGATGTCGAAATCGGCGTAGGCGGCATGGCGGTACAGCTCGGGCGAGTGGGACAGCAGAATGGAGACGGCGCCTTGCGGGATCGGATCGGCGGCTTTTTCGATGTTGTCCGCCCGGTAGTAATGCGGGTCGTCGACGCCGGCGAGGAAGATGGATGCGCCGTCCTGGCGGATCTCGCGGGCTTCGTTGAGGAGTACGCCGATCCCCAAGTCTTCGATCTCCGGTGTCATGCGGATGGTGTCGTGGTTTCCGAGGATGGCGAACACGGGCTTGTCGATATGGGTGCGCACCTGCGCCAACCCGTCGATGGCGCCCCGGTAGGGCCCGAAGGTGCGGGCGCGGAAATCACCGGTCAGCACGCAGGCGTCGTAATGCCCGGCCTGGCCGATGGCGCGGATCAGGGCGTCCGGCAGGTCGCCGGCCATGTCCAGGTGCAGGTCGCTGATGTGGAGCAGGGTATAACCTTCGAAAGCTTCCGGCAGGTGTGGGAGTGTGAACTCGTTGCGGCGGATCTCGATGCGGCGGGCGGCGCGCTGGCCGGGCCGGTACAGGAGGCTCAGTTTGAGCAGGCGCCTCAGCAGGGTGTGCAGGCGGTTCCAGTTCTCGATATGGAAAAAAGTACGACCCTGTCCGAAGATGCGGGCCTCGAAATCGTGCTCGATGCCCAGCCGCTGGTTCAGATGACAGCGGCCGATCCGCCGCTCCAGCCGTGTGTACACATCGGCGGGGATCGGCGGGCAGGCAGGGCGATGCCCGGTCACGGCGTGTGTACGACCTGATCGAGCAGACGCGCCAGCCGGGCGATGGCGTTTTCCACGGACTTGAAGGTGTCCGTGGCATCCGTCGGGTTTTTGGCCAGCTTTTCCACCTTGCCGGCCGCCGTCGAAATCGCTTGTAATGCCTGCTGGTAGGTGGGGGCATCGGCGTTGAGCGAGGCGGCCACCAGGTCGATCTTTTGCTGGAAAAGCTGATCCAGCAGCTCGTCGCTTTGTTCCGCGAGTGCCGGCTTGGTGGTGCTGAGGGTTTCGAGCGCCTGGATGGTCTTCTGCAGGTCGGCAATCAGTCGGTCCATAGTCGGTAAGCTCCCGTGCCTTTATTCACGAAATTCGGTCCCCATGATGCCATGACGGAGGTTGTCGTGGACGGGGACGGTCGAGGTTATTTTGACGAGTTGAGTCCAATCAAGCAAAGGCACTGAATCAAGGAGAAAGCCGGTCATGAATTTGCCCGAGATACAGCAACGGTTGCGTGACTTCGCCGCAGAGCGGCATTGGGATCGATTCCATACGCCGAAGAATCTGGTCATGGCCTTGGCGGTGGAAAGTGCAGAGTTGATGGAGCACTTCCAGTGGCTGTCCCCCGAGCAGTCCCTGGACGTGCAGAGCGATGCCGAACTCAGGCAGGCGGTTGCCGAAGAGTTGGCGGACGTGGCGATCTATCTGATCCGGCTGGCAGACAAACTGGGGATCGACCTGGAGATCGCCATCCAGGACAAGATGCAGCGCAATGCGGACAAGTACCCTGTGTCCCTGGCACGGGGCAATGCCGTGAAATACAACCGGCGCAAGACGCCCTCCGAGGAACGGAATCAGGAAGCCGGAACATGATCAAGACGCTCGACAACCAGGTGATCGCTCTGGCCGGCCTGGCCCAGGCCACACACCTCGTCAGGCAGATCGCCCAGCGCGGTAGCGCGGATGCCGGCGACATGGAGGCCGTGGTCCGCAGTGTGTTCGCGATCGACGCAGACGATGTGCCCTCCGTCTACGGCGGGGTGGACAAGATCAAGACCGGGCTGCAGCTCCTGGACCGCCAGCTCGCGGGCTTCGAGCCCCCCGATGCGGAACTGGCGCGCTACGGCGCCACCCTGATTCTCCTGGAGCGCAAGCTCGTCAGTGCTCCCCGCCTGCTCGAAACCCTGCGTACCGGCATCGAGCAGGTCAAGGAACAGGCGGAGTATTTCGGTGAACTGAACGATACCGTTTATGCCAACCTGGCCGACCTCTACCAGCGCACGGTGAGCCAGTTACGGCCTCGCGTCATGGTCAACGGCCAGCCGTCCCATCTCACCAACAGCACCAATGCCAACCGTATCCGCGCTCTGCTCCTGGCGGGCATCCGTTCCGTGGTGCTATGGCGCCAGTGCGGCGGCGAGCGCTGGAAACTCCTGTTCCAGCGCAGTGCCATGCGCAAGGAGGCGCGGCGGCTGCTTCAGTCCTCACAGTAGCGGTAAGACCGGGCCGCTTTTTCCCCGCCTACGGTTCGGCCGGCGCCGGTGATGCGCCGGTCTTCCCTTTTCGGTCGGCATGACCCAGGTCCCTGCCGGGGGCGACCTCATCCCGCACCAGTCGTTTCAGTTCGGAGATTTCCGGAAAGCCTCCTTGCTCCTTGCGCGACCAGATCCGCTTACCGTTAACCCATACCTCGAAGAGTCCCCCCGTCCCGGGTTTCAAGGTCAGTTCGCCGATCTCCTGGTCGAAGGTCGTCAACAGTTCCTGTGCCATCCAGGTCGCGCGCAATAGCCAGCGGCACTGGGTGCAATACAGGATTTCGACGCGGTTGTTCATGGTGTCTCCCGAAGTTTGTTGAAGTCCGGGGCGTGTGCAGGGGGAGGCGCTTGGTCCGTGGCCGCCGGTTCAAGCCGGTGGCATGAGATTTTACCGACATTGGCCGGTGATGTGTCGTCAAACCGGAGAACCGCCCGCTCCCGATCGCCGCCCGCCTCTTCGACCGCCAGGGTGTCCCGTTTGTCGCGTTCCGGACAAGGTCGGCCCGCCACGGCGGATTTGTGCTCCACGAAACACGCGAGAATCGTGTGGTAATTAAATCAAGGGGTTGTTTTTGCTGGATATATGTTTCGTGGTACGCCGATTGCTTGGGTCTGATCGTGAGTGTCTACCAGTGTTCCGCACCGGGCTTTTCCAGACGGTGGGTAGCGAACGAATTCAAGGGGCGTGGCGGGACGAAGCAGCGACGGGCAAACGAATCTAGGAGTCTAGCAATGCAAACAGTGCAGAACCATACGGGGGCGGAGTCCGCTGGCCTAAACGCCGCGGTGAATGTCGACGAGATCATGCAGAAGGTGGCCGAGCACAAAGGCTGCGGCACTTCCGGCGGTTCCGGAAAAGCCAGCTGCGGTTCCGGCGCGGGCGCAAACGACCTGCCGCCGGAGATTTGGGAGAAGGTGAAGAACCACCCCTGCTACAGCGAGGAAGCCCATCACCACTACGCGCGCATGCACGTCGCGGTGGCTCCGGCTTGCAACATCCAGTGCAACTATTGCAATCGCAAGTACGACTGCGCCAACGAGAGCCGTCCCGGCGTGGTGAGCGAGAAGCTGACCCCGGAACAGGCGGCGAAGAAGGTACTGGCGGTGGCCTCCACCATTCCGCAGATGACCGTGCTGGGCATCGCCGGTCCCGGCGATCCGCTGGCCAACCCGGAAAAGACCTTCAAGACCTTCGAACTGGTCGCCAAGCATGCGCCCGACATCAAGCTCTGCGTCTCCACCAACGGTCTGGCGCTGCCCGATCACGTGGAGCGGCTGTCCCAGTACAACATCGATCACGTGACCATCACCATCAACATGATCGATCCGGAGGTGGGCGCCAAGATCTATCCGTGGATCTACTACAAGAAAAAACGCTACACCGGCGTCGAGGCCGCCAAGATCCTCAGCGATCGCCAGTTGCAGGGCCTGGAGATGCTGACCGAGCGCGGCATCCTGTCGAAGATCAACTCGGTGATGATCCCCGGCATCAATGACGAGCATCTGGTCGAGGTCAACAAGGCGGTGAAGTCGCGGGGGGCGTTTCTGCACAACATCATGCCGCTGATCTCGGCGCCGGAGCACGGCACCGTATTCGGTCTGACCGGTCAGCGCGGCCCGACGGCGCAGGAGCTCAAGGCCTTGCAGGATAAGTGCGAAGGCGAAATGAACATGATGCGCCATTGCCGTCAGTGCCGCGCCGATGCGGTGGGCCTGTTGGGCGAGGACCGTAGCGCGGAGTTCACCACCGACAAGATCATGGCGATGGAGGTCAATTACGATCTCGACGCCCGCAAGGCCTATCAGGAGGCCGTGGAAAAGGAACGCCAAGCGGTGGTGGCAGCCAAGCAGGAAGAACTGCAAACCCTGGCCGGTGCGCATTCCGACATCAAGATGCTGATCGCCGTGGCGACCAAGGGCGGCGGCAAGGTCAACGAACACTTCGGCCATGCCAGCGAATTCCAGATCTATGAGCTGTCCACTGCGGGCGCCAAGTTCGTCGGACATCGTCGTGTGGATCTGTACTGCCAGGGCGGTTATGGCGAGGAAGATGCACTGGGCACGGTGATCCGGGCCATCAACGATTGCCACGCGGTGTTCGTGGCCAAGATCGGCGGCTGTCCGAAGAGCGACCTCAAGGCGGCGGGTATTGATCCCGTGGACCAGTATGCCGGTCAGTTCATCGAACAGTCGGCGATCGCCTACTTCAAGGAGTATCTCGACAAGGTCGCGTCCGGCGAAATCGAGCACGTGGCCAAGGGTGATGCGGTGATCCGCCAGGGCGCTTTGATCGCGGCTTGAGACGACGGTTACAGGCGGGTTCCCTCACCCCAACCGCTCTCCCCAGGGGAGAGGGGCTCCACGCTCCCTCCCCCCTTGGGGAGGTGGGGATGCGGGTGCTCCCAGGAGTTTGAAACATGGCTTACAAGATAGTCGAAGAAAACTGCACGGGTTGTTGCGCCTGTGAACCGGAGTGTCCGAACCAGGCGATTTCGGAAACGAGCAACGGGCTGTTCGTGATCGACCCGGCCAAATGCACGGAATGCATCGGTCATTACGACGAACCGCAGTGTGTGGCGGTGTGTCCCATCGACCTCACCTGCATCATTGACGAAAACTACCCGCGATACGAAGCGGCTTAAGGGGAACATTCATGGATCTGACCATCACTCCGAGTGCGGAGAAGTTCATTCAGCGCATGGTGCGTTTCGGCGGCGCCGGACCCGACGCCGGTTTCAGGCTGGTCGTGAGTCCCGGGGGCTGTTCCGGCCTGGCTTCGGAGTTCAGCATCGAAGCCGCGCCCTTGCCGGGCGATGCCGTCGTCACCGTCCAGGGGCTGAAGCTGTTCCTGCCTGCGGAGAGCCGCTTGCTGCTGCAGGGTGTGACCATGGACTTCAAGGACACCCCGCTGCAGAGCGGTCTGGTATTCATCGACCCGAAGGCGACGGGTTGCGGAAGCTGCGGCAGCAGCGTATCTGCACCGGTTCCGGGCGAGGGTTCCGTGGGAATCTCCGGCATTCCCATCAAGAGCGTCTGAGACCCGGCGGCAATGGTCATGGCCCGCAGCGCAGTGCTGGAAGCAGCGCCGATCTTGGGCGATTCGGGGGCCGAGTGCCTGGGCGAGGGGCTGCCTGCCGAAGCGGAGCGGCATCTGCGTCTGGCCGGCCAGAACTATCACCGGGACGAGGTGGCGTTGGGGCATCTCCGGGCCGCCTGGGAGCACGCACCGGGGCATGCGGCGGTCTACATCGGCAAATACCGGTTCTATTTTTACAAGAACCGGCTGGCCGAAGCCTTGGAAACCGCCAAGGAATGCCTGGTGAAGGCGGCGCTCGACAACGGCATGTCCCCCGATTGGCGGGAGGCCAGACCGGAGGATGCGGATTTCTCCAGCTTCGAGGCCGTCCTGCCGCGGTTTTTCCTGTTCACGCTCAAAGGCTATGCCTATTTGCAGATGCGCCTGGGCAACCTGGAAGAAGGCCGGGCCGCGGTCGAGAAACTGCTGGAGCTGGATCCGACGGACAAGCTCGGCGGCAGGGTGTTGATGGGCGTCCTGGAGAGGCAGGCCAATGGGGACGACGAGGAGTGAGATCGAGGAGGCGCGCGACTGGCAGGGCAATCTGCTGGATTGCAGCCGCTGCGAGCAGCGGGAAGGGCTGACCGAAGGCCGCTGTCATCTCGGCCACGCCTGCGTGCACGATCGCTACGCCCGCCGTATCGACCGGTTCTTCAGGTGGAATCCGGATCTGGCCAAATCCTACCTGGATCATCCGTATTTCGAGACCCGGGCAGTGGCGGCCAAGCACGTGGAGCTGTTCTACCTGCCGCGGCTGGTGGCGGATCCGGACGAGACCGTCCGGCAGAGTGTGGCCCAGCGCCTGCCCGTGCGCTCGAAACCGTTCGAAATCCTCCGGCACGATCCGCACCGGGACGTCCGGGTCAGAGTGGCCGAGCGGCTGGAGCCGCGCGATTTGGCCACGATGATCGGAGATACGGATTATTTCGTGCGGCAGATCGTGGCACGGCGCCTGCCGCCCGGTCTGCTGGTGAAGATGATCCACGATCCCGATCCGGAGGTTCGCAAAGTGGTGGCACAGCGGATTGCGCCGGAATGGCTGCCGACGCTGGCGGCGGATACGGAGATGCCGGTCCGGCTGGCGGCGGTCAGGCGCATGGACAACAAGCAGCTGCGGCAGTTCGTCAAGGACCCGGACTGGCGCTTGCGTTACGAGGTCGCCGGCCGGCTGGAGCTCGCCGATCTGGAGCCCCTGCGCGCCGATCCGGACCCGGCGGTGCGGGAGTTGGTGGCGCAGCGGCTCGATCCACCGCGGGGCGAAGGCGTTTGGCCGGAGGCATGTTGACGATGTATCGAGAGGTTAGCCATGGGTGACATCAGTCGCGACAGCGATAGCATGGAACTGAACGATCCGCCGAAGTTCAACTTCGGGGAAAAGGTCAGATCCAAGAAGGTAGTGCGCAACGACGGCACTTTCACCGGCGCGGAAATCGGCGAAGTGCTGGTCAAGAAGGGTGAGGTCGGCTACGTCAAGAGCATCAACACCTTTCTCCAGCAGTTCTATATCTACGCCGTGGACTTCCCGGACCGGGGTTATGCGGTCGGTATGAAGGGTCGGGAGCTGGAGTCGGTCGACAATCCGCCGCCCCCGAAGCAGGACGCCGAACCGAGGGGGGAAACCGCATGATCGACCAACGCGCTCCGATCTATCAGTGGGGACAGAAGGTCTCCACCGAAGTCGACATCTTCAACGACGGTAGTTACCCCGATCATGAACCGGAGGCGCTGCTGGTCGCGGCCGGCACCGAGGGCGAGATCGTCCAGATCGGCCATCACGAGGAAGCCAACATTCCGGTGTATCTGGTCGAATTTCCCGGAGGCTACGTCATCGGCTGCTTCGAGGAGGAGCTGCGCTCGGAACGGAAATCGGTCCAGGTGGCGGGCCTGCTCTAGCGGGTGACGGCGGAGGGCCGGGTCATGGGGTACGGAGGCGGCGTCATGGGCAGCATTCAGGCGATAGCGAATACCCAACCCAACGAGCTGGATCTGAAACGCATCGAACGTGCCATCCAGGCCCGCAAGCGCTACCGCTATGTCACCCCCGAGGTGCATCCGACCGAGGATGGCTATCTGATCCAGAGTTCCTGCTGTTCGCGCAACATCGATCCCAACGGTGGAGTCATCGACATCGCCCGGCTCGAGTTCAAGCCGAGCCGTGGCTGCTGGTGGCTGTACCACAAGGATCACGCGATCGGACACTGGATCATGCACGGCGAGTATCGCTCGCTGCAGCAAATCCTGGCGCTGTTGAACGAAGACCCGAACAGGCGGTTCTGGCAATGAGCGAGACCTCGATCTACCTGGACAACAACGCCACGACACGGCCGGCTCCGGAGTGCGTGGCGGCGATGATGGCCTGCCTCCAGATGCATTATGGCAACCCCTCCAGCAAGCATCGTCTGGGCGAGGCCGCCAAGATGGAGGTCATCGCCGCACGGGCCAGGCTCGCCGCGCTGCTGGGCGCCTCTCCGGCGGAAATCGTTTTCACCAGCGGTGGTACCGAATCCATCCAGCAGGCCATCCGCGGTGCGCTGGCCTTGGCGGCGGACAAGCGCCGGGTGGTGACCAGCGCCGTAGAGCATCCGGCGACCTTGCTTCTGCTGGAGCATCTGGAAGCGCAGGGGCTCGAAGTGATCCGTCTGCCGGTCGACCGGCAGGGGCGCCTTGATCTCGCCATGCTGGATGCCGCGCTCACTCCCGATACCGGCTTGTTGAGCCTGATGTGGGCCAACAACGAGACCGGCGTGCTGTTTCCCATCGCGGAAGCGGCGGCGCTGGCCGCGAGCCGGGGGGTACTGTTCCATTGTGATGCGGTCCAGGCCGTAGGCAAGCTGCCCATCGATTTGAGACTGGTGCCGCTGGATTTCCTGTCCCTGTCCGGACACAAGCTGCATGGCCCCAAAGGCATCGGCGCGCTGTTCGTGCGCAAGGGCCGCAAACTGCCGCCGCTGCTGTTGGGTCACCAAGAACGCGGGCGCCGCGGCAGCACCGAGAATGTGGTGGGCATCGTGGGGCTGGGCGTGGCGGCGGAACTGGCGGCGGAACATTTGGCGAGCGGGATGGACGCCGTCGCCCGGCTGCGCGACCGCCTGGAAAGCCGGCTGCTCGCTGCGTTGCCGGGGGCTTCGGTGAACGGCGCCGGTGCGCCTCGGGTGGCCGGGACGTCCAGCTTCAATCTGGGGAATGTCGAAGCCGAGCTGGTGCTGGACAAGCTGGACCGCGCCGGGGTCTGCGCCTCTGCCGGAGCGGCCTGCAGCGCGGGTGGTACGGAGCCTTCCCACGTGTTGACGGCGATGGGGCTGGGGAAGGAGGGAGCATTGGCCACCCTCCGTTTTTCATTGAGCCGCTACACCACCGTGGCCGAGGTGGATGCCGTGTGCGGCCTGTTGCCGGGGATCGTGCGCAGCCTGCTGGCCGAGGCGGCGTGATCCCCGGCCGATTCCGAAACGACCGACCGATTTTTTCAACCTCTGACCCGGAGTCTTCATGAAGGTAATGATCCGTAGAAACGCCGCTGGCGAACTGTCCGCCTATGTTCCCAAGAAAGACCTGGAGGAGCCGATCGTGTCCCAGGAGAAACCGGAAATGTGGGGGGGCACGGTGACGCTGGCCAACGGCTGGCAGCTCGTACTTCCGGAGATGGCCGAAGGCACGACGTTGCCGATCACGGTCGATGCCAGGAAGCTCGCCGGGAGCGACGACTGACCATGGCGCTCACGACGGAAGCGCTCGAGCGGATTCGGAGCCAGCTTGGCACAGCGGCTACGGCGGCGGAGCAGGTTTCCGCCTTGCGCCGCGCCTTTCCCGGTCTGTCCGTCACCCGTTGCGACGCCGGCGACATCGATACGGAGACGCCGGTGCTCGAAACGACCCGGTTCAACCTGTATCTGCTCGATGCCGCCGATCATTGTGCCCGCGTGACCGCCGACCTGAGCCGCGCCACCGGCCTGATCCTGGCCGAGAAACCCAAGGGGGCGGCGCCATGAGCGTCCAGCCGAGCATACTGTTTTCCGATCCGGACATGAGCCTCGCCGAACTGGAGGCGGTCGAGGAAGTGCTGAAATCGCCGAGGCTTTCCGCCGGCTCGGTGGTTGAAGATTTCGAAGCCGCCTTCGCCGAATATCTGGGTCGGAAACATGCGGTGGCGGTGAGCAGTGCCACGATGGGGCTGCTGCTGGCGCTTCGGGCTTACGGCATCGGGCCGGGCGACGAAGTCATAGCCCCTCCTTTCGGCTTCCGCGAAACCGCCCATGCCATTACGCTGGCCGGCGCGAAGCCGGTGTTCGTGGACATCGACTACTGGACCTGCACCCTCGTGCCGGACAAGGCGGCTGCCGCCGTCACGCCCCAGACCAAGGCCATCCTGGCCAGCAACGTCAACGGCCACCCGGCGCTGTGGGCGCAGCTCCGGGCGCTGGCCGACGAATGCGGCCTGATTCTGATCGAGGATTCCAGCGAGGCCATCGGCTCGCGTTATCAGGGCAGGCTGGTCGGAAGCTTCGGTGACTGCTCGATCTTCGACTTCACCCAGCCCAGTGCCCTCACCACCGGTGAGGGTGGCATGGTGGTGACCGACGACGGGAATCTGGCGCTCCGCCTGCGCGGCCACCGCAACCGCCGCCTGGACGAGCGTAACTCGGTGGTGTTGGGCGATTCGCCGCCGTACCGGGCGGAAATGAGCGACATCAACGCGGCCCTCGGCCTGGCCCAACTGAAGCGGCTGGACGGGATACTCGAGCGGCGTAAGGACGTCGAAGCCTATTACGATGCCTTCATGCAGTCCTTCGAGGGCATCAAGCCGGCTTATCAGGCGCCGGAGGTCGACGAACTGCACTGGATGGTCTACCTGGTGCATCTGGGGACGCGCTTCACCCGTTCCAGCCGTGACGTGGTCATCCAGGACCTGGCGACGGCGGAGGTGGAATCCGTGGCTTTCTGTTCGCCCCTGCATACCCAGCGCCATTACCTCGACCTGGGTTACCGCAAGGGCCAGTTCTTCGTGACGGAAAAGCTGGCGGACCGGGCCATCGCCCTGCCGTTCCACTGCCATCTCACGGAAGACCAGATCGGCTTCATCGTCCAGACCGCCAAGGATTCATCCGTCAACGTGGGCGCCGGTGCCGCGATCTATCTGTGAGCGAAGAGACGATGTCCGGTTATCTACGTACCGGAATTCGGCGGAATGCAAAGGTCTGCGTGACCGTCCTGCCCTCCGGCAAGACGGTCGAAATCAGCAGTGGCAGCCGTCTGCTGGACGCGGTGCTGCTGACGGGCGATGCGATCGTTCCCCGCTGTGGCGGCCATGCCCGATGCGGGGAATGTCACGTGCTGGTGCGATACGGCGGACGCGGCTTGTCCAAGATCCGTCCCGACGAGCGGGAAAAGCTCGACAACATGCGAGGTACGGAGACCCTGTCCAGGCTGTCCTGCCAGGCGGTCCTGGGCTCCCGTGAGATCACCATCGAACTGATGTTCCAGAAGAGAGGATAACTCCCATGACGACCCCAGAAAAAATCGAATCCTTGATCCATGTCCGCTTCGCGCCCAATGGCACGGTCATGGAAATCGGCGAGCGCCCGCCGGGCGTCGAGGCGCAGACCTGGTTCAACTACCTAAGCCAGAACACGTCCAACTGCTACCAGGCACTGGCCGGCGGACGCGGCATGTTCCGGCTGCCGCGTCCGCAAGTGGATGCGCTCAAAGCCGCCCTTTCATCCGCGGGGTGAACCTCATGACGGCAACGATACCCACCGAGATTCAGGCCGGGCTGGCCGGCGGCCAGGTCATTCCGTACCTGGGTCCTGGCGTGCTGGATCTGGACGGCGGCAGCGCCGTACCCAGCGCTCCGGAAACCCTGGTGGAGCTGATCACCGCCAAGGTGACCGTGCCCCACAAGATCCGCAGGAATCTCACTGCGGCGGGGCAATACATCGAAAACTTCAAGCATCGCAAGACCCTCGTCGGCCTGCTCAAGGAGGCTTTCGCCGCGGCGCCGGCGCCCAACGGTCTGCACCGGTATCTGGCGGGGCAGCCGTTGCCGTTGGTCGTCGATGCCTGGTACGACGCCAGCATGGCGGCGGCGCTGGCCGGGCGGTCCGATTTCGGACAGGTCCAGGGGGTGAGCCGCGCCGAGCATTTCGGCGAGTGGGTGCATTATTTCCACGCCGATGGAAGTCCTGCCGCAGAGGCGGACGCTGCGAACTGGAATCTCCTGCTCTACAAGCCACTGGGCGGTATCGCCCCGGCCGCAAACTTCATCCTGTCCGACTCGGACTACGTCGAAGTGTTGACGGAAATCGACATTCAGACGCCGATCCCGGAACCCGTAAAGCAGATCCGTAGCGGTCGCCACTTCCTGTTCCTGGGCTGCCGCTTCCGTACCCAGCTGGAGCGGACCTACGCACGGCAAATCATGAAGCGCTCGTCGGATCTGCACTGGGCGGTGCTGCCGGACGAGCCGACCCGCAACGAAGAGCGTTTCCTGGCGGAGCAGCGCATCCGGCGGATCGATCTGCCGCTCGAGGACTTCGTGCGACGACTGGCGGGCGCGGCAGCCGCGCGACAGGCGGCTTGAGCCCAAGGGAATCCGCTTCGGGCCCGCCGAAGGCGTGTTCAGCTTGCCCGGATCGCGTCGTATACGCGGGCCATTTCGTCGGCGGCCACTTCGGTGACGGCGGCGGGGGCGAAAACATCCGTCCCGGACAACCACTCCCGGCAGCAATCCTCGTTGCGCAGGGCGATGCAGACGGCGTGATTGAGCTCATAGAGGCGGAATGCCAGCCCGGCGTCGCGCAGCGAGGACTGCAAGGCATTCTGGACCAGGCTGCGCACCACCCGGTGGGGTTCCGAATAGGGAATCTCGCCGGCGCGGCCGGCGGCGGCTTCGACGCAGGCGTGCACATCGTAGGAGGCGTGCCCGCGGCAGGCCAGGGGGCGGACCTGGTAGATCAGGCAGATCCCGTTCTGGATGTAGGGACAACGCAGCCGCAGCGCGACCCGCTGCGCCTCGTCCAGTCCGCGCGTCTGGGCGTCGGCGTCGGCGATGCGGGCGGGGAGGTCGATGCCGATGGACTTGAATCTGCCGTCACTCCAGCGGACGTAGCGGCCGATCATCAGCACTTCGGGCGCCGTGGCGGTGACCCGCAGCGTGCAGCAGGTCGCGCAGCCCTTGTGGCAGGCCAGCGGCGGCTGCCCTTCCGCCTGGATGTCGACGTTGCGGTCGAAGCTGTCCCAGGCCTGGAGCAGCAGGCCGTCGACGAGACCGTCGCTGCCTTGCCGTGTTTTCAGCGTTTCGGCAAAGGCCCGGTGCTGTGCCTTGAAGAAGGACAAAGGTCCGGAATCGCCGCCGTCATGTCCCGCCATTTCTGGGTCAGCTCCGCAAAAAGTTGTTGCCGTCTGCCCATGATAGCCGGACTGCCGGGTAATAACCATATTATTTGTAGTAGAATTGGGCCGAGGGCATCCGGTTCGGTTGTCCGGAGCAATTGATACACGTCGAGGAGCGAGGAGAAAAACATGGTTGGTGAGTTTTGGTATCGCGGAGAAAGATTCAGGGCCACGATTCACGGGCGTCCGGGCAAGGAAGAGCTGTTTCTGATCCACATGCTGGAAGACGACGAGGAGGGGCCGGAAATCTCGCTGGACCGTTTCGAGGATCCCGGCAACGATCCGAACCAGAGCCTGGAAGAGTGCCTGGCCATGCTGGCAGACCGGCTGATGAAGGAACAGGGGATTTCGGCCTCCAGGCCGGATGCGGACTTCGCCTGGGTCCAGCCGAAGACCGGCGTCAATGTGCACAGCGGCGTACAGGCCCATTGACGGGGAAAGCCCTGGACGGACCGGTCCGTCCAGGGCTGTTTGGCAGGGGAGGCAGTCCACCTTGGCCAGTCCGTCACCGAATCGTCATTGGCCGGCCATGGCTCTGACTTAATTCGGGCTTATGGTTCCTCGCTTCGATCAACCCCCCGCGAAGAGTCCCATGATCGCTGCCGCAGCGTCACACCCGCATACCGCCTTCCGATCCGGGTGCCGAAAAAATTCCGTTCAGACGCTCGTTCCCGCCTTGGTTCTGGCCTTGGCCGGCTGTGCTTCCGTCAATGCCGAGAATTCGGTTCCGCAGATGGAACAGGGCATTCAGATCGGGGATCCGGCTCCCGGCAGGGCGGTGATTTGGAGCCGGGCGGACCGTCCCGCGCGCATGATGGTGGAATACGCTTTCAGCGCTGATTTCGCCGGTTCGAAAACCGTTCGCGGTCCCTATGCCCTGGAAGGCACCGACTATACCGCCCGCCAGGAGCTGACCGGCTTGCCGGCGGGCAGGGACGTCCATGTAAAGGTCTGGTTCGAGGATCTGACCAATGCCCGCAGCCGGAGTGAGCCTGTGACGGGGCATTTCCACACCATCGGCAGGCGTGACGACATCCGTTTCGTATGGGGCGGCGACACTGCCGGTCAGGGCTGGGGCATCAACCCCGCTTTCGGCGGGATGAAGATCTACGAGACCATGCGCCGGGTGAAGCCCCGGTTCTTCATCCATAGCGGGGACACCGTCTAGCGTTCTCCCGTCACTCCGGACTGGGTCACGGAACCCGCACCGCGGCGATCAGGCCCGGTTTCGAGGGTAGGGCGCCTCGGTCGTGATCCGCGGATCATCCAACGGGCGGCCTACGGTGAAGTGATACAGCGACTGGAACGCCTTCCCGGACAGCCCCAGCAGTTCGTGGAAGGCATCGTCGAAGTAGCAGCCGATGCCCGTGCCGCGCAGACCACGGGCTTCGGCTTCCAGATAGAGCGCCTGGCCCAGGAGTCCCGCTTCCCAGTGAAGCTGGCGATAACGCCAGGGCGCGGCGTTCAGGATCCCTTCAAACTCCGCCAGCATCCCCAGGGCGAAGGCGCTGTCGGTGGCGATGGCCTGGTGGCAGCAGACGGTGCGGGCCAAGGGGCCGCAGCCGCCTTCCGCCAGCAGGAACAGCGGCAGGTGCCTCGGACAGTCCGAGGGTCGGGTCCAGGCGAAATCCGGCCGCAAGGCCGCGCGCAGCTTCGTTTCCGCGTCCCGGCTGCGCGGCAGGGCGTACAGCCCCGGAGCCAGTCCCGTGACCCGGTGGACGAACAGGACCGGGTGCAGGGCCGGTGTCAGGTCCCAGACGTCCCAGGGAGCGCAAGGTCGGGCCAGCAGCGCGTCCAGCAGGGCATAGAAATCGTTCCTCACCAGTTCGAACCGCCGGTCGAAGCGCTGGGCGCTGCGGCGCTGACGGATCACTGCGGCGGCGGCAACGGCCGGCAGATCGGCGCGAGGCGGATAATCCGTCTCGGGCGGGGAGGGAGTTGCTTGAACAGAACCCCGGCTGGCATCGGCCACCTCGTCGATGACGGGCCAGTGGTACATGGGGTGCGGGTCGAGGACGTTCGCCTTGCCGGCCCACTTCAGATTGCCGAACACAGGTGGAGGCAGCGGCGGGGCAGGTTCGATGAAGACCTCGAGCAGGAGTTCGGCTTCTTCGCCTTCGGCGCCGGCAAACTCGGACGCGCGGTCGAGCCCCAGCAGGCGGGCGGTGACGCCGGCATCCGCCATCTCCACCCGGCGCAGGCCCCATCCCAGGGCGGCGGCGGCGTAGCGCAGGGCGCCGATGGCGTGACCGGTGTCGAGCTGGCAGTAACGAAAAGCCCGTTCGCCGTATTTCCATGCCTCCCGCCAATGGATGGAGCTGAGGCCGATCAACAGCCGGGAGGGACCGTCAGCGGTGTCGGGCGTCGCCCGGGCCCGGCATTCGAGCGCATGGTCGCGGCTGAGGTAATGGTAGATGCCGTCGTCCAGCCCGTCGAGGTTCTGGCAGACTACGTAGCCTTCGGTGGGGTGGAGGTTGCCGCTGGAAGGATTGCAGCGCAGCGACCAGCGGTCCGGGCCGTATTCCTTCCAGGCCGACAAGGCCAGGGACAGTTCGAGCAGCAGGCCGACCGAATCCAGCGTCAAAGCGCGGGGCGGGACGGCGCCGGGCCGGTGCAGATCCGGATACGAGGTATCGAGACGATCCGCCAGCAGGGGAAGCCGGATTCGGTCGGTGCCTTCGAAAGTCCGGAATGGATCGGGCTGCGCGCTCCAGTCCAGGGTCTCGGGTCCTGCCGCGTAGCGTTCGAGCCGGTGTTTGGTGCGTTCGTGATAAGCGAATATGCGCCGCGAATCGCCGTCGTTCATCGGCCGATGGAATCCTCGAGAGCCGGGCAGGGATGAGGCCGGCGGCAGCTTTCCGGATCGGCGTCGGCCGTTTGCCGGCTGCTGCCGAGCCCGATCCAGGCCCGGATCGTTTCCGGATCGAAGCCGACCTCCCGCCGTTCCCCGACCCGCATGAGCGGACGACGGATCAGCAGGGGGTCCGCCAGCATCGAGGCGATCGCCTCCTCCGCGTCCAGGGATTCCGGGACGATTTCCCCTGCCTTGACGCGAGGGGCCGCACGGTTGAACCACTCGGCCACGGGGCGGTCGCCGAAAAACAGCCGCAGTTCGCCGGCGCGCCAAGGCGTCGCCAGGAGGTCGTGGACGATCAATTCGTGCCCGGCCTCGCGGAGCATCTGCTTCTGGCGCGCGTTGTTGGCACAGCCGGGTTTTTCGTAGAAGTGGACCCGAGCCATGGCGGTGTCAGCTCGCCCATGCCTGATGGGGTCGGTAATCGCCGGGGGCGATGGCCTCGGCTTGGCCGATCGCGCCGCATTTGAGGCAGTGTTCCAGCACGTTGAAGGCCTGGTCCGAACACAGATCGTCGCGCGATTGCTTGCAGCCGGTGGCGCCGCAGGTCTTGCAGGTATACAGGGTGCCATTGCAGGGCTCGCCGCTGCTTTTGCGCGTGCCTTGACACAATTTCAGAGCCGATTTGATCACCTGGTAGGTCATGGTTACTCCTTAGTCAGTGTGGTCTATGCGTGAAACTCGTGCCAGCTTTCATCTAGCTCAAATAATTGGCGGAAACGCCGTCGGTATCGATCAGGACTTCACCGTTTTCGATTTTCAGCGGATATTCGGCCAGAGTGCAGCGCTTGCCCTTGATGCAGCCACCATCGCTGTCGAACTCCCAATCGTGGTGCGCACAGGTCAAGGTCCTGCCGTCGAAACGGGCATCCGCCAGCGGCTCCCGGGCATGGGGGCACATCCCCTGGAAGGCGCGGGGCCGCCCGCCGCTTGGCCATACCACCAGCATCAGGGTGCGGTTGACCGCCACGACCTCGTATTTGCCTTCTCTTAGTTCGCTTTCGTCACAGGCCTTGGTGAACATGGCTGATCCTGCCGGTTGAGGGGGACGCCGTCGGCGGCGTCCCTTGTCGAAGGTTCAGACTGGGCGGTTGTCCGGGATACGGATCGGGCCCATGATCTTCAGGCCCTCCTCGAAACTGATCACGTCGAACTTCTCGTCGAAGTTTGCCGCGGCCTCCGCGACGGCGACCAGCTTGCCGGCCGTGTCGAGCTTCTTGAGGTCGTTCTTTTCGATGCGGAACAGTTCCAGCAGTTCGTTGTACACGGTCGCCTCATCCAGCGGCAGCACCCAGAAGGTGGCGCCGCGATGCGTGATCTGGTAGCGCCTGGAAATGTCCAGGTTGCCGGCGAAGAAAAAATACTTGCCGGCAGGCGATAGCTTGTCTCCCAGGACGTCCATGAGCAGATCGAGATGCTCCAGCGACAGCGCCACGCCAGCCAGGAAGGGAAGGGTGGGTTCGCCGGCTTTCGCCACGGTCATCACTTGATCGAACTTGATTTCGGGCGGGCGAGCCTCGTCGCTCACTTGCTGGGCGAACTTCAGGGCGATCATTCCGCGGAAGCCGAAGACCCCCGGCTGGGCAGTGGCGCCTTTGAAGACTGGGCTCAACAGCCGGTTTTCGTTTTCCAGGGACGCGAGGGGAGTTTCGCTAATGTTGGTCATGACGCTCCTTAAAAGTTGGTTTTCGGTGAAATAGACGGTATTGCGTTGAAACGAGGCGTGGGACGGGCTGAACCGCCCCGTTTTCGGCCGATGCACTCAGGTGACGACGACCGGGACGGCGAGCCTGACCTTGCGGCCCAGTTGCATGTCCACCTTCTGGCGAGCTTTTTCGATCGTGAGGGGTTTCGTCAGCAAGGAGTTCGCTCCCTGTTTGAGACATTCCTGCGCCAGGGGATCGGTGGCGGCGTCGGCCACCACGATGATCCGGATGTCTTCCAGACGCGCGCGGATTTCTGCCAGGACGTCGATGCCCCGGCTCCTGACCACGCCCAGCCCTAGCAGCAGTACCGCCGGTTTCCAGTCCAGCGCCTTGGCATAGGCGGCCTCGAGGCTGCCCAGTTCGTGGGTTTCGATTTCGTCGTGCAGCATGAACTGCAGGGCGGCACGGGTGATTTCGTCGTCGTCGACGACGAAGACCCGCCTGTCGTCCACCGCTCTTTCGGTATCGACGCCTATCTGCATGGGCTTCTCCTGATCGTTGGGGTTTTTCCGTCCGGTCGAACCGGCTGCGCCTTCCCTTGGCCTCCGGGGGCGCCACTCGAACCGTCGGCGCCCCAACCATGGAGACCTTCATCCCGAATCTTGCAATCCATGTGCCGTTCTCCGGCCGGTTTCCGGCAGGGTGGTCATTTCAAGGGCTTGGGCCGGATGACGGGCGATTTGAGAGAGGGAGGCTTGTGCCGTTCCCTACAAACAGTGAGGTTTTGTTGCGTTGTGAACATCCCCGAAACTCCTCCGGGTGTCCGTCCATGGGGGGACGTTTACAGGAATTTCATGTCGTTAGCGGGGCGTAAAGAAGGGTGGCACACCGGTTGCTTGGGAGCCAAGCGTGCAGCGTTCACTGCCGTGAAAGTGGCGGCGACAAGAAGAAGAAAAAGAAAGCGCCTTCCTCGTGCGGCGGGTCGGAGGTTCCAACATCGGCAGAACGCTGCTGGCCATGAAGCATCGATCATCCTGATTAATTCGGAGAAACACCATGTCAAGTCTGAGACAAATTGCGTTCTACGGCAAAGGCGGCATCGGCAAGTCCACCACCTCCCAGAACACCCTGGCCGCGCTGGCCGAAATGGGCCAGAAGATCCTGATCGTCGGCTGCGACCCCAAGGCCGACTCCACCCGTCTGATCCTGCACGCCAAGGCTCAGGACACCATTCTGTCCCTGGCCGCCGACGCCGGCAGCGTCGAGGACCTGGAGCTGGAAGACGTGATGAAGGTCGGCTTCCGCGACATCCGTTGCGTGGAATCCGGCGGTCCGGAACCGGGCGTGGGCTGCGCCGGCCGCGGCGTTATCACCTCGATCAACTTCCTGGAAGAAGAAGGCGCTTATGATGGCATCGACTACGTCTCCTACGACGTGCTCGGCGACGTGGTTTGCGGTGGTTTTGCCATGCCCATCCGCGAGAACAAGGCGCAGGAAATCTACATCGTCATGTCCGGCGAAATGATGGCCATGTATGCGGCCAACAACATCTCCAAGGGCATTCTGAAGTACGCCAACTCCGGCGGCGTGCGTCTGGGCGGCCTGATCTGCAACGAGCGCAAGACCGACAAGGAGCTGGAACTGGCCGAATCGCTGGCCAAGAAGCTGGGCACCCAGCTCATCTACTTCGTGCCGCGCGACAACATCGTGCAGCACGCCGAGCTGCGCCGCATGACCGTGATCGAGTATGCCCCGGATTCGGTGCAGGCCGGTCACTATCGCAACCTGGCGCAGAAGATCCACGCCAATTCCGGCAACGGCATCATCCCGACCCCGATCACCATGGACGAGCTGGAAGACCTGCTGATGGAGCACGGCGTGATGGCCCAGGTCGACGAGTCGCAGGTCGGCAAGACCGCGGCCGAGCTGGCGGCGTAAGGAGATCGGCGGCACGGCGGCGTGTGGTCGTTCCGGCCGCGCGCCGCTTCTGGGCCATCTGCCGGTCGTTTTTCACAACTCAATCAGGAGCTTTAGCAATGAGCCTCACAGTTGAGCAAGTCAAACAGAGAAACAAGGACCTCATCAAAGAGGTGCTTGAGGTTTATCCCGACAAGACGGCCAAGCGCCGCGCCAAGCACCTTGGCACCTTCGAAGAAGGCAAGCCCGACTGCGGGGTCAAATCCAACATCAAGTCGATCCCCGGTGTCATGACCATCCGCGGCTGCGCCTACGCCGGTTCCAAGGGCGTGGTCTGGGGCCCGATCAAGGACATGATCCACATCAGCCACGGTCCGGTCGGCTGCGGCCAGTATTCCTGGGCGTCGCGCCGCAACTACTACATCGGCACCACCGGCATCGACACCTTCGTCACCATGCAGTTCACCTCCGACTTCCAGGAGAAGGACATCGTCTTCGGCGGCGACAAGAAGCTGGAGAAGATCATCGACGAAATCGAGGAACTGTTCCCGCTGAACCACGGCATCACCGTTCAGTCGGAATGCCCGATCGGCCTCATCGGCGACGACATCGAAGCGGTTTCCAAGAAGAAATCCAAGGAATACAGCGGCAAGACCATCGTTCCCGTCCGTTGCGAAGGTTTCCGCGGCGTGTCCCAGTCGCTGGGCCATCATATCGCCAACGACGCGGTGCGCGACTGGGTGTTCGACAAGGCCGGCGACAAGCACCCCGAGTTCCAGTCCACGCCTTACGACGTCGCCATCATCGGCGACTACAACATCGGCGGCGATGCCTGGTCTTCCCGCATCCTGCTGGAAGAAATGGGGCTGCGCGTGATCGCCCAGTGGTCCGGTGACGGCACCCTGGCCGAGCTGGAAAACACGCCGAAGGCCAAGCTGAACGTGCTGCACTGCTACCGTTCGATGAACTACATCTCCCGCCACCTGGAAGAGAAGTACGGCGTGCCCTGGGTCGAGTACAACTTCTTCGGTCCCACCAAGATCGCCGAGTCGCTGCGCAAGATCGCCAGCTTCTTCGACGACAAGATCAAGGAAGGTGCGGAGCGCGTCATCGCCAAGTACCAGCCGCTGATGGATGCGGTGATCGCGAAGTACCGTCCGCGTCTGGAAGGCAAGAAGGTCATGCTGTTCGTCGGTGGCCTGCGTCCGCGTCACGTGATCGGCGCCTACGAGGACTTGGGGATGGAGATCGTCGGTACCGGCTACGAGTTCGGCCACAACGACGACTACCAGCGCACCACGCACTACGTCAAGGACGGCACGCTGATCTATGACGACGTGACGGGCTATGAGTTCGAGAAGTTCGTCGAAGCCATCCAGCCCGACCTGGTCGGCTCCGGCATCAAGGAAAAGTACGTCTTCCAGAAGATGGGCGTGCCGTTCCGCCAGATGCACTCCTGGGACTATTCCGGTCCGTACCACGGTTATGACGGCTTCGCCATTTTCGCCAGGGACATGGACATGGCCATCAACAACCCGGTCTGGGGGATGACCAAGGCCCCGTGGAAGAGCGCGGCTTAAGCCATAGCCGGAAGAGAAGGTCAGTAGGGTGCGCCTGGCGCACTACACATAGCAAAGCGGTGCGCCTCTCCTGGTGCATCCTACAACCGAGATTTGGAGTCTGAACATGAGTCAGAATGCAGAAAAAGTCCTAGACCACTTCAACCTGTTCCGCGAACCGGAATACATCAATCTGTTCGAGAGCAAGCGTAAAGAATTCGAGTTCATGCCGCCCGACCAGCAGGTCGAGGAAGTGCGTGAATGGGCCAAGACCGAGGAATACAAGGAAAAGAACTTCGCCCGCGAAGCGCTCGTGGTCAACCCCGCCAAGGCCTGTCAGCCGCTGGGCGCGGTCTTCGCGGCCGTCGGTTTCGAAGGCACCATCCCCTTTGTCCACGGCTCCCAGGGATGTGTGGCGTACTACCGCTCGCATTTCAGCCGGCACTTCAAGGAACCGACCTCCTGCGTGTCTTCGTCCATGACCGAGGACGCGGCGGTGTTCGGCGGTCTGAACAACATGATCGATGGTCTGGCCAACACCTACAACATGTACAAGCCGAAGATGATCGCGGTTTCCACCACCTGCATGGCGGAAGTGATCGGCGACGACCTGAACGCTTTCATCAAGACCTCGAAGGAAAAGGGCAGCATTCCGGCCGATTTCGACGTTCCGTTCGCCCATACGCCGGCCTTCGTCGGCAGCCACATCACCGGCTACGACAACGTCATGAAAGGCATCCTGCAGCACTTCTGGGACGGCAAGTCCGGCACCGTCGAGCCGCTGGTGCGCCAGCCCAATGAATCCATCAATTTCCTCGGCGGTTTCGATGGCTACACGGTCGGCAATCTGCGGGAAATCAAGCGTATCTTCAATCTGTTCGGCATCGACTACACCATCATCGGCGATAACAGCGACGTGTGGGACACCCCCACCGACGGCGAGTTCCGCATGTACGACGGCGGCACCACCCTGGAGCAGGCGGCCAACGCGCTGCACGCCAAGGCCACGATTTCCATGCAGGAGTTCTGCACGGAGAAGACGCTTCCCTTCATCGCCGAGCATGGCCAGGAAGTCGTCGCTCTGAATCACCCGATCGGCGTGAAGGGGACCGACAGGTTCCTGATGGAAATCTCGCGCCTGACCGGCAAACCGATTCCGGTGGAGCTGGAGAAGGAACGCGGCCGTCTGGTGGATGCCATCGCCGATTCCACCGCCCACATCCATGGTCAGAAGTTCGCCATCTACGGCGATCCCGATCTGTGCTACGGCTTGGCGGAATTCCTGTTGGAACTGGGCGCGGAGCCGACCCATGTCCTCGCCACCAACGGTGGCAAGGCCTGGGAAACCAAGATGCAGGCACTGTTCGATTCGTCGCCGTTCGGCAAGAACTGCAAGGTCTACCCCGGCCGTGACCTGTGGCACATGCGCTCGCTGCTGTTCACCGAGCCGGTCGATTTCCTGATCGGCAACACCTACGGCAAATATCTGGAGCGCGACACCGGCACGCCGTTGATCCGCATCGGCTTCCCGATCTTCGATCGCCACCACAAGCACCGTTATCCGGTGTGGGGCTATCAAGGCGGCCTGAATGTTCTGGTCTGGATTCTCGATCGCATGTTCGAGGCGATCGATGCCAACACCAACATTCCCGCCAAAACCGACTACAGCTTCGACATCATTCGCTGAGTCGCGGCACGTAGGTCTTTTCCTCCTGTCCGCGCGGGTGCCCCCTTCACCCGCGCGGCAGGCCGGAAAAGGTCCGTTCGCAAGCCATCGCTCTGCCCCGTGTCCGGCAGGACAGTGCCATGGCAGCAGTCCCGGTAAATACTTCACAAAAAGTGTGGTTATTTTCGATACAATGCCTTGTGGGCGCGGGATTCGTCCCGCCCGCCCGGATTTCCTTCCAACTGGTCGATCAAGGACAACAACATGGCTAACGTGACTTTTTCCTCCCCGCTCTTGCCGAAGGACGTCACCGTCTACGCGGTGGCCGGCGATACCCACACCCTCCTCAAGGTGGCGCAGAAGAATAAGATTCCCCTGCCCTTCGAGTGCGAGGACGGCAACTGCGGCTCCTGCGTGATGGAGGTGGTGTCGCTGTCGGACAAGCCCTTCATGGCGCAGGACCTCACCGAGAAGGAGCGTGCCACCCTCGTGGCGGCGGGCAAACTCTCCAAGGCGGAGATCGAGGAAGCGGTCGTCAACGACAGGCCGCCGCGCTATCGCCTGGCCTGCCAGTACATCGTCCGCGACGAAGACATCCTGGTCCGGTTCAGCGGTGAGCCCGGCGTCGTCTGAGTACAGTGACGTTATTCGTCGGCAACGCCGGTGGTTTGTCCGCCGGCGTATCCTCCGTCTGACCCGGAACTTGCGGACCACTTCGGACCACACCGTCGCTCCGAGATAAACCGGATCGCCTCGCCACAGACGTCTTCCTCGTCTTCGCAGGGAGATCACAGCCCGCATTCCCCCCGCGCGGTCGGGGGCTCCCTCGCATCCCAAGGGGGTGTCTTCGGCGGGTCCCCAAGTTTTAGGCATTTCCCCGTTTTTTGCTCGGTCGTTTCAATCGAACCGCGGTTACTCGACTTGTGCGTTTTCTTACATCGCTCGCTCGGTTTGTTGACAAGGCAACAGCCAGCGTCGTGACCGGGGTTCGGAAATCGGCACGAAATCAATTGGATGTACGGATGGCACATCCTCTGCATGACTGATGTACGTGCAGTCGCGGAGGTGGGGTATGAGCAGCTTATCGAGCAAGATTCAGGACGTCTTCAACGAGCCGGGTTGCGGCAAGAACCAGGGCAAGTCCGAGAAGGAACGCAAGAAGGGCTGCACCAAGCAGTTACAGCCCGGCGGGGCCGCCGGCGGCTGCGCCTTCGACGGCGCCAAGATCGCCCTGCAGCCGATCACCGACGTGGCCCATCTGGTCCACGGCCCCATCGCTTGCGAAGGCAATTCCTGGGACAACCGTGGCTCCAAGTCCTCCGGCTCCAACCTCTGGCGCACCGGTTTCACCACCGACATCAACGAGACCGACGTGGTGTTCGGCGGCGAGAAGCGGCTGTACAAGTCCATCAAGGAGATCGTCGAGAAATACGACCCGCCCGCGGTCTTCGTCTACCAGACCTGCGTGCCGGCCATGATCGGCGACGACATCGAAGCCGTGTGCAAAGCGGCCTCGAAGAAATTCGGCAAGCCGGTGATCCCGGTCAACTCGCCCGGTTTCGTCGGTCCGAAAAACCTGGGCAACAAGCTGGCGGGCGAAGCCATCCTCGACCATGTCATCGGTACCGAGGAGCCGTCCTACACCACGCCTTACGACATCAACATCATCGGCGAATACAACCTGTCCGGCGAGCTTTGGCAGGTGAAGCCGCTGCTGGACGAGCTCGGCATCCGCATCCTGTGCTGCATCTCCGGCGATGCCAAATACCGCGACGTGGCCTGTTCGCACCGGGCCCGGGCGGCGATGATGGTCTGCTCCAAATCGATGATCAACATCGCCCGCAAGATGGAGGAGCGCTACGGCATCCCCTTCTTCGAGGGTTCTTTCTACGGCATCGGCGACACCAGCGACGCCTTGCGCGAGATTGCGCGGCTGCTGATCGAGCGGGGCGCGCCGGCGGAGCTGATGGAGCGCACCGAAGCCCTGATAGCCCGTGAGGAAGCCCGGGCCTGGGCCGCGATCGAACCGTACAAGAAGCGCCTGACCGGCAAGAAGGTGCTGCTCATCACCGGCGGCGTGAAATCCTGGTCGGTGGTGGCCGCGTTGCAGGAAAGCGGCATGGAGGTGGTCGGCACCAGCGTGAAGAAATCGACCAAGGAAGACAAGGAGCGCATCAAGGAGATCATGGGCGAGGACGCCCACATGATCGACGACATGACGCCGCGCGAAATGTACAAGATGCTCAAGGAGGCCAAGGCCGACATCATGCTGTCCGGCGGGCGTTCCCAGTTCGTGGCTCTGAAGGCCAAGATGCCCTGGCTGGACATCAACCAGGAGCGCCATCACGCCTACATGGGCTATGTGGGCATGGTGGAACTGGTCAAGGAAATCGACAAGGCGCTGTTCAATCCGGTTTGGGAGCAGGTGAGGAAGCGCGCACCGTGGGAGGAAACCACCTGGGAAGAGCGGGCCGACGCGGCTCTCGCCGCCGAAGCCGCCGCGTTGGCCGCCGATCCGGAGCTGGCCAGGGCGCAGCGCCGCGCCGCCCGCATCTGCAAGTGCAAGGCGGTGGACCGCGGCGCCATCGAGGACGCCATCCTCGCGTACGGGCTGGAAAGCGTCGAAGCGGTCACCGAGCGTACCCACGCGGGCAGCGGCTGCACCGGTTGCACCGGAACGATCGCCGGCATCCTCGACGGCATCGAAGACTGGCGGCCGGCTCCCTCGGCTGAACCGGCAAAACGGGCAGCGTGAGGCGGCCATGGCCAAGGTCACCCATTCGCAGAAATCCTGTACGGTCAACCCGCTGAAAATGAGCCAGCCGATCGGTAGCGCGCTGGCCTTCATGGGACTGAAGAACTGCATGCCCCTGTTCCATGGCTCGCAGGGCTGCACCTCGTTCGGCCTGGTGCTGTTCGTGCGCCATTTCAAGGAAGCGATCCCGCTGCAGACCACCGCCATGAGCGAGGTCGCCACGGTGCTCGGCGGCCTGGAAAACGTGGAGCAGGCCATCCTCACCATCGCCAACCGGCAGAAGCCCGCCATCATCGGCATCTCCTCCACCGGGGTGACCGAAACCAAGGGCGATGACGTCGACGGATACCTCAAGCTGATCCGGGAAAAGCACCCCGAGCTGGATCACATCAAACTGGTGTACGTCTCCACGCCGGATTTCAAGGATGCATTCCAGGACGGCTGGGCCAAGACCGTGACCCGGATGGTCGAGCAACTGGTCGAACCGGTACCGGCCGATACCGTGCGCGATCCGGCAAAGGTAAACCTGTTGCCGGGCGCCCATGTGACGCCGGGTGATCTGGACGAACTGCGCGACCTGATCGAGGCCTTCGGGCTGGAGCCGGTGATCCTGCCCGATCTGTCGGGATCGCTGGACGGGCATGTGCCCGACGATTTCACTCCCACCACCATCGGCGGCATCTCGCTGGAAGAGATCGCCGGCATGGGACGCTCGCGCCATACCATCGCGGTGGGCGAGCAGATGCGGCCTGCCGCCGGGGCGCTGGAGAAAAAGACCGGCGTTCCGTACACCCTGTTCGACCGCCTCACCGGGCTCGAAGCCAATGACGGACTCATCGCTCTGCTGGCGGGGCTGAGCGGCCGGCCGGTGCCGAACAAGATCAAGCGCCAGCGCAGTCAGCTGGTCGATGCCATGCTGGACGGGCATTTCCATTTCGGCGGCAAGCGCATCGCCATCGGCGCCGAACCGGACCTGTTGTGGACGCTGAGTGGCTGGTTCCATGAAATGGGCGCCGAGGTCGCGGCGGCGGTGACCACCACCGAATCGCCGTTGCTGGAGCGCATCGCGACCGACGAGGTGCTGCTCGGCGACCTGGAAGATCTGGAGGCGCGTGCCGCCGGGTGCGATCTGCTGGTCACGCATTCCCACGGCCGGCAGGCGGCGGAGCGGCTGGCGATCCCGTTCTACCGCATCGGCATCCCGATGTTCGACCGCCTGGGGGCGGCGCACCAGACCATCGTCGGCTACCGGGGGACCCGCGATCTAATTTTCGAGATCGGTAACTTGTTCATTGCCAGCGGCCACGAGCCCACCCCTGAAACCTGGGCTTATCCTGAGGAAACGGGACATGTTGGCGAGAAGACGCTTGCGGCTCATTAAAGCCCCAGACGTATCGGACGAATCGTTTAATCGCGGAGGAAGCATGAAAGTCGCATTCGCTACCCAGGACCTCAAGCGTGTCGATGCCCACTTCGGCTGGGCCAAGAACATCGCCGTCTACGAGCTTTCCGCCGAAGGCGCGGACTTCGTCGAGGCGATCCAGTTCGAAGGCGACCTGCAGGAAGACGGCAACGAGGACAAGCTGGCGCCCAAGCTCGAGGCCATCAGGGACTGCGCCATCCTCTACGTGGCCGCCATCGGCGGCTCCGGGGCGGCGCGGGTCGTGGCTCAGGGCATCCATCCGATCAAGGTGCCCCAGCCGGAACCGATCGCCGAGCTGCTGGACAAACTGCGGGATGTCCTCCGGGGCAACCCGCCGCCCTGGCTGCGCAAGGTGCTGGCGAAGGAAAACAAGGGTCGGGAACGTTCATTCGATTTTGAAGACGACGAAGAGGTGCAACATGGCTGAAGCAGCCAAAGTCATGGCGGAAGTCCCCGCCTCGCCGATGGAATCGGCGTTCATCAAGGAGCTGGTCAAACAGTGGCGAGCCCAGGATTCGTACGGAACCTGGGAGGGCAAGAGCGACGAACAGTTGCTCGATCCGTACATCTTGGACAAGGAGAAACGCGCGTCGATTCCCATCATCGGCGATCCCGATCCGGAAACCTTGTGGCGGCTGGAGCTGTTTTACAACGCCGTGGGCCTTTCGATCGAGCGTGCCACCAAGGTGATGGTCACCCCGATGATGAAGATGTCCCATGAAGGTTTCGGCCGCATGGTCCTGATCGCCGGTCGGCTGATCGTGGTCAACAAGCAGCTGCGGGACGTGCACCGCTTTGGCTTCCCTTCCATGGAGAAGCTGGCCGAGGAGGGCGAAAAGCTGGTGAATGCCGGTGTCGAAATGATCCGCCGCTATCCCGATGTGGCGAATTACAGTTGATCGGAGGTTCGTCGATGAGTGAAGGAGCAGAAGAACTGAAGGCCAAACTGAAGAAACTCAACGCCCAGGCCACGGCGCTCAAAATGGACCTGCACGATCTGGCGGAGGACTTGCCCACCGGCTGGAACAGGATCATGGAAGTCGCCGAAAAGACCTATGAGGCATACCGCCAGCTCGATGAATTCCGTAAGAGCACGGCCAGTTAGGAGTCAAATCATGAGTGAATTTTCCGTGACCCTCCCCAGTGGGAAAGTCTGGGTGCCGAAGTTCGTCGGCGAGATAAACCAGGACAAGTGCATCGGCTGCGGGCGCTGCTACAAGGTCTGCGGGCGTGAGGTGCTGGAAATGGTCGGCATCAACGAAGATGGCGAAGCCGTCGCCATCGGCGCCGGCGAGGACGATGACGACGACGAGTACGACAAGAAGGTGATGTCGATCGCCAATGCCGACAACTGCATAGGCTGCGAGTCCTGCGCCAAGATTTGCCCCAAGCAGTGCTACACTCACGTACCCTTGGCGGCTTGATCCAGGGTTTGTGGGGCGTGTTTTTCATTGGTGCCGGGGAGGGAGGAGCATGCTGGCCAGAAACGGCGTTTTCAGCCATGACCCCTTGCTGGCTTATGCCGAGAATCCGAGCGAGCCGTTGACTCTCGCGTTTGCATCGGCCATAGAATTGGCGCGCAGTTCATCCAGGCTGGCAGGCCGCGGCTGCTTCGGCCTCGATCCCGCCGAATTCTGCACGCTGCTCGACCGCTATTTTCCCGGCGCGCGCGGCGTTTACGTCAAGCCGGCGGGCGGAGCGGGGCGGGCGCCGGGCGATGAGTTCGACTCCCTCCTGGGCCTGCTGCTCGAACATTGTCGCGGCGACGCCGTGGAATCCCGCTGGCTTGCGCATGCCATCGCCGCCTGCTGCATGGGCGACGACCACCTGTGGCAGGACATGGGGCTGGCAGACCGGAAGACGCTCTCGGATCTCCTGGCGCGCCATTTCCCCGCGCTGTACGCTCGCAACGACGGCGGCATGCGCTGGAAAAAATTCTTCTACAAGCAGCTCTGCGAGCGCGAAGGTGCCCATGTCTGCCGTTCGCCGACCTGTGCGGAGTGCGACGAATATGCGAACTGTTTCGGACCGGAGGAGGATGACGCATGGCAGCCGGTGAAGCGTTGAAGGGACAGATGCCGGGGTGCGCCGCCGTGAATGCGCCCGCCGAATGGATGGATTTTCTGGACCGCCGCGGCGCGTCCGGCGGTGAAGGCGCGGAACTGGCGCTGGGGGGCGACCTCATCGCGGATCTGTCCCATTTCGGGCTGATCGAAGTCAAGGGCGAAGAGGCCGGCAAGTTCCTGGGCAGCATGCTGACCGGCGACGTGCGCCTGGTGTCGGAGACCCTGGGCCAGTTCACCAGCTGGTGCGACGGCAAGGGAAGGATCCAGGCGACGTTCTGGCTGTTCAAGCGGGGTGGCGCCTATTACCTGTTGCTGCCGGAGGCGCTGCTGCCCGGCGTGATCACGCGGCTGAAGATGTTCCTCCTGCGCACCAAGGCGACCATCACCAATGCCAGCGGTACGCTGGCCCGGATCGGCCTGTCTGGCGCCGGGATCGCCGACACGCTGGGCTCGGCCTTGCCGGAGCCACGGGGCGGTACCATGTCGGTCGGCGACTGCACATTGCTCGCCCTGGGTGGCGAACCCAGGCCGCGCTGGCTGGCCGTCGGCACTTCCCCGGCCGTGAGCGCGCTTTGGAACAAGGCTGCGGCGTCGGCCCGGCCCGCGGGCGCTGGTGCTTGGGCCTTGCTGGATATACTGGCCGGTATTCCTTACGTCACCACCGAGACGGCCGGCGAGTTCATCCCTCAGATGCTGGACCTCGAAGCGCTCGGTGGTCTGAGCTACAAAAAAGGCTGCTACCCCGGACAGGAGGTGATCGCCCGGTTGCATTACCGGGGCCAACTCAAGCGCAAGGTCTTCCTGGCTCATGCCGACTGTCCGGAGGTTCCCGCACCGGGCACCCGGCTCCATCGGCCGGGGTTCGACGAAAGCGTCGGTCTCGTGGTCTCGGCGGCGAAGGATGGGCGAGAGTATCCGGTCACCATGCTCGCCGTGGTCGTGCTCGAACGAAAGGCGCAGGGGGACATCCGCCTCGGCAGTGCCGACGGTCCATTGCTGGTGTTCGCCGACCAGGACGATGATCCGCCGCATTCCGACGCCGGCTGCTGAGGCAGCGAGGTCCCGTGATTTTCACGTTGATCCTGAACGAAAGGACAATGCCATGCGACGTAAACCCTATGAACTGAAAGTCGAAGTCAAAGCCGTCTATCTGCGGGAGCACTCCCGGCCCGATGCTCATCAGTACACCTTCGCCTACACCGTGACCATGGAGAACACCGGCACCGTTCCCGCCAAGCTCCTGGGCCGGCGCTGGATCATCACCGATGCCAACGGCAAGACGGTGGAGGTGGTCGGGGAGGGCGTCGTCGGCGAGCATCCGTATCTCCGGCCCGGCGAGGCTTTCGAGTACACCAGCGCCGCGACCATCGCCACCCCGGTCGGCAGTATGCACGGCAGCTATCAGCTGATCGCCGACGACGGGATGCCATTCGAGGCGCCCATCGCCGCGTTCAGCCTCGCAATCCCGCGCCGGCTGCACTGAATCTCCCACAGGACGAGGACGAATCCGATGAATTTCGTGAAGGGCGGGTACGGCATGGATTACGCGACGAGGGCCGCCGGCGGACTGGTTCCGGTGGTGATCGAGCAGTCGGCGCGCGGCGAGCGTGCCTTCGACATTTATTCGCGGCTGCTGAAAGAGCGCGTGATTTTTCTGGTGGGCCAGGTCGAGGACTACATGGCCAATCTGGTGATCGCGCAGTTGCTGTTCCTGGAATCGGAGAATCCCGACAAGGACATACATCTCTACATCAACTCCCCCGGCGGGCTGGTGACGGCGGGACTGGCGATTTACGACACCATGCAGTTCATCAAGCCGGACGTCAGCACCCTCTGTGTCGGCCAGGCCGCCAGCATGGGGGCACTGCTGCTGGCCGGGGGCGCGGCCGGCAAGCGCTACTGCCTGCCGCATTCGCGGATCATGATTCACCAGCCGCTGGGGGGATTCCAGGGGCAGGCCTCGGACATCGACAT
>NZ_AUKJ01000019.1 GCF_000424685.1 Methylococcus capsulatus str. Texas = ATCC 19069
TCCAGGTTGGCGTGACGAGTTCTCATTTCTTCTTCGGGGATGCCTTTCTCGTGGATGATGTGAGAGATGGTGGCCTCGAGGAAGAGGAGGGTGGAGAGCTCGAAGACGGTGCCCATGGGCATGCCGACGACTTTTCCGAAGAGCTCTGGGGAGCCGATGCGGAAGACGGAGTCGGCGAGGTCGCCGAGGGAGGAGCTGTCGCGGGTGGAGATGAGGGCGATGGAGGCGCCCTGCTCCTTGGCTTTTTTGGTGAAGGCGAGCATGGTTTCGGTTTCACCGGAGCCGGAGATCACGATCAGCAAGTCGCCCTTGCGGATGCTGGGGGTGACGATTTCGCCGACGACGAAGACGTCATAGCCGCCGTGCATGAGGCGCATGGCGAAGAACTTGGCGACCAGCCCCGACCGGCCGGCCCCCGCGACGAAGATGCGGGAGGCCTGGTCGAGCATGGCAGTCAGTTTTGCATCATAGCCGGCATCGGTGGCGGCGAGGATGCCGGAGATTTTGTCTATGATCAGTTTCTGATGCATGCAAATTCCCGATTAGGCGGAAGCGGCGACGACCTGTTCGTAGATTTCGCGCGCGGCATCGGCGGGGGAGGCGGCGCCGTAGATGGCGGCTCCGACGACGATGATGTTGGCACCGGTTTTGACGACCTGTTGGGCGGTGGAGGCCTTGATGCCGCCGGCGACGGAGATGCGGACGGGGAGGCCGAGCTTGGCGATGGCCTGGAGGTCGGCGAAGGGGGTCTGGCCGGCGGCCTGGGCGTCGAGGCCGGTGTGGATGCCGACGATCTGGGCGCCGGCCTTGGCGGACTCACGGGCGCAGGCGGCCTTGTCGGGGACGTTGATCAGGTCGACCTGGACCTCGGCGTTGTGCTTGTTGGCGGCGTTGATGACGCCCTTGATGGTGGCCAGTCCTGCGACGCCGAGGACGGTGGTGATGTCGGCGCCGGCGGCGAAGAAGGGGGTGGCTTCGTATTCACCGGCGTCCATGGTTTTGAGGTCGACCAGGAGCAGCTTGTTGGGGAAGCGTTTTTTGAACTCCTTCACCAGGGCGATGCCGTTGTGCTTGATGCTGGGGGTGCCGATTTCGAAGATATCGACATAGGGCGCGGTGAGGCTTGCGAGCTTCAGGGTCTGCGGGATGTCCAGCGTGTCCAGGGCGAGCTGAATCAATGGTCTTGCCATGAGATCTCCTCCGATCAAAAAAGTAAGGTAGAGAGAAAAAAGTCGGGCTTAAGCCTTAGGAGTTATGGGGTATTGCTAAACGCACAATTTCCCAACTGTAAAGAGTGAGGGGGCCGCTGTCAATGCAGCCCCTCCCCTTTCGCAGGGTCAGCCGTTGAGGCTTTTCAGGTACTTGGTGACGCCGGTTTCGCCCGTGGCCACGACGGCGGGCTTGGGCAGGTTCTTGATGTACCTGGCGACACCGGTTTCGGCGGCGGCAGCCACTTCGGGCAGTGGCAGGTTCTTGAGGTAGCGGGCCACGCCGGTTTCGGCGGTACGGACGGGTTCCGGCAGCGCCTTGAGGTATTTGGCGACACCGGTTTCGGGGCCGGTGGCGAGCCCTTGGGCCTGGAGGTATTTGGCGACGCCGGTGGCTGCCGGCGCCGGTGCGGCGGCGGGGGCGGCCGCTGCGGCGGTTGCGGCCGGGTGGGCGGTGGCCGGACGGCGGCTGCTCCAGAGCACGAAGCCGATGAGGGCGGCGACCACGCCGCCGAACAGGTAATAATCCGAGCCGGTGTCCGGGGCGGGTTTGGCGGGGCTGGACGGTGCGGCCTGGGGTTCGGGGGCTGCCTCGGTCTTGGCGGGGGCCGCCGGTGCCGGGCGGGCAGACGCGGCGGGCGCTGCCTGGGGTTGGGCCGGCGGGGCGGCTTCGGGGGCCGCGGGCTTGCCGGTCAGGCTGGGATCCCGATAGATCACCGACGGCTTGAAGTCGGGCGGATAATCGGCGGCGCCCGCGAGCGGGGCGGCCAGCAGCAGGGCTGCGGACAGGATGTGGGTCGAGAACGGTTTCTTCACGTGGTTTCCCCCATAAGTCTGGTCAGTTGGGTACAAAAGCTCGGCGGGGCGGGTTGCGGGATCGCCCCCCTTGTTTTTCCAATTGCATCGCTTGCGTTCCGTTGCCGGACGCTTTCACGTCCGCCTCCCGGCGCCCGTTCGGCCCACCGCGCTAGCGGACGATCGGATCGAGTTTGCCCTGGGCATACGCCAAGCTCATGTCCTCCAGGCGCAGGGGCTTGATCTTGGCGGCCTGGCCGGCGGCGCCGAAGGCCTCGTAGCGGGCCCGGCAGATCGCGGTCATGGCGGTTTGCGCGGCCTTGTAGAGCTTGCGCGGGTCGAAGTTCTTCCTGTCCTCGACCATGAACCTGCGCATGGCGCCGTAGGAGGCGATGCGCAGGTCGGTATCGATGTTGACCTTGCGGACACCGTGGCGGATGCCCTCGACGATCTCCTCGACCGGCACGCCGTAGGTCTGGCCGATGTCGCCGCCGTAGTCGTTGATCATCTGCGCCCACTCCTCGGGGACCGAAGACGAGCCGTGCATCACCAGATGGATAGTGGGGATCCGCTGGTGGATCGCCTTGACTCGGTCGATCCGCAGCACCTGCCCGGTCGGTTTGCGGGTGAACTTGTAGGCGCCGTGGCTGGTGCCGATGGCGATCGCCAGGGCATCGACCTGGGTCTGGCGGACGAAATCCGCCGCCTCGTCCGGATCGGTCAGCAGCAGCGAGTGGTCCAGCTCCCCTTCCGCGCCATGGCCGTCTTCCTTCCCTGCCCGGCCGGTTTCCAGCGAGCCCAGGCAGCCGAGTTCGCCTTCCACCGATACCCCACAGGCATGCGCCATCTCGACCACCTTGCGGGTGGTCTCGACATTGTACGCATAGCTGGCCGGGGTTTTCATGTCCTCCAGCAGGGAGCCGTCCATCATCACCGAGCTGAAGCCGGATTGGATGGAGCGGATGCACACCGCCGGGGAGGCGCCGTGATCCTGATGCATGCACACCGGGATGTGCGGATACATCTCGATGGCGGCCTGCACCAGATGGCGCAGGAACGGCTCGCCGGCATAGGTCCTCGCGCCGGCCGAGCCCTGCAGGATCACCGGGGCGTCCACGGCCGAAGCCGCCTCCATGATGGCCTTGATCTGCTCCATGTTGTTGACGTTGAACGCCGGCAGGCCGTAGCCGTGCTCGGCGGCGTGGTCCAGCAGTTGGCGCAGGGAGATCAAAGCCATGGGATGGTCTCGGGTGAGGTTAGAACAAGGCCTCGGCCTGGCCGACCACGTTGTCGACGGTGAAGCCGAAGGTCTTGAACAGCACGCCGGCCGGCGCGGATTCGCCGAAGCGGTCCAGGCCGATAACTTTGCCATGGCTGCCGACGTATTTCCACCAGCCGTCGCTGACACCGGCCTCGATGGCGAGGCGGCGGGTCACGGCGGGCGGCAGCACGCTGTCGCGGTACGCCGGCTCCTGGGCATCGAACACGTTGGTGGAGGCCATCGACACCACCCGCACCTGCCTGCCCTTGGCGGTCAGGGCCTCGGCCGCTTTCACCGCCAGCTCGACCTCCGAGCCGGTGGCCAGCAGGATGAGGTCGGGGGTGCCGGTGCAGTCAACCAGGACATAGCCGCCCTTGGCGATCGCGGCGATCTGCTCCGGCGTGCGGGGCATGTGCGGCAGGTTCTGGCGCGAGAAGATCAGGGCGGAGGGACCGTCCCGGCGCTCGATCGCGCACTTCCAGGCCACCGCCGATTCCACCGCGTCGCACGGCCGCCAGACCTGCATGTTGGGGATCAGGCGCAGGGTGGCGGTCTGCTCGACGGGCTGGTGGGTGGGGCCGTCCTCACCCAGGCCGATGGAGTCGTGGGTGTAGACGTAGATCACCGGGATCTTCATCAGGGCCGACATGCGCAGCGCGTTGCGGGCATATTCGGAGAACATCAGGAAGGTCGCGCCGTAGGGCTTGAAGCCACCGTGCAGGGCGATGCCGTTCATGATGGCGGACATGCCGAATTCACGCACGCCGTAGTAGACGTAGTTGCCGTCGTGGCCGGGGGCGTTGACGTCCTTGCAGCCGGACCACAGGGTCAGGTTGGAGCCGGCGAGGTCGGCGGAGCCGCCCAGGATCTCCGGCAGCAGGGGCCCGAAGCCGTTGAGGGCGTTCTGGGAAGCCTTGCGGCTGGCGATGGTCTCGGCCTTCTCGTTCACCTGGGCCACGAAGGCGGCGGATTTCTCCGCCCAGTCGCGGGGCAATTCGCCGGCCATGCGGCGTTCGAACTCGGCGGCCAGCTCGGGGAATTCGCGGCGGTAGTTTTCGAAGCGGTCGTTCCACTCGCCTTCGGCCTTGGCGCCGGTCTCGCGCGCGCTCCAGGCCTCGTAGATGTCGGCCGGGATTTCGAAAGGCGGGTGCGACCAGCCGATGTTCTCGCGGGTCAAGGCGACCTCGTCGGTGCCGAGGGCGGCGCCGTGGCAGTCTTCCTTGCCCTGTTTGTTGGGCGAACCCCAGCCGATGATGGTCTGGCAGCAGATCAGCGACGGTTTGTCGGTGACCGCGCGGGCTTCCTCGATGGCCGCCTTCACGGCGTCCGGATCATGCCCGTCGACCTTGGGGATCACGTGCCAGCCGTAAGCCTCGAAGCGCCGGGGGGTATCGTCCATGAACCAGCCGGGCACGCCGCCATGGCCGCGCACTTCGCCGTCGATGGAGATGTTGTTGTCGTCGTAGAAGGCGATCAGCTTGCCCAGCTTCATGGAGCCGGCCAGCGAGCAGGCCTCGTGGGAGATGCCCTCCATCAGGCAGCCATCGCCCAGGAAGACGTAGGTGTAATGGTCGACGATGGTATGGCCGGGGCGGTTGAACTGGCCGGCGAGCGTGCGCTCGGCCAGGGCCATGCCGACGGCGTTGGTGATGCCCTGGCCCAGCGGACCCGTGGTGGTCTCCACCCCGGGGGTGTAGCCGTATTCGGGATGGCCGGGGGTTTTGGAGTGGAGCTGACGGAAGTTCTGCAGCTCCTCGATGGGCAGATCGTAGCCGGTCAGATGCAGCAGGGAATAGATCAGCATCGAGCCGTGGCCGTTGGACAGCACGAAGCGGTCGCGGTTGGGCCACTTCGGATTGGCCGGGTTGTGGCACAGGTAGTCGTTCCACAGCACCTCGGCAATGTCCGCCATCCCCATCGGCGCCCCGGGATGGCCCGAGTTGGCCTTCTGCACGGCATCCATGCTCAAGGCGCGTATGGCGTTGGCGAGTTCTCGTCGCGTCCTCATGTCGGTCTCCTCCAATGTTGTCTGCTCGCTGGGATGCGTGGAAAATTCTGAAACAATGTATTATCCCTCAGTAAATTCCATCTTGTCACGCCTCGAGGAACCGGCGCGGGGGGGCGGGCGCGCCGCGCTGAAACGGCCGGCGTGACTCGGGGCGCCTAATTTATTGGCAATCCAGGATAAGAGAAAATCAGTCTATATTAACAAAATAATAAATAAAAATTATCCATGAACATTACCCTCCGGCAGTTGAAGGTCTTCGAGCGGGTCGCGCGGCGGCTGAGTTTCACGCGCGCGGCGGAAGAGCTCTATCTGACGCAGCCCGCCGTTTCGATGCAGATCAAACAGTTCGAGGAGAGCATAGGGCTGCCATTGTTCGAGCGCTTGGGAAAAAAAATCTTCCTCACCCGTGCCGGCGAGGAGCTGTATCGATTGAGTCGGCAGATTTCGCTTCAGCTCGATGAGGCCGAGCAGCTCATCGAGGAGTTGAAAGGCATGGAAGGCGGGCGGCTGGTCGTCGCGGTGGCGAGCACGGTGCATTATTTCGCGATCCGGCTGCTGGCGGACTTCTGCAAGCGCTATCCGAAGGTGCGGGTGAATTTCAAGGTGACCAATCGCAAGGGGCTGCTGCAGATGCTCGACGACAACGAAGTGGATACGGTGCTGATGGGGCGTCCGCCGGATGACATGGACCTCGTGGCCGAGGCGTTCATGGACAATCCCTTGGTCATCATTGCGCCGACGGATCATCCCCGGGTAGGCGAAAAAGGCATACGTCTGGAGGACTTGCGCAATGAGACGTTTCTCATGCGCGAACAGGGGTCGGGCACCCGCAATGCGGTCGAGCGGTTCTTCGCCGAGCGGGGGGTGCGGGTGCTCGCCAGCATGGAAATGAACACCAACGGAGCCATCAAGCAGGGAGTCGAAGTCGGTCTGGGGCTGGGACTGGTCTCGATACATACGGTCGAACGCGAACTCGCCGACCGCCGGGTGGTGGTGCTGGACGTGGAAGCATTTCCGATCATGCGTCAGTGGTACATCGTGCATCGGGCGGGCAAGCGCTTGTCGGCGACGGCCACGGCGTTTGAGGAGTTCGTGCGAAGTGAGGCCCGGCGGTTCGTCGCGCCATTCAATGCAATCCTCGGCGCCGGGAAGGAGGCGGTGGTCGGAGCGATGGAATATTGAGGGGAGAGACTATTTGCCGAGACAGAAACTCGAAAATATCCGGTTCAGCAAGTCCTCATTGGTGAATTCGCCAGTGATCTCGCCCAGCGCTTTCTGGGCGGCGCGGAGTTCCTCGGCCAGGAGTTCGGCAGTCTTGGTGTGCAGGTAGAGGCGGGCGTTGGCCACGGCGGCGCGGGCTCTTCGGATGGCGTCCAGATGCCGTCGGCGGGCACTGAACACCCCTTCGGTGCCTTTCTTGTAACCCGCGCGACGGATGATTTCCTGCCTCAGCAGATCGACACCTTCGCCGGTGCGAGCGGAAAGATGGATCACGGTGGTTTCTCGTTGGACCGTCAGGGATGCCGGCGCCCCCGTCAGGTCGATCTTGTTGAAGATCCGGATGAGCGGGATGGTTTCCGGCAGGTCCGCCGGCAGGGCGTCGCCGGCTTCGGTGTGGCGGGCGTCGCAGACCAGCAGGATGCAGTCGGCGTTGGCGAGTGCATCCCGGGCGCGCCGGATGCCTTCGCGTTCGATCGGGTCTTCGCTGTCGCGCAGTCCCGCGGTGTCGACGATATGCAGGGGGAGGCCGCCAACCTGCAGCGATTCGCGGAGGAGGTCGCGGGTGGTGCCGGGAATCTCGGTCACGATCGCCAAGTCGCGGCCGGCCAGGGCGTTGAGCAGGCTGGATTTGCCGACATTGGGACGTCCTGCGATCACCGTCGTGAGACCTTCGCGCAGCAATGCCCCTTGGTGCGCCTTGGTGTCGATGGTGTCGAGCTCGTCCAGTAGTCCGGTGATCTCATGGCCGAGAGTGGCGTCATCCAGCAGGTCGATGTCCTCGTCGCTGAAGTCGATGGCGGCTTCGACGTAGGTCCGGAGCCGGACGAGGCATTCCTGCAGGTGATGGATGTGAGCGGAAAACTCGCCCTGGAGCGAGCGCTGTGCAGAGCGGGCGCTTTCTTCGGTGCTGCTGTCGATGAGGTCGGCGATGGCTTCGGCCTGGGCGAGGTCCAGCTTTCCGTTCAGATAGGCGCGTTCGGAAAACTCCCCCGGTCGGGCGAGCCGGCATCCCAACTGCAGCGTACGTCGCAGCAGGAGGTCCAGGACCACTGGGCCGCCATGGCCGTGCAGTTCGAGGACGTTTTCGCCCGTGAACGAGCGGGGTGCGGGAAAATACAGTGCGATACCGCTGTCGATGGCGCGGCCGTCGGCGTCCAGGAAATGGCGGAACTCGGCGTAGCGGGGACGCGGCGGGCGGCCGAGCAGGGCGTCGAGAACCGGTCCGAGATTGCTGCCGGAAATGCGGACGATGCCGACGCCGCCCTTGCCGGGCGGCGTGGCGATCGCGGTTATGGTGTCTCGATCGGGGGCTGCCATCGCCGGGCGAGGACTAGGCCCTGGCGGTGTTTTTCTCGATCTGGCGGGTGATGTACCACTGTTGGATGATCGAGAGAATGTTGTTGACCACCCAGTACAGCACCAGCCCCGAGGGGAAGAAGAGGAAGAACACCGTGAAGACCAGTGGAAAGAACTGCATCACCCGTGCCTGGATCGGGTCGGTAGGCGGCGGGTTCAGGCGCTGCTGGATGAACATGGAAACACCCATGATGAGCGGCAGGACGAAGTACGGGTCTTTGGACGAAAGATCGTCCAGCCAGAGCAGGAACGGCGCTTGGCGCAGATCCACGCTTTCGACCAGCACCCAGTACAGCGAGATGAATACCGGGATCTGAACCAGGATCGGGAGGCAGCCGCCGAGTGGGTTGACCTTCTCCTTGCGGTAGAGTTCCATCATCGCCTGGTTGTAGCGCTGGCGGTCCTCGCCATAGCGCTCCTTCAATTCCACCAGCTTGGGTTGCAGCTTCCGCATGTTGGCCATGGAACGGTAGCTGGCTTCGGAGAGCTTGAAGAACAGCGCCTTGATGACCAGGGTCACGAAAATGATGGCCCAGCCCCAGTTGTTGAAAAAGCCGTGGAATGTTTCCAGCAGCCAGTAGATGGGCTTGGCGATGACGGTCAGGATGCCGAAGTCGGCGGTCAGCTCGAGGCCGGGGGCAATGCCTTCCAGCACGTGCTGCAGCTTGGGGCCGGCGAACAGCCGGGCTTTGAGTGTCTGGCTGCTGCCTGCCGGGACCTCGGCCGGGGGCGAGTAGGCGCCGATCACGAAAACGCGGTCGGCCAGCGCCTTGGTGTAGAAGGTCGATTCGTCTTCCGCGGGAGGAACCCAGGCGGCGAGGAAGTAATGCTGGATCATGGCGATCCAGCCTTGGCGGGATTTCGCGTCCAGGTTGCCGCTCGCCATGTCCTTGAAGGCGATCTTCTCGTAGCTTTTGTCCTCAGTGTGCAGGACACCGCCGGTGTAGGTACGGATGAATTGAGAGTCTTCCTGCGCACTGGTTGGTTCCTTGCGCTGGAGTTGCATGTACTGGCGGCCCGTCCAGTTGGTGTTCGAGCGGTTGTCGATCGTCTGTTCCATGTCGATCAGATAGCTGCCGCGCCGGAGGATGTATGTCTTGGTCACCGTCACGCCCTGGCCGTCGGTCCAGGTGAGGGGTACGCGTAGGATGTCCTGGCCATCTTGTAGGCGGTACTCGCCGGCTTCGGCCTGCCAGAGGCTGTGATGGTTGGGGACCTGCTGGGCGGCACCGATGAAGCCGCTCTGGGCGACGAAGATGTCGCCCTGGTCGGTCAGGAGGCGCACGGGCCGGTCCGGCTGCTCCTTGCTGACGGGGTAGTTGAGCAGGTCGAGTTGGCGCAGGTCGCCACCGCGGGTGTCGATTTCGAGGCTGAGGACGTCGGTGTGGACCCGGATGCGCCGACTGCCTTCCTGCGTCGGTGCTTCGGTGTGCACCGTTACGCCGCTCTCGTCGTCGCTGGGCCGTTGCGGCAGATCGCCTGCCGGGCGGGAGGCGCCGTCGGTCTGGGCCACGGCTTGGGGCTTCGGGCCGTAGTCGATCTGCCACTGCTCCCATAGCAGGAAGCTCAGGAATATGAAAAAGACGAAAAGCACAAACCGTAGGTTATCCATTATTGTTTTCCAAGTTTTTCCGGGACCGGATCGATGCCGCCAGGATGCCAGGGGTGGCATCTCATGAGCCGCCGTATTGTAAGGTATGCTCCGCGCATCGCGCCAAAGCGTCCGATGGCGTCCATGGCATAGTTCGAGCAAGTGGGGAAGAAACGGCAGTGATGGCCGAGCCAGGGGCTGAGCAGGTATTGGTAGAGCCTGATCAGGGTGATGAGGAGCCGCTGCATCGTCGGGTCAGTATGAGCCAGTGTTTTTCCAGGGCGCGCAGCAGGACGGCGGAATTCACGCTGGTTGCCGGGGTGCGGGCCATGACGACATAATCGATGGTGCCGAGCTGTGCCTGGCGAAGACGGAACGATTCGCGAACCAGTCGCTTGATCCGGTTGCGATCGACCGCTTTTCGAATCTGCTTCCGGGAGAGCGCCAAGCCCAACCGTGGATGGGCCAGGCTGTTGGGGCGGGCCAGCACCGTGAGCCACGAATCCGAGGAGCGGCAGGCGTCTTCGAATACGAAACGGAACTCGACGGGGCTGGCCAATCGGTGGGATCTGGGAAACCCGTACCCTTGGCCGGGAACGGGCCGTTCCATCAGACCGAGAGCTTTCTGCGCCCTTTCGCGCGCCGGGCGCTGAGGACGGCGCGGCCGCCGCGGGTCTTCATGCGGGCGCGGAAGCCGTGGGTGCGCACGCGCTTGATCTTGCTTGGTTGATAGGTTCTTTTCATGATCGGTCCTGCTTGATGCCGAGCAGCGGCAAAAAGAAAAAGAGCGTAACTATAAGATGCGGTACGTTCGCCGTCAAGAATCTGGTAAGGGGCCATTTTCCGGTAGAATAATCCCCCCTTCCGGGGCGGCCCGCCCCTGCCAGTTTCCCTAAGGATATCCCCGATGAGCGTGCTTTGGAGTCATTGCATCAGCAAGCTTGAAGGCGAACTTCCTCCGCAACAGTTCAACACCTGGATCAGGCCGTTGCAGGCGGTGGAGGACGGGGGGGAGTTGCGTCTTCTGGCGCCGAACCGGTTCGTTCTCGACTGGGTGAAGCAGCATTTCATCGGTAAGATCGAGGAGGTCGTGTCCGAGCAGAACCGCGACTCCGCCCCCAACGTCGTGCTGGAGATCGGTTCGCGCGCCGCCGAGGCGGCCCAGATGAGGTCGGCGAATCCCCCCCGCAAGACCGCTCCGGCACGCAAACAGGTGCCTAACAACCTGAACAGCGCCTTCATTTTCGGTAATTTCGTCGAAGGCAAGTCCAACCAGCTGGCGAAGGCTGCCTCGCTGCAGGTGGCGCAGAACGTGGGGCGCGCCTATAATCCGCTGTTCATTTATGGTGGCGTCGGTCTTGGTAAGACCCATTTGATGCACGCCATCGGCAACGAAATTCTCCGCGGAAATCCGGCGGCCAACATCGTTTATCTGCATTCCGAGCGCTTCGTTTCCGATATGGTGAAGGCGCTGCAGCATAATGCGATCAACGCCTTCAAGGAGTTTTACCGTACCGTCGATGCCCTGCTGATCGACGACATCCAGTTTTTCGCAGGCAAGGAGCGCTCGCAGGAGGAGTTTTTCCACACATTCAACACCCTGCTGGAAAACAAGCATCAGGTGGTGCTTACCTGTGACCGCTACCCCAAAGAGATCAAGGGCCTGGAAGAGCGGCTCAAATCGCGGTTTGGCTGGGGATTGCCGGTGGCCATCGAGCCGCCCGATCTGGAGACGCGGGTCGCCATTCTCATGAGCAAGGCCCAGCAGTCCGGCATCGATCTGTCACCGGAGGTGGCGTTTTTCATCGGCAAGCGTATTCGCTCCAATATCCGTGAGCTGGAGGGCGCGCTTCGTCGCGTCATCGCCAACGCGCAGTTCACCGGGCGGCCGATCACCCTGGAGTTTGCCAAGGAGGCCTTGCGCGACCTGATCGCGCTGCAGGACCGGATGATCAACGTGGAAAACATCCAGAAAACGGTCTCGGAGTATTTCAAGATCCGTCAGGCCGACCTGTTGTCGAACAAACGCACGCGTTCGCTCACCCGGCCACGCCAGATCGCCATGGCTTTGTCCAAGGAGCTGACCAGCCATAGCCTGCCGGAGATCGGTCAGATGTTCGGTGGGCGGGATCACACCACGGTGCTGCATGCCTGCCGGAAAGTACAGGAGCTCAAGGAGAGCGATGCCAGATTCATGGAGGATTTTTCCAATCTTCTGCGTATTCTCTCCAACTGACACCCCGTTTCTTTCGCCAAGGGCTCGAGCCATGAAATTCCGTATCTTGCGGGAAGATTTGTTATTGCCGCTGCAGCAGGTCATCGGTGTCATCGAGCGGCGCCAGACGCTGCCGATTCTTTCGAACGTGCTGATCGAGGTGGAGGCCGGACGGATGGAACTGGCCGGGACCGATCTGGAGGTTCAGCTGGTTGCAAATACCGACATGGAAGGTAAGGAATCCGGGCGTTTCACCGTGCCTGCGCGCAAACTTATGGACATCTGCAGGCTCCTGCCGGAGGGCGGGGAGCTAGCATTCGACGTGAAGCCGGAGCGAGTATCGCTGCAATGCGGCAAGAGCCGTTTCATTTTGGGTGCACTGCCGGCGGAGAACTATCCCAACTTCGAGCATGGCGATCCGGAGGCGGTGTTCGACTGCGAGGCGCAGTTGCTGCGGCGGGCCATCGAGAAGACGGCTTTCGCTATGGCTCAGCAGGACGTGCGCTATTATCTGAATGGTCTGCTTCTGGAAATCCGGCAGGGTCGGATACGGGCTGTGGCGTCCGATGGCCATCGGCTGGCGCTGTTCGAGGATGTTGTGGACGGAATGCCGGACGTCGCCAGGCAGATCATCATTCCCCGAAAGGGGGTTCTGGAGCTGGGGCGTCTTCTGGCTCGCGTGGAAGGCTCGGCGAGCGTGCGGATATCGGCGAATAACGTCAGGATCCTGTTCGGCACATTCAGTTTCGCCGTGAAGCTGGTCGAGGGTCGATATCCGGATTATGAGCGTGTGATTCCAAAGACGGCTTGCCGGGTCGTCGTGGTCGACCGCCATGAACTGCGCGGTGCACTGACGCGGGTCGCCGTGCTGTCCAACGAGAAGTTCAAGGGCGTCAGCCTGGAAATCGGAGAGGGGCTCATCCGTCTCAGGGCGCAGAATCCAGAGCATGAGGAGGCGGAAGACGAGGTGCCTGCCGACGTGTCCGGCGAGGCCTTCGCGGTGGGTTTCAATGCCTCCTATCTGCTCGATGCGATCAACGCGGTGGCTTCGGATGCGGTGCGCATGTCCTTTACCGATGCCAATGGCAGTTGCCTGATAGAAGATTTGTCGGATTCCAGGTACCGCTTCATTGTGATGCCGATGCGTCTCTGATGCCGGAATATCCGGCCTTGAGGAGCAAAGGAGTCGGAACCGCCGGCACCGTATGGCGCTGCTGAAGCTCGACATTGCCGATGTCCGTAATATCGAATCCGCCAGCCTGAGTCCCGGCGAGGGGCTCAATCTGCTGTTCGGAGCCAACGGCAGCGGCAAGACTTCGCTGCTTGAGGCGATTTATCTTCTCAGTCGGGGCAAATCCTTTCGCTCCCCGCAGTCCGGCCGGATCATCCGTTTCGATCGGCCGTGTCTTACGGTTTCCGGTAGTATCGGGCGGCCGGGAGCGGGTATTGCGGTGGGCGTTCGCCTCGGTCGCAGCGAGAAGGAAGTCCGTGTCGGGGGGCGGAGCTGTGATTCCAGTGCGCAATTGATCCGCCTTTTTCCTGCTGTCTTGATCCATCCTGCCAGCGTTGCACTGCTCGAGGGGCCGCCTCGATGGCGAAGGCAGATGCTCGATTGGGGGGTGTTCCACGTGGAACAGGGCTATCTCGATCTGCTGCGCCGCTTTTCGCGCACACTCGAGCAGCGCAATGCGGTACTCCGGGGCGAGGCGCCCGGTTCGAGTCTGGCGGCATGGTCGGGAGAGCTGGCACGATGGGGTACAATGATCGCCGAACTGCGATCGTCCTACCTTGATCGGATTCGGATGCATTTCGGGGAAATGGTGTTCGCATTGCTCGGCCGGACGGATGTCGAACTGGTGGTTCGTCCGGGGTGGCGAGCGGGATGGTCCTATGCGGACGCTCTCGCCGCATCCCAGCCGACGGACCGGCGGTTGGGCTATACGGAGCCGGGTCCCCAAAAAGGGGATTTCGCGGTGCTGGTCGGGGGGCGGCCGGCCAGGGACTATTTGTCGCGGGGCCAGCTGAAGCTCCTGACCTATGCGCTTTTGCTGGCGCAAGCCGGCCTGCTGGAAGCGGATCAGCCGGGTCGGGTCTGCCTTCTGGTCGATGACATTGCTTCGGAACTGGATTCCCGCAACCAGGAGCGGCTGCTGAGCCTGGTCAAGTCGACCGGCTTGCAGTCCTTCGTTACTTTTTCCGGCGCCACTCAGGGGGTGGCGGCCGTGGTCGGCCGGACCGCCAGGGTGTTCCACGTGGAACAAGGTCGCATCCGCACTGGCTCATGAGAATGAGACGATCCCGGCGACCCGCTTTCCCGCTTTACGAAAGCGACCTTCACGCCATGCTCGTTTCCCCTCGCCCCGCCCGCTCCCAAGGGAGCGGGTGAGCAAGGTTGAGCGACTTTCACGATTAAATGACTCAATCGAATGACTACCAAGCCTAACGAATACGACAGCTCCCACATCAAGATTCTCAAAGGGCTCGACGCGGTGCGCAAGCGTCCGGGCATGTACATCGGCGACACCGATGACGGGACGGGGCTGCATCACATGGTCTTCGAGGTCGTGGACAACTCGATCGACGAAGCCATGGCCGGCTACTGCAAGCGTATCTGTGTGACGGTCCACGAGGATGAATCGGTCACGGTCTCCGATGATGGCCGCGGCATTCCTGTCGATATCCATCCCGAAGAGGGGCGTTCGGCCGCCGAAGTGATCATGACCGTGCTCCATGCCGGGGGCAAGTTCGACGACAACGCATACAAGGTGTCGGGAGGGTTGCACGGCGTGGGCGTTTCCGTGGTCAACGCATTGTCCGAAAGGCTCTGGCTGGAGATCTGCCGGGGGGGGAGGCGTTACCGGCAGGAATATCGGGACGGGGAGCCTCTGGCGCCCTTGGCGGAGGTCGGGCCGGCCGATACGACGGGAACGACGGTGCGGTTCAAGCCCAGTCCCCAGATTTTTTCCAATATAGAGTTTCACTACGAGATCCTTGCCAAGCGCCTGAGAGAGCTGTCCTTCCTCAATTCCGGCGTGCGGATCGAGCTGGAGGATAAGCGCAGTGGAAAGAACGAGGTGTTCGAGTTCGAGGGCGGCATCCGGGCTTTCGTCGAGCACCTGAACAAGAACAAGACACCGCTGTTCGACAAGGTATTCCATCTCCAGGCTGAACGGGATGGCGTCGGCGTCGAGATCGCCATGCAGTGGAACGATTCTTATCAGGAAAACGTTTTCTGCTACACCAACAACATTCCCCAGCGCGACGGGGGGACGCATCTGGCCGGCTTCCGCGCCGCCCTCACACGTACCGTAAACCAGTACATCGAAGAACAGGGGCTGCTGAAGAAGCAGAAGGTCGTCACCGTCGGCGACGATGCCCGCGAAGGACTGACTGCGGTGTTGTCGGTGAAGGTGCCGGACCCCAAGTTCTCTTCCCAGACCAAAGAAAAGCTGGTGTCATCGGAAGTGAAATCCGTGGTCGAATCGGTCATGGCGGAGAAGCTGAACGACTTCCTGCTGGAGAATCCGTCGATTGCCCGGACCATTGCCAACAAGGTCGTCGATGCGGCCCGCGCCCGGGAGGCGGCCCGGAAGGCCAGGGAAATGACACGCCGCAAGTCCGCGCTGGATATCGCGGGTCTGCCAGGCAAGCTGGCGGACTGCCAGGAGAAGGACCCGGCACTTTCTGAGCTGTTCATCGTCGAGGGCGATTCCGCCGGCGGTTCCGCCAAACAGGGACGGGACCGGCGCAGCCAGGCCATTCTTCCGCTCAAAGGCAAGATCCTGAACGTCGAACGGGCGCGGTTCGACAAGATGCTGTCGTCGGAAGAAGTCGGAACTCTCATCACCGCCTTGGGGTGCGGCATCGGCCGGGAGGAATACAACCCGGACAAGCTGCGCTACCACCGCATCATCATCATGACCGATGCCGACGTCGACGGTTCGCACATACGCACTCTCCTCCTGACCTTTTTCTACCGCCAGATGCCGGAGCTGGTCGACCGCGGCCATGTCTACATCGCACAGCCACCCCTTTACAAGGTCAAGAAAGGGCGCCAGGAGCACTATGTCAAGGACGACGCCGAACTCAACGAATACCTGCTGCAGCTCGCCATAGACAAGACCCGGCTGGTCGTCGACGACCAGTCCCCACCCATCCAGGGGCAAGGCCTGGAAAAGCTGTCGCACGAGTACCTGCACGTCAGGAAGCTGATCGGCCGACTTGCCCACCGCTATGATGAGGCCTTCCTCGAGGCGCTGACGGTGTTGCCGCCTCTGTCCGCCGCAGAGCTCGAAGATGAAGCCCGGCGCCGCGAATGGTTCGCGGAGGTCGGGCGGATCCTGAATGCAGAAGGGCCGGCGCACTATGTCGTCGCGGTCCGGTCCGGGGACGCTCCGGGAGACTTCACGGTGCAGGTGGACCGCCGTCTGCACGGGGTCGAGCGGACTTTTGAAGTCGGAGCGGGATTCTTCGGTGGCAATGACTATGCCGTATTGAGTGCCTTCGGCCAGCGTGTGGCGGGTTTGTTCGGCGACACCAGCACAGTCTGTTTCAACGACGAACGCCGCCCGGTGCGGTCATTCAAGGAGTTGTTTGACTGGATGCTGACTGAGGCCAAGAAGGGACAGCACATTCAGCGCTACAAGGGATTGGGGGAGATGAATCCGGAACAGCTTTGGGAAACGACCCTGGATGCCAACACGCGTCGCCTGCTGCAGGTCCGCATCGAGGATGCCATCGCTGCCGACGAGGTGTTCACCACCCTGATGGGGGATCAGGTCGAGCCGCGGCGTGAGTTCATCGAGCGCAACGCGCTGCAGGTGGCGAATCTGGACGTGTAGTGCAGGCGTGCCCCGCCGCCCCTCGGGGGCGGGGCGGCTCTTCACTTGAGCCCGGTGGGGCCGGGGCCGACGTAGGCACTGAACTTGATTCCGTATTCCAGCCTGGCGAGAGAATTGAGCAAAGCCTCCGGTTGGGTCTGCCACAGGGGTTCTCTCGTCGCGCCGGCGCTCTTGCGTTCCATGTGCCCGAGCAGGGCATTGATATGGAGTTCCGGAGCACCGGCCAGTCTCAGGTAATGCTGAAAAGTCGCGCGGAAAGCCTCGGTTCGCCGCCCGCTCCGTTTCAGGCCATGTCGTTCCAGGTGTCTGCTCAGCCACATCCCCATATTCTGTCCTTTGCTGCCCAGCCGGGGGATGATCAGGCCCGGCCACAGCGTGTCGAGGCCGTCGAGTCCGTCGACGTAGGCCAAAAGACCCAGCTCGATCAGTTTGGGGTGCACCGGTACCCGGCGTTCGGATTTTCCCCGGGCGGTCGACGCCACGAACCGGAACGCCGGAATCCGCTCGCCGATCAGGGTGATGTCCTTGGGTTCGAGCTGGCAGATTTCGCCGATGCGTGCGCCGGTGTGCAGCTGAATCAGAGGAACCCAGTATTTATAGGGGGTGTCGAAATCGGCAGCGGTCTCTTCGCCTTCGAAAAAAGCCCGCAACTGTTCCAGGGTCAACGGCTTGTCTGCCGGCTGCTGGCGCTGCTCCGCCGCCACCGTGCCCGTCGGCAATTTGCAGCCGCTGCAGGGATTCTCCATCAGGCCTGGGTGCCCCTGAGCGAGCGCCCAGTTGAACAAAGCGGAGAGGGAGCTGAGGTGGCCGTTGACCGTGGAAGCGGAGAGGCGCCGCCTTTCTGACAGTTCTTTCGCGAAGGCCGTGACGTCGGCGCTCAGGTATTCCGGGAGCGGCCTGTCGCCGGCGATCTCGATGAAACGCAGCAGATGGTTTTCCGCCTGCCGCAGCCTTTCGAACCGGACTTTCCCATGCTGGTCCCGGATGTATTCCCGGATCATGGGGAACATCGTAGGGGCCCCGCCGTGCCGCCGTCGCCGATGTCCATACCGCTCGACATGCCGAGTTTCTGCCTTTTGGGTCTGGGGCTCGCTTTGCTTTTCGATGTTCATCGTCGCGCGTGATCTCTTTCTGGACATGGATGGATGGCGGAGTTGAAGGGGGCGTGTCGCGTGGTGGCGGGAGGCGCGGCGACATAAACTTGCCCTTGGCATCCCATTTTTGGAAACCCTAGCAAATCATCCGTCTTCGTTCTTGGACAATAACGTATTCGAATAGGACTATTCTTTACTCTGAAACATGGGATATGCCCGGACGTCGCCCGTTCTGGCGAAAAGCAGACATCCTCCGGCCGGGTCTGTCCCGACTTTCGGTCCGTTCGAGGCACGACGCAGCGCGGACAGGGGCTGCGGATGTTGTCCACCTAAGAGGAGGTTTCGGCCATGATCACTGAGCTGACGTTCGATTCCGATGCCATCGCCGAATGCGATCGTTTCGAAGTGTGGCGGGAGATGTTCTGTTCGAAGATGTGGGGGTTGGACATCGCGCATTCCGACTCCCGGCCATTTTTCGCCCGCTGCCGTTTCGTGAGTCTCGGAGCCGTAGAGGTCATCCGCAGCGAGCTGAACGGGCTGGATTTCAGTCGCACCCCACGTAGGGTTCGTCAGCAGGAGTCGGACGACTTCGGGTTTCACCTCAGTCTGTCGGGGGGCGTCCGTGCGGTTCAGGCGGGATGCCATGCCGAAGTACGCGGTGCGGGGGGGCTGCTTTTGGCCGGCGGCCAGCCCTATACCCTTTCCACTCCACAGATGCCGGGAAGCGCCCATTACCAGTGTTATTCGCTGCATTTGCCGAGGAAAGAACTGCTGCAGCGCGTCCCGGATGCCGAACGCCATTTGGCCGAAGTCTGCGCTGGCGGCGAGCCGTTGAATCTTCTGGTGCAGTATCTGGACCTCGTGGCGGGTCATGATGCGGCCTTGCGGTCACCCGACCTGCGCAGACTCGCCGGCGAGCACCTGCTGGATCTCGTTGCCCTGACGCTGGAGCCCGGGCGCGATCCGGAATCACAGTTCCAGCGGGGCGGGCTGCGCGCCGCACGGCGTGCGGCATTGGTGAGATATCTGGAGCAGCACTACCGGGACGAACGTCTTTCAGTGAAAACGGCCGCGGCCGCGTTGGGGATCTCCGAAAGCTACCTGCACCGTCTGATGGCGGAGAGCGGAGAGAGTTTCACCGAAATGGTCAACCGTTTGCGGCTGGAGCGGGCGAAACGCATGCTCGAAGACCCGGGATGCGATGGTCTGCGCATCGGCGACATCGCATTCGCCACGGGATTCAACGATTTCACCTATTTCAACCGGCTGTTCCGGCGACGCTTCGGTGATACTCCCCGGACGTTCCGTGCCGATCGGCCGGAGCAGGGCGATACGATGCAGTGATCGTCCCCGCGCGCCCTTGCGAAGGCAGTCACTCCACGTTCTGGACCTGTTCGCGCATCTGCTCGATCAGTACCTTGATGTCCACGGCCGCGCGGGTGGTCTCCAGATCGGCCGACTTGGACGCCAGCGTGTTGGCCTCGCGGTTCATTTCCTGGATCAGGAAATCCAGGCGGCGCCCCGCGGGTTCCCGTTGGGTGAGGATGTGCCGCATTTCAGTGGTGTGCGCGGTCAGCCGATCCAGCTCTTCGGCGACGTCCATCTTCTGCGCGAGGTAGACCAGTTCCTGTTCGAGGCGGGCGGCATCGGGCTCGGCGGCCAGTTCGGCCAGCCGCGCCCTCAGCTTGTTCCGGATACCGGCGAGAATCGCCGGCAGGCGCTCCCGTACCGCGCCGACCGCGCGCTGGATGTCGGCACAGCGCAGGTCCAGCAACGCGGCGATCTGGGCACCCTCGCGCTCACGGAACGCCCGCGCCTCGGCCAGCGCCCGGTCGAGCACGGCGAGGAGCCCAGGTTCGAGCGTGGCGAGGTCCGGCTCGCTTTCCTGCATGACGCCCGGCCAGCGCAGCAGTTCGATGGCGCTCAGGCCGGCCCAGCAGCGGTCTTCCAGCGCTTCGACGTTTCGCAGCGCACCGAGCAGGCCGCGTACCAGCGCGGTGTCGATACATGTCGGGCCGGCTTCCGGCGCCGAGGGTTTCCACGTCAGGGTGCAGTCCACCCGCCCCCGCTTGAACGACTCGCCTATCCTGTTGCGCACCGCCAGTTCCAGGCCGCGCAGGGGATCCGGCAGGCGCAGGCCGACATCGAGATAGCGATGATTGACGGCACGCAGGTCCCAGCTAACCCGCCAGTTGCCCACCGTCCCTTGCGCGGTCCCGAAAGCCGTCATGCTGCGGATCATGATGTCTCCTCAAAGCTCCATTCAATGTCCGCGTACTATGCCCTGCATGAGGATCACGTGAAACCCCTCGCTGGCACCAGGCGTCAGAGTGCTGGCTTGAGTCGCAGCGTTTCCACGGGCGGGCCGGGTTCGAAAGGCAGGGGTCGGCCGGTGGCCCAGGCATCGTGCTGATCGCGGTAGTGCGGGGATAGAGGATGACCGGACTGGCCGGCCGGCATGTGCAGGATGCCGTCACCATGATGGCCGGGCGATACCACCAGCCGCTCGCTCGCTCCCTGATGGGGTGTCAGCACCCGGATGCATTGGCCGCCGCAGCCGACACCCTCCACTTGCGGCATGTCCAGCAGCGCGGATATCAACGGCAGGTTCTTGCTGAACGGATGCCGGACCTCCACCCGGTTGACCCGGCCCCAGGTCAGGTCTTGAAGTGCGGCGGTACCGAATTCCCTTTTCAGTTCGTCTATGCTCTGTTCCAGAGTACCGCGTAGAAACGCGTCCCAGGAGCCACTGCGGTCCGGAACGGTGCCCGGCAGACGCGAGGAAATCAGTGCACGCAGCGGCGTCTCCGCTTCGCGCCAGGCATAGACGAAGCCGGGGTCGGTCTGGTTGCAGCGGCTCAGCAGGCGGGAGAATACCGTGCGGGCGAGATTGCGCCGGTAACGTACCAGCAGCGCGATGCCACGGCTGTCCGCCTCCATCCGTCCATCCCAGGCTTCCACCGCCCGCCGGGCTTCGGTGAGCACCGGATCGTTGGCGTTCGCCGTCAATGCCAGGACCAGGTCGCGGTAGAAATCGAAGAACTCACTGCGGGTATCGAGCTGCAAGCCGAACAACTCGGTTTCGGTCAGTGCCTGTGCCTGCTTCAGTCTTTCGCCGATACGGTAGGCGCGGTAACTGTTGGAATAGTTGTGGCCGATGACATAGGGATAATCGCGCCCGAGTGTGCGGTTGTTGGCCGTGGCGAGGTATCCCCCGGGGGGATCGACCACCCGCGGCAGCCGTTCGGGCGGAACGAAACCGTCCCAGGCGGCGCCGTCGCTCCAACTCCGGCTCACCGAGCCGTCGAAGCCGCGCCGCAGCGGAAACCGGCCGGTGAGGGTCCAGGCGATGTGACCCGCCCGATCGGCCAGCACCACGTTCTGCGGCGGGTTCCCGGCACGGTTCATGACCGCCATGGCCGAATCCAGATCGCGGGCGCCGTCCATCTCCAGCAGGCCGAGATCGACCCCCTGGGCCTCGAGCGCGGTCCAGCGCAACGCCACCGGCATGCCCAGCAGCGGCTCGGTCATGACCGGCCCCCAGCGGCTGGATTTGAGGACCAGGGTTTCGTCCACCCCGTCTTTCACGCGCAAGGTTTCGGTACGCGTGTCCAGTGTCGCCCAGCCTTCGGGTGTGCGGTAGCGATCCGGTTCGAAGGCGTGCATTTCCAGTTTCACCAGGTCCAGCACGTCCGCGTCGACGTTGGTGAAGCCCCAGGCGATCCGGTCGTTGCTGCCTGCCACCAGCAGCGGCAGGCCGGGCAGGGTCACGCCGCTCATCACGGCTTCGCCATAGCGCAGTTCGGCCCGGTACCAGATGTTGGGTACGCCCAGGTTCAGATGCATGTCGTTGGCAACGATCGCCCGTCCATCCCGGGTCCGGGTGCCGGCGACCGCCCAGTTGTTGGAGCCGGCGGGGAGGGGTTCGGCATCGACCGCGGCGCCCAGCGTGAGATGCGGGGTTTCGGCGAGCAGCTCTGCCAGCGCAGCCGCGGGTACCGGCCGTTCGGGGCGCCGCGAGCCGTTCCCGCCGGCGAGGACCGTGGTGTAGGCATCGACGTCCGGCGTCAGGAAGGCGAGGACTTCCGGCGGCAAGGTCTCGGCCATTACACTGAGCATGCGTTCTTCGTCGGGATGGCCGTTGAGGGTCTGGAACATGCCGAGGCCGACCAGCAGGCTGTCTTCCGCCCGCCATGGTTCCGGGGTATAGCCAAGGACCAGTATTTCCGGGGGCGGTACGGTCTGTTCGGCCATTCGGGCGTTGACGCCGGCGACGTAGGCCTCGAGCGCCAGCCGCTGGGATTCCGGAAGCGCGGCGACGATGGCCGCGGCGGCGCGCCCGAAGGCGTAGATCCGCTGCGCGCGGTCGTGCGCCCGGGCCTGTTCTCCGAAGATTTCGGCCAGCCGGCCCGCAGCTTTGCGCCGCATCATATCCATCTGGAACAGCCGGTCGCGCGCGTGCAGATAGCCCAGCACGCGCAGGGCGTCTTCCCGGTTCGCCGCCATCACCCGCGGGATGCCGAGCCGATCGAATTCGACGGTGGCGGGCCGGGTGAGCCCCGGCAGTACGCTCTCGCCGCCGGTGGCAGGGAGCGAGGCCGCCGCCTTTTCCAGGCGGGTGCCGGCATAGGTCGCGAGGGCGAGGATCCCGAAGCCGGCGATGTACAGGATATGCTTGAATTTCATGGTGAAAGCGGGTCAGCGCCGCAGCGGCAATTCGAGTATACTGACGCGCTTTTCATCGGATAAGCAAGCCCATATGAGACCCAGCGGACGCCGTCCCGATCAACTCCGTCGCATCGCCTTCACCTGCAACTACACCAAGCACGCCGAAGGCTCGGTGCTCGTCGAATTCGGCGATACCCGCGTCATCTGCACCGCGAGCGTGGAGGAGCGGGTTCCGCCTTTCCTCAAAGGCAAAGGCAGCGGCTGGATCACCGCCGAATACGGCATGCTGCCGCGTGCCACCCACGAGCGTACCGGCCGTGAGGCCGCCCGCGGCAAGCAGGGGGGGCGGACCATGGAGATCCAGCGCCTGATCGGCCGCTCCCTGCGCGCCGCGTTGAACCTGGAAGCCCTGGGCGAGCGCACCGTCACCCTCGACTGCGACGTCATCCAGGCCGACGGTGGCACCCGCACCGCATCGATCACCGGCGGCTACGTGGCTCTGGTGCTGGCCGTGCAGCGGCTGCTGAAGAGCCGCAAGATCAAGACCAATCCGGTGCACGGTCAGATCGCTTCGGTCTCCGTCGGCATCTGCCAGGGGGTTCCCGTCCTCGACCTGGACTACGCCGAGGACTGCGACGCCGAAACAGACATGAACGTGGTCATGAACGACGCCGGCGCCTTCATCGAAATCCAGGGCACGGCCGAAGGCCATGCGTTCCGCCGCGACGAGCTGGATGCCATGCTGCGGCTCGCCGAGGCCGGCATCGCCGATCTCCTGCTGCACCAGCAGGAGGCGTTGGATGGCTGTGGCATCAAAAGCTAGGCCGGTCATGCGGCGCAAACTGGTCCTCGCCAGTAACAACGCGGGCAAGGTGCGGGAACTCCAGGCGCTGATTTCGACGTCGGGCTTCGAGATCATCCCCCAGGGGGCGCTGGGGATCCCGGAGGCCGAGGAAACCGGCGCCAGCTTCGTCGAAAATGCGTTGATCAAGGCGTACCACGCGGCCAGACACAGCGGATTGCCCGCCATCGCCGACGATTCCGGACTGGAGGTCGATGCGCTGGGCGGTGAGCCCGGGGTCCATTCGGCGCGCTATGCCGGCCCGGCGGCCTCCGACGATGACAACATCGACAGACTGCTGGCCGCTTTGGACGGCGTCGAGGCTGGGCGCCGCCGTGCACGTTTCCGCTGCGTCATGGTGTTCGTCCGCGATGCGGAAGATACCGATCCCCTCGTTGCCGAAGGGTGCTGGGAAGGCTGGATCGGCGAGAACCGCCGGGGTAGCGGCGGCTTCGGTTACGATCCGGTGTTTATCGTACCGGGAACGGGTCTTTCGGCCGCCGAACTCCCACCGGAGGACAAAAACCGCCTGAGCCATCGCGGCCAGGCTGCGGCTGTCCTCGCTAGCCGGCTCCGGGCTCTGACGGGCGGCTGATCCGCCCGGTTTCCTGCGGTTTGTCATCCCTCTGTGCCTCGACAGGAAAGGGAAAACACACCACAATTCAGGGCCGGGTCCAGCCGTCCCGGCGTCACCGGATCTCGCGCTGGCAGAAGGTGCCCATGACCAGTTCCGATACGCTCGAATTTCTCGAATCGTTCCTGGCCAAGGACTTTGAGGCCGAATACCATCGGCGTCGGCCCCGCAGGCGCGCCGAACCCCTGGTCATCACCCTGTCCCGCGATTTCGGCGCCGGCGGCGAAGCGCTGGCTGCGGATCTGGCCCATTTTCTGGACCTGCCGATCTACGACAGGGAGATTCTTGACCGGGTCGCCGACAAGACCCGGATCGACAAAAGCCATTTCGAGCATCATGATGAGGATAGCGCCGAGCGCATCAGCGACCTGCTCTACAACTTGATGTTCGGTACGAAGGTATTCCGTCTGCGCGTGGTCGGGTCGCGTGCGGTCTGCGGCGAACGCATCGCGGCCGAACTGGGCATCGGCCAGGCCGAGGCCGAGCGACTGGTGTTCGAGACCAACAACAAACGGCACAAGTCGGTCCAGACGCTGTTCAGCGATCTGTATGACGCGTGTTCCCTGGAACACGCCGTCAATTTCGATCTCGTGCTCAACACCGACCATCTGCCAGCCGGTAACGCTCTGCCGACCGTACTCGTGGCGGTACGGCAGTTCGGCTTCGAAGTCTTCGATCTCGGTCAGCGGGAAGCCTCGTGAGCCAGGCGGTGGGACAGACCGCATCCCGTCTGCTAACGGTCGAGATCGTCGACGTCTGCCGGGAGATATTTTCCGGGCGTTGTAGCCGGGTGGTCGCGCCGGCCGTGGACGGTGAGGTCGGCGTCCTGCCCCGTCATACGCCGTTCCTGACCCGGCTCCGGCCCGGCGAGATAAGGCTCAGGACCGAGGCAGGCGAAGACCAGTATTTCTACCTCTCGGGGGGCTACATGGAGGTGCAGCAGTGGGAGGTCAGCATCCTGGCCGACCAGGTGCTCCGCTCCCAAGAGATCGACCGGGAAGCGGCCCTGGCGGCCAAGCGCAACGCCGAGCGGATGCTCCGCGAGAACCGGATTCCCGGCGAGCGTGACCGCGCCTATCTGGAATTGCTCAAGGCCCTGGCCCAGTTGCGCCTGCTGGAACGGCTGAATGCACGAAAGAGGGGCCGGAACCGGCTCTGATCCTGCGGTGACAAGCGGCGAACGCGATAGTTCGAGGAGACCATCATGACGATGAAGAAGCGTGTCTACGCCTTCTCCGAAGGCGACGGCAAGAACAAACGCCTGCTCGGCGGCAAGGGGGCCAACCTCTGCGAAATGACGCAGATCGGGCTCAACGTGCCGCCGGGTTTCGTTATTACCACGGAAGCCTGCCTCGAATACCTGGCAGACAAGAAGCTGCCGGCCGGCTTGATGGACGAAGTCCGGGAGCACATGGCCCGGCTCGAACAGGCTACCGGCAAGCGCTTCGGCGATCCCGCCAATCCGCTTTTGGTCTCGGTGCGTTCCGGTTCGGCCCTGTCCATGCCGGGCATGATGGATACCATTCTCAACCTCGGCCTCAACCACGATACACTCCAGGGGTTGATCCGGCAGACCGGCAACGAGCGCTTCGGTCACGATGCCTACCGGCGGTTCATCCAGTTGTTCGGCAAGGTTGCCCTCGGTGTTCCCGACGAGCTGTTCGACGCCGAATTCGAAGCCATCAAGCACCAGGCCGGGGTCGCCGCCGACATCGGCCTGAGCGCCGTCCATCTCGCCGACATCGGCGAACGTTTCCTCGCCGTCGTGCGCCGCCATACCGGCAAACCCTTCCCCGAAGACGTCTACGAGCAGCTCGAGATCGCGATCCGGGCGGTATTCGACTCCTGGATGGGAAAACGCGCGGTGGATTACCGCCGCGAATTCCACATCACGCCCGACCAGGCCAACGGCACGGCGGTGAACGTGGTGACCATGGTGTTCGGCAACATGGGCGACGACTCCGCCACCGGTGTCGGCTTCACCCGCAATCCCGGTACTGGTGAGAACGAGATGTTCGGCGAGTATCTGGTCAACGCCCAGGGTGAGGATGTGGTAGCCGGAATCCGCACGCCCAAGCCCGTGCACGAGATGGCAACCGAAATGCCGGCGCTTTACGCCCAACTGGTGGAACTGCGCGACAAGCTCGAAGCCCATTACCACGAGGTGCAGGACTTCGAGTACACCATCGAGAAAGGGGTCTTGTACTGCCTGCAGACGCGCAACGGCAAGATGAACGCCCAGGCGATGGTGCGCACCTCGGTCGAGATGTGCCGGGAAGGGCTGATCACGCGGGATCAGGCACTCCTGCGGGTCAACCCCGCCCATCTGGAACAGTTGCTCCATCCCTGCCTCGACACCTCGCACAACCCCACGCCGCTGGCGCAGGGGCTGCCTGCCTCGCCCGGCGCCGCCAGCGGCCGTTGCGTGTTCGATGCGGATCAGGCCGAACTGTTGGGACGGGCCGGTGAAAAGGTCATCCTGGTGCGTGAGGAGACCAAGCCGGAAGACATCCACGGCTTCTTCGCGGCCCAGGGAATCCTCACCAGTCGCGGCGGCAAGACCTCGCATGCCGCCGTGGTCGCCCGCGGCATGGGCAAGGCCTGCGTGGCCGGTGCCGAAGGCATCAGGGTGGACAGCCGGGCGCGGCTGGCAACGGTGGGGGAAGTCACGTTGCACGAAGGTGACATCATCACCATCGACGGCAGCACCGGCCGCGTCTATCTCGGCGCGATCCCGACGATCGCGCCGACCTTCTCCGAACACCTCAGGACACTGCTGTCCTGGGCCGACGAAGCCGCGCATCTCAAGGTCAAGGCCAATGCCGACACGCCGGAAGCGGCGAAGGAGGCGCGCGAATTCGGTGCCGTGGGCATCGGGCTGTGCCGTACCGAACGCATGTTCAACGCCAGCGACCGGCTCCCGGTGGTGGTGGAGATGATCCTGGCGCCCGACGTGGAGGAACGCAAGGCTGCACTGGACAAGCTGTTGCCGATGCAGCGCTGCGACTTCCAGGCGATTTTCACCCTGATGGCTCCCTACCCCGTCACCGTCCGGCTGCTGGACCCGCCCATCCACGAATTCCTTCCAGACGAGCATTCCCTGGCGGACGAGATCGATGCGCTGCGGCAATTCCGGCGGGTCGCGAAAGGGCGGGCGGCGGCTTTGAGCGCGCTGGGTCAGGCCGTCGAGACCGACGGCGTCGGCGAGGATGCCGTGGCTGCCGTCATCGCCCGCAAGGAGCGACTGCTGGCCAAGGTCCGAGAACTGCACGAGATCAACCCGATGCTGGGGCATCGTGGGGTGCGACTCGGGATCACCTTCCCCGAAATCTACGAGATGCAGATCCGCGCCGTGCTCGAGGCCGCGGCGGAGTGCGTCAAGGCCGGCGTGGCCGCCGCCCCGGAGATCATGGTGCCCCAGGTCGTCGACGGCGCGGAATTGGAGTGTGTCCGGGCGATGGTCGATCGCCTGCGGCAGGAAATCGAAGCCAGCCACGGCGTCCGGCTCGATTTCAAGTTCGGCAGCATGGTGGAAACCGTGCGCGCCTGTGTGAGCGCCGATGGGTTGGCGCGGACCGCGGAATTCTTCTCCTTCGGGACCAACGACCTGACCCAGGCGACCTGGTCGTTCTCGCGCGAGGATGCGGAAAACAAGTTCCTCCCTCAGTACATCGGCAGCGGCATCCTCAAGGACAATCCGTTCGAAGTGCTCGACGTCGTCGGTGTCGGTGCCATGATGCGGATGGCGGTGGAAAAGGGACGCAGCGTCCGTCCGGACCTCGAAATCGGCATCTGTGGGGAGCACGGCGGGCATCCCGGCTCCATCCGTTTCTGCGACGGCATCGGCCTCAGCTACGTCTCCTGTTCGGCGCCGCGGGTGCCTGTCGCCCGGCTGGCGGCGGCACACGCCGCCTTGCTGAACGGCGGCTGAGGGAGCGTCTGGCAGGAAGGGACTGCCGCGCCGAGCGCGGTCGCCGCGGTTTGCCATCGTTCCATCGCGTCCGTATACTTCGCCGACCCTGTAACGACTGGCCGAACTCGAGGAGCGCGCCGTGGAAAAGCCTTATATCCTGCACATGTTCACGCCGGAAAAGAATCTGAGCCCGTTCGATGCGAACATGGCGCTCGACGCCGGCTGGTTGTCCCTCGTGCCCTATACGAACCTGGAGGCGGGGGAAATCACCGCCCTGGTACAGGATGCGATCTTCTCGCGCAGCCCCGCCGGCGTGAAGCGCACCGCCGTCTTCATCGGCGGACGTGATGTCGGGACAGCCATGGCCATGCTGCGCACCGCCCGGAAGTCGATGGTTCCGCCGTTCGAGATTTCCGCTTTCGCCGATCCGAGCGGCGCCTTCACGACCGCCGCGGCGATGGTCGCAATGGCCGAGGGCGAGCTGCGGAAGCATTACCAGACCGGTCTCGAAGGCAAGTCGGTGCTGGCACTGGGCGGCACCGGTCCGGTCGGCCAGATCGCCGCCGTGCTGGCGGCCCGTGCCGGCGCCCAGGTCAAGATCATCGGACGCCAGCTCGAAAAGGCCCAGAAAGTGGCCGCGCTGTGCAATGCCGAATTCGGCGAAGGCCAGACCGCCATCGAGGGCGATGCCGATGCCAACAAGGGCGAACTGCTCAAGACCGCCGATGTGGTATTCGCGACCGCCGCCGCCGGCATCCAGGTGCTGAGCGCCGAGCTGCTGGCGGCATCACCCCGGCTCAAGGTGGCCGCCGACGTCAACGCCGTGCCGCCGTCCGGCATCGCCGGCTTGGATCCCCATCACAAAGGCACGCCGATCGAAGGTTCGCCGAGCGGGGCCATCGGCATCGGCGCGCTGGCCATCGGCAACGTCAAATACCAGGCCCAGCACCGGCTGCTGCTGCGGATGCGCAACACCGACATGCCGGTCTATCTGGCATTCAACGAGGCTTTCGAGATCGCCCGCGAAGTCGTCCGCGGTGGCTGAGGTCCAGCCCTAAGCCGCGCCGGTCGGAATTTTCGCAGGGCGCGGCCCGACGCCTTCTTTACTTACCGATTTTTTCCGAGACCCACCCAGAATGGAAAAACGCGCCGTCCTCCACATGTTCGACCCCATGCCGCATGTGAGCCCCTTCGATATCAACATGGCGGTCGACGCCGGTTTCGAGGTCATCGTGCCCTACAGCGACGTCAAGGCGGAAGAGGTGCATGGCCTGGTGCAGGATGCGATTTTCTCGCGCGGTCCGGCGGGCGTGAAACGCACCGGAATCTTCATCGGCGGGCGCGATCTGGCGGTCGCGCTCACCATGCTGGAAACCGCCAAAGCCGCGATGGTGCCGCCGTTCGAAGTGTCGGTGCTGGCCGATCCCAGCGGCGGATTCACCACCGCGGCGGCGCTGGTGGCGCTGGTGGAAAAGCAGCTCAAGCTGAAGCACGGCGCAGAGCTGGCGGGCCAGCGTGCGGTGGTGTTCGGCGGCACGGGGCCGGTGGGCATCGCCACCGGCGTCATCGCGTCGCTGGCCGGGGCGGACGTGACCCTGGTCGACCCGTTCAACGTCGAAACCGCACTGGCCAAGGCCGACGAATACAACCGGCGCTGTGGTGCCCGCCTGCACGGTACCTTCGCCGGTTCGGAAGCCGACAAGGCGCGCCTCTTGTCGAATGCCGACGTGGTGTTCTGCACCGCCAAGGCCGGTGTCGAAGTGCTCAACGCGTCGGTACTGGCCGATGCCAAACGCCTCAAAGTCGCCGGTGACGTCAACGCGGTGCCACCGCTCGGCATCGAGGGGATCAAACTGAAGCACAATGGCGAACCGCTGGTGCATGCGGTCAACAGTCCCGGTGCCGTCGGGGTGGGAGCCCTTGCCGTCGGCAACGTGAAATACCAGTTGCAGAATCACCTGCTGGCGCTGCTGTTGAAATCGGAAAGTCCGGTCTTCTTCGACTTCCGGGCCGCGTTCGAGCGGGCACGCGAAATCGTCTGATCGGTGTTTCCTCGATGGACGGACGAAAAGACCCTGCCCTCATGGCCGGGTTTTTCGTCGAAGGAATGATCAGGTGCCGTCACTCGGACCGGGCAATCGGGCGGCTTCGATGGCGCCGGATTCGACTGCTCCTGGCTGGATGGTCTGTCTGGCGCCGACCCGGCGGCCCACCACTATTCCCCCCAACAGGCAGGCCAGGAAAACCCCCACGCCGGCATCCGCCGTGACGAGGGAAACCACGGCAGGTCCGGGACAATAACCGGTCAGCCCCCAGCCCACGCCGAAGATCGCGGCACCTCCCACGAGGCGGCCGTCGATGTGTTTCCGGACCGGAAGATCGAAGCGATCTCCCAGGACAGGGCGCCCCCGTCGCAGAATCCGCGGAAACGAGACGAAGGTCAGGCCCACTGCCCCTCCCATCACCAGCATCAGCGACGGGTCCCAGTTTCCGCCGACGTCCAGGAAGGCCAGGATTTTTCCTGGGCGGGTCATGCCGGCCAGCCCCAGCCCCGTTGCGAAGATCACGCCCCAAAGGAAAGCACTGAAAATGGGCATCCCGGCTCAACCTCCGCTGAGGCGGTTGAAAAGGAGCACGGTTGCCATGCCAGTGCCCATGAAGGTCAGCACGGCGATCACGGAGCGCATGGACCGGCGGCCGAGCCCGCAGACGCCGTGCCCGCTGGTGCAGCCGTTGCTGATCTGTGCCCCCAGGCCGACCAGAAAGCCGCCGATACCCAGCGCCCACAGCGGCCTCGGAGCCGTGTCGAAAGTATCCGGGTAGACGCCGAGCAGCAGTACGCCGGCGACCACCAGCCCCAGCACGAAGGCACATCGCCAAGCCCAGTCTACCGAGGCGGGCCATAGCATTCCCGCCAGTATGTTGCTGACCCCTGCCAGCCGGCCATTGAAATAGAGAAGGCCACACGCGGCCGCGCCGATCAAGGCGCCGCCGCCGAGAGCCGACAGCAGGGCTTGAGAGTTCATGAGGATCGCATCCGAGTTCGTACACCAATGAGCGGCACTATAAGGCGTGCAGTGTACATTCGGCAAAGAGCATTTTCTCATTTCGTTATATTCAAATGTTTTCATAATCTCCGTGCCGATTTTGAGTTTCCCCTCCGTCGTCAAGTGCGCTATCTTGGACCGTGAAAACCGTCGGTCGACGGAGGACCTAAAGTCATGAACAAGGCTTTGTGGTATGTCGTCTTGCCCGCATTGCTGGTCACCGTCCTGGCGCAGCGCTTCGGCCATCTTACGGTCAACTTCCCGCTCAAATCCGTGTTCGGCGGAGCAGCGCCCGCCGAGGCGGCTTTGCACCGGAGGATCGCGCTGCCTTCGGGGTTCAGCCTCACGGTTTACGCGGCGGACTTGCCGGGGGCCCGGATGCTGCGCTTTACCCGGACCGGCGACCTGCTGGTCAGCCAGCCGCATGCCGGCGCCATCGTCCTGCTGGAAAAGGACGCCGACGGTGATGGCCGCCCCGACGGCCGGCGGCAACTGCTGACGGGACTCAGTCGGCCGCACGGCCTCGATCTCCGCGACGGGTGGCTCTACGTGGCGGAAACCTACGGCGTCGTTCGCGTCCGTTACGACGCGGCCGAGCGGCAGATTTCCGGGGCGCCTGAGATGGTGGTGAGCGGGATTCCCGGGGGAGGCAATCACTGGAGCCGGACTCTCAAGTTCGGCCCGGACGGTGGGATGTACGTTTCGGTGGGTTCGAGTTGCAACGTTTGTATCGAAGATGACCCGCTTCGCGCCACACTGCTGCGTTTCGAGCCGGATGGCACGAAGCGGGAAATCTACGCCACGGGTCTGCGCAATACCGTCGGTTTCGACTGGCGCCCCGGCAGCCGCGAGCTTTATGGCACCGACAATGGTCGTGACCTGCTGGGCGATGATTTCCCACCGTGTGAACTCAACCGCATCGAAAAAGGCGGCTTTTACGGCTGGCCTTACGCCAACGGCAACCGCGTCCCGGATCCCGATTACGGACGAGGACACGAGGCCGACATTCGACGCAGCTTGCCGCCCGTCCATGAATTCCGTGCTCACGTCGCCCCGCTCGGTATGGTTTTCCTCAAAGGCGGGGGATTGCCGCAGGACTACCGCGGCGCCGCCCTGGTCGCCCTGCACGGCTCCTGGAACCGGTCGAAAAAACAGGGCTACGAGGTCGTGTCACTGCATTTCGGTGCTGACGGCCGGATAGCCGAGCGTCCCTTCATGACCGGATTCAATATCGACGAAGACGTCATCGGCCGGCCGGTGGATGTCGCCGAAGGGCCCGACGGTGCCATCTATGTGTCCGACGACTATGCGGGGGCCATCTACCGCGTCCTTTACCGCCCGCCTGTCACCGCTTCCCACGACTGACTGCATAAGCTCGGAAACCTTTGGCCCTCCTTTGGCGAGGGAGGAGTGTCGTGCAAGTGCAGCACATTGGGCACGGCGTCCGGGGGTGACCGGGTAGCCACTTCGGGGCGTCTTGGGGAGATGACACCCAACGATGACCAACGAAGACTCGAAATCCGGTGCCTTGGGGACGAGCACAGGTTGGCGGCCCAGTCCAGTGCGGCCCAACCATCGCCACCCCCAGAGCGATCCGGGGCTGGTGGCCGAAATCCGTAGGCTGCGCACGCTGCATCCCAACCCAGGCAAAGACCGCCCTACTGGCATGCCTGGCGGTTGATACCATCGATTGCGTCCGCAATGGCATGCGCCGCTACCTCATCACCTTCATCGATCCAGCCAGCGCCTCGGCCGCCCTCCTCTCCAATCCCTCGTCCAACATCATCCCGAGTGTCAAAGGTGGGGGAGGCATACGCTGCTTGACTCAAGGAGCCGTTCCCTGCTTTAATTGGCAGCTCTTTGGCCAGGTAGCTCAGTTGGTAGAGCAGGGGACTGAAAATCCCCGTGTCGGCGGTTCGATTCCGTCCCTGGCCACCAATATATGAAGGTCAACCGTTCTCGGTTGGCCTTTTTTCTTGCGCGCTCCCGCGTGTTCGCGGGGACTCCTGCGGATTCCTGCGGACTTCCTTCCTCCGGTCGTCTCGCCCATCTCGGACCCATTTCGCTCTCTCCGCGCCGTTATTCTCTCCAGCCTCGCTCCCCGACTAAGGGCCGAAGTCCACAGAGGCCGCAACGCGGACCCATACAGATCAATGGGTTACGCGCTGACGAATCAAACGGTTGGATTGCGGCATCGGCAGGCAAAGGAAACCATGTCAGTTGTGTTTTGTCGGTAGTTCTTGACAGCTACCGACGTTTCGCAACATTATGACGACATGGACAGTTCGCACCAGAGCATTCTGGATCTTGCCGCCCAGCGCGGCCTTATTCGCCCACGCGATCTCAATGAGCGTGGGCTGCCCACGGTCGCCCTCACGCGGCTGGTGCGGCAAGGGCTGCTCCAGCGCGTGGGACGGGGCCTGTACGCAATTCCGGACCGGGCCGTCTCGGAACACGGCGCACTCGCCGAGGTGGCACGCAAGCACCCGCAAGCCATCGTCTGTCTGCTGTCGGCACTTCGCCTACATGAACTCACCACACAGTCGCCGTTCGAGGTCTGGCTGGCAATCCCCAACAAGGCACGTGCGCCAAAGATGGACTATCCCCCGCTGCGCATCGTGCGCTTCTCCGGCGCCGCGCTGACGGAGGGGGTCGAGGAGCACCTCATCGATGGTGTGCCTGTGCGCGTGACCAACGTCGCCCGGACGGTGGCCGACTGCTTCAAGTACCGCAACAAGATCGGCCTGGATGTCGCGCTGGAGGCGCTGCGTGAGGCCTGGAAAGCAAAGCGCGTCGGCATGGACGAACTGTGGCAGTTTGCCAAGCTGTGCCGGGTGGCCAACGTCATGCGCCCCTACCTGGAGAGCCTGACGTGAGCAGCCGGAACACCGCCGCCTCGGTCCGTGCACGACTGCTCGCCAAGGCCCGCACCGACAAGCAGGACTTCAACCTCGTCCTCACCCGCTACGCCCTGGAGCGGCTCCTGTATCGCCTGAGTGTTTCCGCTCATGCGGATCACTTCCTGCTCAAGGGCGCCTTGCTGTTCGATCTGTGGTTCGACATCCCGCATCGTCCGACACGCGACGCCGATCTGCTGGGCTTCGGCTCGGCCGAGATCCCGCATGTCGAGGCGGCGTTCCGGGATATCTGTGCGGTGGAACTGGACGACGGCATACGCTTTCAAGCCGACTCGGTACACGCGGAGGAGATCCGCAAGGAAGCCAACTACTCCGGTGTCCGGGTCACGCTGATCGGCCTGTTGGACGGTGCCCGATGCCACGTGCAGGTCGACGTGGGTTTCGGCGACGCCGTGACGCCCGGCCCCGAGACCGTCGACTACCCGGTGATGCTGTCGGAGATGCCAGCCCCGAAGTTGCGTGCCTACCCCCGCTACACGGTTATCGCCGAGAAGCTGGAGGCGCTGGTGTCGCTCGGCATCGCCAACAGCCGCATGAAGGATTACTTCGATCTCTGGATCTTGTCGCGCTACACCGACTTCGACGGCAAGCTTCTGTGCAACGCGATCCACGCCACCTTCGAGCGCCGCAGGACACCGCTGCCGGATGGCGTCCCTTTCGGCCTGAGCGACGAATTCGCACAGGATCGGCAGAAGCAGACCCAGTGGCAGGCATTCTTGAGGAAGAATGCCTTGGTCGAGCTTCAGATCTCCGAGGTCGTTGCCGGTCTGCGTGTATTCCTGTCGCCCCCGCTGGACGCGCTCCAGCAAGGTGCCGCTTTTCCGCAAACATGGTTTGCCGGAACCGGGTGGACGTCGACCAGCGAGGAATCGGGCCGATGACCTGGAATCCTGATCTGCTCTTGGAGGATTTTCGCCGAGTCGCTGGCATGGCTGGCGTCTCGTTGGCGCATGACGCCATCGCGATCGAGCGGCGCCCTGCACCGCATGTGCCGCCCAAGGCACTACCGCCCGGCACTATGGCAGTGTACGTCTTCTCGTTTGGACCTCATGTGCTGAAGGTCGGGAAGGTCGGCCCCAACAGCGCTGCTCGCTACACGGCTCAACACTACAACGCCGGCAGCGCGAAGAGCACTCTGGCAGCCTCGTTGATCAAACACGGCGAGCGCATCGGCGTCGCCGGCTTGAACGAGACGAACGTCCCCGGCTGGATCAGGGAGCACACCGATCGGGTGAACTTCATCCTCGATGCGCCGCTCGGCATCCACGTCCTCAACCTCCTCGAGGCATTTCTGCAGTGCCGCCTCCGGCCTGAGTTCGAGGGATTCGCCAGCCAACGGATCGATCGCGAGGGCGGACAGGCATGAAAGAGGACATCCTCGAACAGATGGTGGACGAGTACCTGCAGCACAAAGGGTACTTCACCAGGCACAACATCAAGTTCCGGCCCGCCGGCGATCACGTGGAGTACGACACCCGCCAGGATGCTGTGCATAGCGACATCGACGTGATCGGCATCCATCCGCGACTCGACGGTGCGCGTCGGGTGATGGTGGTGAGCTGCAAGAGCTGGCAGGGTGGCTTTCGTCCCGAATACTGGGTCGACGCGATCGCCAAGAACAAGGTGGTCTCGGGGCGTGAGGCCTGGCGCGGTTTCCGCGAACTGACCAGGGAGAAGTGGGCCGCAGCGTTCAGGACGATGGTCGCAGAACTGACGGGATCGTCCTCGTTCACCTACATCACGGCCGTCACGAAAGTCGTCGGCAACCGAGCGGCGTGGCAGGACAACGCGACGTTCTGCGAGAATCTCGGCGGCAACCCCATCGAGATACTGACCTTCGGCGACATGCTGAAGGAACTCTTCCCGTCCATCGACACGACTCCGGCATCATCGGAAGTCGGACGGGTTCTGCAGCTGATCAAGGCGTCAGGCTGGTCTCTCGACAAGTAATCCAACCCGAAGGATTCCCGTGCGACGGTAATCAGCGATCGATGATGGCCCGCTGCTCGTCCCACAACAACGGCGTTCCCGACGCCAGATCGAACAGCGTCACCTCTGGCGGCAAAGTCTCGTCGAGGATGGCGGCGACGATATCGGGTGCCAGGGTGGTGAGGTTCACCATCCGGCTCACATAGGCCCGATCCATCCCCTCGCGCTCGGCCACCTCGGATAGCGTGCGCGCCTCGCCGGACTCCACCATCGCCAGCCAGCGGTGGCCGCGGGCGAGCGCGAGCTGGATCGGCGTCGGCGTGTCATCCCACGGGCGTGGTTGCACGGCGCCGCCGTCCGGCAGGGTCACGGCCTTGCGGCTGCCGCGACGCTTGATCCGGATTGGCACGGTGACGGTGAGGCTGCCGTCGCTCGCGGTGATCACGTCTGGCTGACCGGTCTTGTCGATCAGAATTTCATTCATGCCACGGCCTCCTCAAGCGTCTCCGGGGCGGGCTCGGGGCGCAGCTCCAGGGCGAGCACCTCGATGCCGTTGGGCCGGAACCGCACCTCGATGTCGTTCGGCGAGACAATCACCTTGTCGATGAGGAGCCGCACGATGCGCTGCTGCTCGGCCGGAAAGAGCTGATCCCAGATCGCATCCAGCCGGGTCATGGCCACCGCGACCTGGGCCTCGTCCAGGGAGGGATCGAGCCGGGCGGCGCGCTCGGCCACCCCGGCGACCATGTCCGGGGCGCGCAGCACGCGGCGCATCTGCTCCAGCACGGCGGCCTCCAGCTCACCGGCCGGCAGGCGCGGCAATCCGGAGGCACCGGCGTGCTCCTTGTTCTCCCGCGTCGGCAGGTAGTAGCGGTAGATGCGCCCGTTCTTCTTGCGCGTGGACCAGGGCGTGAGCGCCCGGCCATCGATTCCCACGACGATCCCCTTGAGCAGGAACGGCACCCGGGCGCGGGTGTTGTTGCCTCGCACCCGCGAGTTCTGCGCGAGGATCGCCTGGACGGCGTCCCACAGTTTGCGTTCGACGATGGTCGGATGCTCGCCGGCATACCACTGATCGCGGTGGCGGATCTCGCCCAGGTAGACGCGGTTGTTGAGGATCTTGTAGACGAGGCTCTTGTCGATGGGCTTGCCCTCGCGCACCCGCCCGTCTTGGGTAGTCCAGGCCTTGGAGGTCACGCCGTCGAGGCGCAGCTCCTTCACCAGTAGGGTCGAGGAGCCGAGCTCGACGAAGCGCTGGAAGATGTGGCGGACGATCTTGGCCTCGCGCTCGTTGGGCACCAACCGCCGGTTCTCGACGTCGTAGCCGAGCGGCGGCACGCCGCCCATCCACATGCCCTTGCGCTTGCTGGCCGCGATCTTGTCGCGGATGCGCTCACCGGTCACCTCGCGCTCGAACTGGGCGAAGGAGAGCAGGATATTGAGCATCAACCGGCCCATCGAGGTGGTGGTGTTGAACTGCTGGGTGACCGAGACGAAGGAGACCCCGTGGCGCTCGAAGACGTCGATCATGCGCGAGAAGTCGGTCAGCGATCGCGTCAGCCGGTCGATCTTGTAGACCACCACGATGTCGATCCTGCCGGCCTCGATGTCGGCGAGCAGCCGCTTGAGCGCGGGCCGGTCCATGTTGCCGCCCGAGAACGCGGGGTCGTCGTAGTCGTCGGCCACCGGAATCCAGCCCTCGGCGCGCTGGCTGGCGATGTAGGCGTGGCCGGCGTCGCGCTGGGCGTCGATGGAGTTGTACTCCTGGTCGAGCCCCTCGTCGGTGGACTTGCGGGTGTAGACGGCGCAGCGCAGGCGCCGCTTCAGGGCTTCGCTCATCGCCGGCCTCCCTGCTTCTTCGGATGCTTCTGCTTGGCCGGCGCCTTCACGCCGAAGAAGAGCGGCCCGGACCAGCGGGTGCCGGTGATCTCGCGGGCGATCATGGAGAGACTCGGGTAGCGCCTGCCCTCGAACTCGTACTGCCCGTCCTGGGCGACCGACACCCGGTGCTCGATGCCCTGGTATTCGCGAGTCAGCACGGTGCCGGGCATCAGCCGGATGTCGCGGTCGAGCTTGCGCGCCTTGCCGGTCTCCATCAGGGCCTTGATGCGCCGTTTGTTGCGCTCCAAGAGGCTGGGATCGACCTTGCGGAACTCGATCTCTTGCAGCTTGTAGGCGATCCGCCGCTCCATGAACTGGCGATTGGGCGTCGGGTTCTCGCTGCCGAAGAGTTCTCGCCAAAGCGCCCTCATTTCCTCTATCGAGAGATCCGGGAGCCCGGCGATCCGGGCGACGACGCTCGGCGGGGTGGGGGGGACGATGCTTGCCTTCATGGAGCCTCCTCCAAAGTGTTGTTGACGGGGTGGCTATGAAGGCGCTGGTGGCCGGAGAAGCCAAGCTCAAACTCGCTCTCTGCGGGGGCCGCCTGCGGACTGAGCGAACACGGCCTCGCGCAGTCGGACCAGGCCGTGCGCCAGTAAGGACGCGACCTCTTGCCGGCGCTGTTCCGGCGTCATCCGCTCGGGTGGTAGGTGGTTAATCGTGCACATCGGTATCGGTCCTGAACGTCCAACTCGCTTGATGACGAGATTGTCCAGTCAGGCCGTGACCTCGGCCATCAGGGAGTTTCGGGCCGGTGCGGACTGGTGCGGCCTACTGCGAGAAGGCGGTGCCGGCTCACTCCGATAGGTGCCGGGCCAGCATCGTCCTCATGAGCGAGTTTCCGGGCTGCGTGCCGGCTGTCATCTCCCGGATCTGCTCATTGATGCGCTGAGTAGGAACGCCTGCGCCGTGAGCCGCCTGCGTCACCGCCGAGTAGGCATCCAGCACATCAACGCCGGTGATTTCGTACCCATACCCATGAGAGATCCAATGCAGCGCAGCCAATCCAGCCGCAAGTGCGAAGTCAGGATGCTTCTCAGCAAAATCACGGGCGGCGCGAGTCAAGGTGCGAGGATCGGTCGGACTGCGCGTAGCCAGTTCAGCAGCAACGACGAAGAGACCTGCATCCTTGGCTGCGGCAAACCATTTGCCCTCGGCGCGAGGCGTGCTGGCAATCAAGTCGCGCAGGATTTCTTCCGGCTGCTTGTTTGGATACTTCTTGGAAATGGCGCGAAACGTGGCGAGATGAGTCGTGCCTTGATTGGCTTCCAGCGCGTAGCGACGGTAGGCCTCGTCGAGCAAACCGGATGACAACAGGATGGCTTCACAGTCCTGGGCTATTTGCCAGCCCGGGTCATTGAGCCCGCGTGAATCCTCTGCATAGCGGATCGCCTCTGCCTTCTTGCCCATCGCCGATAAGGCTTTCACGCCCCAGCGCCGGTCGTGCCACCACTTGAATGGCGCCTTGTCGATCAACGCCAGCAATTCCTGGTGACGGCCTGCCGCGTACAGGGATGCCAGGCAAGCACTCGTGCCCTTGAAGAATCCGTGGCCGGACGCAGTCCGGCTCCAGACATGCTCGACAAGCGGCAGAAACTCATCGGCCCAGTGTGATGCCAACTCCGGGGTCACGCACAGTTCCCCCCAATAGTCGCCTAGCAGTTCGATGTAGGGCATCTCGTCGTCCTGCAGCGCTTGCCATAACCGTTCGAGCCAACGCTGGCGCAAGGGCGTGTCGACGTCCGCCTTGGCGATGAGAGGTACCAGTGTCTCGATGGCCTTGTTGACGGCGGAACCCAAGGCGCCCGACGAGCTATCGACTTGCTCCAGGGCTGGCGAGAGTTTTTCCAGCAGAGTAATGGCGCCCTCGGCCGCCAACACCGGCTCCTTGCGGGCGACCTGCTTGATCTCCGCGATGGCTTCCTTGATCCGCTGCACCGGCGTGTCGGATCGCCAACCGAACGCGTGTCGGCGGAAACGGGAGGCAAACTGCCACTTGTGGGCACTCATGATCGGCGACCCATTGCCTATCGCACCGGGTACTGGCCATTGCGGATGAAACGATCGTAGGTGTCCTCCTCCGACTCCTCATCGTCGTGATGGGCACCCTGCCACTCGGCTTCCGGCAGCAGGAGCAGGGTCAGGGTGTATTCGTACTGGCCAGCGTCCCTGATCATCTCATTGACCATCATGGTTTCCGGCTCGCGCGGAAACCAATGCCGTGCCGCTGTCGTTTGCTGCTGGCCGATGTCCAAGGCGTTACTGCTGTGCGCCAGCGCATCACGCGGCAGCTCGATGATGTTCCTGCGGGTTGCGAAGTAGGCGCCAGACCTGAGCGCCGCCTTGTTCGACTTGGCCCACAGCATATGGTCGTCGCGGCTGGCGATGAGGACCGCCCGCTTGGGCGCGATCTCGGTCCAGCGCAAAGCTGCCGCAGTCAGCGAGACGCCGTAGCGGTCGGCGCAGTGACCCAGCAGATCGAAGCTGACTGGCTGCCCGTCCACCTGTCGCCGGAAGTCGTCCAGTGGCATCAGCAGGGTCGAGGCGAAAAGATCCGCTTCGGCCTCGATGTCGCACTCGTCGTCATTGCCGGTCTCAATGTCGTCGTCGCCGCACTCGAAGCGGTCTTTCTGGTGACGGTGCAGGATGTAGTGCCCAAACTCATGCGCGATCGTGAAGCGCTTACGGCCTTCTGATCGGGTGGCGCTGTTGTACAGGATCAGCCACTTCGACCGCGTCTTGTTCGCCGCCAGCATGCCGTCGAACCCGTCCAGCGCTTCCCCCCGGACCTTGTCTACGGGCGAATCCGCGAAACACTGGCGCGAGTACTCGATGGCGAGCTCATCGACCTTGACCGGAAATCGATCCGTGCCCAGAACCGCGTTGAGCATGGCCGAGATGCGGTTGGCCTCGGCCATGGGCTTTTTCGCCTCTGTCATTCATCTTCCCACGCGTCGAGGATCTTGCGGATCTTCTTCTTGTCCGGCTCGGACATGTTCTTGTACTTACGGAAGAAGGCCTCATCGAGCACTTCTTCGTCCGGCGTGGTCGCCGACTCGGTGAGCAGGAATTCTGTAGTCACCTCGAGTACGGCAGCGATCTTGCCGATCTTCTCAGCCGAGGGCTTCGGTTCGTCCTTGTTCTCCAGCTCCCAGATGTAGCTCTTGCTGGAGTCGGTCAGTTCGGCCAACTGCTCAAGGCTGAGCTTCTTCTGTTTCCGCAATGAGCGGATCTTGTCCCCCAAGGGCGATGGCACCGGTATCTCCTAATCGTTCTGCGTCAGGCCGAAGATGTTACCACTACGCCGAACGATTTCGTACCTGCTTGACAAACCCGGCATCAGTCCGAGACAATCCGAAACGTTCGGCACACCGAACGTTCGCGTCCTTGGTGGGATGTGGCGGCGCCGGGCATCGTCCGTTTGAAGAAGGAGAAGAAAGGCATGACCGCGTTCAACCCTCGTCACCTCGCCCGTCAGGTTCCGGCCACCACTTGGCAGGCGTATCTGTCCTCCCGTTCCATCGCTATCCCCGAATCTTTCGACTGGAACGCCGAGGAAAAGGCATTTTCCGATGCCCTGATCGCCCTCCTGGAGGAACTCGAACCGGATCAACAGGCCCTGCTGCACGCCGAGCTGCGCCATGTCTACGCCCTTGCGACCCAGAAAGGCATCGATGCAATCCTCAACGCCAGCGACAACGACGTGGCCATTCGGGAGGACTTCGGGCAGCTCCGCAACCACGCCGAGCGGGCCATGTGGGTGTTGGTGAACTGGCCGCAAACCTTCATGACGGCCGAGGCGCTGCTCCAATTCGATCTCGGCGTCGGCAAGCGGTCGTGGAAACGGCAAGCCATCAAGGTGACCGAGCCGGTGTCCCGAGAGGCTGCCGACATCGAGGGATTGCAGGCCGCCTTGTCCGAGGTGCTCTCGAAACGCAAGGGACCGCGGCGCGCCTGCCACGTGGACGTCTGCGACCGTCACCTGGACGGCGGTGTGCAGATCAGCGTCTACGTGGAGGACGATCCCAACGATCTGGTGGAGTTCGTCGAGGAGGGCATGCGCCGCCGGACGACCCGCCCGGCGACCAATCTCGCGCTGGTCTACTTCCCCGCATCCGGCATCGTCGACACCGTCGGCCGGGGCGGCGCCAAGGTCCACCAGCCGCTGGTGACGCTCTTCGCACGCCATCTACTGAAACAGGAGGTCAAGCCCGAGGCAGTGAAGCAGCCGATGTTCTATCTCAACCGGTTGCGGCACGGCTTGGACCTTCCGGAGGACAGCGACATCGACCTCGCCGCCCACGGCATTGATCGCATTCGCCTCCGCCGCGCCCGGCTCAGGAGCACGAGGGCGCCGATCTGCGACTTCTGGGTAGGCGTACCGGCGGATCAGGCCGAACACTGCGTGCTCGCTGCATCGAGCGCCCACCTGAAGGACCACGACCTGTTCCGCGGTCCGTTCAATATCGTCGAGGCCCTCATCAGCATCTACTTCGCCCCTGCCGAGGTGGGCAAGCGCGGTCGCGTACTGAACATCGACATCAAGCAATCGGGGATCTCCAACCTCCAGGACATGGCAGAGGAGGACGCCAAGCTCGCTGAGCGCCTCCTGCGTGCCTGGCGCGTCTCCGAACCGACCGAGGTCGAACTGGCCCTGGTCGCGTAGAAGCCGCCGTGCAAGCGCGCAACGACATCGCCTTCGGCCTGCTCTGCGGGCTCGTCGAGGAATCCGAGGGAAGCCTCCATCCGGATGCCGCCCGGTATTCCGGACAAATGGATGCCTATCGGCATCTCCTCGACCTCGGCGCCCTCGGGGCGGGTGATGGTGTCGGATCGAGCATCCTCTGTCCCTGGTGCGGAATGGGCGATCTAGAGGGGATTCGCTTCGAGCAAGGAGGCCGCCAGGGGTACTGCACGGACTGCGGCTGGGTGGATCTGGCCAGTGATCAAGTGACACGGCTCAGGGTGGACATCACGCGCATCGTCCGGTGGCTCGCCTCGGCCCTGGGCCTTGCGGGACGGTATCAACATGAAGAGATGGTTCCGACAGCGCTGTGGCGCCTGGGCGAGATCGAACATCGACGAAAGCGGCGCACTATCTTCTTCGGTCGGAGGCTGAGCGACCCGGCCTTGACGCCCATCATCGAAGCTCGTTTGCGCACCGCCTGCGCACCCGGCTGCGGCGTCCTGATCACTACCACACCTGACGTCCCTCAAGCGATCCAGGCCGCCGGCCATCTCGTCGTTCCGCTGCGTGCCGTGGCGCATCTCCGCAAGGCCGGCTTCGTCATCGAGAATCTCGACGCATACCTCGACGGCTCCGCCGGGATCGGTGAACGGGATTCGGAAACCTCCCTGCGGCTCATGCACTCCGGCCGCATCGCAGTGATCGACGGAGAGCGGCACGCACTGTCGCCCCAGGTCTACGGCTTTCTTTCGGTACTCGCGCAGGGCGGCGGCGATCCCGTCCATAAACGCACCATCGCCGACGCCTTGGAAATCGATGTCGACAAGTGCAAGGGCGCGGACATCTGCAAGCGGCACAAGGCCGTCTACCGCACCTTCGTCGCCCACGACAACGACGGTCACTATTGGCTGAAACCCGAATTCGTCAACGACCAAAGGAGGTGATGCACCCAACGAAGCGCAATCCTTTCATCCGGCAGTTCAACTTCGATCTCGATGAGGTAAATGACATGAGTGGTAAGAACCAGTGGGTCGTCCGCAACGGCGACAAGTGGGGTGTCCGGGGGGAAGGCAACGACCGCCTGACCTCCGTACACGATACGCAACAGGAAGCCTTCGAGCGCGCACGCGACATCGCGCGCAACCAGGGCAGCGAGGTGCTGATCCAGGGCGAGGACGGGAAGATCCGCGAGCGCAACAGCTACGGCAAAGATCCGTTCCCGCCTCCCGGCTGACCACCCCGCATTTCCACCCCCGATAAGGGCCCGGAGCCAACCACTCCGGGCCTTTTTCTTTTCCGGCTCTGCGAAGAGCCGATTTGCACGATTTGCCCGCCCATCCTGCCCGCTTTGCCCGCCGGTTTGCCCACCCCCTGAAACCCAGAATGACCTCACGTTTCCGCAACAACCCGTAAGGAGCGAATCGTGAGTATCAAACACCTCAACCAACGCCAACTGGCCGACCGTTGGGGCGTCAGCGAAGCCACCTTGGAACGCTGGCGCTCCGAAGGAATCGGGCCGGTCTTTCTCAAGATCCAGGGGCGCGTGCTCTACCGCGTCGAGGACGTCGAGTCCTACGAAGCGGATTGTCTGCGCAAGAGCACCTCCGAGCGCGTCGGCGCGGGAGGTGTGGCATGAGCCGCCTCACCCCAGACCAGGTTCTCGCCACGCCGGCCGGCGAGCTCGCCGCGCTGCAAAGCGATGCGCTGTTCCAGCTCAAGAACGATGCCGCCGATCTGCTCTCGGCCGCCAAGGCCATCGTCGAGCACCTCGAGCGCGCATTGGAGCTGAAGTACGCCGACCGCGCCCAGGCCCTGCGCCTGGCCGCCGGCAAGGACACCGGTGTCGTGCATTTCGACGACGGCCGCGTGCGCGTCACCGCCGACCTCCCCAAGCGGGTCGAGTGGGACCAGAAGCGTCTCGCCGAGATCGTGCGCCGCATCGCCGAGGGCGGCGAGGACCCGGCCGAGTACGTCGAGACCGCCTACCGCATCTCCGAGACCAAGTTCAACGCCTGGCCCGAGTCGCTGAAGAGCGCCTTCGCCCCCGCCCGCACCCTCAAGACCGGCAAGCCCGGATTCCGTCTCGCCCTGCTGGAGGAGTGACCGTCATGTTCAAGAACCGCACTTTGCTCGACAAGCTGAAAAAGCAGCACCCCTATCTGCTGGAGTCCCTGCCGGAACGGATCGAGAGGAATGGCGCCGACGTGGCCATCGAAGATGCCACCCTGGATCAGATCGCCTTCGCCGTCATCGCCCTCGAAAACGAGGTCCGGCCCATCAGCCGCCGCATGAACGCTCTGCGGGAGCTCTACGACCTCGCCCGCAAACACGGCGCACTCGGCGCGCACCGGATCGGAGACGCCTTCGCCGACAAAGGAGGCCGCTCATGAGCCTTCCCATCATCTCCGCCGACCAGCGTCTGGCCGAGAAGCGCGGCGTGAAAGGCGTGCTGGTCGGCAAGAGCGGCATCGGCAAGACCTCTCAGCTCTGGACCCTGGCGCCCGAGGCCACCCTGTTCTTCGATCTCGAGGCGGGCGACCTCGCCGTCGAGGGGTGGGCCGGCGACACCATCCGCCCGCGCACCTGGCAGGAGTGCCGCGACTTCGCGGTGTTCATTGGCGGTCCGAACCCGGCGCTGCGTGAGGACCAGCCTTTTAGCCAGGCCCACTTCGACGCCGTCTGCGCGCGCTTCGGCGACCCGACCGTGCTCGATCGCTACGACACCGTGTTCGTCGACTCGATCACCGTCGCCGGACGTCTGTGCCTGCAGTGGTGCAAGGGCCAGCCGCAGGCCTACTCGGAGAAGACCGGCAAGCCGGATACCCGCGGCGCCTACGGCCTGATGGGCCAGGAGATGATCGCGTGGCTCACCCACCTGCAGCACACCCGCGGCAAGAACGTGTGGTTCGTCGGCATCCTCGACGAGCGTCTCGACGACTTCAATCGCCGCGTCTTCCAGCTGCAAATCGACGGCTCCAAGACCGGGCTCGAGCTGCCCGGCATCGTCGACGAGGTGGTGACGCTGGCCGAGCTCAAAGCCGACGACGGCACGGCCTACCGCGCCTTCGTCTGCCACACGCTCAACCCCTGGGGCTACCCCGCTAAGGACCGCTCCGGCCGCCTCGACCAGATCGAGGAGCCGCACCTCGGCCGGCTGATGGCCAAGATCGCCGGCCCCGCCCGCCCCGCCCTCGAACGCCTCGACTTCGCGCGCCCCGCGCCTTCCGAACCCGTACAGCAATAAGGAGCTACGACCATGAGCTATTTCGATTTCAACGATGCCAACGAGCAGTCCTCGTTCGACCTGATCCCCAAAGGCACGCTGGTGCACGTGCGCATGACCATCCGCCCGGGCGGTTTCGACGATGCGAGCCAGGGCTGGACCGGCGGCTACGCCACCCGCAACGACAACACCGGCTCGGTGTACCTCAATTGCGAATTCGTGGTGATGGAGGGTGAGTACGCCCGCCGCAAGCTGTGGTCACTGATCGGTCTCTACAGCCCCAAGGGTCCCGAGTGGGCCAACATGGGCCGCGCCTTCGTCAAGGCGATCCTGAACTCCGCGCGCGGCGTCCATCCGGGCGACGCCAGCCCCCAGGCCCAGAACGCGCGGCGCATCGCCGGGTTCGCCGACCTCGACGGCATCGAGTTCCTCGGCAAGGTCGATTGGGAGAAGGATCAGAACGGCCAGGACAAGGCCGTCATCAAGCAGGCGATCCAGCCGGATCACAAGGAATACGCCGCGCTGATGGGCAACGCGCGTCCGTCCGCCCCGGCGCCCACCACGCCGAACGCCTATGCCCAAGCCACGGGTCGCGCTCCGGTCACGGGCCGTCCGAGCTGGGCGCAGTAAGGGAGACTGCCGGCATGATGCTTCGTCCCCGTCAGGCCCTGCTGGTGGAGCGCTCGCTCGCGGCGCTGCACCAGCACGGCAACACCCTGGCCATCGGCCCCACCGGTTCGGGCAAAACCATCATGCTGTCGGCGGTCGCCGGCGGCGTGTTGGAGGAGCCCGACGCCAAGTCCTGCATCCTCGCACACCGCGACGAGCTCACCGCCCAGAACCGGGAGAAGTTCGGCCGGGTGAATCCCGGCCTCACCACCTCGGTGTTCGATGCCAAGGAGAAGTCCTGGGCCGGGCGCGCCACCTTCGCGATGGTGCAGACGCTCTCGCGCGATGCGCATCTCGACGCGATGCCCACGCTCGATCTGCTGGTGGTCGACGAGGCGCACCATGCTGCCTCGCCCTCCTACCGGCGCGTGATCGATCGCGTGCTGTCGCGCAACCCACGGGCGCTGATCTTCGGTGCCACGGCCACGCCCGCGCGCAGCGACGGCAAAGGGCTGCGCGAAGTCTTCAGCAACGTGGCCGACCAGATCCACCTGGGCGAGCTCATCGCCTCGGGCCATCTGGTGCCGCCGCACACCTTCGTCATCGACGTCGGCGCGCAGTCTGCGCTCGCCCAGGTGCGCCGCACCGCCACCGACTTCGACATGACCGAGGTGGAGGCGATCCTCAACAGGACGCCGATCACCGACGCGGTGATCCGTCATTGGCGCGAGAAGGCCGGCGACCGCAAGACCATCGTGTTCTGCTCCACCGTGGCCCACGCGCAGTGCGTGGCCGACGCCTTCGTCGCCGCCGGCACCCGCGCCGTACTGATCCACGGCGAGTTGTCGGACGCCGAGCGCAAGGCGCGGCTCGCCGAATACGAGACCGGAGATGCGCAGGTCGTGGTCAACGTGGCGGTGCTCACCGAAGGTTACGACTACACGCCCACCTCCTGCGTGGTGCTGCTGCGACCGAGTTCGCACAAGTCGACGCTCACCCAGATGATCGGGCGGGGGCTGCGCACCGTCGATCCGGCCGAGCATCCCGGCGTGGTCAAGACCGATTGCATCGTCCTCGACTTCGGCACCGCGACCCTCATGCACGGCTCGCTGGAGCAGGAGGCCAACCTGGACGGCCACCAGCACCAGGGGGAGGCGCCCACCAAGGAGTGTCCGTCCTGCGAGGCGACGGTGCCGCTCGGCTGCCGCGAATGCCCACTGTGCGGCTTCGAATGGACCATTGATCCAGCCGAGCAGGCGGAAGCCATGGACGACTTCGTCATGACGGAGATCGACCTGCTCAAGCGCTCCAACTTCCGCTGGTGCGATCTCTTCGGCTGCGACGACGCGTTGATGGCCACCGGCTTCGGTGCTTGGGGCGGGATCTTCTTCCTCAACGGCCGCTGGCACGCGGTCGGCGGCGGCAAGGATCTGCAGCCTCGTCTGCTGGCGGTGGGCGATCGCACGGTCTGCATGGCCAAGGCGGACGACTGGTTGAACGAGAACGAGTCCCTCGACACTGCCCACAAGACCCGCCGCTGGCTCAACGAGCCGCCCACCGAGAAGCAGCTGCGCTACCTGCCGCAGGCCATGCGTTCCGACTTCGGGCTCACCCGCTACCAGGCCTCGGCGCTGCTCGCCTTCCAGTTCAACAAGTCGTCCATCCAGCGCCTCGTACTGGCAGCCAACGACGAACACCGGAGGGCGGCGTGATATGCGCGATCTGCGGACGAGAGGGACGCGGCCTCTGCTGGCTGTCGCCGAGGAATGGCCCGCGTGCGCCGGACGGAAGGCCTCTGTTCAAGCGCTTCTGCTCAATGCGCTGCCAGGACATCCATCTGCGCAGGCTGAAGGCGGGAGGTGGCGTCGTGATTGATCCCACCCACAACGAGAAGGCCGCGATGGAGGCCGTACTGCCCCACCTCGGCGAATACGTCGCCGCTATCGGGATGGACCGGCCGCTGTCGGCCTACAGCCGCAAGGAGGTCCTGCAACTGGTCGACGTGGTGCTCACCGCCTACTTCGACAACCTGCGGGAGATCACGCCCGACGACGTGCCGTTCTGAGGGGGGTGTCCATGCTCGATTACAACCACCGCCCCAAGTTCCACGAGCGCGTCGGCGCCGTCATCGACGAGGCGCTGGCGCGTCAACGTGCCTCACAAACGCCGCGCCGTTATCTCGGCGCGTCACGACTCGGCGTGGCCTGCGAGCGCGCCCTGCAGTACGAGTACGCCCAGGCCGCGGTCGATCCCGGCCGCGAGCTGCCCGGGCGGGTGCTGCGGGTGTTCGAGGTCGGGCATGCCCTGGAGGATCTGGCGATCCGCTGGCTGCGCCTGGCCGGCTTCGAGCTCTACACGCGCAAGGCGGACGGCGGGCAGTTCGGTTTTTCCGTCGCCGGCGGGCGTATCCAGGGGCACGTCGACGGCATCCTCGCCGCCGGCCCCGCCGACATCGAGCTCGACTTCTCCATGCGTTGGCCCGCGCCAAGCCGATCTATGCCGCCCAGCTCGCCGTCTACCAAGCGTACATGGAAGGCACCGTGCCGGGCATCGCGAGCAATCCCGCGCTGTTCACGGCCATCAACAAGGACAGCGAGGAGATCTGGTTCGAGCTCGTGCCGTTCGACGGCGGGCTCGCGCAGCGCATGTCGGACCGGGCCGTGCGGGTCATCACCGCCACCGAGGCCGGCGAGCTGCTGCCCCGGCACGCCACCACGCCGACCCACTTCGAGTGCAAGTCGTGTCCCTGGCAGGACCGCTGCTGGAGACCGGCTTGATGGCAGACGTCATTTGGCTCGATTACAACGACGCCCCCGAACAGCATGGCGAGACGCCCTCCGACACCGAGGCGTTGCGCCGGGGCCTGCTCGACCGCCTGGAGGCCGTGCTGCTCTACCTGTTCCCGCAGGGCCGCATCCGCGGCGGCAGGTTCTACGTCGGCGACGTCGACGGCAACCGGGGCAAGAGCCTGGTGGTCGAGCTCGAGGGCGAGCGGCGCGGTTTGTGGAAGGACTTCGCCTCCGACGAAGGCGGAGACGTCATCGATCTATGGGCGCGCTCGCGCGGCCTTTCCGCGCGGCACGACTTTCCCCGCCTCGCGGACGAGATCCGCCGATGGCTCGGGATCGCGACGCCCACTCGCCCACCCGAACCCCGATCCAAAATCCGCAGCGCGCCAGTCGACGAACTCGGCCCGTACACCGCCAAGTGGGACTACCTTACGGCGGACGGTCGGCTCATCGCCTGCGTCTACCGCTACGACCCGCCCACCGGCAAGGAGTACCGCCCCTGGGACGTGCGCGCCCGCATGTGGCGCGCCCCCGACCCGCGTCCGCTCTACAACCTGCCAGCCGTGGCCGAGGCGCGCGAGGTGGTGCTGGTCGAGGGCGAGAAGGCGGCTTGCGCCCTGATCGGGACGGGCATCACGGCGACCACGGCCATGAACGGCGCGCGGGCGCCGATCGACAAGACCGACTGGACGCCGCTCGCGGGCAAGCACGTGCTGGTCTGGCCGGATCGCGATGCGCCCGGTTGGGACTACGCGGAGAACGCCGCCCGTGCCTGCGTGACGGCGGGCGCGGCGTCGGTCGCCATCCTCGTGCCGCCCATGGACAAACCGGACAAGTGGGACGCGGCCGACGCCGTGGCCGAGGGCTTCGATTGCGCCGCGTTCGTGCATGAGGGCGAGCGCAGGGTCGTGAAGACCGCCGCCCCCGGGCTCCCGACCTTCACCCTGGGCATGCTGCTGGACGACGACTCGCCCCTGCCGGCGGATCTCGTCGCGCCGCGCGTGCTGACCCCGGGCGGGATGCTCGTCTTCGGCGGCGCGCCCAAGGTCGGCAAGAGCGACTTCCTGCTGGCCTGGCTCACGCACATGGCCGCGGGCGCGACCTTCCTCGCCATGACACCGCCGCGCCCGCTGCGGGTGTTCTACCTGCAAGCCGAGGTGCAGTACCACTACCTGCGCGAGCGCGTGAAGGAGATCCGCCTCCCGCCCAGTCGCCTGGGTGCGGCACGCGCCAACTTCGTCGCCACGCCCCAGCTGCGCCTGGTGCTGGACGACGCCGGGATCAATCAGGTCATCCCCGCCATCGCGCAGGCCTTCGGCGGCGAGCCGCCCGACATCATCGCCATCGATCCCATCCGCAATGTCTTCGACGGCGGGGACGCGGGCGGCGAGAACGACAACGCCGCCATGCTGTTCTTCCTGTCACAGCGGGTCGAGCGCCTGCGCGATGCGGTGAACCCGGACGCCGGCGTCGTGCTGACCCACCACACCAAGAAGCTCGGCAAGAAGCAGTTCGAGGAGGACCCGTTCCAGGCCCTGGCCGGGGCCGGGAGTCTGCGCGGCTACTACACCACCGGCATGCTGCTGTTTCGCCCGGACGAGACACGCACCACGCGCCAGCTGATCTTCGAGTTGCGCAACGGCGCGGCCATCCCCTCGATGCACGTGGACAAGATCCGCGGCGAGTGGCGGGAGGTCGATGCCAACGAGCGGCTGGTGATGAAGGACTACGGCGAGCGCCTCGATGCCGAGCGCCGGCGCAAGCGCGACGCCATCCTGCAGATCCTGTTCGACGAGGCGGCCCAGGGGCGCTGCTACACCGCCAACCAGTTCGCGGAAAGCTTCGAGGGCAAGGCGGGGCTCGGCGGCGAGCGCACCATCCGCGAGCGCCTCTCCGCGCTCTCGACCCAGGGCTACATCAAGTACTTCCGCAACGCGCAGGACTACGGCCTGCCGCCCGCCCGCACCAAGTTCGGCTACCTGTGCGTCGAGGCGATGGTGCTGCGCTCGGTCGTCGGCGAGCCCGATCCAGACACCGGCGAAGTGTCGCTGCGCGAACTGCCGGTGCTGCCCACCCACTTCAAATGCCCGCAATCGGGGGCCGCGCTGCCGGTCGAGAACCCCGAGGTGTGGGTTTACCAAGACGACCTGAACGACCCCGAGGAGCCCGCATGAACACGCACAGCCAAGTTGGCAAAACCGCTGCCAACTTCCCCCCGATTTTCAGAGACGTTGGCAAGTTGGCAAACGCCTGCCAACTTGAATCCCATACTGATCAACGCGTTAGGGAGTTGTCGGCAGATTGGCAAGTTGGCAAGGCTGCCAACTTGCCAACTTCCCCAAACCCGCGTGGTTGCTGGGTTTCCGGAGATTTCCAAGTTGGCGAAAACTCCCTCCCCCCTACGGGGGGAGAGGAACACGCGGTGTCCTCTCCCCCGACCCGTCGGGGTCTGCCCGGCATCGACGGTCGGGATCGGGGACCGGGCACGGCCATCCTGAGCCTCGACCTGGGCACCCGGACCGGCTGGGCGCTGCTCGGCCGTGACGGCTCCATCACCAGCGGCTCGGAGTCCTTCAAGCCCCGGCGCTTCGAGGGCGGCGGCATGCGTTATCTGCGCTTCAAGCGCTGGCTCACCGAGGTCAAGCCATCGGCGGACGGGCTGGATGCGGTGTACTTCGAGGAGGTCCGCCGCCACGCCGGAGTGGATGCCGCCCACGCCTACGGCGGCTTCATGGCCCAGCTGACCGCCTGGTGCGAGCACCACGGCATCCCGTACCAGGGCGTTCCGGTGGGCACGATCAAGAAGCACGCCACCGGCAAGGGCAATGCCGGCAAGCAGGAGATGGTGGCCGCCATGCAGGCCTTGGGTTTCCGGCCCGAGGACGACAACGAGGCCGACGCGCTGGCACTGCTGATGTGGGCGATCGCGACGCAGGAGGTGCCGGCATGAATGCACCCAGCCCCAACTATCGTTGCCCCCTCGGGCGCCTGCAACCGACTCGCCCGGACGTCGATGCCATAAAACGCGACGGCTGGCGGGACCAGGGCATCCTGGTGGTCTCGCTCGACGACGAGCGGCTCGACTGGATCGAGCGGGAGCTGGTGAAGCGCATCGGCGAGCGGCTCTACGGTCGCCAGGGAGACGGCCATGTGGAGCGTTGACGACGTCGCCGAGCGCTTCCGGGAGGCCGCCCAGACCGCGCGGCGTCTGCCGCCGGTACGCGTCCAGGGCTACTTCAACACCTGGCCGGCCATCCTGCGCCAGCCGTGGGAGACCTACTCGGGCGACGACGTGCTGTACCGCTTTCCGCCCGACCCGGCCGCCATCGACCGCATGGAGGAGACGATGCGCTGGGTGCTGTGGCTCACCGAGGAGCAGCGCCATCTCGTCTGGATGCGCGCCGAGGAACGCGGGTGGCGGGAGATCTGCCGGCGCTTCGGCTGCGACCGCACTACGGCCTGGCGGCGGTGGCAGAAGGCGCTCGACATCGTCGCCTGCCGTCTGAACGAGCAGACCCGCCGGAACGTGGCCAGCCTTTCATGAGTGAAGTTGCGGGTCGTTTCCAAAGTGATCCAAGCCATGCGGGCGGATGCGGAACGATGCCGGTTTCGAGCCATTTTGGACGTGCAACACTTCACCCGTTTTTGCGCTAGGATTTCGCTAACCTCGCGAGAGAAGCATGTGCGAAGGCCACGGAGCGATCCGTGGCCTTCGTCGTTTCTGCCTTCGCGATCCGACCCGCCGAGCGCGATGGGTCCTTCCTGGCCGAAAAGCCATGCGGGGGGCGCGAGCGCGATGCTTTTCTAGCGTCAGAGTGCAAACCGGGGTTTGCACGGTTTGCGGTTTGCAGGCCCCATCCCTGGGGCCTGCCGCTTCGCGGTCAGCCTGCGGCTGTCCAAATCCGCTCCAGGCGGATTTGTGCACTCCCCGATACACATCACGAGCCCGCCCACGGTTCTCCGTCGGCGGGCTTTCCATTTCGAGGTTCCGATCCTGAACACGCTCAACGTCGAGTACCGCAAGGTCGAGACGCTGATTCCCTACGCCCGCAATCCGCGCACGCACAGCGACGAGCAGGTCGCGCGCATCGCCGCCAGCATCGCCGAGTTCGGCTGGACCAACCCGATCCTGGTCGATGGCGACCATGGTGTGATCGCCGGCCATGGCCGACTGCTGGCCGCACGCAAGCTGGGGCTGACCGAGGTGCCGGTGATCGAGCTCGCGCACCTCACCCCGGCGCAGAAGCGCGCCTATGTGATCGCCGACAACCGGCTCGCGCTCGATGCCGGCTGGGATGAGGCCATGTTGGCGCTGGAGTTCGCGGAGCTGGCCGACGCCGGCTTCGATCTGGACCTGACCGGCTTCTCGGCCTCCGAGATCGAAGGCCTGCTCGATCAGATCGAGGAGACGGAACCGGCAGCCGATGAGGACGAGCGTGCACCGGAAGGCGACGCGGACGAGGACGACGTCACGCCGCCCACGGTTGCGGTCACGCGGCCCGGCGACTTGTGGCTGCTGGGCGAACACCGGCTGCTCTGCGCCGACAGCAGCGACGCTGCCGCCGTCGCGCGCCTCATCAATGGCGAGCGCGCTCACCTGCTCTTCACCAGCCCGCCCTACGCGAACCAGCGCGACTACACCACCGGCGGAATCGTTGACTGGAACGCGCTCATGCAGGGCGTGTTCGGCACCGCCCGCGGCGCGTTGCGCGAGGACGCGCAAATCCTGGTCAACCTCGGCCTCGTCCATCGCGACGGTGAGTGGCAGCCGTACTGGGACGGCTGGATCGAATGGATGCGGGGCCAGGGCTGGCGCCGCTTCGGCTGGTACGTCTGGGATCAGTCGGTGACCGTGCCCGGCGACTGGGCCGGGCGCCTCGCGCCCCGGCACGAGTTCGTCTTTCATTTCAACCGCCAGGCGCGCAAGCCGAACAAGATCGTGCCCTGCAAGTGGGCAGGCCACGAGACACACCTGCGCGCCGACGGCTCCTCCACCGCGATGCGCGCCAAGGACGGTAAGGTCGGCGAATGGAACCACGCCGGACAGCCCACGCAGGAGTTCCGCATCCCGGATTCCGTCGTCGAGGTGACGCGCCAGCGCGGCCGCATAGGTGAGGGAATCGACCATCCGGCGGTGTTCCCGCTGGGCCTACCGAAGTTCTTCATCGAGGCCTACACCGACGCGGGCGAGATCGTCTTCGAGCCGTTCTCCGGCGGCGGCACCACGCTGCTGGCCGGGCAACTCACCGACCGCAAAGTGCGCGCCATCGAGCTCGCGCCCGAGTACGTCGACGTCGCGCTGCGCCGCTGGCTGCAGCACCACCCGGGCATGGAGCCGGTGCTCGCGACCACCGGCCAGCCCTTCGCCGAGGTTACTGCCGAGCGCTTGGGCGAGACGGCGGAGGCGGCCGCATGAACTGGCTCGCCGAGCGCATCGAGCACTGGCCGATGGACAAGCTACTGCCCTACGCGCGGAACGCCCGCCAGCACTCGGACGAGCAGATCGCCCAGATCGCGGCATCCATCGCGGAGTTCGGCTTCGTCAATCCCTGCCTGGTCGGCGCCGACGGTGTGCTGGTCGCGGGCCATGGGCGGCTCGCCGCCGCGCGCAAGCTGGGCCTGTCAACCGTGCCGGTGGTGGTGCTCGATCACCTGACGCCCACCCAACGACGGGCACTGGTGCTCGCGGACAACCGCCTCGCGGAGCTCTCGACTTGGGACAACGACCTGCTGCGCATCGAACTGGAGGCGCTGCAGGACGATGGCTTCGATCTCGACCTGACCGGTTTCGATGCCGATGCGCTGGCCGACCTACTCGCCGGTGAGGAGCCCGAGCACGAAGGCCAGACCGAGGATGACGCCGTCCCGGAGATGCCGGAAGAGCCGGTGTCCAAGCCGGGCGACGTCTGGCGGCTGGGGCCGCACCGCCTGGTCTGCGGCGATGCGACCACGGCCGAGACATACGTGAAGCTGTTCCCGCACGGCGAGCGGGCGGACATGGTCTTCACCGATCCGCCGTACAACGTGAACTACGCCAACAGCGCCAAGGACAAGCTGCGGGGCAAGTACCGTCCCATTCTCAACGACGCGCTCGGCGCAGGCTTTCACGACTTTCTCTACGACGCGCTGTCGCTGCTCGTTGCCCACACGCGCGGCGCGATCTACGTCGCCATGTCGTCGAGCGAGCTCGACAACCTGCAGGCGGCGTTCCGCTCTGCCGGCGGCCACTGGTCCACGTTCATCATCTGGGCGAAGAACACCTTCACGCTGGGCCGCGCCGACTACCAGCGCCAGTACGAGCCGATCCTCTACGGTTGGCCCGAGGGCGCGGAGCGCCACTGGTGCGGCGACCGCGACCAGGGCGACGTCTGGCAGATCAAGAAGCCGCAGAAGAACGACCTGCACCCGACCATGAAGCCGGTGGAGTTGGTCGAACGGGCGATCCGCAATTCGAGTCGTCCCGGCGATGTGGTACTTGACCCCTTCGGCGGTTCAGGCACCACCCTGATCGCCGCCGAGAAGTCGGGGCGCGTGGCGCGCCTGATCGAACTCGACCCGAAGTATGCGGACGTGATCGTGCGGCGCTGGCAGGACTGGACGGGCAAGCAGACCACCCGCGAATCGGATGGCCTGGCGTTCGATCAGGCGGCGACTTCCTCCTCGACGATCTCGCAGTGAATCACGAACCCGGTCAGATAAGGCAGCCCGCGCGGGATGCCGTAGTCCTTACTGGTGCGGCGTCCGATGGTCCATTCCATCCACTGCCGGGTGGCGGCGCGGATCGCGTCGTGGAGGGCATGGCCCGCATGCATGCGGTTGAGGACTTCGTCCGCGAAGTGGCGTCCGTGGCGGCTGTCGAGGAAGGCCCGCACCGCTTCGAAGGGCTGTCCCGTGGCGTCGGAGATGGCGTTCATCGCGATGGGCCAGGCGGCTTGCGCGTGCGCGTCCATCGTGCCCCAGAAGCCCCAGTCTTCGTTGCGGGTGACGGGGATCGTTTTGGCGGTGGTCATCGTTGTTTCCTTCGTTGATCGTTGCGACACACGTATGAACGCGCTGTTCGATCGGGAAGCCAAGCTCAATCTCAATCCTCTCGCATCGCCTGCTGGCGACCGGTTACGGCGGCCAGCTTGGCGCGGGCCGACGCGCTTTCCCAGTGGCAGGGTCCGTTGCCGTGCGCAGCCTCTTCGCTCCAGCGGGCCAGGATTTCGTCATCGCTCCAGCCCTTGGCGGTGAGGTAGGCGTAGTCGTCGGCGTCGTAGTTGCTGTGGGTGAGGATGGCGCGAGTGGGTTTCATGCTGTGCTCCTTAGCGTGGATGGTTGCGACACCCGTATGAACGCGCTGCCGGCGCGGGAAGCCAAGCGTTTTCTGCTTGGCTTCCCATTCCGATTGAATCACGCGATTCGGTAGATGCGCTCGCCGCCCTCGGGCTTGTCCGAGGTGATGGTGAGGCCCAGCTTTTTCTTGAAGGCGTTGGCGAAGGTGCCGCGCACCGTGTGCGCCTGCCAGCCGGTGAGTTCGCAGATCTGGCGCACCGTCGCGCCCTCCGGGCGCCGGAGCATCGCGATGACTTGGGCCTGCTTGCTGTTCTCGCGGGTGCGGGGCTTGGTCTCGGCGCTCTGCGGTGCCCAGGTGGCTTCGGCGGCTGCGACCTCCGCCTCGAGATCCGCATCTGCCTCCACCGAGGCCGGCGCGGGACGCGGGCGCCCCAGGGCTTCGTAACCCTCGGCGGCGACGGACCAGTCGGTGCCGTCGGTGGTGATCAGGGCCCGATTGCAGAGACCGTCCAGTACCTTCTTGCGGGCGCCGCCTTTCACGTTGTCGGGGAACCACTCGATCTTGCCACCGGTGTGCTCGACGGCGTAGGCCAGGATGGCGTGCTGGGCGGGGGTGAGTTGGATGGTGCTCATCTGATGCTCCTTCGTGATGGTTGATGGTGTGGTCATGAACGCGCTGTTCTCTGGAGAAGCCAAGCGCTTTCCGCTGCTTTCTCAGCCCTGTCGCGCGGCCTGCCGGCCTGCCTGGTAGGCGGCCATCAAGGCGCTCTTGACGGCCCAGACGCTGACCTCGTGGAAGTCCAGCCGGTCGCTGTTGCGCGTTTCCAGGGTGTCGATGAACAGGTGATCCAGCGCGATCTGCTGCAGCTGCCGGTCGATGTCCTTTTCGGCTTGCTCGGTCACGTGCTTCTCCTCGAGGTGTCGTTGATGGTGATGACATGAACGCGCTGTTCCCGAGAGAAGCCAAGCTGAATCCGAGCCGGGCCGCGCCAATGCTTGATGGAGACCATGGGACTGTCGATTCGCGCCTATGCCCGCCACCGTGGGGTATCGGACACCGCCGTACACAAGGCCATCCGCGCCGGGCGGATCACGCCCGAGGCGGACGGCACAATCGATCCGGACAAGGCCGACCGCGACTGGGCAAGGAACTCCGAGCCGCCCAAGGAGGGAACGGGCGCCAAAGCCGCGAAGGTGCGGGTGGCGGACGATCCGGCCCCGAACCTCGCCGCCGGGCTGCCCGCGGGCGGCACGTCGCTGCTGCAGGCGCGCACGGTCAACGAGGTGGTCAAGGCGCAGACCAACAAAGTGCGCCTCGCCCGCCTCAAGGGCGATCTGGTCGATCGCAACCAGGCCATCGCCCACGTGTTCAAGCTCGCGCGCACCGAGCGCGACGCCTGGCTCAACTGGCCCGCGCGCATCTCGGCGCAGATGGCGGCCCGGCTCGGCATGGACGCACACGCGCTGCACGTCGCGTTGGAGGCGGCGGTGCGCGAGCACCTCGCCGAGCTCGGTGAATTGAAGGTCCGCGTCGATTAATGAACGACTTCGTCTACGAGGGCTTCGACGCCATCGAGCGCGCCTGGCGCGAAGGACTGACGCCCGATCCGCTGCTCTCCGTCTCCGAGTGGGCCGACCGGCACCGGATGCTTTCCAGCAAGGCCTCGGCCGAGCCGGGCCGCTGGCGCACCAGCCGCACGCCTTACCTCAAGGCGATCATGGACTGCCTGTCGCCGACCTCGCCGGTCGAGCGCGTGGTGTTCATGAAAGGCGCACAGGTGGGCGCCACGGAAACCGGCTCGAACTGGATCGGCTACGTCATCCACCACGCGCCCGGTCCGATGATGGCGGTGTGGCCCACCGTGGAGATGGCCAAGCGCAACTCCAAGCAGCGCATCGACCCGCTGATCGAAGAGTCGCCGGTGCTCTCCGAGCTGATCGCCCCGGCACGCTCGCGCGACTCGGGCAACACCATCCTCGCCAAGGAGTTCCGCGGCGGCGTGCTGGTGATGACCGGCGCGAATAGCGCCGTGGGCCTACGCTCGATGCCGGTGCGGTATCTCTTCCTCGACGAAGTGGACGGCTACCCGGTCGACGTCGAGGGCGAAGGCGATGCGATCTCGCTCGCCGAGGCGCGCACGCGCACCTTCGCGCGGCGCAAGATCTTCATCGTCTCGACACCGACCATCGCCGGGGCGAGCGCCGTCGAGCGCGAGTACGAGGCATCCGACCAGCGCCGCTACTTCGTGCCGTGCCCGCACTGCTCCCACCGCCAGTGGCTGCGCTTCGAGCAGCTGCGTTGGGAGAGGGGCCGGCCGGAGACGGCGGCCTATGTGTGCGAGTCTTGCGACCAGCCGATCGCCGAGCATCACAAGACCTGGATGCTGGAGCACGGCGAGTGGCGCGCGATGGCGCCGGAGAACGGCATCAAGACGGCGGGCTTCCATCTTTCGTCGCTCTACAGCCCGGTAGGCTGGCGCTCCTGGCGCGACATCGCGAGCGCGTGGGAGAGCGCGGTCAGCAAGGAGTCCGGCTCGGCTGCCGCGATCAAGACCTTCAAGAACACCGAGCTCGGCGAGACCTGGGTCGAGGAAGGCGAAGCGCCCGACTGGCAGCGCCTGATCGAGCGGCGGGAGGACTACCGCATCGGCACCGTCCCCATGGGCGGCCTGCTGCTGGTGGGCGGCGCCGACGTGCAGAAGGATCGCATCGAGGCCTCGATATGGGCCTTCGGGCGCGGCAAGGCGTCCTGGCTCGTCGAGCACCGCGTGCTGATGGGCGACACCGCGCGGGATGCGGTGTGGAGACGTCTGGCCGAGCTGATCGACGAGACCTGGACGCACGACTCCGGCAACCAGGTTCCGCTGGCGCGCTTCGCGCTCGACACCGGCTTCGCCACCCAGGAGGCCTACGCCTTCGTGCGCGCCTGCCGGGACAGTCGACTGATGGCGATCAAGGGCGTCCCGCGCGGCGCGGCCCTGATCGGCACGCCCACCGCCGTCGATGTGTCGCAGGGCGGCAAGAAGCTGCGCCGGGGCATCAAGGTGTACTCGGTGGCGGTGGGGCTCGCCAAGCTCGAGTTTTACAACAACCTGCGCAAGAGCGCGGATGTGGCCGACGACGGCACCACGCCGATCTATCCGCCAGGCTTCGTCCATTTGCCCAAGGTCGATGCCGAGTACGTCCAGCAGCTCTGCGCCGAGCAGCTGATCACCCGCCGTGACCGCAACGGCTTTCCGGTGCGCGAGTGGCAGAAGCTGCGCGAGCGCAACGAGGCGCTGGACTGCTACGTGTACGCCCGCGCCGCCGCCGCGGCGAGCGGTCTCGATCGCTTCGAGGAGCGCCACTGGCGCGAGCTGGAAAGACAACTGGGCATCGCCGCACCGCCCGAGCAGGACGAACACACCGTAACCGCAGAAGACGCCCCCGACTCCGGGGGCGTCGTCGTTTCGGGCCGACGCATCCGGCGCCGGTCCGTCGTCAAGAGTCGCTGGATGAGCTGAAGATGATCTTGGAAGGCACCTACCGTAACCCGACCACCGGTCGAGACGAAATCCGCTGCATCCGTTGTGATGCGTCGGGACACATGATGGGCGTACCGGCCCTCGCTTCCGCCTTCGCGGTGGGAGCCCTGTCCGCCGATGGCTCCGTCGCCACCGACGCGGTCGATCTGGGTGAGGAGCACGGCTACACATTGCTGCTGTCTCGTAAGAGCGGCGTCGCCTCGAAGCAGGAAGCGATGGAGATCCAGAGCTCGATCGACGGCGTGCGTTGGCTGCCGGCGGCGGGCATCTATTCGGACGAGAACGTGGCCTGGCACAAGCCGCCGAACGGCAGCGACTACTTCACCGTCCAGGGCCGACCCATCGGACGCTTCGCGCGCATCGCCTTCAAGAACGGCAACGCCGCCCAGACCGAGCTGGTCCTCGAGCTGGCCGCATTGGCGGGTGTCTGACCATGGCCTACACAGCGGCCGATCGCGAAGCGCTGGAGCGGGCATTGGCGCGCGGCGAGCGGCGCGTCACCTTCGGCGACAAGACGGTGGAGTACCGCTCGGTGGACGAGTTGCGCGCGGCGCTGCGCGAGGTCGATGCGGCGCTCGCCCGCGAGGCGGGCCGACCCAAGCTGCGCCAGATCCGGGTCACCACGGGCAAGGGGCTTTGATGGGCTTCTGGAGCCGCATCAAGCTCGCCTTCGGCACGACCCCCACCTACGACGGGGTGGGCTCCGGGCGCCGCGCGCTCGCCTGGATGCCGGGCAACCCCGGCGCGGTGGCCGCGCTGCTCACGACGCAGACGGAGCTGCGCGCGAAGAGCCGTGACCTTGTGCGCCGCAACGCCTGGGCGGCCGCCGGCATCGAGGCCTTCGTGGCCAACGCCATCGGCACCGGTATCAAGCCGCAGTCGCTGATCGAGGACCCGGGCCTGCGCGAGACGATCCAGGCCCTCTGGCGCGACTGGACCGAGGAGGCCGATGCCCAGGGGCTCACCGACTTCTACGGTCTGCAGGCCTTGGCCTGTCGCGCCATGCTCGAAGGCGGCGAGGCACTGGTGCGGCTGCGCTACCGGCGGCCGGACGACGGGCTGGCGGTGGCGCTCCAGATCCAGGTGCTGGAGCCCGAGCACCTGCCGGTGACGCTCAACCTGCTGGCCGACAACGGCAACGTGATCCGCGCCGGCATCGAGTTCGACCGGCTCGGCCGGCGCGTGGCCTACCACCTGTACCGCTCGCACCCGGAGGACGGCCTGCTCGCGCCCATGTCCGGTGGCGGCGGCATGGAGACGGTGCGCGTGCCCGCCGCCGAGATCGTGCATCTGTTCCGGCCCTTGCGTCCCGGGCAGATCCGCGGCGAGCCCTGGCTCGCGCGGGCCTTGGTGAAGCTCAACGAGCTGGACCAGTACGACGACGCGGAACTGGTGCGCAAGAAGACCGCCGCCATGTTCGCCGGCTTCGTCACCCGCGACCAGCCGGAGGACGCACTGATGGGCGAAGGGCCGGCCGATGCCTCGGGCGTGGCGCTGGCGGGGCTGGAGCCGGGCACCCTGCAGATCCTCGAACCGGGCGAGGACGTGAAGTTCTCGCAGCCGGCCGACGTGGGCGGCTCCTACGCCGAGTTCATGCGTCAGCAGTTTCGCGCGGTGGCCGCCGCGATGGGCGTGACCTACGAGCAGCTCACGGGCGACCTCACCCAGGTGAACTACTCCTCCATCCGCGCGGGGCTGCTGGAGTTTCGCCGCCGCTGCGAGGCGATCCAGCACGGCGTCATCGTCCACCAGCTCTGCCGCCCGGTGTGGCGCGCGTGGATGGCGCAGGCGGTGCTGGAGGGATGGCTCAAGCTCCCCGGCTTCGCCCGGGACGCCGCGCGGCGCCGCGCCTGGCTCGCCTGCAAGTGGATTCCCCAGGGCTGGCAGTGGGTCGATCCGCAGAAGGAGTTCAACGCGATGCTCACCGCGATCCGGGCGGGGCTCTTGTCCCGCTCGGAGGCGGTGTCCTCCTTCGGCTACGACGCCGAGGACGTGGATCGGGAGATCGCCGCCGACAACGCCCGCGCCGATGCGCTCGGCCTCGTCTTCGATTCCGACCCGCGCCACGACCGCAACCCACCCGCGGCGGCCTCCGACCCGGTGCCGCCGCAAGACATCCAGGACCTCTGACATGCAGCTCGTACACCTGGCGTCCCGTCTCTACGGGACGCCACTTCTCATCGCGCGTTCGAAGCTGGACGTGATCCTCTCCGTGCTCGGTCCCCGCATCGGTCTGCCCGACGTTGAAGCCGCCGTACCGGCGGTGATGCCCGCGAGCCCGGAGGTCGCGGCACCGCCCGGCATCACCGTGATCCCGATCCACGGCACGCTGGTGCGCCGCACCCTGGGACTGGAGGCCGCCTCCGGCCTCATGAGCTACGGCGAGATCGGCGCCCGTCTGGATGCCGCGATCGCCGACCCTGCCGTGTCCGGCATCCTGCTCGACGTGGACTCCCCCGGCGGCGAGGCGGGCGGCGTGTTCGAGCTCGCCGAGCGCATCCGTGCGGCCGACGCCGTGAAACCGGTCTGGGCGATCGCCGCCGACTCGGCCTTCTCGGCCGCCTACGCCATCGCATGCGCCGCCTCGCATCTCGCCGTCACGCGCACCGGCGGTGTGGGCTCGGTCGGGGTCATCGCCATGCACGTCGACCAGTCGGTCCGCGACGCCCAGCAGGGCTACCGCTACACGGCGATCACCGCCGGCCGGCACAAGAACGACTTTTCGCCCCACGAGCCGCTCGACCAGGAGGCGGCGGAACGCCTCCAGGCGGAGGTGGATCGCCTCTACGGCCTGTTCGTCGGGCACGTGGCCGCGATGCGCGGGCTGGACCCCGACGCCGTGCGCGCCACGGAGGCCGGGATCTTCTTCGGCGAGCAGGCGATAGGCAGCAGGCTCGCCGACGCCGTGGCGAGCCGCGACCAGCTGCTCGCCGTCTTCGCGACCTTCTTGAACCCGCAGGGCCGTTCGCGGAACCCGGCCCCCCGCACGCGTCCCGGTTCCGCGTACGCCAAACAGGAGAACGACCCGATGCAATCCACCGATCCGACCCCCGAAACCCCCGAGACGACGCTCGTCGCCGCTGCTGCCTCCGCGGCGCCCGTGCCCGAGACGCCCGCCACCGCTGCGGACCGGCGCGAGGCCGTGGCCATCGCCGAGCTGTGCCAGCTCGGCGGCTGCCCGGAGCGCACCGCCGAGTTCCTGGCCGCAGGTCTTTCGGAAACCGATGTCCGCCGCGCGCTGCTCGCCGCCCGCGCCCATGGCCCCGAGATCGGCTCGGCGATCCATCCGGATGCGCATGCCGCGCACCGCGCTTCACCCGAACACAACCCGCTGATCAAGGCGGTCAAGCACCTCACCGGAAAGGAGTGAACCATGCCGACCCTAGTTGAACCGATGAACCTGGGTGACCTGCTGAAGTACGAGGCGCCCAACCTGTACTCGCGCGACCTTGCCACGGTCGCCGCCGGCCAGAACCTCGTCCTGGGCAGCGTCGTCGGCCGCGAGACCGCCACAAACAAGCTGAAGGCGCTCGACCCGGCCGCCACCGACGGCACCGAGTTGCCCGCCGGCGTGCTGATCGTCGACGCCGACGCCACCGCCGCCGACCTCGATACGGTCATCGTCGCGCGCCACGCCATCGTCGCCCGCCATGCGCTGGTCTGGCCTGCCGGCATCACGCCCGCGCAGCAGTCCGCCGCCATCGCCGCCCTCGAAGCGCGCGGCATCCTCGTTCGTGAAGGAGCCTGACCATGCAGAATCCCTTTTCCAATCCCGCCTTCTCGATGGCGAGCCTCACCGCCGCCATCAACCTGATCCCCAACCGCTACGGGCGGCTGGAGACCCTGGACCTGTTCCCGATCAAGCCGGTGCGTACCCGCCAGGTCGTGGTGGAGGAGATGCACGGCGTGCTGAACCTGCTGCCGACCCTGCCGCCCGGCTCGCCCGGCACCGTGGGCAAGCGCGGCAAGCGGGCGATGCGCGCCTTCGTCGTGCCCCACATCCCGCACGACGACGTGGTGCTGCCCGAGGAGGTCCAGGGCATCCGCAGCTTCGGGCAGGAAACCGAGACCGAGAGCGTGGCCGGCGTGCTCGCCCGCCACCTGGAGACCATGCGCAACAAGCACGCCATCACCCTGGAGCACCTGCGCATGGGGGCGCTGAAGGGCGAGATCCTCGATGCCGATGCCACGCCGCTGGTCAATCTCTACACCGAGTTCGGCATCACGCCCAAGACCGTGAACTTCGCCCTCGGCAACGCCAACACCAACGTCAAGGGCAAGTGCGCCGAGGTGCTGCGCCACATCGAGGACAACCTCTCGGGCGAGTTCTCGACCGGCGTGCACTGCCTGTGCTCGCCCGAGTTCTTCGACGCGCTGACCGGCCACGCCAAGGTCGAGGAGGCCTACAAGAACTGGCAGCAGGGCGCGGTGCTCATCAACGATATGCGCCGCGGCTTCACCTTCGGCGGCATCACCTTCGAGGAGTACCGCGGCCAGGCGAGCGACGCCTCCGGCACCACCCGGCGCTTCATCGCGGCGGGCGAGGCCCACGCCTTCCCGCTCGGCACCGTCGACACCTTCGCCACCTACGTCGCGCCCGCCGACTTCAACGAGACGGTCAACACCCTGGGCCTGCCGCTCTACGCCAAGCAGGAGCCGCGCAAGTTCGACCGCGGCACCGACCTGCACACCCAGAGCAACCCGCTGCCCATGTGCCATCGGCCCGGTGTGCTGGTGAAGCTGACGGCAGCGTGATGGCGCAGGTGACGGATCTCTACGAGGCCGCCGGCCGCGCCGGGCTGCTCACCGACGTCATGGTGGGTTCGCTCACGGTGCAGTGCGTCTTCAGCGCCCCGGATGAGCTGGCGCTCGATGGGCTCGCACTGAACCGCGACTACCACCTCGAGTACCCGAGCGCCTGGCTCACCCTCGCCGCCGGCGACACGGTGGAGATCGCGGGAAGCCCGTATCGGGTGCGCGAGGTCCGCCAGCTGCGCGACGGCTCCGAGATGCAGGCCAAGCTGACCCGGCTATGACGCCCTCCGTCCGCGAGCGCCTGATCCGGGCGGTCGTGGCGCGCATCGGTTCCGCGATCGCACCGACGCCGCTGCATCGCCAGCCGACCGTGCCGCTCCCGCGCGAGGCGAGCCCCGCGCTCCTGCTGTTCATCGAAGGCGATCAGGTCCTCGCGCAGGCGAACGACCGGCTCGACCGCGCCCTGACGCTGAGGCTGGTCGCGCTCGCGCGCGAAGGCGACGCCTTCGACGTGGCCGACGCGATCATCGTCGCGGCGCACGGCGCGTTGATGGCCGAGCCGAGCCTCGGCGGGCTGGCTCTGGGCGTGCGCGAGATCGACTGCGAGTGGGACACGGAGGACGCCGACAGCCAAGCCCTGGCCGTGCCCGCGCGCTACGAGATCCGCTACCGCACCCTGGCCTCCGACCTCACCCAAAAAGGATAGTCACCATGCACATCGAACTGATCGAACCGCACACCCACGCCGGCCGACTCCACGCCCCCGGTGAGATCCTCGATCTCGACGAGGCAGCGGCCCAATGGCTGATCGAGCGCGGAGCCGCACGGCCGGCCGACCCCCAACCCCAGACCCAGATCAAGACCCGTAAAGGAGACTGACCATGCCGTACTTTTCCGGACAGGGGCGCGTCTACATCGGCGCCCGCGACGCACTTGGCAACCCGCAGGGGCTCGCCTACGTGGGCAACGTGCCCGAACTCAAGGTCTCCCTCTCGGTGGAGACCCTGGAGCACCAGGAGTCGGTGAGCGGTCAGCGCCTCACCGATCTGCAGCTCATCAAGACCAAGAAGGGCGAGTTCGCCTGCACCCTGGAGGAGCTCATCGCGACCAACCTGGCGCTCGCCCTCTACGGCGCCACCACCGCCCAGACCCCGGGCACGGTCACCGCGGAGGCGCTGCCGAACCCGGTCACCCCCGGCAGCCTCTACCTGCTCGCCAAGCAGGACGTCTCCTCGGTGGTGGTGAAGGACTCCAGCGCCACCCCCAAGACCCTGCCGGCCGCGCAGTACTCGGTGAACGCCAAGCACGGCTCGCTGGTGATCCTCGACGCCACCACCGGTGGACCCTACGTCGAGCCCTTCAAGGTCGACTACGCCTACGGCACGGCCTCGGTCACCGCGATGTTCACCCAGCCGCTGCCAGAGCGCTGGGTGCGCTTCGAGGGGCTCAACACCGCCGACGGCAACCGCGAGGTGGTGATCGACCTCTACCGCGTGGCCATCAACCCGGCCAAGGAGCTCTCGGTCATCACCGACGAGTTGCTGAAGTTCGAGCTCTCGGGCCAGGTGCTCGCGGACACGCTCAAGCCCGCCGCCGGCGACCTCGGCCAGTTCGGCCGCATCGTGCTGCTGTGAGGGGGATGACGATGAGTGCTTCCGATCTGGATGTTCTCGTGCCGCAGCCTCAAGTTGTGGATCTGGCCGGCCAACGCCTCGCGATCAGCCCGCTGGTGCTCGGCGAGCTGCCGGCGATGCTCAAGGCCGTGCAGCCCTTCGCGCAACGACTGGCGGACGAACCGGACTGGCTCGCCTTGCTCTCGGACCACGGCGATGCGTTGCTCTCCGGGTTGGCGATCGCCAGCCGCCAACCGCGCGAGTGGGTGGACGCGCTGGCCCTCGACGATGCGATCACCCTGGCGGCGACCGTGTTCGAGGTGAACGCGGATTTTTTCGTGCGCCGGATCGCGCCGAAAGTGGGCGATCTGGCGCAGCGTCTGAACGGCCGTTTGGCTGGGCTGACGCCATCGCCCGCCTGATTCGGGGCGGTCACCGCTACCCGGACATCCTCGGCTACACGTTGGGCCAGCTGAACGCCTTCCTCGCCGCCGATCGCCGCCTCGAACACGAACGGCTCGCCACCCGGCTTGCCGTCATGACCGCTGCCGCCCAGGGCAGTCGCGACGGCATCCGTGAGCTCCAGGCCGAACTCCATCGAGGCATGCGTGATGAAGATCGATCTGGTCGCTGACGGTTTGCTGGATCGGCGGCGCTTCAGCGCCTGGCAGGGCGACACCCGCAAGGCGATCCACACCGCCGTGGCCCGCGCGATGCGCGACACCGGCAAGGCGATGGCCGAGCGGGCGCGGGGCGAAATGCGCGCCGGTTTCAAGGTCGTGAAGCCGAAGTTCCTCCGCTCGATGCACGCCAAGGTGTTCGACCGCAAGGCCGAGGAATTCCCGGCCCTCTACATCGGCTCGAAAGTGCCCTGGCTGGGTATCCACGAACAGGGCGGAACGATCCGGGGGCGGATGCTCATCCCGCTGCTGCCGCAGCACCGGCGCATCGGGCGCAAGGCGTTCGCCCGGGTGATCGATGCCTTGATGCGCTCCGGCAATGCCTTCTTCATCGAAAAGAACGGCCGGCAGATCCTGATGGCCGAGAACATCGCCGAGAACGCCCGGCCGCTCGCGCGCTTTCGCCGTGCCGAGCGGGAGCGCACCGGCGCCAAGCGCGTGCGGCGCGGCCAGGAGATTCCCATCGCCGTGCTCGTGCGACGCGTGAGCTTGAGAAAACGGTTCGACCTCGCCCGCTCAGTGCGAGGCGATCTTCCCCGCCTGACGGCGGCCATCCGTAAAGCAATGTCGAAGGTTTGAACGTGGCCGGTAACCGTGCCCAGATCCTCATCACCGCCGTCGATGAGACGCGACGGGCCTTCCAGTCCGTACAGGGAAATCTCACCCGCCTGCGCGGCGAAGCCGCCCAGGTCGGAGAAGTGCTCTCCCGCATCGGCGGCGCGATCGGCATCGGGCTGGGGGTGCGCGAACTGGTCGAGGTCGCCGACCAGTACAAGAACCTGCAGGCGCGCCTCAAGCTCGCGGTCACCTCGCAAGAGGAGTTCAACCGCGCCGACGCGGCCCTCTTCGAGATCGCCCAGAAAAACCGCGCGCCCCTGGCAGAGACCGTCACGCTCTATGCGCGGCTCGCACCCTCGGTGCAGGCGTTGGGGCGTTCGCAGGCGGACGTGCTGGCGGCTACCGATGCCATCGGTCAGGCCGTGTCGCTCTCCGGCGCATCCAGCGACGCGGCGGCAGGTGCCTTGCTGCAGCTGGGGCAGGCCTTCGCCTCGGGCCAGCTGCGCGGTGAGGAGTTCAATTCCGTCATCGAGCAGACGCCGCGCCTGGCGCAGGCCATCGCCGACGGCATGGGCGTGCCGCTCGGCTCACTGCGGGCCCTGGCCCAGGAAGGCAAGATCACCTCGAAGGCCGTGCTCGACGTCCTGCTCAAGGAGCGGACGCGCCTCGCCGAGGAGTACGCGAGCCTCCCCGATACGGTGTCGGGTGCGCTCACCCGCCTCAGGAACGCCTTCCAGCGAGCCTTCGGCGAACGCGACGCGAGCTCGGGTCTGACGGCGGGACTGGCGCAGGCGATCCAGTTCGTCGCCGGGCATCTCGAGCTGTTGATCGACTTGGCCGGTGTCGTGCTGGTCGCCGCCTTCGGGCGGATGGCAGGCGCCTTCGCGACCAGTGTTGCTGCCGCCCGGGCGGAAGCGGCCGCGCGCCTGGCCAACCTGCGCACGCTGGAAGCCGAGGCGCTCGCTCGGGTGCGGCTCGCCGATGCCGCCTTGGCTCAGGCACGTGCACAAGGGCTTGCCACCAGCGCGCTGGTCGCGGATGCGGCCAAGGCCCAGCTGCAAGCCACCGCTGCTTCCGGTGCCGTGGCTCAGGCAGTAGCGTCCACGTCCCTGCTCGGTCGCGCCGCGGGTCTGTTGCGCGGGGTGCTCGCGCTCCTGGGCGGGCCCATCGGCGTCATCGTGACCGCCGCGGGGCTGCTCGCGGGCGCACTCTATTCGGCGCGCGACGCCGTGGTCGAGTTCGGCGGCAGGACCGCCTCGTTCAAGCAGATCGTCGCCGCCGCCTGGGACCTGGTCGTCGAGAAGGTCGGCGAAGTCGTCAGCGCCTTAGGAAGGCTGGTCGGTATCAACGACCTGTCCTGGGCCCGCGTGCGCGCGGCGATGGTCGGCGCGGTGAACGCCGTCGGCACGGCGGTCCGCGCGATGGTGAACGTCGTCATCGGCACGTTCAACGCCATCGGCAGCGTCGTGGGCATCACGGCCGCCTTCCTGGTCGAGCGCTTTCGTAGCGCCTTTTCCGACATCGGAGAGCTGGCGAAGGCCTTGGGCCAGGACGTGGCAGCGGCCTTCAGCGGCGACTTTTCGATGCAGGCGCTGCGCGCAGCACTCAGCCGCCAGCTCGGTGAGGTGCGGGATTTCGGAAAGGAACTGGCGGGAACGGTTCGAGACGCCCTCACCCGCGACTACGTTGGGGAGGCTGCGCAAGCCATCGCCCGGCGAGTCCGCCCCGAATCAACCCAGCCGGGCGTCTTCGGCCGTCCGCAACCACCGGCCAAGCCGACATCCGACAAGGGGGGCGAAACAGCGAAGCTCGCCCTCGTTCAGGCCCAGGCCGAGGCCGAATTCAAGCTCCTCAAGGACGCGTTCGATCGCCAGGCGCGGGCGCTGGACGCATCTCTCGAAGACCGGCTGATCTCGCTCAAGGACTACTACGCTGCCAAGACCCGGATCGAACAGCAGGAGATCGATGCGGAGATCCGGCGCGTGCAGGTCTCGCTCGCGGAGCAGCAGCGCCTGCAAAAGACCGGCAAGGACGAACCGGCACGCCTCAAGGCGAAAGCCGAGGTCGCCAAGCTCGAAGCAGAGCTCACCGTCCTCAACAACAAGCGCGCGGATGTCGAGGTCGCCAATGCCCGCAAGGCCGCCCAGGCCGAGCGCGAGCTGCGCGAGGAGCTTGCCAAGGTGCGCGACGAACTGCTCGACCTCACCGGGGCGGCGACCAGCCAGGATCGACGCGCGGCGATCGAGCGACAGTACCAGACCCTGATCGAGCGGCTGCGTGCCGAGGGCGACACCGAAGGCGCGGCCACGGTCGGGCGCCTCATCGACGTCAAATCGGCGGCCGCCGATCTCGCCGACTACGAGCGCCAATTCAACGACGCGCTCGCCCGGATGCGTGCATCCGAGGAGTCGATCAACCTGCAGCGTCAGTCGGGGCTGCTCACCGAATCCCAGGCACGAAGCCAAATCCTTGCGCTGCATCGCCAGACTGGCGAATCGCTCGATGCGCTCCAGCCGCAGTTGGAGGCCGCCGCCGCGGCCATTGGCCCGGAGGCCGTCGCCCGGGTACAGACCTGGAAGAACGAGATCGCACAGGTGAAGCTCGTGGTGGACGACGTGGCGGTCGCCGTCGACGGGGCGGTGCAGGACGGCTTCGCGCAGATGTTCGAGGCCATCGGCAGCGGCGCCAAATCGGCCAAGGACGCCTTCGCCGACTTCGCCCGCTCGGTGCTGGCCGCCATCAACCGCATCGCCTCGCAGAAGCTCGCTGAGGCGCTGTTCGGCAGCCTGTTCGGAGGCGGCGGCGCGGGCGGTGGAAGCCTCGGATCGCTGGTCTCGTCGTTGTTCCAGGGCTTCGCCGGCGGCGGCTACGTCACCGGTCCGGGCACCTCCACCAGCGACTCGATCCCGGCACGGCTCTCCGCCGGCGAGTACGTGCTCAACGCCGCCGCCGTGAAGCGCGTGGGCGTGGCGTTCCTGGAGGCGATCAACGGCATCGAAGGCGGACCGCGCATCCAGGGGCCCCGGCTCGCCTTCGCCGCCGGCGGGCTGGTGCCCGAGACGCCGCCCCCGCAACCCCAGGGCCAGGGCGTGCGCATCGTCAACGTGATCGACCCGGCGATGGCCGCCGACTACCTCAACTCGTCCGCGGGCGAGAAGACCATCCTCAACATCCTGCAACGCAATGCGGGAGCCGTCAGACAGGTGCTTGCGTAAATGGCGTTCGAAATCGGCACGGCCAGCGATTACCGCGATCTGCTGGACCGCTTCCATGCCTTCCTCACCGCTCACCCGAATCTGGTCGCCGCGGGCCAGCAGTGGCAGGCGCTGCACTGGACGACGGACGCCGCCACGAAAGAGCTCATCCTCAAGGCGCCCGGGCTGGCCGGTGCCGAGGAGATCTACTGCGGCATCCGGGCCTACGAGAACGCCACGGCCGGCTACTACATGTGGGACCTGAACGGCTTCATCGGCTTCAACCCGGCCAACGACTTCTACACGCAACCGGGTGCGATCAGCGGCTGGCTGCCGATGATGTCGCTCTGGAACACGGCGATCCCGTACTGGTTCGTGGCCAACGGCCGACGTGCCGTGGTGGTGGCGAAGATCTCGACCGTCTACCAGGCGGCGCACCTGGGCTTCGTCCTGCCCTACGCGACGCCGGGTCAGTACCCGTACCCGCTGCTCGTCGGCGGCTCGATGACCGGCCAGCGGGGCCGCAACTACAGCGTGACCTCGCCCAACCACCGCCATTTCGTCGACCCGGGCGAGGACGGACAGAACAACGCCAACACCGCCTGCATGCTGCGCGGCCCCTCGGGCGCCTGGCTGCCGTTCCAGAACCTCGCCTACTCGTCGTCCGAGTATCGCTACGACGGGCCGCGCCCGGTCTGGCCGACGAACTACACCTATCTCGGCAACCTGCGCGAGGCGCCGGACGGCACCTACGTGCTCTCGCCCGTGGTGCTCACGCAGAACAACTCCGGCACCGATCACGATCTCTTCGGCGAGTTGGAGGGCATCTATCACGTCTCCGGATTCAACAACGCCGCCGAGAACCTGATCACGGTGGGCGGCGTGGACCACCTCGTGGTGCAGAACGTGTATCGCACCAGCGTGCGCGACTACTGGGCGCTGCGCCTGGAGTAAACAACCATGGCCTACCAGACCGGCACCTCCGCCAACCCCGATCAGCTGCTCGATGCCCTGCGCGTGTTCGCGGTGGCCAACGGCTGGACCCAGCTGCGCTGGGTCCCCGACGGCACCGGGCAGACCCTGTCGCTTGCCAAGGGCGGGCTCTACGTCCATCTGCGCTCCGCGGTGAACGAGCGCCTCTCCACGCGCTACAACACCGTCACCGGCGTCTGGCTGATCGGCTCGACGGGATTCGATGCCGGCAAGCCCTGGTGGGATCAACCCGGATCGATCGTCAACGCGAGCTACGTGAGCAACACCACGAGCTACCGCGCCGAGGCCTGCGGCCTGTTCGAGGTGGGCACCGCCAACACCTACCACCTACTCTCGGCCGCCACGCCCGAACTGATCATGTGTGTGGCCGAGGTCTCGCCCGGCGTCTATCACCATCTCGCCTTCGGGGAGCTCACGAAGTTCGGCGGCTACGGCGGCGGGGCGTTCGTATCAGGAACGTTCGGCTCGGACGCCTACACCTACACGTACAGCGGCTTCAACGACTACGTTTTCGGCTACCCCTACGATCGGCACGGCGGTCTGCCGTTCAACGATTACAAAGGCTACGGCCAGACTTTCGTGCGCGGCACGGTGGATTCGGCCGACACCTGGTTCTCGGTCTGCCAGAACTCGCCGTTGACCGGCAAGCGTGCTAAGGCGATGTGGGAAGAGGGACTGGGCACCCCACGCAACAGTCTCGCGCGCTACTGGTGGGGGCATACGCCCAACACGCTGAACGGCGTCACGCCCATGATCCCGTTCTACGTGTTCGCGGAGCGGCCAAGCGGCTTCTTCTCGCCCTTCGGCCACACCGCTCACCTGCGCTACCTCAACATCACCCACTACGCGCCGGCGGAGGCCTTCGCGTTGGGCGCCGAGCAGTGGATGGCCTTCCCGGCCCACTCCAAGAACGGCAAGAGCGGCGTGCACGGCTATGCCGTGAGACTCATCCCCTAAGCGGATCATGCCGACCTTTCCCGGTTCCATCCTGCCCGGTGCCGCCCGCCAGGAGCCGCCAACCTGGTCGCGCTCGCCGGAGGTCTCCGAGCGCGTGCCGGTCGCCTTTCCGTTCGACCCGAGTGCGAGCTCGGTCATGCGTCCGGGTACGCGACTCGACACCCAGCCCGTCGACGAGCTGCGGCTCGGCTTCGCAGGCGCTCTGCTGCCCGCCTTCGGGGCCGACTGGTATCACCGCATCCACGTCATCCCTTCGAACATCGATCTCGGCAACTTGGTGAGTCCGGTCGAGCGGGTGCTGGAGGTGTGGAACGCTCGGTTCGACGCGCAGACGCTCGATGCCATCGACGAGACCGGAACGGACGGGCTGCTGCTCTCGGGCCAGCCGGCGCCGCCGCTCGCCTTCGGGCCGCTGCAGTCGCGCCTCTACACCTTCGCAGCGGGCACGCGCGGGGCGCCGGTGATCGACGCCGCCTACCGCTTCGTCTTTGCCGGCGGGCTCACCGCGCTGCTGGTGGTCACCGGCCGCCGCGTGGTGGTCTTTGGCATGCGTCCGGACTGGTCGCAAGGGATCACCGAGCGGCTGGAATGGCTCACCGAGGTGCTGGAGTCCTACGACGGCACCGAGCAGCGGGTGCGCCTGCGGCAGCTGCCGCGACGCGGTTTCGAGTATGGATTCCTGATCGAGGGCCGGGACGCCCTGGTGCTGGATCACCTTCTGTTCGCTTGGGGCGCACGCATCTACTGCCTGCCGGTGTGGACCGACGTCTCCACCCTTGCGGGCGAGGCCGCCGTCGGCAGCGCCGCGCTCACCGTGCAGGACGCCGCCAACAGCGACTACCACGCCGGCGGCCTGGCGGTGCTGTGGCGCTCCAACACGCGGCACGAGGCGGTGGAGATCCTCTCCATCGCCGGCAACACGCTGACCCTCAAGCTTCCCCTGGCCGGAAGCTGGCCGGCCGGCACGCGGGTGTTTCCGGCGCGGCTCGCCCGCCTCGAGGGCGAGGTGGCCGTGGCGCGTCCCACCGACACCATCGCCGTCGGCCGCTGCCGTTTCGGCATCGAGGACATCACGACGCCCGCGGTCGCCGACTATGGCCCGGCCTATCAGGGCTACCGGGTGTTCGACTGGCGGCCCAACCGGAGCACCGACCTCGAGGACAGGTGGCGGAGGAAGCTCTCGATCATCGACTACGGAACGGGACTGCCGACCTTCGACGACGAATCGGGCACCCCACTCATCGGCCGCACGCTGACCTGGCTGCTCACCGACCGGAGCGCGGCGACCGCCTTCCGGGGCTGGCTCGCCGCACGCGCGGGACGGGCGAATCCCTGCTGGTTGCCGACCTTCGAGTCCGACCTCGAAGTCAGCCGCACGGTGGCGGCCACGGATGCCGGCCTCATCGTCCGCAACGTCGGCTATGCCCGCTTCGTCGCTGCAGATCCCTTGCGGCGCGACCTCCGGCTCCTCACCACGGCCGGCACCTTCCATCGCCGTATCACCGGGGCGAACGAGATCTCCGAGGACGAGGAACTGCTCTCCCTGGACGCGCCGCTGGGCGCGACCCTCGAACCCCAGCAATTCCTGCAGGTCTCGTGCCTGGAGTTGGCCCGGCTCGACCAGGACGCGGTCGAGCTGCATTGGGAGACGGACACCACGGCGCGCGTGCAGCTCTCCACCCGAACGTTGAGATCATGAGCTAAGACCATGAGCTATCTGGGCATCGAACAGTCCGCCCACGACGGACAACCGCAGGAGCTCTACCGCTTCTCCCAGGGCGCGCAGCGCTGGCTCTACACCTCGGGGCAGGCGGCGGTGGACTACCAATCCGAGACCTATCAGCCGGCGACGATCTCGCGCGGCGGCCTCGAGCAGAGCAACGAGCTCGCGCGGCTGGGGCTGGAGATCCGCATGCCGCGCGACCTGGCCGTGGCGAGTCTGTTTCTCGCCGCCCCGCCCGAGGGTGTGGTGAGCGTGACCCTCTACCGGCGCCATGTCGGCGACGCCGAGTTCATCACCTACTGGAAGGGGCGGATCACCGGCGCGCGGCTGTCCGGCGCCGAGGCCACCCTCAAGTGCGAGCCCATCGCCTCGAGCCTGAAGCGGCCGGGCCTGCGTGCCCGCTACCAGCTGCTGTGCCGCCACGTGCTGTACTCCAGCGGATGCGGCGCGCTGAAGGACAGCTTCCGCGTGGACGGCGCCGTAGCGGCGGTGAGCGGCGTGACCGTCCAGGTCGCCGTCGCCGCCAGCCGGCCGGACGGCTACTTCGTGGGCGGCATGCTCGCCACCACCGCCGGCGCGCGCATGATCGTCGGTCACGCCGGGATCGACCTCACGCTGGTCGCGCCCATGGTCGGCCTCACGGCGGGCGATGCGGTCCAGCTCTATGCCGGCTGCGACCACACGATGGCGCATTGCAAGGACAGGTTCGGCAACCTGGACAACTTCGGCGGCTTCCCCTTCATCCCGGTGAAGAACCCCTTCACCGGCGACGCCATCGTGTGAGATTTCACCATGTGGCAACAGATCATCATCTGGGTCGTCACCACGGTCCTGTCGGCGCTGCTCGCGCCGCGCCCCAAAGTGCAGGACGCCCAGCCCGGCCAGATCGGCGACAAGGATGTGCCCATCGCCTCCCAGGACGCCCCCATCCCGGTGCTGTTCGGTACGCGGGTGATCTCGGGACCGAACGTGGTCTGGTACGGCGACGTCCAAGTGCGGCCGATCCGCAAGTCCTCCGGGGGCAAGAAGTGAGCGAGGCCATCGCTCGGCTGGAGCATGCCCGCGCCCTGGGCTACTGCGCCCGCGGCATGCGTCGCTGGTTCGAGGGGCGCAGCCACACCTGGGCCGAATTCGTGGAGCGAGGTGTCCCGGCCGATTGGCTGCGCGCCACGGGTGACGCGATGGCGATCCGCGTCGCCGAGGAAGCCGACAAGGCCCAAAGGGCCGCAGGACAGCACGAAGTGCTGGTCCTGAGCGCAACGAGGGATGCGCGAAGCGCACAGACGGAGCAGGCAGGATGAGCGGCGGCGGAAAAGGCAGCCAGGAGTACACGGTCGGCTATTGGTACGGCCTCGGCGCCCACCTCGCCCTGTGCCACGGCCCGCTGGACGCCATCACCGAGATCCGCGTGGGCGAGCGCGTCGCCTGGTCGGGCAACGTCACCGGCAACACCACCATCACCATCGACAACCCCAATCTCTTCGGCGGGGAGGAGCGCGAGGGCGGCGTGCAGGGGCCGGTGGACATCCTGATGGGCGGGCCGACCCAGGGGCGCAACGCCTACCTGCAAGAGCGTCTCGGCGCCGACGTTCCGGCCTTCCGCGGCGTGGTGTCGCTGATCCTGCGCCGGGTGTGGGTCGCGGCCATGAACCCCTACATCAAGCCCTGGTCGGTGCGCGCCAAGCGGGTGCCGAGGCAGTGGTACGCGGCCAAGGCCGAGATCTCCGGCGACGCCAACCCGGCCCACATCGTGCGCGAGTGCCTCACCAACGGCGAGTGGGGCATGGGTTACCCGACGAGTGACATCGACGATGCCAGCTTCACGGCGGCCGCCGACACGCTCCATGCCGAGGGCTTCGGGCTGTCGCTGCTGTGGAACAAGGAAGAGACCATCGAGGACTTCATCCTGTCGGTGCTCCGGCACGTGGACGGGCTGCTCTACGTCCATCCGCGCACCGGGATCTTCACCCTCAAGCTCGCGCGCGCCGATTACACGCTCTCTAGCCTGCCGACCTTCGATCCGGGCAACATCCTGCGCATCGAAGAGTTCACGCGGCCCTCCTGGGGCGAGATCACCAACCAGGTGACCGTCGTCTACCGCGACGGCACCACGGACAAGGACGGCAGCGTCACGGTGCAGGACATCGCCGCCGTGCAGCTCAACGGCGGGGTGGTGGCGACCACGGTCAACTACCCCGGCATCAGCCGAGCGGAGCTGGCCAACCGGGTGGCCATGCGCGAGTTGAAGCAGCTCGTAAGCCCCCTCGCCAAGTGCACCTTCGTCGCCAACCGCCAGGCCTCAGGCCTCAACATCGGCGACGTGGTGAAGCTCTCCTGGCCGCCCTACGGCATCGACCAGATGGTGATGCGCGTCGCCCGCATCGCCTACGGGGAGCTGGCGAACGGGGCAGTGCGGGTGGAGTGCGTGCAGGACATCTTCGGCCTGCCGCAGTCGGTCTACTCGGCGCCGCCGCCCTCGGGCTGGACGGAGCCGACCAGCCTGCCGGCACCGTGCCCCCACCAGACCCTGTTCGAGGTGCCGTACTGGTCGGTGGTCAAGGACTTCACCGGCGAGTCCCAGAGCCTGCTCGGCGACATCGACGATCTCGACGGCCTGGTGGCAGCCTGCGGTTCGCGCCCCTCGTCGGACGCCTTCGGCTTCAAGGCACTGGCCCGCGTCAGCGGAAGTTTCACCGACAAGGGTTTCGGCATCTTCACGCCCACGGCGGTTCTCACGGCAATGCTGCCGCAGTCGGCCGTTCAGGTGAGCGTGGGGCTGACCTCCGGCATCGGCCTCGAGGAGGTGACTGCCGGGGGACTCACGGTGATCGACGGCGAATGGCTCAAGGTGGTGTCGCTCGACCTCGCGACCCAGACCGTCACCCTGGAGCGCGGGATGCTCGATACGGTGCCGGCAAGCCACCCGGCCGGCAGCCGCATCTGGTTCGTCGACGGCTTCCGCCACTACCTCACGCCCGAGTACGTCGCCGGCGAGACGGTGCGCGTGAAGCTCCTCACCCGCACGGCACGCGGCACGCTGCCCGAGGCGGCGGCCACGGAGATGAGCCTGCCACTCAACAAGCGCTTCATCCGTCCGTACTGCCCCGGCAACGCCCAGATCAACGGCAAACGCTATCCGACCGCGGTGGCCGGCGAGATCAACGTGAGCTGGGCCACGCGCAACCGCCAGTCCCAGACCGCCTACCTCGTCCTGCAGACCGAGGGGGCGATCACGCCGGAGGCGGGCCAGACCGTCACCGTGCGCTTCTACAACGAGAACGGCTCGCTGCGCCGCACGGTGAGCGGCATCGCCGGCAGCGGTACCACCTGGCCGCTGGCGCAGGAGCTCGCCGACTCCGGCCTCGGGCGCGTCAACGCGCACGTCAAGGTGGAGATCGAGGCGAGCCGCGACGGCTACGTGTCCTGGCAGAAACACGTCATCGAATTCGACCGTACCGGCTATGGCCTGCGTTACGGCGACTACTACGGAGGTACCTGATGGCTTTGAATGACCCGAACCTCGGCCTCGCCTACGGCTGGGCCCAGGGCGAACACAACTGGAACGGCGGCATGGACGCCAACCTGAAGCGGCTCGGCGCCGTGGTGGGTCTGTCGGTCAAAGACCGCGACCTCGCCACCCCACCCGCGACACCGGTGGACGGCGATCGCTACATCGTCCCGGCAGCGGCCACCGGCGCCTGGGCGGGTCGCACCGACCAGATCGCGGTGCGCATCGCCGGCGCGTGGGAGTACCACGCCCCCAAGATCGGCTGGACCTGCTTCATCGAGGACGAGGGCGTGCTCTCCGTCTACAAGGCGACCGGCTGGAGCCCGGGCATCGCCGTCTGATCGCTTCCCTTTCCATCATCCACCGAACCCGCCGCCCGGCGGGTTCTTCGTTTTCGGAGACCAACGATGAGCCCACCCACCCTGCAAGACGGCATGGTCGTCATGTCGCGCGACGAGTTCGAAGAGCTGCTCGCGCGCGCCGCCGAGCGCGGCGCGAGGCGCGCCCTGGTCGACGTCGGCCTTGATGGTCCCGAGGCGGCGAACGACATCCGCGAGTTGCGCGGTCTGCTCGAAGCCTTCAACACCGCCAAGCACACTGCGTGGCAGACCGTCGTCAAGATGGTCACCACCGGATTCCTGCTGGCGCTCGTGGCGGGTGCTCTCATCAAGCTCAAGGTGTTCGGAGGTGGCCAATGATCGAGACCCTGCTTGGTGGCCTCCTCGGCGGGGCCTTCCGTCTGGCGCCCGAGATTCTCAAATGGCTCGACCGCAAGGGCGAGCGCGGTCACGAGCTGGCGATGCAGGACAAGGCGCTGGAGTTCGAGAAGCAGCGCGGCGCCCAGCGCATGGCCGAGATCGCCGCCGCCGGCGAGGCCGCCTGGAACAGCGGTGCGGTCGAGGCGCTGCGGGAAGCCGTCGCCGCCCAGGGCCAGCGGTCGGGCGTCCGGTGGGCCGACGCGCTCTCCAGCAGCGTGCGGCCGGTGATCACCTACTGGTTCATGGCGCTGTACTGCGCGGCCAAGACCGCCGCCTTCGCCGGCGCGGTCGATGCCGGCGTGGACTGGATTCCGGCCATCCAGGCCGCCTGGACCGAGGCGGACCAAGCGCTATGGGCCGGCGTGCTGAATTTCTGGTTCCTCGGCCGCGTGTTCGATCGGGTGCGCCCGTGATCGAAGTCCCGTCGACCGCGGTCGACCTGGCCAAGCGCTTCGAGGGCTTCCATCGTGTTCCCAAGCACGATCCGCAGCGTCTCGCGCACCCCTATGTCTGCCCGGCAGGGTATTGGACCATCGGCTACGGTCACCTTTGCAAGTCCGACCATCCGCCCATCACCGAGGACGAGGGCGATATCTATCTGGCCCAGGATCTGCGAACCGCGCTCGCCGCCACACTGCGCTACTGTCCGGTGCTGGCGACGGAGCCCGAGGAACGGCTCGCGGCCATCGCGGACTTCACGTTCAACCTCGGCGCAGGGCGGTTGCAGACCTCGACTCTACGGCGCCGGGTCAACCAGCGCGACTGGTCGAGCGCTGCCAAGGAGCTGCGGCGGTGGGTGTATGGCGGCGGGAAGATACTACCGGGACTGGTGGCCCGCCGCGAAGCAGAAGTCTTCCTGCTGGTGTCCAGCTGACATCAGACCGTCGGCATCTGGTGACCCAGGCCCGGCGACAGCAGGCCAGCGATTTCCTCAAGAAGAGAGCGCAGTTTCGCGTGATCGGATTGAGCGATCGCCATATCGATCCGGGATGACCAGTGTCCGTGCCGGTGCAGGTTCGCAGCCCGTTCCACAATCCTTCTTGCCGCACGTTCTCGGATTTCCCGCTCTGGCGCCGCATCGCCAGACAAACGAGCTGCTATAGCCGTTCTGAGCTCCACAACCTGCTCATCCCCACCGAGTAGAACGAATGCAGCGAGACCGCAAAGTCCCCTTTCCAGAACGCCCCATCCTGTTTCGTATCTCCCGCCTTTGAACGTCCACGACAACAGGCTTTCCCCGATCTCCTTAGCGATATCATCACAACCGCGATTGCGCGCGTCCATTGCAGCTTCGAACAACGTCTCGGTCATCCGGAAATTCTCAACGAACGTCACCGTGTCCTTGTCATCGGGAATCCAGGTCAATGTAGCGATCAACCAGCGCGCATGCTTCCGAAGTTCCTCTTGGCTGTGATGGTCGCATGCGGGCGCATTTGACACTGCCAACAGGATTTCCGTCACGCCCGTTATCCAGTGAATCATGTCAAACGCGAAGTGGGATTTTGCCTGTATGGCTGCAAGAAGTAGCTCTTTCTCCGTTTGGTAGAGGCCGTCTGCCCAATGCTCGATGTTCCGTATGACCGATTGGGCGTCCGCATTGTCCGGTTGCGCTTCAGAGATCGCGTTTGCCAAGGCAGTAAGCCGCGCCCTCAAGCTCTGCATGCTCGTCGACGAGTAGTACGGCCCCAGGAATGTGCTATGGCTGCTCGATAGAGGTGCATCTGGCACCTTAAGAAACAACTTCGCAACCAAGGCCACGTCTCGGCGGATTTCTCCAACCGCGAAATGGATGTCGTGGCTCCTGGATCGAAGGAGGTCGAAAGTCAGATTCGCAAGCTGCGTCATGCCTTCCATCGTAACTGGGCGGTAATCCTCTTTCGCGCAGCCAGTGCACGCGATCAAAGCAATCTTTTCACTGAGTACCGCTATGTCATTCGGATCTCCATGGGCGAGGACATATCGCGCAGACTGTCCCATCAGCCGTTGTCCCTCCAGCAGAACATCGGCCATATCGTGAGGAACCACGGTCTGTACCGCGCTCGAAAGGTATCCTGCGGCGAGTTGTGCGTGGCTTTTTGCAGCAAATGGGCTCGAGTAATCGATGCCCAGATACACCTGAACAAGCGCAGCCATAGCTTGCAATGTCTGTTCGATTTGCTGCTCATCCCGGCGCGCAATCCCACTCTGGGCGTTTTGCCGCAGGTGCTCCAGTGTGTCGTTGAAGAAACTGTCGCTGGAAAGAGGATTGTCGACAAATGGGTTATTGGCGTAGAAGGTTTTCCCCTTGGACTCGATGTATGCAGCATTGATGCCGACGACGGCGTTCAGCGCCGCGCCGGAAACTTCATAATCCCCTTGCTCTGCATAGCGCCGAGCAAACGACATTGCATGTCGGATCGCTCGTTTCGCGCCATCGGTCCATCGATTGTTGATCTGGAAGAAGGCCGTACGGGCCAAGTCATGCGTGGAGTCCGTGGGTGACGACGTGGCACTTGCAGGTTCTTCGCGCTCAAGGAGTGGCATTGCCCGCTGAGCCCGCCGAGCCCAGGTCCGCAATTCCTTCCGGGTGTCTTGAATGAGTATGCCGAGTTGCTGCAAGGGATTGATGAGAACCAAAGCGCGCCGATAGGCGTACATGAACGAGATCAGTATGAATCCGACCGCCCAGGAGGTCGCGAGAACGACGTGCGCCAGTCGAGCTTGATCGACGAACGTCGACAGCGTGGCGACGCCGATTGCCAGGAGGAATGCCAGCGCGAACGCGCCGAGCAACTTCAGATCCGCACTCAGACGACGAAATAGCCCGTGAGGCATGCGCTCAATGTTTACCTGCATGGCGAATAGCACGAGCGATGTCACAATGGCGGCCGCACCGATCAGCGCGCTTCCGGTGTTCAGAATCAGGCCGCGCAGCCCCTCGATCGCTTGTTCTGTTGCGTAGTGGACTTCAAGCGTGGACTGGAGAGCCGGTGACAGATAAAAGCTGGCTGAAACGAGAAGGACCAGACCCGCAGAAAATGCGATGCTGCCATATCGAAGTCCCCATCCTGCAAGCCGGTATTTGGCTCTGTATGCGTACTGCCACAATGCCGCGATTCGTCGCCGAATCGCCTTCCTCGTGCGTGCGACGGTGGGCTCTATGGCTTTTGGCAAGGGCATGAGCGATTGTCACCGTCCAGGATGTAGGCACACGAACTGGTTCCCGGCTCCCTCCGACCTCACTTCCAGGTTCGGACTCTTCGACGCAAGGTAGCCAAGCGGCTGTTCCAACACGAAGGGATAAAGCACCGCCAGCGACGACAGGGTCGGAACCGATACCGCTTTGCCGACGTAACGCAGTGCCGCCTCGACCAGCCAGGCCACAGCCTGTTCGTTGCTGACCACGATCGGCTTCATGCGCACGAGGCGCTTGCCTTTCTCGACGCGTTCAATCGCGCCCCAGCTTGCTTGCGACTGCAGCACCATGTTGGTCATCCGGTACGTGCCTTCGCGTTCGCCAAAGGACTCGCTCATCCGGCGATGGACTTCGGCAGAAGCGCAGTCACCCTGCAACGCCGAAAGGCGCCCCACCAGCTCCGCCACCTTGCCGAAGAACGGATAGGTGGCAACGGCCATTCCCCAGGTCAGAGCAGCGATAGGTACGCTCGGATCGGCTTTGAAAATTCCGACACCGCGCTCCGCGAAATCGGCGAGTTCGGGACGTGGCTCCAGCCACAGACGATTCAGTACGGTCCGTGTCTTCTTTCGTGCTGCCACGCCCAGGCCAGCAGCGTCCAGCAAGGTATTCAGCTCATCGAGCGTGCCGAGTTCTGTACGCACCCTAAGCGCGGCAGCCGCCCATTCAAGCGGGATGAAGCGATCAAAGCCAATTTGCGGCGCTGACGACGTCATTCGATTCAATTCACGTAACTCACTTTGACGAAGGGCACGATCAGCTCCTCCACGGAGATGCCGCCGTGAACCACGACCTGGTCATCCTTCGGCACAAACGCCCCGCGCCCTCCTGCGAATAGCGGCATGAAGTTCGCGGGTAGTCCAGCGACATCCAGACGGAAGGTCTCCGGATTGGCGGCCGCCGTCTCCGCAATCAAAGCCTCGCTGCGATAGGTCCTGACGCGCTCCCCGCGCAGTTCCGACGCGACTCCCTGGTTCGGGCGGCCAATGCCCACCGCTTCGACGTTGCCGTGGTCAGCGGTCAGGTAGACGTGGAATCCGTTGTCCAGCAGCATCGAGAACAGACGATCCACAAAGCACGACTCGCACCAGCTTGCGATCTGTGCCGCGATGCCCCGTTTTCCGAGGACGGCGCCATGGATGATTTCGTCGACGGTGTCCACGACGAGGCCGGCCACCTTCACAGCCGGATTGTTCAGTGCTGCCTCAAGCGCGGGGAGGTCATCGGTGCGCTTGACTGACTTGCGGTACAGCACCTCGTTTGCGCGAAGACCATGGTCCTGCCAGAACCGCGTCCATTGCGCAGGTTCCTGAGAGGTTGATTCGATGCTGTCGGCGAACTCGCGCGGGCGCAGACCAGAGAACAGCGCCTGCCGGGACACCGATGTCAGGGTTGGCAGCCACGCAAAACAGGCGTTCTCGTCGAACATCAGCCGCTGCGACCGATTGATCACGCTCTCCCGGATCTGAATCCACTGGTCTACGGCCAGCCCGTCGAATACCACCAGTGCGACCTTTGCCTCGCCGTTGCCGCGGCGCAATGCCAGATACCGTGGCACATGGTGGACCATGATCGGCCCTTTGGCCGCCGGCAAAGACGGCAGGTCCGCGTAATGCTTCCCGACCCATTCACGCAGCTGATCGTCGGCGGAGATGACCAGGTCTCGCATCGCTTCTTTGATGCTCTCCGCTCGGGCAGCATCCAATCCATGGAAACGCGAGATGACTTCGCCGAGCCGACGCGAGAAATGGGTCCAGTCGCGGTGTGGTGACTGGATGGTCGGCACTTCCGCCTTCAGGCTCTTGATGCCTTCGAACACCAGGTTCCGCATCGACGCCGGGTCCTGCACCACGCCCGCCTTGGCCCATTCCGGCAGGGTGGCCGGCACGCCCTGGACCACCAGCGGGTGCAGCGTGCCGTCCAGGAACATCGAGTCGACAATCACCCGGACGTCATGGTGGTCGAAAGGCAAGTCGAGTTTTGCGACGTAATCGGGCGGCGTGGGTTCACCGGTGCGGGCACCAGTGATTCCCAGCTTAGTGAGGTAGCGAAACCAGGCTTCCTGCACCACACGCAGGGTGATGCTCTTGTGCGCAAACAACTCGGCGATGGGTATGCCCTTGAATGCGTTATGCTCACCGACCACGTGCCCCACGTGCTGCGCGAGCACGCCCGGAAGGGCCGCCTCGCGGTAGTGCAGACGGAGGAGCTCACGCCAAAAGTCCTCCGGCCGCGTGATGAGGTGCGGGCTGATGCGGAAGATGTGCGTCAGCACGAACTCCTTGGTCGCCGCTTCGCCCAGCGACTGATGCGCGTGCCTCGCCTGCGCTTCGAACAGCGCGGGCAGCATCTCGCTGCCCAGCTGCCTCACCACGGCATAGCTGAGCTTGGGGAACAACTCGGCGAGACTCAGGCTCAGCTTCCGCGCCTGACGCAGGTAGTCCCAAGGCAAGTCGGCGACGTTCATTCCCCGCAGATGGAGGATTAGTGCGCGGGAGGGACCCGGCTCGCCCCGGTCCCACGCCGCCCGATAGCGTTCCTCGTACTCTGCCCGGAAGGCGATGCTGTCCTCGAAGGGCAGTACCTCAAAGCCACGCTCGCGCAGTCCCGACAACACTTGCTCATCCAGCAACACATCGTCCGGGTCGGCGACGATCCAGAGCCGGGCTAGATCGACGGGAAACTCCTTCAGGATGCGGTCAACCCAGGCTGTCATGCTTGCGCACCTCCCAGGTGACCAATGCGAAGCATCAGCACCGCATTGAGATCCGGCGTGCAGCCTTCCGCATCCGCCAGGGCCGCCATGCGCGCATCGTGCTCAGCTTCGAGCCGTTTGCGGCGGTGCTCCCTGACCGCGGGAAGACCGATGCGACCGATCGCCTGGTAACGCGCCTCGAAGGCGTAGCGCGCCCGTTCGCGCTCCTCGGCGAGCCAGGTGCGGTGCTCCCCCAGCAGCTCTTCAAAGAGCCGCTCCCCCTGGGCCTTGGCCGCAGCCAGCGATATTTCGAAGCAGGCCAAGGCGTTCTCCACCTCGACCTTCGGTGCAAGCGTCACGTTCTCGGTCAGCAGCAAATCCCAGATCCGCTTGGCGGTCGGCACGAAGGTGCGACCATCGTCGGTGACAAACACGGGAAGGAACCGCCGCCGGGAGAAGCTCTCGGAGAGGTTGGACGCGCTGATGTTGATCTCCCACAGCGACCACACGCCACGCACCGTATCGGGCAAGCCGGTCACCGTCGCAATCGGCAGCGGCTGGCCCGCCACGCAGCGCGGCAGCTCGCTGATGACTGCGCGGGCGCGCGGGTCTTCCAGCGTGATCCACTCCATCTCAGGGTTGTGTTCGGCGGTACGCGCATCGAAGCAGACGCGGGAAGACTCGCTCCCGTCCGCCCACTTCACACGCCAAGCGTCGCCAACCTTCTCAGCCGCTCCACCTCGCGCAGGCAACCCGGCGGTGATCGCACGCTCCAACCAATACTGCGCTGGATGATCCCGCCACTTGCGGGCATCGCCTGCTTCCAGCACGTGGTCTTCCGTCAACAGATCGGTGTCCTTCCGACTCGCCGCCACCTTCTCCCGAACCTGGTTGATGACTGCATCGCATTCCTTGTCGATCGATGCTGGGTCTTGCAGCCCGTGCACGAACAGTTCGTCGAAGATCGGCTCCACCTCCACCGAGTCCATCACATCGGCCGCCTTGTCGACGCCGAACTCCTGGGCAATGACAGCGAGCTTTTCCTCCAGCACCTCGCGCACCCGGTGCTCCACCGTGTCTTCCAGCACGAAGTTGACTGCCCGCACGACATGGGGCTGACCGATGCGGTCCACGCGGCCGATGCGCTGCTCCAGCCGCATCGGATTCCACGGCATGTCGAAGTTCACGATGACATGGCAGAACTGGAGGTTCAGGCCCTCGCCGCCGGCATCGGTGGAGATCAGTATCCGGACATCTCGTGAGAAGGCCTGCTGGGCGCGGGTTCTCGCGTCCAGGTCCATCCCGCCGTTGAGCAGTGCCACGGAGAAGCCCCGGCTCTCCAGGAACTCGGCGAGCATGGCCTGGGTGGGAACAAACTCGGTAAAGACCAGCACCTTGAGCTGCGGGTCGTTCTCCTCCTGCTGGAGCTTGTAGATCAGTTCGAGCAGCGCTTCCGCCTTGGCATCCGTCCCCTGTCGCTCGGTTTCGCGAGCCAGATCCAGGAGCATCTCGACTTCCGACCTCTCGCGCTCCCAGCCGCTGGCCTGCAGGGCAATGTCGAGCTGGGACTGGCCGTCGAGCTCTGCCCATTCATCCGGGTCCACCGCCTCGAACAGGTTTGCCTGCGCCTGGGGCGCGTCCAGCAGGGCTTGGCGCTTCTCCAGGGTGGCGCGGATGGCGGCCGTACTGGACGTCACCAGGCGTTGCATCAGGATCATCAGAAAACCGATGTGCCGTTGCTTGGCGGCCATCGCCTGGTTGTAGCCGTGCCGGACGTAGTCCGTCACCGCCTCGTAGAGCCGCTGCTGGGCGGCATCCTTGTCCTGCCACGCCACGGCTTGGAGTCGCGTGGACCGGGGTTTGAATAGCGGTTGACCCTCCGCGTCGATGGCGGCCCGTTTCTCGGTGCGAATCACAAACGGGTGCACCCGGTCACGGTGGATGCTGGCTTCGTCCGGAAACGCCTCGCGATCCAGCAACTGCATTAGCCGCATGAACTGGTCGGTCTTGCCCTGGTGCGGCGTCGCGGACAGCAGGAGCAGATAGGGCGCGGCCTCGGCCAAGGCAGCGCCCAGCTTATACCGGGCAACCTGCTCGGTGCTGCCGCCGAGGCGGTGCGACTCGTCGATGATTACCAGATCCCAGCCCGCCGAGATCAGGTCCTCGAAGCGCTCGCGGTTGTAGGTGGCGAGTTGCTCCAGGCTCCAACCACGGCGGCCTTCGATTGGTTTGACCGAGTCGAGCGAGACGATCACCTGGTCATGCATGCGCCAGAGGTTGTCGTCGCCCCCAGAAGCCGAAAGAGCGCCGTTGTCGCGCCACTGGCGAAACGCCGCCAGCTCGGACGCCTCGATGAAGCGGAAATGCTCACCGAAATGCAGCCGCATCTCCGCCTGCCATTGACGCACCAGTCCTTTCGGCGCCACCACCAGCACGCGTCGCGCCATCCCGCGCAGTTTGATCTCACGCAGGATCAAGCCCGCCTCGATGGTCTTGCCAAGACCCACCTCGTCCGCCAACAGGTAACGGATGCGATCCCGGCTCATGGCTCGGTTCAGCGCGTAGAGCTGGTGCGGAAGCGGCACCACGCTCGACTGGATCGGCGCCAGCAGCAGGTTGTCCTCCAGCGCGTCGAGCAGCTTGGCCGCCGAGACCGTGTGCAGGATCTGCTCCACGGTGGGTCGCACGGCAGTCAGATCGCCGAGATCCTGGGCGCGGGCGCGCACCACGGCATCCTTGGCCGGCAGCCAGACGCGATAGGCGACCTCGCCCCACACGTCCTGGCGGTCGATCACCCGACAGGGCGAGGCCTGTCGGGCATGCCAGCACCAGTCACCGATGGCGAAGCCGGGGGCGCCATTCGTCACGCATCGGCCTCCGTACGCGTCAGCGCCTGGTCATACCAGAGCAGCAGCTTCTCGTCTTCCTGCAGCGCCTCGTCCGGGATCTTCTGGGCGACCTTGATGATGGTCTGGTAGTCCTTCCTGCTCCAAGCGTCCTTGAAGCCGGCGCGCAGCACTTCCAGTCGGAACTCCTTTAGCCGGCGCCCAGTGGCGGCCAGGTAGGTATCGAACTCCTTGAGCAGCACCTTCTCGCGTTTCTTCTCCAAGTCCTGCGCCTTGTTCGGATCGGGCACGTACCAGCGGTCCTTGGCCTTGGCGATCAGGCGCCGGTCACTCTTGTCCAGGCCGCGCAGGTCCTTGTGATTGGTGGAGAGATAGCTGTGAATCTGACTGGGTACGTCGCCGGTGCCGTCGTACTGTAGAAAGTTAGCCTCCAGCAACGCTGCCAGCTCGGGCCTTTTTTCATGCTTCTTCCAGCCGGCGCCGAGCTGAGTGATGAACTCGGGATGCAACTCCTGGTAGGTCGACGGACGCTTCTTCAAGAAGTCCGTCAGCCAGTCGATCGCGCTGCGTTCGTCGGAGACGAACAGTTCCATTTGGGGTGCTTGCGCAACCTGAGCGCGCTTCTTGTCGTACTCGGCAACCTGCTCGGGCAGGAAGACCATACCGTCGCGCTCCGGGAAGCGCTGGTACAAACCCTCCTGGAACTCCGGGCTCGAAAGTGGCACCGCCGCGCTGTGGCGTACGAACCAGGCGACCATGCGGTCGAAGAGAATGCGTGGATCTCGCTCGGCAATGAATTCAAGCTGTCCGGCCTTGATCTTGGCGACCGGTAGCTGACGCAGGTGCGTTTGCACGAAATCCCACGCGGATTCCTGCGTTGCGCCTCGTTCCGAAAATCGTTGCTCAAGGCCACCGTTGGGCTTGTAGGCGGAGATAACGAGATCCTGCTTGACAGCAACGGTTGTGGTGACAGCCTTGAAGCTGCCTTGCTGCTTGTCGAGTGCCGACACGTTGGCAACGACAAAACCGGCTTCCTGCATGGCGGTTTGCAGACTATTCCATACGGATGCCTTGGTGTTTGAGAACACTACCGTCATCCAGCGACCAGGTTTGAGGACGCGGTAATACTCAGCAAAGCAGGCCTTCATTAGGTGTCGATAATCGTCGACTGATTTTTGCGCCGACCGGTTCTCCTTTGAACGATCAACAATCGCATCAAGCTCTGCCCGAGTTACAACGCCGTGCCATGATTCTGCGAGGAAGTTCAGCTCTGCGTACGGGATGTTGTCTCCGAACGGCGGGTCAGTGAATATGTAGTCGACGGATGCATCAGCGAGCGCGAGACCCGTCGTTGAAGATGTCCCTAAGATGGTGCCCCCGTGAACAGCCTCGTAGTCCTTCATAGCGGCGACAATCCGCTTCAGCTTGTTTTCGTAGGCGATGAACGGGGACGCCTCTGAAATCAAGGATGGCACGTAGTAGGAGCCAGTTAGCGGATTGTATGGAAAGGAAACTTCTGGCCTATAGCGATTCAGGATTGACAGGTTTACCAGATGGCTATCAAGCCAGAACTTGAGCAGGAGTTTGATTCGCACATCGGTGATAGCACTCGCGTGCTTCCAAAAAGCCGCTATGGCGAGACGTGCGCGGGGGCTATATAGGTGGTGCGTGTGTGTAATCCCCTTATCCCGCATACGCGGCGCTTCCCACATGTCCGAGTAAGGGAACTCCCAGACCGGCACTTCCTGTGGTAGGGCCATAGTCTCAAATCGCTCAATAAGCGCGATGTCCTGCGCAGATGGCTTCTTGACGTGCTTTGTCTTCCCGATGCTGTAGGAAATCAGCGTCGGCACTCGCTTCGGCGTTGAGATGTTCGCGCCAGTGGCAGGGTCACGCCTTTTCACATAAAGGCGGTCCAGCCTTTTTTTGGTCAGCTCGACACCACAGCTAGGACAAGGGAACGCATCCCTCACTTCGTTGCTGTTGGCGATAAGAGCCTCGTCGAGGAAGTTCACCTCACCTGCGCACTCCGGACAGGTGAAGATTTCGCTCCAAACGGTGTATTCAATTCGCCCCTTGGTCTTTCCGTCCGTATGCAGGGTCTCGTACATCCAGCCGATTTCCTGTTCGACCTTCTTGAGCAGTTGTTTCCCCGCCTTGGCGAAATCCTCCACGTCGAACGGCAGGTTGTAGTTGGCCGCGATGAAGGTGGCCGCCGGCGACAGGTCGTTGAGGATGACGCGGCGCGCCCCCCATTTGGGCGCCGGCTTGCCCTCCTTTTTCCACGACATCTCCAGTTCATGCCGATACGCCGCAGGCGCGGAAGCGCACCACTGCGCAGCAACGCCTGTCATGCCTGATCCCGCGAAGCCGTCGAGCACGATGTCGCCTGGCTGCGTGTAGTGCAGGATCGACGGCACGATGGCCAGGTGCGGCACCTTGGTGTGATAGGAATGCGCCTTGTAGATCGGATCGGTCTTGCCCACCGATACGTCGATGGCCAACGGTTCGCGGCTGTACTTCACCGACGGATCGTAGGGCTTGCCATAGTGCTTGACGAAGTCCGCGAGCCACGGGTTCGGGCAGGCGGTGTAGTACGGCGGATCGGACATGGCAAGGATGGCCTCGTCCGTCCCCTGCGGGAAACCTTCCTGCTTGCGGAATTCGGGGTCCTTCAGCTTCTCGGCGAGCAGCCTCAGAAAGTGTTCACGGCGCGCTTGGTCACTCGAAAACGTCTGCCCAAGGCACTCGACCGGACCGGTGTTGGTTGTTGGGCTTTGCAATAAATCATTCATCAATTCGATTCCTCAAGTTCTTCTTCTCGGCGCGCCACATTCCAGCTTTCTCACTCGATCACGAACCGCAGCTTCCCGGCATCCTTGCCCTTGCAGCGCTCATTCATGAACGACTCGAAGCGCTTGCGCAGATCCTCGGGCGTAGCGGGCGATCCGCCGGTGAGCAGCGCCTTTTTGATGTCGTCTCCGGTGACCACAATCTTTTCGAGGCCTGACAGCGCTTCCTGAACTGCCGCGACGAACTCGGGCGCGATCGGATCTGGCAAGGCCTTTGAGGCAAGGAAGCCCTTGATCAGGTCGCGCTGCGCGGCCTTCAGCAACTCGAAGTTGGCCTGGATGATCGGGTCGTCCAGGTTGTCGAGCAGCGTTTGTTGCCAACCTTGGACCAAGCGGTCGAGCTCGTCGTCCAGTGTCTTGAGGACGTTGGCGGCCGGCAGCAGGTCGCCCTGCTCGTTGGCTGGGCGGAAGCTGCAGTGCGGGCAAACGGGGCTGGCTGCGAGCTCGGACTCGACCAGGGACGCGCAGCTCTTGAGCTTGTCCAGCTTGTCCTCGAAGGTGGTGAGCTGGCCGGTGGGCATGAGGGAGATGCCAGCGAGTGCCCGCAGGGTCGTGATGCGCGAGTCCTTGCGCAGGGCAGACTTGCTCTTGTCCTCCGCCACGCCGAGCCGGGCCTTGCTGTGTTGCGCCACGTAGGCGGTGATATAGTCCTTCTTCAGCGTGGCCAGGCGCTGGCGATACTCGGCGGCATGCTGCGCACTGCGGTCCTCGGCGAGTCTATCGAGGATGTCTTTGCGGGCAGCCTGCGCCTGCAGCACCCAGGCATGGTCGGTGGCGAGCACCATCTCGGCCTGTGACAGATACGCCGCCGTGGTACCCAGCTCGGCCACCAAATCGCGCAGTTTCTCCACGGAGGACAGGACCTCGAGGTTCTTCTTCTGGGCATCGATGTCGTCCTGGGTGACGCGCAAGTTCTTGAGCTTGCCAACGGTGTTGTAGGGCGATAGCCCCTCCAGGAATCCTTTCAGCGCTTCCAGCCGCGTGCGCCAGTCGCGCAGCTCTTCTTCGCGCAGCAGGGACTGGCCCCAGAAGCTGAGGCGGTTCTGCAGATCGGTGCCGACCATGAGCACACGCTGCACCTGCTTGGCCACGGCATCCAGCAGTTCCTTGACCGGCTCCTCCCTGCCTTGGGTCGCCATTTGGGCGAGGCCAGACGGCAGGCCCAGCAGCTCGAACAGCGAGCGCAGGACGGCGACATTGATCTCCTTTGGTGCCTCGACGTGCTTGAACTGCTTGAGCTCGTCCAACGCCCGTTCGACCAGCAGAGCCATCTTGCCGGAGTCGATTTTGTCGCCGGTAATGGCCAGCACGATGTCGCCCGAGTAGACCAGGCTGCCCAACACCGCCACGAGCAGGTCGGGTTCCAGGCGGAAACGCACGGGCGCGAAGTACTCGACGTCGGTGGCGCCGCTGATGAGCTCGCTGCGGTTGAGCACCTGGCCGTGGCCTTTGGCCTTGAGTCGGTTGAGCACTTCTTGGGCGTACTTGGATCGCGTGGGCTCGATGCGGTCGCCATCCAGCATCTCCAACGCATCCAGGATGGCGATGGCGTCCTTGGTGCGCGTTCCCCCCGCCAGCGCCTTGAGGGCATTGGTGATGAGCTGCTTGCGGTTGGATTCGGTGACCAGCACCGAGAAGGTCGGATATTCCGGCGCCAGATCCGCGAAGTGGGTACCGAGGGCCAGACCTGAGGTGACGTTGACGATGTCGCGGAAGTTGGCGCGCTCATCCGGCCCAAGCCGCAGCTTGTCGCGCATCGACACGCCCTTGGCCCATTCCTGCAGGGTCTTGGTCTTGCCCTGGTAGGTGACCTCGAAGGCGGTCATCTGTTTGTCCTGCAGCCACTTGCTCATGTCGCGCAGGGCGTCCTTGGCCTTGTCCAGGTAGACGGCCTTGGCCGCGCCGCTGGCGGTCGAGGCCAGTTCCTGGGCGGCGGCGTAGAAGGCGAGATGGCGCTTGATGGCGTCATCCAGCCCCTTCAACCGGAAGAACACCTCGTCCGTTTTGTTGTCATCGCGGAAGCGCGGCGGCTCGAACGGCTGGATGAAGTAGATGTAGAAATCGCGCTCGGGCTGGGCGGTTGGCCGATCGTTGGGCGCCCCGAGGAAGAGGTAGCCGTTGCGCTCCACGCGGCGCTCCTGCCATTCCACCTGGTGCTGCCAGATCTTGTAGCCGGTGACATACGCATGCTCATCGGTGCACTCCATGAGCTGCATGAGGGCGCTGTAGTAGGCGCGATCCAGGGCGTCGTCCGACAAGGCTTCGGCACGCTTCTCGACCTGAGCGTCGTAGTCGACGTCCTTCTTGAGATCGAGGTAGTACTGCTCGGTGTCCGGTGCCTTGGAGATGAACTGACCGTTCACCGTCTTGACGATCTCGCGCAGGGTGGTCTGCACCGCGGTCAGCAGGTCGTCGGATGGCTCACCGCCCATGTCCTCGATGCCGGGTTGGTACAGACAAAGCGTGTCGCGCAGTTCCTCGGCCGTTGGCCCCACCGGCACATAGATGTCGCCGCCGGTGGTCAGCCGGTGCACGGCCAGCCCCTTGATCACCCGCATGGCCATCGCCTTGTAGGGCGGCCGGGTGAACGCCTTTTGTACCCGTTCGCCAAGAACTTCGGCCACCTTCAACACTGGTCCGATGTTCGGGTCCGAGCGCAGCACCGAGTTGGAGGTGACCGTGTCCCAGAACTTGTCAAAGCCGATCAGGCCGGGCCGATCGGTTGGTACATCGTCGTCCAGGAGAGCCTGGATCTGGTCGCGCAAGGTGACCAGAGCGCCGCGCTTTTCGGTGAAGATCAACCGCTCGAAGGTGCCGATGTAGTCCGGGTGGACGGGGAACAGGCGGACGTATTCATCCATCCGCTCGTTCATGCTGCTGTAGAACTTGGCGAAGGGCATGAGGTAGGTGCGGATCTTGTGCTGCTGGTCGGCCGACTTCTTGAGCAGGCGCTCCGCCACGACAAAGCTCACGTCCTGGCGGGCCAGCAGGACCTGGGTGAAGCGCTCGTTCACGCGGCGCAGGCTGTCGGCCACGTGCTGGAAGCGGCTGCTGTCGAAGATGGCCTCCTGCACGCCGGCCACAAAGCGGAAGCGCAGGTGCTTGGTGACCTCGCCGATCTCGCGCAGGAAGGACAGGTCCAGCACCAGATCATGGTCCTTGCGGGAGCGCAGGTATTCGAGGAACTCGTCGACGACGAGGAGGACGCCGTGGTTGGGGTGCACCTCGTCGAACGCGGCCATCATCTCCTCGAAGGCGGCCTTGTTGTTGACCACCTTGTCGGCCGGCGGGAATGAGTAGCTGACGCCATGGTTCTCCAGAAATATCTCGAGCTCTTGCGTGATGATGTCGCGCAGGGGCATCTGGCTGGAGACCTCGATACGGTGCACCTTGAACTTGCCGGCGATCGAACCTGCGGCATCCGCGACCTTGGGATGGCGGAGCATGGGAACGTATGCGGCGTCCTCGGCGATCAGCGACAGCACGGACATCAAGTGCGACTTACCGGTGCCGTAGTTGCCGACCACGAGCACACCTTTGTGATCGACCGATTCGTCGAACGAGAGCTGCGGGATCATCTGCTTGGTGATCCGCTCGGCCATGTCGTCGGAAATGACGTAGGTGGCGACGAGCTTCTTTGCCTCGCCGGGTCGGTTGGCGTCGAGCAGCTGAATGACCGACTCGATCGGCTCGAACTGAATGAGATCCCCGTAGCGCATGCGTTTTCCCCTTTACCCCACCGTTTCAATTTCGAACGGGACCAGGCCATCGAGGCCGTAGTCCTGATATTCCGGATGCCCCATTTCCGCATAGATCAGGCGGCCATCACGTAGCTCTCCTGGCCACACCGCCACGACACGCCGGGCATGGGCGTGGCGCTTGAGCAGATCCAGCGGATCGAGCTTGAGCGACTGATCGAACAGCAGCTCGATGTTGTCGAGCAGGAGCAGATCGCCGCCCGCAGACTCATCGGCCAGTTCCCGCATGGCGACGTTGGCCTGGAGCGCCCGCTGCCGCAGCGGCAGCGCCGCGAGGCGCTTTCCCAGCGCGGCTCCGACATTCATTACCTTCGCACTGCGCCGATTGGCCAGCGCGGCCATGAGTGCGGTCTTGCCGCACCCAGGGTGCCCAACAAGCAGGATTAACTTGCTGTGCAGGGCCGCGATCTCGTCTACCAGACGGTCCAGTCGTGTAAGCATCGGGCTGCCCTTCACCCTTTCTCGCCACGAGGTCCGCCACGACCTTCTTCGCCCTGGGCTTCCGCCGTCTGCCTCTTGATCCACTGGTCGATTTCCTGGCGCTGGAATCGCCACGTTCCACCGACTTTGAAGGCGGGAATCTTCTTCGTCGCCGCCAAGCGATAGACCGTGCGTTTGCCCACCTTGAGGTAGGCCGCCACTTCATCGAGGGTGAATATCTCTCCAGTGTCTTCTTTCATCGCTTCCTCACCCGGTACCGGGACAGGGGCCGGTGATGATGGTAATCTTGGCAAGGATACGGCAAACTTGTGCATCTTTGAACAGCCAAACGGCAGGAGGGGGGATGATCGACCCGGCAAGCCAGGCCCAACTGAAGGAGGCCATCGCGGACTGCATCGGCACCGACCAGGGGGTGCTGGACGCGCTGCGGGAAGAGATCCGCCCTCTGAAGAGTGCCACGCGCCGCATCCAGCCGCGTGCCACGACGTCGATCTCGCTGGTCGGCACCGATGGCGGCAACAACCAGCTTCAGTTCGACCCCTTCCTGATCCAGCTGGTCCGGGTGGTGGATAGCAGCAACAACGAGTACTGCCTGGAGGCGGTCTCGCCCACAACCCCCGTCCAGAAGCTCAACGAGCGTCAGTTCGCTGCGGACGGGTCGGCGCGGACGGCACTGGGCGAAATGATGGCCTTTCTGGGTGTGGCCAGCCTGCCGGCGCTCTCCCACATGATTCGGCCAACCGATAAGGGGAAGCCGGTTTCGCCCAGCTGGGTGCAGGTCTACAGGGAACTGGTCGAGTGGGCGATCTTGTTCGCCATCCTGAAGAAGGACTTTGGTACCGACACCTTGATCATTTGCGACGGGCTACTGCGCAGCAAGGTCTTCGCCAAGGACCTGTTCCAGAGACTGCTCCAGGGCATGAAGGACCGCATCGAGGCGCAGTGGAGCAAGAGCCGCCGTCGGGTATACCTGGCTGGCGTGGCCAAACACAGCAAGGTGCTTTCACGGTATCGCCTCGCTATGGCACTGGAAGGCGTCCTTCAGACCGACTATCCGGCCTACGTGGAGGTGCCGCGCGAGGTGGAGGAACAGGCCTACGTCTGGTCGGAATTCGCGCGAGGCGATGACCGCGCCGGTGAGGGTGGAGAGATCAACAAGTTCGTCGGCGGCAAGATGTTCCTGGTGAAGTTCGGTTCACACCGCCGCGACCCAGTGTGGCCGGTGGACATCTTTGTGCCCCAAGTCGGAGAGTCGCAGACCATCCTCGGCTCGATGCTCGCCGACGCGATCAACGGCTTCCCGGTGCCGCACTATCCGCGTTGCCTGCAAAAGGCACATGAAAACGCAGCCCTGGTCGATTTCGATTTCGACATCCTGCAGGACTTCATTTATGAGGGTGTGCGATCGAGTCTCGGTGGTGACGCGGGGACTTTGGACGCGTTTCAACTACAGGACGCCGACCCAGCGCAACGCCGGTACGGATGAGGGGGAACAACATGGCAGAAATCCAACTTTTTCCCAGGGACCAAGTCGTCGGCATTTTCCGGGGCTTCCAGCAAGGGGGCATGGAGTTCCACGCCGACCTGGTGTTGCCGTATCGGAACGAGTTCCAGAACATCCCGATGCATGGGCAGTTCCTTCTCGTCCAGTTGGAGACGCCCGATGAGGCGGTGTTGGGCCGCATCGCCTCTTTCTCCTCAGAGGGCAAGCTGTCTTTCGGCTCCGGCGAGGAGTTCAACATCCGCGCGGTCCGCGAGGATCGGCCGATTCCCGAAGATCTGCGTGAGCAGTACCTGAAATACCGGGTGAACATCCGTGTTCTCGGTGTGCTGCGGCGAAATGGCAAAGGGCTGACCTTCGTTCCCTCGCATCGCCGGCTCCCCCATGTTGGCAGCAAGGTGGCATTTCCGAACGACGACGTGCTGCGGGAGATCGCCGGTCACAACATCGATGGGGCACCCATCGGCCATCTGGCCTTCGGCGAGTACATCTACGCCGCGGGCAGCAAATCACTCCAGGCGCAAGAATGGATGCAGGTGGTCGATCCCGAGGTATTGGTCCGCTTCCCGATCGAGTCACTGGTATCTCGCCGCAGCTTTATCTTTGCCCGAGCGGGTTTCGGCAAATCCAATCTCAACAAGCTGCTCTTCTCGAAGCTCTACGAGACGACGCCCTTCGTCACAAAACGCGCTGGCAAGCAGGTCCCCGTGGGCACGGTGATCTTCGATCCAGATGGTGAATATTTCTGGCCTGACGACAAGGGCCGTCCGGGGCTGTGCGATGTCCCCGCGCTGGAGGACAAGGTCGTCGTCTTCACCGACAGGAAAAATCCGAGTCCTTTCTACCAGTCGTTCGTGGCTGGCGGCATCAAGCTGGATATTCGCCGCCTACGCCCAGGAGACGTGATTTCGATCGCGCTCGGACCAGAACGTCAGGAACAGCAGAACGTCCGGAAACTTCGAGGCCTGCCCCAGGAGCGCTGGGAGAAGCTCGTAAATCTCATTGATGAAACCGGCAACTCAACGCCATTGGAGGATGTTGCCAAGCTGCTAGACCTTGAATACCCAAAGCAGGACGCCGAGGCTCTGGCCGCCCGGGCCAATATGACATCGATTGTCCGGATGCTGCACGACAAGAGCAGCCAACTCATGGACATGCTGGTTCACGCGCTCTCCGAGGGAAAGTTGTGTGTCATTGACGTTTCCCAGATGCGCGGCGGCCAGTCACTGGTGCTCTCGGGTCTCATCCTTCGCCGCATTTTCGATCGAAACCAGCAGGAATTCACCGCGGCCGATCCAAAGACGATCCCAACGATCGCAGTCGTCGAAGAGGCCCAATCGGTGCTGAACGAAAGCGCACCGGCTGCCGAGCCGTACATCGCCTGGGTGAAGGAAGGTCGGAAGTACGATCTGGGCGCGCTGCTGATCACCCAGCAGCCGGGCAGCATTCCTGTCGAGATCCTCAGCCAGGGCGACAACTGGTTCATCTTCCACCTGTTGTCCGCGGCGGATCTCACGTCCCTGAAAAGAGCCAACGCCCATTTCAGTGACGATTTGTTGAGCTCGCTACTCAACGAGCCCATTCCAGGCCAGGGTGTGTTTTGGAGCTCGGTGGGAGGCAAGCCCTATCCAGTCAGCCTCCGCGCCCTGTCGTTCGAGAAGATGTTCTCGATGCGGGACCATGACTACAACCAGCCAGCCGGTCACACCTACGCCCAAACGCTGCGCAGCACCTTCTCCGGGATGAGGCAGATCGCGACGACAGCGCGCGTTCCCGAAGCCGAGGGTGCAGGCACTTTGTTTCCTGCAGAGGCCGAACACGAAGAAGCCGAGCCGGTGGACGTCATGGCAAACATCGAGCAGCGGGCAATCGACGCCCTGCGGGCCGATGCCAAGCTGATCGCAAAAATCGAATCCACCGATGGAGCCGCATGGGGCTCCATCAAGGCGTTCTTCCTCGATCAACTGCCCGAGCACTTGGATGACAGGGATACCCTGGCCTTCCGGCTGGTGAAGAAGGCGCTTGACCATTTCTATGGCCCACAAGACCAGGGGTGGGAGCAATACCGCCATCCGACCCGCAACACTGCCTACGTCAGAAAGAGGAGCTAGGCAGTGTCCACCGCACAAACGGCTCTGAACGGAATTTGCCCCTACTTCACGATGTTCCCGCTCGACTTTCCGCTCAACATCCTGAAGCGGAGAGCACAGGCAGGTGATGTAGTGCTTGATCCTTTCTGCGGCCGGGGCACCACCAATTTCGCTGCACGACTTGTCGGCCTCCGTTCCCTTGGGGTGGACTCCAGTCCGGTTGCTGCAGCCATCACGGCCTCCAAGCTCGCGACGACCACCGTTGATGACATCCTTGCCGAGGCACGCAGGATTCTGACCGAACGTGAAGCGCGCCACATCCCGACCAGCGAGTTCTGGCAATGGGCGTTTCACCCGACCGTGCTGGACGCGCTGTGTCGATTCCGGGAGGCATTCCTGGAGGACTGCACTACGGATGCCCGCATCGCGCTCCGCGGCATCGTCCTGGGTGCGCTGCATGGCCCGAAGCAGAAGTCCTTCCCGAGCTACTTCTCCAACCAATGCCCCCGCACCTACGCCCCCAAGCCTGCCTATGCGACACGCTTCTGGCAGGGGCGAGGGCTTGAGCCTGACCCCATCGATGTCTTGGCCGTGATTGAACGGCGGGCGAAGCGCTACTACGCAACGTCTTCCGACATCACGGGAGCCGTGCGATTGGCGGACAGCCGGGAGGCCGAGGCGCTCCAGCCAGACACGCCGGAAGCTCGGTTCGACTGGGTGATCACGTCGCCCCCGTACTACGGCATGAGGACCTATATCCCCGACCAGTGGCTGCGAAACTGGTTCGTGGGAGGCCCCGACGCTGTCGACTACACCAATCGCGATCAGGTCGTTCATTCGAGCCCTGAGGACTTTGCGGCCGATCTGCGTCAGGTATGGCGCAACGCGGAGAACGTGTGCGCGGAAGATGCCAAGATGGTCATCCGGTTCGGTGGCATCACGGACAGGCGCGCCGACCCGCTCGACCTCATCAAGAGATCCCTCAGTGACAGCGGCTGGCGCATCACCACAATCAGGGAGGCTGGGTCTGCCACAGAAGGCAAGCGCCAGGCGGATGCCTTCCTGCGCACCAAGTCCAAGCCGATGGTCGAGTACGACGTTTGGGCGACCAGGCAGTAGTTCGGGTGCGTCGGGTAGATCGTGGGTGCCAGGTGCCCGAAGCGGACGCTGGTTCAATTCAGGATTCGGGAATCGAACTGGCGGCCGATTTGAGGTACTTGGCGGATGCCGACGCTGGCAGGAACTGATACGATTGCCGGCAGCAGGGGCTGGGTTCCGCGCCGTTCCGCAGGAGTTCGCAGCGACTCTAAGGCGCTGAGTTACCCGGGTTTGGCACTGGCTGCCGCCCCACCACCACCATTCCACGCCCAACCTCTGTCGGTTGGGCGTTTTCATTTCCGTGCTCCGCGACACCACGCGGGGTTCGGCGCCGTTCTGCATGTGTCACGCGGTAGTGACGCGGCGTCCGGAAGTCGTCCGGTTGGACTCTCTTTCGCTCTCCGTTCTCTCGAAACCGGCGTCAACTTCTTCGCCCCAGCACACGCAGGCGGCTTTGTGCGTCAACGCTTTGCACGTGTGTCACGGGCATCGGTTGTCCATCGTGCTTGGATGACCAAGGCATCAGGCCGGCGCAGGACTCGACGCCGCCGCGCAGGGCATGGCGTACAAGCCCGCACGCTGCTGCGTGACCACGAGGGCGCGGTAGGCGAACAGCGCCCCCTCGGCCTCGATCTTGCCCTTGTCGCGCGCCTTGACCTTGAACACGTCGATGGGCTTGGCGCTCTCAAGTCCCGCACGTTGCATGACCTGCTCGGCCGTGCGCGGCTCGCCTCTGAACGACCACAGGGCCTTGAACACCGCGGCCTGCGCCTCGGTCAGCCGGATCGGTCCGTGTGGCCAGTCGGTCAAGGTCACCCAGCGGAAATCCGCCGAGAACGGCCCATGCACGGCCGCCGCGGGATCGAGGGGCTGCGGCGCGGGCGGCTCACCCGGCAGGCCGATGAACGCGATGCCGCCACCGTAGAGGGTGAAGCGATCTTCCAGCGCCCACCACTGCACGCCCGGCCCGAAGGGTGCGCCGCGCGTCTCGCGGGGCTTGGGCGTGATCACCCGAAGGTCGCTCCCGGCCACGCGCACCCGATCCAGCAGCGCCGGCTCGCGCCACAGGCGAACGATGTCGCGTGCCAGCAGCACCGGCGAGCGCCGGAAGTCGCCCAGCCGCCACACGCCGTCGCCGAGGTCGTCGATGCCGTCGCGGCTCTCGATCGCAAGCGCCAGGCGCAGCTTCTGGCGCAGCCAGTCCTCGTTCAGCCGCAGCGATGTGCCGTCCTGCGGCGAGACCGGCACCGGCCCGCAGTCCGGGCAGCGGCACAAACGCCCGCCGCGCCCGTCGCCGAGCACCGGTGCCCGATGCAGCGCGCAATGCGGGCACAGCACGCAGGATTGATCGGTCACCGCCGCCTGGATCGCGCGGCCCAGGTGCGGCAGAAGCGCCACTTCGCGCGGCGACAAGGTGGCGCGCAGCACTGGTGTGCCCGCGGCGAACAGCCGGCAGAGGAACTGCCAACCCTCGTGCGCCGACATCTCACGCGCCCTCGGGCGTCGTCGCCCCCACCGTGCCCGTGGCCAAGGGCGCTTCGTGTGCGCTCAAGGTCTGGCCGGGGCGCAGGATGCCGATGCGCACCAGGTAGCGTTCCAGCTGCGCTTGCAGCCTGGGATCGAACTGATGCAGGTTGAGTCGCCCGCGGCTCGTGACCTCGATGGGCACCACGCGGGCGCGGGTGCGTCCCGGCTCCGGCGGGTAGTACAGGTTGATCTGGGCGGCCAGCACCGTCCAGCGGCCCTCCAGTGGCGCGGGCAGTTGTTCGCGCAGCAACTCGTGCACCGAACGGTGGCGGCTGGCCTGCATGGCGGTGCACTCGATCTTGAGCTCGCCGTCCGGGCTCAGCAGCGCCAGCGACTTCAGCTGCACCAGCGAGAAGCCGTCCTCGAACACTTCGGGCACGTCGAAGCCCGTGCGCAGCGCCGACAGATCCAGCGCCGGGGCCTTGATGCGCTCGGGCGTGGCCTGGACCCCGAGCACATGCTCGGCGAAGGCCTGCACCAGCATCTGCTGCACCTTGTGGCCGCCGCGCACCAGGGTGCGCACCACGCCCGTGGCCTCGGCGTACTCCAACACCATGTGGATGTTGGGATTGCCCACGCGCTGCTTCAACACCACGCCCTCGAACTCCAGCCGCAGCATGGCCAAGTCTTTGACGTGCACCGTCAGCAGATGGATGCCGGGGCCCGGGTCACCAGATAGGCCACACACCCCTCGCCGCACTGCCGCTCGCGCTGGTAGTAGGCCGAGATCGCCTGACGCAAGCCGGCCAGGGCCGCGTCCATCCCGATCGGGCGGCGCCGCACCCCCAGGTTGAACTGCTGCGCCTGGGCGCTGTGGTGCGCCCAGAAATCGAGATCGCTGGCGCGCTCGAACAGCGCCCGGTGCCGCACGTACAGCCAAAACGACCGATGCAGGTCGCTCTGGCAAAAGGTGAGTCCCGTCAACACGGCCGGATCGTTCACCGCGGCCTCGAACATCGCCTGGCTGCCCGCGGCATCGCCGAGTGCGACGCTGGCCATCAGCTCGGCCGTCAGCCGGTCACGTGCCGCCGTGTCGCCCCAGGCCTTGATGGCTTCGATCACGTCCCGATTGGGTGGCCCGTCCGGCTGCGGCTCGGGCGCAGGCGGCTCCGCCAACCCGTGGCTGGCGAGGAACTGGTGCAGGGTCTCGTCCGGCGGCAGCGCCAGCAGCACGTCGACATAGGTCTTCTTCATCGCGTCTCGGTCCTTTCCCTGAGGTGGCGTCGGAGGTCTGCGGACCGAGGGTTCGGGCGCGCGGGCCGGCGACAGTTGACTGAACTCGAATCACGCAGAAGTAAGGCAGCGTGATACAGCGCGATTGTGTCCCTGCGTGGTCCGCTTGTCAAACTACATGGCACATCTGGCGGCATTTGGTATCACAGGGCTATACTGTCCGACCGCATTCCAATACTTCCCGTGATTCGAGACAGGACATCGCCATGGCTTCCACATTCGGATCTCGCCTGCGGCGATTTCGCGAGGCGAAGAAACTGACCTTGCAGCAGGTGGCCGATGCGGTCGGCTGCACCAAGGCCTACATCTGGGAACTGGAGATGAAAGAGGGGCAGCGCCCCTCGGCCGAGCGCGTGCAGGCGCTGGCCAAGGTGCTGGGCGTGACCATGGAGGACATCATGGGCGAGCCCCTGCCTGCAGCGCCCGAGGCCAGCCCCGAGGACGTGGCCTTCTTCCGCGCCTACGCCGGCATGCGCGAGGACGAGAAGGCCCGCGTGCGCCAGGCCTTGAAACTCATCTTCCCGGACAAAGACCTGCCGGAGCCCAAGGGATGACTTCGGCGCCGCCGCTCACCGGGTCGATCGCCGCCAGCAGGCTGCATCACTGGCTGCGGGCCTGGTATGCGGGAGCGGTGCCGGAGGCGGTCGATCTCGATGTCGTGCGGCAGATGCTGCCGAGCACGCCCTTCGGGGCAGGGGTGCGCGAAATCCGCCCGCCGGTGCCGTTCGACGACGCGGCCTTCGAAGGGATGCTGGCGCGCGATCCCACGGACCCCGCCGTCTGGGGCATCGCCTACAACGGCAGCGTCAGCCCCGAGCGTCAGCGCTTCACCATCGCGCACGAGCTCGGGCATTTCGTGCTGCACCGCGATCGGCAGCCGCGCTTTGGCTGCGACAAGGAGAGCGTCTACTCGGGCCACGAGACCATGCGCCAGATCGAGCGCGAGGCCGACGACTTCGCCGCCAACTTGCTGATGCCCGGCGACCTGCTGCGCCAATGGACGGCCAACCGGCGCATCGATCTGCACGTGCTCAGTGCGATTGCCCAGCGCTTCCAAGTCTCGTTCGAGGCGCTGTGCATCCGCTTCATCAAGTACACCGGCGAGTGCGCCATCCTGGTCTACTGGGACAACGGCTATGCGAAGTACGAGTGGCGCAGCAGCAGTGCCGTGAAGACCCGGGCGCGCATCCGGCGCACCGACGATCCGCAAGAGCCCCTGCCCGGCACGCTCGCCGCCGACGCGAGCGTCGTGCAGGCGTGGGAGGGAGTGGAAATGTCCGCCGCGATCTGGTGTCCGGAAGAAGCGCCCTACATGAAGCTGCGCGAGTTCAAGCACAGCTACGGCGCGAAGGATCGCGTCCTCACTCTCCTGCTACTGGAGGGCGCCGAGCCGCGCTCTTGGGATCGGTCTTTGCAGCACGACGAAGCCCCCAACATCTACGACCAATATCCTGGGAACGGCAAGAATCCGGGCTTAACGCTCGGAAACTTGTCCGTTCGTGATCGACAAAATAGCGCAGATTGAAGGAGATTGCAGTGCAAATAACCGAAAAACCGATTGCGGTCGAAAAGTCTGACCAGTTCCGTCAGACAAGCAAGGTGCGCGCGCCGCGCAACCGCACATTGACCATTGGCAACGATGAAAAGGCTGCTCTTTTAGATCAGACAATTTCCCTTTCTCGTCCGGTAAGTGTGGCAGAGATCGAGGGGCGAGTCATCCATCAAGACATCTTCGAGTGCGCTGGCAATTTGCCAGACTCATTTATTGATCTGCTTATTATCGACCCCCCTTACAATCTAAACAAGGTTTTCGGCGGTACCAAATTCTCCAGGGCGAGCCCAAAAGACTATGAAGAGTGGCTAAATGCATGGCTAAGTAAGCTCGTCCGTTGTCTTAAGCCTACTGCATCAATCTACGTCTGCTGCGACTGGCAATCGTCTGCATCTGTTCAGGCTGTATTGCAGAGTCACTTCATCGTAAGGAATAGAATCACTTGGGAGAGAGAAAAAGGACGAGGGGCGAGCGCGAATTGGAAAAACTGCTCGGAGGACATTTGGTTCTGCACAATGTCCAAGGACTACTTTTTCAACGTCGAGGCCGTAAAGCTCAAAAAGAAGGTCATTGCTCCCTACCGAGATAAGTCGGGCGCTCCTAAGGATTGGCAGGAAACTGATTCCGGTAACTTTCGCCTAACACACCCTTCTAATCTTTGGACTGATATCTCAATCCCATTCTGGTCGATGCCGGAGAATACCGACCACCCCACGCAGAAGCCAGAGAAACTACTTGCGAAGCTAATCTTGGCGAGCTCGCGTCAGGGCGATTTCGTTTTCGATCCATTTCTAGGATCTGGCTCAACATGCGTGACCGCCAAGAAGCTCGGACGCCGGTTTAGCGGGGTAGAGATAGAGGCTGATTACTGTTGTATGGCCGTCAAGCGACTAGCTCTTGCAGAGGCTGATCGAAGTATCCAGGGATACCGCGGAGGTTACTTTTGGGAGCGGAACAGCCTCAGCGAGCAGAAGTTCGAGAAAAAAAGGAGCACTTCTTCAGAAATGAGCGGAGAACTCTTCGATGAATAACGCCCTACTAAAGCAGTTGATCGAATTTATATCAAAGCACGACGGAATCGGTGACAAGGCCAAACTTACAGCCCTTGTGAATAAAGAATTTGTGCTGACGCAGGATCGATCTGTCTACTATCGGCCTGAGTTCGCCATCCGTTTCAGCTCTGCCCAGAGCGAGAGCTTCAGCAATACCGTCCTATCACTCTCAAATCTCCAGAAGGTGGATGATAGGCCTTTTCTTGTGTGCCTCATCACCCCGAGAAAAAACTACCTCCTGCTTGCAAACTCCACATTCCTGCGGAAGATTAGTCACAGTTCACAAGAGCTGCGTGAAAACAATATTCGCGGAAGCTTCAACGGCTCCGACATCATGCGTGACTTTGAGGGGATTTCCAATGTTCCTGCCAATTTTGAACGACTCTATAACATTCACGCGGGGATAGGGTTCGATGGCAACCTGCTTCGCTTAGTTGAGGCAACAAACAACATAAGTCCAACGGGGAAGAAGTACATGGTGTCGGCTGCCGCGCGGATAATCATATTAGATGCGCCGACAAGAGCATTGAAGTTCACGGCTTCCCCCGATTTTCTCGAACTCAAACGCGACCTTGATGAGAAGGTTGATCGCTTTCGTAATGAAATTCTGCTCGCTGCATTGATCGAGAATGTCAATGTTCGCGGCCGCATCATCGAATATCTAATCGCCGGCGAAGACGAGAGGTTGCGGCAAGATCTTGTCGCCGCTCTGCGAGACCGTGGGAAGGGCCTGCCACAAGTCAAGACTGAAAACGCACTAGGGGACTACGCGCGTGCATTTGAGCAGTTTTCAACAGAAACCGATGTCAAGACCAAGATTATGATCTTGGACTCAAACCCAAAAGCTTACAACTTAGATAAGATGCTCGAATTCTTAGCGACACCAAAGTCTGTATTCATGTTTTACTTTGTTGGTGTCGATCCGCACAGAATTGTCAACACAGTACTTGTTTCGATGTTTCAAAAGAGACTGCTCAGCTCGACTATCCTGCTGAAGCACTGGGCCGGAAGAAACTCTCGCGGGGTTTCGCAGTTTGAGGGTAAAACAATTGGAAGTCTGATTCTCTCGCCCGACAATGATATTGATATGGGGATGGCGTCGAGCTTTTTGGAAAAGATCATCGATCTGTAGCCCGTGAGCGGGCCCTCCAATAAACCCACTGTTGCACTTGGTGCTTGACACCGTGTGGAGAAAGTGCGTCGCCCAACGAGGGCCGAATATCAACACGCGATTTTCGCGGGGGCATACTGCGAGAACATGAATCCAACGGTGTGCTCGTAAGTTCCCGATCTCCACCGGTTGACATTCGTCGCAGCCCTTCCTAACCCTCGCAAACCCGTTACGCGAAGCCCTTCGGGTTCCTAGCATTAAGAGCGTTTTCCATCGAAACGCTTGCCATGCACGAACTCGAACCCACCTCCACCATTCCTGCCACCAGCCGCCCCCGGCACGCGCACCAGGAAGTCGTCGACCTGCTGGCCGCAGGCCTACTGCGGCTGCGCGCCCGCGGCGCAGTCCCTGCCCTCGGCACCAGAGAGCAAGTTGACCTTGGCTTCGTCGGCCAGGAGCGCGTGAATGCGAACCCCGATGACCACGAAGGAGTTCGCCCATGACGGCACACGCAACCCGCGCCGACGCCAAGACTCTCGCCGCCCGCATCGCCCAGCTGCCGGACCTGCCGATGGACAGCCTCTGGGCGCTGTGGGACGAGCACTTTGACGAGCGCCCCAACCACCACCATCGCACCTGGATCGAGAGCCGCCTGGCCTATGCGATGCAGGCGCGTGTCTTCGGCGGCTTGAGGCCCTTCACGCGCCGCCGACTCGAAACCATTGGCGAGACCGGCCTCCTGCCGCGTCCGCTGCAGCGGCAGGCGAACCACTTGCTGCTGGGCACGGTGCTCACCCGCATGTACGACGACGTCGAGCACCGCGTGCTGGTGCGCGGTCCCTTCGACTACGAATACCAGGGGCAGCGCTTCAAGAGCCTGTCGGCGGTGGCGCGCCACATCACCGGCACCCAATGGTCCGGGCCGGCGTTCTTCGGACTGAAGTCCGGCGACAAGGGGAAGGAGCCGGCATGAGACCGAACCGAACCCTGCTCACGCCGGCCGCTGCCCTCACGGTGAAGAAGCGCTGCGCCGTCTACACCCGCAAGTCCACCGACGAAGGGCTGGAGCAGGAGTACAACAGCCTGGAGGCGCAGCGCGATGCGGGCCTGGCCTACATCGCCAGCCAGCGCCATGAAGGCTGGATCGCCGTGGACGATGGCTACGACGACGGCGGCTACTCCGGCGGCAACCTGGAACGCCCGGCGCTCAAGCGGCTGTTGGCTGACATCGAGGCCGGCCGTATCGACATCGTGGTCGTTTACAAGATCGACCGCCTCACCCGCAGCCTGGCGGACTTCGCCAAGCTGGTGGAGGTGTTCGACCGCAACGGCGTCTCTTTCGTCTCGGTGACGCAGCAGTTCAACACCACGACCTCGATGGGGCGGCTCACGCTCAACATCCTGCTGTCTTTTGCCCAGTTCGAGCGCGAGGTCACCGGCGAGCGCATCCGCGACAAGATCGCCGCCAGCAAGGCCAAGGGGATGTGGATGGGCGGTATGCCGCCGCTGGGCTACGACGTCGTCGATCGCAAGCTCGTCGTCAACGAACGCGAGGCGGCGCTGGTGCGCGACCTCTTCCGGCACTATGCCGAGCACGGCTCGGCGGCGCGGCTGGTGCGGGAGATGGCCATCGAGGGACACACCACCAAGGCCTGGGTGACCCAGGGCGGCCACCGGCGCACCGGTCGCCCCATCGACCAGCAGTTCCTGTTCGCGCTGCTGCGCAACCGCATCTACCTGGGCGAGATCCGTAACCGTGGCGTGTGGTACCCCGGCCAGCACGAGGCCATCGTGCCGCAGGAACTGTGGGAGGCGGCCCACGCCTTCATCGAACGGCGCAAGCAGGCTCCGCGCGAGCACCGCGCCAAGCATCCGGCCCTGCTCGCCGGCTTGCTGTTCGCCCCGGACGGGCAGCGCATGCTGCACACCTTCGTCAAGAAAAAGAGCGGACGCATGTACCGCTACTACGTGCCCTATCTGCACAAGCGGCGCAATGCCGGCGCCACGCTCGCACCGGACGCCCCCGACGTCGGGCACCTGCCTGCGGCCGAGATCGAGAACGCGGTGCTCGCCCAGATCCACCAGGCGCTGTCGGCCCCTGAAGTGCTGATCGGCACCAGGCGGGCCTGCCAGCGCCACCCGGCAGGCGCCGCACTCGATGAGGCCCAGGTCGTCGTGGCCCTGCGGCGCATCGGTGCGGTATGGGCGCAACTGTTTCCGGCCGAGCAGCAACGCATCACCCGCCTGCTCATCGAGCGGGTGCAACTGCATACCCACGGCCTGGACATCCTCTGGCGCGAGGATGGCTGGCTCGGCCTGGGCGCCGAGGTGGCCGGCCATCCGCTTGTCGAGGAGATGCGCGACATCCCGCAGGAGACCTGCGCATGACGACCGAACGCCCCACCGGCGCGACCAACCCGCGGCTCAAGTGCGTGCGTATCGAGGTCGGCGCGGATGCGCGCAGCTACGTCAGCGGCGATCGGCGCGTGACCCTGGTGCCCTTGACCATCAAGCGCCGGCAGAACCGCAAGCTGCTCATCCCGCCGCCGCGGGAGTCGATGCCGCAGTCGGGCGGCCTGGACGAGCCGATGATCAAGATGCTGGGCAAGGCCTTTTACTGGCAGCGCCTGCTCGACGAAGGGCGCTACGCCACCGCCACCGATCTCGCACGCGCCCTGCGGCATGAACCCGGCTGGGTGGCCGAGGTGCTGCGGTTGACGCTGCTGGCGCCCGACATCGTCGAGGCCATCCTCGAAGGCCGCCAGCCGCGGCCGTTGAACCTGCAGACCCTGCGGGGGCGGCACGAGCTGCTGCCGCGGGATTGGAACGAGCAGCGCCGCGCGTTGGGCTTTGCGGTGCAGACGCTCACGGATTGAGGCGGCACGCCTTCTCTGCCACGGCGGGCCGCGTGCCCGCTGTTCATTTTGAGCGCCCGGTCGAATGGCGAACCCGAAGTTCTTCGCCGGTTCGCCATTCGGTCCCTCCAAGGTTCGCCATCGCACGCCTGAAATGACGCCACCGATTCCTCAACCGCGTCATAGGAGGCTTGCATGCCGACAACGGCCTACCCACTCGCCCGATCGCCCGTGCCGGCGATCGATGCCCTCAACCCCGGCGATCGCCGGGTCCTCAACGAAAACGAGCTCGCGCAGCGCTGGGGCTTGAGCCCCAAGACGCTGCAGCGCTGGCGCAGCGAAGGGCGCGGTCCGCGCTATCTGAAGCTGTCCAAGCGCGTGAGCTACCCGCTGGAAGCGGTGATCGAGTTCGAGCACGCGGCGCTGCACGACTCGACCTCCGAGCGCAGCCTGCGGTGAGGAGGTCAGCCATGAACGACCTCACGCTCTACCCCGCCGATCTGGCCGCGCTGTCGGTGGCCCAACTCGCCGCCTTGCCGCCCGAGCAGAAGGCCGAGATCAGCCGCAACCTGGACGAAGCGCTGACTTGGCTCAAGCAGGCGCGCGCCAAGTTCGATGCCGCGCTCGATGCCGCCTACGGCGAGGAGGCCCGCGCCGCGCGCCTTGCGGCCGGCAAGGACTTCGGCGTCGTGCATCTCACCGACGGCGCGCTGCGCGTGACCGTCGATGTCCCGAAGCGCGTGGCCTGGGACCAGGCGCAGCTGTCGCAGATGGCCCGGCGCATCGCCGCCGCCGGCGAGCGCGTCGAGGACTACCTCGATGTCGAGTACTCGGTGTCCGAGTCCCGCTTCCACCACTGGCCGCAGGCGTTGCAACGGCAGTTCGAGCCGGCGCGCACGGTCAAGCCCGGCAAGCCGACGTTTCGGCTGACCTTGACCTCGGAGGACTGAACCATGCCCACCGAACTCATGCCGTTCGATTTCGAGGGCCGGCCGATCCGCGTGGTGACGGACGCCCAGGGCGAGCCCTGGTTCGTCGCGGCCGACGTGTGCGCAGCCCTGCACCTGCCCGAGACCCACAAGGCGGTGGCCCGCCTGGACGACGACGAAAAGGCCCGGAATTCAATTCCGACCCCTGATGGCGAGCAGGAGATGACCGTCGTCAACGAGCCGGGGCTCTACAGCCTGGTGCTCGGCAGCCGCAAGGTTGAAGCCAAGCGCTTCAAGCGCTGGGTCACGCACGAGGTGCTGCCGGCCATCCGCAAGACGGGCCGCTACACCGCGCGCCACGCCTCGCCGGCCCTGCCTACCCCCACCCAAGACCGCGTCGCCTCGATCCTGCTGATCGGCGAAGCCGTGGCCAAGGTGCCGGGAGTCAAGCCCGGCATCGCGATGGCGGCCACGCTCACCTGCATCCAGGAGAACACGGGGCTGGCGATCGAGACGCTGCGCCGCGCGCTGCCAGCCGCCGTTGATCCGATCTGCTCGCTCAACGCCACCCAACTCGGCCAGTTGCTGGGTCTGTCGGCCAAGGCCACCAACCAGCGCCTGGCCCAGCACGGCCTGCAGTGGCGCAACGAGCGCGACGAGTGGGAGCTGACCGAAGCCGGCAAGTCCTGGGCCGAGGCGATGCCGTACGCCCGCAACGGGCACAGCGGCTACCAGATTCTCTGGAGCCCTCAGGTGGCCGAGCGGCTGAAGGAGGTGGCGTGATGACAACCCGTCACCCTCTGACTTTTTTCTCTTGGCAAGCAAATGGCCGGGCTGTGCTCGGCGCGCTGTGGCATGGCATGGCATGGCGGGCAGGCCGCGACAAGGCCCAAGCGAACTGCGCGACCTGCTGGAAGCCTGGCGCGATGCCCGCCGCACGGCCTGGCAGACCGCCGTCAAGGTCATCACCACCGGCATCCTGGCCGCGCTGCTGGTGGGCGCTGCCATCAAGTTGAAGCTCATGGGAGGCGGCCAATGATCGAGACCCTGCACGGTGGTCTCCTGGGCGGGGCCTTCCGTCTGGTCCCCGAGGTTTTGAAGTGATCGGACCGCAAGGGCGAGCGGGGTCACGAACTCGCCATGCAGGACAAGGCGCTGGAGTTCGAGAAGCGGCGTGGCGCCCAGCGTATGGCCGAGATCGGCGCGGGTGCGGACGCCACGTGGAACACCGGGGGCCATCGAGGCCTTGCGGGAGTCGGTCGCCGCCCAGGGCCAGCGGTCCCGCGTCCGCTGGGCCGATGCGCTGTCGGTCAGCGTCCGCCCCATGATCACCTGCTGGTTCAGGGCGCTGTATTGCGCCGCCAAGACCGCTACCTCAGTGGGTGCGATCAGTGGCGGCGCCGACTGAGGTGCCGCGGTTTTTCACACTTGGACCGCGGCCGAAGGCTACCTGGCTGCCGACTCCAAGACGGCGCAGAACGCGAAGCCGCGCCACCGCCCGGCGCTTGCACCGAACCCGGAGGGACGGCTCGTTGCAATCGTGGACTTCACCTTCAACCTTGGTCGGGGCGCCTCCAGACATCGACGCTGCGGCGGCGGGAAAGTGCTTCCGGAACTTGTCAACAGGCGATTCGCTGAAAGCGATCTGATCCAGAGCCCGGACTCAGGCGCTCTGAAGCGCACGGCGTAGCGACGCTGAAACCTCCCGGACGTGAGATTGGCCGCCGATGTACTTCGAGACCCTGATGTAGCCGTTGCTCTCCATCAGGTTGAGAACGAAGTCGATGAAGGCCACGGGCTTGTTCACCCTTGCAGCTAGTTCGCGATTCTGTCGAACGTTCTCGTTCACCAGCAGGGCGGCGATCTGATTCACAGTGCCTTGGTAGTCATCGACGTACGCTTCGGCGAACTTCAGGAAACCGAGGTCGGTCAGTACGACATGCAACGCTCCGATGACCTTTCTGACCCTGATGAAGTCGTGCCGCTTGAGAATCTCCAGCGAATCGAGCAGCTCTTGCTGCGGGACGTCTCGCAGAATCGGTTCGGCTTTCAGCCGGTCCCATTCCACCAGTCCTGCGCCCTCGTCGATCTGTCTCCGAGCGATTACACGGATGACCAGATCATCGACACGCGACAACCCTGCGATCAGCGGCGCAGGACCGGCGAAGCGCGCTGGCGGTGCACCGAGCGCCGGCTTGTCGGTCACATCGAAGATGACCGACAAGATTCGCTGCAGGCTCTCGCCGTAGTCGTCGAGGTTGTCGATCTTCTGCCAGACCGTGGATCGCAGCGCCTCCGGAACATCGCAGTCGTCGATGACGACGGGGATCAGCTTGGTCCCGCGGCTGATCCGGTTGACCACGGATGCATTCAGCTCTTCCCGGACCCAGGGCTTCCGAACGCTCGTCGCGGACAAGACGATCACGACTGCACGGGCTTCCCTGAGTCCTTCCTCGAAGATCTTGTCCACGAGGCTGTCGCCCGGCTTCATCTCCCACTGATCCAGCCACGCGTCCACGCCGTTCTCACGCAGGCGCCTTGCGAAGTCGACCACGAAGCGAGCCTTGTCCTCGCTCGCGTGGCTGACAAAGACCTTGGGCGCCGTCATTCTCCAGCCTCGAACTCGGCGTTCTTGAACTTCAGCACGTTGCAGTTTTCTTTCACGGCGCGCTGCAGCCCATCGTCGAACCCGGTGGCCGACTCGGCCTGGATCTCGATGGCGATCTTCACCTTCACACTGGGGCGCAGGGTGAACTGCTGGACGACCTCGTCGACCAGATCGGCGAACTGCTTCTTCGCCTGGAACGGGTCGAGCTCGATGCTGCCGTAGAACTGCTTCTTGGTTGTCTGCCCCGCAGTGGCACCACCTGTGGCATAGCCACCCTTGGCCGAGTCCTCAGCGAGAGGCGTGCCGCCACCGGCGGGAATCGTCGTCGTGGCTGCACCTCCGCCAGCCTCGGCAACCTTGTTCCGAGAAGCTTCTTCCGCGTAGGCCGCCGCGGTAACCGGCTCGATCAGCAGCAGCGATGCATCCAGAATGGGCGAGTAGCGCTTGCCGTAGCTGAATCCGACGTAGCGGCCATCCTCCTTGCCCTGCGCGAAGCCGAAGAAGTCGCGGCTCTCCGCGCCCGCGGCCAGCGTCATCTGGAAGACGGTGTCGTCCTTCAGGCGCGGCAGGTAGAGCTGCTGGCAGCTCTGCTGCCAGACGTTCAGGGCGCTGGTCTCCTTGACGTCGTCCTTCCAGAACCAGTCCTTTAGCACCTTGGCCAGGTGGATCGGCGCCCACTCACTGATGAGCAATTCGTTCTCCTTGAGCACGCGCTCGATTTCCTGCGACCAGTTCTGTGCGCCGGGGTTGAGCTGGAAGTGTTCCCACCGCAGCTCGGAAAGGCCTTTGCCGGGGCGCGCCTCCTGCATCGGAGCCAGCAGCCACTTGTAGGTCTCGCGAATCATGCGGCGCACGGTCTCCTCGGCCTGCTCCAAGCTGGCGTTCGCCTGCTTGGCCATCAGGTTGTCGAGGACGATACGGTTGTCCTTGTAGTCGGCAACGATGCTGCGCCATGCCAGGAACGAGCGCACATGGTCCTTCAGCCGGCTCACGCTGTCGTAGTCGGCGGCCAGGAAGATCAGCCGGTTCTGCTTGAAGCGGGGCTGGTCGCCGCGCTTCTTCAGGATCTCGGTGGCGCGGTCTAGCCCTAAGCTCTGGCCGCTCTTGCTGAAGGCGGCGTCGGGCGGCAGCACCACCAAACGCAGCGCCCAGTCGTCGGGCACGTCGCCGCTGTCGGTGAAGACGTGGATGCCGCCGAACACCCCGCTACTGAGGCCGCGCTGCATGCGCTCGCGGATCGTTGGGAACACGTCCTCCCTGTCCTGAAAGCGGCGCTTGCGCTCCTCCATCTCACGCCGCAGGTTTGGCCGGGTATCGAGCCAGAACCGGTTGTTGGCGTGGTTGAGGTAGTGCAGCCGGTCGGTCAGACGCCTGAGCGCATCCTTGAACACGCTGATCTGCTGACCCGGCTGGATACTGCCCAAGATCACGCGCTCCAGCTCAAGGCCCCGCACCAGCTGGTTCGTGGTGCTGGGCGCGCTGCCCAGAAACACTGTGCGAGCCGACCTGCGGCAAGCCTGCACGGCTCCGAACCGGGTGTCCCTGTTCTCGATCTCGGTGGTCTCGGCGCGCTCGCCATCCACGTCGCGTTCGATCACCGGGTCCCACCCCTGCGGCAGGTAGTAGACGGCCTCGTTGCGCACGTCGGCGTCGTACAGCGGCAGGCTGCCCGGCATGATGAGCGGGTCGTTGTTGCCGTCCTTCCACAGGCGGTGGATGACCTTGGCCATCATTTTCAGCACACCGCGGGTGCGCTGGAAGTTGTCCAGGGTCGACCAGTCCTCATACAAGCGGTCGAACACCTCGGGGTGGATCGGGTAGGCGTGCACCAGCCGCTCGAAGTAGCGGCTCTCCTGCGTCTCGGCGGGCAAGTCGTCGCGGTGGGCGGTGTAGAAGTCGGCAAACGCGCGGCACACCGATTCCATCGCCAGCTTGTCGTTGATCGAGGCGAACAGCCGCCGCCGCACGATCTCGAACGCTTCCTCGGTGGCCACCGGCTTCCACAGCGCCTGCACGCGGCCGAAGTAGTGCGCCAGCGCCTCCAGCGCCTTCACGCCGCGCTGGCTGCCGGCTTCCTTGTCTGATTCGGGCAGTGATGCCAGCAGCACGGCTGTGGGCACGGCCTTCAGTGCCTCGGTCAGCGCCTGAACGAACGACAGGTTGGAATCGAACGTCCCCCCGGTGAGTGTCTTGCCCTCTTCGAACTGGCGCACGTACGCCACCAGCTCGTCGATCAGGATCACGCAAGGGGCACAGCGGGCCAGCAGCGTCTCCAGAACCGCCTTGCCGGGCGACGTGCCCGAGGCATCCGCATCGGCCACCAGGGCGTAGCCCTCCGCGCCACCCAGTTGCCACGCCAGGTCGCCCCACAGCGTGCGCACTGTCTGGCCATCGCGCTGCGCGGGCTGGTTGGGCGAAGACTTGATGCCGTCCAGCACCGCAATGCGGGCGCGCGGCAGCTCGGTGATCTGCGCCGCATTCAGGATGTCGCCCAAGCCCTGCAGATCGCTGGCCGGCACCTCGCCCTTGGCCATGTGGTACACGGCCAGCATGGTGTGCGTCTTGCCGCCGCCGAATGCGGTCTGCAGCTGGATCACCGGGTCGCCGCCCTTGCCTGCCAGGCGCTTGACCACGGAGTCGAGCAGCAGGCGCATCCCCTCGGTGATGAAGGTCCGGCTAAAGAACAGCGACGGGTTCTGGTACTCGGCCGTGGCGGTGCCCGCGTGCACGCGCCACAGATCCGCCGCGAACTCGGCCTGCTGGAACGTGCCCTTGAGCACGTCTTCGTGTGGGATGGCGATCTCGCGCCAGGGTTTCAGACTCATGCTTCTTGCTCCGTGCGAGCGGCATAAATCGTCAAAACCAGCTCGCTGTCATCGTTCATACGGTATTCGGGGCGCTTACCCGAGAGAGCTTCGCTGCGCGCGAGGATGATCGACACACCTTCCCCACGCTTGTCCATGAGGTGGCTGCGATGCTGCGCCAGTTCGTCATCCCCCACCGGGCAGCGCGCCAAGAGGCTGGTCAGGGCTTCATTGCGGGCGGCCTGCCGGAATGGCAGGCTCTCTGGGGTCATGGTGTTGGGCAGCATGCCCGGCGAATACAGCTCCAGCCGATCGGCAAACAACCGCAGTCGTACCTTGGCTCCTGCCATCGAATAGTCGCGGTGCGCCACCGCGTTGACCACCGCCTCAAACACAGCGGTCATGTCGTACTGGGGCATGTCCACCCGTCCGCCGTGGGCACGCTTGAACGCGGCCACCTGCATGTTCTTGCGCACGAAGGCGCAGGCCAGACGAATCTGTTCATCCAGCGGGCCGGTGATGTCCCGAGCGTCCCTCTGATAGACCGATTCCCCTTCGGGAACGACGGTGGTACCCGCATAGGCGACGGCCTGAATCAAGGCGCCGGGCAGATAGCGGTGCGGTTCGCGGCTGGCCATCAGCAGGCCCGCCACGGTCGGTCGCCAAACATCCTGCTCGTCTTGAGCTGCCATGGCCAGCTTGCCGAGCAATACTTCCGGTGCATCGGCGCTTTGGGCCGGCGCGAAACGCCGCCACAGGACCTCGTCCAGATCGGTGAGCGTGGCGCGCGACACGGGGGTCTCGTCGAAGCGGATCAGCCGCGACTGGCTGCGCTGCTGGAACAGACGCGCCAGATGATCCGGGGGCATGGGGCGTTTCGAGGAACCCACGCGATGGAAGTACCCTCCCGGGCTCTGGTGCACGAACAGACTGCGCGCCACTTCCACCCGCAGCACCGGCTGCTCCGCCCCCGCCGAATCGGGCAGCGTCATGCGCTCGATGACCGGCGCCAAAGGCGGTTTCACCGAATCCTCGCAGGCCTGCCGCACCAGCGCCTCCACCGCATCCAGCCGTTCCAGCGGAATGCCCAGCACCTCGCGGGCGCGGTCTTCCACGCCGAGCAGCAGCACCCCGCCGGCGCTGTTGGCAAAGGCGGCCAGTTCGTCCGCCAGATCCTCCTGCCCAGGGCCGCGCAGCTTGCCACCGGCGAACTTGACCTCCTTCAGTTCCAGGAAGCTGTCCTCGCCCAGGCGAATCTTCTCGATCAGTTCCGCACGTGTGCCCAGCATCTCAAACCTCCCTGCCCAGCCGCTTCCACCTGCGGGCGAAGGCCTCGCGCCCGCCTTCCATCACCCGGCAGACCTCCTCGCGCACGGCCTTTTCCTGCAACGCGCCGCTTTCTGCCACGACGCACTGCCCGTTCTTGAAGTCCATCACGTGCACCAGCTCCGCATCGCCATTGACCACCACGTTGGGGTTGTGGGTGACGACGATGAGCTGCCGGCGCAGCTTGTTCTCGCGGATCTGGCGCACGATGAGGTCGTAGATCAGGTGGTTGTCCAGATCGTCCTCGGGCTGGTCGAGCACGATGGGCTCCTCGCCGAAGGCCAGCAGAAAGGCCAGGAGCGCCGCCGAGCGCTGCCCCTGGGAACCCTCGCTGATGGCGTACCATCCGCCATCGCGCTGGTACTCGATCTTGAGATCGTCTTCCGGGTACCACGTCAGCACGTGGTCGGCGAATTCCGGCTTCTCGGCCTTGCGCTCCAGGTAGTTGCGGAACTTTCCACCCAACGTGCCGGGGCGCTCGATGAGCGCGTTGCGCATGGCCTCCAGCGCTGCGAGCTTGTCTCGATCCGCAGCGGCGGCCACGTCATGGGCCAGACCCGATTGGGCCTGGCCGTCATCGACCTTCAGGATGTCATCGGCAAACCGCTCGTCGGTGGCTTCGATCAGCTCGCGCAGGCTGCGCTCGATGACGAAGGCATCGAAGCCGAACGCCACGACGTTCATGCGCACGTGAGGGTTGTGCGCCAGCTTGTCCTGCAAGAAGGTCTGGCGCTGCCGGGTGATGGCCTGCCTGCGCTCGACGACCAGCGTCTGCTGATCGGCAATCTGCTTCACCAGCACAGCACGGTCGGCCTGCAACTGCCGCAGGGCTTTGGCCTGCGCCTCCAGCTGCTGGCGTTCCTGGGTGAGCCGCGCAAACGCCTGCGGGTCGGCCACGCCCTGCTCTGTCAGCTTGGCCTGCAATTGCTGATAGGCCGCGCGTGCCGCCTCGGCCCGCGCGCGCCACGTGGCCAGCCGCGCGTCGCCCTTCAGTTTGCCGATGTCCCGATCCAGTGTGGCGGCATCCTGCTCCAAGCGCTGGCGTGTCTGCGCGAGCAAGGCATCGGCCTCAGCCCGCCACGCCAGCAGATCCGTCTCGGCCTCGCCGAAGTGCTGCGGCAGCCAGTCGTCGAGCAGCAGGTTTTCCGCGGTTTGGCGCAGCGTGCTCGCTGCCTCGCGCAACTGCGCCAGCGTCTCGTCCACCGCCCGCGCCTGGTGCTGGGCGCGGGCATAGGCCTGCTGCACGGCGGCGTGGTCGCCCTGCGCCAGGGTCTTGAGCTTGTTTTCCAGTTCCTGCAAGCGGCGCTCGACCTCGGGCAGGGCGGCGACCTTGCCGTCGATCTCCCGCAGCCGCGCCCGCTGGGCGAAGAAGGCGCGCTTGGCCTCCTCGAACGCCTGCTTAAGCGGCTCCACCCCGGCCGCCTCGTCGATGATGGTCAAGAGCGCCTGCCGGCCATTGCCCGCCAGCGCGGCGATCTGACCCTGCGAGAACAGGCGGACAGGGAAGCGGCTGGCGTTGACGCTCTGGCTCGTCGAAGGCTGCCACTGACCATCGCGCCATTCCTCGACCGGCGTGCCCTGTCCATTGGCCTGCCAGTTCAGGCGCAGCAACCGGTCCTCGTGCTGCCACTCGACGCGGAGGGCCGTGTCCGCCTTCAAAGCGCCCCTGTCGTCACGCCCCCTGGCCACCGTGGCGAAGGCCTCGAAGCGCTCGCGCGGCTCGCTGTCCCTGGGCAGCGCCCGAATCTCGCCCTCGCGCCGGGTGGCGAGCCGCAGCGCGTGCACCACGGTGGACTTGCCCGTGCCGCGCCCGCCGACGATGGCGTTGAAGTACGGCGAGAGCGTCAGCCGCGCCGGCTGGCCATTGCCCATCACCCGCGCTCGGTCGATCTCGATGCTGCGGATCACGTGCGCCGGGGTCTTGAACGGGTCGAACGCCCCTTCGTCGCTGCGGCGGATCGACACGCCGTTGCCATCCAGCAGCGCCAGCCGCAAGCCCTCCAGCGTCGGCGCGGCCATCTTGACCCAGGTGTAGCGGCTGCCCGGCACCGCCGCTCCCTGAAAGCTGTGGCAGTCGCTGCCCAGCACCCGCGCCAGCGGCCGGGCGAGTTTTTCCACCGCTTGCGGATACGGGTTGGCTACGTCGAGCCACTCCAGGGCGAGCAGCCCTTCGACCTCCAGCGCCTGCCGGACCATGTGGGCCGACAGGGCGCATTGCTGCGTGCCCGGATTGACGCGCAGCAGGCCCTTGTCGGCATCGGCATGCGCCGGAATGGGAATGGCGTCCGCCGCCAGCACCGCCGCGATGACTTCGGCCACCGACCTGCTGGTCTCGCCGTCCGAGTCGCCCTTGGTGCCGCCGTAGCCCGCTGCGCCCAGAAGACTGTCGATGTCGCCGGTCGTGGCAGCCGGATCGAAGATCGCCAGCACATGAACCCCGCCGCTGGCGGAAATCTCCACGCCGGGGAACAGGGTCAGCGGGCGGAAGCCTTCGGGCGGGTTGCCGGCCTCGGCCTGCGCCTGCATGTCGGCATAAGCCGTTTTCAGCTGATCGATCCACGCGCCGCTGTTGTGGTCGGTCACCGCCACGCAGTCGATGCCGGCGCCCATGTAGCGCAGCAGCCATTGCTCGGGCGTGAGCGTCAGGTTTTGCGTATGCCAGGGCGTGTCGCGCGAAGCAGGCGTGTGGGTGTGGAAATCGAACGTCCACCAGCGCGAGCCCGGGTAGTTCCATGGGGTCTCAGTGACGGGTGAAATCATGGCGCCTCCCTCAGAGTTCCAGTTGCATCTGCGTGCCGACCACGCCAGCCTCGTTGGCCGCCTGCTCGATGCCGCTCCAGGCGGTGACGAGCTCGTTGTAGGCGCGGGCGTCCTCCGCCCAGCCCTTGCGTTCGCACAGCGTGTAGAGCCGGTAGGCGAGGGCGCGGATGGGTTCGGCGCGGGCGGGCATGCGGGCGAGCAATGCGCCGGCGGCCGATTCGCCCGATTGGTTCAAGGCGCGGATGAGCTGGTGCAGCGCCTCCCAGATGGGCGTGCGGGTGTCGGTCTCGGGCGACCAGTCGGCGGGGTACTCGGGCCATTTCAACAGGCGCACGCTGCCCTTGGCCGACTCGGCCACGCCGGCGGCCACCAGCGCATCCACCGCCGTGCCTTTGGCGCGGGCGAGCACGTCGGCTTCCCCATACTTGCCCGCGGACCAGCCCTGTTGCTCGAACCAGTGCAGGCAGAACTGGGTGTCGTGGTCGAAGTCGTCCTCGGCGAGAAAGCGGTTGATGAGGGAAAGCGCGGTTTTCACCGTCATCGGCTCACCACTGGCCTCGAGCACCGAGGCGTATTGCGAGAAGATCGCCATGCCCGGGCCGATGATGGCCTGCGAGAGGTCCACCGGCGCCACCCGGCCAAAGCCCCTCTCCCCCGGGGAGAGGGGTTGGGGTGAGGGGCCGGCGCCGATCATGTCGGCGATGGCCTCCGGCAGCGTGGCGTTCAACTCACGCAAGAATTCGCGGCGGCTGGCGGTGGGGGCGTCCGGCGCACGCTTGCGGCAGACCAGCACGATGCTGGAGGCGAGCGCGTTGGTGCCCGCGCCGATCATGCGGTTGCCGAGTTCCGTGCGCATCGGCCAGGTGCCGGTGAGCATGAAGCCTGCGTCGAGCACCGCCTGCAAAAAGGTCTCCCAGCCGGTGCTGCTGGTGCCGGATTCGTCGGTGGTCTCGCTCTGCTTGAAGGCGTAGTAGATCGTCACCGGAAACGCCGGGTGCGCCTGCTCGGCCAGATTCTTCAGCGCCCGGCGCATGCCCTCCAGAAAGAAGGCTTCCGCCGCCTCCTTGCTACCGTGACGGTAAGGGGTGGCGACCAGCTCCTCGGCTTTGGGCACGGCGAGCGTCGCATACAGGCCGGGGAAGATGGGGCGCAACGAGCGGCGCAGCCAGACGTAGAAAAAGTCCGACAGGTCCGCGTAGCCGATGTTGTCGTAGTACGGCGGGTCGGTGGAGACGACCTTGTCGCGGGAGAGCGTTTGGGTTTGAGCGTCAGCACCGTCACCATATCCAGCACACCCGCCACGAAGTGAACGTACCGCGGGCTCAATCCATTCAAAGGCACTAGAAAAGCCACCACCGGAATCGCTAAAGGGATTAGCTTCCCCGAAATCCCAAGCCATAGGAATGGCCTGACGTGCGAACAAATTGCGCAAAGATGCTGTCCTCGCCGAGCCACCAGTAGATGCTTTCGTGCCGGTCGGCCCACTATCCCAAGTGCAAATAGAATTATTGCGGTCCGAAAATCGGCTAATTGCTATTGCCAAATACACCCCCACCGCCTGGGCGTAGGCCAGCGCGCCGGTGCCGCCTTGATCTAGTGTCCTAGTATCGAGTAGGTAGGAGATAGAGGGGTCGCTATCTCCTAACCGCTGTCTTCTGTCTTCTGCGAGCACGCGGAACGCGTGCTCCGCGTCCTGGCGGCAGCGTTCGATGGCATCAATCACCAGATCGGAAAAGGTGGTCAGCGCCACCAACTGGCGGGGGGTGAAGAGGTCGCCGAATGTGTTGAGACCGTAGTTCGGCGTTTTGAAATCGCGCGGATTGGTCGGCAAATCCATGTCCGGCTTCCACTCCGGCTGCGCCTGCCGGGCGATGGCCTCGTGCTCGGGCAGTGGTGGCAGGTAAACCCGCCCGCGCACGCCTTCGGCGACGATGGCTATCAGCCGCGCACCCATACGCCCGGCCTGGCCTTCGGTGCGGATGTATTTGTAGTCGATGGGCGAGTTCGACAGCAGGCAATAAAAGCCGCCGCGCTTACCCGCCGCCGTGCCGTCTTTCGCTCGCGCATAGGCCGCCTTGTCGAACCCCGGCGTGCCCGCCACCCGCACGGTGAAGCGGTAGTAGCCCTCACCCCCGGCCCTCACCCCCAGCCCCTCTCCCAGGGGGAGAGGGGAGATCATGGGCTGCACATAGGCTTCCTTGCCCGCCTTGCTGGACAGCACGAAGGTCGAGGCGAGCGGCACCTCCACATGGGAGAACGCCGGGTTGGGGCTACGCACCGTGCGCGCCCACAGCCAGGCGATGACGGTGAGCTTTTGCCCCACCAGCGGCGCCAGGTCCGGGCGATCCTTCGCGAGCTCGGGCGTGACCTCGACCTGCGGATAGAGCTGGCCGATGCGTTTTTCCGCCTCGGTGCGCATCCATGCGCCGTAGCGGCGCACGTCTTCGGCGAGGCCCCTCGCGCCGGCCCAGTCCTGCGCGAACAGGCCCTCACCCCTAACCCCTCTCCCAGCGGGAGAGGGGGGCAAAGGCCCCACCGGTGCGCGGCCGGCAAAGCGCGGCGGGATTTCGATCATGGCCTTGTTGATGGTCACCGCCACGGGGTTGAGGTCGGAGGCAAAGCTCTCTAGCCCCAGGCGCTGGGCTTCGAGCGGAATCGCGCCGCCGCCGGCAAAGGGATCGTGGAAGGCGGGGAGCTTCTCGGGGTCGAAGAGCTCGGCGGCGCAGGGATGATTTTTGTTGAGCTCGCAGGTCTCGCGCCGCCTACGCCAGATTTCGGCGCGGGCGCGTTCGAGCACGGCTTCGTTGTTGGTGTTTTCCCACTGGACGAGCTCCTCGATGAGCTTGAACAGGCGCTCGCGTTCGAGCCGGGCCTTGTCCTTGTTGACGCCGCGCCCAAGCTGGCGCTCGTAGCCGGGGTCGTTGACCATCTGGGCGAAGATCACCGCCCGCGCCGCCGCCAGGGGCCGCCTCGCCCACCACAGGTGCAGGGTGGAGGGGTGGCCGTGGCGGATGGACTTTTCGCGGGCGCTGGCTGCGTTGATGGCGTCCAGGGGGAGTGCCACTTCAATGAGTTTTTTCGGGGCTTTGATCGGGGTCATGAAAGTGGTCCCAGCAGGCGGGCCAAAGCGGTGTTGGCGCGCGCGGCATCGGCGGCGGCCAAGCGCCCCAGCACGCCGCGGATCAGCCGGGCATCCAGGGTGAACAGCTTGCAGCGCACCACCGAAGGCGCGGGCAGGCCGGCGGCGGCCAGGTCTTCAATCGGGTAATCGAGCGGCCACGGCGGATTCTTGGCCGAGGTGATCATGGCCAGCACCACGTGAGCGGCCGGAGAGTTGAAGGCGGTCGCGTCGGAGAGCACCAGCGCGGGGCGGTTCTTGCTGGCGGCGCGGTCGGTGAAGGGGAAGGGCACGCGCACCACCTGGCCGCGTTCATAGGTCACGGTAGGCCTCCTCGTCGGCCGGGCTCGTCCACTCGGACAGGGTGCCCTCGACGGCCTTGAGGTATTCGATGTCGAGCGGTTGCACACGGCGCACGCGGGCGCTGCCGTCGGGTTCGATCTCCCAGGCGATGAGGTCGCCGGGACCGACGTGGAGCGCGGCGCGGATGTCGGCCGGGATGGTGGTCTGGCCCTTGGCGGTGATTTTGGCCACGGCGGTCATGCCGTACCTCCTTTCATGTAAGGAATGGAAGGATATCTTACATCAATGCGGAAATTCAGCGCGCGCGAGCAGTGCATCCAGATCCAGATTGATGCTGGTGACGGCCCAGTCGGGCTCGCTGGTGAAGGGCTGGCGCACGTAGAACGGACCTTCATGCTGCTCGCCGTCGACCAGCACGATGGCCAGGATGAACTTGTCGGACTGGTTGAGGGCGTAGAGGATCTCGTTGCGCGTGACGGTGATCGTGGTTTGCCCCTTGACGCGCCCTTTGACCTCGATGTGGCGGGAAGGCGGTAGCTTGCCGTCCTGCGCGGGGGGCAGGCTGGTGATGTCCCAGCCGCACTTCTCGGCCGAGACGTCGATGACCTCATGCCCGAGGGCGCGTTCGGCATCCATCACGGCGCGCATCGCGATCTGCTCGACGCGGGCCCGTGCGGCGGCGTCCGCGGTCCAGCCCGGCTGCCCCTTGCGCTGCAGCAAGAGGCCCGCCGGGATGACGAGCGCGCCGCCCAGGATCACTGGCGTGGCGGAGACGACGTGGCGCATGGCCGTGAGCTCCTTCTCGCGCGTCTCGCGGCGGGCGGTGAGCTCATCGATGGTGCGGCGGACGTTCGTAAGCTGAAGGCGAACGTCCTTGCCGGCGGCGATGTCCTCCTGCAGCTTGATGTAGCGGTCGGACCAGAAGTTGATCTCCTTGACCAGGCGCTCGTGCACGGCGGCGAGCGTCTTGCCGACGGTCTTTTCGCGGCGGGCGCGCACATCAATGAAGTGTTCGGGCACCAGGTGGGTGGAGGCGTGGGCGAGCGCCACCTGCTCGAGATTCGCCCTCACCCCCTGCCCCTCTCCCAAGGGGAGAGGGGTGTTTAGCCAGGGGGCGGCCAGCACGTCCTCGATCAGCGCCCGGTCGGCCGGCTCGAGCGGCTCCAGGTCCAGGTGCGGCGCCCAGCCGGCGTTGATGGCCTTGCCGGAGGCGTCGATCTCGACGAACTGCATGCGGCGCGAGACGATGCGCGCCGGGTCGGCGCCTTCCTTGAGCTTGTTGCGGTGGGCCTCGAGCGTGAGATCCGTCACCGACTGCATCAGCGGGTGGCCGGGGTGGATGAGGCTCGCCATCGGGCTGCCTGCGCGATCCGTCAGGCGCACGAACTGCTTCTCGAAGCAGACGCGCTCGTAGCGGCGCAGCACCGGGTCGGCATGGCGGCGGTCGCGGCCGGTGATTTGCCGGTCGCGCTCGCGGATGATGGCCGGGACGTGGGTGATCTCGTAGCGCCCGGGCTCGCGGGGCTTGAGCTCGCCGCCCAGCTGCTGGAAGGCCTGGGTGAAGAACGAGCGGATGAAGAAGGGCTGGAGCTTGCGGGCTTCGGCCTTCTCCATCTCCTCCTTGACGGCGAAGAGGCGCTTCTCGTCCATCACCTCTTCGCACAAGGCATTGCGCTTCATGATTTCTTCGAGGTGGCGGGTGTCCAGCGCGCCTTCGACTTTCTTCAGCAGGCGGGCGCGGACCTCGGGATCGGCGCCGTAGCGGATGGCCTCGATCAGCAGGTCCTTGAGGCTCTTTTCCTCGAAGACCTCGCCCAGGATGTCGAACACGCGGCCGCCCAGGGCCTGGCGTTCGACTTCCAGCTTCTCGAACAGACGCTGGAAGACGTCGCCCTCGCGCGTCTCAGAAGCCACCATGTTCCACAGGTGGCAGACCTCGGTCTGGCCGATGCGGTGGATGCGGCCGAAGCGCTGTTCCAGGCGGTTGGGGTTCCACGGCAGGTCGTAGTTGACCATCAGGTTGGCGTTCTGCAGGTTCACGCCTTCGCCGGCCGCGTCGGTGGCGACGAGCACGCGCACCGCGGGGTCGTTGCGGAAGAGCTCCTGCACCTTGCGGCGTTCTTCGCGCTTGACGCCGCCATGGATCATGACCACGGCATCGATGCTGCCGATCAGTCCGCGGATCTTGGTGGCCAGGTAGTTGAGCGTGTCGCGGTGCTCGGTGAAGATGATGAGCTTGCGCTGCCGGCCCTGCTCGTCATGCATTTCAGGCCGGCCGTCCATGGCCGGCCCCGCTGCGCGGCGCCCTACGGGCGTGCAGATCGGCAATCCTGCCGATCTGTCGGGCGTGTCCTGCAAGAGACGCGAGAGTTCGTCCCACTTGCGGTCCTGGCCGGAGTGGACGACCTGGCGCGCCTGCTCCTCCAGGGCTTCGAGGATGAGGATCTCGGCCTCGAGCTCCTGAATCGTCTGTGCGGCGGTGGCCTGGTCGACGACGGCCTCCTCGAAGGTCCGTAGTCGTCGGGCGACATGGCGTCGGCCGATTCCCAAATGTCTTCGGGCACGCCGTTGATGCCGGGGCCCGCCAGCGTCTCGGCCAGGGCGCGGCCACGTGCCCCGAGCTTTTCTTCCTCGACGCGGCGCCTGAGCTTGATGCGGCGGCGCTTGAGCGATTGGTAGATGGCCTCGGGGCTGGAGGCGAGCCGGCGCTGCAGCGAGGTCAGCGCGAAGCCGACCGTGCCCTTGCGGCCGCCGTCAGCCAGCTCGTCCGCTTTGTCGAACTGGGTTCTGACGTAGACGGACACGCCGATGCCGACGCCGTTCCAGACACCAGGCATGCCGGGTTCAAGGGATCCACGCAGCCATGAAGGCGATGGCGTTTTACGACCGGAAGCGCCTGCACTCGACGCTGGGTTACGAACCGCGAGAGCGGTTCATGCGGGACGGGCTCGCAGCCCGGAATCGGAAAAAAACAGGTGGCATGAACCCCACCACTTGGAAGACGAAAAACCGCACATGTACATCCCATCCTGGCTGCCGCTACCGGCAATCCCAGGGAGGTGTGGCGTCTTCTATCCAGGAACGCTGTTGTCCCTGCCGGGCTTTGGCGTGTCCGCCAGCCTGCTGTCTCGCCATGTCATGCATACCCTGGTACAGATATCCGCTGCGCTGGTGACCGTCATGGGACCGGGAATGACCGGCTCGGGCTAGACCTAGGTTTCCTGTTCGATGACTGGCAGTATCATCGACCCGCCGCCGCGAGCCGTGACCTAGGGCCGCACGGTGCCCCCACTGAATCCAACTCAGGACATCAAAGCCCATGAATTCCGTTCCAAAACGCATCCTCATCGTCGGCGGCGTGGCCGGTGGCGCCACCTGCGCGGCTCGGGCACGCCGGCTTTGCGAAACCTGCGAGATCGTCGTGTTCGAACGGGGACCGCATGTCTCGTTCGCCAATTGCGGCCTGCCTTATTTCGTCGGCGACGTCATCCCGTCAGAGGCCAATCTGCTGGTGGCGAGTCCCGATCTGTTCGCGCGCCGTTTCAACATCGAGGTGCACACCGAAACCGAGGTCATCGGCCTGGATCGGCATGCCAGACGGATCGAAGTCCGCGATCTCAGAACGGGCGCGGTGCGAACGGAGCCCTATGACGCGCTCGTCCTGGCGACCGGCGCCCAGCCGGTCCGTCCGCCCCTGCCGGGGATCGACCTGCCCGGGATCCATGTGCTGCGCACCATCCCGGACAGCCGCGGGATCAAGGCGGCGGTGGCCCATGCGAAGCGGGTGGTGCTGGTGGGCGGAGGATTCATCGGCCTGGAAATGGCCGAGAACCTGGTCGGTTTGGGACTTGAAGTCACGCTTCTGGAGCTCGCCGACCAGGTGTTGCCGCCGCTCGATCCGGAAATGGCCACGTATGCCGCCGAGAGGCTGAAAACCCATGGGGTCAGCCTGAGACTGGGCGAAGGCGTCGAGGCCTTCGATAAGCACCCGGAGCATGGTTTGAACCTGCGCACCTCGAAGGGTGGAACCATCGCTGCCGATCTGGTCATCCTGGGGATCGGCGTGCGCCCGGAATCGGGGCTCGCGGCCGCAGCCGGCCTGGAGCTGGGCGCCTTCGGCGGCATTCGCGTCGATGAATACATGCGCACCAGCGATGCCGCCATCTGGGCCGTGGGCGACGTGGTCGAAGTGAAAAACCGGGTGACCGGGGAATGGCAACTCGTCCCGCTGGCGGGGCCCGCCAACCGGCAGGGGCGGGTCGCGGCCACCGCCATTCTCCACCATTTCGAATGCAGCGACGGTACGCCGCCTCCCCTGAAGTTCGAGGGCGTGCTCGGAACCGCGGTGTGCGAAGTGTTCGGTCTCACCATCGCCTGTACCGGCGCGAACGAGAAAGTGCTGCGGCGGGCCGGTATGGATTACGACAAGGTCTACCTGCATCCCGGTCATCATGCGAGTTATTTTCCGGGTGCCAAGCCGATCCACATCAAACTGCTGTTCTCCAGAACGGACGGCCGGATCCTGGGCGCCCAGGCGGTCGGCGAGCTCGATGTGGCGCGGCGCATCGATGTCATCGCCACGGCCATGATGCAGGGGGCGACCGTATTCGATTTGGAGGATTTGGAACTTTGCTACGCGCCCCAGTTCGGCGCCGCCAAGGATCCGGTCAACCTGGCCGGCATGATCGCGGCCAATCATCTACGGGGAGATCTGTCGCTCGCCGCTTGGGAGGCATTGACAGAAACCACGGCCCTCCTGGTGGACGTCCGCAGCGAGGCCGAGTTTGCCGCTGACCACATTCCCCATGCCCGGAACCTCCCGCTCGAAACCTTGCGCGACCGGCTCTTCGAATTGCCTCGGGACCGGGAAATCTGGCTGGTCTGCGGCGTGGGACAACGCGCCTACTATGCCTATCGCCTGCTGTATCGGGCGGGTTTCAACGTGAAAGTACTGTCCGGCGGCATGCAAACCTACCGGGCCTGGATGCGCGCCCGTGACTGATCTCGTTTGTCGAGCGGGAGCTAAGCGATGGAAAACGGGGCTGCTGAAGTTCCCGAATGGGCAGAGGCGAACATGTCAATGGAAAAGCCCGGAGTGTCCCTCGCCACCGGGATGGTCCCGACTGTTGGACAGGTCGGCGATCTTCCTCGAGATCGGTGTCACCGGGATAACGTCCCGTCCTTTTTTAGGTTTTGAGAACCCCCGACGCCGCCAAAATCGGCCGAGAGACGTGCCCGGCGCATTGATTTTACGGGTCCGCAAGAGCCAAAGTTTTGGATGGGACGTTACCCCGGATTCCATTGCGCTGGACTCTTTCCTCGAGCCCGAATGGGAAGTCGAGGTCGAATGGCCGCAATCGCCGAACAAAGACCCGCGCCGAGAATCGGCGAACCGACGGGTTTTCGGCCTAAACGGCCATGTGCGCCAGGCTCGTGACTTGGTAAGAGGCTGTTCTTCCAAGGGCAACGAGGCCGGATACCCTGCCGACATGCGCGCAGAATAGCCCAGCGACATGAATGTCCTCATCAGGCCGGTTTTTCGGCAACGACATAGATGACGTTCGCCTCGATCCCGTTCAGGCGGGATTCGGCGATAAAGCGGAGATTGGCTTCCCTCACTCTGGCAAGGCTCTCGGCATCCAGTTGATCGATGGTGCCGCGGTAGCCCGAGCCCAGCAAGGTGATCCACCAGTCCCCGGGCGAAGCGATGGGATGGATTCCGGCTTCTTCCGCAATCTGGTAGGTTTCGATCCCCCCCTCTCTCAGCATCGCCGCCAACGACGCCGGGTCACTGATTCTGTCCCAGGGGTTGAAGGACTTATGGAGCTCGGGCGCCTCGATCCGGATGGCTTTCCAGAACACCGAATTGGCTGGTTCGAAGAAGTTCGGCCCCCAGGTCGTGAGGGCGAGCTTTCCGCCCGGCCGTACCCGCCGCCAGAGTTCCTTGACCGCGCCAGGCATGTCCGGCGCGAAGAAGATGCCGAATACGCACACCACCGCGTCGAAGACCTCGGCCGGGAATGCGAGGGACATCATATCCCCCAGCTGGAATTCGGCCTGGGCGAGGCCGCGCTGCCTGGCCTTGGTCCGCGCAAGTTCCAGGAGGTTTTCCGCCAGATCGACGCCTATCACCCGCCCCTTCGCCCCAACGGCTGCCGCAGCCGGGAGCGCAGAAGCGCCGCTCCCGCAGCAGACGTCGAGCACGGTTTGTCCTGGCCGGAGATTCAGTCTGTCGATGGTCGCCTGCCCGAATCGGTCCCAGAATGTGTTGGCGGGATGGTCGAACAGGTCGGCGGCGGCATTGTACGCAGCGGCAGCGCGCGCCCTGGCCGCTTCCAGGTCCTGCCTATGCATGGTGGCTCCTCTTGTCGGAAGGGAACGCCAACCGGCTTGACCTTCCCAGGTACCGCGAAAAACGGGGTATTGTTGATTTATTCATCGAACTCGGCGTTCTTGGATTTCGACAGGCCGCAGTCTTCCTTCACCGCGCCTTTACGCCGCGACTCCGGCGGTCTGCGCTTTTTCAGCGCTTGCGGATATAGAGATCGGTGATCGTGCCTTCGATCATTTCCGCGGCGAAGGCGAAGGTTTCCGACAAGGTCGGGTGGGCATGGACGGTGAGGCCGATGTCTTCCGCATCGGCGCCCATTTCCATGGCCAGCACGGCTTCGGCGATGAGCTCGCCGGCATGGGGGCCGACGATGCCGGCACCAATCACCCGTTTGGTGGTCTTGTCGCAGAGCAGCTTGGTGGCGCCCTCCTTGCGGCCGATGCCCAGGGCGCGACCGCTCGCGGCCCACGGGAACACGGCTTTTTCGTATTCGATGCCCTGGGCTTTGGCCTGGGCTTCGGTGACACCCATCCAGGCCACTTCCGGATCGGTATAGGCCACCGATGGGATGGTCAATGCCTGGAAGGCGGACGGTTTGCCGGCGATGACTTCGGCGGCGACCTTGGCCTCGTGGGTGGCCTTGTGGGCCAGCATGGGGTTGCCGACGATGTCGCCGATGGCGTAGATATGAGGGACGTTGGTGCGCTGGCGCTCGTCGACGGGGATGAAGCCTTTGGCATCGACGTGGATACCGGCATTTTCCGCCCCGATCAGGGCGCCATTCGGGGCGCGCCCCACCGCGACCAGCACGCGGTCGAACAGGTCGGACTCGGGCGCGCCCTCCCCTTCGAAGAACACCTTGAGGCCGGCGGCTTCGGGTTCGATCCGGCTGACGCGGGTCTTGAGATAGATGTTCTCGTACTGCTTCTTGATGTGCTGGTGCAGCGGGCGCACCAGATCGGCATCGCAGCCCGGGATCAGCTGGTCCATCAGTTCCACCACGGTGATACCGGCACCCAGGGCGTGATACACCGTGGCCATTTCCAGGCCGATGATGCCGCCGCCGACGATCAGGAGGCGCTTGGGGACTTCCTGCAGCGCCAGGGCGTCGGTCGAATCCATCAGGCGCGGATCGTCGTGAGGGAAGTCTGGAATCTTCACCGCCCGGGAGCCCGCGGCGATGATGGCATGGTCGAAGCCGACCGTGACCGGCCCGTCGGTCGTTTCCACCTGCATGCCGTGCTCGCCGGTGAAGCGGCCGGTGCCCTGGACCACGGTCACCTTGCGCTGCTTGGCGAGGGTCTCGAGCCCTCCGGTCAAAGTCTTGACCACCTTGTCCTTGAAGCCGCGGATCTGGTCCAGATCGATCTCGGGCGCGCCGAACCGGAGGCCGAACTCGCCGGCTTCCCGTGCCTCGTGAATGATCTGGGCGACGTGCAGCAAAGCCTTGGAGGGGATGCAGCCCACATTGAGACAGACGCCCCCCAGGGTCGGGTAGCGTTCGACCAGGACCACCTGCCTGCCCAGATCCGCCGCGCGGAAAGCCGCGGTGTAGCCGCCAGGCCCACCGCCCAGCACCAGGACATCGGCGTGTATCGTCTTGGGTTCAGCCATCGGGGATATCCTTCCTCGGTTGGTTAGAGCAGGACCCGCCGCATGTCGGCGAGCAGGCTGCTGACATGGGTGACGAAGCGGACGCCGTCGGCGCCGTCGATCACCCGGTGATCGTAGGACAGCGACAAGGGCAGCATCAGCCGCGGGACGAACTGGCCGTCTTGGAATACCGGTCGCAACTGCGCCTTGGAGACACCCAGGATGGCGACCTCGGGGGCGTTGATGATCGGGGTGAAGGCGATACCGCCGATGCCTCCCAGGCTGGAGACGGTGAAGGTGCCGCCCTGCAGATCGGCGGTGCGCAGCTTCTTGCCGCGGGCTTTGTCGCCGATGGCGGCGAGTTCGGCGGCGATGTCCCAGATACCTTTGGTGTCGGCGTCGCGGATCACCGGCACCACCAGGCCATCTGGCGTGTCCACCGCAAAACCCACGTGGTAGTAGCGCTTCAGGATCAGCTCCTCGCCATTGGGAGCGACTGACGCGTTGAAGCGCGGGAAGTCCTTCAGCGCAGCGACCGCAGCCTTGATGATGAATGGCAGGAGGGTCAGTTTGACGCCGCGCTTGGCGGATTCGGCCTTGAGCGCATTTCGGAAGGCTTCCAGCTCGGTGATGTCGGCCTCGTCATGCTGGGTGACGTGGGGGACGGTGAGCCAGGTGCGGTGGAGGTTGGCGGAAGAGAGCTTCTGGATTCGCGACAGCGGCTGGCGTTCGATCGGGCCGAACTGGGCGAAATCGATCTCTGGCATCGCCGGCGCGGCGAAACCGCCGCCGCCCGTTCGTTCTGCTGTCGCGACGGCTTGTTTCACGAAAGACTGGACGTCCGTTTTCAGGATGCGGCCTTTCGGGCCGGTGCCGCGGACTTTCGCCACGTCCACGCCGAGTTCGCGGGCGAAGCGACGTACGGCGGGGCTGGCGTGGGCCGGTCCCGAGCCTTCCTCGGCGACCGGCATCGGCGCAGGAGGTGTGGGCGCCGACGCAGGGACTGCCTGGGTGTCGCCCGCAGCCGGGGCGGCTGCGGCCGGTGGCGGGGAAACAGGCTCGGCCGGCGCCGGTTCTACCGGGGCGGAAGCCGCCCCAGAGGCGTCCGTGCCCTCGTCCTCCCGCAGCTGCAGAATGGGCGTCCCCATGCTGACTTTGCTGCCGACCCGCACATGCAGTTCGGTGACGGTGCCGGAATAGGGCGAAGGAATCTCCATCGCCGCCTTGTCGCTCTCCAGGGTGATCAGCGAGTCGTTCGCCGCGACCTTGTCGCCAGGCTTGACCAGTACCTCGATGATCTCGACGTCCTTGAAGTCGCCGATATCGGGGACGACGACGGTTTGTTCTTGGGCCATGTTGTTCTTGTCCTCCTCAGCACCCGATGGGGTTGGCCTTGTCCGGATCGATGTTCCAGCGGGTCATCGCCTCGGACACCTTGGTTTTCTCGATGCCGCCTTCATCGGCCAGTGACTTCAAGGCCGCGAACGCGATGTAGTGGCTGTCCACCTCGAAGAACCGGCGCAGCGCCGACCGACGGTCGCTGCGGCCGAAGCCGTCCGTACCCAGCACGGTGTAGCGTCGGGGTACGAACTCCCGGATCAGGTCCGGATAGGCCTTGACGTAGTCCGTGGCGGCGACGACGGGGCCGGCGGTGGGGGCCAGGCATCGTTCAACGTAGCTGGTCTTCCGCGGCTGTTCCGGATGCAGCAGGTTCCAGCGCGAAACCTCGAGGCCATCGCGGCGCAACTGGTTGAAGCTGGTGGCGCTCCAGATGCCGGCCTTGATGCCGTAATCGGCTTCCAGCAACTCCGCGGCCTTGATGACTTCGCGCAGAATGGTCCCGCTGCCGAGGAGCTGCACTGCCTCGTCCTTGCCGGCATCACGGAACTTGTACAAACCTTTGATGATGCCTTCCTCAGCCCCTTCCGGCAGGGCCGGATGGGTGTAGTTCTCGTTCATCACCGTGATGTAGTAGAAGACGTTTTCGCCTTCCTGATACATCCGGCGCAGACCGTCGTGGACGATGATCGCCAGCTCGTAGGCGAAGGTCGGATCATAGGTGATGCAGTTGGGGATGGCGCCCATGATCAGGTGGCTGTGGCCGTCCTGGTGCTGCAGACCTTCGCCGGCCAGCGTGGTCCGTCCGGCGGTGCCGCCCATGAGGAAGCCGCGTGCCTGCATGTCGCCCGCCGCCCACATCAGGTCACCGACGCGCTGGAAGCCGAACATCGAATAGTAGATGTAGAACGGGATCATCTGCACATTGTGGTTGCTGAACGCCGTACCGGCGGCGATCCAGTCGCACATCGCGCCGGCTTCGCAGATGCCTTCCTCCAGGATCTGGCCGGATTTGTCCTCCCGGTAGAACATCACGGTGTCGGCGTCCTGCGGTTCGTAGAGCTGGCCGACGGAGGAATAGATGCCGTATTGCCGGAACAGGCCCTCCATGCCGAAGGTGCGGGCCTCGTCAGGCACGATCGGCACCACGTAGCGGCCCAGCGCCTTGTCCCGCAGCAGGGACGACAGCAGGCGGACGAACACCATGGTGGTGGACATTTCTCGGTCCTCCGAGCTTTTCAGCATCGTCTCGAAGATGCTCAGCTCGGGTATCTGGAGGTGGGGTGCCTCCTTCCGCCGTTGCGGCAGGTAACCGCCCAAGGCCTTGCGGCGCTCCTGCAGATAGATCATCTCGGGGCTGTCTTCGGCCGGTTTATAGTACGGCGCCTCATGCACCTTGTCGTCCGGGATCGGAATGTTGAAACGGTCGCGGAAGGCCTTGAGCGCCTCGGCGTCCAGCTTCTTCTGCTGATGGGCGATCATCTGGCCTTCACCGGCCCGGCCCATGCCATAGCCCTTGATGGTCTTGGCCAGGATCACCGTCGGCTGTCCCTTGTGCGCCACCGCGGCCGCGTAGGCGGCATACACCTTGTGCGGGTCGTGACCGCCCCGGTTCAGATGCCAGATGTCCTCGTCGGACATGTTGGCGACCATTTCCAGCAGTTCGGGATACTTGCCGAAGAAATGCTTGCGGACATAGGCGCCGTCTTTGGCCTTGTACGTCTGGTACTCGCCGTCCACCACCTCTTCCATCCGCTGCCGCAGGAGACCCTTGGTATCGCGCGCCAGCAGCGCATCCCAGTGGGAGCCCCAGATCACTTTGATGACGTTCCAGCCGGCGCCGCGGAATTCGGCCTCCAGGTCTTGGATGATCTTGCCGTCGCCGCGCACCGGTCCGTCCAGGCGCTGCAGGTTGCAGTTGACCACGAAGATCAGGTTGTCCAGTTTTTCCCGGCCGGCAAGGCCGATGGCGCCCATCGATTCCGGCTCATCCATCTCGCCGTCCCCGCAGAAGCACCAGACCTTGCGGCCTTCGGTATTCAGGAGGATCTTGCGGTCGGCCAGGTATTTCATGAACCGCGCCTGGTAAATCGCCATGAGCGGGCCGAGGCCCATGGAGACGGTCGGGAACTGCCAGAAATCCGGCATCAGCCAGGGGTGCGGATAGGATGACAGCCCCCCGCCGCCCACTTCGGCGCGGAACCGGTCCAGATGCTCCTCGGTCAGCCGTCCTTCCAGAAATGCCCTGGCATAGATGCCGGGCGCCGAATGGCCCTGGAAAAACACCAGGTCGCCGCCATGGTCCCGGTCGGGAGCGTGGAAGAAATGGTTGAAACCGACGTCGTAGAGCGTGGCCGAGGAAGCGAAGCTGGAAATGTGTCCGCCGTACTCGGTGGATTTCTGGTTTGCCCGCACCACCATCGCCATGGCGTTCCAACGCAGATAGCAGCGGATACGGTGCTCGATGCCGGCGTCACCGGGACTGCGAGCCTCCGCATGAGGCGGAATGGTGTTGATGTACGCCGTGTTGGCCTTGTAAGGCAGATTCGCGCCGGAGCGGCGCGCCTTGTCGACGAGCTTTTCGATCAGGAAATGCGCGCGCTCGACGCCTTCTGTTTCGATGACGGCCGCAAGCGCGTCCAGCCACTCCCTGGTTTCCTCCGGATCGGTATCCGTGTTGGCCGCGGACTGGGAGTTGAGGGAGGGATTGCTTGCGATCATGGCGGTACTCGGCCCTTCGGTTGATTAAAGCGTTAACCGAATATGATGCCGCCGTTCTAACCCTAGGACAATGGGATCGTGTAGAACGGACGACTCAGGCGTCGTCGCAGTGCGGCCGCCGTTTCCGCGGAGCGTGAAAAAGGCTGCACAGTTCACGGGCCGCACGTGCGACATCCGCGGCACCGAACACGGCCTCGACGGCCGCCACCAGGTCCGCTCCGGCACCGATGACCTGACCGGCGTTGGTGGTATCTATGCCGCCGATGGCTACGATGGGGATCTGCAGACGGGCTCCCGCCTCCCGCAGCGTTTCCAGCCGTGCGCGCGACGCGCAGGGTTTGGTGGCGGACGGGAAAAGCGCGCCGAAGGCCACATAATTCGCGCCCTCGGCTTCCGCTCGGAGTGCCCTTTCCAGCGAGTCGTAACAGGAAATGCCGACGATCGCCCGGTCGCCGAGGACGTGACGTGCGGCGGCCACCGAACCGTCGTTCTTGCCCAGATGGACCCCGTCCGCGCCGATCTCCGCTGCCAGCCGGGGGCTGTCGTTGACGATCAGGGGGATCCCGGCGGTGCGACAGAGTTCCTGCAGCCGGATTCCGTCGGTCAGGCGATTGCTCGCCGGTCCCGACTTGGGTCGGTATTGCACCACCGCGGCGCCTCCGAGGATGGCGGACTCCGCGGCGGCAAGCAGCGCATCGCCCTGCAGCCGGTCGGGGGTGATCGCATAAAGGCCTTTCGAGGGAAAGGGCAGGTACATCGAGTTTTTCATTCGAGTGGGTCGTCAGTGGCGTCCCGGTATTCTCGACCGTTGAAATCCCGTAGGCATCTGCTCGTTGACACGGCATTCATGATAGGCTTTCGAACGTTACCCATCCTTGTGCCGACGACGATCGTGGAAAAACCTTCAATACCGGCGGTAGCGGCGCTGATTTCCTGTCTGACCGCCTGCGGTACGGGGCCGGTGACGCCGGACTCGTCGGTCCAGCCCATGGCGTTTCACAATGCCCGTCTGACTTATGCCTTGATGACCGACGACGAGGAGATCCTGCAGCGGGACTTCCATATGAAAACCCGCCCAACGGGGGTGGAGCGCGCCGTCGCCGGCATCGGCCTGCTGACCGCGAGCGGCATGGAGGCGGTCACCTGGCCGGTATTCGCTGGTTTCCGTGCCTATCTGGAAGCCCATCAGGAACCCAGCACGCCGCAATATCTGCCCGGCGTGCGGCACGAGCCGTAAAACGGCGGTGACAGCCGGTGAGCAGCATGAAAAAAGGCGGAGCGCTCTCGCTCCGCCTTCCCTTGCCGGCGGGCATGGCCGCCGACCAAATGCAACGAGATTACTTCGTCTCGTTGTTGATGGCCGTCATGCGGTTCACGACGTCGGTCAGCTTCTCGATGGCGGCGGCATTGTTGCCGGCTTCGAGTTCCGTCGCGGCTTCCTTGGCGGCTCCCATGGCCTTCTGCAGGGACATGCCCGCACCGGCGCCGGTGATTTCCTTCGCCTTCTGACGGTAGAGCTTTGCACTGGCGATGGCGGCATCCTTCTGGCCGCTCTTGGCCTGTTCCAGCGCCTCCTGGGACGCCTTGAGCGCCTCTTCGGTGGCTTTCTTCACGCCAGCGGCGTCTTCTGCGGCGAAAGCGCCGAAGCTCAGCGAGCCGGCGACCATCAAAGCGGCGAACTTGGACAGGACGTTCTGAGTTTTCATATCGACTGAGTCTCCTCGGGTATCGTAGTTATCGTTGTGTGGAGTCTGGAGCCGAGTGACTGCTGTCGTATCCCTCTGCCCGTCGACCCACCGGTACCAGCCCGGCTACAACGCGGCGCTAACGGAAGTCGACACCTGACGGCCCCGCCTTCCGTAATCGGGTCGTAATACTAACCAAATTCCGCGACCAAGACCACGTTTGGAGCGCGGGTCGTCGCAAAATTCCCCCCGTCCCCCGTCTTGCCTGTCGCAAAGGGGCGCCGCAGGCGCGTTTGTTCCCGTGCTGCAAGCCACGATGTTGTATAGTCGGAAGCTTGCGAACGCTGATGGGCCGACGGCTTCCGCTCTCGGCCGGGCCTTGGGCGAACCCGCCTCGAATTTTTTCAAAACCATCCAGCCGAACCGGCTCGAGCAACCACACCGGATTTTCATGACACCTCGACTTTCCCGCCGAACCGAACGCCTTACCAGTTCCCTCATCCGAGACATCCTGCAGATCACTCAGCGGCCCGGGGTCATCTCTTTCGCCGGCGGCTTGCCGGCGGAAGAGATGATGCCGGAACTGGATTTCGGCGCCTGTGCCGCAGACTCCCGCCAGTACGGTCCCAGTGAAGGCGAGCCGGTGTTGCGGGATTTGATTGCCCGAGGACTCTCGGGCCTCGGGCTTCGCTGTCAGACCGAGCAGGTCCTGGTGACGACGGGCTCCCAGCAGGGTATCGACCTGGTCGGCAAGCTTTTCATCGACGAAGGAACGCCGGTGTTGCTGGAATCGCCGACGTACCTCGCTGCGCTCCAATGTTTCCGGGTCTATGGCGCGGAGTTTCACGGCCTGCCCTTGCAGGTCGGGGGCATCGATCCGGAAGCACTGAAAGCGGCCATCGACCGCCACAGACCCGCTTTCGTGTATCTCATCCCCAGCTTCCAGAACCCGTCGGGATGCTGTTACAGCGATGCGGCACGCCGCGCCGTCGCGGCGGTGCTCGATGAGACCGGTACCCCTTTGGTGGAGGACGACCCCTACCGGGATTTGGTCTATACGTCATGCGACCGGACGCCGGTCTGCGCTTATCTCGAAAGGGCGCCCTGGGTCTATCTGGGCAGCTTTTCCAAAATAACGGCGCCGGGACTGCGCGTCGGCTACCTCGCATCGTCTCCCGGTCTGTTCCCGTGGCTCGTCCGCCTCAAGCAATCGAGCGACCTCCACACCGGCCGCACCGGTCAGGCCTGGCTGGCGCGCTTCCTCTCTTCCGGCGATTTCGGGAAGCATCTGGCGCACATGAACGGCGTCTATGCCGGGCGGCGGGATACGATGCAGGCTGCCCTGGAGCGGCATTTCAGCGGCCTGGCGGAATGGTCGGCACCGGCCGGTGGACTGTTTTTCTGGTTGCGGCTGGTAGGGAACATCGACACTCTGGCTGCACTCAAGGTGGCATTGGGCCGCGATGTGGCATTCATGCCGGGAGAACCGTTCTTCCCGGTCGCGGATCAGCGCTATCCGGCTTTGCGGTTGAACTTCAGTCATGCTACGCCGGAAAAGATCGAGAGGGGCATCGGCCTCCTGTCGGAGGTGCTGAGCGAATGCGCCGCTCCTGCCGCCGGTTGAAGTGCAGTCGACGACTCTGGGCGGTTTGGACCCAGAACGTCGCATGCGCGGTCACCTTGACACACGCGCTATGAGTATCTAACATGGATGGGTTTTTTTGTTGGCGGGCGCGCTCATAACAACTCGATGAATAATCACGCTATCTCCGATCCAGGGGCCGCCGATCTTCGCGATTCCCGCGAGGTTTTCGCCGGTATCCGCCGTCTCGTCGACGGCGAGGCGGCTGCGGTCGATAGCCTGATCTTGCGCGAGCTGCATTCCGATGTGGTACTCATCAATCAGATCGGGCAATACATCGTCGGCAGCGGCGGCAAACGCCTGCGCCCCATGCTCCATCTGCTTTCGGCCAAGGCATTGGGTTATCCGGGCGACCACCATATCACCCTGGCAGCGGTCATCGAGTTCATCCACACCGCGACGCTGCTGCACGATGACGTCGTCGATGAATCCGCGCTGCGCCGGGGGCAGGACTCTGCCAATGCGCTCTGGGGTAATTCCGCGAGCGTGTTGGTAGGGGATTATCTGTACTCGCGTTCATTCGAGCTGATGGTGCGGGTCCAGGATATGCGAGTGATGGACATCCTGTCCCGCACCACCACGGCCATCGCCGAGGGCGAGGTGCTGCAGCTGCTCAATTGCAACAATCCGGCGACCGACGAGGGGCGCTACCTGGACGTCATCTCTCGCAAGACGGCGATATTGTTCAGCGCTGCCGCCCAGCTTGCCGCGGTGCTCGCCGGCTCGTCGCACGCAGTCGAAGAATCCCTGAAAAATTACGGGACATATCTCGGAATCGCCTTCCAGCTCAAGGACGACGTGTTGGACTACAAGGCCGATCCCGAAGAGTGGGGCAAGAACCTCGGTGACGACCTCGCCGAAGGCAAGCCGACACTGCCATTGATCTATGCGCTGTCCCAGTCCTCCGGCGCGGAGGCCGAGCTCTTGCGGCAAGCGATAGAGCACGGCGAGCGGGAACACTTCAAAAAAGTGTACGCAGTGATTGAGTCGACCGACGCAATCTCGTATACTGAGCGGCGTGCCAGGGATGCTGCGAACAAAGCCATTGAGCAGGTTACCCATCTTCCCGAGAGTGGTTACAAGGATGCCTTGATCGCTCTTGCACGGTTCGCGGTCGATCGCGGCTATTGAAAAATCTGTCCAGCCGGATTTCGGGGTGTAGCTCAGCCTGGTAGAGCACTGCTTTCGGGAGGCAGTGGCCGGAGGTTCGAATCCTCTCACCCCGACCAATGAAATCAAACCCTTATCTCGCATTCCCCACCTTCTCGCGTCGGTCGGTGTGCCCAGATTGTGCCGTGTTGCCTTCTAAGGCCTGTACGGCGGCCCGAAGGTTCTCCGGAGCCAAGTGAGCATAGACCCGATCCGTAACGCGAATATCGCTGTGGCGCAGTAGGGCCGACACCTCATGGATCGGTCGACCGGCCTGCACCAGCCAGCTTCCGCAGGTCCGCCGCAGATCGTGCGGATGTACATCCTGTAAACCCGCTTTTTGAACCGCCGCCGCAAAACTCGTCTTAACGCTGGCGATCCGTTGTCCCTCCTTGTCACAGAAGACCCAAGGGCTATCCGGGCAGTATTGCGCCCGAAAACTCGCCCGCCGGATCAGTGCGGCCCGCGCTTCCCCATTCAAGGGCACGCTACCGGCCTTTCCGTTTTTCTGGTGTTGGCCCTCCAGGTAGACCAAGCTCCGATGGAGATCGACCCGGCTCCATTCCAGCTCGAGCATTTCCCCGCGTCTCATGCCGGTGTTGAGCGCCAAGCGGATGAAGTCCAGCAGATGGGGGGCCCGCGCCACTTGCTCGGCGGCATGTAACAACGCCTCGGCTTCCGCTTTGGTCAACCAGCGCGAACGCCCTTCCGGCTCCTTCTGCTTGCGGCCTTCCACTGGATTCGGAACGTCCCATTCCAGTTCGCGCCGCGCCCAATTCAAGGCCGCACTCAACAAGCCGATTTCCCGATTGATCGTGGCGGGCTTGACCCCGTCGCCCTGACGCCGCTTTACATACTCGCGGACATCCAGGCCGGTCAGCGTATCCAACGCCTTTTCCGTGAAAAATGGATACAGGCGCTTCAAGCTGCTCCGGTCACGGTCGATGCTGCGCTTGTTCTCATGCTCGCGCAGGTATTCCAGCATCAGTTCATCGAACGTGTGAGACGGTTTCTCGTCCCACTGTTTTTCCTTGTAGACTTCCAGCTTCCACTTGGCTAACAGCGCTTCGGCTTCCTTGAAGTCGGCTGTGCCAGTACTGCGGCGAGTTCTCGTGCCGCTTGCGTCGGTGTAGCTCGCCCACCAGTACGGTGAGCCTTTCCGTTTTCGTAGACCGTCGCGGTCCGTTCGTTTCGCCATGTGCGTTGACCTCCTCGCACATCGCCCGCGCAAGGCAGATTATGCGCGAGTTCGGTTTGTTGTTCCACGTAGGCCCGGACGGCATGAGAGGGTATCAGGCAGCGCCGACCGACACGGACGGTTGGCAATTCGCCGCGCTCAACCAGCCGCCGCACCGTTCGGATCGAGACGGCCCCCAATTGCCGGGCGGTCTCATCGAAGGACCACAACAGGGTCATGTGACCCCCTCCAGCCGGTCAACGATCAAGGGCCAGAACGACACGATGCGGAATTGGGAGGGTATCCATTCGCCGGTGAGCTTGGACACCCAGCCCCCACCGGGACAACGCCGCGGCTTCAGGCCGGGCGAAGGATAGTGTTCGCGCACATAGGCAGGGCAAAGCCACCACGTCCGCTCATTGCGGGCAGCATGTAGTAAACCACCGCAGCCATGAATCCGGACCCGCTTGGGGAACTCAGCTTTGCCGCCCTTGCTGGCGTACTTGGCGATGTAGGCGACGCCCCGAGCCTTGAGCCGCGCGGTTTGGGTCATGCCATGCTTCCACCAGCCCTGTTTGTCGAACTTGGGCAAGGCGAGGCGTTTGGGCAGGAACACCATCAGGTGATAGTGGAGACAGTGCCCGCCGTACCAAGCACGGCGTTCTTCCTGAACTTCAGACACCCAGACATAGCGGAAACGGACGCCCCGGCGTTCACACCATTGGCGTACCCGTTTCAGGCACTCGGAAACATGACCGGGCTCCCACTCGACCTCATCCCGATAGGTCAGCGTCACAAACCAAGCGGAAATCCGAAAACCGCCTTGCTCCGCTTCTTCCTGGTGGAGCCGGGCGGCAGTCATGACACCGCGTTTCATCCGATTCAGCCGACCCTGTTTAGGGTCGAGCTGCATCCGCGTGTCACTTGTTGAAGAAAGGACAAGCCCCGCAGCGCCTTCGGCGCTGCCAGTTACACCTGGAGGTTGCTCAGCAGGTCCCCGAGCTTCAAACAGAGAGGACGCAACACGTTCCGGGGCTCGGTTGGGCAAATGCAAGTCAGGTTCGGCCCGCGCCCCCTCGACCGCGCACCCGCGCGCGGTCCGCGTCGGCGCACTGCCGGGCCTTTCCGCGAGCACGCTAGACGCAAGGCGGGTTCCGTTCTGCGCTGAAGAAGTTCGACCCGAGGAGGGATCAAGGAATTGACAGCTATTGGACATGACCCACCTGCACACATTGGCAGGTAGGCCGACAGGAAATGAATTTGTCGATCATCGGCACACCTTGTTAGGGTTTGCCGATCACGCTCCCTGGAGCTTGGCGAATTCCCGCAGCGGAGTCGATTGTATGATGAGGCCTTGTCTCAGCTACGGGAGCCACCCGTAGGACGCCGGCAAGCCCCGCACTGTTCACAGCGCGTCATCTTGCCTACTTTGAGCGTAGTTAATCGTGATCGGAGGTAAAAAAGAGCAATGAGATTGCCAAAAGGCGGAAAAAAGTCTAGCGCAGATCAGCAGTTGCCCACAAGCTCCACCGCCGACCTCGCTACGCTCGGCCCCCGGCGCTCGGGGCAATGCTTACGCAGCCCCGCGCCGGGCTGCGGGCCGTGGATTTGTGGACAACTGCGCACGGTCGGCAAAGCACATGTACCGGCGGACTCCCGTAAACGAATAAATCCCGAACGCTACGTAACCTCGCTTGGCGCGCTCGTCCTACGTCCTCGCTTGCTTCAAGGTTCCCCAACGTCCAAAAACGATGAATGTCGTACCTCATTTTGTACAGCACCCCTTGTCCGCCCCTTATTGCAACCGGTTAAGAAGGTTAATGGGTGCATCCTTTATCATCCAGGGTCAAAGCTATCAGATGACCCAGCGTCATACCAGGGTGCTTTTCCATGGATACCTTAACCATGCTCCACCCAACCCAAACAAGCCAGTCCACGACAAAATCTAAATCCCGGCCTGTCATTCTGACCGGAAGCAATTCTTGCACTTGTTCAAGTGTGTGCTCTTTCAGATTCACCTGCATATCAGCCTTCCTCATGCATCCAGCGAATGTGCCCAAATTGTGCCCACATCAAGGCACAGCACAGCCGAAACTGTCACCTCAGGGCACAATTGCGCGGGCAATATGCGCCTAAGTGAATGATTTAATTACAGAGGAATTGCAGGACTGGGTTTCGGGAGGCAGTGGCCGGAGGTTCGAATCCTCTCACCCCGACCAGAATTTACCTTCGAATCATTGCGTTGCCGTTCGGTTTCACTAGCTGTTGCGGCAGCGTGAAACCAATGCCTGGGATCAGGCTCCCATCCAGTACCCTTGTGGCGTCGCGTCGGTAACGGGTCTGTCTCGATCCGCCCGGTTTTCCGCGATTTTGGTTTTCGTGATTCGCCAGCCGTAATGCTGGCCTGCGGTCCATTTTCCTTCCCATTGCTACAAGAGCCAAGGGCCTTGCATCCGTCGAAGCGTACCGTCGGTGCAAGGATGGCGCCGATCAAGAACGCAGCCTTTGTGACGGTCGTCGTCGCGAAAGCGGGTCGTGGGACTGCGATTTTCGGGCATCGTGGCACACGTCGCTGTGCCCGGTTGATGGACCACCGGGCGGGTTGCGACACGAAGCCCTGAAAATGCCCCTATCCATCGATGTAATGAGAAAGAATGGTGGGCCCTGTAGGACTTGAACCTACGACCTGGCGATTATGAGTCGCTCGCTCTAACCGACTGAGCTAAGGGCCCAAACTCGATGTCCGTCATTCGATGTCCAGAAAGCTGCGCAACTGTTCGGACCGTGACGGGTGGCGCAATTTGCGCAGGGCTTTGGCTTCGATCTGGCGGATGCGTTCACGCGTCACGTCAAACTGCTTTCCGACCTCTTCCAGCGTGTGGTCGGTGTTCATGTCGATGCCAAAACGCATCCGGAGTACCTTCGCCTCCCGGGCGGTCAGTCCGGCAAGCACCTGTTGGGTGGTTTCGCGCAGGCTGGCCACGGTGGCATGCTCGACCGGTGACAGGACGCGGGAGTCCTCGATGAAGTCCCCTAGGTGCGAATCGTCGTCGTCGCCGATGGGGGTCTCCATGGAAATGGGTTCCTTGGCGATCTTCATCACCTTGCGCACCTTGTCTTCCGGCATGTCCATGCGTGCGGCGAGCTCATCCGGCGTCGGCTCGCGCCCCATTTCCTGCAGCATTTGCCGCGAAATGCGGTTGAGTTTGTTGATCGTCTCGATCATGTGTACCGGAATACGGATCGTGCGCGCCTGGTCGGCGATGGACCGTGTGATGGCCTGGCGGATCCACCAGGTTGCGTAAGTCGAAAACTTGTAGCCCCGCCGATACTCGAACTTGTCCACCGCCTTCATCAGGCCGATGTTGCCCTCCTGGATCAGGTCCAGGAACTGCAGTCCCCGGTTGGTGTATTTCTTGGCGATGGAGATGACGAGACGAAGGTTCGCTTCGATCATTTCGCGTTTGGCCAGGCGTGCCTGGTTCTCTCCCGCGGACACTCGGCGATGAATGTCTTTGATGAGCGCGATGTCGAGCCGGTTCTCCTTCTCGATTTGAGCCAGTTTGGCCTGAATCCGGCGAATTTCCTCCGCATGGGCCTTGATCGCAGCCGCATAGGGTTTCGCCGGATCGCATACCCGGTCGAGCCATCCCTCGTCGGTTTCACTGCCGCTGAACGACTCTATGAACTCCGTCTTGGGCATTTTCCCTTTGGTCACGCAGATGTCCGTGAGCGCGCGTTCCTGCTCGCGGATTTTCGCCACGGTGTCGCGCAGCGTATCGGTCAGTTCCTTGAAGAACTGCGGGGTCTTCTTGAATTCCATGAAGGCCGTGGCCAGGGCATCGAACGACTTCTGCGTCTTCTCGTGGCCGTAGCCGTACTTGTGGTGGGCGGTGACGGCCGCCTTGTGCAGCTTGCGGAAAGCCGCCAATTTTTCTTTTACCAGCTCAGGGTCGGGGCCGGTATCGCCTTCATCGATGATTTCCGCTTCGGCGTCGTCTTCGGTTGCCACCGTGTCTGCCGCGGCGGGATCGAAGAAATCGGAGATCAGATCGGAGAGTCTGAGTTCGCCGTTGTCGACGGTCTCGAAGGCTTTGAGGAAGTGTTCCATGGCTGCCGGGAACCGTACCAGTTCGTTGGCGGCGATGTTGAGCCCCTCTTCGATGCGCTTGGCGATGCTCAGCTCGCCTTCGCGGGTCAGCAGCTCCACGGTCCCCATTTCGCGCATGTACATCCGCACGGGATCGGTGGTGCGCCCAAGTTCGGTATCGACCGACGAAGCGAGCGCCGCTGCGACTTCCGCGGCTTCATCCTCGTCGGATTCGGCCACCACCGCCGTGTCCTGGATCAGGTCTTCGTTGTCGGGGACATCCTCGTGGACTTCGATTCCCATGTCGTTGATCATGCAGATGATGTCTTCCATCTGCTCGGGATCGACGATGTCGCTGGGGAGATGATCGTTGACCTCGGAAAAGGTGAGGTAGCCCTGCATCTTGCCCTTAGCAATAAGTTCCTTAAGCTGGTGCTGCTGCTGTTCTGGCGTCATTAACGAACTCGCGCTGGAGGGGTGGGTGGTACTGAAGAACTTTTCATTGTAGAAGATGGGGTGGCGTTAGTCGAGTTTCAAGATTTTCCTCCTGTCAGTTTCCGCAGCTCTTCCCGTTCACTATCAGTGAGTTGGGCGACCTTCGACTTGTCGATCAATTGGCTCAGCCGCTCGTCCCGAAGCAGTGCGCGCACCCGGTCCAAGGCATCGACGAATTCCCTCTCCATTCCTTCTTCCGGCGTGAGCAACCCCGGTTTCAAGAGGTTTCTGGCCAGTTCGCCTTCCGGTGTTTCCCGCAGATGTTCGAACAGCATGCCCGCCGTCGGTGTGTCTCGCAGATCGGTGTATTCCAGGATGCGTGCGATGAGGGGGCCGGCGCGGGGGTTTCCGATGAGCCGGGCCCTGATTTCCGGTGAGATGAGTTTCGCGAGCTGAGGGCGGTGTAATAGGAGGGTGACCACATTCCGCCACGCGGACGGGGGGCGCACCTGCCCGGAAGGATGGCCCAGCCGGTTTTCGAGGGATTTCGAGGCGGGCGCCTGGGTCACCACACCGGTGAGTTCGCTCAGCCGTTGTTCCATCAATGTCCTGAATGCTCCGACCGGGAGGCGGTCCAGAAGTTCCCGGGCCTGTTTCTGCAGCGTCGCGCGTCCTTCGATGCTGCGTAGATCCAGGTCTGTTTGCAGCGTTCGAAACAGGTAATCGGAGAACGGTGAGGCCTGGCCAATACGACGCTCGAATGCCTCGCGCCCTTCCTTGCGGATCAGTGAATCCGGGTCTTCGCCTGCCGGCAGGTGTATGAAGCGTATTTCGCGTCCTTCCTGCAGCAGCGGAAGGCTGGCTTCCAGCGCCCGCCAGGCTGCCTTATGGCCGGCGGCGTCGCCATCGAAACAGAAAACGATTTCCCTGGTGAAACGGAACAACAAGTGCACATGCTCGGCGGACGTGGAAGTGCCGAGCGTCGCGACGGCGTCGTTGATCCCGTGCTGAGCCAGGGCGATGACGTCCAGGTAGCCTTCGACCACGAGGATCCGCCGGGGGCGGGGGGTCGATTCCAGCAGCTCGTGCAGACCGTACAGTTCCTTGCCTTTTCTGAACACCTCCGTTTCCGGCGAGTTCAAATATTTCGGCGTGTCATCGCCCAGGGTGCGGCCGCCGAAGCCAATGACGCGGCCGCGCCGGTCCCGAATGGGAAACATGATCCGATGGCGGAATCGATCGTAGCAGGAGCGGCCTTTCTCGATGACCAGACCGCTCTGGATCAGAAGCGTTCTGGGCCAGTCCGCCGGCAGGCTGTTCCAGCCCGGCGGGGCGTATCCGAGCCGGTAGCGGCGAGCGATTTCACCGGTCAGGCCGCGCTTGCGCAGATAGATTTTGGCCTGTTCGGCGTCGGGATGGTCGCGGAGCTGCTGGATATAGAAGCCTGCCGCCCGCTCCAGAATGTCGTAGACTGGTTGGAGCGAAGCGGAAGGATTCGCCCCTGGGGTGGCCATGGCTTTCGGCAGATCGATCCCCGCCAGCGTGGCCAGGGTTTCCAGGGCTTCCGGGAAGCTCTGGTGTTCGTAATCCATCAGAAAGCTGATGGCATTGCCATGGGCGCCGCAGCCGAAACAATGGTAGAACTGCTTTTCCCGGCTGACGGAAAAACTGGGCGTCTTTTCCGAATGGAAGGGGCATCGGGCCAGGAAGCTGGAGCCCGACTTCTTCAAGGGGACGCGCGCGTCGATGAGATCGACGATATCGATGCGCGCTATGAGGTCGTCAATGAATTCGCGAGGGAGTCGGCCGGCCATTGGGGAAAGAGGGGTTCCCACCGGCTCGTCCTTGCCTCATCGGCGGGGAAACGCGAACTCAGCTCAACAGTGATTTGACCCGCGCGCTGGCTGCGGACATGTCTGTCCGCCCCTGCAGCTTCGGCTTGGCCAGGGCCATGACCTTTCCCATGTCGCCGATGCCCTTCGCGCCGGATTCCTCGATGGCCGCCTGCAGTATGGCCGAGACCTCTTCTTCGCTCAGTGCCTGAGGGAGGTATGTCTGGATGATCGCGAGTTCTGCCTGCTCGACGGCAGCCAGATCGTTGCGTCCCGCGGCTTCGTACTGGGCGATGGACTCGCGCCGCTGCTTCGCCATCTTGTCGAGCACCATGACGATTTGCGCGTCGTCGAGCAAGATGCGCTCGTCGACCTCCTTTTGCTTGACGGCGGCGAGGATCAGGCGGATCGTCGCCAGGCGTTCTTTCTCACCTGACTTGAGTGCCGCTTTCATGTCGCTCTGCAGGAGTGCTTTCAGCCCCGCGTCTTGCTCAGCCATGTGTGCGTTCCGAATGGATCCGTTTATTGCTGAGGACGGCCCTTGCGCAGGTTCTGCAGCGCGAAGCGTTCGCGCGAGAGTTTCTTCAGATGCCGTTTGATGGCCGCGGCGGCCTTGCGTTTGCGTTCCTCGGTGGGCTTTTCGTAATATTCGCGGCGGCGCACTTCCGACAGGACGCCGGCCTTTTCGCAGGCGCGCTTAAAGCGGCGGATGGCAATTTCAAAAGGTTCGTTCTCGCGGATCTTGATCGACGGCATGTAGCATCCCAAACAGTTCAAATGGATTCTTGGAAAAATGGCCGGAGTCCGGCCGCCTCTTGAATAAATGGCGCATTATACCCGGACCGCCGGGTAACGCAAAAAGAGCCGTGTTGGTCTTGGGCATCGAAACTTCCTGCGACGAAACGGGCGTCGCGCTTTATGACTCGAGCAAGGGGCTGCTGGCGCACCGGCTCTACAGTCAAGTCGACGAGCATGCGATGTATGGTGGCGTGGTGCCGGAAATCGCATCGCGCGACCATCTGCGCAAGCTCCTCCCGCTGGTCCGCGAAGTGTTGGCTGCAGGGGGCGTCCGGCGTACCGCGATCGGCGGGATCGCCTACACGGCCGGACCGGGCCTGATCGGAGCGCTCCTCGTCGGGGCGGCCGTGGCCCGCAGCCTCGCCTGGGCCTGGAGCGTCCCTGCCATCGCTGTCCATCACATGGAAGGCCATCTGCTGGCGCCGCTGCTGGAACCCGAGCCTCCCGAATTCCCCTTCGTCGCACTCCTGGTTTCCGGCGGCCACACTCTGTTGGTCGAGGTGCGTGGCATCGGGGTCTACCAGGTGCTGGGCGAATCGCTGGACGATGCGGCCGGCGAGGCTTTCGACAAAACCGCAAAGCTTCTCGGGCTGGGTTATCCCGGTGGGCCGGCATTGGCCCGCCTCGCCGAGAAGGGGCGCGCCGAACGGTTCCATTTCCCCCGTCCGATGACGGACAGGCCGGGTCTCGATTTCAGTTTCAGCGGACTCAAGACCCACGCATTGAACGTGCTTGCCGCGCTGCCGGGGACGCCGCAGGACAAGGCGGACATCGCCTGCGCATTCCAGGCGGCCATCGTCGATACGTTGGTGCTGAAGTGTCGCCGGGCGATGCGGGAAACCGGGTTGGGGCGCCTGGTCGTCGCAGGGGGCGTGAGCGCCAATCAGGCGGTGCGCAAGGGGCTTCAGGCGATGGCTGAAAGCGAGCGCTACCGGGTTTACTTCCCAAGGCCGGAGTTCTGCACCGACAATGGGGCGATGATCGCCTTCGCCGGTTGCTGGCGTCTTCGGGCCGGCCAGTTCGAACCGTCGGCGATCGAGGCGAGGGCACGCTGGGCGATGGAAACGCTCACAGCCGTTTAGCGCCGAGCCGAGCTTCTTCGCCCTTGAGCAGCCGTTCGATGTTGCCCTTGTGGCGGTAAACGAGCAGCGTGGACATGAACAGGGTTGCAACCACCAGTTCGGCGGAGCCCAGCCAGAGCCAGACGTAGACCGGAGCAAGGACCGCCGCTGCCAGTGCGGACAGGGACGAAAAGCGGAACAGCGCGGCCACGCCGATCCAGGTCAGGAGCGCCATGAGGCCCACTGGCCAGGCGAAGCCCAGCAGTACGCCCAGGGCGGTTGCCACGCCTTTCCCTCCCTTGAACTGGAAAAACACCGGGTAGAGATGCCCGACGAATGCCGCGAAGCCGATCGCGGCGAACAATGGCGGAGATACCGCCATGCTCTTGGCGATGAGCAAGGGAATCAGCCCCTTGGATGCGTCACCCAGCAAGGTCAGGATGGCGGCCCGTTTGCCTCCCAGTCGCAGCACGTTGGTGGCGCCGGGGTTCTTCGAGCCTTCCTGGCGCGGGTCGGGCAGCCCCAGGGTCCGGCTGACGATGACCGCGCTCGAAACCGAGCCGAGCAGATAGGCAAAGGGAATCAGTAGCCATTCGACCGGCATGATCGCTCCGCAGTTGTCATGAATTTGAATTCTATGTTACGAATGGCCGTCTTGAACGCGCGACCGACAGAGGCCGGAAATGGACATTATATTTCTGCGGGGCCTGCAGATCGAGACGATCATAGGCATCTACGACTGGGAACGGGAGATCCGCCAGACCGTCGTTCTCGATCTCGAAATGGCGACCGACATCCGCAGGGCGGCGGAGACCGATGACATCGCCCATGCCCTTGACTACAAGGCGGTTTCGAAGCGTCTCATCGAATTCGTCGAAAACAGTCAGTTCTTTCTGGTGGAAACCCTGGCCGAGAAGGTCGCGGCCATTCTGCTGAACGAATTCTCGATCCCCTGGGTGCGTGTCACCCTGAACAAGCGCGGCGCCATTCGCGGCGCCAGCGATGTCGGCGTCCTGATCGAGCGCGGGGAAAAGCCGGCCGATGCCTGAGGTTTTCGTCAGCATCGGCAGCAACGTCGACCGGGACAGGCATATTCCTTCGGCGCTCACGGCACTGCGCGATGCTTTCGGACCGCTGCGCGTGTCCAGCGTCTACGAGACGGCCGCCGTGGGGTTCGAGGGCGACCCTTTCTACAACCTCGTCGTGGGATTCACGACGGAGCGGCCGCTCGCCGATGTCGCTAATGAACTGGCCCGGATCGAAGCGGATCATGGACGTACGCGGGAGTCGAAGAAATTCAGCGCCAGGACCCTGGACCTCGACCTGCTGCTATACGGCGATGCGGTCGTCAGCGAAGGGAAGCTCAGGCTTCCGCGCAAAGAGCTGACCGAATACGCCTTCATGCTCGAGCCGCTTGCGGAAATCGCGCCGGATTTGAAGCATCCAGTCCTGGAAGTGAGCTTTCGGGAGCTTTGGGAGCGTTACGACAAGACCGGTCTGCAACAGGTGCGCATCCGCCCGTCCTGGCATTCCTAGCCGAACAGGCTGCGGCCGCCATCCACAGCGAGCACCTGTCCCGTGACATAGGGGGCTTGGTCCAGGAACCAGGCGACGGCCTTGGCGACGTCCAGTGGAGTGCCGGGCCGTCCCAAGGGGATGCGGTTCAGGATTTCGGCCTGTACGTCTGCATCCGTGCCCTGTTCGGGCCATAGAATCGCACCCGGCGCTACCGCATTCACGCGGATGGCCGGTGCCAGTTCCTTGGCAAGCGACCTGGTCAGCGCAACCAACCCCGCTTTGGCGATGCTGTATGCCGGATGGTTTTTTAGCGGCCTGTCGGCGTGGATATCGACGAGGTTCACCACGCAGCCCCGGTTGGCCGACAGCCAGGGCAAGGCGTGCTGGACCAGGAAAAACGGCGCGCGGAGATTGCTGCCCAGTAGTTCGTCCCACTGCTGGCTGGTCACCGATCCCATGGGGGTCGGATAGAAGACCGATGCATTGTTGACCAGTGCGTCGAGTCGGCCCCAGCGTCGGGCCGCCGCCGCGACCAGTGGCTCCAGGGCTTCGAGTACCAGCAGATCCGCGCCGATCGCCGCGGCCGAGTCGTTGCGGCGGCGGTTGAGGTCGTCGCAAAGCGTCGCGGCATCCGTTTCCGAGCGATGGTAATGCACGATGATGCGGTAGCCTTGATCGTGCAGGTGGGCGGCAATGGCTGCACCGACTCGGCGGGCCGCTCCCGTGATCAGAGCCACCTTCCCCGCCGCCGGTCCCACTGAAGTCTTCATCGAATCGTCACCGTAGCGACCGCTTGCTGTCATGGTCGTCCTCTATGCTGGCCGAAGCATTCGTTTCCCCGGAGCGTTGCCATGAAACTGATCCACGCGATTCACCGTTGCGACGTATTCATGTTCATCTGGTTCATGAACCGCAAGCACCTCGAGCTCTGCGCGCGGTGCAGCCGTTGGGTTTCGCGCACCGGAGACGGTTTTCTCTACGCTTTACTCGGCCTGTACTGGTTCGCCGCCGGTGACGACCTGAGCCGGGCTTTGCTGAAAGCCGCTCTGCTGGCGTTCGCGATCGAGCGGCCGCTGTATTTCATCGTCAAGAACGGCCTGCGCCGCGACCGGCCTGCCGCGGCGATCCGGGATTACCACAGCTTCATCATTCCTTCCGACCGGTTCAGCTTCCCGTCCGGCCACACCTCGGGCGCGTTCCTGATGGCGACGGTCGTCGCCAGCGCCCATCCCGCCTGGTTGCCGGCATTATACGGCTGGGCTGCCGCGGTGGGGCTGTCGCGCATTTTCCTGGGCGTCCACTTTCCCACCGATGTGCTCGTGGGGTTGGCCATGGGTACGAGCATCGCTTTCCTCAGCGTGGGAGTCTTTCTGACGTGAGAATCTTTTACGGCGTCCAGGCTACGGGCAACGGCCACATCACGCGGGCGCGCGTCATGGCGCCCGCGCTCAAGGCGGCCGGGTTCGAGGTGACCTATCTGTTCACCGGTCGGCCTTGGGATCATCTGTTCGAAATGGAGGTTTTCGGCGACTACCTGTGGCGCAAAGGGCTGACATTTTCGACCAAGGCCGGACGGGTCTCCTATCTGAAGACCTCGGTTCACAATGACGTCCTCCGCTTCGTCCAGGACATCCGGACGCTGGATCTTTCCCATTACGACCTGATCATCACCGATTTCGAGCCGGTCACGGCCTGGGCAGCCAGGATGCAGAAGCGCGAAGTCATCGGCATCGGCCATCAATACGCATTCGGCTATCCCATCCCCAAGACCGGGGACGACATTCTCGCGCGTACCGTGCTCAAATATTTCGCCCCGGCCAGCGTCGAGCTGGGCCTGCACTGGCACCATTTCGACCAGCCGATCCTGCCGCCGGTCATCGAAACGCCGCCGGAACCGGAAGCGGTGCTCGAGCAAAAGGTTCTGGTCTATCTCCCTTTCGAGGACATCCGCGAGATCGTGGCGCTGTTGGCGCCCCTGCGCGAATACGAATTCCACGTCTACAGCCCGGCGGTCAGCCGGGACCGGCCCGAGCACATCCATATCAAGCAACTGTCCCGTGCCGGCTTCCAGCGGGACCTGCGTGACTGCAGCTCGGTGATCTGCAATGCCGGATTCGAACTGGCGAGCGAGGCCTTGCAGATGGGCAAGAAGCTGCTGGTCAAGCCGCTGAGAGCGCAAATGGAGCAGCTTTCCAACGCCCTGGGGCTGGAACAGACGCAGCTCGGCGCGGTGATGCCGGAGCTGGACCGGGCGTCGGTGATACATTGGCTGAGGAACGGCCATGCCGTCCGGGTCGTCTACCCCAACGTGGCGTCCCACATCGTCGGCTGGCTGAAAAGCGGCGATCGGCACATCGACCATGCCTGGGTCCGCAGCGTGTGGGACGAGGTCCGCTACGATTATGGCGCCGACCCCGAGCGCCGGGCCAACGCCGCCTAGCCTTCGATTCCTCGCGTGTAGTCGAGCCAGGGACGGCTCTTGTCGCCGAACACCAGGAAGTAAGGATTCAACAGACTGTCTCTTGCGTTATACACGAGCGGGGCGCCCGTGAGGTCGGTCACCGCGCCGCCGGCCTCGGTGACGACGCAATGTGCCGCCGCCGTATCCCATTCGGAAGTCGGACCGATCCGGGGATACAGATCGGCGGTTCCTTCCGCCACCAGACAGAGTTTGAGCGAACTGCCCATCGGCCGCAATTTACATTCTCCCAGCCGGTTCAGATAAGTCTCCATCGCAGCATTCACGTGCGACCGGCTGCCGACGACGACGGGATGCAGCGGTGCCTGGGCGCGCACCCGGATGCGTTGCGGTGTCTGGTCGCCGTGCTGGCGAAAGGCGCCACAACCTTCGGCGGCGAAATACGTCAGGTCCAGCGCAGGGGCGTGAACGACGCCCAGGACGGGCGCGTGTTCATGGATCAGGGCGATGTTCACCGTGAATTCCCCGTTTCTTTTCACGAATTCCTTGGTGCCGTCCAGCGGGTCGACCAGCCAGAGCGAAGACCAGTTTTTCCTGTCTTCGAACGCGTGAGCCGCTGACTCTTCCGAAAGTACCGGAAATTGGGGTCTCAGACGAGCCAGTCCGGCTACAATCAACTCATGCGATGCCAGATCCGCCGCCGTCAGTGGTGATTGGTCGGATTTCTGCGTGACGCTGAACTCCGAGTCATAGATCGCGAGGATAGCCCGGCCGGCCTCCTTGGCCAGCGCGACCACGGATTCGAGCAGGCGGGAAGGCTCCTTCATGATGGGCATGGACTGATTTCCTTGGCTACTCACTGGGCTGGGCTTTCGACAAATCAAGCGAAACATGGTAACCGATGATTCCCTGGAAGCGCATGCGCAGCGTGTTTCTCGACATGGACGGCACGTTGCTGGATCTCAATTTCGATAACCACTTCTGGCTCGAATTCGTGCCCCGGCGCTATGCCGACCGCAACGGCCTGAGCCTGGCGGAAGCCAAGGCGGAGCTGATGCCGAGGTTCCGGGCGATGGAAGGCCGGCTGGAGTGGTATTGCCTGGATTACTGGAGCCGGGTGCTGGGGCTGGACATTCCGGCCATGAAAGCCGAAATCGCCGGATTGATCGCGGTCCTGCCCCATGTGACCGAATTTCTCGATGCGGCGCGGTCGGCGGGGCTGCGGCTGGTCCTGGTGACCAATGCCCATCCCAAAAGCCTGGGACTCAAGCTCGAGAAAACCGCCCTCAACGTCTTCTTCGACGCCATCATCAGCTCGCATGCCATCGGCCTGCCGAAGGAGGACCCTCTGTTCTGGCGGCGCCTGCACGACGTCGAGCCCTATGATCCGGAAACCACTCTGCTGGTCGACGACAGCCTGCCGGTGCTGCGTTCGGCTCGGCAAACGGGGCCCAAGTACCTCGTGGCCGTGCGCAAGGCGGACAGCAAGCGGGCGGCGGCGAATATCGCCGAGTTTCCAGCCATAGATGACTTGCGGGCGATCACACCACAGTGAAGACGTTTGCCGGCCTCCCGTGAGTGGAAGAGAGGCTTTCGTCGTCGTCACCCATCGAGGGACGGGTCATCGATGATTGCCTCCTTCCATCATCCTGGCCCCGCATGCCATTTCCATTTCCCGCCGGTCGGTGGATGAGCCGTCTTTTCCGGGCTCCCTGGGCTGGAACGGGTTTTCGGTCATGTCGGCGTCCATGGCGGCGCGCTTGTGCCCTTTCCAGACCATCGGCCCCTTAGGGCCCAGCACCATGAGCGCTGCCAGCAGGCCGATCGTGACCAGGCTGAAGGAGCTGAGCTGGGCCAGGGTCAGCGGTCCGCGCAGTTGACATTTGCCCGCTGCCACACCTTCCTTGTAGAAGAGATAGGTGAACCAGATCAGGATCAGCAGATTGGCCGTGGTGAAGACGGGCATGAAGATCAGGACATGGTCGGGAATCATCATGACGACCACCATGGCACCCATGGTGCCCCCCATCACGCCGGCCATGAGGCCATGGATGACGGCCATCGGCCCGCAGCACCAGGCTGTGAGGACGCCATAAAGCGTGCCGAGCGACATGCCGACCATGGCGCCGACGAAAAAGCCGTTGGTCGCTCCCAGCACGCCCCCGATCATGGTGCCGACCTGCATGCCGATGGTCATGCCTATCACCATACCCATCATGTGCGAGGCATGGGCGTATATGTAGCTGCGGAGATACCCCAATGTCGCGATCAGCGGCACGACGCTGAGGTCGAGGTACACCATCCACCATCCGTAGCGGTCGAGAAACTGGGGATCGTCGGCGAAATAGTTCCAGTAGACGAGTCCCTGCAAGGCCAGAACGGCGCCGATGACCACGACGACGTTCAGGCCGAGCCTCAAAAGCGGGCCCAGCGAAGGTCCAGCGGGCGTCGTTTCGGTGGCTGGCGTAGAAGTGTCTGGAATGATCATGCCGGTGAACGATGTCCCGTCGGAATCCTCGCAGCATGGATCTTCGACCGATGGAGGCAGGGGGAGCGTGATGTCGTTGACCTTGATGGATACCACCCGGTTGGCGCTGTCGAACCTCAACTGCAGATCGAAATATCCCGACGTCTTGGTATTTTCTTCTGGCATGTCGTTTCCTGGTATCGTTGGGAGCGTGGTGGCTGGCTGCGGTCTGGAGAAAAATGACACTTTTACGGCGTGACCATTCCGCAATAACGGTGCCAATGACATTGACGGGGCATCCGATGCGCAGTGTACGGCGGTGCCTGGCTCAAGTCGTTGATTCGGGCGGGCGCTTTCGATGATGCGTGCCCGCTCACCCAGGACGGCACCGGCGCGTCTTCGGCGAAGCAGCCGGCGCTGCGACCTCGTGCCGCAGGGGTGAGGAGCCGGCGCCTTCCCGTCCATGCCGTGGACGGCTTCATGTGGGAGCAACGGGGAGATGCGATTGCGTGATATGCCGGTTACACGAGTGATTTCACTTGGCTGCCGGAGGTCGTACCAGTCAATGCTTGGTAGATGAAGGCGGGCTCTTGATTTCTTCGGAGAACAGGACGCCAATGTCGACGAGGTCGAACTGGTAGCGCTTGTTGCAGAAGTCGCAATCCACTTCCACGCAGCCTTTTTCCGCCAGTATGTCCTCCACATCCGCTTTGCCCAGGGCCAGCAGCGTGTCTTCGATGCGCTGCCGCGAACAGGAGCAACGGAATACCACGGGTTCGGCTTCGAATAGGCGTACTTTTTCCTCGTGATAGAGCCGGTAGAGCAGGTCTTCGAACGGCAGATGAAGCATTTCGTGTTCCGTGACCGTGTCAGCCAGGGTGACCAGCCGCATCCAGTCTTCCTCGGTAGGCGTCTGGGTTGGAAGGGCCTGCAGGAACAGCCCGGCGGCACGCTGGCCGTCCGCGAATAGCCAGAGTCGGGTCGCCAATTGTTCGGAATGGGCGAAATAACCTTCCAGAGCCGCTGCGAGGCACTGTCCCTCCAGCGAGACCACGCCCTGGTAGGATTCCTCCCCCTCTTTCTGGATCGTGAGGACCAGCCTGCCCTCCCCGAAAACTTCGCTCAAGTTCCCTTCCGGCACCGGATCGCGCCAGTGGGCAAGGCCCCGTATCGTCTGGCGATGGGTGGCCTGGACCACCAACGTGTGCAATGGTCCCCGGCTCTGGGTCTGGATGATCAAGGCCCCTTTGAACTTGATCGTTCCGGAGAGCAGCGTCACGGCGGCGAGGGCCTGGCCCAGCTGACGGCTCACGTTGAGGGGATAGGTGTGCCGCTGAAGCACGGCCTGCCAGCTGGCATCGAGGCGGACCAGTTCGCCGCGGATGCCCATGTCTTCGAACAGGAAGCGCTGAAAGGTGTCGGAATTTTTCATGATGCCCGCATTCTTCCGATGGAAAGGCCGGCATTATAGGGTTTTTCATTTCCCTCTCATTCAACGCGGGAGTTCGCTATGTGGTTCAAGTCAGCCGGGTCGGCGTTGCCCGATCCTCACGATGCCCTGCCGGGTCGCGCTACGCCTCTGCAGGTGACCGAGACGCACTTCGTCCATGGCCGGCGGATCCGGCCGCCTTTCCCGTCGGGCACGGCCAGAGCGTTCTTTGGGATGGGGTGCTTCTGGGGCGCGGAGCGGCGGTTCTGGACCTTGCCCGGCGTCTATTCGACGGCGGTCGGGTACGCCGGAGGGTCGACGCCCAATCCCACTTACGACGAGGTGTGTACCGGCAGAACCGGCCATGCCGAGGTCGTCCTCGTCGTATACGAGCCGGACAAGGTCGGTTTCGACGCCCTGCTGCAGGTGTTCTGGACCTCGCACGATCCGACGCAGGGCATGCGTCAGGGCAATGATGTGGGGACACAGTATCGCTCCGTGGTTTTCGCCACCACGCCGGAACAGCTCCAGTGGGCCCTGGTGTCACGCGATGCCTACGAGAGGGCGCTCGAACGGGCCGGCCGCGGCGGCATCACGACGGAAATCCGAATGGCCCCCGACTTCTATTATGCCGAAAGCTATCACCAGCAGTACCTGGCGCAGCATCCAAACGGCTATTGCGGGCTGCGCGGCACCGGGGTCGAGTGCCCGCCTTTCCGGATTGAACAATCGCGAGCCGATCCGATATGATCCCGGCCCTTCGTTTCGCCTCGACCAGCCGCCATGAAGAAAGCAGCCGTACCGCTTCTGGGTATCGTGATGAGCGCCTGTGCCACTTCGCCTCTGGGGCGGAACCAGCTCATGCTGTTGCCGGAGAGCCAGATGGCGATGCTGGGCGATCAGTCCTTTGCCGCTGTGAAGCGTGACGTGCCGGTCGATCCGGACCGGCAGGCCAACGACTACGTGCGCTGTGTCGCCGACGCAGTGACGCGCGAAGCCGGCGGAAGCTGGGAGGTCGTGCTGTTCAGGCAGGACAGCCCCAATGCCTTCGCCCTGCCCGGCGGCAAGATCGGCGTCCATACCGGCATGCTCCGTATCGCCCGCAACCAGGATCAACTGGCGACGGTGCTGGCCCATGAGGTCGCCCACGTGCTTTCCCGTCATGCCAACGAGCGCTTGTCCCAGCAGGTCGCCGTCCAGCAGGGACTGAATGCCATGCAAGCCTTGGCCGATCCATCGTCTTCTTCCGGCAAGACGCTGCTGGGGCTGCTGGGGCTCGGCGCGCAGTACGGGATTCTGATGCCTTACAGCCGCACCCAGGAAAGCGAGGCGGATCTGCTCGGCCTGGATCTCATGGCGCGCGCCGGCTTCGATCCGCGCCAGAGCATCGAACTATGGAACAACATGGCAAACTCAGGGGGCGGCCAGCCGATCGAATTTCTGTCCACCCATCCTTCGCACGCCACCCGCATGCAGGATCTGGCAAAGCGGATGCCCCAGGCGCTCGATTTACAGCGCCAGGCGGCTGCACAAGGACATCGACCGCAGTGTGACGGGATAAGGGCGGGAGGCGGTTGACGAACCCGGGGCAGGTCGAAGGAACAAACAAAACGCAGGGGGATCAGCCCTGCGTCGAAAGAGGAGGAGTCGCTCGCACTACCGTGCGGCGCGTCAACTCGAGGGAGGTAGTCTCGATGACGGGTTTAGGTTATCAAGCCACACCTGTGACGTGAATGTGACAAATTGTCGCGTGGCAGGATGTCGCACTGTTTGTCAAGTACCGTATCGGGACGGTAGACCGAAAGCCTTTGTTCTGCCGAGTATCCTTACCCGTGCACGGACTCGACATGCCGCTTGCCTGCCCGTTCCGTCCTCTGTGGCAAATTGCCGCAGATATCCTCCCCGTCCTCCCCAACAGTAAGATAGGCGTATGAGCGATTCCATGAACATCCCTATCCCTTCGGATTCGGACAATACCAACCGTAAGAATCTCCAATGGTTGTTCGTTCTCCGCAATCTGATGATCGGCGCTCAGGCCTTCATGATACTGTTCAGCGTCTACGGTCTCGAGATTCCTTTGCGCCAAGCGCCGCTGTGGGGGATCGTGACGATCCAGTCGCTGTTCAACTGGTGGACTTGGCTCAAACTGTCGGATACGGAACCGACCACACAGATCGATTTGTTCATACAGCTCACGGAAGACGTCTTCGCCATTGCCTTGATCCTTTATTTCACCGGCGGGGCCAACAATCCCATCGCCTGGTTTTTCCTGCTCCCGCTCATCATCGCCGCGACGGTGCTCTCGCGTGCCTTCACCTGGCATCTCGTCATCCTGGCTTCCGGCTGCTACACGATTTTGATCGGTTATTACCAGCCGCTCCCGGCGCTCAATCCCGAAACACTGACGCCCCCCATCCCGGCCCATGCATTCATGATCGATCCTCAGCATGCCCATCTGCATGCGGTCATCGAGGAACATCACGTGCAGCTGCACGCCTTCGGCATGTGGTTCGGGTTCGTCTTCAGCGCGGCTCTGGTGGCCTATTTCGTCGCAGAGATGGCGGAAAATCTGCGGGAACGGGAGCGCAAGCTCGCCGAGGTCAGGGAGCAAAGCCTCAGAAACGAGCGCGTGATCGCATTGGGAACACTCGCCGCCGGTGCCGCCCATGAGATGGGAACCCCGTTGGGTACCATGGCCATCCTGATCAGCGAGCTGGAGCAGGAATTCGAGGCCGAGCAGCGCGACGATCTCCAGGGGAAGATGCGGATACTTCGCGAGCAGGTCAAGCGTTGCAAGAACGCTCTCGCGGTGATGTCGGCTTCCGCGGGCGAAGGGCGGGCGGAGAGCGGCCACGTGATGCCGTTGCCGGACTACCTCGATGCCGTCATCGAAGACTGGAAGCAACAAAGCCTGCCGACGCCGCTCGGCTATTACCGCAACGGCACCCGGCCCATTCCCTCGATCATTGCCGAGCGCAGTCTGACCCATGCGCTGGTCAACATCATCAACAATGCGGCGGACGTGTCTCCGGAAGGGATACAAGTCGAAGCGCGCTGGACCGCGGAACGGGTGACGCTGGACGTCATCGACCATGGGCCCGGGGTGACGCCCGAACTCAGGCAGCAGCTGGGCAAGTCGCCGGTGACGACCAAGGATCATGGCCTGGGCGTCGGTTTGTTCCTGGCGTTCTCCACCATCGAACGGCTGGGTGGCGTCATCAGCATGTCCACCCGGATGCAGGGCGGTACCCGGACCCGCATCATTCTACCCCTGATGCCATCATCGACATGAGCACGCACGAAGAGAAAAACGAGAGTCCCCATCTGCTCCTTGTGGATGACGATCCCACCTATTGCGAGGTGCTGCGCCAGGCCTTGGCGCGGCGGAATTACACCGTGCATGCCGCCAACGACGTGGAAACGGGGCTCGATCTGGCCGCGCGGATCGAGCCGGAATACGCGGTCGTCGATCTGCGCATCGGCCACGAATCGGGGCTGACCCTGGTGAAGCGTCTGCACGAACTGGATTCCAACACCCGTATCGTCGTGCTGACCGGGTTTGCAAGCATCGCGACCGCGGTCGAAGCCATCAAGCTGGGGGCTACCCACTATCTCACCAAGCCGGCCGACACGGACGAAATTCTGGCAGCTCTCCACAAGGACGAGGGCGATGCCTCGGTCGAAATCAAGGAAAAGCCGCTTTCAGTGAAACGGCTCGAATGGGAACATCTGCAGAAGATCCTGATCGAGCACGACGGCAATATTTCGGCGGCGGCGCGCGCGCTCGGGATGCACCGCCGCACGCTGCAGCGCAAGCTCGAGAAGAGGCCCGTCAAAGAGTGATCAGCCCAGAAGATCGGCGATCAGGCGTCCCAGCCGCGGCGCCTGGCGCTGGACGGTGAGGCGCTGGGTTTGGACGATGGCACGGAGCTGGTTCAGGGCGAGGTTGAAGTCGTCGTTGACGATCAGGTAATCGTATTCCGCATAATGCGACATTTCGGAAATGGCTGCCTCCATGCGGCGGGCGATCACCGCTTCAGAATCCTGCTGGCGGGTGCGCAGGCGTTGTTCCAGCGCCTGACGGGAGGGCGGCAGGATGAAGACCGACACGCATGCGGGCATCAGTCGGCGGACCTGGCGGGCGCCTTGCCAGTCGATTTCGAGGACGGCGTCTCGCCCGCTCGCCAGCACCTCCTCGACCGTCGTTTTCGCCGTGCCGTAATAGTTGTCGAAAACACGGGCGTATTCCAGAAATGCTTCGTTCGCGATCATTTTTTCGAACTCCGCCTTGTCCACGAACCAGTAGTCCTGGCCGGGCATTTCACCGGGCCGCTGGGGGCGGGTCGTGTGCGACACCGACACCGCGAGGTCCGGAGCACCAGCGCACAGCGCGCTGACCAGACTGGTTTTTCCTGCGCCCGAGGGGGCGGAGATGACGTAAAGGAGTCCCTGTGTCATGGGGCGGTCCGGGGGTGATGGCCTGAAATTCGCTGTAGGGATGGAGTTGAGGGTGCCGATCCGGGACGGCCGTATTCTATCAGGGGAGGGAACTTTCTTGGCGAGCGGGGTACCAACAGGAGACGCCGTGACGGCTATAGGCGTCGCGCCCGGCTCGGGCCCCGTCTGATCCGGGCAAGCGGGGGGCATTGGGGTTGATTGAGGGCCGATATGGTGTACTTTAGATAACATTGGCTGAGGACTTGTAAGCTTCGATGGTTGCAGGAACTGTCACGGGGCACCGGCGAGTAGGGGTAAGAATGCGGTCCCACGTATCCAATGGCAGTGCAGATGATTTGGGCAACGGGTGAGGACATGAATCCATTCAACGATAAATTCCATTTGAAATCATTGGCTATATCGATTATCGGCGCTTACGGCGCAGTTTCTTCGTCGGGAGTGATGGCGGCCGTCTACAGCGTCACTCCCATCACCTCACTCGCCGGTAATGTCGATGTCACGGACATCAATGATGGCGGACAGGTTGTCGGCTATTTCGATTCCGGGGACGACAAGCATTCGCCCCATGCCTTTCTCTTCGCCGATGGCGGCATGATCGATCTCGGGGTGTTGGCCGGCGGCAGGAGCAAATCCTGGAACATCAACAATGCATCTGCCGTGGTTGGGCAATCGGGTAACGAGCAGAATCCCATTGCGTTTTATTACAGTTATTACGGTAATAAAAAGATGGTCGATCTCGGCTTGCCTCAAGGGGGCACGGCCGTCGTTGCCTCGGCCATCAACAATAATGGCCAGATCGTGGGATGGGCCAAGATCGAAGACGTCAGACATGCTTTTCTGTACAGCAACGGCGCTTTTTCCGACCTCGGTACGCTGGGCGGGGATTCCAGCTTCGGCACAGGTGTCAATGACGCCGGCCAGGTTGTGGGGTATGCAGAAACGGGCGCCAAGACTCCTCACGCATTCCTGTACGACAACGGCAACAAGATCGATCTGGGGACACTGGGGGCCGACAGGAGCTACGCTACCGCTATCAACAACGTCGGCCAGGTGGTCGGGTATTCCGACGTCTCCGCCGGCGTGACCCACGCATTCGTGTATAGCAACGGCGCCATGGTGGACATCGGTACTTTGGGCGGGGGGAGCAGCCAGGCACTGGGGATCAATGATGCCGGCAAGATCGTCGGTATGTCCACGACGCCCGGTGGTCAGCAGCATGGTTTCCTCTACAGCGATGGCAAGATGTATGACTTGCATGATCTGATTCCGGCGGAGGCGAACATCGTGTCGGCCACCGAGATTCAGGGTATCGCCATCAACAACGCCGGTCAGATCGCGCTCACGGCAAGAACCGGAGCGAACCGGCGTGGTCTGTTGCTCACGCCGAATCTCCCGTCGGCGGTGGTCGAGGGACCCGCCGGTAACATCGCCGAGAACGTAAAGGTGACGCTGGACGGTTCCCACAGCACCGCGCCGGCCTGTTCACGGCAGGGGGCTCCGAAGCCATGCCCGGTTTTCTCCTGGTCGCAGGTCGGAGGTCCGGGCGTCAGTCTGAAGGGAGCCGACACCGCTACCGCGAGTTTCACCACCCCCGTCCTGGGATCAGGCCAAAAAAGCAAGGTGCTGAGCTTCAAATTGAGGGTCAGTGACGGCCTGTTCAGTGACGAGGAACTCATCGACGTCACCGTGGTGTCCAGCAACGCCATCAATCAGCCGCCGGTCGCCGATGCCGGTGACGCGCAGACGGTGAGGGCGGGGGCAAGCGTGCATCTCGATGGCTCCGGCAGCTATGACCCGGAAGGGGGAAAGCTTACCTATGCATGGAGTAATGTTTCGGCAGGCGAGCCGTGCAACACGGTGGTGTTGGACAACAGCACGACCTCCTCGCCGGGTTTCACGGCACCCCTGGTCGGCCAGACGCCGCAAACCTGCACGTTCTCTCTCACGGTGACCGACGAGGAGGGGTTGGCATCGACCCCTTCGAGTGTCAATGTGACCGTGGAAAACACCAATCATCCGCCGGTGGCGAACGCGGGCACCGATCTGACGGTGCATACCGGCGACACCGTGAACCTGAACGGCAGCGGCAGCACCGACCCGGACGGTGATCCTTTGACATATGCGTGGGTTCAAACCGGCGGACCCGCGGTGGTTCTGAACGGCGCTGACACAGGGGCGCCGAGCTTCGTCGCTCCGGCGGTGACGGCCGGGAACGACACGCTGGCATTTCAGCTCACCGTCAGCGACGGCTTTCTGACGGCCAGTGCGTCGATGAACGTGAAAGTCCTGAGCGCGGGCGCCTCTCCGAGCCCGGCACCGACGGCATCTCCGACCCCGGCGCCCACCACGTCCCCGAATCCGACACCGACACCGGCTCCGACGTCCAGTCCCAGCCCGACACCCGCACCGACGCCGAATCCCGTCTGTGATCGTGCCGTGGTTGATCCCTCGCGACTCTGGGCGCCGGATCACAAGATGCGGCGCATCCTTCTCAAGGAGCTCGGGGAAAGCGCTCAGTCTCCAGCGTCGAATGCGATGACGGTCAAGATTCTTTCGGTCATGCAGGACGAGCCGGTCCGCCGGATCAACAGTGCCGACAGCAGTCCCGACGCGGTCATCGTGCACAAGGCGACGGGTGACAAGGTGAGGTTGCGGGCCGAGCGCGCCGGCAAGAAGAAAAACGGCAACGGGCGGGTCTACACCATCGGCTTCAGCGTGACCGATACGCAGCAAAACGTCTGCGAAGGAACGGTCAAGGTGTGCGTTCCTTTGAAAAAGAAGGAAAGCTGTGTGGACGATGGCGCGCTTTACGATTCGCTGTCGAAGCGATAACGGTCGCCGCGGATTGATGTGCGCGGGTGGGGCTGGATACCCACTCGCGCACACTGCTGTCGGTCGATGATGACTTTCTCCGCCGGCCGCCCACTCGTTCCCGCTCCATCCTCAAGCCACTTTTTCGTGACGCCATTGGATTTGCCTCTCCGTCAATACCGGTGATGCCATCAGGCGACGGTGGGCGTGTCGTTTTTTCCCTTATAAATCCGTCTGTTCAGCGATTTTGGTTCCCGGTCCAGGGGACTCCGTCGTCGTGACACGACGTGGCCTGCCTGTGAGTGCAGGAAAATCAGTGAGACGGAAGGGAAGAATCTGATCACGGTTCTTGCTTTACCATCGGAAGTCGGCACCGCGATGCCGACTTGATTCTTGCCAATCCTGGGTTTCGAATCGGTGGTGATGGCTATCACGGGAAATTTCCTTGCTCTCAGGCACCCGCTCGGACGGGCGTTGCTGTGCAGCGTTCGTTTCGGTCTGGGGGCCGTGGTCCTCTTGTCGGGTTGTGCGACTCATGTCGATCATGGCAAGTCCATGGCGCGATCCGAAGCAACGTCTCGTTTCACGGTTCGCCAGGGTGCCGCTTACAATCGGGCCTATCGTGTCAAGGGCCGGGTTTATCGTCCCCTGGCCAGTGCCAAGGGATATCGGGAGCGGGGCATTGCATCCTGGTACGGAGAGGAGTCCGGCCGGCGTACAGCGATGGGGACCCGTTTCGACCCCCATGGTTTGAGCGCAGCGCACAGAACCCTTCCCTTGCCTACGCGGGTCAGGGTCACCAATCTTGGCAACCGTCGGTCGATCATTCTCGTGGTGAACGATCGCGGACCTTTCATCGACGGGCGTCTGATCGATCTCTCCCGTGGTGCGGCAAAGGCATTGCGGCTGAACGGCTTGGGACGTGTCGAAGTCGAGGCATTGGACTGAACTCGGGTATTCGGCGTTCGCTTGAGTCCCCTGCGGTTTCATGGTTCCATTGCGTGACGCCCGTGCCGGCTCCCATCCTCTGAACTTCAAGGAAAGGTGGTTCCATGACCCTGCAGCAACCTCCTCAGGCGCTACCGTGCCATTTCGTCATTTTCGGAGCCACGGGCGATCTGGCTGCGCTCAAGCTGCTTCCCGCGCTCTATCGCCTGGATGTCGGGGGGCACTTGCCGGCTGGCATGTCGATCATCGCCCTGGGGCGGCGGCCTTGGAGTGAGGCCGATTGGCTCCAGCATCTGGAGGAAAGCATCCGGCGGCGCACGGGCGAACAGTTCAACGCCCGCGTCTATCGGCGTTTCGCGGCACGTTTCGCCTATGTCGCGGGCGACCTGCATGATCCGGCCATCTATCAGATCCTGAGCGACAGGCTCTGCGCCGACCAGAGCTGCGCCCACGCAGCGTTCTATTTGTCTCTCAAACCTTCCGATTTCGGGGAGGTCATCCAGCGGCTCGAGCAGGCCGGATTGAACCGGCCACGCGGTCTGCATCGGATCGTGGTGGAAAAGCCCTTCGGCGAAGACATCGACAGCGCCAGGCAACTGAACCGGTTGTTGCACGACGCCTTCGACGAGGAACAGATTTACCGGATTGATCATTATCTGGGCAAGGAAACGGTCCAGAATCTCCTGGTGTTCCGCTTCGCCAACACGCTCATCGAGCCGCTCTGGAACCGCAATTACATCGATCACGTGCAGATTTCCGTGGCGGAACAGGCGGGCGTTTCCACTCGTGCCGACTACTACGACAAAGCCGGTGCGCTCCGTGACATGCTGCAGAACCATTTACTGCAGTTGCTTACATTGGTGGCCATGGAGCCGCCGCCGGCACTGGAAGCCGATGCGCTGCGCGATGAGAAGGTCAAAGTGCTGCGATCGATCCGCCCCATCGAAGACCAGGTGATCAATGCCCATGCGTTCCGGGCGCAGTACGGTCCTGGCTCGATTGACGGTGTCCCCGTGCCGGGCTATCAGGACGAGGCCGGGGTGGCGCCTCATTCCATCGCCGAGACCTTCGTCGCCGCCAAGTTCTATGTCGACAACTGGCGCTGGCGCGGCGTGCCTTTCTATCTGCGCACCGGCAAGCGACTCGCGCAGCAGCTCTCGCTCGTCGCCATCCGCTTCCGCCATCCGCCCCAGCAGTTGTTCCGGGAGACTCCGCTGGAATTCATCGAGCCCAACTGGGTCTTGCTTTCCCTGCAGCCGTCGGAGAGCATGCATATCGAGCTGCACTCCAAGCAGCCGGGTCTTGGGATGGACACACGGATCATCCGGCTCGACGCGTCCTATCGGCGCGGCCGGGAGAAAACGCTGGAGGCTTACGAAACGCTGCTGCTGGATATCATGGAAGGCGACCGTTCGCTGTTCCTGCGTTTCGATGAGGTGGAATGGGCCTGGCGCGTGGTCGATCCCATACTCCGGCATTGGACGCGGCAGCGCGATTTCATCCACACCTATCCGGCCGGCTCGTGGGGGCCACTGGAAGCCGACCGTTTGTTCGACAAACTCGAGCAGAGCTGGCGCAACCAGTTATGAGGGCAAGCCCGATGTATCCGAGACAGCAGAAGCGCTGGCATGTCTACCCCACGGCAGAGGATTTCGAGATCAGGGTGGTGAAGGGGATATTGCGGATGGCCTGGGAGGCCATTGCGATCCGCGGGGCTTTCCACATCGTTTTGGCCGGCGGTCGGACCCCGGAGCCCATCTATCGGCGACTGGCGGCTGCGCGGGCCGAGGCCGAGTGGCGTCAATGGCATGTCTACTGGGGGGATGAATTCTGTTTGCCCGCGGGCAATCCGGGGCGGAATTCCGTCCTCGCCCGGGACGTCTGGCTCGACCAGGGAGCGATTCCCCGTACCCAGATTCACCCCATTCCCGCGGAGTTGGGGCCGCAACGCGGCGCCGAGCTGTACGCGGAAGTGATCGCGGGTGTCGAAGAATTCGATCTCGTTCTGCTCGGCCTGGGCACGGACGGACATACCGCGGCGCTGTTTCCGGGCCGCGACTGGGGAGCCGAGCCGGACAGTCCTGACGTGCTGGCGGTGACGGACGCGCCGGGCTTTTGCGCCGAGCGTGTCAGCCTCAGCGCCGCCCGGTTGAGTCGAAGCCGTGAGGTGATCTTCCTGGCGACCGGTTTCGGCAAATTCAGCGCGGTTCAGCGTTGGCGCTGTGGAGAACCGTTGCCGGCGGCGGCGATCACGCCGGCATGCGGCGTGGACATCTGCGTGACGCTGGAGGCTTTCGACTTTGCCTGAGCCTTACGGTTCGAGCAGGGAAGATTGACCGCGTGTGGCATCCCTCAGGCCCGCCCGGAAGTGTTCCACCAGGCTTTCCGGCAGGCTCGCCATGACCTTCAGGCCCTGTTCGGTGTACGTTTCCCGCCTTTCTTCCACGCCGAGCGAATCCAGCAGGCGGTAAAGTGCGCCCATGTGCTCGAACGGCACTTCCACCGTGATTCCGGTCCGCGGCAGTTCCTCCTGCCGTTCGGCGGTGCGTAACGCCTCGGCCGCCGTTCCGCCGTAGGCCCGCACCAGTCCGCCCGCTCCCAGCTTGGTACCGCCGAAATAGCGGACCACTCCGACCACCACGTGATCGAGCCCCTGGCCTTCGATGGCCCTGAGGATGGGTTGGCCGGCGGTACCGCCCGGTTCACCGGCGTCGCTGAAGCGGTACTGATCATCGATTCGGTAGGCCCAACACAGGTGGGAGGCATCGGGATGCCGGGCCGCCACGGTTCGGAGAAAGGCGAGCCCCTGCTCCGGCGTATCCGCCCGTCCGCCGTAGGCCACGAACAGCGAACCTTTCACCTCGGTCCGATGCTCGGCCGTCGCTTTCAGGGTGACGAAGCCCTTTCCGTTCATTCACTCCTCCTGCGCGTCATACGGTGTATCAATAGCCCTGCCGGGGGTCGACCCGGTATGGCATCGGCTCGCCGCGGGCGGCGGCATTGAGCATGTTTGCAAGTTCGGCGATCCGCGCCGGCTCTTTTTCTTCCGACCAGCCCGCCCGGTGCGGGCTCATTACCACATTGTCCAGTGTGTGAAAAGGGAATGACGATGGCGGATACGGCAACCCCTGTTTACGTTCCGTTGCAGAAGGATAGCGGTACCAGACGTCGATGCCGGCCGCATAGATTCGTCTGGCCTGCAATGTCCGATAAAGCGCCTCCTCGTTCACGATGCCCCCGCGCGCCACATTGACCAGGACGGCATTCGACGGTAGCTGCTCCAGTTCACGGCGTCCGATCAAACGGTCGGTCTGATGGGTATGGGGGAGACAGACGATGAGCGCCGCCGCCTGCGGCAGGAGTCCCGAGAGATCGGCGAGGGCGTATTCCTCGGCGGATGTCCCGGGATTGCGCCGGACGCCGGCAATCCGCATGCCTAGCCCCCGGCAGGCCGCTGCGACGCGCCTGCCGATGCGGCCATAGCCGAGGATCACCGCCAAGCCACCGTCCAGCATCACCGAACCGGGTACTCCTGTATGCTCGCCCGACCAGTAGCCGCGCCGGAGCTGTTGGTCATAGGGTACGATCCGCTTGGCGGCGGCCAGGAGCAAGGCCACCGCCATTTCCGCCGTCGGCCCGATATTGTAGGGCAGGTTGTGCAGGGCGATGGACGGGAATTCCTTCATGCGGTCCAGCGTTGTCAGCGGCACGCCCACCCATGGCACGATCACCGCGCGCAAGCGGCCATTGCCCTCCAGTTCTTCTAACGTCGGTTCACCGCTTACTAGGATGTCGAAGCCGTTCGCTGGCCGGCATTCGCCCGAACTCAAGCGAATGCCGGGAGCGAGCCGGCTTTGCAGGTCCGCCCAGTGTTCCGGTCCGGTTTCGTAGTTCAAATGGACCTTCAGCATCGATCGCCCCTTATTGCGCCTCTTGTGCCACCCGCCGTTCGGCCCACTGGTGCAGCAACAAAGCCGCCAGGATCAGAGCAGTGCCGCCGACGATCCTGAACGAGAGCGGTTCATCGTTCAGGACATGGCCCAGATACAAGGCGAGCACCGGTGAAATCAGGCTGATCATCGCCACCCGTGTAGCCGAAAGACGACTCAGCACATAGTAATAGAGGGCGAATCCCAGCGTCGTGGCGATCGCGCCCAGATAGGCGATGGCGGCGATACTGCTGGTGGGCAATAGCTCCGGCCACTCGCCATCGACCGCCGCCCAGGTCGCGAGATAAGCCGGCAGGGCGACCATCAATCCTCCGGCGACCGTCGTCAGTGCCGGGAGCTTGGCGTTCAGCCGCTTGATGCCGACTGCGCTGAGGCACTGCAGGAAGGCTGACAACAGCACGCCGGCAATGCCATAGACCCCTTGCGGCCCCAGCTCTAGGGCTGAACCGAAGATGGCCCCAAGTCCGCCCAATCCCAGCACGTAGCCGGACAGTTTTCCGGCGGTAAGGCTGCGCTCGCCCAGCAGGGCCGCCGCCATCAGCGCCGTGAGCAGGGGCGACAGCCCGAACACCACCGAAATCCAGCCGGAAGGAATGAACTGGGAGGCCCAGTACACCGCCAGCATGGCACCATAAACCTGGATCGATGCGAGCAGGTAGGTGTGGACCGCTTTCCGGTGCCAGGGCATGCGGCGCCGCAGCATGAGCATGACCAGCAGTACGCACAGGGTGCCGATGGCCATGCGGCTGGTGACGCCGAACAGATAGCCCGGCCCTTCTCCGCTCCATTTGATGGCCAGCGGAGTCGTGGCCCAGAGCAGGATGACGCTCAGGTAAGCGACGGTAACGCTCATCTCACAGCTCCCGACGGAAAAAGAAAGAGGCCGCAGATTCGTGGGAACCTGCGGCCTCCGTTGCGAAAACGCCCGTGATCGGACGACTCTCTAGGGAACCCCGCAGGCAAGCGCCTCCCATCGCATCGGCTTGTGCCAAAGATGCGTAAGGTTCACGAAGTCGAAGGGTTTCAGCGAAAGTATCATGGGTCCGATTCTCGCCGTTGCTTACCGGTCAAGTCAAACGCACTGGCCAATGGGCTCAGGTCAGAACCTCCAGGATGAGGAACAGGACTGCGGTGAGGCCGAATCCGCAACCGATCACGCCGGGCACACTGGCCATCGGGCCGAGAATGCCGGCGGGCGGCAGCTTGAACCTGTTGCATTGCGGGCAGCGGGCCAGTGCCTTGTAGACGGCGTTGTATTCCAGCACCATGACTACGGCGAAAACCGCCAGGAACGCGACCAGCCCGAAGCCGCCGTGCGGATAATGGCCGGATGCCCCCATGAAAAACAGCATCGGCACCGAGAACATCGCGTTGCTGCGCGAGGCCACGCCCGCCGCCGCCAGCGCATCGGCCGCTTCCGGCAGCGGCTCGCCGCCCGCCGCCACGCCTTCCGCGGAGGCGATGACGATCTTCTGGTTGGGCCAGATCACCAGCCACACGTTCAGGAACATCAGCGTGCCGAGCAGGGCGCCGACGTAGATGTCGATCGACATGCCGCCGCCCCGCACCCCCATGATGGCAATGCCGGTCAGGAAGGTCGCCATCGCCCCCCAGCGGAACCACCACAGCGCCCTGGGTGCCAGCTTGCGCAGCACGTCCGATTTGGCGCCGGCGTCCGCTTCCTTCATGTATTCGGTCTGGACGAAATTGAAATAATAGAGCAGCCCGATCCAGGTGATACCGCCCAGAAAATGCCCCCAACGCAACAGCATTTCGATGCCGGCTTTGGTCGTGATGATTTCCATGTTTTCCTCCTCAAAGGTCGTTATTGGCGTTGTAGTATGTTGCGGCAGACGGTGGCCGCCGGGTATCCGGCGGAGCGGTCTACAGGATTTGTCAAGACCTGTATTCCCGTCACGCTCAAGGTACTGCAGGCGCCGCAAGCTGTGAAGCGTTTCTTGGAAGGCATGTCAGCCGGCGCGTATCCGTTCCTGGTCGAATCCCCCACGAGGAGAGAATCGTGAAAACCCTGTTCTTTTGTGCGGCAGCCGTGGCAACGACCGCTGCGGTTCATGCCGATCCGCGTCCCAGCTTCGACTGCACCAAAGCCCAAGGATCGATAGAACGAGCCATCTGTTCCGACGAGAATCTCGCAGCCCGTGACCGGAGCCTCGCCGAACGGTTCGCGCGGCTTGAAAAAGACCTGTCGCCGGAAAGTTTCGCGACGGTGCGAAACGCACAGCGTGACTGGGTGAGCTGGGTTCGAGCTTGGTGCGGCGGGAAAAAGTCCGCGGAGGACGCCTCCCTTCCGTCGGGCGTCGCCGACTGCCTGAACACCGAGTACGGGGAGCGGGAAGGCGTGCTCGCACTTCCCAGCCGAACCAGCGGGACTCTGAAACTGGAAGGACGGCTGATCTTCAGGAACAGGAAAGTGGCATCAACCGCGGAAGTCGAGGATGACGGCTATCCCTGGCTTACCGGAACGCCGGCCGACAAGGCGCAGGCCTTCAATCGCCACATCGAAAAGACTCTGGCCATCGCATCCCGCCTGTCCCGCTTCACTCCCGGTGACCTCAAGGCGATGGGCGAAGGAGTCGAGCACCTCGCGCGCACTTTCGAAGTTCACCATTTCGACGGCCATTTGATCAGTCTGGAGGTCATCCACACCAACGCGGGCCCGACCGGACATACCTGGATGTCCGAATATGCCCTCAACTGGGATCTCGATCGCGGCAGACCGCTCAAGCTCGACGACGTATTCCGGGTCGACCGGAAATTCTGGGAAACCGTCGTCGCGCAGGCGCGGAAATACCTCAAGGAAAATTCCGACACGGCCGACGTCGATGGCTGGCTCGATTCCGTATCGACCGAGGTGAAGGACGAGGCGAACTGGCTGTTCGATGATCGGGGTGTCGTCGTGTTGTTGGGACACGGGTCGCGTTCAGCTGCCGGTACCGCCGCCGAAGTGCCGGTAGGCTACGCCGAACTCAGGCCTTTTCTCAAAACCGACCGTCCATCGTGGGCCGGAACTACCGGCGAGTGACGGCCCGCGGGGCGGAGTCGGTCTCCCCTCCCTGCGGCCCGTTCGACGGCATCGAGGAGAGCGGAATCTTCTTCGGTCGGATTGCGCTATTGTCCAAGAACATTCGGCGTTTTACCCTTAAACTTCGACAGCCGGATGTCGGCCGTCGCCGCTCGCGGCATATGAATCCCGACCGGCAATCGGTCCGACCAACAAGTATTCAAGGTAACCACGGAGATTCCATGCTCAACGTAAAACAAATCTGCGCGGCCGTGACCGGTCTGCTTCTTTCCTCGGGTACTGTCTGGTCGGCGACTTGCGCCGACCTGGAAAAACAGGGGCTGACGTACGAAAACATGAAGTCGACGCTCAGCAGCGTGGTGTCGCTGGATAACGGCGGGCTGGGGTTCCCGATGTGGCTGACCCTGGTGGACGGCAGCGGCATCATCTGCAACGTGACCAATTCCTTGAGCGCGTCGCAGGACGTGACGGCCGACATCTGGCTGGGCAGCCGCAACATTTCCGCCCAGAAGGCCAATGCGGCCAATGCTTTCAGCACCGGTGACCTCGCCCTGTCGACCGCCAACCTCTACACCGCGACCCAGCCCAGCGGCAGCCTCTACGGCCTGCAGGCCAGCAATCCGATCGACCCGACCTTGTCCTACGGCGGCAGCGCCGTCAGGTTCGGCGCCAAGAACGATCCGCTGAAGGGCAAGCGCATCGGCGGCATCAACGTGTTTGGTGGGGGGCTTGCACTCTACAACTCCGCCAAGCAGAAGGTCGGTGCGATCGGCGTTTCGGGCGACACCTCCTGCACAGACCACGTCGTGGCCTGGAAAGTGCGCGAATTGCTGGCGGGCGGTGCCTTCGCCGTCAAGAACGTCCCGGCCGGCGTTTCCCCCGGCAACAATGACGCGATGATCCAGGACATCGTCAAGGACAACGGTGTCGGCAATCAGGCCAGTCTGAGCGGATTTGGCCATCCCACCTGCCTGCACAATCCAGGGCCGGGAGTCAACGCCGGATCGATCTACGGAGCGGTTCAATAATTCGGCGTCGAGAGCCGGTTGCTCCGTCCCCGAAAGACGCCGACGAACGTCGGCGTCTTTCGTTGTCGTCGATTATCCGGGAAACGCCCGAGTCCAAGGGGGGGAGATTGCGACGGTCAGTCGTGCCCGATTTCCATGGCGTCGGGCGAATGGAAAGCATCGCGGTCCCGGTGTGCTTCGGCCTTGAAAGTCCCCGGAGTTTCGCCGAACCGGCGCCGGAACAGTCGGTTGAAATAGGACAAATCGTTGAAGCCCGAAGTGAAAGCGACCTCGCCAATGCGAAGGTGCCGGTGCTTTGGGTCGCACAGAAGCCGCCGCGCCCGTTCCAGCCGCAGGCGGTTGACCATCTCAGTGAAGCTCTCGCCGGTTTCTGCAATCAGGTCATGCAGATACCGTTCGGAAATGTTCAAAGCCCGCGCCGCCGTGGTCACCGACAGTTTGGGGTGGTGATGATGGTCGTGCAGGTATCGTTTCAATGCCGCCAACCGGGCTGCGCGCAGCCCGTGAAGTTTTGCCTCGTGTTCGGCGTCGAGGGTTGGCCCCAACAGTAAGGCGAGCAGGTCCAGGACATGGTTTCCAGCCAGTTGGTTAAGCTGGGAATCTTCCGCCGGGGTGTTGCCCAGCATGATCAGGTACTGTGACAGCAATCGCAGGGGAGGCTGGTCCGCGTGGAGTGTGCCAATACATCGCTCCGCGTGGGGCGCCTTATGCAGCATTTCCTCCCGGGGGATGACCAGGTTCAGACTCTCGCAGTACCGGCCGGGCGCCGGAACGAGCGCGGCTTCGAAGGGTTGGCCGTATGAATGGCCGGTTGCGCTGAAACCATCCAGAACCGTTCTGCTCCTGTGGCGCGAGGTTTCGCTGCGTCCGTTCAGATTGATGTGGAAACAGAAGCCGTCGAAGCCATCCCATTCGATCCAGCGGCGTGACCGGGTAAAGGTCGCCGCGCTGAATGATACCCTGTAGGCGTCGATTTTCCCCAAAGGAAGCCATTCCACCCGCCCAAAAAAAGGACGTCGATCGACATGGGCGACATCGACCGCTCCCGGTCCGACGGAGGCCGTTTCACGCCAAAGATCGAAGCGATCGCGCTCCGGCAGTTGGTGGCTGGAAAAAACGAGTAGGCTGCCCACGTTGACTCCTGGATTTGCCGGCCCGGACCCGAAGAAGGATTATCCCGTCTGGATCAGTCAATTGTCCATTATAAATGTGCCAGTACCGCATGGTCTTCGCGCCGGAGATGCTGGTGAGGATTCTCGTTGCCGATCGTGTCCCGATGGTTGGTACAGGTGTGAGAGATGGGCGGGAAGTCATCGCTCCGGAGGGTGGTAACGATGGTCAGCCTGCGACTGCGGGGAGGTTGACGTTGGGACCGTCGCCGAGGGTTTCCGGGGGTCGTGTAGCCTCGTTGCATGTCCCATTCGTGGTTCTGTTCCAGCTGCCCGGGCCTGCTCGGCGGCGCGGCGCGGTCGTGCGCACCCCAGTTGCCGGCCACGCAGCCCCGTGCCCGTCGGATCGGGTGAACCGGTAATTCAAGGCGGATCGTCCGAATCAGCCGTGGGTGCCGGACTTCGACTCCATCTCGGCTGAAACCATCAGCGACCTGTACAAGGCCGAGTCGAGGCTGAGGCAAACTACGACCGTCGGCTCGCAGGCAACACCACGGAAGCCACTTGACTCAAACCCAACGGCCTCTCCAGAGGCTCGGGGCGGTTCAAGGGGCCTTTCCATAAGGCTCTGATTTCATGGAGCTGGTGACAGGATTCGAACCCGCGACCGGCTGATTACAAATCAGCTGCTCTACCGACTGAGCTACACCAGCATGGGAAGGGGGGCAATGCCCTGCAGGTGTCTCCGGGAGGGGACCTGCTATGGAAATTATAACGTCCGGTCGTGCGCCGGGAAACCGCGTGGTCATTTTCACCCGGGCGCGGCTGTCTTGTCCGGGTATTCGCACAGGTCGGCAATGGGGCACTGCGAACATTTGGGCTTGCGGGCGATGCAGGTGTAGCGGCCGTGCAGGATGAGGAGGTGGTGGGCGTCCTGCCGGAATTCGCGAGGGGTGTGTTTTTCCAGCGCTTTTTCCACCGCAAGCACGGTCTTGCCCGGCGCCAGCCCGGTGCGGTTGGCGACGCGGAAGATGTGGGTGTCGACCGCGATGGCGGGCTGGCCGAAGGCGGTGTTGAGTATCACGTTGGCGGTCTTGCGGCCCACGCCGGGCAGGGCTTCCAGCGCGTCGCGGTCGCGCGGCACTTCGCCGCGGTGGCGCTCGATCAGCAGTTCGCAGAGGCGGATGATGTTCTTGGCCTTGCTGTTGAACAGCCCGATGGTCTTGATGTATTCGCGCAGGCCTTCTTCCCGTAGGGCGAGGATGGCCTCCGGCGTATTGGCGACGGGGAAGAGCTTCGCGGTGGCCTTGTTGACGCTCTTGTCGGTGGCCTGGGCCGAGAGGACGACGGCGATCAGGAGTTCGAAGGGGGTGCCGTAGCGCAGTTCGGTGGTCGGCTCGGGGATGGCGGCGGCGAGGCGTTCGAAGATCCGCCGCCGCTTGTTCGCGTTCATGCTTTCCGGACGGCGGGCGTGAACGCCACGGGTTGGCCTGCCGCGGCCTGGGCCCGAACTTTTGCGCGGGCGTCGATCACGTTCTTCAAGGCGATGATGAGTCCAAGTCCGATGAAGGCGCCGGGCGGCAGAATGGCCAGCAGGAAGCCGTCGTAGTTCTCGATGATCCGCACGCTCCAATTCCGGGCGGTTTCGCCGAACATCAGTTCGGCCCGGTTCAGCAGGGCCCCGGTGCCGACGATTTCGCGGAAGGCGCCGAGCGCGACCAGTGCCGCGGTGAATCCCAATCCCATGAACAAGCCGTCCAGGACGGCGCGGTCGACCGCGTTCTTGGAGGCGAAGGCTTCGGCGCGGCCGATGATGGCGCAGTTGGTGACGATCAGCGGGATGAATATGCCGAGGATCTTGTACAGGTCGTGGAAGAACGCGTTCATCAGCAACTCGATGACGGTGACGTTGGCGGCGATGACCAGCACGAAGACCGGCAGGCGCACGTCCGGGGTTATGCGGTTGCGGATCAGTGAAACCACCCCGTTGGAGAACACCAGCGCGACGGTGGTGGCCAGCCCCAGCCCGAGACTGTTGACCACGGTGCTGCTGACGGCGAGCAGCGGGCACAGGCCGAGCAGGGCGACCAGCGCCTGATTGTTGTGCCAGAGGCCATCCAGGGCGATCTTGCGGTAGGGGCCGAGTTTCATGGGATCTCCTTCGGGGGTAGCGGGGCGAACACGAGGTCGCGGTTGTCGCGGAAGAATTGCAGCGTCTTGCGCACGGCTTGGACGACGGCGCGGGGCGTGATGGTGGCGCCGGTGAACTGGTCGAAGTCGCCGCCGTCCTTCTTCACGCCCCAGCGTGGTTCGGGCGGGTTCTGCAGCGACAGGCCGGCGAACCGTTGGATCCAGTCCGACTTGTGCTCGTCGATGGGATCGCCGAGGCCGGGGGTTTCCTTGTGGCTTAGCACCCGCACACCGGCCAGGCTGCCGTCGTAGTGGACTGCAACCAGCAGGCGGATGGCACCGTTGTAGCCGTCCGGAGCGATGGGCGAGAGCACGGCGGTGACGGGTTTGCCGGCTTTGCGGGCGCGGTAGACCGGCACCGGCTGGCGTGTGCCGAGCAGGGGGGCGGTGACTTCGATGGTGTCGGTCAGCGGATCATTGTCGAAGGAGTCCGGTGGTACCAGGACTTCGATGGAATGGAGCAGGGTAGCACGCTCGTTGGCCTCGATCAGTGGTTCGGTGTGGTGAAAGACCGTGGACACCAGGCCGGTGCCGGCGATCGAAAACACGCCGAGGAGGAAAGCGGCGGCGATGACGGGATTGCTCGTTAGGGACATGACGGAACCGGATCAATCGTTGGGGCAGAGCCGTTGCCGCCGAGGTACCCCCTCACCCCGGCCCTCTCCCAGGGGGAGAGGGAGAAAATGTACTGCGAGATTCTTATGGGCCTGGTTCATCCGGGATGCCCGTAAACCCGGGGGCGGGTGTAATGGTCAATGGTGGGGGCGGCGAGGTTGAGCAGCAGCACTCCGAAGGCCACCCCGTCCGGATAACCGCCCCAGGCACGGATCACGAAGACCAGGCTGCCGATCAGTGCACCGTAGATCAGCCGGCCTTTCGGGGTCGTGGAGGCGGTCACGGGGTCTGTCGCGATGAAGAAGGCGCCGAGCATGGTGGCACCACCGAGCAGATGGAACAGGGGGGTTGGATAGGTCTGGGGCTCGAGCAGGAAGAAGACCAGGCTCCAAGTGCCCAGCGCGGCCAGAAAGCCCGTTGGGATCTGCCAGGCGATCAGCCCGCGGCGCAGCAACCAGAGCCCGCCGGCGAGGTAGCCCAGGTTCACCCACTGCCAGCCTTTGCCGGCCAGCGCGCCGAACAGCGGACCCGACTGGATCTCGTCCGCCATTCGGCCCAGGCCGAGCTGGGTCTTGAGTGTATCCAGGGGCGTCGCCATCGTCACGGCGTCGAAGCTCGATCCGTCCGGCCCCGTGTGATGGACGATGGCATTCCAGGCATCGCTCAGACCCCAATGGGTACCGGTGATATCCACTGGGGGCAGCCAAGCCGTCATGGCCTTGGGGAAGGAGATGAGCAGCACGGCATAGCCGACCATGGCCGGATTGAACGGGTTGTAACCCAAGCCGCCGTAAAGCTGCTTGCCGATCACGATGGCGAACAGGGTGCCGAAAACGGTGACCCACCAAGGGGCGATGGGCGGTAACGATACCGCCAGGAGGGCTCCGGTGAGCGTCGCGCTCCAGTCGGACAGCCCGGCGCGGCTGTGCCGGGCACGCAGGCGCAGCATGGCGTATTCGGCGGTCAGGGCAGTGGTGACCGCCAGCGCGAGGTTAACCAGCACGCCCGGCCCGAACTGCCAGAGCTGGGCGGCGGTGCCGGGGATCATCGCCAAAAGCACCCATTGCATGATGCGGTGGGTACTGGCGGGGGGGGCGAGATGGGGCGCGGGAGCGGTAGGGAAGCGCATGGTTCAGTTCCGGGGCGGTTCCTGATGCGGGGCCGATTCATGGGATGTCCCATCCGTCACGGGCGTGGCATCGGGCAGGCGCTTGCGGGCCTTGGCGCGGGCGATGGCATCCTGGATTTCGGATGCGTCCGGTTTGGCCAGGGCCGCTTTCTTGCGCTGGGCGGCCTCTGCGCGTTCCTGTTTCTCGCGTTCCTTGCGGATCTGTCGTGCCTCGAAGCGTTCCCGGGCACGATCGGCCTTGACGCGGTCGCGCTGCTTGGCGACGAGTTCGCTCTTGGCGGCGCGGAAATACTGCACCAGTGGAATGTGGCTGGGACAGACGTAGTCGCAGCAGCCACACTCGATGCAATCGGTCACGTGGTATTCTTCGACCCGCCGCAGATTGTCCGCGCGGCTGTACCAGTAGAGCTGCTGAGGGAGCAGGTTGACCGGGCAGACCTCGGCGCAGGCGCCGCAGCGGATGCAGGGCAGTGCCTGTTTGGGGCCGGTGGTCTCGCCGCGGCCGGTCACCAGCACGCAGTTGGCGGCCTTGACCAGGGGCAGCGCATCGGAGGAAAGCGAGATTCCCATCATCGGCCCCCCCAGGATCAAACGTTCGGCCGCGCCGGAATAGCCGCCGCTGTAGCGGACCAGGTCGGCGATGGGGGTGCCGATGCGGGTCAGCCAGTTGCCAGGATTCCTGATGCCTTTGCCGGTGACGGTGACGATGCGCTCGATCAGCGGTTCGCCCCGGACCACCGCCCGATATACCGCTGCCGCCGTGCCCACGTTCTGGCATACGACGCCGGCATCGGCCGGGATGCCGCGGGTCGGCACTTCGCGTCCGGTGAGGATGCGGATGAGTTGCTTCTCGCCGCCGCTGGGATAGAGGGCCGGCACGGTGATGACGTCGATGTCCTGATATTCGCCGGTTTCCTGGATTTCCCGCAGCGCCCGGATCGCCTCCGGCATATCGTCCTCGATGCCGAGCAGGCAGCGTTCGACCCCCAATACCCGCATCAGGATGCGCGCGCCTTCCAGCACCTCGCGCGGGAAATGCCGGAGCAGGCTGTCGTCGCAGGTGATATAGGGTTCACATTCGGCGCCGTTGAGGATCAGGGTGTCGATCGCGCGGTGGCCGGGGTCGGTTTTCACTGCCGTCGGGAACGCCGCACCGCCCAGACCCACGATGCCGGCTTCGAAGATGATCCGGCGCAGCTCGTCCGGGGCGAGTCGCTGGTAATCGGGATGCGCCTCGGTTTCGAATGCCAGATCCTCGCCATCGGTATCGATCACGATGGCCAGGTCGGCGAGGCCGGAAGGGTGCGGGAGCGGGCGCGGCTCGATGGCGCTGACGACGCCCGAGCTGGAGGCGTGGATCGGCGGATTCATCGGTCCGTCGCCGCGGGCGATGACCTGCCCCTTGTGGACGTGGTCGCCGATTCTCACCACGCTTTGCGCGTTCTGCCCGCCGCGCTGCTGCAAGGGGAAGATCAGCCGCGGCGGAACCGGGGCCGTCGCCAGTGGAGCGAAGCTCGAATCCTCTTTGTGGGCGTCCAGGTGCAGACCGCCGTGGAATCGGTGCAGCGTGAACATCAGCGGGTTCCGTCGGGTTTGGGCCAGCGCCAGGTGCCGAGATTCTCCCGGACCGGCTCCATCGCTATGCAATCGACCGGGCAGGGCGCTATACACAATTCGCAGCCGGTGCATTCGGAGGCGATGACCGTGTGCATCAGCTTGGCCGCGCCGAGGATGGCATCCACCGGGCAGGCCTGGATGCAAAGGGTGCAGCCGATGCACTTGGTTTCGTCGATGACGGCGACGCTTTCCGGCTTCTCGGCGCCGTGTTCGTCGTTCAGCGGCTTGGGTTCGACCCCGAGCAGATCGGCCAGCGCCTGGACGCCGTCCTCGCCGCCGGGCGGGCACTGGTTGATGTCCGCCTCGCCCCGTGCGATGGCCTCGGCATAAGGGCGGCAGCCGGGGAAGCCGCATTGGCCGCACTGGGTCTGCGGTAGCAGGGCGTCGATCTTGTCGGCCAGCGGATCACCCTCCACCTTGAAGCGCCGCGAGGAATAGCCCAGCAGGGCGCCGAACAGGGTGAACAATACGCAGACCGCGAGAAACGCCAGCATCCTCATCCGCTCCCTTCAGCCTCTGACCAGGCCGGAGAAGCCCATGAAGGCGACGGAAATCAGGCCCGCGGTGACCAGTGCGATGGCACTGCCGCGGAACGGCGCCGGCACGTCCGCGGCATCGATCCGCTCGCGCAGGCCGGCGAACAGCACCAGCACCAGGGTGAAGCCGGCGGCGGCGCCGAAGCCGTAGAGGAAGGATTCGATGAAATCATGGCCCGCCTGGACATTGAGCAAGGCTACGCCGAGCACTGCACAGTTGGTGGTGATCAGCGGCAGAAAAATCCCCAGCACCTGGTATAGCAGCGGGCTGGTCTTTTTTACGACCATTTCGGTGAACTGGACCACCACCGCGATCACCACGATGAAGGCCAGGGTGCGCAGGTATTGCAGCCCCATCGGCTCCAGTAGGAAACGGTCGACCAGGTAACTGCTGACCGAAGACAGGGTCAGCACGAAGGTCGTCGCCAGTCCCATACCGATCGCCGTCTCCGATTTGCGGGACACGCCCATGAAGGGGCAAAGTCCCAGGAACTTCACCAGGACGAAGTTGTTCACCAGGGTCGTGCTGACGAGGATCAACAGATAGTCTTTCATCGGGAGGGATGAGGATACGACGGCAAGGGAACGCGAAATTATAAAGCCGACTGTAATACTCGGGAAATGGCCGTCAGCGCTTCTTCACGTGACGGATCATCCGCCGGCGCTTCCTGATTTGGCGCTCGGTCAGTTCGTTGCGGCGGCCCTGGAACGGGTTCTCGGCGCTCTTGAACACCAGCTTCAGCGGCACGCCTTGCAGCTTGAAGGCGTTGCGGAACTCGTTGCCGAGATAACGCCTGTAGGCGGCCGGCAAGTCCTCGGTCTGGTTGCCGTGGATCACGACGACCGGCGGGTTGTGGCCGCCCTGGTGAGCGTACTTGAGTTTGATGCGGCGTCCCCGGACCAGCGGAGGTGGGTGGGCGGTCAAACAGTCCTGCAGCACCTGGGTCAAGCGCGAGGCCGACAAGTCCAGCATGGCAGACTGGTAGATCGGCTTGACCGCATCCATCAGGACGCCCACGCCGGTGCCGTGCAGGGCCGAGATGAAATATTTCTTGGCGAATTCGAGAAACGGCAGCTTGACGTCGATCTGCCGCTTGACCTTTTCGCGCTGCTCCGGGTCCAGCCCATCCCATTTGTTGAAGCCGATCAGGAGCCCTCGGCCGATTTCCAGCACCATGCCGAGCAGGTTGGCGTCCTGGTCGGTGAGGCCCTCGCTGGCATCCACCAGGTAGATCACCACATGGGCCTTCTCGATGGCCTGGAAGCTCTTGATGACGCTGAATTTCTCCACCCCCTCGTTGACCCGGGCCCGGCGCCGGATGCCGGCGGTGTCGATCAGGGTGTAGCGCTCGCCGCGCCGCTCGAACGGGATGTAGATGCTGTCTCGGGTGGTGCCGGGCTGGTCGTAGACGACCACGCGCTCCTCGCCGAGGATGCGGTTGACCAGGGTGGATTTGCCGACGTTGGGTCGGCCCACCACGGCGATGCGGATGCCGCCTTCGGCTTCCGTCTCCCCGGTTTCCCCGGATTCCGGCAGCAGCGCTTCGACCCGCTCCAGCAGCGCATGCACACCGGTGCCGTGCGCGGCTGAAATGAGCAGAGGCTCGCCCAGTCCGAAGGCGTGGAACTCCGCACCGGCGATCAGCGCCTGGGTGCCGTCGATCTTGTTGGCGACCAGCAGCACCGGCTTGTTGATACGGCGGAGGCGATCGGCAATGAGTTCATCGCCGGCGGTCATGCCGGCATGGACGTCGACCAGGAACAGGATGACGTCGGCCTCGTCGAGAACGTGGTCCACCTGTTTCATGGCCTGGTCGTCGATGCCCTCGGCCGCTTCGATGATGCCGCCGGTGTCGACCACGAAATAATCGCGCTCGCCGCGCTGCACCCGGCCGTACTGGCGATCGCGAGTCAGGCCGGGGAAGTCGGCCACCAGGGCGTCACGGGTCCGGGTCAGATAATTGAAGAGGGTGGATTTGCCGACATTGGTGCGGCCGATCAGGGCAACGACGGGCAGCATGCTCAATCCACCGTAATCGCGGCCAGGGTGCCGTCGGTGGCGTAGACATAGACGATGTCGCCGTACACCACCGGAGGATACTCGATGGGGGCATCGGTGACCTGGACGCGTCCGACGATGCGTCCGTCCTCCTTGTTCAGCACGTGCAGATAGCCTTCGAAATCGCCGACCACCAGGTAGTCCTTCACCAGCGCCGGGGCGGTCAGCCGGCGTTGGTGCAGTTCGGTCTGCTTCCATTGGTCTTCGCCGTTGCGGATGGCGAGCTGCCAGAGATCGGCGTTGGCGTCGGTGACATACAGTTCCCTACGGTCGGCCGTCATGCCGGCGGGCGAGGAAATGCTCTCGCGCTTCCATTGCACTTCCCCGGTATTGAGTCCCAGCGAGGCAGTGCCGCCCTGGTAGCCGGATACGAACACCACGTCGTTTCGCACCACCGGCGTAGCGCTGAGATCGACCAGTCGTTCGATTTCGGAGCGGCCGTGTGGCAGGGACACGTTGGCCTCCCAGTCCAGCCGGCCCTCCTTGAGCTGGATGGCGCTCACCTTGCCGCCCCCGAAACCATCGATCACCAGGTCGCCGGCGATGATCGGAGCCCCCCGGCTGCGTATGGCCAGCGGCGGAGCATGGCGCTCGAAATACCAGAGGGTGGCGCCGGATTTCCGGTCCAGCCCGGTCAGATGGCCGTTCGTGCCGCGGACCACCACCACGTCGTCCGCGACGGCGGGAACGGAAAGGATTTCGCTGGCGAGGGTCGATTTCCAGACCAGGGCGCCGTCGGCCGCGTTCAGCACGATGACCGCTCCTTCCGCGGTGGCCAGGAACAATTCACCGTCGTCGAAGACGGGTCCAGCGGACAGATCCATTTCATGGTCGACCGACCACAGTTTCTCGCCCGTCAGGCGGTTGAACGCCTGGACCGTGCCATGCCGTTCCGCGGCGAACACGCGGCTGTCGTCCACGGCGGGGCCGAGATTGATGCCTTGGTCGTCGTAGCCATCACCGATCTCCGCCATCCAGAGCTTGTCCGCCTTCACCTGCGGCGTGATTTCGGCCAGCGGCGCGGGCGGCTCGGCGTTGTCCTTGCCGGTAAAGTAATCCTGGATGCCCTGGTAGGCATTCTGGATGGCATCCAGGCCGGCGCAGCCGGCAAGGGCGGCGAGCGAGGCGATGAGCAGGGCGCGGCGGATCATCGGGTGGCGGGGGTACCGAGATCGGTCAGCTTGAGTTCCAGCAGGGGTGAGGGCTGGCCGTCCCGACGCGCCTTCAGATAGGCGGCGCGGGCTTCTTCGGGGCGATTCATGGCGAGGTAAACGTCGCCTTTCAACTCCTCACGGAGTGCAGCGGATTCCGGGGTGCTGCCCGTCAGGCTTTCCGCCAGTCTCAGCGCCTCCTCGGTTTCGCCGAGGCCGAGCTGGATTTCGGCCAGCCGCAGTCGCGCGATCTGCAGGATTTTCTCGTCCTTGGTGGTCGCGATCAACTGTTGCAGCAGAGTCTTGGCGCCGGCCAGATCGCCCGCCTCCACTTTGAGCCGTACCAGGAACAGCTTGCCGTAAGTGGCATAAGCGGAGCCCGGGAACTGCTGGCCGATCCGTTCGCCCAGTTGGGCGGCGGCCTCGGTCTGCTTGTTCGCCACGGCATCGAGGAGCTGCTGGTACAGGGTTCCGCCAAGCAGAGCCTTTTCCTCCTGGGAACGTTTCCACGCGCCCCAGCCGACGATCACGGCGATGCCCAGCGCCACGCCCCAGACGATGGAATTGGCGTTGGCTTTCCACCAGCGCTTGAGCGCTTCGAGGCGCTCTTCTTCGGTCAGATAAACTTCCATGGCAACCTCTCGTTCAGATTGGGACACAGGATTGGATGAGCCGGACCAGGTCGGCCTGGGCGACGGTCTGCTGGGCATCGTCCGAGCGTAAGGGTTTCAGACTGATGCTGTCGTCGCGCATTTCGTCCTCGCCCAGGACGAGGGCGAAGGCCGCCGCGCTCTTGTCGGCGCGTTTGAACTGGTTCTTGAAGCTGCCGCCGCCGCAGTTGACCACCAGCCGCAGGCTGGGAAACGCATCCCTGAGCATTTCTGCCAGCACGGCGCCGCGCCGTTCCGCGGCCGTGCCCACCGTGATGAAATAGATGTGCGGGGCGTTTTCGGCGAAGGTCTCGCCGGTCAGCTCGATCAGGCGCTCCATCCCCAGGGCGAAGCCGATGGCACTGGAGTCACGGCCGCCGAGCTGGGCCACCAGGCCGTCATAGCGGCCGCCGGCGCAGACGGTGCCCTGGGTGCCCAGTTCGTCGGTCACCCATTCGAACACGGTGTTGCAGTAATAATCCAGGCCGCGCACCAGGCGGGGGTTGATCACATAAGGGATTTCGGCGGCATCGAGCAGCTCGGTCAGTCCCTCGAAGTGGGCCCGCGAGGCGCCGCCCAGATGGTCAGCGAGCACCGGCGCGCCGGCCAGCAGATCCTTCATCGCCGGATTCTTGCTGTCGAGGATGCGCAGCGGGTTGGTTTCCAGGCGCCGAGCGCTGTCTGCGTCCAGCGCGTCGTAATTCTCGCGCAGATAATCCACCAGGATCTGGCGGTAGGCCAGCCGTTCGTCGGGCGTGCCCAGGGAGTTCAGCTCCAGCCGCAGTTTGTGGGCCACCCCTAAGCGCTGCCAGAGCCGGCGGCTCAGGAAGATCAGCTCCGCGTCGATATCCGGTCCGGGCATGCCGAAGACCTCGACACCGACCTGGTGGAACTGCCGGTAACGCCCTTTCTGGGGGCGCTCGTGGCGGAACATGGGGCCGGCATACCACAGCCGATGAGTCTGATTGTGGAGCAGGCCATGTTCGAGGCAGGCGCGCAGACACCCTGCGGTGCCTTCGGGGCGCAGGGTCAGCGAGTCGCCGTTGCGGTCCTCGAAAACGTACATCTCCTTTTCGACGATGTCGGTGACTTCGCCGATGGAGCGCTTGAACAGCTCGGTCTTTTCGACGATGGGCAGACGGATCTCGCGGTAGCCGTAATTGGCCATGACGCTGCGGATCTGGTGTTCGACCTGTTGCCAGCGTGGTGTCATATCCGGCAGGATGTCGTGCATGCCGCGGATGGCTTGGATTTTTTCGCTCATGGAGTCGATCGGTCTAACGGTGGGCAAGCGCGGTCACGGTTGTGCGAACAGGCGCCGCGCCTGCACGGCTTCGCCCGAATCCGGGAAATCCAACCCGATCCGGTCGGCCAGCCGCCGGGCCTCGGCGGCATCGCCCAGGGCCAGTTCGGTCTGGACGCCGAGCCACAGGGTTTCCGGCGTATCTCCGGCGACGGCCTGGTAGCGCTGCAGGAAGGCGCGGGTGGACAGGTATTGTCGCGTTTCCAGGCTGACATGGGCCATTTCCAGTAGCGCTGGGGGGTAGCCGGGGTTCTTCTCCAGCGCCCGGCGCAGATACGGCTCGGCTTCCGCGGTCCGGCCCGCACGGCGCAGGCAGGTCCCGGCATTGGAGAGAGGAATCCAGGGCTGGGGGTACAGCGGCGTCGAATAGGCGACTTCGAATCGCGCCAGGGCATCCTCCGTGTGGCCGGTATGGCAGAGAAAACGGCCGTAGTTGTTGTAGGCGCTGTAATTCTCCGGGTTCAGCGTCAGGGCTTCGCGGAAGTGCAGGTCGGCCTCCCCGGTCCGGCCCAGCTTCTCGTACAGGATGGCCAGCGCATCGTGCGCGTCGCTGTTGGCGGGATCCAGCTCCACCGCATGCTTCAAGTCTTCCAGCGCCACCTCCAGTGCTCCCTGCGCCATGTAGCGGACGCCCTTCTGGACGTAGACGTCCGCGGTGCTGAGTTCGCCGTAGGGGTCGTTGGTCGCGTAGGGCCGCTGCTCCGGCGTGGCGCAGGCGGCAATGGCTCCCAGCAATGCTGTCAAGGCCAACCATCCTCTCATCGTCAATGCGCAAGATGCAGCCGGAACTGGCGCCGGCTGCGGTCGTTGACCTTGCCCACCAGTTGGCCGCAGGCGGCGTCGATGTCCCGCCCCCGGGTCTTGCGGGTGGTGGTGATGAGCCCCGCATCCTGCAGCGTCTGGGCGAAGCGGGCGATGGTCTCCGGGTGCGAGCAGCGATAGGCCGAGTTCGGGAAGGGGTTGAACGGGATCAGGTTGACCTTGGACGGTACGTGGCTCAGTAGCCGGACCAGGGCGCGGGCATGTTCGGGACGGTCGTTCACGCCGTCCAGCATCACGTATTCGAAAGTGACTTTGCGCCGGTTTTCCGTGCCGACATAACGTTTGCAGGCGGCCAGCAGCTCCCTGATCGGGTACTTGCGGTTGATCGGGACCAGTTCGTTGCGCAGCGTGTCGTCGGGAGCGTGCAGCGACACCGCCAGGCTGATGTCGCTGACCTCGGCCAGCCGGTCCAGTGCCGGCACGATGCCGGAAGTGCTGAGCGTGACCCGTCTTTTCGACAGGCCGTAGGCGAAGTCGTCCATCATCAGCCGGGTCGCGGCGACCACATTGCCGAAGTTGAGCAGCGGCTCACCCATGCCCATCAGCACCACGTTGCTGATGCGCTGTTCTTCGTCGAGCCGGTGCTGCGCCACCCAGAGTTGACCGATGATCTCGGCCGTGGTGAGGTTGCGGTTGAAGCCCTGGCGGGCGGTGGAGCAGAACGAGCATTCGAGCGAGCAGCCGACCTGCGAGGACACGCACAGGGTATTGCGACCCTCCTCGGGGATCAGCACGGTCTCGACCCGGTTGACGGCGTCCACCTGCAGCACCCATTTGCGGGTGCCATCGGCCGAGCGCTGCTCGAGGACGAGTTCGGGCGGGCGAATCTCGCTCACGGCTTCCAGCCGGCTGCGCAGCGTCTTGCTCAGATTGGTCATCAGGCCGATGTCGGTGACGCCGCGCTGATGGATCCATTGCAGCAGTTGCGATGCGCGGAACGGCTTTTCGCCGAGGCGGACGAAGAAGGCTTCCATGCCTTCCCGGTCCAGATCGAGCAGATTGACGCGGGTTTCCGTGTCAGCGGGTATGGGGGCAGAGTTCATCGCTCTCGAAAAAATAGGCGATCTCCTGGGCCGCCGTTTCCGGGCCGTCGGAGCCGTGCACCGCATTCTCGTCGATGCTGACGGCGAAGTCGGCGCGGATGGTTCCGGGAGCGGCGTCCCTGGGGTTGGTGGCGCCCATCAGCTCGCGGTTCTTGGCGATCGCGTTCTCGCCTTCCAGCACCTGAATCATGACCGGGCCGCTGATCATGAACGACACCAGGTCGTTGAAGAACGGGCGTTCTCGGTGTACGGCGTAGAACCCTTCGGCCTGCTCACGGGAGAGCTGGGCCATCTTCGCGGCCACGATCCTGAGGCCGGCTTTTTCGAAGCGGGAATATATCTCGCCGATGACGTTCTTGGCGACCGCGTCCGGCTTGATGATGGAAAGGGTGCGTTCTACCGCCATGGAGTCTCCTTGCATTCTAGAGTGGACTGAAACAGCGCGGGGGCGGATCCCCTCCATCCGTGGCGATACCGCCAGGATGGAAAAATTTTTGGATTCTAACGGATTTCCGTAAGGTTTTGGAGTGTCGCGCCGGGGCCGGAGCGACTTCACACCGCAAAGCTTTCGCCGCAGCCGCAGCTCGCGGTGGCCTTGGGGTTGTGGAAGCGGAAGGTTTCGTTCAGTCCTTCCCGTATGTAGTCGATCTCGACGCCATCGAGGTAGGTCAGGTCGGCGGTTTTGACCACGATCGTGACGCCGTGCTGTTCGAATACCGCGTCGTCAGCGGCGATTTCGTCGGCGTAATCCACGACGTAAGAATAACCCGAGCATCCGGCCTGTCGGACGCCCAATCGCAGTCCCAGCCCGTGTCCGCGGCGCCGGAGTTGCCTGGCTATCTGTGCGGCGGCATTTTCGGTCACTGTAACAGTCATGATGATGTCCTCAAAATTGTAAGTGAAATGTCAATAGGTCTGCCCTGTTTCGAGGATTCGACCGAGCGCGGTCAACAGTCGTTCCACCTCCGCTTCGGTGTTGTCCTTGCCGAGACTGATCCGTACCGCGCCGGTCGCCAGGGCCGGATCGACCCCCATGGCGAGCAGCACCGGGCTGGGTTCGCGTGCGCCGCCGGCGCAGGCTGAACCGCTGGAAACCGCGATGCCGTGCCGGTCCAGCAGCATGACGAGGGTCTCGCCGTCATAGCCCGCCACGGCGAACTGAAGGGTATTGGGCAGCCGTTCCGTGGTACGGGCGAAGACCGTTGCGCCGGGGAGTTTTTCGATGCCCTGCTCCAGGCGATCCCGTAGCCGGCGAAGCCACCGGCTGCGCTCTTGCAGTTCCGATGCGGCAAGCTCTGCGGCCTTGCCGAAACCGACGATGGCGGCCACGTTCTCGGTGCCGCCACGCAGCCCCTTTTCCTGTCCGCCGCCATGGATGAGCGGCGTCAAGGGGACCGAAGCGTCGGCAATCAGGGCGCCGGCTCCTTTGGGGCCGCCGATCTTGTGTCCCGACAGGGACATCAGGTGGACGCCGGTCCGGGCAAAGTTCAGCGGGATCTTTCCTGCTGCCTGGACCGCATCGCAATGGAGCCAGGCGCCCGTGGCCAAAGCGGCGACGCGGCCGACATCCTGGATCACGCCGGTTTCGTTGTTGGCCAGCATCACCGAGACGATGTCGGGCGGGTTTTTCGCGATCGCGTCGAGGGCGGCATCTTCGATCAGCCCCCGCGCGTCCACCGTCAGGGTTCGACAGTCCCACCCATGCCTCGCGAGGAGCCGCGCGGATTCGACGACAGAGGGGTGTTCGGTGGCGCCGATGCGGATGTGACCGGGTTTCAGGCTCCAGGCCAGTCCTTTGAGGGCGAGGTTGTTGGCTTCGCTGCCGCCGCTGGTGAACACGACCTGGCTGGCTGTCGCGCCGACCAGCGCGGCAACCTGGGCGCGGGCGGTTTCCACGGCGTCGCGGGCGATACGACCGGGGCGGTGCAGGCTGGAGGGATTGCCGTGGCAGGATTTCAGATAAGGCAGCATCGCCTCCAGCACCCGCCCGTCCAGCGGGGTGGTGGCGTTGTGATCGAAATAGATCATCCGGTCTTGGCCGGCTCCTGTCCCATGAGGAGTTCGACGCGCCGCTGGCTCTGGCGGTCCTGCCGTTCGGCAACCTGCCGCACCGGCTGACGGGTCAGCACTTCGCCCAGACTGATGGAGGCGAGGTATTCACGAATCTGTTCGCTCAGACCCATCCACAGGTCGTGAGTGAGGCAGGGCTGGTTGTTCTGGCAGTTGGCCTTGCCGCCACAGCGTGTGGAGTCGATCGGTTCGTCGACGGCGGCGATGATTTCGGCGATATTGATCTCGCTCGCACAACGGCTGAGCTGGTAGCCGCCGCCGGGACCGCGGACGCCTTCCACCATGCCGGCCCGGCGCAAGCGGGCGAACAGTTGTTCGAGATAGGATAAGGATATATTCTGCCGCTTGGCGATATCGGTCAGCGTGACCGGATTCGTTTCGCTGTGATACGCGAGATCCAGCATGGCGGTGACCGCATAGCGGCCCTTCGTCGTCAGTCGCACGACATTTTTCCTCCCCAGTTGACGAAATTTCAGGATTCAGCCGATTAAGCGACGTTGGCCAGATATGCCCGAGCGATTTAGTAAATTATTCTGTGGTTTTTCCGCGCTCAATTCAACCGATCCGGGTGTCGGCTCGAAAGTTTTTTTCCCGGGGGCGGTTCTGCGGTTCCGGCGCCGGGGCTTTTCGGCATGGACAGCCTCGGTCGTTAATTGGACAATCAGCGGCGGGGTTACAGAGTGAGGGGCGCAGGGTAAACGCAGATGGCCGATCATCACCACGCATCCGAGCTGGAGCACGGCACCGCCGGCAGGAAGGCGGCCGCCGTCGTGTTCATCGTCGGGATCACCGCCCTGATCGTTGCTCTGGATCGGTTGGGTGTGTTCGGTCCGGGCCACGAGGGCGGTGAGGAGCGCACGGAACAGACCGCGGAGCGGGCAGGCCGTCCTCCTGTGACGGAGCCTTCGGTGCGGCAGGACGAACAGGCGCCGCTGGCTGGCGAGGGGAGTGAAGCGCCGCTGCCCGTTTTCGTGACCGGCAACTATTCCGGCAGCGAAATCCGTACCGCCGGTTACAGCGAAGGCATGAGTTTTTCACTGGAGATGTCCCTGGACCAGCGCGGCCAGGCGGTCTACGGGAACTATTCCAACAGCGCCGGTGACGCGGGGAATCTCAAGGGCTCGGTGGAGGGGCAGGTCTTTTCCGGACGCACGGAGTCGCTGATGCTGCCCGGCAATTTCTGCGATTTCGAAGCCGAAGCCCGGCAAGGTGGCGTGATCATCCAGGGCGAGTTCCATTGCTCCACGGGGGATCGCTCCAGGTTCACTCTCAAGCGCCGTTAACTGGCGCCCGACTGCCGGCGCGGTGGGAACAGGCGCGGGTTGCGTGCCACGAAGCGCCGGACCAGCCGGTCGGCGATGAGCGAGTCGCCGTTCTTGACGTAGTGGTAGCCCATCCAGGCGGCCAGGAAGGCGCCTGCGGCGTCGACGATGAGGTCGGTCATGGTGTCGTGCGCCGATTTCTGCATGTTGAATCCGAAGCCCTGATCCATCAGGAATTCGAAGATCTCCCACAGGGCACCCACCGACATCGAGTAACAGAACGCCGTGATGGCGACATAGAACGGCGCCATTTTCACCCTATGGGTGCTGTGGAAGGCATAGATCAGCAGGAACCCCAGGAGTCCCATGACCAGCGCCGAAACACTGTGCAGCAGCAGATCCCACCACCAGAACCGTTCGTAGAACATCGCCACTTCACCCAACCCGAACGAGGCGTACAGGAACAGGCAGGTGACAAAGGTGAACTCCACGGGCAACTGGACCTGGAACTGGCGGGCGATCATGGCGGGCAAGAAGGTCAGGGCGAGCACCGCGAGCGAGGTGAAGGCAACCAGCCACTGGGTTTCGTAGAGGGCGCCGATGAAGACACCCAGGATCAGAGCCTGCAGGACCAGCGACAGCCAGATTTGCAGGCGCTCGGCCCAGTCTTCCGGCGCGAGCGCCACGCGCAGGCGCGACGGTTGACTACGGCGCCGGCGTAACGCTCCCATGGGTTCAGCGGGAAAGGATGTCCAAACCGGCGCCGTGCTCCGGCGTCGTCTCCGCTGTGTTACGGAGGGAGTCAAGGGCTGCAAAGTCGAACAGCCGGCTGTCGGCGAGCTGCGACGGAGCGACGTTCTGGAGTGCCGTGAACACGGTTTCGACCCGGCCGGGGTGGCGCTTCTCCCAGTCCTTGAGCATGGCTTTCATCGCCTGGCGCTGGAGGTTTTCCTGGGAGCCGCACAGATTGCAGGGGATGATGGGGAAGGCTCGGATCCTGGCGTATCTGGCGATGTCTTCCTCCTTGCAATAGGCCAGGGGGCGGATCACGATGTGGCGGCGGTCGTCGCTGAGCAGCTTGGGCGGCATGGCTTTCAAGGTGCCGCCGTAGAACAGGTTGAGGAAGAACGTTTCCAGTATGTCGTCGCGGTGGTGCCCCAGTGCGATCTTGGTGATGCCGTGGTCGGCGGCATAGCGGTACAGCAGGCCGCGCCGCAGGCGGGAACACAGCCCGCAGGTGGTCTTGCCCTCCGGGATGATGCTCTTGACGACGCTGTAGGTGTCCTGCTCGATGATATGGAAGGGAATGCCCTGCTCGGACAGGTAGTTCGGCAGGACGTCGGCGGGAAACCCCGGCTGTTTCTGGTCGAGGTTGACCGCGACGAGGTCGAAGTTCACCGGGGCGTTGATCCGTAGTTTCAGCAGGATGTCCAGCAGGGTGAAGGAGTCCTTGCCGCCGGACAGGCAGACCATTACCCGGTCCCCTTCCTGGATCATTCCATAGTCGGCGATGGCCTGCCCGGTGAGCCGCCGCAGCCGCTTCTGCAGTTTGTTGAACTCGTAGCGTTCCTTGGCGTAGAGAGGGGCTGCTGCGTTAGCCGGCATAGCGTTGGAAGATCAGGGTCGCATTGGTGCCCCCGAAACCGAAGCTGTTGGACATCACCGTGTCGAGGCGCGCGTCGTCGATTCGCTCGCGGGCGATGGGGACACCCGCCGCACCGGGGTCGAGGTTCCGTATGTTGGCCGAAGCGCAGATGAAGCCGTGTTCGAGCATCAGCAGGGAGTAAATCGCCTCGTGTACCCCGGCGGCGCCCAGGGCATGGCCGGTCAGGGACTTGGTGGAACTCACCGGCGGCACATCCTCGCCGAACACGGTCTTCATGGCCTCCAGTTCGCGGATGTCGCCGACCGGCGTGCTGGTGCCGTGGGCATTGACGTAGTCGACTTTCGCCCCGGACATGGTGGCCATCGCCTGCCGCATGCAGCGCACCGCGCCCTCGCCGGAGGGCTGGACCATGTCATAGCCATCGGAGGTGGCGCCATAACCCGTGAGTTCCGCATAGATCCGGGCGCCGCGCGCCTTGGCATGCTCCAGTTCCTCCATGACGAGGACCCCGCCGCCACCCGAGATGACGAAGCCGTCACGGTCGACGTCGTAGGGGCGGGAGGCGCATTCCGGCGTGTCGTTGTACTTGGCCGACAGAGCCCCCATCGCGTCGAACAGCACGCTCATGGTCCAATGGACTTCTTCGCCTCCCCCGGCGAACACGATGTCCTGTTTGCCCAACTGGATCTGTTCCGCGGCATTGCCGATGCAGTGGGCGCTGGTCGCGCAGGCCGAGCTGATTGAATAGTTGACGCCTTTGATCTGGAACGGCGTGGCGAGGCAGGCGGAGTTGGTGTTGGACATCGAGCGCGGCACCATGTACGGCCCGACTTTCTTCACGCCCTTTTCGCGGAAGGTGCTCCAAGCGGCCAGCATATTGGAGGTCGACGGTCCGCCGGACCCCATGATCAGGCCGGTGCGCGGATTGGAAACCTCGCCGGGTTCGAGTCCGGCATCGGCGATCGCTTCCTGCATGGCGAGATAGTTGAACGCGGCGCCGTCGCCCATGAAGCGGCGGATCTTGCGATCGATGAGCTCGTCGGGATTGAGCCGGATCGGGGCGTAGACCTGGCTGCGGAAACCGAGCTCGCCGTATTCCTCGGAACGGCAGACGCCGGAGCGTCCCAACCGCAGGGATTCGACCACCTCGCCTTTGTTGTTCCCGATGCTGGAAACGATGCCGATGCCGGTAACGACTACACGTCTCATAGCTGTGCTCCTTAGAAGTCGTCCGTGCTCGTGAAAAGACCGACGCGAAGGTCGTTGGCTTCATAAATGACCTTGCCGTCGCATTCCATTTCCGCGTCGGCGATGCCCATGACCAGTTTGCGCAGGATTACCCGTTTGAGGTTGATGCGGTAGGTCACGAGCCTGTTGTGAGGGAGGACCTGGCCGCGGAACTTGACCTCACCGACGCCGAGGGCGCGGCCACGCCCCTTGCCACCGATCCAGCCCAGGTAGAATCCGACCATCTGCCACATGGCGTCCAACCCCAGGCATCCTGGCATGACCGGGTCGGAGATGAAATGGCAATCGAAAAACCAAAGTTCGGGTTTGACGTCCAATTCGGCGACGATCATTCCCTTGTCGAAGGTGCCGCCCACCGAGTCGATGTGAGTGATCCGATCGAACATCAGCATGGGTGGGGCGGGCAGTTGGGCGTTGCCGGGTCCGAACATCTCGCCTCGGGCGCACTGCAGTAACTCGTCCCACGTATAGCTGTTGCGTCTTGACATCGACTTTTTCTTCTTATGGTTATGGTGGTCTGGGAGCAGCGAAATTTTTATATCATATCAAGAAAATACCGGTTTCAGGAATGGCAGTGGCGCTCGGACGTCCGGATCAGCGGTACAGGAGCACCGATTCCCGTTCCTCGATCCACGAGGTTTCGTCCGTGCGCGCCAGCGCGTCGAGATCGGCCGGCATCGCGGCAGGATCATCCACCCACAGCCGCAACAGTTCCGAGCCGTTGATCAGGTCGATGGCGAGGCGCTCGAATTCGTATTCGTAAGGGAACTCCCGCCAGATCGGATAATCCGGTCGCAGCTCGCGCAGGGCCTTGAGTGCCAGCGCCATCAGTCGCCAGGGGCGGAAGCGCTCATGATGGTAAGCGGCGGTTTCGGTATGGATCTGGAGGCCCGAGCACAGTCGGCCGGCATGTTTGTGGAAGGTCGGTTCGAACCAGCAGTCCCGCAGGATGCAGCCGTCGAGCCAGTGAGGCGCCAGGGAGCGCATGGTGCCCAGGAGCTTCCGCGCGTCGATGTCCGGCGCTCCGAACAGCTCCAGAGGGCGGGTGGTTCCCCGTCCTTCGGAGAGGGTGGTGCCTTCCAGCAGCACGGTTCCGGCGTAGCAGCGCGCCATCGAGAGATTGGGGGCGTTCGGGCTGGGGTTCACCCACGCATATTCGTCCGCCGGCCAGCCGTAGCCGGGAGGGGCGGCGGGCTTCCATCCTTCCATGGCGACCACTTCCAGGTCCAGGTCCAGGCGCAGCGTGCTCACGAACCACCGAGCGAGTTCGCCCATCGTCAGTCCGTGGCGCATGGGAAGCGGGCCCGCACCGACGAAGCTTTCCCATTCCTGCCGCAACCGCAGTCCCTCCACCGGCCGGCCGGCCGGATTGGGGCGGTCGAGTATCCAGACCGTCTTGCCATGGTCGGCGGCGGCCTCTAGGACGTAGCGCAAGGTGGTGATGAAGGTGTAGATGCGGCAGCCGAGATCTTGCAGGTCGACCAGTAGCACATCGAAGCTGTCCAGCATGATTCGAGTCGGCCGACGGGTTTCCCCGTAGAGGCTGAACACGGGGATGCCGTGGCAGGGGTCGAGAAAGTCCGGGGATTCGACCATGTTGTCCTGTTTGTCGCCGCGTAGGCCGTGTTGGGGGCCAAACGCCGCCGTCAGCTCGATGCCGCCGATCGCGGCGAGTGCATCCAGCGTATGGGTCAGGTCGCGGGTGACGGACGCGGGATGCGCCAACACGGCGATCCGGCGGCCTTTCAAAGGCGCGCGCAGCCCCGGGTCTTGCAGTAGGCGTTCGATGCCGAGCTTCATGCGATGTCCTGATTTTTCATTGGCTTTCCGGTGTCCATGCGGTGTGCAAGCGTGAGTGCGAAGCCGTCCGGATGGTGGAAGTCGGGCGTTTCCGCCGGATGGTGGAGGGCCCAATAGGAAAGACCGCTCCGACGGTCTTCGACGACGGCACACAACGCGATCCGCAAGCCGGTGTAAACGCCGAGGCCGGCGAGAAGTCCGACGTCCAGGGTCGCGCCCAGCTCGAGCCGGTTTCCGGTCTGCCGCCGGGTCACTGCGGGCTGCAGCCCTTCCCCGAATGCTTCGCCGGCGCGATAGCCGGAAAAAACGAATGCGGCCCATTCGCCAGAAGGCGAAAAATTGAGTTCGAGATACCGTGTGCCGTCTTCCGGTCTGAGGAATGCCTCGAAGCAGGTATGTTCCCACAGACCGCGGGTCCAGCGGCGGGGGGCGGGCGGAGGAAGGGAGAGTGCCGCCAGGTCGCCTTCGAGCACGAAGCGCAGTTCGAGGATTCCGTCGCGGGGCTGATTCACGCTGGCTCCGATGCGGTAGATCGGCGGACAGGAGCAAGCGCGATGGCAGATCAGTTCCGCCATGCCGTCGTAAGGAGCCTTCATCGGGCGGACGGCGTCAGTTTTCACCGGCAGGTCCCGTTGCGGTATCGTCTGGAACGAAACTCGGCGGCAGAGGCGGCCGGTCGCCGTGTTCCTGACGGCCTCGCATCAATAGCGTACGGATGCGTTCGGACAGCTCGTGCCGTGTTTTGGCCTTTTCGGCCTCGATTTTTTCCGCGGCCGCCCGGGCCGCCCGTTCCTGGTGAAGGCGCCAGACTTCGACGAGGGACTGGGAGGTCAAGGTCCCCAGAAACACGCCGATCGCGATTTGCAAAACCAGTTTCATCGCACTCGTTGGGAAGGGAATTCCGCGAGAATCGTTACCATCCCATTAATCCTACCGCGGGACAGCGCGTCGTGAATATTTTTTCGCACGCATCTGCGATGCTGGACGGTGTGGTGGTTTTCCCACAAAATAATCGTAGATGACGCATTTCACAGTCCGCCAGGCCTTGATGATCGATTTGCTGCCGCCGTGCTGGCCTCCGGACCGAGGCGATCGGGGCCGGAATCGGCAAGGGTTTTCATCCTGGCTCTCGAAATTTCCCGAGTTCGGCAAGCCGCGAATTTGAACGCTCAATACAAGGAAAGCATCGGAGAGGTGCCCGGCGGGGTTGTACGGCGCGCCCGTGCGGCCATGAAGCATCTGCTTTCGCTGCAGCGGTCTGCCGGGGACTGGGAAGGGGAGATGGTGTGGTGCACGATGATCCTCGCTCAGGCGGTCATCGTGCGCACGGTGGTCGGGCGCCCTTACGACGCTCGGGAGCGGGCTGCCATCATCAGACATTTCGAACTTTCCCAGCTTGCCGACGGTGCTTGGGGTATGCACCCGGAAAGCCGGGGCTATGTGTTTTTCACCGTCCTGGCCTATGTCGCCTTGCGTCTTTTGGGGCTGGGGCCGGAGACCTCCATGCTCGCCAGGGCAAGAGCATGGCTCCATGCGCAGCCGGAAGGCGTCAAGGCGGTTCCCACCTGGGGCAAGTTCTGGCTGATGCTGCTCGGGCTGTATGGACGGGAGGGCGTCAATGCCGTGCCACCGGAGCTGTTCCTGCTGCCGCGCTGGCTGCCTTTTCATCCGAGCCGGTTCTACTGCCATACCCGCCTCATTTATCTGGGCATCGCCTATCTTTCCGGGGTCGGGTTCAGCGCCCCCCTCTCGGACCCGCTGCGGGATGCGCTGAGGTCGGAGCTTTATGCCGAACCCTACGAATCTGTGGACTTCGGCGCATTCCGCCATACCGTTGCCAGGACCGATCTCTATGTGCCGATCAGCCGCGTCCTGAGGCTGGTTTACGATCTTCTGGCGCGTTACGAGCGTCGGCCTTGGAAGGCGCTGCGGCAGAGGGCGCTGGCCCTCTGCTTCGAGCAGATATTGCGGGAGCAGCGCTCCACGCGTTACCAGGGTATCTCCCCGGTCAGCGGTTTGTTGAACTGCCTGGCGATCTTCGCGCACGATCCGCGCCATCCCGATCTCGCACCCAGCCTCGAAGGTGTCGAAGCTTGGCGCTGGGAGGACGAAGCCGAAGGGCTGCGCTATGTGGGCGCGCGTTCCAACGCCTGGGACACGGCTTTCGCGGTGCAGGCACTGACCGAACTGCCGGAATTGGACGAGGAGGCGAAGCATGCGCTGAGCCGGGCTCACGCTTTTCTCGACCAGGCACAGATGACCGCGGAATTGGCCGATTACCGCGAAGCTTGGCGCGACCCCGCGCTGGGGGGATGGTGCTTTTCCGATGGCCGGCATTGCTGGCCGGTGAGCGATTGTGCCGCGGAGGCGATGAGCGCCCTGTTCGCTCTTTACGAGCGCGGGGATGTCCGGATCAGCGAGGCCCTGGGCGCCGATCGCTTGCGTCTGGGCGTGGAATTCATCCTGTCCCGCCAGAACGCGGATGGCGGTTTCGGCACCTACGAGCGGCGGCGGGGCGGGCGGTTGCTGGAGCTGGTCAACCCTTCCGAGATGTTCGGACAGTGCATGACCGAGCTGTCCTATGTGGAGTGTACGGCTTCTTCTCTTGGGGCATTGGCGCATTATTTGCGTCATTATCCGGACCTTCCGGGAGGAAAGATCACCGCGGCGATCCGGAAAGCGGAGAGGTTTCTGAGGAGCCGGCAGCTCGATGACGGCTCGTTTCCGGGCTTCTGGGGCATCAACTACACCTATGCCGTGTTCCATGTGGCCAAGGGTCTGCGGATGGCTGGTGTCGAGCCGGCGGACCCGGTTCTGCAAGCCGCTGCCGGCTGGCTGCTCGAGAAGCAGCGGTCCGATGGCGGCTGGGGCGAACACTATTCGAGCTGTCTCGAAGGGCGCTACGTAGAGAGCGGGCAGAGTCAGACCGTGATGACCGCCTGGGCGCTGCTCGCGCTCATGGAGGTTTATCCGGCCGCGCACGAGGCCGTCGGACGGGGCATTGCCTGGTTGTGCTCTCAACAGGGTGAGGACGGCGGCTGGCCCCGGCAAGGGGTGAATGGGGTGTTTTTTGGAGCAGCCATGCTGGACTACCGGCTCTACCCCGTTTATTTCCCGACCTGGGCGCTGGCGCGCTACGTCCGGCTGGAAGGCGCGAAAGCTTCGACGAGCGCTGGTTTGAACGACGCTGGTCCGGCCTGTGCCGGAGCCGAAGGACATCATGACACGGGTTATCGCAGATGAGTTCGATTGAATTGGGGGAGTGGGACGTTCTGATCGCCGGCGGCAGCGTTGCCGGTTCTGCGGCCGCAGCAGCTTTGTCGGGACTGGGCTTGCGGGTCCTGATCGTCGAGCCCGATCCAGATCCCGGCCGCAGACTGGCCGGCGAGCTGATCCACCCGCCCGGTATCGACGGGCTGCTCGAACTCGGACTGATCCATGACGATGTGCCGCAAGGAAGCGTGGTCAACGGCTTTGCGATCTTTCCCTTCAACGATGGCGAGGGCGCACCGGCGACACTGCTGCCATACGGCGAGATCCATGGGCGTCAGCGCTGTGGCCGGGTGATCGAACACACTCTGCTCAAGAGCCATCTGCTTGAAACGGTGCGTGGTTTCGAGCGGGTCTCCGTTTGGCTCGGCGCCAGGGTGACGGGGATGGAGCACGAAGACGGCAAGGGCTATGTCGCCACCGTAACTCATGAAGGAACCGAGACGCGGATGGAGGTCCGGTTGATCATTGGGGCCGACGGCCCGATGTCCCAGCTGCGGAAAATGGTTGGCATTTCGCACGAAACCCAGCGTTATTCCGGCATGATCGGTCTCGAGGTCGAGGATACCCATCTGCCGAACCCCGGCTACGGCAACATCTTTCTGAACCCGGCTGGCGTCTCCTATGCCTATGGCATCGGCGGCGGGCGGGCGCGGGTCATGTTCGAGGTGCTCAAGGGGGCGGATTCGAAGGAGTCCATCCGTGACCATCTGCGCCTCTTCCCCGCGCCCTTCCGGGGCGACATCGAGGCGGTGCTGGCACAGGGCAAGCCCTTGGCGGCGGCGAACTACTGCATCGTTCCGGAGGCAAGCGTCAAGGCCAACGTCGCGCTCGTCGGCGACGCGCGGGGATGCTGCCATCCGCTGACCGCTTCGGGCATTACGGCGGCGGTCAAGGACGCCTTCGTCATGCGGGATGCGCTCCAGGCGACCGGGCTGAATTTCGAGGCGGCGCTCAAACGCTATTCGGTCCAGTGCGGTCGTTTGCAGCTTACCCGCCGCACGCTGGCGGAAGAGCTGCGCGAGGCGTTTCTGGCCCAGACGCCGGAGGCCGAGCTGCTCAGCCAGTGCATCTTTTCCTATTGGCGTAACAGCCCGAAGGGGCGGCAAGCATCGATGGCCCTCTTGTCGACGCTCGACAGCAGCATTTTCTCGCTGGCTTCGCAGTATACCTTGGTGGGGCTCCAGGCGTTCCGTTTGCTGCCGCAGTGGCTAGGTGCCAAGATGGGGGGCGACTGGTTCCGTGGCGTGGCGCAACTGGTGTCCAAGAGCCTCAAATTCCAGCAGGATGCGCTGAATCAGGCGCTGCGGGCGAAATGATGCGGCGCGCGAGTCTACGCGGCGATCCGTGTAAACAGATCTGCCGGTGTTCGGAGTGCGGCCGCAAACTCCTGGTGGCGGTCGCAATGGCAGAGCCAGGCGCGGGTCGTTCCCGCCCGCAAAAAGCATCCGAAGGCTTGGTCGACCAGGCCTGATGCCTGTGCGGCGCCGACGCTCGCCTCGACGGGCGGCAGCGGCGCCGATTTGATCAGCACGAGGTCACGGGCGCCGATTCTCCCGGCGAGCCACACGGCCAGGCTGTCCGAGGTAACTGCCCATCCCGGTTTTACGGCGATGTCGTCGGGGTGGGGAAGCCATATCGCGGATTTCCCTTCCTCCAGGACCGTTCGCAGTGCCGCCGGGTTCCGGGCGGTTTCCAGGAGCGGCTCCAGTCCTTTCAGCATCAATCCGTACTGCGCCATCGCCAGAATGGCCATGGCGTGGGCGGCCTCATCGCTGAAACCCAGGCGTGCCTGGGTCCGGCGTACCGTGTCGGCGAACTCCCCGCCGCCGGGGACGATCGCCACTCCGGAACTTTTCAGGGTTCGCAGCCAGTCGGTCAGTCTCGGAGACCGGCCCAGGCTGCCGCCGAGCTTAACGACCCACATGGTCGCCGGTGCGGGCGATACGGAAACGCTCCAGCAGGTTCAGCAGTGCAGCGGCCTTGTCGAAACATTCCTGGTACTCCGAGGCGGCCGAAGAGTCCGCCACGATGCCGCCGCCGGCCCAGAACCGGACGGTGCCTTCCGACTGCACCAGGGTACGGATGGCGATGTTGGTATCCATGTTGCCGTCAAAGCCGACATAGCCGATGGCGCCGCAGTAGACGCCACGGCGGTGAGGCTCGAGTTCCTCGATGATTTCCATGGCGCGGATCTTTGGTGCCCCCGTGATCGAGCCGCCGGGGAAGCTGTCGCGCAGCAGGCCGATGGCGTCGTGGCCGCGCGCCAGCGTACCGGTGACGGTGCTCACCAGATGGTGGACGGTGGCGTAGCTCTCGATTTCGAACAGTTTGGGCACCCGTACCGAGCCGGGCTGGCAGTGTTTGCCCAGGTCATTGCGCAGCAGGTCCACGATCATCAGATTCTCCGCCCGGTCCTTTTCACTGTGCCGCAGGGTTTCCTCTTGGCGGCGATCCTCCAGCGGATCGGTGGAACGGGGTCGGGTGCCCTTGATGGGCTTGGTTTCCACCCTGCCGTCGAGTACCCGCAGGAAGCGTTCCGGAGATGAGCTGAGAACGCGTGCCTGCGGGCCGTTGATGAAGGCGCTGAAAGGTGCGGGGTTGGTCTGGCGCAGGGTCTGATACAGCGTCCAAGCGCTGCCCCGGCAGGGTGCGGCGAAGCGCTGCGCCAGGTTGACCTGATAGCAGTCGCCTTCACGGATGTAATGCTGGATGCGCTCGAAGGCGGCGACGTAGTCGCGCCGGTTCATGTTGGCCCGCACCGGTGCCAGTACGTCGAAGCCGGTACGCTGCCACCCCAACGTCTGGATCTGGCTGAACGACCGCACCAGATGCGGCCAGCGGGCGGCGGTGGCGGGCGAGCGGCCCTGGCTTACCAGCCAGCTGCGGCTTTGCAGATGATCCACGATGACTGCCCAGTCATAGATGCCGACGGCCATGTCCGCCATGTTCTCGGCGTCGACCGCACGTTCCGGCAGTTTCTCCAGGCGCCTGCCCAGGTCGTAGCCGAAATAGCCTACGGCGCCCCCGCTGAACGGCAGTTCGCCGACAGGATCGGCGCGGGTGCCCAATTCCCGCCGCAGAAGGGAGAAGGGATCTTCCGGCGATAGTGCGACCTCGCCCCCCCGCCGGCGGATCTCGCTGATGTGGCCACGGGTCACCAGCGTGGCGAGCGGGTCGGCGGCGATGATGTCGTAACGGCCATGTCTGCAGTGCGGAAAGCCGCTGTCGAGGAATACCGCCCAGCGCCGGTCCGCCCACGGTCCGAACAAGGCGGCGCTGTCTCGGAAATAGGGGAGTTCGGTGATCCGGGGGGTCATGCTTTTTCCAGGAACGGGCGCGCCAGGAGGGCTACGGCCGCCGCCGGCAGGCAGTCGGAAACCGGGAGCGCCGTGGTAACGGTTGGGCGGGGAAGGAGGTCGATCGCATCCACATAGGGCCGGCCCGAGCGTGCGGCGAGGACGCGGGCCAGGAACCGTCCTGCACCGGCTCCCACCAGCGGGCTCTCTGCCGGTAGCGTGTTTCGCGAAAACTGGCGCTCGATCGCCCGGGTGATGCGTGCCAGCTGGCGCTCTCTCAAACAAAGCGCCAGCTGTCGCCACTGCTCGGCGGTGCCGTCTTCGCGGTCGCGTCCCACGAGCCGCGCCAGGCGTCGTTCGCTGCCGGCGATGCTCTTTTCGCCGTCGTCCGCAGCGGGCATCTGGTCGGTGTGTTCTGCGAGTTCGCCGGTGAGGCGATAAATGTCGGCGGTGGTCGCAAAATGTTCCGCCATGAGGTTGACCCATTCTCCTTCGAAGGGAAGCTCGTCTGCCAGCGCCATGGCGGAGGTGCGCACGACGCCGGTGTAGATGAGTTCATCGTAGCGTAATCTGTCATAATCGGTATAGCCTCGCGCGCGGACCTCGCCGCCGCCCAGGACGACCAGGTCGGTCGTCGTGCTGCCGATGTCGACGAACAAGGCCGGCTCCCGCAGGCGATGAGCGATGAGCGATGCGCTCGCCAGCCAGTTGGCCGAGGCGACGTCGAGTGCATGGCGCGGTTGCACGGCGTCGGCGCGGAGGAAGCCGACGCGTCCGGCGAAGACCAGGATTCCTTCGGGGCCGAAACGCCGAAGCATCGTCGCGATCAGCGTCTGCACCCCGGTCGTCCGGTCTTCGAAATGATCGGTCAGCTCACCGGTCATCGTGACGGCGTGACGGCAGGATGAGTCGATGCCGAGTTCGTTCACGGCTTCGGACAGCGCACTTTCCAGTCTTTCCAGGCCCAGCCAAAGGGGGCAGGGGTATTGCCGGACGTCGGCGATGGCTCCGGTGTCCGTGAGGGCGACGGCTTTGAGGTGGGCTCCGCCGATGTCCCAGCCGACCAATTCAATGCGCATAGGGATGCTCCAGTTTCAGGACGACCGGCGTTCCCTTTCGAGTCCGGGGCGCGGGCAGACGGCCCGTCCGGAGGAGTTCGATCGTCATGGCGGCGGGATTTTCTCCGGTGGCGGCTTTCAGGCCGGCGTAAGACGTCGTGAGCCGGGGGTTGACTTCGAGGATGACCGGGCCGTCGGCCGTCCAGATCAGGTCTACTCCGGCATAACCCCAGAGTTCCGGCAGGGCGGCCGCCACGCCGCTGGCGAGTGTCTGCCAGAGACCGTCCGGATCGTCCAGGGCATCGACGGTGCAGCCGCGAAGGACGAAGCCGTCGCCGGTGTTGTCCACGTGCTGGCGGTTGCAGCTCAGCAATCGGGCGCGGCCGTGGGAAAACAGTGCGCTGAGACTCAAGGAATCGCCTTCGAGCATGGGCTGGATGACCCAGTGTCCCGGTCCCGGTGTGAATTCGCGGCCGGCCCGGACCAGCCGGGCGCCCTCGCAGCCGGCGCCGTCATCGGGTTTGATGACCATGGCGTCCGGAGCGGGCTCCGGTCGCGCCATCCAGAGCCGGGTTGGTACGACTGCCAGGTGGTGGCGTTCCAGCGCCTGGGTCGTGGCGAGTTTGCTTGCTGCGACCGCGACGGCGTGTGCGGGACTGGTCAGCAGCGCGGTCGCCGTGTGCTCCACTTGCCGGCACAGCCGTTCGAGCACGCCACCGGTTTCCGGAGCGATGGGCCAGACGGCGTCGCAGCGTGCGATGGCGTCCCGCCAGATCCGGTCGAAATCGTCAGCGGCCGCGACGGGTGTGACCATGACGCCGCACGGCAGGTGTTCCCAATCGAGGCGGTCGTCCCGGAGAATGAGCGGCCGGACTCCCGGCACCTCGAGCAGGTCCTGGAGCAGGGCGCGCAGCATGAGTTCGCCTTCGGCGGCAAGCCCCGGAGGCAGAGATTCATGTCGCAGGCCGCCGCCGGTGATGAATTCGAAAACCAGTACGTTCATCTGTCCGATTTCTGGAAAGAGGCGGACAAGGTCATTGAATCAGTGAAGATCATTCCCGTACTCGATCTCATGCAGGGGCGCGTCGTTCACGCCGTCAAAGGGCGGCGTGAGAATTACCGTCCGCTCAGCAGTCCCCTCTGTCCCGATGCCGATCCCCGCGCGGTGGTTGAAGCCTTCCGGAATCTGTACCGGTTCGATACCTTTTATATCGCCGATCTGGATGCTCTCATGGGTTTGGGGTGTCAGAACGAACTCATCGCAGCGTTGCGGACTGCGTTTCCGGATATCGTCTTTTGGCTGGATCGGGGGCTGCCCGAGGCGGGTGAGGCGGCGCTGGATGGCGTCGTCCCGGTCATCGGCAGCGAGTCGCTCCCGACGGTGGATCGGCTGCAGCGAATGACGACACGTGATTGGATATTGTCGCTGGATTTTTTCGACGGGACGCTGAAAGGCTGCTCCCGCCTCCTGGCGCAACCGCAATGTTGGCCGGAGAAGGTGATCGTCATGACTCTGAACCGGGTCGGCAGTTTCGACGGTCCCGATTTGGATCTCCTCGACCGCGTCCGGCGACTGACGCCGCACAGGGCGCTGATAGCGGCGGGAGGCGTGCGCGATGCCGGCGATCTGGAGGTTCTGGAGCGGAGGGGGATTCATGCTGTCCTGGTGGCCAGCGCCTTGCATTCCGGATCGCTCGAACTGAGTCGGCTCGGCAGTGTAAGGTCCTGAAAAAGGAAAAGCGCTCGAAACAGCGCTTTTCCCTTCCCCGTTGCGGGAGTGCCGCCTCGGCGGCGCTCCCGGCAGCACGCAATCAGTTGTGAGCCGCGAACGGATGAGCTTCGCTGCCCTTGCGAGCGACCACGTCGGCAGCTTTGGGCTCGCCGGCAACGGCGCGCTTGATGGCCAGCTTGGTTGCTTCGTAATTGTAATCCTGGATCTTCGCGTCGTCTTCGGCCAGCCAGTGGATGAACACGCCCACGCAGATGAACAGGTCGTCGGCTTCGTCGGCCGGAATGGTGCCGTCTTCCACGCAATCGGCAACGGCCATGGCGACACCGCGCTGCGCGGGTCCGAACATCTGGGTGGCCTGCTTGCCGTTCTTGATGGTGACCTTGTTGAACATGACGGTGTTCGGCTTGCACAGCAGGTTGGGGGCAACCACGGCCAGCAGGGAGGTGAAACCGTCTTTGTTGTTGGTCAGGGTATTGGCGAAAGCCGTCTCCGCTGCGCTGCCGCGGGGGCCCATGATCAGGTCGATGTGAGCGATTTCGTTGCCGCCGCCGCACAGTGCTTCGCCGACCAACAACTTGTTTACTTTACCCATCTGAATTTCCTCTTGTGAAAAAAACGAAAAAAACTTTTTTAATAAGGACATGGTTGTTCCCCCGGGAAAGGTTTTCGAGACCGAAGTTTCTCGCGGAGTGCCCGCATCGGCCCCACGTGTCCGAAGGTTTAACCCCGGCCCGTCCCGGTAAAAATCGCCTCCAGGCGCACGGCGAGCAGACCGGCGACCGTCAGGTCGGCAGTCGTTCCAGGGTTAATTCCGCGCGTCTTGAATTCGGCATCCACGTCCCGTAGAAGCCCCAAAACCGAATCAGGTCGCACGGCATAGGACAGCGTTTTCTCGAGGAGCACCATCTTCTCCGATACCCACGGGGAGTAGCGGGGCCCGAATTTGCGTTCGATGTGGCTATCCGGTATGCGAGCAAGCATGCCGGAAAACGCAGCCACCGCCGCCCAGCCTTCATTGTCCCATCGGGACAGCGCACTATGATAGCGTGGAATCATGAAATCAAAAACATCCGTATAGTCGCAGGTGTATTGAAGGGCAATGCGGTCCCGGCCGGCGGCGAGCCGCATCGCGTCGAGCAGCGGGATGTTCGGGGGGGTGCGCACGTCATGCGCGGGGGCTTCGCTGAGGCCGCCGGGTTGGGCCAGGCAGATGGCCCGGTAGACCCATTCGGCGTCTTCGACGGTACTGGCATGCAGGATTCGGCTCAGGCTCTGCCGCAGCGTTTCTCCGCTCCGCCGTGTTTGGGCCGCCGCGATCAGCGGCGCGGCCAGCAGGACGATGCCCAGGTTGGTGTTGCACGCCACGACGTGGCGGGTGGCCGCGACCGCCCGGTAAATGCGTTCGCCCAGGCAGGTTTCCGTCCGGCACAGCTCCGGCGCGCTGGCCGAAGCGCTCCGCCGGAAATGTGCCGCGGTCATGCCGTGGCCTTCGGAGTGCACGCTGACGTTGCCGGGTTTGAATGCCTGCAGTTCGGTTTCGCAGGCCCAGCGGTAGGCGGCTTCGAGTGCTTCGGCGGAGACGCTCATGTGGCGGTGCAGCGCGCGGACTCCGGGCGTCGGCAGCGGCCGAGGAAATCGTCTGCCAGCAGCTCGGCGATGACGACGTCGCTGACGCCCTGCAGCCCCTTCCACGCCGGTACGCTGTTGACTTCCAGCACCGTGTAACGTCCGTGCTGGTCGCGGATGATGTCGACGCCGGCGTAGGCCATGTCCAGCGTTTTGACGGCGTCTTCGGCCAGCCGGCACAGGAGGATGTCGTCGAGCCGGGCGGGTTCGCAGCGTGCGCCTTGCGCCACGTTGTTCAGCCAGGTCACGCCGCAGCGGCGCATGGCAGCCACCGTACGCCCACGGATGACGAAGACGCGCCAGTCATGGGGGGCGTCATCGTCGCTGCAGACGTAACGCTGGAGGTAATAGATCCCGTTGGTCGGGGTCAGGTTGACCAGGTCTTCCGGGCAGTCGTGGCGTTGCAGGCCGGCGCCTTGGGAGCCGAACAGCGGCTTGGAGACGAGGCGGTGGCCGGCCGCCAGTTCGCGGCGGGCGATTTCCATGGCGGTTTCGCGATCGCCGAGGACCCAGGTCGGTGGCGTGGGAATTCCGGCCCGCTGCAGCAGGAAGCTGGTCATGCCTTTGTCCACGGTGCGCTCGATGGCCCGGGCATCGTTGTAGACGGGGATGCCGAGGAGGGCGAGGCCGTGCAGGATGTCGAGATAGAAGGTTACCTGTTCCAGCGAGCCGCCGGGGATGCCCCGTACGAACACGCCCTCGGGCAGCCGTCCGGAAAACCCCGGCAGGTGGAGAGGCAGCGCCGGGTCTTCCAGGTCGAGGCGGCAGCCGGTCAGTGAAACATACGTGCAGCCGAAACCGCGCACGGCGAACGCCTGTCTCAGCCGCGCCCCGTGCCAGCCGGGGTCGTCCGTGACGATAGCGATGTGCCCCGATTCAGCCACCGAACGATCGCTCCAGGAGTTCCACGTCCACTTCCCCGGCATGGAAGCTGCGGCCGGAGTCCACGGTCGTGACGATGACGCTGGCAGGGCTGAACAGCATGGCGTCGACCTTGAAGAAGTCGTATTTGTATTCCTTGAACACTTCGGCGAAAGGTTTGCCGTAGTCACGCGACACCGAACTCGGCAGCTCGTTGGCGAGGGTCTCGGCGGCTTCGTCGCTACCCTTGACGAACAGATGGACGCGACCGCCGAACAGGATGGCGTCGTTGGTTCTGCCCATGGCTTTGATGAAGTTCGGGTGCGGTGGTGGGACCGGGGCGCAGCCGGTGCCGTCGATGATGTTCTCCAGAGGGAAGTGCAGGGCATGTGCCTTGTGCAGGGCGACTTCGAGCACCCGCGCTACCACCTGCATGCCCCCGGCCAGACTGCTGGTGGGCGTCAGGATCACGGTCAGGTGGGAGGGGTCCAGCTTGCAGGCGCGGGCAATCTTGTCGGTCACTTCGACGGGTGGAACCTTGTCGACTTCCATGACGATCGCCGTTTCGGTGTGTTTGTCGCGGTAATTCAGTTCCTTGTACAGTTCTTCCACGGGCTCTTCGTTGCCGTCCTTGATCTTGGTGGCCATGGCGCGCGCCGGTCCCGAGCCGAGTGCATAAAAGCCGTCCTTCCCTTCTCCGTGCGAAAGGCTCCAGCCGGCGTACTGGCTGCCCAGGCAGGCGATCACCGGGTTGGAGGTGTGGACGTTGACCGTCAGCGGCCATTTGGTGAAGGTGTCGGTGTGGGTGAGGGTGATGCGTCCGAGTCCCCCCATGCAGATTTCGCCGATGAGGCGGCCGGCTTCCAGGCTGCCCGGAACCTTGATGCCGGCGTCGATGACGGTGCAACCGTTGGGCAGGCGGTCGATCTGGAGGCGCAGCTTGTCGGCATAAGTGATCAGATACTTGACGATGGGCTGGCTGTGAGCATTGACGCTGACGCGATTCTGCATGATGGTCCTCTTCAAAACAGGGGGGTTACGGGTCTTCATGTGGGTTGGGTTTCGGCCATGCGGTTGCCCGCCGTGCTCATCGTCCGGAGCACGGCGGTCTTCCGGGCAGAGAGGCTTGAAAGCACTTCGCTTTCGTCCATTCCTTCGGCCGTGATCGTACACAGCGGTGCGCCTTTTGGGATGCGGCATCCTGGGCCGGGCCGGTCCCTGCACCACGCCGGCCATTCTAGTGTCCCCGGTATCTCTACGTCATGAGGGGCATAGACGATTTGGAACGCACGGGTCGGGAAGGGGGGGAGGGCGAAGTCGGGCAGTCCTTCGAGGCAGGTGCGGATATGAAGTTCGATCAGACCGGACGGGAATTCATCGTCGTAAAGTGCCAGGGTGGCGCTGGGGCGCGGATTGAGTTCGAGGACGCGGATTCCGTCGTCTTCGTCCGTCATGAAATCGAGGCTGTTCAGGCCGCGCAGCCGCAGGGCCGGGACGAGCCGGGCCACGATGCCGCGCACGGCCTCGCGTTGAGACTCGCTGAGCGATGTCCGGTTGATCGCTCCGGCGAACCGGAACGGCCGGCGCGGATCGGCTGCTGAGGTCCAAAGGGTGTTGAAGCCGACGATTCTCGATACCGTACCGTCGGCCAGAAACAGGGCCGACCTGGGGGGTGTTTCGAGGCGACGCTGGAAGTACCGGTCCGGTCTTGAGATTCCCATCTCGCCGGGCAAATTGATGGCGCCTCCACCTTCGCTGCCGCCATGCTTGACCAGCCAGCCACGAACGTCGCGGGGGGCTTCGAAGCGCGTTTCCGGAAAGGGTATGTCCAGGCCGGAAAGCAGCGCAAAGAACAGATTGGGCGTCTTGGTGATGCGCATGGTTTCCGCGGCATTGCCGCAGAGGATGCGCCCGCGGGCGAGGTGTTCGATCACGCCGGGCAGCGAATCCAGACCGCCGCCATAAAGTGCGACGTCGGTGGGTTCCATCCGGTCGATGGCGGAGCGCAGGACGGCGGCGTCGAAGCCGTTCCTGTCGAGCGGCACGACCCGATAGTCCCGGCAGTGTTCCCGCGTGTCCAAGTCACCGAATCCGTCGATCACGAAAGGCGTCCATCCGGCCCGCTGCAGTGAACGGGCGAGCGAGGAGGCGGATGCCGCGACTACCAGGGCGGAGCCGGTTTCCCGCATGGATGCGCTAGGCTTGCAGGGAGGCCGGCTCGGGGGCCGCTATCGCAAGCGTCACATCGGCCCCCCTGTTGCGCGGCCGAGCGATTCTGAAATCCAGGTGCGCTGCGATGTTCCGATTGGCGGCCGCCGCTGCCAATCGCCGCGCCTCCGGTTCCGAAGCGACGAGACAGAATCCCGTGGGTCCCCAGGAACTTTGGCCTATGCCGACAGCGCCTTGCGTCGCCAGCCAGTCGAGGGCGGCGGCGACGCCGGGGCTGGTGAAGCGCCCCCCTTGCGCGGGGGCGAAATAATCGCCTACGGATCGCTGGATCTCGGCGATGCCTGCGCCGAAGGTTTCGAGCCGCTGTTCCGCCAGGGCAGGCAGGGTCTGCATCAGGATCAGATGACTCAGGCGGGCGGCATCTTGCTCCGGGAACGGTGGCAAGGTCTGGAAGGCGTCGATTTCCTGCTTGCCGTGAAGTCCCTGCCCGCGCGAGTCGAACACCAGGATGAAGCGCCAGTCCTCCGGCACCGGCAGTCGGGCGACCACCGGCGGACTGAGGGTCTCCGGGCCGCGCCCGCCGTCGACGATGAGTCCACCTTGTTCGAACGACGCCAGGCCGATGCCCGATCGCGCGCCCCTTTCGATGAGTGGAGCGAGATCCCGGGGCGTGAGCGGCAGCCCATAGGCACGGATGATCGCGCTGCCCAGGGCAAGAGCCATCTGCGTGCCAGAGCCCAGGCCCACATGCTCGGGAATCGCCGATTCGATTTCGACCGTGGCCGAGCCTGGCAGGCTCAAAGCGGCTTCGATCTTTTCCAGGATGGCCAGCGCCTTTTCCGCCGAGGGGCCGGCGGCGCGCGGTTCCCGACTCGGCCACAGACTCAGGCGCGTCGCTATATCGTCGATCGCGACGCCGATACTGCCGAATCGGCGCCCGAACGTGCCGGAGATGTCGATGAACCCGAGATGCAGACGGGCGGGGGCGTGGACACGGACGCGTGGAGACGGTTTCGGCATGGCGTTGGGGTGGTGCAGAGCGGGGTCGGCCAGGGGCGGTCGGTGCCGCAAAAAGCCGTTAGCGTAGAGGAACAGGGCCGTTTTGTCGATCGTGCGCGCCGTGGGGCGCCAAGTTGAAAAACAGGGCCGGATTCCCTATTCTTGCCAGCCACGCGGATGGCTGGCTGGTTCCCGCGTGGCGTGGGCTCGGAACCGCTTCAGACGCTCCATTCGAAAACCATATCTCTATATAGGAAAGGCATGACCGACAAGACCTCGGCCAAGGTCTGGGAGAACGTTCCCAGCCCGTTCTGTGGTATCGCTTCCGACGACCTGAGAATCGAGGTTTGCGGTTCGAGCGTGCGGGTGCTGGCCAATGGGGATGCCGTCACGGTTCCCGGTTTCGAACGCCCCGTGACCGATACCGCTCCCCGTATCGCTGGCGAACCGGCCTCCCTGGAGGATGCGGTTCGGCGGGCGGCGGAGATCCTGAAGGAAGCCAGGCTGCCGGTATTCAGCGGTTTCGGTACCGATGTCAACGACACCCGCGCCGCACTCGCGCTGATCGACAAGGTTCGCGGCATCTTCGATCAGGCCCGCGCTGCCGGCGGCGTCCGCAATCTGCTGGCACTGGCCGATTCCGGCTGGATCGCGACGACGCTGGCTGAGGTGAAGAATCGCGTTGAGGTGCTCCTGGTTTTCGGCAGTGATGTCGAGGCCGCGTTTCCACGTTTTTTCGAACGTTTCGTCTGGAACCGGGAGACCTTGTTCGGGCAGGATCCTGCCCGGCGGGAAGTGATCTGTGTCGGCCGGGCGCCCAGCGGCGATGCGGCGGTGTCTCCGGACGGGCGGCGCCCGCAGGTGGTCGAATGCGATCCCCGGCATCTGCCAGAGCTCGCCGCTGCGCTGTCGGCCCTGGCGCGGGGAGCATCGCTCCAGGCCGAAACGGTGGGTGGCATACCGGTCGTGGTGTTGCGGGGGATCGTGGAGCGGTTGAGGCGGTCGAGCTACAGCGTGGTGACCTGGGTGGCCGGTCAGCTCGATTTTGCACATGCCGATCTGACGGTGCAACAGGTTTGCCAGATGGTGGCCCTTCTCAACAAGGAAACCCGCGCGGCGGTTCTGCCTTTGGGAGGGCAGGACGGTGACCGGACCGCCAGCCAGGTCTGCGCCTGGCTGACCGGTTATCCGACGCGGGTGAGCTTCGCCCGCGGCTTCCCCGAATACGACCCCTATCTCAATGACGCCTCACGCCTGCTAAAGGACGGCGAAGCCGATGCGCTGGTTTGGGTGTCCAGCCTGTCGCCGGCGCCGCCGCCAGCGGCCGAGGTGCCGACGGTGGTGATCGGGCGCTCCGGCATGCAGTTCGACGAGGAGCCGGAGGTATACATTCCCGTCGGTGTTCCGGGTATCGACCATGCCGGTCACATGTACCGCTGTGACAACGTCGTGGCCATGCCGCTCTATGCGCTGCGCGATTGTGGGCTGACGACTGCCGCCGCCGTGCTGGCTGCGATCGAGCAGTCGCTCTGACGCCTGCTTCCTTGGGAGATTCGAAATCATGCTGATCAAGCTTACGGGCGGTACCGTTTACGATCCGGCGAACGGCATCGACGGCCAGGTGCGTAACCTTTTCATCCGCGACGGCAGGATCGTCCATTCGCTGAACGGCGCCACGCCGGATCAGGAGTACGATCTGCGCGGCAAGGTGGTGATGGCCGGTGCCATCGACATGCATACCCACATCGGCGGCGGCAAGGTGACCATCGCCCGCAACCTGCTGCCGGAAGATCATCGTGCCGATCCCGAGCCGCGCCGGGGGCTGATGCGGGCCGGCTGCGGCCATGCCGCACCTTCGACCCTGACCACCGGCTACCGCTATGCCGAGATGGGCTACACGGCGGGGTTCGAGCCCGCGGTGCTGCCCATCAATGCGCGTCAGGCCCACATGGAGATGGCGGACGTGCCGCTGTTGGACGTCGGCGGCTATGTCATGCTGGGCAGCGACGATTTCTTCCTGCGGCTCTTGTCCGCGGGCAGCGATCAGAAGCTCATCAACGACTATGTCGCCTGGACGATACGCTCCGCCAAGGCGATCGGGATCAAGGTGGTCAATCCCGGCGGTATCAGTGCCTTCAAGTTCAACCAGCGCATGCTCGATCTGGATGAAAAGCATGTGTACTACGGTGTGACGCCTCGGCAGATTCTGAAGTCGCTGGCGCGCGCCGTACATGAGTTGGGGGTGCCGCATCCGCTGCACGTCCATGGCTGCAACCTGGGAGTGCCGGGTAACGTCGAGACCACGCTGAACACCATCAGCGGCATCGAAGGTCTACCGATGCACCTGACCCACATCCAGTTCCACAGCTACGGCGTCGAGGGTGACCGCAAGTTCTCCTCCGGTGCAGCCCGCATCGCCGAGGCCATCAACGCCAACAAGAACATCACGATCGACGTCGGCCAGATCCTGTTCGGCCAGACCGTCACGGCTTCGGGCGATTCGATGCGGCAGCATGCGAACGCCGGCCACGCGCATCCCGACAAATGGGTGTGCATGGACATCGAATGCGATGCCGGCTGCGGGGTGGTGCCGTTCAAGTACCGCGACAAGAACTTCGTCAATGCGCTGCAGTGGTGTATCGGTCTGGAAACCTTCCTGCTGATCGACGATCCCTGGCGTGTCTTCCTGACAACCGACCATCCCAACGGCGCGCCGTTCACTACCTATCCGCACCTGATCCGGCTGCTGATGGACAAGAGCTTCCGCAATGACATGCTGGCCACGATCAATCCGGAAGCGGCAGCGCTGAGCACCCTGGGTTCGATCGACCGTGAATACTCTTTATATGAGATCGCCATCATGACCCGGGCCGGCGCGGCGCGGTTGCTCGGACTGACCGACCGAGGCCACCTGGGGGCGGGAGCCGCGGCGGACATCACCGTCTACACCGATCAGGCCGACAAGGAAAAGATGTTCACCCGGCCGGATTACGTGTTCAAGGACGGCGAACTGGTCGTGCGCAACGGCGAGGTCGTCAAGGTCGTCTGGGGCAATCTGCACACCGTCCAGCCGGAATTCGACAACGGCATCGAAGCGCGGTTGCGCGATTACTTCGACCGCTACCACACCATGAAGCTCGATAATTTCGTCATCAACGATTGGGAAATCGAGGGCGATGGCCGCAGCAAGATCCTCGTCCATCCCTGCCATCAGGGGACACGGTCATGATCATCAACGGCGTACACATCGACGAGACGTTCGCGGAGGCGTTCCCGATGCGCGCCACGCGCGTGATCGTCACGGCCCAGAACCTCAAATGGGCCCATCACGCTGCCCAGGCCATGACAGGCTTCGCGACATCGGTCATCGCCTGCGGCTGCGAAGCCGGTATCGAGCGGGAACTCGATCCCGCCGAAACGCCGGATGGACGTCCCGGCGTATCGGCGCTGCTGTTCGCCATGGGCGGCAAGGGGCTGGCGAAGCAACTGGAGACACGGGCCGGGCAATGCGTGCTGACCTCGCCTACCTCCGCGCTGTTCGCAGGGATCGTCGAAGGCGAGCAAATCCCCCTGGGGAAGAATCTGCGCTATTTCGGTGACGGCTTCCAGATTTCCAAGCGGATCGGCGGCAAGCGCTATTGGCGCATACCGGTCATGGACGGAGAGTTCCTCTGCCAGGAGACCACCGGGATGATCAAGGCGGTCGGCGGCGGCAATTTTCTCATCCTGGCCGAATCGCAGCCCCAGGCGCTGGCCGCGTGCGAGGCGGCGATCGAGGCGATGCGCAGGATTCCCAACGTCATCATGCCGTTCCCCGGCGGCGTCGTCCGTTCGGGTTCCAAGGTCGGCTCGAAGTACAAGACCCTGCCGGCGTCTACCAATGACGCATTCTGTCCGACCTTGAAAGGGCAAACGCGGACCGAGCTTTCGCCGGAAATCGAGTCGGTGATGGAAATCGTGATCGATGGCTTGAGCGATGCCGACATCGCCAAGGCGATGCGCGCCGGCATCGAGGCGGCTTGCGGACTGGGTGCGGCCAACGGCATCCGGCGCATCAGCGCCGGCAACTACGGAGGCAAGCTCGGCCCATTCCTCTTCCACCTCCGCGAAATCATGGCTTGAACGCCGTCAGGCAGCGGCCAACAAGGAATCGATTATGACTGCACTGAGTTTTACGCTGAAGTCGCCGCTACGGCAGCGGCTGGACGCATCTCCGCTCGTTCCGGATCGGCTGTTGGGCAAATCACCCAAAGAGATCGCCACGCTGGACCTGCAGTACGGCAACCGCCGGATCGCCGCGGCAGATCTGTTCGACATTGCAGGGGACGATGCGGAGTCGGTCCGCATTTCCGGCTCACCGAAGCTCGATTTCGCTGGCAGGGGGATGACACGAGGTTCGCTCATCATAGACGGCGACGCCGGGGCTTACGTCGGTATGCATATGAAGGGGGGGCGTCTGTGTGTGTCCGGTTCGGCTGGTCTGTACGCAGCGTGCGAACTCAAGGGGGGTATCGTCGAGATTTGCGGAAATGCCGGGGATCTGCTCGGGAGCGCTCTTCCTGGCAACAAAAAAGGTATGTCGGAAGGCGTCGTGATCGTTCGTGGCGATGCCGGAGACCGTGTTGGCGATCACATGCGCCGCGGTTCGATTTTGATCGAAGGTAATGCCGGGATGTATCTCGGCGCACGAATGACGGCCGGCACGATCGCGGTACGGGGGCGCATCGGTGCCTGTGCCGGTTATGCCATGAAGCGTGGGACCCTGTTGGTGTATGGTTCTCCTGTGTCCATCGGCGCCACCTTCAACGACTGTGGTTTACATACCCTAGGTTTCCTGCCTTTGCTCCTCAAAGGCTATCAGGGCTTGAATACCTGCTTCTCGGAGACTCGGGCGTGCCGGTCCCGGGTGCGTCGACTGGTCGGAGACCTCTCGGTCCAAGGCAAGGGTGAAATCCTGCTGGTCGCTTGACCCTCGTGTCCGGCGTACGCCGGCTACGATCACGGTCTGTCCCAAGCCCGCTTGTTGATCTGGACTCCTTCCCAGAACGAGCGCAGCGGAGCCTCCCGTTCCGCGCCGTCCATTCTCTTTTTCATCCAAGTGCCCGGCTCATGAGGCTGAGCCTGCGTCAAAATGCCGCAGATTTTTCTTGACAGCCTCGGGTTGGGTGATAGACTGCGACCCACCAAGGGGCCGGCCAGCCCGTGGGCGCGGCTCTGAGGGGCGGCAAGGATGCATGAACCAAGCAGGGAGGTGAGAAGCGATTCACCGGTGCAATACGCCGGTGTTCACATCGATATAACAGTTGGAGGTAAAAATGGCAGCAACAACCATTGGTGGTGCAGCTGCGGCGGAAGCGCCGCTGCTGGACAAGAAGTGGCTCACGTTCGCACTGGCGATTTACACCGTGTTCTACCTGTGGGTGCGGTGGTACGAAGGTGTCTATGGCTGGTCCGCCGGACTGGACTCGTTCGCGCCGGAGTTCGAGACCTACTGGATGAATTTCCTGTACACCGAGATCGTCCTGGAGATCGTGACGGCTTCGATCCTGTGGGGCTATCTCTGGAAGACCCGCGACCGCAACCTGGCCGCGCTGACCCCGCGTGAAGAGCTGCGCCGCAACTTCACCCACCTGACCTGGCTGGTGGCCTACGCCTGGGCCATCTACTGGGGCGCATCCTACTTCACCGAGCAGGACGGCACCTGGCATCAGACGATCGTGCGCGACACCGACTTCACGCCGTCGCACATCATCG
>NZ_AUKJ01000020.1 GCF_000424685.1 Methylococcus capsulatus str. Texas = ATCC 19069
GTTGACGTTCATGCTCTGGGTCAGCAGCGGCGCCGTCACCAGGAACACGATCACCAGCACCAGCATGACGTCCACCAGCGGGGTGACGTTGATCTCGCTCATCACTTCGTCGCTGTCGCCCCCGGTTTTCATGGCCATGGCGTCTCTCCTTCAGCGGTGGGCGGTCTCGGCGGCGACCAGGTGCAGGAAGTCTTCGGCGAAGATTTCCAGCGCCTGCTGCTTGCGGCGCGAGCGCCGCATCAGGAAGTTGTAGGCCAGCACGGCCGGCACCGCGACGGCGATGCCGATGGCGGTGGCGATCAGCGCCTCGCCGATCGGGCCGGCCACCACTTCCAGGCTGGCCTTGCCGCTTCGGCTGATGTCCTGCAGGGCGTGCATGATGCCCCAGACGGTCCCGAACAGACCGACGAAAGGCGCCGTAGACCCGATACTGGCCAGGACCGTGAGCCCGATATCCGACAGCCGGGATTCGCGCTCCAGCTGGCGCTTGAGTTTGCGCTCCAGGGTCGCCACCAGATCCCCGCGGTGCTTCAGGCTGGCCGCACCGTTGCCGTTGCCGCTGTCGAACACCTGGAAACCCGCGCTCGCCAGCCGGTACAGAGGACAGCCGCCGGCCTCATCCATCCTCAGCCGCGCCTCGTCGAGCGAGGCCGCACTCCAGAATTTTTCCTCGAACAGGCGGTTACCCACGGCATGCCGCCAGTATTGCCCCCCTTTCAGCAGGATGACGGTCCAGGTCAGGACGGAAAACGAGATCAGCACCCAAAGGGTGACGTTGATGATGAGCGCGGAAGTATCGGTGACCATGATTCCTGCCAGTGCTGTCAATGAGTCAGAGAGAATTCGAGCGGCACTACGACCCAGCTCGCCACGGCCTTGCCGCCCTTGGTGGCCGGGACGAAGCGCCAGCGGCGGACGGTTTCCAGCGCGGACTCGTCGAGGATGTCATGGCCGCTGCTGGCTTGCAGCTCGACTTCCGCCGGAAGACCCCTCGGCAGCACGTGAACCTTCAGCATGACCCTGCCCTGCCAGCGCTGCTTCCTGGCAAACGCCGGGTATTCCGGCAAGGGATTGTGCAGATAATTGGCGTTGAAACTCGCGGGAGTCGATGCGGGGACTGAACTACCGCTCCTCCCGCCTGGCACGCCTTCTCCGCCCGCGGCGGACGAGGCTTCGGGAGGGGGCGCGGCCGGCTCGCTCCGTGGCGCGGCGTCCCCTAGCGTCCGCTCGGGCTGGACCGGGAGCGGCCTGGGCAGGGTCTTCGTCAACGGCTTGGGCTTGGCGACGGGCTTGGGTTTGGGCGGGGTGACCGGCTTCGGCGGCGCGGTCGGCGCCGGGGCGGGCTGGGCGGCGGGCTCCGCCGGCTTCGGCGCCGGGGCGATCATTTCCAGCGATACCTCGATGGGCTGCGACGGCCGCTCTTCCGGTTCCAGCAGCTTCAACTGCCGGTAAGACCACCAGACAGCGAGGTGCGCCAGGGACACGACCACCAGAATCGCGCTGCCGGGGCGATACAGGGACTCGGCTCCGCTGCTCTTCGAGTCGGTCTGGACAAGGGGAACTGCGGCCATGGCTGCTGCGGCGAGATACCCGGTCAAAACTCCAGGTTCAGAGACACGTAGACCGACCGGCCGATGGCGGGAAGTCTGACGACGTCTTGCGCCTTGATGCTTTCGACGATGTCCACGCCGCCCAGCGGATGGTAGTAGAGCTTGTTGAGCAGGTTGTCTGCGCCCACGTCGACCCTGAGGTGCTCGCGCTGGTAGCTGGTGCGCAGGTTGAGCAGGACGTAGCCCGGCGTGGTCGGCTCCGCGTAGCTCTGGGCCACTGCCGTCTTGCTGTCCACCAGGTTCACCGAAATCGCGCTGTCGACCACGGCCGAGCCGGCGGGGATGCTGTGCTCCAGCGACACGGTCGCGTTCAGCGGCATCATGTGGTAGAGGTTGACCGAAGTCGGCGCCAGAAAGCCGTTGACCGGCCAGAATTGCTGAGCGTTATTGCACAGGCCTGCCAGTGAGGTCCCCACGTAGGGGCAACCCATCGAGCGCTGGCCGTCGTTGCCCACGCCGCGCACGTAGGCCGCGACCACCTTGGCCGCGAAGCTGCCGGCGGGCGATTCCGGCAGGAAGGCGTAGCGGGCCGAGAAGTCGCCGCCGTACATGTCCGCATGGCTCAGGTTCACGAACTGCATGCCGTGGAAACCGTTGGAATACTGCGCGACCTTCTGGCCGTAGATGTAGTCGTTCACCCGCGTGTAATAAGGCGTCAGGCTCACGCTCCAGACCTGCTGCCGTTCGTCGTGCCAGTTGGCGGTGAAAGTCGCCGTGTAGGCCGCCTCGGGTTTGAGGTCCAGGTTGCCCAGGTACGAGTTGCCGTCGCCAAACCAGGTGATCATCGAGTTGGGCCCGGCCCAGGCATAGCGCTCGTACAGGTTGGGCGAGCGCTGCTTGCGTGAGAGGCCCAGCTCGTAGCGGCTGTTGGCATCGGGGGTGAAGGCCGTGGTGGCGGTGACGTCGAAGTTGTGATCGACCCGCGACCGGTTGGCGGCGTTGAAGGGCGTGGCCCAGAAGCTGTAGAAGGCACCGTTGTCATAGCCCTGGACCCGGCCGGTGTTCATCCACACCATGTCGTTGCGCACGCCGAGCTGGGTCAGCCATTCCTTGTTCCAGGCTGCCTCCCACTCGGCGAAGGTGCCGAGGCGGTTGCGCTGACCGTCGTTGATGCTCAGGAAATCCTGCGGCATGTGCATGCCCTGCCCGGGCCACCAGTCCTGCAGCCCCTGCTGGAAGTATTCGCTGCCGACCCGCACGGTGTGGACGTCGTCCACCGGCAGATGCGCCCGCACCCGGTAGCCGAGGTCGGACCCGTCGGCCTTCATCGGCATGCGGCCGGCCTTACGCTCCGACAACATGTCCATCAGGTGCCAGGTCGAGTGGTAGTAGACCCGCGCATCCAGCTTGCCCCAGTCGAAGTCGTTCTCGTAGCTGAAGCCGCCGAGCAGACCGTCGTTCTCGGCCACGTCCATGCGCTGGTTCGGGAAACCCTGGTAGGGGATGTGCTGACCGGTCACATCGGCGGAGAAGAAGCCTTTGTCGAGCTTGGTCGAGGCCCGCAGGTTCATGTTGGTGGTGAGATACCGGGTCGGCAGCACGGTCGGACCGCCGTTGCCCGCCATGTAGTTGTTGCCCTTCGCCCAGGATCCGCCGTAGTCGAAGGCGAAGTCTTCGCTGGCGATGGAGCCGCTGAAGTTGTTGCCGAAGGTGTCGCTGTTGCTGCGGAACATGCCGCCCAGCTTGCCGGTGTAGGCCATCTGCCCGGCCTTGGCGAAACTAGGCGCCGCCGGGTCGACCGAGATGGTGCCGCCGATGGAGTCGCCGCCCTGGCTGACCGGCGTGACGCCGGCCATGATCGAGGCCTTGCCGACCGAAGCCGGCGCGACATAGGACAGCGCCGGGTTCATGTGGTTGCTGCAGGCGGAAGTGATGTTCATGCCGTTGACCAGGATCTTGACCCGGTCGTCCGCCATGCCGTGGATCGCCGGCAGGCTGGAGACGCCGCCGCCGGTGTACAGGCTCACCCCCGGCACGTCCTTGAACAGGCTGGCGGTGTCCATGGTCTGCGCCTTCTTTTCCTCCAGCTGCTCCTCCGGCAGATCCTCGGTTTCGGGCGAAACCTCGTCTTCCTCGCCATAGACGGTGATCTTGTCGAGTTCCACGACGTCTTCCGCCGCCTCGGCAGATCCGACTCGAAGACCGGCGGAACCGAAGATGAAGAGGAACGGCGCCAGGACCCACGCCTCGCGGCGAAGTCGGGAACGGCGAACGCCGGTTGCCGGCAAACCTGAACCTGAATGCGTATTCATGAATTTCCTGCACCTGATGGCGAATCGGCTCCAATGCTTTACAAGTTCTGCGCCATTCATTCCCCAAAGCTTCCCTTTTCCCCGTCCCCGTCGACCCGCCGTCGCCACTCGGCCGAGCCTCCCGGCCGCGGGGACGAAGAAGACGACGCCATATCAGTGAGTTGCATCCACGCCACCGGGTTCCTCCCCCGCCGCCGTCAGGGCCGGGCGAAACGACCGGCCACGACCCCGCCCGGAGATGTTGAGCGATATCACACACAATACTGTGTCATTTCACGCAGTTCCGTTTTCGGCGATCAGAAGTCCATGCCTCAGAGGCGGATACGCTACGTTTGCCTCGCCGTTTACGGAGAGAGAAAAAAACGGGGCCGGATCAATCCCTTCAGTGGACGAAACTCGGTGAGGCAACAATCACACCAATTAAAAATCCATCAATAAACAATCGATTACATCCTGTTCATCCGCTACAGAGGGTGCCTTCACACATCCGTTGCGCGATCTCACCGGGCCGCGGCGCAGCCCTTTGCAATTGGGCCGTGGCATGCGCACTCAACGCCGCTTGAGCCTGAACTCCATCGTCAGCATCGCCCGCTGCTCCACGGCCCGGCCTTCCCGGAACGCCGGCTTGAAACGCCAGTGCCGGATCGCCTCGAGCGCGACCTGGTCGAACGTGTCGCGGGGGCTGGCAGCCACGACCCGGGCATCGCCGAGGAGGCCAGCCGCCGTCACCCGGACTTCGAGCCGGACCCAGCCTTCTATGCCCCGGCGCCGGGCCACCTCCGGGTATTCGGGCATGACCCGGAACAGGACGATCAGGGGATTGCCGCCGCCCCCTGCGCCTTCGGCGCCGCTCGCAAGATCTCCCGGGGCTGCCGGCATCTTCCGGAGATTCCATTGCGCTGGCGGCGCCGTCAGCCGCGAATCGGTCCCAGCCACGGCCGGAAACTCCACCCCCGTGCCCCGCGCGGGGATGTCCAGCCGGGGCGCGGCGACGCCGGGCATCCGGGGCTCCGGCTTCGATCGGGACACGACGGGGGCACGGGACAAACGCGGCGCCGATGGCGTGGACGGCTTCGCGGAATCGGGCCGCGCATCCGACGGACTGCTCTCGGCGGGCGATTCGGTCACGGTCTTCCGTGTCTGCGACGGTGGCGGCCCGGACTCGGCGGGTCTGGGAGGGAGCCGGACGAAGTCCACGGGTACCGGCTGCGGCCCAGGCTCCTCGATGAAGTCTTGCCGGCGTACCAGCGTGGCAATCAAGAGGAGCAGGGCCAGATTGACGATCAGGGCACCGCCACAGCGCGCTGACGCCGCCCCCAACGCGCGTAGCGGTATGCCGGGAGTGGCGGCGTTCACGGAGGTTCGGGCGAGGAGCTGGCCGCCACCGAAATGTTGGTGAAGCCGGCCAGCCGGAGCTGGTCCATGACCTTCACCAGCAGCCCCGTCGTGGTCCGGGCGTCGGCCAGGATGATGGCCGAGCGCGCCGGATTGCCGAGTCCCGAACCTTCGAGGCGGGCGCGCAACAGGCGGACGTCCACCGAGACGTTGTTGAGCCAGACTTGCTCGTCCGCGCCGATCGTGACGACGACCTCGACGTTGCGCGCCAGCGTCGCCGTGGCGGCCTTGGGACGCTGCACTGCGATGGACGACTCGTGGATGAACGAGGTCGTCACCAGGAAGAAGATCAGCAGGATGAACACCATGTCGATCAGGGGGGTGAGGTTGATCGCATCGGCGCTCTCTTCGGCGCCGCCGGTCCGCGACATGAACGAACCGCGGCGTTTCATGGCGACCGGCTCCCGATCATGGCTCGCTCGCCGGCCTCTGCCCGCCGGCTCAGGTCATAACCCGCACCCACGCCGGAGAGCCCCATGACCAGGCCGGTCAGCGTCGTGATCAATGCCTGCGACACGCCGCGTGCGACGATGCGGGTTTCGGCACTGCCGAACACCCGGATCAGGTCGAAGGTCTCCACGATCCCCGTGACGGTCCCCAACAGGCCCAGCATGGGGAGGATGCCGGACAGCGTCCGGATGAGCCGGAGATGGCGCCACAGCGCGATGCGTAGCTCGACGGCCTCCACCTCCGAACGGGGCCGCCTCCGCACCCTGGGCAATACGCGCAGGAAATACCAGTAGCGGTCCAGGATCAGCCCCCACGACAGCAGCGAAACACCCAGCAGCGGCCACATCACCGGACCGCCCGCATCCATCAGCTCCTCGACGCGCCGAGCCGCGGCCAGCACGGTATCCACCACAGACGAAGACCCGGCCGCTGCCATCCCACCGTCACCCTTCGAGGAGCCGCGGCCCGCCCGCGACCGGAACGATCCGGTCTCGCCGGCCTGCGAGACGGGCGGACAGGGCGGCGGAGGCCTGTGCCTCCAGCAGCGTGCCCAATGTCTGGGCCTTGCCGACCAGCACGCTGTGCAGCAGCAGGATTGGTATGGCGGTCACCAGACCCTCGACGGTGGTCACCAGCGCCTCGGAAATCCCCCCTGACATCAGCCTGGGGTCCCCCGAACCGTGCAGGGCGATGGCCTGAAACGTCCGGATCATGCCGGTCACCGTGCCGAGCAGCCCCAGCATGGGCGCTATGGCCGCGACCAGTTTCAGGAGCCCCAGAGCCCGTTCCAGGCGCGTCCGCTCGCCGGCCAGGGCTTCATCCACCGTCAGATACAGCGCGTCCTCGTCCTCGGTCTGAGCCTGCTCCAGCCGAAGGAGCACCCGGCCCAGGGGATTGTCGGACCGCGCCTCGAGCGATCCCAACTGCCTGCGGATGCGCCGACTCGTCCGCGCCAGGTCGGCAAACCGGCAGCCGCCGAGGACGAGCGCGAACGTGGCCAGCGCCAGGATGAGGTAGCCGACCGCGCCCCCTTGGGCGATGCGTTCCGCCAGATCCGGCACCTGCACCAGTAGCTGCAAGGTCTGACCACCGGAAGGGTCGAGAGCGACCGGCGCCAGCGAATCCGCATCCACCTGGGCGAACCGCTGCGCCAGATCCAGCAGGGCCGAAGACGGCTGGCGCGCCAGCTCCGCCAGGGCGCGGACCTCGGGCGCGTAGACCAGATAACGCCTGCCGGCGATGAAACCGAAGCCGCCGAGCCGGACTACCTCGCGTTCCGCCATCCGTCCATCCGGAGCATAGACCGGGGCCCGGAAGGTCGACACGCGTCCCAGGGCGTCCATCTGGGCCCCCAGGCTGGCGAACAGGTCTTCCAGTTCGGCGGCGGCAGGCACGTGTTGCGGATCGGCCAGGCGATCGAGGAGTCTGCGCTGTCCGGGGCCGTCACCGGCGAGGTAATTCTGCTCGTAGAAGAGCTTGAGATTCGCAGCGCTTTCCCGAACCGCGAGGAACAATGCTTCCAGGGCGGCGGTCGGCGCGGCCCCGAGGCCAGATGGTTCCGGCGGAGGTGCCGGGAAGCCGGGCCGGGCCGTCGCGAAGAACACGAGTCCCGCGGCGGCTCCGGCCAGGTTCCGGAAAAGGGGAAGCCCCTTCATGGCGAAGGCGACCGTGGCCCCGGCAGGGGCAAGGGAAGGAGCTGCGGGGGCTCCAGCTTGCGCGCGGCGCGCAGGCCGAGCGCGATGGCGCGGTCGTAGCGGGGCGCGAGTCTGTGCCATTGCCTGTCGCGGTCGTCCCACATGCCCGACTCGCGGCCATCCAGGGTTTGATAATACAGGGCCAGACGGCCGATGCTCAGGAAATCGACCAGGCGTTCGCCCTCCTCCGTCCGCAGCAGGTCGCGGTAGGCTTCCACGGTTTTCCCATATTCGAGTTCCGCCCGGTACGCCTCCAGAACGTGCCGGTATTTTTCGGCGATGTCGACACCAGGCTCGGCCAGCAGCTTTTCCAGCCCGTCGATGCGGCGCTTGCGCTCGGTGAGCGAAAACGGCGGGCCGTTCTCGATCTCCTGCCTCAACCGGGCCACCGCGGCCTGGAGGAGCGCAGGAACCGCTGACTCGAAGGGCAGCGGAGCCGAAGAAGCGGGACGGGCGGGCGCTTCCGGCGGCCCCTCCTTGCCGGCACGGTCCGCGGACGGCGTCCGGTCGGCAGCCGGCGCAACGGCCGCCTGCCCGAAGAAGGCTCCGGTGACGAGGAGGACACTGGCGAACAGGGGCCGGAGCGGAAAGCGCCGGGCCGTATCTGCACGGGTCGAGTCCAGAAACTTCATGACCGCCTCACCCTGGTCGTCTCGATCAACGTGAAAATCGCAGCGACCTCGATCACTCCTCCGGCGATCCGGGGCGAAGTGCCGGACCGGCCAGGGCTGCCTGCATCGCGGTCCAGACCTCCCAGGTCAGCCTGCCGACATGACGGTAGCGGACGATGTTGTCGCCGTCCACCGCATAGGTCTCCGGGGCCCCCATGACCTGGAACGCCGCACCGAGGGTACCACGTTCGTCGAACAGCACCTCGACATAGGGATCGCCGAGACGGTCCAGCCAGCCCAGTGCCGCATCACGCTGATCCACGTAATCGATGCCGTAGATCTTCACGCCGGCATTGCGGGCGAGGTCCACCAGCAGCGCGTGCTCGTCGCGGCAGGCGGCGCACCAGCTCGCCCAGAAGTTGACCAATGCAGGTCCCTCGATGTCTCCGTCACGAATCGTTCTGGACAGATCGCGCAGCGCGGGCAGTTCCAACGCCGGCAGACGCTTGCCCAGCAGCGGCGAGGGAAGCGTATTGGGATCGAGGTTCATGCCCTGGAAAAACAAAAAACCCAGGATGGAAAAGATCAGCAGCGGGAGAAGGAGAAAGAGACGGGGCATGGCCGGACTCCTGACAGGCCGGGTGTAGAAGGACTGGACACCCCGGACTGCGCTCGTCGGGGATGATCCCATGAATCGATAGGCACTACCTGGAAAATGCCGTGCATTTCAACATCGACCTGGACGATGAAACCGGCCTCCGTTTGAATGGTCTCGCCGGGGCCGACCGGATCGCCGGTCTGCAACCGGAAGACCGGCAGAAGAACGCTCAATGGACCCTTCACCGCAGATAATCCACCCCCCGGTTCCGGGCGCGCCTGGCATCATGGTAGTACTTGTACTTCACCAGGGTGTCGAGACCGTGGCAGTCGACGCAGAACACCTTGTCGGCGTCCTTCGCCCGGAGGAACGCGTCGCGGTTGCTGCCTTCCAGGTTTTCCCGGTTGGCGGAGGGCGCGATCGTCCCGTCCTTGCCCGGCGGCGGGATCTTGTCGGCATCCCAGACGTGCGGTTCGTGGCAGGTGATGCAGGCGATGCCGCCGAAGTCCGCCGGCTCTTCCCTGGCCCCCAATAGCGGCAGGATCTTCTGATCGGAGCGCAGCACCAGATCCCTTTGCGGGTGGCTGAAGTGATGGACCACCTTCTTCTCGCCGACCCCGCCCTTCTGGTGGCAGTTCAGGCACAGTCCATCCCGCTCGAAAGGCGTCTCGTCCATCGCCGGGCCGGGCTGCGGCTCCACCTTCCTCGCCGCGAACAGGAAGCGGCGGTCGCCCTTGCCGCGGTGCAGCGTATGGCAGCTTCCGCATACGCCGGTGGCGGACGGCAGTTCGCCCAGGGCGTTCTTCTGGTCCTTGGCGGTGATCCGCAGGTCGTGGTCGGTACCCACGACGGTCTGCTTCCGTTTATGGCAATGGCTGCACAGCTCGCCGTCTCGGTCGGTCTCCACCAGGGCGGCGGTATGGGGTTTTCCGCCGTGCACGGAGTGGCAGGTGAGGCAGCCCACCGTCCGGACTTCCCTGCCGCCGATCCGCACCGGCTCGTCCAGTTCGGCGTTGACGGGATGCACGCCCTTCTTCCTGGCGTCCTTCTCGTCTTCGGCGTGCTGGCGCTCGTGACAGTTCCTGCACAGGCTTTCGGCGTTCGCCACGCCTTCCGGCAGCAGTGAGGTGCCGGCGCTGCCGTCGTGGACGCGGTGGCAGGTCTGGCAACCGACTTCGGTGATTTCCGGCCTGCCTTTCCACAACACCGGCCTGGCGCCGGACTCGTCCGGCTCGCGCTTGACGTTGACCGGGTGCACGCCCTTCTCGTGGGCCTCCTCCTTGCTCTTGGTGAATTGGCGCCGGTGGCAGGCGGCGCACAGTTCGCCCTCGGCGGTTTCCAATACCGTGGTCTTGCCGTCGCCGTGGCCGCCATGGACCTGGTGACAGGTCTGGCAGATCAGCTCCTTGTGATCACCGAGCGCGGCGCCGCCGGCGGTCAGGCGCTCCGGCAGTCCTTTGCGCAATTCGTTCTCTGTGGGATAGCCCTTGGCCTCCGGATGCGGCGGTGGCATGAAGCGTATCCCCAACGGATGGTTGAGGCCCTTGCGGCCCTTGGTCCCCTCGGCGGACCCCGCAGGCACCGGCGCGTCGACACGAGCGCCCTTGACCTTGGATTCGTGGCAACGCTCGCACAGGTCGCCGCCGCGGTTCGGCACGCGCAGCCAGGCATTGCCGTGGGCGGGATACAGGGTCTGCGCCTTGTCCGCGTCGGTATGCGGGGTGTGGCAGGAAGTACAGAGCAGCTGTTTGTTCCCGGTGACCGGAAACTTGTCCGGAAGCTTGTCCTTGCGCGGTTTGAGCCCCGCATGGCGCTTCTTTTCCTTGGGGCTTTCGTAGACGGTGGGATGCTGTGCACCCCGGTGGATGGTCAGGCGCGAGTCCATGACCGCGCCGTTGTGGCAGCTGTAGCACATACGGTAGGAAGCCTCCGGCAGCGCGCCTTCCGTATCGGCGGCGCGGACCTCGGGCGGCGCATCGCCGGCCCAGGACAGGTGGCAGAGCAGGCAATCCTTTTGCGACAGCTCGGTACGCTGGCCGCTTCCCCTGCTGGAGACGGCACGCCCCGGATAGCTCACCCGGTAGCTCCAGACCCGGCTGGCGCCGGTTTCGGCGACGTACAGCCGGCCGTCGCGGAAATGGAGTCCGGTGGGCGAGTCCAGCCTGACCGGCTGGCCGTCCGCCTGCCGCAGCAGTCCCAGGAACTCACCCTTGCGGAACACCGAGATGGTGCCGAAATAGCCGTCGCTGACGAAAAACGCGTCCTGCTCCCGGTCGACGGCGAGGCCGTTGGGCCGGAACAACTCGCCCTCGTCGAGGCCGAAACGGCCGATCTGGGAAAACACACGCCCGCTCTTGTCGAATACCTGGACGCGGGCATTGACGATGTCCACCACGTTGAAATAACCGTCGCGGTCCTGCGCGATCTGGAACGGGTACTGGAAGCGCCCCGGCTCCCCGCCGCGCCCGCCGAAGCAGCCGAGCCCCCGGCCGTCGGCCAGCCGGGTCCGGCACACGCGGTGGCTGCGCCGGTCGGCCCAGAAGGCGACGCCGTCCTGTACGCTGACGGCCACCGGCTCCGGCGGCAGGCTCGGCGGGGAGCTGGCTGATGGCGATCCGCCCGGCTGCGGGGACGGCTCCGGCATGGGTTCGATGGGAAGTTCCAGCACCTTCAGCACCCCACCCTCGGGGCGTAGCAACACCAACCGGTGATGGCCGGTGTCGGCGACCACCAGCCCTTCCTCCGACAGGGCGAAGTCCATCGGCAGCTTCAGCAGGTCGGCGCCGCCCAGGATTCGAAGGACTTCACCGTCCGGCGACAGCGCCACGATCCGGTGATGGGCGCCGTCGAGCACGTAGACCCGGCCCTCACCGTCCGTGGCAACGGCCGAAGGCTGCTCGAAGCCGGCTTGGTACCCGACCGGATCGGACGCCACCACCGCCTCGAACGCGCCGGCCGCCACCGGCCACAGCCCGATCAGACCGGCCGCGATCGCGGCGGCACGGCGCAGCACGAGTGCAACGTTCCTCGCCATGATCGCGTCAGCGCAGGATGTCGATGATCTTCAGCCGTTCGTCGTCGGACTGGTAACGGCCGAAGAACTGCGGGATCACATGCCTGCGGATGGCCGAGGCCTGACGCGAATCCGCGCCGAGGGCCGAGAGATCCAGCAGGGGGGAGTCTTCGGTATGGCACTTCGCGCAGGCCGGACCTTCCTTGCTCAATGGAGCATGCAGACGGGCCTTGAGCTGCGCCCTGGCGGCGAGATCGCCCTCCTGCCACTCGCGGCCGACCCGTTCGGCGAACGCCGTTCCGGGCAGGACGAACGCCGGCTCGCCCCGGTAGAACGGCGCGATCTTGAATTTGCCGTCGATCGGCACCGAATTGTCCAGGTTCCGTCCGGTCCGGAACCGGCTGCCATCGGCAGCGGCCGGCCGGCGGGCGGCATAGTCGAACCAGCGGTACTCCAGCCGCACGTCCTCGGGCCGGAAGTGGCAGGTCTCGCAGGCGACGTAACGGCTGTGCATGTTGAGGAAACTGCGGGTACGGAGTTTCTTGCTGTGCGGCTGGGGACTGTGGCAGCCCTGGCAGTAGGTTTCGCCTTCGTGCAGTGGCGGCTCGATCCGTTTGTGGAACGCCGGTACCGCCATCCTTTCCCGGAGCTTGACGTCCTTGTGCTCGCGCACCTGTTCCTCCGCCTTGCCGATGGCTTCCCGCGTCGGCGCGGCCGACTCGACCCGCTGGACGAACAGCGGCTCGCCGGCGAAGGACGAACCGCCGTTCGCCCAGCACGAGAGGGACAGCACCAGACCCGCGGGTCCCAACTTCATCTTGTCCTTCAACTTCATCTCCAAGCACCGTTCGGCGAAACCGGCTCAGTACACGTCGCGCAGATAGCGCCGGGAGGCGGCCATGGCCTCGAGGTATTCCTCGGCCTGCTCCTGCGTCCTTCCGCCCTCCTGCATCACGATCGCCAGCAGCGCCCGGTGGACGTCCTGGGCCATGCGCGAGGCGTCGCCACAGACGTAGAAACAGGCGCCCTCCTCGAGCCAGGCGTACATCTCCCTCGCGTTCTCCAGCATTCGCGTCTGTACGTATACCTTCCGCTCCTGGTCGCGCGAGAAAGCCAGATCCAGCCGGGTCAGCACGCCCCGCCTGAGCTTGTCCTCCCATTCCTCCCGGTAGAGGTAATCGGTGGCGCGGCGCTGGTCGCCGAAATACAGCCAGTTCCGGCCCCTGGCGCCGGTGACCTCGCGTTCCTCGACGAAACCCCGGAACGGCGCGATGCCGGTGCCCGGCCCGACCATGATGAGCGGCGTCTCCGGGTCTTCGGGCAGGCGGAAATGCTTGTTCGGCTGCACGAAGATGGCAAGCCGCTCCCCCGGACCGATGCGACCGGCGAGATAGGTGGAACAGACCCCTTCCCGGTTCCGGCCATGGGCGTGGTAACGCACCGCGCCGACGGTGAGATGCACCTGGCCGGGATGGGCCTTCATGCTGGAAGCGATCGAATACAGGCGGGGCGGCAGGCGCCGCAGGACGTTGACAAAGGTCTGGGGCGAAATGCCCTGGATCGGGAAATCCTCGACCAGATCGATGATCTGCCGGCCCCACAGGTAGCCTTCGAGCCGTGCGGGATCAGGATCGGCCAGCAGGCCGGCGAGAACCCGGCTGTCGCACAGTTCCGCGTATTTCTCGACCAACACCCGGCTCAGACCGGTGATGTCGAGATGCTTGTAGAACGCTTCCCGCAAGCTGAGGGTCTCCTTGCCCAGGGTCACCTCGCTGTAGCCGTCGGCCTGCAAGGCGGCCAGCAAGGCTTCGACGTAGGCGGGGTCGTTCTTCGGATAGACGCCGAGGGCATCTCCCGGCTCGTAGCTCAGACCGGAATCGCCGAGATCGATTTCGATATGGCGGGTCTCCTTGGCCGAGCCCTCCCCGTTGAGGTTGACGTTGCGCAGGACCGCCGCCGGATAGGGATGGGTCTTGCCGTAGCCGGACTTGGCCACGGCGTGATCCACCGGTTCGGCCTCGAGCGGCCGTTCGATGCCGGTGTCGCCGATGATGGCGCGGCAACAGCCGAGCACTGCGTCGATCCAGGCGGCTGCCGCCTCTTCGAAATCGGCATCGGCATCCACCCGGTCGAGCACCCGGCTCGCCCCCAGTCGCTGCAGGAAGGCATCGAAATCCTTGCCGGCCTTGCAGAAGTGCTTGTAGCTGCTGTCGCCGAGGGCGAACACGGCGAACTTGAGGTGCTCCAGCCGCGGCGCGGTTTCGGCGTAGAGATAGCCGTGCAGCTTCTCCGCCGGAAGCGGCGGCTGACCCTCGCCGTGGGTGCTGACGATGACGAACAGCAGCCTTTCGTTGACGATTTCACGGGGATCGTAATCGGCCATGTCGGCCAGCTCGACGCTGTAGCCCCAGGCCCTCAGCCGGGCTTCGAGATCGGCGGCGACGCCCTCGCCGTTGCCGGTCTGGGAGCCGAACAGGATGGTCAGCGACGTGATGGGGGCATCGGGCTCGACCAGCGGCGCGGGAACCGGTACGGCAGGCGTCCCTCCGACCAGCCGACCCCGGATGCGCCGCCACAGGCCGTCCTTGGCGGAACCGCCGCCGATCATCACGCGCTGGAAGTGGTCGTAGCCCACGACCTCCGTGACCGGCGCCCGCCGGGAACGCGACAGCGGCGAGAGGAGGCTCGATGTCAGGAAAATCAGGCCGAGCGGACCCAGTACCCAGGCGGCGGCATACCAGGCCGAATCGAGGCGGGAGAAGTCCAGGGCGAAAGACAAATCCTCCATGCGCAGGAAGTCCAGATCGTGCAGGTCGGTGTTGAGGAATCCGAGATTGAGCGGGCTCTTCGCATAGCCATGGCAGCCGGCCTGCGAGCAGGTCTCGCCGAGCCGGTCGGGATGGGTCGGTGAGTCCTTCGATTCGTCCCGCAGGATGCCATGGCGGAAACCGTCGGGCGCGTGACAGTCGATGCAGCTTGCGCCGGACTCGTCGTCGACCGCGAGGAGCCGGCCATGAAGCGTCTTCGCGTAGCTGTCGGTCGCGTGGGCGAAACGGAAACTGGCCTTCTTCCTTTCCTTGGTTTCCGGATCCTGGATTTCCACTTTCGCCATGGCTTCATGATCGCCGTGGCAGTCCACGCACATGGCGTTGGCTTCCATCTTGTCGTAGTTCTTGCCGACCAGTCTGCGCAGGATGTGACCGCTGAACTGGTTGCGCCAGGTTTCGCCCTGGTGGCAGGTGCCGCACTCGGTCTCGGTGTGATGAAGTTCCTGCTTGAAACGCTCCAGGTTGGCGTCCTTGATGTACGGGGTGTTGGAATGGCAGCGCCGGCAAGAGGGATTCTGCTGGCTGGTCTCCTCCTCGAGGCGGTTGCCGCCATGGAAATCCTTGGTCGCTCCCGGCGCATGGCCGGCGCCGTGGACCGACTTCTTGAACTCGTCGACCACCGGCTTGTGGGTGAAGGCCCTGTCCTTGGACGGCTCCTTGAGGTGACAGGACTCGGAGCAGTCCACATAGCCCTCCTCCGGCTTGTGCGGATAGCGCTCGATCTTGCGGTGGCAGTCCTTGCAGGGCACGCTGCCGTGCAGCGAGCCGTAATAATCGCTCTTGAGGATCGTGGCCACCCGCAGCACGCCGTGGTCGTCCAGGTATTCGAGCCCCGGCAGGCCGTGGCAGGAGAAACAACCGTCGGGATCGCTGTGCCGCTCCGCGGCCAGGGCGCAGCCGCAGGCGATCCAAAACAGCCCGGCCAGACAAAGAGAACACGCGTACCGCATCATCGTCGAATTCAAAAATCGCTGCCGCATCGGTGCGGATTCAAGTTCCTCGAGCTCAGTGCAACCACACGGCGGTCGCGAACAGGAATACGGAGAAACCCGCGACGATCACGCCGTTGACCACCCGTCCCCAGTGGATGACCCGGGCGGTCGGTGCCGGTTTCGGCCGCATCCTCACCACCGCCTGCCATTGGGGCTCCGGATGGATCTGGATGCCGCGTTTGACCCGCTTGGGCGTCTTGTTCCGGGGCGCCGTGGTCCACTCGATGGCATTCCAGTCACAGGCATCGACGCAGTCGTGGCAGGACATGCAGGAGAACTGATCGACCACCGCGACCTTGTCCACCATCTTGATGGCCCCGCACATGCATTTCTTCGCGCATTCGGTGCAGCCGGTGCAGCGCTGCTTGTCGACCCGGATGTGATGGGTGAACCGGAACTTCGCGCCCAGCCGGTTCACCAGTCCGTCGATGGCGCCGATCGGGCAGAGGAACTGGCAGTAGGCGCGCCCCTTGCTGGCGAAGAAGCCGAGCAGGAACAGCAGGGACAGGTTGACCAGTCCTACGGTGGAGAAGATGAAGGCCAGACCGACGAAGCCACCGCTCAGCGCCTCGACGAAACGAGGTACGGTAATGAAGTTGCACAAAGTACAGGCGCTGACGCCCAGTAGCGGCAGCAGCCCCATGTAGACCGCGAGATAACCGTAGCGGATCTGGACCTGGGGCAGCCCGCGGTATTCGATCTTCCAGCGGTCGCCCAGCATCCGGCTGACCAGCTCCGAGAACCCGCCGACCGGACAGATGAAGGAACACCAGATGCGTCCGAAGAAGAAGGTGAAGGTGATGATGACGAAGAAGGCCACCACCCCGATCAGGGCCACCGAGACATGCATGAACAGGTCGTCCCAGCTCATGCCGGGAAAATACAGATAGAAGCGGCGCATGCACAGCTTTCCGCACAGGTCGGTGTTGCCGGCCAGGCCGGGCAGCACCGCCAGCGGCCCCAGGAACATCGCGCAGGATACGGCGATCCAGAAGTAGCGGTAGCGCTGGATCTTCGGCACCGATCGGATTTTTTCGGTCAGTTTCGCGGTCAGGGCATTCATGGTCTTGCTCCTCGCGGATGGGTTGGTGTCATTCGTCGAACTGATGGCAGGCCAGGCACAGCTCGCCGTTCTTGGCCGGCAGCCTCAGCAATACTTCCTTGTCGATCCGCCGGTACCCCAGCTCGAATCGTCGTCCGCTTTGTTCGCTCAAAGTCTCCAGCCTCGCCTTCTTGTCTTCCCGCACCACCGCATCCCAGGGGTGCTCGCGGTAGCTGACACCGGTTTCCAGATCGGCGTCGTCCACCCGGCCGGCGGCGGGATTGAGCGCATCGATGACGCCCGGCTGATGCGGGGCGTGGCAGGTCGGGCACATGACCTTGCCCTCCCGGCTGAGGGGCAGAATGATCCCGTAGCGCTCCTTCGAGTCCTTCATGTGGAGCTTCATCCGGGCGTCGGGCTTCGATTCCTGATGTTCCAGCGCATTGAAGTGCGGCGTCTTCAAATGGCAGCCGTAGCAAAGATTTTCCGGCGGCAGCCGCAGCTTGTAGTCCGGCGCGCGCAGCGGCCGGTCCCGCTCCCGGTGAACCTCCTCGTGACAATAGGTGCAGTGTTCCTCCTGGAGCTTGCCGCTCTTGTCCAGCATGATGTGGACGTTGGGACGCTTGAACCTGTTTTCCTCGTGGCATTGGTAACAGAAGGCATCCAGCTCGTCGTAAGGCCCGCCCCGCAGGAAATCCGGCAGGCTGCGGTCGATGAGGCGGTACGGCACCCTGTCGATGTCCTCGACGCCATGACAGGTCGGACAGCGCAGCTCGCGGTCCTCGCGCAGCGGCAGGCGTTTCGGCGTCTTCATCTCCTCGGGCAACACGACGCCAGTGACGTGGTGCAGGGGGGGCAGCTTCTTCGTGGTCGCATAGCTGTCCTCGGCGCCCGCAGCCGCGATGCCGGTGCCGAGCAGCCACGCCATCATTCCCGCCAACCACCTGCCCGGTCCCGGCCACGCGCTCCGGCCTTCCCTCACAATCCCCCCTTCACCGGCTCCCCGTGGGTGTGGCACTGGCTACAGTCGGAGGTGACGTCGTGCACGCCGGACAGACCGTTGCCCGCGTCGTAGGCGCCTTCCTCGACCGAAGGGTCCTCCATCCGGTGGCACAACACGCAGAATTCGGCGTAGTTGCCGTCGTGGACCCGGGCCTTGTAGGGCTTGGGCAGCGTCTTCAGCAGCCGGTTCGAGCCCTTGCGGGTGTCGTCCAGGATAAGCTTGGGGTTGCGGGTTCCATGCATGACGTGGCAGTCGGTGCAGGCGACCTCGTCCGCGTAGTGGAACTTCTTGCCGCGCAATCCGGGGTACGGCCCCGTACCGCCGTTGACCCAGCCGTGGCGGTCGATCTGGGTGTAGTCGTCCTCGATGGCCACCAGCGGATCGTTGAGCCCGTAGCTCGGCCTCGACTTGATACGGACGCCGGCCGGCTGATGGTTGCGGTTGTGACAGCGCAGGCAGAAGTCGCTATCGCTGGTATACGGCGCGAAGCTGCCGGCAGCGTCGCGGATCGCCGTCAGATCCACGTCGCGCTCGAACCGGCCGTCCATGTCCGGCTTGACGTGGCAGGTCAGGCAGTCGCCGTCGCCGAGTGGCCGGTCCTTCTCGACCGAGAAATCGTGCTTGTGGGCACCGCTCTGCCGGGGCGAGGTGGCCAGGTCGGCGGTGTTGTGGCAGATGATGCAGCGCCGCGGTGCGTTGGTCCCGTTGGTGCCATGGCAGCCGGTGCAGGTGGCCGTGCCTTTGTAGAGCACCCAGTTGCGGATGTTGGGGGCCTTCTTGTGGATGTTCTGCAGAAAATGGCAGCTGACGCAGTTGGTCCGGCCCCAGGCGGTACCGTCGCCGCCGTGTTTCGGCGTCAGCAGCAGATTGCCGGTCACGGTCGACACCGTGTAGGCCGCCGCCATCGAGGGACAGACCGCCGCAAGCCAGACCAGGCACAGCCAGACCGTCAGACCATGGGTGTTCGTCTTCATTGGAAACGCGTCCTCGCATGGCAGGTCTCGCAATAGATCTGGTTGTGGCAGCGCCCACAGTCCAACGTGTCGACCCGCACCCCGAGGCCATGCAGGGTGCGGTATCCCAGCGGGTGGTAGCCGGTGCCCATGGTGTCCCTGCGGAAATGGCAGTTGGTGCAGAAAGCCAGATCGAGATGGCACTCCTTGCAAGCGGCTTCGTCCCGGCGCGCGGCCTCGCCGTGGTGGTCGACATAGCCGAAACGGTGGTCTTCCGGCCAGATCTTGGTCTTGTCGTCGTGGCACAGGTTGCAGCGCCAGGGGCCGCGCTGCTCGGTCACGTGGCAATCGTGGCAGACCGCCTTGAGCGGCTCGTTGGCGATAGTGGTGAGCGGCTTGAGCTTGCTCTCGTCGGTCATTGCGTTGGGGGCGAAGGAATGGCACAGCATGCAGCTGTCACCCTCCTCGTCCATCACCTCCATGTGGGCATTGTGCGGATAGCGAATGTCCGTGCGTTGCTCCCGCTTCTCCCACCATTTGGGGTCCTTCACCGCGTCGGGCAGGTCGCCGGCGCCGACCATGGGGGCGAGGACCACGGCCCAGAGCAGAACCAGTATCAGCCTCGCCATCACATCCCCTTCGGTTTGAAGTTGTCGAAGTAATAGATCACCTGGACCGCCCCCAGGTATTCGTCGAGGATGCGGGTATACCAGACGTAACTCCCCGCGACGTTGAGCACCAGATTGTTGCGGAGCATGTAGAAAGCCTCGATTTCCGCACCCACCGCCCGGTTGAACCCGTACAGGATCTTGTCCTCGAACCGCAGCGCGGTGTTCACCCGCATCTGCAGCCTGGAATTCACGGTGTGCGTGCTGCTGACGTAAAAGCTGCTGGCACTCTCGGGTCCCAGGGACATGTAGTCGAACTCGCCGATCAGGCCGAAATTGGGATTGAACACGTAGTTCGCCCCCAGCTCGCCGCCATAGCCGTCGTATCCTTTCCGGCTGGAGGCGAGACCGCCGACGTAGTAGTTGAAACCCTTCACCGGCTCGTGCTGGATACGGGTCCGCGCCAGGGTCTGCTCGCCCAGCGCGTAGGCGCTGTAGAATTTTTCCCGGAAGGTCAGGATGGGATCGCGCGGCTGGAAGTATTCGCAGGAACCGCGGACGCGCACGTCGTTGGTCAGATCGAGCTGGCCGTTGAGGCGGATGTTCTCGAATGCATCCCGGTCGGCCCGGTAGGTCCCCAGCACCCCCAGTTCGTAGTCGCTGTTCCGCCAAAGCCCCAGCCTGCCCGCGCCGGTGGTGGCGAAATAGAGGCGCTGCAGGGAGCTGCCCCAGGGCTTGGAACCGCCGTAGGCCGAATAACTGCCGGCGACCGCGCCTTGCAAGCCGGTATCGCCGATCAGCATCCCCGGGTTCACGGTGCCGCTCCCGTTACCCCCGTCCCCAGTGTACGGAGAATAGCCGAACGCGCGCTGGGACAGGTCGCGCCAGAAATACTGGTAGCCGCCGCGCACGTCGATCCGGCCGAGGGAAGGCCCATCGCTCCCCCAACCCCAATCCGGGGTCCATTGCGCGCGCCCCTCCAGCCCGCCGACGAACTTCCCCTCGACGCTGATCACGTGGTCGTATCGGCTGGGATGGCCGGCATAGGCGTCAAAGCTCCAGCCATTGTCATCGGCGGCATAGGCGACGGCCCCGCCATCGACCAGGTACAGACCCAGGTTGTCGGTGCGCTGGAAGCGCCCCAGCTTGACGCGGGTGTTCAGGGAATCGAAACCCTTCTCGACGAAAGCCTGGTACAGCCCCGCCACGCCGCCTCCATCGGGCTGATAACCGGTGCGCGTCACGAACTCCATGGCGCCGTGCAGATCCTCCCGGGAATCGTCATAAAACCCCTGCCCCCACAGCTCGCCGAAAACATGGGCGTTCTGCAAGGTATAGCGATTGTCCACCTGGAGCTTGCTGCGCACCGAACCATGCCAGTTGTCACAACGGCCGGGAAACGGGACCAGTCCACCCACGGCCAGCCAGACCAACGGCAGGGCCCGCAGGACACGGGCGGACCGCTGCCCCCTCCCCCCACCGAGACCGCCTCGCCTCGCTATCATCAGGACTTGCTTCCCGCCTTGCCCGCGAACGCCAGGTAAGCGACGGGACGCTTCAGGCGCAACAGGACATAGCCCGCCGCACCGCCGGAAGCGGCTTTGAAGGCTACGATCCTGTGGCGCGCCAGCGTGCGCCAAGTCTTCCCGTCCTCGGAATACACCACCTTGACACCCTTGATCCGGGTCGCGGCGCCCCAATACGGCAGTTTGATCCAACCTTCGCCGCCGCCGAAATTCTTCACTCCGCTGCCGCCACTCCGAGTCAGACTCAGGCCGTAGACGTCCGGGGCCAGCGTGCCCGTGCCCAGCCTGCCGACCTTGCGGCGCTCGGCAGCCGTGGACTCCCTGCTGCTCAGCTCCACCCGGACGCCTTCCAGCAGCAACTGGTTCAGCGGGGAACCGGGAATGAACAGCGCCGCCCCCTGGACGGAGGGGTGGCCGACCCTGGCGGAAAAGGTCAGCGACAGTCCGCTGTCCCATCCTGCGGTGAGCTTGCCGGTGGCATCCTGATCCAGCGCAGCCAATGCCGCGGCTTCGGAGGCCGGCAGTTTTCTCAACGGCCCGCCGACGGCGCGGCCGGTCGCAGCCTTGAGGATCGACATGTCCGGCGCCTTGTCGGTGGCCTCGAGCACCTCCGCGACGGTTTCGGTTATCCTGCCGTCGGCCTGCACCTTGTGGTAGCCCGACGCCAGCTCCACCACGCCTTCGTCGACCAGGCGCGCGTCCGGGATCCTCGCCACCTCGATGACGCGATTGGCGCCCATCAGGCCGTTGGCCGCCACCGCACCGTTGATCGAACCGTCCGCCCGGCGGGTATGGCACTCTTCGCAGGCGACCGCCTGCTCCGCCGGCCGGGTCTGGTGGGTGAAGATGTATTCATTGCTCTCGGCGTAGACGAAGCGCACGTCGGCGCTGGCGTAGCCTTTGCCCTTGAGCAGGTTGTCATAAGCCTGCTTGAGCGCCTTGAAGTCGTTGTATGTCGCGGGCAGATCGAACTGGCCGGCGGTGACGGTGACCGACCCGGTTTCCTGGCCACTGGCCGGATCGACGATGGCCGCCTGGCCGCCGTTCTTCAAACGGAACACCGACTGCCTCTCATAGCGGTACAGCACCCGGCCGCTGCTGCGGTCCTGGACGAAGAACCGGGCGTTGGGCACATAGGGGATGACCCGCAGTGCTCCGTCCGCACGGGCCCGGTAGCGGTAATGCATGGGCAGGGTCTTGCCGTTGTACACCGCCTTGTGGTTGTGGCACGCCTGGCAGGCGAGATCGTCGAAATGCACCTGAACCACCCGGTTGTACGAGTTCGTGGCATAACCGCGCATGAAACCCGAGGACTTCCAGCGCTCGCGGTGGGCGTCCAGCAACGTGGGCTGACCCGACGGCAGGGCCGGCGCCTTGGCGGTGCTGTGGCAGTATTCGCAGTCGGCCGGACCGGGCTGGTAATCCAGGTCGTTGCGGATGTCCGCGTCGCCGTTGCCCTTGGGGAAGTCGTGGTCGGCGTCGAGATCGATGTTGGCGTAGGCCGGCTTGTAGTACTGCTTGGCATGGCAGGCGTTGCAGTTGTCGATGATCCGGGTCTCGCCGGTATCGTCGGTCCAGCTCTTGCCCTTGTGGACGTCGTCCTTGTAGTCGTCGACGGGCTTTCCGTCCTCGCCCAGGGTCTGAGCGGCCTCCTCGCCGAAGCCGTAGAAACCGCGCCGGCTGCTCTTCACCTTGGCATTGATGCGATTGATGCCGGCCCCCGCCAGATGGCAGAGCATGCAGTTGTCGTTGCCGGGAAAGCGGCGCATGGGGATGCGGACCTTGCCGCTGTCGTCGAAGGCGTCCCGGTTCCAGTGCAGGACGGGCTCGCCCGAGTCCCCCAGCACCAGGTCGTAATCCGGTTTGGCGGTTCCCGGCTTGACGGCCCGCTCCACGGTCAGCAACTGAGCCCCTCCGGACAAGTCGGGCCGGACGTTGAGAAACTCGAACATCGCCGAGTTCGCATAGCGGAAAAAGCCCTGGGCCACGAACTTGCCGTCCTGCAGCAGGCCCCAGTGATCCTGGGCGCCGGCCGTGCCGTCGCCGTTGCCGCCGAGTCCGCTGGCGGAAAATTTTTTCAGGAGCGAGAAATCGGCGTGGCAGGTCAGGCAGTCTGCCTCACGCACGCCGCTTTTCCTCCAGTCCCAAGGGACCACCTGGCCGTCGCCATTGCGGTCGTAGTAATCGCCGTCCCAGGCCGGGACCGAGCCGGCCGGCATCTGGTCGTAGCGCACACCGCCTCGGTCCGACTCCTCCCAGCCGCCGCCCAGGTGGCAGGTGCTGCAGGCCTTGACGTAGCCCGCCGCCCCGTAATCGCCGAATTCCGCCTCACTGGTATTCGCTTTTTTGGCGAGCGCGGCGGCGGCATTGCCCTGCATGCAGTTGAAACCGCCGAAATAGCCGGGGCCAACCAGCTGGGGGAGGCCGCGCCTGGCGCCGTAATCGTCGCGGGTTTCGTCACGTCCCTGCTCGAAGTGGTAGGCGTGGTTCATGCCGTCGTAGTCGTGGCAGCCGCCGCCATTGCCGTTGCCGCAGCTCATCCGGACGCTGTAGGGTCTGCCGCTCTCCAGGACATGCCGGCCGTCCTCGTCCACCAGCGGAATAGCCGGGTGCATGAGAGTCCGGTCGAAGGCATTGACCGCCCCCGCCGCAACCGCGCTCGGCAAAAAGCCAAACAGCGACAGACACCACGCGGCGGAACGCAGCCGCCGCCCGAGCGCCCCCTTCATGCCCGATCTCCCCGCTGTCGATGAATCCCCGCCACGACCGCCGCTAATCTCACCGTCTGCCCTCCTCGTAGAACGCGCCCCGTCCCCGCTGTCGGGACAATGCCCAGGCGACCAGGGAACCGACCACCACGATGCAGCTGCCGCAACTGCTGCAACGCCCCTGCTGGGGAACTGTACAGTTGGAAGCCACCGCCGCATGTCCCAGCCCCATGCCCGCTCCTGCGAGCCAGGGCAGGATCTTCTGCACCAGCGGATGCCCCGGCATTCCCGGTGCCCGCGGCAAGGCAGCCGCGTCTTCGGCGACCGGCGGACTCGAAGAGCAGCAGAGCTGACTCCGGTGAGACTTGGCGTGCATGTCACGAATCCTCCTGCGATCTTTCAAATTCCCGGGCCCGGCCTCACGGCTTAGCCCACCTTGTCGGCGAGGGTCAGATAGAGGGCGGAACGCCTGATCCGGACCACGACGTAACCGTCCACGTCGCCCCGTGGCCGGAATACCAGCAGGTTCTTCCCGCCGACCCTTTGCCAGACTTTGCCGTCATTGGAAACCAGCACGTTCACCCCGCCGCGCGCTTTCGCCTTGCCCCGGTAAGGCAGCCTGACCAGCGCGGTACCCTCGACGAGTCCCGGCAGTGTCCTGCCGCTGGCGTCCATGACGGCCAGTGAGTAAATGTCCGCGACCAGGTTGCCGAACCCCTGGCCGAAAATCCGGGTCCGGTCCTTGGCCTTCGCCGGCCGGCTCTCCACCCGGCCCTTGAGGACGTCGCCAAAGGCCAGGGTCCGGGTCCCCCGCGTCTGGATCAGGGCGAATCCGCGCAGCGAACTGTGCCCGACCTTCGAGCCGAACAGCAGCGCCTCGCCGGAAGGGAGATCCGCCGCCAGCTTCTGCCCCGCCGCCTCGTCCAGATCGGCGAAAGCCAGCGCCTCGGCACGGCTCAGGGTCTTGAACTCGTTCTCGACCGTCCGGGCCGTTTCCGACCTGAGAATCGACATGGACGGATCGAGACGGCTGGCATAAAGCACGTCGGCCACGTTCTCGACGATGCGCCCATCGTCCTGGACCTTGTAATACGGCATGCCGAGTTCGACGATACCGGCGTCCACCAGCCGTCGGTCCGGCAGCTTCGCGACTTCGGCCACGTTGGCCTCGCCCAAAAGCCCTTCTGCGGAAATCAACGCGCTGAAAGCCCCGCTCTGCTTGCGCGCATGGCAGTCCTCGCACTGCACCGCCTGCGGCGATGGCCGCGTTGCATGACTGAGCGCGTATTCATTGGATTCGATGTAGACGAAGCGGACGTTCGGCATGGCGTAGCCCTTCATCCCCAGCAAGGCGTCGTAGGCCTGTTTCAGCGCCTTGTAGTCGGCGAAAGTCGGGGGCTCGCCGAATTCATCCCCGTTCATCACCACCCGCCCCAGTTCCTTGCCGCTGGCGGGATCGAGAATCGCTCCATACTTTCCGCCGTCCGAACCCGTCCGCTCCTCGATCACGGAGAAGCGCTCGTAGCGGTTCAACACCCGCCCGCTGTTCCGATCCTGGACGAAATAGCGGTAGGCCGGCTTATAGGGGAAGATCTTCAGCCGTCCGCCGTAGCCGACCCGGTAGCGGTAACGCATGGGGAATTCCTTGCCGTTGTCGGCCAGCCTGGAAATATGGCAGGTCTGACAGGCGACGACGTTGAGGTGCGTCTGGGTGATCCGGTCCAGCGTGTTTTCCGGATAACCCCGCATGTCACCGTTGGCCTTCCAGATTTCGCGGTGAGCCTCCAGTACGTTCTTGTGGCCGGACGGCAAGGCCGGCTTCGCCGCCTGGTCATGACAATGCTCACAGGAGGCCGGCGGCGGCGCGTTGTCGAGATCGTTACGGACGTCGTTGTCGCCATTGCCCTTGGGGAAATTGTGGTCGGCATCCAAGTCGACGTTGGCCGCAGGCGACTTGTAGTACTGCCTGGCATGGCAGGCGTTGCAGTTGTCGATGACCCGCACCTGGCCGTTGTCCTCGGTCCAGACCGCGCCTTTGTGCACGTCGGTGCGGAAATCGGTGATCGTAGTCCCGTCGCCCGCCATCCTCACCCGGACTTCAGGCCCGAAGCCGTAGAAGCCGCGCCGCGAATTGCCGGTCTTGTGGCAATACATGCAATTGTCGCTGGCCGGAAACCGCAGCATGGGTACCTGGATCTTGCCGGACTCGTCGAATGCGTCCCGGTTCCAGTGCAGCTTGGGATTGCCCTGATCGTCCAGCACCAGCCGGTAATCCGGCGTCGCGGTACCCGTGGCAGGAGTGCGCTCCACCGCCAAGAGCGCCGCGCCGCCTTCCGTATCGGGCCGCACGTCGAGGAATTCCCAGATGGCCGATGCCGCATGGCGGAAAAAACCGCCCGCGATGAATTTTTCGTCGCGCAGACGGGCGAACTGCAGCGCCGCGGACTCGGAACCGCCCGTACCCAATCCACTGGGAGGGAATGTCTTCAGGCGGGAGAAGTCGGCGTGGCAAAGCATGCAGTCGGCCTCCCGCACCCCGCTCTTCCTCCAGTCCCATGCCACCACTTCGGAAGGTCCGGAACCGCCGTACTGCCCTGTCTTGCCGGGCTCCTGAAACTGACGGCTGAAATAGTCGCCGTCGAAAGCCTTGACCGTCTCGGCGGACTGCTCGTCATAGCGCCCCCCGTTACGGTCGAATTCGCCCCAGCCGCCGCCGGAATGGCAGGCGCCACAGTAGCGAACCAGGTCGGGCGCGCCGAAATCGCCGAATTCCGCCGCGCTGCCGTTGCTCTTCCTGGCCAGCCAGCCCGGCGCATTGCCGGACATGCAGTTGTAACCGCCGAAATAGCCGGGGCCGGTCAGTTGCGGCAACCCCAGTTTGTTACCGAAGCCATCGCGGGTTTCGTCGCGCCCCTGCTCGAAGTGGTAGCCGCGGGTGATCCTGGCATAGTCGTGGCAGCCGCTGCCCGACCCGTTGCCGCAGCTGGTCTTGGGGCTGTAAGGCAGGCCGCTGTCGAGCACATGGCGTCCGCTCTCGTCCAGAAGAGGGATGGCGGGATGGAGTACGGCCCGGTCGAAACCGTTGTCGGCAGGCGCCTCCCCGCCATACGACGGAAGAATTCCGGCGATGAAACAGACGGCCCACAGCCAGGGGCAGATCTGTAGCCGGTGAATCCACATTCGTCGTGCCTCGCTCATACGTCCAATGCCGTGGGCGCCCGTCCCGGCGCGCAGCCGCTTCTCATTCCACCGCTCAGGGATGCCGGCGACACCGTTTTCCCTGGAGTGCGAGGAGCTACAGCAAAATGCGAACCATTCCAAACAGTGTTTCAAAATCAGACACCACGATGCGTCGAACGAAATCCAGACCGCCAGACTTAAGCGATTTCACGCGCCGGTTAAGTGAAATCACTCAATGCGTTGAGAAAAGGACGCAGGCGCGGCTGTCGTCGCTCCCCTGCACACACAATGCAAATGATAGTTATTATCATTACTTAAGTAAACCGGATTCCATTGGCTTTCGATGGAAAAAACCGGCGTCGTTTCCGACGCCGGCTTGCGGGACTCCGGGGGCCAGCCCCGACGGGACGGACCGCCCGGATGTCTGTACAGCCGGGCTCAGTGGCCGTGGCCGCCACCTCCGCCGTCCCCGCCACCGTGGATCGGCGAGGGCGTCGGCGGCGGATAGGCCTGAGGCTGTCCCGTGGGAACGCCCGTGAAGCTCTTCTGCAGGCTGTGGCAGAGGTTGCAGCCGATCGGGGTGTTGGCGGCCACCTTGACCACCTTGCCCTTCTCGTTCACGAACTCGCGGGCCGTCAGAGTCTTCGACAGCCGCGTACCCTTGTGGTCACTGCCGTGGCAGGCCGCACACTGGTCTTCGCCGAACGGCCCCGGCTTCTTGGCAAAGTCGTTGTGCCAGCCGCCCTTGCGGGTGCCGCTGCCGTTGGGCGCAGAAGCGGCGGCCTCCTTCCACCAGTACGGATCGTTGACCGGATGCATGCCGTGCGGCCCGGCCAGGTAGGCGCGCCCACTGGTGGCATCCACCACCTTGCCATCGCGCACACCCTGCGCCACGCCCTTGTTGCTAGCGCCACCGTCGGTAGCCACCAGCCCTTCCTTGAAATCATCCTTCACATGGCAGACCGAACATTCGACGATATTGCCGTCGTAGCCCTGCAACTGCCGGGCGGTCACGTTGTCATTGGCGTCCGGGTCGGCGTTCGGCCAGATGGCATGGGAGCCGCCATGGCAGGTGGAACAGGCGATGGCGCCGCCCGATCCGGTGCCGTGCACGTCCTTGCTCTTGCGGAACAGCGCTACGGACACCTGCTTGTCCACATAGACGGTGTTGCCATTGGCGTCGGTCGATTTCTCCTTGCGCATCTCGACCACAGGCATGACCGCGAAGCGGGCATCATCCGGGAACACGCTGGCCTTGGCCGGATCATTCGCCTGCCAGGCGGTTTTCTTCACACCGGCGCTAAAGAAGCCCTGGTTCGGGTCCTTCCGGTTGCCATCGCCCACGTGACAGGAGCCGCAGTCCGGCTCGTCCAGCCAGGGCCGTCTGAAGTGGACGGAATCGCCGACATAGGCACCGGCACCGCTCAGGTTGGCATCGTAGCGGGGACTGGAATAGGCATTGCCGACCGCCAGCATGTCACCATGACAGTTATCGCACTTGAGGCCCGAGGCATAGTGGATGTCGCGGTAGGCTTTTTCGGTGTGGCCGGTGTGACACTTCGCGCAGTTCTCCTCCGCGGCCACGCCCTCACCGAACTGATACAGCAGCTCGCCCTTGGGGTGCATGGGGAACTGCTCCGGTGCCCAGTCGTTCTTGCCGGTGTCCCAGGCGTAGCTGGTCCCGGACCCGTCGGACTTGACCGGAACGCCGTTGTTGTCGTTGTGCTGCGAATCCCAGCCGCGGCCGCCGAACATCAGCGGATGGCCGCGCCGGTCGCGGATCAGCTCGCCCTTCTTGTGCTCCTGGCCATCGGCGCTTTCGGAAGCCGAGACATCCTGCGCATAGACCTGCATCTTGCCGTGGAAGGCGTGGAAAGCACGCGAATAGTCGGAGCGGTTGGAAGGATAGGAGCGGGCCGCGACACCGGTGTCGAACTTCAACTGGCTGGTGTGATGCGAGGAACAGAAATACATCGCCGCGCCCCGGCTGCCACTCAGCTTGTCCTCGACCAGATCGGCGATCTGCGAAGAGATGGTGCCGGTGGGGCTGTATTTGACCATATAGTCGTGCAGTACCAGTGTGTTGAACAACGCCGCTTTTTCCTGTGCGACCCAGTCGTCCGGGTCACCGTATTCCGATGCGTCCTTGAACTTCAAACGGATCTGCAGCTTGCCGTCCGCACCGACGCGCGACTCGGCCACCCGGTCGGTGCGCAGTCCGGAAGCATCCGCCGGCACTGCACCGGCCAACAAGTAGGGCGCCGGCTTGTTCGGCGGCAGGGGATCGTACGCATTGACGTTGAACACGTTGTGGATCGCCGGCGGCCAGATGCCGTTGTAGCCGGTGTTGCCGGCCGAAAAACTCCCGGCGCCGGTGGCCGGCCCCGGACTCCCGTCGGCGTTGACCAGCTCGGTCTCCTGCACCGGCGTGCGCCACACGGTATCGTCCGCGGCCACCTTGCCCTTGGCGTGACATTCGCGGCAGCGGGTTTCCGAGGCCGTGGAGAACACCGCATCGGTCTTGGCCACCAGGTTGCCGCCCTTGTCCCGGGCTTCGACCCGGAACAGCGGATAGGGATTGACCCGCCCTTTGTCGTCGACATCGCTCGCCGGAATGAACTGGGCAAGGAAAGTCTTGGAGGCACTGTCGTAGGCGGAAATCTGCTGCGGATCGTTGGCCCGGTAAGGATTCGCCGCGCCCGGCATCCTGCGGGCGCCCGCGCCTTCGTCGGCATTGCCGCGGATGCCCTCGTCCAGCTGCATCATCGGCTTGGCGGGTGTGTAGGTGCTCTGCTGCTCCGCCATGGACTTGCCGTTCTTGGGCTTGCCGGAAAGGTTCGAGTTGGGCTGGTCGATCTTGTCCCACATCTCGGTCTTGCGCAGCGTGGCCTCGGCGAAGTCACGGCCGCCGATCAGGACGGTCTGGCTGGCGGTGGTCTGGGCGGGATCCCAGTTGGCACCGGATTCCCCGGTCGAAAACCGGTTCTGGCTGGTCGAGTTGATGGAGTCGCCTCCCACCGGGTCCTTCGGATTGGAAGCCGCCGAGTAGAAGACGTCGAGCTCGCTGGGATCGATGAGTGCCGGCTTCTGCTTCACCTTCTTGAACACCTGGGCGTTGAGGGTGTTGTAAGGAATGAGCGGATTGAACGGCAGTGTGACCTGGCTACCGCCCTGCATACCGGTTTCCTCGAACGGCATGACCACATAAGAACCATCCGTCGCGTTCAAGGCCTCGGCTACGGTCGGCGCCGGCCGCTCGGAAACCTTGGGATAAGGATTGGCGTTCGGCGGCACCACCCGGACGACCACGTCGTCCGCACACCGGTTGCCAGTGGAATCGGCCACCTGCAGCATCACGCGGTACTGGCCGGCGTGATTGAACTGATGCGAGAAGCTCGGGCTCTGGTACGGGTCCGAACCGTCGCTCACGGTCCAAAGATAATTCAGCGTCACCTTCTTCTTCGCCTTGGCCCAGGCGGCGAATTCGACCGACTGGCCTTCGGCTATTTCCACATCGCTCGCCGGATTCTGGATGGAACAGGCCGCCGCCTTCTTGCACGAGGCGTCGGCGCCGCCCACCGGCACCAGCACCTTGCTGCCGTCGCCGGTCTCCAGGCGCAACCGGCAAGGCACCCCGCCGTTCTGCAGCGTGACCTTGAATTTCTGCTTGCCGTCGGTCTTGGCCGTGTAAAGGAGCATGTTGCTGTCGGCATCGTAAATCGATACCCATGAGCCCGGTGCAAGACCCGCTGTTTTACCTTTGACGCTCACCTTGCCCAGCCCGGCATCGAGCTTGGCCGAACCGGAGACGGAAGCGGCCTGCGCCCCTCCACCGGCGAGGGCGAGCACCAGCGCCGCGACGCCCGTCGCAACGCCCAGCGGCCCTCCGCGTTGCTGAAGATGTTTCGAGTTCATACCTACCCTCTAAAAAATGCGCTTTTCTTGTTCTCGATGTTCCCCGTCCCACAAAGGCGCATAGCCGAAAGCACGGCGTGCCATTGCGAGGACCCCAAAGCACGAGGCAAAACCCATACCCGGCTGTATTTCTGCAGTTCTACCGGGCGGGTCTTCCTTCCCCCCTCCTCGCGGCTGGAACTCGATGCCAGGCCATTCAATTGATTTCGATTCACTTTTTCATGAACTGGGAGGGAGGCCGATGTCCCGGGAAATCGAGAGGGTTGCGAACATCGGGAAACTCGACGGGAGTTGGGCTATTCATTCACCCCGGAACCCCGAGTGAAATCCCACGCCCCCATGAGGCAAATGGCGCAATCTCTCCGAGCGCGGGTGGACACCCTACCCAGGCGTCCGCAAGGTAAAACCTCGGGCAAAAAAAGCGGGGCACATCGTGCCCCGCTCATCGCCGCCCTCCCTGGCGCCGATTCTTTGAACTGCCGTCAATGTCCCGGCGAGCCGATGAAGCTGGTCTGGAGACTGTGGCAGGTATCGCAGCCGATCGGCGTGCCGGCGGCCACTTTCACGACCTTGGTCTTGAACCCGGCCTTCTTCAGCTTCTTGCCGTCGAAGCCCCGGAAGTCGAACACCCGGTCCACCGGCGTCTTCGACAGACGCGTGCCCTTGTGGTCGTTGCCGTGGCAGGCCGCGCACTGGTCTTCACCCTTCACCCCCGACAGCTTGGCGTAGTCGTTGTGCCAGCCGCCGTAGGCGGTGCCGTCGCTGTTGGCTCCGTCGCCCTGGGCGCCTTTCCACCAGTACGGGTCGTTGACCGGATGCATGTCGTGCGGCCCGCCCAGGATGCCGGCTTTGGCGTCGCCGCTGTACTGGCCGCCATCCAGATCCTCTTTCCTGGCGAACGAATCCGCCGTGTGGCAGACGTTGCACTCGAGGATGGTGCCGGTGTGGCCCTGGAGCTGCAGCGCGGTGACGTTGTCGTTGGCGCTCGGGTCTCGATTGGGCCAGATCGAATGCGCCGCTCCATGGCAGGCCGCGCAGGCGACGTTGCCGTGACGGTCCCGGCCTTCCCGGAACAGCGGGGCGTCGACTTTGGTGTCTACGATCTTGCTCAGAAATTCCTCGGTCTCTTCGACGACGTCCCAGTAGAAGTACGTCGGGAACGCAGCCTTGTAGTTTTCCACTGGAGCTGCCGAGAACCGCCGGGAGTTGGGGTCGCTCCGGTCGACGGCACGGGGCGTGGCGGAGAAATCCGCGTCGTCGAAGGCCCGCTTCATCACCCCGGCGCTGAAGAAGCCGCCGCTCTTGTCGGCGCCCTGATTGCCGTCGCCGATATGGCAGGAACCGCAATCGGGCTGGTCGAACCACGGCACGCGGTAGTCGTCCCGGTCGATCGAGCCGAGCTTGTCCCTGTTGGCCAGATAGTTCTTGGGGAAGGCCTCACCCACCGCCAGCATGTCGCCGTGGCAGTCGTAACAGGTGACGCCCGCCGTGTACATGCGGTCGCGGTATTGCTGCTCACGGTGGCCGGCATGACAGCGCAGGCAGTTCTGCTCCATGGGCAACTGCTTGCCGTTGTCGTCGAAGATGGGGAAGAGGCTGCCGGTCTTGGTGGAGTTGTTGGGGCCCTTGGTCTTCCAGTCCCAGCGCGCCATGACCCCTCTGGAATCCCGGACGATGTCGGATTTGTCGGCGTTGTATTGCAGTTCCCCATGCCAGCGGTGGATGGCGATGGAGTAATTGGGCGCATAGGCCGTATCGTTGACCTTGAAGCCCTCCTCGTCCCACCATTCGGTTCCAAACGGCGTGAAGGAGATGGCGGTGGCGTGGCAGCCATAGCAGGGCCGCGGCGTATCCTTGGTTACTAGACCGCCGCCGTTGAGATTACCGAGTCCACTCAGCGAGCCATTCAACATTTCGTCCAGAAAAGGAATCTTGTCGTAGAACTCATGGATACTCGAATAATTGAGCGCGGCGGCGTATTCCTGATCGTGGATATTGTTCGGGTCGCCCCCGAAATCGCTGACGTCGAAGAATCGCGGCTTGTCCAAAATCCGTTCAGGTGAGGAGGGGCGCAAGCCTTCGGCGTAGGCGCCCCAGGCGCTAGAGTGAAATGCTGCCCGGGTGTGCCCGGCGTTGGGATTGGCCGCGATCTTGCCTTTGGCATGGCATTCCCGGCAGTGGAAATCGCGACTGGCACTGACCACACCATCGGTCCTGGCCAGCACGCTTCCCCCCCCCTTGGCCACCGCCTCCACCCGTAACAGCGGATAGGGGTTGACCCGGCCCCGGTCATCGACGTCGGTGAAGGGCAACATGTTGGCGGCGAACCAGGATGCTGCCTTGTCCTTGCCGTCGGACTGGGTGGCCGCGACGAACTTGGAGAAGGGCTGGGGCGAATTGGTCTGGTAGGGGTTGTCCTTGCCCGGCATGAAGGCACCGTGACCGTTGTCGGTATTGGGATCGTCCGAGACGACGTTGCCCGCCCCATCTTTCTTGGCCTTGAAATAGCCTTCGTCGGCCACCGGAAAGCCCAGCGCGGCGGCACAGCCATAGGCACCCCAATAGCCGGTCATCATCCAGGAACAGGCGAAATAGTCCTCGGCCTTTTCCGAATCCGGGCGGCTGGGGATTTCCCAGACATCGGTTTTCTTGAGCAGCGCATCCTTGAAGGCTGCCGCCACCGGAAAATTGCGGCTGGTGGAGTTGATGGAGTCCGCCCCGGCTGGATCGGTGGGATTGGAGGCAGCGGAGTAGCGCAGTTCCACCTCGCTGCTGCTCAGGAACACCGGCAGCCGGTCCTTCCTGAAGGCATAGGCGCGGACGTTATTGACCGTGGGCGAGAACGAGCCGTAGCCGTTGCGGTCGTACTTCATATCGCTGAGGTTCTGGAAGGTCCACTCCTCAAAGGGGAGGACCACCACATCGCCCTTGGTGCCGGCCAACTCGCTCCCCAGTTTGGGGGCTTCCTGTTCGGTGACCTTGGGCGGGAGCCCGCTGGGCGGGTTCCCGACTAGCACCTCAATGGCGTCCTCGCAGCGCCGTCCCTTGGCGTCGGTGGCAATGAACCTCACCCGGTAATGGCTGTCGTTGCGCACGAACGCGACCGTGGTGGCCAGCGTATCCGGACGTTTGTAGGCGGGCGGATTGCTGCCGGCGATGAGTTCACCCATCGCGCCGCCGGCGAAATCCCATTCATACTTGAGCGGCTGCGCCCCGGGGTCCTTGGTGGACGCGGTGGCTTCGAAGGCGGTTTCGGCACCGGCCTGCACGGCCTTGCCCTCCGGGGGATTCACGATGCTGCAAGTGGGCGCACCGGCACAGGACTTCGGCGCCCCCTTGACCGCCTTGATGACCTCGGCGTCGCCGGACCGAACCCGCACCGCGCATGGCACGCCCGCCAGATCCGACCGGCTGAGCGTCAATGCGAAACCGTCGCCCTGGCCACTGCCCAGCCACCGGCCGTTGATGTCGTAGATGTCGATGGCGCCGCTGCCGCCCTTGGCTTTGCCGGCGACCGTCAGGGTGCCGGCCTTGTCCGACCAGACCGTTTTGGCGACCTTGATTTTGGCCGCTGCCGGGACGGCTTGCGGCGCCAGAGCCAGAACCAGCGGGAGCAGCGGGACTCCGAGGAGGAGACGCCGAGAACGACGCGTCTCAGTGGCAGGGCGAGGGGTATTCATGGTTCCTCCAGGATTCTTGATTGTTGTGCGCGGCGCCCGAGTGGGGGATGGACGGCCGAAATGATAATCAGCAATAACCAAGCCAGCCCAAAAAACGTCATCCCTACCATCGGGAAGGGTAGCCCCGATTCCCCCGATCGCGCGATTTCGCTGACCGTGTAAGTCATTACACGCACGAGATCGCCGGCGAGGCTGGAGCCTTCGGACGGCGGTACGGTACATGATGCAGCTCAGGGCAGATCACTCACGCCGGAAGCGGTTGCCTCCGTCCGCTCGATCTCGACCGGGCCGTCGCAGGTCGGCAGGACGAAAGCGGCGGCCCGATTTGTGCTTCATTCTTGGGCGTTCCAGCGAACGCTCGACTCCCGGCCCCACGGGACAAGGAACGGCGCCATCGGGCACCGTTCCATTTCTCCGGTAGCCGCTGGACTCGCCCTTGCCGTAACATATCGTGTCGATCCCAATCAGCCCTTCATCCGAGGCTTTCCTCAAGCACATGAATTTTCAAGAATTCTTCCATATGGGCGGCTATGCCGTTTATGTATGGACTTCCTATGGCTTGTGTTTCGCCGTGCTCGTCTTCAACCTGATCACTCCCCTGCGCCGCAAAAACGAAATGCTGAAAAGTCTTCGCCGCCAGTTGAAGCAGGAGTCCCGCCCATGATGACGCCGCGACAAAGACGCATGACGTGGGTCGCTCTGATGGTGGCGGGCGTGTCGCTCGCCGCTTTCTTCGCCCTCACGGCGTTCCAGAAAAATCTCCTGTATTTCTACACGCCCTCCCAGGTCGCTTCCGGCGAAGCCCCGAAGGGCTATCCGTTCCGCATCGGCGGACTGGTGGTCAAGGACAGCGTGAAGCGCGAGCCGGACAGCCTGACCGTGCGCTTCGAGGTGTCAGACGGGCCGAACGCCGTACCGGTGCTCTATACCGGCATTCTTCCCGACCTGTTCCGGGAAGGCCAGGGCATCATCGCCGTGGGCCAGATCGACGATGGCGGCACTTTCCAGGCGACCGAAGTGCTGGCCAAGCACGATGAGAATTACATGCCGCCCGAAGTCGCCGAATCCCTGAAGAAGAACGGTGGACTCCCCGCCGACTACTCGGAGTACCGGAAAAAATGATCGCCGAACTCGGCCACATCGCCCTGATCATGGCCCTCCTGATGGCCCTCCTGCAGGGCGCCTTCCCGCTGATGGGCGCCTCCCAGGGCGTGGACATCTGGATGAGCGTCGCCAAGCCGGCCGGCCGCGCGCAGTTCCTGTTTCTGCTGGTATCCTTCGGCGCCCTCACCGCCTGCTTCGTCAACAACGATTTTTCGGTGGAGTACGTCGCCCGCAACTCGAACTCGGCCCTGCCGCTCTACTATCGCATCGCCGCGGTATGGGGCTCACATGAGGGGTCGATGCTGCTGTGGGCCACGATCCTGGGTCTCTGGACAGCGGCGGTGACGGTGTTCAGCCGCAGCCTGTCGGAAGACTTTCTGGCCCGGGTGCTGGGCATCATGGGGCTGGTGAGCGTCGGCATCCTGCTGTTCATCCTGTTCACCTCGAACCCGTTCGAGCGGCTGACACCGGTGCCGCCCGACGGCAACGACCTGAATCCGCTGCTGCAGGATTTCGGCATGACGGTGCATCCGCCCATGCTGTACATGGGCTATGTGGGACTGAGCGTAGCCTTCGCCTTCGCCATCGCCGCCCTGCTGGGCGGCTCGCTGGACTCGGCATGGGCGCGCTGGTCACGGCCCTGGACCCTGGTGGCCTGGCTGTTCCTGACCGGCGGCATCACCCTCGGCTCATGGTGGGCCTATTACGAACTGGGCTGGGGCGGCTGGTGGTTCTGGGACCCGGTGGAAAACGCCTCCTTCATGCCCTGGCTGGTCGCCACCGCACTTATCCACTCGCTGGCCGTCACCGAGAAACGCGGCGCCTTCAAGGCCTGGACCGTGCTGCTGGCGATCTTCGCCTTTTCGCTGAGCCTGCTGGGCACCTTCCTGGTGCGTTCCGGCGTGCTGACCTCCGTGCATGCCTTCGCTTCCGACCCCACCCGCGGCCTGTTCATCCTGATCCTGCTGGCCATCGTGGTGGGCGGTTCGCTGCTGGTTTACACCGTGAAGGCGCCGGCCGTGCGCGATGTGGCGCGCTATAGCCTGGTGTCCAAGGAAAACCTGCTGCTGCTCAACAACATCCTGCTGGTGACCGCCTCCGGCAGTATCCTGCTCGGCACCCTTTATCCGCTGATCCTGGACGCGCTGAAGCTGGGCAAGATTTCGGTCGGCCCGCCGTATTTCGGCACGGTGTTCGCTCCGCTGATGGCGCCGATCTTCCTGCTCGCCGGTATCGGGCCGATGTTCGCCTGGCGGGAGAGCCCGATCGGCCGCATCCTGCACCGGGTCCGCTATCTGTTCCCGGCGAGCTTCGTGGCCGGCATCGCGCTCGCCGCCCTGGCCTGGGACGAGACCGACTTCAAGATGATGGCCGGGCTGGGCTGCGCGTTCTGGCTGGCGGCGAGCGCCTGCCTCAGCCTGTGGAGCCGGATCCGGCTGCGCGACGGGTGGCTCGAAGGACTGCGCGCCCAGTCGCCCAGCGTCTACGGGATGACCGCCGCGCATCTCGGCGTCGCGGTGTTCCTGGTGGGCGCCGTGCTGTCCGACCGCCTGAGTCAGGAAAAGCTGGTACGCATGGCGCCTGGCGACAGCGTGATGCTGGCCGGCTACACCTTCCACTTCCTCGGCACGGAGACCGTGCAGGGGCCGAACTTCTCGGCCCAGCAGGCCACTTTCCGGGTGGAGCGGGACGGCGAAAGCCTGGAACTTCGGCCCCAGAAGAGGAACTACAAGGTGCAGCGCAACATGATGACCGAAGCTGCGATAGACCCCGGTCTGTCCCGCGATCTCTATGTCGCCCTCGGCGAGCCACTGGACACGAACGCCTGGAGCGTGCGGCTCTACGTCAAACCGTTCATCCGCTGGATCTGGGCCGGCGGCCTGTTCATGATCGCCGGGGGCATCCTGTCCGTCAGCGACCGGCGCTACCGCCTGCCGCTGCCTGAAACCCGCGCAGTTGCCGGACGCGCCGCGTCCCGTGCAATTTGATGCCTATCGAACGCAACCCCACGGTGACATCACACATGCGTTTCGCCATTCCTCTCGTCATTTTCATTCTGCTGGTCGTGCTGTTGGGCGTGGGCCTGACCCTGGACCCGCGCGAAGTGCCCTCCCCCCTCATCGGCAAGCCGGCCCCGGCGTTCTCGCTGCCCGAGGTAGCCGCTGCCGACCGTACCCTGAGCCTGGAACAGCTCAAGGGGCAGGTGTTCCTGCTCAATGTGTGGGCGTCCTGGTGCGTGTCCTGCCGCCAGGAGCATCCGGTGCTGGTGGACTTCGCCAAGCGCGGCATCGTCCCGATCTATGGGCTCAACTACAAGGATACCCGGAATGATGCCCTCGCCTGGCTGAAGCGCTTCGGCGATCCGTACCGGGCCAGCGTTTTCGACGAGGACGGCAAGACGGGGATCGACTGGGGGGTCTACGGGGTGCCGGAAACCTTCCTGGTCGACAAGCACGGCGTGATCCGCTACAAGCAGACCGGACCGGTGACTCATGAAGACCTCGAAAACAAGATACTGCCACTGATCCGCGAATTGCAGGGCGCCGCATGAAACGACTGATTCTTTGCCTGTGCGGCATGCTGGCCATTTCCGCCGCGGAAGCCATGGAAATCCGCCAGTTCGACGATCCGGCCAAAGAGGAGCGCTACGAAACGCTCATCAAGGACTTGCGCTGCCTGGTCTGCCAGAACCAGTCGCTGGCCGAATCCGACGCCGAACTGGCCAAAGACCTGCGTACCGAGGTCTACAACATCATCCAGAGCGGCAAGTCGAGCGAAGAAGCGGTGCGGTTCCTGACCGAACGCTACGGTGACTTCGTGCTTTACCGCCCGCCGTTCAAGCGCATCACACTACTGCTCTGGCTCGGCCCCTTCCTGCTGCTGGCCGGCGGCGCCGTCTTCCTGTGGAAGCAGGCCAGGCGGCGCGCCGCGGCCGCGCAGCAGGACGCGACTCTCTCCGCGGAAGAACGCCGACGCCTCCAGCAGTTGAAAGACCGATTCCAGGGGTAAACCACATGACATCGTTTTGGGTGCTGGCAGCGACCCTGCTGCTGGCCGGCTACGGCTTTTTCCTTCCCACCCTGCTCGGGCAGAAATCTGCCGCTGGCGTGGACCGCGCGAGGCTCAACTGGCTGATCAACCGCCAGAAGCGGGAAGAACTCGCGGCCGAGACGGGCGACGACCAGGCGGCGGAGCGGCTCGGCGAGGAATTCGACCGCGACCTCCTGGCCGACCTCGCCGCTGCCGAAACCGGCCCCCGCCGGCAGCCGCCGGAGGCCGGGAAAACCGCCGTCATCGTCGTGCTGACGGCCTTGCCGCTGGCAATCCTGGCGCTGTATGGAGGGCTCGGCCGGATGGACCTGGTCGCCCGCCCGGCCACCGTCGCCGCCGCAGAGCCGGCCATGGCCGCCGGGGACTTGCAGGCGAGGATCGAGCAGCTCTCCAGACGGCTCCAGCAGCAGCCCAATGATCTGGACGGCTGGCTCTTGCTAGGCCGCTCGCTCCTGGCCGTCCAGCAGACGGACAAGGCCGTGCAGGCCTATGAATTCGCTCTGAAGCTGGCGCCCGGCAATCCCGACGTGGAGGCGCTCTACGCCCAGGCGCTGGGCGAAGCGAACCAGGGCAGCCTCGCGGGCAAGCCCACCGAAATCATCGAGGGCGTCCTACAACGCAATCCGGATCACATGCACAGCCTCTGGCTGGCCGGCCTCGCCGCCGTGGAACGGGAGGACAAACCCAAGGCCCTGGAGTACTGGAAGAAGCTCCGCTCGCTGCTGCCGCCGGACGGCGAGCAGACCCGGCAACTGGACGGCTACATCGCCGAGCTGGCGGGCACGGCACCGCCCCAGGCCAGAGCGGACACGGCTCCCGCAGCCGCCGGAGCGGGCAAGAGCATCCGGGTGAAAGTAACCCTCGATAACAAGCTGAAAGGCCAGGCAGGCCCTGACGATGTCGTCTTCGTCTTCGCCCGCGCGGCGGACGGCCCGCCCATGCCACTGGCCATCAGCCGCAAGAAGGTCAGCGACCTGCCGGCCGAAATCACCCTGAATGACGGCATGGCGATGGCCCCCGGCATGAAACTGTCGTCCTTCCCGCGTATCGTCATTGGCGCCCGTGTGTCCAAGACCGGAAACGCCATGCCCTCCCCCGGCGACCTGCAGGGGCTCACCTCTCCGGTGGAGGCGCAGGACGGCGGCACCTATTCGGTGGAAATTGGGCAGGTGGTGAACTGACGTCGGCTCCGCCGATAGGCTATATTGACGGCTACGGCAAAAGTCCGCTCATCCGCCGGCGCGTTTTCCGAGGCGCCATCGCATTTTTGGGAGAAAACAAAAACATGAACACGAAGCGCGGCCTCACCATCATCCTGGTCCTGACAGCCGCCCTGGCGAGCGGATGCGCCAGCATCCGGGCCCGTACCGATGTGTTGCCGCGGCAAGGCTGGACCGTCTACCCTGGTGCCCAGCAAGGAGTGAAGGACATCGATGCGGCCGTCGACGGCCGACTGCCCTATCCCGGCTGGATGCACGTACTGTTGCTCCCCGCTTTCGTGCTGGACCTGCCGGTCGGCGCCGTCTTCGACACCCTGGCCCTGCCCTACGATCTCTACCGCATGCATCACCCGGAAGACTTCGCCGGGAGAAAGCGCAAGTGATTCCCGCGACGGCATGGGATACACTCCGGCCATGCCGTCCCGCCTTTTCTCAACGGTGCTCCTCGTTCTTTCGGCCGCGCTGGCACTCGGCTCCGCCGCCTCGGCCTACGTGCGTCCACCGGAAATCCCCGAGGGGCATGCCGATACTTCTGGGCAGTTCCTGGTCGCGCATCCGAAGATGCCGGCGAACATCTTCGCGCACAGCGTCATCTATGTCGTCAGCCACAACGCGGACGGTGCGATGGGCCTCATCGTCAACCGCCTCGCCGGGGCGGGTCCACTGGGGAAACTGCTGGAAGCCTTCGGACTGGCTTCCAAAGCGCAGCGCGAAATCAAGCTGTATCTCGGTGGCCCGGTGGGAATCGGGCAAGGCTTCGTGCTGCATTCGGACGATTACGCCGGCGCCAGTACACGCGCGCTGAAAAAGGGGCTGTCCCTCTCGACCGGCCTGGATGTCCTGGAAGCCATCGCGCGCGGCCGCGGGCCCCGGCAGGTGCGCATGCTGTTCGGCTATGCCGGCTGGTCGCCGGGCCAGTTGGATGGCGAGATCGCCCGTGGCGACTGGCTACTCGCCCCCGCCGACACTTCCCTGATTTTCTCCGAAGAGCCGGACAAGGTCTGGGAAGAGGCGCTCAAGCATGCCGGCCTGCCCCTGTAACCCGCCATCACTGGCCGGACCGCGCCAAAGGCCTCGCCCCTGCCACGTGCATCGAATCGACGGGCGGGCGCACCTCGGCATCGAGTTCCAGATCGATCTTCAAGCGCTTAGCCACGGTTTTGGCGGTCTTATCGTCCTTGAACGGCCCGGCCAGCACTTCGAAGCCATCGCCGGCCTTGACCGCCCGCGCGGGGATCGGCGGCCCCTGATGATTGAGTACCGCTGCGACGCGGCGGGCACTCGATTCTTCATGTGTCGTCGCTGCCTTCACCAGCCAGCCGCCCGCATCTGCGGCGGGAAGCTCCGGCCGGCCGAACCAGGCGACGGGCCGCCGAAGCTCGATCGCCTGGGCCACGACGGCCGCCATCGGCGGCGAATTCGCCTGAATGGGCACGGGGATGCCGCGCGCCTCGGAAAGAACCTGCTCCACCCTGGTCCAGTCCAGCACGACGCCGTCCTTCTTTTCCAGACGTTTCAGCCGTGCGGTCAGCTCGCTTTTCAGCCGGGCCCGATTCAGCTCCTCGTAGGGCTCATGCGCCTCCAGGTAGACCTGCCCGCCTTTACGACCCACCAGATAGGGCTGATTCACGATACGCACGGCCGCTCCGGGCTTCACTTCGGGGAACACGGCGGCGATGTCCTCGGGGTACAACCGGATGCAGCCGTTGCTCGCCCGGAAACCGATGCTGTAAGGCTTGTTGGTGCCGTGGATCAGATACTGCGGACGGCTGAGATACATTGCGTAGTCGCCCAGCGGGTTGTCGGGGCCCGGCGACACCGCCGGCGGCAGCGGATCGCCCTTCAGCGCATGATCCCTGCGGATGTTCTCGGTGGGATACCAGGTCGGAAACTCGGTCTTGCGAACCACGGTCATGTAGCCCGTGGGCGTCGAGCGTCCTTCCTTGCCGATACCGACCGGATAGGTGGAGATGACGCCTTCCGCAGCCTTGGCCGGAAAATGGTACAGACGCATCGTCGCCAGATTGATGACCACGCCTTTGCGCGGCGCGTCCGGCAACGTGAACTGCAAGGGCAGCACCAGCCGGCGGCCGGCTTCCGGCACCCACGGGTCGACGCCCGGGTTGGCTTCGGCAAGCTCCTGAAATCCCAGGCCGTAATGGCGGGCGATGTCCGACAGAGTATCGCCGTCGCGGATCTCGACCGATGCAAGCTGACCGACCACGCTTTCGTCTCCGGCCACACTGAACCGGTGTTTTTCGACCGCAAGAGGAAGCGGCGGCGGGCTCGGAGGCGCCTCACGCGGCGGCGGCGTGAAAGCACAGCCTCCGAGCAGGGCGCCGGCCACGGCCATCAGAATCAAGGGCCGCGGCAAAGGGAGAGAGAAATGGCCGCACAGGCGGCGAGCCGAGACAAAGACAGGAAAGTGTAAGACGTTCATGCCATACGCCGAAGCAGCATGCATGCCACGCACAGCGCACGCCTCACGCCCGGCGAATCACTCGACGCTGTAACCCCGCCCCTTCGGGCAGGCGCCACAGGAGCGCAGAAGATCGGCGGATTTGGCCCCCTGAGCTCGGATCTGCCGGGTCACCACCTCGAACCGGGCCTTGTCCATCACCTCCAGCAGGGTATCGGTGCCGAGTTTGCGCAGCATGTCGCGGTCCTTGGGCTCGAGCCTCTGCAGCCAGGAATCGCCCGTTTTCGCCCACAGCGTGACGGGATTGACCATCACTTTGCCTTATTTCCGGCAATCCGCGGCCGGATTGGCATAGACCAGCAAGGGCCCGTCACCGTTGCCCTTGCGCAGGCTCGAGTAACTTCCCAGGAATCCCGATGGCTGGACCTCCCGGGCCTGCTTGGTCGCGCTGCAGCCGCAGAGAAGTGCCACTGCCACGGCGCCCGGCAAGGCACGGGAGCGGCCGGAAACGTCACGGGATGAGGGCATCCCGCCGCTCCCCTTTTCCTCGTTCGAAATCTTCACGACGGTTCTCCGGAAAATGATGGGTTCAGGCATTCGGACTGTTGACGACCTGGTAGACCACATCGCTGCCGCTGTAGAACGGCCGGTACCAGACGCCGCCGAACTCGTAGTACCGGACACCGTTGACGGTATGGGTCGCCGCGCCGCCGGGGAGCGAGTTCACGGTCAGGCCGGGAGGCGGCATGACCACCGTGTAACCGCCGCCTGACGGGGTATAGAACGCCCCACCGCAATCGGAATAAGGCTGCTGGCCGCTGTAGACCGTGACACAGGATGGCGGCAGGCTGGTCACGGTCGCTCCCAGGGGCGGCGGCGTCACCACGTAACCCGAACCCTGCGGCAGATAATAGGCACCGTTCGAGTAGTAGTAGGTGTTGTTCTCGACTACGACCGGCTGAGAGTTGCGCGGCACCGAAGCGACCATCTCCCCGATCATGAGGCCCTCCATCATGCCCATCATCGCCATGCCGCTGTAATAGCCGCCCCAGGTACCGCCGATGAACACCGGCCCGTAGTAATTGCCGCCGCCGTAGTAGTCGTAGCGGTTCTTCTGGAGCTGCTCCGCCTGCTGATAATGGTATTGCGCCATGGCATCCTGCTGCTTATAGGCATTCTGCTGGACGGTGTCGATTTCCTTTTCCCGATTCTGCTGAGCCGTGTTGACTTCATCGTCCCGGTCTTCCTGACGCTGGGCCGGCGTCGCCGCCTGGCGGTCTTCCGGGGCCTGGAAACCCTGGACTCCATTTCCGAAATCGCGATTCGCGTTCTGCCGCCAGTCATGGCCGGCGCCGTCCGCGCCGTCGGAGGCCCGCACACTGCCCAGGCCGCCGCCGCCGAAACTGCCGCCGCCTATCCCGGTCCCGCCGTAACGCGGACCTTCCTCGCCGCGGTCGCCCCCTCCGCGCTGACCGAAACCGCCACCCCCGACATGGCTGCCGAATCCTCCCCCACCGAATCCGCCTCCGAAATGGCCACCCCCGAAACCGCCGCCGAAACCGCCATGTGCGCCGGCGATCCGGGGCAACCCCGCACAGGCCAACAGCAACGCCAATACGGTGATGCCCAGCCGCTTCTCAAATCCGGTATTTCGATTCATGCGCTTGTCCTCCCCTCGCGTCACGGCGCTTTTTTTGCCCGCTCTTGCCCGGCGGAAACCGCGGCTTTCAAGAAACCGATGCGGTCGGCCTTGGGCGGGATCACGGCACTGAAGGCGGAATCCGGCAGATGGGTGGCGAAGTCCCAGTCGGACAGCACCGCCATATACTGCGGCGCGCCTGGAAGCGTTTTGTAGGTGATGACCAATTTCCGGGGCAACGGCAGTTTGCCGTCCTCGATCCAGAGCTGCCAGTCGACGTTCTTGCCGACGAAGGCGAGATGATGGCACGGCGTCCCCTCCACGTCGCTCATCCCGGCTTGGAACCCGAACACCACGTGTTGCTTCAAGGTGGCGTAGGGATCACTGTAAAGAAGGTCCGACAATGGCGGCGTGAAGCCGAGCCGGCCAATGAGATAGTCCAGCGTGGCGTCGATGCCCGCCGGCGTCTGCTCCACGGCATAGGTGCCGTGCGCCTCGTCCAGCAGGGTGAAGGTCTTGCCGTCGTACCAGAAGCGCTTTCCGCCCATGTCGGTGCGGTACCGGACCCGGAAGCGGTCGGGGCGGCGGACCGAGATGTCGTCGGATGCCGCGAGCTGGATCTTCTGGCCGGAAGCGAGAAGGTCGTCGTACAGCGCATCCACGTGCACCGAAAATTCCTTGGCGGACTTCAAGTAGTCCCCCATCTGCCGCAGTAACAGGTCGACCTGCGGGCCGATCACCTGCTCCTGCGGGTGCTCCGTGCCAGTGGCGGGTTTGTCGGCCGCCTCCGCAGCACCGAGGCAAATCATCAGGCCGGCGAGCACCAGGACGGCGGAACAGCGTTGGCATCGATTCGGTTTCACCACGTACTCCTCGAGGTCAGGACGGGAAAAAGCGCGGCGGCCAGCCCGTTTGTCGCCCGTTCACACCGGGCGCCGATTGCGTTCTGGGCGTCGCTCCATGCCCACTGGAAGACATCGGACACCTGCAGCCGCCGGTTCGGCGATCCACCGCCAGCGTCCGGCCGGTCACGGAATCGGTGACCTCGGCTTCAGCGTGAGCGCCGACGACGAAGGGGAAGGTGTCCGTCGCCAGATATCTGAAGATTGAACAGCGTCTGCGGAACGATCATTGACACCGACCGCAGCACGGGCGTCGCGTTTTCCGCGTCCGTCATGGCCACCCCCAATTTCAGGACAGCGGAACCGGGACGGTCGGCGAGCCGCATCTTCTCGCCGATTTTTTCCCTGCGTTTCAAGCCGGGCCAGTCGACCAGATCCTGCCGACCGGAAGCGGAGACCCGGGCGACGGCGTTGGAACAAACGCTGCCCAGGAGAGCACATTTCAGGCCTATGCCTGCGATGACGGACGACGTCCCCTCGAGGCCGCTCGCCGCGGAAGGTGCAGACTTTGCCTCCACTTTCGTCCCCTTCGAGTAGAGCGGCCGAAAACGCAACGAAACCCGTACCGCCGTTAAGCGGCCCGCTCGGACAAGCCTACAGCATCGGGCCAGGGCCGGAAACCCACCAAAGGCGATGGCACGGCCGGCCGGCTGGTCTAACGGGGCGCCGGCCCCGGCGGAAAAGCCGCGAACATCCGGGCGATCGCCTCCTCGGCCAGTTTTTCATTCTCGGCCGGATTCCCGGAAAGCATTTCATGAGCCACGCCCCGCCAGACCGGACGCATGGAACGGCCATCGAGGACATTCACGATCAGGGTTCCTTCCCGGAAGGTGGTGACCACCGTTTGCGCGGGACCGAGGTTCTGATTGAGTACCCAGCCGTCGTAGTAGGTGTCGTTGCGCTCCTCCTCTTCGGTCAGGACCTCGACGTCCACAGCGGCATCCCCCCTGCCTTCGGCAGCCCTGCGCCAACCCTTGGAGCGCAGCGCGGCATCGACCAGCTCGACGATGCGCCGGTCCACCGACGCATCCCCGGACGCCGGCCCGTTGAGCCAAGAGTAGGTTCGGTACCGCGAAAAATCGGCATTCTTGTCGAAGCCGGTATCCACCCGGATCGTGGCACATGCGGCAAGAAGCGCCGCGACGAGCAATCCGGCCGCCGATGGCCGTCTCCACGAGGTATTCCGATCCACGGTCTCTCCTCTTTAATATCGCGTTTATATCGCGCCTGATCCCCGGATCGGGCGAATTGCATACCGACGCGTCGGGCCACCAGTATCGCCACGCACATCCGACCGGCGATCGCCCCGGTATGGGACGGCATTCCCGCCACCCGACCCAAGGGCACGATGTCGCCATGACCCACCATGGCCAGCGTCACGAACCTGAAATACACGCAAGCGGGCGCCAATGGCTCGACCGCGCCATACGGGAGGTTGGCGGATGCATGCGCCCGGCTGCGAACATGGTGAGGACAGCACTCGGCGTCGGCGCAATCTGCACCGGCGTTCGGCCTGTGGCCGGCATACCGGAAACGAGCACGCTGACATGACCGGCCGCTCGACGATGCGGACCGCGAGCCTCTCGGTGACGGCGCTGACGACGCCGAGAACGAATGGCGTCACCGGGAGATGGACGTGATGGTGCGGCCTACGGTCGAAGCCGAGTGATTGGCCCGGCGGGACGCGCCGCGGAGGAGATTTGCCGCCTAGTGATTCCTTCATTGGAGAAGACTGAGCCTGGTCGATGCCGGATGGCGCTCCTTACGTGGTGCCATTTCTCCAAAAGTTTATCCCCTATTTCGAGATTTTTTTCGAGCACCGCCACTTCCGTTGCGCTTTTTTCCCTTCACGCCAGAAGGCTTGTCCGCTATATCCTGTGCCGAGGACTTGGCCGCCTCGAGCTGCGCCTCCCGCCATTCGCCGACCCGCTGCAAGGCTTCGGCGATCTCGCCGGGCGTCATTTCGTCCACGAGGGTGGCACGCGCTTGCAGCGCATCGGTCTGTCCCCCGTCTGCAGCCAGCGTGTACCAGTAATAGGCCTTCACGTTGTCGCGGATCACGCCCTCGCCTTCGGCATACATGGAACCCAGCACCGCCGCCGCGCCGGGCTCACCCTGCTCCGCAGCCTTGACAAACCAGCGGGCGGCTTCGTCGGTGTTCTTGTCCACGCCGAGACCGTAGTAGTAAAGGATGCCCAGCTTGCTCTGCCCCATGGGATCGCCGTGCTCGGCGGCCTGGCGATACCAACGCTCGGCGGCCGTATAGTCCTGCTCGACGCCCAGCCCCTTCATGTAGAGATTGCCGAGATTCACCTGGGCCGCGGACTCACCCCGCTCGGCCGCCTGCTTGAACTCCCGCAATGCGGCAGGGTAGTCGCCGCGCTCGACGGCCTTCACTCCGGCGTCCTCCTCGGCATACGCCCCGCCGCAAAGACAAGCCGTGAGAAGCCACGCCACGAGATGTCTCATGGGCGCGTGGAGACAGGGAATTTGGCATTGGAGCCTGCGCGGGGAAAACATCTTTGGATTCGGATTCCATCGAGTCAGATCGAACACGCACAGCATACCGTACGTCATTCGCAAGGTTCACACTCGTCCGAACGCCGATTCCAGCCGATCGTCCTTACTCCCCGAGATCCGCGCCGATCGGCCGGCACCGGTCCAATGCCGCCTCGAGGTCCGCCACGATTTCCCGAGCGATCACCGCCGGCGCGGGAAGGCCGTCGGAATCCGACGGCGACTCGTCCTTCAGCCAGAACATGTCCAGGAAGCCCGTCATGGCCAGGCGCCCGGTACGGACCGCGCCAACCTGGTTTTTTCAAGGCCCGCTCCGGCACGCTGATGCCGGCCGGACCGGGTTCGCTCCACTCGGCGACGTATGAATACATGGAAGATCGTGAACAGGCTCTGAGGAAAGCAGGGATAGGGAAAACATTGCCATCGGTTGATTCATGCACCAACGCCGGTAATCGGCAAAACCATGGCCGGATGGGAGGGGAAATTCGCGTATGGCGAAGCCGCGGCGGGCGAGGATGTTGGTCCGGTCGGCATCGGCGACATGCCGGCCAGCCGCGGTCAGCAACTCGTCGATGGTTTTTCGGGCTTGGCCTTCGGGTGTTCGATGGTCCTCATCATCCATCCGGTTCGAAGCCCGCTGCGCCGACTGAAAGTGCGATTTCGCCGAACAGTGGCGCTCAACCCGCCGCGAGCCAGAGCCGCAGACGCAGCAGCCACTCGGGCGTGAAACCCACGTTGCGGGAATGGATCGTGCCGTCCGGTCCAAGGACGAAAAACGCCGGGATGCCGCGGATGCCGTAAGCCGCACCGATGGTGCCGTCCGGATCGGGTACGACCCGCCAGTCCAGGCGCCGCTCTGCGACATGACGCGCCACCTCCCCCGCATCCCCGGACTGGTACGCAACCGTGATGACCGCATGGTCGCGGGCGAGGACTCCGATCTCGTCCTCCATGGTCCCGCAGATCGGGCACCAGCTCGCCCAGAAGTAGACCAGCGCAGGCCGGCCGCGCAAGCCGTCCAGCGATGCCGGGGAGCCATCGAGAAAACTGCCCTCGATGGCGGGAGCGGGCCCCGAAGCCATGTCGCGGTTGAGGAACCCCTGAACGGCAAAGAACAGTGCGACGACCGCACCCCACCGCAGCGCCCTACGCCACCGGTGAGCCATCACCGGAACGCCGGATCGAAGCGTTGGATCAGGCCGCCGCCGTGGGCCTCAAGCCACTGGCGCTCCTGCCGCCAGTCCGGCAGATGGGCCGCCACCAGTTCCCAGAAATCCCTGGAGTGGTTGCGGTGGCGGATGTGGCAGAGTTCATGCACCACCACGTACTCCAGGACCGAAAGCGGCGCCAGCCCCAGCAGCCAATTGAGATTGATGTCGTTCGCCGGGCCGCAGCTCCCCCAGCGGGTGCGCATGCTCTTGATGCGCAACTGGCGCGGATAAAGCCCGTGCAGCGGGGCATGCCGCTCGATCAGTTCGGTCACGCGGCCAGGCAGCCTCCGCTTCATCCAGCCGAACAGGGCATCGCGCACGTAACGGTCCCGATCGGCGCCGCAGGTCCGGGGAAGGATGAGGCGCAAGCCTTGATCTTCCAGCGAGACCCGGATCCGGCTGCCGCCGGTTTCCTCGATGAACAGCGGTGTCTCCCGCCCCTCCAGGGGCACGCTGCCGCCTTCGGCCGGAAACCGCTCGGCTTGGCCCTGCCGCAACTTCGCCAGCCGCGCCAGCAGTTCTTCCAGCCTCGCCTGGGCCCAGCCGCCGTGTTGACGGACGAAAGCCAGTACCGTCGCGTCGGACAGCCCCGTGGGCACCACCACTTCGATGCCGTCGGGACGTATCAGCAGCCGCAGATACTTGGCACGCGGGCTACGGCGAAGGCGGTAGGGCGGCAGGGAATGCTCCATGACAAAAGAGAGCTAGCGGTAAGGATGGATGGCAAGGATATGAAGTTCCTTGTCGCCGGCCGGCCTCTTCCACGTGACCGTATCGCCCGCCTCTGCATTCAGCAGCGCCCTGGCCAAGGGTGACACCCAGCTGATCTTACCGTGGGCCGCGTCCGCCTCATCTTCACCGACGATGGAATAGCGCTGCACATTGCCGGCCTCGTCCTCCACCTCGACCGTCGCCCCGAAATGGACCCGGTCTCCGGACCGAGCCGCGGGATCGACCGGGATGGCGCTGACGACCCGCTCGTCGTAATAGCGCAGTTCGCGCTCGACACGGCGGAGCTGCTGTTTCGCACCGACCGATTCGTCGCCCAGCAGACGCTGCCGTTCGGCCGTGAGCTCCGCGACCCTGGCCTGGAGCTGGGCCAGCCCCGCCGGTGTCACGTAGTTCGGATGCGGGCTGACGGGGCGCTCCGGCGCACCATCGTCCAGCTCTTCACCGTCGGTTTCCTTGACGAATGCACGGCTCATGGGTTCATTTCGGGGTGAGTGAAAAACGGCTTGCGAGAATACTCCTGCAGGCAGCGGGAAACAAATGCGCCGCTACCGGGCCGGCCGTTCAAGCAATTCCGCGGCCAGTTCGGCCAGACGCCGGGAACCGCCGCCTTCGCCCAGCAGGGTCCTCACCTCCACCAGATCGTCCCGGATCCGCAGTGCGTAGGCCGGATCATTCAGGATCCGCAGGATCTCGCCGCCGACCATCTCCGCATTGGCTGCGTGCTGGATGAACTCCTCAACGATCCTGCGCCCCGCCAGGATGTTGGGCAGGCCGATGAAAGGGATGGTTACCAGCAGCCTTCCGAGCCAATAGCTCAGCGGTGCCAGCTTGTAGACGATGACCATGGGCACGCCGAGGAGAGCGACTTCCAGGGTCGCCGTGCCCGAGGTGGTGATCACCGCATCGCAACTGCCCAAGATCTCATGGCGCCGTTCCTTGACGACCCGAACCGGCACCGGCGCCGTCTCCAGTTCGGCGGCCAACAGCTCGTCGGCGACCGATGGCGCCTGGATCAGCACGAACCGGGCATCCGGTCGCTCCCCGGCGATTCGCGCCGCGGTCTGCAGCAGCATCGGCAGCAGCCGGCGGATTTCATTGCCCCGGCTGCCCGGCAGCAGGCCGACCAGGGGACCGGGCCCGTCCATCCCCTGCTCCCGCCGTACCTTCCCTTTGTCAGCCACCGGCGCAATCCTACCGGCAAGAGGATGACCGACATAGGTCACCGGAATGCCATGCCTTTCGTAGAAGGGCACTTCGAAGGGAAAGATCACGGCCATGTGGTCGATCGCCTTGCCATAGCTCTTGACCCGTCCCGGCCGCCACGCCCACACCTGCGGGCTGACGTAGAACAGCACCTTGATGCCGGCGGCCTTGGCGGCCCGGGCCAGGCGGAAATTGAATTCCTTGTAGTCGACGCAGATCAGCAGATCGGGCCGCTCGGTGCGGGCCAATGCCTTCATGGCCTCGAGCGCTCGGCGGATTTCACCGTAATGGCGGGCGATCTCGGCCAGACCGATGACGCCCAGCCCGGTGGAATCGACCCGGATGTCGATGCCGGCCTCGCGCATGGCGGAGCCGCCCATACCGATGCCGCGGACTTGCGGAATCAGGGTCCGGAGTTCGCGGAACATGGCAGCGGCATGCTGATCGCCGGAGACTTCCCCCGCGACCAGCATCACCAGCGGAGCACGCTCAGCCATTCACCGCCTGGCGCACCGCGTCCGCGATCCTGCGGATGTCCGCTTCCGCCAGCTCGGGGAAGATCGGCAGGGAGATGCAACGCGCCGCCACCGCCTCGCAGACCGGCAGGCTGAGATCGGCGTAATCCCGCGCAAACACATTCTGCCGGTGCAGCGGCACGGGGTAGTAGATCGCGCAGCCGATTCCGGCTTTCTGCAGCGCCTCCAGGATGGCATCACGGCGGTCGCTCAGCAGAGTGTACTGGTGGTAGACGTGCTGGCCGATGCCATCCTCGTAAGGCACCTCGGCGATCCCGCCCAGAAGTTCCGAATACAGATGGGCGACGCGGCGTCGGTTGGCGTTGAATTCGTCGATGTATTTGAGCTTGACCCGCAGTACCACTGCCTGCAGCTCATCCAGCCGGCTGTTGTAGCCGATCACGTCGTGATAGTAACGCACCTTCGAGCCGTGGTTACGCAGCATCCTGACCTGCTCCGCCACCTCGTCCGAATCGGTCGTCACCAGGCCGCCGTCGCCGTAGCAGCCCAGGTTCTTGCTGGGGAAGAAGCTGAAACCTGAACTCACCCCGAAACTGCCGGTCTGGCGGCCGCCTATGGTGGCGCCGAACGACTGCGCGCAGTCTTCGACGATCTTCAACCCATGGCACTCGGCGATGGACTGCAGCCGCGGCATGTCGGCCGGCTGGCCGAACAGATGCACCGGCATGATGGCACGGGTCCTGGCCGTCACCGCGGCTTCGACCGCTGCCGGGCAGAGATTGAAGGTCTTGGCGTCAATGTCGACGAACACCGGCTTGGCGCCGACGTAGCGGATCGCCTCCGCCGTCGCGATGAAGGTGAAGGGCGAGGTGATGACCTCGTCGCCCTCGCCGATGCCGGCAGCGAGCAGGGCCAGATGCAAGGCGTCGGTACCCGATGCCACCCCGATGGCATGCTTCACGCCCAGATAGCCGGCGGCCTCCTTCTCGAAGGCCTGCACGTTCGGGCCGAGCACGAAGGCACAGGATTCCAGCGCATCCGCCAGCCCCTTGTCGATTTCCGGTTTCAGCCGGGCATACTGGGTCTTGAGATCAACCATGGGGATCATGCGGTACAACTCCTCGATTCTTGAACTTTCAGCAAATTCGTGATTTCGATGGCCGTCGCCAGCGCCCGGCGCCCGGCCGCTCCGGACACCAGCGGCTCCCGGTGCTCGCGGATGCAATCGAGGAAATGGCGGATTTCCTCCATCAGGGCGTCGCCGTTCTCGAACACCGATTCTTCGCTGAGGATTTCCGGCACGCCGGGGAACATCTCGCCCTCGCCCTTGCGATGGCGGGCCAGCACGCGGTTCTGGAAATCGACCGAAACATAGGCGTTGGGCATGAACATGCGCATCTTGCGTTCGACCTTCAGGCTCACCCGGCTGGCGGTGACATTGGCGACACAGCCGCTCTTGAACTGGAGGCGGGCGTTGGCGATGTCGATGTCGCCGGTGAGCACGGCCACACCCTTGGCATCGATACGCTCCACCTCGGAATCGACCATGTCGAGGATGATGTCGATGTCGTGGATCATCAGGTCCAGCACCACACTGACATCGTTGGCGCGGGGCTTGAACGGCGCCAGCCGGTGCGATTCGATGAACAGCGGCTTGTGGTGATCCAGGTCCAGCCCCAGCACGGCGGCGTTGAAGCGCTCCAGGTGGCCGACCATCAGCACGCGCTGTTTTTCCTTGGCGATCCGGATCAGCTCGTCGGCCTCCTCCACCGTGACGGTGATGGGCTTCTCCACCAGCACGTGCGCGCCGGCCTCGAGAAAATCCCGGGCGACGCGGTGGTGCAGACTGGTCGGCACCACGACGCTCACCGCATCCACCTTGCCCAGCAGGGCACGATGATCAGTCAGGCCGCGGACACCCAGGCGATCGCCGATCTCCGCCGCGGTGACCGGATCGGCGTCGACCACGGCGACCAGTTCGCAGCCCGGAAGGGCAGCATATTTTTCCGCGTGGAACTTACCGAGATAACCAACGCCGATCACGGCACATTTCAAAGGATTCATGGAAGCAACCTTGGGGGTTTCTGAATCAGTCCGGCTCGCGCGATTCCGGCTCGAAGAAGGCGAGGGTGCCGCGCTTGGAACCCGCGCCACACCAGGCGCGTAGATAGGCCAGCTCCGGCGTGTCGGGCAGACCGTCGAGCCCTGCCCGGGCGCGCAGGCGGCGGAAGGCGGCCGAAACGGTCTTGAGCCGATCGCCGTCGATGCCGGCCCGGCGCATGCCGATCAGATTGAGGCGATAGTGCTTGCCGGGACGGCCGCCGACCAGGGTGAAAGGGATCACGTCCTTATTGATGCCGGCCAGTCCCTGCAGCATCGCGAGACTGCCGATCCTGCAGAACTGGTGCACCATCACCCCGCCGCCGAAAAATACCCGGTCGTCCACCCGGCAGTGACCGCCCAGCGTGGCGCCGCTGGCCAGGATGTTGTGGTCACCCAGCACGCAATCGTGACCGACGTGGGTATTGTTCATGAGGTAGTTGTTCGATCCCAGCCGGGTCGAGCCGCCCGCCCGGGTGGCCCGGCTGATGGTCACGCCTTCGCGCAACACGTTGCCGTCGCCGAGTTCGACATAGGTTTCCGTGGCTGGATCGAACCCCAGATCCTGCGGCAGACCGCCGAGCACGGCATGGGGATGGACCACGTTCGCCCGCCCCATCCGAACGTAGGCGTGGATCACGGCGTGGGCACCGATCCGGCAGCCGTCGCCAAGTTCGACATAATCCTCGACGACGGCGAAAGGTCCGACGGAGATGTCGGCGCCGAGTTTGGCCGTCGGCGCGACACAGGCGGTGGGATGGATGCTGGACATTCTCTTGTATTCCTCCTCAGCCCCGCGGATGGAAGCGGGTATGCAGTTCCTTGAGCCGCTCCTGGGCGACATGGGTATAGATCTGGGTGGTCGACAGGTCGCTGTGTCCGAGCAGCATTTGCACGACGCGGAGATCCGCCCCGTGATTCAGCAGATGAGTCGCGAAGGCATGACGCAGCGTATGGGGGGACAACGGCTTGGAAATCCCGGCCTGCCCGGCGTAACGCTTGATGAGATGCCAGAAGGCCTGGCGCGTCATCGCCCCCCCCCGGTCGGTGACGAACAGGAAATCACTCTGCCTACCCTTCAGGGTGACCGGCCGCACCTTGTCGAGATAGCGCTCCAGCCAGTCCAGGGCCTCCTCGCCGACAGGCACCAGCCGGTCCTTGTCCCCCTTGCCACTGATCCGGACCACCCCCTGGCGCAGACTGATCTGGCCGAAGCTCAAACCGACCAGCTCGGAGACGCGCAAACCGGTGGCGTAGAGCATTTCCAGCATGGCCCGGTCGCGGAAGCCCAGCGGCGTATCGACGTCCGGCGCGGCCAGCAGGGCCTCCACCTCCGATTCTGTCAGCGTGTCGGGAAGGAAACGCCCCAGCTTCGGCGGAGCAATCAAGGCACAAGGATCACCGGTGATCTCTCCCCGTCGCAGTCGGTACGCGCAGAAATGCCGGATGGAGGAAAGTACGCGCGCCGAAGTCCGGCTCTTGCTTTTCCGGCTGTGCCTCCACCCCAGATAGGCCTCGATGTCTTCCCCGGTCAGTGCAGTCAGCTCCGCGCGCCGGTTGGTTGCCAGCCAGGCTGCGAAGAGACGGAGATCGCTCCCGTAGGCCTTGAGTGTGTGAGGGCTCAAACCCTCTTCCACCCACAGCGACTCGACGAAGCGCTGGATCGCCAGAAGGTCGGCCTCCCGGACTGCTCCGGCATCGGGCAGAACCTCACTCACCCCTTCCCCTCAAAAACAAAGGGCGGAAAAACCGCCCTTCATTCTCGTCGACCGATCAATCTGCGCAAACGCCCTGCGAGCGGTCAGATCTTTTCCTTGATACGGGCCGCCTTGCCGGCACGGTCACGCAGGTAGTACAGCTTCGCCCGCCGCACGTCGCCGCGCCGCTTGACCTGGATTTCCTCGACCTGCGGACTGTAGGTCTGGAACACGCGCTCCACGCCTTCGCCGTGGGAAACCTTGCGCACGGTGAAGGCGGAATTGTAGCCGCGGTTGCGCTTGGCGATGACCACGCCTTCGAAGGCCTGCAGACGCTCGCGGTTGCCTTCCTTGACCTTCACCTGCACCACGACGGTATCGCCGGGACCGAACGCCGGAATGGTCTTGCCGCTCATCCATTCGGATTCGAGCTGTTGAACGATATTCATGAAACTAACCTCTGTTCTTTTGAAGTTCAAATTCCCGCTTGAATTCATCCAGGAGCTCGAGCTGCTCCGGAGTCATCACCCGGCAGGCCAGCAAATCCGGCCGCTTGAGCCATGTTTTCCCCAGTGCCTGCTTCAGGCGCCAGCGCCCGATCGCGGCATGGTTGCCGCTCTGCAACACCGCGGGAACGTCCCGCCCTGCTACCCGTTCCGGCCGGGTGTAGTGCGGATGATCCAGCAAACCCTCGGCATGAGAGTCCTGCTCCGCCGATTCCGCGTCGCCCAGCACACCCGGCAGGAGGCGCACCACCGCGTCGAATACGACCAAGGCCGGCAGTTCACCGCCGCTCAACACGTAATCGCCGATCGACCACTCTTCGTCGATCTCGGTTTCGATGAGACGCTCGTCCACGCCTTCGTAACGGCCCGCCACCAGGATCAGGCCCGGGGCCGCTGCGAACCTGCGCACCGCTGCTTGATCGAGCCGGGTGCCCTGCGGACTCATGAGCACGACCCGCGCCCCCGGCGTCGCCTGCCCCTTCGCCGCACGAATGGCATCCCGCAAGGGCTCCACCTTCATCACCATGCCGGGACCACCGCCGTACGGCCGGTCGTCTACGGTGCGATGACGATCGCGGGTGAAATCCCGGGGGTTCCACACCTCCAGGGAGACCTTTCCCGCGGCGAGCGCCCGCCCCGTGACACCGTACCGCGCCGCGTCCCGGACCATCTCCGGGAACAGGGTCACGATGTCGAAACGCACGCAACCACCCGCTATTTCAGAACCCTGGGTCCCAGTCGACCACTATCCGCGACTCCTCCAGATTCACGGATTTGACGAATACGCCCTGTACGAACGGCAAAAGCCGTTCGCGGTCGCCCTGCACCACCAGCACATCGTTGGCACCGGTTTCCATCACGTCGACGACCTCGCCCAAGACCGTCTCTCCCAGGTTGACTACCTTCAAGCCGACCAGGTCGACACGGTAATACTCTCCCGGCGCTGGTGGCGGCAGTTGGCTCCGGCGAACCGTCACTTCGAAGCCTTTCAGCGCCTCGGCCTGTTCACGGGTATCGACGCCCTGCAGCCGCACGATCACTGCATTGCCGTGCTCGCGGCCTTCCAAAACGTCGGCCCTGCGCTCGGCATCACCCCGCCGCAACGTCCAAGGTCGGTAACCGACCAGATTGACGGGAGGATCGGTGAAGGAAACGGCCTTGACCCAGCCCCTCACACCGAAGGCGCCGGAAACCCGGCCCACCACGACGGACCGATCATTGCCGGAATTCCCCGGCATCAAACCTGTTGCTGCTTCTTGAATTCCTTGATCAGCGAAACCACGCGGTCCGAAGGCTTGGCGCCGGTGCCGATCCAGTACGCGATGCGGCCCTCATCCAGCCGCAGGCGCTCTTCCTGGCCCCGTGCAATCGGATTGAAAAACCCCACGCGCTCGATATAACGGCCATCACGCTTGCTGCGGCTCTCCGCAACCACGACGTGATAGAAAGGACGCTTCTTTGCGCCGCCGCGCGCCAACCGAATGCTTACCATGCCTGTGCCTCTAGTCAAACCGTACGGATAAAAACGCGTATTGTATGCGATCCTGAGTAATTGTGAAGCCCTGCCGTCTTGCCCCACTGGGAAGCACCAGGGTTGAAAAGAAAAACCCGGTCGCCATCCGGCACCGGGCTTATCCTGAACTGGCGGAGAGAGAGGGATTCGAACCCTCGATGCAGCTTTTGACCGCATACTCCCTTAGCAGGGGAGCGCCTTCAGCCTCTCGGCCATCTCTCCAGGGAAAACGGGAAGGAATCAATCGCTGTCGCGCTCGGGACCGGCCTGCTGCTCTTTCTTGATCCTTTCGTAAATCTCTTCGCGATGAACGGACACGTCCTTCGGCGCATTGACTCCGATGCGCACCTGGTTTCCCTTCACACCCAGCACAGTGACTGTCACGTCATCACCAATCATCAGGGTTTCACCCACTCTACGAGTCAAAATCAGCATAAACCCTTCCTTTGTCCATTGCCCACACCAAGTTGACAAGAGCCGCGGCTGCCGCGCTGCCAACCCCCACCCGTCAGGCGCGATCAATCTACCAGTTGATCGATTCTAGCAGCTTTCGGTCACAGGATAAAGGTTCGGCCGACTCCGGGCTCAAACCGCGTCCGGCTCGCGATCGAGATTGAACGCCTCGTGCAGGGTACGTACCGCCAGCTCGAGGTATTTTTCGTCCACGACGATGGAAATCTTGATTTCGGAAGTGGATATCATGCGGATGTTGATGCCTTCCCGCGCCAGGGCTTCGAACATCCGGGCGGCGATCCCGGCATGCGAGCGCATCCCCACGCCCACCAGCGAAACTTTCACGATCTTGTCGTCTCCCGCCACTTCGCGCGCGCCCAGGGCCGTGCAAGTCGCCTGCAGGATGTCGAGCGCCTTGCGGTAGTCGTTGCGGTGGACGGTAAACGTGAAATCCGTGGTCGCATCCTCCGCGACGTTCTGGACGATCATGTCCACTTCGATGTTGGCATGGGCGACGGGCCCCAGGATCTGATATGCCACGCCCGGCTTGTCCGGCACGCCCTTGACGGTCAGTTTCGCTTCGTCGCGATTGAAGGCGATACCGGAGATCAAAGGTTTTTCCACACTTGCTTCCTCATATGTAATCAATGTGCCGGGACCGGCTGCGAAACTGGACAAGACTCTCAGGGGGACGTTGTACTTGCCGGCGAATTCGACCGAGCGAATCTGCAGCACCTTGGACCCCAGGCTCGCCATTTCGAGCATTTCCTCGAAGGTGATGCGGTCCAGCCGGCGCGCCTTCGGTTCGATCCTTGGATCCGTGGTATAGACGCCATCCACGTCGGTATAAATCAGGCATTCGTCCGCCTTGAGTGCAGCGGCCAGAGCGACCGCCGTGGTGTCGGAGCCGCCCCGCCCCAAGGTGGTGATGTCACCCGCCTCGGTGATCCCCTGGAAACCCGCCACCACGACCACGCGTCCGGCCGCGAGATCGCTGCGGATACGGTCGGTGTCGATGTCGAGGATGCGCGCCTTGGTGTGTGCATCGTCGGTGAGGATCCGCACCTGCCCGCCGGTATAGGAACAGGCCGGGCACCCTGCCGCCTCCAGCGCCATGCTCAACAGCGCGATCGTGACCTGCTCGCCGGTGGCCAGCAGCACATCCATTTCACGGGTGCTGGGCCTTTCGTGCATTTCATGCGCCAGCGCCACCAGGCGGTTGGTTTCGCCGCTCATGGCCGACACCACGACGATGATGTCGTCGCCCCGGCTGCGCGCCCGGATGACGTTCTTCGCGACGTCCTTGATCCGCTCCGGCGAGCCGACCGAGGTGCCGCCGTATTTGTGTACGAATAAAGCCATGGTCGATGTCTGTTACGTTCGAATCCTGAAAAGGCTAGGCATTGAGCATCCGCCGCACCCATTCCGGGACGCCGTCGAGGGCGCCCTGCAACTCCTCTGGCCGATTGCCGCCCGCCTGGGCCAGATCGGGCCGCCCACCGCCCTTGCCTCCGATACGGGTCGCGACGCTGTTGACCAGATCGCCGGCACGGATATGGCCGGTCTGGTCCCTGGTCACGCCGGCGACCAGGCTAACTTTCCCGCCTTCCACCGCAGCCAGCACGATGGCGGCGCTGCCCAGCCTGTCCTTGAGCTGATCCACCAACTCGCGCAGCATCCTGGCGTCCGCCTCATCGACGCGCGCGGCCAGTACCTTGACGCCCGCGATGTCGACCGCCCGAGACGCCAGGTCGGCACCGGCTGCGCCGGCCGTCTTGGCTTTCAGCCGTTCCAGCTCCCTTTCCAGCGCGCGGTTCTTCTCGAACATCTGATCGAGCCGTTCTTCAAGGGTGTCGCGGCCGGCCTTCATGCGCTCGGCCAGCCGTCGCAGCAAACGTTCCGTGGCCTCGACCGCCTCCACCGCGGCAGCCCCGGTGACGGCTTCGATGCGGCGCACGCCGGCGGCGACGCCGCTTTCACTCACGATCTTGAACAGGCCGATGTCGCCGGCCCGGCGGGCGTGGATGCCGCCGCACAACTCGGTGGAAAAATCGCCGATCCTGAGCACCCGCACATCGTCACCGTATTTTTCGCCGAACAGTGCCATGGCGCCGAGCCTCATTGCGGCGTCCTTGGCCATGACCTCGGCGGTGACCTCGGCATTGCGACGGATTTCCCGGTTGACCAAACGCTCGATTTCGTCGAGCTGCTCCGGACTGACAGGTTCGAAATGCGAGAAATCGAACCGCAGCCGTTCGGGGTCGACCAGAGACCCTTTCTGCGTGACGTGCTCTCCGAGCACCCGGCGCAGCGCCGCATGCAAGAGATGGGTGGCCGAATGATTCAAGGCCGTGGCCTGGCGCAGGGATTGCTCCACCTCCGCCCGGCAGACCGCGCCCCGGAGCAAGGCTCCCTCGCGCAGCTTCCCCCGGTGCAGGATCAGGTCGCTGCCCTGCTTGCGGGTATCCGCCACCTCGAACACCGCCGAGTCGCTGCGGATCATGCCGCGGTCGCCCACCTGGCCGCCGGATTCGGCATAGAACGGCGTCTTCTCCAGCACGACCACGCCGTCCTCGCCGGCCTCCAGCCGGTCCACGGCCTGACCGTCGCGCAGCAGCGCCACGATCCGCGTGTCCTCGACGGCGGTCCAGTAGCCGGTGAATTCGCACGCCACGTCGAGATGGACCTCCTGGGAGTAATCCACGCTGAAATGGCTGGCCGCCCGCGCCCGCTCGCGCTGGGCCTCCATGGCCCGCTCGAATCCGGCCATGTCCACCTGCAGACCATGCTCACGCGCCACGTCCGCGGTCAGATCGACGGGGAAGCCGTACGTATCGTAAAGCTGGAAGGCGGTGTCACCCGATATCACCGGGCTACCCAGATCGCGTATGGCGACGTCGAGTATCTTCATGCCCTGCTCCAGCGTCTCGGCGAAGCGCTCCTCCTCCTTGTCGAGCACCTGTTCGACCCGCGGGCGGGCCTCGACCAGTTCGGGGTAGGCCTGGCCCATTTCCGCACAGAGCGGCCCGACCAGCTTGTAAAAGAACGGCTCACGGATGCCGAGCTTGTAGCCGTGGCGGATCGCCCGGCGGATGATCCGGCGCAGGACGTAACCCCTTCCTTCGTTGGACGGGAGTACGCCGTCGGTGACCAGGAAGGCGCAGGAGCGGATGTGGTCGGCGATCACCCGCAGCGAACTTTGGGCGAGGTCGGCCGTGCCGGCCAACTCGGCCGCGGCCTTGACCAGATTGCGAAACAGGTCGATGTCGTAATTGTTGCGCACCCGCTGCATCACCGCAGCGAGCCGCTCCAACCCCATGCCGGTATCCACCGAGGGCTTGGGGAGAGGCGTCAGCGTGCCGTCGCCGGCACGCTCGTACTGCATGAACACCAGGTTCCAGATTTCGACGTAGCGGTCGCCGTCTTCTTCCGGCGTCCCGGGAGGTCCGCCGGCGACGGAGGGACCATGGTCATAGAAAATCTCGCTGCACGGTCCGCACGGACCGGTGTCGCCCATGGACCAGAAATTGTCGGAGGTGGCGATGCGGGTGAAGCGGCCCGGATCGACGCCGACCTCTTCCAGCCAGATCCGCTCGGCTTCCTTGTCCTCGGCGTATACCGTGATCCACAGCCGTTCCGGCGGCAGCATGAGCACCTCGGTCAGGAACTCCCAGGCGTAGACGATCGCCTCGCGCTTGAAGTAGTCGCCGAAGCTGAAATTGCCCAGCATCTCGAAAAAGGTGTGATGACGCGCCGTGTAGCCGACATTCTCCAGATCGTTGTGCTTGCCACCCGCACGGACACAGCGTTGGGCGCTCGCCGCGCGTACGTAGGGGCGGTGCTCGCGCCCCAGAAACACATCCTTGAACTGCACCATGCCAGCATTGGTGAACAGCAGGGTGGGATCGTTGACGGGCACCAGGGAACTGGAAGCCACGACGGTATGGCCGCGGTCGGCGAAGAATTTCAGGAATCGGGCGCGTAATTCCGCACTGGTCATGCTCGGTTTTCCAAGGTCTTCAATCGGTGTCCGGGTATTCGCCGTCCACTCCCAGACGCTCGAAAAAATCCCGGATCTGGGAGGACGTGAAACCCCGTTGCGCGAGAAATCTCGCCCTTGACGCACGCTCCCGAGGCGTCGTCACCGCAAGTTTTCCGCGATATTTCTTCGTATAGACACGATCCATGTCCGTCATCCAGTCCCTGGAATCCGCAAGGTCCGCCTCGACCCCGCGCAGGCGCAGTTCCTGACGAATCCTGTTGACGCCGTACCCTTTCGCCTTGCGGGCGCACACGAAACCTTCGGCAAAACGGGCATCGCTCTGCCACCCCCGGTCCGAACACTCGGCCAGAACGGCTGCTATCGTCGGGAATTCGAAACCACGGGCGGCGAGCTTGCGCTGGAGCTCGAGCCGGCTGTGTTCGCGCCGCGCCAAGAGCCGCAGGCAAACGGCACGTGCGGCTTCGAACGTGTCTTCGGTTCCGCTCAGAACCCGCTCTCCTCCAGCGCTGCACGCTCGGTGGACGGTGCGTGCTGGAACCCGGCCAACGCCTTCTCGCGAACGGCCGCCTCGATGGCAGCCGCGACCTCCGGATGCTCCTTGAGATAGATCCGGACGTTGTCCTTGCCCTGGCCGATGCGGTCGCCGCCATAGCTGTACCAGGAACCGGACTTCTGTACGATGTCGTGGTTCACGCCGAGGTCGATCAGTTCGCCCTCGCGCGAGATGCCCTCGCCATAGAGAATCTCGAAGTCGGCGGTGCGGAACGGCGGAGCCACCTTGTTCTTCACGACCTTGACGCGGGTTTCGTTCCCGATCACCTCGTCGCCGTTCTTGATCGCCCCCGAACGGCGGATGTCCAGCCGCACCGAGGCGTAGAACTTGAGCGCGTTACCGCCGGTGGTGGTCTCCGGATTGCCGAACATCACGCCGATCTTCATGCGGATCTGGTTGATGAAGATCACCAGGGTGTTGGAGCGCTTGATGTTGGCGGTCAGCTTGCGCAAGGCCTGCGACATCAGTCTGGCCTGCAGACCCATGTGCGAATCGCCCATCTCGCCTTCGAGTTCGGCCTTGGGCGTCAGCGCCGCCACCGAGTCGATCACCACGACGTCCACGCCGCCGGAACGCACCAGCATGTCCGCGATTTCCAGCGCCTGCTCGCCGGTATCCGGCTGGGACACCAGCAGATCGTCGAGGTTCACTCCGATCTTCTCGGCATAGACCGGGTCCAGGGCATGCTCGGCATCCACGAAAGCCGCCACACCGCCGGTCTTCTGCGCCTGGGCGATGACCTCCAGAGTCAGCGTCGTCTTGCCCGAGGACTCCGGCCCGTAAATCTCGACGATGCGACCACGCGGCAAACCGCCGCAGCCCAGCGCGATGTCCAGCGCCAGGGAGCCGGTGGGAATCACGTCGATGTCCCGGACCGCCGCGACATCGCCCATGCGCATCACCGATCCCTTGCCGAACTGTTTCTCGATCTGGGAAAGAGCGGCACCCAAGGCCTTGCGTTTGTTCTCGTCCATCCGGGTTACTGCGTCGAAAGTGGAAATCGACATTATTTCATAGCGGCCATTTCGGGCATAGCCCGCCACTGCTTTTCGGCACGCACGAGATAGAGCGGGCCGGCCCTGGAAAGGCGCGACTCGACGAGGGTGACGCGATCCACCGGCCAGGTCACGGACGTCTTCAAAGGCATGGCGGACCAGGCCGCCTCGGCCTTGCGCGCCAATGTCAGATGCGGCCGGAACGGCCGCCGCTCGACAGGGAATCCCGCCCGACCCAGCTTCGAATTCAGGATTCCGACCAGTTCGATGAGCAGCGGGGGGGTTGCGCTTGCTCCCAGACACAACACTCGGTTACGCTGCCAGTATTCCAGCCGGTCCAGCGCCAACTCAAAGGGCGGCAGATCGAGATCCTCAGTCATTGCTGTCAGCTCCGGCAAACGTTCCGGCGGCACCGCCCCCAGGAATGCCAGAGTGAGATGGAGCTTGTCCGGCTCGACCCAGCGCCCTTTGACCGTACGGCGGAGGGGGCGGACCAGCCTACCCAAGGTCTCACGAACACCCGCGTCCGGCCAAAGCGCGAAAAACAGACGCAGCGGAGACGGTTCAGGAAGCGCCTGAGCAGACATCGGTCAGTCCTTCCAGAGCCGCCATCACGGCTTGCCGCCGCACCGCCTCCCGGTCGCCCTCGAACCGGAAACACCGCGTGAGGGGTGCTTCCCCTTTCAACTGCCAGGCCAGCCAGACGGTTCCCACCGGCTTGTCCGGACTGCCGCCTTCGGGACCGGCGATGCCGCTGACCGCCACCGCGCAGTCGGCCCGGCTGTGCGCCAGCGCCCCGCCGACCATGGCCGCCACGGTTTCCGCACTCACCGCACCGTGCGTCGCGATCAGTCTGGCCGGCACGCCGAGCAGCTCCTGCTTGGATTCATTACTGTAGGTCACGAAGCCGCGTTCGAACCAACCCGAGCTGCCGGGGACGGACGTCACGCACTGGGCGATCCAGCCTCCGGTGCAGGATTCGGCCGTGACCAGACGGCGCCCCCGGTCTTGCAGCTGCCGACCGACCTTCCCGGCCAGAACGTACATCTCACGATCGCCCTGTGCGTCCACCGAACCCTCCCGACTCGCAGCCCCCGACCCAAACAGACCGTTCCCAGACGACCCCGGAACGGCATCCGGAGTAGCCTACGCCGTCCACGAGACAACCGAAATCCCCGACGCCATCCGGCGTCGCAACTGAAGAAGCCGCTGCTGCCGATTCCGCCGAGATCCGGGTCCTCGATCCCCGGCATTGGGCTTGCCCGGTTTTCGGCGGAAAGAACCGAATCGCCCTTCGACCGGCGGGTCGATGCCGCTCGGCCACGGTCTGGCCTCGGCCGGCTCGCCCGTCGCAGTGTTTCGTGCCGTTCAGGCGGTTCTCCCGACCGCGGGCCGCTTTCCCTGGAGAAGCCCCGCGCGCCAGACCGGCGCTCCGCAACGGCACCGGCCATAGACACGGGTCCAGGTTTTATCGCGATCGACCTCATGGGCGAATCGGAAACGATCGAAATCTGGCTTGAAAACTTTCGTCATCGCCGGCGCGAAAGCCCATCAATTCGTCATTCAGCACACCCGGTCGAAGCGGCTCTGGCCTAACGACCCATCGGCCCGGGTCGCGGGAAATGCCTGGAAAACTCCCGGGCTGCCGCAGTCTTCGGCGCAGCTCATGCTTGTCGTGAAGCGGCTGCAGGCGAAAGGCCGAATCCCGTCCTCATCCCTGTCCTTCTCCCCCGCGAGGGAAGCAGCCCCCACCGGGGGGAGGAGTTTGCTTCCCGGCATGTTCCGGGCCGGCGCCCATTCGCCCCGTGACGCCGTCACGGCCATGCGCCGGGCCGTCCTGCGGCGTATGACTCGCAAACCAGCTTTGCGGCCCGTCAATCACCCGCCACCGTCATGGACTCGATCAGAATCGATCCGGTGCGAATGTTGCCGCGGAGGTCGACGTCGTTGCCGATGGCGACGACGTGGCCGAACATGTCCCGGAGATTGCCAGCGATGGTGATTTCCTCCACCGGGAACCGGATTTCACCGTTTTCCACCCAGTAACCCGCCGCACCGCGCGAATAGTCGCCGGTGACGATGTTGACGCCCTGCCCCAGGAGTTCGGTGACGATCAAACCGGTGCCCATCCGCCGGATCAGGGTGTCGCAGTCCTCCTGCCCCGGAGCGACGATGAGATTGTGCACGCCGCCGGCGTTGCCGGTGGTCTGCAACCCCAACTTGCGGGCGGAGTAGGTGCTCAACACATAGGATTCGAGCACGCCGTCGCGGACCAGGTCGCGGTCCCGGGTCGCCACGCCTTCGGCATCGTAAGGGGCACTGCCCAAGCCCCGGAGAAGGTGCGGCCGTTCATGGATGTGGACGAACTCGGGGAAGATGCGTTGTCCCAGGGCGTCGAGCAGGAATGAGGACTTGCGGTAGAGATTGCCGCCGCGGATCGCTGCGATCAGATGGCCGATCAGACTGGAAGCCACGTCGGCGGCGAACAGCACGGGGCATTGCCGGGTCGACAGGCCCCGCGCACCCAACCGGCGCACGGTGCGCTCGGCGGCCTTGCGTCCCACCGCTTCGGCGGATTCCAGCTCGGCCGGGTCGCGCGCCACGGTCCACCAATCGTCCCGCTGCATGTTGCCGTCGCGCTCGCCGATCACCGAACAGGACAGACTGTGACGACTGCTGGCGTAGCCGTGCAGGAAGCCGAGGCTGTTGCCAAGTACCCGTACGCCTTCGAAGGCGTTGAGACTGGCGCCTTCCGAGTTGGTGATCGCGTCGGAATGACCGCGTGCCGCGTTTTCACAGGCCAGGGCCAGTTCGATGCCCTGCTCCGCGTCCAGCGTCCAGGGATGATAGAGGTCCAGGTCCGGGATGTCCTTGGCCAGCAGCTCCGCTTCGGGCAGGCCGGCGCAGGGGTCTTCGGCGCCATAGCGGGCGATCCGGCAGGCCGCGCCTACGGTATCCGTCAGCGCCCGTTCGCTGAGATCCGTGGTGCTTGCCGACCCCTTGCGTTGCCCGTAATAAACCGTGATCCCGACACCCTGGCTGCGGTGGTGCTCGATGGTTTCCACTGCGCCCAGCCGGACGGTGAGCGAGAGACCCTGGTCGGCGCTGCAGGCGACTTCGGCGGCACTCGCGCCCTGCCTGGCGGCTTCCTCCAGGCAGAGGCGGGTCAGCGATTCGAGCCGTTCGAGTTCGGTTCTAGTGTCAGACACGGGTACCTCCTACGGTCAATCCGTCGATTTTCAGGGTCGGCTGGCCGACTCCCACGGGCACGCTCTGCCCGTCCTTGCCGCAAGTGCCGACGCCGGGGTCGAGTTCCAGGTCGTTGCCAACCATGCTGACCCGCGTCAGCACATCCGGTCCGTTGCCGATCAGGGTGGCGCCCCGCACCGGCCGAGTGATGCGACCGCCTTCGATCAAATAGGCCTCACTGGCGGAGAACACGAACTTGCCGGACGTGATGTCGACCTGGCCGCCGCCGAAATTGCGGGCGTACAGACCTTTCGCCACGGAAGCGATGATCTCCTCCGGCGCATGCTCGCCCGGCAGCATGTAGGTGTTGGTCATGCGCGGCATGGGCAGGCACTGGTAGGACTCGCGGCGGCCGTTACCCGTGGGTGCCGCGCCCATCAGGCGGGCGTTGAGCCTGTCCTGCATGTAGCCCTTGAGGATGCCGTCTTCGATCAGCACGGTCCGGCGGGTGGGCGTGCCTTCGTCATCGATGCTCAAGGAACCGCGGCGGTTGGGCAAGGTGCCGTCATCCACCACGGTACATAGAGGCGAGGCGACCCTCTCCCCGACCCGGCCGCTGAAGGCGGACGTGCCTTTGCGGTTGAAATCGCCTTCCAGACCGTGGCCGATGGCCTCGTGCAGCAGGATGCCGGGCCAGCCGGGGCCCAGCACCACCGTCATGGTCCCGGCCGGAGCGTCGCCGGCCTCCAGGTTCACCAGAGCCTGGCGCACTGCTTCGCGGGCATAACCCAGCGCCCGGTCCCGTTCGAAGAAGAAGCCGTAGTCGGTTCGTCCGCCGCCGCCGGCACTGCCCTGTTCGCGCCGGCCGCCGGCCTCGACGATGACGCTGACATTGAGCCGCACCAAGGGCCGCACGTCGCCGTGCATCGCACCGTCCAACCCGAAAATCAGCACCGAGGAATAGCCTCCGGAGAGGCTGACGAACACCTGTTCGACGCGGGGATCGGCACGGCGGGCCTCGGCGTCGAGGCTGCGCAGCAGATCGATCTTCGCTTCCGCCGGCAGCGATGCCAGCGGATCGACCGGGGCATACAGCCGCGGCACGGGCTGGACGCCGGAGACGGCGATACGGCCCGCCTGCCCGCCACGGGCGATGCTGCGGGCGTTACCCGCCGCCTCCAGCAATACCGGCAACGCCAGCTCGTCGCTGTAGGCGAAGCCGGTCTTCTCGCCGGAAACGGCGCGCAGTCCAGCCCCTTGCTCGATGCCGTAGGAACCCTCCTTGACGATGCCGTCCTCCAGCGACCAGGACTCGTAATGGCTGGACTGGAGGTAGACGTCGGCATCGTCGATGTCGCTGCCCGCCAGCCGGGCCACGACCTTTTCGATGTCTTGCGGGATCAGCCCGCAGGGTTCCAGGATCGCCCGTTCGGCGATCGCCACGATTTCAGTTGCCATGATGACTCAAGCCGTTTGCTTTGGGAGGTTCAGGCGCAATGCAGGCGCCGGTGTTCGAGCACGGGGAAGGAGGCGCGTACCTGCGCCAGACGCTCGCGGTCGATTTCGGCACAGACGATGCCGGCGCCCGTGGGCAGCGACGCAAGCACCTTGCCCCAGGGATCGACCACCATGCTATGGCCGAAGGTCTCCCGTCCGTTCAGGTGGAAGCCGCCCTGGTTGGATGCCACGGTATAACAGAGATTTTCGACCGCGCGCGCGCGCACCAGGATTTCCCAGTGCGCCGCCCCGGTGCGGGCGGTGAAAGCCGCCGGCACGGCGAGGAGGTCCAGCCCTTGTTGCGCCATGCGGCGGAACAGTTCAGGGAACCGGAGATCGTAGCAGATGGCTATCCCCAGCGCGCCGAACGGCGAATCCAGCACCAGCGGCACGGTGCCGGGTTCGATGGTCAGGGATTCGCGGTAGGTTTCCTCGGTACCCGGCACCACGACGTCGAACAGATGTATCTTGTCGTAGCGGCCGACCCGTCTCCCGTGGTCGTCGTAGACCAGGCACGATGCCCGCACCCGGCCGTCCCCGGCGCACATCGGCATGGTCCCGCCGACCAGCCAGACCTTGTGGCGCTCGGCCGCGCCCGCGAGAAACTCCTGGATCGGCCCGCTGCCGTCGGTTTCCGCCACACCGAGTTTGTCGGTTTCGGTCATGCCCATGATCGCGAAATTCTCCGGCAGCACCACCAGCCTGGCGCCGGCCTCCGCGGCCTGCTTGACGAGCCGGCCGGCCTCCAGCAGATTCGACCCGACTTGCGGTCCGGAAGCCATTTGAACCGCTGCACAAATCATTTTTTTCATTCCTTCTCTCTCTACCAAATTTCAAATCGATTCTTGACCGTCCCGGTATCACTCCCGCGACGCGTCGCCCGAATCCTTGGTGATGACCGGATTGTCCAGGCTGCCCTCGACCCGATAGCGTGTCTGGGTCAGACGCTCCACCTGTCCGTCCATCATCTTGTCGGCGACGAACACGCCGGCCCCCACTGCCGCTCCCACCGCCGGCCCGAGCGGACCGCCCATGAGGACGCCGGCAACGGGCAGGGCGATGCTGGTGTTGGGGATCACCGTCACGACCTGGTCGACCTCCCGGGTCGCCAGCTTCACGCCGCCATCGATCACGATCTTGGCCGCCACGCCGTCGATCACGAAGCCCTTCGTCTCCGCCCTTCCATGGGCGATATCCAGCTTGCCGGCGATGCCGTCGTAGGCCATGCCGGCGCCGAACAGGTCGGAGAAGTCCAGGCTGAGGCGCCGCCACAAGGCATCGACGTTGAACAGTCCGAGAAACCGGCCTATCCCCACATCCACCTTCAGCAGCGCCCCCTTGCCCAGTTTCATGTCGACCGTGCCGGCGAGATTGGCGGAGGAGACCCCGAACGGCGTCTCTGCCCAGTTCAGTGTGTAGTTCACCTCCGCCGGCGTATCCCGCACGAACTCCGGGTAGCCGAACTCCGCCGCCAGCATGCCCGAATTCTTCACTTTGAGCGTACCGGCGATATGGGTCCTGTCAGTACCGCCATGGCGCGTCCATTCGCCCCGCTCGACGACGAGTTCGTGATTGTCGGAACGCAGACTGGCCGAACGCAGCACGATGCCGCGCGCCTGGCTGTCCACTTCGACCTGCAGCCGCCCCACGTCGAAACCATGCCAGAGCACATGGCGACCGACCAGACTCAAGGACGGGAAACTGCCCGGATGGAGGGTGTCCAGCCAGGAGTCGGTCGAAGCGACCGCTTTCTCGTCCAGCCGGGACAGTTTGACGAAATCGAGATCGGCCTTGATGTTGGACAGCCGCCCGGCAGCCATGTCGGCGTCGAATCCACCCTTGACGTAAGCCGAGTCGATCATGCCCCGGAGGCCGCCCGCTCGCCCGACCGCCTGCACGACCACCGATCCTTTCGCCGCGCCATCCCACAGCAACCGTCCGATCTGCACGTCCAGCGCCTTGACGTCCATCCCGATACCCTCGCGCTCGGAGCCGCCGGCGGCGAAGACATCGGCCCAAGGCGCCAGATCCAGGCTCGGCGACCGGATCACGACACGCAAGCCGGAGCCGTCGGCAGTCTTCGGCAACCCCGTTCCCACCGCGAGCTGCAAACCTTTCAGGCGGTAATCTTCCCCGCCCAGATCGAGCCGCGCCGTGACGTCGGCGCCATAGCTCAGGTCGATCCGCGTGGCAGCCCCCCCCAACCGAGTGTCGAGGCGGAACATCCTCCGTTCGCCCTGCGCCTTTCCCAAAGGTGCCGGTAAGATCACCTTCGTGCCGACGAGGTCCGAACTCAGACTCAGCGGCACACCGCCGCCCGGCTCCATGGCAACGGGCAGCCTGACGCTCACGGTCAGGGGAATGGCCCCCGCCAGATGGCGCCAGAGGGGGTTCGGAAACCTGTCCCTGAATGCCGCCACCGGGAACTGTCCGCTCACATCCACGTCCAGGCCATCACCGCTGCGCCGGGCCCGGCCGGATACGGCCTTGTGCAACCATTGTCCCTGGAGCCGGCCGGACACCAGCCCGTCCTCGGTGAATCCCAGTTCACCGTCGGCCTTCTCGACCGGCTCGGCGAGACCGGCGAGCTCGACACGGGTCCGGCTCAGCCGCGCGGTACCGTCCAGCTTGAACGGCGGCGCTTTGCTTTGCATCGGAACTCTCATGGCCAGATCGAGAAGCACATCCCCCTCGACCGTCATTACCGCATCCACTTTATCGGCCACCGGACGGAGCGGAGTGGTCCGGAAAAACTCGAGGCACTGCGCCAAGGTCGCCGATACCCGACCCTCGATGCCGATGACCGCGTCCTTCGCCAAGTCGGCAACCGTGGCTCTGGCGCCACGTATCTCGCCACCGGCCAGTCGGCCACTGGCCGCCTCGACCTCCATCCCCGGTCCGGAGAAACGAACCGTCCCGGCGGCATCCTCCAAGGCGGGCCATTCCGGATCGTAGCGCAGACGCACACCGGAAAACCCGACGTCGGCTTGAAATAGCCCTTCGCCCTTGCGAAACGGAAACGCCGCCAGCGGCCCCCCGAAACGGAGGCGGGCGCCATCCAGCCGGCCGTGCTCCAAACTCTGGTCGAGCCAGCGACCCAGCAGCGGAAACGCCTTGGCCGGGAAATAACGTTTGAGGCGGGAGGCGTCCGCCGCCCCGGCTTCGGCCCGCAGATCGACCCAAAGCCCCTGGCCCGCCCTCCGGCTGAGACCGAACGACGCCGACAGAGACCAGTCGCCGGTTTCCAGTCTTGCCCGGTCTGCGCGCATGGCCCAGTCTTCACCGGTCCGCCGCCACGCCAGAGGGATGTCGGCCTGCTGGATCAGGACCGGCTCGGCCAGCATGCCGGCCGGGTCCAGCACACCATTCTGCATGCGGACCACTCCCCTCCCGCGCTCGTCACTGCCGCAGACGTGGCCGCTGAGACCGGCGGCTCCGGGCAGACCGTCGCGGGCCGGAAGCACGATGTCGGCGAAGTGCACGCACAGGCCGAAGCGGGGGTTCTCTGCACTCTCGTAGCCGAAACGGAGCGCCTCAAGCCTCCCCGCCGGCGGGGGAACGGGCAACCCGAGCATGAACCACAGCGGGCGGAGGTCGTCCAGGGCGAGGGTGTCGGCGACGGCAAAAGCCGATGCAACACGGCCGTCCGAGCCCCGGGTCACCGCCAGGGCCAGGCGGGACAATGGCCATTCATGCCCGCCGGACACCACTTTCAGCCCTTGGGCGTTGATCCGCCAGCCGCCCGCTTCACGGTGCCAGAACACGTCGCCGGCAAGGGCGGCCAGTGCCAAGCCCGGCGTGTTGCCGGGTCCGCCAGGCAATTGCTCGATGCGGAGGTTGCGGACGCCGAAGCGCGCTGCGAGCGACTCGATACTGCCCGCCGAGAGCTGGCCCCAGGCACGCACGTCCGTGAGCCCAGACCCCAGACGGAAGCCCGCCGGCAATTCGTCCTCCAGCGCGGTCAGAGCCAGATCCTCGGCATCGGCATAGAGGCTGCCCGACAGCGTGCTGGATTCGAACAGGTCCCCGCGCAGGTCGAAACCGACCCGCACGGTACCCGCGAGCGCCGCCGGCGGGTCCAGACTCACACTCAGCCGGTGGTGGTCGCCGCGGCTGACCAGCAGCAGATCGACGTCGCCCAGTTCCAGCCTGGCACCGCCCCGCTGAAGGTCCTGCCAGTCGATCCGGCAGTCGCTGATCCGGAAAGAACCCAGGCTTCGCAGCCAGTCCGGAATAGTCTCGATCGCGTGCAAGCCGACGATGCCGAAGCCGCCGTCGGCGAGACGGCGCAGGGACAGCGGGGTACCGCGCAGCTCGAGCCAGGTCATGCGCAGGTCGTGCGCCATCAATGAAGCCATGGCCGCTATGCCGAGCCGTATCTCGGCGAAACGGAGGGACTCGGCACCCGCGTCGTCAAGGACGGAGACCTCGCGCAGCACCAGCTCCAGCGTCCCGGTCCACAGCGCCGCCGAAATGTGACCGATCCGGATGTTTTCGCCGCCGAGCCGCCCTATCCGCTGTTCCAACTGGCCCTTGAACTCGTCGATCCCGGGTATCAGCCACCACCGGAACGCCGCGGACCCGGCGGCGAGTCCGAGCAGTGCGACGAGCGCTCCGTAACGGACGGCGCGGGCGGAAACGCGTAGGATGCTTTTCAAAAGACCGGTAGCCGCATGGAAATATCGACAGGAAACCTCACCCGAAGGCGTCGGCGGATTCTCCCACGCCGGCCGGATGCCCGCAAAACGCCGCCGGGGTCGGGGAAAGCATGGGGCTAAAGGATCACGACATCGTACTGTTCCTGGTTGTACTGGGACTCGGCGCGGAACTTGATCGGGACACCGATGAAGGATTCGAGCTCGGACAGCGTGTCCGCCTCCTCGTCCAGCAGCCGCTCCACCACCTCGTTGGACGCCAGCACCAGCAGTTCCTGAACCTGGTACTGGCGCACCTCGCGGATGATCTCGCGGAAGATGTCCAGGCAGGTCGTTTCCGCCGTCTTCAGCACCCCGCGCCCGCCACAGGCGGGGCACGGCTCGCACAGCACCTGCTCCAGGCTCTCGCGGGTGCGTTTGCGGGTCATCTCCACCAGGCCCAGGGGCGACACCTCGCTGATGGTGTTCTTGGCCGGGTCGCGCTCGAGGTGCCGGCTCAGGGCATGCAGGACCTGTGCCTTGTGATCCTCGTCCCGCATGTCGATGAAGTCGATGATGATGATGCCGCCCAGATTCCTCAGCCGGAGCTGACGGGCGATGGCCTGGGCCGCCTCGAGATTGGTCTTGAAGATGGTTTCCTCGAGGTTGCGCCCGCCGACGAAGGCGCCGGTGTTGACGTCGACCGTGGTCATCGCCTCGGTCTGGTCGAAGATCAGATAGCCGCCGGACTTGAGCGTCACCCGCCGCTCCAGCGCCTTCTGGATTTCCTCTTCCACGCCGTAGAGGTCGAACAGCGGACGCTCACCGGCGTAATGCTCGATCATCGGGGCGATCTCGGGCACGAACTCTCTCGCGAACTTGGTGAGCCGCGCATGGGTTTCCCGTGAGTCGACCCGGATCTTGTCCACCCGGGTGCGGCGCAGATCGCGCAGCACGCGCATGCTCAGGGGCAGGTCCTCATGCAGCAGCACCTTGACCTTCGCGGTCTTGATCCGCTGGGCGATGGAATTCCAGAGCTTGAGCAGGAACAACATGTCCGCCCGCAGCAGGGACTCGTCCACGCCCTCCGCCGAGGTCCGGGCGATGAAACCGCCGGTACCGTGCTCCCGCTGGAATGCCTCCACACAGGCCCGCAAGCGTGCCCTCTCGGCCTCGCATTCGATCCGCTGCGATACTCCCGAAGTCTTGGAAAACGGCATGTAGACTTCGTACACCGAGGGCACCGAAATCTCGGTGCTCAAACGCGCGCCCTTGGTACCGATGGGGTCCTTGACGACCTGCACGGCGATCTCCTGGCCCTCCCTGAAGATGGCTTCGATCTTGTCGGTGCCGGCCTTCTCGCGTTCCGCCGCGCTCAGGTCGGAGATGTGCAGGAAGGCCGCCCGCTCCAGCCCGATGTCGACGAACACCGCCTGCATGCCGGGCAGCACCCGGCAGACCCTGCCCTTGTAAATGTTGCCGACCAGACCGCGGCGCCGGGTCCGCTCGATCAACACCTCCTGAACGACCCCGTTTTCGACGATGGCGACACGGGTCTCCGGCGGCGTGACGTTGATGAGTATCTCGTCGCTCATGGTGCGGCTCCGGCCAGGAGGCGCGCGGTCCCCAGTCCCAGATGCCGCAGCAGACGGGCCGTTTCCAGCAGCGGCAGGCCCATGACGCCGGAAAAGCTGCCCTGAAGCTCGGCCACGAACAGCTCGCCGCGGCCCTGGATGGCATAGGCGCCCGCCTTGTCCGCCGGCTCACCGCTGGCCCAGTAGGCGTCGATCTCCTCGAGCCCGAGGTCGCGAAACCTCACCCGGCTGACGCTCAATGCCTGCCAGTGGCAGTCGCCGCGACGCAGGGACACCGCACTGAGCACTTCGTGGGTCCGCCCCGACAGCCGGCCCAGCATCTCCCGCGCGTGTTCCGCTCCCTGCGGCTTGCCGAAGATTTGCCCGTCGAGCACCACCTCGGTGTCGGCCGCCAGCACCGCCGCATCGGAGGGCGCCATGCTCTGACCCCGGGCGGACTTGTCGGATGCCACCCGGCGCACGTAGTCTTCGGCGGCTTCCCCGCAGCGGGGCACCTCTTCCACCTCGACTCCGAGCACCTCGAACGGCAGGCCGAAGCGGCCCAGCAGCTCGCGGCGCCTGGGCGAGGTCGAGGCGAGGATCAGCTTGAGGTCTTCGGCCTGCATGGGCTCAGCGATGGTAAGGGTGGTTATTGAGGAGGGTCCAGGCCCGGTACAACTGTTCGGCGACGATGACCCGCACCAGTGGATGCGGAAAGGTCATCCGAGACAGACTCCAGCTTTCCGCGGCGCGCTGCCGGCAGGCGTCCGACAGGCCATCCGGTCCGCCGACCAGCAGGGCGATGTCCCGCCCTTCGCGCAGCCAGCGCGCCAGGACCTCGGCCAGTTCGCGCGTGCTCCAGGCCTTGCCGCCGACGTCCAGCGTAACGATATGCGCATTGCCGCCCACCGCCGCCAGCATCCGCTGACCTTCGTCGGCGAGGATGCGCTGGATGTCGCAATTACGGGTGCGTTTGCCCGGCGCGATCTCGCGCAGCATCAGGGCGCATTCGCGCGGCAGGCGACGGGCATATTCCTCGTACCCCTCGTTGACCCAGGACGGCATGCGCTCGCCCACGCAGACCAGGTTGAGCTGCATGGGGCGGGATCAGGCCACCTGCAGCATGTTTTCCAGCGCCCCGCGGGCCTCGGCGGCGATGGCGGCGGGGACCTCGATCCGGTTGACCACGTGGCCTTCGACCAGATTCTCCAGCACCCAGAGCAGATGCTGGGGGTCGGTCCGGAACATGGTCGAACACATGCACACCGTGGGCGAGAGGAAATGCACCGATTTGCCCTGCGGCTGGACCTCGCGGGCCAGGCGGTTGACCAGGTTGAGCTCCGTGCCCACCAGCCAGCGCGTGTTCGGCTCGGCGGCCCGGACGGTGTTGAGGATGTACTCGGTGGAACCGATGTACTGCGCCTTCTGGCAGACTTCGAAGCTGCACTCGGGATGCACGATCACCCGGGTGTCGGGATACTGCGCGAGGAAACGGTCGATGTGTTCGGGGCGGAACATCTGATGCACCGAGCAGAAACCGGCCCAGAGGATCATCCGCGCCCGCCGGATCTCGTCCTCCGTCAGGCCGCCCAAGGGCTTGCCGAAATCCCAGGTGACCATCTCCTCCAGCGGAATGCCCATGCGATGGCCTGTATTGCGGCCCAGGTGCTGGTCGGGGAAGAACAGGACCTTCCCGCGCCGGGCGAAGCTCCACTCCAGGATTTTCTGCGCGTTGCTGGACGTGCAGACGATGCCGCCGTGGCGCCCGCAGAACGCCTTGAGGTCGGCCGCCGAATTGATGTAGGTGACCGGTGTCACCTCGCTTTCCGGATCGAGCACCGTCGCCAGCTCGCGCCAGCAGCGTTCCACGGCGACCAGGTTCGCCATGTCCGCCATCGAGCAGCCGGCTGCCAGGTCCGGCAAGATAGCCACCTGGTCCGGACGGGACAGGATGTCGGCGACCTCCGCCATGAAATGCACACCGCAGAACACGATGTATTCCGCATCCGACTGCGAGGCCAGACGGGACAGCTTCAGCGAATCACCGGTGAAATCGGCGTGCCGGAACACCTCGTCGCGCTGGTAATGATGGCCGAGGATCACGCAGCGCTTGCCCAGCGCCGCCCGCGCCGCGCGGATGCGGGTTTCGCACTCGGCATCGTCGAGCATCGCGTAATCGTGTATGGATAAAGCGGTTTCACTCATGGACTTCGTTGGCTGCTCTGGCGGAAGGAATGACCAAGTGGGCCAGTATGGTATGACAAAGCGGGCCGACACGGCTCATTTCGGTTTCGCCAGCTCGACGAGGATGATCTCCGCCTCGTTTTCGCCGACGTTCTCGATGCTCATCCATTGCCCGGACTCCCAGAACACCTGGCCCGGTTCATAGGTGTTGGACTGGCCGCCTTCCTCGACCCGCACCCTCCCCCGCACCACGTAGCGCGGCCCCGGCCCTTCGTGGGTATGCAGCGGCGTCTTGTAGCCCACCGGCAGCACCACCCGTGCCACCCGCACGTCGATTCGCGGTGCCGCCGGCTCGAACCCTTTCTCCAAAAGCTCCTGGCGGGAAAAAGCTGCCTCGGCGGCAATGGCCTGGCCGTCCAGGCCGGCGGCAACGGCCAGCAACAGAAGCGGCCAGCCCGTGCGTGATTTCATACCCCTCCCTCCTCAGGCACCCAGTTCCTCGACCTGCGGAACACGCGCGCGCCGCTGCAGCCACATCACACCGAACAGGTCCACGATCCCCACCCACAGCCGGTGCCATGTGCCGTATTTGGAGACGCCCGAAAGGCGGGGTCGGTGATTGACCTCGACCGAGACGACCGGCGCACCGGCCCGCTGGGTCAAGGCTGGCAGGAAACGGTGCATGTGGTCGAAATAAGGAAGCTCCAGAAACAGGGCGCGGGAAAAAACCTTGAGGCCGCAGCCGGTATCCGGCGTATTGTCGCGCAGCAAACCGCCGCGCACGGCATTGGCGATACGCGAGGAGAACCGGCGCCAGCCGGTGTCCTTGCGCTTCCGCCGATAGCCGGCCACCATGCCGCGGCCGGTTTCCCCGCCGAGCCGGTCCAGGGCTTCGAGCAGACGGGGGATGTCCGCGGGATCGTTCTGGCCGTCGCCGTCCAGCGTGGCGATCCACGCTCCCCGCGCCGCCAGGATGCCGGTGCGCAGCGCCGTGCTCTGCCCGCAGCAGCGGACATGCCGGAGCACACGCAGCACGGGTACCGAGGCCTTCAGAGCGCGCAGCTTCTCCAGCGTCCCGTCGGTGCTGCCGTCGTCGACGTAGACGATTTCGTAATCGCCCAGCGGAGTCAGCGCCCGGGTGATTTCGCCGATGAGGGATTCGAGATTGTCTATTTCGTTATGGACGGGAACGACGACCGAAAGGCGCATGGACATACCTTGGAATAGGGACGCTCGATGAGAGCTCAGACGTAATGGACGGCGGGCTCGCCGGCAATGATTTCGCCCACGGCAAAGGCACGCTCGCCCAGGCTGCTCAGCGCCTCCAGGGTACGCGCCTCATCCTCCGGCGCCACACACACGATCATGCCGACGCCGCAGTTGAACGTCCGGAACATCTCCGGAGTCTCCACCCCTCCCTGCCGTTGCAGCCAGCGGAAAATCTCGGGCATGGTCCAGGCGGCGGTGTCGATCCGGGCCGCGGTTCCGACGGGCAGGACGCGCGGAAGGTTCTCGGTGATGCCGCCGCCGGTGATATGGGCCAAGGCATGGACCTCCACGGATTTCAGGAGTTCGAGCAGAGGCTTGACGTAGATCCGGGTCGGCTCCAGCAGCCAGTCGCCCAGGGTGCGGCCGGCGACCGGCGCATCCAGCCCCAGGCCGGAATGATCGACGATCTTGCGGATGAGCGAATAGCCATTGGAATGCGGCCCCGATGACGCAAGGCCGATCAACCGGTCGCCCGGCCTGACCCGGCTGCCGTCGATGATCGCCTCCTTCTCCACCACGCCGACACAGAAGCCGGCCAGATCGTAGTCGCCTCCGGCGTACATGCCCGGCATCTCCGCCGTTTCGCCGCCGACCAGGGCGCAGCCGGCCCGCTCGCAGCCCTGGGCGATGCCGGCGATCACCGAGGCCGCAACGTCCACGTCCAGCCTGCCGGTCGCATAGTAGTCGAGGAAGAACAGCGGCTCGGCACCCTGCACCACGATGTCGTTGGCGCACATCGCCACCAGGTCGATGCCGACGCCGCCGTGGCGGCCCGACTCGATCGCCAGCCGGAGCTTGGTGCCGACCCCATCGGTTCCCGCCACCAGCACCGGCTTGCGGTAGCGATCCACCGGCAGCTCGAACAGCGAACCGAATCCCCCCAACCCCGCCAGTACGCCGGGCCGTACCGTCTTCCGCGCCGCCGGCTTGATGCGCTCCACCAGGGCATTGCCGGCCGCGATGTCGACACCGGCGCTCTTGTAGTCGAAAGAAAGGGGATTTTCGGTTTTCAAGGAGACTCCTGCATGAAGATGGGGCCGCGCGGCCCTCCGGCCGTCCCCTGGCCAAGACGGCGCGCGTTCCGGAAAAGGCGACAGGGTAGTTTACCACCATCGCCCCGTCGTCGTTACTGCCGCCCAAGGCTTGACGGCCTTCACCCATCCGGAGATTATCGAAGTCCCGTAAGGAGTGCGACCATGCGGCCAGAACACATCCCCAACATCATCAGCACCCTCCGGATATTCCTGGTCTACCCGGTCGTCCACCTGATGCTGGCGGAGCGCTACACGGCCGCCCTGGCTCTGTTCGTGGTCGCCGGCGTATCCGACGCGATCGACGGCTTCCTCGCCAAGCACTACGGCTGGCAATCCCGGCTCGGCTCCTACCTGGACCCCCTGGCGGACAAGCTGCTCCTGGTCTGCTGCTTCGTCGCCGGCGCCTGGCTCGGCCTCCTCCCCGTCTGGATGGCCGCCGCCGTCCTCCTCCGCGATGCCGTGATCGTCACCGGCGCCATCGCCTACTACCTGCTGCTGCACCCCTTCGACGGCCAGCCCATCCTCGCCAGCAAGCTGAACACCCTGCTGCAGCTGGCGTTCATCGTCGCCATCCTCTTCAACCGCGGCGTCTCCGAACTGCCCCCGTTCCTGCTCGACGGCCTGCTCGCCGCCACCCTCGCCACGACGATCGCCAGCGGAGCGATCTACGTCTACGTCTGGGGGCGGAACTACCGGCTGGAAACGGCGCAGGGGCGCAGGTGAGGCTTTCCGGGCTTCGCATCCGGCGGTTCTCCGGATGTGCAAGGCGGGTGCTTCGAATGACGCATCGGGCCGGGAACAACCGTCGAGATTCCAGTCAGAAAGGGGCACCTCGAAAAACCGGGGGCTTGGGAAATACCGGACCTGAATTTCCCGGCTGAAGCGCCATGATCGGAGAGAGCCCATGCGCCGCCGAGGAACGCGAAGCCAGGCTGGACCGGCTGGGCGATGTGCTGCGAGGAAGGGAGACGCATATCGACTTCAAGGCGCTGACCGCCGAAATCGACTGGGGGGCAAAAAACCCTGCACGGTCAAGCTGAAGAAGGCCAGGGCGGTCAAAGCCAAGTTCATCCGAAAAGCCAGATAGCGAGAAATGCAAAGCCCCCGCGCCAGGGCGCGGAGCATTAAAGAACACGACTCGGACCCCACGAGGGAGACCTGCACCTAACCAACCGGCTCATCTCGTTACATAATCAAAAAATGAGATCTGCCCACCTCGAACAGGCTCACGGACTCCCCGCGCGGGGCTCACATCCGTGAGCGCCTTTCATTCATTTCCGCCATCGCCCCTGCTCGCGCCATTCGTATCGGCGCTGTGGGTCCACGACGACCTGATGAAGCCGGAGTTGGGGACGTGCACCGTGCTGCCCGACACGGCAAGCTATGTCTGCTTTCTGTGCGGCGATCATCCCATCCAGGCAACGCACAGGCACCGGACCTACACGACGCTGAGCGGCGTGTCGGGCTTTCAGACGCACCGCTTCGACCTCGAAAGCCGGGGAGCCATGTCGGGGGTGACCGTGCGCCTGACCCGCTTCTTCCCCGGCGCGGACACCGCCGCGCTGGGCGGCAAGAGCCACGACTATCCGGAGGAAATCTTCATCGTCTCAGGAAGGCTGTACGATCAAGCCTTCGAGCTGTGGCTGGAAACCGGCCACTATGCCAGCCGCCCGCCGGGCGAAGTCCACGGGCCATTCCGCACCGACGACGGTTGCGTGGTGCTGGAGATTTCGTTTCCGCAGAGGACTGCCGGCTGAGGCAATCGATGCGGAACTCCGAGGGAAAGGAACCGCCGGTCGGCGCCGAGACCCGACCGGCCTCGGCCATCGGCGGGGAAGTCAGCCGCGCGAATCCGGTTCGCGTTCTGGCCCGGTTCCCAGCCAGGCCAAAATGGCTTCGACCGTCCAGGCGGGGTCATCCAGCGGCAGATCGTGTCCCGCGTCCGGATGCATTTTCAACGGCAATCCCCAGTGCCGCGCAATGGCTTCGGAGCACTCCGGGCCGACCAGCCGGTCGCCCCGGCTGCCGAGCACCAGCACGGGGACGGCGGGGGTTTCCGCAGGGGGGCGGTAGCGAGCCGCGGCCCAAAGCTGCCGAAACACGTTGGCCTTGCGGATCGGACGCTGGCGGTAGACTTCGGCCCGCGCCAGCACGCGGACTGGATCCTCCGCGGCAGAACGGCTTGTAAGGCGGAGGATGGCCCGCTCCCTCGCGGCGACGTCGGCCGTCAGCAGCGCTCGCACAACTTCCGGCCAGACGCGCCAGTTCAGGCGGCGGTACAGCGGACTCAGACCGCTCAGGCTGGTGTTGATCAGGACGGCGCCCGCGATTTCACGGGGATGGCGCGCGATCCATTCGAGGGCGACCATCGCCCCGAGAGACAAGGCGAGAAGATAGCGCGGCATGCCGGCTTCCGTTCCGAGTTCGGCGCGGGCGAACTCCATCGTCTCCCGGATGGAAAGCGGGCTGTCGAGACGCCAGTGCCGGCCATTGCCGGGCAGGTCGACCGTCCGGACCCGGGCACCCGGCACGGCGTCGGAGAACACCTGGGGAAACCCGTCCCAATGGGCGCTCTCCCGAACCAGCCCGCGGATGAGCACCCATTCCGCCGGACCGGTCCTCTCAGACATACCAGTAGTCCAGGCCCTGCTGCATGAGCCGGCGGCGCTCGCCGCGATCCAGGCCGGTCCAGGGCTCCGGCGATCGCACCGCGCGGTAGAGCAGGTCGAACAGGAACAGATGACGACGCAGGGTGCGGCGCACGCGGTGGGGCATGCGCGGATTGAATACGCCCAGGATGGAGAACAACTGGCTCCAGTTCTTCCGGATCCAGGCCCAGGAGCCCAGCTCCAGCGTGAAAGGGATGAACTGGCCGGCCGGCTGATCTTCCCGGTAACGGTCGTACAGGTAATCCCACAAATCTCCGTGGGCCAGGTACTGGCGGGACTGCGGCTCCATGCAATAGATGTGGTTGGGATGGGTACGGTCGAGCAGATGTTTGAGCGCCACTGCTTCCGGCAGGTTCGGAAACGGCTCCCGCGTCTTCGCGTAAGGGAACCAGAGTCGGTCCACACGGCCATAACCGGAGTGGACGTCCACGCTCAGGGCGATGCGCGCCGGAAAGATTTCCCGCTGCACGAAGTCGCACAATGCCTGTGCCTCGGTCTGCATCGGTGCATCAGCGGCGCCCTGATACCAAGGCAGACTCGGCGACAGCCGCTGCCCCGCGAACAGATGCCAGGGCGATAGCCCCTCCGCCTGCACCGGCGCGTTGCGCATGAGATCGACGAACTCGCCGTTGGAACGGCGCTTCAGATACATTCCGACGGGATTGACCAGCGGCACCATCAACAGCCGGGTCTTCCGCAGCATCTCCCGGGTCACCTCGTCCCAGCGGGCGAGTTCAAGGATGGTGCGCAGATAGGCGATCACCACCCGGGTACCAATGCGTTCGAGGCCGTGCACGCCGCCGAACAGCGCCAGCACCGGTGTGGTCGGATCGGCGGGGCCGAAACTTATCGCAAGCAGCGGAAAACTCTCCTCGCCGTGCCGCAGCCGCGCCAGGGTTTCGACCCGGCCGAGTTCGGGAAACTCCTTCAGATGTTCCACCAGCAGCAGGATTTCGCGCAGTTCCGGCAATCCCCGCAGCAGGTTGCGCGTGAGTGGCTGGGATTCATCCTCGGCCCGGAAGATGTGCTCTTGGGATGCGATCATGGCGCGGGCATTGTAAATGTATGGGGAGGAGGGTCAACCCGGATTCACCCCGTCTCCAATACCGACTGTAACACTACTTTTGATACGCTAGATGCGGGCACCAAACCTGGACCGCCCGACCAAACAAATATAACCGACCGGGAGAACCTCTTGATGCCGACCGACACCCACACGATTGCCCGGACCGCCAAGCGGCCGGTTCGCTTCGCCTGCTGCATTTCGGCGCTGTTGGGCGCAATGACTGCGGACCCCAGCCTAGCCGACTGGGTGGAGCAAGGCCCTGGCCCGACCATCAACGGCCAGACGGAAGGCCTCAAAGATCCGCGCAACCCCGTGTCGGGCGCCATCAACGCCATCGTGCCCGACCCGTCGAATGGCGACATTCTTTACGTGGGCACGGTCAATGGCGGAGTTTGGAAAACGACCAATGCAAAAGATGTCTCCCCCAACTGGACACCCTTGACGGACTCTCAGCTGCCGGCACTTTCCATCGCCTCGCTAGCCTCCAGCCCCCTCAACCGCAACCGGCTGTTTGCCGGCACCGGCAGCACCAGCTCCAACGGCGGCGAGGGAAACCCCGGCTTCGGCATCGCCCGCTCCGATGACGGCGGTACCTCATGGAAGGTGCTGGCGACGGACACGTTCAAGGACAAGCGCGTGACCAGCATCGTGCCCACGGCGATGGATGACGGAAACGTGGTGCTGGCTGCCAACTTTTACGAAAAAGGCGGCGTCTACCGCAGCACTGACGGCGGAGAGAAATTCGAGCGCATTTCGGGCAAGGACGGATCGGGACTGCCGGACGCCGGGGTCAGCAGCCTCATTGCCGATCCCGCCGCCCCGCAAAGACTATACGCGGCGATCCCGGCCGTTGCCCCCTCGCTTTCACCCGACAGAGGCCCCGAGCCGAATTCCGGACAACCCGGCATCTACCGCAGCGACAATGGCGGCGTCACCTGGTCGCGCATGGGCACTGCACCCGTGGACGGCCCCGACCCGTCGTTGCGTATCCTGCTGTCCCTCCATCACTCCGAAGGCGGCAATGTGCTTTACGCCGCCGTGGCCGTCCAGAAAAAGAAGACGGACAAAAGCGGGAAAGAGGAATACAAAGACGTATGGGACAGCGTGTACCGATCCTCCGATCGAGGGGCAAACTGGACGAAGCTTCCGGACATACCGAATGTATCCCCTGGAGCACAGGCATCCATTCATGGCGCATTGCTCGCCGACATCGGCGACCCGAATGCCGTATATCTCAGTGGTGACGTCCAGACCGGACCAGCCAACGGCGGGAACATTTCGGTAACCAATCCTAACGCCCTGGGCTGCACCAGGTGGAGCGCCAACGTCTACCGCTACAACGGCAGGAGATGGGAACCCGCCGTCTGCAAAGGCGCCAACGGCACCTCACCCCACGCCGATTCGCGGAACATGGTGTTCGATGCCGACGGCAATCTCCTGCAGGCCAACGACGGCGGAATCTATCGACTGGTCAAGCCCGCTGACCGCAAGCGCCGCCGCTGGGTTTCCGTGCTCGGGAATCTCCGGTTGGCGGAAACCATCTCCGCAGCTTACGATCCCCTCAGCGGCTTGGCGTTCTGCGGCACCCAGGACAACGGCTCCGCCGCCCAAACGGCTCAAAACGACTTCTCCTGGAAGACGCTCATCGAAGGCGACGGCGGCGTGGTCGCCGTGGACTCGGATGTAAATGGTCATCCGGGCAAATCGATTCGTTACTACACCTACGCAGAACTCGGATTCTTCACCCGATCGGCCTGGAATGCCCGGGGCCGCATGATCAAGGGGTCGGAGCAAGCCGTCAGGCTTCGAGTCAAGGGGACCGGCAAGCCTTTGACGAGGGTCGACGACACCGTGCAGTTCTACAACCGTTACGTCCTCAACCTCGTCGATCCGAAGCGGATGCTCATCGGCACGACGAAGCTTTACGAATCCTTGAACCGCGGCGACCTGCTCGATGCCATATACGAAGGCGACGGCTATGTAAAAGCCCTGGCTTACGGCGGCCGCCGGCAGGGCGCCGAATTCGCGGACGTCTTGTATGCGGGCACCAGCAGCAGACAGGATCCCCAGCCCGAAGACGATGACGTTGAAAAATCCCTTCCCACGGCTGGAGTCGCCAACGCTGAAGAACCGGAGGCAACCGGAGAAACCAACGGGCGGATTCTGCACCGCACGAACGTTGGCGAGCAGGTTGCCGCCTTGGCCAGCTACAAGGGCAGCGGTGTCGTCGATCTCGCCATCGATCCGCAGGACTATGGGCACGTCTTCGTCGTGGACGACAAAGACCGGATTTGGGCTTCTTTCGACGAAGGTCAGAGCTGGAGCGAACTCACCGCAAACCTGAAAGACCTGCTGAAAGGTCCGGTCAAGACCCTTACGGTGAAAGGCGCCGATTCGTACTCCCCGGACACCGTGCTGGTCGCGGGTGGCGGCTATGGCGTCGCGCAACTCCGCAGTCCCGAGACCCGAGGAGACTGGGCGACCGTGGATAAAGGACTGGCCAATGCGCTCGTGAACGACCTGCGCTATGACGGCGAACACCATGTGCTCGTCGCCGCCACCCTCGGACGAGGCGTTTGGACCGTCGGCTTCAAGTAGGCGGCGCCTTTCCCATCCCGGCAACAGTCCCGCTGCCGGGATGATCTGATCCGAGGCTTCCGACGCCGGCACCCGGACGCTGTAAAATCGCCGGTGATTTTCTGCGTGACAGGGACATGACGGTGATTGAGCGGCTCAAATCCAACTGGAAGGACAAACGAAACCTTTGTCTGGCATTCGCCCTCCTGACGCTCGCCTCCCCCCCCTGCCTCGCAGACCCGACGGACCGGGAGACCAGTCTGCCCGCGGCCTTGAACGGCGAACTGGACTACCTGCTCGGCTTCGTCGGCAAGAACCGGCTCGATCCCCACCGGTTCGACGCCGCCCGCATCGGCCGGCTCCTCGATTTCGTCGCAAGCCCAAAAGACGAAGCGAGGCTCTACCGCGCCGGGGAGCGCAATGGCGCCGCCTCGGCCTACTACGAATCTGATCTCCGCCGCAGCCTGGACCACCTGCTCCGCCTGACCTACAGCAACGACATTCCTTCGGTATTCTCCGCCCCCTCCACCGTGCGTACCGAGCGCTGGACCACGGTCGACGCCCCGGGACAAAGGCTGCCGGAACTGTGGGCCCAGCCGACCGCGCCGGACAAGCCGGTCGTGGTCACCGGAATGGAGCACCTGGTCAATTCGCCGGACAGCCACTCCGGCGCCTATTACGAATACGACCTGTACCGCACCCTCCTCCTGACCCGGGTGGGCGGACGCAAACTCTTGATCAGCCTCTCCAGCCAGACCGGTGAGTCCAGGGTCGGGCGCAAGGGCATCATCGTAGGACCGGACGACAACTGGGACTATCTCTACACCGACCAGACCGGTCTGAACCGCACGGGACTCGGCTGGGCCAGCACCTATATGTACGGCTCGCAATCGGTGGCGTTCTACCTCGAAACCGAGACCAGCCCGCCGAAAACGCGCTTCGGCGCGTTCAAATGGATCCGAGCCGGCTGGGCCGGCATCAACGTGGTCAACAGCCAACACATCTTCAGCGGCCTGCGGCGCTTCGGCGATGTGTTCAAGCGGATCGCCGAGCATCCCCGCACCGACGACACCGCGGTACTGGCCCGGAACTTCCGCGCCGTGGCGCGCCTGCCACAGTCCCGCCTGAAGCGGCTCACACAGGACTACCTCGCCGGATTGCGGAAGCGCTGCGAGGAAGAAGGCCTGCTCGCCGACGGCGAGGTACAGGCGCTGTTTCGCGACGGGCACTACCTGGACTCACTGAGCCGGGAAGACATGGAATCCATCCTGGCCATCGAGTACGCCAAACAGATACTCGGCAAACCGCACTACGTCGAACTCGCCGATGAATTCGTGCAGATGGAATGACTCACATCGCCTTGTCGTCGCGGCAAAAAAACATTCTTCATCCTACTGCAACCGCCATGTCACGGTCGGCTGCTAGCCTTCCGGGTTCCATCCACCCGAGGTGACCGACCCATGACCAAGAAAATGCAGTTGTCCACCGTCGCCGCGGCCCTGTTCGCCGCGAACGCCTGCCATGCCGGCATAGACCTCATTGCGATCGGCAGCGCCGATCCCGCCTCCTTCGACCGGGCGGCCAGAACCCACGCTCCCTTGGAAGCCGGGGTCAGCGGCAACGTTCTCGGCGGCCTGGGCTCCGGACTGGCCTGGGCCGGCGGCTCCCTGTTCCTCGCGCTGCCCGACCGCGGTCCGAACGCCACGCCTTACAACCCGCTGGTGGATGACACCGCCTCCTACATCAACCGCTTCCAGACCTTCGATTTCCAGCTCAAGCGCAACGGCGGCGGATCGGGTCTCCCCTTCACCCTGACACCCGTGCTGCTTTCCACCACTCTCTTCTTCAGCGCCACTCCGCTCGTCTACGGAACCGGCGCCCTCGGCACGGACGAAAGCCACACCCTGGGGAGCGGCGCACCGGCATTGAACGGCAGGCGCAGCTTCTATTTCACCGGCCGCTCGGACAATTTCGACCCCGCCGCCCCCTCGACCAACCCCGACAACGGCAGGCTGGACCCGGAAGGCATCCGTCTCTCCAATGACGGTCGCAGCGTCTTCGTCTCCGACGAATACGGCCCCTACGTTTACCAGTTCGACCGTCTCAGCGGTAAACGGATCAAATCGTTCACGCTGCCCGACCACTTCGCCGTCACAACCCCGAGCCCCAGAAGCGCTGACGAAATCGCCGGCAACACGGTGGGGCGCATCGCCAACAAGGGCATGGAGGGCCTGGCCATCACCCCGGACGGCAAGACCCTGGTTGGCGTCATGCAGGCCAACCTGACACAGGACAAGAAGAACAGCGTCCGTATCGTCACCCTCGGCATCGCGACCGGCGTGACCCACGAATACGCCTACCGGCTGACGGAAGGCTCCGGCGTCAGCGAAATCCTCGCGATCAACGATCACGAGTTCCTGGTGGACGAACGCGATGGCAAGGGACTGGGCGACGACAGCGCCGCCAAGGTCAAGAAGCTGTTCAAGATCGACCTCGCCGGCGCCGCCGACGTGAGTGGAATCAGCGGCGACCTGTCCGCCTACGCCGTCCCCAAGACCCTGTTCCTGGACTTCAAGGCGGCCCTGGCCGACGCCGGCATCAGCGCCTACGACATCCCCTCCAAGATCGAAGGCATCGCGTTCGGCCCGGATGTCACGATCGACGGCCGGAAGCGACACACGCTGTTCGTCGCCAACGACAACGACTTCCTGCCCAGCATCACCGACTCCAACCACCCCGACGGCGTCGCCAATCCGAACAACTTCTACGTGTTCGCCTTCGACGATGCCGACCTGGGCACCGACGCGGGAGGAAAGCCGACGGTGTTCCAGAAACAAAAGATCGCAGGAGCCTCCTTCACCTTCAGGTGAAGCCACCGGAGGGAGACGCGCTGCCGGTCCTGACCGGGTCTGGCGTGATCAAACCCGGCCCAGGCTCCGCACCGCTTCGGCTACGTCCCTGCTGAACCGGGCCAACGCCCGGTTCATGGCGGCCACGGTCGCCCGGTAGTCCGTGCCGGCGGCTGGCTCCGCGTAGCGGGATTCACGGACCAGCAGTTCGGTCTTGCCGTCGCCGCTGGACACCGACCAGCGCACGCTCAGCACCGCCTCCCCGCCGCTCCCTTCGAAGCGGGTCACCTTCACCACGAGCTGATAGTCCACCTGGGCGGAACGCTTCCAAGGGTAGGTCACCACTTTCCGGCTCGGAAGGCGCGTCGCGAGGTTTTCCGCGAGCACCTGGGTCACGCCGTCTTTGAGCGACTCCGCCCATTTGTCGAACTCGGCGAGCTGGAGCTCGTTCTGGCCTCTCCGCGTCACGATCTGGGGACGGTCCAGGTACTCCGGCAATTCGACCGGGCCCACGCCGAGTGCGATCTCGCGCTCCTGACCGGCAAGCGCACGGGCCGGCTCCTGGACGGCGGAGAGCACGTAGAAGCGGGTGTCGGGGCTGGTGCCGCAGCCGGTCAGCAACAGCGCGCCGAGGCTCGCCGTCAGAAAAGTCGATCGCATCGCGGGTTCCCTCATGGCTTGCCTCCCGATCCACCCTTGCCGTGCAGCAGGGCTTCCGGATGGCGTTCGAGATAGTCGGTCAGGGCGCGGATGGAACGGGCGGAGGCGGCGAGTTCTTCCAGCGCGTTGCTGATGTCCACCGCCATCGCCGAGCCCGGTTCGAGCTGCTCCAGCACCCTGGCGGTGGAGCTGAGGCTCTTTTCCGCCGCCGCGGTGAGGGTCACCATTTCCCGGTCCGCAGTCTGGGCCAGATGACGCAGGTCCTTCAGGGCAAGGTTCAGGGAACCGACGGCCTCCTTGAGTTCCGGCGAATTGAGCAGGCGATTGCTGCCTTGCACGGTGCCGAGCAGCTCCTGGCCGATCTTGTCCAGGGGTATCTTCTTGAGGTTCGCAATGATCTCGGTGACGTTGCGCTGCAGTTCGTCCGCCACCGAGGGCAGAGTCGGCAGCTCGGGGTACTGGCCACTGTAATCCAGGCTTTTCGGCGGGCTTTCCGGATAGAAGTCGAGGTCGACGTAAAGCTGCCCGGTCAGGAGGTTGCCGGTCCTGAGCCGGGCGCGGAGACCACGCTCCACCAGTTTTTCCATGAAGGGGCGGCGGCCGGCCTCCATCGCCGCCTTATATTCCTTCTTCGCCCGCTCGATGATTTCCTCCGCGCCATAGGGAATGAGCCGCTCGGGGTCGATTTCGATGACCACGGGAATCCGGATCTTATGCGCGCCGAAATCCAGCGCGAGCTTCAACTCGGTCACCGTGCCGACCCGGATGCCCTTGAGTTCGACCGGCGCGCCCACGTTCAACCCCCGCACGGAGTCGTCGAAGAACAGCAGATAAGGCTGGCGCAGCGTATAGGTCCCTTCGGCGATGCTGGCGAAATCCTTGTGCAGCCTGAAACGGGTATTGGGCTCGCTGGACTGCACCTTGGGATCGTTGAGTGTCGGCGTTTCGAACGTGATGCCCCCCTGGAGCAGGGACATGATCGAACCGACCTTGAGGTTGACGCCCTGGGCACTGAGGGACAGATCGATCCCGCTGACCTGCCAGAAGCGGGTACTGTTATGTACGAGGCGGTGATAAGGCGCGTCGATGAAGATTTCGACCTGGACACTCCGGTTGTCCTCGGCCAGCCCGACGTTCACCACCTGCCCGACCTCGATGTCACGGAAATAGACCGGCGTGCCGTATTTCAGCGGCCCCGCATTGTCCGCCGAGAGGAAAAACGAGCGACCCGGAGTGTCCGCCTTGATCCGGGGCGGACGCTCGAGTCCGACGAATCTGCGGACGACCTTGCCGCCACCGAACTCGACGGCGATGTAGTTTCCTGCCATCAGCGTGTCCAGACCGGAGACGCCGCCCAGCCCCAATTCCGGCTTCACCACCCAGAAGGCGGTGTTTTCACCGAGGTGGGTGGCGACGTGTTTCTCCATCTTGGCGGTGACGACGACCCCCGTCAGGTCCTCGTTCAGCACCACCGATTCGACCGTGCCGATCTCCACGTCTTTGAACTTGATCTTGCTTTTCCCCGCCTCGAGCCCTGGCGCCTCCTTGAACAGCAACGTGATGGTGGGTCCCTCCTCGCTCAGCGTCCTATAGGCCAGCCAGATACCGATACCCAATGCTACCAGCGGGATCAGCCAGACCAGCGGCAGGCCGCGGGAGGTTTTGACCTCCGCCTCCCAGACATCGTAGTCCGGCGCGCCGCCGGCGCCTTCCTTTGGGGATTCGTTCATTGCTGCATCCAGTAACCCGCCTCGGGGCCGGGGTGGGAAGAAACCTCGCCGTCCTTCGACGCCATGCGATCCCAGATCAGGCGGGGATCGAAACTCATCGCCGCGAACATGGTCACCACGACCACGCCGCCGAACGCCACGGCGCCGGCGCCGGCCTCGATGGTCGCCAGGGCGCCCAGTTCGACCACCGCCACCAGGATGGTGATCACGAAAATGTCGATCATCGACCAGCGTCCGATCGATTCGGTGAGCCGGTAAAGCACGGTGCGCTCCCACGGCCGCCAAGACGAACCGAACTGGACCGACAGCAGCAAAAAGGTCATTACCAGGAGTTTGAGCACCGGCACTACGATGCTGGCAAAGAACACCAGCAGGGCCAGCGGCCACATCCCGCCCACGATCAGTTCCTTGACGCCGCTGAGGATGGTGTCGGGCTCGCCCCGGCCGGACATCGTCACGGTCATGACCGGCAGCAGATTGGCGGGAATGTAAAGGATGTAAGCCGTCAGCGTCAGCGCCCAGGTCCGCGCCAGGCTGTTGGGTTTGCGCCGGTGCAGGACCGCGCCACAGCGCGGACAGCGGGGACGGACCGAGCCGGGCAGCGGCCGGCTGAGCAGACGGCAGCAGTGGCAGAGCAGGTAGCCGGCTTCGGCGGCGGTCTTCTGATGCTCAGCCACCGGCGGCCTCCAGCCGTTCCCAGATCTCGTGATCATCCAGCACGGCATCCCCCGCCGCCATGGACACCATCAGTCCGGCGAAGGAATAGAGGGCAAGGCCCGGCGAGAGAACGGCCAGATCGGCCAGTTTGACCACGGCCACCAGGATGCCCAGCATGAACACCTCCGTCATGGCCCAGGGCGACAACTGCTCCATCCAACGGAACACCCGCTCCGCCTTCGGCGCCCGCCGTCCGAACAGCCACAGCGGCAGCAGCACGTAGAAGAGGCAAAGCATCTTGGCCAGTGGCGCCAGCAAAGTGACGACGAACACCAGCACGGAAATCTCCCAATAGCCTTGCGAATAGAGCTCCTCGATGCCGGTCAGCAACGAGCCCTCCTGAACCCGCCCGGCGATGTTCATCCTCAGCAAGGGATAAGCATTGGCCAGGATGAACAGGACCAGGCTGGTGCATGCCAGCGCGAGCGGCTGATCCATCCTGCTGCGCTTGCGTTGAAACAGAACCGCACCACAACGGGGGCAACGCGCCTTCTGTCCCGGCTGCAACCGGGGTTTGCGGAACAGCAGATCACAGTCGTGGCAGGCGACGAGGGCGTACTCGGCGACTGCATACTCGCTCGTGCCGGATCCCATCATGGCCGCCAGCCGGTCCGCCTAGACGCCGCGCCCGATGGCACGGTGGCCGATGTCCCTGCGCCAATACGCGTCTGGCCAGCGGATCTTCTCCACCAGCCGGTAGGCGGCGGCCTGCGCCTGTGCGACGGTCTTCCCCAACGCCGTGACGCAGAGTACCCGGCCGCCGGCCGTGACCACCCGGCCGCCGTCCAGACGGGTTCCCGCATGGAACACCTTGGCGCCAGGCGCGATCGCCAGTCCCAGCCCTTCGATCACGTCGTCTTTACGATAATCGAACGGATATCCCCCGGCGGCCATGACCACTCCGAGCGCGACACGCGGATCCCAGTCGGCCTTCACCACGTCGAGCCGCCCCTCCTCCGCGGCGCAGCAGAGATCCACCAGGTCACTGCGCAGTCGCATCATGATGGGCTGGGTTTCCGGATCGCCGAAACGGCAGTTGAACTCCAGCACCTTGCAACCGCCGTCCGGAGCGACCATCAATCCGGCATAGAGAAACCCGGTGTAGGGCATCCCGTCCGCCTTCATGCCGGCGAGCGTCGGCAGAATGATTTCCTCCATCACCCGCTGGTGGATTTCCGGCGTCACCACCGGTGCCGGGGAATAGGCCCCCATACCGCCGGTGTTCGGGCCGCGATCGCCTTCGTCGCGCGCCTTGTGATCCTGCGAAGTCGCCATCGGCAAGGCGTGCTCGCCGTCCGCCATGACGATGAAGCTGGCTTCCTCCCCCGGCAGGAACTCCTCGACCACCACCCGGTGCCCGGCGCTGCCGAAGGCGTCGCCGGCCAGCATGTCGCGCACCGCCGCGATCGCCTCGTCCTCGCTCTGCGCCACGATCACGCCCTTGCCGGCCGCCAGCCCATCGGCCTTGACCACGATGGGCGCGCCTTTTCGGCGGATGTAGTCCTCGGCTTCCCCGGCATCGGTGAAAACCTGGTATGCCGCGGTCGGAATGCCATGGCGGGCCAGGAAATCCTTGCAAAACGCCTTGGAGCCCTCCAACTGGGCCGCCTGCCGGGTCGGCCCGAAACAGGCCAGTCCCGCGGCCCGGAAGGCGTCGACGATACCGGCGACCAGCGGCGCCTCGGGACCGACGATGGTGAGCGTCACACCCGCTGCCTTGGCAAACTCCAGCAGGCCCGCCACATCGTCCGCCGCGATGGTCACGTTCTCCACGCCAGGCTCCAAGGCCGTGCCAGCGTTGCCGGGAGCCACGAATACTTTGCGTACGCGGGGTGACTGGGCGGCTTTCCAGGCCAGCGCGTGTTCGCGGCCACCGCTGCCCACGATGAGGATTTTCATGAAATGCGAGACTCCGGATCGATTTAGGGGAAACTGCCTGCTCGCCACGCGGAGGGGAATGGTATTACGCCCGCACCACCCGGGCCATCGCGCCTGCCGCTTCGGCTGAGGTGAGCGCAATTATACGCCCTGGGCGGGTCGGGACATGGCATACTGTGAGACTTCGATGATTCACGCCACGCGGATGATGATCCGACAGCCACACCCCAGGCGCCGGCGGCCGGGTGAAAAATCATGAAGTACTGCAGCCAGTGCGCCGCGCCGCTGCGCCTGGGAATCCCGGCGGGAGACGACCGGCCCCGCCACATCTGCGATGCCTGCGGCACCATCCATTATCGCAACCCCAAGGTGATAGCCGGCTGCATTCCCGTGTGGAACGGCCAGGTCCTGCTGTGCCGGCGCGCCATCGAGCCGCGCCACGGGTTCTGGACCCTGCCCGCCGGCTTCATGGAACTGGGAGAGACGCTGGAGCAGGCGGCCGAACGCGAGTCCTACGAGGAAGCCACCGCGCGGGTGCGGATCGATTCACTTTACACCCTGTTCAGCCTGCCGCACCTGTCGCAGGTCTATGCCTTCTTCCGAGCCGAGCTGCTCAGCCCGGACGTGGCCGCCGGCCTGGAAAGCCTGGAAACGCGGCTGTTCGAAGAAACGGAAATCCCCTGGGACGAACTGGCTTTCGAAACCGTCCACCGCTCGCTCGCCCTGTTCTTCGAAGACCGGCGCAACGGGGCCTTCGGCCTGCATGTGGAAACCCTGGGCCCGGACGACCGCCTGATTCGCGATTAGAGCCTTTGTACGACCTGCACGCCCATTCGACGGCCTCCGACGGCACGCTCTCCCCGACCGAACTGGTGCGCGCCGCCACCGCCGGCGGTATCCGCACGCTCGCCCTGACCGACCATGACTCGGTGGCCGGTCTGAAGGAAGCCGGCGCCGCGGCGGCCGAAGCGGGCCTGTGTTTGATTCCCGGTGTCGAACTGTCGGTGACCTGGGAATCGCGGACCATCCACGTCGTAGGCTTGAACATCGTCCCGGATCATGCCGGTCTGAACCAAGGCATGCGCCGGCTCCAGGCCGTGCGCTTCGAACGGGCGCAGGAAATGGACCGGCGGCTGACGAAGAAAGGCATTCCCGGCACACTCGAAATCGCGGTGGGGCTGGCTGGCGCCGGCATGGTCACCCGCACCCATTTCGCCCGCGCCCTGGTGCAGCTCGGCCAGGCCGCGACCGTACGGGACGTCTTCGACAAGTTCCTGACCCAGGGCAAGCCGGGCCATGTCCCCACCGTGTGGGCCGAAATGACCGCCGCCGTCGGCTGGATCATCGAGGCGGGGGGCGTTGCGGTGCTGGCGCACCCGCAACGCTACAAGATGACCGGAAGCTGGATCGGCCGCCTCGCCGGCGACTTCAAAGCCGCCGGCGGCGAGGCGATCGAGGTCGTTTCCGGCAACGCCACTTCGTCCGACATCCAGGCCAACGCCGCCATCGCCCGCCGCCACGGACTGTTGGCATCGGTCGGTTCCGACTACCATGGTCCCGAGCAGAGCTGGCTGAAGCTCGGAAGAATTCCGCCGCTGCCGGCCGGCCTCACGCCGGTCTGGAGCCGCTGGGAGGACGCCCGGTGAGCCCCATCATCCGGTGCGCCTGGGCGCTGCGCAGCCCGGAGGAAACCGTCTACCACGACACGGAATGGGGCGTTCCCCTGCACGACGACGTGAAACTGTTCGAATACCTGGTATTGGACGGGGCGCAGGCCGGACTGAGCTGGACCACCATCGTCAAGAAGCGGGAGGCCTACCGGCAGGCTTTCGACGGCTTCGATCCGGCAGCCGTCGCCCGCTACGACGAGGCCAGGATCGCCGCCCTGCTGGCCAACCCCGGCATCGTGCGCAACCGTCTGAAAATAGAATCCGCGGTGCGCAATGCCCGGGTCTATCTGCGCATCCAGGATGAGTTCGGCAGCTTCGACGATTACCTGTGGCGGTTCGTCGACGGCATGCCGGTACGGAACGCCTGGCGCCACCCGCGCGAAATCCCGGCGCGCACGCCGCTATCGGATACGCTCAGTCGGGACCTGAAACGCCGAGGCTGCAACTTCGTGGGCTCCACCATCTGCTACGCCTTCATGCAGGCGGCGGGGCTCGTGAACGACCACCTCGTCGACTGCTTCCGCTGGAGCGAGGTGAACGGCGGCTGATCCGCCGGTCTAACCAGAAACTTCAAACTCGTCGAAGGGCGCTTCCATGCCGTTATGGTTGATCCTGGTAATCATCGGTATCCTCGGCGGCCTCGCCGCCGGCTTCTTCGGAATCGGCGGCGGATTGGTGATCGTGCCGGCGCTCGTTTACTGGGCAGGTTATTCTCAGCACATGGCAACAGGAACGTCTGTGGCGGTCCTGCTCCCCCCCATCGGCATCGCGGCGGCGGTCGAGTACTACCGGCACGGAAACGTGGATGTCCGGGCCGCCCTCATTCTGGCCGTGACCATGCTGATCGGTTCCTGGGTGGGCGCCTACTTCGCCAATCAGATTCCAGGCCCCTATCTTCGCCTCATGTTCGGCATTTTCGTATGGATCGTCGGGATATACCTCATCTATGGCGCTTGCGAACGTCTGGGCTGGCTGTGACCGCGTCTTCTACGGTCTTCGTCTTCCGTCTCCTTTGGCGGAAGGACCGCGGAGATCGTGACCGTCGGCTCCTTCTGCTTAGGCCGATATCCCATGACCGACCGCCCGCGCCCCCGACCCGGGCACCCTGACCTTACCCCTCGAGCAATACATCGGAGCTCCCATGTCCAGACTTTTTCCCCCAAAATCGATGACGGTGTCCGTCTTTGCCTGTCTTCTCGGCGCATGCGCCCAGCATGTCGACATCTCGTACCAACCCGCCAACCTGTCGAAAGGGAGCGGGGAGATCCGTGTCGAAACGTTTGAATATCTCCCTGCCGCGAAGGGCGATGTCGAGCCCAACGAAGCACAACAAGACAAATCGGGCCTGGCCTCCACCTTTTTCCAGGAAAACGTCGATGCCCTGTTCACCGGTGCCCTCAAGAAAGAGCTCGGTTCCTCCGGCTATGCACTGTCGGATGGTGGGTCGCGCAGCATATCCGGTGAAATCCGGCGCTTCAGTTTCGACTGGGTTGGCATGACCGGAATGAAGTTCGATATCGTCGTTCACTTCACGGTCGCGACGAACGGTAAGGTGGTTTACTCGAACGTGCTTGAAGCCACTCGTGAGGCCCGCCAGGAAGACCATAAACTGGATGCCCCCTCGGAACCGATCGAGCTTGCCATGGCCGACTGCATCGGTCGATTCATCCGGGATGCCCAGAAGAAAGGCGCCCTTTGAACTGACAGGGCATTGGGTTTGAAGGGCGTTTTGCCGATAACCGTTCACGCTCGGGTATCTTGCCGGGACCGCGGCCATCCTGGCCCGCGATCCCGACCGGCGCCCCCCTCTCGGGGGGACCCACCGACCTCAAGGGAGCGTGCGCACGCCGCTGGGCGATCCGATCAGCACGACGTCCGCCGGCCGCAGTGCGAACACGCCGTTGCAGACCACCCCGGGGATATCGTTGATTCGGCGTTCCAGCTCGACCGGATCGGTGATGGTGAGGTTGTGCACGTCGAGAATCACATTGCCATTGTCGGTGATGCAGTTCTCCCGCCACACCGGCGTGCCCCCCAGTTCCACCAGGCGGCGGGCGACCAGGCTGCGCGCCATCGGGATCACCTCGACCGGCAGCGGGAACTTGCCCAGCACGTCGACGCACTTGGTCTCATCGACGATGCAGACGAACTTGCGGCTGGCCTCCGCCACGATCTTCTCGCGGGTCAGGGCCGCGCCGCCGCCCTTGATCATCTGCTTGGCGGCATTGACTTCATCGGCGCCGTCCACGTAGACATCCAGGGTGCCGGCGGCGTTGAGGTCGAGCACCGGGATGCCGATCTTCTTCAGACGCTCGGAGCTGGCCTGGGAGCTGGACACCGCACCTTCGATCCCGCCTTTGAGATCGGCCAGTAAATCAATAAAATGGTTCACGGTCGAGCCGGTTCCCACCCCCAGGATGGTGACGTCCTTGACATAATCCAATGCCGCTTCGGCGACTTTCCGTTTGAGTTCGTCTTGAGTCATTGCCTTATCTGCCATCGTGTGTGATCAAACCGGTGGCGGATGATACTGGGAAAACCGCCCCGCTGCCATGATGGCCCCCTGCCCCGAACCATGCTGCAAAAATACATAGAGAAGATTCTGCGCGCCCGTGTCTACGACGTGGCCCAGGAGACCCCGCTGGACCCGGCGCCCGGCCTGTCGCGGCGGCTGGACAACACGGTGCTGATCAAGCGCGAGGACCTGCAGCCGGTGTTCTCGTTCAAGCTGCGCGGCGCCTACAACAAGATCGCCTCGCTCACACCCGAGGCGCGCGCGGCCGGCGTGATCGCGGCCTCCGCCGGCAACCACGCCCAGGGCGTGGCACTGGCGGCGCAGCGGCTGGGCATCCGCGCCGTGATCGTGATGCCTTGCACCACCCCGCAGATCAAGGTCGATGCGGTGCGCAACCGAGGCGGTGAGGTCGTACTGCATGGCGACGCCTATGACGAAGCCTACGAACATGCGCTGGAACTGGCCCGCGAGCAGGGCCTGACCTTCGTCCACCCCTACGACGATCCGGAAGTCATCGCCGGGCAAGGCACCATCGGCATGGAAATCCTGCGCCAGCACCAGGACGCCATCCACGCCATCTTCGTGCCTGTGGGCGGCGGCGGATTGATCGCCGGCATCGCCGCCTACGTCAAGTTCGTGCGACCGGACATCCGCGTCATCGGCGTGGAACCAGTGGACTCCGACTGCCTGCACCGGGCGCTGAAAGCCAAGCGGCGGGTGATCCTGAAGCAGGTGGGCCTGTTCGCCGACGGCGTCGCGGTGAAGCAGGTCGGCAAGGAACCGTTCCATCTCGCCCACCAGTGGGTGGACGAGGTCGTGACCGTCGACACCGACGAAATCTGCGCCGCCATCAAGGACATCTTCGACGACACCCGCTCCATCGCCGAGCCGGCGGGCGCGCTGGGCATCGCCGGGCTCAAGAAATACGTGGCCGAAACAGGAATCAAGAACGCGTGCCTGGTGGCGATCGAAAGCGGCGCCAACATCAACTTCGACCGGCTGCGCCACGTCGCCGAGCGCGCCGAGATCGGCGAAAAGCGCGAACTGCTGCTGGCAGTGACGATCCCCGAGCGGCCCGGCAGCTTCCTCGAATTCTGCCGGGTGCTGGGCCGCCGCAACATCACCGAATTCAACTACCGCTTCTTCGACGAAAAGGCCGCCCAGGTCTTCGTCGGCCTCCCGGTGGCGAGCGGCGCGATCGACCGCGAAAGCCTGGTCCGCGAATTCGAACGCCAGGGTTTCGGCGTGCTCGACCTGACCGGCAACGAACTCGCCATCGAACACATCCGCTACATGGTCGGCGGCCACGCGCCGAAACTGCTGGACGAACAGGTCTACAGCTTCGAATTCCCCGAGCGACCCGGCGCCCTGCTGCGCTTCCTGTCCATCATGGGCGGGCGCTGGAACATCAGCCTGTTCCATTACCGCAACCACGGCGCCGCCTTCGGCCGGGTACTGATGGGCATCCAGGTGCCGAAACCGGAACGCAAGGCCTTCCGGGAATTCCTCGAAGCCATCGGCTACGCCTTCAAGGAGGAAACCCAAAATCCCGCCTACCGGCTGTTCGCGGGGGGCAGCGAGCGGGGGTGATCGTTCTTGCGCCCAAATATCGTCCGATCACGCTGCACTCATCGGACCCGCGTGAACCAGGAAAGCCCATCTGCCCCGGGAGAATTCACTCCAGGGACAGGATGAAATTCCACTGATCCGGGCTGACCGGCATCACCGACAGCCGGTTGGCCTTGCGCACCAAGGCCAGCCCTGCAAGTTCCGGCCTGTCTCGCAATTCGCTCAGGGCGATGGTGCGGCGCAGCTTGCGCACGAAGCGGACGTCCACCATGAACCAGCGCGGAGCCTCCGGCTTGCTGGCCGGATCGTAATGCTTGTGGTCGGGGTCGAAGGCCGTGAAATCCGGATAGGCTTCCCGCGCGATTTCGGCGATGCCGACCACGCCGGGCACGTCGCAGTTCGAGTGGTAGAACAGCACGCCGTCTCCCACTTTCATTTCATCCCGCATCATGTTGCGGGCCTGGTAGTTGCGAACCCCGTCCCAGGGTTCGGTCTGGGCCGGACGCGCCGCCAGATCGTCGATACCGAACTCGCCAGGCTCGGTTTTCATCAGCCAGTAACGCATGGTAAGTCCCGGATGCTCCAGAAAAGTCTATTTATCATTGATTATATGGAACGTTGTGCCGACGTCTCGTCTTGTGAGTTCCACCCAGAATCCCTAACATCCCGCCCAAAAAGCACGTCACCCATGGGAAAGCTGGCTGCCGTCACCTGCGAATCCGCCAAGCCGGACAGGAGGCGTGATCGTCTGGGCGACGGCGACGGACTTTTCCTGCGCATACGCCCTCAGGGCACGAAAACCTGGCTCATCGAATACGAATTCGGCGGCAAGCGCAGAAAATACACCATCGGCGCATATTCCCGCGAGGGCGCCCCCGGGCGACAGCCTTCCCGAATGGCTGCGCCATGGCCGTCTTTCCCTGAGCCAGGCCCGCGCCATCGCCGGCAACTGGAAGGATGCCCGACGCGCCGGGCACGATCCCGTCGCCGAATGGGAAGCGCAGCTTGCGCGCGAGCGGAAAGCCGGGGCCGCGAAGAAGGCCGCCGAGGAAACAGCCGAAACCGCACACCCCTCCGTCCGCCAGGCCATCGACACTTTCATGGCCCGCCACATGGCAGGAAGATCGGTCCGGGGAGCTAATGCATCCCCCTGCCCAGTGGTGGAACGGATGTTTCGGTAACGAATCCTGAACGAGGAACGACGAACATGCTCTTGATCACAGGCGCCGGCGTTGACCGCACTCCCGGTATCGATTTTCCCTTGGCCAATACGCTGTTGGCCGATGTGACACGCTATCTCGATGGGCCAGGCAAAACGGTGGACGAGGCTTTGCGCGATATGCTTCCGGGACTGCGCTTCAGCTTCAATACCATGATTGCCCGTGCGGTGGATAAGATCGCCACTCGGGAGCCGCACGAACAGAAAGCGATGGTGCAGCGCGTGCAAGTGGCCATCGCCGACCTTCCAGCGGAAAAGGAGGCTATCAGGAAGCATGGCGAGCTGATCATCCGCCTGTTCAACAAGCTGGCGACGATCGCCGAACAGAGTCAGCTCGATGAAGAGACGGAGCAACTCATACGGGAAGTCTTCCCGATGGATGCCGACGAGCTGATCGACAGCGACTCGATCCTCGACATTCACAAGCTGTCGCTGTCGGATACCTTCAAGACCGTGCTCAAACGCACCCTCAAGATGGGCTTGAGCGGCGACCGCCACGAGGTTGCATCCGCCCTCGGGGCGGACATGCTGAACATCGAGACGCTTCTCGTTGAGAAGTTTCTCGGTTTCTACAATGACCGCCTGGCAGACATAAAGAACTACCTTTACATCGCTTGGTCGCTCTGGGCTTATCTGGTCGCGAAGCAGAATGAGGTTCTGGCTGTACATGAAGCCACCGACTTGCCGTTCTACGGTGGAATTCCCGATGGTGTTCGCGCCATCACGCTGAACTATACGGCCTTCTTGCAGCATCGCTTGGGCGCGGATCGGACGCTCTATTTCCATGGCGGCCTGGCCGATTACGTACGGATGGATACGCGGGACTTGTTGCCGATCGAAAATATCCATGACCGCGATCCCGCCGAGTTCATCCGCAATTACGTCGCTCCCAATGTGGACGTGGCTCACGAAGACTTGAACCAGCAGCGACATGTCATCCCGGCCCTGGTCCCGCCCCTACGGCTCAAGCCTATCCTTTCTCACCGCTATATCGAGCTCTGGAGCAAAGCATCCGCATGGGTAAGAGAATCGAAGCATATCGTCGTGGTCGGCTATTCGTTCAATAATGCGGATGAGCATTTCAACGACATCCTGCGTTGCCATCCTGACCGGAATATTGACATCGTTGTTCCCGAGGCAACCTCGCCGGAATTCATTGCGCGGATGGAGAAAATATTTGGCACCGCTACCAATCAATACAACAAGGTCGAGGTCAATGGGCACGACGCCATGCAAGCCAAGAGGGTGCGCTTGATCGCGGCCAAGGCGGCTGATGTCGATCTGACGGCGTTGCTTGAAGCGGGAATGTAATTTTGGATCGTTCGTTGATAAGCGACATGATCCGCGACGAACTCCGCCAACGCGTGCTCGCCCAACTCGGCGAGCAGGGGTTCACCCTCGAAGGCTGCCGCCTGGGCTTGGGCTCGGACGAGAAGGCGCGGCTGCGCGCGTGTCACGAGAAGGCCTGCCGGCATCAGATCGAGCGTGCCCGCGGGGGGCTCGCGCGCCATGAAACAAGGCTGCTCGCCCACATCGCCAACGGGGCCGAGATCGAGCCGGCAAGAATCGCGCCGCGCCTTGTCGAGGTTCAAAGCGAGACGACCGGGGAACTCTTGTTCCGCTATGCCCGCCTGCACTGGAGCGTTCCCGTCTCGGCCGGCTATGGGCGGCGCTTGCGGTTTCTCGTCTGGGACGACGGGCACGACCGACTCATGGGCATCCTGGGGCTGGCCGATCCGGTGTTCGCGCTCGGCAGCCGCGACGCCTGGGTGGGTTGGAACCGGGAACAACGCCGCATGCGTCTTGCCAACGTGATGGATGCCTTCGTGCTCGGCGCCGTGCCGCCCTATGCGCAGCTGCTGGGCGGCAAGCTGGTGGCGCTGGCCGCCGCTTGCAACGAGGTGCGGGCGGCCTTCGAGCGCCGCTATGCGGAAAAGACAACCTTGATCGGCGGCCGTCAGACCGGGCCGCTGGCCTTGATCACCACCACCTCGGCGCTGGGTCGTTCGTCCCTCTACAACCGTCTGGCCTTCGGCGGCCGGCATATCTTCCAGTCCGTGGGTTTTACCCGCGGCTCGGGGGATTTTCCGTTCATGAACGGCGTCTATCGCGATCTGCGCCGGCTGGTCGCCGAAGAAAGCGCCGCTACCGCCAAGCATGCGCAATGGGGAACGGGCTTTCGCAACCGGCGCGAGGTGGTGCTGAAAGCGCTGGGGCTGTTGGGCTTGCCGCGCGACCTGATTTATCACGGCATCGCCCGCGAGGTCTTTGTCGTACCGTTGGCGGAGAACGCCGCCGCCTTCCTGCGCGGGGAGTGCGATGATTTGCAAGACTGCGACCTGCCTTTCGCCACGCTTGCCGAATATTGGAAGACGCGTTGGGCGCTGCCGCGGGCGCAAAGGGACGAACGGTACAAAATATTCGAGCGCGAAAGCTGGCGACTGTGGGCGAAAACATGAGCGAGGCCGGACCGTTCGCCGAACTGCCGGCCGCCCTGGTGGACGAGGTGCTCGGTCGCACCGCCGAGGTGGCAGGCCAGCTGCTCGCCTCCTTTTCCCGCGCCAAGGAGCAGCGCGCGCATCTGCGCCAGCAGCTCGAAGACGCCGACTTGTTGCTGCGCAAGACCGATCTCGGCGCCCCGCTCTATCCCACCACCTGCGCCACCGACGGTTCCTACGCCATCGAGCGCCTGCTGACGACCGATCTCGTGGCCGCCGCCGCGGTGGCCGTCGAGGGGCTGACGCCGCCTTCCGAAACCCGTCACTGGGCCTATCCGCACCACACCGTTTTCGTCGAGGCCGAGCCCCATCACGAGGGCACGGGCACCATCCTGCGCGCCGTGATGCTGGGCCGCGAGCTGGAGCTCGCTTGCGCCGCGCCGCACGACCTGGTGCTGCTCGATGGCACCCTGACCCTGCCGGTGATCTATTTCAACCAGGCGCTCAATGCCGCGCCCTATGCACCGGAGCTGAAAACGGCGGGGGAATTTCTCGATCATGCCGAACACTTCTTCTCGGCCTACCGCGAGCTGCTGACGCTTGCGCGCAGCGACAAGCAGATCGTGTCGCTGCCCAAATATTCCACCCGGCGCGAGATCGGCCGCCTGCTCGGCTGGCCAGACAATCAGGACGACCGGGGGCTTTTGACCTCGGTATTGAATCCGGGCGAGCTCACCAAGCCGCTGCCGCTCGAAGCACCGGCGCAGGACTGGCATTTCAGCACATCAAGCCTCAAAGGCGAGCTGCGCGGGCGGATCGACGCGCTGGGCGAGGAGATCGTCGCGGCGCTCTCCCGCGTCCATGTGTTCTACTACAAGCCCCAGAGCTGGCTGCCGGCGCTGCGCGTGGAAGTCGCAGCGAGCGTGGCCAGCAATCCGCATCGGCTGGGTGTCGTGGTGCAAGGGCTGGAAATGCAGTGCGCCACGCCGGCGATGCTCGAGCCCTACCCGAACTACCTCGCCGATCGCACCGTGAAGGCACTCGCCAGGGCCCTGCCCGCCTTCCGGCAGGTGGCCACGCAACGCATCGCCGAGGGCTTCGAGGGCGACATCGGGGAAGTGTTTTTCGCCATGCACGGCTATCGCTCGGATTCCGGGAGGAAATGATCCATGACAGACAAACTCGAACACATCGTGGCCAGGACAGAACGCCTCGGCGTGGTCGGCTCGCCCTCATCGACGGCCCAGCTCGCCCTGGACGTGCTGGGCTCGGCGGTGGGGCGCAAGCTGGTCGGCGAGCTTGCCCTGTTCCACTTCGTCCAGGACGCCACGCCGCATTTCGCTCTCGGGCAGATCACCGAGGTGCAGCTGCGCAACATCTGGCACGAAGACCCGACGATGCGCAGCCTCATCCGCCAGCGCGGCCGCGTCGATGCGGTCAGCGAGCGGCAGGACACCCACCTTGGCCAGATGGTGCTGTCGGCGGTCTTCAAGGCCGGTGGCGCGCACGGCTACGAGCCGAGCATCCTCGGCACCGTGCCGTCCACCGGCACGCCCATCCATATCGTCACCGACGAGGTGCTAGAGGAACTCCTGCGCCCCTACCGGGAGCAGATTTTCTACCTCGGCCACGTCTATGGCTCCACGCCCAAGCTGCCGCTGTGGTTCAAGCATTTCGGCCGCGGCCCGGACGGCGCAGGCGAGGCCTACCACATGGGCATTTTCGGCAAAACCGGCTCGGGCAAGTCGGTGCTGGCCAAGATGATCCTCACGGCCTATGCGCGCTATCCGCAAATGGCACTTTTGGTCATCGACCCGCAGGGCGAGTTCTCCAAGGACATGAAGCCGGAAGGGGCAAGCGGCGAGTTCGCGCTGCCGGTGGGCGACGTCGTCAGACGGTTCGGCAAGAAGCCGGTGGTTCTGACGGTGCGCAATCTGGTCTTGGACCGCTGGGAGTTGTTCGAGGAAATCCTCTATGAATCCAGATTCTTTGAACGGCTCACGATGCCGAAGGGCGAAAACCGCCAGGCGGCGTGCTCGATCCTGGTCGAGAAGCTGCAAAAGGCCAAGATCAAACTGACCGATCTGCATCAACGCGCCGCCTTCGACAAGGCCTGGTCCCTCCTGCTCGAGGAAAAGACCCAGAAGGTCTTCTACCGGACCGAAACGAGCCGAACCCGCTTCAATGAAGCCATGGCCGAGGCCGATGTCGACGCGTTTTTCGGCGAACTATGGGGGCCGGTCGCCGAGCTGTTCCGCGAAGACAGGCCCAAGGCGAAGAGCATCGACAAGGCACTGGCCTGGCTCTTGGCAACCGACGCCGACAACCGGCCCATCCTCGTCGTGGACCTCTCGAAAGAGCAAAGCGCGGGGCTATTCTGGAACGATCGAATCCAGTCCTTGGTCATCAAGCGGCTGCTGGACGGCCTTTCCCAAACGGCCGAGCGCTTCTACAAGGACGGCGAAAATCTCAACACGCTCGTCATCATCGACGAGGCCCACCGTCTTGCCCCGCGCGAGCTGCCCCGCGAGGACGATGCCGCCCACGGCGTGCGCTCAGTGCTCATCGACGCCGCCCGCACGACGCGCAAATATGGTCTGGGCTGGATGTTCATCAGCCAGACGCTTTCCAGCCTGCATCAGGAAATCCTGCAGCAGTTCCGCATCTTCTTCTTCGGCTTCGGCTTGGGGCTAGGGCAAGAGTTTCAGGCTCTGCGCCAGCTGGTCGGCTCGTCCGGCACGGCGCTCGACCTCTATCAGCTGTTCCGCGACCCGCATTCGGCCTTCGACGTGACCAGCCGCCAATACAGCTTCATGACCATCGGGCCCGTCAGTCCCCTGTCGTTCTCCGGCACGCCCTTGTTCCTCAATGCGTTCAACCGGAAGGAGGACTTCCTGCGCGCGAACGGGATTTCCCTGGGGGTTTAAGCGGCCCTAGCCGGCGTGCAGGCGCATTACAACCGCGATCGCAAGTGCACTACGCCGTGGCGCGATTTCCCGCAGGGCCTCGACTAGCTTGTCCATGTAGGTCACCGGGCGCTTCGCCCCCTCAGCGGCGAGCGCTTGGCGCGGCTGCGCCGCGTTGTGCAAGGCGCGCCGCAGACCCTCCCCGCCGCCCACCTTGTCGAAGATGCACGCATCGCCCTTCGAATAGTCCGGCAGACTCGCCCGCAGTTCCGCCAGCAGGTCGGCAAAGCTGCCGAAGGGTTGGCCGCAGTAACGAAGAAACGTCGATTCAGAAAGACCCAGATCATCGGGATATTGAAGCAGGTAGAAGCCGGCAGGCAGGTGAAGGATGTCTGTCGCGAGCACGGGATCAGTGACGCGACCTACAACCAATGGAAATCGAAATATGGTGGCATGGAAGCAGCGGACATCAAGCGGCTGAAGGAACTGGAAGACGAGAACCGCAGGCTCAAGCTGATGGTGGCCGATCTCACGCTGGAGAACCGTGCTATCAAGGAGGTGCTTGAGGTAAAGCGCTAAGCCCCGCCAAGAAACGCGAAGCGGTGGACCGGCTGATGCAGTTTGGCCTGTGACGCAGTCATCGCCGTATTGCAGGAACTGACGGAACACTTTCCGGAGCGCGGCTTTGACAAATACTTCAAGGTCATCCGGCGACGCGGGCATGCATGGAACCATAAGCGGGTGTACCGCATTTACCGTGCACTCAACCTGAACAGAAGACGTGCCAGCAAGAAACGCCTGCCCCACGCACCCCGGCCCCCTTCGCGGTACCGGTAGGCATGAACCGGAGCTGGTCGATGGACTTCATGAGCGATGCGCTGATGAGTGGCCGCCGGTTCCAGACGTTTAACGTCATGGATGACTTCACCCGGGAGGTGCTGGCGATCAAGGTAGACCTCAACTTGCCGGCCGATGCAGAACAGCTTCATCGAGCGCTCCTATCGCAGCGACCGGAAGGCGTGTTGATGATGTATGTCTTCAGGACATGGGAGGAAGTACGGGAGCGCACCGAAGCCTGGATGAAAGATTACAACGGAGAGTTACCGCACGATGCGCTCGGCGACCCGACACCCCTCGAGTGCGGAGTGTTTCACCACCTCGAAACCTCGACTAAGGGATGGCACTAATTCGGGGAGGTTTACAATCCCACCTTGTCATGCCCGCGAGGGACTGCTCGTCGTTTCGGTCGGATCAGAATGCAATGTTCCTGTCGCGTTCCAGCACGGCAGCGATGTAGTCGGGCATGCCCTTGATCGCCGCCCCGCCGATCAAATCGGCTTCGCCTATCTGGCGTGCCACCGCGCAGGCGCCGCAGACCCAGATCGGGACTCCCGCCGCTTGAACGGCGGCCAGCAGGTCCTTGAGCGGCGTCAGGTTGACGCCGACCACGTGATCGGCAGTGCCTTTGCGGGCCAGCGTGACGGCTTCGTTCCACAGCCAAAGGATCACGTCGTGGCCTTGTTCACGGGCCGCTTTGGCGGCGATGAACGGAAGGGTCGCCATGGTCGGATCGTCGGTCCCCCGGCTGCCGGAAATGATCAATGTTTTCATGGATGCTCCTGTATCGTGGGTTGTTTGGGTTTCGGCTTCCGCCGAATGCAGCGGGCACACCCGCTGCCTTCAGTCCTTGCCCTCGCCGAAGATATCCTGAGCCCAGCTCAGCGCGGCGCTGACGGTCGGAAACCCCAGCGTACTGGTCAGCAAGATGATGGCATGGTTGATTTCCTCGCGCGAGGCGCCCGCGGCCAACGCTCTTCTTACGTGACTGTGAACCGCGCCTTCCGAATGGATCGCCACGGCCGCCGCGAGCCGGATGAGATGGGCGGTCTTGTCGTCGAGGGGACCTTGCTCCTTCAAGGCCGCACCCAGCCGCTCCACGGCCGCCATGAAACCGGGGTACTCCTGTTGCAGCAGCACATAATTTTTCGGAAGCCTGTCTTTGTTCATAATGGTTTCTCCGGATTGGCCTGCGGACTTCGTTCGGGGCGCTTCGGCGCTCGATCCTTCCCTGGCCGGCACGCATGTGCCAATACTACGCTCCGCCGAGGGAACCCCCAACCCCGCGGTTTCGAGGACACGACACCATGGGCAGATGCACCGCACTCCACGAAGAACACCTGGCGCTGGGAGCGCGGATGACCGAGTTTTCGGGCTGGGAACTGCCGCTCCATTACGGCTCGCAGATCGCCGAACACCATGCCGTACGCCGGGCCGCCGGCATGTTCGACGTCTCCCATCTGGGAGTGGTCGACGTCGAGGGGCTTCAGGCAGCCCCATTCCTGCGCCGAGTCCTCGCCAACGACGTCGCCCGGCTCGCCGAGCCGGGACGAATGCTCTACGGCTGCATGCTCAACCAGGACGGCGGCATCGTCGACGACCTCGTCGTGGGCTTCATCGACGATCGGCGCTTCCGCCTCATTCTCAATGCCGGGACAAGGGAAAAAGACCTGAGCTGGCTCCACCGCCAGGCTGCGCCTTTTTCTGTGACCGTCACTCCCCGTGACGATCTGGCCATGATCGCCCTCCAAGGCCCGGACTCCCCCCGCATCGCCGACGCCGTCGTCGCCGCCGGGAGCTCCGGACTGAAACCCTTCACCGCCACGCAGCGAGGCGACCGCTTCATCGCCCGTACGGGTTATACCGGCGAGGACGGCTTCGAAATCATCCTGCCTCACGCCGAAGCAGGCTCGCTGTGGCGCCAGCTTTTCCAGGCCGGTACCCGGCCCTGCGGACTCGGCGCCCGCGACACCCTCAGGCTGGAAGCCGGCATGCGCCTCTATGGGCAGGACATGGACGAGACGGTCACGCCCCTCGCCTGTGGCCTCGGCTGGACGGTTGCCTGGGAACCCGAAGAGCGCGATTTCATCGGCCGCGCAGCCCTGGAACGGGAACGCATCGGGGGCTCGCCTTCGAAATTCGTCGGATTGATCCTGGAGGAACCGGGAATCCTTCGCAGCGGGCAGAAGGTGGCCGTCGCGAACGTCGGCGAGGGCGTCGTGACCAGCGGCGGCTTCTCCCCCACCCTACGGCGCTCGATCGGCCTGGCGCGGGTACCCGCGGCGACCGGGCGCGAGTGCCGGGTGGAAATCCGCGGCAGCCTCAAGCGCGCAACGGTGGTGAAACCGCGCTTCGTCCGCCGCGGCACATCGCTGATCGATATCTGCTAGCATCGCCGCGAGGGATGCCGGTCGAAAGAGTCCCGAAGACCGGTCATCACGCGGGTATGAAACCGCCTGCTGAAACAGTGAGGAAACTTCGCCATGCCATTCATCCCCCATACCGAAGCGGAAGTCCGCGACATGCTCGCGGCCATCGGTGCCGGATCGATCGACGAGCTGTTCGCCGAAATCCCGCCGGACCTGCGCTGCGGCGAGCTGAAAGACCTGCCCGAGGCGCTGTCGGAAATGGAGGTCTGCCGGCTGATGGAGGAACGCGCGGCCGAGAACCGCAGCGCCCTCTGCTTCGCGGGCGCCGGCGCCTACGAGCACTACATTCCGGCGGCGGTGTGGGAGATCGCCCTGCGCGGCGAGTTTTACAGCGCCTATACGCCTTACCAGGCGGAAGCGAGCCAGGGCAGCCTCCAGGTGTTCTACGAGTACCAGTCCATGATGGCGGACCTGATGGCCATGGATGTCTCCAATGCGTCGCTCTACGACGGCGCCTCCGCGCTGGGCGAGGCGATCCTGATGGCGCTGCGCACGAATCCGGAATCCCGCTCGCGCAAGATCCTGCTGCCGCGAAGCCTCAATCCGGTCTACAAGCGGGTCGCCCGGACCCTCACCCGCAACCAGCGGGTCGAACTGGTCGATCTGGACTACGACCGGAGCTTGGGACGGATTGCCGAAAACGCGCTGGAAACGTTCGAGGGGGGGGAGTTCGCCGCCGTGGTCATTCCGCAGCCCAACCACTTCGGCGTGCTCGAAGAGGTGGACGTCCTCGCCGACTGGGCCCATCGCCATGGCGCCCGCAGCATCGCCGTGGTCAATCCGACTGCCATGGCACTGCTGAAGCCGCCGGGCGAATGGGGCGAACACGGCGCCGACCTGGCCTGCGGCGAAGGCCAGCCCCTGGGGATTCCGCTTTCCGCGGGGGGCCCCTATTTCGGATTCCTCTGCAGCCGCCAGGACTTCGTCCACCAGCTCCCCGGCCGCTTGGTCGGACGCACCGTCGACGTAGACGGCCGCGAGGGCTTCACCCTCACGCTGCAACCCCGCGAGCAGCACATCCGCCGCGGCAAGGCGACATCCAACATCTGCACCAACCAGGGACTGATGGTGACGGCGGCAACCCTCTATATGGCATTGATGGGCCCCAAGGGACTGCGCAACATCGCCGCCGCCTGCCACGCCAACGCCTCGGCGCTGCTCGAGCGGCTGACCCGCATCGACGGCGTCGAACCGGTCTTCCCGGCTCCGTTCTTCCACGAAGCCGCGATCCGCCTGCCGCGGGCGGCGGACCGTGTGCTGGCAGGGCTGGCCGAAAGAGGGATACTCGGCGGCCATGTCCTTTCGGCCGATTATCCCGAACTCGGCGACGCCCTCCTCATCTGCGCCACCGAAACCCGTGGCCCGGAGGATATGGACCGCTATGCAGCCGCGCTGGCGGAGGTACTCGAATGCTGATCTTCGACCGTTCCCGCGAAAGCCGCGCCTGCGCCAGCCTGTTTCCGCAAACCCCCGCCGACATCCGCGGCCTGCCCGGCCACCTGCTGCGCCAGACGCCGCCACCGCTGCCGGAAGTGACCGAGCTGGACGTCGTGAGGCACTACACCCGTTTGTCGCAAAAGAATTTCTCCATCGACACCCACTTCTATCCCTTGGGCTCCTGCACCATGAAATACAACCCCAAGGCGGCGAACGTGCTGGCGCAGCAGCCCGGCTTCGCGGCGCTCCACCCCCTGGGTACCGAACGCTTCGGCCAAGGCACCTTGAGCTGTCTTTACGAGTTGCAGGAATATCTGAAAACGCTCACCGGCATGACCGCCGTCAGCCTCAGCCCGGCTGCCGGCGCCCAGGGCGAATTCTGCGGCGTCGCCATGATCCGCGCCTACCATGACGCCCGCAACGACCATGAGCGCAACGAAATCCTCGTCCCCGATGCAGCCCACGGCACCAATCCCGCCTCGGCCGCCATGTGCGGCTACCAAGTCAGGGAGATTCCCACCAACGCGGACGGCGACGTCGATCTGGAGGCACTGAAGCAGGCAGTGGGCCCGAAGACCGCCGGCATCATGCTCACCAACCCCTCGACACTGGGCGTGTTCGAACACCGCATTCCCGAGATCGCGGCGCTGGTCCACGAGGCGGGCGGCCTGCTCTATTACGACGGCGCCAACCTCAACGCCATCCTGGGCAAGGCCCGGCCCGGCGACATGGGTTTCGACGTCATCCACCTGAACCTGCACAAGACCTTCTCGACCCCGCACGGCGGCGGCGGCCCCGGTGCCGGGCCGGTCGGCGTCAACGCCAGGTTGCAGCCGTTTCTGCCGCTGCCGATGGTGGCAAGAAGCGGGAACGGTTATCGCTGGCTCGCCGAAAGCGACCGCCCCCAAAGCATCGGCCGCCTCTCCGCCTTCGCTGGCAACGTCGGCGTGCTGCTGCGGGCCTATGTTTACATCCGCCTGCTTGGATATCCAGGTCTGCGGCGAGTCGCCGAATATGCCACCCTCAACGCCAATTACTTACAGAAGAGACTGGTGGAGGCCGGATTCGACACCGCTTTTCCGACCCGCCGCGCCGCCCACGAATTCATCCTCAGCGTGCAGCGGCAGAAAAAGGAGCATCACGTCACCGCCCTCGATTTCGCCAAGCGGCTGCTCGACTACGGCTTCCACGCGCCGACCGTCTATTTTCCGCTGCTGATTCCCGAGTGCCTGATGATCGAACCCACGGAAACCGAGAACAAGGAAACCCTGGACGCTTTCGTCGACGCCATGGCCGCGATCCTGAAGGAAGCCGCGGAAGAACCGGAACGGCTCGGACAGGCGCCGCACTGCACGCCCGTCCGCCGGCTGGACGAAGTGCGCGCCGCCCGCCATCCGGATCTGGCCTGGAAACCGGCAGCGCCGGTCCCCCCTCGCTGATTTCAAAAAACGGCCTGCAAAAAGCCCTTCCGCCTCACGGTCGGAAGGGCTCGTTGCCGAGGAAAGGCGGCGCTCGATCAGCGATACATGAACTGATCGATGTCGCTGGAAGAGGGGTAGAAGTACCACGTTTCCGGCGAGGTACAACCTGCCGGCAGCGGATTGCTGGCCGTATCACGCACCACGGTCACGGACGGAGCGGCACCGTTGGCATCGCCCAGGGAGGAGACAGGGAAGCTCGGGGTCGGCTCCAGCAGCCAGGCCTCGACCTTCTTCTTGCTGCAGTACTGGACTGTCGGCATGTAATACACCGCTTGATTGACGCAGGCGTCCGCGGGGAAGAGCGGCGTCTGCCAGCCGGCCTTGACCCGGAACGTGAAACCGGCGTACTGGGTACCGGGAAGGTTGCCGTTCTTCCACACCATTGCCCGAGTGCCATCGCCGGTCGGATGAATGGGGCCGTTACGGGTTTCGACCTTGCCGAACCCCGCAGTCATCGAGGGAAGCGCGGTACCCCAGTCCCACATCATGGCGTTCTCGATGACCTGGACGGGCTGGCCCGAAACCGGCTTGGCGATGCGGTTCAGAGTATGCCCCTGCGGCGGCATTACGACGACCTCCACGACCGGGAAGTGCTTTTCGCCTTCGCTGCAGTCATGGGGAATGATCGCCGTCGGATAGACGGTCTTGCCTTCGATGTACTTCACCGAGGAGCCGTCCGGGAAAGCCTGGAAGCCGGCATGGCCGAACACCTGGCCGGCGCTCAAGGCGACTCCTGCGCTCAGCAGGGACAACGACAGAAATTTGTTCGTATTGGACATTGCTGTTTCTCTCTCCTATGCGTTCTCGAAAAGGCGAAGCCTACTGAATGAGACACTAAGCGTGCCACGGCCACCCATATTGCAACTACATGATAAAACGATACATTCCTATTACCAGCAAAGACGATTTGAGTCATTTCACGCATCCAATGTGTTATTACGCTCACTTCCAGGCGCGAATTCACGCACGGTGGCAAGGCAATTTACACAGCCCGCGAGCCACGGTTTCACTTGCGATTCCCTTGGCCCCGCACTATCTTGGAGGTCCTTCGGTTCCGTATCGCAACCGTTTGACCAGCCACACTCTCGTTAATATCCCTGCGAACGGAAAATTCGTCCCCATGGCCACCCTCGCCTTCGCCAACGAAATCATGTCGTGAAACGTCCCAGCCGAGCGGCAATCGTCCGCGGCATCCTGGTCGCGCTCGTCGTGCTACCCATGGCGGCACTATGGTCCGCCCTGGAGCCGAACCCGCTGGTGAACGCTCCGCTCCCCGCCTCGCATGCCTATGACGGACAGGACTTGCTCAGGGCACGCAAGCGCGGCGGAGAAGCAAGAGCGGTTCACCTGACTGCCGGCGACATCGAAGCCGCGGTCAACGACCTGATGGCCCGAAAGAAACTCGACGGCGCCATCCGCACCGACATGCAAGGCGGGTGTCTGGCCGCGACCGTCACCCTGCGGCTCCCTTACCTGGCGGGCTGGTTCCTGAACATCCGGCTGACCGTCGAGGACGGCGATCCCTTGCCCGCCGTGACCGGCCTGCGCGTGGGGTCGCTCCCTCTGCCGCCCAAGGTGGTAAACGCCTTCGTGATTCACCAGATGGAAAAGAAGGGCTTGCTGCCGAACGTGCCGGGCGACCAGGGTCTCATCCTGTCGGCGCATATACGCGACGGGAAGCTGGAACTGACTTTCACCGGCGAATCACAGACGGCAGAACGTCTTCGCGCGCTGATCACCGAAGCCGCCGGCGCCGAACGGATTCGCTCCTACCATGACCGGCTCGCCAATGCGCTGAGCGAATCCAACACCCGTCACTTCATCCGTCTGGGGATACTGACGCGGGCGCTGTTCGCGCTGGCGGCGCAAAGGTCCGGGATCACCGATCCGGCAGCGGAAAACCGGGCGGTCATTTTGCTGTTGGCGGCCTATGTGAACGGCTATGACCTGATGAGCGGCTCGGACGGCGATGCTCAGCCCTTGCCGGTACGGTCCGTGCTGTTGCAGGGACGGCAGGACCTCGGCAGGCATTTCATGACCTCCGCCGCTTTCGCCCTGGCGGGCCAGCGCACCCTGACCGACGCCATCGGTCTGATCAAGGAATTGAACGACACACACAGCGGTAGCGGATTCAGCTTTACCGACCTGGCCGCCGACCGCGCCGGCACGGTGTTCGGCAAACGCGCGACCCAGCCGCAGTATGCCCGACGGATCCAAGGGATACTGGCCGCCAGTACCGACGATGCGGTCTTCATGCCGAATGTGGGAGACTTGCCGGAGCGCCTTCGTGGCGCCGAGTTTTTCGAGCGGTTCCGGGATGTCTACAGCCCACAGTTCGAACGGCTGACCCAGCTCATCGACGAGCGGATCGACCGGCTTTCACTTTACACCGCCCCCGACTCCCAGGCCATCACTCACAAAAAAGCCAGCCCCGAGGGGCTGGCTCCTGGTGCCGAGAAAGCGGACGGAACTTAGTCGTAATCGAAGGTTCCGTTCGGCAAACCGGGCAGCTGCGGCATCTGCTGCTTGGGGAATTCGCCGGTCAACGCATTCAGGAACGCGACCACGTCGGCGACCTGCTGATCGCTCAAGTCCTTGTTGAGCTGCAGCTTGGCCATCACCCTCACCGCCTCGTCCAGCGTCTTGACCTTGCCGTTGTGGAAGTACGGCGCAGTCAGGGCGACGTTGCGCAGGGTCGGCACCTTGAACAAATGTTCGTCCTCGGTCTTCTTGGTGACCTCGGCCCGGCCCTTGTCCCGGGAGAATCCGTATTTCGCCTCGAACATGCCGTTCTCGAAAGTCGGGAACTTCATGAAGAACGGCGTTCCCTCCGGCAGAGTTGGACCATTGAACGCCGGGCCGCTGTGGCAGTTCGAACAGCCGGTCTCGGCGAAGGTGTTCATGCCCCGCACCTGCTGTTCGGTCAGGGCGGTCTTGTCGCCGCCGACGTACCTGTCGTAGGGGCTGTTCGGCGTGATCAAAGTGCGCTCATAGGCGGCGATGGCCTTGGCGGCATTGTCCGCCGTCACCGCATCACCGCTGCCGAAGGCAGCGGCGAAGGCTTCGGGATAACCCGGAATGGCCTTGAGCCGGGCCACGACGTCGTCCCAGCTCTTCATGCCCATCTCGATGGGGTTGGTCACGGGTCCCTTGGCCTGCGCTTCCAGGCTGGGCGCGCGGCCGTCCCAGAACTGCACGGAATTGAAGGCGGCGTTCCAGACCGTCGGCGCGCTGCGGCCGCCGACCTGGCCGTGGACGCCGACCGAACCACCGCGGTTGTCTTCGCCGCCGAGCATCACGTTGTGGCAGGAATTGCACGACACCGTGCCGGTGGAGGACAGGCGCGGGTCCAGGTAAAGCATCTTGCCCAGTTCCACCTTGGCCGGGGTGCTCGGATTGGCCGCAGGTTCGGGAGCCTTGGCGGGCAGTGCCTGCCAGTCGGCAACCGCCGCCGACGCTCCGGCCAGGGCCAGGGCGCCGGTCAGCAAACGTAGAGTGAACATGGTGACTTCCTCCTCGGTGTGGTGTTGTTTTCAAACGGCGGTATCGCCGGGTCCAGCGCGTTCTTATAGGGAATTACGCGCCAGTTTGCAACCGCCACGCCGCCAGGTCAGTGCCGGGTCGGCGCCTGCCCCACCCGTACCACCAAGTCCTTCGGTATTGCGACCAGATCGAAGGAATCGAGATAGCGTGCCACCAGTTCTTCACTGACGTTGATCTCGACACGCGGCGGCGCCGGCTCGGTCAACCGCTGTATGCGCTTCTCCAGCCGCTGGGCGGAAAGATTCAGGCTCACCACCACCCCCAGCCCGAAGCCCACCGCCAGGAACAGCAGATACATCGTGATTTCGATAGTCATCGGAAATTCTCCTCGCCCGCAAACCGTGGGCGTCTCATGGCTCTGACATGGTGTCCCGATGAAGGATTTCAACGTCTTGCAACATTTCACCTTGACGAACCGCGAGCACCGTTCGGCGGATGTGCTGGTTCAGGCATAATCGCCCCAGACTTCCAAAAAAAGATACGGAGAGGCGACATGCGAATCTTTCGAACCAAGGCAGTTTCCACTGACGACTGCTCAGGCGGCGGCCTCAAACGCTGTCTGGGCGCGCTCGACCTGACCCTGCTCGGGATCGGCGCGATCATCGGCACCGGCATCTTCGTGCTGACCGGCATCGCCGCCGCCACCCAGGCCGGCCCCGCCGTGGTTCTGTCCTTCGTCTTCGCCGGACTGGCCTGCGCCTTCGCCGCCCTGGCCTACGCCGAACTGGCGGCCTGCGTCGGCGGCTGCGGCAGCGCCTATGGATACAGTTACGCGGCTTTCGGCGAGCTGATCGCCTGGATAATCGGCTGGGACCTGATTCTGGAGTACGCAATCTCGGTGGCCGCGGTCGCCAACGGTTGGTCGGGCTATTTCGCCAACGCGCTGACCGCCGTCGGTCTGGAATTGCCGGACTACCTGACCAAGGCGCCCGAGAAGGGGGGGATCATCAACCTGCCGGCCTCGGCGATCATCATCCTGCTGATGGCTCTGCTCATCGCCGGAGTGAAGGAGAGCGCCCGCCTCAACACCGTCATGGTGTCGGTCAAAGTACTGGCCATCGCGGTGTTCGTCGCCGTCGCCAGCGCCCATGTCGATCCCGCCCATTGGGATCCGTTCCTGCCGTTCGGCTGGTTCGGCCACGATGCCGAAGGCAGACCGACCGGCGTGCTGGCCGGAGCTTCGATCGTGTTCTTCGCCTACGTGGGATTCGATGCGGTCTCCACCGCCGCGGAGGAAGCGCGCAACCCGATGCGCGACGTGCCGATCGGCATCATCGGTTCGCTGGTGTTCTGCACCCTGATCTACATCGTGGTGGCGGGACTCCTCACCGGCGTCGTGCCCTACACCGAACTCAACGTTTCCTCGCCGGTCGCGCATGCGCTGCAGCTGCTGGGCATCCGCTGGGCTTCCGGGCTGGTCGCCACGGGAGTGATCGCGGGGCTCACCACGGTCATGCTGGTGCTCTATTACGCGCTGACCCGGATCATCTTCGCCATGTCCCGCGACGGGTTGCTGTCGCCCTGGTTTTCCGCCGTCAACACCCGCACCCAGACCCCGGTACGGGTGATCGTCCTGTGCGGCCTGTTCATCTCCCTGGTCGCCGGCTTCGTGCCGCTGGGCGAACTGGCCGAACTCGTCAACATCGGCACCCTCTTCGCCTTCGTCCTGGTGTGCCTGGGTGTGATCGTGCTCCGCGTCACCCGGCCGGAGCTCCACCGGCCCTTCAAGACACCCGTCGTGCCCTGGTTTCCGATCCTGGGCGCCCTCTCCTGCGGCGCCCTGATGGCCTTCCTGCCGGCCCTGACTTGGCTGCGTTTCGTGGTCTGGCTGCTGCTGGGGATCGGGATCTATTTCGCCTACTCCTACCGCCACAGCAGGCTGGCGGACTAACCTCGGAAAACGTCCTTCCTGCGCCGGATTTCTGCGAACACCTCCACCTCCGGCACACCGGGCAAACCCAGCCTCGCTCTGATTTCGGGGCTTTCCGGCCGCAGGAAGGGATTGGTCGCCAGCTCTTCACTCAGGATGGAGGGTACGGTGGCCGCCCCCTCACGCCGCAAGGCCTCGACCCGCTCCACGCGTTCGCGCAAGGCGACGTTGCCGGGCTCGATCGTCACGGCGAATCGGGCATTGGCCTGGGTGTATTCATGGGCACAGAAAACCTTCGTCTCCGCCGGCAGCGCGCGCAGCCGCTCCAGGGAACGCCACATCTGCTCCGCACTGCCCTCGAACAAACGGCCGCAGCCCAACGCGAACAACGTGTCGCCACAGAACAGCGCGGCATCGTCCTCGAACCAGAAAGCGACGTGGCCGGAAGTGTGCCCCGGGACATCCAGCATCCGGGCCGATGCGGAACCGAGCCGGAATTCCTCGCCGTCTTTCAACGCGACATCGATTCCCGGGATGCGGTGGCGATCTCCTGCCGCGCCGACGATGGTACAGCCGGTCGCCGCCTTGAGCTCCAGATTGCCGCCGACGTGGTCACCGTGGTGATGGGTATTGAGTACATGGCCGAGCCGCCAGCCCCTGGCATCGAGCGCCTCCAGCACCGGCCCGGCGACGGCCGGATCCACCGCCGCGGTGGCGCCGCTGCCGGGCTCGTGGAGGAGATAGACATAGTTGTCTTCGAGCACGGGGATTTGAAGGATTTCGAGCATCAGGGCTTGCCTTGCAGGTATCTGGCGATGTCCTCCCTGGAAAAACCGATCTTCCGGGCGATGCGGTCGGCATGGCTGACCCGCGACACCCCTTCGATCAGGCGGTAGGTCGGCTGTTCATTGCGGAATTCCACCTGCCGCGCCTGCCCGATCCGCCTCCCCTGGTAGACGTCCACCAGTTCATGGTTGTGGGTGATGAGAACCGTGGTGTTGCCCTTTTCCCGGAAGCCGTCGAGGATCGCGACGGAGATGTCCATCTTTTCCTCGTTGGTCGTCCCTTCCGACAGCTCATCCATGATGACCAGGCTGCGCGGCGTCGAGGCCAGGAAGATGTCCTTGGTCCGCTTGAGTTCGGTACCGAAGCGGCCTTCGCCGTCCGTCAGATGGCTGATCTCGGGCACCTGGTAGAACACCCGGTCGGCGACGGTCAGCTCGGCCCGCTCCGCCGGCACGTAACAACCGGCCTGCGCCAGGATCTGGACCTGCGCCAGGGTCTTGCAGAACGCGGTCTTGCCGCCGCTGTTGGGACCGGTGATGAAAGTCAGCCGCTGCTCGGTCAGGTCGATGTCATTGGGCACATAGAGCGGATCGTTCTTGGCCAACACCGGATTGCGCACCCCGCGCAGCGACATCCGGTGCCGCTCCCCGTCCAGGATGGCCGGCAGCGTCATGAAATGCCCGAAGGACTCGCGGAACCGGACGAAGCTCATCAGCTCGTCGAGCTGGCCCAGCGTATCCAGCGTGGCTTGCACTTCCTCGGAGCGACGGTAAACCTCGCGCAGAGGATAGATGATGCCATCGCGGTCCATGCCGCCGACGATGGGCACGTAGACGAAGCCGATCGGCAGCAGGAACAGCCAGAACACCGGCGCGATCGACGCCGCAATGTCCAGCGCGAACGGCAAAAACTCGATCGCGGCCAGAAACAGCAGCACCGTGACGGTAAGGCCGACCGGCTTGAACAGCGACGGCCGAAACCGGATGCCCGGTGTGAACCACCCCTTTTCGGCCCGGGTGCAGACCCGCCTCTCGGTCCGGTACACCGGCCCCTTCATCAGGGCGTAGGCGCGTGAGCGGGCGAAATCGCGGACTTCCCGCACCAGTGCCTTGAGATAGGCGCTGTCCGGTTCGGGCAAACGGTTGGCGCGCTCGACCAGCTCGAGCATGAAGCGCGTGCCCTTGATATAGGTGGCGTAGCCGTAGCCGTCGATTTCCAGGGGATGCGCAGGTGAACCGATCAGCCCCAGGAACTGGGCGTAGAGGAGATTGTAGAACTCCCCTTCCAGCTTGGCGGCTTCGGCCAGCAGGACTTCGAGTCCCGCCCGCAGCTCAGCGTTCCGCTCCAGTTCCCGCACCGCCTCCTGCTTGGCGCGGATCAGCCCGGCGTCGACCGGCGGCTGCGCGAGGGAGCGGTACAGCACGGCCCGCCCGATGGCCGTGGTGGCATGATCGGCGGCCTCGAACAGCTTGTCCACCTCGATGACCCGGAATGCCTGTTCGTCCAGCACCGCCGCGCCGGTCCGCCCCGGCGCGACCGAAGGGATCTTGGGCGGTTCCCTGCCGTCGGATTTCAAAATCGTCGGGTAGCCCCGGATATCGATGGATTCCACTGTACCGCCCTCGCTCGACTGACAAAGTGCAATTTTGAACCGGTTGGGCAAAGGAAGGCAAAAGCCACAGGCTCGGCCATCCTCTCGGCAGCCGTTTTCCAGATACGGCTTACCGCCAAGCCCGGCTCGGCATCGGGTCCGTGGCCCCGATGATCTGGTCTCCGATAGCCGATGACGATCCTGCCCGCTCCCCCAATCGGGCTACCGCCACCGATGCACCAGCGGCACCACGACCCTGCGCCGACAATCGTCGAAGAGCGAAGACGGGACGGCGTCCCCGTGCGGGCGGCCGGTATTTCGGCGGACATCGAACTGGGCCATCGGAACGTCGAATGCTCGTCGGCAAAAGAACCGTGTTTTTCCTCGAAGTCATTCCACGAGACAACGGTCGCTTCGACGCGTCGAGGTTGTTCGGGCCGGCATTGCAACTCGCGTTCGACGAATTCGGCAAGCAGGGCTCGACAACCCCGGACAGGTCATCGGTCGACCGGCGGGCACGCTCCGCCCGTTCCTCGTTGAGACCGAGATCGACCGGGCGCTTGCGAACCCGAGAGAAGAAAGCATTGATCCCTGGACTCCCGCCGATCCGAACTTGAGGCGCCCCCCGCCTGCGCATACCATTAGCCGCCCGAATTCCCGCATCCGGCGTCGGAAAATCCGGCGAACCCTTGAAGAGCCCCTATGCAAAAAGCCCTGTTCAATCTCGTCCTGCGCGGCCTGGAAAAGCAGGTGCCGGCCACCGGCCTCGGCCTGTTCCGGCTGGCGTTCGGACTGGTCGCGTTCCAGGAAATCTGTTTCCTGTATTACTTCCGCCAGCTGATCTTCGATCCGGTGCCCTACCTGGACATCGCTTCGCCCTCGGTCCATCTGTTCCTGGTGCTGTGGGCGATCGCCGCGCTGTGCCTGGCGCTGGGACTGTACACCCGGCTCGCCGCCATCGCCAACTACCTGTTCTGGCTGGTGTTCACGGTGTTCACGCCGATGTGGAAGGACTTCGACGGCGGCTTCGACCAGCTCATGCTGGGATCGAGCCTGCTCTTGATCTTCCTGCCCTCGGAACGCGCCTGGTCGCTGGACCGGCTGCGCCTCGCCTGGCGCCATTCGACGGTGGATCGGTGCTACGCCCTGCCGCGGACGGTGCCGGTGCTGTGTTATTTCCTGCCGCTGGCGGTGTCGCTCGGCTTCATCTATTTCGATTCGGTGATCCACAAGCTATTCGCCGAGTTCTGGCGCAACGGCTTGGGGCCCTGGCTTCCCTCCTCGCTGCCTTATTACATGTCGCCGCTGGACATGGGCTGGCTGCTGGAGATCGAGCCGCTGCAGCGGGCGATCGGCTACACCATCATCGCGTTCCAGTTCGCCTTCCTGTTCCTGCTGTATTTCCGCCGCTTCCGCGTGCCCCTGATGCTGGTCGGCCTATCGCTGCACGCGGGCATCATCGTGTCGCTGAACATCTACCCGTTCGGCTTCGGCATGCTGGTGCATTATTTCCTGATGGTGCCGTTCCGTTGGTGGCGGACCCTCGGGCGAACCCTGCGCCCGGCGGAGCCGGCGTTGCAGGTGTTCTACGACGAGCGCTGCCCGCTGTGCCTCAAGACCGTCCTCGCCATCGAGCATTTCGACGTGTTCCGCGCCGTGGAATTCCGCGGACTGCAGACCCACGCCGCGACGGCACCCCCTCTCGAGGACATTCCCGAACGGGACCTGCTGGGCGATCTCTACGCCGTCGACCGCGAAGGGCGACGCTATTCGGGGGTGGCGACCTACGCCCGCATCCTGGTCGCCATGCGCTATCCAGCGCTGGCGGGACTGGCGATGCGGCTGCCGGGCCTCGCTACGATCGCCGACCGGGTCTACCGGCGTATCGCCGACAACCGCGTCCGGCTGGGCTGCGACGCGTCCTGCGCGCCGGCGCCGGGCCGGACGGAGCCCGACCTGGCCCAGCGCATCGGCCGATGGGTCGGCGGCAGCCTGCAGCAGCGGGCCAACCGCATCAGCCGGATGCTGGTCGTCGTGCTGATCCTGCAACTCAACTGCACCCTGCACTACGCCATCCTCTATCGACTGGGCGTGGACACCAAGGCCAACGAAGCCGGACAGGTGCTGACGATGCTCAGCAATGCGCTGATTTCGGCCTCCCACACGTTCTTGGGCATCACCCCGCATCCACTCTACCTGCACGACCATTTCCAGGGCTACGAGCACATACTGGGGATCGTCCATCTCGACTCCGACGGCAAGGAACGCTGGCTGCCGTTCGTGGACGAGGAGGGCCGGATCGTGTCGCCGAACTGGGGCCGGGTGCATTCCATGTGGGCTAACGTCGCGGTGACCCGACACATGGACCCACGCCGACTGGACAAATTCGTGCGCAAGGTGACGGCGTTCTGGGGCACCCGCCTCGGGCTGGATCTGAACCGGACCACGTTCGTGCTCAAGCTCAAAACGGTCAAAGCACCGATGGACTGGGAGCCGGGCCTGCGCCGGTACAACCTCGCCCAACCCTGGGAGGACGTCGGCCGGGCGGTGTGGCGCGACGGCGAGATGCGGCTGGAGCTGGACCGCGACCTGGAGGCGCTGAGCGCCGACTGAGTCTTCAGTCGTCCGCCTCCGCCGTCGAGGGCAGCAACCACCCCGCCTCCTGCGCCGGGATGGCCTCGACCTCCTTGAGCTTGCGGGTCAGCACGCGGGTGCGGGTTTCAGCCTTGTCGATGGAGCTGGTGGCCTCCTCCAGCTTCTTGCGGGTATAGGCCAGGGCATCGCCGAATTTGGTGAATTCGGTCTTGACCGCTCCGAGGAGGGTCCATACCTCCGACGAGCGCCGCTCGATCGCCAGGGTCCGGAAACCCATCTGCAGGCTGTTCAGCATGGCGGCCAGGGTGGTCGGGCCGGCCAGGGTCACCCGGTAGTCGCGCTGCAGGGTTTCGGCCAGCCCGGGCCGGCGCAGGGCCTCGGCGTACAGCCCCTCGATCGGCAGGTAGAGGATGGCGAAGTCGGTGGTGTGCGGCGGCTCCACGTATTTGTCGCGGATCGTCCGGGCCTCGTTCTTCAGGCGTTGTTCCAGCGCCTTGCCGCTCGCTTCGATGCCGGCGTGATCCGCGCCGTCCTGCGCATCCAGCAACTTCTGGTAATCCTCGATGGGGAATTTGGCGTCGATCGGCAGCCACACCGGCGCATCGCCCGAATCCCGTCCAGGCAGCCGGATCGCGAACTCGACCCGTTCCGCCCCGTTGGGTCGGGTCGGCACGTTCTTGCCGTACTGCTCCGGAGTCAATATCTGTTCCAGCAGGGCGTCGAGCTGCACCTCGCCCCAAGTACCGCGGGTCTTGACATTGGTGAGCACCCGCTTCAGGTCCCCCACCCCCGAGGCGAGGGACTGCATCTCCCCCAAGCCCTTGTGTACCTGCTCCAGGCGCTCGCTGACCAGCTTGAACGACTCGCCCAGCCGCTGCTCCAGGGTGTTGTGGAGCTTCTCGTCGACGGTCTGGCGCATCTGCTCCAGCTTCTGGCCGTTGTCGTGCTGCAGCGCCTGCAGCCTTTCCTCGATGGTGAGGCGCAGACGTTCGATGCTCTTCTCGTTCGTCCCGGCGAGGGTTTCGAGCTGGTTTTTCAGCAGCAGGCCGACGCTGTCGAGCTGTTCCTTCTGCACTTCGCCGAAGCGCTTCAGCCCCAGGCTCATCTCCTCCCGTCCATCCCGGGCATCGGCCTGGACCCGAACGAGCTTTTCGTCCATCAGCAGCCGCATCCTTTCGGCCTGATCCTGCTGCGCCATCTGGAACCGGCCGATCGCCCCGCCGATCTCCTCGCGGCTGTCGCGGGATGCACGGCCGATCTCTGCCCTGAGCTGGCTCAGCTCCTCGCGCAGCAGGCGCTCCATGTGTTCACGCTCGGATGTGAGCGACGCCAGTCGCCGCCCTTGGCGCAGACAAAGAAACAGGCAAATCCACAACGGCAGGACGATCCCTGCGAGAACTGCAACGGCGAGATACGGGGCAAGTGCTCCAGTCAACCCAATCACCTTTCATTAATATAAATATTGTCTAATCTTTCCAAGGCCATGGCGTATCGCTGCCAAACCGTTTCCAAGCGTCGGTGCGTTCTGGCGCATCAGAAATTCCGAATAAATCTTTGACCGGCATCAATGCCGGAACATTGGATTAGGGGACATCCTGTCGGCGCATCGACAGCAAAACAAGGGGTTCCGCCCGTTCTTTGCGGCGGCGCCCGAACGAAAGAAGGGGAGTACACTAATGTATACGACAAACCACCGTTTCAAACAGGGGATCGCGAGCGTGCTCGCCGTCTCCATTGCCGCTTTCGCCGGCATGGTCCAGGCCAAGGACCTGACCATCACCTCGGCATCCTGGAATGCGAAGACCAAAAGCCTGAGCCTGGCCGGGACCAGCGAAAACCGGGCCGTGGTCACCCTGTACAATGCCCGAACCAACGCGAAACTCGCCTCTGTGACGGCCAGCAAGAGCGGCGCCTGGAGCAATACGCTCTCGAAACCCGCGGCCGTGCCCTGCCGCGTTCGGGCGACCTCCAAGGACTCGGCGACCGAGCGCGACGTGGCCAATGCTCCCGCCGATTGCTCCGGCAGCGCCCCCAACCAGCCGCCGGTTGCCAACGCGGGCCCCGACCAGGCCGTCACCCTCGCCCAGGGCCAGAGCAGCATCGCCGTTACCCTCAACGGCAGCGGCTCTTCCGATCCGGACGGCAGCATCGCATCCTACCAATGGACCGGCAATCCCGATCCCGCCGACACGGTCAGCCCCGGCGTCATCCTGACCGCGGGCACGTATGTCTTCACGCTCACCGTCACCGACGACAAGGGGGCGACCAGCGCCGCCGATACGGTCCAGGTCACCGTCGCCGCGCCGCCCGCCTCCTCCGCCGGTTCGATCAATTCCACCAGTGCCGCCTCGCTGGCCAAGGTCACCACCCCGGTGCCCGAGCCGTCCAAGGTCACCAGCGGCAACTACAGCGTGCTGGCGGTCAATGACCTGGGCATGCACTGTGTCGATCTCGACACCCGCATCGTCAACATCCTGCCGCCCTTCCAGGTGATGCTCGGCCAGGTCATCCAGAAAGGCGCGAAACCGGTCATCAACCCACAGGGGGTCGAGCTCTATTATTCGGCGGTATCGAACCCCAAAGACCCCATCCTGTCCCGGAACGATCTGTTCAACGGCATTGCCGCGGACGGCACGACCTTCAAAACCAATTTCTGGGACAGCGTCGTCAATGGCGCCTATGATGCCTTCTATCCGCCCCTGGACCAGCCGCCGCTGAATCTTCCCGCCGGCACGAGACTGGCCGATCTGGTGCCCGTCGACAAAGGGTTGCCGGTGCCCAACGCGGAAAAGCTCTATATCGGCAGCGACGGCAGGGTCAACAGCGGCGACGAACGGCTCGCCGTCGCCCAGCATGCGATGCCGGGATTCTCCAGTCCGTATGCCGCCAACGCTCCGCAGCGCGTCGAAGAGCGTTACACCGATAAGCCGATGTTCGTGAATTTCCCCTTCGGCTACGTCGCGAACGGCGTCAACTGGTTCGAGGCAGCAGGCATCCCGTTGGCGCCGTTCGATGATTTCGGCCGGCAGAACCCTTTCCCGCTGGTGAGAGTGCAGGCGAAGAGCGGCACTACCGTGCTTGCCACCGTGGATACGGTGCTCCCGGTATCGAGCGAAGCGAGCTGCACCAACTGTCATTCCGACCCCGCGGACGTCGCGAACAGCCGGTCCAGCTGGCCGACCGACGCATTGCGGGGCGCCGGCCTGGAAGTCGCCACCAGGGTCCAGGACCCTGACACCAACAACCCCACCAAGGTCAGCGTGGAATACGCCGCAGACATCAACATCCTGCGCCTGCATGACCTCCGCCAGGGCGCGAACTACGTCGATCCCACCGGCGCGAAAACGCCCTGCGATATCAAGTCGGGCCTCCCTGCCAGTTCCAACGGTGATGCCAACTGCCTGACCTACAAGGCGGTGGTGCAGAACAAGCCGGTGGTATGCCAGAGCTGCCATTACACCCCGGCCCTGGACCTGGCACAGGTCGGCCCCCAGGCCGGCGCCATCGGCAGCCCCGCCAACGGCCGCAACCAGCTGGCACACCAGAGCAATTCACGGGTGATGCACAACCACCACGGCACCTTCACCAACCTGTTCACGGCCATTCCGGCACCCGACCAGGATCCTGCGACCGGCGCCATCCGGAATCAGGCCGAACGATTGACGGCGCTGGAACAGAACTGCTACCAGTGCCATCCGGGCAAGGAAACCAAATGCCTGCGCGGCGCCATGTTCAACGGCGGCATGCTGTGCAGCGACTGCCACGGCGACATGAAGCAGATCGGCGCCGACTTCTCCACCGGCGTCTCCCCCGCCAACCCTGGAGCCTTCGTGTTGAACCAGGGCAACTTCTACGATCCGGCCAGCAGCCAGCCCCGGGTACCCTGGGCCAACGAACCCGGCTGCGGCTCCTGTCACACGGGCGACGCCAATGGCAACCTGACGGGCTCGGCCAACGTGATCGTCAACAAGGTCGACAGCAAGGGCAACAAGGACGGCATCCGCCTGCGCCAGGCCTTCCGCACGGGCGATGCCAAGGCCACGCCCATCGTACCCAGCAACAAGCGCTTCGCCGAGCCGGCCATTCCCGCCCAGTTCAACGGCTTCAACAACCCAGGCGCGGGTAATCCCAAGCTGTATCGGGTCAGTACTGGCCACGGCGGGGTGATGTGCGAAGGCTGCCACGGCGCGACCCACGCGGAGTGGCCGAATGCCACGGCCAATGCCAACGACAACCTGGCCGCCGTGCAGTTGCAGGGCCACACCGGCACGATCGCCGAGTGCAACACCTGTCACACGGCCGGCAGCCTCCCAAGCAGCACCCAAGGGGGGCCTCACGGCATGCACCTGGTCAATGACAGCCGCTTCTACGGCGATGCCCACGGGGATCTGGCGGAAAACCAGAACCGGCAGCCCGGTGGCGGCACCTGCGGTGCCTGCCATGGCAGCGATCATCTCGGAACCGTCCTCTCGCGCGCCGCCGCCGACCGCAGGTTTTCGGTGGAAGGCAAAACCGTCAGCATCAAAGCGGGTCAGCCGGTGGCGTGCAATCTCTGCCACAGCCTGAGCAAGAGCTTCGAGCGGTAGAAAACCAGGAGCCGGCACCGTTCGCGGCCCGCCCAGGTGGCGGCCGCGAACGGAAAGACCCGGACGGTATCCGCCGGGCGTTTTTCGTCTCCCGAGCGAAAAACGCCCTATTTTTCAGGCGACGAACAAGTCGACCGCATCCCCTGCCAGCAGGGCGGCGATCCTCTCCGGTGGCAGCGGCGCCCCGATCAGACGGCCCTGCCCGTGACGACACCCGCGCTCAAGCAGGAATGCCACGTGCTCCGGGGTTTCCACGCCGACGGCGACGACGTCCATCCGCAGACTCTTGGCCATGGCAATCATCGCGGTGATGACGGCGGCATCGTCCGAATCCGGCTCGATGTCCCGGACGGATGACAGATCGATCTTGAGTTCATCGATCGGAAACCGCCGCAGCCGCCGCAAGGACGCATTGCCCGTGCCGAAGTCCCCCACCGAGAAGCGGATGCCCCGGTTGCTGAGTTCCTGCAGCACGGCGAGGGTGTGTGCGGCATGCGTCATCAGCATGCGCTCCGAGAGTTCGAACTGCAGGTTCTCCGGTTCCAGACCACAGCCATCCAGCAAACTCATGATCCTATCGCCGAACTGGGGATCATCCAGTTCCCGCTGCGACAACCGGAAAGAGAGACAGCGGTCGTCGAGTCCTTGCGTCCGCCACACCGCCGCATGAGCGCAGGCGGTGCGAAAAGCCCAGATACCGATCTGCACGATGAGACCGGTTTCCTCCGCCACGGGAACGAAGTCGTCCGGCGGCACGTCTCCCAGCTCGGAACTGAGCCAGAAGGGACACACCTCCAGGGCGACGATCCTGCCGCTGCGCAAATCCACCCGGGGCGCATAGCTCAGGCCGAGTTCGCCCTGGAGCAGGGCGCAGCGGAGGTTCCTTTCGATTTCCTGCCGCCGGTAGGCCTGGACGTTCAGTTCCGGCGAGAAGAACTGGTAATTGTTCTTACCCCGCGACTTGGCGTGATACATGGCGGTATCGGCATTACGCAACAGCTGCTCCATCGTCTCGCCATCGGCCGGGGACACGGCGATACCGATGCTGACGCTGATGACGATCTGCTGCGCGCCGAATACGAAAGGTTGCGCCAGCCCATCGAGAATCTTTTGCGCCACGAGGGCGCCGTTGAGCGTGTCTTTCGCTCCGTTCAGGAGGATGGTGAATTCGTCACCCCCGATCCGCGCCACGGTATCGCCGTCGCGAACCGCGGTCCTGATTCTTTCCGCCGTCGCCCTCAGCAGCCTGTCTCCGACGAGATGGCCGAGGCTGTCGTTGATGGACTTGAAATTGTCGACATCCAGGAACAGGAGGACGACCGGATTGCCATCCCGTTCATGCGCAGCCAACGCCTGCAGCAGGCGGTCGCAGAACAACTGCCGGTTGGGCAGACCGGTCACGGTGTCATAATGCGCCTTGATATCGAGCTGTTCGATCGCCTTATCGGCTTCCCGCCGGATTTCCGCATTGATTTTCCTGGCATCCTCCAGCAACCGCCGCTCACGCTCGAGCAGCACTTCGACGATGCTGTGGGGCGTCAGCACCCCGAGGAACGAACCGTCACGCTCGAGCACCGCCAGCGGCATGCCCAGGGTCTGGCCCCGTTCGCCCACGGCGTGGATCAACTGCTCGAGCGGCGTATCAGACGCGACCGGCGGCGGCACCCGCGGATCGATCAGGTCGGCGAAAATCCGCTGGGGAAAGCGTGCGATCTGGTGTTCGGTGACGAGCCCCAGAAATCGGCTACCGTCCGGTTCATCCGTGTGGAAAACCGCGTAAATCGCCGGACTCCGGCGGTCTCGCGGCGGACGGGCGTCGGCCTCGACGCGCACGACGATCCTGCTGTCGCACAAAGCATCGCGGGCACGGACGAGAGTCACAGGGCTTCATCCTCGATCAGAATTTCAGCGTTGAGATCCAGTTGCATGATCTCCTCCGATCCCATCAGGGGCTTGATCCGCTGGAGCACGAACTGGACCAGATATTCCCGGGGAACACGGCGCAAGAAAGCGCGCCGGACTAGAATGTCGCTGATCACATCGTCGTCCAGCTGGATATGTTCGAAGGGCGCTACCACCAAAAGTTCCAGGGCCTTCCGGAAGGCCGCGCAACCGATCGGCGCCTCGCGGCCGAGCACGACGCCGTCGGAAATCGGGGGTATGTTGAATTCCTTGACCCGGACCCGGAGCAAGTGTTTGAAATTACGGTCAGAGCTCATCGATTCATCTCCTTTGAAAAGAACGAATCGGACGCATTGAAATTCTCCGCAGCGGTAGAGGAACATCTCTCTATAAAGAACTCCACGGCGAAGGGCTGGCCGAAGGCTTCCGATCCGCGGCCCCTAGGCGGTACGGCCTCCAACACGTTATTGTATTGACATTTTTCTCCAGGGACACTCTCGATGAACGACGACGCCATGCACGGCCTCGGCATAGCCGGTCTCCGCTACCCCGATCTCCACGAACCCGAAAAGCTTCGGCTTCTGCTCCAGACGTTCGACGACTGGACCCTGCAACACGACCCCGAGCTGTTCGCGACATTCCGGGACTACCGCGCCTCGAACGGCACGAACATGGCGCCCGAAGCCGTCTCGGAGCTTCTTGTCAAGATGGCTCCGCTCGTGGGTGAGTTCGTCGCCCGCCTGTTCGGCGTGGAGACGGAGCGCGAACGGCAGATGGCCGAGATTCGGGACAGCTTCGCCACGATCTTCACCTTCCGCTCGGAAATCGTGGCGAAGCTGCCGAGCCGCTTCAAGAAGGTCTCCATCGAAGACTGGGATATGGCGGCACTGGGGGCGAAGATCGACGTTCTCGTCGAAGCCTTCGCGCCGGAATATGCGACCACGGACCGCGAGGCGGCGGTGGCCAGGGTCGGCCTGGCATTGCAGAATCTGCACAGGCACTACGAGGAGGAGGCGAAACAGCCGGGCGGCGGCCCGCTCTCCGACCCTGAAGCCCGCACCGCCAAACTTCGTGCCCAGCTCGGCGCCCATCCGCGGGCCGCCTTGTGGAAGGATGCGATATCACTGGGTGATGCCGATTTCGCCGCCGGTCTGTTCGCGGAGTTCGAGCGCTGGTGCTTCGCCGCCAGCTGCGATGACCGGCTCGGATCTCAGGTCAAGGATTGGGTGAGCTTCAAGGTTCCAGCCAAAACCGACTTCCGGCACCTGGTCCACCACGTCGTGGAACACCGCGATGGCTACGACGTCTGGGCCGCCGAACCCGGCCACCACCGCCGCCGCGACGGTTTCGCCCTGACCGATCCGCGCTTCCCGGAGCGCCGGGTCCTGTATGAGGTCGATCACTGCATCTACTGCCACGACCGCGACGCCGACTCCTGCTCCAAGGGCATGCGCAACAAGAAGGACGGCGGCTTCAAGACCAACCCGCTGGGCGTACCCATCACCGGTTGCCCCCTGGAGGAAAAGATTTCCGAGATGCACTGGCTCAAACGCCAGGGCGACAACATCGCAGCCCTCGCGCTGATCACGGTGGACAACCCGCTCTGTCCGGGCACCGGCCACCGCATCTGCAACGACTGCATGAAAGGCTGTATCTACCAGAAGACCGAGCCGGTCAACATTCCGCAGATCGAGACCAACGTCCTCACCGACGTATTGTTCATGCCCTATGGCTTCGAGATCTACAGCCTGCTGACGCGCTGGAATCCGCTCAATGTCAAGCGCCCTTACGCCCTGCCCTACAATGGCAAGAACGTGCTGGTGGCCGGTATGGGACCGGCCGGCTACACCCTCTCGCATTATCTGTTGAACGAAGGCTTCGGCGTGGTGGGCATCGATGGACTCAAGATCGAGCCGCTGCCGGCCGAGCTGGTCGGCGACGAGCACCATCCGCCCCAGCCGATCCGCGACTTCGGCGCTCTCTACGAAAGACTGGACCGGCGCATCATGCTCGGCTTCGGCGGTGTGGCCGAATACGGCATCACGGTGCGCTGGGACAAGAACTTCCTCAAGGTCATCTACCTGAACTTGCTTCGGCGCAAGACCTTCCGCTGCTACGGCGGCGTGCGCTTCGGCGGGGCGATCACGATCAACGAGGCCTGGGACTTGGGCTTCGACCACATCGCCATCGCCTCGGGCGCCGGGAAGCCCACCCTGATCGAGCTGAAAAACAACCTGATCCGGGGCATCCGCAAGGCCTCCGATTTCCTCATGGCTCTGCAGCTCACCGGCGCGGCCAAGGAATCCTCGCTGGCGAACCTGCAGATCCGACTGCCGGCCGGTGTCATCGGTGGCGGACTCACCGCCATCGACACCGCCACCGAATTGCTGGCCTACTATCCGGTCCAGGTCGAGAAGATCCTGCACCGCTACGAAAAGCTCTGTGCGGCCCATGGCGAGTCGGCCATACGGGCCCGCTACGACGCCGAGGAACTCGGGATACTCGATGAATTCCTGGCGCACGGCCGGGCCATCCAGGCCGAGCGACGGCGCGCCGAAGCCGCAGGCGAGACGCCAGATTTCCTGCCGCTGCTGAACCAATGGGGGGGAGCCACCTTGTTCTACCGCAAGGGCATCGAGGACTCGCCGGCTTACCGCCAGAACCACGAGGAAATCAGGGAAGCCATGGACGAAGGCATCGTGCTGGCGGAAGGCTTGAATCCGTTGGTCGCGCTGGAAGACGAGCACGGCCATCTCAAGGCGGTGCGCTTCGAAAAGCTGGAAGAACGGGAAGGCCGCTGGCAACCCGCCGGAGAAATCGAGATCCCGCTGCGGAGCCTCTTCATCGCCGCCGGCACCTCGCCCAACACCATCTACGAATCCGAGCATCCGGAAACCTTCGAGATGGATCACAAGTTCTACAGGCGTCACGAGCCCGAATGGGTGGGTGAGACGCCCGGTCTGGTGCCGGTACGGGACGAACCATGGCCCAAGATCGGCAAGCCGGCCCCCTTCACCTCCTATCACCGAGGCGGCAAGTTCATCACTTTCTACGGCGACAACCATCCGGTCTATGCCGGCAACGTGGTCAAAGCCATGGCCAGCGCCAAAGACGGGTACCCCTACATCGTCCGCCTGTTCGAACAGGAGCTGAAGCGGCTCGATCCTGCCGAACAGTCCCACCGCGACCGGAACCTGCAGGCCTTCCAGGCGGTCATCGACGACGCCTTGACCGCTCGCATCGTAGCGGTGAACCGGCTGACGCCGACCATCATCGAAGTGGTCGTCCGCGCTCCGGCCGCCGCCAAACACTTCCAGCCCGGCCAGTTCTACCGGGTGCAGAACTACGAGGCGCTGGCCCCGGTGGTGGAAGGCACGGTACTCGCCACCGAGGGCATCGCGCTCACCGGCGCCTGGGTGGACAAGGACAACGGCCTGATCTCGCTGATCGCGCTGGAAATGGGCAGCTCTTCCAGGCTGTGTGCGCAGTGGAAACCCGGTGATCCGCTGGTGGTGATGGGCGTCACCGGCGCACCGACCGAAATCCCCTCGGGCCAGACCGTTGCCCTCGTCGGCGGAGGCCTGGGCAACGCGGTGCTGTTTTCGATCGGCAAGGCGTTGCGTAGCGCCGGCAACCAGGTGATCTACTTCGCCGGCTACCGCAACAGCGCGGACGTCTTCAAGGCCGAAGAACTCGAAGCGGCATCGGATCTGCTGGTCTGGACGGTGGACAAACGCGAGGGCAACACCCCCATTCCGATCACCCGCCCCGACGACAAGTCCTTCATGGGCAACATCGTCGAGGCCATGCTGGCCTATGCCAAGGGCGAACTGGGCCCCACCCCCATCCATCTCGACGACGTGGACCACATGATCGTGATCGGCTCGGACCGCATGATGGAAGCGGTGAAGCATGCCCGCCACGGCCTGCTGGCGCCTTACCTCAAACCGCACCATGCCGCCATCGGCTCGATCAACTCACCGATGCAGTGCATGATGAAAGGGGTGTGCGCCCAGTGCCTGTGCAAACACGTGGATCCGGAAACGGGACGCGAGTATTTCGTGTATTCCTGCTACAACCAGGACCAGGAACTGGATCGCGTCGATTTCCCGAATCTCCAGGCCCGGCTGCGGCAGAATTCGGTGCAGGAGAAGCTGTCGGCGCTCTGGCTGGACTGGCTGTTGACGCGGCCGTGACCATCCGGCTGAAAAGGGTCTACGAACCGAGTTCCCCGGAAGACGGCGAGCGTTTCCTGGTGGAACGGCTCTGGCCGCGCGGCATCTCTCGGCAGGCGTTGGCGCTGGATGGCTGGCTGAAAGACATCGCGCCCAGCAAGGAACTACGACGCTGGTACGGCCACGATCCCCGCAAATGGGGGGAATTCAGGCAGCGCTACCTTGCCGAACTGGACCGCGCGCCGGCAGCGCTGACCCTCCTGCTGGAAGCCTGCAGCCGCGGTACCGTGACGCTGCTCTACAGTGCCCGCAATGGCGAATGCAGCAGCGCCGTCGCCCTGCGAGACTACCTGGAACGTCACTTGAATCCGGATCCGACCTGATTCGAGGCGCGCTCCAAAGCCAGGCGCAACAGACCGGCGACGCTGATGGCATCGGTGATCTCCCCGGAGATCACCATGGCGACAGCATCGGCCAGCGGAAGCTTCCAGATACGCAGGTCTTCGGTTTCCTCGAATTCCGGCTCGCCTTCCTCCAGGTCTTCCGCGACGAACACGAAGCCTTCCTCGTCGGTGACGGAATTCGAGGTGTGGAGTCGCATGAGGAGCGTCCAGGAGGCGGCGCTGAGACCGGTTTCCTCCTTCAGCTCGCGCCGGGCCGACTCCAGGATGGGTTCACCTTCGGGCGAACCACCCATCGGGATCTCCCAAGACCAGGCATCGGGTACATAACGATACTGGCCGATCAGCCAGGTATTGCCCCGGCCGTCGAGGGGGATGATACCGATCGCCCGGTTCTTGAAGTGGATGCGACCGTACAGGCTGATGCCGCCGCCGGGGTTGACGACCCTGTCCTCATCCACGTGGATCCAGGGGTTGTCGTAGATCTCCCGCCGGCTCAGCAGGCGCCAGGGATTCGGCTCCGCCACAGGATCAAGTCCGGTGGAACGCCGGGCTGAATTCGTGCACCGCCTCGATCATCGCGCCCACATGCTCGGGCTTGATGTCGGGCGTGACCCCATGGCCGAGGTTGAACACATGGCCGCTACCCCTACCGTAACGCTCCAGGATCTTCCGGACTTCCCCGCGAATGATTTCGGGTCTGGCATAGAGCGCCACCGGATCGAGGTTGCCCTGCAAAGCCACCCTGTCGCCGACCCTCTGTCTCGCCGAACCGATGTCCGTGGTCCAGTCCAGACCGAGCGCGTCATAACCGGCGTCCGCCATCGCCTCCAGCCATTGCCCGCCGCCCTTGGTGAAGAAGATCGCGGGGATGCGGCCCCGCCCGGTCAGCCGGAGCTGCTGGCGCACGCGCTCGGCGTAGCGCAGCGAAAATGCCAGATAGTGCTCCGTATCCAGATTGCCCCCCCAGGTGTCGAACACCATCACGGCATCGACGCCGGCCGCGATCTGGGCGTTCAGATACAAGGCGACCGCATCAGCAAGCTTTTCCAGCAGTTCGTGCATCAGCGCCGGCTCCTCGTACATGAGGCATTTGACCTTGCGGAACTCCCGGCTGCTGCCCCCTTCCACCATATAGGTCGCCAGGGTCCAGGGACTGCCCGAGAACCCGATCAACGGGGCCCGATCACCCAGGCGCTGCTTGATCAGCCGCACCGCGGCCGGCACGTAGGCCAGCTCCGCTTCCGGATCCGGCACACCCAGCCGGTGGATGTCCGCAGCCCCCCGGATCGGGTTGCGGAACCTCGGTCCCTCGCCCTCGACGAATTCCAGACCCAGCCCCATGGCGTCAGGTACGGTCAGAATGTCGGAGAACAGGATCGCCGCATCCAGCCGGTAGCGCTCCAGCGGCTGCAAAGTCACTTCGCAGGCGAGTTCGGGGGAGGTGCAGAGATTCATGAAGCTGCCGGCCCGCTCCCGGACCTCGCGGTATTCCGGCAGGTAACGGCCCGCCTGGCGCATCATCCAGACCGGCGTCCGTTCGACCGGCTGGCGCAGCAGGGCGCGAATGAAACAATGAGTCATGGCATGTCCTTCGTCGGTTCGATGGCCTCAGCGGCCGTAGCATTCCAATGTGGCCCGTAACAGTCCGGCGTCCACGGCCACCGGCAGGGTCGCCTCACCCAGGGATTTGAGCAGAACCAGTCGCAGACCGCCGTCGACGTTCTTCTTGTCGACCGCCATGTGTTCGAGAAAGGCGTCCGCATCCAACTCGCGCGGCGGGACGACCGGCAGCCGCGCCCGCTCCAGCAGGCGGATCACCCTCGCCACCTCGTCGTCACCGATCCAGCCCAGGCGACGGGACAGATCGGCCGCCTGGCACATACCGATCGCCACCGCTTCGCCGTGCAGACATACACCATAGCCCATGCCGGTTTCGATGGCGTGGCCGAAAGTGTGCCCCAGGTTCAGCGTCGCCCGCACCCCGGTTTCGGTCTCGTCTTCCGCCACGATTTCCGCCTTGTTGATGCAGGACCGCTCGATGGCATAGGCGAGCGCTTCGGGATCGCGCTGCAGCAAGCGCTCGACGTTCGCTTCGAGCCAGGCCAGGAATTCCGGGTCACGGATGAAGCCGTACTTGATGACCTCGGCCAGACCCGCGCTCAGTTCGCGGTCGGGCAACGTATCCAGAGTGTCGGTGTCGGCCAGAACGCAGCGCGGCTGGTAGAAGGCGCCGATCATGTTCTTGCCGCGCGGATGGTTGACCGCGGTCTTGCCTCCCACCGAGGAGTCGACCTGAGACAACAGGGTGGTGGGCACCTGGATGAAAGGCACGCCGCGCTGATAGCAGGCTGCCGCGAAACCGGCCAGATCGCCGATCACCCCGCCGCCGAGCGCCACGATGGCGGCGTTGCGGCCGAAACGCCGGGCCAGCAAGGCATCGAACACGGCCATCGCCGAGTCCAGGGTCTTGTGGGCCTCGCCGTCGGGAAGCACGACACTGCCCGTGTCCTTGCCGGCCAGGGATGCAAGCATGCGGTCGAGGTACAGCGGCGCCACCACTTCGTTGGTCACCACCAGGACCTGCCCGCCCGGCAGATGGGCCTGTATCAGGTCGGGATGGCCCAGCAGGCCCCGTCCTATATAAATGGGGTAGCTGCGCTCCCCCAGCTCGACGTGTAAGGTTTTCATTCCGTCCGCAGTCTGGTTCCGGATTTCTCGTAGGCGTTGATGATCCGGCGCACGGCACTGCGGCTCGAATGCTGGCCGGTATCGACGACGTAGTCGGCAAGCTCGCGGTAGATGGGATCCCTCACCCGCAGCAGTTCTTCCAGCCTTTGCCTGGGATTCTCCGTCTGCAACAAGGGCCGGTTCATGTCCTTGTGCGTCCTCTCCAACTGCTTCTGGACCGAACACTGCAGGTAAATTACCAGCCCCCGTGCCGCCAGATGCTCCCGGTTCTCCGCTGCCAGCACCGAACCGCCGCCGGTGGCCAGCACGATCCTTTCCTTGCCCGTGAGATCGGCGATGACTTCCGATTCGCGGCGCCGGAATCCGGCCTCGCCCTCGTATTCGAAAATCATCGGCACCGTGACGCCGGTCCGGCGTTCGATTTCCTTGTCGCTGTCCCAGAACTCCATCCCCAGGGCACGGGCGAGCAGACGTCCCACGGTGGTCTTGCCCGCTCCCATCGGGCCGATCAGGAAGATGTTTCGACGGTTTCGCATCGTTTCCCGCCCCAACTGAAGCGGAGAATGATAACACGCGCCGCCCCCCATCCCGGCGGTCTCAGGGAGTCATGCTCGTCTGCTTGACGATCTTCGGCGTGATGAAGATGAGGAGTTCCTTCTTCCTGTCCTCGACCGCGTTGCGCCGGAACATGAAACCGATGCCGGGAAGATCGCCGAAAAACGGCACCTTGTCGGTGTTGTTGCGGCGCGTGCCTTCGTATACGCCGCCGAGCACAACCGTTTCGCCGTTGGCCACCTGCGCCACGGTGTCGATTTCACGTTTTTCGATGGCGAAATTGCCATTGGGCGCGAGTTCGCCCTTGTCATCCTTCTTGACCATGAGATCCATCAGGATATGGTCGTCCGGCGTGATGTGCGGTGTCACATCGAGTTCCAGCACGGCGGGCTTGAACGCCACGTTCTGCACAGGAATGCCGCCACCGGTACCCTGCTGGGTAATCTGGTAAGGCAGCTCCACGCCCTGCATGATCTTGGCCTTGGACTGGTCGGCGGTGAGTACCCGGGGATTGGCGACGATTTCGCCACGGCCCTCCTTTTGGGCTGCCGACAGTTCGAGATCCAGCAGGTAATCGCCCATGGAAACCACGTATTGCGCCGTGCCGTAGGGCGAAAGCGTGGTGAGCTTGGCCAGATCGACCCCCAAGTCCGCCATGCTTCCGGTGGGATTCAGGCGCTCGGCGGCGGTCAGGTTTTTAGGCCGGAAATCCAGCTTTGCCCCCAGCTCGCGCAGGAAATCCACGTTGGCGATGACCACCCGTGACTCGATCATCACCTGCCGCACCGGCTTGTCGAGCTGCCGCACCAGGTCGCGGATACGTTCGAGGTTCCTCGGGGTATCCTGGACGATGAGTTGGTTGGTGCGCGGATCGGTGGTCACGTTGCCGCGACTCGAAAGGATCGACTGGGTGACGTCGTAGGCCTCCGTCGACGTCACACCCGGTCCACCGGTCAGGGCTTCCGGCCGGGTGATGGCTTTTTCCGCCTTTTCGGTCGTGCCCATGATGACCTTCTTGATGTCGTCGGCCTTGGTGTAGTTGATCTGGATGATCTCGGTGCGCAGCGGCTCCAGGTCCTCGACGACTTTCAACGCCTCCAGTTCGTCGCGCTCGCTCCGGTTGATCTCATCCAGCGGAGCCACACGGATGACGTTGCTGTTCGCCTCTTGCCGCTTGCCCAGCCCTTTGGCCTTGAGCACCAAGTCCAGGGCCTCGTCCCAGGGAACCTCGTTGAGTCTCAAGGTGACGCTGCCCTGCACGGAGTCCGAGGCCACGATGTTCAGATTGGTGAAGTCCGCCAGAATCTGCAGGACGTTCCGCACCGGGATGTCCTGAAAGTTCAGGGAAAGACGCTCCCCGGTGAACACGAGCCGCCGCTTCTTGGCCTCCTCTTTTTCCGCACGGCTCAGGGGGCGCAGTTCGACGGTGAGCAGTTTGCCGGACTGATAGGAAGAGTAATCGTATTCGTCCGACACCGGCGTAATCAGCAGTCTCGTACCCCGGCCGACGGGCATCGCCTCGACCCATTTCACCGGGGTGGCGAAATCGATCACTTCCAACCTGCGCGCCAACCGGCCCGGCAGGCTGGTGCCGGGGAGGTCGGCGACGACGCTGCGCCCTTCTTCGCGGAGATTGATGAGGGAATTCGGATCACTCAGCGTGACCAGCAACCTCCCTTCGCCCTTCTCGCCGCGCCGGAAATCGATGCTCTCGACCTGTGGTCCCCCGGCCACGGGCCGTTCGGTCACGACGACCGGCGCCGAAGCCGAATCGTCGGCCCGGCTCCCGGCCTTCCCACTCTGCAGGGTCACATACAGGAAGCGCCCGGCAACGCGGGTGGTATAAGGAACCGCAGTGGCCAGATTCAGGATCACCCGTGTCCTGCCGCCGGCCGCGATGGCCTGGACCGTTTCGACGCCGGCCTGGTGCACCGGAATCGGCTTCTTGTCCAGATCGCTTCGGACACCGGCCAGATCCAACGCGATCCGTGCGGGATGTTCCGTGGTGAAAGACCGGGGTTCCGGCACGGGTCCGTCGAAACCCAGGCGAAGCTGGAAATTCTCGCTGGGCAGGGCCGTGAAATCGACGGACTGCAACGCCACTCCGCCCGCCAGAGCCACCCCACCCCAGCATAGGGCGAAGATGCCCGCAATCCAGCAAGGCGGGACTCTGCCGCTCCCAACATATCGAATAACAAACCGTCTCACTCGGCCCTCTTCATTTTTTGTCACCACCGGCTTCGATCAGCGTCATCGTGGTGATGCGCTCGAGCCATCCGCCCTGTGCATCCGGAACGATTTCGACCAGCTCCACCCCGTTTTCGCTGATGCGGGTGATCCTGCCGAAATTCCTGCCCATGTGGTTACCGGTCCGGACCCGGTGTATCGTGCCGTCGGCGGCCCGCACCAGCGCCCACATGATTCCGGACATCCGGACCGTCCCGACCATTCTCAAGGTATCCAACTCGTAACTCTCGAGCTGCTCCTTCTGGCGGGACAAGTCCGGGCGAATCCCGTTGTCGGCCGCCGCTGTCCCGGCATCGTCGGGCTTTTCGATGGATTTGAAAGGATCATGCAAACCGGCCGGGTTGAACAGGAATGGCGATACCGTTCTGATTTCCGGCAGCGGCTCGATAGTGATTTTCTGGCGCGCCTTGACGTCGGCCACATAGCTCCTGAGGTCGGCCAATTCGTCCTCGGCGCAACCGGACAAGCAAACCAGCACCGCCGGCGCCCATGCGTACTTCGCACGAACCATCATCAGCGTCGCCCGCGGTCAGCCGGGGAGGACGGTACGGCGCCGTCGTCGAGGTAGCGATAAGTCTTCACCAGCGCCGTCATGACCAGTTCGGCCTCGCCGGGCTTGGGTCCTGCTCCATCGGCGGAACGCGAAACGATCTTCACGTTGTGGACGGTCACGATCCGGGGAAGCGACGCCAGGCCGCTTACGAAGGCTCCGAACTCCATGTAGGTTCCGACCACCCGGATCTCGATCGGCAGTTCGGCATAGAATTCCTTGGAAACCTCCCCGCCCGGCTTGAACAGCTCGAACTCGAGGCCGCTTGCCAGACCGGTCTGGGAAACGTCCACCAGCAGATCGGGCACCTGGGTGCGGTCGGGAAGCTGCCGCAGCAGGTCACCGAAGGTCTTCTCGATGTCCGCAAGTTGCAGCTTGTATTCTTCGAGGTTGACCGCCTTTTTCTGTTTGATCTCGAAGGTTTCCTTGAGCTCCTGCTCCCGGCGCTGCTGATCCTCCAGTCCGGCCAACTGGGTACGGGTGTCGAGGTAGTACCAGACACTGGCAAGCACGGTGCTCAGCACGGCGATGACGGCGAGTTTGACCGGCGTCGGCCAGGACCCGGCATACTCGAGGTCCCAGTTGATCTTCGCGAGGTTCACGGCGCCGCCTTGCCCCCTGGCAGCGACTCTTCGCCGGTCCGGCCCCTGGGACCCTGTTTCATTCGCAGGGTGAACCGGCTACCCTTCTCCCGTTCCTTGCCCCTTCCCTGTGCATCCTGCTTGTTTTCGATGACCTCCAGGACCGGATCGTACAACCACTCCGATCCTTCCAGATTGCGCATGTAGGCGGAAACCCGGGCATTGGACTGGGCGAAGCCGTTGACCGTGATGGCGCGCTCCTCCTGGGTCAAGTCCCGCAGGCTGACACCTTCCGGCACCGTCCGCGCGATTTCGTCGAACAGATGCACTTCTTCCGGCCGGCTCAACTGCAGTTGCTGGATGATTTCCATCTTGGCCACCAGCCGGCTCTTCTTGGCTTCCAGGTCCCTGATTTCCGCGATCTGGCGCTCCAGCGCCCCTATCTCGCCCTCGAGATACTGATTCCGCCGATTCTGGGTATCCATGGCGGCACTGATCTGGGTCCGTATCAGCAGCATCATCGCCGCGGTCAGGGCGAGACCGAGCCCGGTCCAGAGGGCGAATTCCTTCTGCCGTTCGCGCCTGAGCGCAGCGCGCCAGGGCAGGAGGTTGATGCGCGCCATCAGTCGAAACTCCGCAGTGCCAGGCCGCATGCCAGCATCAGGGCGGATGAATCGTAACTCAGGCGCTCCTGCCGCACCCTTCCCGAAAAACTCATGTGACGGAAGGGATTGGCAATCACGGTGGGAACCTGCAACGCCGCCTCGACGTAACGGTCTATCCCCGGAATCATGGCGCAGCCGCCGGCCAGCACCACCGCATCGAAACCACGCTGCGCAGTGGACGACAGATAGAACTGGAACGATCGGCTGATCTGCTGAACCAAGGCATGCTTGAACGGCTCCAGCACCTCTTCGGCATAGTTGCCGGGAAGGCTCCCCTCCTTCTTCGCCAGCCCCGCTTCCTCGTAGGTCAAACCGTAGCGCCGCTGGATCTCGTCGGTGAGCTGCATGCCGCCGAAACCCTGTTCCCGCGTGTAGATGATGGAACCGCCATGGATGACGTTGAGCGTCGTGGCCATGGCGCCCACATCGGCTACGGCAACCGCCCGGTCGCGGAGGAGCGGTGGAAGCTGATCCCGGACAAGTTCGAAGGCGCGTTCGATGGCATAGGACTCGACATCGACGATCTCGACGCCGAGTCCGGCATTTTCCAGTACCGAGACCCGGTCTTCCACGTTCTCCCGGCGAGTCGCCACCAGCAGCACATCCAGCAGATCGGGATTCTTCGGATTCTTCCCCAGCACCTCGAAATCCAGGCTGACTTCCTCCCTGGCGTGAGGAATGTACTGGTCCGCCTCCAGTTCGATCTGCGCCTCGAGTTCGTCGCCCTCCAGGTTGGCGGGTAGGGCGATGCGCTTGGTGATGACCACCGAGCCAGGCACAGCGACCACCGCGTGCCTGAGCGCGGTCCCCGACTGTTTGACCACGGCCCGGACCGCCGCCGACACGTTGTCCGGCTCGGCAAGGGTGTTGTCGACCACCGTGTTGCGGGGCAAAGGCACAACGCCATAGCTTTCCACCTGGTAGCCGCCGTTCTTTCTGCTCAGCTCGAGCAGCTTGACCGCCGCCGCGCTGATGTCGATCCCCAGCAGGAGCGGTTTCTTCCTTCCTAAGCCCCACATGGCTGACATGTCACCGGAAAATGGAACGGAGCTCGGAAAGCCGCAACATGCTACTGGAAAACGACATCATTGATAATTCAAAGATACCCCAACACTGGAGACACGGAATGATCGGCCGAAGCAGCCCGCCGTGGCGGTTCGCTCCCTTCGGGCAACTGGGGTATCATGCAAACCTTAATATAAAAACGCTCCCCCTACAAAATCCTCTCCGGTGAACAGCCGTCGGGCAGCCGCGGATCTCACCGCCATCGCCGAAACCAACGTCGTGGCAATTTTTTCCCGAAAGACCAGAAGACCCCGTTACTGGCTGATGACACTCGAAGTCCTGCTGGTCGCCATCCTGGTCATCGCGCTGGGGCTGTTCGGACTGTACCGCCATCTCGAACCGCAATTGCCGGACATCGCGATACTGAAAGAAGTGCGCTATCAGATCCCCATGTCGGTCTACAGCCGCGACGGCAAGCTGATCGCGCAGTTCGGCGAGAAGAAGCGCAGCCCCGTCGCCATCGGCAGCGTCCCCCAGGACCTGATCCATGCGTTCATTGCGGCCGAAGACGACCGCTTCTATGACCACGTCGGAGTGGATTACCAAGGCATCCTGCGCGCCGTGCTCACCTTCGCCCGGACCGGCGAAAAACGTCAGGGCGGCAGCACGATCACCATGCAGGTCGCGCGCAACTTCTTCCTGAGCAGCGAGAAGACCTTTCTCCGCAAGATCAAGGAAATCATGCTGGCGATCCGGATCGACTCGGAACTCTCCAAAGACCAGATTCTCGAGCTCTACCTGAACAAGATCTATTTCGGCCAGCACGCCTACGGCATCGAGGCCGCGGCCCAGGTGTACTACGGCAAACACGTGGGTGAACTGACCCTCGGCGAGATGGCGATGATCGCCGGACTCCCCAAGGCACCGTCCGCCTTCAACCCGGTCGCCAACCCCGAGCGGGCCCAGACCCGTCGCAACTACGTACTGCGACGCATGCGCAAGCTACGCTTCATCACCGACGAGGTCTACCAGAGAGCCCTGAACGAGCCGATCACCGCCCGCATCCACACCCGGCTCATCGAGCTGGACGCCCCCTACGTCGCCGAGATGGTACGCGCCGAGATGTATCAGCAATACGGCGATGATGCCTACGAGAGTGGCTACGCGGTCTACACCACCATCGACAGCCATGCCCAACGAACGGCGGAGTCGGCCCTGCAGTCGGGTTTGCGAGCCTACGACGAAAGGCACGGCTACCGCAAAGCCAAGGTTCACATCGATCTCAAACAGCTGAAGGCCAAGTCGGCGTGGAACCGGATACTGGAAGACCAAGGCCCCGCGGGCGACACCGTGCCAGCGTTGGTACTCACCGCCACCGACACGACCGCGGGTCTCTATACCGTAAATCACGGCGAACCCGAACTCTCCTACGACGCCGTCCGCTGGGCCAGACCGTTCATCAGCGTGGATGCCCATGGGGTGCCGCCCCGCTCGGTCAAGGAGGTACTCAAGCCCGGTGACGTGATCCGGATCCGCAAGAACGCCGACGGCCGTTGGGTGCTGACCCAGATTCCCAAGGTCCAGGGCGCGCTGGTCGAGCTGGATGCCGACAGCGGCGCCATCATCGCCGTCGCCGGCGGCTTCGACTACCGGCTCAGCAAGTTCAACCGCGCCAGCCAGGGCCAACGCCAGCCCGGGTCGGGATTCAAACCTGTGGTATATTCCGCCGCCCTGGATTCGGGGTTCACCCCGGCGAGCGTGGTCAACGATTCACCGGTATCCTTCCCAGACCCCGCCTCGCCTGGCGGGATCTGGCGGCCGCACAACTATTCGATGAAATACGCAGGGCCCACCCCTTTGCGGGAAGCCCTGGCCAAATCGCGCAACATGGTGTCCATCCGACTCTTGCGCGCCGTCGGTCTGCCCAAAGTAATCGAGCTGGCAGAAAAATTCGGCTTCACGCCGGACGAACTGCCCCGCTCGTACACGCTGGCGCTGGGTTCCGGTACCGCCTCCCCGCTCCGGATGGCCCAGGTCTATGCCGTGTTCGCCAACGGGGGCTACCGGGTCGACCCCTACCTCATCAGCCGCATCGAAACCCAGAACGGTCGGCTGCTGTATCAGGCCACGCCGGCCATCGCCTGCCTGGACTGCGCCGATGGCAAATCCACGGCGAACCGGGCGAAACGGGTCATCTCGGAAGAAGTCCATTACATGATGCACTCCATGCTGCAGGATGTGGTTCGCCGGGGCACCGCCACCAAGGCATTGGAGCTCGGACGATCAGACCTGGCAGGCAAGACCGGCACCACCAATCAGTACCGCGACGCCTGGTTCAATGGCTATGTGCCCGGTCTCGTGACGGTGGCGTGGGTGGGATTCGACTCGTACCAGACGCTCGGCGACAAGGAAACCGGCGGACAGACTGCATTGCCCATCTGGATGGAGTTCATGAAGGAGATGCTGCGCGACGTGCCCGAGCGCAAATTTCCCCAGCCTGCCGGGATCATGACCGCACGGATCGACCCCGCGACGGGAAACCGGCTGCCCGCCAGCGTCCCCGGCGGGATCGTGGAACTGGTGCCGCGGCCGACGCCCCAACCCGGCTTCGATGCCGCCGCCGAGGAGCCCGAAGTCGCCGCCCCGGCATCCCAGTCCGATGCCTCGGGCGCGCGCGCCCCCGAATCCATCCCCCCCGAAGAGGAAGAAATCGGGGAGGCTCCACCGGCGCAGCCCGTGGAAACGCCGAAGCCGATGGAATCCTTGTTTTGACGATGGGAACGGAAAGTGAGAACCCGCCAGAAAACACGCTCTCACCTGGCCTGGGCGGCTGCCCGGCTGATGGCCGAGCAAGGCATCGACGACCCTCAGCAGGCACTGAACAAGGCTGCCGCCCGGCTAGGCCAGACCGACCGACGTCAGTTGCCGGAACCGGATGAGGTCGACGCAGCCCTGATCGAGTATAACCGGCTGTTCCGGCCGGCCATGCAGAGCGCCGAACTGGACCGACAGCGCGTTCTGGCTCTGGAGGCCATGGAGTTCCTCGCGGAGTTCGATCCGCGCCTCACGGGCGCAGCACTGGACGGAACCGCCGGCCGCCACAGCTCGATCACGCTGCAGGTGTTTGCCGATGCGCCGGAAGAAGTCATGCGCAAACTGCTCGACGCCCATGTGCCGTTCCGCGAAACCTCGTGCCGATGCCGGCTCCGGGGTGAGAACGCGACGCTCCCCGCCCTCTCGTTCTACGTGGACGAAACGCCGATGGAGCTGTGCATATTCCCGGCGACGGCGGCCGGGCGGGCCGCCGCTGCGGGAAACAGGGAGGGCGGGGCATCGATCCGGGAGCTGCGCACCCTGCTCGGGAGAGCGGCCGGCACGGAAAACGGGGAGACGGACTGAGCCCCGCCCGAGCAGCGGCGGCCGCCCCCGCTTCGTCAGCCGCGGCCGTATTTGCGGCGGAATTTGTCGACGCGGCCCGCGGTATCGACGATCTTCTGCTTACCCGTATAGAATGGGTGACAGGCCGAGCAGACTTCGACGTGGAAATCCTTGCCGATCGTAGATCGGGTTTCAAAGGTGTTTCCGCAACTGCAGCTTACGGTCACCGTCGTATAGTCGGGATGAATGTCTGGCTTCATGGTACGAGGTACTCCAAGGGGCTCGAACGGACGAAATCTGGCATGGTACTGTAATCGGACCACCGCAGCAAGCCGCGACCCCGGAAACCCTCGCCCTCCATTCCCTGTCTCCCCATGAGAATCATCACGCTGAACGTGAACGGCATCCGCTCGGCCGCGCGCAAGGGCTTCTTCGACTGGCTGCCGAAGCAGAACGCCGACATCGTCTGTCTGCAGGAAATCAAAGCCCAGACCACCCAGCTCAACGACGAACTGTTCTGGCCGGAAAGCTATGCCTGTTATTACCTGGAAGCCGAGAAAAAAGGCTACAGCGGCGTGGCCCTCTACGCTCGCAAGGAGCCCGACGATGTGATCCAGGGCCTGGGCTGGGACGACATGGACACGGAGGCTCGTTACCTGGAGGCCCGCTTCGGCGAGTTGAGTGTGGTGTCGCTGTACATTCCGTCCGGCTCATCCAGTGAACAGCGCCAGGCCGTCAAATTCGGTTTCCTCGACCGTTTCCTCCCCTTCCTGGACGATTGCGCCCGCTCCGGCCGGCAATACATTTTCTGCGGCGACTGGAACATCGCGCACAAGCCCATCGACCTGAAGAACTGGCGTTCGAATCAGAAAAACTCCGGTTTCCTGCCGGAGGAACGCGCCTGGCTGGACCGGGTGTTCGAGGAAGCGGGCTGGGTCGATGCCTTCCGCGCGGTCAATCCGGAACCGGAGCAGTACACCTGGTGGTCCAACCGCGGGCAGGCCTGGGCCAAGAACGTGGGATGGCGCATCGACTACCAGGTCGTCAGTCCGGGACTGCGCGAGCTGATCCGCTCCGCGGCGATCTACAAGGAAGAGCGCTTCTCCGATCACGCCCCGCTCATCATCGACTATGACCTCACCCTCTGAACCGATCGCGCGCCGAATCCTGAGCGGCCGCATGCTGGCCGCCTTCGCCATGGGCTTCTATGGTGGCGCGCCCCTGCTGCTGACGGGATCGGTATTGCTGGCCTGGATGGAGGAGCGCGGTATCGATCTGACCACCATCGGCCTGTTCGCCCTGGTGGGTCTGCCGTATACCCTGAAATTCCTTTGGGCGCCGGTGTTCGACCGCTTCCACTGGCCCCGGCTGGGGCGGCGGCGCGGCTGGCTGCTGCTGACGCAGCTCCTGCTGGCGGTGTCGATCGGCAGTCTCGCCGTTTACGGCCCCGGCGCTTCCGCCCTCGTGCTGGCGGGACTGGCGCTGGCCGTCGCCTTCTTTTCCGCCTCGCAGGACACGCTGATCGATGCCTACCGGCGGGAAAGCCTGCACGACCGTGAACAGGGCCTGGGCGCCTCGCTCTATGTCAACGGCTATCGCCTGGGAATGCTGCTGGCTTCGGGCGGCGGCCTGATCCTTGCCGACTGGATCGGTTTTTCCGACATGTATGGCCTGATGGCGGCGCTGATGGCAACGGGGATGCTCGTCACCCTGCTGCTGCCGGAGGCCGCTGCCGGAGAAGCGCATCCGAACAGCCTGAAGGACGCGGTGGTGCTGCCTTTCGTCGAATTTTTCCGGCGCAGCGAAGCCGTTTGGATCCTGCTGTTCATCCTTCTGTACAAGCTGGGCGACACCGTGGCCGGGCAGATGACCACGCCGTTCTATCTGGAAATGGGCTTCAGCAAGACCGAGATCGGCGCGGTGGTCAAGCTGTTCGGCTTCTGGGCCACGGTGCTCGGCGGCCTGGCCGGCGGCGCGCTGATCCTGCGCTACGGCATCTACCGCACACTGTGGCAGTTCGGCCTGCTGCAGCTCCTTTCCACCGCCGCCTTCGCCGTGCTGGTGCACACCGGCCCGCAATTGCCGGCGCTGACCGCGGTGATCAGCTTCGAGAATCTGTCCGCGGGCATGGGCACGGCCGCCTTCGTCGCCTTCATGGCCAACCAGACCGACCGCCGCTTCACCGCCACCCAATATGCGCTGCTGTCCAGCCTGATGGGCGTGCCGCGCGTGATCGCCGCCGCCCCCTCCGGCTGGCTGGCCACGACCGTAGGCTGGCAGAACTTCTTCATCCTCTGCGCCCTGTTCGCCATTCCCGGACTGCTGGTGCTGCCCCGGTTCCGGACCTGGCTGGCCGACTGAAAACGCCTACCCCGGCCGGAACCGCTCCAGACCGGCCATGCCTCCCCATTGCGGCAACCGGGCCTCGGGCCCCTCGATGACGGCCAAAAGCGGGGCGCGGTCCGCCAGCGCATTGATCCGCGCTCACGCACATGCGCCGTCGTATGCCTTCCCAGGCTTTTTCTTCTTCACGTTATCGCGCAAACCGCGGGCGATGCGTCGCGCATTCGCACGCAAGTTGTCGCTATCTTTGCCGAAATCCCCGCGGCTCGGCCGCACGTAATCGCTCTCCGGCCACATGACCAGCACCTGCCACGCGCCGTCGAGAAGATTTTTCAGATGCTTACCCATGGCTCGAAGTCCATCAGCCAATCGGGTCCGGGCAAAGCCGGCAAAAGGCGCTCGCTTCTCAGCGTCCATTCCCCACCGGCGCCGCGAACGCATCCGACACCAGGGTCTGATTGTCCCCGCCGGTGAGGCTGGAGAGAAACTCGACCAAGGCATCCACTTCCTGCGCCGACAGCCCCAGCGGGCGGATCAGCGGGTCGAGGTTTTCGTTGGGCTCGCCGCCCCGGTTGTAGAACTCGACGACCTCCCTCAGGCTGGCGAAGACGCCGTTGTGCATGTACGGCGCGGTGAGGGCGACGTTGCGCAGGGTGGGCGTGCGGTATTTCCACCGGTCGGCCGGGTTCTGGGTGATTTCGTAGCGCCCGAGATCGCCGGGGACGGGCTCGGCGACCTGGGCAAAGGTTTTCGCGTCGACCTCGAAGGACACGCCCGGCGCCACCTGGACGCGCCGGGCGGCAGGCGTCTTGTCCATGCTGGCGCGGTAGCCGACGCCGGTGTTGTGCAGCGCGTCGTCGGTGAACAGGGCATGGCGGTCCCCAACCGTGTGGCAGGCCGCGCAGCCTGCCTTGCCGGTGAACAGTTCGAATCCCTTGCGTGCGGCTTCCGACAGCGCCCCGCTTTCGTGTCCATAGCGCCAGCGGTCGAACGGCGAATCGCCCGATACCAGGACGCGCTCGTAGCAGGCCAAGGCCTGGCCGACGGTCTCCATGCCCGGACCGCGGCCGAAGGCCTGTTCGAACAGGCCGCGGTAATCCGGCAGCGACTCGATCCGATCCAACACGAAGCCGACGGAAGGGTTGCCCATCTCGTTGGCCGCCAGGAGAGGCCCCCAGACCTGGTTTTCCAGCGAAGATTCGCGACCGTCGTGGAACAGTTTCGTCAGATAGGCGACGTTGTAGAGCGTCGGCGCATTGCGCCGGACCGTGCGCCCCTCGATGCCGGTCGCCGTGGCCTGCTCCTGGCTGGTGAATCCCTGCTCGGGGATATGGCACATGGCGCAGGAGAAGGTCTGGTTGAGCGAGAGGCGGCGGTCGTAGAACAGCTTGCGCCCCAGGGCGATCTTGGCGGGAGTCAGCGGGTCGTCGGCCGGCACGGGCAGTTTCGGCAGTCCCAGCACCGGCCGTTGCGCCCGCTGGAACAGATCGGCCGGCCGGCCACGGCGCGCGTCCAAGGCCAAGGCATGGGTCTCATAAGCCGGGCTGGCATAGCCGGTCTTGTCATCGCCGGCCCGAAGCGGCGGGGATGCCGCCCGTCCGCCTCCAGGCACCGGCGCCGGGACTTCCTGCAGCAGCGTCTTCACATCCGCCAGCGCCAAATCCGGATGCAGCACCGAAACCGTATAGACGTTGCGAATCCGTTTTTGCCCATCGATCAGAAACACCCGCAGCAGATGGGAATACTTGCCGGTCGAGCGTCCAGCCGCGTCGTATTCCTTCTGCACCGACTGGCCGTAGGCTTCCAGAATCGGCTGAAGTTCGGCCTCGGAGCGCGTGGTGAGGAAATGCCAGTCCACCCCTCCGTCGCGGAAGCCCTCGCCGTAGCGACGCATGGCCTCGGGCGTGTCGTGCTCCGGATCGAAACTCAGGGTGAGAAGGCGGAGCCGGCCGGCCGGCTCCTGCTCCGACTTCAACGCATTCCTGAGCTTCTGGAACACCACCGTCGCCAAGGGACAGCCGTTGACGTCGTCGCAGGTGGAATAGATGAAGCCGAGCAGGACGATACGGCCGTCGTACAAGGCATGGAGCCGGAGCGGCCGTCCGTCGGAATCCAGCACGACGCCGTCCGCCGCCGTACCCAGAACCGGGAGCTCGTAGCTGCCCGGTTCCGGCGCGGCGAACGGCAGGTTGCGGTAGCCAGGCGCCAGTCCGCCGGCGAGAACCGGCGCCGAAAAAAGCAGCGCCGGAAGCAGGCAGGCCAGGAGCCGGCACGGAAGGGGAACAAGGTTCACGCCGGAAACTTCCGGTGACGAAGACTCATTCCGCCCTGGCCTGCACCACGCGGTTTCCGTCGCCCGCCGGCCCCGCATAAAGCGCCCGCGCCCCGAACCTCATCTGGTGCGGACGCCCCAGCTTCTCGGCGTAGAAGTCGATGGCGAACTGCTCCTTCAGTTCCTTGCCGTCCCAGTAGTAGAGCTTCAGGAATTGCTCGTCGTCCTTGCCCTTCTTGTCCCAGTTGGCCAGGAGCGAGGAGGTGTAGTACAGCCGCTGGCCGTCCCAGCTCGAGGACACCATGTTGACCTGGGCGCCGATGGTCTTTTCGTAGACCTGCCTCGGATGGTGCGGATCACTGATGTCGAACAAACGGGTCTTGCCGTCCATGAAGGTGTTCACCCACAACCGGCTGTCGTCGTTGGAGATGGAGATGTCGACCGGCAGCGGAACCTTTGCCGGCTCGCCGATGTCGGCCACGGCCTTGGCCTGCCACTCGCCCTCGCCGTCTTCGTAGATCAGCCAGAGCTGCGAGGTGAGCGCCGTGCTGGTGAAGCAGTAGTTGTGGGCTTCGCCCCAGGCGCAGCGGATTTCCAGCGGCGCGCCGGGCACGTCGAAGACCTTCTTCGGCTGCTTGGTGTGCAGATCCCAGGTCACCACGGTGTTGCCGAAATGCTTCATGGCCTCGGGGTCCGCCAGCATCTTGCCGAAGTCCATCATGTAATTGTTCCAGCCGGTGAAGGACGAGGTCACCAGCAGGTTCTTGCGGGGCAGCGCACGCACGTCGTAATCGTAGCCATCGGCATACTTGCCGGTCTTGATCGCCCCGCGCAGGTCGCCGTCGGTCGGGATCCAATGGGTGGCGACGTATTCGCCGGCATTGGTATATTCCACCAGCGCCGTGCGGCCGCCGTGGTCCTTGTTGTTGGAAAGCCCCGTGATGAGCATGCGTCCCGGCAGGGCGTACAAGGTGTGCGGCCCGACCACGCCGCCGCTCTTCTCCACGAAGTCGGTGATGGTCTTCGAGAGGACGGGCCTGGCAGGATCGCTGTGCACGTCGAACACGAAGATCTTGCTGGTATCGAGCCCGCCGGCCCAGAGGTACCGGCGGTCGTCGGTGAAGTCCGAATGATGCGCCTCGTTGCGTCCGCCCACCGAAAGCGTGTTCACCACCTTGCCGTATTGCGGCGATTTAGGGTTGGCGTCGACGGTGACCAGCTTGTCCTGCTCGTCACCGACGCCTTCGGCCCCCAGCGTCCAGACGTAGACGTAATCCTCCTGCCCGGTGATCTTCTTCATGTAGGGCGAGGCGCAGGTTTCGTCGGCCCTCACGCCGGCCGGCGCCGCGAGCGCCAGGGCCAAACCCGAAGCCAGGGCCCGCAAAGCGAAATGCATGGATGGTCCTGAAACGATGAATCTCTTCATGGCATAACCTCTTTCTTCTATGTTATATGACCGGTCGTCTCGAAATGGCTCAAAAATTTTTCAGGCTCGGAAATATCCCTCCAACAGGTTGCGGCAACATTCTTCCAGCGGCCGGACGGACTGTTCGACCTTCATCCGCAGCAAGGCGCCCTGCCAGGCGTCGACGAGGCAATCGGCCAGGTCTTCGGCAGTCCGATCGCGCCGGAACGCACCTTCGCTCTGGGCACGGGCGATGCCTTGCGCCAGCTTGTCCCGATAACGGTGCAGCGCCTCCCGCAGTGCCTCACGACAGGTATCGCTGGTGTCCCCGATCTCGCCCATCAGGTTGCCCAGCAGGCAGCCACCCTTGAATTGCCGGCGGGCGGCTTCTCCGATCAGTGTATGGAAATACGCCTGCAGGGCTTGGGCGCCGTTCAGTGCGGAATTCCGGAGATGGCCGTCGAGCTGCAGGATGAACGGCTCGATATAGTGCCGGATCACCTCGGCGCCGAATTCCTCCTTGCTGGCGAAGTAGTTGTAGAACGACCCCTTCGGCACGCCCACGCTGTGCAGTATGTCCTGCAGTCCGGTGCCGTGGTAGCCTTGTTCCATGAGCAAGGCCACGCCTTCGTTCAGCAGCCTTTCCCGGATCAGTTGTTTGGTTGCGGTCTTCGCCATGCGAGAATGATACGACCAGTCGTCTCATATCCGCAAGCAGGCGAGCCTGATCCCGTGCCTCGAATCGCCTGCCTGAAAACATGGAGTCCCCTGCACACCGCGACGGCCGGCAATCCCACCACCACAGGAGTCAGAGCCCCATGAACAACGTCGTCACCAATACCCTCAAACTCGGCCTCTTCCTGGCGATGACCTTCGGCACCGCTGCCCGCGCGGACGACTTCGACCAGCTCAAAGCCACGACGCCCAGCGAGCGAGCGGCTGCCCAGACCGAGTACATGAAGAACCGTCTGGGTCTCACGGATGCACAGATGCCCAAGATCGCCGCCATCAATCAAAAATACGCCGAACAGATGGAACCCGTGATCAAGGGCGCCGACGGCGGTCTCGGCAAAATGCTCAAAGCCCAGGCGATCCAGGAAAACAAGGATGCCGAACTGCGGCAGATCCTGACGCCCGATCAGTTCGAGCGCTTCGCTTCATCCAAGGACGAGATGCGCGAAGCGGTGAAGCGGGTCCTGCGGAAGGAGTGAACGACCGTTCTGCGACTTTCACCCACCGCTGCCGATTCCACGGCACCCGTCATCCGGACCATTCGAGTCTCGTCATTGGCGCTTGCGCATCAAGGCTTCCGCTCCGTCTCGATACGCTTGAGCAGAGAAAACAGGTCGCTGCGGGTGGAGAGGACGAGGGTGGCGTCGCGGTCGATGATCCTGCGGTAGGTCTCCATGCTCTTGAGGAAACGGTAGAACTCGGCGGCCTCGGGGCTCTGGGTGTATGCCTTGGCGTAGATCTCGGTGGCCCTGGCATCGGCTTCGCCGACGATCTCCTGGACCCGCTTGTAGGCGGTGGATGCGATCTCGTTGATGTCACGCTCCTTGTTGCCGGCGATGCGGGCGGCCTCGCCTTCCCCTTCCGAACGGAAACGCTGGGCGATCTGCAGGCGCTCGCTGATCATGCGCTGGTGGATGCGTTCCAGCACCTCCGGATTGTAGTTGAGGCGCTTGAAGCGCACGTCGAGCAGCTCGATCCCGAATTCCGCCAGCTTGGGGGCCGCACTCTCGAACACGTCTTTCTCGATCTGCTGCCGCCCGACCCGGATCGGGCGCAGCCCGCCTTGCGGCAACTGAGCAGCCAGGCCTTCGTCCCGCAAGGGCTGGCGCTCCTTGTCGCTGCGCACGACTTCGATCAGTTCGTGCCGCGCAATGGCGGTACGGGTTTCGCTGCCGAGGATGTCCTCCAGCCGCGACTGGGCGCTGCGTTCGTCCCGCAGCCGCAGGTAGTAGCGCATGGCATCGGTGATGCGCCAGCGGGCGAAGGTATCGACCTGGAGGTAGGTCTTGTCCTTGGTGGACATCTCGACCATGGGACCGTCCCAGGCCAGGTAGCGCTTGTCGAAGCGGTTGACCTGCTGGACGAAGGGCAGCTTGAAGTGAAGGCCGGGTTCGGTGATCGGCTCGCCCACCGGCCGGCCGAACTGGGTGACGATGACCTGCTCGGTCTGGTCGACGGTGTAAGCGGACAGATACAGCGCCAGCAGCACCAGCGCGGCCACGAGGGAAACCCGGTGTCTTGCGGCGATCATCGCTTTTCCTCCTGCACCGCGACCGGCAGGGGCAGCATCGGCAATATCTGCTGCACCGTGTCGTCGACCACGATCGACTGCTTGGCTTGGGGCAGCACCTCGCCCATGGTTTCGAGGTAGAGCCGCATGCGTGTCACCTCCGGCGCCTTGACGTACTGCTCCAGCACGGCACTGAAGGCGGCGACGTCGCCTTCCGCCTCGTTGATCCGCTTGAAGCGGTAACCTTCCGCCGCCCGGATCTGCTGATCGGCCTCGCCGCGGGCGCGGGGCACCGCCTTGTTGTAGTCACCGTTGGCGAGGTTGATGGCGTTCTCGCGGTCCTGCTGGGCACGGTTGACTTCGTTGAAAGACGGCTGGACCGGCTCCGGCGGATTCACGTTCTTGAGCTGCACCTGGCTGATGAATACGCCGAGGTGGTAAAGCTCGGCCAGCGCCCGCATCCGTTGCAGCGAGGTATCTTCGATTTCCTGCCGTCCGATGGTGATGATCTCGTCCACGGTGCGGTCGCCAACCACGGCGCGCATGACGGATTCGGAAATGTCGCGCAACGTCTGACCGGGGTCGCGCACCGCGAACAGATAGTCCTGAGGTTCGGTGATGCGGTACTGGACGATCCACTCCACCAGCGCCGCATTCAAATCGCCGGTGACCATGGACCGTTCCTTGCCGGGCTCCAGACCGGCCTGATCCGGATTGGTCGCGCCCGGCGAGAAAAATCCGAACTCCAGCTTGAGCTGGCGCTGGGTCGGCACGGCGATGACGCCGTCGATACCGTAAGGCAGCTTGAAATGGAGACCCGGCGGAACCTTGTGGATGTACTTGCCGAACCGGAGCACCACGCCTTCGGATTCGGCCGGGATCGTATAATAGGCGGTCCACAGCCCCATGAGCGCCAAGACGATCAGGACGATGCGGGCAGGCGAAGCCGGCAACGATCCGGAGAGTGGCCTGGCGATGCGCCCCCAGGGTGAGTTCGAATTTTCCATATCGGCTCCTGTCTATTCGGGCAGCCGGGCAAACGGCACGAGTCAGTCCGCCTGGAGCTCGATGGTGCCGCTCACATTCACCTCGATCCTCTGCGTCCCGGCCTCGATCGGTACCGGCGCAGCGGCTTCCGCAGCCATGGCGCGGATGCCCGGTGCCATCGGCCTGACGGGCGCACCGCCGGTATCGACCCGCAGAGCGACGATCCGGTAACGGCTGCGGCCCAACTCCCGCGTCAACAGCTCGGCACGCTGGCGGAACGCCCCCAGCGCCTCCTTGATCAGACCGTTTTCGGCTTCCTTCCGCCTCTGCGGCGATGTCTCGTAATCGACGGACTCGAGATGAAGCTGTTGCTGAAGCTCCCCCAGCAGGCCGCCGAGCTTGGCGGCATCGGTGCTTTCCAGCCGGATCGACTGCTTCACCCGCCAGCCGCTGATGCGCTCCTTCTGGTAGATCGGCGCAGTCTGGTAACCGGCGGTTTGCACCTTGATCTCCGACTGCTGCTTGATCCGTTCGACCGCCTTGGCGATGGTCTTGTTGACCTCGGCGGCGAGAGCCGCGGCCTTGGGGCCATCCATCTCACTGGAAAGCACGGCGACGAGGATGTCGTTCTCGACATCGCCCCGAGCTTCGGACGCAAGGTCGATCCGATCGTAAGTCAGTGGCGTTTGCTCACCCGCCTGCACGGCGGACAAAGCCGCCACCGCCAGCAGAAAACCCGACATCCGGATTCGCGCATTCATGGGCAAGTCCTCCCTTGAACAGGTTCCGATCACGACGCCCCCTCAGGAGCGGGGAAAGGCAGTATGCGGCAAGTCTCCCCGGATTGCACCGCTTGCCTCCTACGGACGGTTTAGGGGATCATCGGACCGTCCTCACCCACTTCCGGAAGTGACGATCATGAAGCAACGCCTGCGTGGCATGACACGCACCTTGCTGCCGGCGGCAATCGGCCTGATCCTGGCGGCCTGCGAAAACAAGGTGACCCGCGAGAACTACGACAAGCTCGCCATCGGCATGGAATACTCCAAGGTCGTCGAGCTGCTGGGCGAGCCGGAGAACTGCCAGTCCGTGGTTTCGGTCAAGAGCTGCGTCTGGGGCAAGACACCCAAAACCATCAGTGTGCAATTCGTGGGCGAGAAGATCCTGTTCTATTCGAACACCGGCCTTTAACGTGAAAGTCGCCGCATCATTACCCCTTCTCCTTCGGGGAGCAAGGCCGGAGATGGAGCGTGGCCATGGCCCGGCGGACGGCCACCACGGCCGGGACCCGTCCTTTCGGAATTCCTGCCGATCCGGCATCGTCCAGGATCGCGGGTCACCATGATCGCTGGAACGGCTTGCCCCCAAGCCGCCAAGCCGTTTCTGCTGGCCTGCATGATCGTCGGGCTGTGGCCCGCTGCCGCGGAAGCCGCCGGGCTGGCGGACCAGCTCCAGGGCCTGGCAACGGAGAGCGGATTCGCGATCGAAGGGCTCGAGCGTCTGAGTGACGAACCGGCTCGCCGCGCCGAAGGCAGCTTCAAAGACCGCTTGCAGACGCTATTGCAGGGTTACAACTACGTCCTGGTGGAAAGCCGACCGGGGAACATCGAACGGCTGGTCATCACCGGCATCGCCCGCAGCGGAGGGAGACCGCCGCCAAGCTCGACCATCCCCACCCTTCGCGTCGGCGCCCATCACCAGGTGGAAGCCCTCCTGGTAGGCCCGAACGGGGTTCCACAAACCGTGTCTGTCCTGGTCGACACAGGCGCGTCGACCGTGGTGCTGCCAACCTCGATGATCACCTCCCTGGGATTCGATGCCGAGAGGCTTTCCGCCGGCATCAGCCAGACCGCGAGCGGCCGGGTTCGCACCAAGACCGGCGTGCTTCCCTCCGTCACTGTCGGCCCCGCCTCCGCCGAAAACGTCCCGGTCAGCTTCATCGCCGACAAGCGTCTCAACGGCGCAATGCTGCTGGGCATGAGCTTTCTCAACCGGTTCCGCGTCACCATCGACGACGAACACAACGAGATCGTGCTCTTGGCGAAATAGCCCGCCTCACTGGCCCAAGCGCGCCATCGCCACCAGAGCCGCCCTCACCTCCGCCGGGGTCGAAACAGGGGAGGGAAAAACGAAACGGATGATCCTGGAACCCACCCGGAGCTGGAATCCCTCCCTGTCGATCCCGACCATGGCCGGCTCGCAGCCGGCGTCGACGGCAACCCCGGCCGCCTCGCAATACCGGCGCAGCGCCTCGTGGTGGTCGGTGTTCATGTGCTCCAGCATCGCCCGCTCCTCCTCCGTCCGGAAAGGGTTCGGCCGCAGCACGCGCTCCGGTGACAGCCAGTGGATGCGGCCGAAACCGCCGATGTAACGCAGGCGCACCGGCACCAGCCGGTAGAAGGCGAAGGAATGGGTGCGATGGAAGCGGCGGGCGTCCGGAAAAAAGGAGAAGTAACGCCCGACGGCATCCTCGTCGTCCTCGGACACGGGCTGCGCATCCGCGAGCAGGGTCAGCCGGCCATTGGTCTGCACGTCCCCCACGCTGCGGTCGAGCACGATCAGCGAGACCTTGGGGTTCGCTTGGATGTTCCGGGTGTGCTGGGCGATGTTGGCGATGTAGATGACGGGCACCCCCGCCCGGTCCAGGCAGTACGGCATCACGGAGCCGAAGGGATAGCCCGGCACGTCCGCCGAATGCGTGGAAAGCACGCCGTCATAGGCCTGATTCAGCAACGCGCGCGCTTCCGTTCCGATTTCGTCCGATTCCACCATGATCCAAATCCTTCCTCGACCTGATCCCTTCCGCCCTGGGAAAGGGAATTTCCGACAGCCATTACGGCAACATACCCTTTATCACCCGCTCATATTCGGGGAAGTAACGCCCGATCACGGAAAGATCGAAGCGCCGCAGGATGGCGGTGTTCGGTTCCCGTTCCAGCAGGAAATCGAAGGACCGCCGCACCAGCATCTCCACGGGCACCGCCGCCCCTGCGATCCGGGCCGCATAGGACGGATCGACCGTCACGGCATGCGAAGTCGTGGTCGCGCCCTTCACCACCACTTCAAAGACCGAATCGTCGCGTCGAGTCACTGTCACTTCAGCCATACCAGCTCCACCCTCGGTGGTCTCGCCCAACGTTCCAAAGATAACACCGCGGCCCGGCTTCCCAAAGCGCCGCCGGCTGCCTGGTTCTCGGCCGTCGCACTCACCCCGCTGCCCCCGGAGACGGAATACGGAAGCACGGATGACAAGACCTTGAAATATATAAACTTTAATTAAAGTTGACGCATGTCAGAGAATTATTTAATTTTATCAAAAGCAATGAGCTGTGAGTTTTTTCGGCATCGTCTGAAAAGCAGATAAGGAGATGGCTCATTCGTGCTCGAGGGGACGAAAGCGTCCTTGAACGGTCGGAGTCCCCGATTGCATCCCCCCACGAAAAACCAAGGAGTCAAGTCATGAACACCTTAGTCTCGAAACACCGGATCTCCCGCCGTACCGCCGGTTTTGTCGGCCTGACCGCCGCTATCGTTCTCGTGGCCGACGCGGGAACCGCAATGGCAGCAGGAACGGAAACGGCATCCCTCGGCATAAGCGCCACCGTCGCCAACACCTGCAAGATCGAGTCAACCAGCAACGTGAATTTCACCACCTATGATCCCACCAGCACGACGGACACTGCGACCAACAGCGGTCAGATTCGGGTGAAGTGCACGAAAGGTTCGACGTCCACCATTTACATGGGAGCCGGCACTGCTTCTGGCGCAACCTGCAGCGGTACCCCGGTACGCAAGATGGCCAATGGAGCGGACCTGCTTACGTACAATCTTTATCAAAACAACGGCTATACCACCGTGTGGGGCTGCGACAGTTCCAACCAGTACAGCTACACGGCAAGTAACAACGGATGGCAGAACCTCACGGTCTACGGCGTGATTCCCGCCGGGCAGGACGTCCCCGCCGGCAGCTACACCGATACCGTCACCGTGACCGTGAACTTCTAAGCTCCCGCAAGGATGCCTTGCAGTCGTTATGAGTTTATTTGCTTGGGCGGCCGGCCGGCACCTCCCGATCCTGGCCGCCCTTCTCCTGTTGCCCTTCCGCCTCGGCGCGGGTCAGTTCGACGTTTCCCCGACCCGCATCGAGCTGACCGCCGCCAAGCCGACGGCGGCCGTGACGCTGAAGAATGAGGGCGGAGACAAGCTCGTCATCCAGAATTCCATCGTCGCCTGGACCCGCGAGGGCAAAGAGGACCGCTATGCCCCGACCAAGGATCTGATCGTCACACCGCCCATTACCACGGTTCCGCCGGGCGGATCCCAGGTACTTCGCGTAGGACTACGCCGGCCCGTGGATCCCCGCCGCGAGCTGGCCTACCGGCTGTTCGTCCAGGAAGTGCCGCCCCCGCCCCAGGCCGGCTTCACCGGGGTCCAGATCGCCCTGCGGCTGAGCCTGCCGCTACTCGTACAACCGGCAACCCCTGCCAGTCCACGGATCGCATGGAGCGGGACCAAACGCCCCGACGGCGGACTGGAAATCACCGCGCGGAACGAAGGCTCGGCATTGCTGTCCGTCGACGAACTGAGCATCCGCGCCACCGCTGGCAAACCCCAGGGACAAGGTCCGGTTTCGATATTCCCCGGAGGCCGGCAGAGCTGGGTATTCCCTGGGGAGGTGCTGGGGAGCGAATCCGGAACCGCCCATGTCCGGGCCTCCACCAACGCCGGCGTCATCGAGGGCGACGTGGATGTGGAGGGGCCTTGAATGCTCCAACCCGGCGCTCGTCGCTGCCCTCCTCCTCCTGATGCCTATCGCGGGTCGCTCGCGGGAAGAGGCGGAACTCCAGTACGCCGCGTCTGACAGCCTTTCAGTCACCGCCGTGGTGCGGCCGCCCTCCCCTGCCGGGACTGCCCAGCCTCCCGAGGACCGGGAAGAGCATCTGCTCGCCGTGGAGCTGAATGGCGAAACGGTGTCGGAAGGAACGCTGGTGCTGCGCGGACAGGACGGAAGTCTGTACGTACCCGAAGAGGCGATCGAAAGCTGGCGAATGGAGTTGCCCGCTGCCAATACGCTGGCCCACGACGGCCGGGATTACCGGGCGCTGGCGAATCCCGGCATCATCGAAGCCCGCATCGACGATACCCGACAGACCCTGGTGCTCCGGGTCGAACCCTCTCTGCTGGCCGGTACGGTGGTCGAGGCCGGCACCCGCCTGGCTCAACCGAAAGCCGAACGGGCCAGTTTCGCCGGCTTCCTCAACTACGATTTCAACATCATGCATTCGCGCCAAGGTGATTTCCAGGGCGGCGCGCTGGAACTGGGAATATCGAACCGGTACGGCCTGGCCACCTCCGCGTTCCTCGCCCGCCACAACAGCGGCCAAGGCGGGTCGGAAACCCAGTTCACCCGCCTCTACACCACGTGGATCATGGACGATCCGGCGAACATGGCCAGCCTGCAACTGGGCGACAACATCGTGCGTCCCTGGCAGCGCGGCTACCAGGCCCGTTTCGCAGGCATCCAGTACGCCACCAATTTCGGTCTCCAGCCCCGCTTCTACCGGTATCCGCAGCCGGCCGTCACGGGCAGTCTGACCGAGGCGTCCAGCCTCGACATTTTCCTGAACGGCGCGCTGGTGGATCAGCAGAACCTGCCCGCCGGCCCGTTTCAAATACGCGACCTGCCCGCCGCCAACGGCAGCGGCGAAATCCGCGTCGTGGCGCGGGATCTGCTCGGGCGAGAACAGGTGATCACACAACCCTTCTACGTCGGCAGCTCCATGCTGAGGGAAGGGCTGGTCGATTTCTCCTACGAAGCGGGTTTCCTGCGCCGTTATTACGGCACGGACAGCATGAGCTATGGCGCGCCATTCGGCAGCGCCACCTATCGGCGCGGCTTGAATTCGTGGCTGACCGGAGAACTGCACGGACAGGTGGTCCGCGATCAGGTCGCCGTGGCCACCGGCGGCTCGTTCCTGATCGGCACCTACGGCGTGGTCGATGCAGCGGTGGGCATCAGCGCCGGCCGGGGCTGGGGAGGACTCGGCGGCCTGGGCTTCTTGCATCAGGGAGAGACCCTCAGCTACGGCGCCAGCTCCTATTTCGCCAGCCAGTCCTTCACCCAGCTCGGCATCGAGCAGGGCCAGTTCGCGCCCAAGCAGCTGAGCGATGCCTTCTGTGGCTTCACCCTCACCAGCGGATCGAGCGTTTCCCTCCGCTACGGCTCGGCCAATTACTTCGATCGGCCCCATATCGACACTTATGTCGCGAACTACACCCAGAACCTCTGGGGAGGACTGACCCTGAGCCTCGCGGCGGTCTACACCAGATCGGACTTCGAGGGCGCCCAGGTCGCGGCGATCTTCACCCTGCCTTTGGGCGAGCGGACCTATGCGACAGCCAACGCGCGGGCGACCCGCACGCAAGGCGGCCCTACCCAATTGGAATTCGATGCCCAGTATACCCATACTCCCGGCTGGGGTCCCGGCTGGGGCTATCGGCTGGACGCCGGCACCAACGACCGCCAGGCCGCGCAACTCACCGCCCAGACCACCTTCGGACTGTTCAGCGCCGAAGTCGCACACCTCCAGGGAGACTTCGCCGAACGCGCCTTCGGCTCGGGCGGCATCGGCCTCATCGAAGGCCATCCGTTCCTGTCGCGGCAAATCCAGGACGGCTTTGCCATCGCGAAAGTAGGCGACTATAAGGATGTCAGGGTCTACGCGGACAATCAGCTGATCGGCCAGACCGACGAGGAAGGGTATGTGGTGCTGCCGCGCCTTCGTGCCTACGACGTCAACAACGTGCAGGTCGAGGGCGAAGATCTGCCGATGGATGCGCAGGTCGGGACTCTCGCCCTGCCGGTGACGCCTTATTTCCGCAGTGGCGTAGTGGTCGACTTCCCCATCCGGCGCTCGCGCGGGGCGACATTGACCATCCTGCTGGAGGACGGCCAACCGATCCCCGCCGGGGCAACGGTCACGGTGGAGGGGGTCGCGGACGTATTTCCCGTCGGCATGGACGGCGAGGTCTACCTGACGGGGCTGTCTCCCCGGAACGAGATGAAAGTCGAATGGAACGGAAAGCGATGCACGATCGTGGCCGATTATCCGGAATCCGCAGAGATACTGCCGGACCTGGGAAAATTCGTTTGCGCGGGAGTCCACCGATGAAACACGATATTCGGGCAAGCCGCCAATGGCGGGCAGCGGCCATGACTTTCTCCCTGCTGGCCTGTCCCAAAATCTCGGACGCAGACCCCTACCAATGCGACATCGGCAACATCAGCGTCCCCCATGCGGTTTACGATCCCACCGATTCCAATCCGAACAGCAGTGGCGTGGGCACCGTCGGCATCACCTGCCACCTCAAGAACGCAAAACAGACCCAGCAGGTTCAATACACGATAGCGCTGAGCCGCGGCTCCAGCGGCAGTTACAATCCCCGTAGAATGAGCGGCGGGAGGGGATCGCTCGGCTACAACCTGTATCTGGACGCCGCCAGGGTGACGATCTGGGGCGATGGAAGCGGCGGCACATTCCCTCTGCGGGGCACTTTGCTGCTGAACCCCACCACCCCGGTACAACAGGTGATCCACAATATTTACGGTCTGATCCCGCCACTCCAGGACGTTTACGCCGGCACTTACACCGACACCGTCACCATCACACTGACGTATTGAAACGTCGGGAGCACAAGCCGGACGCTCGGACTACTGCGACGCTTTAACCGTTGTAGTAGGATATGGGATTTTTCAACGGATTACCGCCATGCGCGAACTCAATCCCCTCTACAATCAGATCAAAGACCTGAAGAGCCGCCAGGATGCTCTTAGGGGGTATCTTTGACTTCGACACCAAACAGGAACGCCTGACCGAAGTCCTGCGCGAACTGGAAGACCCAAGAATCTGGGACAACCCGGAACGTGCCCAGGCGCTCGGCAAAGAACGGACCCAACTGGAAGGTGTGGTCAATCGGCTGAACGAGATCGCGGCCGGCATCGACGACGCGGCAGAGCTGCTCCAACTCGCGGTCGAGGAAGACGACGAGGACAGCGTCGAATCGGTCGCCGCGGATCTGGCGCACTATGAAAGCGTCATCGCCGAAATGGAGTTCCGTCGCATGTTCTCCGGTGAGATGGACCCGAACAATGCGTTCCTGGACATCCAGGCCGGCTCCGGCGGCACCGAGGCCCAGGATTGGGCGCAGATGCTGGAGCGCATGTACCTGCGCTGGGGAGAACGCAAAGGCTTCAAGACCGAACTGGTGGAAGAGTCGCCGGGCGAAGTCGCCGGCATCAAGAGCGCGACCATCCGCTTCGAAGGCGAATACGCCTACGGCTGGCTGCGTACCGAAACCGGCGTCCACCGACTGGTGCGGAAGTCGCCTTTCGACTCCGGCAACCGCCGCCATACCTCGTTTTCCTCGGTGTTCGTCTCACCGGAGATCGACGACAACATCGACATCGACATCAACCCGGCCGACCTGCGCACCGACGTCTACCGGGCCAGCGGCGCCGGCGGACAGCACGTCAACCGAACCGAATCGGCGGTGCGAATCACCCATCTCCCCACCGGTATCGTGGTGCAATGCCAGAATCAGCGTTCCCAGCACGCCAACCGCGACTGGTGTATGAAGCAGCTGCGCGCCAAACTTTATGAATTGGAAATGCAGAAGCGCAATACCGAGAAGCAGAAGCTGGAAGACTCCAAATCCGACATCGGCTGGGGCAGCCAGATCCGCTCCTATGTGCTGGACCAGTCGCGCATCAAAGATCTGCGCACCAACGTGGAAACCGGCAACCCCCAGGCGGTGCTCGACGGCGACCTGGACATGTTCATCGAAGCCAGCCTGAAGAGCGGCCTGTAACGACATGAGTGAACTGCAAGACGAAAACAAACTGGTCGCGCTGCGCCGCGAAAAGCTCGGCAAGCTGCGGCAAACAGGGGTCGCTTTCCCAAATGACTTCCGCCGCGACGCCCTCGCCGCCGAACTACGGGCACGCTACGGGGACGAAACGGCCGAGGCACTGGAAGAAACCGCCGTATCGGTCAAGCTGGCCGGGCGGCTGATGGGCAAGCGTATCATGGGCAAAGCCAGCTTTGCCCACATCCAGGACATGTCCGGCCGTATCCAGATTTTCCTGCAGCGCGATGGACTGGCCGAAGGCGTATACGAGGAGTTCAAGAGTTGGGACATCGGCGATGTGATCGGCGTGGAAGGCACGGTGTTCCGCACCAAGACCGGCGAGCTGTCGGTGAAGGCATCGAACATCCGCCTGCTCACCAAATCACTGCGTCCGCTGCCCGAGAAATTCCACGGCCTGACCGACGCCGAGACCCGCTACCGCCAGCGCTACCTCGACCTCCTCATGAACGAGGAGTCGCGCCGGGTATTCCAGCTCCGCAGCGCCATCGTGCGCTACATCCGCGACTTCTTGAGCGAGCGTGGCTTCATCGAGGCAGAGACGCCGATGATGCAGGTGATCCCCGGCGGCGCCCGGGCCAAACCGTTCGTCACCCATCATAATGCGCTGGGGCTGGATCTGTATCTGCGAATCGCTCCCGAGCTCTACCTGAAGCGGCTGGTGGTGGGCGGCTTCGAAAAAGTATTCGAGATCAACCGCAGCTTCCGCAACGAGGGCTTGTCCACTCGGCACAATCCCGAATTCACGATGATCGAGTTCTATCAGGCCTATGCCGATTACCGCGACCTGATGGATCTGACCGAAACGCTGATGCGGGGAATCGCGCAGAACCTGCTGGGCGGCACCGTCGTCACCCATCAGGGCAAGGATTACGATCTGGGCCGGCCGTTCCGGCGCATGACGGTGCTGGAATCGATCATCCACTACAACCCGGACATCCGGGCCGAAGACTTGGCCGAGCGCGAAAGCGCCGCGGCCATCGCGGCCGGGCTGGGCATTCCGGTTGCCGCCGGCGACGGACTCGGCAAGATCCAGACCGAAATCTTCGAAAAGACCGTGGAAGACCGGCTGGATGAACCAACCTTCATCACCGCCTATCCGGCCGAAGTCTCGCCGCTGGCGCGGCGCAACGACGAAAACCCCTTCATCACAGACCGCTTCGAGTTTTTCGTGGGCGGGCGCGAGCTGGCGAACGGCTTTTCCGAGCTCAACGACCCGGAAGACCAGGCGGAACGGTTCAGAAAGCAGGTGGAAGACAAGGCCGCGGGCGACGAGGAGGCCATGCACTACGATGCCGACTACATCCGCGCGCTCGAATACGGCCTACCGCCCACCGCGGGCGAGGGCATCGGCATCGACCGCCTGGTGATGTTCTTCACCGACTCTCCCTCGATCCGCGACGTCATCCTGTTCCCGCACATGCGGCCCGAAAGCTGACCAGTGAAGCATTGACCGAGCCGTTGCAGGTCCACGCAGCCCCGCAACGGCCCCGTCACTCCTCCGCCGGTGTCAAGAGCTTTCCGTCCTTGTCCAGCAGCGGGACGTGATATTTCCTCAGCAGAGCCTCGATCTCTGCGGCCTTTTTGTCGATGAGCGCCTCCAGTTGCTCTTTCCGTGCCTTGTCGGGAATCCGCACGCCCATCGACATGGCGTAGTCGAATCGTACCCCTTCCTCGGACTGCATGGGGATCAATGCGAAGGTTCCCGGCTTGTTGTGATAGACCAGATAACCCGCCATCGGGCCCCACACGATGGCCATGTCTATGTTGCCGGCGAGCAGTTCCTTTTCCACCGTCTGAGTGGTGTTGACCGCTGCGTCCGCAGTCATCGACTGGTAGGGAACACCCTGTTCCACCAGATTGTGCTTCAGCATCCAGGTCGTCGCCGGCGAGCCGTCGAACATGGCGATCCGGAGCTTCGCCTTGCGCTCCGGCGGCAGAGTGTCCAGCGCCGCGGCGGAATGGACATCGTCCCACCCCTTTTTCTTCACGTAGACCAGGGCATAGGTCGAGCGGTAGTAAGGCTTGGTGGTGGCCGCCTGATCAAAGCCCGTCGGCAGACCCATCACCACGTCACACTTGTAGTCCTCGGATTCGGGTTCCTTGGCCTTCAAGGTGTTGCGGATGAAGCCCATGCGCTGGGGAAACCAGGTGTAGACGAGTTTCTTGTCCAGCTCCCCGGCGAACAGCTCGGCGATCTTGTTCTCGAAACCGCCGCCCTTTTGATCGGAATACGGCGGATTGTTGGGGTCGGCGCAGACCTTGAAGGCATCGCTGGCCGCCTGAGCGGTGCCGGCAGTGAGCAGCCAGGCGATCCCGGCCGAAATCAGACCTGTTTTCTTCATCATATTCTTGCTGTGATCCGAAAATAAGCGCCCGTGACCGGACGGTCCTTCAGGCGATCATGTCACCTGCGTCCGGCACGAACGAAAATGCCCCGGACCGGGCGACCGATCCGGGGCATTCATCCACCGGCCTGCGCCGGTGCTCAGCTCATGGAACTGGAAGCCGACCAGTTCTTACGGCAGAGCGAACACGGTGAACACACCACCCAGCTTGGTATGGCTGCTCAGACCCTTGTAGGCACCCACCGCACCCAGACCTTCGGTATCACCTTCCAGACCGGCCGCCATGCCCACGCCAGCCCAGCCACCGATGCCGGACAGCACGCCGATGTACTGCTTGCCGTTGTAGGTCCAGGTGCTGACGTTGCCGATGATGCCCGACGGCGTCTTGAACCGGTACAGTTCCTCACCGGTCTTGGCATCGCGCACCTTCAGGTAGCCTTCCAGCGTACCGTAAATCACGATGTCGCCGGCGGTCGAAACCATGCCGCTCCACAGCGAGAAGGGTTCGTCGAACTGCCAGGCGATGGTACCGGTGGTCGGATCCCAGGCGGTGAAGGACCCCATGTGGTTGCTCGATTCCTTCTCGCCGGTTTTCACGTTGGCCCTGGCCGGGAAGATGTTCAGCGTGGCGCCGACATACGGCTGGCCTGCGGTGTATTCGACCTCGAACGGCTCATAGTTCATGCAGGTGTGGTTACCCGGGATGTAGATGAGCTTGGTCCGCGGCGAGTAAGTGACCGGGGGCTCGTTCTTGGCGCCCATGGCCGAGGGGCAGATGCCCTTGGTGTCGACGTCCTGGCCGCCATGCTGGGTGGAGTACTTCGGATTGACCTGCGGACGGCCCGTCTTCATGTCGACGTGAGTCGCCCAGTTGACGGCCTTGTCGAACTTCTCGGCCACCAGCAGCTCGCCGGTGACGCGGTCCAGGGTGTAGCCAAAGCCGTTACGGTCGAAGTGGGTCAGCAGCTTGGAGTGCTTGGATCCGTCCTTCGCGGTCATTTCCTGGTCGATCAGCATCATTTCGTTGATGCCGTCATAGTCCCATTCGTCATGCGGGGTCATCTGGTAGACCCACTTGGCTTCACCGGTATCGACGTCACGAGCCCAGATGGTCATCGACCATTTGTTGTCGCCAGGACGCTGCACCGGGTTCCAGGTGCTGGGGTTGCCCGAACCGTAGTAAACCAGATTCAGATCCGGGTCGTAGCTGTACCAGCCCCAGGTGGTACCGCCGCCGATTTTCCACTGGTCGCCCTGCCAGGTCTTCAGCGAGGAATCCTTGCCGACCGGCGCCATTTTGCCATCGGTCCAGGTCATGGTGTGCTCGGGATCCAGGCCGACCTCGTCATCCGGACCCATGCTGTACTTCTTCCATACCAGCGAACCGTCCTTGATGTTATAAGCAGCCAGGAAGCCGCGCACGCCGAATTCACCACCGGAGATACCGGTCAGGACCTTGTCCTTGACGACCAGGGGGGCGTTGGTGGCGGTCATGCCGGTCTTCGGATCGCCGTTCTTGACTTTCCAGACGATCTTGCCGGTCTTGGCGTCGAGGGCCACCAGCGTAGCGTCGCCCTGGGCCAGGAAGATCTTGCCGTCACCGTAGGCCAGACCGCGGTTGACCACGTCGCAGCACATCACGGAAATGACCTGTGACTGATCGGTGCCCTTGTCGGGAGCATAGACATATTCCCAGATCACGGACTGAGTCGCCTGATCGAGGGCGTAGACCTTGTGGGGATACCCGGTATGAATGTAGATCACGTCGTTGACGACGAGCGGACCGCCTTCATGGCCGCGCAGCATGCCCGTGGAGAACGTCCAGACCGGCTGCAGATGCTTGGCGTTCTTGAAATTGATCTGGTCCAGCGTGCTGTAACGCGTGCCCGCGTAGTTGCCACCCCAAGTCGCAAAGTTCTTCGGATCCTTGGTGAGTGCTTCCACTTCAGCGTTCGCGAAAGAGACCCCGGGTACTGCCAGCAACGATGCTATGGAACTTGCGATGAGCCAGCTTTTCACGGGTTTTTTCATCTTGTTTCCTCCTGGTATCTGCGTCCGCAGAATACATCTTGTTAGTGAAAAGATTTCCGAAAACTCTAGGGAGGACGGCGGCCGGTATAGCCGGAATTTCTCCCGGTAAAAGGCATGAAAATGCCCCGTCCAGCCCGTCTGGACGCGTAAGGTGAAGGATTTCGCCATAAAAGTCAACCGCGAGACGGGGCGGGAAAACGGCCTTGGAAGCCGCGTCTTTCGCGGGTTTGAACCCCGGCGAGCCGGGTCATGCGCGTCAATTCGCCACGCCCTACCAGACAAGGGACGGTTGAAGATCACGGCGCCGAAAGAGACAATGCCCGGACGTCATTCCCAGGTATCGTTCACTCCTGCCGAGGACACCCCGTGCCCCCCCGTTTCATCCGAACCGTTGGATGGGCCCTGTGCGGCCTGTGGTGGGGTCTGGCCGCCGCCCAGTCAGACCTCGAGCTGCGCGAAATCGCGCCGGGCATTTTCGTTCATCAGGGCCGGCACGAGCTGCCCGATACGCACAACCGGGGGGAAATCGCCAACATCGGCTTCATCGTGGGAGAACGCTGTGTCGCCGTGATCGACAGCGGCGGGAGCCCCGAGCAGGGCCGGGCACTCAAGGCCGCAATCGCGGTCCACACGCCGCTGCCGGTGTGTTACGTGATCAACACCCACGTCCACCCGGACCATATCTATGGCAACCGCGCCTTCAAGGCACCGGGGGTTTCTTTCATCGGCCATCACAAGCTCGCCCAGGCCATGGCCTTGCGGGCGCCGTACTATATCGACAAGGCCGCCCGGGACCTGGGCTACACCCTAACCGCCGAGGACTTCGTGCCACCGGACCAGCCGGTCGAGGAAAGCATGGAACTCGACCTCGGCAACCGGACGCTCCGCCTCACCGCCCACGGCCCCGCCCATACCGACAACGATCTGAGCGTCTACGACGCCAAGACCGCGACACTGTGGGCGGCCGACCTCCTGTTCATGGGACATCTGCCGGTGGTGGACGGGAGCCTGACCGGCTGGCTGAAGGAAATCGACCGTCTGAAAGCCGTGCCGGCCCGCCTGGCCATTCCCGGCCACGGCCCGGCCGTCGCCGACTGGCCCCAGGCCGCCGCCGCCGAGGAACGCTATCTCAACGGTCTTGCAACCGAGGTCCGCGCCGCGATCCGACAGCACCGGACGATGGAGCAGGCCATGGAAACCGTGGGAACGTCGATGCGGGACGAGTGGCGACTGTTCGACGAATTCAACAAGAGAAACGTCTCAACGGCGTTCGCCGCGCTGGAATGGGAAGACGATTAACAGTATTCTCTAATAATCACACCCTCCCGGAGTATAGACACATGCAAACTGGCATCCTCCCGCGTATTTGGCTCTTGGTAACAGGAATCGCTCTCTCCACCCTCGTGCAGGCGACGGACCCGCAAGACGAAGGCGCGTGGACCGGCGCGCTGCGGGCCCAATATTTCGGCGACCGGCCAATCGAAGAAGGCAACGGCGTCATCGAGCTGACGGCGCCCTACCGTGCCGAGGACCCCGCCCTGGTCCCCATCCAGATCACCGGCAAGATTCCGCAGACAGCGGAGAAATATATCCGGCGCATCACCCTGATCATCGACAACAACCCCGTGCCTTTCGCCGCTTCCTTCGACCTGACCCCGGCGAGCGGCAAAGCCGATCTGGCGATGCGCGTCCGCGTCAACTCCTATACCCATGTCCGCGCCATCGCCGAAACCAGTGACGGCAAGCTTTATATGAGCAAGGCTTTCGTCAAGGCCAGCGGCGGCTGTTCCGCCCCCCTGGGCGCCGACCTCGACGCCGCAATGGCGCGACTGGGAAAGATGAAATTCCGCATGGACGGCGACAAGGCGGTGCTGGGACAGCCCAACGCCGTCCAGCTCCTCGTCAGCCACCCGAACATCACCGGGCTGCAGATGGACCAGATCTCGCGCCTGATCAAGCCCGCGCACTACGTCGAGGAAGTCAAGGTGAGCTTCGACGGGACGCCGGTCCTGACCGCCCGGACAGACATCGCCATCAGCGCCGATCCCAATTTCCGTTTCTATTTCGTGCCAGACAAAGCGGGGGAACTCAAAGCGGAAATCCGCGACAACCTGGGGAAAACCTTTACCGCCAGCCAGACCGTCACCGACTGATCAGGCACGGGCCGCGGCAGCCGTCGCGGCCCCTTCCACCAGCACCACCAGGCTGCGGTCGGGGAGGAACAGCCGCCGCTGATCCGGCAGCGGACTCCCCCCTTCGAGTTCGCAGATGTCACAAGGCGATTCCACGGCGGTATCGACGGCCTTGATCCACACCCCGCCGCGAAGCGTATCCGGCAGCCGGAAGCAGAGCCCCTCCGCCGTCGGATTGAACAGCAGACACAGCGGTTGCTCCTCGCCCCCCACCGCCCGAATGCAGCAACCCAGCGCAGCGTCCGCCTGCCAGTCCGGCTGGCCACCGGCCGGGCTGAACCAGAGAATATCTTCCGGCCGGTAGAACTGCTCCCGCGACAGCACCGGATGGCGGGCCCGGAATGCGATCATCTTGCGGACGAACTCGAAGAACGAGCGGTTCTCGTCCAGCAAACGCCAGTCGAACCAGGAGATCTCGTTGTCCTGACAGTAGGCGTTATTGTTCCCCCGCTGGGTCCGGCAGAACTCGTCGCCGCCCAGGATCATGGGCACTCCCCTTGACAGCAGCAGCGAGGCCATCAAGTTCTTCATCTGGCGGCGGCGGACGGCGTTGATCCCGTGATCGCCGGTCGGCCCCTCACAGCCATAATTGGCGCTGAAGTTGTGGTCCGAACCGTCGCGGTTGTCCTCCCCGTTGGCGGAATTGTGTTTGCATGCATAGCTGACCAGATCGTTGAGCGTGAAGCCGTCGTGGCAAGTCACGAAGTTGATGCTGTTCACAGGCGCCTTGCCGGAATGCTCGTAAATGTCGGCACTACCGCACAGGCGGCTGGCAAAGGCCCCCGCCATACCCGGATCGCCGCGCCAGTAGCGGCGCACGTCGTCCCGGTACACGCCGTTCCATTCGCACCAGCGCTCGCCCGGGAAACGCCCGACCAGATAGGCGCCGCCGGCATCCCAGGCCTCGGCGATGAGCTTGACGTCGCGCAGGATGGGATCCTCGGCGATCAGCTCCAGCAGCGGTGGATTGGGCACCAGATGGCCGTTGCGGTCGCGCCCCAGGATCGAGGCCAGATCGAACCGGAACCCATCCACGTGCATCTCGACCACCCAGTACCGCAGGCAGTCCAGAATGTAGCTGCGCACTACCGGGTGATTGCAGTTGACGGTGTTACCGCAGCCCGAATAGTTGCGGTAATGCCGGCGGTCTTCTTCCAGCAGGTAGTAAATGCTGTTGTCCAGACCGCGGAAGTTCAGGATGGGGCCGGTCTCATCGCCTTCCGCGGTGTGGTTGAACACGACATCGAGGAGAACCTCGATGTCGGCCTCGTGCAGAGCCTTGACCATGCGCTTGAACTCTTCCACCTGGCAGCCGGGGTAGGCGCCGGTTCCATAACCGGCATGCGGCGCCTGGAAGGCGATGGTGTTGTAGCCCCAGTAGTTCCGGAGCCGCTCGCCGGTGACGGGGTTGTAGCGGGTCACTTCGTAAGGATTGAACGCCTGCAGCGGCATCAGTTCGAGGGCGGTGATTCCGAGCCGTTTGAAGTAGGGAATCTTGTCGATGACGCCGAGGTAGGTGCCGGGATGCCGCACTGCCGACGAAGGATGAATGCTCAGCCCCCGCACATGGGCCTCATAGATGACCAGCTCCGACCAGTGATGCTTGAGCGGACGGTCATGCCCCCAGTCGAAATGGTCTGCCGTGACCAGCGCCTTTGCGACCACTCCCTCCGGCCCGCCGACCGCAGCCCCCGAAAACTCCCAATGCTCCGGTGTCACCAGAGCCGTGGCATAGGGGTCGAGCAGTACCGCCTGGGGATCGAAACGATGTCCCAGATGCGGCTCATGCGGCCCGTCGACCTGAAAGGCGTAAGCCAGCCCGCGGTGTGCGCCGTGTACCGCCACGTGCCAGATATCACCGGTACGGTGGTGATGGGGATCGAGATCGATGACTTGGTGAGGCCGGGTGTGGCTGGGGTCGGCAAACAATAACAGGCGGACCCGGGAACCATGCCGGCTGAACAGGGCGAAATTGGCATCCGTCCCCTGGAAATGAACACCCAAGGGCAAGGGCGATCCCGTTGAATAATCGAATTTTGCTGGCACCGTCATCGCAGCCGGACCTCGACCCGGACCGATTCTCAAAACACCAAGGAATACGCGGCGAGCTGGAAGTGTATCATCAACCTTCCGCATGCCGGCTCCAGCCGACGGGCCGTTTCCCCAGAACGGCAATCGGGAATTTTTTCGGGCGACACGGGTCTTAGTTTTTGCCACGGCCACCCGACGCAGGAGCCCGTGGCATCAATCCAACACCAACTCAGGAGAAATCAGATGGCTACAACGACCGCAGGCGGCATCGCCGCCATCGACCGGCCGCTGCTGGACAAGAAGTGGCTGGTTTTCGCTATCGGTATCTACACCGTGTTCTACCTGTGGGTGCGGTGGTACGAAGGTGTCTATGGCTGGTCCGCCGGACTGGACTCGTTCGCGCCGGAGTTCGAGACCTACTGGATGAATTTCCTGTACACCGAGATCGTCCTGGAGATCGTGACGGCTTCGATCCTGTGGGGCTATCTCTGGAAGACCCGCGACCGCAACCTGGCCGCGCTGACCCCGCGTGAAGAGCTGCGCCGCAACTTCACCCACCTGACCTGGCTGGTGGCCTACGCCTGGGCCATCTACTGGGGCGCATCCTACTTCACCGAGCAGGACGGCACCTGGCATCAGACGATCGTGCGCGA
>NZ_AUKJ01000021.1 GCF_000424685.1 Methylococcus capsulatus str. Texas = ATCC 19069
CGCCCGGTGACCACGGTGCCGCGCCCGGATATCGAGAACACGTCTTCGATCGGCATGAGGAACGGCCGGTCGATCGCCCGCTCGGGCTCGGGAATGTAGTCGTCCAGCGCCTGCACCAGCGCTTCCACCGCCGGCACGCCGATTTCGCTGCCATCGCCTTCCAGCGCCTTCAGCGCCGAGCCCTTGATGATCGGAATGTCGTCCCCCGGGAAATCGTACTTGGAGAGCAGTTCACGCACCTCCATCTCCACCAGCTCGAGCAGCTCGGGATCGTCCACCATGTCGGCCTTGTTCAGGAACACGACGATGTAGGGCACACCCACCTGCCGCGCCAGCAGGATGTGTTCCCGGGTCTGCGGCATCGGGCCGTCGGCTGCGGACACGACCAGGATGGCACCGTCCATCTGGGCCGCTCCGGTGATCATGTTCTTGACGTAGTCGGCATGCCCAGGGCAGTCGACGTGAGCGTAGTGACGCGCCGCCGATTCGTATTCCACGTGAGCCGTGGCGATGGTGATGCCACGCGCACGCTCTTCCGGCGCCGCGTCGATCTGGTCGTAGGCCTTGAATTCACCCCCAAACTTCGCCGCCATGCACTTGGTCAGGGCCGCCGTCAGCGTCGTCTTCCCATGATCCACGTGACCTATCGTTCCCACATTCACATGCGGTTTCGTGCGCGTAAATTTCTCTTTGGACATCCGCCAACACCCCTGATTCGGCTATTTCAATTCACTCAAAAACGGTTTAACGGCTATACGATGGAGCCCATAACCGGACTTGAACCGGTGACCTCTTCCTTACCAAGGAAGTGCTCTACCGACTGAGCTATATGGGCCATTCAATCTTCAGCACACCATCACAACACTGGAGCGGGTGATGGGAATCGAACCCACACCATCAGCTTGGAAGGCTGAGGTTCTACCATTGAACTACACCCGCGTACCACAAAATCCAATTGGTGGAGGGGGAAGGATTCGAACCTTCGAAGGCTGAGCCGTCAGATTTACAGTCTGATCCCTTTGACCGCTCGGGAACCCCTCCAAAGCGGAAAGCGCGCATTGTTCCAGAGTCTTATAATCATGTCAAGCAACCGTATCTTATCCACACCCGACACGACCACTCAGACATGCAGACGGTTCATCACCTGTTCGACATGACCGGCCAATAATTCGGACAAACAGGCCAAGGCTTTCTCTATCGCTCCGGAAATAGCCTGACGATCGCTGGCGGACGGCGCGGCCAGCACGTAATCCGCCACCGCCATGGATCCGGCCGGCCGGCCGATCCCGATCCGCAGCCGCAGAAATCCGCCGCTCCCCAGTTGCGCCATGATGTCACGGAGACCGTTATGACCCCCGTGTCCGCCGTCCCGCTTGATGCGAACGACTCCCGGCCCGAAGTCGAGCTCGTCGTGAACCACCAGGATGTGCTCGGGGGCAATCTTGTAAAATCTGGCCATTGCCGCCACCGCGAGCCCGCTCCGGTTCATGAATGTCAATGGAGCCAGGAGATGAACGGGCTCGGTCAGATTGATCGCGCCGACGCGGCCATGAAAACGGGATTCTTCCCGCAAGACGCAGCCATGCGCGGCTGCCAACCTCTCGATGAACCAGAACCCGGCATTGTGCCGGGTTCTGTCATAAGCCGGTCCCGGGTTGCCGAGACCGACGATCAGTCTGACCATACACCCGGACCGGTCAGCCGGCGCCACCCTCGCCGCCTTCTGCGGTACGCGGCGCATGCACGGACGCCACCGGAAGATCATGACCGACACCCTGCGCCAGCGCATGAATTTCAACGCCCGCCGGGAGTTTCAAGTCCGACAAATGAATGATGCCTCCGATGTCTACTTGGGCGAGATCGACCTCGATATACTCGGGCAGGTCCTTGGGGAGACAGTCGACTTCCACGTCCACCATGCCATGGGAAACCACGCCTCCTTTCTTGACGCCGACCGAAGACTCCTGGTTGATGAAGTGGAGCGGCACATGGACGCGGATCTTGTCCGCCGCGCTGACACGCTGGAAATCAAGGTGCATCACGATGGGTTTGGCAGGATGGCGCTGTACGGCCTTCAAAATGGCGCTTTCCTCACGACCATCGAAACGGATCGTCAACACATGCGAGTAAGTCGCCTCGTTTTCCAGGTTTTTGACTACCTTGTGATGATCCAGCAACAGCGACACCGGCTCCCCCCCACCTCCGTAAAGCACCGCAGGAACCTTGCCCGCATGACGCAGGCGGCGGGATGCCCCTTTGCCCAATTGATGCCGCAATTCGGCTTCGAATACGAAACTGCCTACCATCTCTTTCTCCAAAATACTCTTAGCAGATATTGAAAAACGAGGACCGCAATCAATCCACGTACAGCGAACTGACCGACTCCCCCATGGCGATCCGGCGGATCGTCTCCGCCAGCATTTCGGCAATGGTCAACTGCCGAATTCTGTTACAGGCACTGGCACGCTCCTGCAGAGGAATCGTGTCGGTCACCACCAGCTCGTCCAGCATCGATGCCTCGATGTTATCGACGGCTGGACCGGACAGCACCGGATGGGTGCAGTACGCCACCACCCTTTCGGCACCATGCTCTTTCAGGGCGCCCGCCGCCTTGCACAGAGTGCCCGCGGTGTCCACCAGGTCGTCGACCATGACACAGGTGCGCCCCCTGACATCGCCGATGATGTTCATGACCTTCGCCTCGTTCGCGCGGGGACGGCGCTTGTCGATGATGGCGAGGTCGGCGTCGTCGAGCCGCTTGGCCAGCGCCCGGGCCCGGACCACGCCACCGACGTCCGGCGAAACCACCATGAGGTCGGGATATTTCTGCCGCCAGACGTCGCCGAGCAGGATCGGCGAGGCATAGACATTGTCCACAGGGACGTCGAAAAAACCCTGGATCTGATCGGCATGCAGGTCGACGGTCAGAACCCGGTCGGCGCCCGCGGCGCAGATCATCTTGGCCACCAATTTGGCGGTAATCGGCACCCGCGCCGAACGGATGCGTCGATCCTGGCGAGCGTAGCCAAAATACGGAATGACCGCGGTAATGACCGATGCGGACGACCTCCGCAAAGCGTCGATCATGACGAGAAGCTCCATGAGATTCTCGTTGATGGGCTGCGAAGTGGGCTGGATGACGAACACCTCGCGCCCGCGCACGTGCTCTTCGATCTCCACCGCGATCTCGCCGTCACTGAAGCGCCCTACCGTCGCCATGCCAAGACGCATGTTGAGTTTGCGTACCACGCCTTCGGCAAGGGGGAGATTTGCGTTACCCGAAAACACCATGAAGGAGGTGTCGGTCATCGTGCACTCCAGATATCGACGCAGACAGGGAATTGGCTGGGGCGCCAGGATTCGAACCTGGGAATGCCGGGATCAAAACCCGGTGCCTTACCGCTTGGCTACGCCCCAAAGATGCGAAAAAATCTATCGTTCGTTCAGCGCCTCGTACAGAGGCGACAGGTTGCGGCCGGACGCCACTATCGCGACCCAATCGCGGGACAGATCGTCGCATGCGGCCTTGGCTTCTTCCTCGCTACCGTGGACCGAATATACGCAGGCACCCGTACCCGTTAGCCGGACATCCCGGGAGTATCGCCCCAACACGCACATCGCCTCGCCCACCACGGGATATCGACGCACGACGGCGTCCAGGCAATGATTCTCATGGGATCCCGCAAGGAAGTCCGCTATTGTGATCGGGTCGTTATCTCTTGTCAAATCAGGGGCGTTGAATATCTCGGCCGTCGAAACATGGCATGGCGGCACAACGATGACGTACCACGGCTCGGCCAGTTCCAGGACTTGCAACCTTTCGCCCACACCTTCCGCCCAGGCGCCCTCGCCGAACACGAAGATCGGCACATCCGCTCCCAGGCGAAGACCGAGATTCATCAGCGTTTGCCGGTCCAGACCCAGATCCCACAAGCGGTTCAGCGCCACCAGCGTGGTCGCCGCATTCGAGCTTCCGCCGCCCAGACCGCCCCCCATCGGTAGGTTTTTCTCCAAGACGATGTCGGCCCCGGCGGCCACGCCTGCATATTCCTTGAGCAGGCGGGCGGCACGGACGATCAGATTCCGTTCCGCCGGCACGCCCGCCAGTGAAGTCTGCAAGCGGATTTCGCCGGAGGCATCGGCGCGGAATTCGAGCCAGTCGCACACGTCCACGAATTGGAACACCGTCTGCAGATCATGGTATCCGTCGGGACGGCGACCCGTGATACGAAGGGTTAGATTGAGCTTGGCCGGTGCTGGCAAGCGCAGAGAGGGCGACTTCATGACGGAGGATTCCCGACGCTCCATTCGTCCGCAAACAGTTTCAGCTTGAGCGAACGCCCCTGGATCGATACCTTCTGAGGAAGGGTAAACTGGTCCCAATCGCGATAACGCTCGTAATCGAGCGACCATTCCGCCTGCTTGAAGTGCTTCAGGCGACCGTCCGGATAGAACTCCATCTCTTCGCCCGCATTTCCGGGCGCCGCCACCCCCAGGACCCAGTAGCGCAGGCTCGGCAGCGGAATCGAAAAACCCAGTTTTTCTTTCAGCAGCCCTTCGGGATCACGGGAAATACTCTCGTTCCCGCTGCCTTCGTTGACCAGAATCAAGTCATCCTGGAGAACGATCGAGACCGTTCCCTGATTCAAAGGACCGGAAATCCGCAGCCGATCCTGGCGGCCGTCGTGATCCCAGGACAGACTGGCCTGCCAGGCGTCATCCGCAGTCTGTACCGCCACCCGGCCTTCCAGCCGCCAGCGTTCGAGACCAGCCAACCGGACCGAGCCCGGCATCCCCGACCGAACCGGCGCAGGGCCGCAGCCCTGCAGACTGGTTGCCGCCGCCAATACGGTCAGCGACACCGCTGCAAGCCGGAGCCTACCACGCATCACGGCGCCAGCAGTTCCGGATAGCGCGCCCTGATCCGCTGCATGTCCTCATGCTCGGGCGCCTTCTTCCATGCCTCGCGCAGGATTTTCCGGGCTTCCTGACGCCGGCCTGACTCCATCAGAACCTCACCCAGATGCGATGCGATCTCTGGATCCTGAACCTTGTCATAGGCCCGGCGGAGGTATTCGGTGGCTTCGGCATACTTGCGCAGCCGGTACAGCAGCCAGCCGTAACTGTCGAGTATCGCCGGGTCATCGGGCTTGAGCCGGATCGCCCGATCGAGATAGCCCTTGGCCTCGTCCAACCGTTCGCCCCGCTCGACGAGCGTGTAACCCAAGGCGTTCAGCGCGTTGGGATCATCGGGGCTCTTTTCCAGCACCTGGCGCAAATCCGCTTCCAGGACGTCGAAGCGACCGAGGTTCTCCGCCACCAGAGCCCGGGCATAGAGCAGATCGCTCTGCCCCGGATTCTCGCCGAGCGCATCGGTCAACAGATTGAAGGCATCTTCGTAGTCTCGGTTCTTGGAAAGCAGCTCGGCCTCCAGGAGATACAGGCGAACCGATTCGTTCGGAAAACGCCGGCGGATGTCGGCGAGCCGGGTTCGCGCCTCTGTCAAACGGCCCAGGCTGATCAGGACGGTAATGCCGTTCACCCGGGCATCGAACTCGGTCGGACCGGTCGTGACGCGGTCGAACCAGTCCAGTGCCTCATTCAATCTGCCCTTGCGGGCATCGATCAGCCCCAGATAAAAGTAGGCCTGAACCCGCCATTTTTCGGACGCGGCCAGCGCCGCGAACTCGCGGCGGGCCGCATCGAGCCGGCCCAGATCGATGAGCGCCAATCCGAGTCCGAACCGGGCGTCCTGATTGCCGGGCTCCTTGGCTACGATACGCTCCAGCTCCCGCCGCGCCCCTTCGATGTCACCGGATTTGATGAGAAACTGAGAGTAGATCAAGCGCAGCCTGGCATTGTCCGGATCGCGCTTGAGCGCGCGCTGTATCAGGTCCCCGGCAGTCGCCGAATCACCCATCTGCGCCATGACCTGTGCCTGCAGTACTCGGGCCCGGCCCCAGTCCGGATGCAGCTTCAGGGCCTCCTCGGTTTCGCTCAGAGCCTGCTGGAACTCGCCCTGGTTGGCGGCGAGAAGGGCGGCTGCGAAATGGAGATCCGCCATGGCAGGAAATGCCCGCAACAGGGCGTCCATGAATTCCGTTGCATCCTGTCTGGGCACCTCGTTGCCGAGCACCTTCACCAACTCGATCAGCGTATTTTCCAGATCGGCGTCCGGCAGCGTCAGCAACACTTTCATCTGCGTCACCGCCTCGTCACGCCGTCCTTCCTTCAGGTAGAGCAGGGTCGCCATGCGGCGGGCCCCCGCGTGGCGGGGTTCGGCCTTCAGCCAGAGCGCCACGCTTTCGATCGCTTCGGGATATTTTTTTATAAACAGGGCGATCTGCGTCGCCCGTTCCGCAAGGCGCCCGTCCCGCGACAGGCGCGCGGCCTGGAGATAATGCTCGAGCGCAACCTCGTAGCGGCCGCGCTGGCCGGCCAACTCCCCGGCCAGCACCAGGTAGACGAGCTGAGCTTTGGGCGGCAGCGGCTCGACCGCGGAACGGATCTCGGCCTCATCGCTCAAGAACGTTTCGTCCGCAAATTTGGCCCTGTGGCCCACGCACCCGAGTGCCAGGGCAATCAACAGCACACCTGGCACAGTACCTGCACCACTGGGCCAGAACTTTCGTATCCGAATTTTAGGCACTATCGTCCCGCGAATTGCGCGTAGGAATTCAAAGGCTTGAGAGAGGAAACCGGACGGGCTAAAAACTTTCCCTGCATCCCGCCTGCGCCGACATTCTGGGATATTTTGAGGAGAACGAGGGATTGCCTGTATTGCTTGCGACGCGGGCCAGAACCGATTTTTCCGTGCGGAATTGTACCCTTTCCCGTTGAACCGGCAAGACTTGTGCTTAAGCGAAATTGGATTAGGGGCGCGTTTTCATTAAAATCGGCGTCTGTTTCACCCACCTGCCCGCCATGGCGATCCTGACTTTAGGCGTCAATCACACCACCGCACCGGTCTCGATCAGGGAACGTTTGGCATTCCCCGCAGAGCAGCTGCAATCCGCGCTGCGGGACCTGATCGACCTGCCGCAGGTGGGGGAAGCGGCGATCCTGTCGACCTGCAACCGCACCGAGGTATATTGCGAACTCGACGGGCGCGACCAGCGCCCCATCGTCGACTGGATGTGCGACCAGCGACAGTTCGACGATCAGGACATCTCCCAATACCTTTACTCCCATTTCGACGCCGGCACGATTCGACACATGTTCCGCGTCGCCTGCGGGCTGGACTCGATGATTCTGGGGGAGCCGCAGATTCTCGGCCAGATGAAGACCGCCTACCAGGCGGCGCGCGAAGCCGGCACCGTGGGCAAGATTCTGACCAAGCTGTTCCATCGAACCTTCGCCGCGGCCAAGAAGGTCCGTACCGACACGGCGATCGGCTGCAGCCCCGTTTCAGTCGCATTCGCCGCCATCCGGCTGGCCCAGCGCATTTTCGACGATCTCGGCGATCTGACCGCCATCCTCGTCGGCGCCGGGGAAACCATCGAGCTGACCGCGCGGCACTTGACCGAGAACCGGATCGGACACCTGATCATCGCCAACCGGACCTTCGACCGAGCCCATACACTGGCCAACCAGTTCGGCGGCTTCGCGATCTCGCTGGAAGAACTGCCCAAACACCTCGCCAGAGCCGACATCATCGTGGCATCCACCGGCAGCCCCCTGCCCATTCTAGGCAAAGGCAGCTTCGAAAGCGCGCTGCGAAGCCGGCGCCACAAGCCGATGTTCATCGTGGACCTTGCGGTCCCGCGGGACATCGAGCCCGAGGTCGAGCAGCTCCAGGATGTCTATCTGTACACCGTCGACGATCTGCAGCACACCGTCGAGGAAAATCTCAAGACCCGCCAGGAAGCCGCTCTGCAGGCCGAAGAAATCATCGACCTGGAAGTCGAACATTTCCTGAGCTGGCTGAGGGCCCAGGCGGCGACCGAAACGATCCGCGACGTCCGGCGCCAAGCCGAACTGCACCGCGACGCGGCTCTGCAACGGGCGCTGCGGGAGCTGCGCCGCGGCAAAAGCGCCGAAGACACCCTGCGCTGGCTGGCGGACACCCTCACCAACAAGATCATTCACGCGCCCAGCTCGCAAATCTGGCAGGCGGGTGTGAACGAACGCGCCGACATCGTCGCCGTGGCGCGCGAACTCTTTCAACTCAAAGACCCCGATACGTGAATCCTTCCGTTCAACAGAAACTCGAGAACCTGTCCCATCGCTTCGAAGAAATCACCGGCCTCCTGGCCACCCCGGAAGTCCAGAACGATCAAAACCGGTTCAAGGCCCTGAGCCGGGAATACGCCCAGCTCGAACCCTGTGTCGCCTGTTTCCGGCGCTACCGGGAAACGCTGGAGGGCCTGGATCATGCGCAAGCATTGCTGCAGGATCCGGATCCCGAAGTCCGCAGCCTGGCGCGGGAAGAACTCGAAACCGGGCGCAAGCGCTGCGATGCGCTGGAGCAGGAGCTGCAGATTCTGCTGCTGCCGCGCGACCCCAACGATGAGCGTAACGTGTTCCTCGAAGTCCGGGCCGGCACCGGCGGCGCGGAAGCGGCGATCTTCGCCGGTGATCTGCAGCGCATGTACAGCCGCTACGCCGAACGGCAGGGCTGGCGAGCCGAGATCGTCAGCGAGAGCGAGGGTGAGCACGGCGGCTACAAGGAGGTCGTGATGCGCATCAGCGGCCAGAATGTCTATTCCCGGCTCAAATTCGAAGCCGGTACCCACCGCGTCCAGCGGGTGCCCACCACCGAAGCCCAGGGCCGCATCCATACTTCGGCCTGTACCGTGGCGATTCTCCCGGAATTCGACGATGTCGAGATCGACATCAACCCGGCCGATCTGCGCATTGACACCTTCCGCGCCTCGGGCGCTGGCGGTCAGCACGTCAACCGGACCGATTCGGCCATACGCATCACCCACATTCCGACCGGCACCGTGGTGGAGTGCCAGGACGAGCGTTCCCAGCACAAGAACCGGGCGCGTGCCATGTCGCTGCTGCAGGCCCGTATCCTGGCCGCTGCCCAGGAAAAGCAGAATTCCGAGATCGCCGCATCGAGGAAACTGCAGGTAGGCAGCGGCGACCGCTCCGAGCGCATCCGGACCTATAACTTCCCGCAGGGCCGGCTGACCGACCATCGGATCAATCTCACGATCTACCGGCTGGACGCCATCATGGAAGGCGACCTCGACCCGGTCATCGATCCCCTGCTGCAGGAGCATCAGGCCGACATGCTGGCCAGCCTGGCCGGAAGCTGAAGACGTGCCCACCGACCTTAGGGAAGCGCTGCAGGCCGCCAGCCGCGAACTCAGCTCCGTCAGCGAAACGGCCCGCCTCGACGCCGAGGTGCTGCTGGCCCATGTGATCGGGAAAAACCGCGCCTATCTCCGGGCCTGGCCCGAACGGCTGCTGCAAGCCGACGAAGAACGGCGCTTTCTGGCGTCCATCGCGGCGCGCGCCCGTGGTGTCCCCGTCGCCTATCTGACCGGAGTACGAGAATTCTGGTCCAGATCCTTCAAGGTCTGCCCCGATGTACTCATTCCCCGCCCGGAAACCGAACTGCTGGTGGAGCTCGCCGTCGAGGCAGCCTGCCGCAGAAACCGCCCCCGCATCCTCGATCTGGGTACCGGCAGCGGCGTCATCGCCGTGACCCTGGCTCTCGAATGTCCGGACGCCGAAGTCTGGGCGGTGGATGTCAGCGAATCAGCGCTCGCGGTGGCCCGTCACAATGCCGCCGCGCTCGGTGCCAAAACGGTCCGGTTTCTGCGGGGCGACTGGTTCGCGCCGCTGCCGGCGGATATTCGTTTCGACCTGATCGTCAGCAACCCTCCTTATGTCAGCCCAAGCGACCCGCACCTGCTGCGCGGCGACCTCCGCTACGAACCCCGACAGGCACTGGTATCGGTCAAAGACGGGCTGCATGACATCGCCCTGATCGCCGACAACGCCGGCCCGCGTCTGCTGCCCGATGGCGGACTGATGATCGAGCACGGTTTCGACCAGGCCGACGCAGTTGCCAGGATCCTAGGCAAAGCGGGTTACCGCGACGTCCGTCATCATCGCGATCTGCAGGGTCACGAACGCGTCACCTCAGCGCTGCGGGCACCCGAAAGCTAAAAGAACCGCCTAGAGCGGCATCGACAGGTGACAGAAGAAGGTCTTGAGGTACTCGGTTTCCGGAATCGCGGGGTGAACCGGATGATCCGGCCCCTGGCAACCCTGGCCCAGGATCACCAAATGCCGATCCAGATGCCGGCTGCTGGTACGCAGGATGTCGTGCAGGGTGGAGCGCGGCAGATTGAATGAGCAGGAGGCCGACACCAGGACCCCACCGGGATTCAGCACTTGCATGGCCGCCTGGTTGAGCCGGTGGTAGGCTTCCACTCCCGCCTTGACGTCTTTCTTGCGCTTGATGAGGGCGGGCGGATCCGCCACGATCAGATCGTAGCGCTGGCGTTTGTGCCGAAGCTGCTTCAGGAATTCGAACACATCCTGGCGGATGAAGCCCATACGGTCCGCCACGCCATTGAGCCGGGCGTTTTCAGCGGCAAGCGCGAGCGCCGATTCGGAACTGTCCACGCAATCCACGGATTCCGCCCCGCCCAGAGCCGCCTGCACCCCCCAGCCCCCGGTATACGAGAACAGATCGAGCACCCGCTGGCATTTCGACAACTGCGCCGCCACGGCCCGGTTCAGACGATGGTCGAAGAACCAACCGGTCTTCTGCCCCTCCACCGGATCGACCAGGAATCTCGCCCCGTTCTCCTCGATCGGTATCGGACCCTCGAGCGGCGCACCCAACACCCGGACATAATTCTCGAGCTTCTCGAACTGGCGCAGGCTCGAAGTGTTCTTCAACACCAGGGTGCGGGGTGAGAGCAGCTTGTCGAGCACGTCCATCACCTGCTCCTGCAGCCGCTCCGCGCCGAGCGTGCTGGCCTGCAGCACCAGCACGTCGCCCAGGCGGTCGATCACCAGACCGGGCAGGCCGTCGCTTTCACCATACACCAGACGGTAATAAGGCTTGGCGAAAAGCATTTCGCGCAGATGCAGGGCCCTGCTCAGGCGCTTCAGCAGGAAGGCATGATCGATCGCCACGCGATGGTCGCGGCTCAGAAGACGCGCGCAGATCAGCGATTCCGGGTTGACGTAAGCCAGACCCAACGGCTGTTGGCGGGAGTCCTCCACTATCACGTATTCGCCAGGGGCAAACCGCTTGAGCGGCGTCTTCTCGCCATCCACCTCGTTGCTGAACACCCACAGGTGCCCCGCCCGCAAACGGCGCTCCTCGTTCTTCTTCAGCCGCAATACCGACAATTCAGACATATCATCGCCAACCCAAGCGCCCCGGGGGCTTGAAAGAGAAAAGGCGGTTCCCGAACGGGAAGCGCCTGAAAAAACGGGGTCAGATCAATTCGAAGGTGAAGCCGCTGATCTCCCGACTGGGCTTCGCCAGATCCAGACGGATTTCCAGAGATTTCCCGACCGGCATCATGGACAGGCCGGATCCCTTCGGCAGATATTCCGCCGGTGAAAACACCCTGCCCGCCGCCGGCTTCCCCTGCCGATCGACCACACGCAGGACGATCGAAGGAAATACCTGGGCCGCCGTGGACTGGTTGGCCATGACCAGCCGGAATTCATAGCCACCGGTGGCGGGGACCGGCCGCAGGGTCCGCTCGACGATCTGGATGGATTCGACGTCGCTGTAGGGGGGCACCTGGCATCCCACGGCATCGCACAGCATCACCAGCCACGGCCGCAGGGCTTCGTCCTGGGCAAAACGGGTGCTGCCGAAATAGGCCAGCTGGCCGAGCAACGCGATCGCCAGGGCGATGCTGCCGATACCCCAGGCCAGTCGGAGGAAAAACCCGGGGCGGGCGGGCCGGTCTTCTCTCCCCCTCCCTCCCCGGAACCAGCGCCCCGCCCCGGTCCTGGGCGGCCGCGAATACGGATCGGGAACACTTTCCTCCAATCCCGGCAGGGCATTGAAAACCCGCCCACAGTGGTCGCAGAGCATTACGCCCCGACCTTCCCGTAGCTGGCGCACCGAGATACCGTAAGCCGTACCGCAGGACGGGCAGCGGGTAAACACCTTCAGGTCCGTCTCACCCCGGCGAGCCGGACCCAGCCTTCTCGGAAGACCGCCGGCTCCATTTCGAAGCCCTTCCTCGCATAAACCGAGGCCACGGCATCCGCCTGCTCCGCCAGAATGCCCGAGAGCACGATCCGGCCCCCGGGGCGCACCCGCGAGCGCAGCGTGTCGGCCAATTCCATCAGCGGATTGGCCAAGATGTTCGCCAGTGCGATGTCGCTGTCGAAATCCGCCAGCTCGCCGGGCGAGGCGACCTCGATCCTGTCCCCGACCCGATTCTTTCGAGCATTTTCCACGGTGGCCGCCAGCGCTTGCGGATCGATGTCCACAGCATGGACGCCGGCGGCACCGAGCAGCGCCGCGGCAATGCCCAGGATGCCGGAGCCACAGCCATAATCCAGCACCGATGCGCCGTGCAAATCCGCCGCATCCAGCCATTCCAGGCACAACGCGGTGGTCGGGTGGGTCCCGGTGCCGAATGCCAACCCCGGATCCAGCGACATTACCACGGCATCGGTATCCTCGACCGTGAAGCCGGTCGGGCAGACCCACAACCGGCTGCCGAAACGCATGGGCCGGAAATGTTCGAGCCAAGTCCGCTCCCAGACCTGGTCGGCCAGCGCTTCCTCGCTCCAGTCCCGAAGTCTTTCATCGCCGAACCGTCCGCCGAGTACCGAGCGGATCGCCGCCAGATCGCCCCCCTCCTCAAACAGCCCCACCACCCGGGTTTGCGCCCACACCGGGGTCGTCCCGGGCGGCGGTTCGAACAAAGGCTGGTCACCAGCGTCCAGGAAACTGACGGATAAGGCCCCCGCATCCATCAGCGCATCCGACACGTCTTCTGCCAGATCCTCGTCGACGGTCACCATCAATTGCTGCCACATGGCTCTAGTGCTTGAGTCCCAGCTTCTGCTCCAGGTAATGAATGTTCTGCCCGCCCGCTTCGAAAGCACTGTCGTTGACGATATCGAGCAGCAGCGGAATGTTGCACTTGATTCCGCCGATCACCATCTCGTTCAAGGCCGTACGCATCCGGGCGATCGCTCCGGCGCGGGTCTCGCCATGGGCGATCAGCTTGCCGATCATCGAGTCGTAATACGGCGGCACGCGGTAGCCGTTATAGATGTGGGTCTCGACGCGGATACCCGGCCCGCCCGGCATGTGGAACTGCTCGATCAACCCCGGCGATGGCATGAAATTGACGGGATCCTCCGCATTGATCCGGCATTCGATGGCATGCCCGCGCATTTCCACTTCGGCCTGGCGGATCGAAAGCAGCTCGCCAGCGGCGATCCGCAGCTGTTCCTTGACGATGTCGAAGCCGGTGACCATCTCGGTCACGGGGTGCTCGACCTGGACCCGGGTGTTCATTTCGATGAAATAGAACTGACCGTCCTGGTAGAGGAATTCGAACGTACCGGCGCCGAGATAACCGATCTCCCTGCATGCCTGCACGCAACGCATGCCCATCTCATCCCGCTGCGCCTGGGTGATGCCGGGTGCCGGCGCTTCTTCCACGACCTTCTGGTGGCGGCGCTGGGTGGAGCAATCACGCTCACCCAGATGAACCACGTTGCCGTATGAATCCGCGATCACCTGGAACTCGATGTGACGCGGATTCTCCAGAAACTTCTCCATGTATACCATGTCGTTCCCGAACGCGGCACCGGCCTCGCTCCGGGTCAGTTCGATGGAAGCGGCAAGACTGGCCTCGCTGTGCACGACCCGCATGCCGCGCCCGCCGCCGCCGCCGGCGGCCTTGATGATGATGGGAAAACCGATCCGTCTGGCGATTGCCAGATTCTCTTCCTCGTCGTCTCCCAGCGGACCGTCCGAGCCCGGCAGAGTGGGGATTCCGGCCTTTTTCATCGCTTCGATGGCCGCGACCTTGTCGCCCATCATGCGGATGGTTTCCGGCCTCGGGCCGATGAAGATGAATCCGCTCTGAATCACCTTTTCAGCGAAATCGGCGTTTTCCGACAAAAAGCCATAGCCGGGATGGATGGCCAGAGCATCGGTGACCTCGGCGGCACTGATGATCGCCGGAACATTCAGATAACTGTCGCGCGATGGCGCCGGCCCGATGCAGACCGACTCGTCGGCCAAGCGCACGTGCTTGAGATCGCGATCCGCCTCGGAATGCACGGCGACGGCCTTGATGCCGAGCTCGCGGCAGGCCCGGAGGATGCGCAGGGCGATTTCACCGCGATTGGCGATGACGACTTTACCTAGCATAGTGAGCACCTTGGAGACTGTTGAGCCGAAACGGGCCGCAGGCTATTCGATCACGAACAGCGGCTGGTTGTACTCCACGGGCTGACCGTTCTCCACCAGAATCCTGGTCACTATGCCGGCCTTGTCGGCTTCGATCTGATTGAGGATTTTCATCGCTTCGATGATGCAGAGCGTGTCGCCGACTTCGACCCGCTGCCCCACTTCCACGAACGCCTTGGAACCGGGCGAGGGTGCCCGATAGAAAGTGCCCACCATGGGGGACCGCACTTCGTGGCCGGTGGTTTCCTTGGCTGCTTCGGCGGGTGGCGTTGCCGGCTGCCCGGCCGGAACCTGGGACACCGCCGCGGGCACCGCCGTCGCCGCCACGGCAACGGGAGCCGCCACACTGGACGTGTAGCGACTGATACGGACGGACTCCTCACCTTCGCGAATTTCGATCTCCGCGATACCCGACTCCTCGATGATATCGATCAGTTTTTTTATTTTTCTAATGTCCATCTATAACGACCTATGTGTCATTTGCAGGGCGGCCTGGAGCGCCAGTTCGTAGCCCATGGGGCCCAATCCGCAGATGACCCCCCTGGCAATATCGGAAAGATAGGAATGACGGCGGAACGGCTCGCGCGCATGAACGTTCGAAATGTGTACTTCAATGAAAGGCACGGCGGTGGCCAGCAACGCATCGCGCAAAGCGACGCTGGTGTGGGTGAGGGCCCCGGGATTGATGATGATCATGTCGACCGCATCGCGGAACGCCTGGTGGATGCGTTCGATCAGAGCATGCTCGGCATTGCTCTGGAAGAAATCGATCGGCATGCCTGCCACCCTGGCCTGTGCCTGCAGACGCGATTCGATATCCGAAAGCGTGTCGCTGCCATAGATACCCGGCTCACGTACCCCCAACAGATTGAGGTTAGGCCCGTTCAGCACCAAGATACCCGCCATTGCGTGTGCCAGCTCTTAATTTCGATGAAATCGCCCAAACAGGCGGCGGTATTCTGCCGAAATGACGGTATCTTGTCCACAAATGCAGCCACACCCACCGTTGGCGGCGGTCAGCGGGGCGACAGGAGCCGCGGCCCGATGACCGCCAGAAAACCGTCCCGCGTCTGGGGCCCCAGGAAAGTCGCGAGCACCTGCCCGCGGATATCGAAAGCCACGGTGAAAGGCAAACCGCCCCCGGCGTCGCCGAGGCGGGCGGCCAACGCATCGCCGCCGCGCTCGCCGACCAGGATGCGATAGCCCACCGGCAGCCGCCGCAAAAACGCCGCAACCGCCGCCCGGTCCTCCAGCGCCAGCCCGACGACCTTGAGCCCGCGCGGACCGAATTCCGCCTGCAGTTCGTCGAGCACCGGCATCTCCTCACGACAGGGTTCGCACCAGCTTGCCCAGAAATTCAGCAGCAGCACCTCGGAATGCTCATCCGACAGACGCACCGGGCGCCCGGACATGTCGGGAAACACCGATTCCGGCCCCTGCCAGTCGGTGGCTGCAACCGACAGCCAGCGCTGCGCCAGCGCCCCTGCCAGGAGAGCCGACACAGCGACCACGATCAGAAGGAACCTATCGGACACCGTCGAACAGCCGCTCGAGGTGATGGACGAACTCTTCCGACTCGGTGAACCCCACCAGCCGGAAAGGTTTCCGCTCGCTCCGGTCGGGACCGAAAAACAGGGTGGCTGGCGGACCGATCAGACCGAAGCGCTGCAGCAGCGCCTGGTCCTCATCGTCGTTTTCGGTGACGTCGGCCTTGAGCAGCACCATCTCTTTCAGCTTCGCCTTGACCACGGGATCGCTGAAGGTATGACGCTCCATCTCCTTGCACGATACGCACCAGTCGGCGTAGAAATCGAGCATCACCCAGCGTCCTGCGGCAGCGGCTTCAGCCAGACGAGCCTCCAGATCCGCCAGGCTCGCCACCCTCACGAAAGGCGGCGGACTGGCATCGGCGACGGTAGCGGAGGCGCCGGCCACACCGCGCAAGGGCTGCAACGGATCGCGACTACCGACCGCCACCCCCAGCAGCATGAACACGCCATAGGCGACCATCGCCACACCCAGTCCTTTCCACAGCTTGCGCCAGCCCGAAGCCCCAGCGGGCAGCGCATCGAGCGCTCCCATGTACACGGCCGGCACGATGAGCAGCAGCGCCCACATCAGCATGGCGAGGGAGAGAGGGACGATCCGCTCCAGCATCGATACCGCCACCGCCAGCATGGCTACGCCGAACACCGACTTGACGGTATTCATCCACATGCCGGCCTTGGGCAGCAGTTTGCCCGCCGAGGTCCCGACCGCCAGGAGCGGCAACCCCATACCCAGCCCCAGGGAAAACAGGGCGAGCCCGCCCAACAGCACATCGCCACTGCGGCCGATGTAGATCAGTGCACCCGCCAGCGGCGCCGCCACGCAAGGCCCCACGAGGCCGGCCGACAGCAGTCCCATCACGGCCGCGCCGACCAGGCTGCCAGCCTGCTGCCGCGAACTGAGCGCCGCGAGCCGCGACTGCAGGACGGTCGGGAGCTGAAGCTGGTAGAAGCCGAACATGGATAGCGCCAACACCACGAACAGACCACTGAACACGCCGATCGCCCAGGGGTTCTGCAGTGCGACCTGGAGATTCGCACCGAACAGGGCGGCCAACACACCGAAGCAGGTGTAAGCCAAGGCATGGGCGAGCACATAGGCCAGCGAGAGCGAGAACGCCCGCCGCGTGGTGATCGCATGGCCATGACCCACGATGACGCCGGAAAGAATCGGGATCATCGGGAAGATGCAGGGGGTGAAGGCGAGCAGGATGCCGAGACCGAGGAAGCTCAACAGGTTGAGCCAGAGGGAACCGCGCCAGAGTCCGTCGGCGATGCGGTCCTGCTCGGTGATGAGGGTGGCTCCGACCATCGCCGAGACGCTTTTTCCTTCCGCAGCGGCTGGCAGAACGAGATCGATCGTCCTGGTCATCGGCGGATAACACACGCCGCTCTCGGCGCAGCCTTGGAAGCCGGCTTCCACGGTGACGGTGCGCGGACCGGCGTCAGTCCGGACCAAGGGGACGTCAACCGCGACCTCGCCGTGGAAGACCTCCACCGCACCGAACTCTTCGTCGACCTTCGGCTCCCCGCGCGGGAACGTATAGTCTCCCAGGGCGACGCCCCCGGAATCGCGCAGGCTGATGCGGAATTTTTCCCGGTAGAGGTAATAACCGGGGGCGATCTGCCAACCGAGCCGGAGGATCTCCCCCGTGGGCGCCTCGGCGAAAAAGCGGAACGCCTGGTCCGGCGGCAGCAGGTCCCCGGTCGCCGCGCCGGTTCCGACGTTTCGAAGCGCACCGGCCAGACGCGTGAACGCGCCGCCACCGCTGATCGCACTGGTCTTCACCTCGACCCGCCGCTGATACGGCGGAAAACAGACGCCGGCATCGGCACACCCCTGCACCGTCACTTCCAGTTCCAGCGATTCCGGCAATGCGGATTCCGCAACGAGAGGCAGCCGCACCTCGATGTGTCCCCGGTAAGTTTCGACTTCGCCGAAGAATGCATCGTGCTTCTTGTGGCCTTCCGGAAAGACCGGCTCGCCCAGACGGACACCGGGGGTGCGCGATGCGAACTTGAATTTGCTCCGGTAAAGGTAATAGCCGTCCGCTATGTCCCACACCAGTGAAACCACGCCGGCGCCGGACTGCCGGGCGGCTACCGGGAACGCCCGCTCCGGCGGCAGGAGGTCGCGGCCATCGACGGCGAGTGCCGGAATGCCGAGCAACCCCAAAATCAACAGCAAGCCAATCCGTTTCACGGCGTCACGCATGATCCGACCCATTCGAGATATTCCGGCAATCCGCCCTGGATGGGGATCGCGATGATTTCTGGAAGTTCATAAGGGTGTCGCGCCCGCAGCCAGGACTGCAGCTCCGCCTGACGGGATGCCCGAGTCTTGGCCAACAGAAGACATTCCGCCGATTTCTCGAGAACACCCTGCCACCGATAGACCGACCGTACCCCGGCGACGATGTTCACGCAGGCAGCCAGCCTCCCTTCGACCAGCCCTTCCGCCAAAACACCGGCGGTTTCCTCATCCGGACAACTGCAAACGACTAGACAGTAGACCGATGTCATGGGAAAAAGTGCGCCCCTTCTCTCAAAGATTACAGAAACCCGTATCGATGAATCCGTTGAAACTCGCCATCCTGGCGCTACTGCTGCTGCCGATCGCGGAAATCTACGTCCTGATCCGTGTCGGCAGCGTGCTCGGTTTCCTGCCGACCCTTATGCTGCTCGGCTCGGCGGCACTGGCCGGTACTTATCTCATGCAAACCCAGGGACTGAAAACCTTCGGCCGTATCCAGCAAAGTCTGGAGGCCGGGCGGCTCCCGGCGCAGGACATGATTGAGGGCGGCCTGATCCTCGCTGCCGGCATCCTCCTACTGATACCCGGCTTCATTTCCGACGGGGCCAGCCTCGTGCTGCTGCTGCCGGCGTCGCGCCGCTGGCTGGCGGACCATCTCGTCAATCACGTGCTCCAGGGTTTCCAGCCGGCGGCTCCGCCCGATTCCGGTTCCCGCACGATCGAAGGTCAGTTCCGGCGCGAGGATTAGGCAGGGCGCCTCCCTGCGCCCGGAGAGACCGAGGCCCGTCAGTGGGACTCGGTACCGGAATGGGAACCGCTGTCGGGGGCCGGTTCATTCGGATCGACGGTGCTCTTGGAGAGGCCGGAATACACCGGACACCAGCGCATGAACGCGGTGGCCACGAGGACGATGCCGATCAGCAACAGGAAGACGTTGCCGAGGAACACCGAAAGCAGCAGAGCCGCGGCGCCACCCATCATGCGGTACTGGCGATCTTTCAGGCCGACGTTGAGCTCACGTTTCAACATTTTCTTATAATCAAAAGCCATGTCATAACCTCCTCTTGAACGTGCGGTCGCTTGACGGAAAACCCGTGCCCTCTGCGGATGGAGGACCGGGCGAGGAAAACGGGCATGGCGCATCGGGCCATATCCGTGGGGTAAAGCTGCTCGATTGTGCAGGCTCCCCAGGTCTTGCGCAAGACGGGTGTAAAATGCCCATCTATGGACATCACCGATATCATCGCCCCCCTGAACGAGGCCCAGCGTGAGGCCGTCACCGCGCCGGACCGCTCACTGCTGGTGCTGGCCGGCGCCGGCAGTGGCAAGACCCGCGTGCTGATACACCGCATCGCCTGGCTGCTTCGGGCGGAGGGCGTCTCGCCGCACGCCATTCTCGCCGTGACCTTCACCAACAAGGCGGCGAACGAAATGAAGGCGCGGCTCGAGGCGCTGCTCGACCTGTCGGCCCGAGACCTGTGGGTCGGCACTTTCCATGGCCTGGCGCACCGCCTCCTGCGCCGCCACGCCGCCGACGCCGGACTGCATGAGGGTTTCCAGATTCTCGATTCCGACGACCAGTACCGGTTGATCCGCCGGCTGCTCAAGACCCTGGAGCTGGACGAGGCGCGCTGGCCGCCGCGCCAGATCCAGTGGTACATCAACGCCCAGAAGGATCAAGGCAGCCGGGCCAGGAACCTGCCCGACTCCTACGACCCGTTCGAACGGCAGATGCGCCGGATCTATCTCGCCTATGAGGAACTGTGCCAACGTTCCGGCCTGGTGGATTTCGCCGAGCTGCTGCTGCGCACCCACGAATTCCTGCGCGACAACGCCGACGTCCTCGCCCACTATCAGGAACGCTTCCAGCACGTACTGGTCGATGAATTCCAGGACACCAACGACGTGCAGTACGCCTGGCTGCGGTTGTTGACCCAGGACCGCGACAATCTCAGCGTGGTGGGTGATGACGACCAGTCCATCTACGGCTGGCGCGGCGCCAAGATCGAAAACCTGCACCGTTTCCGGCGGGACTATCCGCGCCACCGCATGATCCGCCTCGAGCAGAACTACCGTTCCACCGGCAACATCCTCAGCGCCGCCAATACCTTGATCGCCCGGAACGAGGGACGGCTCGGCAAGAATCTGTGGACCGAAGGCGGCCGGGGGGAACCGATCTCGGTCTATGCCGCCTTCAACGAGCAGGACGAGGCCGGTTTCGTCGTCAACCGGATCGGCCGCTGGGTGAGGGAAGGCGGAAGGCGCAGCGACGCGGCCATTTTGTACCGATCCAACGCCCAGTCGCGCCAGTTCGAGGAGAGGCTGCTGGCCCACGGTATCCCCTACCGGGTCTATGGCGGCCTGCGTTTCTTCGAGCGCGCAGAAATCAAGGATGCCCTCGCCTACCTGCGGCTGATGGCCAACCGGCATGACGATCCCGGCTTCGAACGGGTCATCAACACGCCGACCCGCGGCATCGGCGCAAAGACCCTCGATCTCGTCCGTGAACTGGCGCGCTTCGAACGGCTCTCGCTGTGGAGCGCGGCACGGAAGCTGATCGCCGACAATGTGCTCCCCGCTCGGGCGACGGGCGCCCTGGCCGGCTTCCTGGATCTCGTCGAAACCATGGCTGGCGCGGCCCAGGGGCGGGCGCTGTGGGAACAGGTCGAACTCGCAGTCAAAGGCTCAGGCCTGCTGGAACATTACCGCAAGGAAAAAGGCGAGCAGGCGGAAGCCCGGGTGGAAAACCTGGAGGAACTGGTTGGCGCCGCCCGCCAGTTCGAGCTGAGCCCGCTGATCGATCCCGAACTGGGCGGCCTCGACCAGTTCCTCGCCCATGCGGCGCTGGAAGCCGGCGAAAACCAGGGAGAAACTTTCGAGGACTGCGTCCAGCTCATGACCCTGCATGCAGCCAAGGGCCTGGAATTCGACCTGGTGTTCCTGGTCGGTCTGGAGGAGGGCCTGTTTCCCAGCCTGCAGTCGCTGGAAGACCCCGCCCGCCTTGAAGAAGAACGCCGGCTCTGCTACGTCGGCATCACCCGGGCACGGCGCAAGCTCTATATCACCCACGCCGAATGCCGTCGGCTCTACGGCAAAGAGACCTATCCGCGGCGATCCCGTTTCCTGCGGGAACTGCCGCCGGACTGTCTGGAAGAAGTCAGGATAAAAGGCGGTGTCAGCCGGCCCGTCGCATCGGCGATGCAGTCGGGCGATGCGTCGGCCATCCTCGGCGCAGACGCTCCGGGGGAATTCAGGTTGGGCCAGCGGGTCCGCCACGGCAAGTTCGGCGAGGGCGTGATCCTGCAACGGGAGGGTGACGGAGCCCAGGCGCGGGTCCATGTCAATTTCGCGGAGGTGGGCGCAAAATGGCTGATGTTGGCCTATGCCAAGCTCGAACCGATCTGAGGGGCATAGAAAAAAAGCTGGCGGAAAGTGGCGCGTCCATGCGCAGATCTCCGTTCAAAGACGCCTTACCGCCAGACTCAAGTGAGGTTATGCGCCATGTATCCAGCAATTCTGATGCCAATCATGCCCACCCCCGGTTTTCCGGGCTTGGAAACCGTGAATCAGTCCCCGCTCCGCATACGGCAGGTCAAAACCCGGAAACGATGAAGTCTTTTCACGCAGACCCCGGCATTCCATGCCGGCCCGGACTTGTGCCATCATCGTCGTTCCCAGAAATCACGCCCCGAGTGAAGCCATGTCCGAAACAATGGCCGGCACATGCCGGTTCTTCCTGACCTACAGCGGTGTAAACCTCCCTCTCAAGCTGATGACCGAACTGGAGCCGGAACAGATCGGCCACAGGAACACTTATTTCCAGGGGTATTTCGACGAACAGGACCGCCTGGTCGGCCTGCAGAAGATGGTTTACGGTGAGGTCGAGATGGAACACCGCTATGCCTATGACCGGAACGGCAAGCTCAGGCGCGCTGAAATCACCGACGCCGACGGCGAACTGACCGTACTGGATTTCGACGAAGACGGCTTCCGCCTCGCCGACGCGACGAGGGACTGAGTCGACCGTCCCGGGTCCCGGTCAGGGAAACGCCCGGCCCGACGCTTTCAGGACCCGCAGGAAACGGCCGAATTCGATGCCCAGCCTGGCCTCGAGCCGCCGGGCCCGCCCTTCCATCGCCTCTAGGACCGCCCGCTTCGGCTCGGAGGCGAGCGAAAACCCGATCAGATTGCCGCGCGCCGGAACCGCCAGCCGGAATGTCGGCCCGCCGAAGGCCCTTCTCATCATTTCCAGAGCCCGGTTGGAAGGGGCGGTCTGCGAGCCCCAGAGATTGATGCCGAACACGCCGGCCGGCCGCAGCGCACTCGCGCAGCCGAAATAGAACGACTCCTCCGCCACCGGCGACGCCATGCCCTCCCCGTCGAACAGATCGGCGAGAATGAGATCATAGGCGGCAAGCCTCCCCGCCTCTTTGACGAATGTCCCGGCGTCGCCGACCGTGATGGACAACCGTGGGTGAACAGGCAGTCCGAAGAACCGGTGGGCGACCTCGACGACCTCCCCGCGCCGCTCCACCACGTCGATCCGACAGGCCGGAACGTGCTGAAACAAGGCCTTCGCCAGCGAACCGCCACCGAGCCCCAGTAACAGAACGCCGGAAGGCTCGGGCTGGAACAACAGGGCGCTCAGCATCGCCCGCACGTAAGGCAGTTCCACCCTGTCCGGCTCCTGCAGACACATGGCGCTTTGTCGCGCCGGCGTGCCGAAATGCAGGGTCCGCACACCGAATGCATCGACCACCTCGATCGAACCGTAAGCATCGCGCACGAAATGAACGAGGGTTCCGCCAAACTTCCTGACTGGCGCGGGTGTCGTCGACGCAGCCATGGCATCCTTCAGCAAGGACAAACCAAGTCATTTCCCGCAGGACTCGGGGCTATTGCCACAGCCCCGACTCGATTCTGCCGCAACGACCGACGCCGATGCCCGAAAACACGGCGTTTCGAATGAGTGGCACGGGTCTTGTACATTTATCGAGCGAACACTTTGCCTTTCTGGGGTACGCCGGGGACCGACACACTTCTTCTTCGCGAAGACCGCATTCTCCTCTCCCAAGTCTTGCACTCACGTCTTCTCACTCGACTGCTCGTCCCTGGTCGATTTTTTTTTCACCTGGAAGGCTCGGCGTCCGGCGGTATAATCCGCCGCTCATCTCCTCACCGCCACGTCCGCCATGGACCGTCGTGCCATCATCGCACCCCGATGTGCCTTGATTTGCCTGATAACGCTCATGATACAGGCGGCCTGTACCCCTGTGATCAACCGTCCCGGCCCGGTCGTGGCGTCGCCGCAGTTGCACGCAGCCCATTTCATCGCCGCCGACGGCGCGGTTCTCCCGGTCCGGCACTGGCTGCCGGCGGGGACGCGCCCCAAAGCCGTCGTCGTCGCCGTCCACGGCTTCAACGACTACAGCCTTGCTTTCGAGCCTTTGGGCAGTTATCTGAAGACCCAGGGTATCGGCTGCTACGCCTACGACCAGCGCGGCTTCGGCCTGGCGCCGGGGCGCGGACTCTGGGCAGGAGTCGATGCCTATACCGAGGATCTCGAAACCTTCGTCGGCCAGGTCCGGACCCGGCATCCGGGCGTGCCGGTCTATCTGCTCGGGGAAAGCATGGGCGGCGCCGTGGCCATCGTCGCCATGACCTCCGCCCGGCCTCCGCGCGCCGACGGCCTGATCCTCTCCGCACCGGCAGTATGGTCGCGCGATACCATGCCGTGGTACCAAAGCCTATTGCTGGCCGTGAGCTCGCATACCATCCCCTGGCTGCGCCTCACCGGCGAAGGGCTGGGGGTGATGGCATCGGACAACATAGAGATGCTCCGCGGGCTGGGCCGGGATCCGAACGTCATCAAGGCCACCCGGGTTGACGCGATCCACGGCCTGGCCGATCTGATGGATACCGCCCAGGAACGTGTCCCGGCGCTCAGGACGCGGACCCTCGTGCTCTATGGCGAGCGCGACGAGATCATTCCGAGGACACCGCTCATGGCCCTGCTGGACAAGCTTCCAGCCGGCACCCGCTTCGCCTATTACCGCCGGGGTTACCACCTGCTGTTGCGCGACCTCCAGGCCGAGCGGCCCTGGCGCGACATTGCGGCCTGGATCGCGACACCGGCAGCGCCACTGCCATCCGGGGCGGAACGCCAGGTCGCCGAAGGACTCCCGGCAGCGGACGGCACCTGAAACGGTAAACTCAGCGCCCGCGCTTCAAGGCCTGCGCCAACGCCTCGGCCATCGCGCCTTGCCGTACCGGCTGGGGAGCGGCTCTGCGGCGCGGCTTGCCGGCCGTCTCTCCCGTTTCCCGGCGCGGCGGCTCCGCTTCGCCCTTCGCCGCGTCGCTGCGCATCGACAGGGCGATCCGCCTGCGCGGGATATCGACCTCCAGCACCTTCACTTGAACCACATCCCCGGCCTTGACCACTTCGCGCGGGTCGCGCACGAACCTGTCCGCCAGGTGGGAGATGTGGACCAGACCGTCCTGATGCACGCCGACATCGACGAAAGCGCCGAAATTGGTGACGTTGGTCACCACCCCTTCCAGCCGCATACCCGGCTGGAGGTCCTTGAGCTCGGTCACCCCATCCTTGAAACGGGCGGTCTTGAACTCCGGCCGGGGATCACGGCCGGGCTTCTCCAGTTCGCGCAGGATGTCGGTGACGGTGGGCAGGCCAAAGCGCTCGTCAGTGAACTGTTCGGCATTCACGCTGCGCAGGAAGGCCACGTTACCGATGAGCTCGCGAATATCCTTGCCGGTGCGCTGGACGATCTTCTCCACCACCGGATAGGCTTCCGGATGCACGGCGGAAGCATCCAGCGGATGTTCGCCATTGGCAATGCGCAGGAAGCCGGCAGCCTGCTCGAAGGCCTTGGGCCCGAGCCGCGAGACCTTCTTCAACTGCTCCCGATTGGAGAACGGCCCATGCTGGTTGCGGTATTCCACGATATTCTGACCCAGACTCTGCGATAGGCCGGAGACGTAACGCAGCAGCGAGACCGAAGCGGTGTTGACATCCACCCCCACCGCGTTCACGCAGTCCTCCACCACCGCATCGAGGGTACGGCCGAGTTGGGTCTGGTTGACATCGTGCTGGTACTGGCCGACGCCAATCGACTTGGGTTCGATCTTGACCAGCTCCGCCAGCGGATCCTGCAGGCGGCGAGCGATGGACACCGCGCCGCGCAACGATACGTCCAGCTCGGGAAATTCCTGCGCTGCCAGCTCCGAGGCCGAATACACCGAGGCCCCGGCCTCCGACACCACCACGCGGGTCACGCCCAGTTCCGGATGGCGCTGCATCAGATCGGCCACCAATTGGTCGGTCTCGCGCGAAGCGGTGCCGTTGCCAATGCTGACCAGGCTGACGCCGTAGCGCGCGATCAGCGCGGCCAGGGTGGCGATGGACTGATCCCACTGGTTCCTGGGGGCATGCGGATAGATCGTATCGGTGGCCACCAGTTTGCCGGTGCCATCGACCACGGCGACCTTGACCCCGGTGCGCAACCCCGGATCCAACCCCAGGGTGGCGCGCTGCCCGGCCGGCGCGGCCAGCAGCAAATCCTTCAGGTTGCTGGCGAACACCCGGATAGCCTCGGCCTCCGCCGTCTCCCGCAGGCGCTGCATCAGATCGAGTTCGATGCGGGTGAGAAGCTTCACCCTCCAGGCCAGACGCACGGTTTCCAACAACCAGGAGTCCGCCGGACGTCCGCGGTCGGCGATGGCGAAAGCGCTGGCGATGCGGTGTTCGGCGAACCGGTGGCCGGCTTCCTCGTCCTTGGCCACCCGCAGAACCAGCGACAGGACGCCTTCATTGCGCCCGCGCAGCAGGGCCAGGGCGCGGTGCGAAGGAATCCCGGCCAGCGCCTCCTCATAGTCGAAATAATCCTTGAACTTCGCTCCTCCCTCTGCCTTGCCATCCACCAGGGACGAAACCAGAAGCCCTTCGCGCCACACCTTTTCACGCAACTCGCCCGCCAAGACCGCCTCCTCGGCGAAGCGCTCCATCAGGATTTGACGGGCACCGTCCAAGGCTGCGCCGGCATCGGCCACGCCTTTGCCGGCGTCGACATAGCCAGCCGCCGTCGCCAGAGGTTCGAGCGCCGGTTCGGCCAGCAACGCATCGGCCAGAGGCTCCAAACCCGCCTCTCGGGCGATCTGTGCCTTGGTCCGCCGCCTCGGCCGGTAGGGAAGATACAGGTCTTCGAGCCCGGTCTTGGTATCGGCCTCACGGATGGCCTGCTCCAGCTCCGTGGTCAGCTTGCCCTGTTCGGCGATGCTGGCCAGAATGACTTCGCGTCGGTCATTCAGCTCGCGCAGATAGCCGAGGCGGACTTCCAGGGTGCGCAATTGGGTATCATCCAGACCCCCGGTCACTTCCTTGCGGTAGCGCGCGATGAAAGGCACAGTGGCGCCTTCGTCCAGCAGCGCTGCCGCCGCTTGTACCTGGCGTACCTGGACGCCGAGTTCCTGAGCGATGCGGGCGATCACATCCATCGTCTTCGATCCTGCACGAGTCGGTAAAATAACCCGGATTTTAACAGCCCCACCCCTTGCAACGCAGCCGGACCCGGAAGAATCCGGGCAAGGCTCGTTCGACACCGCCGCAAAGCAATGCAATAATGCACAATTGCGCCGCAGTTCGATGCGCGCCTCGCGAACGGGGAGGGCGGGCCGGCTCGACAGAAACGCCGACGAAGCCGAGGACCGCCGGCGCACCGACTCTTCCCAAGCTCACACTCATTCGAAAAGTCATCGGGATCGATTATGCAAGTACCTCTGGAGATTACATTTCGTGGCATTCCGCACTCCGACGCGGTGGAGACCAGGATTCGCGAAAAAGCTGGCAAGCTGGAGCAGTTCTGCGACCATATCATCAGCTGCAGGGTTGCCGTGGAAGCCGAGCACCATCATCAGCACCAGGGTAATCTCTACCATGTGCGCATCGACCTGGCCGTGCCGAACAAACATCTGGTAGTCAGTCGCGAACATCACGACAAACAGGCTCATGAGGACGTCTACGTCGCACTGCGCGACGCTTTCGACGCGCTCAAGCGCCAGCTCGAAGAATACGTCCGCATACAGCGCGGCGAAGTCAAAAACCATCAGGCACCCCAGACGATCTGAATCGCCGAGGACCCGCCATGCCACGGGCGGGTCCCTTCGGGAATCCATCCTCATTCCGGCGGACCATCCCTCGACTCACTGTAATATGGGCGGGCTAGCCTGTTGGGCTTGACGACGATCGTTCCCGCCTACAGGAGTCCCAAATGACGGACATATTCGACCCCTCCGACGAATTCGGTCCCGCCCGCATCATTCAAGTCCGGGAACCTTCGGTCGGGCTGAGGGCAACCGTCATCATCGACAACGTCGCATTGGGACCGGCGATCGGCGGATTGCGCATCGCTTCCGCCGGTTCCACCGCCGACGGCTGCCGCCTCGCCCGGACCATGACCCTCAAGAGCGCCGCGGCCGACCTCCCCCACGGCGGGGGGGTCGCAATGCTCCACCCGGCTCCCGGAAGCCCTGAAAACGCCTGCAGACAACATCGGGTGCGGGCGCTGGCGTGTGCACTGCGAAGCGAAGACCAGTTCATCTTCGCACCGGACATGGGTTCCGGTGAAACCGCCATGGCCTGGATCCGCGACGAAAACGGCAGAGCGGTCGGTCTCCCGCGGGAACTGGGCGGCATCGCGCTGAGCCGCATCGGCGCTGCCGGCTGGGGGCTCTACCATGCCACCGAGGTGGCGCTACGGTACTGCGGTTTCAAACTCGAAGATGCCCGGGTCGTCATACAGGGATTCGGCACGGTCGGCCAGAACACCGCCCGCTACCTCGTGGAAAACGGCGCCGTGGTGGTAGGCATCGCCGACAGCGGGGGAACGCTCCACCACCCGCGGGGACTCGACATCGCCGAGCTGGTCGCCATCAAGGCGAAGGGCGGCAGCGTGGTGGATTCGTCCGAAGGCGAGCGCCTCGCTCCGGACGCCGCGGTCGATCTGGACTGCGACATCTGGATACCGGCCGCCGGCAGTGACGTCATCACGCCGGACAACGCCGCCCGGCTCAAGGCCCGGCTGGTGGTGGAAGCGGCCGATGCGTCACTGGCCCCTGCGGCGGAGCGCTATCTTCACGAAAAAGGCATCATCTGCGTCCCGGATTTCATCGCCAACGCCGGCGGCCTGATCGGAGCTGCTATGGAATGCCGTGGCGCCAACAAGACCCAGGTTCTGAGCGCCATCAAGGAAAAGATCCGCCGCAATACGGAGAAGGTTCTGCAGTCGGTCGAAACCGACGGCACCCTGCCCCGCGAGGCGGCAGTCCGGCTTGCGATGAAGCCGATCGTCAAAGCCATGAGCTACCGCCGCTGGAGCGGTCTGTCGGCAGACTGAAGAGAGTGGCTGCGAATCCCCTCGCCGGGGGCTCGACCAGTGTACACCGTGTTTCTGCTTGTGCTATAAAGCCACGCGATCCGTCGCGCTGGTCGCGAGCATACCATACGGACATTACACTGTTCCGACGAACAGACCCTCCATTCCCGCTCTAGTACGGAAAGTGGTTATACAGACATGGCGATGCAGAATACAACGAACGCGCTTCATCTCATGAAAGCCGGAGCCCTTTCCCTGGTCCTCACCGGCTTGATCACCGGCTGCGGCGACAATGGCAGCTCCATCCCCGCCGCGTCGAGCTCGGAAGCCCACATCAGCGGCAATGTCAGCGATCAAACCGGCCCGATCAACGACGGACGCCTGCAGGTCACCGACAGGAATGGCGCGGTCATCACTGCGTTCGACCTGGAAGACACCAACCATTTCGAACTGACCATCCCCGCCGGCACGGTCTATCCCATCGTCATCACCGTGACCCCCACGAACCCCAATGCCGCATCCACGGCGCCGGTCAAAGCCGTGGTCACCAGCGACATCGCCGACCGTCAGGACGTCACCGCCGTGTCGACCATCGTGGTCGATTCCGCCATCGCCCTGGGTGGGCTCACTGCCGAGAACATCGCGAAGGCATCGGGGGGAGCCATCGGCCTGCGTCAGAGCCAAGGGGTCAGCGCCGGAGCCGGTGGCGGTGGCGCAGGTCCTGGCCAGAGCGGCGGCGGCACCGGCCGCGGCGGCCACGGCGGCCATGGGGCAAGCGAAGGCGGTCACGGCGCCCACTCGGCAGCCACGCCCGCCCCGGCAGTGCAGCACTGAGCAGGCAAGGCTTCCTGCTTCCGCCGAGCCGCCGACCGGTCAACACCGGTCCGGCGGCTTTTTCCGTTCCTCCCCCAGCGATAACCCGAGCCGCTTGCCGTCCTTGCTTCCATTCTCCAGCCGCCGGCCCCGGTCCGGAACACGCCGACACGCATCACCTACGACATACGCTCCCCGCCGTCTTCACGCCGCCCTGTGGGCCCTGGCATTGATCGCCGCAGCAGCCGGGTATGCCTACGAGGTCTTCCTGGCCAGACCCCGCATGGCCTATCTGGGCGTTCCTCGCGCGACCGACTGGAAACGGCCGCAGACCTGGACTCACGTACTCCGCAACCACGGGTTCATGCTCGGGTATTCGGAACTGCGCGGCAATCCGCTTTGGGTCATCTTCACCTTGCGGCCGGTCAGTCACGGCGGGGAAACGCATCCCCGCCCCCGCCATTTCAGGACCGACTGGCGCAACCTGACGCGGGTCAGCCCCGACGACTATACCCGCAGCGGGTACGATCGGGGACACATGGCCCCCAATCATGCGATGGACCTGCTGTTTGGTCGGCCGGGACAGCTCGACAGTTTCCTGATGACCAACGTCGTCCCGCAAAAGCCCGAACTGAACCGCAAGCTATGGGAGCGCCTGGAGGAAGCCGAACTGGACCATTTCACCCGTCTGTTCGATCCGGTCTGGGTCGTCACCGGCCCCTTGTTCGATGCCCGGACGGAGCGGCTGAAATCGGCTTTCCGGGTCGAAATTCCCGATGCCTTCTTCCGAATCTATGCGGCGCCGACTGCATCGGGTGCTCCACGCCTCCTGGCCTTCATCGTGCCGCAGGATGCGCCCGCAAACGCCCCCCTGGACCGTTTCCTGGCCAGCGTCGACACCGTTGAAGCCCTGTCCGGCCTGGATTTCTTCCACGAACTCGAAGACGCCGCAGAAGCGGACCTGGAAGCGGAAATCGCGTCCCAACCCTGGGGATTGCAGGAATTGGCCCGGTTGCCCGGACGGCTTTCTTCCTCCAGACATCGCCGGCCCCCTCCTCCACCAGACCATGAGTAACACGGGATGATGACCAACCGACGGCACCGGCGAAAGCGCTGGCTCAGGATTCATTCGACCCTCGCCTTGAGCGTCGGGTTTCTCTTCGTCCTCACGGGACTCACCGGCAGTCTGAATCTGGTCGGCCCGGAACTCGACCGTTGGCTCAATCCCGAGCTCACGGTGATCCCCCGCGCTGGCGGCGGGTTGTCACCGGACCAGATGATGGCTGCGGTGAAATCCGCCCATCCCCGACGCTTCGGATCCTGGCGGCTGCAATTCCCGGAGTCGCCCGACAGCCCGGCGGTCGCCTGGTACGACAAACCGATCGAAACCAGCGGGGAACCCTATGCCCCACTCATGGTGGCCATCGATCCCTACACGGGGAAAATCCTGGCAAACCGGTTCTGGGGCCACACCTTCGCAACCTGGACCCACCGCCTGCATTCCCAGTGGCTTTTGGGCGGATTCGGCCAGGCGCTCGTCGGCCTGACCGGCCTGGCGCTGCTGGCCAGCCTCGTCACCGGTTTCCGGCTGTGGCTACCAGCCGGCCGCCGTCTGCGCCAAGCAATGACCGTCAAGCCCCGGGCCGGCTTCAAGCGGAGAATTTTCGACCTGCACCGGATCGCCGGGATTTACGGCCTGCCGCTACTGGTGACCGCCACCCTCACCGGGCTGCATCTCGCGTTTCCCTCGCTGCTGACCACCGTGACCGGCACCGCGGATTTCGGGCATCATGACAGCCCCGATGCGGAAGAAATCACTGCCTCGTCCGCCGTTTCCGACACGCCGCTGAACCTGACCCAGGCCATACTGATGGCCCGCGGCCTGTTTCCGAACGCTGTCGTCGACAGCGTGACCACCCCCCGTGCCAGCAACGGCATGTACCGGGTGGACTTCCGCCGGACCGGAGAGCATCACGCCCTCACCACCGTCTGGGTGGACCCCTACAGCGGCCACATCCGCCAGACCCGCAACTCCGCCGACTTCAGCCGGGGACAACGCTTCGTCAACGCCATCCGCCCCTTGCACAACGGCAGCCTGTTCGGCGCAACCGGCCGCATCCTGGGATTTCTTGGCGGTTTCGTCCCCCTCGCACTGTATGTGACCGGCCTCGTCCACTGGGCGCACAAGCGGCGGATCGACGTGGTCCGTTATCGCCCCCGCCTTCCTTCCCGATGGATCCGGCTTTGGCACCGCCATTGGCCGGAACTGAAGGACCTGCTGTCGGCTCTCGCCCATGCTGCAACGGCGCACATCGCTCATGTCACGGCGGTTCTGTTCCGCGGCATGGCGAAGATCCGGGCGGAACGGCAGCGCCGCCGCTCGCGGGACCGAACTCCTCTTGGACCGTCACAATGACGTGTACGACGGCAAAAGAAAATCTTGTTATATTGGTTTTCAGGGTTTTCCCCAGGGCGAAAACCAGGACTTTCCGCCGCCCCGCCTTCCTCCGATCGCAGCGGAAAAATCGTCTCAACCGTGTTGGCAGGAGAAAGTATCAATGGCCAAGAGACCCTCATCCCGAACGTCCCAGGACACCGGAGTAGAAAGCCCCCCCACGCCCCCGACCGAGGCCACGGCACCGGAGACTTCGATGGAGTCGGCGTCCGGAACCGAAGCCACCAAATCCACCGCGATCACTGCGGTCGCGGTCGCCGTGGAAGGATTGAAAGAAGGCGCCAGTCAAGCACGCAAAGCCGCGGGCGAATTCGTTCCCGCCCTGGCCCGAACCCTCTCCAAGGTCGTCTATACCGGTTCCTACGGCATCACCTACGGCCTGGTGTTCGGTGGCCTGATGATCGGCAGCCTGATTCCCAAAGACAGCGCCCTCGCCAAAGGCATGTGCGACGGAGCCGACTCCGCGGTCAAGGATTTCACCAGGCGTGAAAATGAACGCGCAGCGCTCGCTGCGTCCGGGGAAGGCATGGCGACGACCTGAACCCCTCGTCACCGAACGCCGTTCTCTCCCATCCCCGCAGCTTGCGGGGATTGTTTTTTCCTCCCCGGGCGAGGGACTTCGCGCAAGCCCTCCCGGCCAAAAGCTTCATCGCCCTGTAACGGTAAAGGCGCAGACTGGGAAACTCGAAGCCCACGTCTTACGCAACGATCCATGACGGTTTCCGAAGAAAAAGCCGAGGCCGGACACCCCCCCGCCGGCACATCCCTCCTTCCGGCACGCATGGAGCAGGCCGAGCCGGGAGTGGTCGCCCGCTATCTCGAAAGCCTGCCGCGCGATGTCGGCTGGCTGCTGGTGACCGCCGGCATCGTCGCCGAGCTGGCGCCCGGCGTCATCGGGACACCTTTCTGGGTCGCCGGGACACTGGTTCTGTGGCCAAGGATGGGCTACCGCCTGGAACGCTGGCTGCATCGGCGCACCCCCAAGCTTCTTTACGGGGGACTGCGGCAGATCGACCGTTTCCTCACCGACCTGGAACGGCGCTATCCGCGGGCGCAGTGAAGACGGGCGGCGCGATTTCCCGCGCTCGTGGGTGAGTCCACACAGCCGGCGTCACACTCCGCTAAATCCGGAAAACTACACTGAGCGCCGAATCATGCGGTCTCGCGCGGTCCAGGGAAGCCGGAGCCGACCATGGCACCCGATTTGCTAAACGGAATCTCGAACACAGGTCACTCTGTTCTTTCCGCTAGACGACAACGGAGCCGCATATGTCAGATCCCTCGACCGGCCTGAATCCAGGGCATTTGCACCCGCACGTTTCCCCTCTGGGCGTCTCACGGATCACGCACCGGGTGCTGCTCGGCCTCGAAGCATTTTGTGAACGCCTGAGTCTCCTGGCCAACATCGGGCTGCCCTGCATGGTTTATTTGAGCGGTCCCGGCGTGGGGCAGCTGTTCATGGGCCCATTGCGCCAATGCGTACGGGAAAAGGGCCGCATCGTGATCGAAAGCGATCAATTCAGCCTTGGGCTGGAAGAGCGGATGATCGGACGGATTTACCTGACGGAGCAAGACGACGAAGGCCAGTCCGGGGCTGCGGTCGAACTCTATCACCGAGACGGCGGTCTCATCACGCGCATCTGCGGCCTGCCGGATCCAGTGATCGGCGCAGTCTGGCAGGACCTGATGGACACCTTTTCACATTCTACGTTGTGAATGCCGGCTCTGGACTATTTCTGAGTAATTTTGTGTACAATCCGGTTGCCGATTTCCGGCTCTCTCTCAAAATTTGTAGGGTCGCCGGGCTGGACCCGAGGTTTCGCCCGGCACCGCGATCCAACACCGTCCATTCATTCATAGGAGATCTGTAAATGAGCGTTCTCGTAGGCAAACCGGCCCCGGATTTCAAGGCCGCGGCGGTCCTCGGCTGCGGCACCATCGTCGACGACTACTGGTTTTCGAAGGAAACGAAGGGCAAGTATGTCGCCCTCGTGTTCTACCCGCTGGATTTCACTTTCGTCTGCCCGTCGGAACTGATCGCGTTGGATCACCGCGTCGATGAGCTCAAGAAGCGCGGCGTGGAGGTGATCGGCGTTTCGGTCGACTCCCAGTTCACCCATAATGCATGGCGCAACACCCCGATCGACAAGGGCGGCATCGGACCGGTCAAATACACGCTGGTCGCCGACGTCAGCCATGCCATCGTCAAGGCCTACGATGTCGAAGTCGAAGGTGCTGCCGTGGCCTACCGTGGCACCTTCCTGATCGACAAGTCGGGCATCGTGCGCCACCAGGTCGTCAACGATCTGCCGCTGGGCCGCAACATGGACGAGCTGATCCGCATGGTGGATGCCCTGCAATTCCACGAGGAACACGGGGAAGTCTGCCCCGCGGGCTGGAACAAGGGCCAGAGCGGCATGAAGGCCGACCCGGAAGGGGTGGCCAGCTATCTGAGCAAGAACGCTGACAAGCTGTAATCCCGCCGGCGCACGGTGCGCAGGAAAGCGCGGGTGGAGTCGACCTCCCCCGCGCTTTTTGCTTAGCCGTTGGTCGGAGCCCGCAGCAGGAAATAGTGGCGGACGGCTATCGCCACCACCGCTCCCACCACCACGGACGAATGCCCGATCAATCCCGCCATCATGACGGCCGATCGGGCATGGAATTCGGCCATCAAAGGCTTGGCCACCACCAGGCTCCAGATGAAATTCGGAACGTAATAAGCCACCAGCCCGGCGAATGCCCATTGCACCGCGGGCAGGCCGCGACCTTCCGCCGAGCGGTAGAACCAGATCGCAATCAGAATTGCGACGATGCCGCCGATCATGATTTCTCCTCCATCGTTTTCTTATTTCGACATGGGCCTTCGCCCCACCGGACCGATAAGATACAGGACTCACGGCTTCGGTTCACGCCGTGAACCGGGCTTTAGTCCTCCAGATGTGCAAACAGGGCGGTACTGAGGTAGCGTTCGCCGAACGAGGGGATGATCGTCACGATCAGCTTCCCTGCGTTCTCCGGACGGCATGCCAGTTCCCGCGCAGCCCACAGCGCCGCACCGGAAGAAATGCCGACCAGCAGACCCTCCTCACGGGCCGCGCGCCGGGCGAATTCGAAAGCATCGTCGTTCTTCACCCGGATGACCTCGTCGTAAATCGTGGTATTCAGGATCGGCGGCACGAAGCCGGCGCCAATGCCCTGGATCGGGTGCGGTCCCTTCTCGCCGCCGGACAGCACCGGCGAAGCGTCCGGCTCCACCGCGACACACCGAAGGGAGGGCTTGCGCTGCTTCAGGACTTCGCCCACCCCGGTGATGGTACCGCCGGTACCGACTCCCGCCACCACGATGTCGACCCGACCCTCGGTGTCGCGCCAGATTTCCTCGGCCGTCGTCCTGCGGTGGATTTCCGGATTGGCGGCGTTCTTGAACTGCTGGGGCATGAAATATTTCGGATCGGAAGCCGCCAGTTCCTCCGCCTTACGGATCGCCCCGCCCATGCCATCCGGGCCCGGTGTCAGAACGAGCTCCGCCCCGTAGGCCCGCAGCAGCATGCGACGCTCCTTGCTCATGGTTTCGGGCATGGTCAGCACGCAGCGGTAGCCGCGCGCGGCGCAGACCATGGCCAGGGCGATGCCGGTGTTGCCGCTGGTGGGTTCGACGATGACGGTGTCCGGACCGATCAGGCCGGCTTGCTCGGCGGCGTCGATCATCGCCGCGCCGATGCGGTCCTTGACGCTGTGGGCCGGGTTGAAGAATTCGAGCTTGGCGACGACCTCCGCGCCGCAGCCTGCGCTGAGCCGGTGGATTCGGACCAGGGGGGTATTGCCGATGAGATCGGTGACGCTATTGGCGATTTTCATGGGTCTGGCACGCGAAAGATTCCAAGGGTGATGAGGGCTTGAGCGGAGCATGCACCGCTCGTCGCGGCATTCTATATCCCCAGGAGGCGAGTGGGTCATTTCTTTTGTGAAGCACTGCATCACCGCCCTTCGGCGGCGCCTTCCGGTAGACTTGAAGAGCTTTGAACGACTCCAGGAGAACGACCGGGTGGCTTCCGAATTCGACCTCGAAATCCCGCGCGCCGGCACCCTGTCCGTCAAATACGAGGGACGCGGCGCCTATTTCGGCAGCGACGACGTGATTCCGCTGTGGATCGCCGACATGGACTTCGCCGCGCCGTCAGCGATCACGCAGGCCTTGTCGGAACGCGCGGCCCATCCGATTTACGGCTACACCCTGTGCCCGGACAGCCTGTACGAAGCGCTGATCGCCTGGATGAAGAAACGTCATGGCTGGGAAATCCGGCGGGAATGGATACTCCTTTCTCCCGGCGTGGTGCCCTCGCTCCACGCCGCGGTGATGGCCTTCACCCGACCCGGTGACCCCGTGGTGATTCAGCCGCCCGTCTACCATCCCTTCTTCACGGCGGTCACCGTTCCCGGCCGCCGGCTGGCGCTGAATCCATTGCGGCTGGAGCAGGGGCGGTACCGGATGGACTGCGAGGGCCTGGAGCGCCGGGCCGCCGAAGGCGCCCGGCTCATGATCCTGTGTTCGCCGCACAACCCGGTCGGGCGGGTGTGGTCGAGGGAGGAACTGGAGGAGGTGCTACGCATCGCCGACCGCTACGGTATGACCGTACTGTCCGACGAAATCCATCACGATCTGATCTATCCGGGCTACCGGCACACGCCGCTGGCCGCGCTGGCGGACAATCCCCCCAACGTTCTGACCGCGGTGGCCCCATCCAAGACTTTCAACATCCCCGGCTTGGGCCTGTCCGCCCTCATCGTCCCGGACGCCGGCCTGCGCAGGGCGCTGCGCGAGATCTACGAACTGTTCCACATCGGCGCCTCGACGCCGTTCGGCCTCACGGCCTTCGAAGCGGCCTACCGCGAGGGCGAAGGCTGGCTGGAGCGTTTGCTGCCCTATCTCGCCGAGACCCGCGACTTCGTGGCCGATTTCCTCGGCCGCCACGCGCCGGCTATCCGGCCGGTCCCGCCCGAGGGCACCTATCTGGTCTGGCTGGATTGCCGCGCGCTGGGCATGAGCGATGCGGCACTGAAGCAATTCTTCGTACACGAGGCGCGGGTCGGCATGAATCCCGGAATCACTTTCGGCGATGCCGGCAGCGGGTTCATGCGCCTCAACATCGGCGCCCCGAGGCGGATCATCGCCGAGGCCTTGGAGCGTATCGCCGGCGCGCTTTGAAAACCCGGTATCAGACGGCGATCCATTCGATCCGGGCCGAAGGCGCGCCGTCGGTGATGTCGAGCAGGGCCACGCTGACCGGCAGCTTGAAACGCCGGGGACCGGCGCTGCCCGGATTGAGATAGAGCACCCCGCCGCTTTCGCGGATCGCAGCGCGGTGGGAATGGCCGGAAACCACGACGCCGAAACCTTCGGCCACCGGGTCGATCGCCAGCGCTTGCAAGTCGTGCAGCACGTAGCAGGCAAGACCCGCGCATTCGACTACCGCGGTTTCGGCAAGGCTCTCGGCCCAGGCGCCACGGTCGTTGTTGCCGCGCACGGCCACCACCGGCGCCAGTTCGCCCAGGCCATCGAGAATCCCGGGATGGCCGATATCGCCGGCATGGATGATGAGGTCGCTGCCTGCCAGCAGCGCGACGGCCTCCGGACGCAGCAGGCCGTGGGTGTCGGCGATCAGCCCGATGCGCTTCACTTCCCGACTACACAGCATTGGGCCAGTGACCGCCGTCTCCTTCCATCAATTCGTCGGCCTCCAGGTCCCTGCGGCCACGCAGAGGCGGCCAGCCGGGCTAGGGAGATTCTCGTTCCGGCGGGGTGGGCAACTCCCGCGGCGGTTCCGGACCCGGCTCCACCTCGTTCGGAATCCCTGGAACCGGCTCGGCCGCACACTCGATTGCCAACGGTGAAACCGTCTCGACCGGCCGTCCTGTTTCCGGCCTGCCCGACGGATTCGTGTACAGATCGTTCAGCGACTGGATCGATTCCTTGCAACGCTGGCGTATTGCGGACAGCTGAATCTCGCAGCGCCGGCTCCAGCCCATCAGGCCCGGTTTGCGGAAGAACGGCCAGGGCATGGCATTCGCCCGGAAGCCGCGGACCATGTCCCAGCGGATGTTGAGCGCCTTCTGGCGTTTTTTGAGAGTCCGCACGCCGAATGCCGCAAAAATCACGCTCAGTACGATGTGGACCCGCGACCACAACAGCAGCAGCCCTATGAGCACACCCGAACCCGCCATTACCAGGAGATTCGGCTCCAGTGGGACGAATTCCACCATCCCGTAACCGGCGGCCCCCAATACCGGCAGGAAAGTCGCGCAGTCGGTCCGGATCAGACGTTTGCGGTAGGTCTTGAACACCTTCTCGATTTCGGGCAGCGCCACGTCCTGGAACTCCTCGACCAGACGTTCCAGGGTACCGAGGATGCGGTAGGAACGCTCGATTTCGAGTTGCTGGATACGCGCGTTGATCTCCGCCCAGTCACGGTCGCGCCGCTGGAGATAGCGTTGGCGCAGGGTTTCATCGGCGATGGGCACGGAGACATCCGGCGAGAAAATCGTGTAAAACCTTCCCGTAACCAGCCCCGATTCAGCCAGGGCCCGGTGCCAGGCCGCCACCACTTCCTCGGGATTGTCCTCCCGGGCCGTGGTATCCATCTGGTTGAGGATGAACAGGAACTTGTTGGAGTCGTGGCGCTTGATGGTTTCGGTCACCAGATAGCGCAAGGTGTCCTTCATTGCGCCCGGTTCGGGATGGCGGGCATCGAAAAATACCAGCACGAGATCGGAGATGTCGATGATGTGTTTGGTGATCGCCAGAACGGCATCGCGCTGCGGATCGGCGTCGAATCCGGGCGAATCGATGATGATCTTGCCCTTGAGAAAAGGACTGTTGCAGGTCTTGAGCTGGAGATAGGCGTTGATGCGATCGCCCTCGCCTTGCAGGACCTGGTCGATTTCCTTGCTGATCTGGAAGAAAGGGAAACGGGGATCGGCGTCCAGTGCGATGCCGGGCAGGGTCCTGGACTCGACGTCATCGGAATAGCTCAGCACTGTGAACTTGTCGTCCACGGCCTGGTTACCGGTGCGCTGGATCCTGGCCTGAAGCAGGTGATTGATGAAAGTCGACTTGCCGGCGGAAAAGGTGCCCAATACCGAAATCACCGGCCACCAGGAAATCTGGCCGGCGCTGGCGTACTCCGGATCGATCAGGCCCAGTTCACGGGCGATGTTGTCCAGTTCTTCGAAACTCCGCGCCGCGCCCAGCAGCACCGGATTTTCCTGGGTGAGATGCCTCTCGAGATTTTCGGAATAGTTGGTCATGGCTTCTGTGTTGACGGAACCGGATCGCTCGGTGCCGATGGGTTCGAGACCGCGACACTTTACGTGTTCCCGGCCCTCAAGTCGATCATGGTTCGATGCGATGACCCGCGGCTTGCTGCGCGGCATTCGATCCGGGGGCAATGCCGCCGGCCCGTATCACTTTCGTGCGCAAATCCCGATAATATTCAAGAGCAGGGTTTCCGGCACCGAAACCACAAGGGAGATATGGCGTGAACCGATCCGCAAATGTACGCTTGATCCGATCAGGAAGGGGCCGGGTACTGGCGGGCATCCTGACCGTCGCGGCGGCGGCACTGATCACCCTGGAAATCCACGCCCGCCTCACTCCTTTCGGCATGGTGACGTATCCGGCGAATGGCGCTGCAATGGCCGATCCACGCCGGGCCGTCACGGTGGAACCCGTCGGGGTGGGCAGCCGGATCGCAGCCGTGGAACTGCGGGAAGACAACGGAACGGTTGTGGCGGCCGCCCAGGAATTGGAGCATTTCGAGTTCACCGGCCCGCTCGCCTTCGGCAGACACTACGTCCTCACCACAACGATCGAGCGCCTTTGGTCCGACGAGAAGCGGACCGAAGTGCTGGAATTCACCACCGTGGGCATCCCCAGGCTGGAAGGACCGGCGGAGCGTACCCTGGCCCCGGATGCCTCACTGACGCTCGTGTTCGATCAGCCGGTGGGTAAACTCGAAGCCGTCGGCGGACTGAAACTCACCATCCAGCCGGAACAAACCCGCACCGTTTTCAGGCTTGAGGCCTCGGACTACACCCAGGGCAGCACCTACCCGACGCAGATTCGCTGGGAAACCCCTGCCGGGGTGCCGCTGCCTCCATTCGAGCTGCGCATTTCGACGCCGCCGCCGGTATCCGCGGAGGTCAATCTCCGCGGGGCGGAGAACCTCGGCACGGCGATGCCTCTGCAGATCACCTTCAACGAGCCCTTGGCCGAACGGGACAAGGCGGGCCGGCAGGTCCGGATCCAGACCGAGGACGGCAGGGAAATCACCGGAAGATGGGGCTGGGTCGGCAAAACCCGGCTGCAATTCACCCCGCTCAACGGCTGGCCGCCCTCCAGTGTGATACGGGTCAGCGCGGAACCCGGCGCTTTCCGCGGTGTCCAGGGGGGCTATCTCGAGCCCCCGCTGGATTTGAGCTTCTCGACGGGAACCGACCGGAAAATCTTCGTCTACCTCGACACCCAGACGATGACAGCGGTGGAAAACGGCCAAACCGTGCGGACCTTCAAGGTCAGCACGGGCAAACCGCAGACACCGACGGTCACCGGCTCGTTCTACATCTATGCGCGCTTTCCCACGAAGACCATGAAAAGCAGGGCCAAAAAAGGGGAAAAAGGGCATTACATCGTGGAAAACGTTCCCTATGCCCAGTATTTCTATTCGGATTACGCCTTCCACGGCGCCTGGTGGCACAATGGCTTCGGCCGCCCTGCAAGCCATGGCTGCGTCAACATGTCGACCCAGAAGCACAACGTGCGCTGGCCCAAGGCGCCCGAAGATGCCGGCTGGCTGTATCAGTGGGCCTCGCTCGGAGTGCCGGTGACGGTCATGCATTCGCCACCGTCATCCACTTCCACCCGCATCGCCCTGGAAGAACCGCAGCGTGACCGGCCCGGGGTCAGATCATCCCCCTCTCCCTGAACCAGGCCACGGCATCGGCGAAAGCCGCACGGGTGGAAGTCGGGACCAGGCCCAGTTCGCGCCGGCTCCGTGAGGAATCCCCGCGCTTGCCCGAGTTGAGCAGGCGGATGGAGTGGTAGTTGAAGCGTGGCGTCCGGCGGGGGAAAAAACGGCGTTCCAGCGGGTCCTTCAGCAGCGCGATGCCCTGCATGAGGCGCGGCGGGATCGCGAGCTTCGGACGCGGCTGCCCGGTCAGCTCCTCCAGCCATTGCAGTATCTGACCGATGGTGCAGTGCTCGCCGGTGACGAGATAGCGCTCACCGCGGATGCCTTTGTCCATGGCCAGCAGTTCCGCAGCCACCACGTCGCGCATCGGGACGAAGTCGAAGGCACCGGGAACGAACGCCCTCATCCGGCCATGGGCGAAGTCGAGGATGGTACGGCCGACCAGGCTGGGCCGGAAATCCCACGGACCGACGATCGCGGCCGGGTTGACGATGGTCACGTCGAGGCCGCGCACGGCTTCGAGGATCACGTCGTGTTCCGACACGGCCTTGGTCCGTTCGTAGTCGGTGCCCGGTTCGAACGGGCTGACTGTCCAGTGTTCGTTCGATGCGCCTTGGGGGTTGATGCCGACCGCGCCGAAGGAGCTGGTATGCACCACCCGACGCACGCCGGCCCGCCGCGCCTCCTGCATCAGCATGCGAGTGCCGACCACGTTGACGTCGAACAGCTCCTGGCGGTCACCGTCGCGGATACTGACGAAGGCCGCGGTGTGGTACAACCGCTCCACACCTTCCAGCGCATCCCGGATCGAGCGGCGGTCGCGCAGATCGCCGTAGGCCCGCTCGACCGCCAAGCCGTCCAACGCCGCGACGTCGCTTTGTCGGCGGATGAAGGCGCGCACTTTCTCGCCCCGGGCCAGCAGCGCCCGAACCAGATTGGCGCCGAGATGGCCGGTGGCGCCGGTGACCAGTGTGGTCATGCCGGGTCTGCCGCCGGCTTTGGCCCGGCTCTCTCCATGGACTGCTGGTAAGCCTTCCACTTCTCCAGCGACAACCTCTGGAACGAGCTGATGGCCGGATTGAGCTCGATCTGCGGCGCATCGGGATGGCGCTCGAAACCGTCCTGCTCCAATTCCAGCGCCCATTTGTCCTCGCCCAACAGGGGCTCGATGTACCACTTGTTGGTGAACCAGAGGATGGGCTTGCGCAGGAATTCGGGCATCTTCCAGTTCACGATCGGGACATGGATCGGCCCGAACAGGAAGACGAAGAAACAGCGGGTGGTGCGCTCGTCCTCCGGCAGCATGAACAGCCAGTGGATGTACTTGCCGCCGATGTCGGAACCCTGATAAGGGTACTGGTACCAGATCTCGATCTCGTTGAGATCACGCGCCCCGCCTTCCATGAAGAGCTTGGCGACGGGGCTCCCGTCGAAACGGGTGTCGTAGTAGACCCGAACACTGTCGGCGTCCTGCTTCCACTCGCGCAGGATCGGCTGCAGGAAGGGGCGTTTGTGCCGGTGCAGGTATTCGTGGTTGAAGTCACAAACGTTCTCCACGATCATCGAGAAGTGCGCTTTGATCGTCACGTCGATCGGGAAGAACGGCCAGGGCTGCCCCCCTTCGAGCTGCGGGATCGTCGGCAGCGGGGTGCCGTCCGCCAGGGCGGGATCGCCCGGAAACAGCCAGATGAGCCCCCATTGCGCCTTGACGGGATAGGTCCTGATGCGGATTCTAGGTAACCTGGTACGGCCCTTGCCAAGCTCATGGTGGATTTCGGTGCACCGGCCGCAGCCATCGAATTTCCATCCATGATAGGTACAGACCAGGTTTCCCCCCTCGACGAAGCCCTGGGACAGCGGGAGTTGCCGATGCGGGCAACGGTCTTCCACGGCGTGCAGTTCGCCAGCAGCGTCGCGGAACAACGCGATGTCCTGTCCCCAGAAACGCACCCGTTTGACTTGCCGGGGCTTGAGCCTGCCGTCGATCTCGACCACATACCAGTAATTGCCGCTCATGCCGGCGGTGCGGACCTGCCGCCGACGGGGCAGTTCGGGGACATCTTGGTTTCTGATCGATCGGCTCATGGTCGGCGCCTCGGAAAAGAGCGGAAGAGAATGCTACCTAGCGGGCGCCCCGATCTCCTGGCGAAGATCGGCGAATTCCCGTTTCCAGATTTGTTTGTTGTATCCCCAGCTTCCGGACTCCAGCAATCTCCAACCGGCGGCCATTTCCTCCTCGACTCGCCGGCTTTCGCTCTCGCCGTTCACTTCCCACAGGGCCTCGGCATAGAACAGATGGTTGAGGGGGTGCCCGGGGTGTCTTTCCACCGCCTGTCCGAGCAGGTCCAGAGCCTTGTCGCCGTCGCCCATCCCTGCGGGCCAGGCCGGGGCCTTGAGGTACAACATGCCCAAGAGCCGCAAGGGGCCACCGTCATCGAAATCGGGACTCAGCTTCACCGCCGCCTCGGACTCGTGCTCCAGCCGGTGCAGATTCGCCAGCGCCGCCGTCATGTCATCGCGCACGGCCAGCCCCAGGTTTGCAGCCAGATAATAATGGACCGCGCCGTCATCCTCTCCGCCTTGCGCCAGCGCGGCTTCGGCGCGCTCCACCCCCTCCCTGGCGAAGCGCGCACGCTCCGCCGGATCGGAATTGCGCTCGGCGAGATGCAGGCAAATCCGGCTGCCCAGGGAACTGCGGCGTAACGCTGGGTCATCCGAGCCGCGCAGGAAATCCAGGGCACATTCCAGTTCCTGCGTTTCGCTGGAAGGACCGAGTGCATCCTGACCGGCACTCAGGGCGGCGGCGGTCAGCCGGGGACAACCCGCCGACGGGCCTGCCGGAGTGCCATCGCGGTGAAGACCGCCGCAACCGGCCAGGACCCCCGCCAGAATACCGGCCGCAAACAGACGCACGGTATGCAATGCGTCAGTTCCGCGCCAGCCAGAGCCTGGCCATGGGATCGAACACGGTGGGATCCACCGCTACGAAAGACTGGATGCCAAACAGGTCGCACAGCTTCCTGCCTTCGGGATCGGCACACAGGGTTTCCAGCGCCTGGGCGAAGCGCGCCCGTTCCTGGGCCGAAGTCAACCGGGCATTGGCCACCACACCCATCAGCGGAATCTCCGCGGATGTGAACACCGTCTCCACCGGACTCGCCAACTGCAGCGCGCTCAGACCCGCGAACTGCTGTTCATTGAGCACCACCGCATCCAGCTCGCCCTTGTCCAGGGAGCGCAGGGCCCGGATCGCCTGGCGCGAAGGCTGGAGGGCGAAATCCTTTTCCGGATCATACTTGCCCGCAAACACGATCTTGCCGAGGAAGGCCGGTTCATCCAGCATGGTACCCCCCAGCGTCCTGCCCTTGAGTTCGTCCATGTCGTGGAACCTGCCCTGCTTTGCCACGACCCGGTAACGCTCGCTGGTACGTCCGTCGATCCTGGGCTGAACCACAGGCACCAGATCGTATTGGCCGCGCATGTCCAGGTATAGCGCCAGCGAAGTGATCGCGAACGCGGGCTTCATTTCCGCCATGAGTTTTCCGCAATCCGCCACCTTCGCGGTGAACACGCTGCTGAAACTCTTCTCCGGCCACTGCCCTACCCGCTCCACCACCCGCAGCATCGCATCCATCGCCTGATCGGCGTCGCGCTCATTCACGGCTCCCCCCGGGTAACAGACGACCACCGGTGCGGGGGCGCCGGCCTGCGCGGGAACGAAGGGGGCCAGCAGGGCCGCCAGGAGGGAAAAGCACGTAATCTTGTCTGTCATGGTTTCTTTCTTGAATCGAGAAGCTGTCCGATCGCCGGTGCCACCCACAGGGTCGCGGCCAAGCAGCACAGGAGACCGACGGTGATGTTGACGCCCAGGCTGGACACGCCGCGATAGTTCGCCAGGGTGATCGCCCCCAGTCCCGCCAGCTCGGTGCCGGCGGCGAGGCCGATCACCCCCCCCGCGACCCGATTGATCTGCGTCAGCGAACGGTCCTTGAGGTCGAACCAGCGCTGGGAGAACCACACGCCGTAATCCACCGCCAGGGCGATGACCAGGGGCAAAGCGATGATGTTGGCATAGTTGTAGCGGATGCCGCAGAGAGCCATCAGCCCCAGCATCCAGCCACCGCCGATCAGCAGAGGCATGGAAGCCAGCACGAAACCGCGCCAGTTGCGCAGGACCAACGCCAGCCACAGCAGGCAAACGGTCACCGCCTCGCGAGTTCCATGGGTGAAGCTTTCCACCACGGACTTGGAGAACACCTGATGGGTGGCCGGGAAGCCGGTCGCATCGGGCGACACGCCATAAATTTCCTGCATCAGCCTGTCGAGGTTGGCGGGATCATACACAGTTTTTGCCGGAAAAGCGTACACTGCAACCGTCCCGTCGGCGGCGAAAAACCGGTCCCGCAAAGCCGGCGGAAGTTGGGCCGGGGTGATGGGCCGTGCCTGGCGCCACTCCGCCAGCAGTGCCACGCCCCGCTCCGCCGCCGACAGCAGCATCCGGAAGAACCGCTCGCTGCGCTCCCGGGCCTGGACGGGATCGGCCTCGATGGCGGACCGGACTGCATCCAGCCTCCCCCGCACGTCTTCCAAAGCCGCCACCAGCCCGGAATGCCCGGCCGAGAATGCCAGCTCCTGGGACTGGTCGATGAAATCGCCGCCCTTCTCCAGAATCGTCCGCACGCGTCCGAAAGTCCCTTCCGGCAGACCGATGGCGGCGAGCCTGGCCAATCGGACCGCATAGCCGTCGTCAGCAAGTTCGCCGATGCGCCGGGCCTCGAGGGCGCGTGCGTCGGCGTCCGGCGGAAACAGGTCCATGAGCGACTGCACCTTGGCCACGCTCCCCAGCCTGCCCGCCTCCGCTGCGATGCGTCGGGCCTCTTCGAGATCTGGCGCGGTAAAGATGACCACTTCCGCCTGATAGTCGCTCTCCGCGACCATACGGTTCTGGTAGTAGGCTGACTCGGAGTCTTTCGGCAACAGCGAAAGCACGTCGTAATCGAAGGGAAGCTCGTAGCCGCTTCCGATGCCGAATGCCGCCGTAGCCAACGCCCCCGCGACCAGGATCACGGCGACGCTTCCCCGGAAAGGCATACGGCCCGGCTCGATCGCCCCGGCAGACGCCGCGGCCGGCAACGGCGCGAGTTTCGGCGGCAGCAAGGCATACAGCGCCGGCTGGACCAGCCAGGTACTGACCAGGATCAGCATCACTCCCTTGGCCGCCACCAGCCCCAGTTCGGAAAAGCCGGGGAAATCGACCGTGGCCAAAGCCCCGAAAATCACCACCGAGGCGCCGCCCGCGGTGAACACCGCCTGGAAGGAAGCGCCCATCCCTGCCCCGATCGCCTCGGTCAGCGGTTTACCGCGACGACGCTCCTCGGCGATACGCGCCGAGGTGAATATGCCGTAATCCGCGCCCAGGCCGAACAGAACGGCAATGAAGCTGGCGGTGATGAGGGTCAGGTGGCCGATGGTGACCAGCGCAAGACCCAAACTCCACAACACGCCGAGGCCCATGGGAACGAAGATGACCAGCGCCCAGCGCCAGCTCCGCACCACCACCAGTATCAGCAGGACGATCAGCCCGGCGGCGGAACCGACCACCAGCGCTATGTCATGACGGATGCTGACGTGCTCTTCGTACTCGATGGCCGGCAGCCCCGTCAGCCCCACCTTCGGCGCGGTGCGGCCGGCCGCACGGGCCCTGGCCGCCCGATCCGCCGCCACGGTTCTCACCTTTTCGACGAATGGCCCGATGGCTGTGAAATCCTCCGACGCGCTCGCCGGGTGTACGAACAGGAAGTACATCCGGCCATCGCGCGAGACGAAGTAGCCATCGTTGGCGATCTCGCTCCCACCTAGGCCGGCCAGCAGCCGCGTCCAGTCGAGCGCCGCCGGCACCTCCCCCGCGCTGAGCCAGCGGTGCCACTCGTCGAGCGAAGCCCCCAGCAGTTTCAACCCGACTTCGACCGTGGGAAGGTCGATACCGGCAGCGGGCATGGCGGGCGCCCCTTCGAGCCATTGCAGCAGGCGGCCCAAAGTGGCATCGACCTGCGAGGAATCCTCCGGAATGGCGCCAGCCCCGAACTTTTCCAGCACGCCGGCCAGCGTCCCGAGCCGCTCCGGGGTCACTGCGAGATAGGCATGCTCCAGCACGAAACGCAGATCGAGCCGGGCCGTCGCCTGAGCGATTTCGGGCTCGGCAGCAAGCGCCGTCGCCAGTTCGTCGGCAAACGGCTTGAGCTCGTCCGGTGGCGCCCCTTCCAGGACCACGATCAGGTCGGAAGCGGCCCCGAACTTATCCAGAAAAGCGTCGAAACGCTGAGCAACGGCATTGTCGTGCGGCAGCAAGGCCTGGCGGGAGGTATGGACCGGCAGCCGGGAAACCGCCCACAGGGACAGCGCCGAGAGCGCCATGGCGAGAGCCAGGACCCGCCACGGCCGGCGGGCGAAGCGTTCGGCCGCGAGAGCGGCCAAATGGGGGATGTTCACTCGAGGCTGTTCGTTTCAAGGGCTTGCGGTAATGGTGCCCGAACCCGCAGCTCCGGTGACGGTCGGACGCAAGAAAGCACACCGCGGTGGTGCTTTCGAGGCATAGTCTAAATTGTCAATGCCCCAAAACAAAACCGTGACTTCGAGATTCCTCCGCCGTTCGGGCCACCCGCCGCGAATGCGGCCGGATGTCCCGTCGTCTCCACCTTCACGGCGTCCGCCGGGCGGTTCCGGCATTGATGCGACCAACGTTCATCCGCTCTTCGATTTCGCGTTCGGCCGCCAGCCAGTCGAACATCTCGAACCCCGGTATGAACCCGCGCTTTTCGGCCCGGAAATAGGCAGCTTCGGCGATCATCGGCTCCAAGGACTGACCCGAGTGAAGCCGGAGAGGAAGGGGTGTCGACCCGTAGGCGTAGGTGAAACCGAACTTCAGGGTTTCGACGAAGCCCAGGGCGTCCACCTCGCGTAAGCCGATCTGTGCCGGCCGGACTTCCAGCAGCGTGCCGAAAAGCCGGTCCCAAAAGGAAAACAGCGCGCCGTAATTGCGATCGTGCTCGCTGCGTAAAGCCGAGTGATGCACCCGGTGCAGGCTCGGCACGACGAACAGACGGCCTAGTCGGCGCTCCCCCGGGAACGAGACATCGGCATGGTGGAACAGCACGGCCAGGGTGATCAGCGCCTCGCTGAGCAGGACCTGGGCGGCATGCACACCCGTGATCACGATGAAGCCGGCCTTGACCAGTACCGTCAACAGCACCTCGACGAAATGCAGCCGGAAACCGGTCGTCACGTTCATCGAGCGGTCGCTGTGATGCACCTTGTGAAACAGCCACAGCCAGGACAGGCGGTGGCTGGCCCAGTGCCAGCAATACAGCACCAGATCGAGCAAGAGCAGGGCCAGCAGCCCCCGGAGCCAGGAGTTGCTCACGCCCGCCAGGAGTCCGCCGCCGGTGTGGCGCTCCGCCAATATCAGGAGGGAAGACACCGACAATGCGGACATCAGCAGGTCATTGAACAGGAACAACGACAGGTTCGTCCGGTACGATTTCCGCACCGAGGGATTGGCGCGCCCGCCCCGGCCGAGCCGGACCTCGGCCGCCATCAGAAAGGCGAACGTCAGCAGAATCACCGCCGGCAGCACGTCCTCGACGGCCAAATCCTGCCCCAGACGGTCGATGCCGGGGAGCTTCAGATGCGACGTCAGATTGCTCAGGATCATGATCTTTCCTCCGCACGAATGCTGTCTGAAAGAAGCCCTAGCTGCGCACGGCGGGAATGGCACCGCCCGACGCGTCAGGCCGGTCAAGGAACGGCTGAAACCCGCCCCGCCCAGGCTTATCCAAGGCCGGATTCAGACTAGCCGCCGTAGACGGTGTCAGCAACAAAGTGGGGGGTGACAAACTGTTGCGCGAAAAGAACGGCAGCGCACGGAAAGCCGGCAATACCCACCGGCTCGGCCGGCGCGTCATCCACGCTTGCCGCCCTGGCTGCGCAGCCGGTTGCCCGCCTGCCGCTGTTGCGGCTTCTGCGCATGCCGGGCAGCGCTGCGGGGCCCCAGACCTGCCCGCGCCTTGGGCTGGCCCGGAGAAGACTGTCGGCCACCGCCATCGCGCACCTCCTGTGGCCGCCGTGAGCGGTCGTCCCGACGCTCGATCCGCGGGCGGGACGGCGGGTTGAAACCTTCCACCGTTCCCCGCCGGATCGGGCGTTTGATCAGACGCTCGATGCTGCCCAGCAGCTTCAGTTCCTCTTTCGCTACCAGCGACACGGCAGAGCCGGCATTGCCGGCACGCCCGGTGCGGCCGATCCGATGGACGTAGTCCTCCGGCACGTTCGGTAATTCGAAGTTCACCACGTGGGGAAGCTGGTCGATGTCCAGACCGCGTGCCGCGATGTCCGTAGCCACCAGCACCGGCACCGTGCCGTCCTTGAAATCCGCCAGCGCCCGGGTACGCGCCGACTGGCTTTTGTTGCCATGAATCGCCGCGGCAGGGATGCCATCCTCGGCCAGTTTCTCCGCCAGCCGGTTCGCGCCGTGTTTGGTCCGGGTGAATACCAGCACCTGGCGCCAGTCATGCCGGCGGATCAAGTGGGTAAGCAGATCGCGCTTGTGTTCCTGGGCGACCAGATGGACGGTCTGGTCCACCAGATCGGAAGCCGCGTTGCGGCGCGCCACCTCGACGTAGCCCGGATTGTTCAGCAAGCCGTCGGCGAGCGTCCGGATTTCATCCGAAAACGTGGCCGAAAACAGCATGTTCTGCCGCTGCTTCGGCAGCAGTCCCAGAATCCGCCGGATGTCGCGGATGAACCCCATGTCCAGCATGCGGTCCGCCTCGTCCAGTACGAAGATTTCCACGGCGGAAAGATCGACGGTGTTCTGTCCGCAATGATCGAGCAGGCGGCCCGGCGTGGCGACGAGGATATCGACGCCGGCCGCGAGAGCACGGACCTGGGGGTTGAGCCCCACCCCGCCAAACATGACCGTGGCTTTCAGGGGTACGTACTTGCCGTAGCTTTCGACCGATTCCAGGACCTGCGCCGCCAGCTCGCGGGTGGGCGCGAGAATGAGACAGCGCGGGCGCCTCGGCCGGCGCGGAGCTTGTTTCTCCAGCAGCCTGTGCAGAATCGGCAAGGTGAAGCCTGCGGTCTTGCCGGTTCCGGTCTGGGCCGCCGCCAGCAGATCGCCGCCGGCGAGCAGAAGCGGGATCGCCTGTGCCTGGATGGGTGTGGGATGGACGTAACCGGCTTCGGAAACGGCACGCAAAAGGGGCTGAGCCAGCCCGAGATCGGCAAACGCCGGGCCGGCAGAATTCAAATCTGATGACATATAGGGTCAAGTGTCCTGCGACGGCCTGCCGTTCAACGGAGAAACGGCACCAATCGAGGCAGACGGTCCAATGGATGAGAGGAAATAAAGATGGAAACGGCGCGGTGATTGGTTGGACGCGCCGTAGCAGGGATTATAAGTCGACCGCCCCAGACTGTCACCCAAAACCTCAAAACAGCCGGAGTGAACCCCACAAATCCACGCCGGCGCCGCAGACGGCCGGAAATATTTTTTCATCCCTCCCCTGTCGAACCAGGCATTTTTGTTTTATTGTGGATCGCGGGTTTTCATGAACCTCGACGGGGGTCTTTCGTGGGCAGCAAGCTATATGTAGGCAACTTGAACTATCGTGTCGGCGATGCCGACCTGGAACGGACTTTCGCAGCATACGGCACCGTGAAATCGGCGCAGGTCGTCATGGACCGCGCCACCGGCCGCTCCAGGGGATTCGGGTTCGTGGAAATGGGCAGCGACCAGGAGGCTCAGGCCGCCATTGCCGGACTCAACGGCAAAGAAATGGACGGACGCAATCTGATGGTCAACGAAGCCCGTCCGCCGGAGAGGCGCGGAGGCAGTGGGGGCGGCGGCAGGCGTTACTGAGCGCGGAAAGCGCTGGCTCGGGCTTCCGTCCGGCCCCGGCCGCCGGCGTGTCAGGAAGCCTGCCTCAACCGGTACTTGGTGATGCGCTCGAGCACGAGCGCGGCGTGGTAGCAGGAATCCGTGGTTTTTTCCAGGATTCCCAAAATCTCGGTCCAGTCCGATTCGGACAGGAGTGACAAAGTGCTGTAACGCCGCTGGGACTTCCGCCACTCGTGATACACCAGGTCCGCGTCCGTCTCCGATACCTTGAGCTCCTCCCGGCATTGTTTGATGCCTGCGGGCGGGTTTTCCGGATAGTGGTCCATTTCCGCCGATAGCCGCCGGACCATCCCCTGGCTAATCGCAAGCAGGTCGAGCGCGGCTGTTTCCGCCCGTTGAGGCGTGAAGATGTCGATGACCCGGGCGGTGTCGTTCAGGCCGTCGAGAATGTCGTCGAGATGCCTGGCAAACTGCTGGATCAGGAGCACAAGCTCGGAATAAGGAGCGGTCTCCAGCGCGTCATACGCTTTGCGCATCAGCGCATCGCCCTTTTCCTCGAGCTGCCGGATCAGGCCGATGTGCGTTTCGGCGGCATCGAGATCGGCGAACAGCCGCTCCAGAGCCTGGCCACATTCGACGCAGCAGCTCAGATGGTCTTGGAATATTTCCTTCAGTGAAAGGTCGGCGTGATCGAAATTCATTGTCGATTTCGGCATGGCGGAACGCGTGGGACGACCGTCACAAGCTACCACGATGGATTTCCGGTTTCCCCCTGAGAAACGTTATCGTTGCATGTCATTTCCGTGACATCGGAGGACCGCCGTTCAGGAGCAACAGCGTCAACAGGAAAAAAGAGGAGCCCGACATTTCCAGCAATTCTTCGACATGTACCAGATAAAGATATCCTGGCAAAGCGATCTTACTCTCCGCACCCCATCCCCATTCGGCGGCCTCGAACAGTTGGGAGGCGGTCCAGGCGATGGCGCCGGCGATCCATAACCGCCGCTGCTGCCGATCCCGCAGTTGTATGAAGACCAAAAGCCAGGCGATGCCCGCAAAACCCATGACCGGCAGGTAGAGGATCTGCCAGTCGACGCCGGTGGCCTGCTCGATGCGTTCGTGAATCATCAGGAGTTCGTCGAATCCCATCTCGAAAAACACGGCCGCGAGCGCAAACGCCCAGCCTCCGAGCCGCTTCGAAGACGCCGCGGTGAAGGATTCCCAGGCCGCGGCCAGCAGCAGACAGCCGGAAAACAGTGCGGGCACCGTGTATTCCCGGTCGAGATCGAAATACCTGAGCCAGGTTCCTGGCCGGATATCGGCGATCGCACCGGCTACGCCGAACAGCAGGATGCTGCCGAATAGAAGGCGAACCCCGCGGCGGAAGCCGATCCGATCTATGAGCCGGTCGATCCAGGTACGAAATGCCGTGTCCTTGGCCTTGTTTTTCATGGGGAAGGCCGTCCGAAAGAGAACTCGACGGTTTGCGCTGCCCGGCCGCCCGGTCCTGGAAGGCGGAACCGCTGAACGGCGCGAGGATTCGCAGTATCCTCAATCGGGGCATCCCAATGCAACCTCGAGGCCGGACGAATGCAAACGGTCGGGTCATTTTCCGAATTCCTGGACGACATGGTGGGCCGTTACGGTCCCCGCCTCGCCATACAGTACCGTCCACGTTACCGCACCCTGCGCTGGAGCTACCTCGAGCTCGGAACCCACGCCGCGAAGCTGGCATCGTTGCTGGACGAACACGGTGTCGGCAGCGGCGATCGGGTGTTTCTGTCCGCCGAGAACTCGCCTCACTGGGTGGCGGCCTTCTTCGCCATCGCCGCCCGCGGTGCGGTCATCGTGCCACTCAACCCCAGGAGCCCGCCGGAACAGCTCGCCAATCTGGTTCGATCGGCCGGGCCGAGTCTGGTCCTGGCGTCGTCCCGCCGTCGCTGGGAAGGCCCCCCGCTACCCGTCGTAGATATCGAACGTCCCGGTAGGGTGCCATCCAACCGGCCGGCTACCCGCACCGGTCCCGCGCGACTGGCCGAGATCATCTATACCTCGGGGACCACCGGCGACCCCAAGGGCGTCATGCTCACCCACGCCAATCTGCTGTCCGACCTGAGCGCGGTTGCGCGTGCCGTTCCGCTGGCGCCGGATGACCATGTGCTGAGCCTGGTCCCGCTGTTCCACGTCTACGGCCAGATGACCAGCCTATTCTGCCCGCTCGCCGCAGGCTGTCCGGTCAGCTACCTCACGACGCCGACCACCCGCAGCGTGCTCGAGGCACTGACGCACACGCCCGTCACTCACCTCGTCGCGGTGCCGGAAGTTCTCAAGACCATGATGGACCGGCTGGAGGCCCGCATCGGCAGGATTCCCGGCTTCCTGTGGCCTCTGCTGCGGGGCAGGATCCGCGCCCGGATTTCCGGCTCCTTGCGGACCATCGTGTGCGGCGGTGCCCCGCTGGATCCGGTCGTCGAAGAAAAATGGTGGGCGCTGGGCTTCGAAGTGCTGCAAGGCTACGGCCTGACCGAAACCAGCCCGGTGATCGCTGCCAACACGCCCCAGGCCCATCGCATCGGCTCGGTCGGCAAGCCGCTGGAAGAAGTGGAGCTACGCATCGCCTCCGACGGCGAAATCCTGGTGAAGGGCCCCATGGTCATGGCCGGTTATTTCCGCGACCCGGTACGCACCGAAGCGGCTTTCGCCGACGGCTGGCTGAAAACCGACGACGCCGGCCGCCTCGATGCCGACGGCTTCCTGTACGTCTACGGCAGGAAGCGCTACATGATCCTGGGGCCGGGAGGAGAAAACGTATTTCCGGAAGACATAGAGGCCGTGCTCAACCGCACTGCCGGCGTCACGGACTGCGCCGTCGTCGGACTGGAAAGCGGCGGACGTACCCTCGTCCACGCCGTGCTGCTCGCTGACGCTGACGAAGCACGGGCCGCCGCCATCGTCGCGGAGGCCAACCGCCACCTGGCGCCGCATCAACGCATCGTGAGCTGGTCGCTGTGGCCGGAACCGGACTTTCCCCGCTCGGTCACGCGCAAGGTCAAGAAGGACGAGGTCCTGGGCCGATTGCGACGGGAGCCCTCGACCCAAGCGGTTCCCGTCGGACGGTCGACACCGCTTCGGCTTCTCCTGGCCCAGGTGGCCGGAACCGAGGCCGGCGCCCTGAGCGATGACACCCGCCTGGTCCCCGACCTGGGACTCGACTCCCTGCTCCGTATCGAACTGGTGGCCCGTATCGAAGAAGATCTCGGCGTCTGCCTGGACGAAATCGACATCGGCCCGCTGACCACGGTGGCCGATCTCGAAAACCTGCTGGTACGGCGTCAGGACCGGATGCCGCGAGTCGATGCCCATCCGCGCTGGTCGCTGTCTCCCTGGGCTTCAAGGTTACGTCCCCTGGCACAGAAGGTTTTCCTGCAGTGGTGGATCGCCCCGTTCTGCCGGCTCCGGGTCTCGGGCCTGGAGCACTTGGCGGCGCTGGACGGCCCGGTGATCTTCATGGCCAACCATCGCAGTTATCTCGACTCCGCCGTGGCCAGCTTCGTCCTGCCCGACCGCTTCCGCTACCGCCTCGCCATCGCCGCCGCCACCGGGGTGCTGTACACCCGCTACCGCTGGGCCGTGCCGATCGGCGAACTCTCGCTCAACGCCTTCCCACTCCCCAGCGGCCCCGACGAGAACATCCGCCCCGGCCTCGAACTCATCGGCCGCCTCCTCGACGACGGCTGGAATGTCCTGATCTTCCCGGAAGGCCAGATGAACCGGGGTGGCCTGGGCATCCAGCCGCTCCGCCCAGGCGCCGGCGCCATCGGAGTCGACATGGGGGTGCCCGTGGTGCCCCTGGTCATCGAAGGCACCGAAAAGGTCATGCCGCCGGGCAGGATCGTGCCGCGCGCCGCGGCCCCCGTGAGTGTGCGCTTCGGCGCCCCTTTGCGAGCGGGCGAGGCCGAGCCCCATGGGCGGATGCTCGCCCGCATCGAAGATGCCCTGCGGCGATTGCTGGAAAATTCGCCCTGAGCCGTCAACGGCAATCGCGGATCGGGGTCAATGGGCGATCATCTGGTGAAACACGAAGAAGAGGCTCCCGGAAAGCAGGACCGCGGCGGGCAGGGTCAACACCCAGGCCATGGCCAGATTGCGGATCGTGGACCACTGCAGACCCGAGCCATTGGCCGCCATCGTCCCGGCCACTCCTGACGACAGCACGTGGGTCGTCGACACCGGCAGCCCGTACATGTCCGCCGCCGCGATGGTGCTCATGGCCACCAGTTCCGCCGACGCGCCCTGGCCGTAGGTCAGGTGCTGCTTGCCAATCTTTTCGCCGACGGTCACCACGATGCGCCGCCAGCCCACCATCGTGCCCAGGCCCAGGGCGATGGCGACGGCGACCTTCACCCAGGTGGGGATGAAGCGGGTGGCGTTCCCCAGCGCCTTGCGGTAGCCGCCGATCTCCTTTCTCGTGCGCTCGTCGAACACCGGCTGGCCCAGCTTTTCCAGCCGCCGCATCGCCTCGTCGAGGAGGTACATGTCGTTGCGGACGTTCTGGGTCTTGGTCACGGGAATGTGGGCGAGCGAACCGGTTTTTTCGATGGTGCCGGCGATTTCCCCGACCAGCTTCGCGGTCGCCGCCAGCGTATCCGGCCCCGGTTGGCGGGTCCGGATGAAGTCGGTCACGGCAGGCCGGGGATCACCGTCGAATTCTTTCGCCCCTTCCGACTTTTCCAGCAGTGCCTGCCCGACGACATGCGACAAGGCCAGGAATTCGGGTACGTAGGAGTCCGGCACCGCCCGATTCAAGGCATAGGCTGTCGGCACGATGCCGATCAGGATCAGCATGATCAGCCCCATGCCTTTCTGCCCGTCGTTCGAGCCGTGCGCGAAGGAGACGCCGGTGCAGGTCAGCACCAGGACGCCGCGTATCCACCACGGCGGCGGCCGCAAGCCTTCCGGGGCGCGGTAGAGCTTGGGATTGGCGACGACGAACTTGAGTACGACCAGCAGCAGACCGGCGGCGACGGCCCCGATGAGTGGCGACATCAAGAGTGATTGGCCCACTTTCGCCGCCTGCGACCAGTCCACCCCCGAGGTGGCGGACCCGCCCCGATGCATCAGCTCGTTGGCGAGCCCGACGCCGATGATCGAGCCGATCAGGGTGTGCGAGCTGGAGGCCGGCAGGCCGAAATACCAGGTCCCGAGATTCCACAAGATGGCCGCGATCAGCAGCGAGAACACCATGGCGAAGCCCGCGTCGCTCCCCACCTGGAGAATCAGTTCGACCGGCAGGAGCGAAACGATGCCGAAGGCGACGGCCCCGGACGACACCAGCACGCCGACGAAATTCCAGACACCCGACCACACCACCGCGACCATCGGCGGCAGCGAATGGGTGTAGATGACGGTGGCGACGGCATTCGCCGTATCGTGGAATCCGTTCACGAACTCGAAACCCAGGGCGATCAGGAGCGACAGCCCGAGCAGCAGCAAAGGCGCCAAAGCCAGCGCGGTACCGGCACCGGCCACGTCGCTTTGCAGGCCGTACGCCGTGAAGGCGACGCCGACGCCGAGAAGCCCCATGAAAACGATCGACCCGACCGGTCCGGCGCGGGTTTCCAGCTTCGGTTTTTCCACTACCGCCGCAATGGGCGCCGCCACCGCCTCACGAGCATTCTGTACCATAAGCACCCGTCCTGAAGGAGAGGGAAAGCGATACAACAGAGGGCATGAAAGATCCGTCCCGCCTCGTACCATAAGACAGTCGCATTGCCTGCGTGTGACAGCCCCCGCTCTAGGCAAACGGCCCACTTCGAGTGATCATGAAGGTCTGCATGGACAGGAGCCGCAACCATGAACCAAGCCTGGCATTCGCTGACCGCCGAGGAAACGGCCACCCGCCTGGACGTCGATCTCCGCCAGGGACTGAGTGAGACCGAAGCCGGAAACCGGCTTGCTTCGTTTGGCCCGAATGAGATTCCCGCCACCGGCATGCGCCCGCCTTGGCGTATCTTCGCAGGACAGTTCTCCGGGATGCTGGTCCAGATCCTGATCGCCGCCGCCGCCTTCGCGCTCACCATTGGTGAAATCCTGGAAGCCGGCGTGATCCTGGCGCTGGTCCTCCTCAACTCGGTCCTGGGGTTCCTCCAAGAAGCCAGGGCAGAAAGAGCACTGGTGGCCCTCCGGCGCATGGCGATCGGGCAGGCGACGGTACAGCGCGGCGGGCGGATCTGCGAAATCCCCGCGGACCGGCTGGTGCCCGGCGACATCGTGCTGCTGCAGACCGGCGATGGCATCCCCGCCGACGGCCGGCTGCTCGAAAGCATCGACCTCAGCGTTCAGGAATCCGCGCTGACCGGCGAATCCGCCCCCGTCCGCAAGGACGCCGACGCCGTGCTGGAACCCGCCACCGCGCTCGCCGACCGGACCAACCGGGTCCACCTCGGCACGCAGGTGGTTTACGGCCGCGGCAGCTTCATCGTCACCGAGACCGGCGCCTCCACCGCCTTGGGCGCCACCGCCCGATTGCTGGAATCCGTGACCGCCGAACCCACGCCGCTGCAGAAGCAGCTCGACGGCCTCGCCCGGATGCTGGCCTATGGCGTGGCTGGCGTCGCCGTCGTGGTCCTGCTACTCGGAATCGCCGGTGGCGAGGACTTCCGCACCATGATCCTCACCGCAGTCAGCCTCGCCGTGGCCGCCGTGCCCGAGTCCCTGACGGCACTGGTCGCCATCACCCTCGCCGTGGGCGCCCAGAAGATGCTGGGCCAAGGGGCCCTGGTCCGCCGCCTCCCGGCGGTCGAAGCCCTGGGTTCGATCGAGGTGATCTGCGCCGACAAGACCGGCACGATGACCGAAAACCGCATGACCGTGTCGGTACTGGACGTGGCTGAACACCGGCTCGAACTCAAACTGGCCGAACCGGACTCCGGCGGACTGGCGGCGGAAATCGCCGGCCACCCGGCCATCGATCTGCTATTGATCGGCGGCGCGCTCTGCAACGACGGTCTGCTCGAGAACCCGGAAGACCCACACGGCGCCTACCGGGTCCGGGGAGAACCCACCGAGGCGGCGCTGGTGCTGGCCGCCGCCCGCGGCGGACGACTCAAAACGGCGCTCGAAGCCACCCTGCCGCGGATCGCGGAAATCCCTTTCGACGCCGGCCGCAGACTCATGACGACCGTACACGGCCCGGTCGCGACCGACGGCGTTGGTCCTGGCGTCGTGGGCCGGTATCTCGACGGCGGCCGCTACCTCGTCCTGACCAAGGGCGCAGTGGAAGCCCTGCTGCCGCGCGCGGACACCATCTGGGTCGATGGCGACGAACGGGTCCTCGATGCCGCCTGGCGCGAGCGGATCACACGGGCGCACGATGCACTGGCCGAAAAAGGCATGCGGGTGCTGGCCGTGGGCATGCGCCGCCTGGCCACCCTCCCGGACAAGGATGCCAGAGCTGCGCTGGAAAACGGCCTGAGTTTCATCGGCCTGATCGGCATCTACGACCCGCCGCGCCCCGCCGTCACGCACGCCATCGCCGAGTGCCGTCAGGCCGGCATCAAGGCGGTGATGATCACCGGCGATCACCCCTTGACTGCCCGCCACATCGCGGAGGAAGTCGGCATCGACACCGCCGCTGGCGTGATCGGTGGCAGCGAGATCGCCGCCATGACACCGGCCGAGCTGCGGGAGACCGTGAAACGCGCAACGGTATTCGCCCGGGTCGCGCCCGAAGACAAACTGCGTCTGATCGAGGCCTACCAGAGCGAAGGATGGAGCGTGGCGATGACCGGCGACGGCGTCAACGACGCACCGGCCCTCAAAAAGGCCGACATCGGCATCGCCATGGGCAGGATGGGCACCGACGTCGCCAAGGAGGCCGCCCAGATCGTCCTGCTGGACGACAATTTCGCCACCATCACCGCCGCGGTGCGCCAGGGCCGGGCGATCTACGACAACCTGATCAAGTTCATCGTCTACCTGCTGAGCTGCAACGTCAGCGAAATCGCCGTGGTCACCTTCGCGCCCTTCCTGGGGATGCCCCTGCCGCTGCTGCCGCTGCAGATACTGTGGATGAACCTGGTCACCGACGGCCTGCCGGCCCTTGCGCTGGGGATGGAACCGGCGGAGGACGACCTGATGGAGAGGCCGTCCCAGACCGCTGGCGAGCTGATCTTCGGGAAACAGGGCCTGTACCTGATGCTGCTGGTGGGCGCGCTGATCACCGAGCTGAGCCTAGGCATAGGCTTCGCCTACTGGCTGGGAGGAAATGCGGCCTGGCAGACCATGCTGCTCACCGTACTGGTGTTCAGCCAGATGGCCGTGGCCCTGGCCTTGCGCAGCCGCAGCCGGCCCACCGTTCAGCTCGGCTGGGGATCGAACCCGGCGCTGCTCGGCGCCGTCGCCGCCACGGTGCTGCTACAGCTCGCCATCGTCTACCTGCCGCCCTTGCAGACCGCCTTCCAGACCACCGCGCTCTCCCTGGGCGATCTGGCCGTTGCCGGGGCGTCGGCGGTGGCCGTGTTCCTGGGGACGGAACGGATCAAGCTGGCGGGATTCCTACGGCAGGGCTAGATCAGGAGGGATACGGGAAACCCTTCTCCAGCAACTGCTCCAGTACCCGGTCGAGTCCGTAGATGTCCTCGAAGAACCGCACGGTACCGTCCGGCTCGGCCAGCACGGTCGAGTAGTAGATGTAGACCGGCAGCGGCTGCTTCAGCGTGACCGTGCGCGACTGGGCGCCGTTCATCGCCTCCTCGATCCGCTCTTGAGTCCAGGTCTCGCCCTGGCGTTTCAGCACGAATTCCGCCAGGCCCACGGGATCCTGGATGCGGATGCAGCCGTGGCTGAAATCCCGCCGCGCCCGCTGGAACAGGTTCACGCTGGGCGTGCCGTGCAGGTAGATGTTGTCGTTGTTGGGAAAAGCGAACTTGACCAGCCCCAGCGCGTTCTTCGGCCCCGGCCGCTGGCGCAGCTTGAGCGAGCCGGCCGACAGCATCTCCAGGCTTTCCAGGCTGGGCTCGTAGACCTGGGAGCCGTTGCCGAAGCTGGGCACCAGCTCCAGGTTGTGGCGGGCCAGATAGCCGGGGTCGCGCAGAATGCCGGGCAGCATCTCCTTGACCGTGATGGCGCGCGGCAGGTTCCAATAGGGGCGGAACACCACGTAGGTCATGTCGGAATGGAACACCGGCGTGTTGTGTCCCCCCGACGACCGGCCCACGACCACGTTCATCGACACCTCCGGCCGCTCGGGGTCCTGGCCGTAGCCGTACAAACGGAAGGAGGGGATGTTCACCAGGATGAAGGGGCCTTCGAACCGCTCCGGCAGCCAGCGCAGCCGCTCCAGCCCCAGCCGGATCTGCCTGAGACGCGCGGCAGGCGGCACGTTGAGCGCCGCCAGCGTGCCCTTGCCGATCACCCCGTCCGGTGCCAGACCATGGCGCTCCTGGAACCGCGCGACCGCCTCGACCAGATCGCCGGCATAGACCTCCGGTTCTTTGGAGGACGACTCTTGCGACAGGAAACCCAAAGCGGCCAGACGCTTGCGCAAGGCGGGAACCTCCCCGTGGCGGTCGCCCGGGCTGAGCTTGGGCGGGAGGGCAAGCGCCGAGACATCGTTGTTCTCGGCCAATCCCCGGTAACGCGGCAGTGCCGCCTTGAGGTTCCGGTACAGTGGCAGCTTCGACTCCAGCCCGGCGATGGCCTCGCAGGGCCGGGGGTCGCGGGCGAGGTGCTGCACCAGCGCCGGCAGATCGAGCCGCTTCGACGCCACGTCCAGAGCAAAACCGGCGGCGCGAGGGTGGACCCGGCCGCGGGCGAGATTCGAGCCGTAGCGCATCAGAGCGAGACTCATCGCCACCTCGAACTGCGCCACCTCTTCCGCACTCGCCGCCCTGTCGTCGTTGAGCTTCTCGATCCAGCCGCCCAGGAGATCGGCGTCATAGTCGCTGCTGTTCAAACCCTGGTCGTCGGCCATGCGCAGACACTCGAGAGCGGCGGAAGCCTGCTTCACCGGCCTGCCCCCGTCCAGCCACAAAGGCCGTGAACCCTGGGCAAGATACAGGGCACGCAAGGGCTCCTGGAAATCGGTGAAACGCTCCCAGCGCAAGCGGGGGTGGACACCCGAAGCGAGCAGTCCATCAATGTGCGCCGCCGCATCCGGTGTGGTGCCCGCGGCATCGGCGCCGATCAGAAATGCCGCCACGAGTGCAACCAACCGGCCCCGTGGGAAGCCGCCCATGTTCCTTTCCCGCCCGTTTTTCATCGTCATCCGCCACGCATCGTTGCCCATTGGCAACAGTATACCCGCGATGGCCGGCAAGCCGGGGTGCGGCAACCTGGCAGGCCCGCCATGGCTTCCTTCGGCTTACAATCGGCGCTCCATCCACGACCGCGAGGTACCACCCATGATCACCCTGTATGGTTCCGCCATCAGCAACTACTACAACAAGGTCAAGCTGGCCCTGCTCGAAAAGGGCATCGAATTCCGCGAGGAACGGACGATTCCTTCCCAGGAACCTGCTATTCTGGCGAAGTCACCGCTCGGAAAGATCCCGTTCATCGAAACGGATCGGGGCTGCTTGTCGGAATCCCAGGCCATCCTGGAATACCTGGAAGACGCTCACCCGGAAAAACCGCTCTACCCCGCCGACCCTTACGCCCGCGCCAAATGCCGCGAACTGATCCAGCACCTCGAACTGAACGTCGAACTCATCGCCCGCAGGCTTTATCCGGAAGCCTTCTTCGGGGGCGAGGTCTCCGAGGAAACCAAGGCGGAGGTCAGACCGAAGGTCGAAGCGGGCCTGAAAGGCGTGATGCGGCTGGCACGGTTCAACCCCTATGTGTGCTCCGAAGATTTCGGCGCCGCCGACTGCGCCGCCTGGCCGCATTTGACCCTGATCGGCCTCGCCACCCTCCGCATCTACGGCGAAGACCTGGTTTCCGCCCAGGTTCCGGCCCTGGCCGACTATCTGGCGGTAGTGGCGGCCCGCCCCGCCGCGCAAAAGGTCGCGGCGGACCGGGCCGAGGCGTTGGAAGCATTCTTCGGCACCAGCAAACCGTAACACCATGACAACGCCACTCGATCTACCAGCCCTCGACCCCGCGGACGTGCCCCTCCGGACCTCCTCCATCTACCCGACCGAGGCGCAGCGCGAGCGGGTCAAGGGCCGCAGCAAGCAGGCACTGGGCGATGCCCTGGGACTGCAGAACTTCGGCGTCAACCTCGTCAGGCTGGAGCCCGGCGCGATCTCCGCCTTCCGGCACTGGCACACCCGGCAGGACGAATTCATCTACGTGCTGGAGGGCGAACTCACCCTGGTCACCGAGACCGGCGAGCAACGCCTGGCGGCGGGCACCTGCGCCGGCTTCCCGGCCGGCCAGGCGGACGGGCATCAGCTGGTCAACCGGAGCAGCCGCGTCGCGGTCTACCTAGAAGTCGGCGACCGGCTGCCGGGAGACCGGGCGCATTATCCCGAAGAGGATCTGGAAGCCCACGCCACACGAGCCAGTTACGCGTTTCGGCACAAGGACGGCACCCCGTACTGAGTTTGCGGACGAACGGCCGCATCAGCAAACGATTTCCCGCCGTCAGCCCGGCATGAGATATTTCCCTCGCATACACACCCGCGATGCCGTGCCAGGATCGCCAGGGAGTCCCACACCGCGAGGTCGCCGTCGATCAGCACCGGCACCTTCCCCGCCGGGGAATGGGCCAGAATCTCCGCCTTCGGGTCCTCCCGGTACAGCGGAATCCGGATCTCCTCGAAGGCCAGGCCGTGGTGCTTCCGGTACAGCCAGGGACGCAGGGACCAGGACGAATGGTTCTTGTAGCCGATGACCAGGGTCAGGCTCATGGGGTTTCCTGTTCATGACGTTACATAGGTGACGGTGAAACCGCACTTCGCCTCCGGATCGCGGCCAGGAAAACATACACCCCCAAGGCCGCCAGCAGATGTTTGAGGGCGTGTCCGCTCAAGGGATGGAACATCCGGAAGATGGGCTCGTCCAGGAGTTCCGCGGCCTTGGCGGCGGCATAGGCGCCGAGCACCGCCCACAGGTAGGCCGTGCCGCCGAACCTCGACCGGAACAGGAGGAGGATCGGCGGAATCAGCAGCATCGGCAGAAACTGGACCAGACCGTAGAGGCGGAGGTCGCCGCGGCCTCGCGCTTCGGTGAAATCCCAGTAAAACACCGAAGCGATGCCGATCGCCAGCAGCGGCCACAGCAGGCGCCGCCCCAGGGCAACCGACACGTACTCGGCGAGGACGATGGAAAACAAGGCCATGAAGGCGACGGTCATGGGCAGCCGGTCCCACACCAGGGTGGCGTTGTCCGGATTCAGGTGGTAGTACGCCGAACCCGGCGCCACCAGCGCGACCGCGGCAAAAAAGACCAGGTAGGCGGCGCGGAATTCCCCCAGGATGGCCGGCCTTCCCCGGTACACTTCCAGCACCCCCGCCAGGCCGACCGCGAGGAACGGCAGATTGCTGACGACGTTCCAGAAATTGGGAATGCCGAAGCGGGCGGTCCCGTCCGCGAACCGGTGATAGGCGGGATCCTGCGGAATGGCCGGCACGAACAAGGCACCGGTCACGGCCAAAACCGCCAGGACCAGCAGCAGTCTCTCTTTTCGTCGCAAGGTACCCTCCCCTCGTCTTCGCTCCCGGCAACGGAACCGGTATGCTCGAATCCCAAAAGCCCCCCTGTTCCTACCCGGCATCATCCCGCCATGCGTTTCGATCTGAAAGACCTGGAGCTGTTCGTCGCCGCGACGGAGGCCGGCAGCATCGCCAAGGCGGCCGAGCGCTGCCATACCGTGGCCTCCGCCGTCAGCAAACGGCTGTCCGACCTGGAAGCCGCCTACGGCACGGCGCTCCTGCTGCGCAGCAGCAAGGGCATCGCGCCGACGGCCGCCGGTCTCGCCCTGCTCGGCCGCGCAAGGGCCGTGCTGCATCAGGCCGGCCAGCTGGAGCAGGAGCTGCGCGGCTATTCGAAAGGGCTGCGCGGACGGGTGCGGGTGTTCGCCAACATCTCGGCCATCGTGGAATTCCTGCCTTCGGCGCTCGCCTCGTTTCTCGCCGCCCATCCCGAAATCGAAGTGGAGCTGGAAGAGCGGGTGAGCACCGACATCGCTGAGGCCGTCGCCGAAAGCCGCGCCGATTTGGGAATACTGAGCGAGCTGCCCTCCGGCAGCAAGCTCGTGGCTATACCCTTCCGCGAGGACGAACTGGTGCTGCTGGTCCGGCCGGACCATACGCTGGCGGCACGGGGCAGCGCCGGCTTCGGCGAGGCGTTGGATTCGGACTTCGTCGGACTGCACACGGACGGCGCCCTGCACTACTTGATGCTCCGCGCCGCCGCCGAGGCCGGACGGCCGCTCAAGCTCAAGATCCAGGTCACCAGCTTCGATGCCGTCTGCGCCATGGTGGCGGCGGGCCTAGGCATCGGCGTGATACCGCGGGCCGCCGCCGCGGCCTACACGGCATCGCTCGGGCTGGTGGCGGTCGCGCTGGAAGACGCCTGGAGCAAGCGCCGCCTGCACATCTGCCTGCGCTCCAAGGAAAGCCTGTCCGCCGCTTCCCGGCTGCTGCTGGACCATCTCACCGGCCTGCCTTCCTGACCGGCCATCGCCAACGGCGATGGCGGCCTCGCAAACGATCGATTTTCCCGTCCTGCCGCCTGCGGCATCCTGCCTCCGGACGTTCAACCTCTGGAGCAAGCCATGTACCGCTGGAACCCCGAAGACTACGCCCGCAACTCCGCCGGCCAGGAGGCCTGGGCGCGGGATCTGTTGGCCGGATTGAAGCTGCGGCCGGACGACGCGGTGCTCGACGTCGGCTGCGGCGACGGGCGCATCACCGCCGCCATCGCCGACCGGGTACCGCAAGGCCGGGTCGTCGGCGTGGATTTGTCATCCGACATGATCGGCCACGCCCAGGCGCACCATCACCGCCCCAATCTCGCATTCAGGCGGATTGACGCCCAGAACCTGCCGTTCGATGCCGAATTCACGGCCGTCTTCTCCAACGCCGCCCTGCACTGGATCAAGGACCACCGGCCGGCTTTGGCCGGCATCGCCCGCGCCCTGAAGCCGGGCGGGCGCTGCCTGTTGGAGATGGGCGGCCACGGCAATGGGGCCGGGGTGATCGCCGCCTTCGAAGGACTTGTGGAAGAAGACGAATGGCGCTGGCATTTCACGGACTTCGAATCCAGCTATGGTTTCCATGATGCGGAGGGCTATCGCCGCTGGCTCGGCGAAGCGGGCCTGCATCCGGCCAGGGTCGAATCGGTCCCCAGGGACATGGTCCACACCGGCCGCGAGGCCTTCGCCGGCTGGCTGCGGACCGCCTGGCATCCGTATACTTCGCGGGTTCCGGCGGATCGCCGGGACCGCTTCATCGATGCCGCGGCCGGACGCTATCTGGCGGCGCACCCGCCGGATGCCTCGGGACGGGTGCACGTCGCCATGGTGCGACTGCAGGTGGAGGCGTACCGATGAACCGTCCTTCCGACTACTCACCGGCCACGATATTCGCCCATGGGCATCGCATTTTTCGTCTTCTTTCTCGGCTGCGGACTGGCGATTTCCCACCGGCTGTTCGCCGAACACAGCCCCTGGGTGCGTGCCTGGGCGGGGCTGGCCGGCGGCCTGTTGGGACTCATCTGGCTGCCGGCCGCCACCGCCCTGCTGACCGGCTTCACGTCCCGCTGCCAGTGGATCGCGGCCGGCATGATGGGCGTCTTGACCCTGCTGACGCTGCGCTTCGCCTCCGCGCCGGTTCGAATGCCCCCCGCGGACAGGCCGAGCCGGGCGGAAATAGGCATGGTGGCGCTGTTCACCCTGCTGATCTGCCTGCTGCTCTACACCCACGTGATCTACCCCAATGCGGACGGCGGGCTCAGCGTGGGCCAGTCGACCTACGGCGATCTGGCCCTGCACCTGGGGATCGTCACCAGCATCGCGGAACAGGGCGAGTTTCCGCCCGACTATTCGATCTTCCCCGGCCACCGCCTGAACTATCCGTTCCTGGTGAATTCACTCTCCGCCAGCCTCTACCTGCTCGGCACGCCGCTGCGCTGGGCCGTTCTCCTGCCCAGCTTCGTCATGGCCTTCTGCGTGGTCGCCGGCTTCACCAGCCTGGCAAGGGAAATCCTGCAAAACCGCTCGGCCGTGCTGTGGGCGCAGGTGCTGTTCTTTCTCAACGGCGGCTTCGGTTTTGCCTATTTCCTGGAAGGCGCCAGCAAGAATCCGGAAAACTTCTTCCGCATCTTCACCGGTTTCTACCAGACGCCCACCAACCTGGTGGAAGAAAACATCCGCTGGTCGAACGTCATCTGCGACATGCTCGTGCCCCAGCGCACCACCCTGGCCGGCTGGTGCTTCCTCATGCTGTGCCTGTGGCTGCTGTACGTCGGCCTCACCCGCCGCCGGCGCAAGTATTCGGTCGCCGCGGGAATCGGCGCGGGCCTGTTGCCGATGATCCATACCCATTCCTTCCTCGGGCTGGGCATCATCTCCGCCATCTGGCTGCCGGTGTACTTGGTGCAGCAGACGCGGCGGACCGTCAGGCCTTATCTTCAGGATTGGATACTCTACGGGGCGATCGCGGTCGGCCTGGCGGCGCCGCAGCTTTTCACCTGGACCTTCCAGCAGGCCGACGAAGGCGGTTTCCTGAAATTCCATTTCGACTGGGCCAACCACGACGACATCTGGCCCTGGTTCTGGGTGAAGAACGTAGGACTGGTGTTCGTGCTGCTGCCCGCGGCGCTATGGGCGGCGAACCGGCGCATGCTGTCCCTGTATTCCGGCGCCGTAGGTGTCTTCGTGCTGGCCGAGCTGGTGCTGTTCCAGCCCAACGAATACGACAACAACAAGCTGTTCTACGTCTGGTACCTCCTGAGCTGCATCCTGGTCGGCGGCTTCCTGCACGATCTGCACCGGCGTCTCGAAGGACTGCGCGGCCGCTGGATCGCTTCGGCCCTGATCCTGTTCGTCGCGAGCTTCTCCGCGATCCTCTCGATCGGCAGGGAGGTCGTCTCCGACTACCAGCTCTTCGACCGCCACCAGGTCTCGGCCGCGGAATTCATCCGGCTCCATACCCCGAAGGACGCGCTGTTCATCACCTCGGACAACCACAACAACGCCGTGGCCGCCCTGGCCGGACGGAACATCCTGGTCGGCACGCCCATCTACCTGTTCTTCCACGGCATCGGCTATGACACACGCTGGTCCGAGCTGGAAAGGATGTACGGCGATCCCGCCGCCTTTCCCGAACTCAGCGCCAAATACAAGGTCGACTACGTCTATTTCAGCAGCTACGAGCGGGACAGGTTCAAGCGCGATGGAAGCGATTTCGAGCAGCGCTATCCGCGGGTTTTCGCCTCCGGAGACATCGGCATCTACGCCGTATCGCCACGGGCCATCGCCGGACGAGCCGAACCGTCGCGGCTTTCCTCGATCCGGCGGTGACGCCGCCAAAGCCGCGAGGCTTCGAAGACCCGGCGGACGGAAAGCCCGTTCAGCCCTCGCCCTTGACCCGGGACTGCAGATGCCCGGCGAGACGCTTCATGGCTATCGAGGCATCGCCGGGGGAAAGACGGACGTTGATGAGGCTCGGCATGTTTCGGTTGACCAGCGCTTCGCTGAGCGCGTTTTCGAACGCCGCTTCGTCGGGCGCGTCGTAGCCCTGTAGGGGGCCGAACACCTCGCCCAGCCGGTGGAAGCGCCAGTCGGCGATGTCGTTGAAGGCTCCGTCGAGGATGAAGCGCTCGGTGCTGTAACCGCGATTGTCGAGCACCACCACGATGGGCGCCAGGCCGAGACGGGCATGGGTCGACAGCTCCGTTCCGGTCATCTGGAAGGCACCGTCGCCGACCAGGATCAGCGCCCGGTGGTCCGGACGGGCGATCTGCGCCCCGAGGGCGGCGGGCACCGCGAACCCCATCGAGGTATAGAAGGCGGATGCCAGGAATTCGCTGCGCTCGTGCACGCGCAGGTCGGTGGCGGCGAACAGGCAGTCGCCGACGTCGCACACTACGATCATGTCGGAGGTCAGCGCGCGGTCGAGCCGCTCCACCATCCGGGCGATCGTCATCGGCCGGTCCGGCGCGGGAAAGTCCCACGGTTCCGGCCCCGCCGGCATCGGAAACGCCTCGCCCCGGGCCTTGGCGGACCGCGCCAGGGCCGTGACGAAGTCCGCGAGCAGGACGCGGGGATAGCGGTGATGGCGAATCACGACCTCGTTCTGGGCGGCGCGGACGATGCGCTGCGGATCGAGACGCGCCGTGTAGATGCCCGTGTCGACGTCGTTCAGCGTGACCCCGAGCATCAGCAGGAGGTCGGACTGCTCGACCATGTAGCGCGCGTTTTCCGTGCTCATCGCGCCCTCGTACACCCCCAGATAGGCGGGATGGCGCTCGGCGAACACCGACTTGCCGGTCAAGGTCGCCGCCACCGGCAGGCGCGCCTGCTCGACGAGGCCGACGAGGGCGTCCTGGAGTCCTCGCCGGTGCAACTCGACGCCTGCAAGGATCACCGGCGACACCGCACGGCCCAGGAGCTCCGCGGCCTCGGCGACCGCCTCCGCCAGGGCCGAATCGTCGCTGGAAGGCGTTTCCGGGGTTTCCTGCGGAATCGGATATCCCGGCGCCATCACCCGGTCGGCGGGAATCTCGATGTATACCGGCTTGCAGTGCTGACGGGCGGCCGCGAGCGCACGCTCCACCTGCCGGAAGGCGATCACCGGATCGTCCAGCACCACGGCGGCGCAGGTGATCCGTTCGAATATCTCGCGCTGGAACCGGAACGGCCCGAAGCGGTGGTGGATCAACGGGTCTTCCCTTTGCTCGCGCACCCCCGGCGCACCGCTGATGACCACCACCGGCGAGGATTCCGCATAGGCGCCGGCGACGGCGTTGACGGTGTTGAGCGCACCGACCCCGTAAGTCACCGCCAGCGCGCCCATGCCCCGGCAGCGGGCATAGCCGTCGGCGGCGAAGGCGGCGGTGTCCTCCCGCGTGGTCCCGATATGCCGGACGGGACCTTTGGCCATCAGATCGTAGAAGCCCAGCACGTAGTCGCCGGGAACGCCGAAGATATGCCCGACGCCCGCCTGGTAAAGGCAGGCGAGCAGATGTTGTCCGATAGCGCCAGGCTCAACCGTGCTCATCCCCTCCTCCCCGCCAGCTCGCCGAGCTCGAGGCACCGTCCCTATGACGGTGACAAATACCAATACAGGAGTTCATGATGCTTGTACAGACGGCGGGGGGGCCCGCCAAGGGCCTCTGAAGTGGGAGGCGAACCGCGCCCGTTTGCAGTCCGCTCCCACGGGTTGCGCCGCTTACGGTGCCGGGACCGCCACGCGGTTGGCCGGAACGATCTGCGGCTGGTAGGAAAACACTTCGCGGCTGCCCGGATCGACCAGCACCTTCAGCCATTGTACGTCGTTGGTGCCGTTGCCCTGATTGTCGCCGAAGGTTTCGACGCGGGTGAAGTTTTCGAGCCGGCGTCCCTGGGCGTCCAGGAACGGCCTGTCGACGCGGAAATAGTGCGAATCGCCGTGCACGTAGGCGACCGGCCGGCGGAATGCGATGACCTCATCACGCAACGCGCTGAGGAACTCCTGGAATCCATCGGGGTAGCCGTCGGTTTCCGCGAGCGTCTTCGGATCGCGCAGCGGCGCCCGCTCCGGATCGTTCAGGTCCCAGCCGGGATTGGCCTGCGAGATGAACATGACGGCCGCGGCCTTGCGGGTCTTGGCCAGCTCGAAGGTTTCCTTCATCCAGGCGATGTTCGCCGCGTTGCGTGCGGCATATTCCACCGGATCGGGCTTGACGTCGCAGAGATTGTTGCACGAGCCCTGGACGTTCAACGTCGCGTAGATCACCCGGCCGACGCTCCAGCGGCGGTTCTCGACGCAAGCGACGTAGGAACCGTCCGCGCCGAGGCAAAGCGGACTGGTCTGGACCTCCTGACGCATACGGCGCTGGCCCAGGGAAAACGGGGTCGAGAAGAACAGCTTCCGTTCCTTGTCGAGCTGGGCCAGAGAGTTGTAATTGGGGTTGCGGTCGCAATCGGTCCAGTCATTGTCGCCGGGCGTGAACATGGCGGGCGCCTTCAGCGCATTGAAATAGCCGAGCGCCGCGGTGTAAACCGCGTCGGTGCACTCGCTGCCCCCCGATTTCAGGTCGCCGTCGTGGACGGTGAAGGCCAGGAACTGAGCATTCATGTCCGCGATGAGGTTGTTGACACCGGCCGCCTGGGCCGTGGAATACGGCAGGTCGCCCCAGAGCCCGATGGCATAAGGAAGGCCGCGTCCCATCTCGTCTCCGGAAACATTGGGCGAAACCAAGGCGACAGTCGCCAGCAGAGGCAGAAACAGTGCCGTTGCACCTCGTCCGCGCGTCACCCATCGAACCGGCCGGGAATCTCTCTCGTATTTCACGATGTCCTCCAGTGTGTGGAAAAAAGTTGCCGAGGCACGGATCCTAGAAAGGTTTGTTTGCAGGACGGTGACGAGGGCGGCACACGGAAAACCGTCGCGAAAAATCGTTCCCCTTCGGGCCCCGACGCAGCTTACCCGAGTTGTTTACTTGGAAATTAATCAGGACTAAAATGGTCCGGAATTTGAGCAGGTGCCGCGATGCTGCGAATAAGCAAACTGACCGACTACGCGATCATCCTCCTGGGCCAGATGGCCCGCGCGGGAGAACAGACCTTCGCCGCCGCCGAGCTGGCGGATCAGACCTCGATCGCCATGCCGACCACGAGCAAGATCCTCAAGGCGCTGGCGCGGGCCGGAATCGTCACTTCGACACGGGGCGCCCGCGGCGGCTATGCCCTGGCGCAGAAGCCGGAACACACCAGCGTCGCCCGAATCATCGATGCCATCGAAGGACCGATCGCGCTCACCGAATGCAGCGCCGAACAGGCACTGTGTCAGCAGTCCTCGTCCTGCGATGTCCGCAGCCATTGGAACGTGATCAACCGGGCGGTGCAGACCGCGCTGGAATCGGTCAGCCTGGCGGACATGATCCGCCCGGTGTCCGCTGCGCCTGCCGAAGTGCCGATTTCGCTGGCCCGGCTGCAACCCCAACCCCGATAACCCCCGCGAGAGCACCGCCATGTCCGCCACGGCAGAAACCCTGGACCGCCTGATCAAACAGGACTACAAGCCCGGCTTCGTCACCGAGCTGGAAACCGACACGCTTCCGCCCGGCCTGAACGAAGACGTCATCCGCGCCATCTCGAAGAAGAAGAACGAGCCGGAATTCATGCTGGAATGGCGCCTGAGCGCCTACCGCCACTGGCTGACGATGATGGAGCCCCACTGGGCCTTCGTCGAATATGCTCCGGTGGACTATCAGGCCATCAGCTACTACTCGGCGCCGAAAACCACGGACCACCCGAAATCCCTGGACGAGGTCGACCCCAAGCTGCTGGAGACCTACAACAAGCTCGGCATCCCGCTGTACGAGCAGGAAAAGCTGGCCGGCGTCGCGGTGGACGCGGTGTTCGATTCCGTGTCGGTGGCGACCACCTTCAAGGACAAGCTGGCCCAGGCCGGCGTGATCTTCTGCTCCATGTCGGAGGCGATCGAGAAGCATCCCGACCTGGTCCGGCAGTACCTGGGCAGCGTGGTGCCGGCGGGGGACAATTTCTTCGCCGCGCTCAACTCGGCGGTGTTCTCGGACGGCTCCTTCGTCTACATCCCCAAGGGCGTGCGCTGCCCGATGGAACTCTCGACCTATTTCCGCATCAATGCGGCCAAGACCGGCCAGTTCGAACGCACCCTGATCGTCGCCGACGAAGGCAGCTATGTCAGCTACCTGGAGGGCTGCACCGCACCGATGCGCGACGAGAACCAGCTGCACGCGGCGGTGGTCGAACTCGTCGCGCTGGAAGGCGCCCAGATCAAGTACTCGACCGTGCAGAACTGGTATCCGGGCGACGAGGAAGGCCGCGGCGGCATCTACAACTTCGTCACCAAGCGCGGCGACTGCCGGGGGGCACGCTCCAAGATTTCCTGGACCCAGGTGGAGACGGGTTCGGCCATCACCTGGAAATACCCCAGCTGCATCCTGCGCGGCGACGACTCGGTCGGTGAGTTCTATTCGGTGGCGGTCACCAACCACCGCCAGCAGGCCGATACCGGCACCAAGATGATCCATATCGGCAAGAACACCAAGAGCACGATCATATCCAAGGGCATTTCCGCCGGCCGCGCCCAGAACAGCTACCGCGGCCTGGTGAAGATCCTCAAGAGCGCCGAGAACGCCCGCAACTATACCCAGTGCGATTCGCTCCTGATCGGCGACCGCTGCGGGGCGCACACCTTCCCCTACATCGAGGTGAAGCAGCCCTCCGCCCAGGTCGAGCACGAGGCGACGACCTCGAAGATCAGCGAAGACCAGCTGTTCTTCTGCCAGCAGCGCGGCCTGTCGGCAGAGGATGCGGTCTCCATGATCGTCAACGGCTTCTGCAAGCAGGTCTTCAAGGAACTGCCCATGGAATTCGCCGTGGAAGCCCAGGCGCTCCTGGGCATCAGCCTGGAAGGCAGCGTCGGTTGAATCGGATTGAAAGCCCAATGAGCCCGTACATGAACACCCTGCTCCGCATCGAAAACCTGCACGCCCGCGTCGACGGCAAAGCCATCCTCAAGGGCATCGACCTGACGGTCAAACCCGGCGAGGTCCACGCCATCATGGGCCCGAACGGCTCGGGCAAGAGCACCTTGTCCAACGTCCTGGCCGGGCGCTCCGGCTACGAAGTGACCGAAGGCACGGTGACCTACCGCGGCCAGAACCTGCTGGACCAGCCGCCGGAACAGCGCGCCCGCGAGGGCGTGTTCCTGGCCTTCCAGTACCCGGTGGAGATTCCCGGGGTCAGCAACATCTATCTGCTGAAAGCGGCCTACAACGCCATACGGCGCCACCGCGGCCTCAACGAAGTCGACGCGCTGGACTTCCTGAAGCTGGTCAAGGAAAAGACCCGCATGGTCGACCTGGACGAGCAGTTCCTGTACCGCGGCGTCAACGAGGGCTTCTCGGGCGGCGAGAAGAAGCGCAACGAGATCCTGCAGATGGCGATCCTCGAACCCACCCTGTGCATCCTCGACGAAACCGACTCCGGCCTGGACATCGACGCGCTCAAGGTGGTGGCGAACGGCGTCAACGCGCTGCGCTCGCCGGAACGGGCCTTCATCCTGGTCACCCATTACCAGCGCCTGCTGGATTACATCAAGCCCGACCACGTCCACGTGCTGGCGCATGGCCGCATCGTCAGGTCCGGCGACGCAAGTCTTGCACACGAACTCGAACGGAAAGGCTACGGCTGGATCGAAGCGGCCGCCGCGGGGGCCTGAGATGAGTGCGCTATCTCACAGCCTTTACGTTGATTCATACCGCGAACCGGCCACCAATGAACCTGCCTGGCTGAGCCGGCTCCGCCGGCAGGCGCTGGCGCGTTTCGAGGCGTCCGGCTTTCCCTCCCCGCGCGACGAGGAATGGCGCTACACCCATGTCGCGCCGATCGAGCGCAAGCTGTTCACCGCTGCGACCGGTTCCGCCGACACCGACGCTGCCGAAGCGCTGATCGAAAGCTGCCGGATCGCAGACGCCTGGTCGCTGGTGTTCGTCGACGGCATGTTCGTGCCCGAGCTGTCCGAGCGGCATGGCCTGCCTGCCGGCGTCACGCTGGAAAGCCTCGCCTCGCTGCTCGCCCTGAGCGAAGCCGACGGGAATGCCGCCTGGCTGGAATCCGGACTCGAACGAGAAACCGAATCCGATCGGCACGGCTTCCTCGACTTCAACACCGCCTTCTTCACCGACGGCGCCGTACTGCGCCTGGAAGAGGGCGTCGCGCTGGAAAAACCGGTCCAGCTGTTCTTCGTCTCGACCCGCAATGACGGCCGCGCCACGCTGCGCAACCTGATCCGGATCGGCAGGAACGCCGAGGCGCGCGTCGTCGAAACCCACGTCGGCCCGCCGGAGACCGGCTATCTGGGCACCGTGGTCAACCAGATCGAAGTCGCGGACAACGGCGGGCTGAACCATTACAAGCTCCAGCTCGACGGCGGCAGGGCCTACCACTTCGGCGGCAGCTACGCCCGCGTCGCCCGCGACGGCCGCTTCGGCCATCACCTGTTGTCGCTGGGCGGACTGCTGGTCCGCAACGAGGTGCACGCCCGTCTTGGTCACGCCGCCCAGACCGAGATGAACGGAGTGTTCCTGAGCGAAAACCGGCAGCATGTCGACAACCACATCCGGGTGGACCACGACGAACCGCATGGCAGCAGCCGCGTGAGCTATCGCGGCATCCTCGAGGACCGCTCGCGCGGCGTGTTCCAGGGGCGAATCGTGGTGCATGCGGATGCCCAGAAGACCGACGCGGAAATGAACAACCGCAACCTGCTGCTGTCCGATGACGCCGAGATCGACACCAAGCCCCAGCTCGAGATCCATGCCGACGACGTGAAGTGCGCCCATGGCGTCACGATCGGCCAGCTCGATCCGGATTCGGTGTTCTACCTGGAATCGCGCGGCATCGACGCGGCCACGGCGCGCGAGATGCTGACCTTCGCTTTCGCGGCCGAAATCGTCGAACGGTTCGGCCCGCTGCGCGAGCGGCTGCGCGGCCTGCTGCTGGCCCGTTTCCCGAACGCACAATGAGCCAGGAGTCGTCATGAACACCGCCCCCGCCGCCGTCCCGGCTTTCGACGTAGCCCGGATCAGGAAGGACTTCCCGATCCTCGGACAGCAGGTTCACGGCAAGCCGCTGGTCTATCTGGACAACGCCGCCACCGCCCAGAAACCCAAGGCGGTGCTGGACTGCATCGCCAAGGTGTACACGGAGGACTACGCCAACGTCCACCGCGGCGTGCACACCCTGAGCCAGCGCGCCACGGAGTTGTTCGAGGGGGCACGGGAAAAGGTGCAGCGCCACCTCAACGCCCGCCATTCGCACGAGATCGTCTTCACCCGCGGCACCACCGAGGCGATCAACCTGGTCGCCCAGTCCTACGGACGGCCACGCTTCAAGGCGGGGGACGAAATCCTCATCACGGCCATGGAGCATCATTCCAACATCGTGCCCTGGCAGATGCTGTGCGAGCAGACCGGCGCGGTCCTGAAGGTCGTCCCGATCGACCGCACCGGCACCCTGGAACTGGACCGGTTCGAAGCCCTGCTGTCGAACCGTACCCGGCTGCTGGCGGTGGCGCACATGTCGAACGCGCTGGGCACGATCAACCCGGTGGAAACGCTGATCGAACAGGCCCATCGCCGCGGCGTGCCGGTGCTGGTCGACGGCGCCCAGGCGATACCGCACATGGCGGTGGACGTGCAGGCGCTGGACTGCGATTTCTACGCCTTCTCCGGCCATAAGCTGTATGGCCCCGCCGGCATCGGGATCCTGTACGGCAAGGAAGAGTTGCTGAACAAGATGCCGCCCTATCAGGGAGGCGGCGACATGATCCGCCGGGTGACCTTCGAGAAGACCGAATACAACACCCTGCCCTACAAGTTCGAAGCCGGCACGCCGAGCATCGTCGACGCCATCGCCCTGGGTGCCGCCATCGACTATGTGAACGGCATAGGCATGGAAACCATAGCCGGACACGAACAGCGGCTGCTGGCCTACGCCACCGAACAGGCGCTACGCATCCCGGGCTTAGAGCTGTTCGGCCAGGCCGCCGAGAAGGGTGCCATCCTGTCGTTCACCCTGCACCGCATCCACCCCCACGACATCGGCACGATCCTGGATCACCTCGGCATCGCCATCCGCGCCGGGCATCATTGCGCCATGCCGGTGATGGACTTTTTCGGCATTCCCGCGACGGCGCGGGCGTCGTTCGGGCTTTACAACACTTTCGAAGAGGTAGACGCGTTGATCGCAGGCATCCACAAGGTCATCGAGGTATTCGGCTGATGCTGGACCAGATTCGGGATCTCTACCAGGAGGTGGTCTTCGACCACAACCGCAATCCGCGCAACTTCCGGGTGATGGAAGACGCCAACCGCACCGTCGAGGGCTTCAACCCGCTGTGCGGCGACCGGATCACCCTCTACGTCAAGATCGACGACGCCGGCGTCATCCGGGACGTCAGCTTCCAGGGCTCGGGCTGCGCCATCTCCACCGCCTCGGCCTCGCTGATGACCGAGATCGTCCGGAACATGCACGAGAGCGAGGCCCACGCATTGTTCGAGACCTTCCACCGCATCGCCACCGGCAAGGACGACGCCGTCAACCTGGAAGAACTGGGCAAGCTGGCCGTGCTGGCCGGCGTGCGCGCCTATCCGGCGCGGGTCAAATGCGCCACCCTGGCCTGGCACTCGCTGGAAGCCGCGCTGGAAAACCAGGAAACGACCGTCACCACAGAGTGAGGATTCGCCGCCGATGAACGACTGGATCGACGTAGCTCCGGCGGACTGCCTGCCCGAAGGGGGGCACGTCGTGACCAATCTCGATGGCATCCCCGTTGCCATATTCAAGCTGGGCGGCGAGTTCTACGCCATCGAGGACGCCTGCACCCACGATGGCGCAGAGATCGCCAGCGGCCGGCTGGACGGTGACGAAATCGTCTGCCCCCGCCACGGCGCCCGCTTCTGCCTCAAGACCGGCAAGGTCCTTTCACCTCCCGCCTACGAAGACCTCACCTGTTTCGCCGTCCGCGTCGCAGGCGGAATGGTCCAGATCCGAGACGCCCGCTGGGACTAGAACAGCCGGCGCACTTTGAGGCTGGAGGCCATCAGCAGGCCCATCACCGGGAACGCCGCGGGCCAGACGCTGAGACCGGGAGGAAAAATCACCGAAAGCAGATACAGCAGCGGAAACGGCACGCCATTGACCGTGATCGGCACTCCCTCGAAACCCTTGCCCGTGGAGATGTTGTAACGCGCCAGCCTGGGCATGCCACAGCCGACGAAGCACGGCAGCGGCGCAATGGCCGGCCAGGACGGCTCGTTCATCCCGACAAACGAGCAGGCCGGGACCCGGCCGAAGGAAACCAGGTCTGCGAGGGAATCGAGCTGCTTGCCGAATTCGCGTCCGCCGTGGCGGGTCCAGGCAGCCACCTTGCCATCCAGCGAGTCCCACACCACCGCCAGCGCGATCAGCGCCGCGCCGATTTCCGGATGCCCCTGGATAGCCGCGAATTTCACCGACACCCCGCAGCTCAGATTGACGATGGTCGGCGCATCGGCCCAGCACGACGGACGCGGCATGTTCATCCGGGCGTTCCCTCATCTCCCCAAAAAATCCTCCCTTGAACAACACGGAAAGATGACGGCTCCGTGTCGCCGCCGGTCTCGCCCGCCGGCGATGGCCGCGATTCAGGAAATGGCGCTCCGGTCCTGCCCGATCGATGCCTCGAAACCGACAAGCGGTTGCGGCTCACCGAACAGATAGCCCTGGCCCAGACGGCAGCCATGCGCCTGGAGATAGACGGCCTGTCGTGGGGTTTCCACGCCTTCCGCCAGCACCTCCAGGCCCAGGGCCTGGGCAATCGAGATTATGGCTTTGACCAGCTCCGATTTGCAGCGGTCGGACGGAATGCCGTGGACGAAACAGCGATCGATCTTGATCCGTTTCACCGGAAAGCGATGCAGATAGCTCAAGGCGGAATAGCCGGTACCGAAGTCATCGATGGCGATCGACAGCCCCATGCGGTCGAAGGCATCGAGGGTCGCGCGGACTCCCCTGCTGTCTTCCAGCAGCAGGCTTTCGGTGATTTCCAGTTCCAGCCACTCCGGCCGGCAGCCGGTCTCGTCCAGAATGCGCTGCACCGTACCGGCCAAGTCGTTCAGGATGAACTGGCGAGTGGAAAGGTTGACGGCTACGCGCAGCGGCTGCTCGCGGTGGCGGTTCCAGGCAACGACGGCCTGGCAGGCCTGGGCCAGGATCCAGTCGCCGATGCCTACGATCAGACCGGTTTCCTCCGCGATCGGGATGAATTTACGCGGCAGTATGATGCCGCGTCCCGGCCTGTTCCATCGCAGCAGGGCCTCGGCGCCGACGATGGTTCCGGAAACCATGTCGATCTGCGATTGGAAGTGCAGTTCCAGTTCGTTGCGCCCCAGCGCCCGGCGCAGGGCGGATTCGATCCGCATGCGCTCCGCCGCCCGAGCCGTGAGCTCGGCCGAATAGAACTGAAAGTTGTTCCTCCCCTGCCGCTTGGCGTGATACATGGCGGTGTCGGCATAACGGAACAAGGTATCGATGCCGGTGCAGTCCCGGGGGTAAAGCGCGATACCGAGACTGACCGAAACGAACAGCTCGCGGCCCTCGATCAGGAAAGGCCGGGCAAAGGCGTCGAGTATCCGGCCAGCCAGCGCCGTGAGTTCTTGGGAAGCGGCCGGGGCCGGCACCAGAACGGCGAATTCATCGCCGCCCAGCCGCGCCACCGTATCGTCCTTGCCGACCGCCCCCAGCAAACGGCGGGCGGCTCTTCCCAGCAGCAGATCGCCGATCCCGTGTCCCAGGGTGTCGTTGATTTCCTTGAAGCGGTCGAGGTCCAGCATCATCAGGGCGAACTGCCGGCCCGGACGGGGATTGCCATCCATGACCTCCCGGATACGCTTGTTGAGCATTTCCCGATTCGGCAGTCCGGTCAAGGAATCGAAAAATGCGAGGTGATGGATACGCCGCCGATAGGCGTCGATTTCGGTGATGTCCCGCCCGATCGCCAGCGCATGCATGACTTCGCCGTCGAAACCGAATTCCGGCGTCAGCCGGATATGGGAGATCAGCTCCCGTTCCTGCGCCGTTTTCCAGCTCAGCTCGAACTCCGCCGGCTCCCCCGTTTCGAAAACCTGCCGAATCTTCGCCTGGTAGGCACGGGAACTTTCGCCGCCCGGAAACTCGACCGGCGTTTTCCCCAAGAGTTCCGAGAGAGGCACGCCGGCTTCTTCCACCAGCCGGGGATTGGCGTAGATACGGCGGCAGTCCCGGTCATAGCGGGCGACGGTGTCGGGCGAGTGCTCGACCAGGGAACGGAACTCCTGTTCACGCGCCTTGAGCTGCCGCTCCGAGCGGTCGCGTTCCAGAGCCGCCGCGACCCGGGTCGCCACGAGCTGCAGGAGGGCGGTCACGGACTCCGGCTCCGCCATCGGCTCGCCGTGCATCACCGCGATCAGGCCGATCGCGGTTCCGGCCGAATCCCACAGCGGCACGCCGACGTAGCTTTCCACCCCCATGTCCTGCAGCATGAGGTCGTCAGGAAACAGCCTGCGTACTTGGCGGGGGAAACAGCATAGGCTGCGGCCCATGACGTTTTCGCAGGGCGTTCCGGCGAGTCTGTAGCAGATGTTGGGCAAGTCTTCGCCGCGGGCATACAGCGCGACGGTCTCGGCGAGTTCGGCGTCCCTGGCCAGCCGGTCGATGACGACGTAATCGACCCCGAGAATCCTGCCGAGGTAATGCGCAATGGCGGAAAAGAATGCTTCGCCTTCCGTGGCCCAGCTGCGCTGTGCGATGAACTGCAAGGTTTCCTCCATCCGCTTCCGCTCGGTGATGTCGATCAGGAAACCGTGCCACAGGGTGATGCCGTCTTTCTGCCGCTCCGGCACGGAGCGGGCCTCCAGCCACCGCTCTCCCTTGACGGGGTGAAGGATACGGTATTCCTCCGTGAACGGCTGCAGCTCACGAGCCGAGGCCTCTTTGCAGCGCATGACCCGGTCACGGTCTTCGGGAACGATGCGCGAATGAACATGGCCGATGTCTGCCAAGACCGCTTCCACGCTCAGTCCCAGGATGTCCTCCACGCCGGAGCTGGCGTACGTCATCACGAGGCGTCCGTCGGCGTGCGCCTCCACGGTATACATGAATCCCGGCGCACACTGGGCGAAACGGGCGAGACGGTCCAGCCCTTCCCGCTCGGCCTGCAGCCTCTCGAGCTCCTTCATGCGCGCCTCGGCCTCACGGCGGGGGCGAATGTCGCGGCTGATGCACATCGCCAGTAACCTGCCGTCCTGCTCGAACAGGTTCGCCGTCACCTCGACAGGAATCTCCATCCCCTCCGCAACTCGGTGCAGCGTCTCGAACTTCGTGCCCCCGGTCTGACGGTGCCGTTCGAGGGCTAGGCGCAGGGATTCTTCGTCGTATGTGGGATCGAAATCCAGCGGGCACCAGGTCAACAGGGTTTCGAGACCCACGCCGAAATGGCGACAGGCCGCTTCGTTCGCGTAGATGATGCGGGCGCAGTCTTCGATGTCGTGGACCGTCACCACCTCATCCTGGAGGCATTCGATCATCGCCCGGAACATGACGTTGTCCCATGCCAAGGTTTCCTTGCGTTCCAACCCAGCCTCCGTCACGAACTTACGGCGTGAATGCCCCCAAAAACGGGCGGGATCAGGCGTTGCCCGCCAGAAGCCGCTCGAACCGGTCCTGCGGCAGCGGCCTGCCGAACAAATGCCCCTGCGCCAGCCGACAGCCTTGGGCATGGAGATATTCCGCCTGATGAGACGTTTCCACCCCTTCTGCGATCACTTCGAGTTGCAAAGCGCCGGCAATCGAGATGATGGCTTTGACCAGTTCCACCTTTTCCCTGTCCGCGGGAAAACCCTGGATGAAGGAGCGGTCGATCTTGATCTGGTCCAGCGGAAAACGGTTGAGATAACTCAACGCCGAATAGCCGGTGCCGAAGTCGTCGATGGAAATGGCGAAGCCCATGTCGTGCAGCTCCTCCAAGGCTGCGCCGACCTCGGCATCGTTCCCGAGCAACAGGCTCTCGGTGATCTCGAGTTCCAGCCACTCCGGACGGCAGCCGGTATCCTGGACGATGCGCTGCAATTCGCCGGGCAGATCGTTGCGGACGAACTGCCGGGTGGAAAGGTTCACCGCGACTTTGAAGGGCGAATCGACGGTCCGGTGCCAGTAGACCGCCCGGCGGCAGGCGGTCGCCAGGACCCAGTGCCCCAGGTCGCGGATAAGCCCCGTTTCCTCGGCTATGGGAATGAAACGGTCGGGCGTCATGATACCTTCCTGCGGATGCCGCCACCGCAGCAAGGCCTCTGCGCCGACGATGCGTCCGGCCGGCAAGGCCACCTGCGGCTGATAGTACAGCTCCAGTTCGCCATTCCCGAGCGCTTTGCGCAGCGCTCCTTCCATCGCCGTACGGTCCGATACCTGGACGGCGAGCTCCTCCGCGTAGAACTGGAAATTGTTCCGGCCTTGTCGCTTGGCATGGTACATGGCCAGATCCGCCTGCTTGAACAGCCGGTCCGCGTCACACTGGCCTTCCATATGCAGGACGATCCCGATGCTGACCGAAACGAACAGCTCCTTGCCTTCGATGATGAAGGCCTCGCCGAAGGCCTCGAGTATCCTGCCGGCGATGGCGCGGAGATCGCCCCGATCGCGCACCACTGGCAACAGGATCGAGAACTCGTCTCCACCCAGCCGCGCCACGGTATCGTAGCCACGGACGCATGCGTTCAGGCGCCGGGCAGCCTCGCACAGCAGCCGGTCGCCGGCGCTGTGCCCCAGCGTGTCGTTCACCTCCTTGAAGCGGTCCAGGTCGAGCAGCATCAGACCGAACTGACTGCCTCGGGCAGCGGCATCGGTCAGACACTGGCGGATCCGGTCGTTGAGCAATGCCCGGTTGGGCAGGTCGGTGAGCGGATCGAAGAACGCCAGGCGTTGAATGCGCCGCCGGTATTCGTCCACCTCGGTGATGTCCCGACCGACCGCCAGCACACCGGTGCATTCGCCATCCGGATCGTGTTCCGCCACCAGACGGATGTGAAGCAGGCGGGGACCTTTGTGCGTACCCTGCAGCAGGAGTTCTATTTCGTCGGCCTTGCCGGTGGCGACGACCGCCCTGAGCTTGCTCTCGTAAGTTTCGAACCGCTCGTCACCGGGATGGAGCTCGGTCGGTGTCCGGCCGATCATGTCACTGGCGGAAAACAGCAGCGTGTTCTCCAGACTGGGATTGAGGTAGACGATGCGGCAATCCCGGTCGTATCGCATGATGCTATCGGGTGAATTCTCGGCGAGCGAGCGGAACTCGCGTTCACGCCGGAGCAATGCCGTATCCGTCCGCTTGAGGAGGCGGGTGTCGCGCACCAATGCCAGCACGTAACCGCAGCCTTCGTGCTCCAGATAGCGGGCGTCGACGACGACCGGCACCCGATGTCCGTCTCGGGTACGGTGGATGGTTTCCCACTGGGCGGAAGTCTTCTCCCGGATTTCGCGGAAATGACCGGCCCAGGACCGTGACCCCAGATCGGGCACGACCTCGGCGACGGACAGGTTCAGAAACTCCTCGCCGCGGTAACCCAGGGCCTTTCGCCACGCTTCGTTGACATAGACGAACCGACCCTCGGCATTGCAGATCGACACCATTTCCGCGAGGTGATCCAGCGCCTTGCCGACCAGCCCGGCTTGCACCTCGGCCTGCCTGCGTTCGGTGACATCCGTGAGAAACCCGTGCCAGCGGATCGCGCCGTCCGACAGAGGCTCTGGCACTGCGGAAAGCTCGAGCCAGCGTGGCCCCCGGACGGGATGTTCGACCGGGAACTCCGTCCTGAGCGGCATCGGACCGCGCTGGGCCGTTTCCTGCCGCGGCTCCGCCCGCCGCCGATCCTCCGGCCACATCGATGCTTCGATGCCGGCGGCGTGCAGGAGGCGGCCGGGCTCCGCCCCGAACATGTCCTCCATCGCGGGGTCGGCATGGACGACCGTGACATGGCCATCCGGGTGCTGCTCCAGAATACAGGTGGCAGCCGCCGGAAGAAGGCCGGATGGCCCCACCAATTCCCCCGGTCCGTCGATCACCGCCATCTCCCTTGCCCCGCCCATCAGGTCAGAAGGACGGCAACCAGACCGGTCATGAAGATGCCATCGAAAGTTCCCGCGCCGCCGATGGAGGCCACCGGCGCGCCGAGGTGGCGAATGTCGGGGATGCGTAGCAGATCAGCCCCGATCAGCACGCCCATGGTTCCGGCGATGTAGGCGACCGGCGCCCGGTGTTCGCCGCCCAGCACCAGGGCAACCAGCGCCGCCGCCAGGGGGGCGATCAGGATCGGCATGCCGATGCCAAAGCCGGGAATGGGCCGGCTGAAGCCATACGCCACCGCCGCGACGATCGCTGTCGCCAGCGCCAACTGCGGCAGCGGGATGCCATCATTGGCGAGCAGGTAAAACGAAAAGGCCACCGGAACCAGTCCGCCCCCCACGTTGACCATGATCTTCGTCCGGCCGGTGAACGGAATTTCCGGCAGGCGCAGCAAGCCGCGGAACGGCGGTGGCGGAACGACAGGGGGGCGGTCCGCCTCGATGGTGGCCACCGGCAGGTTGATGGCGCTGCCCAGCAAAGAAGTCAGGACCAGGCTGAGAGCGGAAGACGGGTCGAGACCGAGCTTCTCGAAAGTCAGCGCAATGATCTGGAAATTGATGCTGAAGACGAGCCACAGCAACAAGCCGGCAAAAAACAGGAAATACAGGGGGGAAAAAGGTCCGCGCATGGAATGCCCCGGCCTTATCGTGGATATCGCATGGCGAACACCATTCTCTTGCTTGACCCGTCTGAATGAGCGGGGGCCGGACGCATGGTACTCCGGTCCGGCCATGCTCCCCTCAGTCTATCTTGATACTCTGGCGTTTGCTGCCCGCCGCCTTGGGAATCACCACTTCCAGTATCCCGTCCTTGAAGGAGGCCTTGGCCTTGTCCGCATCCACGGCGCACGGCAGCCGCAGACTCCGGCTGAATTCGCCGCGGCTCATTTCACGGTAAAAGTACTGGCCTTTCTCCTCTTTGCTTTCGGACTGCGAGGATGCCTGCAACGTGAACATGTCCTCACTCAGGGTGACCTCCAGGTCATCCTTGGTGATGCCCGGCAGTTCCGCCCTGACCACCACTTCGTCCGCACGGTCGATCACATCGACCTTCGGCACCCGGACGCCGGACAGACCGGTTCGGAACAAGGAAGGCCAGGGCCTGCGCATCAGCGCCCAGGGCTCGTGTTCCAGCCATCCCGCCGGGAACACCTGCTCCATCCACCGCTCCATTTCCTCCCAGGGACTCGGGTAGGCTCTCGTCGCCACGGGCTCGGCGGCCTTCACTTCCTTCCCCGTGGATTCCTTCTCATGCGCTTCTTTCTTGGCCATCACATGCACCTCCAAAACGTTCGAGAACACACCGAAAAGCCGGGCCCGTTGCCCGGACAGCGGACGCTGTCGCCGACCGCGGCGACGCTCGCCTAAGTATAGCGGTATCGGTCTAAAAGTACCCTGACAGACGGGGCTTTACCACCGTGGCAGGAGATCCCGTCCGCATGATCCTCCCACGGCCTGCGCTAAAATCGGTAACAGTCTCCAGTTCGGACATATCGTATCATTGGGCGTGAATGTTGCTTTGGCCTCCGACCGGAACAGCGGACGGAAGTCCGGCTTACCCTCGACATTCCCACCGCCCCCCGGTCAAATCTCCAGGAGTCCGACGACATGAAACTCCATCGCCCCTGGCAATGGCTCCTTCCCTGTGCGCTCGCGCTCGCGCTCGCCGCCTGCCACGGTGCCGATGACGAGGACCGGGCCGAACTGTCCACCAATCCGCAGGACATCCTCCAGCTTCCGGCAGACTCCCCCAAGGTCCGTCGCATCAGGGAAGCAGAAGCCATTCCGGAGCAGCGGCCGCTGCTGGAGCCGCTCACCGGCAAGATCACTTACGATGAAACCCGTACGGTACGCGTATCCTCCCCCATCGCCGGCCGCGTCACCGCGATACCGGCACAGCCCGGCGCCGTCGTCCGGGTCGGTACGCCTTTGCTCGAGCTGGACAGTCCCGAACTCGGCCAAGCCCAGGCGGAGTACGCGAAGGCCACCGCCGATCTAAAGTTGGCGGAACGCGATTTCGAGCGTCTGAAAAGTCTGTACGACAATGGCATCGCGCCCCACAAGGAATTCCATCAGGCCGAGGATGCGCTGGAACGTGCCCGCAGCGAGGCCGAACGCAGCCGCCTACGACTGGCCAATCTCGGCGTACATGAAAAACGCCCCGATAACCACTTCACGCTCAAGGCGCCGATCGCCGGCGTCGTCACCGAACGCAACGTCAATCCCGGCATGGAGGTCCGCCCGGACCTTCCGACGCCGCTCTTCGTGATATCGGATCTGGACCGGCTCTGGGTTCTCCTCGATGTTTTCGAAAAGGACCTGGCCGTGATCCATCCGGGACAGGACGTCAAACTCACGGTGCCGGCCTACCCGGACCGATGGTTCCCGGCCAGGATCGACTACATCGGCAAGGTGGTGGACGAAACGACCCGGACGGTGAAGGTGCGCTGCCTGCTGCCCAATCCGGAAGGCCAACTGTTGCCGTCGATGTATGCCTCGGTGGAAGTAGAAAGCCCGCCCGACGACAAGGCGATCGTCGTCCCGCTCACGGCCCTGTTCACGGAAGGGGAATCGGACTGGCTGTTCGTCTCCCTCGGTGAAGGCCGCTACCAGAAACGCGAGGTACGGGTCGGACTGCGGCTGAAGAAGGAAGCCGTGCTGCTGGAGGGCGTCCAGCCAGGCGAACGGATCGTGACCGACGGCGCCCTCCTGCTGCGCTCCGAACTGGATACGGCAGCGGGCGACGGCGGGAAAAAACCATGATTCGCCCGGTCATTGCATTCTGTCTGCAACAGCGCCTGCTGGTCCTCGGTCTCGCCGTGCTGCTGACGGCGGGCGGCATCCTGTCGTTCGAAAAGCTGCCGGTGCAGGCTTTTCCCGACGTGCAGAACGTCTTCGTGCAGGTCGTCACCCAATTTCCCGGTCAGGCGCCGGAGGAAGTGGAGAAACTGGTCACCCTGCCGATCGAGCGCGAAATGAACGGTCTGCCCCATCTCATCAATCTGCGCTCGGTGTCGATCTTCGGACTGTCCGTCGTCACACTGACCTTCGATGACGACGCCGAAGACTACTTCTCCCGCCAGCAGGTGCTGGAGCGGCTGCGCGCGGTGAGTCTCCCTGCCTCGGCCAGCACCAGCCTGGGGCCGCTCAGTACGGGAATCGGCGAAATCTACCGCTACCGGATCGAAGCCCCGGGACTGTCCCTGATCGAACAGCGCGCGCTGCAGGACTGGGTCATCGAGCGGCGCCTGCGCACCGTGCAGGGTGTGGCGGACGTGGTGTCGTTCGGCGGCGGGGTCAAGCAGTACCAGGTACAGATCGATCCCAACCGCCTGAAGGACTATCGCCTGACCGTGCAGGACGTCTACCAGGCGGTGGCGAACAACAACGGCAACACCGGCGGCGGCTACATCGAGCACGGCTACGAAGCGCTGGTGGTAAGGGGCGTCGGGCTGCTCAAATCGATGGACGAAATCAAGTCCATCGTCGTGGCTACCCGCGACGGCGTGCCGGTCCATGTCCAGAACGTCGCCACCGTCAGCATCGGTCCCCAGCCGCGCACCGGTATCGTCGGCTTCAACCAGACCGATGAAGTGGTCGAGGGCGTGGTGCTGCTGATCAAGGGCCGTGATGCCATCGAGGTCCTGACCGGGGTGAAGGCCGAAATCGATGGATTGAACCGGCACGGCCTGCCGCCCGGCGTGAAAATCGTCCCGTTCTACGACCGTACGGAGCTGATACACCACACCATCCACACGGTCGAGCACAACATGCTGGAAGGAGCCTTGTTGATCCTCGCCGTCCTGCTGGTGTTCCTGCGCCGACTGGCGACCGCCCTGGTGGTCATCGTGGTCATCCCGCTCTCCCTGCTGTTCGCGTTCATCCTCATGGATGCCCTGCACATCTCCGCCAACCTGATTTCACTGGGTGCGATCGATTTCGGCATCATCGTCGACACGGCGGTCGTGCTGGTGGAGGCGGTCATCGTGCGCATCTCGCTCGATTTGGACCGCAAGGCGGGGCTCCCGCAAATGCGGCGGACCCTGCTCGACACCAGTGTCGAGATGGGACGGCCGGTGCTGTTTTCGAAAGCCATCATCATTACCGCCTTCCTGCCGATCTTCACCTTCCAGCGGGTGGAGGCCAGGATCTTCTCGCCGATGGCCTACACGCTGAGCCTGGCCCTCCTCGGCTCCCTGGTCGTCAGCCTGACCCTTGTCCCGGTCTTGCTGACCTATCTGCTGGGACCGCGTCTGTCGGAGGCACACAACCCTCTGGTGACTTTCATGGAACACCGCTACCGCCGGCTGCTAGCCGGCATTCTGCGGCGGCCGGTCCGATTGTACGTCGCCAGTGGCCTCCTGCTGGCGCTGGCCGGCGGCTCGACCCATTTCATCGGCACCGAGTTCATGCCCAAACTCGACGAGGGCAACGTCTGGCTCACCATCACCCTGCCGACGCCGATTTCGCTGACCAAGGGCAAAGAGCTGGAGCGCGACATCCGCGCACGCCTGCTGGAATTTCCCGAAGTCCGCTCGATCACGACCCAGCTCGGCCGGCCGGAAGACGGCACCGATCCGAAGGGTTTCAACAATCTCGAGATTCTGGTCGATCTGCATGACAAGGACACCTGGCGCTTTGCGGACAAGGACCGGCTGGTCGAGGCCATGCAGCGTAACCTCGACGTCTTCCCCGGACTGCAGTTCAACTTCTCGCAAGTGATCCAAGACAACGTGGAAGAAGCGATTTCCGGCGTCAAGGGCGAAATCGCGGTGAAGATTTTCGGCGACGACCTGAAAGTCCTGCAGGAAAAAGCCGATCAGGTCACCCGTATCCTGCGCTCCATCCGTGGCGCCACCGACGTCGCCGCCGAACAGCAGTCCGGTCTGGCCCAGGCCGTGATCGAGATCGACCGCGCCGCCATCGCCCGTTACGGCGTCAGCGTCGACGACGTGGAGGACACCCTCGGTATCGCCGTCGGCGGCCGAAGCGCCACCCGCTTTCTCGAAGGCGAGAGGCGTTTCGACGTCGTGGTCCGAATGAAGGAAGAGGCGCGCGACTCGGTCGGCGCCATCGCCGATCTCACGGTCGCGACGCCACAGGGCAGCCGCGTGCCGCTGGCCGAATTGGCCGATATCAAGGTCGACCAGGGCGCCTCCCGCATCAGCCGTGAGGACAACCGGCGGCGCATCGCCGTAAAATGCAACCTGATCGACCGCGATCAGGGTGGCTTCGTGGCCGAAGCCCAGGCGCGCGTCGCCCGGGAGGTCCGGCTGCCCCCAGGCTACCGGCTGTTATGGAGTGGCCAGTTCGAAAACCAGCAGCGGGCCATGAAGCGTCTCTCCATCATCGTGCCCATCAGCCTGGTTTTGATCTTTCTTCTGCTATTCTGGACATTCAAGTCGATGCGCCACGCGGGACTGATCGTGATGAACGTGCCGTTCTCGCTCATCGGTGGAGTCGGCGCCCTGCTGGCAACCGGCATCCACCTGAGCGTCTCGGCCGCCGTGGGCTTCATCGCCCTGTTCGGCATCGCGGTGCAGAACGGGGTCATCCTGCTGTCCCAGATCAATCAGCTACGACGGGAAGGACGCGGCATGACGGATGCGATCATCGACGGCTCGGTGAGCCGGTTGCGACCGGTGGTCATGACCGCATCGATGGCGATGCTGGGCCTGTTTCCGGCGGCCCTGTCGCACTCGGTCGGCTCGGAAACGGCGCGGCCGTTCGCCGTGGTCATCATCGGCGGGCTGATCAGCGCCACCGGGCTGACCCTGACTCTGCTCCCTGTCCTCTACCGGCGTTTCGGAGGAGCCGCCTCGTGAAAGAAATACGCGCCTACATCCAGCCGTTCATGCTGTCCAAACTGACCATGGCGCTGCTCGACATCCCCGGATTCCCCGGGATGAGCGTGTCGGACTGCGAAGGCTTCGGCCGCGGCAAGGCCAGCGCCTCCCAGGATTTCAGCCCCTTCATGGCGAAGAAACGGATCGAGATCTTCGCCCCCGACGACCTCGCCGAGCACATCGCTGCCGTCATCCTGGAAACCGCCAATACCCATCAACCCGGCGCCGGGACGGTTTACGTACTGGAGGTCGGAAAGGGCGCCCGCATCAGTCAAGGCCAGTGGGAAAGCTGATTCCTTCTGGGTAATCTTCGCGCCGAGGCTCCCACCGACGCCGCTTCCTTCCGACCCGGAGCTCGTGATACGTCCATGGACCGAACCAAATCGAAATCTTCCGGATTCCTGACCCTGTCCGCCGGCGCCCTGGGGGTGGTCTACGGCGACATCGGCACCAGCCCGCTGTACACCGTGCGGGAAATCTTCGGCGGCGCTTACGCGATCCAGCTGACACAGGAGAACATCCTGGGCGCGCTCTCCCTGATCTTCTGGGCTCTGTTCATCATCGTGGCCGTGAAATACGTGGTGTTCGTCATGCATGCGGACAATCACGGCGAAGGCGGCATCATGGCCCTGACCGCCCTCGCGCTGCGGCAGCGGCACCGGCGCAAGCACCGGGCCTGGATCATCTCCCTGGGTCTCTTCGGCACGGCGCTTTTCTATGGCGACGGGATGATCACGCCCGCCATTTCGGTGCTCGGCGCGATGGAGGGCTTGGGGATAGCCACTGCGGCGCTGTCGCACTACGTGGTTCCGGCTTCGATCCTGATCCTGCTGGCGCTGTTCCTGATCCAGCGACGGGGAACCGAACGCGTCGGTCGATTGTTCGGCCCCATCATGCTGCTGTGGTTCCTCTCCATCGGCACGTTGGGTTTCGTCAGTCTGCGGCAGACGCCGGAGGTGCTCGCCGCCCTCAATCCGCTCCATGGATTCCGGTTTCTCACCGCCCACCAGGGTCTGGGCTTCGCGGCGCTGGGCGCGGTGGTGCTGGCGGTCACAGGGGCCGAAGCGCTGTACGCCGACATGGGCCATTTCGGCAAAGCCCCGATCCGCGTCACCTGGTTCGCCGTGGTATTTCCGAGCCTCATCCTGAACTACCTCGGCCAGGGTGCCCTGCTGATCCGCAACCCCGAAGCGGTGCAGAATCCGTTCTATCTGCTGGTGCCGGAATGGGCACTCTATCCGATGATCGGACTGGCCACGGCCGCCACCGTGATCGCCTCGCAGGCGGTCATTTCTGGCGCATTCTCACTCACCCATCAGGCCATCCAGCTCGATTACCTGCCACGTCAACGCATGGTCCACACTTCGGAATCCGAACGGGGCCAGATCTATGCCCCGGCGGTGAACCGCCTGCTCCTGGTCTCAGTGCTGGCCCTGGTGCTGGCGTTCGGCTCCTCCTCCCGCCTCGCCTCGGCCTACGGTCTGGCCGTGGTCGGCACCATGGTGGTGACCACCCTGCTGGCCCTGGTCGTGGCCCACGACACCTGGCGCTGGCCGGGCCTGGCGCTGCTCGTCACCGGCGCGGTCCTGCTGTCCGTCGACCTGTCGTTCCTGACGGCCAATCTGGCCAAGCTCGGCGACGGCGGCTGGATTCCTCTGAGCCTGGGGCTGATTCTGGCCACTGTCATGTCGACCTGGAAAAAAGGCCGCGACGTCCTGTTCGCCCGCCTGCAACAGGAGTCCGAATCCCTGAGCCGGTTCCTGCAGCGGCTGACCGACGAGCCGCCGCCGTTCCGGCCGGTCGGCACCGCGATCTTCCTGACCGCCCGCAACCTCAGCCTGCCCTTCGCCCTGCTACGCAACTACGAGCACAACCAGGTGATCCACCAGCGGGTGATCCTGCTCACCATGACCACGCTCGACAAGCCCTACGCGGCGGAAAAGGAAAAGATCACCATCGAGGCACTGGAGCACAATTTTTTCCGCATCACGACCCGCTTCGGCTTCATGGAGCGCCCCAACGTGCTGCGCATGCTGAACCTTTGCCGCCATGCCGGGCTGCACATCGATCTGGAACAGACCACGTTCTTCCTGGGCCGGGAAACGCTGATCCGCTCCGCCGAGCGGGGTCTGAACCGCTGGGAAGAAGTGCTGTTCATCTCCATGTTCCGCAACGCCTACAATCCGACCGGCTACTTCAAGCTGCCGGTGGACCGGGTGGTGGAACTCGGCACCGTCATCGCGATATGACGGAAGCCGTCTCCGGCGTGTCCGGATGCATGCCTTCGGCCCAATGGTTGACCATCACGATCAGAGCAATGCCCGCCGCGATCATCGCGAGCTGCTGAAGAGCGGCGGAGAGGTGCGTCCGGCGGTGCAGAGAGGGGATCAGGTCGGCGACGGCGACATAGATGAAGCTGGAGGCGGCCAGCGCCAGCACGTAAGGCAGTACGCCGTTCATCCGCTCCAGCGCGAAATAGGCTGCCACCCCGCCCACCACCGTCCCCAGGCTGGCCATCAGGTTGTACCACAGCGCACGGCCCCGGCCGTAGCCGCTTTGCAACAGAATGGCGAAATCCCCCACCTCCTGCGGAATCTCGTGGGCGGCGACAGCCAGGGCGGTGACGATGCCGAGCCGGATGTCGGTCAGGAAAGCCGCCGCAATCAGCACGCCATCGACCAGATTGTGGATCGCATCACCGATGACGATGAGCGTACCGGCAGGCTGGTGGAAATGGCCCTCGCCGTGTGTCTCGCAGTCGCCGGCATGACAATGGCGCCACAGCAGCAGCTTTTCCAGGATGAAGAAGCCGAGGATACCCGCCAGTACCGTGGCGAACAGCATCTCGACGTTGCCGACGCCGACGCCTTGGGCTGCCTCCGGAATGAGATGCAGGAACGCCACGCTGAGCAGGGACCCCAGGGCGAAACTGACGCCATGCGGCAGAAGGTGCGGGTGATGGTCTTCCGGAATGAGCAGGAACAGCGAAGCGGCAATGACGCTGAGCACACCGCCCAGCAGAGAAAACAGCAGAATCCAGAGTAATACGCTCATCGGCGAAAAACGTTCGAAGGTGTTTAGCGGTCGCGCCAGACGAGCGTGGCCATCCGGCCCGTCACTCCATCGCGCCGGTAGGAGAAAAAGCGGCTTTCGTCGCTATAGGTGCACCAGTGACCGCCGTAGACGTCGCTGATACCGAGGCGCCGAAGGCGCAGCCGGGCGAGCAGATAAATATCGGCCAGCCAGCGGCCATTATCGCCGGGCCGGAAGGCCGCGTCACTTTCGGCATCCCGCGACAGGAACACGGCACGCACTTCGTCGCCGACTTCGAAGGCTTCCGGCCCGATCGCCGGACCGAGCCAGGCCAGCAGATCGGACGTACCCAAGGCCGCGACCGCCCGCTCGATCACACCGTCCGCCAGCCCCCGCCAGCCGGCATGCACCGCGGCCAGGCCCGCCCCGTCGCGGGTGCACAGCAAGACCGGCAGGCAGTCGGCGGTCATCACCGCGCACACCACCCCGGCGTTCCAGGTATAGCTGGCATCCGCCTCGGGTTCGGCCTCCCGGCCGGCTTCCACCGCTTCGTTCCCATGTACCTGACGCAGCCAGGCGGGTTCCGCCGGCAGCCCCAAATCGCGGCGTAACAACGCGCGGTTCGCGGCAACCGCGGCCGGATCGTCGCCGACATGGGACCCGAGATTCAGGCCGGCATAGACGCCCGCGCTCACCCCCGCCGGGCGCAGGGTCGATGCCGCCCGCACGCCCGGCGGCGCCGGCCAGTCGGGCTCGAGCCAGAGCATCACCCCAGGCTCCGCAGGAGACGAAGCAAGGCGTCGAAATCCGGTGGCAACGGCGATTCCCAAGCCATCTCCCCGCCCTTCTCCGGATGAATCAGCCCCAGCCGCGCCGCATGCAGGGCCTGCCGGCGAAACCCGCGCAAGGCATCGATCAGCACTGGATCGGCGGCGGCCGGGATGCGTGCACGGCCGCCATAAACCGGATCTCCGACCAGGGGATGATGCAGATGCGCCATGTGGACCCGGATCTGATGGGTCCGCCCGGTTTCCAGCCGCACCCGCAGCAAAGTATGGTGCAAGAAACGCTCCTCCACCCGGTAATGGGTCACCGATTCCCTGCCGTCCGGACGCACGGCGAAGCGTTTGCGGTCCGCGGGGTGCCGCCCGATCGGCTCGTCCACCGTCGCCCCGGCTGTGACCATCCCCTGGACCAGGGCCAGGTATTCACGGTTCACGCTCCGGTCCTTGAGCTGATCCACCAGGGATTTGTGCGCCTCCAGCGTACGGGCGACCACCAGCAGGCCGCTGGTGTCCTTGTCCAGCCGGTGCACGATGCCGCAGCGGGGGATCGCCGCGAGCGCCGGATCGAGGTGCAGCAGGGCATTCTGCAGCGTGCCGGCCGGGTGCCCCGCCGCGGGATGCACCACCAGGCCGGCGGGCTTGTCGATGACGAAGATAGACTCGTCGGCATGCACGACAGTGAGAGGGATCGCTTCGGCCTCGCACTCCACGGCCGCATCGGCCTCCGCCCGCAGTTCGACGCGCTCGCCGCCGAGCAGTTTCTGGCGGGGCGCCACTTGAATGCCGTCCAGCAGTGCATGGCCGTCCTTGATCCAGGTCTGCAGGCGGGCGCGGGAAAAGTCCGGAAACAGTACTGCCAGCGCCTGGTCCAGCCGCAAACCGGCCAGATGATGTGGAATTTCGGTCGTCAGGATTCGGCTTCGGGTCACGGTAAAGGTGAGGAGGAAAAGGTCTGTGAATAGGTTATACTGCGTGGCCTTTCGCATGGCTGACGCGCCCGTCAATCGCTCACACGAGGTAGTTCCCCCCCATGGGCTTCCCCCGCAGCATCGTACTGATCGCCGCCCTGCTGGGAGGCGCGGTATCCGGACTCACCGCCTGCTCCAGCTTCCCGTTCTGGTCGGCGGGCAAGGAAGAAGACACGGACATCAAGGATGAGCATGCCGACTGGGGCCCGGCCCAGTTCTACGCCGAAGCCAAACACGCGATGATGGACGGCTCCTACGACAAAGCCATCAAATTATACGAGAAACTGGAGGCCCGTTATCCGTTCGGCGACTATGCCACCCAGGCCCAGATCGACGTGGCCTTCTGCTATTACAAGAACAACGAGCCCGAATCGGCCATCGCTGCGGTCGACCGCTTCATCAAGCTCAACCCGACCGAACCCCATGTCGATTACGCCTATTACCTACGGGGCCTCATCAACTACAACCGCGGCATCGGCTTCATCGACCGCTGGCTGCCCACCGATTCCTCTCAGCGCGACCCGGGCTCCGCGCGCGACGCCTACAATGATTTCGAGACCCTGCTCAACAAGTTCCCGAACAGCGTCTACCGCGAAGACGCCAGACAGCGCGCGATCGCCCTGCGCAACAACCTGGCGATGTACGACATCCATGTGGCCGACTACTACATGCGGCGCCGGGCCTACGTGGCGGCGATCCGGCGGTCGGCGGAAGTGGTCCAGAAGTACCAACGGACCCAGGCCATCCCCCACGCGCTCAGGATCATGGAAGACGCCTACCGCCAGCTCGACATGCCGCAGATGGCCGATGACATCGCCCGCGTCTATGCCCTGAATTATGCCGAAGGCCGCCTGAGCAAGGACGAGGATTACGAACGCACGGTCATGGAGGAAGTATGGGACTTCATCGGCTTCGACAAATGACAACGAGGCCCCTTGACGTCCTCTGCATCGGCCATGCCTCGTTCGATCTGGTCTTCTCCGTCCCGCACCATCCGGCCGCGGACGAGAAGATCGTCGCCGACGCGCTGCTGGCCTGCGGCGGCGGCCCCGCCGCCAACGCCGCCGTGACCGTGGCCCGGTTGGGACGGAAAGCCGGCTTCGCCGGATACCTCGGCATGGATCTCTACGGCGAACGCCATCTGGAGGAACTGCGCGCGGCGGGTATCGATACGCGGGCGGTGGTCCGCGGCTCTTCCCCGACGCCGCTGTCGGTCGTGCTGGTCAAACCGGACGGCAGGCGTGCCCTGGTCAACCACAAGGGCGACACCCGGCCTCTCCCTCCGCAAGCTTTTGTTCCTCCTGCGACGCCTGCGCGCTGCATCCTCTTCGACGGTCATGAACCCGATCTTTCGGAACCGGCCCTGGCCTGGGCGCGGACCCACGATGCCGCCACCGTCCTGGATGCGGGCTCTCTGCATGGCGGCAGCGAATGGCTCATGTTCCGGGTCGGCCATCTCGTCGCCTCGGAAAAATTTGCCGCACAATGGCTGGGTAGAAACGATCCGGAACGGGCTCTGGCCGCTCTGGCGGAACACTCGCCCTGTGTGGTCATCACGCTGGGTGAGCACGGCCTGATCTGGCGCCGCGGCGCGGAATCCGGAAGGCTGCCGGCCTTTCCGGTCGAGGCGGTGGACACCACCGGCGCCGGCGATGTCTTCCATGGCGCCTACGCCGCGGGTCTCGCCGCCGGCATGGACTGGCCGGAGATGCTGCGCTACGCCAGCGCCGCCGGAGCGCTTTGCTGCACGAGGCTGGGCGCACGGCCGGGCATACCGTCCGGTGCCGAGGTGGAGCGGCTACTCGCCGGCTATGGCTCGAAACCGCAGGTGATGGGATAACGCCGTTCGCGGCCGAAGGCGCGGCGGGTGATCTTGATGCCCGGCGGCGCCTGGCGGCGCTTGTACTCGTTGCGATCCACCAGCCGGACCACCCGCCGCACCACGTCTTCCGGGTAACCTGCGGCCACTATCTCGGCGATCGAACGGTCCTGCTCGACATACAGGGCCAGGATCGGATCGAGCACGGCATAAGGCGGCAGCGAATCCTCATCTTTCTGATCCGGCCGCAGTTCAGCCGAGGGCGGGCGCTCGATCACCCGTGGCGGAATGACCGCTGAAATCGCATTGCGGTACTCGGCCAGCCGGTAGACCAGCAACTTGGACACGTCCTTGAGCGGCGCAAATCCACCTGCCATGTCGCCGTAGAGGGTGGCGTAGCCGACGCTCATCTCGCTTTTATTGCCGGTGGTCAGCAGAATCCGGCCCTGCTTGTTGGACAGGGCCATCAGGATGACGCCGCGGCAGCGCGCCTGGATGTTTTCTTCCGTGACGTCCGCCGGCGCTCCGGCGAACGGTCCCGCCAAGAGTTCCAGAAAGCTCCTGAACACAGGCTCGATCGGAATCAGATGCCAGGCCACGGCCAGGGTCTCGGCCTCCTGACGCGCGTCCTCGATGCTGATGTCCGCCGTGTAACGTGAGGGCATCAGCACCGCTTCGACCCGATCCGCCCCAAGCGCATCGACCGCCAACGCCAGGGTCAGCGCCGAATCAATGCCGCCGGAGAGCCCCAGCACTGCGCCGCGGAATCCGTTCTTCCCGACGTAATCGCGGATCCCCGTCACCAACGCGGCGTAAACGCTCTCAACCTCCCCCATGGGCTCGACCAGCCTAGCTGGCAGGGGATTCACCCCGTCTTCATCGACGGTAAATCCGACCGCGTCCAGCGTTTCGCCGAACTGCGGTGCCCGATAGACCAGCCCGCCTGCGGCATCCATCACGAACGAGCCGCCATCGAACACCAGTTCGTCCTGTCCACCCACCAGATTGGTGTACACCAGCGGCACCCTCGCCGCGGCGATGCGTTCGCGTACCACGTGCTCGCGCTCCACCGATTTGCCGACATGGAAGGGCGAAGCGTTCAGGTTCAGCACCAGCCTGGCACCCGCCGCCGCGGCCTGTTCGACCGGTCCGGGAAACCAGACGTCCTCGCAGATGGTCAGCCCCACCGGCACGCCCCGGAGGTCGAACACACAAGGCGCGCTGCCCGGCAGAAAATGCCGTTTCTCGTCGAATACGCCGTAGTTGGGCAGGATCTGTTTGCGGTAAACCTTGTGGATGCCGCCGTCGCGCAGCACCGCCGCACTGTTGAAGGGCAGACCGTCGTGCCGCTCCGGAAAACCGACGATCACATCGATCCCGCGCACCCGTTCGGCCAGGGCCTTCAGCGCCGTCTCCACGGCGGTCAGGAAATCGGGACGCAAGATGAGGTCATCGGGCGGATAACCGGCCAGGGCGAGCTCCGGGAACACCACGGCGTGGGCTCCCAGCTCGTCACGTGCACGGACCGCGGCGGCAAGCACCCGGTCGGCATTCCCCCCGACGTCACCGACGAGGAAATCGAGTTGGGCGATGGCGATACGGAGATTCAAGACGGTTGCGCGCCGGGCTTACGATCGGCGGTCGGCCTTAGTTCTTCAGCAATTCCAGCATCCGCCGCCCCATGTCGGACAGCGAATCGACCATTTCGACCCCGGCCCGGCGCATCGCCTCCACCTTACCGGCGCCGGTTCCCTTGCCGCCGGTGATGATGGCGCCGGCATGGCCCATGCGTTTGCCGGGCGGCGCGGTCAGACCCGCGATGTAGCCGACCACCGGCTTGCTGACGTGGGCTTGGATGAACTCAGCGGCATCTTCCTCGGCGCTGCCGCCGATTTCGCCTACCATGATGATGCCGGCGGTGTCCGGGTCCTCCTCGAACATACCGAGCACATCGATGAAATCCAGCCCCTTGATCGGATCACCGCCGATGCCGACGCAGGTGCTCTGGCCCAGGCCGACCCGGGTGGTCTGGTAGACGGCCTCGTAGGTCAGGGTCCCGGAACGCGAGACGATGCCGATGCTGCCCTTGCGATGGATAAATCCGGGCATGATGCCGATCTTGCACTCGTCGGGCGTGATGATGCCCGGACAGTTCGGTCCGATCAGCACCGCATCATAGGAGGCCAGCGCCGCCTTGACCTTGAGCATGTGCAGGACAGGGATGCCTTCGGTGATGCAGACGATCACCGAAATCCCGGCATCGGCGGCTTCGAGGATGGCATCCGCCGCGAACGGCGGGGGCACGTAGATCATGCTGGCGTTCGCGCCGGTGGCGGCGACCGCTTCGCGGACGGTGTTGAACACCGGCAGGTCCAAATGGCGGCTGCCGCCCTTGCCGGGAGTGACGCCGCCCACCAGTTGCGTGCCGTAGTCCAGGCACTGGCGGGAATGGAAAGTCGCCTGCTTGCCGGTGAAACCCTGGCAGATGACGCGGGTGTCCTTGCCGATCAGGATGCTCATGCCGCCGCCTCCACCGCCTTGCGCGCCGCCTCGTCCAGTTCATCGGCGGCGATGATGGCAAGACCCGAACGCTCCAGCAGAGCCCGGCCCTCGCCGGCGTTGGTGCCTTCCAGCCGGACCACCACCGGCACAGCGACCCGCACTTCGCGCACCGCGGCGATCAGCCCTTCCGCGATCAGATCGCAGCGGACGATACCGCCGAAGATGTTGACCAGCACGGCCCGCACCCCCGAATCGGACAGGATCAGCTTGAAGGCCTCGGCCACTTTTTCCGCGGTTGCGCCGCCGCCGACGTCGAGAAAATTGGCGGGCTCCCCGCCGTGCAGCTTGACCATGTCCATGGTGGCCATCGCCAGACCGGCGCCGTTGACCATGCAGCCGATGTTGCCTCCCAGGGTGACATAGCTCAGCCCGTGCTCGCGCGCGGCATTCTCGCGCGCGTCCTCCTGGCTTGCATCGCGAAGCCCGGCCAGCTCGGGGTGGGCGAACAGCGCGTTGTCATCGATGCCGATCTTGGCGTCCAGCGCCAGCAATTCGCCTTCCGCCGTGACGATCAGGGGATTGATCTCGATCTGGCTCAGATCCTTCTCCACGAACAGGCGGTACATGCCCGCCATCAGCCGGACCAATGTGCCGATCTGGGCCGCATCCAACCCCAGGGCATAACCGATGTCCCGTCCCTGGTACGGCTGGAACCCGGCGGCCGGATGGATACGGCTGGAAAGTATCTTCTCCGGCGATCCGGCCGCCACGGCTTCGATGTCCATGCCGCCTTCGCCGGAGGCCAAGAACATGATCGTCGCGCTGGAGCGGTCGACCAGGACACTCAGGTAGATCTCACGCGCGATGCCGCGCACCTCTTCGACCAGGACGGCATGGACGGGCAGCCCTTTGCCACCGCTCTGACTGGTCACGAGTTCGGAACCCAGCAATGCGTGCGCCGCCGCGGCCACCTCGTCTTCACTGCTGCACAGCTTCACGCCGCCGGCCTTGCCGCGTCCGCCTGAATGCACCTGGGCCTTCACGGCCCAGCGCTCGCCACCGATTTGCAGCGCGCAGGAGCGGGCCTCGTCCGGGGAAAAAGCGACACCGCCGCGCGGCACGGGCACGCCGTAGTCGGCGAGCAGCCGCTTGGATTGGTATTCGTGGAGATTCATGGATCGACCTGAATAAACTGAAGATGCGGGCTGACGACGTGAACGCCCCCGCCGTGGGCGCGGTGGTGTACCTGCACCACCGGCTGCGAAAAATGGAAAAGGCTCCGGCCGCGGCGGAGCCTTCGGTTCAACCCTGATACTTGGCCAGTCCCTTGAAACGTTCCAGCGCATCCTTGACCTTCCGCGCCGTTTCACCTTCCAACTCGGCGTTCTTGTAGACGCGGTCCAGGAGACCCTCCGTTACCAGAGCCTCCTTGATCCATTTCTTGGCGAAACGGTAATTGGTGGGGACGGCGGCGATTTCACCCGTGACCGGATCGCGCAGTGACACCGCCTTTTCTTCCCCTCCGGTCTCTGCTTTCTCGGCGACCGGCGCTTTCGTCTCGGCCGCGGGTTCTTCGGCTACCGGCTCAGGGGGAATTTCGGCGTGCTTCTCCACAGCCGCGTCAGGCGCACAGGCTCGGTGCGTCTCCGCCGTCGACGCCGGCCGGGACACGGTCTTGAACACCTCGTAAAGCACATAACCGACAAAAACCACGGTGAAGACAAACAGAAGCTCGGTCATCACGCCACTCCTCGAAATGCTTGGCGGGGTTGGTCCCCGTTCTTGTCACACGCCGGTCATCCCGGCCCTGTCAGCGGCGCACGGCGTGCACCGCCACCGCTTCCGGCACGCTCGAATAGCCGAATTGCATCGCGTAGAGGTCGGCATAACCGCCCCGCGCCGCCATGAGCTGGGCATGGGTGCCGCACTCGATGATACGCCCGCCGCGCATCACGCAAATCTGGTCCGCATTCTGGATGGTGGACAGCCGGTGCGCGATCACCAGTGTCGTCCGGTTCTGCATCAGGACTTCCAGCGCCTGCTGCACGTAGCGCTCGGATTCCGCGTCCAGCGCCGAGGTCGCCTCGTCCAGGATCAGAATAGGGGCATTTTTAAGCAAGGCCCGCGCAATGGCAATACGCTGACGCTGGCCGCCCGACAGAACGATGCCCTGCTGGCCGACGAGGGTATCGAATCCTTGCGGCAGCGTCTCTATGAAATCCAGCGCATTCGCCGCCCGCGCGGCCTCGCGCACGGCATCGAGGCCCACCCTGTCCAGGCAGCCGTAGGCGATGTTGCTGGCAACGGTATCGTTGAACAGCGTCACTTCCTGCCCGACATAAGCAATCTGGCGGCGCAGGCTCTCCAGCGTCAGTTCGCGGATGTCGTGCCCGTCGATCAGGATTTCCCCGGCCGTCGCCTCGTAAAGACGCGGCAGGAGGCGCACCAGCGACGTCTTCCCGCTGCCCGACTGGCCCACCAGGGCCACGGTCTTGCCAGCCGGGATGACGAGTGAGACGTCGTCGACCGCAGCGCCGTGACGGTCGTCATACACCAGACTGACGTGCCGATACTCGATCGAACCGCGGGCGCGCTTCAGGCTGATTCGGCCGCGGTCGCGCTCCCTCGGCAAGTCGAGCATGGCAAAGATGCTGTCGCCGGCGGCGATGCCACGCTGCATGACCGACACCACTTGGCTGAGACGGCGGATGGGGCTCAGCATCATGGCCATCGCCGCGATGAACGCCATGAGACTGCCCGGCGTGATCGTCTGCCGCACGGAATCGAGCGACACGACGTAGAGGATGCCCGCCACACCGGCGACGCTGATGAGATGGATCACCCCGCCGCCCAGAGCATCGGTGGCGATCAGCTTCATCTGCCGCTTCTGGTTGCGGTCGTTTTCCGTCGCGAACTTGGCGGCCTCGTAGGCCTTGCCGTTGAACACCTTGACGATGCGCTGGGCATCGATCACTTCCTGTGTCACATGGCTCACCTTGCCCATGGATTCCTGGATGCGCATGCTCAGGCGGCGGAACCGCTTGCTCACGAAGCGGACGCTCAGCCCCAGCACCGGCCCCAGCACCAGAAAGACCAGGGACAGCACCGGGTTCTGATAAACCATCAGCGCCATCAGACCGATGACGGTGAAGCCTTCGCGGATGCAGGTGATGATGCCTTGCTGGAGCGACGCCGATACCTGTTCGGTGTTATAGAGCAGTTTGGAGAGGAGCTGGCCGCCCGAAGCGTTGTCATAAAAGCTGCAGGGCAGATTCAGCAGTTGGTCGAAAATGTCCCGGCGCAGATCGGCGATCACGCGCCGCCCGACCGAACCGGAGCAGTATTCGCTCAGGAAGCCGGCGATGCCGCGCAGGACGGAAAGGCCGATCAGCATCAGGGACACCTGGCGCAGCACCGTCGGATCGTTGTCGATGAAGCTGCCGTCGATCAGCGGCTGGATCAGCTTGGCAAAGAAGGGCGTGATGGCGGCATAGGCGATCATCGCCACCACGGCGACGCAGAACGACCTCCAGTACGGAAATCCATAGCGGAGCAGGCGGCGGTAGATGGCCAGTCCGCTCGACAGCGGCTTGGACTCCGAAGCTGAATGTTTCATGCGAAAAACGTGGGGAAATCTCGAAATGCCTGGCGGCCATCGTTACAATGATGCCCAACCCACAGCGAAGTTACAACGCCGACAAGCACATACGTCATTTCGACCGCCGTCCCGCCCCGGGCAAACCGTAATTCCACCCCACCGCCGGCCTCCCCGCGCCCGGCTCATGCCGGCCACATCCACCGGCGTTGCTGAACCGGACATGCGCATCCACAGACATCTCGCCTATCGCCCCGACATCGACGGTCTGCGCGCCGTCGCCATCCTGGCCGTCATCGTGTTTCACGCCTATCCGCGTTCGCTGCCGGGCGGCTTCGCCGGGGTCGACGTGTTCTTCGTGATTTCCGGCTACCTGATCGGCGGCATCATCTTCAGAAACCTCGACGCCGACAGTTTCGGTTTCGCGGACTTCTACGCACGCCGGGCCCGGCGGATCTTCCCGGCGCTGATCACCGTGCTGCTGGGCGGTCTGGGATTCGGCTGGTTCGCGTTGCTGGCCGACGAGTACCGGGACTTGGGGAAACACGTCGCTGCCGGAGCCGGCTTCGTTTCCAACCTGGTGCTGTGGCGCGAATCGGGCTATTTCGACACGGCGGCCGACTTCAAGCCCCTGCTGCACCTGTGGTCCCTGGGCATCGAAGAACAGTTCTATCTGGTCTATCCCGTGCTCATGGCGCTGCTGTGGCGTCTCCGCGCCAATCCGGCATACTCCCTGCTCACGCTCGCCGTCCTGTCCTTCGGCGGCAACCTCTACCTGGTCCATCGCGACGCCGTTTCCGCCTTCTTCCTGCCCTTCACCCGATTCTGGGAACTGTTGGGCGGAAGCATCCTGGCCTATGTCCATTTCCGGCGAGCCGCGGCCAAACCTACGACGGACACGCGCCACCAGCTGCAGGCGGCTGGCGGCCTGCTGCTGATTGCCGCGGCGGTCCTGGTTCTGGACGAAGACAAGGATTTCCCCGGCGCCTGGGCGCTCTTGCCCACGCTGGGCGCCCTGTTGCTCATCGGCGCCGGCCCGGATACCTGGATCAACCGGCGGCTGCTCGCCAGCCGTCCGCTGGTATTCATCGGGGTCATCAGCTACCCCCTCTATCTCTGGCACTGGCTGCTGCTGTCGTTCGGGCTGATCCTGCGCTCGGGCGAGCCGCTGCATCATCGTGCCGCGCTCCTCGCCGCCGCCGCCTTCCTGCTGGCCTGGCTGACCTTCCGCTACGTCGAACGCCCTCTGCGTTTCGGCGCTTCCGGGTTGCAGCGGCTCAAACTGGCATCGCTGGGGCTGATGCTCACCGCCACGGCTGGCCTGGGCCTCACCGTATTCCTGGCGGACGGCCTGCCGGAACGCGCCGCACTCGCCGAGGTCCGGCTGAAGATCGACCGCGACCTTCCCCGCTTGGCCACGGAGGGCTACCGCGACAACGGCGTCGCGAGAGCGCTTTTCCAGGGCGAGTTCAAGCCGGGCGACGACTTCTTCCAGCTCGGTGACTTGCCCAGGGACCAGCCACTGACCGTGGTGATCGGCGACTCCCACGGCAACATGCTCTACCAGGGCCTGGCGACCGCGGTGGCCCGCCCGGAAACCGTCATCAATCTCGGACGCGGGAGCTGCCTACCCTTCGTCGGACTGGACACGGTCAAGAAAAACGGCAAAAGCGCCGGCTGCCAGCCGTTCGTCGGCAACGTGATCGACTTCATCGCGCGGACGCCGGAGATCACGACGGTGGTCATCGCGGCGTTCTACAAGCAGTACCTGGACGGCGGAATGACGCTGCGCAGCACGCGGGGCGGCGGTGCCGAAAGCGCCGCAGGACTGTTCCGCATCGGCCTGTCGGACACCCTGCAGCGCCTCGCAGAGGCCGACAAATACGTCATCCTCAGCCTGGACAACCCGGACATGGACCGAACCGTCATGACCGCCTGCTATTCGCTGCTGCGCCCGCTGCTTCCCAAAAGCCCGGAAACCGGCTGCCAGATGCCGCGGGCCGATCACGAACGTGACCAGACGCTCGCACGCACCCTGCTCGAAAATGCCGCGGCCCGCTTTCCGGGCAAGGTCCGGGTGTTCGACCCGGCGGCGGTCTTGTGTGATGCTCGGTACTGCTACGCCCATCACGACGACGACCTGATCTACCAGTTCGACGGCAACCACCTCACGGTGAAGGGGGCCGTCTTGGTGGCCGGCCGGCTCCTCGCCCACCCCGACGGGGTCCGCACCTTCGCCCACGCGCCTTGATGCCCGCCATGTCCCATCCCCCGTACCTCATTCCCCGTCATGAATCCGGCGCGCGTCTCGCCGCGGCTGCGCTCATGACCGGCTTCTTCGTCATTTCGCTGACCGTGGGCGATGTCATCAACAAAGACGGCGTTCTGTACCTGGATGCCGCAGCGGCCTTTCTCGACCAGGGCGTGAAATCCGCGGTGGCGGTCTACGGCTGGCCTGGCTATTCCCTGCTGATCGCGGCGGCGTCCCGCCTCACCGGCTGGCCTCTGGAGACTTCCGCCCACGCGCTCGGCGCATTCTGCTTCCTGGTCATCGCGGACTGCTTCGTCCGGCTGCATTTCGTCCTGCGGGGGGCCGGGGAAACGCCCTCCGGCTGGACGCCGGTGCTGCTCATCCTGGCTTTCCCGGCGCTGGGCGACCGGCTAAACATCGTCCGGGACTGGGGCTTTCTGGCGGCCAGCCTTTGGGGACTGCTGCATCTGGTCCAGTTCCGTTTCGAGCCTCGGGGCAAGCTGGGTCATGCCTTGCTCTGGCAAGCCGGCATGGCGGGGGCGTTCGTGTTCCGGATCGAGGCACTGGTGCTGATCCTCTCCGTTCCCCTCTACTTCCTGGTCGAGCCGTTGCCCTGGCGCGCCAGGGCGCACAACTTCCTTTTGCCGATCAGCGGCATCGTACCGGTGCTGATCCTGGGCGCTGCTCTCCTCGCCAGCGGCAGGCTCGCCCCCGGCAAGCTGTGGGAAATCACCGCCTACGGCTACCATGACCCCACGCTGATCTGGAAATTCTTCTCCCTGCACGCCGATCGGCTGGCCGCAGCACTCCCCAACGACTACGGCGCGGAGTACGCGAAACTGATCCTCGGAACGGGTCTCGTCGCCACCCTGTTGTGGCTGATCGGCGCCAATCTCGGACCGGTGCTGCTAGCGATTTTCGCTTACGCCGTGCATCGATTCGGCGGTCGGCTGCCTCCCCGGTTCGGTCTGATCCTCTGGGCGGCCGCCATGGCCAGCGGCACCCTGCTGGTGTTCCTGGCCGTCCAGCTCGTCCCGGACAAACGCTACGCGCTGCTGCCGTCCGCGCTGCTGCTGCTCGCCGGCACGGTATACCTGGAACGCATCGCCGCCGGAACGGGATCGCCCTGGGCCAGGCGGCTTGCGCTAGGACTGGTCGCGGTGCTGTGCATCAAGAGCGCCGTCGTGACTCCCGACTACCGGCTCTACCTGCGCGATGTCGGCGGTTGGGTACGGGAAAACATCCCGGCCGGCGCGAGCCTGGTGACCAATGATCCGAGGATCGACTATTACGCCGGACGCCCCATGAACCAGGAACAGACCCGCCGGCTGATGCCGCTCGACCGGCTCGCGGACTGGCTGACCCAGCCCGACCTGCCCGACTATCTGGCTCTGCGCCTGACCTCGCCGCGCGACCTCAAAAAGGCGGAAAAGGCGCTGAACCGCGAAGCCCTCAAGACGTTTTCTCCCAGCCCGCGCGAACATGTGCTGATTTACCGGCTGAACGACGGCAGCTCACGCTCCCGTTGAGAAAAAGCACCGCAATAGACGAATCATGTGGGTATGATCCCGTACCCCGGCGCTTTCGCGGACACTGTGCATCGCCCACATCGGGTTGCCGATATCGGCCGCGGGGATACCCAAGCGGGCAGCGGTCATCGGGCCGATGGTGCTGCCGCAGCCCAGATCGGTGCGGTGCACGTATTGCTGGTACGGCACCTCCGCCCGCTCGCACAGGCGGATGATCCGCGCCGCCGCCTCCGCATCGGTCGCGTAACGGCCGCAGGCATTGGTCTTCACGACCGGACCCGCGTTCACGAAGACCTTGTGCTGCGGTTCGTAAGACTGCGGAAAATTGGGCTGATAGGCATGTGCCATGTCGGCGCTGACGAGGAAACTGCGCGCCAGCGCCCGCTTGTAGCCGGTACGGTCCAGTCCCAACGCCAGTGCGATGCGTTCCAGCACGTCCGGCAATAACGCACCGTCCGCGCCCTTGTGGCTTTCGCTGCCGATTTCCTCGTGATCGAAGAACGCCGCCACCGCCACCGCCTCGGCGTGGGACACCTGCAGCAGGGCGCTCAGGCCGGCATGGCAGGAGGCGAGATTGTCCAGCTGGCCGTCGGCGATGAATTCCCGCTGCGGGCCCCAGAAAGCCCCCGGCTGAGTGTCGAACACGCTCAGCTCCCAGCTCAAGACATCCTTGGGATCGCAGCCGGCCCGCTCCGACAGCAAGGCGCGCAGCCGGTCCTCCGCCGGTACTTCGTCCGCCACCGCCAGCAGCAGCGGCAGTTCGGTCTGCTTGTTGAACTTCAGCCCGTCCTTGTTGACTTCGCGGTTCATGTGAATGGCCAGGTTCGGCAGGCGCACCAGCGCATCCGGAAAATCGACCAGGCGGATGTCGACGCCAGCCTCCGTCCGCACGCCCACCCGCCCCGCCAGGCTCAGATCCCGGTCGGCGAAGGTCGCGAGGATCGGCCCGCCATAGACCTCCACCCCCAGCCGCAGCATGGAGCCTTCCGCATGCGCCCCTCGCGGCTTGACCCGCAAGCCGGGCGAGTCGGTGTGCGCCCCGACGATACGGAAGCCGGTTTCGGCCAGAGTCCCCCCGCCCACGATGAAAGCGACCACGGACGAATCCCCGCGCACCACGAAAGCGCGATCGCCGGGCTCCAGCCGCCACACCTCGCCCTCCTCCAGGCGCCGGAAACCGGCTGCCAGCAGCCGGGCCGCTATCGAACGCCCGGCATGCCAGGGACTGGGACTCTGGTCGATGAAATCGAGAAGCTGCTGGGCGTCGGTCGAGAATTCAGCCGTCATGTCGTCGTTCATGGTAAGGGGGAAAGGAATCGAGTCTGAAAGACGGTAACTTATCATGCAGACCGTTACTTGCCGCCCCCCGCTTCTGGCACAATCCCAGCCCCGTGGCCAGCAGCCCGACCGGATTACGATGCCCCACACGCCCCTCATCAGCCATTTGCACCATGTCTCCCTCCTGGTATCCGATCTGGAGGCCAGCCGCCGCTTCTACGAAGGCGTGCTGGAACTGTCGCCCAGCGATGCCCGGCCGAATTTCGATTTCGACGGGATCTGGTACGATCTCGGCGCCCAACAAATCCATCTCATGGTGCTCCCCAATCCCGACCAGGGCACGGAACGGCCCAGGCACGGCGGGCGCGACCGCCACGTGGCGCTGGCGGTGGCGGACTGGGAGAAGCTGCTCGCCCGGCTGGCTCGGGCCGGCATACCTCACACCACCAGCCGCTCCGGACGGCGCGCCGTGTTCTGCCGCGACCCGGACGGCAACGCCGTGGAACTCATCGGCCCGGCCCCATGAAATACGAACTCGTCATCTTCGACTGCGATGGCGTGCTGGTGGACAGCGAGCGGCTGGTGAACCGCATCACTGCCGCATTCTTCAGCGAACGCGGGCTGCCGGTCGAGGCCGATGCCCTGCGCGCCATGTTCAAGGGCAAGACCATGGCGGACGTGGCCCGCTGGGCGGAAAACGAAGCCCTGCCGCCCTTGAACGCCGACTGGTTCTATGAACTCGGCATCGCCACCGCGCAGGGCTTCCAGCGCGACCTGCAGCCGGTGGAGGGCGTACGTCCGGTGCTGGATCTGCTGACGGCGCGCGGCGGCAGGCTGTGCGTGGCTTCCCAGTCGCCGCCGGCCCGGCTGGCACTGTCACTCACGGTGACCGGGCTTGGCGGCTATTTCGGCGAACACGCCTATTCCGCTGCCCAGGTCGCGCATCCCAAGCCGGCGCCCGACCTCTTCCTGTATGCGGCCCAGCAAATGGGCGCCCGGCCCGAGCGCTGCGCGGTCGTCGAAGATTCGCGCAGCGGCGTGCTGGCGGCGCGGGCGGCCGGCATGACGGTGTACGGCTATGCCGGCGACGAGGAACCGGCTACCCTCGCCGAGGCGGGTGCCATCGTGTTCGGGTCGATGGCACAATTGCCGGGTCTTTTGTGCGGCGACTGAAAAGCCTGTGGTGAGATGCCTCATGAAAAAACCTGTCGTCATCATCGGGATGGGAGAAATGGGCGATTTGTTCGCGCGGGGTTTCTTGAAATGCGGCCACCCCGTCCACCCCATCCTGCGGGGAAGCCGACCGGAAAGCGTGGCGCAGGCGATTCCCGAGCCCGATCTGGTGCTGGTCGCGGTCGGAGAAACGGAGCTGCATCCGGTGCTAGCGTCGATGCCATCGGCATGGCGCACGCGGCTGGGCCTGTTGCAGAACGAACTGCTGCCGTGCGACTGGCAGCGCCACGGCATCACCGATCCCACCGTGATCGTGGTCTGGTTCGACAAGAAAAAAGGCCGACCCTTCGTCCCGGTCCTGCCCACCCCGGTCGCCGGACCCCGTGCCGGTCTGGTCGTCCAGTCCCTGGAAGCGATCGAGGTGCCGTGTCATACCATTCCCGACGAGGAACTGCTGTACGAACTGGTCCGGAAAAACCTCTACATCCTCACCATCAACATCGCCGGCCTCCGCACCGGCGGTACGGTGAGCGAGCTGTGGGACCGGCACCGCGAACTGGCGGAGAAAACGGCAGATGAAATCCTCGACATCCAGGAATGGCTCACCCAGACCCGCCTGCCCCGCCGCCGGCTGATGGCCGGCATGCTCGAAGGCTTCGCCGGCGACCCCAATCACATCTGCACGGGGCGCACCGCGCCCGCACGCCTGCGGCGGGCGCTGGACCACGCCAAAGCTGCCGGCATCGCCACCCCGACCCTGACCGCCATCGCCGAAGGGCTGGCCGCCGCCACGCCGGCATCCTGACATGGAAGCGATCCAGAACATCAACATCACCTCGTTGTCGGACACCCTGATCAGCCTCACGGCGGCCTTCGCGCTCGGCGCTGTGATCGGACTCGAACGGCAATTCCGCCAGCGTACCGCCGGACTGCGCACCAACGTCCTCGTCGCGCTGGGCGCCGCCATCTTCGTCGACATGGCAAACCGCCTGCATGGCCACGACGGCGCCGTGCACGTCGTCGCCTACGTCGTGTCCGGCGTCGGCTTCCTGGGGGCCGGCGTCATCATGCGTGAACAAGGCAACGTCCGCGGCCTGAACACCGCCGCCACCCTGTGGGGATCGGCGGCGGTGGGTGCCTGCGCCGGCGCAGACCTGATTCTCGAAGCGCTGCTCGCCACCGTTTTCGTGCTGGCCGCCAATACTCTCCTGCGTCCCGTGGTGGACCGCATCAACCGCCAGCCCATCGATACACCGGCGGTGGAAGTCACCCATACCGTCTACGTCATCGCCCCGCGCCAATGGCGGAAGGATGCGCTGGCTCTGGTGGAGCAGGTGTTGCAGCAGGCTGGCTACCCGCTCGGCGATCTGGCGGTGCATGCCTTCGGCGACGAGGAGATCGAAATCGAGGCCACGCTCGCTGCCGCCTCGGTCGACGGCAGCCACCTGGAGCGCATCCTCCAGCAGCTCAAGGAACACCCGGTCGTCAGCCAGGCGTTCTGGAGTCCGAGCACCTCGGAGTGACACCGGACGAGCCGGCGTTCCGCCAGACCGGGGCGCCTCGAACGACGCCTCTTGATTGTTGACGTCATTTGGTTTTGTTCCGATACTTTGTACCGATAACGACCAGGATGGATTGCCGAAGGAGCACACCCCAATGATCAAAATGACTACGACATGGCTGCTGGCCGCTTTGCTGATGTTCGTTCAGCTGACGGCATCCGCCACCGCGGGCGAGACGGATTTTTCCGGGCTCAAGGACAAGTACGAGAAGGACCATCCCGGCAAGGGCAAGTTCTCGCAGTACTGGGAGCCGATCCCGATCCAGAAATACTGGAATCCCCGGAATTTCTATCAACCGCCCACGGCGGTCTCGGGCGAAGTGAGCCGTGACCAGTGCGTGGCCTGTCACCAGAGCCTGACGCCGGGCGCTTTCCATGCGTGGGAAAACAGCACCCATGCGAAGCTCGATGCGATCAGGAATCTCAGCAACGGCCAGGACGCACGTTTCTACAAGAAGGAGAAGCTGGCCGAGATCGAAAGGAATCTGGTCAAACAAGGCGTCCTGAAAGAAGGCGAACCGCTCAAGGAAGTCGGCTGCATCGACTGCCACGGCAAGGTCGGCGCCCAGTCCATCCGCCACGACAAGGACCTGGTCATGCCGGACCGCACTCAGTGCGGCAGCTGTCACTTGCAGGAGTTCGCCGAGGCCGAATCCGAGAAGGACCAGCAGTGGCCGCAGGGACAGTGGGGCAAGGGCCATCCCTCCCACGCGGTGGACTGGGAAGCCAACGTCGAAACCGCCATCTGGGCCGGCATGGCCGAGCGCGAAATCGCCCAAGGCTGCGACATGTGCCATTACCAGCAAAACAAGTGTGACGGCTGCCACACCCGCCACAGCTTCTCGGCCGCCGAGGCCCGTCAGCCCGAGGCCTGCGCGACCTGCCACAACGGGGTCGATCACAACGAGTGGGAGAACTACACGCTGTCCAAGCACGGCACGGTCTACCAGACCCACAAATCGACCTGGAACTTCGATGTCCCGCTCAAGGACGCCCTGACCAAGGGCGGCTATACCGCACCCACCTGTCAATACTGCCATTTCGAGTTCAACGGCGAGTTCTCGCACAACCTGGTGCGCAAGGTCCGCTGGGGCTTCAACCCCACCCCGGCCATCGCCGACAACCTGAAGCATCCCTGGTTCGAAGGCCGCAAGGAAAACTGGAATACCACCTGCGCCCACTGCCACAGTCCGAGCTTCGCCCGGAGCTATCTGGAAGCCGCCGACAAGGGCACACTCGCCGGACTCAAGGTGGAGCAGGAAGCCAAGCAGGTCGTCGAAGGACTATTCAGGGACGGTCTGCTGCCGGGCCAGAAGACCAACCGCCCTGCGCCCCCGGCACCGGAGAAAGACGCTCCCGGCGGATTCTTCCAATTGTTCTGGGCCAAGGGCAACAATCCCAGCCACGTGGAACGGGTCCATGCCGACATGTGGGAACATGACCTGATCAAGCTCTACAAGGGGCTGGTCCACGGCAACCCTGGAGGATTCACCTATACCGAAGGCTGGTCCGAGCTGATGCGGGATTACGCGGTCATCATGGACGAGAACACCCGTTTGCGCGAGAAGTCCGGCAATGCCCCTGGCGCCGCCGCGGCCAACCCGCCCGCCGGAAAGGATGACTCGAACGTCCGCAACGTCCTGGGCGGGCTGGCGCTGCTGGCAGGCATCGCCGTACTGCTCTACCGGCGCAAGCACTGATGTCGGGCGAGACCGGCCAGCCGAAGCGGTCTCGGCTGGCCAGCCTGGCGGGCCTGGTCCTGCTGCTGTCGGGCGGCGCGCTGCTGCTGTACGACCGGTTCCGCCCGGCTGTCACTCTTGAAGAGGTGCCGGCGACCGAAGCGGAACGAACCGCTCTGGAACCCGGCGGGGCTTTCCCCATCACCGCGCTGACGCGTTACGCCCTGCGCCGCGGCAATGCCTCGGTCACACTGACCGTGGCCGATTACCGCGACGCCCGTAACCAAAGCCACCGGGTGACCCTGTTTCCTGCGGATCGGCTGCGGCACGACACATGGAAGGCCGTGGGCGAGGCCATCATCCGCCATACGGACGGGAACGCCCTGTTCCTCGCCTGGTGGGACGATGCCCAGCGTATCCATTTCCTCAGTGGCCGGGAGACGTGGCTCGACCGGCCGGCCGCTGCCGCCTTCCCGGACGATGAGGAGCGGAGCGTATGGGGCAAGGTCGCGGGCGGATTTGCGGCGGTGCCGGATGCGTCGCGGCGCCTGGCGCGCTGGCTGACCATGGAGGCGGACGCGGCCCTGGAGGCGATGAAAGCCGAGCTACCGGCAGAGCGTCCGGTCTACCTGCTCGTCTGTCTGGACGATCTGGCCCGCCTCGGCGAAATCGAGGCGCTGGCCGGCGTCCGTCTCCCGTTCGAGGCCGCCCGCTTCCCCGGTGGAGACCTGCACGGCCAGATCGCGGCGGTGCAGCAGTGGGCCCGGCAGGACGTCGATCAGGCCAGCTATCTGGTCCAGCAGACGCCCGGAGCCGGCGTGCAGGCCTGGCGCATCACCACGCCGCAAGGCCGCGATACCCTGCTTGCACGGCTGCTGCCCTTCACCACCTCTCTGGCCAGACCGCTGCCGCAGGCTCAAACGGTCTATCAGTCCGGCTGGGGTTCCCATATCACCATCTATGCACTGAACTTCGGCGAAGGTAAGATGTGACCCGCGCGGCGAGCCGCGCGTTTCTCTAATCCTTGAACATCCACGCCTTTGTCAGACGCCCCTCTTTGCGCCGAGGGCCTCGAATGCATCCGGGGCGACCGGCTGTTGTTTTCCGGCCTGAACCTGACCCTGTCGCCTGGCCAACTGCTGCAGGTCGAAGGCGCCAACGGCGCCGGCAAGACCAGTCTGCTCCGTGTGCTGGCGGGTTTGAGCCGCCCCGCCGAGGGCGAGGTGCGCTGGCGCGGCCTGGACATCCAGCACCACCGGGCGAGCTACTTCACCGAGATGGTCTACATGGGACACGCGCCTGGTTTGAAGGCCGAATTGTCGCCGCTGGAAAATCTCCGGGTTTCGGTGGCCCTCCGCGGTCGAATGGCCGATGAGGCGCGCATCGACGACGCCCTGGCCCGGGTTGGTCTGCGCGGCTTCGAGGACGTGCCGGCGCGTGGACTTTCCGCCGGCCAGAAGCAGCGCACGGCGCTGTGCCGCCTGCTGCTCGATCCGGTCCCCCTGTGGATTCTCGACGAACCTTTCACCGCCCTGGACGTGCGGGGGATCGCCCTGGTGCGCGAGCTGCTGGAATTCCATCTGGCGAACGGTGGGATGGCACTGATGACTTCACACCATGCCCTGGATGTCCGGGGCGACTGCCGGAGCCTGAATCTGTCATGAATGAGAAAAGGCGGTCGAATCTCTACAAATGGCCTCAAAGGAATGCCAACCGTAGTTTCCCCTCACCCAAACCCTCTCCCAAAGGGAGAGGGCCTTTACGCCCTTCTCCCATTGGGAGAAGGGACGGGGATGAGGGCTTGCGGCCTTTCAGATTCATCCAAATACCGGATTTACGATGAACGGCCTCGCCTCCGCCTTTCTCGCCATCCTGCGGCGCGATCTGGTGCTGGCGTTCCGCCATCGCGGCGAACTCGCCAACCCGCTGCTGTTCTTCCTGATCATCGTCACGCTCTACCCCTTGGGTGTCAGCCCTGACCCGGAACTGCTGAGAAGGATCGCCCCTGGAGTGATCTGGATAGCGGCCCTCCTGGCCGCGCTGTTCTCGCTGGAAAACCTGTTCCGGAGCGATTTCGACGACGGCTCGCTGGAACAGATGCTGCTCAGCCCCCGATCGCTGGCGTTGCTGGTGATCGCCAAGGTGTTGGCACACTGGTTGGTCAGCGGCCTGCCCATGCTGCTCCTGGCGCCGCTCCTGGCCCTGTTGCTGGACATGCCCTCCAGGGCCGCCTGGACGCTGGAAACGACGCTCGCCATCGGCACGCCGCTGCTGAGCCTGATCGGCGCCATCGGGGTGGCGCTGACCGTGGGCCTCAAGCGCGGCGGCATCTTGCTGACCCTGCTGATACTGCCCCTCTACATCCCGGTGCTGATCTTCGCCACCAATGCCGTCGCCGCCGCCGGTGCCGGCATGCCGGTGGAAGGTCAGTTGTACTTCCTGGCCGCTTTGCTGACGCTGGCGCTGACGCTCGCGCCTGTCGCCATCGCGGCCGCGTTGCGCATAAGCATGAGTTGACGCCATGTGGACCTTCTTCCATAAGCTCGCATCGCCCAAGCATTTCTACCGCATCAGCGGCAAGCTGATCCCCTGGCTGGGCACGATCACCGTTCTGCTGTTCGTCACAGGTCTCTACTTCGGTCTGTTCAAGGCGCCGCCGGACTATCAGCAGGGCGAGAGCTATCGGATCATGTTCGTCCACGTGCCGGCGGCCTGGATGTCCATGTTCATCTACACCTTCATGGCGGTGCTGTACGCCATCCACCTGATCTGGAACATCAAGCTGGCCGATGTGATGGCCTCCAGTTCGGCGGCGATGGGCGCCTCGTTCACCTTCCTCGCACTGGTGACCGGTTCGCTCTGGGGCAAGCCGATGTGGGGGACATGGTGGGTGTGGGACGCGCGGCTGACTTCCGAACTGATTCTGCTGTTCCTCTATCTGGGCTACATCGCCCTGGTCTCGGCGATCGATGACAAGCGCACCGCCGCCCGCGCCGGTGGGCTGTTGATCCTGGTCGGCGTGGTCAACATCCCCATCATCCATTACTCGGTGGAATGGTGGAACACCCTGCACCAGGGCCCCACGGTCACCAAGCTGGACAAGCCTTCGATCCACGCCAGCATGTTGCTCCCGCTGCTGTTGATGGCATTGGCCTTCCAGTGCTACTACTTCACCCTGGTGCTGGTCCGCGCACGCACCGAACTGCTGGAGCGCGAACGCCGCAGCGCCTGGATAAAGGAGCTGTTCGGCTGAGTCAAAAAGCGACGGCCAGACCCATCGTGCCCAGATAACTCGGCACATAGGCTCCCAACGCGCCGCTGTAGCTCCCGAACACCGCGATGCGGTCATTCAGGGTCCACTGAAAACCGGCGCCGACAGCATGCTCCTGCAACGTCTTGACCGGCCCGACCGCCCCGGCATGCAGCGTGCGCGGCAGGGCTGCGGCGTTCACGTACCCCTGGATGAACAGCGCGAAGTCCTCGACGACGTCGCGCTGAAAAGCCCATTGGAACGAAGGCAGGATGACCTCGGCGCCCCTGAAGTCCTTTAGGCTGGCGAAACCAAAGTTCCAGTTGAAAGCAATGCCCCACGGCAGGACATGATCCGCGTTGATCGTCAACGAACCCTGGGTGCCGTTGTCGAAGAAGGGGCTCCCCCAGGTGCTCTGCACGTAGGCTTCCAGCCCCACCGAGTAGTTGAAATACTCGAAATCGTCCTTGTACAAATGGATCTTGGTATCGAACGTCAGCGGCGCAAATCCCGTCGCCGACTGCGGTGGCCCTTGCACCGTCAGCCCCTGGGTGAACAGGCGCAGTTCCACGTCGTCGGTCAAGCCATAGCGGAACAGGAACTCCCAGTTGTACTGTTTCACCGAATCCGAACTCGCCCCCTGCAGCGTGAAAGGGCTCATTTCCAGATAGATACCACCTTCGGGCAGGGTGTAGGACGAATTGGGAAAATTGGCGAGATCAGGGCCGGGCTCCCTCACCGTCACCACCCGAGGCGCCGGAGCCACCCCCCGGGGCGCGGGCGTGGAGCCCGGCCTCCGCGGCCGGTCCGGTTCCGTGCTGTGAACGTGTTCGCGGTAAATTGTGGCATACCCAGCGGAACGTTCCGGCGAAGACCCGGATGGGGAGAACTGTGCACCCGGCTCGACACCCTGCACCGGTGCGGCGGCCGGCAACACGAGCAGCCAGGCGAAGGCGACTTCCCAGACCTGGCCGACTCGCTTCAACGGGCGCCCGACGGATCGCATCGCCACCCCGGCTATGCCGGAACCGGCAGGTTTGCCGAAACTGCCAGCCGGCGACTAGTCATCGAGGACGGCCGCCACTCCCTGGGCGACGGCCATCAAGAACGCGTCGTTCCCTTCTGCGGCCAGCAGGGAAAGACCGACAGGCGCCCCTTCCACTTCGACCGCCGGGAGCGAAATTTGCGGCAGCCGACAGATTCCCGCGATCGCCATTCGGGCTAGCACCCGCGGAAAATAATCGCCCTGGGTGCGGTCCAGCCCGAGGCTGCCCTTCAAAGGCGCCGGTGCGTGCACGGTGGGGAAGCAGATCACGTCTTCCGGCCCGAGGACTCTTGCAAGTGCCGCCCGGTAACGCTCCCGGCGTGCCAGCGCGGCCGGCAACAGGCGGCGGTCCAGCCCCTTGGCCAGCTCGAAGTTGCGGCGGGTGCGCTCGCCCAGAGCCGGCCGGGCCGACTCGATCCATGTACCCAGGGTACTCCAGATTTCAGCCCACTGAATGGGCTGAAAGACCTGACGCCAGTTGTCCATGCCGGAAACCCCGGCTTCTCCATCGATGCTTCGCAAGGAAATCTCGCGGCTCGGGAAACTGCCGGCCAGCCGCTTCAGGACCGGTCCGAACGCCTTGCGGACGGCAGGCTCGGCCGCGTCGAAGCCCTCCTGCAACAGCCACAGCCTGCCGGAAACGGTGGGGAGCGGATCGACGTTCAGCAACAGGCTCATGACCCGCTGCAGCGTCTCGCCATTGCGGGCGAAGGCGCCAACCGTATCGAAACCGGGTGCCAGCGGATTGACACCAGCCACGGAAACCCCGCCATGGCTGGGCCGCATCCCCCAGATGCCGCAATTGCTGGCCGGGAGGCGAATGGAACCCGCCGTGTCCGTACCCAGGGCGAAATCCACCTCGCCCGCGGCCACAGCAACCGCCGATCCGCTGGAAGAGCCCCCCGGCACCCGGTCGGGTGCGGCTGGGTTCAGCGGGGTGCCGTAGAACGCATTCTCGCCGGTGAGACCGAAAGCCAGCTCGTCCGCACAGGTCTTGCCCAGGCAGACGGCACCCGCTTGCAGACACTGCTCCACACACACGGCATGAGCAACCGCGGGCGGATGGCTCCTGGCCCAGTCGGGATTGGCACAGCCGGTCACATGGCCGGCGATGTCGATCAAATCCTTGACGCCGAAGGAAAGGCCCACCAGCGGTCCGGTGACCGCCGCGCGAATTTCCATCTGGGCAAGAAACGAACGCGAGGATTCGGGCATCCGAAAAGTCTGGGAGCTGCGGTGGTTGGGGAAACGGCAGGATGAATCCATATCCTCGTGCCATTCTAAACGGTTCGCCAGTCACTGCGGAAGGCGACTCCGGAACTCTCCCCAAGGAAAAAAAACGGCCCGAGGATCGAAGACCCCCGGGCCGTCGCGGAATGACGGCGGCTGTGACAGCCCTTACAGGGAAAGCGGCTTCAGCTTCTTTGCATCTTCGGCCATTTCCTTCCGCTCGTCGGCCGGCAGCGGGACGAGTCCGCGTTCGGACAGGTAACCGTCCTCGCCCCAAGCCTTCTCGGAGGTGAATTCCGCGATGTACTCCACGATACCCGGAATCATCCCGACATGGGATTTCTTGACGTAGAAGTACAGCGGGCGGGAAATCGAGTAACTGCCGTCGGCGATCGATTCGAACGAAGGGTCCACGCCTTCGATCTTCGCCGCGGCGACCTTGTCAGCGTTTTCTTCCAGGAAACTGTACCCGAAGATGCCGACTGCATTCGGATTGGCAACCAGTTTCTGCACGATCAGGTTGTCGTTTTCGCCGGCTTCCACATAGGCGCCATCTTCACGAACGGTGTGGCAGACCTTCTTGTACTCCGGCTCGTTGTCCTTCTTCAAGGCGGCGATCCACTTGAACTCCTTGCAGCCGCCCTCCAGGGCGAGTTCGGCAAAGGCATCGCGGGTTCCAGAAGTCGGCGGAGGACCCAACACCTCGATCTTGGTGGCGGGCAGCGCGGGATTGACCTCGTTCCAGGTCTTGTAGGGATTATCGATCAAATTGTCACAGCCACCGCAGTCGGGATCGGGAATCTGCTTGGCCAGTGCCAGATAGATATCCTTACGGCTCAGTTCCATCGGCTTGGATTTCTTGGACCGAGCCAGCACGATACCGTCGAAGCCGATCTTGACCTCGACGATGTCTTTGACGCCGTTCTTCTTGCATTGCTGGAACTCGGTGTCCTTCATGCGACGCGAAGCGTTGGCGATATCCGGATGATCGACGCCTTCGCCGGCGCAGAACAGCTTGATGCCGCCGCCAGTGCCGGTGGACTCCACTTTCGGCGTCTTGAATTTCCCACCTTTGCCGAAGTGTTCCGCCACCACGGTGGCAAAGGGATACACCGTGGAAGAACCCACGATGCTGATGGTGTCACGCCCACCGGCAGCCGATGCGCCGGCGCCGAAAACGGTGGCCGACACGGCCAGGCCTATGCTGACGATCTTTTTCACGTGAATTTCTCCGCTGTCAAGGGATTTTTGCATCGTTCAGAGTGAGCGCGGCGCGGCTCGCGGGGACGTCCGCGGGCCGGTGCCGCCGTTGGTTACCAAGCGCCGCCCCGGTTACCGGGCTGCGTCACCATGTAGTAGATCGCATCGGCGACGTTCTTCTCGGAATATCCCTCCCCAACGATGGTCTTGGGGTTTTCGAGATATTTGAGATCGACGTGCTTGTTCAGAATCTTCCGCCACAACGCGGAGGGCTCGCCCCAGATGACGGTGGCCGAAGGGGTCAGCGCTCCATTGGTGCCGTTGTCGTGGCAGGCCGAACAATAGGTGGCGTAGGTGTTGCGTCCGTTCTGATAGTCGAAACGAGCGTTCGCCAATTCGGGCGTGTTCGCATCGATCGGGGTGTGCAACGCGCAACCCGCCATCAGCAGGGGCAGCGCAACCAGTATCGACAGTTTGATTTTCATATCCGTGTTCCTTGAATGAGGTCGACGATGCGCATCGGCCCGACCGGCTCAATAATTGGCCTGAAGCTGCAGGCGCAGCACATTGCCGTCGGCCTGGCCATAACCCGAGGCCAGTTCCTTGGAATTCCAGCCCGCCGTGCTTCCCGCCGTCGTCGTACGGAAGTTGGTCGTATTGATCAAATCGTACGCGGCGGTGACTTCGACCTCCGGCCAGGGCTGGTATTCCACACCGAACTCCCACAGGCGTTCGGAGATGTTCGGCGAGTTGTTGTCGAATTTGCTGCCGCCATTATAGGTTTCGAAGCGGGCGTAGGGCATCCAGCCGCCGTAGAAGTGGTCGATCTTGTAATGGGCCTGGACGTAGCCGCCCCACACGTTCTTGGATTCGATCCAGGCGAGCTGTTTGCTGGGATCGATCTGCAGCGTCGGCGCGATACCCCAGGTCCATTCCGTCTGCAAACCGAACGGCTTCGGATAGAGCACGGCGTGAATGGCGCCGCGCAAATCCTGCTGGCCCTGGCCGTCGTTGATGCCGTTGACGCTGGTCCCGGTGATCGTCCCTTTCTGGGTCATGTTGCGGCCGCCGGCGGCGGTGTTGAAAAAGTTCTTTCCGATGATGTATTGGGTCACTTTTCCCGTGACCGGATCCGCTGGCCCATTGAAGTTCTGCATATTCACGACATATTTGCCGTTATAGCCGGAAGCGCCGACTTCGAGGATCTGCTCGCCCGGCAGTTCGAACGGATAGGTTACGCGGCCGTCGATGTGGAGGTTGTCGTTCAGCTCGAAGCGGTTGGCGCCCTGGCCGTTATAGACGCCGAAAGCCACCACGCCGTAGTCGCCGGAACCACGCAAGCCGCTTTTCTGCAGGTACTTGAAGCGTTCCTGGGCGACGTCGGGCGACCACATCGCGAAGACGCCGAGATCGCGTTCGTCGCGAATGGCGTTGGCGTCGGTCGCCAGGTTGCGTTCGAAAGCGATGCGGTTCTGGGACGACTGCAGGTTTTCCCAGCCGAACGGGATTTTCGACTGGCCGACACGGAAGCGGTATTCGCGTTCCGAATCGATGAACACATCGGAGTAAGCGTCGCGAATCTGCGCAAACTGGTACTGACTGGTCGAGTTGTTCTGATCCACCGCCGGCGTGTTCGCCGCAAAATCCGTCTGCAGATAGAACAGCAGGTGGTCGGACACGTCCGCCGTCAGGGCCAGGCGGGTGCGCCGCAGCAGGAAGTCCTTGTTCTGGCCGATGGAGTTGTCGTTCGGCATCGCCAGATTGTCGCGTGTATTCTCGTCGCCGTTCAGCAACTGGCTGTAGCGGACCTGGTTATAGCCTTTGATGCTGATCTTGTCGAACCACTTCTTCTCGCCGGAGGGTGCCGGCGCACTCGCCACCTTCTTCTCGGATTCCTTGATAGCGGCCGCCTTCTTGTCCAGGCGCTTCTCCAGCGCTTCAAGCTCGACCTTTTTCTCGTCCAGTTTCTGCTCGAGAGAAGACGCGCTTTTCTCCTCCACCTGCTCGAAGGTTCCCAGGCGGACCCGGCCAGGGCCGGGCTCGGCATAGATCTGCTTGGTCTTCTTGTCCATGTACAGCTCGAGTGCGGCTTCGGCCGGCACCGCCAGCGCACCGCCCAACAGAGCCACCCCGCTCACGCGCAATAAATTGGATTTCATGTCGTTACTCATTTCGTGATGTCGTTTTTCCATGCCTGAAGCGACAGGCATTGGCAGTTCGGCAGCGCAACGATAATGAGCAAATATGACAGTAACGTTACAAAGCGATGTAAGCAGAGAGAAATACGGCTTTGCGCCGTGCCGCCGACGGCAGCGAACCCCGGCGGGATTTCCCCGGAAAGGCCATCAAAAGTTGATGAACAAGGATCCCATGATGAGGTTATGCATGACCTGATTCGGCCTGCTGTCGATGTACTGGTTCATGTAGCCCAGCTCCACCCTCAAGGCCGGATCGAAGCTCCAGCCGCCCCCCAGAAACGCCCGGTTCTGACCAAAGCCGGCCGGACCGCCCCAGGGGGTGCTGTTCAGGCGAACGAAAACCTCGTCCCAGGCAATCAAGCTCAGGCGCGGTTCGAAATCGAATGGACGCAGGTAGCGGAACATCTGGCGGGGCTGGTAGCGGACCTGATCGCCACGGATGAAGTTGGACTCCAGCATCGTCCTGAAGGTGAAGGTCCCGAACTCGGTGGGAAGTACATAGCGAAAGCCCGGCCAGACGTCCTGCTGGGCCAGATAAGGTTTGCCCGCGTTTTGGGTGGGCACGAAGGAATAGCCGATCCAGACCGTGGCACGATCGCTCAGCGAATATCCCAGCGCGGCGCGGGCCACGCCCTGATACCAATGCCGCCAGTCACCGTCCCAGCGCATCTGCCCTTCCAGCCATAGCCGTCCTTTCTCGAGACCGGGATCGATAAAACCCAGACTGCCTTCCGCCACGACCTGCCCCCAACTGCCCCAGTCGTCGGTCGTCATATCCGCGTGCGCACCGCCTGACAAAGCCAGGGCAATCGCTCCCAGCGAACATCCTGCCTGCATTTTCCTCATCACACTCATCATCTTCCAGACCTCGGCGTTGCGGCTCCCGAGCGCAACCCTCCTCAATGCCCCCGACATACCCCCAACGCCGCCTTCATTTCGGCAGTGGCTTTTCCCGCACCGCACAGATCTTCTCGTCGCGGCACTCGATGTCGTAGAAGACCGTCCGGCCGCAGCCGTCCACCCGGACGCCATATTCGCTGTAAAGCTCACCCAGCGGCTGGCCCGGCACCTCCTTTTCCGTCACGATCGCGGCCTTGACCCGCGGGCAATCCAGCTCCCCCGCCCCGCGCATCTCGGCGGTCTGCAACGCGATCCTGGAATTCTCGGCCAGCAGTTCGGCATCGCTCAGGCAACCGGACAACAGGGCAAAGAACGGCAGCAGTCCAATGACCGCTATCCGGTCCGGAGCACTGGCAAAACCACCGAACGGATGTTGGCGGGCGCACTGCATGACGGAACCTCCTCGATTGTTTGCTAGATGCGGGATTACGGGCACGCCCCGTGTCTCCAGGGAGCGCGTATATGACTATATACTCGGTTTTGGCGAAACGAGGTGCAAATCCGGCATGAACGAGGACAGAAAGGACAGACTGGAACCGGACTCGGCGGAGGCGCTCCGCCGGCTGCTGGAGAAAGCGGCCGCCCGCGGCGTCGCCGATTATATCGAGAGCCGGAAAGCGAAAATCCCAGGCTTCGTGGCGCAACATTTTTCCTTCCGCGGAGCCTGGGAAATGCACAAGAAGACGCTGGGCCGGGACTATTACCGCATCCCCGTCAATCTGCTGTGGAGCCTCCCGGCGTTTCTCTCCCATTCCACTGCCGCGATCGCTCAAAAGCTCGGGGCGAAAGATCTCGCCTGCCGCCTGCGCAAAGTCCCTTCCGGCGTGCCCACGGCGCTGCAGAGCGAGCTGAACTGGCTGATCCACGTCGAACTGTTGGAACTGCCCTATTTCGACGGCTCGCGCCGATCCACCAAGGATGCCCTGCTGGAGACCATCCTGAGCGATCCCGAACTGTCGGCCCGGCTCGCGGAATACCTCGGAGCCATACGGTCCCGCGCCGGTTCCGGGGAATTCCGCGCATCGCTGGCGGCCAGACTGCAAGAGTACGGGAAAATCCGCCAAACGGCGACCGAACTGGCGGCCAGCATCGCCACCCTGGCCGGCGGCTATGCGGCGTTCGGACGGATGACGCCGGGGGCAGCTTCCGCCGGCAGCGCTGCGGCGGCAGCCATCGCCCAGCAGATCGCGATCGCCAACTTCTGGCTCGGCCCCACCTTGGGCGCATGGTATTACACGATGTTCCCGGCCGACGTCTCTTTCACCCTGATCGCAGCGAGCACAGGGGCAGTGATGGCGGCTCTGGGCATTCTCGGAGCGCTGTCGGCAGTCGTGGTCGATCCGCTGCTGGCCATGACCGGCTTTCACCGGAAGCGGCTGGAGCGCTTCGTCGAGTCCCTGGAGCCCGTCCTGGCCGGTCGGGAGGACGAGGGTTACCGCGTGCACGACCATTACCTTGCCCGCCTGTTCGACCTCTTCGACCTGCTGCGGCTGGCGGCGCAACCATGACGGACGGGAACGGCACGCTGGCCTGGTGGCAGACCGGCATCATCTACCAGATCTATCCCCTTTCCTTCCAGGACAGCGACGGCGACGGCAGGGGTGATCTTCCCGGCATCCTCCACCGGCTCGACTACCTGGCCGACCTGAACATCGCCGCCGTCTGGCTGTCGCCCGTCTTCGCCTCGCCGATGCGGGACTTCGGCTATGACGTGGCTGACTACACGTCCATCCATCCCTGGTTCGGAACACTGAGCGATTTCGACCGGCTGCTGGCCGGCTTGCACGGCCGTGGCATCAAGCTGATCCTGGACCTGGTGCCGAACCACACCTCCGACCAGCACCCCTGGTTCCTGGAAAGCCGAAGTTCGCGCGACAACCCTAGACGCGACTGGTACCTCTGGCGCGATCCGGCACCGGGCGGCGGGCCACCCAACAACTGGCTGAGCTTTTTCGGTGGCCCGGCCTGGACCTACGACGAGACCACCGGACAATACTATCTGCACCAGTTCACGCCGGAGCAGCCGGAGCTGAACCTGCGCCACCCGGCCGTGCTGGAGGCGATGCTGGAGGTGATGCGGTTCTGGCTGGATCGAGGCGTGGACGGCTTCCGGGTCGACGTGCCCTGGCTGCTGATCAAAGACGCCGGGTTCCGAGACGAACCGGAAAATCCGGCCTGGGACGGCATCGATCCGCACAGCCGGCTGCTCCACATCCACACGGCGCATCAGCCCGAACTGCACCGCATCATCCGGGCCATGCGCGCGGTCGTCGACGGCTATCCCGGCGAGCGGGTCTTGATCGGGGAGACAAACGTGCCGGAGAAAGAACTCGTCAAGTACTATGGCGCGGCGCTGGACGAATTCCACCTACCCTTCAACTTCCGGCTGATCTATGCCCCCTGGGACGCGCGGAAAATCCGGCAGATGGTCGAAACTTACGAAGCGATCCTCCCCCAAAGGGCCTCGCCCGCCTGGGTGCTCGGCAACCATGACCAGCCCCGCATCGCCAGCCGCTTCGGTCCCGACGCGGCCCGTGTCGCCACCATGCTGCTGCTGACCCTGCGTGGCACACCGACCTGCTATTACGGCGACGAGTTGGGGATGGAGAACGGGGTGATCCCAAGGGACCGCATCCGTGATCCGCAGGCATTGAATCAGCCCGGGATTTCGGGCGTGTTCAATCGCGATGAGGCACGGACCCCGCTGCCTTGGGACACCTCGCCCAATGCTGGCTTCGCGCCCGAAGGCGTCGACCCCTGGCTGCCGTTGGGGGAGGACTGGCCCATGAGGAACGTTGCCCGGCAGGCGGCGGACCCCCGCTCCATGCTGGCGCTCTTCAGGGCTCTGACCAGACTGCGCCAATGCCACCCGGCCTTGAGCCATGGCAGTTACGAAAGCGTGGACACGAAGGCCGACGGCGTCTTCGCTTACAAGCGGACGGCCGGCGCCGAACGCCTCCTGATCGTGCTTGATTTCGCCGGCAGTGAACATCTCCTGGACTCGGGCGAACTCGCCGATGGCGCGGAGATTCTGCTGAGCACCGGCATGCGGCGCACCGGCCGGGTCGATCTGCGGCGGCTCCGTTTGCTCTCCAATGAAGGTCTCATACTGAAAATATCTTGAGGGAGCCGCCATGATCGAACTCCGCGACAAGACCATCCTGATCGACGGCCGGCCCCGTCTGGTGCTGAGCGGCGAGGTGCATTATTTCCGCCTCCGGCGCGAAGACTGGCAGGACCGGCTGGACAAGCTCAAAGCCGCCGGCTGCAACACCGTCGCCTCCTATATTCCCTGGCTCTGCCATGAAACCGTCGAGGGCCGGATCGACCTCGACGGGCGCTCCCGCCCGGAACTGGATCTCGGCGCCTTCATCGATCTGTGCCGGGCCAACGGCCTTTGGTTCATCGCCCGTCCCGGCCCCTTCGTGATGGCCGAGCTGAAGAACGAAGGCCTGCCTTACTGGCTTTACGAAAAGCATCCCGAAATCGTGCCCGTAGGCTGGGACGGCAAGCCGGCGACCACCCACACGGTCGATTACCTGGCGCCCGGCTTCCTGGATGCAGCCCGCCGCTGGTACGACGCGGTGATGGCGGTGATCACACCACGCCTGCAGCCGGGCGGCGGCAACGTGATCGCGCTGCAGCTCGACAACGAGATCGGCATGCTGTCCTGGCTCAGTAACTGCCCGGACCTCACCGAAAACGTGCTGGCGGATTTCGCGGCCTGGCTGAAAGTCCGTCACCGCCCTGAGAGCTTGCGGAAACGCTACCCCTTCGACCCGGATGAGCCAGAGGCGCGCCGCGCCGGCATCCGCTCGCCCGCCGAGAGCTACGCCCTGGCCCTCCTGCGCGACCTCGGCCACTACATGCGCGACCGTTTCGCCCGCTACGTCGCAACCCTGCGGTCCTGGGCGGAAACCGCCGGCATCCGCGGCATCCCCTTCGTGGTCAATATCCATGGCACCGGCGGCGGCCGTGCCCTAAGCTTCCCGATCGGCATCAGCCAGCTCTACCCGTCCTACACCCAGGATTTCGGCTACCTGTCGGGCTCCGACTTCTATCTCGGCAATCTGACGTTCGACAACTTCCAGGACTTGTATCTCTGCAACGCCTTCATGGAGGCCGTGCACCGCCCCGAACAGCCTCTGGCTTCGATGGAGTTCGAATGCGGCGACGGCAACTACGGCAACACCTATGGCAACCGGCTGGATCCCTCCGCCGCCGACTTCAAGGCGCGCATGTGCCTGGCCCAGGGCGCACGGCTCCTCAACTACTACCTCTTCACGGGCGGCCACAACTACCGGCTCGACCCGCCGCCGCCGGACGGCGACGGCCGCATCGCCTTCACCGGCGAACGCCACGGTTTCGCCGCGCCGGTCGATCCGGACGGACGGTTGAATTACAGCTATCCGCGCCTGGCGAACCTGACCCGCACCGTGGCCGCCGTTGCCGACAAGCTGGCCGCCATGTGGGAGGAGCACGACCGGGTGGCCTTCGGCTTCATTCCCGACTATTTCATGACGGAATCCCGCCATCCCGCCAGTGCCGCGATGGCCACCATCGTCCGCAATCTGGAAGCCAACCGCGGGCCAAGCGCCTGGGAGACCATGGCCCGAGCGATGCTGCTCGGCGGCTACCGCTTCGGCGCGGTGGACCTCCAGAACCGGCCGCTCGACGTGAAGACCACACCGGTTCTGGCGCTGGGCTCGGCCCGGTACATGGACACCGCCGTCCAGCGCAAGCTGGCCGATTGGCTGAGTGCGGGCGGGGGCCTGCTGTTGTACGGGGAAGTCCCCCTGTACGGGATGGAGGGCGAGCCCTGCACGCTGCTGGCCGAAGCGTTGGGCGCCGAAATTTCAGGGTTTCGCCAGGCCAGTGAGCGCTATTTCCTCGCGCTGGCCGCGGACGGCTGGGCCAGGCCGCGACCGGAAGTACGCAGCCATTTCGCCCAGACTTTCGCTGCTCCTTTGGCCGAAGCGCTGCTGCGGGTTTACGACACCGGCGAGCTCTGCGGCTTCGAAACGGCGGTCGGGAAAGGCCGCGCCGTCGTCATCGGCACCGCCTACCCTTGCGACATCGCCCTGTTCCGCACCGCCTTGGAACGGCTGGGCGCAGTCGCCGCCTTGCGCCACGACTGCGAAAACCACGGCATCTTCATGACGTCGACCGCCAACGCCGCGGGAGAGCGCTTCATCCACCTGCTGAACCTGGACGGCTTCGACAAGCGTTTCCATCTTTACGAGGACGGCCGACCGCTGTTCGACGGACACGAAATCGAGCTTCGCGCCCGCGACGGTGTGATGCTGCCGCTGGCCATGCGTTTCGGTGAAGTGAAGATCGAGTACGCCACCGCGGAAATCACCGCCGTGAGCCCAGACCGCATCGAATTCCGCGCGACCCGGCGGCGGGGCGTGATCGCCGTCGAGACAGCCCGCAAGCTGCGGGTCTCCCCCCCATGCGAACTGCGACAGGACGGACCGACGACTTACGGGGTATTGCTGCGCCCGGCTCCCCATCATGACCGGATCATCCTGTGCCATGAAAGCACCGGCGACGGCTGAAACGTCCCGCCCACCCGACCGGGCACAAAAGCCCCGGTGATGGACCCGGCGACTGAAGACGCCTTATCGCCGATGCAGCGGGCGCTTTCGTCAAGGTTTACGGAATGTCGCGATATAGGCCGCGAGGTCGTCGATATCGGTATCGCTCAGTTCCGAAGCGATTTCCCGCATCGAATCACCATCCTTCGACCGGTGCTCCCAGCCGAAAGGCTGGATGCGTTCTTCCGAACCGCCGCAAGGTGGGAGCCAGTCGTCCGGCCGGCACCGCTTGTAGGTGTTCAGCACCCTCCTGATGTAGTTCGAATCTTTTCCGGCCAGGCTGGGTACATTGGGCGCCGCATCCCCTTCTCCCCGGCCGTGACACTCGACACAACGCTCATATTTCGTTTTCCCAGCCGCGACGTCGCCGGCATGAGCCGCGCCCGCCGCGAGCGCCAGCACGACGCCGCATCCCAAATCTAAGAACCTTCTCACGTTCATTCTCTCCGTAGGGTCGATTGTTGGACTCCAGACAATGCGTCGAAGCGGCCCGGCAGCGTGCCGGGCCGCCCTCCGCTTGCTCAGGATACAGCACCCATCCTGAGACTTTTGACGTTACCACAGCCGTATGAAAGATATGCTTGTTTCCGCCGCAGGGAATGGACATCGATGCGCCCCTCCCCGATGCGACTGCGCATGAATACCCGAAAAGTCCGGAACCAACGGTCGACGCGGCGGCATTCGCCACTCTGAGAGGGACATCACTTCCGCAATGCCCCTGATTACGATGGCCGGGACGACCCCCGGCATCCGGTCGTTCACCCGGGAGGACGGACCATGTGCATGCCATCGGTATGGGAGGTGAAGCGGGAATCCGATCCGGAAAACCATTCCGCAAGCTTGTCCCGGCTCAGCAGGACGAACATTACGATGGCGACGATGGCGAGGTATCGGAGGAGCCCGCCCATGTCCGTCCCGCATTTGGAACCACGATCAGGGCAACATGTCCAACGCCTTCTTCGTTGCTTCCTCCCGAACCTTGTCCTTGGCTGCCTTCGCCGCCTCTCCCGCGGATTTCGGCGCCGCTTCGACCTGTTTTTTGATGGACTTGGCGGATTTGGCCGTGCTTTCCACGGCTCTCATCCCTTCCTTGGCTTGTTCCGGTACCGCTTCCTCGACCTGTCGCCTGGCGGACTCCGTGGCCGCCTTTTGCAGCTGACCCTTGACGGCAGCCGGGACGGATTTCGCCGATTCCTTCAGTTCGTTTGCCTGTCCGGCCGCATCCTCCACCGTCTTGGCGCCTTCGACCGCTTCACGGGGCGCCGCTTTGGTAGCAGCATCCCTCAGCAACTGCTTGCCGACATCATCCAAGGCATGGTGATCGGCGGGTTCCGCCAGAACCGGTCCAGCCGTCACCAGCGCGGCAAGGACGGCGAAAGCTAGTGTGCGCATGATCTTCCTCCATTCGGTGAGCAGCAGTATTTGTGATCAGCATCGCAGCGATGGTACTCACGTGAGCACAGGCATGTACAGCACTCCTTTTGACGGAACAGCCCGAACCGAATCCGACGGTCTTGACTCAGCACGGCTTTTTCTGGAACGTCGCCATTTTTTTGCGAAACCCGACGGGACATCCCCGTCCCCCTCGGGAGCAAAAAACTGGCGACGTCCTTGCCTTCGGCGGCCCGCGCCGTCCTGCGTCCGCCTCGGCTCCTTCCGTCTCTGGCAATGCTCTCCGCCAAGGCTCCCACAATGACTCGACGCCGTGTCGGCGATCGAGCTCCGCCCGGGCGAAAAACGCGCTGGCCGCCTTGAGGATGTCGTTGACTCGGCGCAGTTCCTTGTTCTCTCGCTCGAACTGCCTGAGGCGCTCGCGGCCGCCGGCATCGACCTGCTGGCGCTTGACCCGTTCGAGCAGGGTCTGCGGCACGCAGCCAATCTTGGGGCCGATCGACTCCACCGCCGCCCACAGCGAGGGGGTAGTCGCCCCGCTGCTCCTTCACCACGCGCACGGCCCGCTCGCGCCCTGCACCAACAAATCCGGCAACGTGTCTCCTTCCTGAGCGACAACCCGAATCTCGTTCGGCCCGGCCGGATCGACGGTACCCGTGAACTGGTGATGGGCGACAGCCCTTACCTTCTGCCGTACCGTGCGCGCGACGACCGCATCGAAATACTGGCTGTGTATCACGGCGCGAGGAAATGGCCGGAAATCTTCATTATGAATGGAAAAATCTGAAAAAATCGCCTAGATAACGAGAAAAAACATGATGTAAACGGGGAAATAAACAATGCTGAGCCATGAACATGTCGGATTTTGGGGAAAAATCCGTCTTGGTCAAAACGGGCAAACGGATCAATGGCTATCGCTCTCCCAACATTCACTGGATGTTGCTTCCGTATTCGCGGCGCTGGCCGAGCTCCCCGCATTCCATCACAAACTGAAAGCCAGCTCAGGTATTGAGCTGGACGGGATTCAGCTTCAAAGGCTTGCGGTCATCGCCTTGCTGCATGACGTCGGCAAGGCGAACCTGGGTTTCCAGGACAAGGTCTTCGACGCCACGGCACCGCGCGCGGGGCATGTGCGGGAACTGGCGCCCCTGTTCGACGCCCCCGAGTTGTGCGAAGCCTTCGCTACAGCGCTCGACCTGGACGAGATCGCAGACTGGTTCGACCCGCCAGATAGCATCGAGCAATTCCTGCTGGCCGCTTGGTCCCACCACGGCGCACCGGTGAGATTCCAAACCGGCGATCAAACGAGCAATTACTATCTGGCCAGGACCCGCTGGTGGCGAGCGGACGCTACCAGAGATCCGATGCAGGCCGTTGCGGAACTGATGCGGATAGCGAAACAGGCTTTTCCGGATGCCTTCAAGCGCGGAGTGGCCCGCATTCCCGGCCGGGCTCGGCTGCAGCACAGATTCGCCGGACTGGTCATGCTGGCGGACTGGCTCGGCTCCCATCAAACCTTTTTCCCTCTGGGGCGCCCGCTCGATATCGGCTTTGCCCGTAATGCTGCTCGCCGCGCCTTGCTGACAGTCGGCCTGGATACGGCCAGCCTCCAATCCGACCTCGCGCAGCGCCCAACCACCTTCAAGCACTGGTTTGGCTTTGAGCCTCGCCCCCTGCAGTCGGCCGTTGATCGACAAGCTCCCGACGATGCCGAATCGCGGTTGCTGATTGCCGAAGCCGAAACCGGCTCCGGCAAGACCGAGGCAGCCCTAGCGCGCTTTTTCCATCTGTTCGCGGCCGGTGAGGTCGATGGCTTGTATTTCGCGCTTCCCACCCGGGTGGCAGCAAGAGAGCTTTACCTCCGCATCGTGAATTATCTGGAACAGGTATTTCCAAAGCCGGAATGCCGTCCGGCCGCGGTGTTGGCCGTGCCACGTTACGCGCGGATTGACGACGTCCCCATCGACAAATTGGATCGATTGCTTCCGGATGACAGGATTCGTTGCCATGACGATCCCGACCGGCTCCGGCAGGAACGGCAATGGGCGGCCGAGCACCCCAAACGTTTCCTGGCCGCTACGGTGGCGGTGGGAACGGTTGACCAGGCCTTGCTTTCGGCGGTGCAAACCAGACATGCTCATCTGCGTTCCGTGTGTCTGGACAGGAGTCTACTGGTGGTCGACGAAGTCCACGCCTCTGATGTGTACATGCGGCGGTTATTGAGGGGATTGTTATCCCATCACGTAGGACTCGGCGGCCATGCGATGCTGCTTTCCGCAACGCTGGGCGCTTCGGCTCGCGCCGAATTCCTGCAGGCCTGCGGCTGCACGACTCTCGCGGCAGAAAATTACGCCGGGGCCTGCGCCGCCCCGTATCCGGCTCTCACCCTCTCATCGGGTATTCCACGCTCCGTGGGGTTTGCGCGGGGCGGGTCGGTCAAGCGGGTCCGCTTCGATCCGCGCTCCTGGCTGAAGCAGCCGGAAAGGCTGATATCCGAACTGGTAAGTGCCTTGGAAGCCGGCGCGCGGGTATTGATCGTGCTTAACACGGTCGGCCGGGCCAACGCCCTGCAACGGGCATTGGAGCAACATCCAGCCATCCAGAAGGTTTGGTTGTTCCGTTGCCAAGACTCGATCTGCCCTCATCATGGCCGCTTCGCGCCCAGCGATCGCGAGCTGCTGGATCAGGCGGTCAGCCGCCGCTGGGGAAAGGGCACGCCCGCCGGTCCCCTGGTACTGATCGGCACGCAAACCCTGGAGCAAAGTCTCGACATCGATGCCGACTGGCTCATCACCGACCTGTGCCCGGCCGACGTGCTCCTGCAACGGGTCGGGCGATTGCACCGGCACGACCGTACCCGCCCCCTCGGCTTCGAAACGCCCCGTTGCACCGTGTTGACCCCGGACTGCGCCAGCCTGGCGGAATGGCTCGACGCCAGGGGCGAGGCATCGAGAGAGGCGAAGAGAGCCGGATTCGGCAGCGTTTACGAAGACCTTCGGACCCTCGAACTGACACGGCTCATGCTGCTGGAACGGGCCGAAGTGGAGATCCCGGGTGACAACCGCCGCCTGGTGGAAGGCGCAACCCATCCGGACCGACTGGCCACGCTTGCCGACCCAGCCTGGGAGCGGCACGGACAGAACGTGGAAGGCCTGACGCTCGCCCACAACATCGCCGCGTTCCACGTCGCCGCTCAATACGACCAACCCTTCGGCGAGTTCGGCTTCAATGATCTGAACGAGAGGGCTCGAACCCGCCTGGGATTGGATACCCTGCGCATCCCGTTACGCCATCCAGAGCCCGGTCCCTTCGGCGCGGAGATCACGGAAATCACGATACCCGGATATCTGGCGCCGAAGAAAGCGGACGAAGAAACCGCCGAGATCGTCCGTCGGGACGCCGATGGCATGATCCTGCGTTACGGCGAGCGCCATTACCGCTATTCCCGCTTTGGCCTGGAGCCTTTCGATGAATCTATTGACTGATCCGTTGTTTCGCGTCGAGACCCCCGATGGCATCGAGCGCCTGAGTCTGCCGCAGCTCCTGGAAGCGTTGGGCCAGGACCGGGTTGAATCCCTGCTGGGCCTGCAACGGCATCAGGAAGATGCGTTCCACATCTTCCTTTGCTACCTGGCCGGGGCGGTGTTGGCGCGCGAGGCGCGATCCGAACCGCGGCAACCCGAGGATTTCTGGCACGAAGGCATCCGGAAGCTGACCGGAAGGGATGATGACTGGGCGTGGACCCTGATCGTGGACGATGTCACCCAGCCGGCGTTCATGCAGGCCCCGGTGCCGGATAAGAAGGATTTTGGTGCCTTCAAGCTAAAGGCGAGGACAGCAGATGCCCTGGACATCCTGCCTACCGCCAAAAACCATGATGTGAAAGCGAGCAGATCCGGCGCCACCAGCCCGGACGGTTGGGTCTATGCGCTGGTCAGTCTTCAGACGATGAGTGGTTTCTTCGGCCAAGGCAATTACGGCATAGCCCGCATGAATGGCGGTTTCGGCAGCCGCCCGGCTGTTGCCGTTTATCACGCCGAACGCATGGGGAGGCGGTGGCATTGCGATGTCACACGTTTGGTTGGCATCCGGGAAGAATTGCTGGCCGGCCCGTGGGGATATCGAGAGCGTGGGATCGTGTTGGTATGGGAACAGCCATGGGATCTTGAGTCGAGTCTCAGCTTGAACGTCCTCGATCCTTTCTACATAGAAATTGCCCGGGCTGTGCGCCTCATGGGTGATAGGGAAAACGTGCAAGCCTTCGGCGCATCCACGAAAGCGGCCCGGCTTGCGGCAGGTGATGCAGGTGGCGTGCTGGGTGACCCATGGACACCTGTGAATGTGGCCGACAAGAAAAAAGGGCAGTCCGCCATGACCGTTTCAGCCAGCGGACTCAGCCCAGAATTAGTCCGTAACGTTTTATTCGAAGACGGATTTCGAGCAGCCAGAATGCAGCGCCTGCTGGAAGAAAACGAAGGCCAAAGCTGCCTCTTCTGCGCCACGGTTCTTGTACGTGGCCAAGGAACGACCGACGGTTTCCATCACGTCGCCATTCCAGTACCGGCCAGGGCGCATCGATTGTTCCGCCGCAGTTCGGAGCGTGATCGGTTGGCGTCCATCAGCAAGACGGCTCTCAACGATGCCAAGGAAATACAAAACCGCGTTCTCAAACCTTCGGTCATCGCCTTGCTGGAGGCTGGACCGGATAAAATCGACTTCGACCGGCGCGAAGTCAATTTGTGGCTCAACGAGGCCACCCAACGATTCAGCGCTGCCTGGTCCGAAGACTACTTCCCCTGGCTGTGGCGGCAAGCCGAGCAGGACGATGCGGACGCCGCCCGCCTGGAATGGCTGCGCGCCCTGCGCGACAAGGCCCATAAGGTGCTGGAAGAGACCATCGCCCGTTACCCGTCCCGCGAGGGACGACGCTACCGCGCCCGCGTGAAAGCGGAAGGATTGTTCCACGGTTCATTGTTCAAAACGTTCCCGCAACTCAAGGAGGGCTCCCATGACGCACCCCGCCCCGGCTGACCCGCCGGAAACACCATCGACATCGCTGGCTTCGCTGATAGGCCATCTCGCCGCGACCATCGCCGCAGAACATTTTCCCACGGGAGATCGGGCGGCATTGCGCCGCCTGAAGCCGGACGCCCCACCTAATCTAGCCTTTTATCGCTTTGCCTTTCGACACTTGCCGCAGAATTGGGAAAACCGGAGGACGGCTTGGACTGCGCTGGTCGCCGGCATTGCCCTCATGTGCCCGAAGCCCCACCGCCAGGATCGCTCCGTCGGTCTGACACTGGCCGAAACCGGTTATTCGGAAAAACGGCTGGAACGGCTGCTCGCCGCCGAAGGCGATACGCTGCACACCTTGCTCCTACGCGCCGCGCGGTTCCTGGCCGCCAAGAACGAGTCCTGCAACTGGACTGATTTCGCCCATTTGCTCCTCGACAGAAATCCGGAAAAGGCGCGATTGAAGATCGCCCGTGACTATTACCGCAGCCTCAAGGACCACGATTGACCACTCGGACGGTGGATTCTATCCACCCGCCGCCAGTCTCCACCTGTTCGCTCGACTCCAAGGAACCACGCTCATGTTTCTGCAAATCCATAGCCTTACTTCCTACCATGCCACCCTGCTCAACCGTGACGATGCCGGCCTCGCCAAGCGCATCCCTTTCGGCGATGCCGTGCGCCTGCGGGTCTCATCCCAATGTCTCAAGCGGCATTGGCGGGAAAGCCTGCAACAGACCATCCCGCTACCCACGGGGCTGCGGACCCGGCACGTGTTCGAGCGGGAAATTTATCCCCGTCTGAAACAGGAAGGGGTCGAAGATTCATTGGCAAAACAACTGACTCTCAGCCTGATGGGCTTGCTGCTCCAGAAGTCCGACAAGACTGCCAAGCCAGAGAAAGCGAAAAAAGGCAAAAATGGCCATGAAGAACAGGCTGAATTCGATTTCGAGGAAGGCGCCGGGACGGAAGAGTCCTCTGCCGGCGATTTACGAGTCAAACAACCCATCCTTTTTGGCCGGCCGGAAGTGGACTATCTCATTAGCCTGCTGAAGGCGTGTGCCGAGGAAGGAAGTGGCGCGGAAAAGGCGCTGCAAGCGAAGCTCAAGGGTGATAAGGCCAATTTCAAGGCGATGCTCAAGGCCGCCGGTCACGGTGACCTGTACGCCGGATTGGAAGGCGCGCTGTTCGGCCGCTTCGTCACCTCGGATATTTTATCCCGTTCCGATGCGGCCGTTCATGTGGCCCATTCGTTCACCGTACATGGGCTGGACACCGAGGTCGACTATTTCACCGTGGTGGATGACTTGAACCGCGAAGAGGAAACCGGCGCGGCCCATGCCGGCGACATGGAACTGGGGGCCGGGCTGTTCTACGGCTACGTGGCGGTGGACATTCCCTTGCTGGTTTCCAACCTCACCGGCTGCGATACCACACGGTGGGCAGAGCAGGAGCCCGCCGATGTCCGCAAAGTGCTGACCGGCCTCATTCGCGCAATCGCCACGGTTTCCCCCGGGGCCAAGCTCGGTGCCACCGCGCCCTATGCCTTCAGCGAGTTCGTGTTGCTGGAAACCGGGAAGCAACAGCCCCGTGCTCTTTCCAACGCCTACCTACAGGCCCTGCCGATGCGCGGCGATCCCCTGCAAGCCGCTATAGACGCCTTGGCCAAGCACCTGCGGGCACTGGATGCCATGTATGGAAGAACCTCCGATAGCCGATCCGTGGCCAGCACCCGTGCTTTCGACGCGGATCTGGCACCGACCAACTCCCTGGACGCTTCCATCGGCGCGGCACTGGATGCCATTTTTCCACCGGCCAAGGCTTGAGGCGGCCGCCATGGACATTCTGCTATTGCGCTTCGATGCACCGCTGATGAGTTTCGGCGGCGTGATGGTGGATCAGCATGGTCCGACGGAACGGTTTCCGGGCCTCTCGATGCTGGCGGGGCTGCTCGGCAATGCCATGGGTTACCGGCATGGCGATGCGGACGCGCTGGAAGCCTTGCAAGCCCGCATCGAATACGCCGCACGCTGGGACGTGGAGCCTGAAGCCCTGTTGGACTACCACACCGTGGACCTCGGCCAGGAAAAGATGCGCGAACCCGGCTGGACCACCCGCGGTGAACCCGAACACCGGGCCGGCGGACCGGCGGCGGCCTTCGGAACCCATCAGCGCTACCGTCATTACTGGGCCAATGGCGTGATGACCTTGGCCATCACGCTGAAAGATGCAGGCACTCCCAACCTCGATGAGTTAGCGGCGGCGATCGTGCAACCGGCGCGCCCCTTGTTCCTCGGCCGAAAGACCTGCCTGCCTGCTGCCCCCCTGCTGGCGGGTCGGGTCGAAGCCGAAAACGTGCTGGAGGCATTGCGCCGGACGCCCCGCGTCGTAGGTCGGGTCCGCCCACAGCGAAGGGAAGAGCGTAACCCGACGGAAGACCGGAAAGTAAACGCCTGCTGGCCCGCCTATTTGGGCGAGACGGAGCAATCCCGCCAGACCGGTATCTACGACCGCAGGGATTGGCGCAACCAGATCCACGCCGGCCGCCGCATCCGCATCGAAGGGCTCTTGGAGATCGCGCCATGACCGCCCCGCTTTACATGATTGAACTGCGACCGGACCCGGCAGCCCTGATCCGTTTCGCCCAAGATCAGGGGCTCAATACCCACCAAGACGAAGACCTCGGATACGTAACCCACGCGTGGCTCAAGGCCCTGTGCGGCGAACTGGCGCCGAAACCGTTTCGCCTGCTGCAGGATGGCCGCAACCTCAGGCCGCCTCGGCTCCTGGGTTTTTCCGCCCATGACGGCACGAGACTGACAGAGCACGCCCGCGCTTTCGCTTCACCACTGGCGGCGCAAGTCTGTTCCCTTGCCGATGGAATTGCTTTTAAGCCCATGCCGGAATCCTGGCCGAACGGGCGAAAGCTCGGTTTTGAGGTCATGGCCTGCCCCATCAGCCGGCTGGGACGCAACGAGGATGACGTTTACCGCCGGCACTTGCGGGATTGTGATGCCAGGGCGCAATCGCCAGATTCCAGGGAAATGGTCTACCGCCGCTGGTTGACGCGGCAATTCGGTTCGGCGGCAACGCTGGATGATTTCAGCTTGGGCGGATTCCGTTACCTGCGTCTGCTGCGGAAGGCCCGCGGTACACGTTCCGGTTTTCTCGCCCCGCAGGCGCTTTTCCGAGGCACGCTAAGCGTGCGTGATGGGGCAGGCTTCGGCGCACTGTTGGCACGTGGCATTGGCCGCCATCGCGCCTTTGGTTTCGGCATGCTGCTGTTGAGGCCGGCCCCATGAGCGGCCTGTTTTCCGGTCGCCTCGGACTGGCCGAGTCGCGCATCCCCCATGCCGACCGTCACGGTCTGCTCTGGCTCACCTTCGGTAATCTGACTGTCGAAGACGGCACCCTGCATTTTCGGGCCGCTCCATCGGAATGGATGGACGCCGGAGATTACGCGATCCCATACCAGGGATTGTCGATGATTCTGTTGGCCCCCGGCACGACGGTCAGTCACGATGCATTGCGCCTGCTGGCTCGTCATGGCACGTTGCTGGCCGCAGTCGGAGATGGAGGGGTCAAATTCTACACCGCACCGCCCATGGGCCAGGGCCGCTCCGACGTGGCCCGCGCCCATGCCAGGCTGTGGGCCGATGAAAAGGCGCGGTTGGATGTGGCCCGCCATATGTATGCATTGCGTTTCGGCCGTATTCTGCCGCACAAGGATATTGCTGTACTGCGTGGCATAGAAGGCGCCCGCATGAAAGAGACTTACCAGCTGCTCGCCACTCAGCATGGCGTGGAGTGGAAGGGACGCCGTTACGACAGGAATAACCCCAATGCCGCCGACATTCCCAACCAGGCCATCAACCACGCCGCCACCTTCGTCGAAGCGGCGGCAGACGTTGCGGTGGCGGCGGTCGGCGGTTTGCCGCCGCTAGGGTTCATTCACGAAGAATCCAGCAATGCCTTCACCCTGGACATCGCCGATCTGTTCCGCTCCGAAGTCACCTTGCCACTGGCTTTCAGCGTCGCTAAGCGCGTGATGGACGATCCGTCTTTGCCATTGGAGAGGGCAGTACGCAAAGAAGCCGCCCGGCAGCTTCACAAGCAAAAAGTCATTCCGAAGATGATCGACCGCATCAAGGAGTTGCTGCATGTCGATGACGGTAATGGTGACGCGTAACGTCTCTCTCCGCATGCGCGGCTTTCTGGCATCCTCGATGCTTGAATTGGCCCCTGGTGTCTATAGCGCACCGCGCCTCTCGACTGCAGTCCGCGAGCGTATCTGGGCGGTGGTTGAGGATTGGTTCACTGCCGAGCAGGATGCCTCGGTCGTAATGGTTTGGGTCGATCCCGCAATGCCTGGCGGACAGAATGTCCGGACTCTCGGGCTGCCACCGGTTAAATTCGTTGAATTTGACGGAATAGTCCTGACTCGTCGACCTTAGGGTTTAGTGGATCTTTAACAGCCCGCTTTTTTGTTTTACCTCAAAGCGTTAGCCTATAGAGGCTCCCCCGCACACGCGGGGATAGACCCGAAAAACTATATTAAAAACAAAGAGTTATAATGGCTCCCCCGCACACGCGGGGATAGACCTCCTGAAAATGACATCGACGCCGACACGATGCGGGCTCCCCCGCACACGCGGGGATAGACCCAATGCCGCAGTGCGGGTGATCGGCTGGACCGGGGCTCCCCCGCACACGCGGGGATAGACCCAAAGCCGGAGCGGCGATCTGCGTCCAGTGCCAGGCTCCCCCGCACACGCGGGGATAGACCCGATCATGGGGTCGAGCAACCCGGAGACGGTGGGGCTCCCCCGCACACGCGGGGATAGACCCCTGCCCCTGGTCGTCACGACAACGAACCAGACGGCTCCCCCGCACACGCGGGGATAGACCCCCTACCAGCGCGGAGCAGGCCGCTCTGTTGCTGGCTCCCCCGCACACGCGGGGATAGACCCGTCTTTGCTGCCGTTCCTGCTGATGTCACCGAGGCTCCCCCGCACACGCGGGGATAGACCTCACCTGCCGCTGCTGGATCGTGGTCTGGTATTGGCTCCCCCGCACACGCGGGGATAGACCTCCAGAGCTGCTACGTCAGATCGATGAGCTGACGGCTCCCCCGCACACGCGGGGATAGACCTCTCAGGCGATTCTGATCCCTTATTTATCATATGGCTCCCCCGCACACGCGGGGATAGACCCGGGAACAGCTCCGCCGCGACCTTGATCTTGACGGCTCCCCCGCACACGCGGGGATAGACCCCATCGGACTCACGCCGCTCATGGCCCGTCCTCGGCTCCCCCGCACACGCGGGGATAGACCTCCCTCCGGTCCGGCGCCGGATTCAAGGGGATGGGCTCCCCCGCACACGCGGGGATAGACCTGTTCCGAACGACTGCCCCGATGGCAAGGTTCAGGCTCCCCCGCACACGCGGGGATAGACCCATCGACGGCAGCAAAGGCGGCAGCGTCTACGTGGCTCCCCCGCACACGCGGGGATAGACCCGTTCAAGCGGGCACGCCTCTGCATGCTCTTCAGGCTCCCCCGCACACGCGGGGATAGACCCGAGCGCAACGAGAAGGGAGAAAACACCATGGCGGCTCCCCCGCACACGCGGGGATAGAACCCCGGCGGTGTCAAGGACGAAGTGCAATACCTGGTTCATTGAAGGAGCACAAGGAAGTCGAGCGAAGCGAACGAGTGCGACGTCCCCGCGAAGCCATAGGCCCGGATGTTTTGCCGGAATCCGCGGCTTCATCGCGGGTGGAGACGAAACATAAGGGATCCGACAAGGCGACGAGTCATTGGGGGCGCCTTGTCGGAGTGCATCGCGGAGAGGCGGACGGATCCGGGGCGGACGCAGGACGGCGCGGGCCGCCGAAGGCAAGGACGTCGCCAGTTTTTTGCTCCCGAGGGGGACGGGGATGTCCCGTCGGGTTTCGCAAAAAGTGGCGACGCTCCAGCTGTCCGGAAGAAGCCGATGAATACGAGAGCCTCCGGAGGAGGGACACTCCCGTCCCGACGTCTGTCGACTCAGACACGATCCCGGGTCACATGGTGAGGATGCCTCTGCCCTTAACTTGCCTCCCGCGCGTTTCGATGATCCTTTCAGCGTCGGCCGGACGATGCAAACCCCGCCTTCGGCAACCAAGCCCTCAAACAAGGCGTGGTCAGAACGGTGCTGACGATGGCCATCAGCACCAGCATGGTGAAGACGTTGCGGGAGATCACGCCGAGGTCGTAGCCGACGTTGAGAACGATCAGCTCCATGAGGCCGCGGGTGTTCATCAAAATCCCGAGGATCCCGGATTCGCTGCGGCTGAGGCCGGAGAGGCGGGCGGCGAAGTAGGCGCCGCCGAGCTTGCCGAGGGTGGCGAGCAGGATGATGAGCGCGCACCAGCCCCACAGTTGCAGGGTGTCCAGTCCGCCGATCTCGGTGCGCAGGCCGGTGAAGGTGAAGAAGATGGGCAAAAAGAACACCGTGACGAAGTGCCCTACCTTCTCCTTCCAGGCGGCCCGGAGTGCGGGTTCGTCGTGCAGCACGACGCCCATCATGAAGCCGCCGAAGATCGCGAAGATGCCCAGCTTGTAGGTGCACATCCCGGCGAGGAATATCCCGGCCAGCAGCACGCCGAGCAGGTTGCCCGGCAGACCGGCTTCGGACTTCTGGAAGCGCCGCACCAGCCACTTCATCACCGGCCGCACCACGAACCAGCCCAGCACGATGAACGCGGCGACCAGTCCCACTTTGAGCGCGAATTCGGCGTGGGAGTATTCGGCGACCGTCAGGGTGGTCACCAGCGCCAGCAGCAGCCAGCCGACCACGTCGTTGATCGCCGCGACGCTGATGGCGATGACGCCGAGTTTGTGATCGGTCATGCCGAATTCGATCATGATCCGGCCCAGGATCGGCAGGGCGGTGATCGAGAAGGCGGTGGCGATGAACAGTGCCGAGGCGAGGCGGTCGGCGTCGGGGGAAAGCAGCGGTGCGGTCTGATAGCCGAACCCCAGACCGAGCACGAACGGCAACACCAGGCCGACCAGGGCGACGTTGCGGACCGCGCGGCGGTTGCGCCTTTCCTTCAGATGCGAGAAATCGAACTCCAGGCCGATCTGGAACATCAGCAGGATCAGGCCGAGCTGCGAGAGTATGGTGAGCGGCTCGGGCGGCGCGGAACGGAACACGAATCTGAAGATGTCGGGCGAGAGTAGCCCGAACAGGGAGGGCCCCAAAACGATGCCGCCGATGATCTCGCCGACCACCGGCGACTGGCCGGCGCGCCAGGCCAGGGCGCCGCCGATCCGCCCGATCAGCACGATGACGGCGAGCTGCAGCAGGGTGAAAAACAGCAGGGTTTCGGCCGCGTGGACCGATACGGCCGCCGCCGGTGCCGTGCTCATGTCGTGCCCTTCACTTCAAATGATGCCGCCGTTGATGGAAATGACCTGACCGGTGATGTAAGCGGCGCGGTCGGAGGCCAGGAAGGCCACCAGATCGGCCACCTCTTCCGGCCGGCCGGCCCGCTTCATGGGCACCAGCCGTTCAATGGCAGCCCGGTCGAACGCGCTTTCCGCCATGCCGGTTTCGATGATGCCCGGCGCCACGGCGTTGACGGTCACGCCCCGGCTGGCCAGTTCCAGCGCCAGCGATCTGGTGGCCGAATGCAATGCGCCCTTGGCGGCGGAATAGTTGACCTGGCCCCGGTTGCCGGTCAGAGCCGCCACCGAGGAGATGTTGACGATCCGGCCCCAGCGCTCGCGGATCATCGGCATGACCAGCGGCTGGGTGAGATTGAAGAAGCCGTTCAGCGAGACGTCGATGACCCGGTGCCATTGGTCGGACCGCATGGCGGGAAATACGACGTCGTCGTGGATGCCGGCGTTGTTCACCAGCACCTGGATGGGCCGTTCGGCGCACATCGTCTCGATCGCCGCGGCGGCGGCGGCCGCGTCGCAGACGTCGAAGCCGATCGCCTCCGCACTGCCGCCACCGATGCGGATGGCATCCACGACCTGCTCCGCGGACTGCCGATGGCCGTGGTAATGCACCCAGACGTGCAAGCCATCGAGCGCCAACCGCCGGCAGATCGCCGCGCCGATGCCCCCGCTGCCGCCGCTGACCAGGGCCTGCCTCATGGTTTCACTCCTCCTTCACCCGCTTCCGCATCCAGCCGCACCGCGAGACGCCCGGTCAGCAGTTCCCGGCCATCCGTCGCCAGCAGGCGGAATCGATAGAGCGCATCGTTTCCATCGCCGGTGAGGCGTTCCACTTCGACCACCAGATCCCCGTCCAACGTGTCCAGCCGGCGCACATGGAATTCGACGTCGCGCACGCTGACCAGGAAGCCGCTGCGCGGCGCCTCCCCTTCTCCGGCCGACCGCAGGGCGCCGTGTACGGCGGTCGCCTGGGCCGCGTACTCGATCCCGCAGACCACCGACAGCCGTCCTCCGGCGCGCAGCGGATTGCCGGGACTGAGGTGGCTGACGGCTACACAGCGCAGCCGTCCGGCATCCCAGGTCAATACCCGATCCAGCAGGCACATGGCGCCGGCATGGGGAATCCGCTGCGCGATCCAGTCCCGGTCTAGCGGCATGGTGCGACCTCCAGTTCGAGACTCAACGGATCGAGATAATCGACGGTGACACGGCACGGCTCCGAAAGCGCCAGCGCCCGCAGCAAGGGCAGCCCACGGCCGGCGGGAATGCTACGCCGCATCGCCTCCAGACCGGGATCCCCCAGCTCCGTGCAAGGCCCCTCACCCAGACCCACGGTGAGCCGCGCATGGCTCCGTACCGTGGCATCGGGCGCCAGTGCCAACGCCAGCCCCATGGCACCGCCGATCGCCCGCACGCGGCCCAGGGGAAAGGGGTAAGGCACATCGTAGGCGATGAGCAGGCACGGCTCGCGGCTCTGGGCAACCTGCACCATGGCTTCGAGGAGGCCGGCACCGAAGCTGGCGTCGAAAGCGCACAGACTGGTCGAGGGCGCCGTGGCGCCGAGCGCAATGCCCCAATAGCCCGAGGGGGCATTGTGTACGGAATTATGAAACCGTGTGGGTGAAATCTGCCGGTCGTTCGAGGCGAGCGCTTCGCAGATGATGTGGCAATTGTCCCCGTCCCCGCCGGAGGAGGCGAATACCGTCGGCAGCGTGGCGGGATCGTGTCCGGAACCCTCCAGTGCCTGCAACCCGGCCGCGAGGGCGAGCTTGATCGAGGTCCCGGCCCGCCGTCGCTCCGCCGCGGGCAGGCAGACCGGCGGGGGTACAGGGGTAGGCGCGGAAGGATCGACGCGGCCCGCTTCGACGAGGCGCCGGAACTCCTCCGCATCGGCGAAGCCCGGCCCGATAGCGCCCAGTCCTTCGATGTGACACTGCAGTAGGGTCATGGCCGTCCGAACACGAGCGCACAGTTGGAGCCGCCGAATCCGAACGAATTCGACAGCACGGCCTCCAGACGCGCATGGCGGCAGGAACGGACATAGTCCAGCTCAAACCCCCGCTCCAATATTCCCGTATTCACTCCCGCGGGCATGAACCCGTGCCGGATCGCCAGGAGGCTGATGGCAGCCTCGACGGCCCCGGCCGCCCCCAGGGTGTGGCCGGTCGAGCCCTTGGTGGAACTGCACGCCACCGCATTGCCGAAGACCGCCTGCACGGCCAAGGCCTCCGCCGCGTCGTTGGCGCGGGTGCCGGTGCCATGCAGATTGACGTAGCCGATCTGCGCCGGCGACAGGCCGGCCGAAGCCAATGCCGCGCCGATCGCCGCTTTTGCGCCCAGCCCTTCCGGATGCGGCGCCGACATGTGATGAGCATCGCTGCTCTCACCGATGCCGAGCAGAAACAGGGCGTCGGATCCGGCATCGTCCGGGGTCCGTTGCAGCAGGGCGAAAGCCGCCGCCTCCCCGATCGAGATGCCGTCGCGGCGGGCGTCGAAAGGCCGGCAGGGTCGGGGCGAAAGCAGTTCCAGCGAATTGAACCCGTACAGCGTGGTCAGGCACAGCGAGTCGACGCCGCCGACCACGGCAGCGTCGATCAGCCCCGCCTGAATCATGCGGGCGGCATTGCCGAAGACCTTGGCGCTGGACGAGCAGGCGGAAGACACCACCACCGCCGGACCCTCGATGCCGAAATAGGCGCGCACGAAAGCACCGGCCGAAAAACAGTTGTGGGTCCCGCCGTAGTCGAAATCCGCCGGCAATGCGCCGCTGTCCGGATCGCGCCGGCGGTAGGCCAGCTCGGTCTCCAGCATGCCCGAGGTGCTGGTGCCGATGAACACGCCGACGCGGCGCGTCCCGAACCGCCCAACCGCCCCCCGCACCGCGTCCGCGAAGCCGTCCTGTGTCAGACCCAGCAGGGCCAGACGGTTATTGCGGCAATCGAACGCGGACAAACCGGGAGGAATGACGACCCGGTCGACTCCCGCCACTTCGCCGACGAAGGTATTCAGCGCGACGGTTTCGAAGCGGCAGGGTATCAGCCCGCATTCACCGTTCGTCAGAGCGTGAAATGTGGACTCCTGTCCGCATCCCAGGGAACTGGTGACGGTGAATGCCGAAATGAGAATTGGAACCACGACAATTAGGGGATGACTGCAAAATTGATGTGTCTGGACTAACGGGGCGAAACCGGGATGAAACACCCATCATACCAACTCATAACCGCTTCGAATGAACATCGGCATATTATATGCCATAATTTTCTATATTTATCCATATCGAACCGATCCGGCATATCAAAGCAGAATTGGAATGGCTACGACATTTGAAAAAAGCCCAATATCACCACGCCAGGACACCAGCCGGGTCCGGTTGGCCGTGGCCCTCATGCTACTCGCCCTGACTTTCGCAATACATGGCGACGCCCTGTGGATGGGATTCGGCAGAGATGACGGCGGAGGACTGGTCCAAGCGGCGAGACTGAGTCCCGCCGATTATTTTTTCGATCCGCCAACTTCCGCAGCGATTTCGGGCGGCAGCATCAGCCCGTGGCATGCCCTTGTTTACGACGTCGACATTCTGCTGCTCGGGCTGGATTCCCGCTGGCATCATTTCCACCTGGTTCTCGTTCTCTGGCTTACCTCGCTCGCCACCTACTTCCTACTCCGGTCATGGCTGACTCCGGACTGGTCCCTGCTGGGCACGGCGCTGTTCCTGACAGGCGCGCCAACCCTATATGTAAGCCATGAGGAAATGTCGGGCCATTATTTATACGGTCTGATTTTCTGTATATTGTCAATACAGTGCTTCCTGTCCTCTAAAGAACCTCATGGTGGTAAATACGGTGCCGCTTCGGCCTTGTTTTATCTATTGTCCGTCGCGTCCAAGGAAATCTACGTTCCGTTGCCGCTTGTACTCTCACTGTATCCTGCTGAAAATAGCCGAAGGCGTGTGCAGAAAACCCTGCCACATTGGATCATACTCGCTTGCCATGCGATATGGAGATACCTCGCCTTTGCGGCAGCCTGGGGTATGAAATTTCCGAGCGTCCCGACGTGGTCGCGGCGACCGGAAATCCGGCCTGGCTGCGCTCGGGTTCCCGCATCGCCTTGACGTGCCCCGACGCCGAGGTAGCGCACCTCGCAGCCGCCAATCTCTGCGTGATCGCCGGCGCAAGGAGCTTCCCGGCGGTGTTGGAAAATCCGGGGAACAGCCGTTGCCGCAAATTGGCGGAGGGACACGGAGAAAGCAACATCGTCATGCCCGGTGAACATCTTCCTTCCTTGCCGCCAGCAATACATTGGCAAAGGGCGTTCCTTCGCTCATCGGAATGGCCTCCACGCTGAAGCCGAGGTCTTCCAGCAGACTGCGCCAAGCCCGCAACGGGCGGCAGTATAGCGCCGGGAGGCGATGTCCGCGGAGGAACGTCACCAGCCGGTCGACCCAGAAGCTCGCCAGGAACGGCAGCCCGGCTTCGGCATCCCCTACCCGCAGCAGCAGCACGCCGCCAGGCGTCAAAGCGTCGCGAATCCGGCGCAGCACGGTTTCCTGATCCGGATACGCCATGTAATGCAGCACGTCCAGCACCACCACGGCATCGACCATGCCGAAGTCGGCAAAGCGGATGTCGCCTTCGACGATTTCGGCCCGCTCCGCCAGCGCCTGTCTGGCCCTGGCGACATCGGCCGGCATCAGCTCGATGCCCCGCACGCCGTCGAGCCGTGGCGGCGGCGCCCAGTCCGGCGGCCAGAGACCCGCCTCCTGGAGGGAGCGCCCGGCCAACAGAAGTGAGACCACGAGCCCCTGGCCGCAACCCAGGTCCAGCAGCCTTCCCCGCTTCGGCAGTAGATCGCGTTCGAACAAAGCCATGAAGACCGGGTCGGCCGTGAGCTTGCCGCGGGCGAAATGCCAGGCGAAACGCCCCGTCCGGCGGTAAGGCGCGGCCGCGGTTTCGACGAGCAGCCGTTTGAACGGGTGAATCATGGACAGGCGGTGCGCAGGGTCACAGGTTCGAGCCGGCGCTCCCGGATGGCGTCCAGGAGCGGCGGCAGCACTTCCAGAATGACGGCGCAACCGCCGTCGGTGCGCGCGGCGTTGCCGTCATGCAACAGCAGGATGTCTCCGGCCCGCAGTTGCCGGGTCAGTGAAGCCAGCACGCTTTGCGGCCGGCGGCGGCGGGTGTCGAAACCGCGGCGGGTCCAACTGACCAGGGAAAGGTCCAGCCGGGCCAGGACGGGATCGAGCAAGGGGTTGCGCAATCCCGCGGGCGCCCGGAAAAACCGGGGCGGTGTCCCGCAAGCCGCGGTGAGCGCCTCCTGTGCCAGACGCAGTTCGCGCTCGAAGCCGCGCTGCCCGCACAACGAAAACGTATGGCTGTGACTATAGCTGTGGTTCTCCAATGCATGGCCCCGGGCCGCGATCTCCGCGCAAAGCACAGCGTGTTCCCTGACCTTGCGGCCGATGCAGAAAAACGTGGCTTTCGCGCCGTAGGCTTCTAGGATCGCCAGCACCTGCGGCGTCACCTCCGGATCGGGCCCGTCGTCGACGGTGATTGCCACCTCGCCGCGCGCCGCGGCCTCCTCCGGCAAGCGCGTGATGATCGGGCCGAGCACGCGGCTGTGCGGCCACAGCCCCGCCGCCGTCAACAGGATGTGGTTTACGGCGACCGCCCCCAGCGCCCAGGGCCAGTCCTCGGGTCGCCATAGAGCCAGCCCCGCCGCGGCCGCATGGAGACCCACGGACGCCTTGATGCCGACAGAGGGCGTCCAGCGCCCGCCCTGCCCTGACTTCATGCCGCGCACTCCGCGTCCGGTTTCCAGTACGTCGCCGAAATCACCAGCGCCAGGAAAGTACCCGGCGCCACCATCATACCGATCGCGCTCAATACCGGCACCGAGGAACCGGCCAGCAGACCGAACACGACCACCGTAGCGAGATTCGCCAGGACGAGCGACACCAACGTCCTCCCCGCCCGGCTCCCCCCAATGGCTCCGGCCTGGGCGAGGCGATCGAAAAACAGGCAGTAATTGGAACCGATTGCCACCGCCAGCATCATTCCGATGAGATGCAACATGGTCAGCCGGTGCCCACCCACCACCAGCACCGCGATCACCATGACCAGCGCGGCGGCGAGCGGCAAGCAGACCCGCAGTACCCGCCGCGGCGAACCCAGGGCGAACGCCAACAGCAGCACGACCGCCCCCGCACCGCCGGCCGACAGCCGGGTCGCCTCGCTCAGATAGCGCTGATAGAGGGTGTCGGTCTCCGTTTTCAGGTCGAGGAAGACGGCATCCGGAACGTCGGACAAAGCGGCACGGATTCTGGCGGCGTCCACACCCGACCCGGACGCTTCCGCGGAAGCGCGCAGCGGCAGCAAGGCGGTCCACCCCCGGCTGCCCCGCACCAGCAACGAATCCACCGCGACCGCGAAGCGCGTACCCCGCAGGTCCTCGGCTCTCAGCAGCGGCGCCGCGCGGGTGGCCTTCACGTCGGCGAAGAATGTCCCGAAACCTTCGGGACGTACCGGCACTCCCCGAACCGCCGCAGCGAAGCGCTCGCGCAACACGCCGTCTTCCGGCAAGGCCGCGCGCCGCAGACGCTGGGTCTGGAGGCTGGGCAGATAGTTGGACGGGCTCTGGAAGCCGGCAATGACGCCTTCCCCGACCAGTACCGCGAGACGCGACGATACCCGCTCCGCGGCCTGCAAGGCGGATTCGGCGTCCCGTCCCCCTACCACGACCAGGCAACCCACGTCCGGCGCACCCAGATCGGCCCTGAGCTCGGCGTCCTGCCGCTGCGCTTCGAGCGGGACCGGACTGAGCGCGCCGAGCTGCTCGTTCCAAACGCCGTCGCGGTGCAGCCAAAGGCTCCCGCAGGCCAGCGCTGCCGCCGCCGGCACCAGCCACCGCAACCGGCGCAGCCGGGATATCAGGCGAACCAGCGCCTCCCCCGTCCGGCCGAGATCGCGAATCCGGAAACCCCGAGGCAACAATCCCGCCAATACCCAGCGGGTGACGGCCGCCGCGGCCAGCAGCCCGGCGATCGAATAGACGCCGAGCTGGGAGAAACCGGGGAAGCCGGACAAGGCCAAAGGCAGGGCGCCACACACGGAGGTCAGGACCCCCAAGCGGATGGTCGGCCAGTACAGGTCGAACCAGTTGTCTCTGTCCGCCTCCTCCCGCCGCCGCTCGCCGGCCTGGACGAACAGATAAATGGCATAGTCCACCGCCTCGCCGATGAGCGTCGCGCCGAACCCGAGGGTGACGCCGTAGACCATGCCGAAACCCAGACTCACGGCCGCTATGCCGGCCAAAGCCCCGGTCGCCACCGGTACCAGGCCAAGCACCAGCGCCGCCAGCGAGCGGTACACGGCGAGCAGCAAGACGGCCACCAGGGCCGTGCCGGCCACCGACAGGCGGACCGCCTCGCCCCTGATCCGGTCCCGCGCCTCCACGGTGAAAACCGCGGGTCCCGACAGGATCAAGCGGGCATCCGTCACCCCTGCCTCCCCGGCGGCTGCGGCGAACGCGGCGCGTATGGACGCGAGCGCCCGCTCCTGGGCATCCGTGTCCGATCCCGGGGCTCCGAGCCGAGCGAGCAGCAGCGCACGCCGGCGGTCCCGCGACACCCACACCCCGCCGGCGGTTTCCGGACCCGCTTCGACCTCCATCCGCTCCAGGATGTCCAGCAGTTCGCCCGTCGGATCGCTGGGCAGCAAGGCCTTGGTCATCAATCCCGCCGAAGAGGCGAGCCGGTCGACGGAAGCACGCACGGCCCGGTGCAGGCCCTCCACCGTGAAGCGCTCCGGCGTCACGGAAGGACTCAGCAGGTAACGCCAGCGAAACAGCAGTTGCCGCTCCGCCTCGCGTTCGGCCGCCGCACCGTTGCTCACCGCCGAAAAGGCCGAATCCTGCCGGAGCCAGCCCGCCATGCGCATGGAAATAAGGGCGCGGGCGGTATCGGTCGCGCCCTCGACGGCGATCAGAACCAGCCGCGAGGCCGGTCCTTCTTTCAACTGGTCGATCAGGAGCTGCTCGCTCGCGCTCGGGCGACTCGGGAGAAACGCCGACAGATCGGTTGCGAGCCGCATGCGGCCCACCACAACGGCGAATACGCCGAGCGACACGAGCCAGACGAAGAGCGGCCAGCGCCGCGTCACGGTCATCGCTGCGGCATCTCCCGGATCGACATCACGGAATAATCGCCGCCGGGCTGATGGATTTCGACCCGGTCGACGAGTCCTTCCGAACCGCCGATGCGGATGTAGGCAACCAGGTCGGCCACCGCCGGAGTCGAAGGCACCAACAGCAGCGTCCAGCGGCGGGCGTCGCCGTTGAGCGACAGACGATAGATTTTTTCCAGGGCGGCGCGGTCGCCCATCAACGTGGAGCGGATGCTGCCCACCAGGGCGGCGATTTCGGGATATTCATCCAGCCCCACGCTGCGGCGCTTGCCGCCCCGTTCCAGGCTGAGCCGGTCACCCTCCAGCACCAGCCGCTCGTCCAAGGGCTGGACCGTCCGCTTCTCCAGTCGGTCCGGCGCGGCGAACGACAGTTCGCCGGAGGACTCCACCGGTGCCGTCAGTACCGAGACGTACTTCTTTTCCACGAACTCGGCCCGGCCGGAATGCTTGGCGGCGAGAGCCTCCATGAGCTGGACGATGCCCCAGGGCCCGGCATGCGCCGCCGTGGCGGCGCAGCTCAACATGAAGCCGAGGGCGGTGACTCCCGAACGAAATCCCATGATCCCTAACCTGCGCGCCCGGTCCGAGCCTGCCCTGCGGCCCAGAAATCGAAAAAATTGAACCAGTTGTAAGGATACGTCCGGCACAGTCCTTCCAGCCGTTCCACATAACGCCGCAGGGCATCCGCCAGCGCCTCGGACCGGTCACCGGAACCGTCGGAGAAGTCCTCGAGCCTCTCGAAATGCAGCTCGTAGCGGTTTCCGCCCAGATGGATTCCGGCCATCAGCAGGACCGGCCGTTTCAGCAGAGCGGCCATCCGCAAGGGGCCGGTCGGGAAATAGGCCGTCTCGCCCAGGAACGACAACGGCCGGGCGGGTTCGGAGCCCAGCGTCCGGTCGCCCAGCATGCCGACGATCTTGCCACGGTCCAGCGCCTCCCGCAGGCGCAACATGGAATCCAGCCTTCCCAGCGGAATGACCTCGCCGCCGCGGCCGGGCGCAATGGCTGCCAGCATGGCGTTGATCTTGCGGGCATTCTCCTCGTACATCACCATTGCGGACTCCAGACCGGGACGCTGCCGGGCCACTGCCCGCAGCACCTCGAAACTGCCGAAGTGTGCTCCGAGCAAAAACGCGCCCCGTCCGTCCGCCAGAACCTGCTCCATCACTTCCTCACCGACGATACGGATGTCAAACCGGCCGAACTCACCGTTCAGCAGATACACACGGTCGTGGATGGTCGCCGCGAAGCGGAAGAAGTGGCGGTAGCAGTCGGAGAGGCCGGGAGCCCGCTCCAACGCGCGGCGCAGATAGTTCCGTGACGCACGATGGGCGCTGGGCGCGAACAGCAGGAAATAGATCACGATGAGGTGGAGGATCAGGCGCCCGGCGCGCCGTCCCAACCGCAGCGAAATCCATGCCATGATCCGCAAAAAGAACAGGTTGCTGCGCTCGGGCCGGTCCGCCCAGTGCGGAGCCGTGGCCGGCCCGCGCTGCGAGGACGGATCGCTCATCGGAGATCCAGGGTTCCGCTGGCGATGGTGCGGCCATCCCGAGTGAGACTGAACCGGACGGCGCCCCGCTCGTCCAGCCGGTAATCCAGCGATACCTCGGCACCGGGCGCAAGCGGCGCCGGGAATTTGGCGACCGCCAGACGACGGTCGCAGAGATCGATGGCGAGCGCCGATTCGAGCCGGCTCAGGATTTCATCCAGCAACACAGCGCCTGGCACCACCGGAAACCCTGGGAAATGGCCGTCGCAGGCGGGGTGGTCGTCCGCCATCCGGAACCCGACGGTGCCCCCGACAACGCTCACGAGGCCTCCTTCAGGCTGACCGAGAACGCGTCCAGGGCCGTTCGGGGCAGTTTCCCCGTGGTATTGCGGGGAAGGCTGGAAACCAGATACAGGGGACGCGGCAGGAAAGCGGGATCGAGCCGCTGCCGGAGAACCTGCATCAGGCCCGCATGGGTGAGTTCCGGAGCGACGGCATAGGCCATCAGGCGGGTCACCCCCGCCGGCGAATCCTCGTCCGGCATCACGAAAACAGCGTCGACGACACCGGGTATCGAGGTTATCTGATGATTCAGATACGCCAGGGAGGTACGTTTGCCGGCAATGTTGATCATGTCGCCGGAACGCCCGAGCCAGACGAAGCGATGCGGGGACTTCAGTGCCAGCACATCGTCCAGTCTCACCTCGCCGGCGACGTGACCACCACGCACCCGGAAACCGTCCTTCGCCCGGATGACGGATACGCCCGGATACGTCTTCCACTCCGCTTCTTCGACCGGACGTCGGGTCGCGAGCTGGCCGGCTTCGGTGCAGCCGTAGATTTCCAGCAGGGGCGCGCCGAAACGGACTTCGGCGGCCTGGGCGAGTTGCGGCGCCAGGGGCGCGGTGGCCGAAACCAGCAGTTCGACGGACGGCAGGTTCCCATCGATGTTCAGCAGCGCACGCAGGTGGAAAGGCGTGGTGACTAGAACCACGGCGCCCGGCAACTGCGCGATTTCCGCGCACACGTCCGCCGGATAGAACGGGCGGGCGGCGGAAAACACCGCGCCGTTCTGGAGCGGCAACAGCACCGTGGATTCGAATCCGTACATGTGCTGGGCCGGCACGGTGCCAAGCACGGTGTGACGCCCTGGTGTGATTCCAAGCCGTTCGCCCTCGGCGCGGGCGCTCCGTGCCAGATTCGCCCAGGTCTTGGCATGCGGCACCGGCGTGCCCGTGGAACCCGAAGTGAGGGCGACCGCCGCGATCTGACTGGCAGCCGGCACCGGTATTCGGTCCACGGCCAGCGGGATCAAGTCCTCCGGATACGGCCAGACGGGCACATCCATTGCGCGGCCCGGATCATCGGTCAGGCAATAGAGGCCGGGGAACGAAGCCGCCAGTTGCCGTACGGTCTCCGACGTCAAGGTCGGCGGCAACAGGGTGACCTGCCGGCGCAGCAAGGCCGCGGCGAATACCACGGCAAAGCGGTAACGGTCCGCGCAGTCGTTCAGTAGGTAGGGCCGCTCCGGCAGCCGCCCCGCCAGGGCCGCAGCCTCGCCGAGAAATTCACGGACGGTTATCGCACCTCCCTTCCGGAAGGCCACCGTGTCATCCAGGGACGGATGTGTCAGGAAAGGGAAATCGGCCATGCCCCGCATACGCCGGAGTTCATCCCCGTCCCGATTCCACGACGGCCCCGCCGGGCCTGGACGCTGCCGTGAACGAGCGGAAACCGCTCAGAATCGGGGCATGAGGGAAATCTGGAAGCACCCGCCGGCGGAGGCGGTATTCCGCCACGAACATCGCCACCACCAGCGGCAGGTTCATGAAATTGACGAAAATCGACCAGGCGTGGACGGAAGCCGCGAAAAACAGCAGCACGGAAACGGCCGCGACGCCTCCAAAAAAAACCGTCCAGGCCACCGTCACGGCGCGTGAATACCGCTCCACCTCGGGAGGCAGGGCACCGTGGACCGAGCGGGCGAACCGCGTGCACAACGCCTCGCGCCCCCCCAGGAGCGTACTGCCGAATCCCCAGCCCAGGATCAGATTGATGCCGACATGCTCGGCAAGATAGGCATAGAGCACCTTGTCGCCCGGCGCCAGCCGGTCCCGAGACAACCACAGCAGCACCAGCAGGCCGATCCCGGCCCCGACCAGCGAATAGCGCCAACGTGACCGCCAGGCGACAGCCGCCGCCGCCATCGCAACCGGAGCAAGAGGGAGCCATGCCACCAGCGAACTTCCCGGATGAACGGCCGTGAGGTGATGATTGACCGCGGCATACGCCACCAGGGCGAAACCGGCGAAGAACCAGGATAGGGGCAACCGCGTCCGGAGCATCAGCATTCGACGCGGTTGGCCGCGATATGCTGGCAAAGACTGCGTAGCGAACCGAAAATGCGGACGTTGTCTTCATTGTCCGCTCTCAACTGGAACCCGTAACGCTTGGAAACGACCAATGCGATCTCCAGGATGTCGATCGAATCCAGCCCCAGCCCCTCGCGGTACAGCGGTGCTTCGGGATCGACCGACTCCGGGCTCACATCCAGGTTCAAGGTGGAGATGACCAGATCCGCCACTTCGCGCTCGAGCGTTTCGTCCTGGATCCTCGTCGCCATCTTTGCGTGATTCAATGAGGGATGAGACATAAGCTGTTCGAACCAAAAGGAGTCGAGATTATAGGGGTTTCCCGCGGGATTTTGCATGACCGGGGAATCCCCCCACGATCGCAAGCACAAGCGATGCCAGACCGACCTTCGCCCCCGAGGCGGACGCGCCGGAACCGGTCGCCCACGGCCGATGACGACCGTCAGCCGCGGAATTTGGCGGGGTCTACGCCATAGGCGCTCAGTTTCAGGTACACCGCCCGCGGTGTCAGTTCCATCCATTCGGCAACCGCATTCACGCTGCCCCGGGCGCGTCGCAGCGCCTGCTCCAGATAGGACCGCTCGAGACGCTCGAGCGTCTGCCTGCGGAGCGCCTTCCAGGACTGCTCTCCGACCACCGGATCGGTGTCCGGCAGGGGGACCTCGGTGATCTCCGGCGGCTGCGCGAACAGCATCGCCTTTTCCAGTGCGTTTTCCAGCTCACGCACGTTGCCGGGCCAGGCATAGGCTAGCAGCCTGCTCATGACTTCCGGACTCACCGAATTCACCGGTTTCCCGTAGCGTCGGCTCAGACGCTCGAGTATCAGCCCGACCAGGTGCGGCACATCCTCCGGCCGCTGACGCAGCGGTGGAATCACGATCCTGACCACGTTGAGCCGATAGTAGAGGTCCTGCCGGAAACGGCCTTCGGCCACGGCTTTTTCGAGGTCGCAATTGGTAGCGGAGATGATGCGGGTATCCACCACCAGCGTTTTGTGCCCGCCGACGCGCTCCAGTTCCCCTTCCTGGATGACCCGCAGCAAGCGGGTCTGGGTGGCCGGCGTCAACGCGTCCACCTCGTCCAGGAACAGCGTGCCGCCGTCGGCCCGCTCGAAATAGCCGTGGTGAACCTCGACCGCCCCGGTGAAGGCGCCCTTCTCATGGCCGAACAGCACACTCTCCACGATCCCTTCGGGAATCGCGCCGCAGTTGACCGCGATAAAGGACTCCTGGCAGCGCTCGCTCATGGCGTGGATGGCCCGTGCCACCAGTTCCTTGCCGACACCGGTTTCGCCATGGATCAGCACCGTGGCCGGCGTGGGGGCAACCGTTTCGATCGCATGCAACACTGCCTGCATGGCCGGCGACCGGGCGACGATGGTGGGAGGCCGGACCGCCTCGCGGGAAGGCCGGTGGTTGTTCATCTGGCACCAGATCCGGTGCATCTGCTCGTCGATGCGCGCCTGCAGCTCGTCGATGGTACGCCGGTCGCCGGCTGGCGGCGCGAGGTACTCGGTCCCTTCCAGGTTCCTGGCGGTCTGGGGGTCGAGGTGGACGTGCACTTCACAACGGGCATCGCCCAGGGCGATGCGCCTGGCCAGCGTCACTTTGGCGTAGCCAAAATTGCGGGCGGCGATCCCGCCGAATACGCTGGACGTCATCCGGCACAGCTCCGGAGAATTCTTGACGCCCTCACCGAACGGGCAGCGCCGGTTCGTCAGGCGGATGCACCCGGCTTCCCGCGAAACCAGCGAAAACTGGCCGCCGATGTGGTTTTTCAATCCCACGATCAGCTCCGCGTAACGTTCAGGGTCCAAGGCGCCCTCGACCGCATATTCCTCCCGGAAGGCCTCCTCGAAATACCGACCTGCGCTGCGCGCGATCCGATCGATCAGGCGCTCGGCAGGCGCCAGCCCGGCATCCTCGCAGACATGCATCAGTTCCAGAACGAAAGTCTGCAGAAACCGGACAGGAGTCAGTTGGGAAAAGTTCGTGCCCTGCATGTATGAACCGAAAAAAAGAGGTGTGCGTAGGGAGTCAGCCCTATTGCAGCCTCCGAACCCACCTGCTGACTCGCTGCGGAAAGGCATAAGACTAGCACGTCACGAGAGCCGGCGTGAAAACGGATTTCAACCATTGAAATCCGTTTTCTGTCCACGACCGTCTTTTGCTTCATAAGCAAATGATTTCATTCGTGAACGGATCTGGCACACCATCTGCAAAACGGCTGACGCGCACGCCCCGGGAGCCCGAGCCGGCATACCCAGCGCCGTTCGCAGTCGCTCGTTCAGTTTTCGCTGGAGAATCCCGACCCTATGTACTCAGAGAGACCACCGCTCGATCCCCACCCGCTCAGCCCTTATATGGCCTGGACCGGCTACCGGAACCGCGATGCCATCCTCGACGTACTGAAAGGCGTCTTCCCCAGAGACAAAAGCGACGTGCTGGAATTCGCGGCAGGCAGCGGCATGCATGCGCATTATTTTGCGCAACATTTCGCCCACCTCACGTTCCATCCTTCGGACAGTGATGAAGATCTGCTGCCTCACATCGAAGAGCGGACCCGACAAAGCGGCCTGAGCAACGTCGCCCGGCCGCGGCGGCTAGACCTGACGCAGCCCGAGACCTGGCCGGCTGGCGAAAAATTCCACGCCATATACTGCATCAATGTCTGCCAGGTCGCGCCGGTATCGATCGTCGGCGGGATCATGGCATGCAGTTCCAGGATACTGGCGGACGGCGGCTTCCTGTTCATTTATGGTCCGTTCCTGGACTACGGTCGGTTCGCCTCCGACTTCGATGAAGAATTCGACCGCCTGCTGCGGTCGACCGGAGAAGAAGGGTGGTCGTTGAAGGACATCGCCGAACTGGACCGCGCCGCGGGCCGGCATGGCATGCGGCTGGACGACGAGATCGATATGCCTTCCAATGACTTTGCCTTGATCTACCGCCGGGCCTGAGCCCTTGAAACACAACCCAGAGGAGATATACACGATGTCACAGATTCTCAGCGAAGTACTGGCAGCCAACCAGGGCTATGCGTCCACTTTCGACAAGGGCGGTCTGCCCATGCCGCCCGGCAGGCGTTTCGCTATATTGACCTGCATGGACGCGCGCCTGGACCCGGCCAAGTATGCAGGTCTCAGCGAAGGCGATGCCCATGTCATCCGTAACGCCGGCGGGCGTGCCAGCGACGATGCCATCCGTTCGCTGGTCATTTCCTACAAACTGCTGGGCACCCGCGAATGGTTCGTGATCCACCATACCGACTGCGGAATGGAAACCTTCACCAACGAGATCATGAACGACCTCCTCGCCAGCAGTCTGAAGACCGCAACGATCGACGCGAACGGCTGGCACGACTGCTGTGAAGGTCCCGGCTGCACCGAGGGCAAGTACATCAATTGGCTGACGATCGCGAACCAGCAGCAAAGCGTGCTGGAGGACGTGACACGCATCCGCCGTCATCCCCTGGTTCCCGCCGACATCCCGATCTACGGTTACATTTACGACGTCCGCACCGGCCGGCTGGTCGAAGTGCCAGAGGCCACGGCCGCGGGCAAAGCCGCTTAGGCCGTGGCGACCTCGAAAGCCGGAGCCGCCCGGCCCCGGCTTTCGCCCCCAGGCAGGACGCCTCCCTTTCTTCGCAGAGGCCAATCATGTCAAGAAAGCGTTTTTGTCTGAGCCTTGTCTCCGTGCTGGGACTGCCGTGCCTCGGTACCGCACTCGCCACCGAGGCGCCGGCAGCCGCGCGGCAGCTTCTGCTGCAGAAGACCGTCACCCTCCCCGCCAACACAGTCGACACCCGTCTCATCCGCGTCCGGTTTCCGCCGGGCTACAAGACGCCGATTCATACCCACGATGGCCCCGGCCCGCGCTACGTACTCCAGGGCCGGCTGCGGGTGGAAGACGCGGGTCAAAGACATGACTACGGTGCCGGCGACGTGTTCTGGGAAACCGGCAGTGCCATGACCGTCGAAAACATCGGAGGCAGCGACGCCGAACTGGTGATCTTCGAACTCGGCACGGTCAAATGAGATCCCCGCCCCGATGCTGAACCCCCGTGCCCGGCGGCATGCCGCCGGGCACACGCGCTGGTGTATCATCTCGCATGGCTCCGCCTGGCCCGGCGATCCGCCGTTCTTTGCCGGGCACTCCGCGTGTGCCTTGCCTCTTCAAGCCAGAACACCGTCGATGAATTCCTCAAACACGCCACACAACCCATCCGAAAGCCGTTCCATCGCCGCATTGCGCGAGATCGTCGAATCCGCGCGGCCGCTGAGCTACATTCGCTCGTCAGAGGAACAGCGCGTCGAGCGTCTCCTCAAAGACGCCGCGCAGCGCTTCTTCAGTACGAAAGTGCCGGTCTGGACCTGGAGCCTGACCGAAGGCCTGCGTTGCGACGACGGCGCGGTCGACGCCTCGGCTTCCGACCCCCGCGCCGCGCTCGATTTCATCGCCGCTTACCAAGGACCAGCCCTGTTCCACCTCAAAGACTTCCACGAGCCCCTGCGCGAGCGGGCCGACATCCGCCGCCGCCTGCGCGACCTGTACGGCGCCTGCTTCGACCAGGGCAAGTTCGTCGTCATTTCCTCCCCGGTCCGATATATCCCCGAGGAGCTCGGCCGCAGCATCATGTACATCGAGCTGACGCTGCCGGATCTGGCCGAACTGATCGGCTTCCTCCGCGAAGAAGTCCATGCCGTCAAGGCCCTGGGCGGCAGTGCAGACACCGACGACGCGACTTTGACGCAGATCGCGAGGGCCCTGCAGGGCCTGACGCTCGACGAGTCGCGCCATGCCATCCGCCGCGCCCTGGCCGCGGGCGGCGGCCTGGGAGCGGATTCCCTGCCCGCACTGTACGAGGAAAAGCGCCTGCTGGTGAACCGCACCGGCATGATCCAGTACGTCGCCGACGGCACCCAGATCGCCAGCGTCGGCGGCCTGGAGATCATGAAGAAATGGCTGATGGAGCGGCGCGAACTGTTCCAGCTCCGTGACAGCATCAGCGCCGAGATCGTGCCCAAGGGCGTACTCATCATGGGCGTCTCCGGCTGCGGCAAGAGCCTTTCGGTCAAGGCCATCGCCTCCGCCTTCGGCCTGCCGCTCTACCGCATCGACATGACCGAAATCTTCTCCGGCCGTCACGGCAGCGCGGAAGGCGCTTTCGTCTCAGCCTGCCGCATGCTGGAACAGATCGCACCGGCCGTGGTGTGGTTCGACGAAATCGAGATGGGCGTCAACTCCACCGAGTCCGCCGGCGAACAAGGGCGCATCTTCGCCTTCTTCCTGACCTGGATGCAGGAAAAGACCAGCGGCCTGTTCGTCGCGGCCACCGCCAACCGCATCGACCTGCTGCCAGCGGAAATGACCCGAAAGGGCCGTTTCGACGAGATCTTCTTCGTCGACCTGCCGCTGGACGACGAGCGGGTCGAAATCTTCCGCATCCACCTGGAGCGCCGCGGCATCGACACCACCCCGTTCGACCTCACCCGCCTCATCAAGATCACCAAGGGTTGGGTCGGCGCAGAGGTGGAACAGTGTGTGGTTTCGGCCCTGACCACCGCCCACCTCGACAACCGTGAAGTGACGGTGGAAGACCTGCTGCGGGCCGCCGGCAAGATCGTGCCGCTGTCCAAGACCATGAAGGAACAGGTCGACCACATCCGGAGCTGGGCCTACAACCGCGCCGTGCGCGCCTCGCCCGCGGAGTTTGCGCACTGAGCCGGGAAGAGCTGGGAACGGTCTCCGTTCACCGCCACAAGGATTGACCCTGCCCCTGTTTCGTGGAGTTCTCAACCCCCGGCTCACGCGGCATTTTTGCGCTGTGCCTCGTACCAGCGTTGCTCGAACTGCATCGGGCTGAGGTAGCCCAGCGACGAATGCAGCCGGCGGTGATTGTAGAAAGCCATCCAGTCCAGTATGGCCTGCCGGGCCTGCTCGCGGGTGGCGAACTTGTGCCCGTGCACGCTGGCGGCCTTCAGCCGCCCCCAAAAGCTCTCGGTCGGGGCATTGTCCCGGCAGTTGCCCTTGCGGCTCATCGATGAGCGCATGCCCCAGTCCTTGAGGGCCTGCTGGAACTCATGGCTGCCGTATTGGATGCCCCGGTCGCTGTGGAAGATCAGGCCAGGCGGCGGGCGGCGGCGCCATCACGCCATGGCCAGGGCATCCTTGACCAAGCCCCTGTGCATGCGCTCCTGCAGGTTCCAGCCCACCACCTGGCGAGCAAAGAGGTCGATGACCGCAGCCAGGTACAGCCAGCCTTCGTCGGTGGCAATGTAGGTGATGTCGCCGCTCCAGAGCCGATGGGGCGCCTCGGGGGTAAAGCGCCGCTGCACCAGGTCGGGGGCCAGCGGCAGGCTGTGAGCGCTGTCGGTGGTCACGACGAACCGGCGGGGCGTCTTGGCCCGGATGCCGTGGCGCTGCATGAGCCGGCGAACCCGCTCCTTGCCCACCCGGATGCCGCGGGCCACAAGCTCCTTGTGCATGCGCGGCCAGCCGTATTCGCCCTTGACCTCGGCGTGGATGGCGCGGATGTGCGCCAGCAGGGCTTCGTCGCTGTGACGTTGGGCAGGGTCGCTGCGGCCCTGTCCATCCTCTTGCCGGCGCAGCCAGTTGAAATACCCGCTGGCGCTGACCTCCAGCACCTCGCAGGAGAGGCTCACCGGGTAGCAGCGCTTCATTGGGTCAATCCAGGCGTACCTCGCAGCGTGTCCTGCGCGAAGTACGCCGCGGCTTTTTTTTGCGATGTCGCGCTCCATGCGAAGGCGGGCGTTTTCGGCGCGCAGCCGGGCGATTTCCATCTGCCCGGGCGAGACCCGATCGGCTTTGTCTGCGCCGCCCACACCGCCGAGCCCGCCCTTGCCAGCCAGCCGCACCCCGTTGCCCAGACTCGCCTTGGGGATGCCCAAGACCTTGGCCACCACCTCTATCGCCTGCCCGGCGCGCACCTGCCGCACCGCCTCCAGCTTGAACTCCCGCGTGTACTGCGCACGCACCTGCTTGTCACTCATCGCTTCTGTCCTTGTCGACATTTTCAACAAGGGCTAAGCACTCCACTTTGCAGGGGCAGGGTCATACGACGGATGGCAGAGCTCGCCAGAACGATCCAGGGCAGTATGGTGATCTCGGTGAACGATATCCCGGAGATGCGGGAGGCATTTGAAGGGCTGCCCCTGGGACGCATCGGCATCCGCTACTCCTTTGGCAAGGATCGAGCGCTATTCGAGGCGTTGATCATCAGGAACCGCGGTTAGGGCTATGCCAATAGTCGGGCAAATCTGTGCCAAATCGCGCGCGGCCTTACATAAGTGCGTTGACACTTGGTTGACACCGGGAATGAAAAAGCCCTTCGCATTTGCGTAAGGGCTTGATTTCATTGGCTGGGGGACGTGGATTCGAACCACGGTTGACGGAGTCAGAGTCCGCTGTCCTACCGCTAGACGATCCCCCAGCAGAACTCGGTTAACGCTTGGAGTACTGCGGGCGGCGACGTGCCTTGTGCAGGCCGACTTTCTTGCGTTCGACCTCGCGCGCATCGCGGGTCACGTAGCCGGCCTTGCGCAGCACCGGACGCATGGCCTCATCCAGTTCGATGAGTGCGCGAGCCAAACCATGGCGAATGGCACCGGCCTGACCGGAAGGTCCGCCGCCAATGACTTTGACGTTGACATCGAGCTTATCGGTCATTTCGACCGCTTCCAATGCCTGCATGACGATCATACGGTCCGTCTTGCGGCCGAAATACTCTTCCAGCGATTTGTCATTGATGCGGATCTGGCCGGTGCCGGTCCGGGTGTAGACACGGGCGATCGCGCTCTTGCGGCGGCCCGTGCCGTAGTACTGGGTCTGTGCCATGTGCCTGAGTCGTTCGTTAGATTTCGAGAGGTTTCGGTTGCTGCGCCTGGTGCTGGTGGCTCGGCCCGGCGTAGACCTTCAGTTTACGGAACATCGCCCGGCCCAGGGGGTTCTTCGGCAGCATGCCCTTCACCGCGGTTTCGATGATGAGTTCGGGACGGCGGTCACGCAGCTTGCCCAGGCTGATCGACTTCATGTTGCCGATGTAACCGGTGTGTTTGTAATAAATCTTATCCTGTTCCTTGTTGCCGGTCACGCGCACTTTCTCGGCATTGACGACCACGATGTAGTCGCCGGTATCGACATGCGGCGTATACTCGGGCTTGTGCTTGCCACGCAGGCGACGCGCGATTTCCGTGCTCAGACGACCCAGCGTCTTGCCTTCGGCATCGACGACATACCAGTCGCGTTTAACCTCAGCCGGCTTTGCGCTAAAGGTTTTCATTTTTTTACGCTCCGTTCTGGCGCCCCAATCAAAGCGCGCAATTCTATCCAAGCGGCCACTGAAATACAAGCACATTTTCAGCTTCCGGACCCTGCGTCACGGTATTCCGGCACCAGATGGCACAGTTCCCGAAAGACCCCGTCCTGGTCGAAACTGCGGCAGGCTGCCTCCATCGCGGCGATCCGGGCCGCGACGAGAGAACGGTCACACGGCGGCGCCTGGGCCAGCATCAGCTTGGCATGACTGGTCGGCTGGAGCTTTTCGAAGCCGAGGAATAGCTCCTCATGCATTTTTTCGCCGGGCCGCAGGCCGACGTATTCGATGGCGATGTCCGTCCCTGGGCGTTTGCCACTGAGACGGATCATCTGTTCGGCCAGGTAGCCGATGCGGACGGCCTCCCCCATGTCCAGCACGAACACTTCCCCCCCCTGGCCGGTCGCGGCCGCCTTCATGATGAGCTGACAAGCTTCGGGAATGGTCATGAAAAACCGCGTGACTTCCGGATGCGTCACGGTAACCGGCCCGCCGTTACGGATCTGCTCGCGGAACAGCGGCACCACGCTGCCTGCCGAGCCGAGCACGTTGCCGAAACGCACGGTGATGAACCGCGTCGCCGTGTGACCGTTGTAACTCTGAACCACCAGTTCGGCGGCACGCTTGGTGGCACCCATCACGTTGGTGGGATTGACCGCTTTGTCCGTGGAGATCAGCACGAATTCGCCGACCCCGTGCTCGACCGCGACTTCGGCCACCGTGCGCGTCCCGATCACGTTGTTGAAGACCGCTTCCCGGACCTGCTGCTGCAGCAAGGGCACGTGCTTGTAAGCCGCGGCATGGAAGATGATGGCCGGTTTGTGGACGTCGATCGCCCGTCTCACCGAAGCGGCATCGGTGACGTCTCCCAATACGGCATGTATCGCCATGTCGGGAAAGGCCTGCCGTAGTTCGAGCTCGACGCGATACAGATTGAATTCGCAGTGTTCGAAGACGACCAGACGTCCCGGCGAGAATCGCGCGATCTGCTTGCACAGCTCCGAGCCGATGGACCCGCCCCCCCCCGTCACCATGATGCACTTGCCATCGAGGTAACCGGCCAGTTCGGCGGAATCCAGCCTCACCGGGGCGCGACCCAACAGGTCTTCGATGGACACGTCCCGCAAGGCATCGGACACCCGCCCTCCCCACATCTCCTGCACCGACGGCAGCGTCAAAAACGGCAGGCCGGTCGTCTCGCAGATCTCGACGATGCGGCGCATGTCCCGATCGCCGGCCGATGGCATCGCGATCAGGATGGCCTCGATGTCCAGTTCTTCGGCCAGCGCAGGGATACGGTCGCAGGAACCGCGCACCCGCACACCATGGATTTCCCAGCCACGCTTGTGCGGGTCGTCATCGACGAATGCCACCGGTGCGAAAGCCGATTCGCTGCTGCGCAGCAGGTCCCTCACCAGGGTTTCGCCGGCCTTGCCGGCTCCCACGATCAGGGCGCGGCGTCCGTTCATCAGGTGCACGGAGCGATCCTTCCACATCCGGTACAAGGCGCGCGGCGTCGACAAAAACAGAACCAACAGCAACGTGTAGAGCGGGATGACTGAACGTGGCACGGCGTCCAGCCGCTCCAGGAAGAAAAGCGCCGCGACGATCAGGACGATGCCGCTGGCGGAAGCTTTGGCGATCCGAAGGAGATCGGGCATGGAAGCAAAACGCCAGATGCCCCGGTACAGGCCGAACAGGCGGAACACCGCGCCCTGGATCACGGCCACGAGAGGGAGCCATTTGATCGCGACGCTCAGGTGCGGCTCCGGCACTTCGGACAGATTGAAGCGCAACCAATAGGCGCCGAACCATGCCAGCGGCACCATCAGCAGGTCGTGCAGGAAAATGACAGTGCGCGAACGCAACTTGTCAAGGTGTGCTCGAATCACAGATCAAAGCTCGGGTTGGCCGGCTCGCAGGCGGATCGCCAGACAGAGCAGCGGCAGATAAGCCAGTATCAGCAAGGGCAGTTCCAAGGCCGGATTCCAGACCACGAACCCTGCCATCGGCAGCAGCCACAGCAGGTTGATCGCCAGGACGCGATGATCGACCGGCGCGTGTCCCCCCAGTCTCCGCGCAGCGTGTTGATAGGCATGCGAGCGATGCGCCTCGTACCAGCGCTGGCCGCCGGTCATGCGGCGAACCAACGTGAAGCTGGCATCCACTACGAACACCCCCGCCAGAATCAGCCACACCGCGAGGCCCAGCGTCCCGGTCTTCGCTGTCGCGATCGCTTCGCAGCCCAGCAGATAGCCTACGAAGCCGCTGCCGACGTCGCCCATGAAAATCTTCGCCGGCGGCCAGTTCCACGCCAGAAAACCCAGGGTAGCGGCAGCCAACAGACCGGGCGCGACGGGCAGCGCACCGCCTGAAGGCAATGATAACAAAAGCAAGAGCGTGGCACTGGCTCCCACACTGACCACTTCCAGCCCGGCCAGACCGTCGATGCCGTCCATGAAATTGAAAAGGTTCAGCATCCAGGCGATGACCAGCACGCCGATGAAATCGGCGAAGGCTCCGGAACCGAGCGAAACGGGTCCCAACCGTAAAGGCATGTCGCCCGGCAGGCTCGCCACGGCAAGGGCCGCCGCCGCCAGATGGGCGAGCAGGCGCCAGCGGGCGGACAGATGGCCATGGTCGTCCCAGAAGCCCACCGCCGCGACCAGGACGCCGCCAGCCAAGACAGCGAAGCCGACGGCGAACTCCCCGACGACCAAGCGCCAGTAGACCTCCCCCCCCAACAGCGCCAACACGATGGCCAGACCGCCACCCCGCGGCGTCGGCACCCGGTGGGAACTGCGGGCGTTGGGAACATCCAGCAGGCGCCGTCGCGCGTATCGCAGAACGGCTCCGGTAAGCCCCAGGGACAGGGCGAATACGCCCAGGAAACCGGCGATCGAGGACGAAACAGACATGAAGAACGAATCAAACTGGAATCGGAAAGACAGCAGACACTAAAAAATATAGATATATATATATTTATTTTTATTCTTTCTATTCATATAAAGACGTGCATACACTGGCGCCATCCGAACAACGAGCGTCTGCTCCTACACAGGAAGGGAGGAATCCATCGTGACCCAGCATTCGCAGAAAACACCGCCATCCGAACCAGCCTCCGCAACGCCGGACACGCAGGCCGCCCAGATCGTCGAGGCGCTGAGCGGCATCCGCTTCGGCTCGGTGGAGATCACCGTGCACGACGGGCGCATCGTGCAGATCGAAAGGCGGGAGAAATTCCGGCCCCAAACCGCGGTCTGAATGAACTCCGATCGCCCTGCCCACCGGCCTTCCGGAGGCACATCAGTATAACTAAAACATGAATTTGCTACGGAACTGACCGGAACACCGGAAGTTCTCCGAGCCGACGAACGGAGAAACTTCCCGATGTACAGAAAAAAAGCCCTGACGCTTGCAGTGACGACGCTGACGAGCCTCAACGCTCCGAATCTGAACGCCAAAACCCAACACGACCGCGTGGACGTTCTGGAAGCGCGTGTCCACGACTTGGAATCGAAGCTGGAAAAGGCTTTGCATGCGCTGGAAGCAGCCTCGGCCAAACAGACGACTGCGGCCGCCGCGGCTCCCGTGCCCGACATCAAAAAGATCGACCAGAAAGTCAAACTCATCGAGCGTAAGCTGGAAGTGGACAAAGAGGTCTCCGACGGCAAGTGGGCCAAACTGCCGAACGTCGAGGTCGGCACGCAAGGACTCAACGTTGAAAGCAAGGACGGCAATTTCAAGCTGAATTTCCGCGGACTGGTACAGGCCGACGGCTATTATTTCGTAGACGACGAGGATCCGAACAATGTCAACGGCGACGGTCTCGTCAACCGCTTCATCATGCGGCGTGTCCGCCCCATCTTCTCAGGCACCCTCTGGAAAGACATCGACTGGCGCATCATGCCCGACTTCGGCATGGGCGCGGCCCGTCTGTTCGACGCATATGCCGACCTGCGCTATTTCCGCTCGGCCAGCCTGGCGGCGGGCAAGTTCAAGGCTCCCATCAGCCTGGAGCGCTTGCAGAGCGCCTCCGCCCTGACCTTCCTGGAGCGCGGTTTCCCCACCCAGCTCGCCCCCAACCGCGACATCGGCGCCATGCTGCATGGCGAATTCGACGGCCCGTGGGAGACCGAATCCACCCGCAGTTACAACCTGTACCAGTTTCCGGAGTTTCTTGCCTATCAGGTGGGCATCTTCGATGGCACGGTCAACAATGGCAACATCGACAGCCCCACCACGGATGGAAAACAGGTGGAAGCCCGCATCTTCGCCCATCCTTTCAAGGGCGCCGGCCTTGACGCCGTGGAAGGACTGGGCGTCGGCATCGGCGGATCCTGGGGCCACCCCAATGATTCGGCGACGCCGACCTACGCCACAGCCGGCCAGCAAACCATGTTCAAGTACGCATCGGCAGCGCGTATCGACGGCACCCAGTACCGTATCTATCCGCAGGTTTACTGGTATTGGGGACCATTCGGCCTGATCGGCGAGTATGCGTTTTCGCAGGCCGGCGTGGCCAACCAAAGCACGGTGAACACCGGCACGGGACCACACACCGTAACCAAGTACTCGACCATCGAAAACGACTATGCCTGGAACGTCACTGCATCCTACGTGCTGACCGGCGAGGACAACACCTTCCAGGGCGTGCGGCCGCGGCATGCGTTCAACCCTTTCGAAGGGAAATGGGGCGCCTGGCAGGCCGCCGCGCGCTGGACCGAAATCGCCTTTGACAGTGACGTCTTCCGGAACGTCGCCAAGCCGGGCAGCTCGACGCCGATCTATGCCTTCGCCGATCCCCGCCAGGCGGTCCGGAACGCAACCAACTGGTCGATCGGCATCAACTGGTGGCTCAACCAGAACGTCAAGATCATGGCCGACTACAACCAGACGTCCTTCCAGGGCGGTGGCGGAGTCTACGACTCCAAAGGCACGCTCACCAACGACGTAGTCGACCGGGCGACGGAAAAAGTCTTCGACACCCGTATCCAGGTTTCGTTCTGATTCGGCGTCGTACCCGGCATCTCGATGCCGGGTCTGGGAGCTTTGTTCATTCAATCGGGGAATACCACATGAAACTCTCGATCAAGGCAGGCGCAGGCGCATCCCTGCTCGCGCTCGCAGCACTATTCGGTGCCGGCACGGCCCCGGCCTCGGACCTGACCCTGCTCAACGTGTCATACGATCCGACCCGCGAGTTCTATCAGGATTACAACGCCGCCTTCACCAAGCACTGGAAGGAAAAAACCGGCCAGACGCTCGAGATCCGCCAGTCGCACGGCGGCTCGGGCAAGCAGGCGCGGGCGGTGATCGACGGACTGGACGCCGATGTCGTCACCCTCGCTCTGGCCTACGACGTGCACCAGTTGCACGAGAAGCGCAAGCTGATCTCGGCGGACTGGCAAGCCAAGCTGCCCCACAACAGCGCCCCCTACACCTCCACCATGGTATTCCTGGTGCGCAAGGGCAACCCTCTGGGCATCAAAGACTGGGACGATCTGGCCAAGACCGGCGTATCGGTAGTGACGCCCAACCCGAAGACCTCGGGCGGCGCGCGCTGGAACTACCTGGCCGCGTGGGGCTACGCCCTGAAGAAGTACGGCAACGAGCAGGCGGCGCGGGACCTGGTCGCGAAGATCTACAAGAACGCCGCCGTGCTCGACACCGGCGCCCGCGGCTCGACCATCACCTTCGCCGAACGGGAAATCGGCGACGTGCTGATCACCTGGGAAAACGAGGCTTACCTCATCCTGAAAGAGTACGGCGCCGACAACTTCGAGATCGTCGCACCCTCCATCAGCATACTGGCCGAACCCACGGTCACCGTCGTCGACGACATCGTCCGCCAGCGCGGCACCGGCGACGTCGCCAAAGCCTACCTGGACTACCTTTACAGCCCGGAAGGCCAGGAATTGGCGGCCAAGCACCACTACCGGCCACGCGACCAGGCGGTACTGGCCAGACACGCCAAGGATTTCGCCCCCATCCAACTGTTCACGATCGATGAATTGTTCGGCGGCTGGGGCAAGGCGCAGAAGATCCACTTCGCCGACGGCGGCGTCTTCGACCAAATTTACAGCGCCAAGTGACGGCCGTAGTACCGGGCGCCCCGGAGTTCGGCACCCGTCACCGGAGCGCACCTTTATCCCGCCGCCCGTTCAACCCCAGACAAGAGCCAACGCGATGAACCGCACAACCCGATGTCAGATCCAGATGAAGCCCGCATCCGCGCCTCGAATGCACCCGTCGGAACGATACGAACCACCGGACACCTGACGAAATCAGTCTAGCGAGGACACCGACTATGCCACTTTTCGAACTCGTCAATTGCTTCAATCAAAAACTCAAGGAAGAGCAACTGCTCTCGGAAAATCCCCTGGAACTCCACGGCGACCGCGTCGAAGGCCGGTTCGGCGACGTCCGCCTGAGCACGGAACTGCACCCGATCCGGTTGACCCATGCGCCTTCCATGGTGGTCGGCTACGACGCATCGCTCAAGGCCGCCCAGACCGCAACATCCGGTGACAGCACCGAACAGGTCTACGCCCTCGCCGACGACGGTCCGCCGGTGGTCAACCTGGACCGGCTCTGCCGCACCATTCACATGCTGAATTTCCTGCCTATCGCCCATGACGACGGCAGTCTGTTCCTGCATGTCCACCCGCGCCACATCCTGGGTGTGAAACGCAACCACGGCGCCTACTTCGAAGACGTGATCTTCCGCTGCGGGCTGTCGCCGCGCCGGGTGGTCATCACCGTACAGGTGACGCCGGTCTACGACCGCCAGTTCGTCCGCCTGCTGGACGGGCTGAAGAGCTACCGCGATCACGGCTACGGCACGGCCATCAAGTTCGACGAGCACGCCGACTACGCCTTCCTCGAGCGCTACTGCATCGAATTCCTGTATCGCTTCGCGCCGGATTTCGTGCGGCTCGACACCGCCTTCTTCGCGCATCCGAACACACGACCGGAATGGGCGAAAAGGAGCCAGAGCCTACCCGCCGTCATGCGTGGACTGGATACCCAGTTTCTGCTGGAAGGCGTCGAAACGAAAGCCGACGCCGCACTGGCCCGGATCGTCGGCGCCGACCTGGTCAAGGGCGGCTATTACGAACGGCTGGAATACGGGGAACGCGAACCCGATTACGCCATCGCTTGATCCCCGTCGGCGACCCGGTAATCCCCCCGGCCAATGAAGGGGTTCAGAAGTAGAATTTTCTCGTTAATGGGGAGTTCTGCATGAAGAAGCCGAAGTTTTCGGACAGCCAGATCATCGAGGCGCTGAAGCGGGTTGAAGCTGGGCTGTCGGCGCAGGCGTCGTGCCGGGAATTGGGGATCAGCACGGCGACGTTTTACAAGTGGCGAGCGAAGCATGGCGGCCTGGACGTGTCGATGATGGCCCGGATGAAGGAACTGGAAGCCGAGAATGCCCGGCTGAAGAAGATGTACGCGGAGGAGCGCCTGAAGGCCGACATTCTTCAGGAGGCGATTTCAAAAAAGTGGTGAGGCCATCTCACCTCCGTGAGATGGCCAAGCGTGCTGTCAGCGGGCACAGGGTGTCAATCCGCCTTGCCTGCGCGACATTTCAGGTCAGCGGAACCTGTTATCGGTACAGCGCCAAGCGCAATGCCGAGAACGAAGAAATCG
>NZ_AUKJ01000022.1:7500-133379 GCF_000424685.1 Methylococcus capsulatus str. Texas = ATCC 19069
GATCGACGGCAAACCGGTCACCTTCACAGAAGGACAGACCATCATGGAAGCGGCCACCGCGGCAGGAGTCTACATCCCTCATCTGTGCCACAACCCGGAATTCGAGCCGCATGGCAGCTGCAAACTGTGCACGGTCAAGGTGAATGGCCGCAACTGCTCGGCCTGCACCTTCCCGGCGGCAGATGGCCAGGAAGTGCTCAACGATACCGCCGAATTGAACGAGCTGCGGCGCACCATCACCCAGATGCTGTTCGTGGAAGGCAACCATCTGTGCCCGTCCTGCGAAAAAAGCGGCAACTGTCAGCTACAGGCGGCAGCCTACTTCCTCGGCATGACCGATGCCCATTTCCCATTCTTCTACCCCCGAAGGGAACTGGACGCTTCCCACCCCGACATCCTGCTCGACCGCGACCGCTGCATCTTCTGCGCCTTGTGCGTGCGTGCCAGCCGGGACGTGGACGGCAAAAACGTGTTCGCCATCGGCGGACGCGGCATCGACTCGCGGCTGATCGTGAACTCGCCCTCGGGCAGGCTCGCGGATACCCCGATCGCCGCGACCGACAAAGCGACCCGGGTCTGTCCGGTCGGGGCCATCCTGATAAAACGGCATGGCTTCGAGGTACCCATCGGGGAGCGCGTCTACGACCGGCACACCATCGCCGAAGAAAGCCTGGAACGGGAGGAACCGATCGTGGAGGCCCGTCATGGCTGAGAAACTCACCATCGCCACGACTTCCCTAGCCGGCTGCTTCGGCTGCCACATGTCGTTCCTCGATATCGACGAACGCATTTTGGCGCTGGCGGAGGTCGCCCGCTTCGACCGCTCACCGCTCACCGACATCAAGCACTGCCGGGACCGGGTGGATCTGGGGCTGGTCGAAGGCGGCGTCTGTAACGCGGAGAACGTCCACACCCTGCGCGAATTCCGCAGGCACTGCCGGATCCTGGTCGCCGTCGGCGCCTGCGCCATCAACGGCGGACTGCCCACACTCCGCAACCCCATCGCGCTGGAGGAATGTCTGCAAGAAGCCTATCGGGATGGCATCGGGGTCGAAAACCCGCAAATACCCGACGATGTCGAGCTCCCACTGCTCCTTGACAAGGTGCACCCGATCCATGAGGTCGTGAGAGTCGACTATTCCCTGCCCGGCTGCCCGCCGTCGGCCGATGTGATATGGGCATTCCTCAGCGATCTCGCCGCGGGAGGGGAACCTTCGCTTCCCCGCGAGCTCATTCACTATGACTGAGATGGTGGCATAATGATGTGTTCTGCCGTGGGCCAATCAACACCGATAGCTCCGAACGCGTCATGCTGACCTATCCCGCCATTGATCCCGTTGCCGTCTCATTCGGGCCGCTCAAGGTCCACTGGTACGGACTGATGTACGTCATCGGCATCGCCGCCACCTGGATATTGGCGCGGCGACGGGTGCAGCGCAGCGCGAATCCGTTGTTCACCCCCGCCCAGGTCGAAGACCTGGTGTTCTATGCCGCCATCGGCGTGGTGGTCGGCGGACGGCTCGGCTATGCGCTGTTCTACAATTTCTCCGGCTTCCTTCACGATCCGGCGATGCTGTTCCGCATCTGGGAAGGCGGCATGGCGTTCCACGGCGGACTCATCGGTGTGCTGATCGCCATGTACGCCTACGGCCGGTCGCAGGGTATCCGGTTCTTCGACGTCGCCGACTTCCTTGCTCCTTATGTGCCCATCGGCCTCCTCGCCGGACGTATCGGCAACTTCATCAACGGCGAACTGTGGGGCAAACCCAGTGACCTGCCTTGGGCGATGATCTTCCCCCATGCCGGGGACGTACCGCGCCATCCTTCACAGCTTTATGAAGCGTTTCTGGAAGGGCTGGTCCTTCTGATCATTCTCCAATGGTTCAGCCGACGCTCGCCGCCACGTATGGCGGTGAGTGGCCTGTTTCTCCTGGGCTATGGTGTGTTCCGCTTCGCGGTGGAGTTCGTCCGGCTGCCGGATGTGCAGCTCGGCTATCTCGCTTTCGGCTGGCTGACCATGGGTCAGATCCTGTGTCTGCCGATGATCCTGTTCGGTATCGTCCTGCTGGCCGCCGCCTACGCCCGTCGATCCGCCTGAATGCGCCCTTATCTCGACCTGCTGCGCGACATCCTCGATCATGGCTGCCCCAAAGGGGACCGGACCGGCACCGGGACCCTGAGCGTGTTCGGCCGCATGATGCGGTTCGACCTGTCGCGGGGGCTTCCCCTCGTCACCACCAAGAAACTGCATCTGCCCTCAATCATCCATGAACTACTCTGGTTCGTCTCCGGCAGCACCAACGTGCGTGATCTGCAACGGCACGGCGTCACGATCTGGGACGAGTGGGCGGATGACAATGGTGAGTTAGGCCCCGTGTATGGACGCCAATGGCGGAATTGGAACGGCGCCATCGATCAGCTTGCCGGACTGGTCGAGCAACTGCGCCGGAATCCGGGCTCCCGCCGCCTGCTGGTGAGCGCATGGAACCCCTCCGATCTGGATGCCATGGCGCTGCCGCCCTGCCACTATGCCTTTCAGTGCCATGTGGCGGATGGAAGGCTGTCGCTCATGTTCCAGATGCGTTCGGCGGACGTGTTCCTGGGACTGCCGTTCAATATCGCCGGCTATGCCCTGCTCACCCATATGCTTGCGCAACAGACCGGATACGAACCGGGGGAGTTGATATGGTGCGGCGGTGACGTGCATCTGTACCTCAACCACCTGGAGCAGGCGCGCCTGCAACTCACGCGCGAACCCTATCCGCCGCCCACGCTGAAACTCGCCCGCAAGCCCGGGAGCCTGTTCGATTACCGCTACGAGGATTTCGTGGTCGAGGACTACCAGGCGCATCCACACATCAAAGCGGCGGTGGCGGTGTGACCAGGCCGCCGTACATCTCCCTCATCGTCGCGATGGCGCGGAACCGCGTCATCGGCGCCGACAACGCCATGCCCTGGCATCTGTCCGCCGATCTCAAGCGGTTCCGCGCCCTGACCCTGGGGAAACCGGTGCTCATGGGCCGCAAGACCCACGAATCCATCGGCCGCGTATTGCCTGGACGCCAGAACATCATCCTGACCCGCTCGCCGGATTTCCACGCCCCCGGCTGCACCATCGTGCATGATCTCGGCGAACTGGCGACCGTCTGCTCCGGGGCGCCGGAACTCATGGTCATCGGCGGCAGCGCCGTTTACGAAGCCCTGCTGCCGCGGGCCAAGCGGCTCTATCTGACCCTGATCGATCACGACTACCCCGGTGACACCTACTTCCCGGAGTTCGCGGCCGCGGATTGGCGCGAAATCAGCCGCGAAGACGTCCGGAACGATCCCGATTTCCCCTGGCCCTACAGCTATCTGGTGCTGGAGCGCGCCTCGCCGGAGGCGCGCTGCCAATGACCGGATTTGCCACCAATCTTCTCCAACAGGCGCACCGACTCGATGCTCATGCCACGGTCGACGGCCTTGCACATGTCGTAGATGGTCAGCAGGGCGATCTGGGTGGCAGTCAGCGCCTCCATCTCCACGCCGGTCTGGCCGACGGTCTGGACGGTGGTCCGACAGCGGATGCGGCTGGCCTCCGGCTGCGGCTCCAACGCGAGATCGACATGGGTAATAGGGATGGGGTGACAGAGCGGAATCAGGTCCGCGGTCCGTTTGGCACCCATGATCCCCGCGATGCGGGCGATGCCCAGCACGTCGCCTTTCTCGTGCCCGCCGGCCATGATCAGCCGCAAGGTCTCGGGCAACATGGCGATGTACCCCTCGGCCACCGCCATCCGGGTAGTGCTGGGCTTACCGCCGACGTCCACCATGTGGGCATCGCCGGCGGTATTGAAATGGGTCAGCTCGGGCACGTTCGGCTCCGTGCGGGAAAAGAAAGGCGTATTCTAATGCCTCAGCCACGGGCGGGGCGAACGCAATGAACCTCGAAATGGCCCGACTGTTCCGGACCATCACTCATGGCGTCTATGTCGTGGGTGTCGCCGATGCCGAAGGCCCCAATGCCTTCACCGCGGCCTGGGTGATGCAGACCTCGTTCGATCCGCCCATGCTGGCGCTCAGCATCAACCCGTACTGCCTGTCTTACCGGAAACTGATGGCCAGCGGTCTTTTCAGCATCAACGTGATACCCAGAGACCGGGTCGATTGGGTAATGCATTTCGCCCGCCCGGCAGGCAGCGACAAACTCGCCGGCATCGACTGGACGGCCGGTGAAGGCGGGGTTCCTCTGCTGGGCGGCGCGATCGCCTGGTTCCAGTGCCGGCTTGCCGGAACGCTGACCTGCGGCGATCATGTGCTGGCCAGTGGACGCGTCTGCGCCGGCAGGCTCAACTCCCCCGACGGCGAGCCCCTGGGCTACCGCGACACCGGCGACCTGGACGGCTCCTCCGCTCTGTATCCCGATGGATTCTGAGCCCGGATTTCTGCCGAAGGATTTCATCCAGACGGCGGAAGGACTTCGTTTCGCCGTCGTCGACGGCCGTCCCGAAGACGGCCGGCTGCTCTGCACCTTGCGCTACGTCCCCTTGGCAGGCGGCCTGCGCAAGCTGAGCACGGCGGAAGCCATGGATTTCCTGCAGGAGCACCGTCCCGCTTATCTGCGCCGTTCCCGGCGACTGGACGCGGTATTGCCGGCAGTGCCCCTCGAATGCATAGCGGGGCATTTGCGCCCCCGCGACCGGGTTCGAACCCTGTTGGCGGGCACAAGCCGCGACGCCATCGAAGCCAAGGCCCGCCGACTGCTCGGCGTCTTCGCCGGGGAAGGACTGGACTTGAAGGAATTCGGCGTAACCGGCTCGCTGCTGCTCGGCACCCAGACCCTGGCCTCCGACATCGACCTGGTCGTCTACGCCCCGGCCACCTTCGATGCGGCGCGCACCGTGGTCGCCGAAGCCACGGCGGACGGCCGGCTGGACACCCCGACCGAGGCAGACTGGCGGAAAGCTTATGAGCGCCGCGGCTGCACCCTCGCCTTCGAGGACTATCTCTGGCACGAGCGGCGGAAATTCAATACGGGCTTCATCGAAGGCACCAAATTCGATCTGACGCTGGTGCTTCCCGGCTCTTGGGACTCTTTCCAGGCCGCCGAGAAACGCGGTTCCTTGATTCTGCGTACCCGTGTGACGGACGACCGCGGGGCTTTCGAATCCCCCGCCCGCTACCTGACCGATCACCCGCGTGTCGGCCAAGTCCTGAGCTTCACCCATACCTATGTCGGACAGGCGCGGACCGGGGAGAAGATCGAGGCTTCGGGGCAGGTCGAAGCGCTCCCCGACGGCAGCGAGCGCCTGATCGTCGGCAGCAGTCGGGAAGCGCCCGGCGAATACATCCGGGTCCTGCACGATGAGACGGACTGACTCTCCCCTCACCGGCCTCAAGGCGGCCATCCTGGACATGGACGGCCTCGCCATCGACACCGAAGCGACCTATGTCGCCGCCTGGCGCGGCGCTGCCGCCGCCCTCGGATTCGAACTCGACGAAGCCTTCTGCCAGTCGCTGTTCGGCTGCCACGCCGAAGCGGTCAAACGACGGATCGGCGACTGTGCCGGACCCGGCTTCGACCTTCGGCGCTTCGACGCGCTCGCCACCCGGATCTGGCGCCGGCACGTCGAAACCCATGGCATTGCGGCGATGCCCGGCCTGGAGAATTTGTTGAGGTTTTTCCGCGAACGGAATCTGCCTTATGCGCTGGCGACCAACAGCGAGGCCCGCTTCGCTGCCATCTGCCTGGACCGCTCCGGCCTGACGCGCTGGTTTCCGCTCATCGTCACCCGTGACCAGGTTGCCGAGGGCAAGCCCGCTCCTGACCTGTACCTCGAAGCCGCCCGCCGTCTGGGCGTGGAGCCCGACCAATGCCTCGCCCTGGAGGATTCCGAAACCGGCATCGAATCCGCTGCCAGCGCCGGGACCTTCGCAATCCTGGTCAATGGACGGCGGAAAGCATCTCCCCGTGAACGCGGTTTGGCTCGGCTGCGGGTCGCCAGCCTGCAGGAAATACCACCGCTGTGGAATCAGGGAACGGCGGCAGATGAGACCTGCCCCCGCCTGTCAGTCTGAGGTAAGATGCAACACTCCCTAACGCGACAGAGAAACCCTCGATATGATCGGCGCCATAGCCGTCCTTTTCGTTGCCTACTGGTTCTACCGTACCGCCGTTCGAGTGAAACTGCCCCCCCTCCCTTGGGCCGCGGGCGGCGTGATCGTCTATTACGCCGGCTTCGTGGTCTGGCTCTATCTGGTCCTGAAACCCCTGCTGGGAGACTCCTTCCGCCATCATAGCTTCCTATTGGGTCTGGGGATGGACCTTTCCGCGGTGCTGGTCGGAACCCTGCTCGCCGCGCTGTTCCGGGCGAAGGTCATGTTGAAACAGGGCGATACCCCTTACGAAAAGCACTTCTGACGCGGAAAGCAGACGCCAGCCCAGCCCCCTAAGCAACCGCCGTTCCTGGTTTTCCGCCTCGTGAATCCATCGATGTCTTCATACCGCGGGCGCAGGCATCTAGGCGCCCCCTGCCTTTCAAACAGGAATCCGAATGCTGCCGCTCCCCCTGTTCCGACTGCACCATTGGCGTGAGCTTCCCCCGATGCGCCTGCTGTTTACCATTCTGGCGGCATGCGCCCTTTTCGTCGGCGTGCCGGAGCTTTGTCTCGCGGGCGAACACGGTCCAGTGGGCCCCTTGGACCTGACCCGGCATTGGGCCGGCTATCTTGCCGTGCTGATTTTCTTCCTCGCCTATTTCCTCGCCATGGCCGAGGAGGTGACGGAACTACGGAAGTCCAAGCCGATGGTGTTCGCCGCCAGCGTGATCTGGGGCCTGATCGCGGCGGTTTATGTGGGCGGCGGAATGCCGGAGCAGGCTGGCATGGCGTTCCGCGCCTCCCTGCTGACCTATGCGGAACTCTTGCTGTTCATCCTGGTGTCGATGACCTACCTCAACGCCATGGAAGATCTCGACGTGTTCGAGGCTCTGGGCTGCTGGCTGCTGGGGAGGGGATACAGTTACCGGCAACTGTTCTGGCTGACCGGCATCCTGGCCTTCATGATTTCCTCGGTGTGCAACAACCTGACCACCGCCCTCCTGATGGGCGCGGTCGTCATGGCCCTGGGCAAAGACTGTCCGCGCTTCGTCACGCTGTCTTGCATCAACATCGTGGTCGCCGCCAATGCCGGCGGGTCGTTCAGCCCTTTCGGCGACATCACCACCCTGCTGATCTGGCAGAAGGGCAAAGTCCCTTTCGTGGATTTCTTCAACCTACTGATCCCCTCGATCATCAATTTTGCTCTCCCGGCGACCTGCATGTTCCTGTTTCTCCCCCGCCATCACCCGACGGCGGTGGACAAACGGATTCCGATCAAAACCGGCGGACGCCCCGTCATCGTGCTGTTCCTCCTGACCATCATCACCGCGGTGTGCTTCGAGAACTTCCTGAGCTTGCCACCCGCGGCCGGCATGATGGCCGGGCTGACTTACCTGAAGTTCTACAGCTTCTACCTGCAGAAGAAAACCGCCAGCCGCTCTCCCGACCCCGACGAGGTCGTCCCGCCGAACGAACCGATCGGAGACGCCGAGACATTCGATATCTTCAAGAAAGTCTCGCGCCTGGAATGGGATACGCTGCTGTTTTTTTACGGCATCATGTTGAGCATGGGGGGACTGAGTTTCATCGGCTATCTGGAACGCATCTCCCGGTTCCTCTACGCCGATCCGGAGCGGACCACCTTTGCCAACATCCTCGTCGGGATCGCCTCGGCCTTCATCGACAACGGCACCATCATGCTGGCGGTCCTGACCATGGACCCGAAGATCTCGGAGGGCCAATGGCTGCTGGTGACCCTCACGGCCGGCGTAGGGGGCAGCCTCCTCGCCATCGGTTCGGCCGCCGGCGTCGGCCTGCTCGGCCAGACCAAGGGTTACTATTCCTTCGGCGCCCACCTGAAATGGGGACCGGTGATCCTGCTGGGCTATTTCGCCAGCATCGGTGCCCATTTCCTGATCAACCAGTCCCACTTCTAGACATCCCTTTCCCCCAATGTCTTTCATCATCGGGGGAGAGGGAGACGCCGTGACCGTTGGTCCCGACACCCGGATCCAGCCGACGTGAATCCGCCCCGGCGGTCGGGCGTTCGGCTGGACTGCCTCGATGGACGTCGCCCGGGTGCGGGTCGTCCACGCCCCGACGGCATGGCCAAACCTGCACCCGGCGCACTGCGTGCGCCCCGGTCGATTTCGTCGTAGCCTTACTTTGGCCCGCTCGCGAGGAATGCCTGCCGAAACTCACGATCCAGCGCCTCCCCCCGTCCCTGATAGATCGGTGAGAAATGAAAAGGCGTGGGGAATTTGACGCCGGCCCGACGCGCGATGGTGCCTGCCTGACGGGCGGTGAGGTGGTATTTCCGGGCCGCGCGCTCCTCGAGCTCATCGCCGAATACCGCCTCGATGAAAAACTGGTCGGCGCCCGCTGCCAGCGTCGCGATCCTTTCCGCGTTCGCTTCGTGGTAGACGGCATCGGTAACGTAGGCGACTTTCTGCCCTTCCGAGACATGTACGAGGAAGTCAGCCAGTTCCCCCAATCGATACGTCGCCTCCCTGAAACGAGCTCCGTCACGCTTCAGTGCACGGACCGGCGTATCTTCGTCCCGCCCGGTCAGCAGGGCGTGCTTGAGGTCCTGCACCCAGGCGCCCGGCGCCAGACCGAGTTCCACCAGCCGGTTTTTCCAGACGTTGAGATGCTGCTTCTCCCGCAGGGCGAATGCTAGACAGGGCGTCGCGTGGTCCAGAATCGCGAATTCGACTGCGAGATTCGGTTCGTCCAAAAGCCGGCGATCTTCGATCGGAAATTCGGTTTCGCCCTCCCGCCGAAAGGCGGTGCGGCAGCGGAACGAGGCACGGCGACCGACGGTCTCGGACGACACCTCGGTGACTTCGAGAGTGAAATCGGTGGGGTAGCCCCTCACCAGATTCCAGGTGTAGGCCGAGAGCTTGTGCTCGACCTGATCCAGGAAACCCGCCGGGCCGAACAGGCGGATGCGCAGGTCGCGCCCCAGACACAGCCGCAACAGCCAGTCGAAGCCGAAGAAGTGATCCATGTGGGCATGGGAGACGAACACGTCGCTCAGGCGCAGAATCTTGCGCACCGGCAGCGTGCGAACATCGCCGAGATCGAACAACACGGCGCGCTTCTCGAACAGAAACTCCACGTACACCGCAGGATCTCCCCAGGGACCGTTGACCAGGGCGGGATGGAAGACCGGTTTCACGGCGATGTTTTTCGAGTTCGGTTCCTGTCGGCGAGGGAATGAAAGCCCGATCGAGCCCAGGTTGGAAAGCCGCAGGCTATTCGTCTTCCGAATAGGCGGTTCCGCCTCCCTTCGCCCGCTCCTCCTCCTCGGTTTTTTCGGATGCCTCCGCCGAAAGCTCGGTCTCCAGCGGTATCGTCTCGGGCGCTTCTTCCTCGAACAGGGCGTCTTCTTCCTCGGCCTCTTCCGAAATCTCTTCTGCCGGCCGCTCCTCCTGTTTGATGATTTCTTCCAGCGGTTCCGACCAGTCTTCGGGAAGCGTGTCGGTAATCTCGGTACCGCCGAGATCGTCCAGCTCGGCGACGTCCATGGGACCACTCCAGTTTTCGGGCTCTTCGATGGGTTCGATCGGCAGCAGAGACCAGGTATCTAGATCGATCTCCTCCAGATTGCCGTCGAAATGCTGGATTTCGACGGTGCTGGCATCGTCGTCGATGGCGACCACGGTGAACGCCTGCCCTTTGTCCAGATGCCGGTACCAGTTGCCGACGATCGGATCAGCTTCGGAATTCATGGCGTACCTCCTCGTCAACACGTCGGGAAAAAGAAAAGCCGGCTACACGTTAGCATCCTCCGCCGGCGATGACGACACTCGCAGCCACGAAAAAAGGGCCGGCATGACAGCCGGCCCTTTCGAATCGCAAGCGGACGGGCGAGAACGCCTATTCCAGATTGGCGTGGCGGGTCCGCATCTGCTCCTCGGGGATCTTCTTGGTATGGATGATGTGGGAAATCGTGGCTTCGAGCAACACCAGGGTGGACAGCTCGAAGGTGGTGCCCATCGGCATACCGACCACCTTGCCGTACTGCTCGGGAGTGCCGATCCGGAACACCACGTCTGCCATGTCACCGATCGTGGACTTGTCGCGGGTGGTGATCAGCGCGATGCTGGCCCCCTGTTCCTTGGCTTTCTTGGCGTAAGCGATCATGGTTTCGGTTTCGCCCGAACCGGAAATCACGATCAGAAGATCGCCTTGACGGATGCTGGGCGTCACGATCTCGCCCACAATATAAGCCTGATAGCCGCCGTGCATCAGGCGCATGGCGAAAAAGCGGCCGACCAGGCCCGAACGCCCGGCGCCGGCGACGAAAATACGGCGGGCACGTTCGAGCAAACCGGTCAGACGCGCCTCGTAGCTCTTGTCAGTGGCGGCAAGCACGCCGCCGATCTTCGACACGATGAACTTGTGATGAGCCCCTTCCAGCAGCTCGCGAATCGTGCGGGCCGCGGTGGCGGGACAGGGCGCGCCGTAGATCGCCGCACCGATGACGACGATGTCGGCCCCCGCCTTGGCGACCCGTGAGGCGGTGTTCTGGTTGATCCCCCCAGCCACTGAGATTCGGACCGGCAGCTTCAGGCGGGCGATGCTTTCGAGATCGGCGAACGGCGTCTGACCCTGGGCCTGGGCATCCAGACCGGTGTGCACACCGATGATCTGGGCGCCGAGCCGGGCCGCCTCGCGCGCGCAGGCAGCCTTGTCCGGCACGTTGATCAGATCCACCTGGACTTCGGCATTGTGCGCCTGGGCCGCTTTAACGACCCCGGCGATGGTCGCCGGCCCCGACACCCCGAGCACGGTGCAGATGTCAGCGCCGGCGGCATAAAACGGCGCGGCCTCGTATTCGCCGGCATCCATGGTCTTGAGGTCGACCAGGACGAGCCGATCCGGGTGCCGGCGCTTGAGCTCGCGGACGATTTCGATGCCGTTGTATTTGATACAGGGCGTGCCGATCTCGAAGATGTCGACATAAGGCGCCGTGACGCGGGCGAGTTCGAGCGTCCGGTCACGGTCCAAGGAATCCAGAGCCAGCTGAATGAGTGGTCTTGCCATTGAGCGATCCTCCGATAGACTTTTTTGTGAACCGCGGCGATCCCAACGAGCGCCGCACTCGGACCGTCCGCTTCCGGACGGCAAGTTTGCCAAGCGATCGAAAGCCGGTCCAGAACTGCCCTTGCCTCCTTCAGGGACCGGCCCCCATTCCCGACTCGACATGGGCACGAAAGCCGGCGCGGATGTCCCGCACCCGGGAACTTGCGCACAGTTCCAGGCCGAGGCTGGACCGGCGGCAGCGGACGTCGAGAAATATCGTTTCTTCGTCCGGTCCGGTGATGCGAGCCAAGGTCAGGGCGATTTCCTGGTCCGACAGCGGCACCGAGGTGTACACCAGACGGTCGGTGTCGATCGCCACTGGCGTATCGGCCCTGCCGATCGCATAGGCGCGCGCCAGCGCCCAGGTCTTGGCACAGACGGCAGCGGACGAACAGACCACTGCACTGAGTACACCGTCGTCGTCGCCCGCGAACACCTCGCCGAGAGCACCCTGGCCGGTGCGCGCCCGTTCGGCCTTGAGCGAACGGAAACGCTGGATGTCGCGGCCGAAACGGTCGGCGATGCTGCGTTTCTTGTCTTCCAGGATGCGGATTTTTTCTTCGTAATCGGCGATCCGTCGGCGCTCGTCCTCGATCGCCTTCAGGAGTTGCGGCGTAACGGCCTGCCCCTGGCGTTCCATGTCGGCAGCACGTTTTTCCTGAGTCCGGAGGATGTCCATGTGACGAGACCGGTATTTTTCCAGAATATGGATGGAAGCGTCACTCTGGAGGATCTGGTCATTCAGGACCAACCGCATGTCTTCTTCACTGGCGTAAGTTCGCAGCAGCGCGCCGTCCAGATTGCGCTGCTCTTCGATGAGACGCGCCGTTTCTTCCCTGAAATGCCGGAGCGCCCGTTCCCGCTCGAGCGCCGCCGGGCTCTTGGCGCCTTCGATGACCTCCACCTGACGTCCCTGGCTGTCGAGCAGGGAACGCTTCTGCCGGCTCTGTTCGGGAGGAATTCTGTCCGAATAGTGGACACGCCCCGCTTCATCCACCCATTTATAGGTGGCCGCCGGCACGGCCCCGGCCAGGGCGAGCCAAACGCACAGCGCCAGAGCCGTCACCCGCACGGGAGACACCGTTCCGACGCAGGCGGGTGGATGCGCCGAAGCCGCCATGGTTTCAGGCGGTGCCGTAACGGCTGCGGTAATCCTCGAGCGCTGCCAGCTCCCGGACCCGACCCGAGCCGCGCAGGTAATCGATCAGGTGACGGAAGCCGACGATGGCGTGGACCGGAATTCCCAAGCTGTCCTGGACCTCCTCTACGGCGGACTTTCCGGACTGACCGATCTCTTCGCGATCCAGCGCGATCAGCACGCCGCAGGGCTTGGCGCCGGCCCCGCGAATGATCTCGATCGACTCTCGCACCGAGGTACCGGCGGTGATCACGTCGTCGACGATCAGCACTTCGCCCTGCAGCGGCGCACCCACCAGGGTGCCGCCTTCGCCGTGGTCCTTGGCTTCCTTGCGGTTGAATGCGTAGGGGATTTCTTCTCCGCTGACCCTGGCCAGAGCGATGGCGGTGGCGGCGACCAGGGGGATGCCTTTGTAGGCCGGGCCATACAGCACGTCGGCCCGGATACCGCCCGAGGTCAGGGTCTGGGCGTAGAACTCGCCCAGCCTGCCGAGCCGGGCGCCCGTGTTGAACAGGCCGGCGTTGAAAAAGTAAGGGCTCTGGCGGCCGGATTTGAGGGTGAACTCGCCGAAGCGGAGCACTTCACAGCCGATGACGAAGTCGATGAAGTCTTTCTGGTACGTCTGCATGAAACGAACACGGAAACTCGAAATCAAGGTACGGCGATCCGCCGCAGCAGGTCCTTCACGACCTGGTCACTGGAGACCCCTTCGGCCTCCGCCTCATAGCTCAGAATCAGCCGGTGGCGCAGGATGGCCGGCGCCAGGGCCTGGATGTCGTCGGGCGTCACGTAGTCGCGGCCATCGAGCCAGGCCCTGGCGCGGGCGCAGCGGTCCAGGGCCAGCGTGGCGCGCGGGCTGACGCCATAGAGTATCCAGCGCGCCAGCGAATCGCCGTAGCGAGCCGGCTCGCGCGTGGCCAGGATGAGCTGCAGCAGGTAGTCCTCCAGCGCCTCGGCCAGGTAGACGCCGAGCACTTCCTCCCGGGCGGCGAACAGCGTCTGCTGGCTCACCGGCTCCATCGCTTCCGCGGCCCTGCACTCCGGCCGGCCGGCCTCCCCGCGGACCAGGCGGAGGATCGCCTTTTCCTGCTCGGCGCCAGGATAGCCTATGCGCACGTACATCAAGAAACGGTCGAGCTGTGCTTCAGGCAGGGGATAGGTGCCTTCCTGCTCGATCGGATTCTGGGTGGCCATTACCAGGAACAAGGCCGGCAGCGGATAGGTCTTGCGGCCCACGGTGATCTGCCGTTCCGCCATGGCTTCGAGCAGTGCGGATTGCACCTTGGCCGGAGAACGGTTGATCTCGTCGGCCAGCACCAGATTGTGGAACAGCGGACCCGGCTGGAAATGGAACGAGCCGTCCTGAGGCCGGTAGACTTCGGTACCGGTCAGATCCGCCGGCAGCAGGTCGGGGGTGAACTGGATCCGCTGGAAATCGGCTTCCACGCCGCGGCTCAGGACATGGATCGCCCGGGTCTTCGCCAGCCCCGGCGCACCTTCCACCAGCATGTGGCCGTCGGCCAACAAGGCGATGAGCATGGCGTCGACCAAATCGCTCTGGCCGATGATCTGGGTGTTGAGATGAGTCCTGAGGCGCTGTAGATCCTGCTGCGCGGCAGACACCGGCGCCGCCTGTGATTGCGGATTGGCATTCATGCGTTTGGTCCAGGCTGGCTGTTCGATCGGGGCGGACATTATAAATCTTGTCGGTGGCCGCGCATTCAACGTACCCCATGACACGCAGCCTTAACCTTGGCAGTCTAGAATCCACGCGCTTCGGCCACCGGCGGATACGCCCGTATGTCTTTGGAATCGCTGATCACCGAGTACGGCTTCCCGGCACTCATCGTCGGGCTGCTCCTGGAGGGCGAGACCGTCCTGCTTGTCGCCGGCTTCCTGGTCGGCCGCGGTTATTTTTCTTTCCTCCACATCGTGATGCTGGCTTTCGCCGTGACACTCGCGGCGGATCAGGGGTATTTCTGGCTGGGCTACAAACACGGAGACGCGCTGCTGCGTCGTTTCCCGTCGCTGACGCCGGCAGTGGAGAGGGCATCGACCCTGTTCCATCGCTATCACTCCTATTTCATCTTCGGCTTTCGCTTTTTTTACGGCCTGCGGGTGGTGACGCCGATTCTGATCGGCATGAGCCGCTTCTCGCCGGTCCGTTATCTCACGGTAAACGTCCTCGCGGTGGTGGTGTGGACGGTGATGACCACGGGACTGGGATTGGTGTTCGGCAAAGCCGTCGCCGGCATGATCGAGGATCTGCGCCAGTATGAATCCATGCTGGTCGGCGGACTGTTGGCCATCGGTTCGGGGCTGGCGATCCACCGCTGGAAACACATCGGTGACTCCAACCGGAACGACCCCGCCGGCGACTGATCCGCCGCGGCCGGGATTTCTGCCCACAGCGTAGACCGCGAACCCCGGTTTGGAGCGGGGGCCCCCTTGGATTATGCTAATCGCCCCTCATCCGGCGGTAGCAAGCAGGCATATCAGTATAATGCGCGCTTATTGTCGCTATTATGACAATTTAGTTCCGTTTATGGATATCAGCGCTTATAGTGCCTCGCGAAAAGGGATCGCCCCGATGCCGGCTAGGGAACGGCGGTTCATTGCCATAGCGCTGTTGCAAAACGAGTAGGAGAAAACCATGGCTGTCAAAACATACAACGCGGGCGTCAAGGAATACCGCGAAACCTACTGGGACCCGAACTACACTCCCGCCGACACCGATCTGCTGGCGGTCTTCAAGATCACCCCGCAGCCGGGTGTGCCGCGCGAAGAAGCCGCCGCCGCCGTGGCCGCGGAATCGTCGACCGGCACCTGGACCACCGTCTGGACCGACCTGCTGACCGACCTCGACTATTACAAGGGCCGCGCCTACCGGATCGAGGACGTGCCCGGCCAGGACGAACAGTTCTACGCCTTCATCGCCTATCCCATCGACCTGTTCGAGGAAGGCTCCGTCGTCAACGTGTTCACCTCGCTGGTGGGCAACGTGTTCGGCTTCAAGGCCGTGCGCGGCCTGCGTCTGGAAGACGTGCGCTTCCCCCTCGCCTACGTGATGACCTGCGGCGGCCCGCCCCACGGCATCCAGGTGGAGCGCGACATCATGAACAAGTACGGCCGTCCGTTGCTCGGCTGCACCATCAAGCCGAAGCTGGGCCTGTCCGCGAAGAACTACGGCCGCGCCGTGTATGAATGCCTGCGGGGCGGTCTCGACTTCACCAAGGACGATGAGAACGTCAACAGCCAGCCGTTCATGCGCTGGCGCCAGCGCTTCGACTTCGTGATGGAGGCGATCGAGAAGGCCGAGGCCGAAACCGGCGAGCGCAAGGGCCACTACCTCAACGTGACCGCCCCGACTCCGGAAGAGATGTACAAACGTGCCGAGTACGCCAAGGAAATCGGCGCGCCCATCATCATGCACGACTTCATCACCGGGGGCTTCTGCGCCAACACGGGTCTCGCCAACTGGTGCCGCAACAACGGCATGCTGCTGCACATCCACCGCGCCATGCACGCCGTGATGGACCGCAATCCCAACCACGGCATCCACTTCCGCGTCTTCACCAAGATGCTGCGCCTTTCCGGCGGCGACCATCTGCACACCGGCACCGTGGTCGGCAAGCTGGAAGGCGACCGCCAGGCCACCCTGGGGTGGATCGACCTGCTGCGCGAACGCAGCATCAAGGAAGACCGCAGCCGCGGCATCTTCTTCGACCAGGAATGGGGCGCCATGCCCGGCGTGTTCGCGGTCGCCTCCGGCGGCATCCACGTCTGGCACATGCCGGCACTGCTTTCGATCTTCGGCGACGACGCGGTGTTCCAGTTCGGTGGCGGCACCCTGGGCCATCCCTGGGGCAACGCGGCCGGCGCCGCTGCCAACCGCGTGGCGCTGGAAGCCTGCGTGGAGGCCCGCAACGAAGGCCGCCAGCTCGAGAAGGAAGGCAAGGAAATCCTGACCGAAGCCGCCAAGAGCAGCCCGGAACTCAAGGCCGCAATGGAGACCTGGAAGGAAATCAAATTCGAGTTCGACACCGTCGACAAGCTCGACGTGGCCCACCGGTAAGCCTCAAGAGGATTCGGGAAATACCATGAGCGATATGCAAGACTACAAATCCAGCCTGTCCGACAGCGGCTCGCGCAAGTTCGAGACTTTCTCCTACCTGCCGCCGATGGACCCGGAGAAGATCCGCCGGCAGGTGGAATACATCGTCAGCCGCGGCTGGAATCCGGCCATCGAACATACCGAGCCGGAAAACGCCTTCGACCACTACTGGTACATGTGGAAACTGCCGATGTTCGGCGAGACCGACGTCGATGCGATCCTGGCCGAGGCCGAGGCCTGCCACAAGGCGCACCCCAACAACCACGTCCGACTGGTCGGCTACGACAACTTCAGGCAGACCCAGGGCACCGCCATGGTGATCTATCGGGGGCCGTCGGTCTGACTCTGCGGTAACCCCGGGAACGCCTGGAAGCCCCTGTCCGCCCGGCGGATCGGGGCTTCTTCATGGACAACATCCAGAAGCATTCAGTCCGCACCTTCGTTGCGAGGAGGTTCTTCGATGTCCAGCACCGAGCAATACCTGATTCAAGAACGACCCTATTACCGCCCCACCGCCGACGAAGTGGAGCTGTTCGAGGCCGCCTATGCCGCGCGCATGCCGGTGATGCTCAAGGGCCCGACCGGCTGCGGCAAGACCCGGTTCGTGGAATACATGGCCTGGAAGCTGAAGCGCCCGCTGATCACGGTGGCCTGCAACGAAGACATGACGGCCTCGGACCTGGTCGGCCGCTTCCTGCTCGACGCCAGCGGCACCCGCTGGCAGGACGGCCCCCTCACCCTGGCCGCCCGCATCGGCGCCATCTGCTATCTCGACGAGGTCGTGGAGGCCCGCCAGGACACCACCGTGGTCATCCACCCCCTGACCGATCACCGTCGCACCCTGCCGCTGGACAAGAAAGGCGAGCTGGTGCATGCCCACCCGGATTTCCAGTTGGTGATTTCCTACAATCCCGGCTACCAGAACCTGCTGAAGGACCTCAAGCAATCGACCAAGCAGCGCTTCGGCGCGCTGGATTTCGGCTATCCCGAGACGGCTGTCGAGGTCGATGTGGTGTCACATGAGACCGGCATCGATCCCAAGATCGCCGAAAAGCTGGTGCAGATCGCCCACCGCGCCCGGAACCTCAAGGGCCACGGCCTGGACGAAGGCATCTCGACCCGCTTGCTGGTCTATGCCGGCCACCTCATCGCCAAGGGTATCGAGCCCAGAGCGGCCTGCATGATGACGCTCGTTCGCCCTCTCACCGACGACCCGGATATGCGCGATACCCTCGACGCCGCCGTAGCGACGTTTTTCTGACCCCGGCAGACGGCGTCCGCCGCCAAAAAATCCGTGCCGCCGCCCAACGGCGGAGTCGCTCGACGCGCCGCTTTCCACGACATTTCCTCGGCGACACGGTAGAAAACCGGCCTAGGGTGCAACCACTCGGCCTGACACATGTCATACGGGTGTGGCCGATGTCACGTACCCCCTCTCCACTACAGGATGTATTTGCCTGTTCCAGCTCTACCACCGTCGCCAGGACGGTCACCCGGCGTCATCGAACTTGGTGAGTCCAAGAAGGAGTCGAGCAAATGAACACAAGATTTCTTGCCCCCCTATCCGGGCTGGTCCTGCTGGCCGCCTTGGGGGAGGGAACCACGGCGCAGGCCGCCACCCTGCCCGCGCCGGTACCCAACGCGATCGTCAGCGCGTCTTCCTCCTGGGGCACCGCGAGCGATTCCTGGGCCGGATACACCGGCGCCCTGCAAATCTGGGTGCCCGACGCGGTCAGCGGCGGCTGGACCCTGACGTTCCAGTCGGCCGGCCTCGGCCGGCAGGCACAGGCCTCTTCCTTCTGGAACGCCAACGCCGTTTTCGACCCTGTCACCAACACGTTCACCCTCACGTCGCCTTCCTGGGGCGGCGACGTGGCGGCAAACAGCGTCCTTGACGTCGGCTTCAACGCCAGTGGCGCGTTCGACACTTCTGTCGATCTGGCCAACTGCAAATTCAACGGCCAGCCCTGTGTGATCTCGGCCATGACGTCCCAGTCGGCCCAGCAGACCCTGGCCAACCTGAAAGCCGGCTACCAGGGCGGTGGATCGGCCACGCCGACACCCGCACCTTCGGCGACACCGTCCCCGTCTGCAACACCGGTTCCGGTCGCAAGCCCGAAACTGGAAGTGCTGTTTTCCATCAGCAGCTCGTGGGATGGCGGCTACAGCGGCAACGTCGCAGTCAAGAACCTGTCCTCGAAGACTTTGAAGGCCGGAGCCGACGGCTGGCAGGCCCCGCTGAAATTTCCCGATGCAGCCACTGCCCAGGACGTGTTCAAGAGTGGACCTTGGAACTTTTCTGTCAACATCGCCGGCGACGGTACAGCAACGCTCAAGCCGAAATCCTGGGCGGCGGCCCTGGCACCCGGCGATGTGGCGGCAAGCGGCTTCAACGGCGGGTCGCCGGCCAATCTGCAGAAGGCAGCCGCTGCGGATTCCACGGTGACGGTGCTGTTCGCACCCTCGGTGCCGAATTCGAACCCGACGCCGACCCCGAATCCGACGGCCACCCCGGCCCCGACACCGGTGCCGACCACCCCGCCGACCGGAGGCGCCGGCGGGCTGCTGTTCAGTCCCTACAAGGATGTCACCATCTCGATGAACTGGAACAGCAACGTCATGTCGACCGCGGTGACCGGCACGCCGTCGCCGCTCCTGAGCGTGCTGCCGGCCAAGGTACCCGCAGTGACCTGGGCCTTCGCGACCGGCGAGTGCGGCAAGGAGAACTGGGCCGGCATCCAGCCCGATGTCCTGGTCCAGGCCAATGTGCAGTCCTTCGTCGATGCCGGCATCGACTACGTCGTCTCGACCGGCGGCGCGGAGGGCGCTTTCACCTGTTCCAGCGAAGCCGGCATGCGGGCCTTCATCGACCGCTACGCATCGAGCCGCCTGGTGGGCATCGATTTCGACATCGAAGCCGGCCAGAGCCAGGCCGCCATCGCCAGCCTGGTCCGGCAGGTGGCCGCAGTGCAGTCGGACTACCCCAACCTGCGCTTCAGCTTCACCGTGGCCACCTTGGGATCGTCCAACGGAACCGTCACGTCGAACCCCTACGGCGACCTGAACGTCACGGGGTACAACGTGGTCAAGGCGGTGCAGCAGTATGGCATCGCCAACTACACGATCAACCTGATGGTGATGGACTACGGCGCCGCCAACGCCGGCAACTGCGTGGTCGTGAACGGCAAGTGCGACATGGGTCAGACCGCCATCCAGGCGGCCAAGAACCTGAAGGCCAGGTACGGCATTCCTTACGAGCGGATCGAGCTGACCCCGATGATCGGCGTGAACGACGTTTCCGACGAGCTGTTCTCGCTGCAGGACACCGACACCATGGTGCAATGGGCGCTCGCCAACGGCATCGCCGGCCTCCACTTCTGGTCGGCCGACCGCGACACGCCGTGCAGCCAGACCTCGGCCTCGCCGACCTGCAGTTCGGTCCCCGGCGTGCCGGCCTGGGGTTACACCAACCGCTTCATCGGCGACCTGGGCCTGTAACGGCCAGCCACGGTTGAAACGATGTCCCAGGGGGAGCGGACGAAAATCCGCTCTCCCTTTTCATTTGCGGCGTCATGACCCAAGCCGGACGCCCTGTTCTCCGTCGCCGGCCTTGAAATTCCGCCGAGCGAAGACCGCTGAACGCCGATCGAGGTTTCCGGCTGCGGCCCGCATGCCTCCGCCCAATGAGGCTGGCCGGCAAGTCAGCAAAGGAATGTAGAATGGTCCGTTTTCACCCGGGGGAGGAATTTCCGTATGCCTCTCCCGCACTCCGGACTTTCGGCTGCGATTCGGAAATCAGCATTGAAAACGACGGCGACGACAGCGTTGGGTCCGGCCGGTGACGAACCGGCGGATTTCGCGCGGGTAAAAGGCGGCATCCGCCGGAGGCTGCTTTTCACCATGCTGGGACTCCTGGTGAGCGGGGTTTTCACGCTCACCGTGGTGGGACTGATCCTGCAGAAGCAGTCGCTGGAGAGTGAATTGGCCAAGCGCGTCGAGTTGATGCGGGCCAATCTGCTGGAACGCGGGACGGCGTTTTCCAAGCTCGTCGAAAACGAAGTCGAAAACGACGTCGCGGCGTTCAACTTCTCCCACATACAGGAAGTCCTGAGTCACTCCCCACAGCTGGACTACGCGATCCTCACCAACACCGAAGGCGTCGCCTTCGTCCACACCCGCTCCCCCGATCTGCAGCAGGAAAAACTCCAGGGCGAGGCCGACCGTTACGCCCTGCGGCAGACTGGCCTGACCCACCGGGAATATCCGGACCAGAACGCCATCGAATTCATCCTGCCCATCCATTTCGGAGCCAAGCCGTGGGGCGTGCTGCGGCTGGGGTTCTCGCTCGAAACGCTGCGGCAGGAAATCGCCAACTCCAGGGCGGAGATCGAAGCAGCGACCCGGCGTGTCGTTCTGCTCGGCACCGGCATCGCCGGCATTTTCATAGTCATTGGCTCGGGCATCGTCGTGCTGGTTTCCAATGCACTGTCGCGTCCGCTGATCCGGCTGACCCGCTCCGTGCGCGCCCTCGCGCGCGGCAACTACGACGACGCCGCCCACCTGCTGGAAACCGAGCTGCCGCAGCGTATGGGACATGCGGCGCCCACCGACGAGATCGGCATCCTCGCCGGTTCGTTCGTCCAGATGGCCGGCGAGATACGCCGCTCCCATGAACAGCTGGAGGAATACAACCGCACACTGGAAGATAAGGTCCGAGTCCGCACCGAGGAACTGGTGGAGGCCTATCGCAAGCAAAAGGAGCTGGAGAACGAAATCCTGCAGGAATCCCTGCGGCTGGCGCGGGACATCCAGATGGGCATGATGTCCACGGCCTTCCCCCGCTTCGCCAAGGGCAGCCCCGTGGACTTGTACGCCATGGTCGACCCCGCGCGCGAGGTCGGTGGGGATTTCTACGATTTCCTGTATCTGGACGGCCGTACCCTGCTGATCGCCATCGGCGACGTCTCCGGCAAGGGGATGGCCGCGGCCTTGTTCATGGTCAAGGTCAAGACGATGATCCGGGCCGTCACTTCCGCCCACGGCTCACCCCGCGAGATCCTGCAGGCTGTGAACCCCGAGCTATGCAGGGAAAACGACGTCGGCATGTTCGTCACGGTATTCCTGGCCACCCTGGATGTGGAAACGGGTCGGCTGGTGTACAGCTATGGCGGCCACAACCGGCCGGTTCTGTTGGGGCGGGACGGCAGCGTGGAGATGCTGACGGGCGACACCGCCGTCGCCCTGGGCGTTTTCGACGACATCGAGTTCAGCGAACAGGAACGGGTGCTGCAGCCGGGCGCTGCCCTGGTGATGTATACCGACGGAGTGAACGAGGCCATGAATGGCGAAAGCGAATTATTTGGCGATTCGCGCCTGCTGGCCGCGCTGCGAGGCAGGACACGCGAGGATGCCAGTGAACTCGTCGACGCGGTCATTTCTCGGGTGCGCGCCCACGCCGGCACCGCCGAGCAATCCGACGACATCACACTGATCGCAGTGCGCCGGGCTCCGTCTGCCGGCGTGACCGTTTGAGGCGGGTGGATGCACCATAGCGACCACAGGAACCGGCGTCTGGCATGGGCGGCGGCGCTGTGGCTGGCCGCTGCTGGAGCGGTGTCCGCAGGGCGGGCAGAACAAGCGCCGGGCGATGCCGATATGGAAGGCGAACTCAAGTTTCTCGAGGCCGAGCGCGACACCTTGGTCACGGCTTCACGCACCAAGGAGCGTACCGACGAATCCATCGCCACCAGCACCGTCATCACTCAAGACCAGATCAGGCGCATGGGCGCCAGGACGCTGTCCGACGCCTTGCGCATCGTGCCAGGCATCGGCATCACCCAGACCGAATTCGGCATCGGCGCCATCGACGTGCGCGGGGTGCGTACCTCCTTTTCCGACAAGGTGCTGATGCTGCTGAACGGCCATCCCCTGGACCAGGACATGGCCAATCCCGGCAGCACCTGGGTCTATGACGACCTGGCCGTCGACACCATCAAGCGCATCGAGGTAGTGCGCGGTTCGGCTTCCGCCCTCTACGGCGCCAACGCCATGATGGCGGTCATCAACATCATCACCCAGGACGCCAAGGACACCCACGGCGTCCGTGCCTCGGCGGGTTACGGCAACTACGACACCCAGCAGTACCGCCTTTCGGCCGGCCAGCGGTTCGACAACGGCGAGGCCGTGGTGCACTTCAACTACCGGGGTACCAACGGCCTGCCGCGCAACGCGGGAGGAACCCAACGGGCGGTGACAGGGCCGGAAAAACGCTACGACCTGGAATGGCAGCTGGGGTATGAGGGTTTCAAGCTGGACGGCCGCTATATCGGCAAACGGCTCGACCCTTACGTCAGCCCGTTCGATCTGAACGCGGTCACCCAGAACAGCCAGTACGACAACTACTTTCTACGCCTCAGCCGGGACTGGACCGTGCGCGAGGACTTGAGCCTCAGCACCCAGCTCTATTACGATTCCTTCGACAGCAGCTACACGGGCACCGCCGGTGCCGGCTCGCGTCTCAATCCGCTGATCGCTTCCTGGGGCGGCGGCTCGAACGATTCCCGCACCGGGGGCGAGGTGCAGGCCAATTACCGGGTTTCCCGCAACAACAGCCTGATCGGCGGCGTCGCGCTGGCTCGGGAAGCGTACGACAATCCGTCCTATCGCCAAACGGTACCCTACAATCCCGATTTCAATATCAAGGCCACCAGTTCCGACGTGTCGCGCACGCGCTGGAGCGTCTATCTGCAGGACATGTGGGAGGTCTGGCACAGCCTGCACCTGAGTCTGGGCGCGCGCTACGATCACTACAGCGACTTCGGCGGCACCTTCAACCCGCGCATGGGCTTCAACTGGGAGTTCGTCCGCGATTACTCCCTGAAGTTCTCCTACGGCACCGCCTACCGCGCGCCGGTGCTGGGAGAAATGGACCCCTACACCAACGTTCTGGCCATCGGCAATCCCAACCTGGACCCGGAACGGGAGCAAACCTTCGAAACCGGCCTCGTGGCGCACCCCTTGCGCGGGCTCACCACCCAGGCGGTGTATTTCCACAGCCGCATCGCCGACATGATCGACGCGGTACGGTACTGTCCGGCGCCCGGCGCCTGTCCCAAGAGCGAGGTCTTCCCCAACTTCAAGCGGTACGAAAACCAGGGCACGCTCGTCACCGACGGGGTGGAATGGGAGGGGCGCTACGATTTCCAGGGAGCCGATCACGGCAGCTATCTGCTGGCCAATTACACCTACCAGAACCCGCTGCTGAACGGGCAGACTGCGCCGGACGTGCCGCACAGCCGGGTGAACCTCATCGCCAACTGGCGCTTCGACCGCCACTGGAACGGCTTCGCCAACCTGCTTTACAACGGCGCGGTCGCGGGCGATTCCTCGGTGTCTCCGGCTTCGCCGGATCTCGGCAGCTACGCGCTGCTCAACCTCAGCGTCCTCAACCAGGGCCAGCTCGTCAACGGCCTGGACATGGGCCTGACCGTCTACAACCTGCTCGGCAAGCAATACGCCGATCCCGGCGACTTCTCGGTGCCGGGCCGGACCTTTTACGGCCACATGAGTCTGCGGTTCTAGTCATGGCGGCCGAATCCAAGCACCGTACCCGATGGCTCCGGCGGCGCGCGTGGACGGCGGCTGCATTGTGCTGTGCCGCGGCGACCGCGCCGGCCGAAGACGCGGTGTTTTTTTTCAATCCCGAGAGCAGCATCGACAGCTATGCCACGCTCAAGACCGCGTTCGACACCTACCTCGCCCCGCTCGGCCCCTACGTATTCCAGCCCTTCAACGTCCGGGCGACTTTCGAGCAGGCATTGGCGCAGAATTCGCGCGGCGTCTACATGCTCTCCGGCTGGCATTACGGCGAGATCAAGGGCCGCCAATCCCTGGACGCCGTGCTGGTCGGGGTCTCCAAGGGCGCGTTCCTGCAGCGCAAGATTCTTTCCGCCAAGGACGTGGCCGACGTGTCTGCCCTTAAAGGCGTGACCGTCGCCGGGACCGGCAGCGAGGACTACCTGCGAACCCTGCTGAAGCAGACGCTGGGGCCGGAGCGTCACGCCCTGGTCGACAGCTTCAAGGTACTGAGCGTGCCCAAGGACATCGACGCGCTCATGGCCGTGAGCTTCGGCATGGCACAGGCCGCGATTTCCTCCGAAGCCAGCCTGCAGAAGCTGGCCGCGATCAATCCCAAGCAGCACAGCCAGCTGAAACCCTTGGCACAGAGCGAGAAGGCCTTCCTGCTGATCGCCACGGTTCCCCGCTCGTTCCGGCAGGAAGGCGCGCCCCTGGTCGAGATATTGGAAGACATGGACAAAAAGCCCGAGGGCGTCACCAACCTCAAGCTCCTCGGACTGGACGGCTGGAAGCGCGTCGAAACGCTGGAAGCGCCTTATTCCACCCAATTGCGCGCGCCGTGACCGCCATGTGCCGACGACACCCGCTAACGAAATGGGGTTTGCTGCTGGGGGCTCTGCTGACGCCTGCCGCCGTAACAGGGCAGGAGCCCGCCGGCAAGATCGTCGTGCTCAACACGGCCCGTTCGGTCGACCGCTACCGTCTGACCGAGGAGGAGTTCCGCCGGCAGATGGGAGGGCAGACCATCATCGACGTCAACCTGGAGGAGTCGGATCTCGATGCGGCGGGCCTGAACGACCTGATAGCGCGCGAACACCCCGACTTGGTTTACAGCATCGGCTCCCAGGCCTTCCACCTGGCCGGCGCCGCCGCGGGCGGCGCGCCGCAACTGTTCTCATCCGTCATCAACTGGCAACGGTTCCCGCAGCGGGCCGGCGTTTACGGCATCGCCAACGAGCTGTCGCTGTCCCAGGAACTGTCGCTGCTGCGCTATCTGTTGCCGAAGGCGGTCCGGGTCGGCGTCCTGTTCGACCCGAAATTCAACCGCGAACGGATCGCCGAAGCCAAGGCCTATTCCAAGGATGTGGGATTGACGCTGGTGGAGAAGTCCATCGACAACCCGGTCAACGACGAGGTGGACGACGCCTTGCTGGAGCTCCTGCCGCAGATCGACATCCTCTGGCTCGTTTCCGATCCCGGCATCTTGACGGACCGGGACAGGGTGGAAGGCATCTTCCAGGCAGCGGACGAAGCCGGCAAGCCGGTCTACGCCTACAGCGAGGTATTCATCGGCTTCGGCGCCAGCCTGGTGGCGGCCCCGGACATTCCCACCATAGGCCGCCAGGCGGCCACCCTGGCCCAGTCCCTTTTGCGCAAGGAAGAACCGGCGGCAGCGGTGCAGTTTCCGGCCGGCTCCAACATCATCCTCGATGCCTGCCATCTGGCCAAACTGAATACCGAATACAACCCGGATGCCCTGGATTCGGTCAACCGCCTGCTCGGATGCCACTGAGCCGTTTCGAGCAGGGCCCTGGAGCATCGGGAGTGGGCCGCTCGCCGAGAGCGGTTGGCGTGATCTCGCTGCTCTCCCATGGCCCCATCAAGAAGAGCGATGTCATTGAAGGCACGCGCGGCACGGAAATACGAGGCGACGACGCCCCTTGGAGCCTTTGCTGTCCTCGCCCTTTCCAGTAAGCTGCCTGACAATGGTATCCGAGACCAGTGAGGCCCCCATGAGCTTGAACTTGAGCGACTACCAAGAACATCTCGAACGACTCGATCCTCGCGTCAAGGACACGCTGGAGGCGAGCTTCCACGAAGCCGCACGGGTCATGTCGCCGGGCGCCCTCAAGAACTACATCGAGGGCGCCCGGGCCTTGTCGGAACTCGGGCGCGGCGCAGAGCTGGTGCTGGCCTATGTCCAGCAGATGCCGCTGGTGTGCAAGGAGGTCGGCGACGAGGTGATCGCGGACGTCGTCAGCGGCGTGATGAAACTGGCGTCCATGGTCAGCGGGGCGGTGATCGAGCGGCTGTTCGACAGCCTTCCCACCGCAGCCCGGCGGCTGGGCGACGGCGAGCTTTTGCGGCAGTACCTCGGCCTGATCCACCAGCTTTCCGCCAAGGCACCGCGGGGCCTGCGACCGATGCTGGACCACCTCGACCCGCTGTTCGACAAACTGACCCTGGGGGGACTGCGGCGCTGGGCATTGTGGGGCGCTCAGGCCCATGCCCGCGACTTCGAGACCCTGGCAAAATACTTCGCCCTGGAGACTGCCGACAGCCTGGCGGTGCTGCAGCAGGAGCGGCGCGGCACCCTGTTCGTCGACACCCAGCGCAAGCTCAACTTCTACCTGCGCGCGCTGTGGGGCAGGGATTTCTACCTGCGCCCCACCTCTGGCGATTTCGAGACGCGCGAAGGCTACAAACCGTACATCGAACACGGGGTGATCTTCGTGCCCGATGCGTACGACGACTTCGGCCCGGTATCGGGCAAGGAACTCTACCGGGCAACCGCCGCCCATGCCGCCGCCCACCTGGCTTACACCATCCGCCCGCTGTCCGCGGAGCAACTGACGCCGGTGCAGATGTTCCTGATCGGTCTGTTCGAGGACGCCCGCGTCGAGGCGCTGGCAATCCGCGAATTCCCCGGGCTCAAACAGCTCTGGGCGCCTTTGTTCGAAGCCGCCCTCGGCAGCGACCGCAACGCCGACCCGATGGTACTCTGGCTGGAGCGGCTGGCTCACGCTCTGCTCGATGAACGGATAGGAGCCGACGATCCGATCGTGGCCGAGCTGCGCGAATCCTTCCATGCCGCGCTGGCCAAGGATCCGGCCGACAACCGGCTGAGCTGGGACCTGGGCGTCACCCTCTCCAACCGCATCAAGGACCGGTGGGGCCTGCCCTCGCTGCGCGTCCTGGAAAGCTTCGGCGTGCCGTACCGGGACGACAACCGCTTCCTCTGGACCTTCGGCGAGACCGAATGGGCCGAGGCCGACCACATCGCCGCCAGCCAGCGCCAGGTACGCAGGAAGGTATCCTTGATGGAGATGATCGACGAGATCGATTGCGAACTGGCCGGGGACGACGCCCAGGAAGTCTGGACCCTGGAAACGCCGTTCTACCTCGATCAGGAAGGCTGCACCATCAACGAACTGGAAGGCAAGGAACCGGTCAGCGACCCTTACCACTATCCGGAATGGGACTACCAGGTCCAGTTGCACCGCCCCAACTGGGCCACCGTGCTGGAGCGGCGCCAGGCCAAGGACGACCCGGCTCTCGTCGAACGGATCCTGCTCGAATACAAGCCCGTCGCCAGCCGCCTCAAGCACATCATCGACGCCCTGCAGCCGCAGGGCGTGATCCGCCAACGGCGGCGGGAAGACGGCGACGAGATCGACCTGAACGCCGCCATCCGGGCCATGATCGACATCCGCATGGGCGAGATGCCCGACCCCCGCATCAACATCCGCACGATCCGCAAGACCCGCGACCTCGCGGTACTGCTGCTGCTCGACTTGTCGGAATCCACCAACGAAACCTTGCCCGGCAGCGATCGGCCAATCATTCAGCTGGCACGCGAGGCCTGCACCCTGCTGGCCTGGGCCATCGACGGCATCGGCGATCCCTTCGCCATCCACGGCTTCGCCTCCGACGGCCGCCACGACGTGCAGTACTACCGCTTCAAGGATTTCGACCAGCCTTTCGACGACCAGGCCAAGTCCCGTATCGCCGGGATGAAGGGCGGGCTGTCCACCCGGATGGGCGCCGCCATGCGTCATGCCGCGCACCATCTGCGACATCGGCCCCAGCAGAGGAAATTGCTGCTCCTGGTCAGCGACGGCGAACCGGCCGACATCGACGAGCGCGACCCGCAGTATCTCCGCCTCGACACCAAGAAGGCAGTCGAGGAACTGGCCTCCTCGGGCATCATGACCTACTGCCTGACGCTGGACCCGGATGCCGACGCTTACGTCTCCCGGATTTTCGGCCCCAACCGCTATACGGTCGTGGACCACGTCCAGCGCCTGCCCGAACGGCTGCCCATGCTGTTCGCCGGCCTGACGGCCTGAAAAAAACCCCGGCGCGGCGAAGCCGACGACTCCATCGTTCGGATCGAGATCATTTGAGAGCGAAAAACAATCGAAGTTCTAGTAAATTACTCTCGCCACGCATGGCTGATCGCGGACCGGGCCGGTCAAACGCCCGCGGAATGAAACCTGCCGACCAAAGAAAAGAATAATGGAACCGCTCAAACACCCGCCATACAGCACCCCTTCTCGTCCCTTCCGCCCGGACCGTTGCGGCGCCGAGTGAAACCAGCGACTGCCGGTCCCGGGCCATGTCCAAGGGGATGCGGACACGCCCACTGGCATAGATCACGCGGACCGGATGGCCCGCGAAGCCAGGCGTGCGCCCACCGAAACCTCTCAGTGGCAGCCCCATGTTCTTCAATTACCGCGGCTTTCTGAAAGCCCTGCGCCTGGCGTTGTTCCAGCGGCCCTTCCGGCTCAGACGCTGGTTCTACGTGCTGCTTTTTTCCGCCTTGTACCTCGCCTTCGTGGCTTTCGTGGCACTCGGCCGCCTGCTGGATCACGTCTTTTTCCCCGGCTTCAGAAAAACCAGCGTCGAACGGCCGGTATTCGTGATCGCCCCGCCCCGGAGCGGGACCTCCTTCCTGCAGCGTGTGCTCTGCGCGGACGAGCAGCGCTTCGTGCACTGGAAGATGTACCAGACCATTTTTCCGAGCATCTGTTTTCAGGCCGTCTTCAACGGTCTGGCCTGGATCGACGCCAAGTGCGGCGGCGTGATCCGGCGCCTGATGCAAGGCTGTGAGCGGAAGTGGTTCGGCGGCTGGGACGAGATGCACCGGATGCGCCTGGACCAGCCGGAGGAAGACCAGGCGCTGTTCCTCTACGCATTCGCTTCCGAGGCGATCTTCATGCTGTTTCCTTTCGTGGAGCCGCTTTGGGAAGTGGGTTTTCCCGATGCCCTTCCGCCGGCATCCCGCCGCAAGCTGATGGCCTATTACCGCTCCTGCATGCAGCGCCATGTCTACGCCAACGGCGGCGGGCGCACCCTGCTGGTCAAGTCGACCCACGCTTCGGGCGCCATCGAGTCGATCGCAGAGGAGTTTCCGGATGCCCGATTCATCACCATCGTTCGCCACCCGGACGAAGCCATCCCGTCCCACGTCAGCCTGTTCGTTCCGGTCTGGCAGACCCATTCGCCGGAAATCGAAAAGGACGGGGCCGAGTCGAAAGCCTACGCCGCCCTGGCAGTCGAATGGTACCGGCATCTGGACCGGTTCCGCGCGCGGGTGGAGCCCGCCAATTATTACTGCATCGACTACCGCGATCTCCGGGCCGATCCGGGCCGCACGGTCGCCGCCCTTTACCGCCACTTCGGCTGGAACGTGACCGGATCCTACCGGGCGGTGCTGCAGGACTTCACCGAGCGGCAGCGCACCTTCCAGAGCACCCATCGCTATTCGCTGGAGGAATTCGGGCTGTCGAAACAGTGGATACGCCAGGAGCTGGGGCCGGTGATCGAAAGCCACGGCCTGGACGGAGAGAAGACCTCCAGCCAGAAGCCGCAGACGGAAAGCCTAGGGCAGACGCTTGTTCCAGGCGGGCACCGGCGATCCTCGGCGTTCGGCCAGCAAGCGGTAATACGCGGCATGCAGGAGCCCCAGGAGGATCAGGGCGAGCCCGTCGGCCACCACCACCGCCACCGCCTGCGTGCCGGCGAAGCTCTCGACGGCGACGATGATGGCCAGGGCGATGTTGCGGTTGGCTGTGCCGAATGCGATCACTCGCCTGCCCTGTGAGTCCGGCCCGCCGAAGGCGTAGCCCAGCCAGAACGACAGTTCTCCCGCCAGAACGAAGGCCAGCAGGGGTTTCCACCCGGTCGCGAGGAGGGTCCCGGATTCGATCCAGGTCACGAATGCCAGGGACACGGCTCCCGCCGCCTCCGCCAGGATATCCAGAGGCCGGACCAGGCGGCCGGCCAACCCAGGCAGTCCGAACCTGAGCGCCATGCCTGCGATGAGCGGCATGCTGACGGTGCAGAACAGCACCGCCAGAAGATTCGGATAATTGAACCTGAGCGTGGCGCCACCGCCCAGGGCCGCGAAACCGGCATCGAAAGCCAGCGGCGTGAGGACAATGGCGAACACGGGAAAAATCGCGGTCAAACCGGCCGCCAGCGCCAGATCGCCCCGCGCCATCTTCACGAAGACCGGCACCACCGGAGCGAAGGGTGCGGCGGCCAGCAAGAGCATCCCGGCCGCATATTCCGGCGGAAGAGCGAAGCCACGCGCCAGACCATAAGCCAGGAGGGGAACCGCGATGAAATTGAGCGGCAGTACGACGGACCAACGGCAGCCTCGAATCGCCGACATGACGGCTGCGACTTCGAGCCGCAGACCGACCGCCAGCAGCAGCCCTCCCAGGGAAGCCATGGTCAGGCCGCGGATCAGAAGCTCAGGCTGTATCGGAAGAGTTTGGGGCACGGAAGATGAGAGGAAAAGGCAGAATCTGGCACCGTCTTTCCTGACGGCTGGAATACCATTTCAATCGACGGCGGAACAAACACGCTAAAAGAATTTGAATATGAAACGCGCGCGAAGCCTATTAGATGTGGGTTTTCGGACCCACGGCCGACGTACTTTCTTTTGGACGGCCAAAAGAAAGTACGCAAAGAACAACCGCCCGGAGGCCGCGAAAGCTTCCTGCGCTTCTCGCTTTCGACGAGGGTCCATCGAAGGGGCTCCTGCCCCTCCATGGACGAGCCGCTTCCTTGCGGCTCCCCTTCGGGCTGTCCTCGCCGAAAGCTGCGATGCTCGGCGCGGCCTAACGGGATAGCTCAAAAAGGAGGCACGTTTTGATCACGCGAAAAATACGCCTGCGGACCCGCATCGACCGCCTGTTGTCCGTCTGGTTCTATTTTTCGATGCGCCACGCCGTGGCGGTGATCGCCTTTTCGATCCTCGCCGCCATAGCCGCGGTAAACTACACGATCCACAACCTCCGCATCAACACCTATCCCGGCAATGTGCTGTCGGACGAACTGCCGTGGCGTCAGGACAAACTGGCCTACGAAAGGGCCTTCCCGCAGTTCCGCGATTCCATCGTCATCGTCCTCGACGCTCCGACGCCGGACCAGGCGCGGGATGCGGCGGCCAGGCTCTATCACCGGCTGCGCGAGGATTCCGCCCAGTTCGAATGGGTGTTCTATCCACCGGAAAGCGGGTTCTTCCGCGAGAACGGCCTGCTGTTCGACGACGCCGCGGACCTGGAAAAAATGTCCGATCACCTGGCCAGGGTACAGCCATTCCTGGCGGAGGTGTCCACCGACCGGAGCCTCCGCGGGGTGTTCTCGCTCCTGGAGCGGGCCCTGCGCACCGGCGAGGACAAGGACATCGATTTCGCCGCCGTGTTCGGCCGCCTCGCCGCGGCGCTCCGCGGCTATCTGGACGGCTCCGGAACGCCCCTGTCCTGGATCGAACTGATGGCCGGCGAGGACGCCAAGCCCGCCGACAGGCGCGTGCTGCTGGAGGTCATGCCGCGGATCGAATACAGCTCGCTGGCGCCCGGCGAAAATCTCATGGCGGCGATCCGCCAGACCGGCAAGGAACTGCGCCTGGAAGAAAGCGGCGTCGCTATGCGGCTCACCGGTGCCGCCGCCCTGTCCGTGGACGAACTCAAGAGCGCCAGCATCGGCGCCCAGATGGCGAGCCTCGGTTCGTTCCTGGGGGTAAGCCTGGTCATGCTGATCGGGTTGCGGTCGCTGTGGCTGGTGCTGGCGGTGCAGATCGGCCTGGTGCTCGGACTGATCTTCACCGCTGCCTTCGCCGCCCTGGCGCTCGGCCAGCTCAATCTGATCTCGGTCGCCTTCTCCGTGATGTACATCGGCATCGGCGCCGATTACGCCATTTATCTGAGCCTGCGCTACCGCGAGCTGGCCTGCCGCTCGCACAACCATCGCAGCGCCCTGAAACGCGCCGTCCGCCACGTCGGCGGATCGCTGGAAATCGGCACCCTGACCACCGCCGTCGGCTTCTTCTGCTTCGTACCCACCAGCTACCGGGGGGTCGCCGAGCTGGGGATCATTTCCGGCGCCGGCATGTTCATCAGCCTGTTCGTGACACTCGCCATCCTCCCGGCTTTCCTCGGCCTCCGACGCCCTTCACGTTACCTCGGCCCCCATGCGGGGCATGAGGAACCGCCGCACTGGCAGCGGAGTCTCCTGACTTTTCCGCTGCGCCATTCGCGGGGCGTTCTGGTCGCCGCGGCCATCGTCGCCGCCCTCGCCTTCGTGCCACTGAAGTCGGCCCGCTTCGACCAGAACCCGCTCAACCTCCAGGACCCCTCCGCCGAATCGGTCCGGACCTTCCGCGAACTGCTGGCCGACGGCTCCAATTCACCCTGGTTCCTGGCGGCGCTGGCCAAGGATGGCGGAGAAGCGGCGGCCATGAAGCAGCGGCTGGAAAGGCTGCCGGTGGTGGACAAGGTTCTGACGCTCGAGGATTTCGTGCCGGAAGACCAGGACCAAAAACTGGACCTGATCGACCAGATGGCGCTGACCCTGGGGCCGCAGCCGGCATCGGGCGCCACCAAGCCGCGGCCCGCGCCCGACGAGGAGGCCGCGGCCGTGCGCCGGTTCCTGGCGACCCTCACGGCTCACCTCTCGGCCCACCCCGACGCCGCCGACGCGCCGGCCGGCTTCCGCCTCGCGGCGGAACAGGCCCGGCTGGCCGAACGCATCCAGTCCACACAGGGCGAGGCCCGAACCGAAACCGTGGCGCGGATATCCCAGATCCTGGTGGACGGGCTCGACGGCCAGTTGGACCGGCTGGCGGACGCCCTGAAGGCCCGCCGGGTCGATATCGGCGACCTGCCGGACGACTTCCGCTCCCGCTGGATCACCAAGGATGGCATACGGCGGGTCGAAATCCGGCCGAAAGAGGACCTGCACGACCCGCAAGCCATGCGCCGTTTCGTGGACCAGGTCCGGCAGGTGGTGCCGCATGCCACGGGGGTGCCGGTGCTGTTCCTGGAATCCGGCGACGCCGTGGTGACGGCCTTCCTGCAGGCTTTCGCCTACGCCATCGTGGCGATCACCGTGATCCTGTTCCTGACCATGGAGAAAAAGATCGACGTGGCGCTGGTCCTGCTCCCGCTGCTGCTGGCCTCCCTGCTGACGGGAGCGGCCATGGCGCTGGCGAGAATCCCCTTCAACTTCGCCAACATCATCGCCCTGCCGCTGGTGTTCGGCATGGGGGTGGACAACTGCATCCACATGGTCCACCGCTTCCGCACCGCGCCGCCGAAGGACGGCATCCTCCTGCACACCAGCACCGCCCTGGCCGTCGTGCTGAGCGCGCTCACCAACATCAGCGGCTTCGGCAACCTCGCGGTGTCGCCCCATCTCGGCATGGCCAGCATGGGGATCATGCTGAGCATCGGCATCCTCGCCACGCTCTTGTGCAGCATGATCGTGCTGCCGGCGTTGCTGGCGCAGACGGAGCATCTGGGCCGGTTGAAACGATTTCCTTGCGATCGACTCCATGGGGAGACTCCCGGCCCAGCATGAACCAGCGGCCGATCTGCCGAACAGGAGCAAAACATGCGCAAGATCCTCGTTCGGGCCGAATGGGACGACCAGGCGAAAATCTGGATAGCGACGTCCGACAACGCAGCAGGGCACGCCGGAAGCCGGGATCACGACGCACGGCTGGCGGCCAGCCCCTGATCCGAACCGGAACCCATCACACTGCTTTTTCTGCTGTTCCTTCTCTCCGAAAAAGCGCGCACCTCATCCGGACGCCGCTGGCGGACCGCCTTCGGCATCGCCCTACAGCCCGAAAAGCGCGGCGAGGCCGGGACAAATACCGGACCTCTGCCCGAAATCGTGCAGCACGCCGAACCCCTGGGCCGGGTCGATCCGGTACACCGTACCGATGTTGGAGCCGCCGCCGTTCCAGGCGGTGCCGTAGAGCGTGCCTTCGGGACCGAAGGCCGCAGCGGCGTAAGGACTCGAACCGTGCGCCATGTCGAAGTCGCGGCACACGGCCGCAACATCCGCATGGGCGACGCCCTGTGCTTCAACATGACACTGAACTACATCGTCGATCCCCGCCTCACCCTCTACGTCCGCGGCGAAAACATCACCAACAACCAGACCTCCGATACCTACATCCTCGGCGTCCCCGGCGCCGCGGTGTATGGAGGGATACGGGCGGGTCTGCCTTGACGGGGTTCGATTATTCCGCTTCGGGCCCCTGCCCGCTCGACATGACCGGCTTTCCAACGGCCCCGTCAGCTATGGCCATCCATCGCTTGAACCAGGGACTTCAATCGTCCCGCGATCTCTACCGGATGAGCCGGCGCCGGTGACAGGCGGCGTAACGCTTCCGGCAGGCGACCGAGCTGTTCCATCGCATGGGATCGAAGGGTCTGCAAAGGCGGGCTTGCTGCGAGTCGGCGGCCGTTGCGCATCACCGGGCGCAGCAGCGGTTCACCGGGCTGCGCGTCGTCGACCAACGTCAGGCTGTCCCGCTGCAATTTCCCCTCGGCGTCGTAATACCGGTAAACCTGTTTCCGGCCAGGCCAGGTCGCCTTGCCTTCCGAACGCTTGCGCCGGGGGATGCCTGCGTATTCCTGGAGTTTGTAGGCGCAGTCGAGATAGGGTGCGTCGGACGAGGTATCCATACGGGTGCCGATGCCGTAGCCGTCGATCGGCACGGCTTCCGCGGTGTGCGCGGCCAGGAGGTATTCGTCGAGGCTGCCGCTGGCGAAGATGCTGACCTGGCCGAGACCGCCGCGGTCGAGGATACGCCGGACCCGGCGGGCGTGCTCGGCCAGGTCGCCGCTGTCCAGACGCACGCCCTGGATGCGGATTCCTTTGGCAGCCAGGCGTTCGGCCAGGGGGATGAGCTTTTCCGCCGCGGCTTCGGTGTCGTAGGTGTCGATCAGCAGCACCAGGTTGTCCGGCTGGGCGAGGGCGAAATGCTCGAAGGCGGCGAGTTCGTCGTCGTGGGCCTGGATGAAGGAATGGGCCATGGTGCCGTACAGCGGGAAGTCCCAAAGCCGGCCGGCGAGTACGTCGGAAGTGCCAGCGAACCCGGCGAGGCAGGCGGCGCGGGACGCCAGGAGTCCCGCCTCGGCGCCGTGGGCGCGGCGCAGACCGAAATCCACCAGCAGTTTGCCCGGCGCGGCCAAGGTCATGCGCGCCGCCTTGGAGGCGATGAGGGTCTGGAAATGCAGCAGGTTGATGAGCCGGGTTTCGGCCAGCTGGGCCTCGGGAAGGGGCGCCGTCACCCGCAATATCGGCTCGCCGGGAAAGAACACCGTGCCTTCCGGCATGGCATCGACGTCGCCGCTGAAGCGCAGCGCGGCCAAGGCGTCGACGAAATCCGGCGTGAACCGTCCGCTGGCGCGCAGCCACTCGATCTCGTCGGGCCGGAACCGCATGCCTTCCAGGAAATCCAGGGCCTGTTCCAGCCCGGCCGCGACCAGGAAGTTGCGTTTGGGCTCGTCCCCACCGGGAAGCTTGCGGACGAAGAATTCGAACACCGCAGTCCCGTTCATGCGTTGGGCATGATAGCCCTGCAGCATCGTCAACTGATAGAGGTCGGTGAGCAGGACGCTGTCGATCGGCAGGCTCATTCGAAATCCTTGCAGTCGGCGAATTCCGCACCTTCCTCCCTCATCCGGGCCAACGCGCGGCGACCGTCTTCCGGCTCCGCGTCGACGGCGCGCACCGCGTCTTCGAGAACGACGACGTCGAAGCCCAGACGCCGGGCATCGAGCACGGTACGCAACACGCAATAGTCGGTCGCCAGGCCCCCGATGAACAACCGGCGAACGCCGATTTCCTGCAGAAGGTAGGCCAGATCCGTGCCTTCGAAACTGGAGTAGGCTTCCCTGTCCGGCCACGTCGCCTGGGACACGACGGGAACGTCCTCGGGTAGCGCGAGACCGGGCGCGAACTCCGCTCCCGCGCTGCCGGCCACGCAGTGCGGCGGCCAGGGTCCGCCCTGGGCATGGAACGAGCAATGGTCCGGCGGATGCCAGTCGCGCGTGGCGATGATGGGCAACCCTTCCTGGACGAAGCGTGCGATGTGCCGATTCAGGACCGGAATCACCTCGTCCCCACCGGGGACGGCAAGACTGCCGCCCGGCAGAAAGTCGTTCTGCACGTGGACCACGATCAAGGCATCACCCGGCGAAAGACGGTAGGCGTAAGTCTTGGTGTTCATTTCAGCCACTCCTTCACGATGACGAGATGATACGCCGGAGCGAAAGCGGACGGATTGAGTTTTCCGACGTCCGCCCCTATAAATGCCGCATCCTTGAAATGCAGGAAGGAAAACGCCGTGCCGAGATACGATTATTTTTGTGAAGCGAACGACAGTGTCGTGGAAGTCAGTCATCCGATGAACGATCGCCTGACGACCTGGGGAGAAGTGTGCGAGCGCGCCGGGCTGGCCGTGGGCGATACCCCGCTCGATACCCCGGTCAGGAAACTGATCACCGGCGGCGGCATCGTCCGCTCCGGTGCCCTCAAGAACCCGGAAGCGCCTCCCTGCCAGAGCGGCGCGCCCTGCTGTGGCGCCGGAGCCTGCGGACTCGACTGACGGGCGGAGAAGGACTTTTAGGGCGCGGTCCGGTTGGCCCGCGCCTCGTCTTCGAACTTCTGCCGGTATTTCAGGATTTCGTCGACGATCTGTTCCGCGGTCTTTTCGATGTCTTTACCGGTCGCATTCTTCTCCATCACGAACTTGGCGGCGGCGACATAGGGATTCATGGTCACCACCGCGCCCGGCATCTTGCTCGGGTCCTTCACCGTGCCGAACATGATGAAGGGCTGGCGCGGGTCCTTGCCGGCGAGATCGCTCACGCCGACCTGCACGTCCATGGAAGTCGCCCCGGCTCCGAAACCGATTACCGCGCGCTTGAGCCGGCTGCCTTCATCGACCTCGGTGAACATGCCCTGCACCAGCCAGCCGTCGCGCGGCAAGGCCCCGGTCGTGGAAGCGATGCGTCGCGCCGGAACGCCCTTGTCCGACAGGCTCTTCACCAGCGCGGCGGCCATGGCGTCGACGATTTCACGGGCCCGGTCGCCGGGACTTCCTGCACCCAAGGTACCCCTCAAGCGCTGGCCGAGCCCGCCCAGCAGGCCCGGGCGCTGGGATTGGGACTGCCCCGGCAGCAATCCCTTGACGCCGGGATCGCTCTGGATGTTTTCGGCATCCAGCGTGAAATCGGCGACATATACCGTCCTCGGCCCTTCGCCGGGCCTGACCGCGCCGAGCTGTTCGTTGCGGACATCTACACCGCCCAGAAGCTTACGGCTGCGATCCGCTCCGCAACCGCCGACCGCTACACTCAAACAAACCAGAGCCATAAGGGAAATACGGCGCACCATTTACTCTCCTCAAGATTTCAAAAAGCCGAGAAATTCGGGCATCCTCCGGCCGATGATGACGCCCGCCGGACTCGACCCACCACAGCTCCCGCGTTCAGTCGCACTCCCACAGATCCAGCGCTACCCGGTCGTGCCGCTGCGGATCGTATTTGACCGGAACCGTGCGGCCCGGCTGGATCAAGGGTACCTCCAGGCGGGGGATGAGTGCCTCGGTTTTCGCCTCGAACGGCGGACCTCGGTCCGGCTGGACTTCCAGCACGAATTCGGCCACCGGATTCTGGTTGATGGTGATGCCGGTATCCGCGAGGCCGACGATCCGGGCGGTTGCGGGACTGCCGTCGCGCAGAATCTCGCAGGACTCGCTGCGCCCGCTGAACCGGTCGACGATCGTCGTGCAACCCGCAACCGATGCGACCAGGGACGACAGCAACCCCCGCCGAAGCGAGGCCGGTATTTTCATCACGTTCGGACTTGCACGAAACAGGCGAGGAAGTCAGGCCCGGTCCGGATCAAAAAAACCAATGGTGCGGACCAGGCCGGGATAGGCGGGAGGATGCTTTCTCGACGGCCGCTCTATTGCGGACCTTCTTCAAGGACATTGAGGACGAACCGCTCCAGAGTGATGGCGTTGGCGGAAGCCGTGGAATCCTGTGTGACCGCCTCCGGCCCTTCCGCCCGCGTGGCCGCCAGCAGCAGCGGGGTTGCGACGTAGGTGCCGGCAGCTCTCAGATTCATGCTGGTCCCGGAGAGAGAAATGATCAGGCCCAAATCGTAGGCACCCTTGAGGTTGCCGTTGTCCAGGACCTTACCCGCAAATGAATTGCGGGTGACCGTCACGCCGCCGCCGCGCTGTTGCACCGCGGCGATCAGCTCCCGGAAATCGATGTCGACCTGGAACCTGGACGAGGTCAGCATCGACCAGACGCCGTGCAGCTGAATGGGCTTACCGCTGTCGAGCGGGTTGTTGATCGTCATCAGGAAGTTGTCCTGCCCGTTGACCGCCGGGGAGAACTGCATGGGCAAGCCGAGTTTGAGCAAGGCATTCAAAACGGCGACGTCCGGACTGGTAAGCGAGACCTTGGCGACATGCGGAGCGTTCAGTTTGATGGCCGTGGGACCGTGCGGCGTGTAGAGTCCGTTCGGCTCGGCGGCGCCGGCCGGCGGAGACATCGCCAATGAACCTGACAGTGCAAGGAAAACGACGAGGAACGGGATTTTCTTGAACACGGCTGCGTCTCCTGGGCTGAGGCTCATGATTCCGGCATTCGTGCATCCCTTGGCCGGTGTCGACCTTTCGCGTGAAACTGGAAATTCTCGTGTGGGTTACCTCTGGCCGCCCCGACTATAGACCCGGACGGGGGAACCCGCAACACACCGTGAGGCAATGGTCCTCGAGCGCTCAGCCGGGCAGATAATCCGGATCCAGCACCTCCACGAGATCGAAAGGCGGCTGAGCCGGGAAGGCTTCCAGGGTCAGCCCCGTTTCCATCATGGCGCTGAAGCGAGCGTTGTCATAGGTCTCGAGAAAACAGACATGGAGAGCGGGTTTCAGGCTCGGGTTGGCGTCGATCAGCTTGGCAAGGCGCCTGCGCTGGTCGAGGATGGCCGACTCCCATCGCTGGCCGTGCAACTCGGGCTGGTACCTCCATTTCAGCAGATGCGTCAGCAGTACCTCGAGGCGTCGGGTCAGTTGCAGTCGCGCACTGCGGCCCATGGCCTCGATCTCCTCGCACAGATGCTCGGTATCCAGTTCGGAGAACCGACCCGCTTTCAGCAGTTCGGATTGTTGCTGAGTCCAGCCGAAAAAATCACGTTCGTAGAGACTGGCGTTCACACGATGACCCTCGTCGTCAGGAGCGCGGGACGGAAATTACCGCCCCGCGGATTGCCGCTCATCCCCTCAGGTGCGCTAGGACTTCGTCCAGCATCTTCTTGGCATCGCCGAACAGCATCCGGTTGTTCTCCTTGTAGAACAGCGGGTTGTCGACGCCGGCATAGCCGGATGCCATGGAGCGCTTCATAACGATGGAAGTACCCGCCTTCCAGACCTCCAGCACCGGCATGCCGGCGATGGGGCTGTTGGGATCCTCCTGGGCAGCGGGATTGACGATGTCATTGGCGCCAATGACCATCGCCACATCGGTGTCCGGAAAATCCTCGTTGATCTCGTCCATTTCCAACACGATGTCGTAAGGCACCTTGGCTTCGGCCAGTAGCACGTTCATGTGTCCGGGCATGCGGCCCGCCACCGGATGGATGGCGAAACGCACATTGACGCCCTTGTCCCGCAGATATTTGGTGATTTCATACACGGTATGCTGGGCCTGCGCCACCGCCATGCCATAGCCGGGCACCAGGATCACACTGCGGGCGCTGCGCAACAGCTCCGCGGTTTCCTCGGCACTGATCGGCTGCACCTCGCCCTCCGGCCGGATACCTGGGCCGGCGGTGCCACCCTCGGTGCCGAACCCCCCCGCGATGACCGAGAGGAAGTGGCGATTCATGGCGCGGCACATGATGTAGGACAGAATCGCACCGGACGAGCCCACCAGCGCCCCGGTAACGATCAGGAGATCGTTCGACAGCATGAAACCCGTGGCCGAAGCGGCCCAGCCCGAATAGCTGTTGAGCATGGATACCACCACGGGCATGTCGGCGCCACCGATCGCCATGACCATGTGGATGCCGAACAGCAGCGCGATCCCGGTCATGATGCTCAGAGGCACGATGCCGGTCGCAGTCGAATCGGCGTCGAGAAACTGTTTGCCGACCACGATGACAGCGATCAACAGCCCCAGGTTGAGCCAGTGGCGTCCCGGCAGCAGGACGGGTCTGCCGGTGATCTTGCCGGACAGCTTGCCGAAGGCGATGACCGATCCGGAAAAGGTCACGGCGCCGATCAGAATCCCGATGTAGATTTCCGTTTCGTGGATGGTCTTCTCAACGCCGCTGAAGTGCGCGCTCGGGTCGAAGTAGTTGGCGAAACCGACCAAGGCTGCCGCGAGGCCGACCAGGCTGTGCATGAGCGCGACCAGTTCCGGCATCTCGGTCATTTTGACCTTGATCGCGGCATATACGCCGACACTGCCGCCGACCAGCATGGCAATCAGGATCGGCACGTAGCTGGTGACTTTCGGCTCCAGCAAGGTCGCCAGGATGGCGATGGCCATGCCTGCGATGCCGTAGAAATTCCCCCGCCTCGCCGTTTCCGGATGGCTCAGCCCGCCCAGACTGAGGATGAACAGGATGGTCGCGCCGATGTACGCGACCGTAACCAAACCTTCAGACATGATCCTCTCCCGTCCTTGCTATCTTCTGAACATGCGTAGCATGCGCTGGGTCACCCAGAATCCACCCGCCATGTTGACCGCCGTCAGAGCGATGGCCAGCCCGGCCAGCGTCATGATCAGCGTGCCGGGCGAGGAAATCTGGATCAGTGCGCCGATCGCGATGATGCTGGAGATGGCGTTGGTGACGCTCATCAGGGGGGTGTGCAATGCCGGCGTCACGTTCCAGATCACCATATAGCCGACGAAGCAGGCGAGCACGAACACGGTGAAATGTTCGATGAAGGCGGCAGGGGCATTGGCCCCGATCAGGTAGAAGATCGATGCGCCGATGGCGATACCCAGGCCGGTTCTGGCCCAGGCCGGCAGTAGCGGCTTCTTTTCCACCACGACGGGTGGCGCGGCCGTAGCCATCTGAGGTGGAGCCGCGCTGAGCTTGGGCGGCGGGGGCGGCCAGGTGATGGTCCCATCCTTGATCACCGTCGCCCCACGGATCACTTCGTCGTCCATGTCCACCACGATGGTACCGTCCTTCTGTGGGCACAGCTCTTCGAGCAGACGCTGCAGGTTGGTGGCGTAGAGCGTACTGGACTGCCGCGCCAAGCGGCTGGGCAGGTCGGTGTAACCGATGATGGTGACATCGTGGCGCACCACGACCTCGCCGGGGACGGTCAGCTCGCAGTTGCCCCCCTGTTCGGCCGCCATGTCGACGATCACGCTGCCCGGTTTCATCGACTTGACCATACCCGCGGTGATCAGCGTGGGTGCGGGCTTGCCGGGAATGAGAGCGGTGGTGATGATGACATCGACATCCATGGCCTGGCGGGCGATCATCTCGGCCTGGGCCTTCTGATAACCTTCACTCATCACCTTGGCGTAACCGCCGACGCCGGTACCCTCCTCCTGGTATTCCACTTCCACGAACTCGGCGCCCATGGACTTGACCTGGTCCTTCACTTCCGGCCGGGTGTCGTTCGCCCGGACGATGGCGCCCAGACCGCTGGCGGCCCCGATCGCGGCCAGCCCTGCCACACCGGCGCCGATGACGAAGACCTTGGCCGGCGGCACCTTACCGGCCGCCGTCACCTGGCCGCAAAAAAAACGGCCGAAATGATGGGCCGCTTCGATCACTGCACGGTAGCCGGCGATGTTCGCCATGGAGCTCAGGGCGTCGAGTTTCTGCGCCCTGGATATCCGCGGAACACTGTCCATGGCCAGCACGGTCCCGCCGGTGGCGGCCAGCCTGTCCATCAGCTCCGGGTTCTGGGCCGGCCAGATGAAACTGATCAGGCAGCCGCCTTCCCGCATCAGTTCGATTTCGGCAAACGAAGGCGCGCGTACCTTGAGTACGATATCGGACCCCGCCCAGAGCTCGGCGGCGTTTTCGACCACGGCGACGCCCGCTTCCCGGAAGGCGTCGTCGGAGAAATTCGCCGCGTCCCCGGCACCCGACTCGACCGCGACCTCGAATCCAAGCTTCATTATTTTCTCGGCCACCTCCGGTGTGGTCGCTACCCGGCGCTCCCCGGGGAATATCTCCTTCGGTATTCCAATTCGCATGCAGCCACTCCTTATCCCTGTTCTGGTTGGAAGATGGGCCTCGCATGAAAGCCGCCCGCAAGCGGCGCGCCGTCACCCCGAGGAAACACCCCATCTCGTGAGTCTGGATTGACAAAAGCAAATCGGGCGCCGAGCGCCCGCCCTCTTAATACCGGCAAAGTGGAGCCGGGTCAACCTTTTTCCAGACAGAAAAACGGGAAGGATCAGCGGAAGCGGGGCAGACGCTCGGCCAGCCCCATGGCGTGGCGGGCCAGCAGGTGCTTGGCCGGCGGCAGGCAATCGAGCGTGAGCAATCCGATGTTGCGCATGAGCGCGAGCGGCGGGAAATCGCTGGAAAACAGCCGGATCAGACTGTCGGTGAAGGCGACGGTGCTGCCCAGATCACGCTGACGAGCCTCGGCATAGCTGTGGAGGAAAGCCGGGTCGCCGATGTCCTCGCCGAACCCCTGTTTCACGATCAGACGTTCGGCGAGCCGGGCGGCATCGCGCAAGCCCAAGTTGAAGCCCTGTCCCGCCACCGGATGGAGCTGATGCATGGCATTGCCGATCAGCACCACCCGGTCGTCGGCCATGCGGCCGCCACGGATCAGCCTGAGCGGAAAACTCTGACGCGGACCGACCGGACCCAGCGTCCCCAGCCAGTAGCCGAAAGCATCCTGCAGGCGGGCCAGAAATTCTCCTTCGGGCACGGCGCGCAGTTCCTCGGCGTCGGACGGCGCCAGCGTCCATACCACCGAGCAACGCCGCCGCCCGAGCGGCAGCACGGCCAGCGGACCCGACGAGGTGAAGCGCTCGTAAGCGACGTTGCGGTGTTCGAGTTCGCAGGAGACCTCGAACACCAAGGCCGTCTGTCCGTATTCGCGCACGATCTGGGGAATTTCCAGCAAGCGGCGGACCGTGGAGTCGCTGCCGTCGGCGCCGACGACGAGACGGGCGGACAGCGTCAGCGCCTCTTCGCCGCGCCTCAGGCTGACGTGGACCGAGTCCGGCCCAGCCCGCAGCCCGATCAGACGGGCGGGCTGGATCAGCTCGACCGATCCCGCATGCAGGGCGCCAATGACGGCATCCTCGACGTCCCGCGCCGTGGCCACATACCCCAAGGCGGCGACGCCCTCGCGTTCGGCACTGAGCCGGGTCTTGCCGAAATGGCCTCGGTCCGAGACATGGATGTGGCGGATCGGTGTGGCTTTCGGCTCGACCGCGGCCCAAACGCCCAGCGTCTCCAGGATACGGGCGGTGCCACGGGCCAGTGCCAGCGCGCGCGCGCCGGCGGGAGCCGCCTGGCGCTCGGCCTCCGTACTGCTCTCCACCACGGCCACCTTGAGCGGTGAACCGGCCAAAGCCAAAGCGAGGCAGCCACCGGCCAGTCCGCCGCCGATGATGAGGACGTCGTAATCGAAATTCGTCATGACCGCATCAGCGCTTCGATCTCGGCGACCGTCTTGGGCACGCCGGAAGTCAGTATCTCACAACCCGCTTCGGTCACCAGGACATCGTCCTCGATGCGGATGCCGATGCCCCGGAACCGCGGATCAGCCTCCTTGCAATCCTCCGGCACATAGAGCCCCGGCTCGACGGTGAGCACCATCCCTGGCTCCAGCCTGCGCCAGTGGCCGCCGGCCTTGTAGTCGCCCACGTCGTGGACGTCCATTCCCAGCCAGTGGCCGGTGCGGTGCATGTAGAACTTTTTGTAGGCCTCGCTCTTGATGAGCCTGGCCGGCTTGCCTTCGAGCAACCCCAGGTCGACGAGCCCTTTCGTCAACACTCGCACCGCGGCATCGTGGGGATCGTTCCAGCGCCTGCCTGGCCTGACTTCTGCTATCGCCGCCAGCTGCGCTTCCAGCACCAGTTGGTACAGGGCGCGCTGGGCTTCGCTGAAGTGACCGTTGACCGGGAAGGTGCGGGTGATGTCGGCGGCGTAATGGTCGTGCTCGGCGCCGGCGTCGATCAGCAGCAGATCGCCATCGCGCAGCACCGCGTCGTTGGCGGTGTAGTGCAGCGTGCAGGCATTGTTGCCGCCGGCGACGATGCAGGGATAGGCGGGTGAGCGCATGCCGTGGCGGGTGAATTCGTGCAGGATTTCCGCCTCGATCTCGTATTCGTACATGCCGGGGCGGCAAACCCGCATGGCCCGTTTGTGTGCCTCGGCGGACACTTCGGCGGCCCGCCGCATCAGGGCAATCTCATGCTCAGACTTGAACAGCCGCTGCTCGTGCAGGAGCTTGTCGAGGGAGACGAACCGTTCCGGCACGCCGACGCCGCTGCGCGCCCGGCTGCGGATGTTGTTGATCGCCCGCATCACCTGGGCGTCGAATTCGGACTGACGCCCGATGGGGTAATACACGGTTTCGTGGTTTTCCAAAAGGCCGGGCAGCAGCGCATCGAGCTCGGTGATCGGATAGGCCTCATCCGCCCCGAACACCGCGCGGGCACCCTCCAGCCCGGCGCTGCGCCCCACCCAGACGGCCGTCTTGGCGTCGAATTCACGGCAGAACAGCACGAACTCGCCCTCTTTCCGGCCGGGAATGAACACCGCCAGCGATTCGGGCTCGGCGAAGCCGGTGAGGTAAGCGAAGTCGCTGTCCTGACGGTAGGGAAACTCCACGTCACGGTTGCGCACCACGGCGGGCGCGCCGGCGATCAGGGCGACGCTCCGCTTCTTCATGCGATCGAGCAGACGCTGGCGCCGCTGCTGGAATTCGGACAGAGGCAACACGGGCTGTTCAGTGGAGTTGGGGAGAGGCATTCTGCTCGAACTCGCTGCGGACGAGTTGAACCCCCGCGCGGACGAATTCGGTCAGCTCCGCATAGGCCTCCTCGTCGGTTTCATCCGCGTGTTCGGCGTCGAGACGGGAAAGCTGGAGGATGTCGTCGAGCACCTCGCGGCACTCGCCGGGCCAGTCGCTGCCGCCGAGCTTATAGCCCAGACCGTACAGGAATCCCTGGCACCATTCCCCCAATGCGCGGGCGCGGTCGGTCATCGGATGGTCATCGTCCGGCAGGTACAGTTCGAAGCTGAAGTCGAAAGCATCCAGTTGCTCGCGCGTCCGCTTGCAGAGGGTTTCGCAAGACGCCCGCTCGTCCGGAGCCAGTCCCGCCTTGTCTTCACCGAACACGGCGTTCAGCCACTGCCCGCAATCGAGCCGGCCGTCGACGCACAAAAGGCCCGCCAGCGTGCCGTGGGCTTCGGCGGCACTGGCAGGAACGTGATGATTGAGGAATATCGCCTGGATTTCCTCATAGGAAGGACTCTCGTGCATGGAGATGACTTGTCGAACTTGCGGATGTTTCATTATGCTACCACCCCTTGGGACAAAGTCGGTACCCAAGCCCGGACGGCCATCCCGCAACCTTCAAGATTTCTCCCCAGCTCCAGGAAATACGCGCCATGAGCGAACATCGCCCCATCAAAGTGCAGCTTCTCGGCAAGGAATATCCCATCGGCTGCGCCGAAGATGAGCAGCACGATCTGCTGATCGCCGCCCGTTTCCTCGACGAGAGAATGCGCAAAATCCGAGAGACCGGCCGGGTGATCGGCACCGAACGCATCGCCATCATGGCGGCCTTGAATATTGCCCACGAACTGGTCCAGGCTCAGCAAGAAATCCGGCTGCTGAACCAGAGCCTCGCCAGTCAGCATGCCATGGGTTCACTCGGATCGGGCGGCGGCTGGAACGGCTGACCCCGGGAACATGGTTTTTCTAACGTGTCAAGTCTCTCACGTGCGCCATTGGTTCGGGTACAATGACCGCCAGTATTCCCTGTAACGCTCGAAGCATGCTGGGTTACTCTTTGAGCCTAATCTAAAACCCCGGGACTTCCGGGTGTTCGATGTGCGCAAGTCCGCTCCGAGCGGAAAGCCTGATTCGGCATCCTCTGGTCCCACCTGAACCGTTTGGTTCAAGGGCGAAAGCATGCTACGGCGCAAACGGGGAATACTCTTTGCCACCCGCCTTCCATGAACACGCTTGCCGATATCCGGACCCGCATCCGTGAGTGGCGACGTGCCCAGTCTCCTGCCCATGTCCGCCGCACCAGCCTCTTGATAGCCGGCCGTTGCATCGATGCGGGCTGGCTCGATGGCGCTGCCCGCATAGCAGCCTATTTACCCAATGACGGCGAGGTCGATACGACGGCGCTGTTCGAATACCTCCGCGAGCGCGGCCGCACCGCGTTCATCCCCCTTCTGCGGAAACACACGCTCTGGTTCGGTCCCTACGTTGGCCCGGCGGCATTGCGTCCCAATCGCTATGGCATCCCGGAACCCGCCATCGACGGCCGGATGATCACCGACGCCAGGGAGCTCGATCTCGTGTTCGTGCCCCTGGTGGCATTCGACCCGCGGGGTCATCGCCTCGGCATGGGCGGCGGTTACTATGACCGAACCTTCGCATTCCGGCTCGCAGAACCTGCGCGTGCCTCCCCTCGCCTGATCGGCCTCGCTTTCGAAGGCCAGAAGGTCGAACGGCTGGAGGCCCGACCCTGGGACGTCCCGCTCGATACCGCGGTTACCGAAGCGGGCATCTACCACTTCCCCGGCCGTGGGTCCGCTTCCCCGTGAGCCATGCTGGAAAATTGCCGGAAGGCGGAGTATTTTTGCCTTTGCGGCAGGCCGGTCGATCTTTGCCGGCCGCCATGGAGAGCCGTTTATGCCCACCCGCCAGAACATCCGCAACAGCTCCTTGCATGGCAGGACGGAACCCCTGGTCCATATCGTCGATGGTCAGCCGGCGGTGCGCGATGCGCTGAAAGTCCTGGTCGAATCCGAGGGCCTGCCGGCACGCTGCTTCGCCACAGGGAAGGACTTTCTGGATTACTGCACGCCCGATACCCATGGATGCATTCTGCTGGACCTGCGACTCCCGGAAATCTCTGGCCTGGAACTGCAGAAGACGCTGAGTAACAAAGGGATACGAACTCCAATCATTTTCATCACGGGCGAGGGTGATGTGCCGGCGCTGGTGGAAGCCTTCCGCAGCGGGGCCTTCGATTTCATCGAAAAACCCTTCGAAAATGCGAACTTCATGAGCCGGCTGCGGGAAGCCATCGCCCTGGACTTGAAGAGCCGGGAACACCGGCGCCGACAGGCGGAAGCCGCAGCGCAGTACGCCCGACTCAGCAAGCGGGAGAAGCAGGTGCTGCACTGCACCGTCAAGGGTTATTCATCCAAGGACACGGCGAAATCTCTCGCCATCAGCCACCGGACCGTCGAAATCTACCGTGCCAACGTGATGCGGAAAATGCAGGCTGAGACCCTGGCGGACTTGGTGCGAATCGCCCTTCTGCTCGAAACCGACTGAGCCTCAATCGGGTGTGGGGATCGATAACCTCTCCTGCATCGCCAACACCTCCTTCTCCGCCTCCAACCAGTCTTCCAGTGCACTGCCTCCGACGAAACCGCGCTTTTCGGCACGCAAATACGCCGCTTCCGCGATCAGCGCATGCAGCATGTCGGGATCGGGCGGCAGAGGCGCGATCTCCGGCTCGTCGCAGGAAACGGGTTTGATGGGTCGCGACAATACGGTTGCTGCCATGGTGTCTCACCTCTTCATCGGATCAGAAAAAAATTTCCTCCTCGTTTCCTCCTTGTCACAGCCTTCCGGCCAGATCTCCGGCCCCCCAGGGGCCCGGCTCCCCGATCAGCGCACGAGCGGCTTCCACCCGATCCCAGACGTTCCACAGTAGTACGCCGCGCACACGCCCCTGATCCAGGTAGTAGACCACCCCTTTGTGATAGGGCTCGGACCAATCTTCCACGGTCTCCAACCTCGAATCCAGTTCCCCTACCGCTTCGTAACCCAGATCGAACAAATCGGAATAAAAGTAGGGAAGATGCCGGTAGGGGCTTGCCTCCCCGGCCATGTTGCGCCCGGCCAGCCGCCCCATGGTACGGGCATTGTCCTCGTGCTCCACGTGCATCCGGCGCCCAAGCACCGGGCTGAAAAAAGACGCGGCATCGCCAGCGGCGTACACGTCGGGATGCCCGGCCTGCAGAAAGTCATTGACGACGATGCCCCCCTCTACCGGCAACCCGGCCGCTTCGGCAAGCCGAGTCTCCGGCTCGATACCGATGCCGGCGACGACGCCGTCTACCACGAGGACTTCTTCACCGGTCTCGCCGAGCGCGAGCCGGAGTCCGTCGCCCTCCCGAACCAGGCCAGTGACCGTGCGGCCGCTCAGCAGTTCGACGCCCTGGTCCCGGTAATAGCCATCGAGAAACCGGCACAGGTTTCCCGGAAATACCCGGGCACCGATGCATGCCTCCGGAAAGATCATCACGACGTCCTTGCCGATCGAGGCCAGGGCGGCGGCGATCTCCGACCCGATGAAGCCACCGCCGATGACGGCGAACTTCCGTCGCGTCTCGGTCAGCGTCCGCAGCCGGAAGTAATCGTCGACGGTACGGAAGTACAGGATGTCGTCGCCGCCAAACGGAAAACGACGCGGCCGTCCGCCCGTGGCCAGCAGCAGCTTCTCGAACCGGTAGTTCGTGCCTTCGTCATCGGTGACGGATTTTTCAGCCAAGTCGAGACGGGTCACGGTCCGCCCCAGGAAAGCGCTGATCCCGCAGGTCTCCGTGCCGTACCATATCTGGTCGAAGGATTTGCCCAGCCAGAGCCCCTTGGACAGGAGCGGGCGCTTATAGGGAAGGTGCGGTTCCGAGCCGATGAGGCCGATCGAGCCCTGCGCGTCGATCTCGCGAATACCCCGGATCGCTGCATCCGCCGTCATGCCGCCGCCGATGACCAGGTACTTGCAACTGTGCACGATCGCTCTCCTCACTCCACAGTCGAAAAAAAGTCAGAGCCACGGTGCAAAAAGTCCGTCCAGACGACCGGGCGAAGCCGGCGCACGGAGCCTCGGTATCCTGGCCCCATGACCTGCGCTATCGATGCGGCGGCCCGCATGAACGTCCCGCTCCGCCTCCCGCACGCCGACCGCTGCCACGTCTGCGATCGATCGGGTGATGTGCCGCGATCCCTCCCCCAGCGATACCGACGCACTGCCTTCCTTCGGCTCGAACGACAGGCGTCGCAACCGCACCTCGCGTACGACGCCCCCTTCCTCCGCGACAGGCGGCCACATCGTGATCCGCCGCCGGCGGCTTGTCTCCGGGGCTGGTCGTCACCCCCCTGTGCCGACGGCTGAGTTCCTCGCAGAATCCGACCCAATCGGCAGGAGCGACATGCCGGGTGTTCATTTCATCGACCGCCCAGAGACGTCAATCCACGCAGCGGACCTTCAGGGCGCTGACCTGGTCGTGCAAACCGTATTCACCGAGGTGATGCACCCTGTGTCCGGCGGTGAAAGTCGCAACCTGGCTGCGATAATTCTCGTCCTTGCCTCCCCAGCTCCGGATTTCCTGTTCATGGTAAACCGGGCCGGAGGGAACAGCGAAGTTTTCGCTCCCGTACACACTCACCTCCGCCCCCGGGCCGACTTCCAGACTTTCGATCGCATCGTTCCAGTCTGCACCCTCAAGGTTCTTCAGGCTCGCCATCTCCACTGGTCCGAACACCCGGACTTTGGTCCCCGTATAGTCCGGCCCCCTGTAAATGTCCACCCAGCAGCCGCCGGAACGGGGTGCCGCCTGGGCGGTGGAGCCCACCAGCAGCCACACGAACGCCACCAGCCCGACAGGCCCGACCGATGTCGCTTTCTTCATATGTCCTCCTTGCCGCCGGACAGCCGGCCGGCTCCGTCAGGGAAATGCCGGAATCGTCGGCTCGGTGCCCTCAAATTCGGCTTCCGGATGATGTTTTTGCACCCGTTGATGAATCTCTTCCACCCGCTCGCGCGGCACGTCCACCATCAGCAGGAGTTCGCCTTTTTCGACCGCGCTTTGATAATTCTTGAGCCGGGAATTCTCCACGTCCAGCCCTATCATGCCGGCCAGCCAGGAGCCGATGCCGGCTCCCGCCAAGGCGATGGCCAGCACCGCACCACCTCCGAGTACCATGCCGGTCGGCAGAGCGACCGCCACCAGACCCGCCATGGTGCCGGTGATGCCTCCGATGGCCAGACCGCGCTCCATCGCCGGAATGAAATCGCTCTTTTGAAACAGGGACGCCTCGGGAAGATCGCCCAATGGCGTTCCCACCTTGGCCAGGATATGAATGTGCCGCTCCTCGACCCGCGCCAGCAGCAGTTCGTCGACGATCGCATGGGCCAGCTCGATGGAAGGGACCAGGAAATAGATGCGCTTCATCGTCACTCTCGTCGGTCATGGGGTACGGGGGGTTGGTGAACGACCTCTTCCTGCGCCATGACCTCCTCGACGCCCGGCTTGCCTTCCACCGCCTTGGCGACATCGCGCTCCGCCGGCTCGAAACCGGGTCGCCTGCTTTTCGCTCTCGATTTCCACCTCGTTGAACATCACCGTGGCCGGCTTCGCCATGAGGTCGGGCGCAACCAGCGCCCGCAGGGCGTTGTCGCCGCGCTTCCGATGGGTGAGGGGGATACGGAATGCCCGCTCCGCATCACTCCCGCGGCGTTCCATGATGATATCGATGTGCGCCAGTTCGTTGCCTTCGCCGGCGAGGGCCTCGCCCCTCAGAACCCGATCGATCGCCAAACCGTTCATCTTCGGATTCTCCTGTATGTCTGCCGGGGGACGAACCACGGGTCCCACGAACGGCGGGGTCAGCCGTCCGTCCTCTTCGAGTCTTCTAATCCCGACACCATCGAGACGCCAATACGAACTGCTACCTAAGTAGATCTACGTAGACTATGGCGGCACTATGGGAATCCACTGACCCACCACGGCAAGCGCGGTATCATTGCCGCCTTTCTCACCTGCCGTGCAAACAGCCATGCCCTGGATCCATCTGATGATTGCGATAATCGGGGAGGTCGTGGGCACCTCGGCGCTGAAGTCCACGGAAGGCTTCAGCCGGTTCTGGCCTTCGGTGACCGTCATCGCGGCGTATGCGGTCGCCTTCTATTTCCTCTCGCTCACCGTCGACAAGATTCCGGTGGGTATCTCCTATGCGATCTGGTCGGCACTGGGCATCGTGCTGGTCTCGCTCATCGCCTGGATTCTCCACGGCCAGGCGCTGGACCGCCCCGCCATCGCCGGCATGGGACTCATCATCGCCGGCGTCCTGGTCTGCACGCTGTGGTCGAAGTCGGCCAGCCACGGATGAGCGCCGGCGAGCGGCGCACCGAAACCGCTGGCGTATTCGCGCACGGAGTCATTCCTTGGCGCCGGCGTCGCTCAGGAGCTTTGCGATCTCGGTGTGGCCCCGCGTGCGTGCGAACTGCAAGGCGTTGGATGTCGGCTTGGCGCCTCTTGCAAGCAACAGCTTGACCATTTCGAGCTGTCCCCGGCCCGCCGCCAGACCGATCGCCGCACCGCCCCCGGCGTTCACATCCATGCCCGCGTCGAGGAAGAGCTCGACGGCCGTCTTGTCGCCGACGCCGGCGGATTTGGCGAACTGCTGTTCGGAATACTCCACGCCCATCTGATGCAGCGCCGTCCTTGCCTGGGCCGGGTCGGCAGCTGCAAAGGATGTTGGAGCATGAGACACCGCCAGTGCCCCGGCGAACAGCATGAGGCCGAGAGAGGACTTGTCGTGGCGCGAACGGCCGATTGTCATGAGACGACTCCTTGAGTCAAAGGTCACATAAAACGCCCGGCGTGATTCCGCCGGAACTCCTTCTGCGCGGACGAAAGGCGCCCGGATGCTCAGCGCCGCAGCAGCAGGGTGCCGATGCCCTGGTCGGTGAACAGCTCCAGCAGCACGGCGTGGTCGATGCGGCCGTCGATGATGTGGGCGCTGTTGACACCGCCGCGCAGCGCATCCATCGCGCAGCGTACCTTGGGGATCATGCCGCCGCTGATGGTGCCGTCCTCGATGAGGGCATCGACCTCCTTGAGCGACAAGCCGGTCAGAAGCGCACCGTCCCGGCCCAGGATACCCTGGGTGTTGGTCAGCAGGATCAGCTTCTCGGCCTTGAGCACTTCGGCCATCTTGCCGGCGACCAGATCGGCATTGATGTTGTAGGAGCAGCCGTCCTCACCGACGCCGATCGGGGCGATCACCGGGATGAAGTCACCGTTGACCAGCATGTCCACCACCGCCGGATCGATGCTAGCGACTTCACCGACATGGCCGAGATCGATGATTTCCGGGGCGTCGGACAGGGGCTGGGACATGCGGATCTTGCGCGCCCGGATCAGATCACCGTCCTTCCCGCTCAAACCCACGGCGGCGCCGCCCTGACGGTTGATGAGGTTGACGATTTCCTTGTTGACCAAGCCGCCCAGCACCATCTCCACCACGTCCATGGTTTCGGCGTCGGTGACCCGCATGCCCTGCACGAATTCGCTGGTTTTCCCCAGACGCTGCAGCAGATTGCCGATCTGCGGCCCGCCGCCGTGCACGACCACCGGGTTGATCCCGACCAGTTTCAACAACACGACGTCGCGGGCGAAGCTGTTCTTCAGGTGATCGTCGATCATGGCATTGCCGCCGTATTTGACGACGATGGTCCTGCCCTTGAAGCGCCGGATGTAAGGCAGCGCTTCCGTCAGGACATGGGCGATCCGATTGGCGAAGGAGATTTCCAAGGGTTCCTGTTGTTTCATGGGTCGAACCAAGGCGTCGATGTGTCTAGAAAGGCAGCTCAAGACCGGGCCGCACCTTCAGCAGAAGCGCCCGGAAGCGCTGCTGGATGCGGGCCAGCCCTTCGGCGGTATCGGCTTCGAAGCGGATCACCAGGGAAGGCGTGGTATTGGAGGCGCGTACCAGCCCCCAACCGTCGGCGAAATCGACCCGCAGGCCGTCGATGTCCGTGATGCGACCATCATCGAAATCGGCCAGGGCACGCATTCTTTCGACGAAGGCGAGGTTCTCGCCCTCCTGCAACCGCACACCGAGTTCAGGCGTGTTGACGCTGTCCGGCAGTTCCGCGAACACTTCCGCGGTGGCGCGAGAATCGGCAGACAGGATTTCCACCATCCGGGCGCAGGCGTAGATGCCGTCGTCGAAGCCGTACCAGCGCTCCCTGAAGAAGAAGTGGCCGCTCATCTCCCCCGCCAGCAGAGCGCCGGTTTCCTTCATCTTGGCCTTGATCAGGGAATGGCCGGTCTTCCACATCAGCGGGCGGCCCCCGTGACGCAGGATGTAGCCCGCCAGATGACGGGTGCATTTGACGTCGTAGATGATGTCCGCGCCCGGCTCGCGGGACAGCACGTCGGCGGCGAACAGCATCATCTGCCGGTCCGGCCAGATGACGTTGCCGGCCGAGTCGACCACGCCGAGCCGGTCGCCGTCGCCGTCGAAGGCCACGCCCAGATCCGCGCCTTCCCGCTTGACCGTTTCGATCAGCGCCATCAGGTTCTCCGGCTTGCTCGGATCGGGATGGTGATGGGGAAAATTGCCGTCGACGGTGCAGAACAATTCGACCACTTCGCAATCCAGGGCCCGGAGGACCTGTGGCGCCACCACCGCCGCCACGCCGTTGCCGCAATCGACCACGACTTTGAACGGCCGGCCGAGCTGTACGTCGTCCACGATACGCCGTTGGTAATCGGACAGCAGATCCCGACGCTCGATCTCCCCCTCCCCGGTCCGGAAGTCCCCCGTGTCGATGCGCTGCCTCAGTCTCTGAATATCCTCGCCGGCCAGCGTCTGTCCTGCCAGCACGATCTTGAAGCCATTGTAATTCGCGGGATTGTGGCTGCCGGTCACCATCACACCGGAACGCCCCGCCAGCACATGGGTGCCGAAATAGAGAACCGGCGTGGGCGCCAGCCCCAGATCGGTGACCTGGCAGCCGGCCATCCGCAGCCCCTCCGCCAGCGCGGCGCCAAGCGCGGGGCTGCTCAACCGCCCGTCGCGGGCAACGACGACCTGCCGTTCGCCGCGGTCGAGCGCTTCGCTGCCGACGGCCCGGCCGATCGCTCGGGCCGCAGCCTCCGTCAAGGTGTCGCCGACGATGCCGCGAATGTCGTAGGCCCGGAACAGGGTGGGGGCGATGGATGGAACCGGCTGAATTTCCATGGGACTCTTCTCCTCGTTGTGATCATCGGTGAGCGCCGGACAGCGCAAAGGAACAGCTTCTGGCGCATCCGCCCGCACCCCGATTTCCGGCGGCCTACCCGGCACCCTCAGTCGCTCGAGCAGGTCCTGCATTTCCCGCAGCCGCGCACGGCCGGTGAGTCGGCTTGCCGACGCCCCCCCTTCAAGTCGAGCCGACACCAGCTCCATATCGTGCTGCATCGCCTTCCCCAGCACGGAAACCGCCCGGAGCAGCACCGCCAGAATCAGCAACAGCGCCGGTCCAGCGGCCGCGAAGGCCCACCACAACGGAGACTGGTCTGGCGGCGGACGCCAGTAAGCGATCCGCCAGCCGCGGCTGCCCAGCACCGATGCCTCTCCGTCTGGCGGTCCGGCCCGCCGGGCGCGGTCCCCCGTGAAAACCAGGGGAAGCTCGCCCTGCCTGAGCTCCAACGCGGCACCGAAGGGCATCGGAACCAAACGCATGGCATCGAGCAGGATGTCCGGCGACAAGCTGGCCAGCAACACCCCCTCCCCTTCGGCCAGCGGAATCGCGAGCGCAATGTGCACATTCGGACTGTTGGCGGCATGCATGGCCGGCACGGACTGGCCGAGCCGGGCATCGCGGACCGCCTCGAGGTCGGCATAGCCCATCGCCGGCGCGCGGCCGGTATCCAACAGCTCGCTGTGATTGGGTATCAGGCGTACCAACAGCGAACCCGGCAGAGAACCGGTGAGCCGCGCTTCCTCCGCCGCGATGGCCGCCGGATCGCCAGCCGCCAGTGCCTCGGTCAGCCGGGCATCGCCCGCCATGCCGCTCAGCGCGCGGAAGGACCAGCCCAGGCGGTCGCGCACATTGAAGGCCGCGGCATCCGCCGCCGCCGACATCGCCTGCCGGCTGGAGACTTCGATGCGGTGCCGCTCGACCGCCACCAGACCCGCTGCGGTCGCGGCGACCGTCAGCATCGACACCAGGCCGACCGCCCCAAGGAGTCTGCGGATGCTCAGCGAGGGCACGGCTAATGCCGGCCGGTATGGCCGAAGCCGCCCTCGGCCCGCCGGCTTTCGGCGAACGCTTCGACCTGCTCGAACGACACCTGGGCCACCGGCACGAACACCATCTGTGCGATCCGCTCACCCACGGCGATTTCGAAGGGTTCTGGCCCCCTGTTCCAGCAGGACACCAGCACCTGGCCCTGGTAGTCGGAATCGATCAGACCCACCAGGTTGCCCAGGACGATCCCGTGCTTGTGGCCGAGTCCGGAGCGCGGCAACAGTACCGCCGCCAAATCCGGGTCGCCGATGTGGATGGCGAAGCCGGTCGGGATCAGTCGGGTCTCGCCCGGCTGCAACACCAGGGGGGCATCGAGGCAAGCCCGGAGGTCGAGGCCGGCAGCACCCGGCGTGGCATAGTGGGGCAACGGGATTTCGTTGCCAAGGCGGGAATCAAGGATCCTGATCTGTATTTTCGGCATAGTAGCGATCGGCTATCAATCGAATCAGTCGGCGGGCGATCTCGGTCTTGCTGGCCAGCGGCAAATGGCACTCTCCGCCCCGCCAGCACACGAACAGGGCATTTTCATCCCGCTCGAACCCCCCCGGAGCCCCGCTACCGACTTCGTTGGCGGCCACCATATCGGCGCCTTTGGCTTCCAGCTTGGCGCGGGCGTAGGTCTCGACCTCGCCGGTCTCGGCGGCGAATCCCACGACAAAGGGTCTGTCCGCCAAGGCTGCGACGCTGCGGAGGATATCTGGCGTCCGGATCAGGGTCAGCTCCAGCTGCTCGCCGTGTTTCTTGATCTTGGTGTCGGCCACCCGACCCGGCGTGTAGTCCGCCACGGCGGCGGTGCCGATGTAGATGTCCGCCCCCCCGGTCCGGGCCATGACGGCCGCATGCATCTCGGCGGCGGTTTCCACCTGCACGGTTTCGACCCCGGCCGGCGCATCAAGTGCCACCGGCCCGCTGACCAGGGTGACTTCCGCGCCGGCGTTCCGCGCCGCAGCAGCCAGGGCGTAGCCCATTTTGCCGGAACTGCGGTTGCCGATGAAACGCACCGGGTCGATGGGCTCACGGGTCGGACCCGCGCTGATCAAGACCCGGATGCCTGAAAGCAGGCGCTCCGCCGCCAACGCCTCGGCAAGATCGAGGACGAGCCGGGCCGGCTCCCGCATCCGGCCCGGCCCCGTCTCACCGCAGGCCTGATCGCCTTCGTCGGGTCCCAACAGGACGGCACCCCTTCCCGCCAAGGCGGCGGCGTGAGAGCGGGTCGCCGGGTGCAGCCACATCGCGCGGTTCATCGCCGGCGCAAGAAACAGGGGTACTTCCGCGGCCAGACACAGGGTGGCCAGCAGATCGTCGGCCAGCCCCAGGCTGATCCGGGCCAGGAAATCCGCCGATGCCGGAGCGACCAGGATGGCGTCCGCCCAGCGGGACAACTGGATGTGCCCCATCGCCGCCTCGGCGCCGGGCACGAACATGTCGTACGCGACCGGATGACCGGAGAGGGCTTCGAACGTCAAAGGCTGGACGAACCGGCAGGCCGCCGGCGTCATCGCCACCCGCACCTCGGCCCCGGCCAGACGCAGCCGACGGCTGACCTCTGCGGCCTTATAGGCCGCAATGCCGCCGGTCACGCCGAGGAGAATGCGCTTGTGGTGGAGATCGGCCAAAGACGGAAATCTTGAGGAAGGGGCGGTTTGGGGCGACATTATGGCAAGTTTAATCCAGCCCTTCTATGCTTGAAACGACCCGACACGGAAGAACGCCAAAACCATGCCCATCACCGACTGGCCCGCCGACGAACGCCCGCGCGAACGGCTGCTGAAGCTCGGCCCCGCCGCGCTGTCCGATGCCGAATTGCTGGCCATTTTTCTGCGCACCGGGATCGCGGGCAAAAGCGCGGTCGACCTCGCCCGCGACCTGCTCCAGGAATTCGGCTCGCTGTCCGCCCTGCTCAACGCGGACCACCAGCGCTTCGTGCGATCGGCCGGACTGGGCACGGCCAAGTACACACAGATTCAGGCCGTGCTCGAACTCGCGCGGCGCCATTTCGAAGAATGCCTGAAGCGCGAGGATGCGCTCACCAGCCCCGATCTGACGCGGCAATATCTCTCGAACTGGCTGAAAGGCAAACCTTACGAGGTGTTCGTCGGACTGTTCCTGGACAACCAGCACCGGGTGATTCGTGCGGAAGAACTGTTCCGCGGCACCATCGACGGGGCCTCGGTGTATCCTCGGGAAGTGGTCAAGCAGGCCCTCGCCGAGAACGCGGCGGCCATGATCTTCGCCCACAACCACCCCTCCGGCATCTGCGAACCCAGCGACGCCGACCGAATGCTCACGCAAAGGCTGAAGCAGGCGCTGGGGCTGGTCGACATCCGCGTGCTCGACCATTTCATCATCGGCGACGGCATGCCTTATTCCTTTGCCGAGCGGGGGTTGCTCTGAGCCCATGACCGGCGCGAAATCGAGCTGCCCCTGCGGCAGCGGCCTGACGTATTCGGACTGCTGCGGCGCCTTCCATACCGGCCCGAGCACCGCCCCCACCGCCGAAGCGCTGATGCGTTCGCGCTACAGCGCCTACGCATCGAAAAACGAAGCCTATCTGCTGCGGACCTGGGATGCCCGAACCCGGCCAGCGGCGTTGAACATCGCCGCCGATACCACACGCTGGCTGAGGCTGGACATCCTGCTCACCCGCCTCGGCGGCCCGTCGGATACCGAGGGTAAAGTCGAATTCCGGGCGCATTACCTCGCCGGCTCACGCCGCGGAACCCTCCACGAAACCAGCCGGTTCGTACGGCAGCAAAGCGCCTGGGTCTATCTCGACGGCGAAATCCATCCCGACAGCGGCGAAACCGCCGTCGGCCGGAACGAGCCCTGCCCCTGCGGCAGCGGGAGGAAATTCAAGCATTGCTGCGCCGTGTAGGGGAGCAGCATCGGATCCCTCCCGATTCAGGTGAAGGACGGCCCTCGTCCCCCGGCTCCGCCGATTCGTCATAAACCTGACCGCCAAGCCATGGCGACCAGACGGCCCAACCTTACCTCGGCATGCCGATCAGGTACAGCCCCAACCCCACCATGACTGCCCCGCTGACCAGTTTGAGCCAGCGGCCCTCGTTTTCCTGGAGCCGGCGCTGGCTCAGGGTGACGACGCCAATGCCGAGCACGATGACGTCGTCCAGCATGTAGGCGAGGTTGTACAGCAGGAGATACGCGTAGTATTCGGCGCCGCCCAACTGCCGCAGGGTCAGGATCCGGGTGTACAGGGCCGGGAACCCCGAGGTGCAAAGGAGTTCGACGAACTGCACCAGGACGGCGAGCACGATGGCACCGACCATGGCGCCCCAGAGGTTTTCCGCCTGCAGGATGCGCCGCATGCGGGCGTAGATGCCCGGCTTGGCGCTCGCCGGTATGGACAGCGAAATGCCACGGCCGTAGGTCCAGAAGTCCTTGAGGTGGATCGATCCGGCCAGAAGGGCGATCGCGGCGATGACGAGCTCCGATACCCGCGAAACGCCTATCCACACGAACAGATTGAGCCAGGCGGCCATGAATGCGAAATAGGCGATTCCTTCGACCGCCACGAAGGTGCCCGCGATCGCCAGCATATGCAGCCGGTCTTTCATCGGCGCCAGCAGCGAGATCATGAGGATCAGCACCCACAGCGAACACGGATTGAAGCCGTCAAGGAGTCCCAGGACGACGGTGAAGACGGGCAATCCAGCCTGTTCGAGGGTGATGCGTCGCCGGAACAGCTCGACCGCGAAGACCTCGGAAGCTGCAGGAGCCGCGGTTTCCGGGCCGCAGCTCAGGGCCGCTTCGGCTTCGCAGCTCTGCGACCCGGCCGGTCCGGCCAATCCCGCGTCGCCCAGCGCAGCGACGATCCGCTGCCCGTCCCCTGATTCACCCGAATAGCCGACGATCCACTGTCCCCGCACCAAAAACGAAGGAACCCGCGGAGTCTCGCGGTGTTCGGCCGCCAGCGCCTGCAACCGGGCCAGAGCGCGCGGGTCTCGCGTGACGTCGCGGACCAAGATACGCAGGCCGGGATGCTCGCGGCCAAGCGTCGCGAGAAAAGCTTCGGCTCGCTCGCAATGCGGACAGCCTTCGCGGACGAAAGCTTCGACGTCCGCCGGGGTCGGCTGAACCATTGCACCGCTTGGAGAGCCTTCCGCTACTGCGGCGCCCGGCAGCGCCATGCAGACGGCCAGCACCCACAGCGAAGGCCAGCGCTTCCAGCCGTGTCGAAGCCCCATGCGTCGCTCAGTCGATGCAGAACACCCGCTTGCCGGTGGTATGTCCGGCTTCGATGATGTCGTGTACCCGAGCGGCCTCCTCGAGCGGATGGACACCGCTCACGTACAGTTCGAGCTTGCCGTCATCGATCCATTCACCACAGGCACGGAGGATTTCCACGTGATGGTCCCGCGCTGCGTCCAGCTTGCGCAGCATCGGCACCAGCATCAGTTCGAAGCCGATCCTCAAGTTGCGCATCCGCGCTTCGGCCAGGGAGGTGGCGCCGGTGTCGAGCAGGGTCACCAGGTCGCCGAAATGGGCTGTGCATTCGACGCTGCGGCGAAACACCTCGGGACCGACCGTATCCAGCACCAGATCGGCGCCTCGCCCGCCGGTCAGAGCGTTGACTTCGGCGACGAAATCCTGAGTCCGGTAGTCGATGGTCTCATCGGCGCCCCAGCCCCTGGCCAGCGCGGCCTTGTCTTCGGAACCCACGGTGGCGATGACGCGCGCCCCGCGCAGTTTGGCCAACTGCACGGCGACATGGCCGACGCCGCCGGCGGCCGCATGGACCAGCACGGTCTGGCCGGGCTGCAGCCGTCCCCGATCGTACAAGGCACCCCAGGCCGTGATCAGGACCAGCGGACCGGCCGCCGCACTGGCGAACGCGCTCGATGCCGGCATGGGCGCCGCCCAGCGCTGATCCAGCACGGTATATTCGGCATAGTTCCCCTGCTCGGCGCCGAGGCCGCCGTTGCAAAACCAGACCCGGTCCCCGATCCGAAAGCGGTCCACCTCCGCCCCGGCTTCGACCACCTCGCCGGCTCCATCGCAGCCGAGGACCGCCGGCAGGGCATCGTCGTAGAACAGCCCGCGGCGGCGAACCTTGGTGTCGATGGGATTGACCCCCGCCGCCCGGAGCCGCACCTTGATCTGGGTCGGCGCCGTCAACGCCGGTTCGGGCAGGTCGCGCAGTTCCAGCACCTCGGCGGCTTCGCCGGGCCGGGTCATGACGATGGCTTTCATGGATGTCCTCTCCGTTGGGTTCGTTGGCGGTGATCGGCGGCGGCCATGGCGTCGTCCGGCAACCGGTATCGGGAATGCGGCCGCCGCACGCCCAGGAAGCGGCTCAGCCAGTACGGTTTGCTCAGGCTGGAAATCATGACGCCGGCATGGCTGCTGGAGGCATGGACGAAGGATTCGTTGCCGATGTAGATGCCGACGTGGGAATACGAGCGTCCGTCGGTCCGGAAAAACAGGAGGTCGCCGGGAAGGCGGCAATGCTTGGGAACCTCCGGCAGCTTGCTCGCCATCTCGCGGGCTGTGCGCGGCAGGTCGATGCCGTGTCGCCGATAGACGTGCTGGACGAAACCGCTGCAGTCGAATCCCTGTGCCGGTGAGGCTCCGCCCCACACATAGGGCACCCCCTGCAGACTCAGCGCATAGGGCACGACGTGGCCATTGGCGGCAGCCGGTGCACTCCGCGTCACCTCGGGCGTGCTCGCGCAGCCGGACAGCAGCGCGGGAAGCAGCAGCAAGACGAAACGCATGAGCGGAACCACGGCCATCGGCAGTTGAAGCGTTCTGAGTCACGGGCCGCCATTATCCGGACATTCCGCAGCGGGAGAAAGGGCGAGGACCGACTCGGCTCAGGGCGCCTCGGCCAGGAAGATCGCCCGACGCGGCGCGGGATGGCCTTCGATCGTGCGGGACGGATCCTCCGGATCGAGGAAGTCCGCCAACGACTGGAACCGCATCCAGCCGGTCGAGCGCTGCTCCTGGGTCGTCGTCGGGGACACGTCGATCAGCCGGGCCTGGCGGAAGCCCGCTCGCGTCAGCCAGGACGACAGCGTCGGCGGCGACGGAACGAACCAGACGTTGCGCATCTGGGCATAACGCCCCTCGGGCACCAGCACCCGGCCCGCCTCGCCTTCGACGACCAGGGTTTCCAGCACCAGCTCGCCGCCCGGCCGCAGACAGCCTTTCAATTCCACCAAATGGTCGAACGGCGAGCGGCGGTGATACAGCACGCCCATCGAGAACACCGTGTCGAAGGCCCGGGTTTCGGCCGGAACGTCCTCGATACCCAAAGGCAGCACGGCGACCGGCCAGTCCCCGGCGAAATGCCGCACCGCGAGAAACTGCACCACGCTGAGCAGAGTGGGATCGATACCGATCACCGACTTCGCACCGGCCCCCAGCATGCGCCAGGCGTGATAGCCGTTGCCGCAGCCGACATCGAGCACCCGCCGCCCCGCGAGCGGCGCGATGGCCCCCTCCAGCCGCCGCCATTTCAGGTCGGAGCGCCATTCGGCGTCGATGAAGATGCCGTGAATGTCGTATGGCCCCTTGCGCCAGGGGTGGAGTCGGCGCAGAGCGGTTTCGATGGAGCGGCGGGTAGCACCGTCGCAATCCGTATCGCCTTCTATCCTCACGGCGTTCTGGGCGAAATCCAGCCGCGTGGGGACGACCTTCGGCAACTCCCCCAGGAGCTGCATCCAGGCCGGCCAGTCGCCGTGGCGCCCTTCCTGAAAACGGGCCTCGATCCTGGGCAGAAGAAGCTCGACCCAGCCCGGAAAAGACCGGGGGGCCAGCAGCCCGGCAAACAGATCGCGATCGCTCACGTCCCCCCCGCCCGGTCCGCCGGGCCGGCCGTGCTAGAATCCGCCGAGGCCTCGGCACGGTGCCGAGCCGCACCACGACACGGAGGAATCAAGACATGGCCGGCCCCGACATCGAAGCCGTCAAGTCCTATCTGCTGGATCTTCAGGAGAGCATCTGCAATGCGCTGGAAACGGAAGAGCCGCGCGCCCGTTTCGTCGAGGACCGCTGGGAGCACGCCGCCGGCGGCGGCGGTCGGACCCGTGTCCTGAGCGGCGGAGAAACCTTCGAACAGGGCGGCGTCAACTTCTCCCATGTCCGCGGCGCCAGCCTGCCGGCCTCGGCGACGGCACACCGGCCGGAACTGGCCGGCCGCGGATTCCAGGCCACCGGCGTGTCGCTGGTCATCCATCCGCTGAATCCCTATGTCCCCACCTCGCACGCCAACGTGCGGTTCTTCCTGGCCGAGAAGGAAGGCGAGACACCGATCTGGTGGTTCGGAGGCGGCTTCGACCTCACACCTTTCTATCCGTTCGAGGAAGACGTGATCCATTGGCACAGGACGGCCCGGAGCGCCTGCCTTCCGTTCGGGGAAGACGTCTATCCCCGGTTCAAGCGCTGGTGCGACGAGTATTTCTTCCTGAAGCATCGCAACGAGACCCGCGGCGTGGGCGGCCTGTTCTTCGACGACCTGAACGAATGGGGATTCGAACGCAGCTTCGCTTTCCTCCGCAGCGTGGGCGACCATTACCTGAAGGCTTACCTCCCCATCGTCCAACGGCGGAAGGCGATACCTTATGGGGAGCGGGAGCGGGAGTTCCAGCTTTACCGGCGCGGACGCTACGTCGAATTCAACCTGGTTTACGATCGCGGAACCCTGTTCGGACTCCAGTCGGGGGGGAGAACCGAGTCCATCCTCATGTCACTGCCCCCCGTCGCCCATTGGCGCTACGACTGGCGGCCGGAGCGAGGCAGTGCCGAGGAAAACCTCTATCTCAACTACCTGAAACCCAAGGAGTGGCTCGAATCATGATTCCTTGTGGGCCAACGGCTCCTTGAACGCGTTGGCATTGCGCTGCACCAGTTCCTTGATCAGCGGCTCCAGACCCGTCTGAGCGACCTGCTGGGTGAAACTGGTGCGGTAGTTCTGCAGCAGGCTGATGCCTTCGATCAGCACGTCGTAGACCTTCCATTCACCCCCCGTCTGGACCATACGGTAGTTGACCGCGATCGGCTGCGCGCCTTCCTGCAGGACCTCGGTCCGGACCATCGTCTTGCCGGGCTCGGCGCCTTCCTGCATCGGCAGATAGCGGATGTTCCAGTTGGAATACTCGGTAAACGCCGTGGTGTAGGTCCGGACCAGGAGCGTCCTGAACTCCTTCTTGAACCGCTCCCTCTGATCCGGCGTGGCCGTCTTCCAGTACTTCCCCAGCACCAGGATGGAGACCCGCTCGAAATCCACGTGTGGATCGATGATGCGTTCGACCAGTTCGGTCGCCTTGCGGAAATCCTCTTTGTACTCGGGCTTTTGCAGTGAACTCTGAAGCTGGTTCGAGGTCTGCTGAATCACTTGCTGCGGAGGCGAGAGTTGCTCGGCAAAGGCCGATGCTGCAGACACCCCGCATAGCAATAGCACGAATTGCAAGCAACTCGCGTAACGCAATACGGCCTTGGCATTCATGAAAGACTCCTGAAGGGAATGAGGGGAAAAAAACAGGGGCGTCAAGCACGCGGTATCATAGCGTGCAAGCCTTGAGTACACTATACCATTCGATTCGGAAACCACCCAGTTCAAGGACATGCCCGAGACCCGCCCCGGACGCTTCCCGTCCATCCGCCTCCGCCGCATGCGCAGGGATGACTTCAGTCGCCGCCTGATGCGGGAAAACCGGCTGACGGCGGACGACTTGATCTACCCCTTGTTCGTCACCGAGGGCAGCCGGCTCCGCGAACCGGTAACATCGATGCCCGGCGTGGCGCGCCTCAGCCTGGACCTTCTGCTGGACGAAGCAACGGCCGCGTTCGAGCTGGGCATTCCGGCGGTCGCACTGTTTCCCGTGATCGACGCGGACAAGAAGGATCTGGAGGCCAGCGAAGCCTGGAATCCGGAAGGTCTGGCCCAGCGCGCTGTCAGGATACTGAAAGCCCGGCTCCCCGAACTGGGCGTCATCACAGACGTCGCCCTGGACCCTTTCACCTCGCACGGCCAGGACGGACTGATCGACGAGGACGGCTACGTGGTCAACGACAAGACGGTGGAAACCCTGGTGAAGCAGGCACTGTCCCACGCCGCCGCCGGCGCCGACGTGGTCGCCCCTTCCGACATGATGGACGGGCGCATCGGCGCCATCCGCCAGGCGCTCGAAGCCGAGGGGTTCGTCAATACCCGCATCCTCGCCTACTCGGCGAAGTACGCCTCCAGCTTCTACGGTCCGTTCCGCGACGCGGTAGGCTCGGCCGCGAACCTCGGCGGCGGCAACAAATACAGCTACCAAATGGACCCCGCCAACGGCGACGAAGCCCTGCGGGAAGTCGAACTGGACTTGCAGGAAGGCGCGGACATGGTCATGGTCAAGCCCGGTATGCCCTACCTGGACATCGTGCGGCGGGTGAAGGATCGCTTCGGCGTGCCCACCTATGCCTACCAGGTCAGCGGCGAATACGCCATGCTGAAGGCCGCTGCGCAAAACGGCTGGCTGGACGAGCGCGCGGTCGTCCTGGAGTCCCTGCTGGCATTCAAGCGCGCCGGCGCCGACGGCATCCTCACCTATTTCGCCAAGGACGTGGCGACCTGGCTGAAATGACCCAGCCCGACCGGTACGCCGTGTTCGGGCACCCGATCGAACACAGCCAGTCACCCCGCATCCATGCCCTGTTCGCCGCCCAGACCGGCCAGGACCTGATCTACACCGCCGAGGACGTGCCACCCGACCGGTTCGAATCCTGCGTCCGCGCGTTCTTCGACGGCGGTGGCCGCGGCCTCAACTGCACCATCCCGCTCAAGGAGATGGCCTGGCTGCTCGCGGACAACCGCAGCGCCAGGGCAAAGCGGGCGCGTGCGGTCAACACGCTGCTCCTGCGGGGCGATGGCTCGATCTTCGGCGACAACACCGACGGCATCGGTCTGCTCCGCGACCTGCGGGACAACCTCGGGCTGAACCTCGCGGGCACGAAAATCCTCATACTCGGCGCCGGCGGGGCGACGCGGGGAATCCTGGCGCCCCTGCTGGCCGAGCGGCCGGACCGGCTGGTGATCGCCAACCGCACCGTCGCCACGGCGGAAACCCTGACCGTGGAATTCGGCGACCTGGGCCCCGTCGAAGGCTGCGGCTTCGCTGCATTGGCCGGTCGCCGCTTCGACCTGATCATCAACGCCACAGCCGCCAGTCTGAGCGGCGAACTCCCGCCGCTCCCCGCCGACATACTCGCCCCCGGCGGCAGTTGCTACGACCTGGCCTATGCCGCCGAACCGACGCCCTTCGTGCGGTGGGGCCAGGAAAAGCAAGCGGTCGTCAGTGCCGACGGCATCGGCATGCTGGTGGAACAGGCCGCCGAAGCCTTCCTGCTCTGGCGCGGTGTGCGCCCGCAAACACGCCCGGTGATCGAGACGCTCGAAGCCGAGCGACGAACCGCGAAGTGATCCGACGGAGCAACACTCGAAGAAAAATCCGGCCGGGAACGCGTCCTACCCCGTCAAAAGGTGGAGCCGTTCCATCCCCAGAATCCCCCGGCGACATCGGTGAACTCGATATAGACGCGCGCCGGCGCTATCCCGGCGGAATCCTGCAGCAGCGAACACAGGGTCTGGGACAGGGCCTTGGTCTTGCCGGCGGGGAGGCCGATGCTCTTCAGTTCCACGAAAGCCGCCGGCTCGTCCGTGCCGGCGAAAAGCATGGCCGGATTCGAGGTGAGTTCCACCATCACATAGCGTTCCGGCTTGCCCAGTTCGCTGGCCATTCTTTGGGAAGCCGCAGCCAGCAGCGCTTTCGACTTCCCCGGTTCGAGCTCACGGTTCATATGGATTTTCAGGTATGGCATGGTGTTCTCCTTTTTGACGACAGCTCAAAGAGGCCACGGCTTCACGCAGTCAAGAATGCGCTGCGTTTGGCCAAGCAGGATTTCGATCTGCCGGGCGGACAAGGACTTGACGCTTTGGCTCCTCAGATGCGCTTCGAATTTCTGCAGGGACGCAAGCGCCGAGGCGTTATCCCTCTCCCCAAAGAACTTTTTCGCTGCCTGCAAATGTGTAACCGCGTCCCCGCTGTGCTCTTCGAATGGAAAAGCTTCAGTTGGAACCAGTCGATGCAGCAAACGCATAGACGTTACAGGGCGCAGTGACAATGGAGGATCGATGGAAGAAGCAGAGAGTGGCTGCGGCAGGTATCCAAGCATGTCGGAAATGATAGGGCGTGGATCCAGAGTCACATAGAGTTTGGTATGGGTGCGGATACCTTCTGGCCAAAGGTCGAGATAGATGTCGTGAATCCCGCAATCATCAGCGTCGTAGATCGTTTTGAGATGATAGAAACTGCCGCCCCGGATATGGGAAACGGTTTCGTACTCAAAGGCCTTGCCTTCCTTTTCCGGATTGCCATCGTAGAAAAGGGCGGTGAGGTGATCGTGGTCGTTTTCGGCATGTACGTTCGCTCGGACGGTCACTTTGTCTCCGAGGAGCGCGATTCGCCTCGAAAGCTGGATCCGATCGAGTCGCACGTCTCCGCTGCCATTGCCGGCGTGGCTCGCGCCTGGGGCATTGGGCGGGGCGACGTAGAACAAACTGGGATAGAAACCGACGTTGTTGCTGTACGCTTCGACCAGCCCGGCGGCATCGGTGATGCTGGTAAACGTACCGGGTAGTTGGTAGAGACCGTGGCCGGGCATCTCCCCGATGAGGTTGCCTTGGGCGTCCTGCATCCATACGAGCACCCAGAACGCGAGATACTGATCGGCATGGGCGGTGGTGTCCAGTTTGTCGGTGCTGGCCAAGACCCAGTTCGGCTGCTGCTCCTCGGCTGAGTTGGTTTGCGAATTGAACCCCGGGATCGGCGCGAGCGAAACCTGATCGATCAGGAAGGCATCGCCGGCCGGTATTTTCGTCGTCTCATCGAATGGCTGGCCGTAGAATCGAACCTGCACCGAACTTCCCGGCGGCACATCGGTCGTCGAATAGTTGTAGACGCGGGCCTGCAGTCGCACTTTTTCGCCCGCGCGCGCCTTCGCGATCTGTGGACCCTCCCCGTTTGCTTCCCCGGGCGAGATCAGCAAGCCTTTCATCCATAAGAATTGACTGGTCCAGAGATCATCAGGATCCCAATCCGGGGCGTTAAAGTTCGCACACCAGGTTCCGGGCAACCCGGGCTGGACCAACAGGCAATTGGGAGCAAGCTTGTTACCCTGGACGATGGTCCAGCGAGCCGGATGGTTCAGCGCGACGTCGGGCAGCGAATAGGGGTTTGTCTGCCACCACGAACCGCTGTTTGGGTTCGTTGGATCGGCTGTATATTCTGCGCGCAGGATGCCGTTCGTCTGCACGTCGGTACCGAGATCAAGCTGTTGCGTGTCAGGATCCGGCTTGGTGCCAAAGATGTACGAACCTACCATGTACTGGTAGTTTTGGGGGTCAACAAAGGTACCGGGTTTGATGATACCGATCCCCGTGGACGCCCCCACTGAAATCGTCGAGGTATTGAGATTGCTGATCGATTTGCTGCCATTGTACGAAAAGTTGAACGAGCCACCGGCTCCCACCTTGGCGTTTCGCGAAATGCTAAGGTCCAGGAACCAGGAATAGTTGTGAGCCGAACCCACGGTCACGGTACTGCCTTGACCAGCCGACCAGTTCGTTTTTTGCGTCTGCTGAGAGCCGTCAGTGGCGAAAAGCTGCGGGGAGTTCGAAGTCAATAAATCGATGTTCGGTTCGAGTTTTTGGAGCTGCTGCAAACTCCAAGGATAGGAGAAAACATTGAAGGGTTCGTGTACGGGCTGGTACCACTCCACCTTGGCGCCGTCCAAATGAGCATAGCTGACATCGCTCGGCCCGGAAAACATCACATTGAGCTGCACCAGTTCGCTGGGGCTGCACAGAGGCGTCGGCGAGCCTGGCTTCGGCGGGCAAACATACTGTCCGATGACTGGATAGACGTATATGTTTTGCGTTTCATCTTTGATCCAGATATCGTCATCTATGGTGGTCTGCACACTCAAATCAAACGCGTACTTGGAGTATTTATTATATTTTTTTGCCACCGAGTCCTGCCACTGCTGAGTAGATCCGGCTTTTACTGTGATCGATATAGTAGATACGTCTGGCACGCCCCACGAGTAAGATCCAGAAATACTTTCTGTAATGGAATGACTGAAGCTGGTGGTGCTTTCTGACGAGGATTGATTGGATTGCGATTGCTCCATCTGGTAGGTGCTGGAGAAACCCTTATGACCAGATAGATTCAACACTTCAGGTTGCGTTCCATCGGCCGGGGTGATCCAGTCCACGTGCTGGGGCGGCATGGAGAGGATCGTCAGGGGCTGCGTGAAAGTCGAAGTGAGCTTCGTCGGATTCCCGAGCAAGGCGGAGCGGCCTTGGGTATCGCCCGCCATCAGATGCGAGAGGCCGCCTTGTGGTCCGGTAAATTGGACATTCCCGCCCGGAACCGGCGACAGCGCATAATCGTTGGACGGGTCTACGTGGAACAGCCAAAGCTGGGCTTGATACACGGGCTGGTGGACAGGGGGAGGATTATAAGTGCCCTTGTACCAAAGTAGCGCGATCTCGAGCTGGATCGGCTGGTTCTGCTCGATTTCCTGATCGAAGTTGCCGACGGCGACCGAATAGATTCCAGCGGAGTATACGGGATTTCCCTCCTGATCGTGTTCCAATAAGCTAAAAATCTGCTCCCTGGGTTTATAGATGTTGAGATTGCCGTCGAGGGTAAACACCGCGACATGCGCATATTCTCCTGGCGTTTCCGTGGTGGTGGCGACGATCTGCTCCGAGTCACCAAAAAAGTCGAGATTGTCGCTCACCATCGCAATCTTCCAAACGCCGTTACCGGTCGCGCCCCAGTTTTCCGTATCGGCCACCGCGATGCTGTATACGGTGGGATTGGTGCTGGCCACTTCGACCTGCAGCGAACGCAGGTCCACATGATCTGTGTCGCCAAGGCTGTATTTGTACATGAGGACGAGATCGGAAAGCGGCAGCGCCGTCTGCGGATTGACGGCACCGCTGTACACGCCGGCCACCATGGCCATCTCCAAATTGGTACTCGATGGAATGGTGAATGCCGTGGAGCCGGAAGGCGCGAGCGAGATGTTCGCGAGGCGCCCTTGGCTGTCGTGAGTCACCGTCACGGTGTAAATCGTGACGGTGACGTTATTGTTCTGGGCGGCGGCGAGCGCCACTTCCGGTATGCCATCGCCGTCGAAATCCCCGGCGGCCAGGACTGCCCACTTGTTGGTCAAGTCGAAGGGTGCCGCACCGGCTTCGCTGTAGAACAGCCCATCGTCGATTTTTTCGACGTTTTTTGCGGTGAGGATATAGATGCTGTTGCCGACGAGGTAGGCGAAATCCGCATAACCGTCGCCTGTGAAATCCGCCCTCGGAAACTGGTTCAAGTTCGGAGTGCCGCTTACGTTGAGAGGGAAGGTGCGGGTCACCGTGCCGTTTGGATTCTGATCTTGGATCACGACCGAATCCTGGACCACCGTGACCAACACGTCGCGCGGCAGCTTGAACATGCGCCCGATCCCTGTGGCGTAGCTTCCAGGATTGGGGAGATTGCTATAGCTCTGCTGCGAACCCAGGCCACCGTTTTTCGTTTGCACGATCGTCTGGACCTGCAATCCCGTAGGGTTCATCTGGGTGACGATGAGGTCGTCCACCGGAAACAGACGGCGCTTGCCGGAGAGGATGTCGCCGATCTTGGAGAAGTCCGGGTCGGCTGAGCAGGGCTTGGCCGGAACAAGACCCAGCAGAGCGATTGCGAGTATGAGTGCGAGATGGATGGTTCGTGACATGGTAAGCTCCTTGACGAATGGCACCAAATTGCCTACGTCTGCCAACAAGCTCACATACGAGATTCCGCTTTCCTAGAATAGGAGTCGGAATTCTAAAACCAGCTTTTTTGGGCTTGTCAAGATGAATCCTTGCAAAATTCGGCGGGAGCGCCCTCCCGGAAAATCCATCCATGTCTGGTCACCCATGGAACTGCAGAAAGCCCTATGGGGAGCCGAGATCGGACGGACCGCAAACGGTGTTGCGTTTTTTCCCGGCAGGAGGTCTCCATCCCTATGGGCACAAAGCTTACGGAACTCAGGATGACCTTGCCCTCGGCCCGCGAGTCTTGCGCATGTTGGGTCACAACATAACACCGTCGCGCAAATACCGCTCCTTTAGCCTGACGTAACCGTCGCGGGAATGGACGAGGAACTCGAGTTCGGAGTCCTTCAGAGGCCGCGCCTGTCTGACGGGCGATCCGACGTAGAGGTAGCCGCTTTCCAGGCGCTTGCCCGGCGGGACCAGGGTACCGGCACCGACCATGACGCGGTCCTCGATGACGGCGCCGTCCATGACGATGGCGCCGATGCCGATCAGGCACAGGTCGCCGATGGTGCAGCCGTGCAGCACGGCGCGGTGGCCGACGGTGACGCCGGCGCCGACGATCAAGGGGAATCCGGCTTCGTTGAAGGCGCTGGGCTGGGTGACGTGCAGCACGCTGCCGTCCTGGATGTTGGTGGCGGGGCCGATTTCGATGCGGTGGACGTCGCCGCGGGCGACCACGCAGGGCCAGATCGAAACATCGTCGCCCAGGCTCACGTCGCCCGCCACGAAGGCGCTTTCCGCCACGAATACGTTATGGCCCAGTGTGGGGTGGATACCATTGTAGGTCTGAATCGCCATCTTTCCTCTCTGCCGGTCGGCGTTCTGGCGATGGCCGCCGGCCGCTATACTGGACCCCACGCAGGAGGAGAGTCGCCATGCCCATCGCCGGTTTCATATTTTTCGGGGTGCTGATCCTGATCACCCTGTACGTGATCCTGATCTATAACCGTCTCGTGCAACTCAAGCATGATACCGTAAAAGCCTGGGCCAACATCGACGTGCTCCTGGCCCAGCGCCACGACGAGCTGCCCAAGCTGGTGGAAACCTGCAAGCAGTACATGAAGCACGAAAAGGAAACGCTGGAACGGGTGATCCAGGCCCGCGGTGGCGTCTCCGCGGCCCGCAAACATCACGACGTCCGCGCCCTGGGCGCAGCCGAGGGCGAGCTGCGTCAAGGCTTGATGAGCCTTTTCGCCGTAGCCGAGAACTACCCCGAACTGAAAGCCGACCAGTCGTTCCGGATGCTGGAGCGTCGCATCACCGAGCTGGAAAGCTCGATCGCCGACCGCCGCGAGTTCTACAACGATCACGTCAACGCCAACAATGTACGGCTCGACCAGTTTCCCGACCTCGTCATCGCCCGCCTGTTCGGCTTCAAGCCGTTCGACCTGCTGGAATTCTCGGATACCGACACCAGCAACCCGGACCTGCGCGCCCTGTTCGGCTGATGGGTATGTCCGGCTGGCTCGCGGCGGCGGGGGAACACGAAATCTGGCTGCTGACCTGGCTGAGCGCCGCCATGGCGGCGCTGTGCCTGTGGCAGGGTTTCCGCCATCTGGGCCATGGCCGGGCGATCACCGACCGGCCGACTTCGCGCATTCGCTCGGCTGCCCAGGGATACGTCGAACTGGAAGGACGCGCCCGGATGATGGCGGGCGCCCCCATCATCGCACCCTTGAGCGGGAAACGCTGCGTGTGGTACCGCTACACGCTGGAACGCAAAGACCGGGGCAGCGGAGACTCAAGCTGGCAAACGATCGACGCGGGCACCAGCACGGCCATCTTCGAAATCGAGGATGAAACCGGTCGCTGTGTCGTCGATCCCGAGGACGCCGAGGTACTGCCGCCCATCCGCCTGAGCTGGCGCGGCCTCTACCCGCAGCCCGGCGGCCCGCCGCGCGGCCGCCGAAGTGTCTGGGAGGTCCTGCTTCCGGCCGGACCCTACCGTTATACCGAGTCCCGCATCCCCGAAGGCGAGTGGCTTTTCGTTTCCGGCCAGTTCGCCGGCATCGGCGGCGGCGATTGCTCCCCCGAGGAAGAGACCCGGGATCTGCTGGCAGCCTGGAAACGGGACAAGACGGCTTTGCTGCGGCGCTTCGACGAGAACAAGGATGGCGACATCGACCTGGCGGAATGGGAGAAGGCGCGGGAATCGGCCCGCGACGAGGTGTTTCGACGGCGCGGCACCGCAGCCCATTCGGTGGAGCTCAACGTGCTGAGGAAACCGCGTGACGGGTCGAGATTCCTGATCTCGGCGCTGTCCCAGGATCACTTGGCCCGGCGCCATTTGTGGCTAGGGCTGGCCTGGCTGACGGGTTTCCTGGTCGCCGCGAGCCTGGGCGGCGCGGTGTCGGCCAGGCTGTGGAATGGTTGAGTGACGGGAAGCGCCCTCCCTCATCCGGCCCCACGGGCGACCTTTGTTTTCCGGACAATCTAGCCCGAAACCCTGCCGGCGAGCTTCGCTCGACCAAAATCGCTCCCGGCGTTTTCGTCCCAGTGGGAGAAGGGAAAAAGCCGCAACGCCCCCTCAACCGAGTTTGCGCGAAGCCTTCTCCTCCAGACCCGACATACCGAAGCGCCGGCCCAGCTCCCGCAGCACATCGTCCGGCCCGAGCCCCTGTTGGGCGAGCAGTACGCAGCAGTGGAACCACAGGTCGGCCATTTCGTAGACGATCTTTCCGGGTTCCCCGTCCTTGGCGGCGATCACGGTTTCGGTGGCCTCTTCACCGATCTTCTTGAGGATGGTGTCGAGCCCCTTGGCATACAGGCTCGCCGCATAGCTCTTGTCCGGCGCTTCGGTCTTGCGCTGTTCCAGGATTTCCGCCAACCGGTGCAGGACGTCCATCACTCAGGCTCCGTAGATCGAATCGGGCGGCTTCAGGACGGGTTCGACCGTCACCCAGCGGCCGTCCTGCAGCACGCGGTAGAAGCAGTGGTGGCGGCCGGTGTGGCAGGCAATGCCGCCGGCCTGTTCGACCTTGAGCAGCACCACGTCCTCGTCGCAGTCGATGCGGATTTCCAGCACCTTCTGGCGGTGGCCGGACTCCTCGCCCTTGCGCCACAGCCGGCCGCGCGAGCGCGACCAGTACACCGCGTAGCCTTCCGCGGCGGTCAAAGCCAAGGCCTCGCGGTTCATCCACGCCACCATCAGCACTTGGCCGGTCCCGGCTTCCTGCGCCACCACCGGCACCAGACCGTCAGCGGTCCAGCGTATCTCGTCGAGCCAGGCGCTCACCGGCGCACCTCGATGCCCTGGGTGGCCAGGAAATCCTTGGCTTGGCCGAGACTGTACTCGGCGAAATGGAAAATGCTGGCGGCGAGCACGGCATCGGCCCGGCCTTGCAGGATACCGTCGGCGAGATGCTGGAGATTGCCCACGCCGCCGGAGGCGATGACCGGCACGCCGACCGCGTCGCTGACCGCCCGGGTCAGTCCCAGGTCGAAGCCGGAACGGGTACCGTCGCGGTCCATGCTGGTGAGGAGGATTTCACCGGCACCCAGTTCGACCATGCGCCGCGCCCATTGCACGGCATCCAGCCCGGTCGGCTTGCGTCCGCCGTGGGTGAAAATCTCCCACCGTGGCGGGTCCTCGCTCACCTGCTTGGCGTCGATGGCCACCACGATGCACTGCGAGCCGAAACGCTCGGCGGCCTCGCGCACGAACTCGGGATTGAACACCGCGGCGGTGTTGATGCTGACCTTGTCGGCACCGGCATTGAGCATGCGGCGGATGTCGTCCAGGGTACGGATGCCGCCCCCCACCGTCAGCGGGATGAACACCTCGCCGGCGACCTGCTCGACCACGTGCACCATGGTTTCGCGGTCGTCGGAACTGGCGGTGATGTCGAGAAAGGCCAGCTCATCCGCTCCCTCCCGGTCGTAGCGCCGGGCGATCTCCACCGGATCACCGGCATCGCGGATGTCGACGAAACGGACGCCTTTGACCACGCGCCCGTTGTCGACGTCAAGGCAGGGAATGATGCGCTTGGCCAGCATGCTAGAAGGTTTCCGCCAGCTTGAGACCCTCGGCGAAGTCCAGCGTGCCTTCATAGATCGCCCGGCCGGTGATGGCACCAATGACGCCGTCGCCGACGATCTCGCCCAGCGCCTTGATGTCGTCGATCGTCGTGATGCCGCCGGAGGCGATCACGGGGATGTGGATCGCACGCGCCAGCCGGGAGGTGGCCTCGATGTTCACGCCGCCCATCATGCCGTCGCGGCTGATGTCGGTATAGATGATCGCCTCCACGCCATCCGCCTCGAATTTCTGCGCCAGGTCGATCACGTCATGGTGTGAGAGTTTGGACCAGCCGTCGATGGCGACCTTGCCGTCGCGGGCGTCCAGGCCGATGATGATGTGGTTGGGGAATTCGGCCGTGACATCGCTCACGAAATGGGGCGCGCTGACCGCCTTGGTGCCGATGATGACGAAATCGACCCCGGCGTTCAGATAACCCTGGATGGTCTCCTCGTCGCGGATACCGCCGCCGACCTGGATCTCGACGTCGGGACAGGCCTCGCGGATGGCATGGATGGTCTCGGCATTGCGCGGCTTGCCAGCGAAAGCCCCGTCCAGGTCCACCAGATGCAGGCGCCGGGCACCGGCAGCGACCCAGCGGCCGGCCACCGCCACCGGATCATCGGAAAACACCGTATCGTCTTCCATGCGGCCCTGCCGCAGGCGGACACATTTGCCGTCTTTCAAGTCGATAGCCGGTATCAGCAGCATAAACGTAAGGCCCTCAACGCCCTCAGTAGCGGGTTTTTCAACGGGATGACCAAGGTTCCCACCGGAGAAAATTGGCCAGCAGACGCAAACCGGCGGCCTGGCTCTTTTCGGGATGAAACTGCACCGCGAAAACCTTGCCCCGCGCCACGGCCGCCGCAAACGGGGTGGGATAGTCGCTGGTCGCGGCGACGTCGGCCGGATCGGCGGGCGCCGCGTAATAGCTATGCACGAAATAGAACCAGCTCTCCGCCGGGATACCGGCCCAAAGCGGATGGGATGGGTCGCTGAAATGAACACGGTTCCAGCCCATGTGCGGGATCTTGAGCGGTTCGCCGGCAGCACCGGTGAGCCCTTCCGGGAACCGCAGCACCCGGCCCGTAATGAGGCCGAGGCAGCGGGTGCCGCCGTTCTCCTCGCTCTCTTCAAGCAACGCCTGCATGCCGAGACAGATGCCGAGGAACGGCTTCTCAGCGGCGGCGCGGCGGACAACCTGCTCCAATCGCCGCTCGGCGAGGTGCGCCATGCAGTCACGCATGGCTCCCACCCCGGGGAACACCACGCGATCACTCGCAAGGATCACGTCCGGATCGGACGTGACCGTGACAGCGGCGTTTGCGTCTGCATGCTGGAGCGCCTTGGCGATGGAGTGGAGATTCCCCATGCCGTAATCGATGACCGCCACCGAAGACATAAGCTCAGGTTCTGTCGGAAAAGTAAAGATGGATCGAGGGTCGGACTCAGAGCAGACCTTTGGTCGAAGGGAGGACGCCGGCGGTTCTCGCATCGCGCTCGACGGCCGCGCGCACCGCGCGCCCGAACGCCTTGAATATGGTCTCGGCGACGTGATGGGCGTTCAGCCCTTTGAGATTGTCGATGTGCAGCGTCGCCTGGGCGTGGTTCACGAATCCACGGAAGAACTCGACGAACAGATCCACCTCGAAGTCGCCGATGCGGTCGCGGGGAAATTCGACCTCGTAGAACAGACCGGAGCGTCCTGAAAAATCGATCACCACCCGCGACAGCGCCTCGTCCAGGGGGACGTAGGCATGGCCGTAGCGGTGAATGCCGCGCTTGTCGCCCAGCGCCTTGGCGAAAGCCTGGCCGAGCGCGATGCCGATGTCTTCCACGGTGTGGTGGGCGTCGATGTGCAAGTCACCCTTCGCTTCGACCTCCAGGTCCATGCAGCCGTGCCTCGCCACCTGGTCGAGCATGTGGTCGAGAAAATGTACGCCGCTACGGAATTTACCCTTGCCGGTGCCGTCCAGGTCGACCTGGACCCTTATCTGCGTTTCCAGGGTATAACGCTCGACCTCAGCGGTTCGCCTGTTCATGGAGGAGGGAAGAATGAATCGTGTTCTGGCCGTCGGAATGCCTATGATATACCGCGTAGGGTACGAGCATAAGCCCCCGGACGCTGTCCGGCCATTCAGGCCGAAAAACCCGGCCCACAGACCTCCCACGCCCGCCACACTTGGTCCACCACCCGATCGATCGTGCGTCGGTCGGTCCAGGGACTCATGATGAAGGATTTGATAGCCGCAATGCGGCCGTTGCCGCGCCCCGCGTCGCGATAGGCGTCGGTCCAGGACAACAGCACGCCCTCGCCTTTCACCGCCTTGGCATGCATGCGGTCGAAGATTTCGCGGTTGAAACGGTTGTGGCGCTCCAGGATGTCCGCGTACGCCGGATCGGTCAGTTCCCGCTGATAGGCCGCTGCCGCTTCGATGCCCGGCGGGTAGAGACGGAACAGCGTCACCGGCCCGAAGTTGCCGCCGTTGAGGATATAGGCGAAGTCCAGCTCCTCCAGCAGCTCGCGCAGGCGCTCCGACATTTCCACACTGTGGCCGAGGATGACGCGGTAGCCCTCCTTCCCGAGCAGCCGGAGATTGGCCAGCGCGGCGAGCGCGCCGGCGCCGGAGCGGGAGCATTCCAAGGTGAACAGCCCCGGATGGTAATGGCCGAATTGGTACAGATAGGGCATCTGCGCCGGATCGCGACTCAGCAATGCCAGGTCGTCGCGGTTCTTGACCAACACGGCACTGGATACGTAAGGAACGTAGCCGGTCTTGTGGAAATCCAGCCCGATGCTGTCAGCGCGGTGCAGGAGGCCGATACGTTCCACCGAATCCTGCAGCGAGCGCAGGGTACGGGCATGGAATCCCAAGGGATTCAGCTCGAAGTCGTAATCCTTGAACACCGACCACGGCCAGCCGATCACGGCATCGGCATGGAGGTGCGGCCGGTACGGCAGGCGGTATTCCTCCGCCAGCGCATCCCGGATATCGGCGATGGCGGCGAGATCGTCGATGCCGAAGGCGTCGGTGGTGCCGAGGGTGGCGATGATCGCCGCCACCTCCTCGCCGGCTTCGAACCGCCTCCGCAGCTCACTTTCCAGATGAGTCAGCGACATCTCGTTCTGCAGCGTCGTCGGCACGGTGACCAGGTTTTCGGTACCGAGCCCCAGCCAGCCAGCGGCGTTCACCCGGGAATAGTGTGACACCCCCGAAGCCAGTATTTTGTACGGTTTGCGGATGCCTTCATGCATGGCGCGGCCACCGGAAATCTTCTCCAGGGCCAGCTTCAGGCCGTAAAGTATCGTGCCGGTGCCACCGAAGGTGAACACCCCGCCGGCACTTTCACGCTCGTAGCCCACCAGATCCGCCAGCATGGCCACCGCTTCGATTTCGGCTTCGGCGAAGCGGGCCGAATATTCGTCCCAGATGATGTTCGGGTTGTAGATGGCGCTGGCGATGAAGGCGGTGATGCTGGCGATGGTGGGCGGCGGTATCACGTTGGCCTGGGCATTGGGATGTGCCCATACCACCATGCCACGGCAATAGTCCGCCAACATCGCGGTGATCTGCTCGATCGAACTCATCCGCTCCGGCATCGGCAAGGCGCGCTGGGCGGAATAATCACCATCCAGCGTCGAACCCAGGATGGGTGAGGCCGACTTGAGGCCATCCACCCTGTCGAGGAAACAGGACAAGGTATGCACGAAGTAGCCGTCCATGACCGGATTGGATACCGGTGAGGGAAAACAGATCTTCAGGGCATCCAGGATCTCGCTGTAATGACGATGATGGGTGTTCACGCGCTCCGTCCTCATTGCCCTGCTCCCGTTCGGGAACACTCGATCGCAGCAAACTAAACCAAGCGCCCGCCGAGATCCAGCTCCGGGGGCGGACGATATACTTCCCACACCATTGAGCCTGTCGAGGCACCCGCATGGATTTCCGGATGAACTCTCCCGCCGGCAAGGCCATCCTGGCACGCGCCAGAAACGGGGACTACGCCCACCCCAGCGAAGAGGAGGCCATTGCCGCCGCGGTCGATGGACTCCCGCGGGAAAGGATTCACCGTCTGCTGGATGTCGGCTGCGGTCGCGGCGGTACCGCCGACTGGTTCTGGCGCCATGGCTGGGGCGAAGTGACGGGGGTGGACATCGACGCCACATCCATCGAGTATGCCAGGATGCGTTATCCCGGCGTCCGGTTCCTGCAGCAGGACGTCTGCCGCATGGAACGGCCGCAATTCCAGGGATTCGACCTCGTCTATCTGTTCACGGCCCTGTACGCCATCCCCGACCAGACGGAGGCTCTGCGCCGAATGAGGATGGCCGCGCGGCCGGGAGGCATCCTGCTCCTCGTCGACTATACCCGGCCTGCGGCCCAGCCCCCACCCCCCGAACTCGGCCCCGAGATCGGGAATCCGATCGAATTCGAAACAGTGGGCGACACCCTCGCCGCGACCGGCTGGAAGCTCCAGACTCGGGAAGACTGGACCCCCCGGTTTACAGTCTGGTACGAGAACCTCCTGGAGCGGTTCGCCCGCGAGCGCGACTGGATCGTCGATACGCACGGCCCGGACTGGTACGGCTACGTGACCGGCTGGTACGAAGCGCTCTGGAAGGCGCTCGGCGCGCGGAGACTGGGCGGCGCTCTGGTACGGGCGACGACGCGGGAACCGGCACGGTTCGCGGCAAAACCGTTCCTATCCCTCATTCACGGGGGCGAAGGCGCAGAACCGTGAGCGGAATGTTGGCTTCCATGCAGGACTGCGATTACGCTTAGAATCCTTAGTCCGTCAAAACGTCGTCCCAGGTCGCGAGCACAGGAGGCAAGACATGGCTAAAGCTATCCCCGATGGTTATCACACCGTCATCCCTTATCTGGTGGTGCGGGGCGCCGACGAGTTGATCGAGTTCATGAAAACCGCCTTCGACGCGAAGGAATGGGAACGGATCATGCGGCCGGACGGCACCGTCGGCCATGCCGAAATGCGGGTCGGCGACTCCGTGATCATGCTGAGCGAGGCCCGAGGCGAGTGGCAGCCGATGCCCGGCGCAATCTATCTCTATGTCCCCGACGCCGACTCCGCCTACCAGCGCGCGCTCGATGCGGGAGCGACTTCGATCGCGCCGCTCGCCAACCAGTTCTACGGCGACCGCCACGGCGGGGTGCGCGATGCATCGGGCAACATCTGGTGGATCGCCACCCACATCGAGGACGTGCCGGCCGAGGAGCTCAAGCAGCGCGCCGAAGCCTTCTTCTCCAAACACTGAAGCCTCTCCTGGGCGGCGGCCGTGGCAGGTGTCGTCCTGCGACGGCGGCGAGAAGGTGTCGGAACCGCCAAAACCGATCGACCGTCCCGAAAACGGCATTTGCCACAGAGAGTAACCGGCCGGACTGCCAAACCCGGCAGCGCCACCCGGCAAAGCCGACACCCCCGCCGCTCCAGCCCGGGCATTTCTGCCCCAACACTGAGCGCCGCCCCATCATGGACCACTCACCCTCCTGTCCCTGCCGGACTGCCCATCCCTTTGCCAGGGAAGACGGCCAGGCACGCTCCTGAGCATAATCAGACCTTCGACCAGCCGAAAAAAGAATAAGCCGGGGGTTTCGTTTTGAGGCGAAACGTCATACGATATTACGCACATCGTTGGTGCAATATCGATTTATGCACCATAATGATGCATTCGACAGCTACACTCAGACCCGTCCAAGAGGAACGCCCCATGCTTACCAGAATGACAACCACCTTAGGCATCGTGCTGACCATGGGCCTCCTGGCCGGGCAGGCCGATGCCAAACCCGACATCGTCACCGAAAACGACGTCAAGAACTGCCAGTTCCTGAAAACCGTCCGGGGATCTTCCGGCTACGGCAAGAAATTCGGGAGCTGGCAACCCGAAGCCAAGGCTTCCGCGGAAAGAGAGGCGACCCAGATCGGCGCAAGCCACATCGTCTGGAGTGACCTCAAGCCGTCCGGAGCGTTCAACGGCATCGCCACCGCCAAGGCCTACGACTGCGGCAGATAAACCTCCCGCCAGGATTGGCGGGATGGCTCCATCCCCACGACAAACCAAAGGACTTCCTCAATCCCCATCGTTTTTGGGCAGGACGGCGTATCCGTCCTGTATTTTTTGCGGCGGGTACAGCCGCCACCTCCATTTGCCTCGCGGATGCGTTGACGCCAACGAATAGGTGTATATACTCATATTCATCGACGACTCCATAGCGCAAGATCGTGACTCCCTCGGAAACCTCGGCCGAACACGAACCGGACTACCGTACGTGCATGGACTGCACAGGATTCAACCTGCGCAAGGCCATGCGCGCGGTTGGCCAGCACTATGACGACGCCCTGCGTCCCGCAGGCCTTCGGGGCACCCAGTTTTCCCTGCTGGCTGCGGCAAAAATCGCCGGCCCGGTAACGGTGAGTCGGCTGGCCGAAATGGCGGTGATGGATCGGACGACGCTGACCCGCAATCTGAACGTGCTGGAAAAACAGGGTCTCGTGGCCGTGGTGCCGGGCGCGGACCGCCGGACCCGGCGGGTCGTGATCACGGAACGAGGGGTCACCGTCCTGCGGCAGGCCTACCCGCTCTGGCAGCAGGCCCAAGACCGGCTGGCGGCGAAACTCGGAGCCGACCGGCTGCAAGCCCTGCGGGAAAACATGGCGACCCTGGTCGACGCAACCCTGCCACGGTGAAATCTTTCGCCCTATTAGGTGCATATACACTTTTATTCCGGCTCTACGGCGGAGGTCGATTTCCATGAACCATACGGATACGAAATACCTGAGAAACCATCCCACGGTGAGGCGCATTCTGGACGAGTCTCCGCACCACCCCACGGAAACACCAGTGCTCGAAGCGGCCTGGCTGCGCGAGATCGCCCTGAAGGCAGGGGCCGACGACGTCGGATGCGTCGGCCTTGAACGGGCGGAAATGGCTTCCCAGCGGGACGACATCCTGCAGGCATTCCCCTACGCGAAAACCCTGCTCAGTTTCGTCTGCCGCATGAACCGTGAAAACCTCCGGACTCCCAGCCGTTCGATCGCCAATCTCGAATTCCACCAGTCGGCGGATGCAGTCAACCAGACCGGCCGGCGGATCGTCCAGACCCTGGAAAGGCACGGCATCCGTGCGGCCCATACCGCCGTCGGCTTCCCCATGGAAGCGGACCGGTGGCCGGCACGGATGTGGGTGATTTCCCACAAACCGGTGGCCGAAGCCGCGGGACTGGGCCGGATGGGATTGCACCGGAACATCATTCATCCGGTATTCGGCAGTTTCATCCTGCTCGGCACCGTGGTCCTGGATGCCAGGATCGATAATGACTCCCGCCCCATCGACTACAATCCCTGTCTGGAATGTAAACTTTGTGTGGGAGCCTGTCCGACAGGAGCGATCGGGATGGATGGCCATTTCGATTTTTCCGCTTGTTACACCCATAACTACCGCGAATTCATGGGAGGCTTCAGCGACTGGGCAGAAACGGTCGCGGCCAGCACCAGCGCGTCGGATTACCGGAAAAAGATCGGCTACGCCGAATCGGTGTCCCTGTGGCAGAGCCTCTCCTTCGGGGCGAACTACAAGGCTGCCTATTGCCTGTCGGTGTGCCCGGCGGGGGAGGACGTGGTGCGGCCATTCCTGGAGGACCGGAGACGCTTCATCGCCGAAGTGATGCGCCCGCTGCAGGACAAATCCGAAACGGTGTACGTGATCGCCGGTTCCGATGCGGAAGATCACGTCCGCCGCCGTTTTCCGCATAAATCCGCCAAACGGGTGCGAAACACGCTCCGGCCCACTTCGATACGGACCTTCCTGAGCGGACTGCCGCTGGTGTTCCAGCGCGGGCGGGCCTCGGGTCTGCACGCGACCTACCATTTCAGCTTCACTGGCGAGGAAACGCTCGGCGTCACGGTCGTGATCAGGGACCGGACGCTCGCGGTAAGGGAGGGGCTCCATGGCCGGCCCGATTTCCGGATCACGGCCGATGGCAAGACCTGGCTCGGCTTCCTGGCGGGAGAAGTCAGCCTCTTCGGCGCACTGCTGCGCAGGAAGATCCGGTTCAAAGGCCCCCCGCGATTGCTTCTGGCATTCGGTCGATGCTTTCCCACGTGATTTTCCCTTGCCATGAACAGGGAAAAAACGTTATGAAATGCCTCGCCCGCCTTGCGGGCCATGCCGTCCGACCTTCAGGACTTTACGCCCGCGGAGGACCTCGCTGGGTCGCTTCCGCCACCAGGGCCAGGGAACCGCTATGACCTACGCCACCCTCCCGTGGAAACCGGGAATCTTCGTCCCCACCGCCATTCTCGTGATCCTTGCGCTCGCGGCCTGTTCCGACAGCCGCGGCGGCGCGGAGCAAACCCGGCCGGTCGTCACCTTCCGGGTCGCTGCAGAAACCGGTTCCGCCGGCATGAGCTTCGCCGGCGAAATCCGGGCCCGCCACGAAACCACCCTGTCTTTCCGGGTCGCCGGAAAACTGGCTTCCCGTCCGGTCGAGCTGGGCGACCGGGTCCAGAAAGGCCAGCTACTGGCCGCCCTGGACCCCACCGATTACGAACTGGCCGTGCAGTCAGCCAAAGCCCAGCTGGCAGCCGCCAGGGCAGAATTGGAATTCTCCCGCGAGGACCTTCAGCGATACCGTGAACTCCTGGAACAGCGGGTCGTCAGCCCTCCCGAATTCGATCGCCGCCGTACCGCCTATACCGCCGCGAAAGAGCGTGTGACCGCGCTCGAGGCTCAGGCGACCGAGGCGGCCAACCGGGTGGACTACACGGCGCTGCGCGCCGACCGGGGCGGCGTGGTGACCGCGGTCTCGGCGGAAACCGGGCAGGTGCTGGCCGCCGGCCAGCCGGTGCTCACGCTGGCCCGCCTCGACGAACCGGAGATCAGCGTCGATGTCCCCGAGCACCGCGTCGGCCTGCTCCAGCCGGGCCAGGAAGCAGCGGTGACGCTCTGGGCCGACGGACGGCGGCTCAAGGCGCGCCTCCGTGAGATCGCCGCAGCGGCGGACCCCGCGAGCCGAACCTACCGGGTACGGGCCACGCTGCTCGAAGGCCAGGAGACCGTCCGTCTCGGCATGACCGCGACCCTCTGGATCGACGCCGTCGGCACGGAACGGGCGACGATCCCCCTTTCGGCCGTGTTCAGTCCCCAGCAGCAGCCCGCTCCGCCTCGCGTCTGGCTGGTGGACGAAGCACGGCTCACCGTCAAGTCGGTGCCCGTCCGGCTGAACGAAGTCACGGGCGCGGAACGCGTTTCGGTCGAAGGCGTGGCGCCTGGCCAACTGGTGGTGAGTGCCGGCGTACAGCGCCTGACCGAGGGCCAGAAAGTACGTATCATCCCCGACCCGGCCGGCCGTCCATGAAAGGTTTCAATCTGAGCCAATGGGCGCTGGAACACCGCGCCTTCACCGGCTTCCTCATCACGCTCGTCCTGCTGGGGGGACTTTTCGCCTATTTCCGGCTGGAACAGCGGGAGGATCCTGAATTCACCTTCCGCCTGATGGTGGTGAAGACCCTGTATCCAGGGGCGACGGCGCGGGAGGTGGAAGAGCAGCTCACCGACCGCCTCGAAAAAAAGCTCCAGGAGCTGCCGGATCTCGACTACCTGCGCAGCTACTCCAAGCCGGGAGAATCGCTGATCTTCGTGGTGCCGCGCGAGGACACCTCCCCGGAAGAAGTCGCCGACATCTGGTACCAGGTCCGCAAGAAAGTCGGCGACATCCGGATGACGCTGCCGCAGGGAGTCATCGGCCCCTTCTTCAACGACGAATTCGGCGACACCTACAGCCTGATCTACGCCTTTTCCGGCGAGGACTTCGACTACGCCCGGCTCAAGGACCGGGTGGAAGCGGTCCGACAGCAGGTTCTGCGGGTCAAGGACGTGGAAAAAGCCGATCTCATCGGGGCCCAGGAGGAGAAAATCTACATCGAATTCTCCGACAAGAAGATGGCCCGCCTGGGACTGGACGCCACCGAAGTCGCCGCCGCCCTGCAGACGCAGAACGCCATGGCGCCGGCTGGAGCGGTCGACACCGGGGCTGGCGCTTTGCCGGTGCGGATCACCGGAACTTTCGACTCGGTGGAGAACGTGGCGAATCTCTCGGTGCGCATCGGCGGCCGGACCTTTAGGGTCAGCGACTTCGCCGAGGTCAGGCGCGGCTATGTCGACCCGCCGGAATTCCGGATGCGTTTCAACGGCAAGGATGTGATCGGGCTGGGCATCGCCATGAACCGGAAGGGCGATGTGCTGGCGCTGGGAAAGGCCGTGGACGCCACGCTGGGGCGCATCGAACGCGAGCTGCCGATCGGCATCACGGTGGAAAAGGTCGCCGACCAGGCCCAGGTCGTCCGCCGCTCCATCGGCGAATTCAAGCGCACATTCTTCGAAGCGCTGGCGGCGGTGCTCCTGGTCAGCTTCCTGAGCCTGGGGATTCGGGCAGGCGCAGTCGTTGCGCTCACGGTGCCCCTCGTGCTGGCCGCCACCCTGCTCGGCATGCTGGTGGCCGGCATCGCCCTGCACCGCATCTCTCTGGGAGCGCTGATCCTGGCGCTGGGTCTGCTGGTGGACGATGCCATGATCGCCATCGAGATGATGGCCCGTAAGCTCGAGGAAGGCTGGGACCGGCTGCAGGCCGCCACTTTCGCCTACCGCGCCACCGCCTTTCCGATGCTCACCGGCACCCTGATCACCATCGCCGGCTTCCTGCCGGTGGGTCTGGCCCGCTCCCAGGCGGGCGAGTACACGCAGGCGATCTTCCAGGTGGTGGGGCTGTCACTCGTATCGTCCTGGTTCGGCGCAGTGATCTTCACGCCTTACCTGGGGTTCTTGGCGCTCAGACCGAAAGGCGCCGGATCGGCTCACGAGATCTACGACACCCCGTTCTACGACCGTCTGCGTGGATGGGTGGCGGCCTGCGTGGAGCACCGCGGCAAGGTGATCCTGGCGACGGTCGCGCTGTTCGTCGTCGGCATCGCGACCTTGAGCCGGGTACCCGAGCAGTTTTTTCCGCTGTCGAACCGGCCGGAGGTCGTGATCGACCTGTGGCTGCCCGAAGGAAGCAGCTTCGCCCAGACCGAGGCCGCCGCCAAGCGCATGGAGTCGGTCCTGGCCCATGACCCGGACGTGTTGAGTTACGCGACCTACATCGGCGGCGGCAGCCCGCGTTTCTTCCTGCTCATCGTGCAACAGCTCGCCAATGCCAACCTCGCCGAATTCGTGGTGATGACGGGAGACAACGGCGCCCGCGAACGCGTCATGCGACGGATCCGCGAGGCGCTCGCCGCGGATTTTCCGGAAGTGCGCGGCCGCGCCATGCGGCTCAATGTCGGCCCGCCGATGGATTATCCCGTGGTGTTCCGGGTGTTCGGCGAAGACCCCGGCGTCGTCCGCGGCATCGCCGACCGGGTAGCGGCGGTCGTGCGTGCCAACCCGCATACGGTGGACGTGAACGACGACTGGCACGAACGGATTCCTTCGTTACGGCTGGCGCTGGACCAGGACAAGGCGCGGGCCCTGGGTGTCAGCACCGCCTCTCTCGCCCGCGCCCTGCAGGCTCATTACAGCGGGCTGACGGTAGGGCAGCTCCGCGAAAGCAACAAGCTCATCGACATCGTCTGGCGCGCCCAGACCCGATTGCGCACGGACCCTGCCGGCCTGCCCGACCTCGCCGTACCCACCGGCAGCGGCCTACCCGTGCCGCTGTCCCAACTGGTGCGGTTCGAGACCGTGTTCGAGGACGGCGTGCGCTGGCGACGCAACCGTTTCCCCGCCATCTCGGTGCGCGCCGACGTGACGGACGGCATGCTGGCACCCGACGTCGCGGCGGAAATAGAACCGGCGCTCAAGCCCATCATCGATGAACTGCCGCCCGGCTATTTCGTCGAAACCGGCGCCGCCCGGGAGGACGCGTGGACCGCACAGAAATCGATCCTGGTCTGGATTCCCTTGGTGCTCGTGGCCACGCTCTTGCTGTTGATGATGCAATTGCAGAATCTGTCCCGGACCTTTCTGGTCTTCGTCACGGCGCCCCTGGGCGTGATCGGCGCCGCCTTCGCCCTCCTCCTGTTCCGGGCGCCATTTGGATTCGTGGCGCTGCTCGGGATCATCGCCTTGGCCGGCATGATCATGCGCAATTCGGTCATCCTGGTCGACCAGATCGAACAGGACGAAAAAGCCGGCCTCGACACCCGCCGCGCCATCATCGAATCCACGGTCCGCCGTTTCCGGCCGATCATGCTCACGGCGGCGGCGGCGATCCTCGCCATGATCCCGCTGTCCACCAACGATTTTTTCGCCCCGCAGGCGATAGCCATCATGGGCGGGCTCACGGTCGCCACCCTGCTGACGGTATTCTTCCTGCCGGCGCTGTATGCGGCCTGGTTCAAAGTCGAACGGCGTGAGGGGGCGGCATGACAAGTTCGTCGGGAGCGGATTCGGACAGCCGGAGGCTACCCGAAGGGCCTCATCCAGGAGGGCGCGCATGAGACCGTTCCGTCAGGCATTGGCCGGTACGCTGGCCACAACTCTCCTGTGCGGCTGCACGCCGACCCGGGTCGCTCTCCCGCCGGCGCCGGCGGCCCCCGAAAACTGGGCTCAGGCGCCCCAGACGCCGGTATCGGCCCCCGCCATCCTGAAGCAGTGGTGGCGGAAATTCGATGATCCGGTTCTGGACGACCTGATCGACCGTGCGCTGGCCGCCAACCCGGACCTCCGGAGTGCCCAGGCGAGGGTCCGGGAAGCCGCGGCCATGGTGGTCGTCGCCGAATCCGCACTTTATCCCAGCCTCGATTTCTTCACTTCCGGCGGACGTGAAAAGCGGATCGACCGCATCATCGCCGTGCCGGGAAAACAGGGCTATCAGCTGATCACCCCCACCGCCGACATGGTGACCGGCGGACTCTCTGCGCGCTGGGAGCTGGACATCTTCGGCCAGCGTCACCTGGAAGCGGAAGCGGCGGCGGCCCAGGCGCTGGGCGTGGAAGAAACGCTGCATGCGGCTCAGGTCGGCCTGCTGGCGCAAGTGGCCACGAATTACCTGGAACTGCGCGGCGTGCAGCGGCAGACGGCCCTGTTCGAAGACAATCTCGAGGTGCAGCGCGAGCGGCTGAAAACCTTGAAGGCCTTCTACCGCGCCGGTCTCGCCGAGGAAGCCGCCGTCGCCGGACAGGAAGCACTGTTACAAAGCGCGGAAGCGGCCCTGCCGGCACTGAACGAAACCGCCATCCGCCTGATCCAGCGCCTGAGCGTGCTGACCGGTCAGCCGCCGCAGACGCTGCAGGCCAGCCTGGCCGAACCCCGGCCGTTGCCGGCATCGACCCCCATCATCCCCAAGCTGTTGCCGTCCAGCCTGCTCGCGCAACGCCCCGACCTTCGCCAGGCCCAGGCCGAAGTCATCGCCGCGGCGGCCGGCCTGGGAGCGGCCCGTGCGGACTTGCTGCCGAAACTGGTGCTCTCGGCCAGCGGCGGCTTCGGGGCCCTGGCGGTCGGCGGGTTCCCCAGCCTGAGCGAAAGCGTCTACGCCCTCGGCGCGGGCCTCACTGCACCGATTTTCAACGCAGGACGCATCCGCGCCCAGATCGCCGCCGCCGACGCAAGGCTCGACCAGGTGGCCGCGAATTATGAAAAGACCTTTCTGCAGGCGCTGGAGGACGTGGAAAACGCCTTCCTCGCCCACCGGACGGCGAACCAGCGCTGCCTCCATCTGGCGGACGCGGAAGCCGCCGCGGAACATGCCCGGCACTCGACCGAAGCGCTGTATCGGCGGGGAGCGGCGAATTACCTTGCGGTGCTGGACTCGAAAGCTTCGAAACTGTCCGTCCTGGGCGAAGCCGTCAAAGCCCGGACCACCGCGCTGGTCGCACTGGTGTCGTTATACCGGGCGTTCGGCGGCGGCTGGCTGGAGGAACCGGTCGCCGTCGAAACGAACTGACGGGAACCCAGGCTTCACGATAGGGGTGGATCACTCCCTCGGAGCCTCCAGCAGCCTCGCCTCGCTCTTGATCACATCGCCGCGTCCCCAGACCGTCACCCCCTCCACAAACCAATGCGGATCGGTAGGGTGAGGCAGGACGACGTCGAATTCAGCGTAGAAAGAGCCGTCGCCATGGAATTTCATCTGCCCGATGCCATGACCGCGGGCGTCACGCCAACGGCCGCAGAGGGTCTCTTCTCCGCTGTAGGGGTCCCGGCTGGATTCGAACTCCGCCTGGTCATAGAGGGGCAGCCGCGCGAGCCGGCCCGGGGCGATACCCAACTTCTCGATTTCGTCCAGGAGCCTTGCGCAGACGGCCTCGCCGCGGCGCCGGACATCGGCGTCAATCGTCGTCGTCATCGTCGTCCGAAGCGATCTTGCGACGCCGCACCGTCTTGGGATCGGCTGTGATGGGCCGGTATATCTCGATGCGGTCGCCTTCCTTCACCGGCGCGTCGAGTTTCACCAGTTTGCCGAAGATTCCGACTTTCTGTACGCTCAGATCGATCTCCGGAAACCGTTCCAGAATGCCGGAATAGCGGATGGCCTGTTCGACCGTGCTATCGTCCGGCATTTCCATCCGGAGCCACAGCTGGCGGTCGGCGTCCGCGTAGCACACGCCCACGTTCATGCCGTCCTCCCTCAAGTCTCCACCAGCGTTTCGCCCACCGCGATCGACCGGCGCTGGCGGGCGGCCAACCGCTTGTCGATCAGTTTCTTCCCGGCCAGGAGGAAACCGAGCATGAGGAACCCGCCCGGCGGCAGCGCCATCAGCAGGAACCCGCGGTAGCCGTGAATGAGCGTCGTTTCCAGCCACGCGAACGAGTCGCCCATCAAAAGGCGCGCACTGGCGAACAACGTGCCGGCGCCGAGCGCTTCCCGGGCCGCCCCCAGCACCACCAGAGCCAGGGTGAAACCCAGTCCCATCATCAGCCCGTCCATCGCCGCATGCGCCACGGGATGGCGCGAAGCATAGGCCTCGACCCGCCCCAGGATGGCGCAGTTGGTCACGATCAGGGGGATGAACAGGCCCAGCACCTTGTGCATCTCGTGTAACCAGGCATTCATCACCATGTCCACCAGCGTCACCACCATGGCGATGAGCACCACGAACACCGGGATGCGGATCTCGGAGGGGATCAATACCCGTACCCAGGAAACCAGAACGTTGCATACGACCATGACCGCCAGGGTGGCCAGCCCCATGCCGAGCCCATTGGTGGCGGTGCCGGTGACGGCCAGCAGCGGACACAGGCCGATGCTCTGACTGAAGACGATGTTGTTGTCCCACAAGCCGTCGCGGGTGATTTTGCGAAAGTCCGGATTCATCGTTGACCTCCTGTTGCGGCCGACATCAGCTCAATGCGGTGCCGCCGGAAGAACTCAAGGCCCCTGAACACCCCGCCCACCACCGCGCGCGGGGTGATGGTGGCGCCGGCGAACTGGTCGAAATCACCGCCATCCTTCTTGACCCGCCAACGCTCTTCCGGGGTGTTGTCCAGCGAACGGCCGGAAAAGGACAGGATCCAGTCCGACTTGGCGATTTCGATCTTGTCGCCCAGCCCAGGGGTTTCAGCATGGGCCACCACCCGCACCCCCAGCACCGTACCGTCGGCCTTCACCCCCATGACCAGGACGATCTGGCCGGAATAGCCGCCGGTGGCCGACAGTCTGAAGGCAACGGCGGTGACCTCGCCGTCCTTACGCGCCAGATACACCCGAGTCTCGCCCAGCCCGGTGTCGGACACTGTTTTCACGTCGTGCAGCAGATCGTTGTCGTGCAGATCGGGAGGCAGCACCTGTTCCAACGTCGCCAGCAGGTCCTCGGCCTGGCGCTGCTCGATGGCTCCCTGGGTGGCCAGGTCTCCCACCCCCAGGAGCAGACTGGCCAGCAGTCCGGCGGCGGCCAGCAGCCCGGTCTGGTAGTCCAGCCGCTGGCGCAGAGTCTCCATGTCGTCGAACCGCTGCCGCAGCCGCACCCACCGGCTGATGGCTTCCCCCCGCAGATTCCTGGGCATCATGCTGCTCACCGCCGCCCTCCCGGCAGGTCCAGCGGCCGGCCTTTGAGATCGCGTCCGTAGACGCGCGGCCGCACGTAATGGTCGATGACCGGCGTCAGCGCGTTCATCAGCAACACCGAGAACCCGGCGCCTTCCGGGTAAGCTCCCCAGGTGCGGATGACGAAGATGAACAGGCCGCAACCCGCGCCGAAAATCAACTGGCCGGCCGGGCTGCTGGGGGAAGTGACGTAATCGGTGGCGATGAAGAACGCCGCCAGCATCACGGCGCCGGAAGTCAGATGGAAGACGGGGCCGGCGTAGCGCTCACCATCGATCAGGGCGAAGACCGAGGCCAAGACCGCCACCGTCGCCAACAGCGACACGGGGATGTGCCAGCCGATGATCTTTTTCTTCAGCAGCCAGAGTCCGCCCAGGGCCACCAGCAGGGAGGAGGTCTCGCCCAGGCTGCCCGCCTTCCAGCCGAGCAGCGAAGCCACTACGTTGTAATGGCCGGAAACCAGCGATTCGCTCAATCCCCGCCCCTGGGAAAGTTCGGTCTTCCAGTTGCCGATCAGCGTCGGTCCGGTCATGCCGTCCACCGCAGACGCGCCGGCGAAGGTGATGGCCAGGCCGTCGGACAGTCCCGGCGCGGACGAGGAAAACGGCAGCGAAGGCAGCGCCCAGGTGGTCATTTCCAGGGGGAACGCCACCAGAAGGGCCACACGCGCCAGCATCGCCGGATTGAACGGGTTCTGGCCGAGACCGCCGAACACCTGTTTGCCGACCACGATGGCGATCCCGGCACCCACCACGCCGATCCACCACGGTGCCCAGGGCGGCAGCGTCATGGCCACCAGCCAACCGCTCAGCAGGGCGGAGCCATCCAGTAGAACCGCCTTGACCGGTTTGCCCGCCAGGGTGAGACAAGCCGCCTCGAACACCAGAGCCGAGAGGACGGTCACCGTCCACAGGAAAAACGCGGGCCAGCCGAAGATCACCACACCGAACACGGTGGCCGGCACCAGCGCCAGAACCACCGCCGCCATTATCCCCTGGACCTGGCTGTCCGAACGGGTGAAGGGCGCGCTCGACAGCGACAGACTCATGCGGCCTCCTCCGTCTTGCGCTGCGCCTGTGCCTTGCGCTGGGCGGCCAGCGCCGCTTGCTCCCGCTTCTGGCGCTCGAACCGTGCCTGCCGTTCCTCCGCCAGGCGCTTGGTCTGCTCGGTCCGATGCTTCATCTGTTCCCGCGCCACGAGCTCGCCGCTGGCGTACTTGAAATAGTGTACGAGCGGGATTTCCGAAGGACAGACATAGGAGCAGGACCCACAACTGATGCAGTCCTTCAGGCCATAACCAATCGCGGACTCCAGTTGTCCGGCCCGGATCCGCGCCACCATCTCCAGCGGCAGGAGTCCCGCAGGACAGGCGCTCACGCAGCGCGCGCAGCGGATACAGGCCTTGGCGTCGGACGCGGCCACCTCCCGCCGCGACAGCGCCAGGATGCCGCAGGCGCCCTTGACCAGCGGCACCCTGGGATGCGGGAGAAAATCGCCCATCATGGGACCGCCCATGACGTAGCTCGCGGTATCCTCGGGACGATGGCCGCAGAACGCCAGCAGGTCGGCCAAGAGCGTCCCGATCGGTGCCTCGACGTTGCGCGGCGCGCTCACCGCCAGACCGCTGACCGTGACGATACGGCTGACCAGCGGTCGGCCGTGCCGCACCGCCTGCTGCACCGCATAGGCCGTGGCGACGTTGTGCATCAGGACGCCGATGTCGGCGGAACGCCCGCCGGCCGGCACCTCCTTGCCGGTGAAATAGCGGATGAGCTGCTTGTCCCAGCCCATCGGGTAAAGCGAAGGCACCTGCCGCACCTGTACCCTGCCGCCATGCGGCGCCGCGGCGGCCGACATCGCGGCGAAGGCCTCGGGCTTGTTGTCCTCGATGCCGACGATCGCCTGGTCGCATTCCAGCCCGTGCAGCATGATGAGGATGCCGTCGACGACGTCCGCCGCCCGCTCGCGCATCAGCCGGTCGTCGCAGGTGAGATAGGGCTCGCACTCGCCCCCATTGATCAACAGTGTCTGGATCCGGGTCTTGCGCCCCAGGTTCAGTTTCACGGCGGAAGGAAAAGCCGCCCCGCCCATGCCCACCACCCCGGCCGCACCGACCCGGGCGCTGATTTCCTCGGGAGGCAGACCGAACGGATCGGCGCTCCCCCGTGTCTCTATCCAGCGATCCTCCCCATCGGGTTCGAGCAGCAGCGTCGGGGTCGGCAAGGCGGACGGATGGGCCGCGGGATACTCCAGGATGTCCGTCACCACGCCCGAGGTCGGCGCGTGCACCGGTGCCGAAATCGTGCCCTGTCCCGCCGCCAACAGTTGGCCCTTGAGCACTTTGTCACCGACCCGGACCACGGGTTCGGCGGGCTGGCCGGCATGCTGCTGCAGCGACAGATAGAGCCGCTCCGGCAGTGGAAACGCGGTTTCGATGGGCCGATCGGCGGTGGACTCCTTACGCGGCTCCGGATGGACGCCGCCGCGAATCCTGCCGGCGACTCCGAACGGGAAGAAGCTGAGCGCCGCCATGATCAAGCCGCCTTCGCCGGAACCATGTCCGGACTGGGCCAGCGCCAATTACGCAGCGTCACCTTGACGGGATGGAGCCGCAGGCACTCGGTCGGGCAGACGTCCACGCACTTGCCGCAGGCAGTACAGGCATCGGCGATGACGGCATGGATCTGCTTGGGCGCGCCCACCAGGGCATCGGTCGGACAGACCTTGTAGCAGCGGGCGCAGCCGATGCAGGTGGATTCGTCCACCCGCGCCACCATCGGCACCTGATCCTCCACCTCCGACAGATCCAGGTCGACCGCCAGCTTGCTGGCCAACTGCTCGGCCAGCGCCCGCCCGCCTGGGGGACACAGGGTTACCGGTGCCTCGCCCGCCACCAGAGCCTCGGCCGCCGGGCGGCAACCTGGATACCCGCACTGGCCGCATTGCGACCCCGGCATCATGGCCTCGATTTCGTCGATCAGCGGATTTTCTTCCACTTTCAGATAACGCGCCGCGGCACCGAGCAGAAACCCGAGCACGAGCCCCATGCCGGTGAGGCTGATGATGGCGAACAGAATGTACATAGACTCTCCTTCGGGTGTCGGTTCAATGCGTGGCCAATCCTGCGAACCCCATGAACGCCAGGGAGAGGATGCCCGCGGTGATGAAGGCAATGGGCGGGCCGGTGAATGCCTCGGGCACGCTCATCAGGGCCAGCCGCTCTCGGATGCCGGCGAAGATCACCATGACCAGGGTGAACCCCAGCGCCGAACCGAAACCGAACAGCGCGCTGTGAATGAAATCGTATTCCTGCTGGATGTTCAGCAGCGCCACTCCCAGCACCGCGCAGTTGGTGGTGATCAGCGGCAGGAAGATGCCCAGCACCTGATACAGCACCGGGCTGGTCTTCTTCACCACCATCTCGGTGAACTGGACCACCGCTGCGATCACCAGGATGAACGAGAGGATGCGCAGGAAGCCGATGCCCAGCGGCATCAGGACGAAATGCTCGATGAGCCAGCTCGCCACCGCGGTCAGGGTCAGCACGAAGGTCGTCGCGAATCCCATGCCGACGGCGGAATCGAGCTTCCTGGACACCCCCATGAAAGGGCACAGTCCGAGGAACTTGACCAGCACCACGTTGTTGACCAGGGCCGTGCCGAGCAGCAGCATCAGGTAGTCGTTCACGCCTAAGGTTCCCTCGAGGGTTTTAGCCAGCTTCAGGCACAACGCATGCCAATGGCAAACCGGGGCCCTTCCCCCGTCAACCTTGGGTCATTGCAGCACCCCACGCAGCGACCGCCCGCCCCCGCCTTGTCGGGAATTGCACATGCCCCTCCGTTTCATAGGGCTTTGTCATCTTTACGACAAACCCGGCAGGTCAGCCCATGGGATATCCGCGGGACGGAAACGCCTGGCCGCGAATTTGCTCCGTCGATGGCATTGCCTCTTCAGAAGAAACTCCGGGACCCGCCCATGAAATGGAACGACACCTACGACATTGCCGCCGCCCTCGCCCACAAGCACTCGGACGTCGACCCGCGGTACGTACGCTTCACCGATCTGCTGGCATGGATCACGGCGCTCGACGGCTTCGCCGACAGCACCGACCGATGCAACGAGAAAATTCTGGAAGCGATCCAGATGGCATGGATCGACGAGGTCAGCTAGCGGACGACGGTCCGGAACCGCCGGAAAGCGCGGCGACACCTTCCGGCATGGCTTGACGGGCGCGTGAGGGGGGCCGATGATGCGGTCCGGACCACTGCCCATTGAGCCATGCGAGGTGACCCCATGACCGGACCCGGCAAACGACTCGACCCCGCGCACCAACCGCGCAGGGACAGCATGTTCGAAGAGCATGTGGAGGATCCCTACCGCGCTCGCGGCAAATGGCCGGAACCGACGGTGTGCCCCGAATGCGGCGCCGTCTTCCAGCAGGGACGCTGGCGGTGGGGAGCGGCGGTGCCGGATGCCGAACGGCACCTTTGTCCCGCGTGCCAACGGATACGCGATCGTCTGCCAGCCGGCGAGCTGACGCTGAGCGGTCCTTTCTTCGGCGCCCACCGCCCGGAAATCCTCAACCTCGTTCGGAACACCGAAGCCGCTGCCCGTGCCGAGCACCCGCTGGAGCGGATCATGACCATCGAGGAGGAGGACGACCGTACCGTCATCACCTTTACCGACAAACATCTCACCCATGGCACCGCGGAAGCACTGCGGCACGCCTACCAGGGCGAGCTGGAGTCACGCTACACCGACGAGGAGGCGCTGCTGCGCGTATCCTGGCGCCGCTGAATCGTCCCGATGCCTGAAATGATGGGTGGGCCTCCGACCATGAGCGATCCCTTCCTCCGCGGCGAGCTGGTGACCTGGAGCCAGGTGTGCCGGTTGTCCCGGCGCTTGGCCGAGAACATCCGCGCGTCCGGCTACCGGCCCGACGCCGTGGTGGCCATCGCCCGAGGCGGTTACGTACCGGCGCGGCTCCTGTGCGATGCCCTGGGCGTGTACGATCTCCAGAGCATCCGTATCGGCCACTACGAGGGGGGAGCACGCAAAAACGAAACGGCGCGCTGTCATTCGCCGCCTCCCGCGAACGTTCGCGGCCTCAAAGTGCTGCTGACCGACGATTGCAGCGACACCGGCGACACCCTCCGACTGGCCCTGGAGCAGCTTCGATGCTGCGGGCCGCTGGACATCAAGATTGCGGTACTCCATCACAAAAAGGTGTCCCCCGTCGTGCCGGACTACTACGGGCGGCGAATCGTCTCCTGGCGCTGGCTCATCTATCCCTGGGCCCTCACCGAGGATCTGAGCGGTTTCATCGCTGCCATGCAACCCCGCCCTGAGACACTGGACGAGGCCGTCCGCCAGCTGCGCGCCCGCCATGGAATCAAGCCCCCAAGGTCTGCCGTGGCCTACGTGCTGGCCCTGATGAAACAGCGCGAGGCGCCTTGAAGCCAACGCGCCCCGGACGCGGGGAGACAAGCCCTATCGACGCGGACCGAAAAGGTCTATCGTTGATCATCGGGCCGAGATGAGCGAGGGGAAGGCAATGAGACTGTCGCCGCAGATCACGTTTCGAAACATGTCGCCCTCCGAGGCGATGGAACGGAACATCCTGGAGCGGATCGAGAAGCTGGATTCGTTCTACGACGGGATCATGAGCTGCCGGGTCATGGTCGAGGCATCCCACAAGCACCACCATCAGGGCAACGTCTACCACGTGCGGATCGATCTCACCGTGCCCGGCCATGAACTGGCGGTCAGCCGGGACCCGGGGCTCGATCATGCCCACGAGGACGCCTATGTCGCGATCCGGGACGCCTTCGACGCGGCGCGCAGGCAGTTGGAAGACCTGGAACGGCGCCGGCGCTCTCAGGTCAAGACGCACGAGGTACAGGCGCACGGCCGGATTTCCCGGCTGATCCCGGCGGAAGACTTCGGCATCATCGAGACGCCGGAAGGCCGGGAAATCTATTTTCACCGGCACAGCGTGGTGAATTCTGACTTCGACCGGCTGACCGTCGGCACTGCAGTGCGCTTCGCCGAAGAAACGGGCGAGGAAGGCCCCCAGGCCAGCTCGGTACGGGTCGAAGGGAAACACCACCTGATCGGATGAACACCGGTCTGCGAATCCCGACGACGCTTTTTCGAGGGGAACCACCATGAGTGATCAGCTGCTGCGAGACATCGAAACCTTGGCCCCGGAAAATCTGGACGACCTGCTGCTGGTCATCGCCAGGAACGTGGAAGAAAGCCTGAAGAAGGGCGGCGCGCGACCGGGCATCGATTATTCCATCCTGGATCTCTACCAACTCGCCCAGCCTTTCGCCCTCGAGATTTTCAAGAAGAACATCGACATCATGAACTACGCGGTCCGCTGGTGACCCACCGCGCCGCGCCACCGACGATGCGGGTGGCGCTGGCCGGGTTCGGCCGGCAGGGGCGTTTGCGCCGCGCAAACCATGTCCGTCACCGCGCGAGGAAAGGCGCGCAATGCTCGGGCCGGTCACCCGCCTGCGTGCGGTGGGTGTGGTCTTTTCGGCATGTCTTTCCTACGCGATTTTTTTGGTTTCGAGGCGCCATCCCCGGCCGGGAAGTCCGTCAACCGGACCGATCTACCGGGTTTCGGAGCGGGCATTTCCAGACCAGCTCGCACCGATGCGCCGAAGCACCCACACCGCCGGCAACGTGGCCAGACCTCCGAGGGCGGCCTGGGGCTGGCGGACCAAGGCGGCGGCGGTCATGGCGAGGACCGCCAGCAGGTAGATCAGCGGCGCCCAGGGCCAGCCGATGACGGGACAGGCATCGCCTTCCTTGAGCCGGAGCCGGATCAGGCCGCAGACCGTCGCCGCAGTGCTCAACCCGAGGGTAAAACCGGTGTAGGTCAGCAAGTCCTTGAAGCCCGCGCTCCACAGCAGCAGCAAAGACAGAGCGCATTGAAGGAAGGTCGCCCGTCGGGGCGTACCATCTTCATGCAGCGACAGCCAGGGTGGCAGATGGCCGTCCCGCGCCATGCACGCACTGACGCGGGGCCCGGCCATCATCATGGCCGAGACCGAGAGGGACAAGGCGAAAGCCACCAGCAGGGTCATGAAATCCGCCCAGACGGAGCCGCCCAGGGCGAGCGCCGCGGCGCGGCCGATGTCCGCCTTGCCCGCCAGCGCCTCGGGTGCGGCAGAAAACATGAAGGCAGTATTCAGCGCCAGATAAAGCACGGTGACCAGGCCGGTGCCCAGCAGCAACGCCCGCGGCAGGTTGCGTTCGGGATCGCGCACTTCCCCGCCGAGGTAGACGGCGGCATTCCAGCCGGAATAGCTGAACGACACCCAGATGAGCGCAGAAAAAAAAGCGCCGAAGCCTCCCCCCTCGCCGCGCGCCGCGGCGCCCGTTTCAAGGGCCAGTCGCGGCCAGGCCAGCAGGACGAAACCCGCCATGAGCGCAAGCTTGAACACGACGGCGAAGTTCTGCACCCAGGCACCCGCTGGACCGTGTGCGCCGTGGAGCAAGGCGAACGCGGCCAGCAGCAGCGTTCCGGTGAGCCGAGGCGCGTGCCAGGGCATCCAGGGCGCCAGGTACTCACCGAAACCGTAGGCGGCAGCAGCCATGGGCGCGGAAAAACCCACCACCACGGACACCCACCCGGCCACATTGCCGGCGGCGGGATGCAGGGTACGGGACAGAAACAGATATTCTCCCCCCGATTCCGGGAAACGCTGCGCCAGCGCGCCGTAACTCAGGGCGCCGCAGGCGGCGATCGCTCCGCCGGCCAGCCAGGCCAGCAAGACCAGCCAAGGCGACCGCAACGCCTCCAGCAGGAAGCCACCGGTGGTGAAAACACCGGAACCGACCATGCTGGCCACCACCAGCAAGCTGGCGGAAGGCAGACCCAATCGACGTACCTCGTGCATCCTCAGCGCTCGATGCCGCATCACGGCGGCGCCCCCTTCAAGACCTCGCCAGTCATGGGGACGAACCGGACGGGCAGGATCGCCCGCCGTTCCAGTTTCTCGCCGCGCTTTTTCAGCAGGTACAGCTCCTGGTAAGACGACGGGCCAAGGGGGGCGATCAGGCGGCCACCGTCTTTGAGCTGTCCGATGAGGGGCTGCGGCACCTCGCTCACCGCACTGGTCAGGATGATCGCATCGAAAGGCGCGGCTTCCGGCCAGCCCCGGTAGCCGTCTCCGATCCGGACCCGCACGTTGTCGAAGCCCAGACGCCGAAGATCGGCCTCGGCCCTCCGTCCCAGCGGCTCGACGATCTCGATGGTGTAAACCTCGGCCACCAACTTCGAGAGCACCGCCGCCTGATAGCCCGAACCGGTCCCGATTTCCAACACCCTGTCTGAGGGCTTGGGTTCGAGCCGCTCGGTCATGAAGGCGACGACATAGGGTTGGGAGATGGTCTGTCCGAAGCCGATGGGCAGCGCGCTGTCGCTATAGGCGTATTCCCGCAGTGGCGGAGGCACGAATTCGTGCCGAGGCACCTCCGCCATCGCCTGGAGCACCCGTGGATCGCGGACGTCGCACCCGGAGCCCTCGAGCTGCAGCTCGACCATGCGGATGCGGGCCGCAGCGTAGTCGTCCGGCTGGGCGAGAACGCAGCCGGGGGGAACCGAAGCGAGAGCCAACAGGCCGACCGGCAGGAATGCCGCTGCGAGCAGGCGGCGGCCACACCTTCCCCCGACGGCAAGCAGTGGACGAGCGTGGATCGGTAGCATCGTCATGCGACATCACCTCGACGTTACTCGAGCCCGACACCTTGGCCGGACACGCGGATGCGGAGCCTATGCCAATCGGAGAGTACCCCCGTCGCGGCTGATTCCATCGCCCCGGGCGCCGCCCGCCCCATTCATTCCCGTACCGATGTCGTGCGGGGTCAGCTCCCTCCGGGCTTCACGGCCAGCCGGGTGACGATCCGCCGGTCCCTGACATCACCGGATGTGGTCTCGCCGATCCGGATGCGGCCCGGGTCCAGCGCGCCCCGCTGCGTCAACACGCCGACCACCGCCCGGGCACGGCGGCCGGCCAAAGTCGCCAAATCCTGGGCCGACAGCGGCGCGGTTTCGACCAGATGGTCGAACAAGGCCCGATAGAACGCCGAATCCGGGCTGGGGCGCCCCATCAGTGCGGAAATGCGACCGATGCGCTCGGCCTTTCTGCCTTCCTTCCTTGCGAAGGCGGACTGAACCTCCTCCACGGCATTCGGGCCGCCCTGCTCGCCGGCCAGCTCTTCAAGTGCCGACTGGGTGGCGGCACTGTCGAAGGAGACCGGCCCCGGCTCCTCCTCCGGCGACCACCGGAAACCCAGCTTTGCAGCAACGGACCGCCGTACCTGCGAGGACTTCAGCGCACGACCATCCAACTCCGGATCGACTCCGCCATGCACTTCCAGACTGAGCCGAGGACGCTGTGCCAAGGCAACCATGACCTTGTTGAGCTTCTCGCGTTCCGGCGGCCCGACGTCGGCGCTGCCGGGTTCGAACAGCACGCCCCCGATCTCCTCGCCATCGCCGCCGAACAGGCGGCCCAAGGCCCTGAACGGCGCGGTGACCGTCCGGGTAACCACGTTGACGAAAGCCTCCCAGATCACCTTGCCGTAGTCGAATCTGGGATTGCCGAGATCACCCTCGACCGGAACAGATACGTCGATCCTGCCATCGCCGTCGGTCAGCAGCGCGATCGCCAGGTCGAGCGGCAGCGAGACCGCCTTGGGGCTCTCGATCCGCTCACCCAGGGCGAATCGTTCCAGCACGATCCGGTTGTCGTTCCTCAGCCGGCCGTCGTCGATCTGGTAACGGATGTCCAGATTGAGCTTGCCCGAGGTGATCTCCCGGCCTGCGAAGGTCGCGCTGTAGGGTGAGAGGGAAGGCATATCCACGTTGCGGAACGCCACGCTGACGTCGCCGAAATGTTTCGGCGCCAGTGGACTCAACTGACCGTAGACGTCGACCGCGCCGTAGCGGTCGACCTGTCCATGGAACTGGAGCAGCGCCCGCGCCTCGGACCGGGTCGAAAGGCCCGCCGCGGTACCGAAGAAATCGTGAATATGGGTGGCGAAGGGAAGAACCAGCGACCCGTCGCTGAAATCGATGTCGCCCTTCTCGACCCGAACGGCTTCCACCGTGACGAGCCACGGCTCGGGCTTTTCCGACCGGCGCCGGCCTCCGACCGGTTTCGGGGCCGCGCCGGCCGGGCGGCCGCCGGCGACAACCCTCTGGATGTTGGTAGAGCGGTTCTCGAAGATCTCGATATTCCAGCCCGGCTCGGCGACGCGCACCTGTTTGACCGCCAGCCGCCTTTCCGCCAGGCCAAAGTCGAGCGCTTCCGCGGACAGATTCTTCCACGACAGGAAACGCTTGCCGGTGGCGGTCTCTTTCAACAGCAGTCCGCCTACGCTCAAATCGCCCTTGGCCTTCAAGGCCGTGCCGGCATCCCGCCGGTAGCCGAATTCGAGCTGCGCGGACAAATCCCCGCTTTCGAGCTCGAGGCCCGAGAAGCGGGCCACCAGGGGATGCAGGGACTTGAGATCGATCCGCCCCAGCCGGACTGCCCCCTCGGCCTGGTCCAAGCTTTGGGAAAGGGAGCCCGAAGCCTTGAACTCCCCGCCCTGCCCGACCACGAATGCCGCGTCGAAACGCATCGGTCTCCCCTCGTCACTGGCGATCGGCCCCAAGCTCAGCCGGATATTTTCCAGGTCGTAAGCGATTGCCGGGGCGAAGGTCCGGTCGGCCAAGGCCAAACCGAAATCCTCGAGGACGAACTGCTGCACTGCATAGCGCCATGCCCCCCGCTCCGACGGTCGAGGAGGACGACTGCCGGCGGACGTGGGCGCCAGCGCCGTCGCCGGCATGATGCCGCCCGTCGTCTCGCGCACGATGCGGGTGCCGCCGCCTTTCAACACGATCCGGCCGATGGCGGCTTCGCGTTTGGCCAAGTCCAGATTTGCGTCCTCGACCGTGAGCGATTCCAGGGTCGCCAGGTCATCCCCCTGTCCTGAAGCGCCGGCCGTGCTCAGCGCGATATTGTCCAGGCGGAGGGCCAGGCGGCTTATCGCCGCCTTCCAATCCTCCGTCCCAACCTCGATGGCGGCGGCAAACGCGAGATCGAGCGCGCCGATGCCGAGGTGGATCGGCGAATGCCGGCTGACATCGGCGTAATCCACGCCGATCTTGGCCGCACCGAAAGCACCGACCTCGATCCGCCACGGAGGTTCCGGCTGATCGTTCGACATGGCGGAGGCGGCGGCCGCTGCCTTCGGCCTGAACAATTTCAGCCAGTCGATTTCGCCGGCTTCGTCCACGGCCGCCCGCAGGCGGCCTTCGCGGATCTCGAACTTCGGCATGCGGACCCGACGGTTTGCCGGGTCGAAATCGGCCTCCCTCGCTTCGAGGCGGCCCAGCGCCAGTATCGGTTCCGAACCTCCCTCCGGAGTCAGCTTCAGTCCCTCGATCTGCGCGCTCAGGTCACTCACGCTCAAAGCGAGTCCGGCCGGCCCTTCGGCCAGCCTGTAGTGCGCGACGCCCCCCAGTTCACCGGCCGGCTCGGCCAGAGCGAGCCTTTCCTTCACGAATGGCCAGAGGGCCGCGAGCGGGAAGTTTCCGACTCGCAATCGACCCTCCGAATAGGGCGGATTGATCGATACCCTGCCCTGCCAGTCTAGGATGGCGCGCTCACGGAATTTGGCGGTCAAGTGCTGGGTTCCCTGGACCTCGGGCAAGGTGGACAGGTCGGCGACTTCGATATCTATGGACTCGAAGGTCTCGTCGAAAGGCGCCGTCCTCGACCGGTCGGCGAACCTGACCTTGCCACCGACCATCGATAGATGTTTGAAACTGAGAGCCGGGGGCTGGCCCTCCCCCTTCTCGGCTTCCGGCGATTTGGGCAACTCGTCGCCGAGCCTTGCGAGATTCAGCCGCCCCTCCTCATCGACCACCAGGTCGGCCGACGGCTGTTCGATCAGAACTTCGGAAAACGTCCAGGTGTCTTCCAGAAGGCTGGCCGGCTCGAAATCGAGGAGAAGGCGGCCAAAACTCAGCAAGGGCTCGCCCGAAACCTCAGCCAGGACGAAGCCCCGCAGCTCGAGACTGAAGCGGAACGGATTGAAGCCGACTTCGGCGATCGAGAGCTGCCGTTTGAGATACCTGGCGGCCAGCTCCGGAGCAAACTGCTCGACCAGTTTGGGCAGTATTAGAAACCCCAGCAGCGCGTACAGTCCGGTCAGCGCCAACACCACCGCGAACGCTTTGCACCACGACCTGCGCACCCACTGAGGGAGGAACTTCATTCTCGTCTGCCTGCACTCCGTTCGTCCTCCCGGGATTTCTAACACAGTTCAGGACCGCGGCCTAGGCCGACGGCAAGCGCCACTCACAGACAGTAAGGCGCCGTGGCCCACTGCTTCAGCACGACGGTGTCGCGGTCGGGCAGATAGGCGTAGTCCTTGGCCAGATCGCGCTGCACCGCTTCGCCCACATGCGGGGAAACCAGCCCCTTGAGCATGTAGAAGTACCAGGCGAAGGGATGGCCCGCCTGCGCATCGAAGCGGTTGAGGAGCACCGCCAGGGCCTTGCCTTTCTTGCCGTCCGGGCCTTCCAGACGCGGCACTTCGCGGGTGCGGTTGAGGACGATCTCGACGTTCATGACCTGCTCGCCATGGCGGCCGATGTGCTGGAACAGGCGCAGACTCCAGTCTTCGCAGAAAGCCTTGTGCTGGCCCGCGCTGCTGGCATTCCAGTCGTCCATGAAACGCTGGGCGGGGTGACGGTCTGCACGATGCCGCCCCAGCTCACGCATGAACAGGGCCACTTCGGTCTTGCGGCGGTAGGTGTAGCGGGCGGCCCCCACTGCGAACGGCTGGACTCCCACCGGGTCGATGGGATCGATCAACCCCTCCAGATCCTCCGGCGGATTTTCCGGGGCGACCAGGTAACGGTCCGCGGTTTCCTGGGTCCGGTCCACTTCGATCTGGACGAAATCCTCCGCCCGGGGTCCGGTCTGGGCCACCAGGTAGAGGGTCACTCCGGTGTGGTGGGTGGCCAGGAAACCGCCTTCCTCACAGTGGGCCAACAGCGTGTTGAAATTCTGCCCGCATTCGATGTAGGTGCGCTCCGCCCACTCACCGATGTCCGCCGCGACTCTCGCGCCGTTCGGCTTGACGATGCCGCCCAGGCGGTACCACTGGTGCCCCAGGCGGGCGATATGCAGCGGATAGCCCGGATAGGCCTGGCGCAGCCGGTCCAGCAGGACTGCGTCGCCGGGAGAAGCCAATGTGTCCTTACAGAGCCGGTCCAACAGGTGGCCGTCGAACCGGACCGGCGCGTCCGCATCGTGTTCGGGCGAAACTCTGACTTCAGCAACCATCGAGACCGTCTCCACAAAAGGCTTGATTCCGACCGCATTGTACTGCCGCGACAAAACCCGTCAAATTGAATGGTTATTGACGCATCCAATGACGGCCGGTGGCATCGGCTCGTAGAGAAACGGCGGAAAACCGTACCGTCAGGGGTCGGGGGAGGCGTCCCAGAGCCGCTTGAAACAGGTATCGAGACGCGACAGACGGCGGTCGACCGCTTCCAGTTGCGCATACTGCGGAAAACGGGCGGCGTTGCCCCGGCCGTACCATGCCTCCATGTCTTTTTTGAGACGCTCCCGCTCCGCCGTCGCCTGGGCGATCATATGGCGGGCCCATGCCTTGGTGGATTCCGGGCCGATCGGCGCGATCCGGTAACGCACCCCGGCATCGAAAATCCGCACGCCCCCGCCTTCACACACGGTATCCCTCAGGACTGCGGCATCGACGATCTCCACGCCGGCCAGATAGTCGATGCCGAAATGCCGCAGTTCCGGCAGCCAGGGGACGGTCGGCCCCATCAGTACCGTGGTGGCATCGCGTGCCAGGGCCGCAAGACGTGGAAAGGTCTTGTTCGGAATCGAGGTGGCGGTGAGGAACACCCAGTCCGCTTCCGGAAGCAGGTATTCGCAGGCCGAATCCGGCAGGTCGTCCGGACCGGGCTGGCGCTCCAGGACCGTCAGATTCAGGGCATGCGCATGAGCGAAGCGGTCCAGTCCGGGATAACGGCCGATCACCACGACCCGTTTGCCGCGCATCTCGCCGAGGAAATGCTCGAAGACGGCAAGGTTGTTGTCCGCGCCGTCTTTGGGCGCCAGCGTCACGCCGTCCGGAAGCCTACCGAGCCGGTTGATGCCGGCATTGACGGCCGCCATGCCCACCGTGGCCCGATACGGGTCGAACTCCCGCACCCAGGCGACCAGTTCGGACAGAGTCCTGCCGCGCAGCGTACCGGCCCAGGGAAGCGTCCGGGTCTGAACGCCCGGGCTCATCGAGAGCCCCACCGCATCGGTTTCGCAAAGCGTCCAGACCAGACCGATTACGACTGTGCCCACCGGCACCGGCGCACCGGCGTAATCCTGCAGCAGGTCGTAGATTTCGTAAGGATTCGTCATCCCCGAATGCGGGACGGTCAGCCGTCGCGGTTGGCCAGGGCCTGGTTCTGGACCGCGCGAATGCGTTCCGAAAGCCCCTTGGGGCTGCGCGCATAAGCTTCCCGCGCCGCATCCAGAGCCGCCTGGGCGGCGGCGGCCTCCTCCGCCGTGAGGGGCAGCCGGCCCGCCATGTGGGTGGCCGCCGGCACCGCCGCCAGGATCGCCTCCCGGTTGGGGTGCTCGCTGACGGGAACCAGACGGGTGGCTTCCTTGTGGCCGTCGAGGCATACGGCCAGTCCGATGACTTCGACCTTGCGGCCGTCCTGTGTGCTCTTGATAAAGGTACTCATCGATCTCTGCCTTGGGAATGAGCCCGATGCTTCAGTGAACGAGTGATACTTCCCTGGAGTCCAGGGATTGTCCGTCCCTTGACGGGTTGCCCAGGTAGGAGAACGCATGCGCCTTGATCAGGCAATACACGGTGTCTCCTTCCCGCAAAGCCATTGCGTGGAGCGCTTTCAGCGAGATGCCCGCCAGCAGGGTGATGCCGCAGTCGATCTGCACGACCGCGTGGCCCGGCGTCCGGATGACCGCGCATAGCCGGCCCTTGATCTGGTTCTGGATCGACGTTCCCCGCAGATACTGCTTCGACAGCGCGATGTCGCTGGAGCGGATGGACACATTGACGAAATCACCCGGCGCCAGATGCGCGGCCATCGGCAGCACCAGCTCGCTGCCGTGGTAGTAGCCGATCGTGCAGCCATTTTCGGCTTCATGGCCCAGCACGGTCACGGGAAGCACGTTTTCGATGCCCTGTAACGGGGCGCCGGTGGAAAGGATCTTGTCGGTGATGATTTCATGCGGATCACCGAATCCCAGTATGCGCCCGTTGACCATCAGCACCATGCGGTTGGTGAGCTGCAATACCTCGCCCAGGGAATGGCTGACGTAGATGATGGAAACGTTCAGTTCATCTCGGATCCGCGTGAGATAGGGCAGCAGGGCCGAGTTGGAGACACCCGAGACTTCGAGCTGATCGTCGAGCAGCAGCAGGCGCGGCGCCGGGATGAGCGCGTGCGCCAGTGCCACCCGCTGTCTGTCGCCGGCGGGCAAGGACTGAATGCCACTGTCGAGCAGAGGCTCCAGTTCCAGGAGATCGACCACGCCGGCGAATCCGAAGGTGCCCCTTCGAACCGAATTCCGGTGGGTATCCCGAAGCAGTTCGCCGACCGTCTGCCGGGGATGGCTGGCCGGATCGAACCGCACGAGGCCGATCCGGCGGCGGCCCGCCGGCATCCGCACGCCTCGGCGGCTGTCGAAGACCGTCTCGCCGCCCAGCCGGATCCAGCCCCGCTGCGGCATGACGACGCCGGCGATCATGCCCAGCAAGGTGCTCTTCCCGGCGCCCGGCGGTCCGAAACATGCGGTCATCGGGCTGTCGATGGCAAGCCGGGCGGACAGATCGAAATGGCCCCGGCTCAGTTTCACGTCCAGTTCAAGCATCGGGCGCTCCTCCATCATGCCGCCGTCCGCACGATGAAGCGGCCCGCCAGGAGGACGTTCACGTCGTAGGCGAACTCACGCCAGGCGGCCGCCAGATCGCGCGCCGTGGTTTCCAGATAGTCGGACGAAGGCCGGCACTCGGACGGAAAATTGGACAGTGCACAGGAACTGCCATTGAATGCAATGGCTTCATCGAGCAGGAACTTGTTGAAACCGACGAAGGGCGCCAGCAGGTCTTGCGCCAGTGCCGCGAGGCCGGTCTCGATACTTCCGGCAGGGGGATGGAAGGAAAGCCCGTCGAGTCTTGCCAAGGCTTCGCTGTAAAGCTGCTCCATGACGCCGAGCACGGCCCGCTGAGTGAGCTGCTCGGCACGCTGGCTCGCGAGATTCTGATGGACCAGACGTTTGTAGCGTTCGAGCGCGACCCCGCGCTGAGCAGCCACCCACTCGCCGAAGCCGGCAACAGCCTGCTCGTTCCACCCGCCAGCCGCTGCGAGCGGAGACTGCTCCACGATGAGGCCCCTCTGGAGCCGGGCGGCCGCCTCCAGTGCGCCTTCGAGGTAGCCGCCGCCGTAGCTCGCGGTCTCGGAACCACCGAAATGCAGCCGCCCCCCCCATTGCGGCCGCCGCAACAGAGGGTGGCCATATTCCGGCTGGTTGTCCAGCGGCACGTGATCCCTCCGGCTGCAGGTATAGGGCTCCGCCGCCCAGTCCTGGAAGTGCAGCTCGCCATGCTCGGCCGCACTGCCGAAGACCTGTACCATCTGGCTCGAAACCAACATGGGCATGCCCGGCAACAACGCGACCCTCGCCGCCGGGGGCAGTGCCACGAAGCCGCCCAGGGCGGCCCGCATGGCGTTGGCGTCACAGGCATCGAAGATTTCGCCCAGAACAACATGCTCATGCCGGACGAAAGCATTTCCCGACTGGCCTGCCGTGCGCCAGAACGGCTTGTCGTAAGCCACCAGTGCCTTGGCCTGGTCGGCCATCCAGGTATAGGTGTCACGCAAGGCTTCGAGTACCTTGCCGTCCAGGGCCGGCTCGAAACGGATGCGCTCATCGACCAGGCGCGGCGGCAACGCCAGCACCGCCCGGCGCGCGGCGACGACGATGGTTTTCCCGCCATGGACGAAGCACAGTTCCACGTGATCGCCGCGGTCGGTCACGGCGGTCAGCTCATGACCCAGCCTCAATGCTTGGGGAGAAAGGCGCTGGCTCAACGCCGCCACCAGGCTCGCCATGCCGCCTTCGACACGCTGGGCGCCCCCGTGCAGACCGGGCCGGCTCAGTGTATCCGGCGCACTGTCGTGATCGGTGAGGTAAAGGACTTCCCCCGTATCGTGCTGGGGAAAGCTGCGCAAGCCGAGATCGGTCACCAGCTCGAACATGCGCGGCTGAATATCCGGCCAGAACCAGGCGGGCCCGAGGTCCAGCGCCATCCCGGCCTTTTCGCTATGCACCGACAGGATGCGTCCGCCCAGACGGCCGCGAGCCTCGAACAGGGCAAAGTCGCACCGCCTGGCCTCGAGGCCCTGCGCAAGCGCCAAGCCGCACAGTCCGCCGCCGACGATGGCAATTTCGAGCATGGTGGCTCCTCACATTCCGGGATCGTCTGACGATTCCCAGCAAACAGCGTTCCATCGCCTCGGCGAGTGCGCGAAGAGCTCCGAAGACCGTGGTCTGGCGGGATTCGCAGGCTCCGGTACGATCCTGCCGGAAGCATCCGTGCCGGCTGATTTCGACATTCGGGCGGCGCCTGGACGCGCCTTTGTCGGATCTGCGACAGACGCCGCTCAGCGGATACGCCGCCCGCTCATGGCGTCGAAGATGGCGGTGGGACGAACGGCGCCGCCGAGGCGGCCGGGCAGGAAATGGATCGCCCGCCGGGGAAACTGGCACCACAGCCGCACGGGAGTTCGAGCGGGCCGGTGTCCAGACAGATTGGCGCTGGTCGACACGATCGCCCCGCCGAAAACGCGGCACAACGCCGCCGCCACGGGATGAGCGGTGACGCGGACCGCCAGGGAATCATGGGCACCGCGCAGCCAGTCGGGAATGCCCGGGCGGGGCGGGATCAGCCAGGTCGTGGGACCGGGCCAGCCCGCGCGGACCTCGGCGCCGAGCGGCACGCGGGCCAGGTCGACCAGTGACTCGACGGCTTCCACATCCGCCGCGATCAGGATCAGGCCCTTGGTCTGGCTGCGGCGCTTGAGCGCCAGCAGCTTGCGGACGGCATCCTCATTGAACGGATCACATCCCAGACCGTAAACGGCCTCGGTGGGGTAGGCCACGATCCGGCCGTTGCGCAGCGCATTCGCGGCAAGCCTCAGGCGGAAGCCGGAAATCCAGCCCATGCGCGGAACCGATGCTCAGGCAGCGAAATCGGTCAACGGCTCACCCTCGTAGGGCGCCGCATAACCGCACTCCTTGCGCGGGCAGACTTTCTCGGTGCCGCGGCGCTTGGTGGTCTTCAGTGTGAGCACGGGCCACTGACAGGCGGGGCAGGCCTCGGCGATCGGCGGATTCCACACCGCATAGCTGCATTTGGGATAAGTCGAACAGGAGTAAAACAGTTTGCCGAAGCGGGACTTGCGCTTGGTCAGGGTCCCCTGTCCGCATTCGGGGCAGGGCACGCCGGTGTCGGTGGGTTTCTCCAGCGGTTCGATGTGGCGGCAGGCGGGGTAGCCGCTGCAGCCGATGAAGCGGCCATAGCGCCCGGTCTTGATGACGAGCGGCGAATGGCATTTGGGACACTGCCTTCCCTCCACGACCTCGGGCTCGGTTTGCTCCGACTCTTTGCCGGCCAGATTCCGCGTGTATTTGCATTGCGGATAGTTGGTGCAGCCGACGAACCGGCCGTTGCGCCCCAGCCGGATCGAAAGCGGGCTTCCGCATTCCGGGCATTTCTCGTCGATCGCCTCGTGCGTCACGTCGGCCCGTTTCAGGCTTTCATCCTTCTCGCCGATCAGGGCATGGAAGGGTCCCCAGAATTCCCGCATCAGCGGAATCCAGTCCTTCTCACCCCGCGACACCGCATCCAGGTCGTCTTCGAGGTTGGCGGTGAAGTTGTAGTCCACGTAGCGGTTGAAATGCTCCGTCAGGAACTTGTTCACCACCCGCCCCAGATCGGTGGGACGGAAGCGTTTGTTTTCCAGCTCGACGTAATGCCGCTGCTGCAGCGTCGAAATGATGGTCGCGTAGGTCGACGGCCGGCCGATGCCGTATTCCTCCAGCGCCTTGACCAGACTGGCCTCGGTGTAGCGGGGCGGCGGCTCGGTGAAATGCTGCGAAGGAGTCACGTCCTTCAGGTCGACTTCCTGCCCTTCCACCAGCTTGGGCAGATAGATTTCGTCGCTTTCCTCCGGCATGTCGTCCCGTCCTTCCCGGTACACCGACATGAAGCCCGGATGGATCACCGTCGAACCGGTGGCGCGGAACAGGTTGTCGACGCTGCCGCAGGCGAAGTCCACGGTGACGGTGTTCAAGGTGGCATGGACCATCTGACAGGCCACGCTGCGCTTCCAGATCAGGCTGTAGAGCTTGAACTGATCCGGCGTCAGATGTGCCTTGACCGACTCCGGCGTCCGGAACGCCGAAGTCGGACGGATCGCCTCGTGTGCTTCCTGGGCATTTTTGCTCTTGGTTTTGTAAAGCCGCGGCTGCGCGGGCAAATTGTCCTTGCCATAGCGCGACTCGATCAGCGCGCGCAATTCCTGGACGGCCTCCTGGGCGAGATTGACCGAATCGGTACGCATGTAGGTGATGAGCCCCACCGCCTCGCCGCCCAGGTCGATACCCTCATAAAGCTGCTGGGCCACGGTCATGGTCCGGCGGGTGGTGAAGCCGAGCTTCCTGGCCGCTTCCTGCTGCAGGGTCGAGGTCGTGAAAGGCGCGGCAGGATTGCGCTTGCGTTCCCTCTCCTCGACCCGGACTACCCGCAATTTGCCGCGGGCCTGGTCCAGCAGACTCTGCCGCGTGGCCTGCGCCTGCGCCTCGTTGACGATGCTGAACTGCTCCAGCTTCTCGCCGGCCAGATGGGTCAGGCGGGCCGAAAGTGCCTGGTCTTCGGTCTGGATCGCCGCCTCGATGGTCCAGTACTCCTGGACCTCGAAGCGCTCGATTTCGAGTTCGCGCTCCACGATCATCCGCAACGCCGGGCTTTGCACGCGCCCCGCAGACAATCCGCGCCGGATCTTCTTCCACAACAGCGGTGAAAGCTTGAAACCGACCAGGTAATCGAGCGCCCGCCGGGCCTGCTGGGCGTGGATGAGATCGGTCGAGAGCGTTTTGGGGTTTTCGACGGCTTCGGTGATGGCGCGCTTGGTGATTTCGTGGAACACCACGCGATGGACCGGCTTGCTGTCGAGAACCTGCTGTTCCTTCAGCAATTCATAGAGATGCCAGGAAATCGCCTCGCCCTCGCGGTCGGGGTCGGTCGCGAGGTACAGCGCATCGGCTTTTTCCATGGCCTTGGAAATCGCCTGCACGTGTTTCCTGTTCTTCTCGATGATTGCGTACTTCATCGAAAAGTCGTGGTCGGGGTCGACCGCGCCTTCCTTGGGAATCAAGTCCCTCACATGCCCGTAGGAGGCATAGACCTGGAAAGACTTGCCGAGATATTTTTCGATCGTCCGGGCCTTGGCCGGCGATTCGACGATGACGAGATGCTGAGCCATGAATGTATGAAACCCGCCTCAGACGGCAGCTCCCGGAACGGGTCGCGGCGTCGCGGCCGGAGCTGTCAGCCGGGCGTTAGTGGATATAGCCGGGAAAACTTTCATAAACGAGATTTTCCATCCGCGCGAACGCGACCTCCTCGCTGGGCTGGCTGAACAGCACCATCAAGACCACCCATTTCAAGTTTTCGAGCGATATGATTTCCTCGTTCAAAGCCATGAGGCGATCAATGACCACTTCCCTGCTCGCCGCGGTCAGAATGCCGTTCTGTTCCAGGAACATCAGGAAGCCGCGGCATTCCACGTCCAGCTTGGCCAGCTCTTCCGACGAAAAGATACGGAACGCCGGGAGGGAGGCCGCCCGCATCGGCTGCTGGGCACCCAGCGTCTCCAGCCAGTCGAACGCCCGATTGATCTCCCGCTGCGGGAAACCCGCCTCCAACAGTTCGGTCCGCATCTCATCGGGATCAGGCGCCTGCTCCGTATCGCGGTCCAGATAGTTTTCGAACAGGTAGATCAACACATCAAACACATTTTCTTTCATTGGCCCTCTCGAGTGGGGGAGCGTCGGGACACTCCCTACTTTATACGGCAGTATCCGCCGCCCGGCGCAGCCGCCACATGGCCCTCCATCTCGAGCAGGACGAGTTTCGAGGCGATGAGGTTCGCTGTATAACCTGTTGCCGCGACTAGAGTATCCACGGACGTCGGCGCATAGGCAATATGCGCCAGAATCCGCGCGGCCTCCGCGTCCGCCGGCGGAACGGCAGGCAGACGCTCCTGACGATCCACGAAGCCCGCCAGCGCGCCGAGCTCCTCGAGGATGTCCGGCACCGATTCCACCAGTTTGGCTCCTTCTCGGATCAAGGCATTGCAGCCCCGAGCCAGGGGGTCGAAAATCGAACCGGGAATGGCGAAGACCTCGCGCCCCTGTTCCATCGCCTGACGCGCGGTGATGAGCGAGCCCGATTGCAGCGCCGCCTCCACCACCAGCACGCCGAGACTGAGGCCGCTGATGATGCGGTTACGGCGCGGGAATCCCTCCCGGCTCGGCGGAGTGCCCGGGGGGGCTTCGGACACGAGGACTCCGCCGCTGCCCACGATGGCATCGGCCAGGCGCTGGTGCCGGGACGGATAAACACGGTCCGGCCCGCATCCGAACACGGCGACGGTCGCACTTCCGGCCTCCAAGGCGCCCTCATGCCCGGCAGCATCTATTCCCGCTGCCAGACCGCTGGTAACCACCAGACCGGCCCGGGACAAGGCCGCGGCGAAACGTCTCGCCGTCCGTTCCCCCATGGCCGTGGGATTGCGGCTGCCGACGATGGCGATCTGCTTGCGCCGCAGCACGGTGGCATCGCCTCGCGTGAAAAGCAACACCGGTGGATCGGCGATCTCGCGCAGCAAAGCCGGGTATTCGCGGTCGTGCAGGGTGAGGCAGCCATGTCCCGGCTGCGACAGCCAGGCGAGATCCGCCTCGACCTCCTCCCAGCGGGGGCGCATCAGACGATCCAGAGCCTCCCCGCTCAAGCGCAGCCCTCCGTAGGAATCCCGCGGCTGTGCGAATACCGCGCAGACCGAGCCGAACCGCTCCAGCAGCGACACCGCGCGGCGCGGCCCGACTCCAGGTAGCCGCACCAGGGCCAGCCAACAGCGCAGGGCCTCCTCTGTCATCGGACCGTCGTTACGGAGATTTCACGATGTCACCGATGTGCATCGCCCTCACGGCCTTCATGACCAGCGCATAACTGATGCGCTCGAAGGATCGGAAGACCACCAGCGAACCCGACCGGTCCGGCGGCGTCTCGACCACGTTCCCGAAACCGCCGGCGACGTAGTCTTTGATCGTATCGGCTTCACGGTAGATGTCGAGCACGTGCCCGACCTCCAGGCCGTCCCTGCCGCCCCGATCCAGCACGATCACCTGGTATTGCCCGATCTGGGTCACGCCATCGCGCACAGCGACGATCCGGCCGGCGACCGGCTTCGCCGGAGCATGCAGCGTGTACGAGGTCGTCAGCTCTTGCGGCTCGACGGCCAGCAGGCGGTCACCGATCACGACCTCCCGCTCGGCACGGAGCAGCAGAAGCTCCGCCGGCTCGCCGGCACTGCGCACCTGCGCGTCCCCGATATACAAGGCTTCATAGCCGAGCACCTCTTCAGTGACGCCATCGCGATAGGCGGGACCCGGCCGCACGACCGCCAAAACGCTGCCCTTGGCTTCTCTGACTCCTCGCGCATAGAGGCCGTAACCGGCGCCGCCGGAGATGTGCTCGTCCGGAAACCCGACGACGTAAGGGAGGGTGTCGGCGTCGGCGTTGTCCAAGACCCTGGGCCGGGTCAGGAAGGCCCGGATGGCGTCCTCCGGAATGACCGGGACCTCCCGCGCCAGCGGAGTCACCCGGATGACGGGACTCAATGGGACGGTCGGGGCGGTTTCGAGCTCGATCCGTGGCCCGCCGGCCCCCTGGCGGAGCACGAGCACGTCGCCCGGATAAATCTGGTCGGGGTTGCCCAAGACCGGGTTCCGGTACCACACCTCGGACCACTGTGCCGGATTCTGCAGAAAGCGGGAAGCGACGTCCCAGAGCGTGTCGTTCGCCTGCACCAGGTAGCGATCCGGATGGTCCGGATTGAGGACGATCTCGGCTGCCGGTGTCACGGCGCAGGCGAAGAGCAGCGCCAAGCCGGCTGCGACCTTGGCGGTCATGAGTATTCTCGCGGCATCGGGAGGAAACTGGAGCCGAGTTTGCCTGTCTTACCGTTCAAGATGACGTATTTCCCGCTGCATCAGGCCTTGGATTCATTCTCCCGGCGGAATTCGTTAGAATCCTCCCTGCTCGAGCAGCTATGTTTCCCGCCTGCCCGGCGGAAGAGGCCACCGTGACCATTCTATCCATTCTCGAATTTCCTGACGAACGTTTGCGCAAAAAGGCCGCACCGGTCGAAGTGTTCGACGACACCCTGCGCCGGACCGTCGACGATATGTTCGAGACCATGTATGCAGCACCCGGCGTCGGCCTGGCAGCCACCCAGGTCAACGTGCACAAGCGCATCCTCGTCATCGACGTTTCCGAGGAGAAAGATGCGCCGCTTTGCCTGATCAACCCGGAGCTGCTCGAAAAACAGGGGAACGGCGAGATGGAGGAAGGCTGCCTGTCGGTGCCCGGGATTTTCGAAAAAGTGGTCCGAGCCGAGTCGGTCCGCGTCCGCGCCCAGGACCGCAACGGCGAATTCTTCGAAATGTCGGCGGAGGGACTGTTGGCCGTCTGTATCCAGCACGAGATGGATCACCTGGAAGGCAAGCTGTTCCTGGACCATCTTTCCACCCTGAAGCGCCAGATGGCACGCAAGAAACTCCAGAAAGAACGGCGCCTGAGGGAGATCAACAGGGCTCCGCGCACTGCGGCAGCCGTCTGACCACCCTCCCGCGCTGGAGCGAAGAACGCTGATCCCCCGCCTGCGGCCAAAGCAGACCGCATCCGCCCAACCGTAGCAACGGCCCCATGAGAATCGTATTCGCCGGCACCCCGGAGTTCGCCGTCCCGACCCTGCGGGCCTTGATCGCGTCGGGCCACCCGCCGTGTGCCGTCTATACTCAACCCGACCGGCCCGCCGGCCGCGGCCGCAAAATCGCGCCCAGCCCGGTCAAGCGACTCGCGATCGAGCACGGCCTTCCCGTGTTCCAGCCGGCATCGCTGAAAGGGCCGGAGGAGCGGGAACGACTGGTCGCCCTGGAGCCGGATCTGATGGTGGTGGTGGCCTACGGTCTGATCCTGCCGACGCCGGTTCTGACCGTTCCCCGGTTCGGCTGCGTCAACATCCATGCCTCCCTGCTGCCACGCTGGCGCGGCGCAGCTCCGATCCAGCGGGCCATTCTCGCCGGCGATCGGGAAACCGGCGTCACCCTCATGCGCATCGAGCCGCGCCTGGACGCCGGCCCTATGCTGGGCAAGCGGAGCTGCTCGATCGGCGACGACGACACCACCGCCAGCTTGCATGACCGCCTCGCCGGCCTCGGGGCCGAACTGCTGATCGAACTGCTGCCCGGGCTGGCGGCCGACCGCCTGGTCGGTGAGATTCAGGACGAGAGCCAGGTCACCTACGCCGAAAAGATCGAAAAGTCCGAAGCCCGCCTGGACTGGCAAAAGGATGCGACCAGCCTCAGCCGCCGGGTGCGCGCGTTCAATCCCTGGCCGGTGGCGGAAACGACCCTGGAGGGAACGGTACTGCGGATCTGGTCGGCACAGGTTCTGGACCCCGCCCCTGACGCCCCGCCCGGTTCCATCATCGCCTGCACGAAAAACCTCGATGTGGCCTGTGGACGGGGTGCCCTGCGCATCCTCGAAGTCCAACCTCCGGGGAAGCGGCGGATGAGCGCCAAAGACTTCCTCAACGCCCACGCGCTGGCCGGAAAACGGCTGGGGACATGACGGCCAAAAGCCGCACGCTGGCCGCAGCGGCGCTTCACGACGTCGTCGTTGACCGGCATTCGCTGACCTGGGCGCTGGGGAAACGGCTTCCCTCGCTGCCGGATGCCCGCGACCGGGCCTTCGTCCAATCACTGTGCTATGGCGTACTTCGCGCCTTCGAGACCCTGGATTTTCTGCTCGGCAGACTCGCGACCAAACCGATCCGCGACCCGGAAATCCGGCTGCTGGCCCTGATCGGACTCCATCAGCTGCGCAGCATGAACGTCAAACCTCATGCCGCGGTTTCGGAAACGGTCGAGGCCGCCGGTCGGAAAAGCTGGGCGAAACCCTTGCTCAACGCCATTCTGAGGAACTATCTGCGCCGCAAGGAAGAACTGGAGAGCCGGGCATTGCAGGACCCCGAGAGCCGGGACGCCCACCCCGCCTGGCTGCGCGACCGGCTTGCCGCCGACTGGCCCGAACAGTGGGAAACCCTGGTGCAGCAGAACAACCTGCCGCCGCCGATGACGCTCCGCGTCAACCCCCTCATGAACGATCGCGCCGGCTACCTCGCCCGACTCACCGAGGCCGGCATCGCGGCCCGTCCCTGCCGCCACTCGCCCTGGGGGCTGACCCTCGGATCGCCGGTCCCGGTCGACGCCTTGCCGGGGTTCGCCGAGGGACGGGTATCGGTCCAGGATGAAGCAGCCCAGCTGGCAGCGCCGCTGGTGGGGGCCGAGCCTGGCGAACGGGTTCTGGACCTATGTGCCGCTCCCGGCGGAAAGACGCTGCACATGCTCGAACTCAGCCGGGGAGACATCGAAGCCGTCGCTGTGGACAGCGATGCCGAGCGGTGCGCGCGCATCCGCGAAAATCTGGAACGGGAAAGACTGTCCGCCGCGGTGGTCACCGGCGATGCCCGCTCGCCGGAATCGTGGTGGGACGGCCGGCCCTTCGACCGCATCCTGCTCGATGCGCCCTGTTCGGCAACCGGCGTCATCCGGCGCCACCCCGACATCAAGCTGCTGCGGCAGGCCGTCGATCTCGACACACTCAACGAACTTCAGGCAGCCATACTCACTGCCGCTTGGCCCCTGCTCAAACCGGGCGGCATCCTGGTCTACGCCACCTGTTCGGTCATTCGCGCCGAGAACGAAGCGCAGATGAGCCGCTTTCTGGAAGCCCACGACGATGCGGCCGAACTGCCGCCCCCCGCGGCCTGGGGTATCCCCTTGCGCCACGGCCGCCAGATTCTCACCGGCGAATCCGGCATGGACGGCTTCTACTATGCCCTGTTGCGCAAGACGGGATGAACAGGTTCGCCGGCTGGCTGGCCCTGTTCGGCCTTCTCGCCCCCCTGGCGGGCTGGAATGCCGAGCCTGGGTTCACCGTGCGCCGTGCCGAGCTGTTTCAGCATGAGGACCGCTCCTGGGGACTCGATGCCGACATCGACTACCATTTCAATGAAACCGCCGTCGAGGCCATGCAGAACGGCGTCCCCCTGACCCTGGTCCTGCGTCTCCGGGTAAAGCGAGCCAGACCCTGGTGGTGGGATGAGACCGTGATCTCCGAGAACCATCGGCGGACCATACGCTATCACCCCTTGGCACGCGCCTATCAGCTGACGGCGGCGGAATCCGGAGTGACCGAAAACTTCGCCACGCTGCGCGCCCTCCTCGAGGAATTGGGGCGGATCAGAAACCTGCCGGTTCGGGCTCCTCGACCGTTCGACAGCGGCGACTACCACGCTGCCCTCTCGGTGACGCTGGACATCGAGTCACTCCCCCTGCCGTTACGTCCCACCGCCTATCTCTCCCCCCAGTGGCATCTGAACAGCCCCTGGTACCGATGGTCATTCGCAAACTGAGAATCCGCCTGCCGCTCAGCCTGGTCGTGATCACGTTGTTCACGGCCATCGTCGCTTCGCTGCACCTGATGAGTTCTGCCACGCAGAGCTCGCCGCAGCTCGGCAGCATGTACTCGCTGCTGGTCCTCATCAATTCGGTCGGTTCGATCCTGTTACTGACGCTGGTCGTCGTCAATGTGTACGGACTCCTCCGCCAGCTCGCCAGACGCGCGGCCGGCTCCCATCTGACGGCCCGCATGGCGTTTCTGTTCGTCCTGCTCAGCCTGGCACCGGCATCCATCGTGTTCTATTACTCCATGCAGTTTCTCAAACAAAGCATCGACAGTTGGTTCGACGTCCGCATCGATCAGGCCATGGAGGACGCGCTGGAGCTGGGGCGGGCGGCAATCGACGAGCGGATGCGCACCATGCTGCACCAAACCGAACAGGCGGCCGCCAAATTGCAGCTCGCCCCGATCATGGAATATCCCTTGCGCCTGACCGAACTTCGGGACGAGCTGGGCGAAGGTGAGTTCACGGTGTTTTCCCGGCAAGGGCGGATCATCGCCGCCGGCGGCTCTCAGCTGGGCTTCATCCTCCCCGACCTGCCGGATACCGGGGTTCTGCTCCGGGTGAAACACGGCAAATCCTTTATCCGGCTGGAACCCAACCCGGACGGCAATCTGCAGATCCGCGCCGTCGTGGCCATCCCCTCCGACGACCCTCTGTTTCTGCAGGCCGTGTTCCCGGTACCACTGCGCATCTCCCAGCTGGCCAGCACGGTCGAAGCGGCCTATGTTCACTACAAGGAACTCGGGTTCCTCCGCAGTTCCCTCAAGCACACATTCATCCTCACGCTGTCGTTGGTGCTGCTGCTCAGCCTCCTGGCGGCCATCTGGGTCGCATTCGTGAGCATCCGCCGCATCGTCGCACCGGTGCGACGGCTGGCCCAGGGGACGCGCGCAGTCGCCGAAGGCCGCTACGGCCAGCGCCTCGTAGTGCGGGCGAAAGACGAACTCGGTTTCCTGGTCGAGTCGTTCAACACGATGACCGAAAAACTCGCCCAGGCCAGTGAGGAGGCCCGATTGTCGCGGCTCGAAGTCGAGCGCCAGCGCGCCTATCTCGAAACCGTGCTGTCCAACCTCTCCTCGGGCGTGCTCAGCTTCGACAAAGAATCCCGGCTTCTCACCGCGAACCACGCAGTGGACGAGATCCTGCACGTTCCCGCCCACGACTACCTGGGTCTCCCGCTCTCCCGGCTCAAAACCGACCATCCCTATCTCACCGAAACGCTGGAACGTATCGAGCGCTGGCTGGAAAAAGGCACCGGTAACTGGGAGGGGGAAATGTCCTTCGTCGGTCCCTCGGGTCGGCGAGAGCTCTACTGCCATGGCACCCTCCTGTTCAATGGCAACGGCGATAAACTCGGCGCCGTGGTGGTATTCGAAGACGTGACGGCATTGATCCTCGCCCAGCGCCAGGCGGCTTGGAGCGAGGTCGCCCGACGGCTGGCCCACGAAATCAAAAATCCGCTCACCCCAATCCAGCTCTCTGCCGAACGTCTGCATCACAAGCTGGCCAGCCGGCTCGACGAGCGCGACGCGGAAATCCTGGACCGTTCGACCCGCACCATCGTGCATCAGGTCGAGGCACTGAAAGCCATGGTCAATGCCTTCGCCGAATATGCGAGATCCTCGACCATCCAGCTCCGGCGAGTCGCGCTGGCCGAAATCGTGGAAGAAGTGGTGGCGTTGTACCCGCCGCAATCCGGCATGAGTTTCGAAATCGATGAAGAACCGAGCCTGCCCAGGATTTCGGGCGACCCGCTGCAACTGCGTCAAGTCCTGCACAATCTCATCAAGAATTCGCAGGAAGCCCTGACGCCGTCCACACAAGGTAAGATGTGCTTTATTCTTCGCAAGACGGTCGATCAGGGCGAAGCCTTCGTGCAACTGACCGTCCGAGACAATGGCCCCGGCATTCCGAAGGAGCAGGCGGATCGGATCTTCGAACCCTATGTCACCACCAAAACCAAGGGCACCGGTCTGGGACTTGCGATCGTCAAAAAGATCATCGAAGAACACGGCGGGACCATCCGCGTGGAAAACGGACTCCGGCAGGGCGCCGGTTTCATCATCCGGTTCCCCGTCCCAGAAACAGACCTTGGAGCCGAAGCAAATGGCGGGAACTCTGGAGGGAAATCATGAATCAAGGCTGCATATTGGTCGTCGATGACGAGCCCGACATCCGGGGACTGGTACGGGACATCCTCACCGACGAAGGCTACACGGTGGTCGCCGCCGACAACGGGGCCGCGGCCCGCCAGGCCGTCCAGGAACATCGGCCCGACCTGGTTCTGCTGGATATCTGGATGCCGGACGAGGACGGTATTTCATTGCTGCGGGAATGGCTGGAAAGCGGAGCGATCGACTGTCCCGTCATCATGATGTCCGGGCATGCCACGGTCGAAACCGCCATAGAGGCTACCCGGCTAGGCGCCCATGACGTGCTGGAAAAGCCGATCTCGATGGCGAAACTTTTGATCACCGTGGAGCGAGCACTGGAGTCGGTCCGCTTGAGGCACGAAACCGTGGGAGTGAAGCGCGCAGCCGAAACGGCGCCCATGGAACTGGTGGGCAAGAGCGCGTCGATGGAACTGCTACGGGAGCAGATCAAACGCATCGCCCAGCACGATGCACGGGTTCTTTTGGTCGGAGAGGCCGGCAGTGGCAAAGAAACCGCCGCGCGTTACCTGCATGCCCACAGCTCGCGCCGTTCCGGCCCTTTCGTGGAAGTGGCCGCCGGCACCGTTTCGCCCGCTGCATCCGCCATCGAATTCTTCGGCAGCGAAAACAATGGAAAAATCCGCAGGGGACTGCTGGAACAGGCGCACGGAGGCACGCTGTTTCTCGAGGATGTCTCCGATCTCGAACCGGAGACCCAGGTCCGCCTCCTGGGGGCGCTGGAAACCGGCGTGTTTTACCGCGTCGGCGGCACCGAACCCATCCATACCGATTTCCGGCTGGTTGCATCGACGCATGTGCCCCTGGACGATGCGGTCCGCGCCGGGCTTTTCCGCCGGGAACTGTTCTATCTGCTGAATACCGTCACGCTCAGGATTCCGCCACTTCGGGAACACAGTGAGGACGTCCCTGAATTGCTCCGGTTTTATGTGGACTATTTCGTCAGCCGGGAGAAGCTCCCCTTTCGGCGTTTTCCGGTCTCGGTGCAAAATTTTTTACGTCACTACGCCTGGCACGGCAACGTCCGGGAGTTGAAAAACCTGGTCCAGCGGCTGTTGATTCTGGGCAGCGGCGAAGAAGTCTCACTGGAGGAGGTCAAATCCATCCTCGGCGGCACGACCGACGCCCTGAAAGCGGAAGGCAAATCCGACTTTTTCGAGCTTCCGCTCAAGGAAGCCCGCGAACGTTTCGAAAAGACCTATCTCGAATACCATCTGGACAAATACGGCGGCAGCGTCGCCCGGCTGTCCCAGGCCATCGGCCTGGAGCGTACGCATCTATACCGGAAGCTCAATGCGTTGGGTATCAAGTTCAAAGACAAGCGCTGATGAAGATCATTATCCTGGGAGCCGGCCAGGTCGGCACGAGCGTTCTGGCCAGCCTTTGCAGCGAGGACAACGACATCGTCGTCGTCGACAAACAGACCAGTGTCCTGCGGGAATTGCACGACCGCTTCGACATCGGCACCGTACAGGGCAATGCGGCGCACCCGACGGTGCTAAAACGCGCAGGCGCGGATGATACCGACATGCTCATCGCCGTGACCAGCGATGACGAAACCAACATGCTGGCCTGCCAAATCTCGCACACTCTGTTCAACATTCCGAAGAAGATCGCACGGGTGCGCGCCATCGAATATCTGAGCTACCCGGAAATATTCTCGAAGGACGGCGTACCCATAGACGTTGTCATCAGCCCCGAACAGATCGTCACCCAGATGATCGAACGACTGCTGCAATATCCGGGTGCCTCCCAGGTCCTGGATTTCGCCGAAGGACAGATCCGACTGGTATCGGTCCGGGCGCTGACCGGAGGACCCTTGGTCGGCCGTGAAATTCGCGAGCTTCACCAGCACATGCCCAATGTCCACGCCAGGATCACCGCCATTTTCCGCAATGCCCGTCCCATCATCCCGAACGGGCGGCAGACGATAGAACACGGCGACGAAGTGTTCTTCATGGCCTCGTCCGAAGAAATCAGCGACGTGATGAGTGAACTGCGCGAACTCGACAAACCTTACAGGCGGCTCATGTTCGCCGGAGGCGGACATGTCGGCAAGCGGGTGGCGCAGGCATTGGAACACCGCTATCAGGTCAAGGTCATCGAGAAAAACGCCGACCGTGCCAAGAAGATCGCCGGCGACCTGACCAATACCGTGGTGTTGCTGGGAGACGCTTCCGACAAGGAACTGTTGCTGAGTGAAAACATCGAAACCACTGATATTTTCTGCGCCATTACCAACGATGACGAAGCCAACATCCTGTCGGCAATGCTAGCCAAGCGCCTGGGCGCGCGGCGCGTCATCAGCCTCGTCAACAAAGCCGCGTATGCGGACATCGTCGATCCCAACCAGATCGATCTGGTCATTTCACCCCAGCAATCCACCATAGGCGCCCTGCTCCGTCATATCCGCAAGGGCGATGTAGTCCAGGTCCATTCGCTGCGCCACGGCGCCGCCGAAGCGCTCGAAGCGGTCGCACATGGAACGCCCGGCAAATCGAAAGTGATCGGCATACCGATCGACCGCATCCCCATTCCGCCGGGCGTGGTCATGGGCGCCCTGGTCAGAGACAAAGAGGTGATCCAGGTCCATCACGACACGGTCATAGAAGAAGGGGATCATGTCATCATGTTCCTGCTCGACAAGAAGGTGATTCCGATCATCGAACAGATGTTTCAGGGAGATTCTCCGCGGGGCTGACGATGGACGCTGAGACGCCCCGGCAAAAGTGGGACCGGATCTATCGGGAATGGAAGGGCCCGTTCCCCGATGCCGCCATGGTCCTGTCCCAGAACGAGCATCTCCTGCCGGGTGGCGGTAGAGCGCTGGACCTCGCTTGCGGACTCGGAGGCAATGCGCTGTTTCTGGCCCGGCGGGGGTTCGAGGTGGACGCCATCGACCTGTCCGAGGCGGGAATCGAAGCGCTCGCCCATGCCGCACGCATGGAAGGTCTGCCCATCCACGCCCAAGTCGGCGATGTCATGGAAGGCCAATGGTCCAACGGAAGTTACGAGGTGATCGTCGTGACCCGGTTCCTCGAACGGACACTGGTGAAGACGATCGTCGGCGCGCTCAAACCGGGCGGCTTGTTGTTCTATCAGACTTTCGTGAAGACCAAGAGCAGCGACCACGGCCCCAACAATCCGCGCTTCCTGCTGCACGACAACGAGCTCATCCGGCTCTTCGACGGATTGCTGATCCGTTATTACCGGGATGAAGCACGGACGGGCCGACCGGATGCCGGCCAACGTGACGAAGCTTTTCTTGTAGCCCAGAGACCTGAATCATGATCGAGCAAATCGACCCCGCCGCCGCCTGGCAGTTCATGCTGGAACATCCCGAGCACGTCCTCATCGACGTGCGTGACCCCATCGAGTTCACGATGATCGGGCACCCCCCTGGGGCACACAACGTTCCCTTGAAATTTGCCCCCGGTTGGCTAGTCAATCCCGACTTCCTCGAAGGGGTCCGGCAGATCGTACCCGACCTTGCGACGCCGGTCCTGCTGCTGTGCAGGAGCGGACAGCGGTCGCAAGAAGCCGCGGAGCAGTTGTCAGCGGCCGGCTACTCGAAACTGTACAATATCCGCGAAGGTTTCGAAGGTCCTCTGGACGACAGCCGCCATCGAAGCTCGAGAGGAGGTTGGCGTTATCGAGGTTTACCCTGGGAACAGAGCTGACCATCCGAGCATGCGCCTGTCCCGGAAGCGGAACGCACCGGCCGTGCCCGCCAAAGAGCAAACACCTCCGGACGGCTTTTCCATCGGGGGAGGCTGTCGCTCCCCATGAAACCGGCGAGCTGAATCGCGGTCCAATTTATTCACAAGCACCTGGCTTCGCCCCGAAGCCGGGTGCTTTCTTTTTTCCCCACCCGACACCCTTTAGGAACATGGTAGAAAAATTACGCAACATAGCGATCATCGCCCACGTCGACCACGGAAAAACCACCTTGGTAGACAAGCTGCTCCAGCAAAGCGGCACTTTCGCCGCTCACGAGCGGGTGGGCGAGCGCGTCATGGACTCCAACGACCTCGAGAAGGAGCGCGGCATCACCATTCTGGCAAAAAATACCGCGATCAAGTGGCGGGATTACCGTATCAATATCGTCGACACGCCCGGCCACGCCGATTTCGGAGGTGAGGTCGAGCGCGTGCTTTCCATGGTCGACTCGGTGTTGCTGCTGGTCGACGCCGTCGACGGCCCCATGCCACAAACCCGCTTCGTCACCCAGAAAGCCTTCGCCATGGGGCTGCATCCCATCGTGGTGATCAACAAGATCGACCGGCCCGGCGCCCGCGCGGCCTGGGTGCTCGATCAGACCTTCGATCTGTTCGACCGCCTTGGCGCCACCGAGGCCCAGCTCGATTTCCCGGTGATCTACTGCTCGGCCTTGAACGGGTATGCGGGGCTCAGCCCGGATATCTCGGAAGGCACGCTTGAGCCGCTGTTCGAGGCCATCGTGAATCATGTCTCACCGCCCGACGTGGACACCGACGGTCCCTTTCAGATGCAGGTCAGCAGCCTCGATTACAATTCGTATGTGGGTGTCATTGGCATTGGAAGAATCACCCGAGGCACCGTCAAGAGGAATACCCCCGTCACACTGATCAAGCGTGATGGCAGGCAGAGCGCCGCACGCATTCTCCAGGTTCTGGCGTTCCACGGTCTGGAGCGCATCGAAAGGGAAGAGGCGAACGCCGGCGATATCATCGCTTTCACCGGTATCGAGGGGCTCGAGATTTCGGATACGCTTTGCGCGGTCGGGTTTGCCGAACAGCTCCCCCCGCTCACCGTGGACGAACCCACGGTGAGCATGACCTTTCAGGTGAACAATTCGCCCTTCGCGGGAAGGGAAGGCAAGTTTTTGACGTCCAGGCAGATTCGGGACAGGCTGAACCGCGAATTGATCCACAACGTCGCACTGCGGGTGGAGGATACGGCCGACCCGGACAAATTCACGGTTTCTGGCCGAGGTGAACTGCATCTTTCGATTTTGATCGAAAACATGCGGCGAGAGGGCTATGAATTGGCCGTTTCCAGACCTGAGGTCATCATTCGTGAAATCGACGGCGAACCTTGTGAGCCCTATGAATTCGTGACGATAGAAGTGGAGGAAACACATCAGGGCGCTGTTATGGAAAAGCTCGGGGAGCGCAAAGGCGACCTCCGTAACATGGTGCCGGATGGGCAAGGACGCGTGCGTCTCGAATACCTCATCCCCTCCCGCGGACTCATCGGATTTCAAACCGAATTCCTCACCACTACATCCGGCACCGGCCTGCTGTATCACGTGTTCGATCACTACGGACCAATCAAGAGGGGCGCGATTGGGCAGAGGACCAATGGGGCGCTGATTTCCAACACAACGGGTAAAGCGCTGGCGTTTTCCCTGTTCAACCTACAGGAACGCGGACGCCTGTTCGTCGAACACGGCGATGAAGTCTACGAGGGCATGGTCGTGGGCGTACATACGCGGGGAAACGATCTGGTGGTCAACCCCACGAAAGCGAAACAGCTCACCAACATCCGGGCAGCGGGCAGCGACGAAAACATCCTTTTGACACCCGCGATCAAATTCACTCTCGAGCAGGCGATAGAATTCATCGACGACGATGAACTCGTGGAAGTGACCCCTCAGAGCATTCGCATCCGCAAGAAGCTCCTGCAGGAACACGAGCGCAAGAAGGCTTCGCGAACCGCCGAGGGCTGACGGCGCCGCCGACGCTCGACGACAAGGCCCCGGCCTGGTGGGGGCCTTGTTGCTTGACGATCGTCGCCCCCTGAACGTCTAAATCCCGCCGATAAAAAACCCCCGACCGTTGCCGGCCGGGGGTTTTGGCGTTGACCGCCGGCAGGGGAGCCCCGAAGGACTCCCCCAGGCGATTACATGAACGACGGGATCAGCGGTGCGTCGATCTGGACGACCTGGCGGTTGCCAGTGGCGTCGAAGAAGAACAGCAGACCGGCGAAACGGCTGTCCGGATCGTAGATGATGTCGGACAGACGGTACACTTCCCACGCCGCGTCGGACGCCGTCACGTCGACCGTGCGGGTCTCACCCGGAGCCAGCGGGCTGTTGTCGCTGACGCTCAGGCCGTCTTCGGCCAGCAGGTCTTCCGGATAGCCGGTGGTGTCCTTGTACACGTCGGAATCCAGGAAACGCACCGAGGCGGTGTAGAACTCACCCAGCCG
>NZ_AUKJ01000023.1 GCF_000424685.1 Methylococcus capsulatus str. Texas = ATCC 19069
CCGGGCGTACAGGGCCTGCTCCAGTGCGTCCAGGACGAAGTCGGTCCGCATTGAATGACTGACCCGCCAGCCCACGGTGCGACGGGCGAACACGTCAATCACGAAGGCCACATACAACCAGCCCTGCCAGGTCGAGACGGAGGTGACATCCGACACCCACAGCTGATTGGGACGAGCCGCCTTGAATTGCCGGCTGACCCGATCCAGCGGGCATGGGGCGGCGTGGTCGGGCACCGTGGTGCGCACCACCTTGCCGCGCCGCACACCGGCCAGCCCCAACCGCTTCACCAGGCGCTCGACCGTGCAACGGGCGACCTGGATACCTTCGCGGTTCAACGGGCGCCAGACCTTGTCGGCGCCATACACCTACCTATTGGCGTGCCAGACCCGCTGAATTTCTCGCATCAGAACCGCATCGCGCCGGGCACGCGCGGGAAGCAGGCGGAGGTCGCGCTGCTGCGCCGCATGGCGCCAATACCCGGACGGGGCAATCCGCAAGACCTTGCAGATCGGCTCGACCCCGTGGCTGTCCCGGTGCCGGTCGATGAAGTCGGTCAGGACTCGAGCCGGCGGTCGAGCTCCGCCTGGGCGAAAAACGCGCTCGCCAGCTTCAGTATCTCGTTGGCCTTGCGCAGCTCCTTGTTCTCACGCTCCAGGGCCTCGAGGCGTTCGCGTTCGTCGGTCGTCACGCCAGCGCGCAGGCCGGCATCGATCTCATGCGTGCGTACCCAGGTGCGCAGGCTGTTGGCCGAACAGCCGATCTTCGGGGCAATCGATTCGATGGCCGCCCACAGTGACGGATACTCGCCACGGTGCTCCTGCACCAGGCGGACGGCACGTTCACGGACTTCGGGGGAATACTTGTTGGCTTTGCTCATGGCTTCATTCTCTCTAGAGTCAAAGCCTCCTCAAAACCCGGGGCGATTCAGCTGCAGACTTCGACGCTGCGGCTACGAGTGAACCAGCGGGATTGGGGCTGCGTCGGGAGCGAACTGAGACGCTAGGTCCACGGAGCTGGCTGGGTTCTTCCTGGCTTGGTCGCTCGCCGCGATGCCGAGGCAGGTTTGCTGGGGGGGATGGTCACAGCAGGGCTAGTTCGAGCCTCTGTTTGCGGATCTGCCAGTCCGGCAAAACTTGTCCAAGCAAAGCGAAAAACGCTGAGCCGTGGTTCTTGTGCACCAGGTGGCAAAGCTCATGCACGATCACGTATTCGACACAAGGACGTGGGGCTTGCACCAAACGTGAGTTCAGCGTCATTTGGCCGTTTGGCGACAAGCTCCCCCACCGGCTGCGCATCTCGCGGACGACGATGCGTGGCCTCGCGTGCCCAAGTCGCTGGAACGCATCAAAGGCATCCGTCAGCACGCCATCGAACACTTCGCGTGCTCGCTCAAGATACCAGCGTCGCAGGAGCGCCTTGACCTTGGCGGGGGGCAGTTCCCCCGAACTGATGACCCACATTTCGCCCCGGGTCAGTTTCACCTGATCTTGACGGGCCTGCGGATCGTTCGCCTTGACGCGCAAGCGGTACTGCCGTCCCAGGTAGCGATGCGACTCACCGCTCAGATACTGCCTCGGTGCGGTGCACTGCTCATACTGCGAGAAAGTCGCCAGCTGCCGGCTGATCCAGCCCGCACGCAGGCGCAGCCTCTCATCGATGGTTGCGTCATCACACCCTCTCTGGGCGAGCACGACGACGCGCCCGCCGGGATGAACCTCGATGCCCAGCGTCCGCCTTGCCGGCCTTTCTACAACTTCGTAGCGGATGACCTCGTCCCCATAGCAGACCGATCCGCGTCGATCGCTCATACCACCATCCGGTGCCGAGCCAGCTGCATCGTCCGATCGATAATGTCGTCCATCTCGCCGGTCGAAAGCGGCACGCCCTTCTTGTCCTTGACCTCGTCGTACAGGTAGTCGTCGATCTCGTTCATCGTTCGACGTTGTGCGTCCACATCGTCCCAAAAGCCCACCTTCTTGTTGCGCTGAATGATCGACCAGATGTCGACGGCCGCGTCGGCAGCAAGCGTTGCCGCCACGTCTTCCGCCTGCACATGGCCGCTCACATAGGGCTTCAAAACGCCGTACAAAGCAAGGGCGTTGTCGTTGCCGGCCAACTGCGCTGGTGCGTCGTCACTGCGCCGGTTGACCACCGCATCCTTGATCTCGCTGACCTTGTTCAGGTACTCCAGGTCCGAAATGCGTTGGGCGCGGAAGTCGTCGATGGCTTGCTGAATGAGTTTCGAGAACTTCTCGTAGAACGCGGGGTCCTGTTCCAGGCGCTCGCTGATGGCCTTCTTGGTCGCATGCGCGATCATGTCGGCCTTCGCGGCGGTGGTCCTGGCTTCACCTCGATCCTCGACCACCTGCTTGAACGCCTTCTCGTCGAAGATGTTCACGGGTTCATTCAGCCGAACCACCTCGCTCGCCGAAATGTGGGTGTCCAAGAGCTTCTTGATCTTGGGTTCGAAGTCGCGGTAGTCCACCGACTCGGCATAGCGCAACTTGACGGACGCCTTCAGGTTCGTAAACCGCTTCAGGTCGGTCTTGTACGACTGCAACTTCTGCTCGGGCGTCGAGGCGATGAACTGCTCAGATGACATCGCAATCGAGAGCGTCTTGCCGAAGGCCGCCAGCCGCCCATAAAACGTCTCCCGCCGCTTTTCGTCCGCCAGCAGCTGCTCATAGGCTTCTTCGTCGCGCTGGTTCTTGACCTCGTTGAAGAGGTCCCAAAGATCGGCATGCCGCTGCGGCAGCTTCTTGACTTCCTCCTGGATGCTGACCAGGGCCCCGGCCAGGTCGGCCTCGTCGAAGCCGTCGAGGGCGCTATAGGTTGTCAGCGCCTGATCGAGCTCACCCAGAATGCCGGCGTAATCGATGATGTAGCCGAACTCCTTGGGCTGCGTGCCTTGGTCATCGTCATACAGACGGTTCACCCGGGCGATGGCCTGCAGCAGGGTGTGCTCGCGCAGCTTGCGCGTCAGGTACAGCACCGTGTTACGTGGCGCATCAAAGCCGGTCAGGAGCTTGTCGACGACGATGAGGATTTCCGGATCGTCTCCGTACTTGAACTGGTTGATGAGCTGCTTGTTGTACTCCTCCTCGGAGCCATAGCGCTTCATCATCCGTTCCCAGAAGGCCACGACCTCATCGGCTGGCTTGTCGTCCGTCTCCTCGTTGCCTTCGCGGGTGTCGGGTGGCGAAATGATGACCTCGCTCGTCACATGCCCGATCTCGTCGAGAAACTTCTTGTAGGTGAGGGCGGCCGCCTTGCTCGGCGCAACGAGCTGCGCCTTGAAGCCGGTGCCTTGCCAGTTTTGCCGGTAGTGCTCGCTGATGTCGAAGGCCCGCATGTAGATCACCTGATCGGCCTTGTTGAGCATCTCGGCCCGGCTGTATTTCTTCTTCAGATCAGCCTTTTGCGCATCCGTCAGCCCTTGCGTGTGGCGCTCGAACCAGGTGTCGATAGCTTTCTCGTTCTGCTCCATCTCCACATGCCGCGCCTCATACAGCAGGGGAACCACCGCGCCATCCTTGACGGCCTGATTAATCGCATAGGTGTCGATCAAGCCGCCGAACTTGGCGAAGTTGTTCTTCTCCTTCTTCATCAACGGCGTGCCGGTGAAGCCCAGGTAGCAGGCCATCGGGAACATCTGCCGCATGCGCGCGGCAAAGCCGCCGAAGTTGGTGCGGTGGCTCTCGTCGACCAGGATGAAGATGTCGGCCGATTCCTCGACGTGCTTCTTGATCGACAGCGCCTTGTCGAACTTGTGAATGAGCGTGGTGACGATGTGCGCCTTGTTCTCGGAGAGCAGCTCCAGCAGATGGCGCCCGCTATCCGCCCGATCCGGCATCAAGCCGCATGCGGCAAAGGTGTTGCCAAGCTGCTTGTCCAAGTCCACCCGGTCGGTGACCAGCACGATGCGTGGGTTGCGGATGTCGGGGTCGAGCGCCAGGGCGCGCGCCAGCATCACCATGGTCAGTGACTTGCCCGACCCTTGGGTGTGCCAGATGATGCCGCCCAAGCGCCGCCCCACATCGTCCCGCTGCTTGACGCGCTCGAGCACGCGCTGGACGGCGAAGAACTGCTGGTAGCGGGCAACCTTGCGGATGCCGGCGTCAAAGACAGTGAAACGAAAGGCCAAATCGAGCAGCCGCTCTGGGCGGCACAAGGCATACAGCATGCGATCCTGTTCGGTGATCGCCCACGGCTTGCCGCCTTCCGGCTCGCGCAATGATTGGCCATCCCAAATCAGGTCGAACAGCCCGGCCTTGGCCGCGGCGGGAAGAGGCTTTTCCCGTACCGAGTGCAGCTTGACAGTGTCGATCTCCTCCCGCCAGACCGCCCAGAACTTCGCTGGCGTGCCCACCGTCGCGTAACGCACTGCGTTCTTGTTGGTTGCCAACAGCAACTGGGCATAGGTGAACAGCTTGGGGATGTACTCTTCGCGCTGGTTGCGGATCATCTGCGACACCGCCTGCTCGACTTCCACCTTGGGCGACTTGCACTCGATCACCGCAAACGGAATGCCGTTGACAAACAGCACGATGTCCGGCCGGCAGGTCTCGCTGCTTCGCGTGCGTTCGACCGGGAACTCGGCCGTGACGTGGTAGACGTTGTTGGCCGGGTTCTTCCAGTCGATGTAGTTGAGCGTAAAGCTCTTGCTGTCGCCCTCGATGGACTGCTCCAGCGCCACGCCCAGCGTCAGCAGGTCATAGATGGCCTCGTTGGTTTTCAGCAAGCCGTCGTACTTGACGTTCTTCAGGCGTTGGATGGCGGTCTGGATGTTTTCCTCGGAAAACAGGTAGCTCTGCCCCTTGTACTGGATGCGGTTGATTTTCTTCAGCCGCTCGCGCAGCACTTCTTCCAACAGCACCTGCCCCAGCTTGCCCCCGCGGGCGGCGAGCGCCTGCTCCGGCGTGAGGTAGGCATAGCCCAGGTTGATGAGCAGCTGCAGCGCGGGAATCTGCGAGAGGTATTTCTCGTTGAAGCGAAAGCCGTCAATGTCGTCCATCCTCAGGTACGCTTGACGATAGCTTTGAACAGGTTGCCATAGCGGTCGTCGATCAGTTCAATCTGCGGCCAAGCGCGCAATGCGCGCAGGATCCCGCTACCCAGACCTCGGTAGGGCAAGAGCTTGGCCGCGAAGGATGCGAGGATGGGATTGCGGATATTCGAATTGCCCGCCTTGATGTTTTCGACCGTCAAATGGTTGGGCAGATGGCCGGGGCTGATGATCTCGACCCGATCGGCAAACACCAGCACGCGTACCGGCGCGCTGATGAAGTAGTCGCGGTGAATGAGCGCATTGGCGACCAGCTCTTCCCAAACGATGCGCGGAATCTCGGGCTGTCCTTGGGAGTTGAAACCTTGGTCGCCCTGCACGGCGCGCGTGTTGGCGACGATGAAGCCAAGTGTCTGCTGAAACACATCGGCCAGCTTGCCGGTGATGTCGCGGCTGTCGATGTAGCGCTGATCCTCGATGTCTGTACCGACAAAGGCGACGGCCTTGACGATGAAGGCGGGTAGCGCATACTGCGGCGCCCTGGCAAACAGCAGACTACCGGCCAGGTTGAGCCGTCCCTGGTTCATCAGGTTCATGTTGGTCAGAAGCTGCGGCAATGGCTGCTTGTGCTCGGTGAGCGGCTCGCCGAACTGCTGCTCGAAGAAGGCTGCGAAATAGGGCATGTCCATATCCCCTACGCCCAAGCCCGCCACGGGCGTCTCATCCGCATGGACAAGACCGGCCTGCTGGAACAAGCGCTGGAGCTCCTCGCGCGAGGTGGCGCGGCGCTTGTCCGCACCGTTTTTGACCCAGATCGCGCCGTTCTTATCCATGTAGGGCTTGCTCACGCCCTCCGGGATGGTCACCACCAGCACCGTGCCGTTGGGATGCGGCACGTTTTCGGTGAGCGGGTTCACCGCGGGACGCACATTTTGCGAGGAAGCATTTGAGATCAGTTGGTTCAGGCGATCGATGTCCGCGTGCGACAAGCCGATGACCACGCCATCGTTTTGCACGCCAATGAAAATCTGCCCGCCAGCGCTGTTGCTAAAGGCCACGATCTCCGCCGCCAGCGCGTCGGGGTTGGTGAAGTTCTCCTTGAACTGATGGCGGCTGTCCTCGCCCCGACTCAAGACCTCGATCAGCTCTGCGGTTTCCATAGGTTGTAAACCTCTTTACGTCGGTCGAAGGCCTCGCGCCCGCCTTCCATGATGTTGATGATGGCCTCCTGCATTGGGCGCGCGTCGATGCTGCCGCTTTGCACCGAGATTTGTTCGTCCTGATAGCGACAGGCGATCACCTGCTCCGCATCGCCCAGCACCGGGAAGTTCGCGTTGTGGGTCGCAAAGATGAACTGCACCTGCGGTTTCATCTCGCGCAACAGTTTGATCACATCGTCGTAGATGGTCTGGTTGTCCAGATCGTCTTCTGGCTGGTCGATGATGATCACGTCGTTCTGGCGCTGGCTGAGCACAAACAGCAGAAGCGCCGAAGCCCGCTGCCCGAGCGAGTGGTGCTTGAGCTCCTTGCCGCGATAGCGGATCACGAAGCGGTTGGGCACCTGATAGCTGACAAACTCCACCAGGTTCTGCATGAACGTCTTTTCAAAAACCTGCGGCGTGCTGCCCGCTTTTTTCAAAGCGTTGGGCAAATCGCGCAACAGGCCGCCGAAATCGGCGTAATCCTCCATCACCGCGCGCAGGGTGGTTTCGCGGACGTTGCTGCCCTTAAAGAGCTGCTGCATGAAGCCGATGGCGGCGTCCTTGTCGCCCTTGAAGTCGGCTTCGATCTGCAAGGCGGTATGGGCGGCGTTCACTCGATCCAATTCGGCCTTGATGGCGTTGAATTCACGCAGCCAAAGTTCGTTGAGCTTGTCGATCTCGGTATAGAGCGCATCGCGCAGACTGCTTTGCTGGCCTTCCTGCTTGGTCAGCGCCTCCAGCATCTGTTCCGCCTTGGTTTTGCGCTGCTGTAGGGTCAAGAAGTCATCCGGCTGGATGGCGGTCAGGCCAGTCTGCTTGAGCTCCTGAGCCAGTTGGCGTTCGACCTGGGCAAACTCCTCCTGAAGACTCTGGCGCTCGTTGTCGAACTCGCCTTGTTTGGCTTGAAGTCGGGAAAGGATGGCGCGAGCCTCCTGCTCGACTTGCTTGAGCTGATCGACTTTGGCGACGAGGTTGGCAAATTCGGTGTAATAGGCCCTGAAAAACTCGGGGTTTTGCTTGGAGGCATAGCGCGTGGCATTGCGCAACTCATCCTCATGCTCGGCAATCAGTTGCCCAAGGGCGAGCACGAAGCTGTCTGCCCGCGCCTTCATGCGGGCAAGGGCAGCGGCATCTTGCTGGAAACCCAGGCGCTTTTGCAGTTTGTCGGCAACCCCGTACTCTTCAAACTTCTTCAGCCGGAAGTTGGCATCGCTAAGCTGAGCCTCGTAATCGCGCCTAAGTTCGGCGGTATTGCTGAGCTTGAGCCAGCGGCTGGCCATATCACGCACATGTTTGCGCTGGGTTTCGATTTCGTCGCGCAGCGCGCGCAGCTTGTCGCCCACCAGCTTTTCCACCAGATCGGTCTCGAAGCCTTCGCCGGTGCTGGAAAGGTCTTTTTGCCCAAAGTAGATCGGCCGGCGCAGCACGGTTTCCCGGATCGACACGCCCGGCTGCAACTTGCCGCCCAAATAGACATTCGGCGCCTCGCGGTAGATGCGGGAGATGGTGAATTCCTGGCCATACACGTCGCAAGCTGTCAGCGTCACCTTGCCGCCGCTGCCCAGGGTATGGCGCACCAGCTCGTCTTTGTACTTCAAATCCTGCGCCTTCTCGCCACGGGGAATATCGAGTGCATAACGTACAGCCTCCAGAATGGACGACTTGCCGCTGCCGCGGATGCCGATCAGCGTGTTCAGTTCGGGCGAGAAATAGAGCGTTTGCCCGTCGAGGACGCCGCCGTCGAAGTGCATGCTGCGGATGTACGAGCCCTGATGTTTTGGCGGTTCGTTGGCGGCCACGCGCGCTGCTGGATCGGTCAAGGCAAACTTGACGGCTTCGAAGGACAATTCGCCTAGCTTGAGGTAACAGGCCTCGCCTTTACCAATGTCTTCGATGCACTTGGCGTCGCAGCCTTCGAGCTCGGCGGGATACCAGTCTTTGAGCCAAGCTTGTACTTTGCTGCGGCTAGGTTTGCCCGTCTCTGCGCCATTGCGCGTGCGCACCTTCTGGAACCCTAAAGTATGGCGGCGGAAGGCAGGGTTACGGCCCAGCTCCTCCAGTCGGCCCCCATCGAGCTCGGCCCACAGGCCACTGCGCGACTCGACATGGGCAAAGACCAGGAAAAAATCACGGTGCTGCTCTTCGAGGCGTTTGATGGTCTCCAGCAGCGACCAGGCACTGCGTCCGTTCTCCTGCTCGTATTCGGCTGGCGCTTTACCAGCGAAAGCGCTGGCGAGAAACGGATTGATGTAGTCGTGCCCCTCGATCCACGCATCCGAAAAGACGATCAGCGTATGGATGCCATTGGCGCCGTCGCCGATCGAGAGCTCAACCCCCGGCAACAGCTCGATGTCCCGCTTGCGTGCCGCCTTGCGCAGCGCCTTGAATTCATCGAGATCGAACTTGTTGTGATTGGTGATCACGCCCAGGCGAATGTCCGCTTGCGCCAACGCTTCGACATAGCGGGCGACGAAGGCGTTGGGCTCCTCGGCATAGCGAAATTCCTTGTCGGCGCGGGTGTGCAGATGAAAGTCGGCGCGCACCCACTGTGCGCCTTGCGTAAAGACGATGCTCATGGGGTGACCTCCTGAAGAGCGTCGGGCGATGTGGCATCTTGCGCGAGCGGCACCCGCCATTGGCCGGTCAACAGCTTTTGCATCAGGCCGCGTTTTTGGCGTTTGAGGGCGCCGAGGGAACGGGAAAGCAACGTGATTTCTTCGCGCACGGCGTTGAGATAGCGGGCGATGGCGGTTTGTATGGTGAAGGCGGGCAGGACAACGGGGAATGCTTCGATGTCTGATTTTTGAATGTTCGGTAATCCAGAACCAACGCGCAAAGCCATTAAGCGGTCTTGGTTACCTTTCAGATAATGAAACAAATAATGCGCGTCTACAGCCTTGGCCAAATTCTTTAGGGCATAACAGTGCCCACCACACCAGAAACTTTCTGAGTTGTAAGACACAAAACCGCACGAGTTTCCTCCTTCACTGATCGTAATGGTGCCAGCTTCACAATTCCAATCGTCGGTCCTTCCGGATGGATTTATTCCGCCATTGAGCACATAGTAAGCACCACTCTCCTCCATGTGCTCTTTATTGAGCTGTTGACCCTTCCACACGGTAGCAATGTCTGAGAGCGAAACTGTGCGCCATTGGCTACCACGATCAGGCTCAGAAGCTTTGCTTGCGGAATCGCCGTTTGGCCGCCGCGGATGCTGGCTGCAGCTGATGAGGCGCGAGAGTTCATGGGCATAGAACCGCTCCTTCGCCGCGATCAGGCGCTCGGTGGTTTCGATGGCGGTGTCCCAGTCAGTCAGCACGCCTCCAATTGCCGCCTGCTGCGTCGCGTCAGCAAGCGGAATCTTGAAACCACGGATCAGATCGGCGTTTAGATTCTGCTGCCCGCTGCTATTGCTCACATTCCTGAGCTCTTCATACCGATACAGAAGCTGCTGATACACATAACGGGCGTCAATGCCTTCGTTGAGGATCAATGCCGCACAATTTTGGTTGATTGCGGCATCAGTTTTGAGGATTGCAACTTGTCCTCGCGTCTTTCCTTGGCCAATCATGGCCATGAGAATCGAGCTGGCCGGAATGATCTTTGCGGCTGATTTCTTGAGGCCCTCCTCGGTAATGAATTCGTCGATGTCTGCGAGGTTGATCTCGCAATTCTGTATCAAACTTGTCTTTACCCATGGGATGGTTCCGCCCCAGTATTCGGGTCGTTCTCGATCTGGCGTGCCGCCCGATGTAACCCGAGCGATTTCTCCGAGTCGGGTCATTGCTGCCCTCATTTCCTTTTCCCCTCCCCACTCTCCAACCGCCGCTCGATCCGCTCCAGCGCCTGCACACCCTCCGCATTCTCAGCCAGTCGGCCTTTTACAAACCGATCAAAATCCGACTCGACCCGCTGCGTCTTGTTGAACTCGGCGTATTCGGCCAGCGCCTTCTCGTCCGCCTGCTTTTTGCTCACCCGCCCGCGCCCTTCGAGCACGCGGTATTCGTTGAAGTCGAGGAACTTATCCACGGCGGCGACGAACTCGGCCATGTTGAAGAGCCGCCGGTTTTCGAGCAGGTTTTCGATGTAATCGAAAAAGCCCGAAACGCTGCGTTCCAGGCGCTTGATTTCGGGCTCGGAAAGGTAATTCTTGGCAACGGTCACGTCCGAGGGCAGGATGCGCCCAGCAGGGGCATTCTTCCAGGTGGTGAGCCCCATGTTGGGCGCGGCGCGGTCGGCCTTGGCGTGGATGATCTCGGCGGCGATCTGCCCGGTGATGGCGTAGTGGAACTTGTTCTGCACCGTGGCGAAAAAGTCCTGGGTGATTTCGCTTTTCGGGTCGTAGTCGATGCTGCACTCGGCGAAGATGTCGGTGATCTGCTGCCAGATGCGCCGCTCGCTGGCGCGGATGGCGCGCACCCGCTCCAGAAGCTCGCGGAAGTAGTCTTCGCCGAAGACCTGCTTGCCCTGTTTTAGGCGTTCATCGTCGAGGACGAAGCCTTTTTTGATGTATTCCTTGAGCACGCCAGTGGCCCAGATGCGGAACTGGGTGGCGCGGCGGGAGTTGACGCGGTAGCCCACGGCGATGATGGCGTCGAGGTTGTAGTATTCGAGCGCACGCCGCACCTGTCTGCCCCCTTCGTTTTGAACCGTTTCCATTTTGGAAACAGTTGCCTCCCGGGCGAGCTCGCCGGACTCGAAGATGTTCTTGAGGTGCTTGGAGATGGCCGGCACGCCGACGCCAAAGAGCTCAGCCATGTGCGCGAGCGTCAGCCAAAGGGTCTCGGCCTGTACCAGCACGCGCACTTTGACGCTTTCATCCTGGGCGGTGTAGAGCAGGAACGGGGTTTCGCCCGGAGCGGGTGATAGGGCGCCGGGGTTCGGGGCGGTAGTCGGTGGCTTGCGGCTCTCAAGAAACTCGTCGGGCCGCCCCAAGAGTTTCTTGGCCCCCTCGGGGGGCGAATCCGACCGAAGGGAGGAGTCGGGGGCGGTGCTCATACGCCCTCCACGCCCAGCGCCTTGAGGTGCTCGCGCATGCGGGCGCGGACGTCGGCAAGCTCCCGTTCGAGCTGTTCGATTTCGCGCTGCACGGCGGCGACGTCGATTTCTTCCTCCTCCTCAAAGGTGTCGACGTAACGCGGGATGTTGAGGTTGAAGTCGTTTTCGGCGATCTCGTCGAGTGAAGCCACGTAGGCGTACTTGTCGACCTTGCGCCGTGCGGCCACCGTCGAGACGATCTTCTGAAAGTGCGCTTCGGAGAGCTGGTTCTGGTTCTTGCCGGGGATGAACTCGCGGCTCGCGTCCACGAACAGCACGTCGCGCACATCCTCACGCGGGCCGCCTTTTTCGCGGGCGCGGTCAAAGAGCAGGATGGCCACCGGGATGGAGGTGGTGGGAAACAGGTTGCCCGGCAGGCCGACGACGGCATCGAGCAGGTTTTCCTCGATCATGGCGCGGCGGATGCGCCCTTCGGCGCCGCCGCGAAAGAGCACGCCGTGCGGCACGACCACGGCCACCCGGCCTTCCTGCGGCAAGGCGCGCTCGATCATGTTGGTGATGAAGGCCCAGTCGCCCTTGGACTTGGGCGGCACGCCGCGCCAGAAGCGGTTGAAACGGTCGTGGTCGGCGTGCTCCGCGCCCCATTTGTCCAGCGAGAACGGCGGGTTGGCGACCACCACATTGAACTTCATCAGCCGGTCGCCCTCGATCAGCGCCGGGCTGTTGAGGGTGTCGCACCATTCGATGCGGGCGGCGTCCTTGCTGTGGATGAACATGTTCATCCGCGCCAGCGCCCAAGTGGCGCCGTTGACCTCTTCGCCAAATAGCGCGTAGTTCTGGCTGCCCTGCGCCTCGACCCACTGCGCGGCTTCGATCAGCAAGCTGCCCGAGCCGCAGGAGGGGTCGCAGATGCGGTCGCCCGGCTTGGGGTTGGCCAGCGCGGCCAACAGCCGCGAGACCATCTTGGGGGTGTAGAACTCGCCGGCCTTCTTGCCGGCATCCGAGCCGAAGCGTTCGATGAGGTAGATGTAAGTGTTGCCGATGACGTCTTCGGACACGCGCGAAGGGCGCAGGTCGAGCTTGGCGAAGTCCTCCAGCAGGGTTTTGAGGCGGCGGTTGCGGTCTTTGGCCTTGCCGAGGTTGGCCTCGCTGTTGAAGTCGATGTTGCGAAACACCCCTTCGAGCTTGGCCTTGTTGGCGTCCTCGATGTGGTCGAGCACGATGTTGACCAGCTCGCCGATGTTGGGCTCGTTGCGGCGCTCGTACAGCGCATGGAAGTCGCCCAGGAAGCGGTCGATGCCCCGGCTCTTGCCGGTCTGCGGATCGTCTTCCTTCAGCTCGACATAGGGAAGGATGAAGCGCTCGCGCTCAAGCTTGCGGCGGATGCGCTCGTCGTCATCACCGTACTGCGCTTTGTATTCAGCGTAATGGTCGTTCCACAGGTCGCTGATGTACTTCAGGAACAGCATCACCAAGATGTAGTCCTTGTACTGCGCGGGATCGATCACGCCCCGGAAGGTGTCGCACGCCGCCCAGGCGGTGGCGTTGACTTCCTGTTGAGACAGCTTTTCGGTCACGTCGTGCTCCTTGATGGTTCTGGGCGGGGGGCTGCGGCGCCCCCCACTTTTTCCTGTCAGCCGGGAATCTTCTTGGGGTCGTTGCCGTGGCTGTCGGACTGACTGATCTTCCCGTCGCGGTTGTGGATCTTCAGTTCCGATCCCTCGCGCTGACTCATGCGCCGTGCGGCGTCAATGGCTTCCTGCTTGGTGTCGTGGTGAGATCCGGCGCGGCTCGCCCCGCCGCGCTTGTTGTCCCACCCGCCCTTGGGGTTCGGCACCACGTGCCGCGTGTTGCTGGAAGAAGCCTTGTTGGCCATAATCGCCACCTCAAACGTTGTGTTGAACGACGTGCCGGTCTGAGCAGGTCCAGTACCCAGACCGGCTTCCTTACCCGCCAAACATCAGCGGGCCTCCTCTGCGCTACGCAGCAGGATCCCTTCGAGTAGCGCCTTGCGGCGCCCCCTCAATTCCTCCAGCAAAGCGGCCTCGCGCGACGCCAGCTGCGCGACTTCCACGATCCGCCGCTGTTTCTCCAGTGGCGGCAGCACCACCTCGAGCTGGTCGAGCGCCCCCTTGCCAATCATCCTCACCGACGTTCCTGCCGCCTGCGCGGCAAGCGTGGCCTGCGTGGACGGGTGGTTGATGAACCACTGCAGGTAGGCAGGCTCGACGACATCCGTCTGCGGCCGGATCAGCAGCATTGGGGCGGCCAGCACCGCGCGACCAAGGCCACCCCCGGCCAGCGCCGCCGAGTTGGTCACTCCCCGCGACCGGAACAGCAGATCTCCCGCCTGCACCAGGTGGCGATCCTTCAGATCGGGCATCTGGACGCGGACCAGCCCCTCAGGGTGGAGGAGGTTGGCGTCATCGATGTCCTTCATCTGAATCACGGCGACATCGCCCTGCGCGTCCGCCTCCAAACGGCTGCGGAACGAGTAGCCCATGCGCACTTCGGCGATGGTGGCGAGCGTCATCTTCATTTATCAGTAATCGCGTTTCTGTGTTCTATAGCGAATCTAGGGGAATGGTAGATGTTGCGCCTCATCTGTCAAGCGCTGTAAAGGGATTACTGGATTGGCGATTCGACCCTGCGCCGATCCCCGTATGTCGGCCTGGGCGTGCCGCCATCCATGCCCAGCTGCAGAGGTGTCATGCGAGCGCTGCTCCCCCTCGGCGCAAACGCTGTCCACGAGCGACGCGACCTCGTGCAAGAAGGAGTTGCGATCCGGCGAAGGCGTCACGTCGGGAATCGGCACCGCCCGGTCGTAGATCTGCTCGCCGATGATCGTCGCGCGCGAAGCTCGAGCTCCGGCCTGCCTCGTTGAACGCGGATTGCCACTCCGTCATGCGCTCGGCCCGGACGCGCTTGGTTGCAAGATCCATTGTCCTCGCCGACGGCGCGTTGGTCAGACTGTCGAAAACTTGCTGCTTCTCAGCGTCATTAGCCGGTTCGCCGGGTCCCATCGCAGCGGGTTCTGCAGAAGAACGTAGAGCCTGTCCTGAAGCTGCTTGCGAAGGTCGGCAACCGGCTTGAGGTTGTCGTACTCGTCTCCGAGCCCCGGGGTTTCCAGTCGGTGGCTCAATGCCCAGATACGCTTCCAGTGCTCCTTGCTGACGCCCGGCTTGTAGGCGAGGCCGCCATGCGTCGTGGAAGCTCTCGGCTGCGTTCTTTACGGCCAGGACGAGGTTCATCCGGTTGTAAACCGGCTTGGCCTGCACCGGGGCCGGCTTCTCAACGATGTTGTCGATGGCCGTCAGCAAGGAGCTGGAGTTGACCGACAGTCCGCTTGTGTGACTTCTTCGTCGGGTCGAGGGATGCATCGATTCCGCCTACGAAGAAGCAGGCCTCCTTCAACCTCGAGCGAAGAGCGCGCTCGGCGAAAGGGCCGAGTTCCTCGCCAATCGAGGCCAGGACGTGTTGCTCCCTGTCGGCAGCGTTGCCGAGGTTGTCACCCTTGACCTCCTCAAAGTGCGTGAACATCAAGAGCAACTTGCTGGCGCTTCCAGAGGTGATCATCTCCTTCATCGCAGCGACAGGCGCTGCGTGCATGGGCTGAACGGCGTTGTCCACAAGGACGATGGCGTCAGCGGCTTCGATGCGTCGGGTCAGCGACGTCGAGATGGCCGCCACGGACTTCGGGGTATGCCCCAACCCCTCACCATCTAGCAGCACCAGCTTCGGTTGCTGCCCGTTGTTCCACTTGGGCAGGAACGGGCCCGCAACCCAAACGCCGTTGACCAGCGGTGTCAGCAGCCGGCCAAAACGAGGCTTATGGTTACTGGAGAAGCGGGTCACCGTCTTGATGAATGCTTCGCGGTCTTCGGTCTCCCAGCACCACGACTGCGGACACCCCTGCTTGTTGCGGCGTACCGTGCCGTCGGTCAGCAGGGCGAAGCGAAGCTCGATCTCGTCCATGATCTCATCGCTGATGCGATGAAACTCGTCATCTTCGCGAAGCCGGCGATCAAGCTCTTCCTCGAACAGCTCATCGACGACTCGCTGATCCTTTTCGTCAATGGCGCCAAGCTCGGTCTTCAGTTGGCCGCCGTGGCGGGCCGCGATGGCGCGCAACGCGGTCAGGGTCTTGCTCAACAGCGTGGGTGGCTTCGAGATCGATCGCGCCATCGGCCCCGGCTTCCTCGGGCGGATCGGCGTCGTCGTACCGCGCCGACCAGAATGCGGCGAAGTCCTCCGGCGGGTCGGGCGGTTCCACCCGGAGCAGCTGGTCGAGGGAAAACCCGTAGGTCGGATCGAACGGGTAGCAATGGCTGAAAGGCATGGTTTCCGGCGCGGTGGGGGAGCGGGGTCAGCGCCCGCTGCTCCCCGGGGGACGCGCCCGGCGCCGCAGTTCGTCGGCCAGCGTGCGGACGTGCGGTTCGCCGAGCAGGGTGTAATGGTTGCCGGGCACTTCCACGACGTCGATTTCCTCCGCCAGTCCATTCCAGCCGAGCAGCGGATCGTCCAGGGCGGTGGCGGCCTGCTGGCGGGCGCGGAACAGCGTGAGGGTGCCGGGATAGAAGCCGGGTACGTAGCGGTGGGCGGCCTTGACGTTCGCGGCTTTCATCTCCTCCAGCGGGCGGACGCCGGCCCGGCCGGGCGCCAGTCGTGCGTCGAGGCACCGTTTCGCCCACTGCATCTTGTCGCACAGGAACCGCAGCTTGTCCGCGGTGCCGAGTTTCAGGAAATGGACGGTGAGACGGAGCAGCTTGGTGCCGAAACCGGGGGCGTCCGCCGCGCGGTTCCAGTTGTCGAAATTCGCCACCAGCGCGACCTCCTCTCCCATGGCGTGGAGCTGGCGGGCCATTTCGAAGGCGATGATGCCTCCCATGGAGTGGCCGCCGATCCAATACGGCCCTTTCGCCTGGACGGCCTTGATTTCCGAGATGTAGAGGCGGGCCAGGCACTCGACGTCGGCGCCGATCATGGCGTCCTCGCCTTCATCCATGCCGGGCGACTGGATGCCGTAGACGTTGAAGTCGGCTTTCAGTAATTCAGCCAGGGCGTGGTACCAGTGCACGCTGCCGCCCACGCCGTGGACGAGGAAAAGCGCGGGCCCCCCGGCGGCCTCCAGGTTCAGGGGAACGATGTGGGTGTGCGGAGTCTCCGTATCGCCTCCGCCGTCGATGAGCGCCGCCAGTTGTTCGACCGTCGCGGCCCTCGCCAGGGCGGCGAACGAAAGCCGTCGGCCGCAAACGAGTTCGATGCGGGTGAGGAGTTGGAAGGCGCGCAGGGAATCGCCGCCCATGGTGAAGAAGTTGTCCCGGATGCCGATCGAACGTGCCGGGAAGATTTCCTGGAAGATCCCGGCGAGTTTCCGCTCGGTGTCATTGCGGGGGGCGTCGGTGCCGCCGGCTGCCGGGGCTGGCACTGCCGGGTCGGGCAGTGCCTCGCGGTCCAGCTTGCCACCCGGCGTGAGCGGGAATTCCGCCATGGCTACGAAGGCTTGAGGGATTTCGTGCTCCGGTAGGGTGGCCCGCAGGAACGCCTCCAGTTCGTTGGCGCCGAACCGGCGTCCCGGTGCCGGAACGACGTAGGCGGCGAGGTATTTCCCGCCCGCCGTTTCGAGCGCCTTCACCGCGGCCTGGGCCACGCTCTCATGACGCTCGATCGCTGCTTCGATTTCGCCCGGTTCGACGCGGAAGCCGCCGATCTTGACCTGGTTGTCGCTGCGTCCCAGGAAATACAACTGGCCGTCCGCGCCATAACGCACCAGATCGCCGGTACGGTACATCCGGGCTTCGGGGTCACCGACGAACGGCTCGGGGACGAAGGCCGCAGTGGTGAGTTCGGGACGCCGCAGGTAGCCTTTAGCCACCCCGGCGCCGCCGATGTACAGTTCGCCCGGGACGCCGATGGGCACCGGTTTCAGGTGGCGGTCGAGCACATACAGCCGGACGTTGTCGATGGGCCGGCCGATCGGAGGATCGGTTAGAGGCAGACCGGAGGGTAAAGGCGACGGCTGATACACCGTTGCAGTGACCGTCGTCTCCGTCGGTCCGTAGCTGTTGAGCCAGGTGACGCGGGCTGCGCCGGGCAGCCGGTTCCAGGCCTCCAGCATGGCGCCGGAGGCCTTTTCCCCGCCGACCACCGTCAGTCTCAGCTTGGCTGGCAGTACTCTGCCGCTTGCGGTGAGTCCGCGTACCAGTTCGTTCCAGAATGCCGTGGGAATGTCGAACACAGTGATGCCTTCGCGGTCGGCCCAGTCCAGGAATTCGTGCACCGAATGACCCTGGCTCTCGTCGCGGAATACGACCGTGCCGCCGGCGTACAAGGTCGGGTAAATCTCCTCCACGCAGATGTCGAAACTCAGGGAGGCATACTGCAGGACCCGGTCTCCCGGCGCCAGGTCGTAGCGGCGACGTATCGCCGCGCACAGGTTGACGATGCCGCGATGCGTGACCATCACGCCCTTTGGCTGGCCCGTCGAACCGGAGGTATACATCAGATAGGCGATGTCGTCCGGCCCGACCGGGCATGGCGGCGCTTCGTCCAGGCCGTCGCCATCGGTTGCCCGGTCGGCATCCAGTCTCAGCAGTTCGATGCCGGGAAGGCGAAGCGCATCGGCCAGGGCGTTCCGGGTCAGTACGATCCGGGCGCCCGAGTCCTCGAGCATGTAGGCGAGCCGGTCTTCGGGATAGGCGGGGTCCAGCGGCAGGTAGGCGCCGCCGGCTTTCAGCACGCCGAAGAGGGCGACCGCCAGTTCGCAACTGCGGTCGAGCAGCAGGGCGACCACGGAACCGGGCCCCACGCCTTCGTTCAGCAAAAACGCCGCCAGGCGATTCGAGCGCCGTTCCAGCTCGCCGTAACTGAGACGTTGGTTTCCTCTCTGGACTGCGATGGCATCGGGTGTGTGGCGTGCCTGCGCGGAGAAAAGCTCACCCAGGGTGACCTGAGGGTAATCGGCACGCGTGTCGTTCCATTCCACCGTGAGGCGCCGCAGCTCGTCGTCGGGAAGAGTGCGGAGGTCCGCGAGTCTGCCATCGGTGCAGGCCGTCAGGCTTTCGAGGATCGTCAGGAGTTGTTGCAGCATACGCTCGACCGTGTCGTCCTCGAACAGGCGACGGTCGTATTCGATCTTCAGCAGCAGGCCGTCGGCGAGGTAGCCCGCCAGGATGAGGTGGTCGGTCTGTTCTTTCAATTCGAACTGGCGCTTGTCCCAGTCGCCACCTCGGGACTTCACCACGTGGTAGTTCTCGAAAACCACGATGGTGGTGAACAGTGGCATGCCGGACGGCAGGCCGCTCCAGGCGTGGATGCAGGCCGGCGGGGTGTGTTCGTGGGCGCGCACGCTCAGGTGCTGGCGCCGAAGCCCGCGGATGAATTCGGCGACCGGTCTGGCAGGGTCGATCTTCAGGCGCACCGGGGTGGTGTTGATGATCGGGCCGACGATGGCCTCGCCCCCGGGGACGGATTTCCGGCAGGAACGCGTGGCGCCGAACACCACGTCGTCGAGTCCGCTGTGACGCGCGATCAGCAGACCCCAGGCGGCCTGAACCAGGGTGTTGAGGGTGACCTCCTGTTTTTTGGCGAGCGCCTGCAATGCCTCGTAGAGCGCCGGAGGCGCCCAGGCCTGAACCAGTCCGCCGGTATGGGCGGGCGACAGGGGCCGCGGCTCGGATCGGGCGCTCAGGACGCGGTTGGGTTCATGGAAATCCGCCAGCAGCTCGCGCCAGTAGCTTCCGCTCGCCGCGAAATCCAGCGAGTCCAGCCAGCCGATGTAGTTGCGGTAGGGCGTCGGTGGTGGCAGCGCCGGCTCGTGGCCGTCACGCAGCGCCTGGTAGATCCGGAACAGTTCTTCCATGATGATGAGCCGCGCCCGCCCGTCCAGCAGCGCGTGGTGGTAAGTCCACACCGCCCAGTGTTCGTCTTCCCCGGTTCGGATCAGGCTCAAACGGTGGAGAGGCGCCCGCGCCAGGTCGAAGCCCCGCAGTCTGTCCTCGGCGAGAAAGGTCTCGAACCGGCTTTCCTGCTCCTCCCGTGCCATTCCGCGCCAGTCGAAAGCGGCCCAGGGCATCGTCACGGCGGGTTCGACCCGTTGCATCGGCGTTTCCAGGTGCTGCCAGAGGAACGCCGTCCGCAGGATGTCATGGCGGGCGACCAGACGGGTCCAGGCCTCCCGGTAAGCGTCTTCGTCGAGGTTCTCGCGGGTTCGCAAGACCAGCTGCTGGATGTAGGTGCCTTCCCGCTGGTCGAACAGGGTCGCCGAGAGCATATTTCCCTGCATCGGCGAGAGCGCATAACAATCCGGCATGCTCTGCTCCTTGACGTCTTTTTCCATCGTGCCGAGGATCCTTTTCAGACTGGCTTCAACGTGCGTAAGTATTGGGCGATTTATAAGACATTCATGGGGCCGGCGAAAGCCGGTACCGTGTGATTTCCGCAAAAGGCGTGGATTCGCTGTATCATTTCCGGTTTGAAACCTCGTAGATCCGAATCGTGGGTACAATCCGGACCGATGGCGGCGAATGGCCGAATCGGCATTCTTATCAAACAACGGTTGATTTCATGAAGGGGAAATTTTCATTGGTACTGGTGCTCGCGCTGCTGGCAGCGTGCGCCGGCAAGGAGCAGAGCGATCTGCGCGAAGCATTGCTGGCCAAGCTCCAGGACGACAGCGATCTCAAGGACTACAATCTCGATCCGGGTGAAATCGCGGACTGTGTGGTCAACGATCTCACGGACGATCTGCCGGGCTTCCCGGGCGATCCGCGGCGCAAGCAATACCTGACGGCCTATGCCCGGTTCTATTCGGTGAAAGGCTCGGGTGATTTCGAGAAAGTGGCCGAGGAGTACAAGGACCTGTTCGGTTCGGTCAAGGCCGCCCATCAGGCGGCCCTGCGTATGACCGACTACATCATGACCTGCATGGGGCAGGCGATCGAACGCAGCGGACCGACGGAACGATGACGGCGGTGAGCGCATTGCGTCCGGCCGGCCCGGAGGCCGTGGCGGCATACGTGGATGGCCTGGCGCGGCGCGCCCGGGAGGTGGGCCGGATCCTGAGCCGGGCCGAGACGGCCGCGAAGAACCGGGCGCTGCTGGCGATCGCCGCAGCGCTCGAGGAATCGGCGGCCGCGTTGATCGAGGAAAACCGCAAGGACCTCGAGGCCGGCGCGGCCAAGGGTCTGGACCGGGCCCAGCTCGAGCGGCTGGGGATCGACGCCAAACGGGTCCAGACCATGGCCGTGGGCCTCAGGGAGATCGCCGCGCTTCCAGACCCGGTGGGTGAGATCAGCGGGCTGACCTACCGGCCTTCCGGCATCCAGGTCGGGCGGATGCGGGTGCCGCTGGGTGTCATCGGCATCATCTACGAATCCCGTCCCAATGTCACCGCCGATGCGGCTGGGCTGTGCCTGAAGTCCGGCAACGCCTGCATCCTGCGGGGCGGCTCCGAGGCAATCCATTCCAACAGAGCCATCGCGGCCTGTATCCGCCGGGGCCTGGAAGCCGGCGGCCTGCCGGCCGATGCGGTCCAACTCATCGAGACCACCGACCGGGCGGCCGTCGGCGCGCTGCTGGCTGCGGACGAGTACGTGGACATCATCGTGCCGCGCGGCGGGCGTTCGCTGATCGAGCGGGTCGTGGCGGAGTCGCGGATCCCGGTCATCAAGCATCTGGACGGTATCTGCCACGTCTACATCGACGACGGCGCGGATTTGGCCAAGGCCCGCCGCATCGCGATCAACGCCAAGACCCAGCGCTACGGGGTCTGCAATGCCATGGAGACCCTGCTTGTCGCCGCCGGCATCGCACCGGCGGTCCTGCCGGATCTGGCCGCGCTCTACCGGGACAAGGGTGTCGAATTGCGCGGCTGTCCCGAAACTTGCCGCCTCGTGCCGGACTGCGTGCCGGCGACCGAGGCGGACTGGGACACGGAGTATCTGGCCCCGATCCTGGCGGTCCGCGTGGTCGCCGGGCTGGACGAGGCGATCGAGCACATCCACCGCCATGGCTCGGGCCACACCGACGCCATCGTTACCGAGGATTACGGCCGTGCCCGCCGCTTCCTGCGGGAGGTCGATTCGGCATCGGTCATGGTGAACGCCTCGACGCGTTTCGCTGACGGGTTCGAGTACGGTCTGGGGGCGGAGATCGGCATCAGCACCGACAAGCTCCATGCCCGCGGACCGGTTGGCCTGGAAGGGCTGACCACCCAGAAATTCATCGTGCTGGGTGACGGCCACGTCCGGATCTGAGGCGGCACAAGGGATGATCGGCATTTACGGCGGCACTTTCGATCCGGTCCATTACGGGCATCTGCGGGCGGCGCTGGAGGTCCGGGAGGACTTGGAGCTGCGCGAACTGCGCTTCCTGCCGTGCCACCAGCCGCCCCACCGTCCGCCGCCAGTGGCCGACCCCCAGACCCGCCTGCGCATGCTGGAGATCGCGCTGGCCGACGCCGACGGCGGTTTCGCTCTCGATACCCGCGAGCTGGACCGCGGCGGGCCGTCTTACATGGTCGATACCTTGAGCTCGATCCGCAAGGAGACCGGCGACGAGCCGCTCTGTCTCATCCTCGGTCTCGATGCGTTCCTCGCGCTGCCGGCCTGGCACCGCTGGCGCCGGCTGTTTTCTCTGGCGCACATCGTGGTGCTCCAGCGTCCCGATTACGACATCGAATATGCCGAAGATCTGAAGCATTGCGTCGAGGAGCGGCAGGTGACGGACCCGACGCAGCTCGCGGCTCAGCCGGACGGGATGATCTATTTCCTGGAAGTGACCCAGCTCGCCATCGCCTCCACGTCGATCCGCCGGATGCTGCGGGAAGGGCGCAGCGCCAAGTACCTGTTGCCGGACGCGGTGCTCGAACTGATCCATCGGGAATCGCTTTACGCCAAGTGAGATCGTTTCAGCCATGCAGGAACCTGTAATCCAGACTCCCTACCAGCGCCTCGGCGGCGAAGCAGTGCTGCACGAACTGGTCGAACGCTTCTACGGCTACATGGACGAGCTGCCGGAGGCGGCGCCGATCCGGGCGATGCATGCCGACGACCTGTCCGGTGCCAAGTCCAAGCTGTTCAAATTCCTGTCCGGCTGGCTGGGAGGACCGGACCTGTTCGTGCAGGAGTTCGGCCATCCGCGTCTGCGGGCGCGGCATTTCCCGTTTTCGATCGGCGTACCCGAGCGCGACCAGTGGCTCTTGTGCATGCGCAAGGCACTCGACGACATCCCGCTGGACGCCCCGTTCCGCGAAGCCTTGTACGAGGCACTGGCACGCACCGCCCATCACATGATCAACCGCGAAGATTGAATCACCCCCGATGCGTCTGACCTCTCAAGAGTTTCTGGACTGGGATTGCAAGAAGATCACCCTGCTCGGCATGTCGGGGACGGGTAAGACCACCTTGGCCAACAAGCTGCCGAAACGGACCTGGTTCCATTATTCCGGCGACTACCGGATCGGTACCCGCTATCTCGATGAGCCGATCCTGGACAACATCAAGCGCCAGGCGATGGAGGTGCCGTTCCTGCGCGACCTCCTGATGTCGGATTCGATCTATATCTGCAGCAACATCACGGTAGACAATCTCGCGCCCATCTCGTCCTTCCTGGGCAAGCTCGGCGACCCGGCGCAAGGTGGCCTGCCGTTGAAGGAATTCAAGCGGCGGCAGGCGCTGCACCGGCAGGCCGAGATCGCGGCGATGCGGGACGTGCCGGAATTCATCGAGAAAGTGCGCGAGATTTACGGTTACCAGCATTTCATCAACGATGCCGGCGGCAGCGTGTGCGAATTGGACGATCCGGAAACCCTGGAGACACTGGCGAAAAACACGCTGATACTCTACATCCGCACCAGCCCGGAACTGGAACAAATGCTGGTCGAACGGGCCGCGCGTGACCCCAAACCGCTGTATTACCGGGAGGCCTTCCTGGACGAACATCTGCCGGTTTTCCTGAAGGAAAAGGGTTACCCCTCGGTCGAGGCCATGCCGCCCGACGAATTCGTGAGCTGGGTGTTTCCGTACCTGTTCAAATCGCGGCTGCCGCGCTACCAGGCCATCGCCGACCGCTACGGCTACACCGTGGACGTCGGGGACGTCGCCCGGGTGCGGGACGAGGGCGATTTCTTGCAGCTCGTGGCTTCGGTCCTGGGCGGCTGAGGGAGGGGGTGTCATGCCGCTGGTTGCACACACCGATCTGCCCACCTTCCAGCGTCTGCGCGAGGAGGGCCAGGACGTCCTCAGCGTCGAACGCGCCGCCCGGCAGGACATCCGTGAGATGCACATCGGTCTTCTGAACATGATGCCGGATGCCGCCCTGGAAGCCACCGAGCGGCAGTTCTTCCGGCTGGTGGGGGGAGCCAATCCGATCGTGCAGTTCCACATGCATCCGTTCACCATCGAGGGATTGCCGCGGGGAGACCAGGCGGCGGAGCACATCGCCCGCTATTACGAGAGCTTCGACCGTATCCGCGAGGAGGGCCTCGACGGTCTGATCGTGAGCGGGGCCAACGTCACCCAGCCACATCTGCAGCAGGAAGCGTTCTGGCAGCCGCTGACCGAGGTGTTCGACTGGGCCCGCAGCAACGTCACTTCGATCCTGTGCTCGTGTCTCGCCACCCATGCCCTGTTCCAGTACAGCTACGGCGTGGAGCGCACCCATCTCGGTTTCAAACGCTGGGGCGTCTATTCGCACCGGGTGGTCGAGCCGCTGCATCCCCTGGTGGCGGACATCAATACCCGCTTCGACGTGCCGCATTCGCGCTACAACGAAATCTTCCGCGAGGACATGGAGGCCGCGGGGCTGCGGGTCCTGGTCGAGAGCGAGGAAGCCGGGGTGCACCTCGCGGTGAGCCCGGACCTGTTCCGCGTCATCTACTTCCAGGCCCATCCGGAATACGACACCGTGAGTCTGCTCAAGGAATACAAGCGCGAAATCATGCGTTACTTTTCCGGCGAGCGCGAGGACTACCCGCCCTTTCCTGAACACTATTTCTCGCTCGAAGTGGGCGCGGCGCTCAATGACTACGGCCAGGCGCTGCGCAGCGCCCGCCGGGCGGGCAGGGCGCCGCCACCGTTTCCGGAGGAATTCGTGCTACGGCACCTGGACAACACGTGGCGCGATACCGCCAAGGCAGTGTTCAACAACTGGCTGGGCAAAATCTACCAGATCACCGACCAGGACCGCCGCAAGCCCTTCATGGCTCACATCGATCCGGACAATCCGCTGGGACTGGCATAGGGGTGTCGAATGCGTGCCCCATGGAAGGCAGGGGCCGATGCGTGCGCAGCCGCCACCAGCCCGCCAGCAGGCTGCCGATGATGGAATGGAAGCTGGCGGAAATCGCCGAAGGGATGGGTGCCAGCGCCATGCCTGCGAAATTGGCCTTGGCCAGCACGGTGGCGAGCCCCGAGTTCTGCATGCCAACCTCGATGGCGATGGTGCGGACGACCGCGTCGCGGTAGCCGAGCACCCTGGCGAAGACGTAGCCCAGACCGAATCCGCCGACGTGCAGCAAGGCGACGGCGCCGAACAACTTGAGTGCGGCGGATTTGATGACGTCGGCATTGGCGCCGATGATACTGGCGCAGATGAAGGCGATGAAGATCACCGACACCAGCGGCGTCACCGGGCTGACGGTACGCACCAGCCGCGGCGCATAGCGGTTCAGCAGGAGGCCGGCGGTGACGGGCATGACGATGACCTGCAAGGTGTTCAGGAAGATGCCCCAGCCGTCCACCGGCGTGTAGGCGCCCGCCAGGAGCTTGACCAGCAGCGGGGTCATCACCACCGCGGTGAAGGTCGATACCATGGTCAGCAGCACGGACAGCGCCACGTCGGCGCGGGCGATGTAGCTCACCACGTTGGACGCCGTCCCACAGGGGCAGCAGGCCACCAAGATGAGTCCTACCGCCAGTTCCGGTTCGAGCGCCAATCCATGCGCGATCGACCAGCCGAGGAACGGCATGATGCCGAAATGCGCGACGGTGCCGGCGATGATGATTCGCGGCATCCTGGCCACCCGGTGGAAGTCGTCGAAAGTGAGCGTGATGCCCATCCCAAGCATGATGATCGACAGTCCCCAGACGATCATCGGGCCGGTGAACCAGGTGAACCAGGCGGGGAAATACAGCGCCAGCCCCGAGCACAGCAGCACCCAGACCGGAAACAGGTTCGCAAGTGAATTGCAGATTCGAAGCATCGTCGGAAGCCGTGAAAGACGAACCGCGAAGTTTACAAGTTATCGCCGCCGCTTGTACCGGATACACCGAAATCCATGACGCGGCGCTCCCTCTCCCGCCGGGACGAATCTGCCGGGAGCAGATTTCACACGGCACCTCCCTATGCCGCCTCCTTTGGGCGCTACGGGTGCAAATCGGCTTTCCTGCCGATTCGTGCATTTACCCGAAGGGTGCCGGGCAGGATAGCCCGGCATGATTGGGCGAGGCGAGGGCCATCAAAACCGGCCCGCCCAGCAAAGCCCGGGCACAGGAACATGACGGCGCCCGGGAACGTCGCCGACTTCTTGCACATCAGCGTGCCGCGGCAACGCCTGGAGCTGATCGAAGCGGGGAAGGTGGTGGCCCACTACCGCGTATCCACCGCGAAAAACGGCGTCGGCGAAAAGCGCGGCTCGGAATGCACGCCGCGCGGCTGGCACCGGGTCCGTGCCAAGATCGGCGCCGGTCTGCCGGCAGGGGCCGTGCTGGTCGGACGCCGGCCTACCGGCGAAATCTACACGCCTCTACTCGCCGCCCGCCATCCCGGCCGTGACTGGATCTTGAGCCGCATCCTCTGGCTGGGTGGTCTTCAGCCCGGCTTCAACCGCTATGGCGAAGTCGATACTGCCTGGCGATACATCTACATCCACGGCAGCCCGGATGACGGCGTCGATGGCACGCCCCAGTCCCATGGCTGCATCCGCCTCACTTCCGCCGACGTCATCGATCTGTTCGACCGGGTTCCCGTGGGTGCGCTGGTTTATGTCGATGCAGGAGCGTAGGGGACACCGCACGCGAGCCGCCGGATCCGCCGAGGATCACTGCGGCGGCCAGGGCTGCTGGTTGTTGGTCACCCCCCAGGGACCGGTGCAGACGCTGCCCATGTTCTGAAGGGGCGGCGCGCAGCAGGCCGGCGTGACGGCGTCGGTGTAGGGCTGATTCTCATTGACCGTTATCAGGCACTCGTTGGTCCCGGTTTTCCGGGCCGTCACCGTGGAAATCTCATAGGTCTCGATGCCTTTTCCGTAGACGGGCGGGGTCTGCGACAGGACGCACTGGTCGGAAATCATGAACTGGGCGCCCGAATTGTCCGGATTCTGTGGCGGTCCTTTCTGGACCGGCAGGTTTTCCGAGGTCCAGTACCAGTTGTTCACCTGCAGGCCGAGGCCGGGATAGGCGGAATAATCGCCCTGGAAGGTGACCGAGCCGCCTCCGGGCTGGACGACCTGCTGTCGTCCGCCGGAGGTGAATATGGTCACGGTGTTGCCGTTGGGGCAGGGAGAGCTCTTGCTCAGGTTGTTCTGGACCGTGATCTTGTTCGGAGTGGCGCCGGTCTGGCCCAGTGCCGGCAGTTTACTGGTGCCCGGACAGAGCGTCACGAGGTAGCCGGTGCCGGCCGGGCAGGCGACCTGCTTATTGTCTACGGGATACTGGTACGCGTCCGGACACGAGACATCCGTGCAGGTGAGACCCGGCCCGCCTTGCGGAAACGTGCAGCCGGCGCCGGCGCTCATGGTCACGCCGATTGGAACGTTGAAAAAGATGTTCGCGGTCGCGGTCACGCAATCGTCGGGATTGGCGCCGGAAGCGCTGCACAAGGTGGGAGGAGAGGTAGGACCCGAGCCGAAATTCGTGCTGAGATCGACGAAATCCTGATTGTTATTGGTGCCCCCGTTCGGGGTGATCTCGAAAGTCGTACCGAAGGTCTTGTCGTAATTCATTTGCGAACCGCAGCATGGGGTCGCGGACGTGGTGGTGCACTGTCCCGCCGCCGCATTCGTGGGCTGGCAATAGGCCGCATAAACCAGGTTGTCGTTGCCGGGAGTGTTGTCCATCCACATGTAGCCCATGCGCTGCCCCGCGGCCTGTATGTCCGTCCAGTTGCCGCATTGCACCTGGGCGCATTGGGCATCGGTGGTGATCGGCGCGAACATGAAGGTGTTGGGCGTGTTCTGGCCCAGGCCCCCGCCGGCGGCGGTCGGATAAGAGATGCTGTCATACGGCTGCAGCGTCGTGCCGTTGATCGTGCTGCTGGTGGGCGACATGATCTTCATGGGCTGGGTACAGCTGTTGTAGAGGATGAGTTGGCCCGGCACCGGCTCGGGCGGGGTTCCCGCAACCATGCCGCGCACTTCGGCCACCGTCTGCCAGACCTCTTGCTCCAACGGCGACTGTGCGCCAGATTCGGTGTCGCCGACCGCGGGGCAGCCTTCGGCCGATAGCTTCAGGGCCGCCCGGTAGCTTTTTTTGTAGGCGTCGTCGCAGGCTTTACGGATGCGCTCGTTCCTGGCCGGATCCTGACCTCTGGCCAAGGCTGCCTCGGCGTTCATCAGGCAATGCAGGTATTCGCCGACAAGCCGGTAGAGTTTCACCTGACATTGCGTTTGCCGCGAGTGTGCCGGTGTCTGGGCCACCGGAAGGAGCAGCAGCAGGCCGTAGGTGACGGGGCGGAGGCTGGCACGGCACAGGTTCGGGATGCGTTTCATGGTCGATCTCTCCCAGGGGCGTTATGCGTTCTTCGGAATCCAATCATCCGCTCATCTGTCCCAATCCGGGGAGGACCGTGGCATTGCCGACGCGGCAGTTGATCGCCGTGGCACTGAAGACGGGGGACGGTTGTCATTGTGATCTCGTCGGGCGGAAGAGTCTATCTCCGCGCCGAAAAAACGGTCGCCGAGTCTGACCTTCACCGTCCCCGCCGCGGCTGAACGGCTGCGGCCGCTCGGGTATGCTTTGGACTTTTTGGCAGGAGATGGCGGATGGCCGGGCGGCACATATTCAAGGAACTCTACGTCCAGGTGATCCTGGCGGTCATCGTCGGCGTGGCGCTGGGCGTGGCTTGGCCGGAGCTGGGGGTGAAGCTGAAGCCTTTGGGCGACGGCTTCGTCAAGCTCATCAAGATGATGATCGCGCCGATCGTGTTTCTGACGGTGACGCTGGGGATCGGCAAGGTCGGCGATCTGCGCAAGATCGGCAGTGTCGGGCTGAAGGCGTTGATCTACTTCGAGGCGCTGACGACCGTGGCGCTGCTGATCGGTCTGGTCGTGGTCAACCTCCTGCAACCGGGGGCCGGTATCCACGCCGATCCCAAGACCCTGGATGCCGCGGCGATCGGCCAATACACGGGTGGCGCCAAGGCGCTGAGCGGCGTGGACTTCGTGCTGAACATCATTCCCTCCAGCGCAGTCGATGCCTTCGCCAAGGGCGACATCCTGCAAGTGCTGCTGGTCTCGGTCCTGTTCGGCGTCGCCATGAGCAGGCAGGGCGAGCGCGGCAAGCCGGTGCTGGATGTTCTGGAACGGGTGTCGGAAGCCTCGTTCGCCACCATCGGCCTCATCATGCGGGCGGCCCCGGTGGGCGCATTCGGGGCGATGGCGTTCACGATCGGCAAATACGGACCGGACACCCTGCTGTCGCTGGGCAAGCTGATGGGCGGAGTCTATCTGACCTGCGCTTCCTTCGTGGTCCTGGTGCTGGGGGCCGTGGCGAGAGTTTCCGGTTTCAGCCTGTGGCGGCTGCTGAAGCTCATCAAGGAAGAGCTGTGGCTGGTGCTGGGCACTTCCTCATCGGAAGCCGCCTTGCCTCGCCTCATGGAAAAACTGGAAGGCGCTGGCTGCCCGCGTTCGATCGTCGGGCTGGTGGTGCCGACCGGCTATTCCTTCAACCTGGACGGGACGGCGATCTACTTGACGATGGCGGCGGTGTTCGTAGCCCAGGCGACGGATACGCCGCTGACCCTCGGGCACCAACTCACCCTGCTGGCGGTGCTGCTGCTGACCTCCAAGGGCGCGGCGGCCGTGACCGGGGCCGGCTTCATCACCCTGGCGGCCACGCTGTCCTCGCTGGACGTGGTGCCGGTAACGGGGCTGGCGCTGCTGCTCGGGGTGGACCGGTTCATGTCGGAGGCGCGGGCGCTCACCAACCTGATCGGCAACGCCGTCGCCACGCTGGCCGTCACCCGCTGGGAGCGGGCGGCCGAAGACACCGGGAACGGTGTCTGGACGCCGCGATCAGTGCTTGCCCCGGGTGCCGCGCCAGATCGCGACGAGTAGCCAGGTCGCCATGGCGCTGGCGCCGACGTAACCCAGCAGTCCGAACGCCGGCAGTCCCCACAGCGTGGGGCCGCCTTGCACCGTCATCACGATGGCCGAAGCGATGATGAGCGCCGAGGCCACCAAGCCGAGGCTGAGCCAGCCCAACGCCCGCTCCACCTGCCAGCCCAGATGGTCGAGCCGGGCCAGGTCGATGTTGAGCTTGAGCGCGCCTTTCTGCACGGCGCGCGACACCCGCCGCAGCTCGGTCGGCAGGCCGGCGACCATGTCCAGGGCATGCAGGGTGTTGCGCCAGGCATTGCGGGCGATCTTCTCGGGGTCGTAGCGCTCCTTCAAGCTTTTCTCGATGAAAGGAGCGGCCTGGGCGAAGATGTCGAAGTCCGGATCGTTCTGTTTGCCGATGCCGTCCAGGGTGATGAGCGCCCGAAACAAAAGGGTCAAGTCCGGCGGCAGCGCCAGCCGGTGCTGTCGCATGAGCTGGGTCAGGTCGGTCAGCATCTGGGTCAGGCTGAGCTGCCTCAAGGTGGCGCCGTGATAGTCGTCGATCAGGTTGTCCATGTCGGCAACCAGGAGGTCGGGATCGACGTTGACCGTGGCCGCCCAGTCCAGCAGGACATCCGCCGCCGTCTGCGCATCGCGTCCCACGATGGCCGACAGCAGATCGACCAGTTGGTGGCGGCGCAGCTCCGGCAGCCGGCCCACCATGCCGAAATCCAGGAAGGCGATGCGGTTGTTCGGCAGATAGAGCAGGTTGCCGTGGTGCGGATCGGCGTGGAAGAAACCGTCCAGCAGGATCATCTTGAGCATGGCATCGGCCCCCACTCGGGCCAGGGTACGCTGGTCGAGATCCGCCGCACGGACGGCATCCAAATCCATGGCATCGATGCCTTCGATGTAGTCCATGACGCAGACCCGCTCCCGCACGTACTGCCAGTGGACCCGAGGAATGACGATCCGGGGATCGGTGCGGAAGTTCGCCGCCAGCCGGTCGGTGTTTCGGCATTCGTTGATGAAGTTCAGCTCACGGTGGATCGAAAGCCCGAACTGGTGCACGATTTCGGAAGGGCGCAGGTAATCGAGCTCGGGGAACTCGAACTCGATCAGTTTGGCCAGCTTCGCCATCAGGCGCAGGTCCGCGTCGATGGTCTTGGTGATGCCGGGACGGCGGATCTTGACCACCACCTCTTCGCCGGTCAGCAGCCTTGCCCGATGGACCTGGGCGATCGATGCGGCGGCGATCGGGCGGACGTCGAATTCTGCGAACACCTTGTCGACGGGCGCTCCCAGGTCTCTTTCCAGTTGCCACCGCAGGGATTCGAAGGGGAGGGGCGGCACCCGTCGCTGGAGGTGACTCAGTTCCTCGATCCATTCCGGCGGCAGCAGATCGACGCGGGTCGAGAGAATCTGGCCGAGCTTGATGAAGCTCGGTCCCATTTCCTCCAGCGCGCGGCGCATCCGGGCCGGCAGCGAGAGCTGCGCCTGCTCCTCGGCGTACTTCCAGGACAGCGATTTTCCGGCCTTTTCCAGCACCCGGTGAATACCGAGCCGGTGGACGGCCTCGCCGAATCCGAACCGGACCAGGACCGAGGCGATCTCGTGCAGGCGGACGAAATCGCGGAGCGTGTTGAATGTTTCGACGAGCATGGGGCGATGCCAGGGGGACAAACTGGCGCAGTGTAGCTCAAGCGGCCACGGTCAGGTTTTCGAACTGGGCGAACCACTGCCCGGTGCCGAGCGGTGAGGTCGGGTCGTAGTACAGGGACTGCATCTTCAGATGGCCATGCGGGCCGAGTTCCGGGCCGGGCACCAGGGTGCGGAAGCCTTCGCCGCCGAGCAGCTGGTGGGTGATGGTTTGGAACAGCCGGCACAGGCGGCCGTTGCGGACCATGGTGTCGAGCATGCGGGGGCCGGCAATCAGGTAGAGGGAGCGGTAGCCCAGGGCGTCGAGTTGGTCGACCAGGGTGTCGCCTTCGGCCATGGCGCCGTCGCCGGCGAACAGGATTTCATGGCCTTCGCGTTCCCAATGGCGGACCCGCTCGGGATCGGCATGGCGGCCGGTGGCGATCAGGCAGCGCTGGCCGTGTTCGTGGATCGAGGGGGGCATGGGGAAATCGAGGCTGGCGCTGGCGACGACGATGTCCGGCTGTGGTTTGAGACCCTGCGTCTTGCGCCAGACTGAGAGGTCGCGCGAGCGTTCATCCAGTCCGATCTGCAGGATGTTGCCCAACCGTCGTTCCTGCAGCGAGCGCAGATAGCCGCCGTGGGTGATGAGGCAGTCGGCCTGGGCTTCCAGTTCGAGGAACAACCGGAAATCGTCCGGCGTGGTCAGCGACTTCGGGAGAAAGGTCTGACCGCTGGCATCCTCCAGGGCGATGCGTCCGTCCAGGCTGGTGAGGAAATTGGCGTAAACGAACGGCTTGCCGGCAGTGCCCAGGCGGTGCAGGTTCAGATTCAGGTAGAGGCCGTGCAGCGAGACCTCCTCGAACGGCGGCGGGAACAGCCGGTAAACGGATTTGCCGGGGTTCATTCGGATTCCAGGGCTTCGGTGCGGACCGGTTCCGGATAATGCAGGGCGAGCCAGATCGCCTCCGGTCGGCTCGACGTCCATTCCACCCGGTGCCGGCAACGCGGCGGGATGCGCAGCCAGTCGCCGGGAACGAGACGGCGGGGAGCGGCTTCCTGCTCGAACCGGAGCAAGGCTTCGCCTTGCAACAGTATCACCCATTCCGCCTGCGGCTGGTCGTACCATCTGCCTTCCGGAGTCGTGTGCCCGCGGGAAACGATCCGCTCCAGCCGGAAGCCGTCGGTCTGTTCGAGGGTGTCGAACAACTCTTCTGGCAGCTCGGCGGGTATGGCAGAGTACAGATTGTCGGATTTCGGCATGCCGGCGTACTCGGGGGAAGTCGGGGCGCCATTATCGCCCTTCGATGCTTTATAGTGGAGACTTTTTGGTTTCCGCCGCCGCTTCCATGTCCGCCGCCGCTTCCAGTCCCCTGAAAACGCTGCAGACCGTCTTCGGCTACGAGCGTTTCCGCGGCCTGCAGGCCGAGGTCATCGAACAGGTGCTGAACGGCGGCGATGCCTTGGTGCTGATGCCCACGGGGGGCGGCAAGTCGCTGTGCTACCAGGTTCCGGCCCTGCTGCGGCCGGGCACCGGCGTGGTGGTCTCGCCCCTGATCGCGTTGATGGAAGACCAGGTCGGCGCCTTGCTGCAATTGGGTGTGAAGGCCGCGTTCCTCAATTCGAGCCTGGATTTCCAGGCTCAACGGGAGGTCGAGAGCCGCTTCCTGGCGGGCGGACTGGATCTCCTGTACGTGGCCCCGGAGCGGTTGCTGACCGAGCGTTTCCTGAACCTCCTCGACCGGGTGCGCATCGCCTTGTTCGCCATCGACGAAGCCCATTGTGTGTCGCAATGGGGCCACGATTTCCGTGCCGATTACTGGCAGTTGTCGCTGCTGCACCAGCGTTTCCCCACGGTGCCGCGTATCGCGCTGACCGCGACTGCCGACGAACGCACGCGCGGGGAGATCATCGAACGGCTGGGACTGGACGAGGCGCGGGTATTCTGCAGTGGCTTCGACCGGTCCAACATCCGCTACGCTATCGGGCTCAAGTCGAACCCGCGCCAGCAGTTGCTGGAGTTCATCCGGCGTGATCACGAGGGCGACGCCGGCATCGTCTACTGCCTGTCGCGCAAGAAGGTCGAGGAAACCGCCGGCTGGCTGTGCAGCAAGGGCCTCAAGGCCTTGCCCTACCACGCGGGCCTCTCGGCCGAAATCCGCCAGCACAACCAGCGCCGCTTCCTGCTCGAGGAAGGGCTGATCGTGGTGGCGACCGTCGCGTTCGGCATGGGCATCGACAAGCCCAACGTGCGTTTCGTGGCGCACCTGGATTTGCCGAAGAGCCTGGAGGCGTATTACCAGGAAACCGGGCGCGCCGGCCGCGACGGGCTGCCCGCCGATGCCTGGATGGTGTACGGGCTGCAGGACGTCATCACCCTGCGCAGCATGGTCGAATCCTCCGACGCCGATGAACTGCACAAACGGGTGGAGCGCCACAAGCTCGACGCCATGCTGGGCTTCTGCGAGCTGACCTCCTGCCGCCGCCAGACCCTGCTGCAATATTTCGGCGACACCCTGGAGCGGCCCTGCGGCAACTGCGACAACTGCCTCAACCCGGTGCAGACCTGGGATGCCACCGAGGCCGCGCGCAAGGCCTTGTCCTGCGTCTACCGCAGCGGCCAGCGCTTCGGCGCCCATTACGTCATCGACCTGCTGCTCGGCAAGACCAGCGAACGAGTCCGCGGGCTCGGCCACGACCGGCTCAGCACCTTCGGCATCGGCCGCGAACTGGACGACAAGCAGTGGCTCTCGGTGTTCCGCCAACTGGTCACCCGGGGCTTCCTCGTGGTCGACTGGGAGGCCCACGGCGCCCTGCGGCTGAGCCCTGCCAGCCGCCCTCTGCTCAAGGGCGAACAGACTCTGTTCCTGCGCAAGGACGAAGAAACCGGGAAGACGGCCGCGTCCGCCCGCGACACACGGCGCAGCGCGATCCGCTTTTCCGATCCCCGAGACGAAAACCTGTTCCAGGCCCTGCGCGGCCTGCGCCGGCAACTGGCCGACGAACAGAGCGTCCCGCCCTACGTCATCCTGCACGACGCGGTGCTGATGGAAATGGTCCAGTGCCGCCCGGAAACCCACCTCCAGTTGGCGCGGATTCCCGGCATCGGCGAGCGCAAGCTCGAACTGTACGGCGACGCGTTCCTGGAACTGATCCGCGAGCATGCCGGCCAGCGCGGTGGTGGGGCCGGTGCGGAACGGTCCACGGCGGAGGAAAGCCTGGCGCTGTTCCGGCTTGGCCTGGGCGTCGAGCAGATCGCCGCGCGGCGTGAACTCAAGCCGTCCACCGTCTATACCCATCTGGCCCAGGCCGTAGCCCGGGGCGCCTTGGATGCGCTGGAGGTGACCGGGCTGTCGGCCGATGAGGCGGCGCGGATCGGAAGCGTATGGAGGAGCCTGCCCCAGGACCGGCCGGGCGTCATCAAACCCCTGTTCGAGGCGCTGGAAGGGCGCTACGACTATGGCATCCTGCGTTGCCTGCTGGTTTCCTGGGGCGCATTGTCAAACTGAATCGCGGCGGAGCCGCTCCTACACCGAGGAAGGAGGAACAATGGAAGAACTGCAAGCCGTCGTGGCCAAACTCGGGCTGAACGACATCGAACGGCATATCTTTCTGTGCGCCGGCGCGACCAAGCCCAAGTGCTGCGGCAGGGAGGAAAGCCTGGCGTCCTGGGACTATCTCAAGCGCCGTCTCGAGGAACTCGGCCTGACCAGGCGCGGCGTGTTCCGGACCAAGGCGGACTGCCTCCGCGTCTGCGTTCGGGGCCCCATCGCCGTGGTCTATCCGGAAGGCGTGTGGTACCGCGACTGCACCCCCGGAGTGCTGGAGCGGATCATCCAGGAGCATCTGATCGGCGGCACGCCGGTCGCGGAATACGTGATCGCCTCCCGCGCCGGCATGCCGACGGACTGATCACGGCGGCAGGCGTCGGCGCGGCCTGCCGTAAAGCGCCCGCAGTTCGTCCTTTGCCGCTTCCAGGCAGGCCCGCCGCGATTCGGAAAGCTGGCTGCCGGCGCGGTTGATGTAGAAGTTCAGCATCGACATCGCCGACCGGAACGGCCCGGCCTTGCGGCGCCCGCTGGATTCGGCGGAGCGCTGCAGCGACAGCGCGATCCGGCGCGGATCGTCCCAGGTGAACACGCCCGGCTCCAGGTCCAGGGCATTGCTGGTCTCGGTGACGCGCTGGGACCAGCGCTTGCGGTCATCCGGCGCCATAGGCTACACCTCGCCCACGGATTCCTGGTTCAGGAGGAACGAATTCAGGGCTTCAAGGAGATGCATTTCGCGGCCCGACGGTCTCCCGGCCCGCCAGCGCGGCGCTGATCGTCCGCGTCACCACGTCCACCAGCACCTGGGTCTGGTGCTCCACTTCGATGTTCACCCGGTCGCCGACGCGATAACGGCGGAAGCAGGTATTGCGGAGGGTTTCCGGAATCAGGTTGATCCGGAACCGGCCGCGCTCGGAATCGGCTTCCGCCACCGTGAGGCTGGCGCCATCCACCGCCAGGAAGCCCCGCAGGAAAATGTAGCGCGTCCACTCCGGGTCCACCTGGAATTCGATGTGGTGGCTGCCGGGGCCTTCCAGCTCGACCGAGGTGAGCACGCCGGTGGTGGAGACATGGCCCGAGACGTGATGCCCGCCGACCTCGTCGCCCAGCCGGGCGGACCGCTCCAGGTTGACCTCGTCGCCGACCCGGCGGTCACCGAGATTGGTCAGAGCCAGGGTGCCGGCGACGACATCGAAGTCGATCTCGTTGCCGGCGATCCGCACCACGGTGAGGCAGACCCCGTCGACTGCAACGCTGGCGCCGGTTTCCAGGCCGCCGAGCAGGTCGTCCGGAAACCGGATGCGAAAGCGGGTGCCGGTGTCTTGCGGATCGGCGGCGACGATCAGGCCGCGGCCTCGGATGATTCCGGTAAACATGGGGGAGGGTACCTCCGTTCCGATTGAAATGTTCTACATTGCCCGGTTCCGTCGGTCATCATGCCTTCAGCCGGTCCAGCAGCGCCTCGACGAACCGGACCCGCTCCGCCGGGGTGGGGAGCTTGGCGATGAACCGCAGTTTGTCCGGGCCGTCCAGCTTGTAGGTGGCGGCCTCCTTCTGGATCAGCAGGATGATCGCGGCCGGGTCGATGGCCGGGTGGGCTTCGAATATCAACCGTCCGCCGGTTGCCCCGGCTTCGATCTTGGCGATGCCCAGCTTGGCGGCCTCGTTCTTCAGCGCGCTGACCGCGAACAGCTGCTTGGTCGCCTCCGGCAGCAGGCCGAAGCGGTCGATCATCTCGATCTGCAGCTCGCGCAGCTCGTCGTCGCTGCGGGCGTTGGCGATGCGCTTGTACAGCACCAGGCGGGTGTGCACGTCGGGGAGATATTCCTCCGGGATCAGCGCCGCGCATTGCAGGTCGACTTCGGTACCGGCGAGATGATCGGTTTCCAGTTCTGGCTGTTTGCCGGATTTCAGCGCGTCGACGGCCTTTTCCAGCAGTTCGGTATATAAGGTGAAGCCGATTTCCTGGATCTGGCCGCTCTGCTCCTCGCCGAGCAGCTCGCCGGCACCGCGGATCTCCAGATCCTGAGAGGACAGCAGGAAACCGGCGCCGAGTTCGCCTGCCGCCTCGATGGCCTCCAGGCGCTTCACGGCGTCGGCGGTCATGGCCTTCTTCGGCGGTACCAGCAGATAGGCGTAGGCGCGGTGATGCGAGCGTCCGACCCGTCCCCGCAGCTGGTGGAGCTGGGCGAGACCGAAGGTGTCCGCGCGGTCGATCAGTATCGTGTTGGCACTGGGCACGTCGATGCCACTTTCCACGATGGTGGTGCAGAGCAGCACGTTGAAGCGCTGATGGTAGAAGTCCAGCATGATGTTTTCCAGTTCCCGCTCCGGCATCTGGCCGTGGGCGATGCGGGTGCGGATACCGGGCACCAGTTTTTCCAGCCGCTCTGCCAGTCTGGGCTGAGTCTCGATCTTGTTGTGCACGAAATAGACCTGGCCGCCGCGCTTGATCTCGCGCGTGATGGCTTCCTGCACCAGCGTGTCGTCCCATTCGGTGACGAACGTGCGGATGACGTGCCGGTGGGGCGGCGGAGTGGCGATGACGGAAATCTCGCGCAGGCCGCTCAGGGCCATGTCCAGGGTGCGGGGGATGGGGGTGGCGGTCAGCGCCAGGAAATCCACTTCGCTGCGCAGCTTCTTGAAATGCTCCTTGTGCGCGACCCCGAAGCGGTGCTCCTCGTCGATGATGACCAGTCCCAAGTCCTTGAAGCGGATGTCCTTCTGCAGTAGCCGGTGGGTGCCTATGACGATGTCCACCTTACCGTCGCCGATGTCCGCGATGGTCTGGGCTTGGTCTTTCTTGGAGACGAAGCGCGACAGCACGTCGATCCGCATCGGCCAGTCGGCGAAGCGGTCACAGAAGTTCTTGTAGTGCTGCTGGGCCAGCAGGGTGGTCGGTACCAGCACTGCGACCTGGCGGCCGTTCTGGGCGGCGATGAAGGCGGCCCGCATCGCGACTTCCGTTTTGCCGAAGCCGACGTCGCCGCAGACCACCCGGTCCATCGGACGGGGGGCGGCGAGGTCGCGGATGACGTCCTGGATCGCGGTTTCCTGGTCGGGTGTTTCCTCGAACGGGAACTGAGCGGCGAAGCTCAGGTATTCTTCGGTCAGAGTGGCGAAACTCCGCCCGCTCGCCGCGGCTCGCCTGGCATGAATGTCCAGCAGTTCGGCGGCGACGTCGCGGACCTGTTCCAGTGCCTTGCGGCGCGCCTTGGCCCATTGTTCGCTGCCCAGGCGGTGCAGCGGCGCGTGTTCCGGGTCGGCGCCGGCGTAGCGGCTGACCATGCCGAGGGCCGAAACGGGAACGTAGAGCTTGTCGTCGTTGGCGTAGCGGATCGTCAGGAATTCCGACTCCACGCCGCCGGTATCGATCCGCTGCAGGCCGAGATAGCGGCCAACGCCGTGTTCGCGGTGCACCACCGGCGCGCCGATCTCCAGTTCTTCCAGGCTCCGTAGGAATTGGCCGAAATCCTTGGATGGCGTGCGTTGCCGGCGCCTGCGTTGCTGGGCCTTGTCGCCCGAGAGCTGGGCTTCGGTCACGATCGCCAGGGGAGGATCGGAAATGACCAGGCCATGGTCGAGGGCGGCGACCATCAGGCACAGCGGGTCCGGCACCGCAAGGAAGTCCGCCCAGCTCTCCACGATCCGTGGACGGATCCGGTACTTGGTGAGGTTCGCCGCCAGGGTCTCGCGGTGGCCCGCGGATTCCGCGACCAGCAGGATTTTTCCGGCAAACTCCCCGATGAAGCATTGCAGCGGTTCGTAGGGAGGCTGGGTCTTGGTTTCCGGATGCAGTGCCGGCGGCGGCGCGCAGTCGAATTTCACCGCGGTGGCGGGGGCGGCGTCCGCAGCCGGGATCATGACGCGGCTGAAGGATGCGAGGCTGGATGTCAGCGTATCGGGTTCCAGAAACAGGCGGGCCGGTGGCAGGGGCGGACGGTCCAGGTTGTGGCGGCGCTGGTCATGACGGCTGGCGGCCTCGGCGTAGTAAGCGGCGGCAGCCTGTTCGACATCGCCGTGCAATATCAGGGTCGCATCGCCCGGTAGGTAATCGAACAACGTATCCATCCGTTCCACGAACAGGGGTATGTAGTATTCGATCCCCCCGACGGCGATTCCCTTGCTGACATCCTGATAGAGGACGCTGCGACTCACCGCATCCGGGAATTCGACCCGGAAATTCTGCCGGAACTTTTTAATGGCAGCCTCGTCGAACGGAAATTCGCGGGCAGGGAAAAGCTCGATGTCTTCCACTTTTTCGATCGAGCGCTGGCTTTCCGGATCGAAGGTACGGATCGTTTCCACCTCGTCGTCGAACAGCTCGATGCGATAAGGTGCCTCGCTCCCCATGGGATAAAGGTCGAGTATCGAGCCCCGGATCGCGAATTCGCCATGCTGGTATACCTGCGGGACGCACTGGTAGCCTACGCTTTCGAGCGTCTGCCTGGTCTGGTCGATATTCACAGCGCTGCCGGTGCGAATGGAAAACGTATTGGCCAGGGTGTGGGTCCGCGGAGCTACCCGATGCATCAGTGTGGATACAGGGGTGATGAGCAGGCCATGTTGGATGCGGGACAGCTCGTAAAAGGTCCGCAGCCGCTGCGACGTGATTTCAGGCAGCGGGGAAAACACGTCGTAGGGGAGGATTTCCCAGTCCGGGAATGGGAGGAGCGCCGCATCCCCACCGAGAAATGTCTTCACCTCCTGTTCGATGCGTAAAGCGCTCTGGGCATCGGCGGTGACGACGACGAACAAGCCGGGTGAGGCACCGATCGCCGAGGCGATCGCGAGGGAATCGCTGCAACCGTGCAGCCCGCTCCAGCACAGGGCCTGGCGGCGGGTGGTAGGCAAAGGGGGGGTCAAAGGCGTAGCCAAAGAGGAAGACGGAGCGAGTGGTTTCATGCTGTCGGGATACCGGACGTTCGACGATATGTCCGTGGGAAGGGGCGTATTTTAGGGGGCGATGTCCAAAGACGTACGATTTCGGGAAATGGAAGTGAATGCGCCGCGGTATTAAATGGGATGGCATGGCCAGGCCAGGATTGTTTCTGGCTAGATGAAGCCGATGGTCCGGTCCCGTCGGTCTGGTACGCATCAAAGGGCACGGCTTGGAAAAAGAAGGGTTCGCAGCCGGCAATTTGCACTTCCCGATACAGATAGGCGGAAGACATATTGTATCGTGTTACCGGGTTTATGTATTATATCAAGGGTCACAACAATATAGCTTAAGACTTGCTCAGAGAGGTGTTGTCAATGTCACATGATTTTTCGGGTTATACGGCGCAGGAATTACAGTCGCTCATCGATGCAGCGACCAAGGCGCTCAAGGAAAAACTGGAATCGGAGCGGCGCGAATATCTTCGCCAGATGAATGAACTGGCTTCCAAGGCGGGTGTCCGGTTCCAGATCATCGAGGATCTTTCCAAGGGAGGAGGTGCGCCGAGTACCCGTCGTGGCGCCAAGGTGCCTGCGAAATACCAGAACCCGCATAATCCCGCAGAAAAATGGAGCGGCCGGGGCGTGAAACCGCGTTGGCTGCAGGCTTTCCTCGCGCAGGGTCGCGACATCAAGGAATTCGAGATCAAGACCTGATTCCGGTGAGGGAAACCGGGGACGAGCTTCGCGCTCGTCCTTTTTCTTGGAGGGGTGCTTCCAAGAAAGAGTCAATCGAGATAGCGCCGTAATAATCCATCGTAACCGTCGATGCGGCGGTCTCGCAGGAAAGGCCAGATGCGCCGGACGTCTTCGGAACGCTTGCGGTCGACGGTCACCATCAGCAATTCCGTGTCCGCCGGGCCGGCGCGGCAGAGGAATTCGCCCTGGGGGCCGGCAGCGAAACTGTTTCCCCAGAACAGAATGCCCGGCGTCTGGCCGCTCGGGTCGGGTTCGCTGCCGATGCGGTTGCAGGCCGCTACCGTCAGCCCATTGGCGACCGCATGCCCGCGCTGCACCGTGATCCAGGCCTCGAGCTGACGCGACCGTTCGACCTCGTCGTCGGCCGGGTTCCAGCCGATCGCCGTGGGGTACAGCAGGAGATCGGCGCCCGCCAGCGCCATCAGGCGCGCGGCCTCCGGATACCATTGGTCCCAGCAGACCAGCACACCCAAGCGTCCGACCGAGGTATCGATGGGGCGGAATCCGAGGTCACCCGGGGTGAAGTAGAACTTCTCGTAATAGCCCGGATCGTCCGGGATGTGCATCTTCCGGTACTTTCCGGCCAGGCTGCCGTCACTGTCCAGCACCACCGCCGTGTTGTGATAGAGGCCGGGGGCCCGCCGTTCGAACAGCGATGCGACCACCACGATACCCAGCTCCCGCGCCACGGACCCAAGTTCAGCGGTAGTGGGGCCGGGGATGGTTTCCGCGCCGTCGAAACAGCTGCAGTCCTCGGTCTGGCAGAAATACGGGCCGAGGTGCAGTTCCGGGAGCATCACCAGGTCGGCGCCTTTGGCCTTGGATCTGCGGATCCCTTCGACGGATGCGGCCAGGTTCTGTTCCCGGCTGCCGTTACAGGCCTGCTGTACCAGGGCCAGCTCGATGGTGGATTTCATGGATAGGAGACTCCGACGGCTTCGGGAAACTGCATGCTCATGCAGTGCAGGCTGCCGTATTGGCGGATCAGCGGCGTGCAATGGATGGGGACGATTTCGCGGTCGGGGAAACACGGCGCCAAGCGCTCGATGGCGACCGAGTCCGCTGGATCGGCATAGACCGGGACTAGAACCGCGTCGTTGACGATCAGGAAGTTGGCGTAGGTGGCAGGCAGGCGCTGACCTTGCTCGTTGCGGATGGGCTTGGGGATCGGCAGCGGCACCAGGGTGTAAGGCCGACCATCGCGCTGTTTCAGATCCTGCAGCTGCCCCTCCATCGCCTTCAGCGGCGCATGGTGCGGATCGGATGTGTCGTCGCAGGCGGTATAGGCGATGGTGTGCTCCGAGCAGAACCTCGCCAGGGTGTCGACATGGGCATCGGTGTCGTCGCCTTCGGCTTGGCCGTGATCGAGCCAGAGTATGCGATCGGCCCCCAGCGTCCTTGCGAGGCAGTCCTCGATCTCCGCGCGGCTGTAGCCGGGATTGCGGTTGGGATTGAGCAGACAGCGGCTGGTCGTCAGCACGGTGCCGAGGCCGTCGGTTTCGACGCTGCCGCCTTCGAGCACGAAATCGACCTGCACTCGCGGCGTCCGGCCGAAGATGCCCGTCGCAACGAGGCGGGCCGCCAGAGCGGCATCGTCGCTGCACTCGTATTTCCCTCCCCAGCCGTTGAAGCGGAAATCCAGCAGTTCCGGCCGGCCCTCGTGCAGCCGGCTCAGCGGCGCGGTGTCGCGGACCCAGATGTCGTCGTATGGAATCCGGATGAAAACGATGCGGTTTTTGTCGGCTCCGGTATTCGCCAGGATGTCACCGATACGCCGTTCGTGGGCCGCGTCGAGGCAGGCGATCAGGAGGGTCTCGCGTTGGCTCAACGCCGTGGCGATGGCCGCGTAGGTCTGTTCGACCTGGTCTAGCCAGGGGGCGAAATCGCCGTGGCCCGGTGGCCAGGCGATCAGCACTGCGGATTGTTTCTCCCATTCGGGAATGAATCGTATCGGGCTCACTTGATTCGGCAACGTATGTATCGGCGGCCCGTGCCGCCGGATTGAGGTAAAAGTCATCGGAACGAAGAGACCGCGGTCCGACGGCACGCGGCACGGAGTCGGCGCCGTCCGGGGTTCCCGCCTTAATTATAAGAGAACACGCCGGTTTCGCTTTCCTGGGTCGAGTCGTTCATGTGGACATTCCTGGTGGTCACGGAGGAGGGAACAACCGGTTGGGGCGATGTGGGGTGCCAATTCTAAGGCAAAATATCGGCCAGGGGACCGGTTTCAATGCGCCAAAGCCAGCATTTCTCGTGCGTGGGCCAGGGTCTGCTCGGTGATGCGCAGGCCGCCGAGCATGCGGGCGATTTCGCCGGTGCGTTCGTCCATGCTCAGCGGGCGTACCGTGGATTGGGTGACGCCGTCCTGCGCATGTTTCTCCACCAGGAGATGCTGATGGCCCAGGGCCGCGATCTGGGGCAGGTGGGTCACGCACAGCACTTGGCGGTTGACACCGAGTGAGCGCAACTTGGTTCCCACCATCTCGGCCACGCCGCCGCCGATGCCGGTGTCTACCTCGTCGTAGATCAGGGTAGGCGTGGTCTTTTGCGCGATCGACGCCACTTCGATCGCCAGGCTGATGCGGGAGAGTTCGCCTCCGGAAGCGACCCGCGACAGTGGCCGCGGCGGCAGACCCGGATTGGCGCTGACCAGGAATTCGATCCTGTCGCGACCGTGGGGGGTGGGCGCCGATTCGGTATCCGTCTCGAAGGCGACGGCGAAGCGCCCGTGCGGCATGCCGAGTTCATGGATGAGCCGAGAGATGTCCGTCTCCAGCCCCTCGGCTGCTGCCCGCCGCTTTTCCGAGAGGCTGCGGGCGACGGCATCGTAGGCGGACAGCAGTTCGCTTCGTTCGGCGAGCAGGTGCTCAAGCCGCTCTTCGCCGGTCGCAAGGCTCCGCAATTCGGTCCGGAGCGTTTCGAGGTGGGCGGGCAGTTCTTCCGGGCGCACCTGGTGCTTGCGTCCGAGCTGGTGGACTTCCGCCAGCCGTTGTTCCAGCGCCGCCAATCTAGCCGGATCGGGATCGAGTGCGTCCAGGTGATGGCGCAACGCCATCGCCGCTTCTTTGACCTGTATGCGGGCGCTTTCCAGCAGCTCCAGTATCTCGGCGAAGTCCTTCGACAGCTGAGCGAGTTCGCCGACCGCATGTGTGGACTGGGCCAGCAGACCGTTCACCGAATACTGTTCATCCTCGTAAAGCAGCTTGAGCTGCGCGTAACCGATTTCGGAAACCCGCCCGAGATTGGCCAGCAGCTCGTGCTCGTCCGACAGTGCACCGTAATCCAGGCCCGCGATCCCGAGTTGTTCCAGTTCGTTCACCTGGTACTGGAGCAATTCCTGGCGCGCGTTGCGACTGCTGGCGTCCTGTTGCAGGCGGTCGATCCGCTCGGAAACCTCTTTCCAGCGCTCGAAAATCCGCTTCAGCTCCGAGGCCAGTTCGCGGCTGCCCGCGTGCCGGTCCAGCAAGGCCCGCTGTTCGCCAGCCTGCAGCAGGTTCAGATGAGCGTGCTGACCGTGGATTTCCACCAGATGCCTTCCCAGCGCCTGGAGGTTCGGGAGGGTCGCGGGACGGCCATTGATGAAAGCGCGCGAGCGCCCATCCGTACCGATGGTCCGGCGAATCACGCAGGTATCTTCATCGGGTTCGGCCAGCTCGTTGTCGATGAGCCAGTCCCGGGCAGAAGGGGCATCGCCCAGATCGAAGCAGAGGCTGACTTCGCCCCGCTCCGCGCCCGGCCGTACCAGACCGGAGTCGGCCCGGTCGCCCAGTGCCAGTCCCAGAGCGGTGAGCAGGATGGACTTGCCGGCACCGGTCTCGCCTGTGAGCACGGTGAAGCCGGGGCGGAGGTCCAGATCGAGGGCGGATACCACCGCGAGGTCCCGTATGCTCAGGCTGGTCAGCATGGCTCAGCGGTTGCTCCAGTTGAGCTTGTGCCTCAGGATCTGGAAGAAATCGTAGTCCGTCGGGTGAAGGATACGGAAAGGCCGTTCCGCCTTGCGAATTTCGATGCGGTCCTCGATCCCGACGTCCGGGAAGGGGACGTTGTCGCAGCTTACCTGGGCGCGGAATTCCTTGTTCGGCCGGAAAGCGATCGTGACCAGGCTGTCGCCGGAAATGACGATGGGACGGTTGGACAGGGTGTGGGGGTTGATCGGCGCCAGTACCGTGGCATTGAGCGTGGGATAGAGGATCGGGCCTCCGGCCGACAGCGCATAGGCAGTTGAACCGGTGGGCGTGGAGACGATCAGCCCGTCGGAGCGCTGGGAATTCAGAAACACGCCATCGATGGCGGTTTCCAGTTCGATCATGCTGGTCGCGCTGCCACTGTGGACGACGACTTCGTTGATTGCGCTGCCTTGCGCGATGGTCTGCCCGTTCCGGATCAACCGGGCCGTCAGAGGGTAACGCTCCTCGGCGCGGCAGGCCCCGCTCAATATCGCATTGAGCTTGTCGACGGCCTCGTTGGGCGAGATGTCCACCAGGAATCCCAGCCGCCCCAGATTGATCCCCACGAGGGGAACGCCATGGGCGTAAAGGCTGCGGGCGGCTCCCAGCAAGGTGCCGTCCCCGCCGACGACGACGGCGATATCTGCCTGCCGTGCCAGTTCGGGCATCGTGCCGGTCCGGGCAGAACGCGGAAAAAGCCCCGCGCACCCGTGCTCCACCAGAATTTCGAGACCGGAAGTCAGCAGATAGGAGTGAATGGCGGCGAGCGTATCCGCTATCCGGGGAGCGTCCGGTTTTCCGATGAGCGCGATGGTGCGAAATTGCGATGGCATCCGCCAGAACTCGAGTGAGGAGGGGTTGAGAATTCGATGCCTTCAGGATCTTGATCAGGATTGGCAAGGCTCGGGGGCGACCGCCGGTCGAAGGGGGCGGATACCGCATTTTTGCCAAATGGTAGGACCTTCTTGACACTTTATCTAGGGGTTGTTAGCTTTTTGGCACTCCAATGGGCCGAGTGCTATTCCTAAAATTAAATCCTTTACGGAATTTCCGTGGCGAGTTTCCCAGAACTGAGCGAACGCGCGCAGCAACTCCTGAAGGCGCTGGTGGAGCGTTACATCGGCGAGGGTCAGCCTGTGGGTTCGCGCGTTCTCGCCCGGGATGCCGGCTTGAGTCCGGCAACGATACGCAACGTCATGGCCGATCTCGAGGAACTCGGCCTGATCACCTCGCCGCATACCTCGGCGGGGCGTCTGCCCACCGTGAGCGGCTATCGCCTGTTCGTCGATTCCCTGCTGACCGTGAAACCTCTGCATCAGGCCATCGTCGACCAGTTGTGGCTGGATCTGGAAAGCCGGGAAAACCCGCGCGATCTGCTGGAAACGGCTTCCAAGCTGCTGTCCGAGCTGACCCACATGGCTTGCATCATTTCCATGCCGAGGCGGGAAACCCTGGTGTTCCAGCACATCGAATTTCTCCCCCTCTCGGACAACCGGGTGCTGGCCATCCTGGTCACGAGTGACCAGGAAATCCACAACAAGATCATCCACACGCCCCACAAATTCAGTGCCGCGGAGTTGCAGACGGCGGCCAACTTCTTCAACGCCGTCTGCGGCGGCAAGGACATGGTTTCGGCCCGGGAGCATCTGCGCGCCGAGTTGGCGAAGGAACGCGACCGTTTGAGTGAACAGCTGTTGCAGGCGGGCGAGATCGCCGAACAGGCTCTGGCCGAGGGCGGGCGTTCCAGGAAGCCGTTCCTGGTGCGCGGGGAAACCAACCTCATGGATTTCGTCGAGCTGGCCGACGTCGACCGGCTGCGCGGTCTGTTCGAGGCGTTCCGGCAGAAAGAAAGCATCGTCGGCCTGCTCGATCGCTGCCTCGAGTCGCCCGGGGTGAAGATCATCATCGGAGAGGAGAGTGGTTTCCGGCCGCTGGAGCCCTGCAGCCTGGTGACGGCTTCCTATTCGGTCGACAACCGGGTGATGGGAGTACTCGGCGTGATCGGACCGACCCGGATGAAGTATGAACGGGTGATTCCGCTAGTGGACGTCACCGCGAAACTGGTGGGAGCGGCCTTGAATCAGCGGACGCTGGCCCCAACTTAGCATTGCCGGAGTCGTGACGGCAAAAGGACATCCGCCGCCCGCTCCCGCCGAGGGGCCGGGCGGTTTCATTTTTCCCGATCCAAACTCTATTAAACCCTGTAATCGGACTATGAGCGAAGAAGAATTGACCAACGGCCCCGGCCCGGAGCCTCAGCCGGAACCGCTGGAGGTGGAGAGCGCACCCCTCGAAGCTGCGCCAGCCGCTGAGCCGGACAAGGCCCTGCTCGAGGCGCAGCAGCAGGCCAGCGAAAACTGGGACCGGTTCGTTCGGGCCCAGGCGGAAATGGAAAACCTGCGCCGCCGGCTGGAGAAAGACATCCAGAACGCCCACAAGTACGCGCTGGAAAAATTCGCCAAGGAGCTACTGCCGGTCATGGACAGCCTGGAGCTGGGCATCGCAGCTTCCACCGGCGATGCGCCCGACGTCGCCAAGCTCCGGGAAGGGGCGGAGCTGACCTTGAAGCAGTTCAAGAGCGTGTTTGAGAAATTCGGCATCGCGGTCGTCGATCCGCTCGGCGAGAAGTTCAATCCGGAGCAGCACCAGGCCATGGCCATGGAGCCGGCCGGGGAAGCCGAGCCAAATACGGTCGTCAAGGTCTTTCAGAAAGGCTATCTCCTGAACGACCGGCTGCTTCGGCCGGCGCTCGTCGTCGTGGCCCAGGCTTGAAATCCCCGAGATCGGCCTCACATAGCCTATAGGCTTTCAGAACAATCACTTATAAATCGGAGAAACCCATGGCAAAGATTATCGGGATCGACCTGGGCACCACCAACTCGTGTGTGGCCATCCTCGAGGGCGGCAAGCCCCGCGTGATCGAGAATTCCGAAGGTGCACGCACCACCCCCTCGATCGTCGCTTTCACTGCGGACAACGAGGTGTTGGTGGGGCAGTCCGCCAAGCGGCAGGCCATCACCAATCCGAAGAACACCTTGTTTGCGATAAAGCGGCTGATCGGTCGTCGCTACAAGGATGACGTCGTCCAGAAAGACATCAAGATGGTGCCTTATACGATCGTCGAAGCGGAGAACGGCGACGCCTGGGTGGAGGTCGGCGGAAAGAAGATGGCGCCACCGGAGATTTCGGCGCGCGTGCTGATGAAGCTCAAGAAGGACGCAGAAGCCTATCTGGGTGAAGAAGTCAAGGAAGCGGTCATCACCGTGCCGGCGTATTTCAACGACTCTCAGCGCCAGGCCACCAAGGACGCCGGCCGTATCGCCGGTCTGGATGTCAAGCGCATCATCAATGAGCCGACCGCGGCAGCGCTGGCCTATGGTATGGACAAGAGCCGCGGCGACCAGAAGATCGCGGTCTACGACCTAGGTGGCGGCACTTTCGACATCTCCATCATCGAGATCGCCGAAGTCGACGGCGAGCATCAGTTCGAAGTGCTGTCGACCAATGGCGATACCTTCCTGGGCGGCGAAGACTTCGATCTGCGCATCATCGAATACATCGTAGACGAGTTCCGTAAGGAACAGGGCATCGATCTGCACAACGATCCGCTGGCGCTGCAACGCCTGAAGGAGTCTGCCGAAAAGGCCAAGATCGAGCTGTCGTCCAGCCAGCAGACCGAGATCAACCTGCCCTACATCACGGCGGATGCGACCGGGCCCAAACACCTCAACGTCAAGCTCACCCGGGCCAAGCTGGAGGCGCTGGTGGAGGATCTGATCCTGCGCACCCGCGGTCCTTGTGAAACCGCGCTGAAGGATGCCGGTTTGAAGTCGGCCGACATCGATGAAGTCATCCTGGTCGGCGGTCAGACCCGGATGCCCAAAGTGCAGGAGTTCGTCAAGGAAATCTTCGGCAGGGAGCCGCGTAAGGACGTCAATCCGGATGAGGCCGTGGCGGTCGGCGCCGCCATTCAGGCCGGCGTGCTCGGTGGCCAGGTGAAGGATGTGCTGTTGCTGGATGTGACCCCCTTGTCCCTGGGTATCGAGACCCTGGGCGGCGTCATGACCAAATTGATCGAAAAGAACACCACGATCCCGACCAAGGCCACACAGGTGTTTTCCACCGCCGAGGACAACCAGACGGCCGTGACCATCCATGTGTTGCAGGGTGAGCGTGAAATGGCCCGTGACAACAAGTCGCTGGGGCGTTTCGACCTGAGCGACATCCCGATGGCACCGCGCGGCGTGCCGCAGATCGAGGTGACTTTCGACATCGATGCCAACGGCATCCTGAACGTCTCGGCCAAGGACAAGGCGACAGGCAAACAGCAGTCCATCGTCATCCGCGCCTCCAGCGGCCTGTCCGAGGACGAGATCAAGCGGATGGTGAAGGATGCCGAACTGCACGCGGAAGAAGACCGCCGCATGCACGAGCTGGTCAGCGCGCGCAATCACGCCGATGCCGTGGTCCACGCCACCAACAAGACACTCGCCGAACTGGGCGACAAGGTCTCCGGCGAGGAGCGGGCGAAAATCGAAGCGGCCCTGAACGACCTGAAGGATGCCATGGGCGGTGACAACAAGGATCTGATCGAGCAGCGGACCAGCGCGTTGACCGAACTCTCCGGCAAGCTTGCCGAACGGCTCTATACCCAGCAGGGCGGCACGGCAGGCAGTGAAACGCACAGCCACGAAAAGGCTGGCGGGTCGGGCGGCGATGACGTCGTCGACGCCGAGTTTGAGGAAGTCCGCGACGACAAGCGTTGAACCGCGGCGGACCGTGCAGCATCCCCCCGTGGGGCGCGGTTCATCCTGATCCCTCTTGATCGGGCCGCCGGCGTCGAGCCGGCGGTTGTGCGTTTATGGCAAAAGAAGACTATTACGAAACGCTCGGGGTTCCTCGCAACGCCAGCGACAGCGACATCAAGAAGGCGTTCCGCCGCCTCGCGATGAAATACCACCCCGACCGGAACAAGGACAATCCCGAGGCCGAGGAGCGTTTCAAGAGCGTGAAGGAGGCCTATGATGTCCTCTCAGACCCCAAGAAGCGGTCGGCCTATGATCAGTTCGGCCATGCCGGCATCGATCCTTCGATGGGCGGAGGCGGCGGCTTCGGATTCACGGGTGACAGTTTCAGCGATATTTTCGGCGATGTCTTTGGGGATATCTTCGGTGGAGGTGGACGCCGTCGAGGCCGGGGGCAACGGGGGAGTGATCTGCGCTATAACCTCGAGCTTACGCTGGAGGAGGCCGTAGCCGGGACCGAAGCGAAGATCAAGGTGCCGACGTGGGTCACCTGCACCGAGTGTGGTGGTTCTGGTGCCAAGAAAGGCAGCGCTCCCGTGACCTGCCCGACCTGCCACGGCCAGGGTGCAGTGCGCATGCAGCAGGGCTTCTTCTCGGTTCAGCAGACTTGTCCGACCTGTCGCGGCACCGGCCAGCACATTTCCGACCCCTGCCGGGTCTGTTACGGCCAGGGCCGCGTGCAGGAGACCAAGACCTTGTCGGTCAAAATTCCGCCCGGTGTGGATACCGGCGACCGTATCCGGCTTTCCGGCGAGGGTGAAGCGGGGGAGGGCGGCGGGCCGCCGGGCGATCTCTACGTACACATCGGCGTCAAGCAGCATCCCATCTTCACGCGGGACGGCGCCGATCTGTACTGCGAAGTGCCGATCGGTTTCCCTACCGCCTGTCTGGGCGGCGAACTGGAAGTGCCGACGCTGGACGGCAAGGTGGTGCTCAAGATTCCGGCCGAGACCCAGACCGGGCGGCTGTTTCGGGTCCGTGGGAAGGGCGTCAAGCCGGTCCGGGGCGGCGTGGCCGGTGACCTGCTGTGCCGGGTGAGAGTCGAGACGCCGGTGCACCTGAACAAGGAGCAGATCGACCTGATTCGGCAGCTCGACGAATCCTTGCGGGGCGGTGGCAGCCATCACAGTCCCCAGGCACATGGTTGGTTGGACGGGGTCAAACAGTTCTTCGATCGCCTGGGACTTTGAGAGGGAGGGCTGGAACCATGGTGATCAGAACAGGAATAGCGGGTGTCGCCGGCCGGATGGGCGGCAATCTCGTGCGCGCATGCTTAGCCGATCCGGCAGTGGAGCTAACGGCGGCGATCGCGCGTCCCGGGAGTCCGGTGGTGGGGCGCGACGCGGGCGAGCTGGCCGGTTTGTCGGCGATCGGTTTGCCCGTGGTTGGCAACCTGAGCGAAGTTTCGGACAAAGTCGACGTGCTGATCGACTTCACCCTGCCGGAAGTCACGCTGGCCCATCTCGAATCCTGCCGTTCGGCCGGAATCCGGCTGGTGATCGGCACGACCGGTTTCAGCGCGGAGCAGCGCCAGCTCATAGCCGCCGCCGCGGAGGACATGGGTATCGTGTTCGCGCCCAACATGAGCGTGGGTGTGAATCTGGCCCTCAAGCTGCTGGATATCGCCGCCCGGGTGGTGGGCGAGCATGCCGACATCGAGATCGTCGAGGCGCATCACCGCCATAAGATCGACGCGCCCTCCGGAACCGCGCTGCGCATGGGCGAAGTGGTGGCGAAAGCCTTGGGGCGGAACTTGCAGGACTGCGCGATCTACGGCCGCGAAGGCATCACCGGGATACGCGATGCCAAGACCATCGGTTTCTCCACCATCCGCGCCGGCGACATCGTCGGCGAGCACACCGTCATGTTCGCCGACGAAGGCGAGCGCATCGAGATCACCCATAAGGCCAGCAGCCGCATGACCTTCGCCAAGGGAGCGGTCAGGGCGGCCGTCTGGCTGATGTCCCAGGGCGAAGGACTGTTCGACATGCAGGACGTGCTGGGTTTGAAGGGATGAGGTGCCGCCGCGCTCTGGATGGACTCCATCAGGGCTATCTTCTATAATCCCACGGCTAAAACGCATCGAATATCCCAACGAGCGGGGCATATCTTCGGGTCTGCCCCGTTTTTGCACGTCTTGAGGTGGCTTTTTTGAAAACTCCCGCGCTGCTCGCTCTTGACGACGGTACCGTGTTTCGTGGCTACGCGATCGGGGCCGAGGGGGCATCGGTGGGCGAGGTGGTGTTCAACACCTCGATCACCGGCTACCAGGAAATCCTCACCGATCCGTCCTACGCGCGGCAGATCGTCGCGCTGACCTATCCCCACATCGGCAACACCGGCATCAACGAAGAAGACACCGAATCTTCCGGCATTTTCGCCAGCGGGTTGGTGATCCGTGATCTGCCGCTGCGGGCCAGCAACTGGCGGTGCGAGCGCCGCCTCGACGAATACCTGCGCCAGCGCGGCGTGGTCGGCGTTGCCGGCCTGGATACCCGCCGGCTGACCCGTATCCTGCGCGACAAGGGGGCCCAGCGCGGTTGCATCGCGGCCGGCAACTCTCTGGATGCCGACGCTGCGGTGGCGATGGCCCGTGGTTTTCCCGGATTGCAGGGTATGGATCTGGCTCAGGTCGTCACCACCCCGCAGCGCTATGAGTGGACCGAAGGCAGCTGGCGGTTCGGCGCCGAGCCGGTGCAGTCAGGTCAAGGTGGTTTCCATGTCGTCGCGTACGATTTCGGAGTCAAGCGAAACATCCTGCGACTGCTCGTGGATCGAGGCTGCCGGGTCACCGTGGTACCCGCCCGGACGCCGGCAGCGGAAGCGTTGGCACTCAAACCCGACGGGTTGTTCCTATCGAACGGTCCTGGTGATCCGGAGCCTTGTGACTACGCCGTTGCGGCGATCCGGGCATTCCTGGACACCGGCATTCCGGTTTTCGGCATCTGCCTGGGGCATCAGTTGCTGGCCCTCGCGGCAGGTGCGCGCACGTCGAAGATGAAGTTCGGCCATCACGGCGCAAACCATCCGGTGCAGGACCTGAGCACCGGCCGGGTCGTGATCACCAGCCAGAACCACGGTTTCGCCGTGGAGGAGGCCAGCCTGCCGGCGAACGTGAGACCGACCCACCGCTCGCTGTTCGACGGCAGTCTGCAGGGCATCGAATTCACCGATCGTTCTGCCTTCAGTTTCCAAGGGCATCCGGAAGCCAGTCCTGGCCCGCACGATCTGTGCGACCTGTTCGACCGCTTCGTCGGCGCCATGAGAGCCGCCCGCAACCGCCATTAACGGTGTCCTTCGTTCATGCCAAAACGTACCGATATCAAATCGATTCTGCTCCTGGGCGCCGGCCCCATCGTCATCGGCCAGGCCTGTGAGTTCGACTACTCCGGCGCCCAGGCCTGCAAGGCACTGAAGGAGGAAGGCTATCGGGTCATCCTGGTCAATTCGAATCCGGCCACGATCATGACGGACCCGGAGATGGCCGATGCAACCTACATCGAACCGATCGACTGGCAGACGGTTGCCCGCATCATCGAAAAGGAGCGCCCGGATGCGCTGCTGCCGACCATGGGCGGCCAGACGGCGCTCAACTGTGCGCTGGACCTGGACCGCGAAGGTGTGCTGGAGCGGTTTGGGGTGGAGATGATCGGCGCCAGCCGCGAAGCCATCGCCAAGGCCGAGGACCGCGACCAGTTCCGCAAGGCCATGATCAAGATCGGCCTGTCAGTGCCGAAATCCGAGGTGGCTCACAGCCTTGAAGAGGCGTTGTCCGTGCTGGACATGGTGGGCTATCCCGCCATCATCCGACCTTCCTTTACCCTGGGTGGGTCCGGTGGCGGTATCGCCTACAACCGCGAGGAGTTCGTGGAAATCTGCGAACGCGGGCTGGAGCTTTCGCCGACCCACGAACTGCTGATCGAGGAGTCGGTGCTCGGCTGGAAAGAGTACGAGATGGAGGTGGTGCGCGACCGTGCCGACAACTGCATCATCGTCTGTTCGATCGAAAACCTCGATCCCATGGGGGTTCATACCGGCGATTCGATCACGGTCGCGCCGGCGCAGACGCTGACCGACAAGGAATACCAGATCATGCGTGACGCCTCGATCGCGGTGCTGCGCGAGATCGGGGTGGATACCGGCGGTTCCAACGTCCAGTTCGCCGTCAATCCGAGGGACGGCCGTCTGATCGTGATCGAGATGAATCCCCGGGTGTCGCGTTCTTCGGCGCTGGCTTCCAAGGCCACCGGTTTCCCCATTGCCAAGGTCGCTGCCAAGCTGGCGGTCGGCTATACCCTGGACGAGCTGCGCAACGAGATCACCGGCGGTGCCATGCCGGCGTCGTTCGAACCGACCATCGATTATGTGGTGACCAAGGTCCCGCGCTTCACCTTCGAAAAATTCCCGCAGGCGGACGATCGCCTCACCACCCAGATGAAGTCGGTAGGCGAAGCCATGGCGATCGGCCGGACTTTCCAGGAGTCGCTGCAGAAGGCCTTACGCAGCCTGGAGATCGGGGTGGACGGGTTGGTCGGCAAGCTCACTGCGGACAGCGACGACCGGGTGGAGCGCTTGCAGCGCGAGCTGGGCCATCCGGGCTGCGACCGTCTGTTCTACGTCGCCGACGCTTTCCGGCTGGGTTGGAGTCTCGACCAGGTCCATGAGCTGAGTGCCATCGATCCCTGGTTCCTCGCCCAGATCGAGGATTTGATCCTCGAGGAAGCCGCCCTGGCCAAGCGTACCCTTGCATCGCTTACCCCTGACGAACTGCTGGCTCTGAAACGCAAGGGATTCTCAGATTCCCGTCTGGCCCGCCTGCTGGACCGCAGCGAAGCCGAAGTGCGGGCGGTGCGACATCGTTTCGGCATCCGTCCGGTGTACAAGCGGATCGACTCCTGCGCGGCCGAGTTCGCCACCGTCACCGCTTATCTTTACTCGACCTACGAGGAAGAGTGTGAAGCCGCGCCGACGGACCGGGAGAAGATCGTCGTGCTCGGCGGCGGTCCCAACCGCATCGGCCAGGGCATCGAGTTCGACTATTGCTGCGTGCACGCGGCGATGGCGCTGCGGGAGGATGGTTTCGAAACCATCATGATCAACTGCAATCCGGAGACGGTGTCGACCGATTTCGACACTTCCGACCGCCTGTATTTCGAGCCGCTGACGCTGGAGGATGTGCTCGAAGTGGTTCATCTGGAGAAGCCGAAGGGCGTGATCGTGCAATACGGCGGCCAGACGCCGCTGAAGCTGGCCCGGGCGCTGGAAGCGGCCGGCGTGCCGATCATCGGCACTTCGCCCGATTCCATAGACCTGGCCGAGGACCGTGAGCGCTTCCAGAAACTGATCGACCGGCTCAACCTGAAACAGCCGCCCAACCGCACCGCGCGCTCGCTGGAAGAGGCCCTGCGGGGTGCCCAGGAAATAGGCTACCCGCTGGTCGTGCGTCCCTCCTATGTATTGGGTGGCCGGGCCATGGAAATCGTGTTCAACGACGATGACCTCAAGCGCTATATGCTGGAAGCCGTCAGTGTTTCCAACGAATCCCCGGTGCTGCTCGACCGCTTCCTGTCCGATGCCATCGAGATGGATGTGGATGCCGTCGCCGACGGCCAGCGCGTGATGATCGGCGGCTTGATGCAGCACATCGAGCAGGCGGGGGTGCATTCGGGCGATTCCGCCTGCTCGATTCCGCCGTATGACCTGCGGGTGGACATCCAGGACCGGGTCAGAGAGCAGGTCCGCCTGCTGGCGGAGGCATTGGGCGTGGTCGGCTTGATGAACACCCAGTTCGCCATCCAGGATGATGAGATATTCGTGCTGGAGGTGAATCCGCGCGCCTCCCGCACCGTTCCCTTCGTCTCGAAGGCGACCGGATATCCCCTGGCCAAGGTCGCGGCGCGCTGCATGGTCGGGCGCAGCCTCGACCAGCAGGGCGTGAGCGAAGAGCGCATTCCGCCGTATTTCTCGGTGAAGGAGGCGGTGTTTCCCTTCATCAAATTCCCTGGTGTCGACCCGCTGCTCGGGCCGGAGATGAAGTCGACCGGCGAGGTGATGGGTGTCGGCGCCAGCTTCGGCGAGGCCTACGCCAAGGCGCAGCGGGCCGCGAGTGTGCGTCTGGCCTACGAGGGGACGACCCTCATCAGCATCCGTGACGCCGACAAGCCCAAGATCGTTCCGATCGCGAAGGCCCTGGTCGCCAGGGGGTTCCGCCTGGTGGCCACGCGAGGCACGGCGAAGGTGCTGCAGGATGCGGGCGTGCCTTGCGAAAAGGTGAACAAGGTGTACGAAGGGCGGCCGCATATTGTCGACATGATCAAGAACGGCCAGATTCAGCTTATCATCAATACGACCGAGGGCAAGAAGGCCATCGCCGATTCGTTCACCATTCGGCGGCAGGCTCTGCAGCATCAGGTGACCTACACCACCACGATTTCCGGCGCCCATGCGATCTGCTGTGCGCTGGACGAACTCGGCTCGGTGGACGTCAACCGGCTGCAGGATTTGCATGGCGCCCTATCCTGAATCGGAGAATCGGAAGCAGCAGCGATGAACAAGACTCCCATGACCACACGCGGTGCCGAGAAGCTGCGTGAAGAACTCAATCATCTGAAGACGGTGGCGCGGCCCCGGGTCATCGAGGCGATCGCCGAAGCGCGCGCCCATGGCGACCTGAAGGAGAACGCCGAATATCAGGCAGCGCGAGAACAGCAGGGATTCATCGAAGGACGGATCAAGGAGATCGAGGCCAAGCTCGCCAATGCCCAGATCATCGACGTCACGCGGCTGAACCCCGGCGGCAAGGTCGTCTTCGGGGCGACCGCGGAGATCGAAGATCTGGCTTCCGGCGAAGTGGTGACCTATCAAATCGTCGGCGAGGACGAAGCCGAGATCAAAGAAGGGAGGATTTCGGTGACTTCGCCGATCGCGCGCGCCCTCATCGGCAAACAGGAAGGCGACATAGCGACGGTGCAGGCGCCGGGCGGTACCCGCGAATACGAAATCGTATCGGTCAAATACGTCTAGACTTTCCTGCCCCGCTCAGGCGATTTCCGGAACAGCGTGATCACATGGCCGAGCGACTGGACCAGCTCGGCACCCGACTCTCCGCAGATTTGCGCCGTCATCTCCGCTCTGGTTTCGCGGTCCCCGGCATTGACCCGGACTTTGATCAATTCGTGATGTTCCAGAGCCATGTCGATTTCGCCGAGCACGCCCGGTGTGATACCGGCCTGGCCGGTGATCACGACCGGCTTCAGTTTGTGGGCCTTGGCGCGTAATTGGCGTCGGAGTTCGGGAGTCATACGTGGCACTCTGTCGAAGAAAAAGCTGCTTATTGTAACGTGACTGAAGAAATTTCCCATGGCAAAGCGTAGCCGGAGCAGCGGCCGCTGGCTGGCGGAGCATTTCTCCGACGAGTACGTGCGCCTGGCGCAGGAGAAAGGTTATCGTTCGAGAGCCGTCTTCAAGCTGATGGAGCTGGACGAGCATGACCGTTTGTTCGCGCCCGGCACCACGGTGATCGACCTCGGGGCGGCCCCAGGCGGTTGGTCGCAATATGCGGCCCGGCGGGTGGGGGCCTCCGGCCGAGTCCTTGCCCTGGACATGCTGCCGATGGAACCTTTACCCGGCGTCACCGTGGTGCAAGGGGATTTTCTCGACGATGCGGTGTTCCAGGCGCTGCTGGAAGCCATCGGCGGGCGCCGTGTGGATGTGGTATTGTCGGACATGGCGCCCAATATGAGCGGTAACCGCAACGTCGACCAGCCGCGCAGCATGTACCTGGCGGAATTGGCCTTCGATCTCGCGGAAAGGGTGCTGGGGCCGAAGGGAAGTTTCGTCGTGAAGCTGTTCCAGGGGGAAGGATTCCAGGAATACGTGGCACGGGCCAGGAAGGCGTTTGGGTCCGTCGGCATGAGGAAGCCGAAGGCCTCGCGGGCACGGAGCGCGGAAATTTACCTGGTCGGTAAGGGATACCGTGGCGCCGACCGCTGAATCAGGGGGGCGGGAACGATTTTGGCCATCCAAGTGTCATATTTGTGTCATGTTGCGTCGGCGATTTTTTCGTGCTGCGGGGAATTCCGTAGCGATCGCGTGCAGGTGTGGATAATATTGCCGTCATCGGTCTGACACAAAATAACAAGAGCCGTTCTCCATCCCATTCCAATCCGACTACGGAGATTCGAGTCGTGAACGACATGTTAAAGAATATCCTGCTCTGGGTGGTCATCGCCGTCGTGCTGATGTCCGTCTTCAACAACTTCGGGTCCCGTAAATCGGTCGATTCCAGCATGTCCTATTCGCAGTTCATCGCGGCGGTGAATGAAGGACAGGTCAAGTCGGTGACGATCGACGGGCAGAACGTGCGCGGCATGCTGGGTACGGGTGAGAAATTCTCGACCTACAACCCGGAAGACCCGCACCTGATCGACGACCTGCTCAAGAACCACGTGGAGATCAAGGCGCAGCCGCCGGAGTCGCAGTCGCTCCTGATGCAAATCTTCATCTCCTGGTTCCCCATGCTGCTGCTGGTGGCGGTATGGATATTCTTCATGCGCCAGATGCAGGGCGGCGCGGGCGGCCGGGGGGCGATGTCCTTCGGCAAGAGCAAGGCACGGCTGATCGAAGAAGATCAGGTCAAGGTGACCTTCGCCGATGTGGCGGGTGCCGACGAGGCCAAGGAGGACGTAGCCGAGATGGTCGATTTCCTCAAGGATCCGAGCAAGTTCCAGAAACTGGGCGGCAAGATCCCGCGCGGCGCGCTCATGGTCGGCCCGCCGGGCACCGGCAAGACGCTGCTGGCACGGGCCATTGCCGGCGAGGCGCGGGTACCGTTCTTCTCGATATCGGGTTCGGATTTCGTGGAAATGTTCGTCGGGGTGGGCGCGTCGCGCGTGCGTGACATGTTCGAACAGGCCAAGAAGCACGCTCCCTGTATCATCTTCATCGACGAAATCGATGCGGTCGGCCGTCACCGCGGTGCGGGTCTGGGCGGCGGGCATGACGAGCGCGAGCAGACCCTGAACCAGCTGCTGGTCGAGATGGACGGTTTCGAAGGCACCGAAGGCATCATCGTGATCGCCGCGACCAACCGCCCCGACGTGCTCGATCCCGCGCTGCTGCGGCCGGGCCGGTTCGACCGCCAGATCGTGGTGGGGCTGCCGGACGTCCGCGGCCGTGAGCAGATCCTCAAGGTCCACATGAAACGCGTGCCACTGGCTGACGACGTGGAAGCGAAGTATCTGGCACGGGGCACGCCCGGTTTCTCGGGGGCCGATCTGGCCAACCTCGTCAACGAGGCCGCCCTGTTCGCCGCCCGCAAAAACAAGCGGGTCGTGGAAATGGAGGATTTCGAGAAGGCCAAGGACAAGATCCTCATGGGCGTCGAGCGCAAGTCCATGGTCATGAGCGATGAGGAAAAGAAGCTCACGGCCTACCACGAAGCCGGCCATGCCATCGTTGGCTTGATGGTCCCCGAGCATGACCCCGTGTACAAGGTCAGCATCATGCCACGCGGCCGCGCCCTTGGCATCACGATGTTCCTGCCGGAGCGTGACACCTACAGCGCCAGCAAGCAGAAACTGGAGAGCCAGATTTCCAGCCTGTTCGGCGGCCGGCTGGCCGAGGAGATCGTGTTCGGTCGTGAGCACGTCACCACCGGTGCCCAGAACGACATCGAACGTGCCACCAATTTGGCGCGGAACATGGTGACGCGCTGGGGGCTCTCGGAGCGGCTGGGGCCGCTGGCTTACAGCGAGGAGGAGGGCGAGGTCTTCCTGGGGCGGTCCGTGACCAAGCACAAGAGCGTATCGGAGGAGACGGCGCACCTGATCGACGAGGAGATCCGCTCGATCATCGACCGTAACTACGAGCGCGCCGAGCGTATCCTCCGGGAAAATATGGATAAGATGCACCTCATGGCCGAAGCGCTGATCAAATATGAAACCATAGACCGTCTGCAGATCGCCGACATCATGGAAGGCAGGTCCCCCAGGGTTCCCCAGAGCTGGGAGGACAATACGCCTCCCGGTAGCGGCGAGTCGGCATCGAAGGGTGGCGATCAGCCGGTATCGGGGTCCTTCGGCAAACCGGCGGAGCAGACCTGAGTTTTCGGGCCGCACAGGCTTTCGAACCCCTGGCGGGCGCAGTCTGCCAGGGGTTTTCTATTGTCCGCGATTTCGCTAGTTTTCTTGAGGACGTCAGAATTGGGGGAGGAAGCAGTGAAGAAAGAGTATTTCGGGACCGACGGAATTCGCGGCAGGGTGGGTGATTACCCGATCACTCCGGATTTCATGCTCAAGCTCGGGTGGGCGGCGGGCTGCGTCTTCGCCCGGGAGATGCCGGGCCGGCGTGTCCTGATCGGCAAGGATACCCGGATTTCCGGATACATGTTCGAATCGGCTTTGGAAGCCGGCTTTTCCGCCGCCGGCGTCGATACGCAACTACTCGGCCCGATGCCGACCCCGGCGGTCGCTTATCTGACCCGCACCCTCCGTGCCCAGGCGGGCGTGGTGATCAGCGCTTCACACAACCCTTATTACGACAACGGCATCAAGTTTTTCGGGCCGGACGGCATGAAGCTGCCCGACGAACTGGAACTGTTGATCGAAGACTATCTGGGCAGGCCCATGACCACTGTGGAGTGTTCGCACATCGGCAAGGCGACCCGCATCGTGGACGCGGCGGGGCGTTATATCGAGTTTTGCAAGAGCACGATTCCCCTGGGTATGCATTTTTCCGGAATGAAAATCGTGGTGGACTGCGCCCACGGATCGACCTACCACGTCGCTCCCGACGTGTTCTCGGAACTGAGAGCGACCGTGAGTACCCTCGGGGTCGCGCCGGACGGTCTCAACATCAACGATCGCGTCGGCGCCACGGATCCTGAAAACCTTCGCCAGACGGTGCTCGAGGAAAATGCCGATCTGGGCATAGCGCTGGATGGAGACGGCGATCGGCTGATCATGGTCGACCACCGGGGGGAGGTCGTCGACGGCGACGAACTGCTGTTCGTCATCGCCAATGCCCGGCACGCCGAAGGCGAACTGAAGGGTTCCGTGGTGGGAACCCTGATGAGCAATCTCGGCCTGGAGCAGGCGATACGGCGCCTGGGCCTGGAATTCAGGCGGGCCGCGGTCGGCGACCGCTACGTGATGGAAATGATGCTCGAACACGGCAGCATGCTCGGCGGCGAAGGGTCGGGACACATCATTTGCCGCGACCGCACCACCACGGGGGACGGCATCGTCTCCGCCCTGCAAGTCCTGGCGGAGATCGTCCGCAGCGGAAAAACCCTGCACGAACTGAAGCAGGGCATGAGGAAATATCCCCAGCGGCTGGTCAACGTGCGGCTGGCGGAACGGGTCAGTCTGGCTTCGGTGCCGCTGGTCCAGAAAGTGAAGGCCGAGGTGGAGGCGGAGTTGGGCGATTCGGGACGCGTACTGTTGCGCCCGTCGGGCACGGAGCCCTTGATCCGGGTGATGGTCGAAGGAGCGGACGAGGGCCAGGTCCGCGAGCTCGCCGACCGGTTGGCGGGAGCCGTGGCCCGGGCGTTTTCCGCCTGAAGCGTGTGCCGGCCAGGCTCGTTTCCGACTTATGCCATTGAACGGAAAGGGGACATTCCCTGTATCACGAGTCGGTCGGCTTCCCGTCCTCGCGCTGCATCTTTGCTACAATCGGGTGCGCAGCGCGGAGTCCGGCTGCCGGCCGTGTCAGCGATCCGGCCGACCATTCCCTCCTTTCCGACGATTCTAGGAGTGTTCCCATGGCTGGTGTCCTGCTTCGCTCCGGCCGCCTGAAGCACTTTTTGCCCCTGGGTGCCACCGGCCAGCCGGTCTACCGCGCGGCTTCGCAATTGCGGGCCGCGATTCGGCGGCAGCTCGGCCAGGAGGCGGCGGATTACTTCGCCGTGCCGGTCCAGGACGAGAAGGGGGATACCCTGGATTGGTATTCCGCATTCGATGGAGACGTGGTGCCCTGGACGTCGGCGACTCCGGAGGAGCGCGGCCCGGCCAGGGCCAGCCTGTTGGCGGCGCGCGAGCGCCTGCTGGAGAAGAGCCGGGCGCTGCAGGCGTCGGAAGACGGCGAGCAGCAGGTTTTTGGCAAGCTGCTGGCGCTGGCGACGCGTATTCCCGGGGAGGATCATGTGTATCTCGTCGGGGGGCGGCCGGTCATGACGTTCTGGGGATTCGCCCAGCGCGAGGAGGTTTCGGAGCGTGACGTGCTGGCCAGCCTCGACGTAAGCGGCATCTCGGCATCGGCGGCGCGTTTCGAGGAGGGACCGGGCAAGATTCCACCGATGCCTGGGCGCCGGCGCTGGTGGCACTGGCTGTTGTTGCCGCTGCTGCTTCTGGTGGGACTCCTCTTGTTCGGCTTGAAGAATTGCGGGCCGGACGGTCTGTCCGGGTTCGTCCGGCAAGAGCCTACGCCGAGCCCGCTTCCGCTGGAAAGGGAAGGGGATGTCATCCCCGACGTATCTCCCAGTCCCGATGCAAAGGAGGAAAGTAGGGAAAAGAGCCGCAGCGACGTCGCCGCCTTCGGTGAGCGAATCGACCGGAGCGGGCGCCAGGACCGGGACACGGTGAGCGTGAAGCGCTCGGTGGAGGGTTCCCGGACCGTCGTGGACTCCACGCAAGTGGATCAAAGCCCGGAAGGGGCGACCGATACCGAGAACTGGGACACGTCAGCCGCGATGCCGCCGGGAGGTGCGGCTGACGCGGCCGAAAGCACGTCAGTCTCCGAGGTCGCGTCTGCCCACACCGACGTGGCTGGGACCGGATCGCCTGGCGACGATAAGCCGCAACCGGATCCCGGCAGCGGAGGACAAACCGCCGAGGGCCAGCCGGCCGACGAAGCCACGCAATCCGCCGAAGATAAATCAGCAGCGAAAACCGAACCACCTGCTGAGGCTCCGTCCGAAAAAGCCATTTCCAAGGCTGGAGCCAACGTGACGACTTCCGGCGCACCGCTGACGATCCCCAAGGAGGCAGCCAGGAAGGGCTCTACCGACTTCCTGAACGGCCAGTGGCAGTCCGTCACCGGTCTGCAGGACAGCTCCGGCAATCCGATTCGGCTCGAATACGATTTCAAGGGCAAGGATGGCATGGCCCGGCTGAAGCGTTCGGTCGGCGGCAAGGAGATGGAATGCACCGCGCCGGTGACTTCCAGTTTCAGCGGATCCAGGCTGGTGATCGACCAGGCCGGCGACATCCGCTGTCCCGACGGCAGCAGCATCCAGCGCTCCAAGGTGGAATGCACCACCGACCCGCAAGGCCATGCGGTGTGCAAGGGCAGGAATCCGGACGGTTCCGATTACAAGGTCCGGATCACCAAGAAATAGCGGAAGGAGCGGAGAAGCGGAATGCTGAGCGAATTGGTGGAATTCGCCGAGAACGCCACGCTGATCATGCGCAGCGGGGTCCAGTTCATGGATTTCGGCCTGACGCTGGACCTGCGCCGGGAGCCGCCCGGCGAGTTTGCCCTGCAGAGCGGCCGGCGCTCGCTGGCGCGGCTGGAATGGGACGAGCGGCGTGAGCGCCACGTGCATCCGGGTGATCCGGTGCTGGTGGTCAAACCCAGGTTCAGCGTGAGCGTCGATGAGTCCATCAAACTGCTGGATGGCTGCTGGCTGCCGCTGCCCGTGCTGCGAGCCGGTCCCCAGCGCCGCTTCGACCAGGGGCCCACCACCTGGGCCCGTGGCCGCATCGTCAGACTCGGCGAAGGCGAAGACCTGCGCGGTCACACTCACCGCCTGACACTGGCCTTCGACACCCAGGTACTGGAGGCGCGTGCGGCCACGGCTTATCTGGCGCCGACCCACGCCGACGTGCAGACCGGCGCCAGTTTCCAGCTTGCCTACCGGGCGCACGAGATGGGCTGGTATCCGGAACTGCCCTGGGTCGACGAATGGCTGGCGGAAGTGTTCCGCGACGAGGCGGCGGAGCGGTTGAAGCTGCCGGCCGAAGACGTCGACAGCGAGATCGAACAGCTCAGCCATCACGCCCATTACCTCAATTTTCTGTACCTGATCGGTGTACGGGCCAACATCCCGGAAATCCGGGTGCGCAGCAACGCGCCGGACGACATCTATGCGCCGATCCCAGTGGATCTGGTGCTGGACGTCGGCAATTCCCGGACCTGTGGCATCCTGGTCGAGGAGCATCCCCAGCAGCACGATGGCCTGAAGAACCGCTACGAACTCACCATCCGCGACTTGTCCGAGCCGCACAAGGTCTATCACGAACCCTTCGAGAGCCGGGCGGAATTCGCCCAGGCATTGCTGGGCAAGGAGCACCTGGCCTGCAAGAGCGGGCGCAACGATGCCTTCGTCTGGCCGACCATCGCCCGGGTCGGGCGGGAGGCGGCGCGGCTGGCCAATCACCGCCGCGGCACCGAAGGCTCGACCGGGCTGTCCAGTCCCAAGCGCTACCTCTGGGACGAGGACCGTTACGAGCCCGGCTGGCGCTTCAACGTCGCCTACAGCCGCGAGGAGATCGAACCGCACGCCACGGGGGCGCCGTTCAGTAACCTGATCAACGAGCGCGGCGAAGCCCTGCACGAACTGCCGGAGGCCGAGCGGATGCCGGTGTTCGTGCCCAAATATTCGCGCAGCTCCTTGATGTGCTTCTTCCTGGCCGAAATCCTGGTCCACGCCCTCGGGCAGATCAACAGCCCGGCCCAGCGGATCAAACAGGGCGATCCGGAAAAGCCCCGGCACCTGCGTTCCATCATCATCACCGTGCCGCCCTCCATGCCCAAGCCGGAGCGGCGGATCTTCGCCGCGCGTTTGCGCCAGGCCATGGCCCTGGTGTGGAAGGCGTTGGGCTGGCAGCCGGAAGACGACGGCATCGACGCCGTGGATGCCGCCGGCAACCCGACCGCCTGGCCGCGTTTCCCGGTGATCCATACCGAATGGGATGAGGCGACTTGCGCCCAGGCGGTCTACCTGTTCAGTGAAATCCACGAGCATTTCGGCGGGCGGCCGGAGGAGTTTTTCCGCATCCTGCGCCGCAGCGGTGTGGATCGTGGGGACCAGACGATCACGGTGGCCTCGATCGACATCGGCGGTGGCACTACGGACCTGGTGGTGGCCGACTACCGGCTGGACCATGGCCAGGGCGCCAACGTCTACATCCTGCCGGAGCAGCGGTTCCGCGACGGCTTCAAGGTGGCTGGCGACGATCTGCTGCTGGAGACGGTGCAGAAGATGATCGTGCCGGCGATCGAGGCGGCGCTGCTCGAGTACGGTGTGGCCGATCCCGCATCCTTGCTGTCCCAGCTCATCGGCGCCGAGACCCTGTCGGTGCAGGACCGTACCTCGCGTCAGCGGCTGGCCCTGGAGGTGTTCTATCCGCTGGGCCTGAAGCTGTTGCATGCCTATGAGCGTTTCGATCCGGCTCTGCCGGCGGAGTCGCATGGCTTCAGGATCGGCGAACTGCTGGTGGGGGATGACCGTCCCTCCGAGCACGTAGTGCGGCATTTCGCGTTGGGGGTAAAGCGGTCGGTTGGTGCCAGGGACAAGGATTTCGATCTGCTCGAAGTAACGATCCCTTTCGATCTGCACCGGCTGCACCGGCTGTTCCTGGAGGACCGGTTCGAGATCTGCAAGACCGTCCGGGCGCTGTGCGAGATCGTCCACCTCTATCACTGCGACGTTCTGCTGTTGAGCGGGCGGCCCTCCTGCATGCCGGGCATCCTGGCGCTGTTCCGCCGCCTGCTGCCCTTGCCGCCGGACCGGATCGTCCCGCTGGCAGGGTTCCGCGCCGGGGTCTGGTATCCCTTCCACCGCGACGGCCGGATCGGCGACCCCAAGACCACGGCGGTGGTCGGGGCGATGATCTGCAAAGTCGGCGGCGCCCGCCGCATCCCCAACTTCAACTTCCTGGCCCATGCCTACAAGGTGTATTCCACCGTCCGCCACCTGGGGCTGATCGACCAGAACCTCGTACTGCGGGACGCCGACGTGTATTACCGTGACGTCAATCTGGACGACGAGAACTACGAGCTTCCGGAGCAGCCGTTCGAGATGCGCGCCCGGATGATCCTGGGGTTCAGGCAGCTCGCCTCCGAGCGCTGGCCGGCGACGCCGCTGTACGTGCTGGACCTGAGCGAACGCGCCAAGCAGCTCCTCGCCAGCGCCGACCGCACCGCGCCCGCCGTGATCCAGATCGCTCTCAAACTGGACCGCAAGAAAGGCGCGGGGCCCGAGAGCTTCAGCGTGGCCTCCGCCGTCACCAGCCAGGGCACCGCCCTCAACCCGTCGCGCGACATCGTGCTCAAGCTCAACACCCTGACCACCGTCGGCATCGGCGAGAGCAGCTATTGGCTGGACACGGGCAGCATCATCCGTTAAGGGCATGCACATGACGACTTGGGATGACAAGACGCTGAGCGAGCGTTGCGAGGCGATCTTCCGGGGTGCGGGGGATGCGCTGGAATGGGTGGCGGAGGTGCGCACCAACGCCCAGCGGCTGGACCGGGAGGGCGACGGTCTGATCGAGAAGCTCCGGCGTTCGCGCAACCAGTGCCGGCGCCTGGGCGCTGCGGCCAAGCGTCCGTTTTCCGCCGGGGTGTTCGGCATGTCGCAGGCCGGCAAGTCGTACCTGATTTCCACCCTGGCGCGTTCCGCCGAGGGCGATCTGCAGACGCTGCTGGACGGCAGGCGGGTCGATTTCATCGGCCATCTGAATCCGCCCGGCGGCGGCAAGGAGGCGACGGGGCTGGTGACGCGCTTCACCCGCAAGCCCAGCGCCGCGCCGCAGGGATTCCCGGTCGAGCTGACCCTGTTTTCCGAGGCCGATATCGCCAAGATCCTGGGCAACAGCTTCTTCAACGACTTCGACCGGGAGCGGGTGAGCTTCGACACCGATCCGGAAAAACTCCGCGCCCTGCTGGGGCGGCTGGAACCCTTGGCCCAGCCCGAGCCGACCGGGGGCCTGAGCGCCGACGAGATCATCGATCTCATCGATTACTTCGAGCGCCGCTTCGAGAAATCCTTCGCGCCCTTGCGCGCCGACTACTGGCCCAGGGTGATCGAACTCGCGCCGCGGCTGCGGACCGAGCACCGGGCGGAACTGCTGTCGGTGCTGTGGGGCGGAATTCCCGACCTGACCCGCGCCTATCGCCTGCTGGCCGAGGCCCTGGCGCGGATGTCGCACGCCGGCACCGTGTTCGTGCCGCTGGCCGCGCTGGTGTCCGAGACCGGGGGCGAGCCGGCCTGGCGGGCGGACAGCATCCTCAACGTGGATGTGCTGGACGGACTCGGCAAGGAAGGCGGCGAAAGCCTGAAGGTCCTGCCCCAGCGTGAGGGCCAGGTCTTGGCCGAGGCAGAGGTGTCGCGTCCGGTGCTGGCGGCGCTGACGGCGGAGCTGCGCTTCGTGCTGGCCGATGCCCCGGCGATCGGCCTGCTGGAAGAGGTCGATCTGCTGGACTTCCCCGGCTACCGCGGCCGGCTGGACATCGCCGACCTGGAGGAGGTGCGCAAGCGGCTCAAGCGCGAGGACGCCGACCCGGCGGCGCAGCTCATGCTGCGGGCCAAGGTCGCCTATCTGTTCGAGCGCTACACCGAAGACCAGGAGATGAACGTGCTCCTGATGTGCACCCGCTGCGACAGCCAGATCGAGGTCACCTCGCTGGCGCCGGCCCTGTCCGCCTGGGTCCACGCTACGCAGGGCGAGACGCCGGCCGACCGCGGCACCCGTCCGCCCGGACTGGTCTGGGTGGTCACCCAGCTCGACCGCCGGCTGGAAGCCAAGCCGGGCCAGACCGCCGCCCAGCAGCAACAGGAATGGGCCAACATGGTCCACATCACGCTGCTGGAGCGTTTCTCCCAGTGCGACTGGCTGCACGAATGGAGCGAGGGCAAGCCGTTCGACAACGTCTTCATGGTGCGCAAGCCCGGCATGCTGCGCAGCGCGTTCAAGGTCGATGCCGATGGGGTGGAAACCGATTTCCTGTCGGAGGAGGAGCGCCAAAGGCTGGCCGGGCAGCGCGAGTTTTTCGTGGGTAACGAATCGGTGCAGCGCCATGTCCGCGATGCCGGCGCGGCCTGGGATGCGGTGCTGGGCGTCAATGACGGCGGCATGACCCGGCTGGCCGAATATCTGCGCACCGTTTGTCTGCGCGAAACGAAATGGAACCGGATCGGCGAGCAGCTGGTCAAGATCCAGCAGGAAATCGGCGAACACCGGCTGCTGCCGTATTTCCAGGCCGAGGGTGCGAGTGAGGTCGAAAGGAAGAAGCGCTGTGCCGAACGGTTCTACCAGGCGGTGGTCGAGTCCCCGGACGGCTTCGGCGAATTGCTCCATCGCCTGCATCCCGCTGCGGAGCAGCTGCGGCGGCTGTACCTCACCGCGGACGACGCCGGCGGGAAGGGCGAAGCCGAGACTGCCAAACCCGCCCCGGCACGCCGCGGCCTCATCAACCTGCCCGTGGCGAAAACCGCCGGGCCGGTGCCGGAGCGTGGCGGGCGCGCAGAGAATTTCGCCAGAGCGGTGATATCGGCCTGGATACTTCAGCTCCGGGCTTTGCCGGAGCAGGCCGACTTGCTACGCTATTTGGGGCTGGGCGAGGAGGCAGTGCGTATCGTCAGTGACGAACTGGTCACCGGCGGTGATCGGCTGCAACTCGAGCGGAAACTGGTGGAAGCGTTGCGTCCGCTGGAAGAGATGCGGGGTACCACCCGCATCGGCATCGTCGATCAGCAGGTGATGGTGGTGCGGCGGGTCATCGGCGAATTCGTCGACCTGCTGGGACTGGGCGAGACGCCGGTTGCGGCCCGGCCGGAATCGCCGATGGGTGGGCGCCGACTGTTCGAACCGCCGGCGGCGATCGCGGCGGCCGTCTTGCCTCGGCTCAGCGTGGAAGAGCTGAATTATCCGGCAGCCTTCATCGTCGATTGGTTGGAAGCCTTCCGCAGACTGGCGTTGGACAATGCCGGGCATAGCGCCGGCCGCGAGATCACGCCCGAACAGAATCTGCGTCTGGGCGAAATCCTGGCGACCCTCGGCGTCGTAGCCGGGCATCGAGAGAGACGGTGATCACGATCAGGTGCGAACTGGTCAACGACCCGGGTAGGGGTCCCGGCCATGGGCTGATCCGCATCGGCGGGCTGGAGCAAACCGCAGGCCGGCTGGAATTCTGTCTGGAGCGTAACCAGGGCTCGGCGCCTTTTCTGGGGCCGGACGGGACTTGGCAGGCTCAGGAATTCTGGCATGGGGTGGGCTCGGAGGCTGGGTCCGATTCTGCGGTTGCAGGCACTCATCCCCAACCCTTCTCCCAGGGGGAGAAGGGAGCCGATCCCTCTTCTTTTTCCACGGTTCGGGAAATGGCAGCCGAAGCCCGGTCTTCGCATCCTTTTCCCTCTGGGACAAAACCGCCGGGAGCGGTTCTGGTTGAGCAGAGCTCACCCGAAGGGTTTCGGGCAGGATGGCCCGAAAACGAAAAGTGGCCCGAAGGGCCCGATGAGGGTGAAAAACCGCATGGCGCCGATACGCCATCCATGGGCAAGGGGACCCTCCAGTCCATCCCCCGCCAAATCCCGGTCGGCCCCGAAATCGTCGACCCCATCGTCAGCCAGCCCCCCAGCGTGGTGTTCCGCCTGACCCTGTCGGCGGACGGCGCCCGCTACCCTTGCGTCCTGCGGATTCAGCGGCCTTTGCTCGGTTCCGGCGCATATTTCGAGGCCAAGCCGGCTCCCGCGCCCCAAGCGGAGCCTGAACCGGTCCTGGAGCCCGTGCCGGTTCCCGAACCCGAGCCGATTCCTGCGCCGGCACCGTCGCCCGAGCCGGTTCCGCCGCCTGTGCCCCGTCCGTCGCGCGGCCTCTGGCTCGGATTCGCCCTGCTACTGGCGCTGGCCGGCGCGGGGGCCTGGGCCTGGTGGGACTGCCGCATACCGGCGCTGCCGGGACCGCAGTGTCAAACCGCCGCGCCGAAGACGGAGCAGAACGCCGAGGCGCAGCCTGTTTCACCTCCCCAGCATTGCACCGGCCTCAGCACCGAGGATTGCCTGGCGGCGGCGCAGAAGAGTCTGGCCGCACGCCAGCCGGATGCTGCCCGCCAGTTGTTCCAGGAAGCCGCCGAGCTCGGGGCACCCAAGGCCTATATCGAGCTGGGACGGATGTACGATCCGGACACCTGGTCCGCCGAAACCAGCCCCGCGGCGAACGCCGACTGGGAGACCGCGGCTTACTGGTACGACGAGGCGGCCCGCACCGGAGACCGGGACGGCAGGCTGGGGGCGGGGCGCCTGTATTGCCGTAATACCCAGGACCCGGCCTTCCTGTCCCACGCCCTGGAACTGTTGAGGAAGGCCGTCGCGGAAGCGCCGGGTGATGCGGCGGCGGAGGCAGTGTTGAAGGAATGCGAGGAGAAGGCGAAATGAAACTGCGCTTGAGGGTATTCGGTTTCGTCACCGTTCTGTTCATGGCGCCGGCCTTCGGCGCCGAGCCCCTGCTGATGCCCGGCAAGAAGACCCTTTTCCAGCGCGTTCTGACCCGCCCCGGCGCCCGCATCGTGCCCGATCCCGGAAAGACCGAGGGGAAGCCCGCGGCGGCGCTCTCGCGCTACTATGTCTACGAGCGGGAAACCCTGGACGGCAGGGAATGGCTGCAGGTCGGCGGCGATTCCCGCGGCAGGATCGACGGTTGGCTGGACGCCGCCCAGAGCGTGCCGTGGAACCAGCAGCTGACGCTGGCGTTCACGAATCCGGCCAACCGTTCCAGGGCGCTGCTGTTCGAGAAGAAGGAGGGCGTGCTGGAGGTGCTCAAGTCTGCCGATCCCGGTGCCATGGCCGCCTCCATCCTGAAGACGGTGGATTCCGGCACGCCCGATCCTCGGCTGATTTCGGTGGAACCCCAGGAATACGTCGATCCGGCCAAGAAGTTCTACCTGCTGCCCATACTGCAGGCGGAGGAGCTGACCTCGCCGCGCAACGTGCGGGTGTTGGAGGTCGCCTCGGTCACCGCCAAGCGTGGCGAATCCTCGCCCGCGGAAACCCGGCGCGAGGTCCCGGACGCGCCTTCGGTGCTGCGCAATTTCAGCGCCGCGGTGGTGTTCGTGATCGATTCGACCATATCCATGGGGCCCTACATCGACCGTACCCGGGAGGCGGTGCGCCGGGTCTACACCAGGATCGAGAAAGCCGGCCTGGCGGATCAGGTGCGCTTCGGGCTGGTCGCCTTCCGTTCCAGCACCCAGGCCGTGCCGGGGCTGGAATACGTCTCCAAGGTCTACGCCGACCCCAGCGAAGTGAAGACCGGCAAGGACTTTCTCGCCAAGGTCGCGAGCCTCAGCCCGGCCAAGGTGTCGAGCTCCACCTTCGACGAGGACAGCTATGCCGGAATCATGACCGCGCTGCAAAAGATCAAATGGAGCGGATTCGGCGGGCGTTATGTGGTCCTCATCACCGATGCCGGCGCCATCGACGGCAACGATCCGCTGTCCCAGACCAAGCTGGGGGCGGACCAGGTCCGCATCGAGGCCGAACAGCTCGGCGTGGCCTTGTTCGGTCTGCATCTGAAGACGCCCGCCGGCAAGGCCGACCATGCGAAAGCCTCGGCGCAATACAAGGTGCTGACCCAGAACCAGGTCGCCGGCCGGCCGTTGTATTACGACGTCGAATCCGGCGACGTGGGCAGGTTCGGGAAGATCGTCGATTCGCTGGCCGACACCATGGCCAAGCTGGTGGAAGGGGCCTCGCAGGGCCGGATGGTGGCCGGCAGTGTGCGCACCGCGGCGGGCGCCAAACCGAAGGACGAGAGCGAACGGATCACCAGCGACGCCCTGCTGCTGGGCCACGCGATGCAGCTGGCCTATCTCGGCCGGGAGAAGGGCACGCAGGCGCCCGATCTGTTCCAGGCCTGGCTGTGCGACCGCGACTACGCCCATCCCGAGCTGGCCGCCACCGAAGTGCGGGTGCTGCTGACCAAGAACGAACTGAGCAATCTCAGCCAGACCGTCAAGCTCATCCTCGACCAGGGCGAGAAGTCGCAGGAAACCACCGGCACGGCCGCCTTCTTCGATCTGCTGCGGTCCTCGGCCGCGCATCTGGTGCGCGATCCCGCCAAGCTGGCCGACCCCAAGGCCCGCAAGCTGGCCGAACTGGGCCTGCTCGGCGAATACCTGGAAGGCTTGCCGTACAAGAGCGCGGTGATGAACCTGACTTCCGATCAATGGGAGCAATGGAGCCAGCGGCAGCAGGAGGACTTCCTCGACGGCCTCCGCCGCAAGCTGCGGCATTACCAGATCTACCACGACGACGCCGACCGCTGGGTGATGCTGGACGGCTCGAACGACCCCAGCGAAGCGGTCTATCCGGTGCCTATCGGCGCCTTGCCGTGACCTCCCTGCTGGAACTCGCGGGCGTGGAACGGCGCCGGGGCGAAGGCGAGGGGGCTTTCACGCTGGAGGTCGGGGAATTGTCCCTGCGTGCAGGCGACTGTCTGGCCGTCACCGGCCCCAGCGGCTCCGGCAAGAGTACCTTGCTCGACCTGCTGGGGCTGGTGCTGTGCCCGGATCGGGCAGAGGTGTTCCGGTTTCTCGATCGAGACGTGGCCGCGCTATGGCGGTCCGGCGGAGACGGTGGGCTCGCCGCCCTGCGCTCGAGGCACCTGGGGTATGTCCTGCAGACTGGCGGTCTGCTGCCTTTCCTCGACTTGCGGGAGAACGTCGAGCTGTCGCGCCGCCTGCTGGGATTGGGGCCTGACTCGTTGACCGGCGAGCTGCTGGCTCGCCTGGGACTGACACACCTCAAGGCCAAAAAACCCCGCGCCCTTTCGGTCGGTGAGCGCCAGCGGGCCGCCATCGCTCGCGCCTTCGCCCACCGGCCCGCCCTGGTGCTGGCGGACGAACCCACCGCCGCGCTCGATCCATCCCTGGCCCTGGAAGTCTGCCGCCTGATGCGGGAGCTGGCGGCGGAATTCGGCATCGCCCTGGTGATCGTTTCCCACGACTGGGCGCTGGTTCGCCGGCTGGGACTGCCGGAGCTCCGGGTCATCCCGCAAGCCGGCACTTCAGGATGCCGCAGCCGCCTGGAATGGGTGAGCGATGCGTGATGCCGTGCGCCAATTGCGCAGTGTCGCCGAGCTTGCCGGGCGAGACCTGCTCCACGAATGGCGGGCCTCGCTCTGCCTGGCGCTGGCGATCGCCGCCGTGCTGGCGCCCCTGCTGGTGCTGTTCGGCCTGAAGTCCGGCATCGTCGATACCCTGACGGCGCGGATGAAATCGGATCCGCGCAACCTCGAGATCGTCTGGCGGCTGAACGGTTCACTGGACCGCGATTGGCTGGAACGGCTGCGCGCGAATCCGCGAGTCGGCTTCGCCGTGCCCAGCACCCGCACCCTCGCCGCCACCCTGGACCTTGCCGCCGCCGACGGGAAGGGTCTGGAGGATGTCGACCTGATGCCTACGGATACGGGCGATCCGCTGTTCGGCGTCGAGGATGCAGTTCCGCAAGGGCTGGGTGAGCTGGCTTTGACCCACGAGGCGGCAGACAAACTCGGCGTTTCGGCCGGCATGAGCGTGGAAGGCGTGGTCTACCGCAATCTCCACCAGCAGCGGCAGGTGTTGAGGCTGTCGCTGCGGGTGAGCGCGGTGCTGGCCGAATCCGTTCATTCCGGCTGGGGTGCGTTCGTGTCCTTACCCCTCTTGGAAGCCCTGGAGCATTACCGCGACGGTTACGCCGTGCCCGAGCTGGGCGTCGCCGACGGGGCGTCTCCCACCTCCGGTGCGTCCCGCTACGCCCGGCTCCGGCTCTATGCGCGCAGTCTGGAAGCCGTGCCGGGGCTGGCCGAATCGCTGCGCGCCCAAGGCTACGACGTTTCCACCCGCAGCAAGGACATCGAACTGGTCAAGAACATCGACCACGCCCTGAGCTTCCTGTTCCGCCTGATCGCCGGAGGCGGGATCGCCGGCTGCGTGCTGTCGCTGGGTGCCAGCCTCTGGGCCAGCGTCGAGCGCAAGCGGCGCGACCTGGCGCTGCTGCGCCTGGTCGGCATCCGCAATACCGTGCTTGCCGGCTTCCCCGCCATCCAGGCCGCAGGCGTCGCCGCGGCTGGAATCGCGCTGGCATTCGCCGCCTATTTCGCGGCAGCCGAGGCGATAAACCGGACCTTCCGGGCGGATCTGAGCCGGGAAGAGTTCGTATGCCGTCTGCTGCCGAATGACGGGGTGACGGCCGCTTTTCTGACCGAAAGCCTGGCCGTTCTGGCTGCACTGATAGCCGTGGCGGCCGTGCTGCGGATCGAACCGGGGGAGAGCCTACGGGAGAACTAGCCGTGCTTCGGCAACACCGGATAGCCGGCCAAATCAAGGACTATTGGCGGCCGGTCCGGCGCGTTAAACTTGGATGCGCCCAGACCGCAAACCCTCTCTCACCGAACCCAAGGGAAGACCCGCCATGACCAGCATCCTGCGTTCATCCACCTCATTCGCGGTTGTAATGATCTTCCTGTCCGCCTGCGCGTCGCAGCCGCTGACCCACTCCGAAAAAGAAACCCGGCGGGCGGAAATCCGCTCGATGGCGAACCAGATGCTGGCGCAGCTTTACCAGAGTTATCCCGAGGCCGAGGCGCGTGTCCGCAATTCTGCCGGTTACGCGGTATTCAGCGATTTCGGCATGAAGATCCTCTTTGGCGGCGGTTCGCACGGCGAAGGAGTCGCGATCAACAATGCGAACCAGAAGGCGACCTACATGAAGATGTTGGAGCTGTCGCCTGGTCTGGGCTTCGGGGCCCAGAAGTTCCGCGCGGTGTTCCTGTTCGATACGCGGGAGTCTTTCGACAAGTTCGTGAATTCCGGCTGGGAGTTCGGCGGAAATACCGAAGCCGCTTTGCAGACCACTACGCAGGGGGCGGGCGGTCGCTTAGGGGTTACAGTATCGCCGGGCGTGACGATGTACCACATCAGCGAAGCCGGCGCCATCGTCGGCATCAGCCTCGCCGGCGCCAAGTATTACAAGAATGACGAATTGAACAACTGATCCCCGACCGGGAAGGGGAGCGGCGGGAGGCCTTGCTCCAGCGCCTCTTCCCATCGGCCCACACTGCCGCGGCCACGTTATTGCCGGACATGTTGGCCGCACCGTGCCCCTGTCCAGCACCTGGTCGATCCCCGGCAGCAGGAGCGGACCTTCCGCTGGAGACCGACGGACACTGGTGCCCATTCATGATGGCGAACTACCGGAGGAAGCGGCAGAGACAGCTGCTCCGCCTCAGTTCTCCGCCTCGTGTATGGCCTCGTCCTGATTTCTCGCCAGGTCGGCGTCGAGAAAAGCCCCGCATTCGGGCACTTCCATGCGAAATTGGGAGGTGACATCGATGTCTACGACGGCCTCGCGCATGCTGAAATCCAGCACGTGGCCACCCAGGGTTTCGGCCTTGTCCAGGAAATGCACGTGGTAGCCGGCGACGTTGACGCCCTGGGTGTAGTCGGGAAAACGGAAGCCGACCAGGGTGCCCTCGAGACGTCCGTATTCGAATTCGGGCTGCCGGCGGGCGACTTCGACCAGCGGCGGGTAGGGCTTGCGCTGGCGCGGAACGGTCCGGACCCGGATGTGATCAAAATAGGCCCGCACCCGGATCGCATAGAAGACGTTCTTGCTCGGCACGGCCTTGTCGACGGCGGCCTGGAACTGTTTCCAGTCGATCGGGTCGGGCCAGACGACCTGCACGGTCGGGTCGAACAGGGTCACCACGGCGAACGGCGTCTTGGCCGTAGGCGGGACGGGATAGGCCTTGCCGTCCGATTTGATCTGGAAGAACCGTCCGCCAAGGGCGATCATCTCGCCATCCAGTGCGTTGAAGGTGCCCAGGCCGAAGTCGCCGTGCCTGGCCAGTTCGCCGTAGGTGGTATCGCCGTCGTAAACGCCTTCCATCAGCGCGCCTATGGTGGAGGCCTGGAACACCTCGTGATCCTCATGGCCGAGCGGATGGAACAAATCGCCTTTCTGCTGGTGGGTGCGGAATGCCTGGATGAAGATGTCGTCGATGGCCACGGACGTCTCCTCTCAAGAGTCAGTGCTGCGCCGAGGCGTCGATCGCCTCGACCAGGTGGACGTTGTCGCTGTAGTCGATGGGCACTTCGATCAGCACCGGCGCGTCGGCCGCGAGCGCCCGGTTCAGCACAGGGACGATCCCGTCCGCGGACTCGATCCGGTACCCGATCGCGCCGAAGGCCTCCGCCAGTTTGACGAAGTCGGTGGAGCCGAACTCGGCGCCGAAGCTGCGCCCGTAGTCGCGCATCTGCAGGCTGTGGATCAGGTTGTAGCCGCCGTCTTTCCAGACGATGTGCACGATCGGCAGTTTGAGGCGCACCGCGGTTTCCAGTTCCATGCAGGTCATGAGGAAGGAGCCGTCGCCGGATACCGAAACCACTTTCTTGCCGGGCCGGGCCAGGGCCGCGCCGATGGCCCAGGGCAGGGCGACGCCCATGGTCTGGTGGCCCATGCTGAACAGCAGGTGACGCGGGGCGTAGCAGAAGAAGTAGCGGGCCATCCAGATCTCGTGGGCGCCGACGTCGCAGGTCACCGTCGCCTCGTCGTCCAGCGTGGCCCGAAGGTCGTGGATGAAGCGCAAGGGGTGGATCGGCATACCGGTCAGTGCTGCGCCGCGGGCTTGCTCCTCCAGCAGACGCCGCCGCGCCGCGGCGACGGCGGGGCGTCCGGCTCGATCCTCGATCCGGAGCAGGCTGCCGAGCGCGGCCAGGTTGGCGGCGATGTCGCCGACCAGTTCGGCGGCAGGGCGGTAGGCCCGGTCGACGGCGGCGGGCAGGGCATCCAGGTGGATCGCCTGCGACTGCGGTGAGATCCAGGCGGAAGGTTCGTATTCGATCGGGTCGTAGCCGATCGTGAGTACCAGATCGGCTTGGCGCAGCACCTCGTCGCCCGGCTGGTTGAGCACGTAGCCGACCCGGCCGACGAACCGATCGACCAGATCGCGGGACAGGGTGCCGGCGGCTTCGAAGGTCATCGCCACCGGCAGCGGATGCCGCTCCAGGAAACGCCGGACCGCCGCCGCCGCTCCAGGTGTGCTGGCCCGCAATCCGAGCAGGATGGCCGGGGCTTTGGCATCGTTCAGCAGGGACGCCGCGCGTTCGACGACGGCGGCCGGGGCCGTTCCCCAGACGGCGGGTTCGGCCGGCGCCAGGGCCTGCGCGGTGACCGGCGCGGTGAGCATGTCGTTCGGTACCGAGACGTGGACGGCTCCGGCGCACGGCGTCTGCGCGGTGCGGAAGGCGTTGACCAGGATTTCCGATACGGTATTCGGTTCCTCGACCTCGACGCTCCATTTGGTGATCGGCGCGAACAGGCCGACCGAATCCAGGTTCATGTGGCTCTGCTTGAATTGCACGGCCCGCGGCACCTGGCCGGTGATGACGACCAGCGGGTCGCGGTCCTCTGTGGCGGTAGCGACGCCACAGACGGCGTTGATGAGGCCGGGGCCGGAGGTGGTGAGCACCACGCCGGGCCGGCCGGTGATCCGGCCCCAGGACTGGGCCATGAAGGCGGCGCCGGTTTCGTCCCGGCAAACGATGAAGCGCGGGCCGCGGTCGGCCAGCACGTTCAGGACCGGGAGTATCGCGCCGCCGGGCACGCCGAAGACGTATTCGACGCCCAGCGCCTGGAGGGAGTCGACCAGCAGGTCGGCGCCGGTGCGGGGAGGTATCGTTTCACGCATGAGAAAGCCTTTTTTTGGTTTGGAAGTTTAGCAGCCGGTCAGCCGTGCATAAGCCGGGGTCCACATCCGTTCATCCACCATGCGTTCCAGATCGGCATCGCTGGGAGGTGCTGCGACGCCCGCGGCGACGGCCTCCTTCGCGACGGCCAACGCAATGAGGCGGGATACGTTGCGGATGGCGGTCAGGGGCGGGAGCAGGGGGCCGTGCGGGTCGGTGGCCGCGGGGGATGCGTCGGCCAGGGCCTGGGCGGCGGCCATGAACATGCCGGGGGTCACCCGGCGCGCGCCTATGGCGAGGATGCCCAGGCCCAGTCCAGGGAAAATATAGCTGTTGTTGCATTGCGGAATCGGGATCGTGCGTCCCTCCCAGGCGACGTCGGCGAACGGGCTGCCAGTGGCGACCAGGGCACGGCCTTCGGTCCAGGCCAGAATCTGCGCGGGCAGGGCTTCGCAGCGGGAAGTCGGGTTCGACAGCGGCAGTATGATGGGGCGGGGTGTGTAGTCGGCCATCGCCTTGACGATGGATTCGGTGAAAGCCCCGGCCGCGCCGGATACGCCGATCAGCACGCTCGGGCGGGCGTTGTTCACTACCTCGGCCAGGCCGATGGTCCCGGCTCGGTCCACCCGCCAGCCGGCCAGCCGTGCCGCGGGCTGCGCGAAGGCTTGCTGGAACGGCGGCAGGCCGGAAAGCCCCTCGCGCAGCAGGCCGGACCGGTCGATCAGGAAACATCGTGAGCGCGCTTCGGTCTCGGACAAGCCGTCCCGGACCATGGCCGCGCAGATCTGTTCGGCGATGCCGCAGCCGGCCGAGCCCGCGCCGAAGACGGCGACGACCTGATCCCGCAGCCGTGTTCCCGTGACCTTGACTGCGGCCAGCACTGTGCCGGTGGCCACTGCCGCCGTGCCCTGGATGTCGTCGTTGAACGTGCACAGCCGGTCGCGGTAGCGCTCCAGCAGCGGGCCGGCATTGGCCTGGGCGAAGTCTTCCCATTGCAGGAGTACGTTCGGGTAGCGCCGCATCACCGCCTGCACGAAGCGCTCGACGAATTCGTCGTATTCGGTGCCCCGCACCCGCGGGTGGCGCCAGCCCATGTACAGCGGATCGTTCAGGAGGTCCGGGTTGTCCGTGCCGACATCGAGCAATACCGGCAGTGTGCGTGCGGGGTGGATTCCGCCGCAGAGGGTATACAGCGCCAGCTTGCCGATGGGGATGCCCATGCCGCCTGCGCCCTGGTCTCCCAGGCCGAGGATGCGCTCGCCGTCCGTCACCACGATGACGTCGACCTCACGCTGCGCGGTATTGGCCAGCAGCTCGTCGATGTGCTCGCGCTCGGGGTAGGCGATGAACAGTCCGCGCGGATGCCGGTAGATGTGGCTGAACCGCTGGCAGGCCTCGCCCACGGTGGGCGTATAGACGACGGGCATCGTCTCCCCGATGTAATCCTGCATCAGTCGGTAGAACAATACTTCGTTCTCGTCCTGCAAGGCGCGCAGGTAGATGTGGCGTTCCAGGTCGGTGGGCTTGGCGCGAAAGGCCTCGTAGGCGCGTTCGACCTGGGTCTCGAGGGTGTCGACATGCGGCGGCAGCAGACCGAGCAGGCCCAGTTCCCGGCGTTCCTGTTCCGGGAAGGCCGGGCCCTTGTTGAACAACGGGTAATTCAACAGCAGCGGGCCCCTCAAGGGGACCGTCCAGATTTCCCCGCCGGTCTGCGGATCGCGGGTGATTTTGAAGTCGATCATCGAAGAGTCCTCAGCGTGGGCCAATCCGGAGGCTTGCGATCCCGAGATAGATTTCCACCAGGAAGACCAGCAGGGCCAGCATCAGCGCCCCCATGGCCGCGATGAACAGCAGTGCGATCGCGGTGCCCAACTGTGCGTCGGATATGCCGCCGACGAACAGGATGCCGACGACGGTGCAGATCAGGAGCGCACTGATCGTGCAAAGCGTGAGCGCGGCGCCGATCAGCCGGGCGCGGCGCCAGAGAATCCGGAGTTCCACGTGGGCGTGCGGCCGCGTCTTCGGGTCGAGATGTTCCAGGTTGTCCTCGAGCTGGCGCGCCCGGTCGATGCAGCGGGAGAGGCGGACCGTCATCACCGACAGCACCGCCCCGATACTGGTCAAGAGGAACACCGGGGCCACGGCAAGCTGGATGACGTGGGCGACGTCCTCGACGTTGATCAGGAATTGCATCGGCCGTCCTCTAATCCGGGCATACGAGTCCGAGGCCGGGCCGTTCGGTCACCCGGAGCCGGCCATCCTCGAGGATGAAGCCGCCTTCGGCGACGTCGCGGGCCAGGTCGAAGCTGCCGTCCAGGTCCAGGTAGCGGGTGGCCGGGCAGGCGAGGGCGGCGTGCAGGGCGGCGGCGATGCTGATGCGGCTCTCGTCCATGCAGCCCCACATCAGATCGATCCCGGCGGTTTCGGCGATCGTGGCGATACGCCGCGCCGGGGCCAGCCCTCCGCACTTCATGAGCTTGATGTTGAAGATGCCGCAGGCGGCCGGCGGTGCAGCCAAAGCGAAGGCATCGGCGGGGCCCAGCAGGGATTCGTCGGCGGCGATCCGGCGCCGTATCGCTTTCGGGAGCGCCCGCAACCAGTCGGTTCGCCCTGCCGGGAACGGCTGTTCGATGAACTCGATGCCGAGTTCCTGCCCCAGCCGGTCCAGACGGAGCAGGCCGTCGCGATCGTAGCTCTGATTGGGATCGACCCGCACGACGGCCCGCCCGGCCAGCGTTTCGTGCAGCCGGCGCAGGCGTTCGAAGTCTTGCTCCTCGTCGCCGCAAAGCTTGACCTTGAGCACCCGGAAGCCGAGCGCCAGATGTTCGCGCGCCTCGGCCAGCGTTTCTTCGACCGGCTTGATGCCGATCGTGACCGAGGTCGGCAAGCTGTCGTGGGCGCGTCCCAAAATTTCGACCAGGGGCAGGCCGAGACACTGGGCCACCAGATCGTGCAGCGCCATGTCGAGAGCGGCGCGGGCGGCCGGCGCGGCAGGCAGCCGTTCGGCCAGTTCCCGGCACAGCCGCGGCAGGGTCCGGATGTCCCGGCCCATCAGCCACCCGAGACGATCATGATCCAAAGCGGCGTGGCAGGCTTCCAGGGTTTCGCCGGTGACATGCCGTTCGGGCGAGGCGGCGCCCAGTCCGAGCAGTCCGTCGGCGGTCCTGATTTCGACGATGAGGTTGTCGACTTCCTCGATCGAGCGGAATGCGATGCGGTAGGGACGCGTCAGCGGAAAATGTTCGGTCCGCACCTGGATGTCGGCGATCTTCATGCGACTTCCTCCCGTTCCAGCAACGCCCGCAGCGGCGGCAGGAGGTCGGTTACACCGTCTTCCAGCGGGCAGACGACCGGGACGTCCAGGGTCCGGGCCAGCCTGCGCTGCGCTTCCCGCAATCCTTCCGGGCCGGAATCCCGTCCGTTCAGGCTGACACCCAGCACCGGTACGCCGTAGTGTTCGATCAGCCGGATTTCGTCTTCCACGGGAGGAATCCGGAAACGGGATCCCTCAAAGCCGTCGTAATGACGCCGGCCCGGCGCGTGCTGCAGGATGACACCCGCCGCGGCCCCGGACAGCAACAGCTCCGCCCCGCACGGCCCGCTGGGATTGCGCAGGGCGGACTGTCCTTCCAGGATGATGAGGTCGGGCCTGACTTCACGGTAACAGGTCAGGATGGCGTGCTCCAACTCGCCGCTGACGAAATCATTGGGGAGCGCGTCCAGGATGAGGCCGTACCGTCCGCCCTGCATCCAGCCGGTCTGGCCGGTATAGATCATCTCGGTCCTGATGCCGTCCGCATTCAGCGCCTGCGTCAAGAGGCGGGCGGTGGTGCGCTTTCCCAGGGCGCAATCGGTGCCGAGCACCGCGATCCGCGGGGCGGCGACGCCATGGATCTGGCCGGTCCAGAAATGCAGTTCGGCGACCGCTTTGGGCCTGCGCAGGTCGAGGATGCTGGCGCCGTGGCGGGCCGTCTCCGCCGCGATTTCCGGATCGTCGCCGGCGAGGTCGTGCAGGCCGTTGACCAGCGACAGACCGGCTGCCGCGGCTTCGAACAAGGCCGCGCGCAGGGTTTCGGTGAAGCGGCCGCCGTGGGTCGCCATGCCGACGATGGCGACGGCAGGGCGTCTTCGCCCCTGGGCCAGCGCGGCTTCGATCGAGGCGAACACCGGGATGTTCCGCGGCCGTCCGTCGAGCAGGGTGCCGGCGTCGTGGCCGGCGCAGTCCGGATCGATCACGGCGACGATGTCGAAGCGGTCCGTGCCGCGGACCAGGCCATGGGCCACTTTGCCGTGAACGTCTTCGAAACAGCCGTGTGCCAGTATGAGGGCGGGCGACCTCTCCAAACTCGGGTTCCTCCAGTGAGCCTGACGAAGGATACCCATCATATAACGGGATATGGCGCGAATCGGTGAAATCTTGCACCAGGGCCGGCGGCTCCGGAATGCTTGTCATGAATCCTACAAATTCCGCCTGGTACGCCAGGGATGCGCACTGCCGGTACCAAGGCGTTTGCCGCAATGCATTGAATTTACGGGGGATGTCTTGCCTGGCGATGGTGGCATATCGGTTGCTTGTTTTTCTTTGAAAGTCTTTCAAGCATCCCTAATGTAAGGAGGTGTTCCATGACCGGCTACGGATTCATCGACCAGAACCATTGCAAATCGGCCATCCCCGGTGAGTCTCCTCAGGAACAGGAGACAGTGGCGAAAGATCCGGAGGAATACCCCTTCTACATCATCCCGGCGCCGCCGGTGCCGGGACGGACCTCGTGGAGCGTGGTTCCGTGGTAGGAGGCGAAACCGCCAGCCCGTCCCTCGCGGAGCTTCTGCGTGAGGACGTTGGCTGCGTATTCGAGCGCGATCCGGCGGCCCGCAGCCGGCTGGAAGTCATGTTGACCTATCCCGGTGTCCACGCGGTGCTGCTGCACCGGTTCGCCCACCGCCTGTGGCGCGCCGGACATCGGCTGAGCGCACGGCTGCTGGCGGCGTTCGCCCGCTGGCTGACCAACGTCGACATTCATCCCGGCGCGACCATCGGCCGGCGCTTCTTCATCGATCACGGCGCCGGCGTCGTGATCGGCGAGACCGCGGAGATCGGCGACGACGTGACTCTCTATCATGGCGTCACCCTCGGCGGAACCTCGTGGAACAAGGTCAAACGCCATCCCACCCTGGGCAACGGCGTGCTGATCGGCGCGGGCGCCAAGGTTCTGGGTCCCATCGTCCTGGGCGACCAGGTTCGAGTCGGTGCGAATTCGGTCGTGATCAAGGACGTGCCGGCTTATTGCACGGTGGTCGGGATTCCCGGCAAGGTCGTGCAGCCCAAGAGTTCGCGTAAGTCCGACCCGCACGGCATCGACCTGGACCATCATCTGATCCCCGATCCGGTCGGCAGGGCAGTGCAATGCCTGCTGGATCGGATCGAGACCCTGGAAGACGAACTGGTGAAGCGGCGCGTCGAAGCGGCCCACGAATGCAGGCAGTGCGATGGCGAGGCGGTGTGCAGGGAACCCGCGGCAGCCGATCTTGAATGAGGAATATTTTCGAGGATGAAGGCATGAGCAGCGACCCGCCGGCAAAGACCCAGCACTGTTCCTTCTGTGGCATCGAACAAGGCAGGGACACCCCCCTCATCGCGGGCATCGAGGGCCAGATCTGCGAGGCCTGTGTACGGCTGGCCGAACAGGTCGTGGCCAACTGGGGTCGCAAGCGTTCGATGGCGGAGCTGCATGGCAATGTCCCCAAGCCGGAGGACATCAAGCGCCACCTCGATCAGTACGTGATCGGCCAAGAACTGGCCAAGGAGATCCTCTCCGTCGCCGTCTACAACCACTACAAGCGCCTCCGCCACGAGAGCCGCGAGATTCTCGGGCTGGCCGGGAGCGACACCGAAGTCCAGGTCGGCAAATCCAACATTCTGATGATCGGGCCGACCGGCACCGGCAAGACCCTGCTGGCCAGTACCCTCGCGCGCATCGTCGGCGTGCCTTTCGTGGTGGCCGATGCGACCACGCTCACCCAGGCCGGTTATGTCGGCGACGATGTCGAGAACATCCTGGTCCGCCTGCTGGAGGCCGCCGACGGCAGTGTCGAACGGGCCGAGTGGGGTATCGTCTACATCGACGAAGTCGACAAGCTGGCGAAGAGTCCGGAAATGGCGATCAACACCCGCGACATTTCCGGCGAAGGCGTGCAACAGGCACTGCTGCGCTTCGTCGAGGGCAGTCAGGTGAAGGTGGCGGCCCGTGGCCGGCGCCGCGAGGGGAGCGGAGGCGGGGAAGAGGTCACGATCGACACCCGCAACATCCTGTTCATCGCGGGCGGCGCCTTCCCGGGGCTGGAAAGACACGTGGAAAAGCGCATCGGCCCTCCGCGTGGCGAGATCGGCTTCCACGCGCCCGTGCAGGATGCCAAAAGGCCGCTTCTGGAGGAATTGCTGGCAGAAATCCAGCCCGAAGACCTGCGGCGCTTCGGCCTGATCCCCGAGTTCATCGGCCGTTTCCCCGTCATCGCTCCCCTGGAGCCGCTGGACGAAGCGGCCTTCGTCCGCATTCTCACCGAGCCCCGCGATGCCCTCGTGCGGCAATACCAGAAACTGTTCGCCTATGAAGGCGTGGAGCTGGTGTTCACCGAGCCCGCGATCCGCCGCATCGCCGCGCGCACCATCGAGCGCGACACCGGCGCGCGCGGTCTGCGCAGCATCATCGAGCATATCCTCCGGCGGCCCATGTTCGAGATTCCCTCCCAGTCGGATGTCCGTCAGTGCGTCGTCGATGCCGATACGGTGGACGGAAAGGCGCCCGTCACGCTGGTGAGGGCCGAAGAGGAGGCGGGGGGAGCGCGGTTGGCCGCAGGCGAGGTTTGATCTTTTTCACCGCGCCAGGGTTGAATCGGATGCCCGTTCCGGTGATACCCTGAGGCGCCATGGCTGGCCCGTTCCCCCCATCCGAAACTCATCATTCCCCCAACGTTGCCCTCGCCGGGCACAGCACCAATCTCGTCGGTATCCCCACGGAGCTTCTCGCCAGCCCCGATTTCAACCAGCATCCTCTGCCCTTGCGCATCCACGGCACTCGCGAGGCCCACAGCGGTCTGTTCGCCAGGCTGGGCCGCTGCGAGAACCTTCGGGAAGCGGGCGGTGTCTTCCAGGATTACATGAGCGTGGTGTTCGGTTTCGAGGAGGAGCAGCGTCTCGGCGAAGACCGTCAGGGACGGCGGCGATTCCGGGGCAGTTACCTGCGCTTGCTGCAGGATTGGGGCTTCGATTCCAACAATCCGCAAGGGGCGGTCTTGAAGGGTTGGGTCGAGAGCCGCTTCGGTCTGTTTCCCACTTTCCACAAGCAGCCGTTGACCGGTTTTGCCACCCCGGCCTGGATGGACTACGTCGAAGAGAAAATGGCGAGCCGCTTCCACAACAACTGCATCTATCTGCAGCTCGACCTGCTCTTCGAATTCTGCCAATGGGCGATCGCAAGGTTCGAGACGCCGGCGCGTCGCCACGTCAGGCTCTATCGCGGGGTCGACAGTCTCGGTGAATTCTGCCCCTTGGGGGCCGGCAACGGACGGGAAATCCTCGTGCGTCTCAACAACATCGTTTCTTTCTCCGCTGACCGGACGCAGGCGGGGCAGTTCGGTGCCTATATCCTCGAAACCGAAGTTCCGGTCGTGAAGCTCCTGTTCTTCAACGATCTGCTGCCGAGCCATCCTTTGCGCGGGGAGGCCGAGTATCTGGTGATCGGCGGGGGTTACCGGGTGAAGATCGTCGTCTGACGCAGATGAACCGGTGCATCTGGACAGCGGCTGGCCTATGATACGAGAAACCTTACGAAGCCCGGAGCGGCCCCTCCATGAACATGAAAATGATCTTCACCACGGCCGCACTGGCGATTTTCCTGCTGCTTGCCGGCATCGATGCCCATGCTTTGAAAGAGCCGGCGCCATCGAGCGCCCCGCCGGCGCGGCCTGCCGAACAGGATGAGCTGGCGCTGTTCCGCGCCAGCATCCGGATGGAAAAACGCGAATTCGTCGCCGATGCGATGGATCTGGATGAAGTCCAGGCCAGGAAGTTCTGGTCGATCTATCATCAGTACGAAGCAGATCTGATGAAATTGAATGAGGCCCGCTACGCCTTGATCAACGACTACGCCGTCAATTTCGACAGTATCAGCGAAACCAAGGCCGATGAGCTGGTCAGGGCAGCCCTGGAGTTCCGCAAATCGCGCACGGCTTTACTGGAAAACTATTACGGCAAGCTAGCGAAAGCTCTTTCGAAAAAGATCGGCGCCCGCTTTCTCCAGGTGGAAAGCGTTCTGCAGGGGGCGGAAGACGTGGAAATCGGCGCTTCCCTACCGTTGATGCCCAAGTCTCGATAAATCGGGGAGGCCGCAAGCCGTCGCCGCCGCGGTTGTCGTCTCGGGGCAACGGGCTACAATGAATGGAGGTACCTATGCCCGCCGATGATTTCGGATGATCCCCCGCCAAGATACGACCGAAGGGGAGGGCAGCGGCTCATGTCGAGGGGGACACGCTCATGTTCAAACCATTTGCTCGAGGGTTGATGTGCATCGCTCCGGTGTTGCTGCTCGTTGCGTGTTCTTCGCACACCGTGGCGCCCAAAAAGGATTCACTGGTCCAGTCGGTTCCGTCCACCGGGTCGGACACGCCCCGGGATTTGGATTTCATGCCGAGGAGCCGGCCACGGGCGGAGTACATGACCCGTTATCTGGGGGTGTTTCCCCGCTACCCTGCGCTCGAGCCCCAGGTCGCCTTCTGGCGCAAAGTCTATGCGGAGTGGAGTCGGTCCCAGGTCGCCCTGCACGACGATCGCTACCTGGGGCTGATCTACGAGGTCGTCGACCTGCCCGGGGAAGCCGGTGGCGGCTTCACGCCCAGCCAGAAAGCCCGGGTGCAGGAGCGATTCGATTACTGGAAATACCGCTTGCGTAACCTGGAGGACAGACTGGCGTCGCGCGCGCCGCTGGATGCCGCCGACCAACAGCTGGCCCGGCGGATCGACGAGCAGGCGGACCTCCGGACGGCCATCAGGGGCGCTGCCGAGCGTCTTCGCTATCAGCGGGGGCTGCGGGAGCGGTTCAAGCGCGGCTTGGAGATCAGTGGGCGTTATGACGAGCATTTCCGCCGCATCTTCCGCAATGCCGGTTTGCCCGAGGAGCTGGCGCTTCTACCCCACGTGGAATCCTCGTTCCAGGCCAATGCGAGGTCTTCCGCGGGGGCGGTGGGCATCTGGCAGTTCACCGCCGGAGCCGCCAAGACCTTCATGAATGGCCAGGACAGCGTTGCCGCGCGCCTGGACCCGATCGCCTCCGCCCACGGCGCAGCACGCTATCTCAGTCACGCCTACGGCAAGCTGGGGAGCTGGCCGCTGGCCGTGACGTCCTACAATCACGGCATCGGGGGGATGCAGAAAGCGAAGAACGTCTACGGGCACAACTTCGAACGCATCGTCCAGGATTACGATCATCCGCTGTTCGGCTTCGCCTCCCGCAACTACTATGCGGAGTTTCTGGCCGCGGTGGAGATTGCCGCCGACCCGGAGCGGTTTTTCCCGGAAGGCGTGAATTACGAAGATCCACTGGATGAGGCGCCCAGCCCATTCACAGTGGCGGGAAAGCCGTCTGTGCCGCTCGTCCGGCCGGTGCTGCATAAGGTTCCGGCGCATCCTCTGAAAGGGGACCGTGTCACCTCGGTCCGCTTCCCCAAGTCCCTGCATGGCAAGGCCGGCCCTGCACATGCGGCAGTGAGCCTCCGCCCGGTCGCCAAGGCCCGGACCAGCCGTCCCGTCGTCGCTGCCATCGGCAGGAGCGGCGAAAAACTGCGTCTTGCCCGTTCACGCTGAGACTCGGCGACGGTCTCCAAGAGTGTTTCGGGGACCGGGATGGCAAGTCCTTCCACGATCCTTTAGGATGCGGCGTCTAGACAAGACGCGGAGTGCATCATGGCTTTTTTGGGCTGGCCGGTTTCGGGCGGCAGCGGATTTCTCACACCTGTGGTACACGGCGCGGGCGATGCGGCAGGCGCTGGCTGGGTCGGGCTGCTGGAGGGCGTGCTCGATTCGACCACCCGGTTCTTCGACGGCGGCGGCACGTTCGAATTCCTGCCGGGACTTTCCGCCCTGGCTCCCAACATCCATCCCCTCCTGGTCCATTTCCCGATCGCCTTCCTGAACGCATTTTTCCTGCTCGACCTGACTGCCGTGGCGTCGCGTAAGAAAGAACTGCGTTTGGTCGCGAGCTGGATGCTGTACCTGGGGACGCTGGGTGCGGTGTCGGCGGCTGCGGCGGGGCTGTTTGCGGCGGGTTTCGTTCCCCACGGCGAAGCGGTGCACGAGATCATGGAATGGCATATGCGGCTGGGAGTGACCGTCACCAGTCTCGCCCTCGTCCTCTCCCTCTGGCGGCTGATCGCCCGCTACCGGTTTTCCGGCATGGCCAACGCCTTTCACCTCTTTCTGGCGAGTCTCATGGCAACGGCGATGTTTTTCGGCGCCGACCTAGGCGGATTGATGGTCTACGAGCACGGCGTGGGCGTGAAAAACCTGCAATCCGTTGAGGCTGCGCACCACCACGAACACGGCGGGGGCGAGCCCTAGCGGATCAGGTACCGCGGGTGCTCAGGAACGGCAGCAGCACGCCGCAAAGCAGTACCAGGGCGCAGCCGGCGAGCGCCGTTCCATCGGGAGCCTTGGCGAACCAAAGCCAGCCGAAGGCCAGGTTGAACACGGGCGTGGCATAGCTCACCGCGCTGACCAGGGCTGCGGGTGATTCCTGGTACGCGCGCGTCATGAGGACCTGTGCGCCGCTCGCCGCCAGGCCGCAAACGAGGAGCAAGGCCCAGGCCTCCCCGTCTCCCGGCACAGTGAATCCCGAGAGTCCAAACCAGGCCAGATGCATCGGTATGGCGACCGCGCAGAAATAGAACACGACTGTGCCGGGCGGATTGCTCTGTCCGGCACGGGCGACCATCAGGTAGGCGAGAGCGCTGAGGAATCCCGAGCCCAACGCCATCAGCCTGCCCAGTTCGTCGGAAACGTCCGCCCGCGGCTTCATCAGCAGGTACAGCCCGACCAGGGAACCTGCCAGTGCGGCCCAGATCCAGCCGCTGTTCCTCTGGGCGAGCACTTTCGGGCCGAGCAAGGCCACGAACACCCCGCTGCTGGCTCCGAGAAAGGCAGCCTCCCCAGGTCCGATCCGCTGGATCGAAATGAAGGAAAGAATCAGCGCCAGCGAGCCAAACAGCCCGCGCAGCCATAGGGACGGACGCATGTCGCCCAGCAGGGAAGGTATCCGCGAGCGGATCAACGCGGGAAGGAGGAGAACGGCGAGGTTGACGATGATCCGGAAAAAACTGACCGTCATCGTCGGCAGTTCGGGATGCCTCACCCCGAGTGCGTATACCGAGACGCTCATCACGGAAAACAGGAGGGAGGCGAACAGCATGGCCCAAAGCCCCCGAATGTTCCGCGGCTTTGAGGAACGCGGCCGAAAGTTCAACATCGGCGGAGCAAGCCATCGCGGGCCGCGGATTGAATCCCGCGTGAATTAACACTATATTCCGGCGGGTTTTTCAGTCGGGCCGCTCCAACGGCCGCATCAGGTTTTTGACGACAGGACTCGACAAGAACGATACACATGACGATCGACAAAAGAAAACTGATCCGTTACGGACTTCCCGCCATTTTCCTGATCTTGGCCGCTTTTGCCGGCGAACTGATGCTCGAGGGGCTGATCGAATTCGCCGACCTCCTGCTCGAACTTTCCCAGCATGCCCTGACCACCTTCTATTCGAAGGTGTTCGAACTCGATCATCTGGAAGCCCAGCACAAGGCGGCCTGGACCAGCATGATCACGTTCATCATCGTGCTGATCTTGGCCATCCGGAAACTGGCGCCGAAAGTCGCCCTCAAAATCGAAGAAGGCAGGACCTGGTGTCGAGATCGGCGCGATGCGCTCCGCACCTGGTGGCGCGGCCTGGGCTGGTTCAAGAAAACCGCGTACGTGGGCGGCGGCGTGGCGGTGCTGGCCGGCCTCGCGATGATCCTTTGATGTGTCCTAACCGGTCAGTTCGAACTGGGCCGGCCAGTCGCGGTAATTGAACACCTGGCCGGTTTCACGTACCCGGGCGATGGAGTCGAGGTCGATTTCCCCGTAGACCCATTGCGGTCGGTTCAACTCGCCGATCGCGAGGAGGCCGTTGTCGGGATGGCCGTAATCCACCGGCGTGTAGATCGCTGCCGCGCCGACGTTGACGTCCACGGCCTCCGACCAGGGAGCCGATCCCACGGTCGGCGACTGTACGACGTAGCACTGGTTTTCGAGCGCCCGTGCCTGGCAGCCGATCCGTACCCGGTGATAGCCGGCCAGGGTATCGGTGCAGCTCGGTACCAGGATGAGGTTTGCGCCCATCTCCACCTGGCGGCGGGCGATCAAGGGGAATTCGCTGTCATAGCAGACGTTGATGCCGATCCGGCCGAATTCGGTGTCGAAGGTACGGATCTCCTTGCCTGGTGAGATCAGCCACTGCTCGTTCTCGAACCGGGTCATCAGCAGTTTGTCCTGAAATTCCGGCCTGCCATCCGGACGGAACAGGAAGGCGCGGTTGCGGTAGCTGCCGTCCGGCTGCCGTACCGGGAAGGTGCCGGCCAGGATGTAGATGCCATGCTGCTCCGCCAGATCGGCATAGAGCATCATGAAGTCGGGCAGGACCGACTGCATTTCCGCCAACTGGGCCGACAGGCTGCGGTACACCGCTTCTGGGAACAGTGAAGCCAGCTCCATGCTGAAGTATTCCGGGAATACCAGCATCCGGGCGCCGTTGCCGGCGGCCTCCGCTACCCAGCGCTCGGCCTTCTCCTGGTAGGTCGCCCATTCCCCCAGGAAGCCGATGTCGTACTGGGCGGCGGCGAGAAACAACGGCTTCATCGAGCGGAATCCTTCAGCGGCTTGAGCCAGAACACCATGGGCTTCTCCGTCTCCTCGGCTTGATCGACGTCCTTCCAGGCATAGGTGGTGACGAGTTCGGGGTGCTTGACGTAGCCGAACCGGCTCCAGATGGCATAGAGCGGCACATAGTCGGCGGGTCTCAAGGGGTGATCGTCCGGCCTTTGCACGCAACAGAAGGCGCAATAGTCGAACTTTCCCAGGCGGCGGGCATGGCCCTCGCGGCCTTCGAAGAACCGCTTGTAGATGCCCCGGCCACGGTAGTCTTTCAGGAGCACCGATTCGGCGCAGTAGAAGATCCTGGCCGGATCGTAGCCGTGCTCGAGGAAGGGGCGTTTGAATTCAGGCGTTTCGTCCTCCATCGGCAGGCCCGTGGAGGCGCCGATGGCGCGTTCGCCGTCCAGAGCCAGCACCACCACGCTCTCCGGCGATTCCACGTAAGTCTGCAGATAGCGTTCCTCGTATTCCGTGGTGCCGTCGTACAGATAGGGGAAATCGCGGAATACCTCGATGCGCAGCCGGGCCAGGTCGGGGATGTATTTCTCGATTTCGGGCCCCGTCAGGACCTTGACGATGATCGCCTCGCTCATGGCTGTCAGGCCTTTTCGACCTGCTCGATCCAGTCCTGCAGGTTGTAATAGTTGGTGATGCGGGCGACCTTGCCATCGCGGATGTCGAAAAACGCGCCGGCCGGCAGGCGATACTTTTGGCCTTTGGCGGGCGGCAGGCCCTCGTCGGTCACCCGGTATTCGCCGAGGACGACGAATTCGGCGGCGGCGCGGGTGCCATCCTCGTTGGTCATGATGGTCATGTCGACGAGCTGTTCCTTGTAATTGCGGTTCATCCGGTCCATGAAGGCCCGGAATGCTTCCTTGCCGATCTCGCGGGGGCCCTGGTTGATGTCGTGGATCACATCGTCGGTGAGGAGGCCCAGGAAGGTCTCCATGTCGCCTGCGTTGAAGGCGGCGTAATAATTCTCGATGAGGGCTTTGGCGTTCTGATGCATGGCGCTGATATTCCGGCTACTGGGTGAGGAACTTCCAGGGGAGTCACGTCCCCGGAATTCAAAAGCGCGTAATTTTATGAGGGGAGCCCTGGCCTGTCGAGACCGGTCGACAGGCCGAGGCTGGCACGTCGGATTATTCCGTATAGAGCGGCACCAGATCGATGTCGATGCGGCGATTCTGGGCCTTGCCTTCGGCGGTGGCGTTCGATGCCACCGGCTGGTATTCGCCGTGTCCGGCGGCGGTCATGCGGGCTGGGTCGATGCCCTTGGACTGCAGATATTTGACCACTTCACAGGCGCGACCGGCGGACAGCTCCCAGTTGCTGGAGAAACGGTGGGCCAGATGTTTGCCGATCGGCACGTTGTCGGTATGGCCTTCGACTTCGATGCGGTGATTGGTGGCGCTTTGCAGGGTGGGAATGATCTTGTCGATCGATGCCTTGCCTTCCTTGCTGATTTGATAGCCGCCTTCGGGGAAGAGCAATTCATCTTCCATGGTGACGCGGAGACGGTCTCGCAACTGCTGGATCTTGACCTCGTCGGCTTCCACCTCCGTGCGCAGCTGTTCGTTGAGCTGTCTTTCGTAGCCGACATCGCGGTCGTAGGTGCTTTGCATCACGCATCCGCTCAGCACCCCGGCGGTGAGCACGGTCGTCGCGAATTTTTTTACCATGGTTTGCTCCTTTTTGATCGGCGGTTGGTTGATGAGCGCCTCAGCGGCCTCGCGGCGATTGTCCCGGAAAAACCGGCGGACCACCAGGTTCGGCCTTTTCCACGCGGCTGATGAGTGAACCCTCCGCCAGGCGGGTGTAAAGAAGCTCTCCGGGCTGAATATCTTCCCACGAGTGGACGACGGCGTCGTCGGCCGCCCGCAGGGCGATCGAGTAGCCCCGGGCCAGGGTCGCGAGCGGGCTCACCGTGTCCAGCCGCTGGCCCAGGGCCTGGAGCCGTTCGCGTCGGCGTTCCAGGAGGAGCGATGCCGAACGCCGCAGGCGGGATTCGAGCGAATCGAGCTTCCCGGTAAGGTGTATCACCCGCTGGGCGGGATCGTGGCGGACGAGCCGCAGCTCCAGAGCTTGTAACCTCTGGCGCTCGAGATTCAAGCGCGCGGCGGCGTTGCGAGCGAGCCGGTGTTTCAGTTCCGCCAGGCGTTGTGCCTGGCGCCCCAGCCGCTGTTTGGGATGGCATTGCTGCAGCCGGCGCTCGACGAAGTCGAGCCGCTGCTGGACCCTTTCCAGCCGCCCGAAGAAACTCCGGCGGAGTTGGGATTCGAGGCGTTGCAGGCGAACGCCGAGGTCGATCCGGTCGGGTGTGACCGCTTCGGCGGCCGCGGAAGGCGTAGGCGCGCGCAGGTCGGCGGCGAAGTCGGCGATGGTGAAATCCACCTCATGGCCGATCCCGGTCACCACGGGTGTCTGGCAGGCCACGATGGCCCGTGCCAGGCTTTCGTCATTGAAGGCCCAGAGGTCTTCCAGGGAGCCGCCGCCGCGCGCCAAAAGCAGGACATCGCACCAGCCGCTGGCAGCGGCCTGCTGCAACGCACGGATGAGTTCCGCCGGCGCCTCGCTGCCCTGGACCTTGGCGGGAAAAATGATGACCGAAGCCGCCGGGTAGCGCCGCGCCAGCACGGTGAGGATGTCGCGGATCGCGGCGCCCGTGGGCGAGGTGACGACACCGATGCAGGTGGGGAAGCGGGGGATGGGCTTCTTGCGGGCCGGATCGAACAGTCCTTCGGCGTCCAGGCGTTTCTTCAGCGCTTCGAAGGCGCGGTGGAGGACGCCGTCGCCGGCCTCCTCCAGGAGGTCTACGATCAGCTGGTAGTCGCCGCGGGGTTCGTACAACCCTACCTGGGCGCGGGCCAGAACGTGATCGCCATTGGTAGGTTTGAAGCCGAGCAGACGCCCGGAACTGCGGAACATGGCGCAGCGGACCTGGGCCTCGGCGTCCTTCAGGGTGAAGTAGAGGTGGCCCGAGGCCGGTGCAGCCAGATTGGACACTTCGCCCTCCACCCAGAGCGTGCCGAAATGGCTGGACAGGGTGATACGGGCTTCGCGGTTGAGACGCGAGACTGTATAGACGAATTCGGGCCGGCCATCCGGCGATGAGCGCAGGTTCACGCCTGCTTTCAATCCAGGGATTGTTTGAAGCGGTGGATCAAGCGGCGGTCCCTTTTGGACGGGCGATGGGCGGGTTCGTTCGCGAACGACTTCTCATCCCGTCTGCGGGCGGCGTCGGCTTCGCGCCGTGCCTGGCTCTCGGGGGTTTCCCGATAGAGCAGGACGGCTTCCCTGGCGGGCCGCCGCTGGGTATTCAGGGCTTCGACGACGACTTCCCAGACCTCCCGTTCACGCGTGATCTCCAGCCGGGCGCCGATACCGATTTCCTTGCCGGGTTTGGCGCGCTGGCCATTCAAATGGACCTTGCCGCCGTTGATGGCCTCGATGGCGAGCTGCCGGGTTTTGAAGAAACGAGCGGCCCAGAGCCATTTATCCAGCCGAACCTTCGCTCCAGTCGCCTCGGCAGGGGGGAGATGCGCACCCGGATCCGCCATGCCGATCAGCTCGAAACCGGCAGACCGCCTTCGACCCAGGCCTTGAAACCGCCCGCCATGCTCACCGTGCCACGCCAGCCAAGCTGCTGCAGGATATCGGTGGCCAGAGTCGAACGGAGGCCGCTCTGGCAGTAGACCACGATGGCTGCGTCCTTTTTTCCCTGGAATACGGGATGGGTTTCGATGCGGAACTCCACCACACCACGCGGGATGTTGATGGCACCGGGCAGGTGTCCGGCCGCGTACTCTTCGGGCTCGCGAACGTCGAGAATCAAGGTATCGCCGAGCATTGTCCGAACCTCGCCGGGGCCGATTTCACGAATCCGCTGCTTGGCGGCGGCTACTAGATCCGTGGGGGTGAGGGCCATGGCCACTTCTCCTTGGGTGGACGTCGAAGTTGCCGGCTCAGGCGTTGAGCCGGCGCAGTTCCTTGGGCAGGGAAAACACCACCTTTTCCTCGATGCCCTGGGTTTCCGTGGCGGTGCGACCGCCCCATTCCTTGAGCTGGGCGATGACCTGCTGCACCAGGATCTCGGGGGCCGAAGCGCCGGCGGTGACGCCGATGCGCTGGGCACCCGCCACCATGTCGCGGGTCAACTGGGCGGCGTTGTCGATCAGAAAGGCTTTACGGCCGAGCTTGTCGGCGATTTCGCGCAGGCGGTTGGAGTTGGAGCTGTTGGGCGATCCGACCACCAGGATGGTGTCGCACTGGGCCGCCAGTTTCTTGACGGCATCCTGGCGGTTCTGAGTCGCATAGCAGATGTCGTCCTTGCGCGGGCCCAGTATCTTCGGGAAACGCATTTTCAGCGCTTCCACCACGGCACCGGTGTCGTCGATGGAAAGCGTGGTCTGAGTGACGTAGGCGAGGTTGTCCGGATTCTTTACCTGAAGCATTTCGACGTCTTCCGGCGATTCCACCAGATAGATACCCCCGGCCGGGTTGTCGTACTGCCCCATCGTGCCTTCCACTTCCGGGTGTCCGGCGTGGCCGATGAAGACGATTTCGCGGCCTTCGCTGGCATGTTGGTGCACTTCGATGTGAACCTTGGTGACCAGCGGGCAGGTGGCGTCGAAGACCTGCAGGCCGCGCTCTCTGGCTTCTTCCTGGATCTGTTTGGAGACCCCGTGGGCGCTGAAGATCACCGTCGAATTCTCGGGTACTTCCGACAGCTCCTCGACGAATACCGCGCCACGCTCCCGGAGCCCATCGACCACGTAGCGGTTGTGGACGACTTCATGGCGTACATAGATCGGCGCGCCGAACACCTCGATGGCGCGGTCGACGATCTCGATGGCGCGGTCGACGCCGGCGCAGAATCCGCGGGGATTGGCGAGGATGATTTCCATGGGGCTGTTACCGGGCTAATTTCTTACCTAAGAGGTGGGGCATTGTGTCATGGCATTACCGCGGAATCAACGCGAGGCCGGGGCGGTTCGCGGTCGCGGTGCCAGATTGGTTCGTGATGGCCGCCCATGCGGGCCAGCATCCGGGCGACCACGAACAGGAAGTCAGACAGCCGGTTCAGATAGGCCAGCGATTCCGGATTGACGGCTTCTCCGCGCGCCAGCGCCACCAGCCGCCGCTCCGCCCGCCGGCAGACCGTCCTGGCGACGTGGCAATGGGCCGCCGCTAGGCTGCCGCCGGGCAGCACGAAGTCCTCGAGCGGGGGCAGTCGTGCGTTGAAATGGTTCAGCCAGACCTCCAGCCATTCGGTCTGCCGGCGCTGAATCGAGGGCTGGCCGGGCAGGCTCAGTTCGCCGCCCAGATCGAAAAGGGTCTGTTGCACTTCGACCAGGCAGGCGCGCAGCTCCTCCGAAGTGGCCTGGGTCAGTACCAGGCCGATCACGCTGTTGAGCTCGTCGACGGTACCACAGGCCTCGATGCGCAGGCTGTCCTTGCCGGTGCGGCAGCCGTCGCCGAGGCCGGTGGTGCCGTCGTCGCCGGTTCGGGTATAGATTCGGGTCAGGCGGTTTCCCATCAGATTAGCTTCTCCTCGGAGACGACGATGCCGTCTTCGTCCGCGTAGAGATAATGGTCGGTGCGGAAGTTCACGCTGGCGAAGGTGATCAGGCAGTCCCGGTCGCCGCCGCCCCGCTTGTGGCTATCGAGAGGGTGGGTGTGGAGCGCGCGGATGCCGATGGGGACCGTACCGAGTTCCACGGAGTCCCGCACACAGCCGTAGACGATGATGCCCTGCCAGCCGTTGTCGGCGGCCAGCCGCGCCAGATTTCCGCCCAGCAGCGCGCAGCGATGGGAAGCGCCGCCGTCGATGACCAGGACACGGCCATCGACCTCCTGTGCCAGGGTTTCACGGATCAGCACGCTGTCTTCGAAGACCTTGAGGGTCGTGATCCATCCGTGAAACCGCGACACCGCCCCGAATGGGCGGAACAGCGGCTCCACGATCTGGAGCGGATGGGTGCCGTGGAACTGGTCGCAGAGGCCGGCGGTGGTGAACTCCATGGTTGGAAACTCCGTGGGTGGCATCAGAGATAGCGTGACAGCAAGGCAGTATCGTCGCAGGGCGCGGGCAAGGGAATCCTGACCTCCCAGCCGCCGCCGGGAGCTTCCTGCATGGCATTGCCCTGGGAGTCCTCCATGCCGGTGAGCAAGAAATCGAGGTTGCCTTCGGGGCGGATCAGCTCCAGCCGGTCGCCGACGCCGAACTTGTTCTTGACGGTGACTTCGGCCATCCCGCCATCGAACCTGGTGACTTCGGCGACGAACTGCTGGCGGTGGCTTTCGGAGCAGCCCCGCACATAGTTCTGGTAATCCTGGGTATGGTGGCGCTGGTAGAATCCGTCCGTGTAGCCGCGCTGCGCCAGATTTTCCAGCACGCCGAGCAGGTTCCAGTCGAATTGCCGCCCGGCGAGCGCGTCGTCGATGGCTCGGCGGTAGACCTGGGCGGTGCGCGCCACATAGTAATGAGACTTGGTGCGGCCTTCGATCTTCAGGCTGTCTACCCCGATCTCCACCAGCCGCTGCACGTGCTCGACTGCTCGAAGGTCCTTGGAGTTCATGATGTAGGTGCCGTGCTCGTCCTCCATCACCGGCATCAGTTCGCCCGGGCGGTTTTCCTCTTCCAGAAAATACACTTCGTCGGCCAGCGGGTGGCGCTCCGCGGCGCCGCAGTCCGCCAGGCTGCCATTCAACTCCGCGAGGTTCAGCCGCAACGCTCCCGGAACATAGTCTCCTTCGGCGTTCTCGTGCGCCGGGGCGACGTCGTATTTCCAGCGGCAGGCATTGGTGCAGGTGCCCTGGTTGGGATCACGGTGATTGAAATAGCCGGAGAGCAGGCAGCGTCCGGAGTAGGCGATGCACAGCGCGCCGTGGACGAAGACTTCGAGCTCCGTGTCCGGGCATTGCTGGCGGATTTCGGCGATCTCGTCGAGCGAGAGCTCGCGCGACAGGATGATCCGCGAGATGCCGGCCGACTGCCAGAACTTCACCGCCGCAAAGTTCAACGTGTTGGCCTGCACCGACAGATGGATGGGCATTTCCGGCCAGGCCTCGCGCGCCAGCAGGATGAGGCCGGGATCGGCCATGATCAGCGCATCCGGTCCCATCGCAACCACGGGCGCGATGTCTTTGATGAAGGTCTTGATCTTGGCGTTGTGGGGCAGCACGTTGGCCGCGAGATAAAACTTCTTGCCGAGGCGATGGGCCTCGGCGATGCCCAGCGCCAGGTTTTTCTCCAGGAAGTCGTTGTTGCGGACCCGCAGCGAGTAGCGCGGCTGGCCGGCATAGACGGCATCGGCGCCGTATGCGAAGGCATAACGCAGGTTCTTCAGGGTGCCGGCAGGGGAGAGCAGTTCGACAGAAGGCATCGGGAGCAGCGATATGAAGAGGGCATAGCTCGACGGCACTATACCAGAACCTGACGCCGCTTGACGCAGCCCATGCCTGGGCCTGGTCACCGGCGCAAACGGCCACGATTACGATCCGCGCATGCCCTACTGCTGCTTGAAGACGATGCCATGATCGGCAAGAGCGTCCAGCTCGGGCCGAAGCGGGAGGGTCATGCGGTCGACGGGGTGAGGGATGGCGTGGCAGCGGCGCTGGCGCGGTTCGTCGCCCGGCTCCGCGCGTCGGCGGTCCGGTGAGCCGCGTCACTTGTGCCGGAGCTCCGCCGAAGCTCCCATCCACCGGCCTGCATCACGGTCCAACCACTCCCTGGCCCGCTCGCGCCCTTTCAGGACGAGATCGAGGAACGCCGTGCTGACGCCGGCCACCTCGGCCCAATGCCGGACGTCGGGCCCCCGCTTTCGCGGCGGCCGCTCGACGGACCGCATCGGCCCCCCGGACGGACCGCTGGCCGAGCCATTGCGGGCACCGGCGGTGCCGGAACGCTGACCGACCTGCAAGGTAAGGTCGTCGCCGGACCAGGGCAGCCATCCTCCCCCTTCCGATCCTTCGCCCGGTACCGGCTGCGACGGCGGCCCTTTCCATTTCTGTCCAGGCTCCACACCGGCAAGAGTGTCGTGGGTACCGCCCTGCAGCACCAGCAGGTATTTGCCGCCGGCTGGCATGGACTGCCACAAAGCCGAGCGCAGGGAGGTGGCGCTCATGCCATAGGGGTCATCGTCGTCGGTACCGGTCACGGCGAGGAGAGGCATCGCGATCCCCGCGGCACGCTCGTCCAGTTTGCCTTCGGCCAGCGTGACGTGCGGACTGAGGACGACGGCGCCGGCGAATCTGAATTCGGCATTGGCCGGGAACGCCGCCTTGACCGCCTCTCCCGCCAAGGCGGACGCGGCCTGGGCGCCGAGGTCGAATCCCGCCACCGCCGCTTTGGCCGGATCCGCGACGGCATAAGGGTTACCCGGAGTCGCGGCGCGCTGGCGCAGTTCGCCCAACGCCCAGGCCAAGTGGCTCAGCCGGCTTTCCAGCGAGGCCGAGGAGAAGTAGGTCCGCCCTGTCGCCCGCAGTTCACCGGCATCGAGCTTGTCCGAGGCCCAGAATACTTTGCCGAGAGCCGCCGGCTGCACGGTGAACACGGCGTAGCCAGCCGCCGCCCAACTGCGGCGCCAGAATGCCCCCGCAGTGGCGTCTTCGCCCAAGCCTGGCAGATAGACGACGAGCGGGAAACGCCCGCTTCCGGATGGCGCGAGAAAACTGATGTCGAGTTCAGCGTGCAGGTGCTTCCATGTTTCGCGAACCTCGTTCGTCGAGTAGATCCGCTCCGGGCGGTAGCCGCCCTGGGCGTCCAACTCCTCCAGCTTCGCTTGCGCCTCTTCCGGCAACGGCGGGCCCGGCTGCTGGCATCCGGCAGCCGACAGCAGGGCGGCAAAAACCGCCAACCGACAACATAAAAAAGTTCCATACCCATCGGCTTGCGGCTGGTTCATAGGGCGATTTCCTTACATCGGCTTCCAAAAGGAGAGTTCTCGCATCTGCCCGGTCCGGGCATTTTGGTGTTCTTGCCCGGTTTCAAGGGGTTGAAATGCCGGATTCGTGAGATCGCCGGCCCCATGCCGACCGTGATCGTCGAGCCGTGAGATCAACGAACGAAGGCCACCGTAACCCGTGCCATCCGCAGCGCCGGGCAGTCGGTGGCTGTCGTCGTCTACGACCCGGGCGCTCAGGGCATGCTCCGGGTCCTGCAGACCGCCAGGATCGGGCCGGCCCGCAACCGGCCGGCATCCCCCGCGATCCGGGGCATGGTCAATCCGCGGTGGTTCGGCGCCTCGGCCATGCCGTCCGGTCTGCGTACCGGCGGATGATGATGACACGACTCGGGGTCGATCCGAGGACGGGACGTTCGGCGGACGGCGTCGATGGGGTGGGAACTGAACCTCTGGGGGTGCGCTCGGTGCCAAACTCCCGATCTGCGGCGACTGAACCGCCCCGGTTTTCGCCGAGGCTCGCCGGGTTGAGTCGGACCTCCACCGCGGAAGCCTGACGGGTGAGTCGCCGGTGATCGGTTGCCTCGGTTTGGGCGTGCGGATATAGCCGCTGGGTTCGGGCAGCCCGTCGATCGTCTCAGCCGATGCGTTACCGTGGCCGTCACCACGGCGTCCCACGGAGGGTGAATCACCCGATGTCATCGAACCGCTCCGGTACGCTCGCTCTCACATATGCGAGAAACCGACGCCCAGCCTGGGATTCCTCACCCGCCGCCTCCCTCTCCGGGTTGCGGATTCGGCGTCGAGCCCGTGTATTCCGGCGCTTCGATGAACACGTCCATCTGCTGACCGACGAATACCGGCAAGGCGGCCGGATCGAAACTGTAGAGCACCTGCAGCACGCGGGTATCCACCCGTTCTGTGCTGTCGCCGGTCAGGGAGCGCTTCGGCACGATGTAAGGCTCGACGTAAGCCAGTTTCAGCTCCGTGCCGAGCTGGCTGTTGCCGCGCAGATAACCGTAGGCCTTGCCGTCCTTGCGAAAGCGCCAGGCGTCGTTTTCGTCGATGTCGACCCGGACGTGGAGCCGGTCCATGTCGCCCATGATCACCAACGGCGTGCTCAGAAAACCGGTGGTGGCATATTCGCCGAGGCGGACGTTCACCTGGAGGACTTCTCCGCGGATCGGCGCCCGCACCACCATCCGGTCGAGGGTGGTCTGGACCGCAGCCAGTTGTGCCTCCGCCTGCCTGACCTGGGCATGGGCCGTTTCCAGCCGGGCCTTCGCGATCAACACGGCATTGCGTCGCCGCTTGATGTCCTCGGCGCTGATGGCCCGTTCATCGGCCACGGCATCCGCCAGTGCCAAGAGCGTATTCGCATCGGTCAGCGAAGCTTCGGCTTCGGCCACACCGGCCTGGGCCTTGAGCAGATCGGCCCGCCGTATCTCCAGCTCCGCCAGCGGCTCGCGATCGTCCAGCCGGAACAGGACGGCGCCAGCCTCGACCCGATCGCCGACCTTGACTTCGACGCTCTTGACCAAACCCGGCAAAGGGGTGCCGATCCCGATATTCCGGCTTCTCGCCTCGACGATCCCGGCGCCCGCGATGTACGACGCGAACGGTGGACGGGCAGGCTCCACCACCGCCGGCGCGACCGGCGGCGGCTGGTTGCCTGTGACCACCGAATAGACTCCGAACAGGAATCCCGCTACGGCCAGTATCGGCAAGGTGGCTTTGGGTAACATTCCGTCTCCGCGATGAGGGAGGTCACGACTGGCCGGACGACCGGACGACTTTCACCACCTGCCCGTCGTCCATCTGCGCGATGCAGTCGGCAAACTCGAAGATCCGGGCGTCGTGGGTGACGATCACCAGAGCCCGGTCCTCGTCCAGTGCCACCTGTTTCAGCAAATCCATGACCCGGTGTCCGGTTTCATGGTCCAGCGCGCTCGTAGGCTCGTCGCAGACGATCAGCTTCGGCCCGTGGACCAGGGCCCGGGCGATCGCCACACGCTGCTGCTGGCCGCCGGAGAGCTCTGACGGCAGAGATCCGGTGCGCTCGGCCAGCCCGACCCGCTCCAGCACCTCCACGGCCCGGCGCTGCGCCTTTTGACGGCTGATGCCGTTGAGGATCATCGGGATCGACACGTTTTCCGCCGCCGTCAGGCTGGGCAGGAGGTTGTAGGTCTGGAACACGAAGCCGATGTTGGCGGCACGGAACCTGAGCTTGTCCTTGTCCTTCATGTGCAACAGGTCGTGGCCGAATACCCTGCAAAGCCCTTCGTCCTGGTCGAGGATGCCGGCGATCACCGATATCAAGGTGGTCTTGCCGCAGCCGGACGGGCCGACCAGCATCATCAGCTCGCCGGCGTGGATGTCGAGATCGATGCCCCGCAGCGCGACGACCTGCTGCCCGCTGCCGTCGTAAGTTTTCCGGACTCCCCGGCATTCTACCGCCACAGTCGCTGTTCCCATGGTTTCTTCAGCCCTTGAACACGATGGCAGGCTCGAGTTTGATCACCTTGCGGATGCTCAGGAGGGCCGAGAACACGCAGATCAGTGTCACTCCCAGTCCGCTGAACACCAGCAGCTGCCAGGGGAACTTGAAAGCCAGAATGGTATTGCGCATGGACCAGCCGAACAGCGAGGTCAGCCCGACCCCCAGCCCGTAGCCGACCATACCCACCAGCGTCGCCTGCAGCAGGATCATGCCCAGCAGGGTGCCGTTGCCCGCCCCCATGGCTTTCAGCACGCCGAACTGGCGGATGTTTTCCAGGGTGAAGTTGTAGAAGGTCTGGCCGGCAATGGCCGCGCCCACGATGAATCCGAGGGTGACCGACATGCCGAAGTTGATCGGGATGCCGGTGTTCTTGAGAAAATAGTTGACGGTAAGTTCCTCGAACTCGGCCTGGGTATAGGCAGCCAGCCCGGTGGTTTCCCGGATGCGGCGGGTCAGCGCGTGGACCTCCTGTCCTGGCCTGGCCTTGACCAGCACGAAGGACAGGAGCTTCCGCTCCCTGGGCGCATACAGCGTGGCCCGCGAGTAGGTCGTATAGACCACCGGCTGGGACTGGAAAGTCCGCGTGGTCTTGGCAATGCCGACCACCACCGCGCGCCGGTCGTTGAGCTCCAGCGTGTCGCCCACTTTCAGCGGTACGGGCTTGCCGGCCGGATCCTTCGACGGTCGCGCGAGCTTATCGCGGGCGCCGTCGATGTCGACGATGACCGAATCGGCCCGCCGCAAATCCTCCAGCCGGCCTTCCAGCATGACCGGCGGTCCGCCGATGAGGGTGGCGTCGTCCAGACCGATCACGTTGCAGGTCTGGAAGGTCCCGTCAGCCAGCCGGGCCTTGATCATCCCCTTGTACATGGGCATCGCCCAGTCCACCCCGCTGACGCCCCGCACCCGGAACAGTTTGGTGTCCTGCAGCGGCTTGATGTCGTCGACGAACTGCACCTTGGGATCCATCACCCAGATATCGGGGAGGCCGACGTCGGTGACGAAACTGTACGAGCGCATCATCAACCCGACGAAGATGGCTGGCTGCTGTGTCATGATCAGCGAGGCGAAAGTCAGCCCCATGACGATGCCGAGGTACTTGCCGCGGTCCCCCATGAGCATCTTCAAGGCGATGTAGTTCACGGTCCGGCCTCACCGGCTGAGAGATGCCTGAGCGCAGCCATCGAGAAGCGGGCGATATGCTCCGCGGTTTTCTCGATCTCTTCGGGTGTGGCGATGATCTCTGGGCAAAGCCGGTCGATCAGCGAACGCGAGTGCCGATACATGAGGCACTGACCAACGATGCTCAAACCCAGCCGATGCATGTCCGCCTCACTGACACCGGGGCCGACCAGTTCGGCGATGATGCCTTGCAGCAGCGCACAGCGGGGTTTCATCGTGGATTCGATGACCTGGTCGAGCGCAGCGGTGGGATCGGCGATCTCGCGGGCGATCAACTTTCCATGGCGTCCGAGATGGGTCTCGTCCAGCAGACGCGCCAGGAAGTTGGCGATGAACTGGCGCAGCCGCACTTCCGGCGGCAGGCTCGAATCGCACGCCAGCGTATCGGGATAGCGTTCATGGGTTTCGCGGAACGCCGCCGCGAGCACTTCCGAATACAGAGCCTCCTTGCTGCGGAAATAGTAGTTGACGGACGCCGCATTCACGTCCGCCCGAGCGCAGATATCCCGTACCGTGGCATCGTGGAATCCCTTCTCGGCAAACACGTCCAGCGCGGCTTGCAGCAGCCGCTTGCGAGTGGGGTCAGGGAAAGGATGGGTGTTCGGTGGATTCATCCAGATGATTGAAACAATTGTTTCAATCAAAAATACTAAACCGATGGATCGAAGTCAAACATTCGATTCCTCCCGCGTCAGAATGGTTGTCGCCTCCGGTTTTCAGAGCAGATGGGATGGGGGGATACTGAGAGCGTGAGGGATGCGACGTATCCTGAGCTCCTCAAGGAGCAAGCCTTGTCGAAGGTGTTCGGGCGTGGCGGGAAGAGCGCCTGATGGCGTTGCAGGAAAGCCATGGCTTGAGCGGTGATGCCTTGGATGCCCGGTGCCGGGAGCACGGGGTGTTCGTCCATCGGTTGGCCGAGTGGAAAGCCGATTTCTGCGGGCCGCCCGAGCCGGCAGAGCGGTGGAGCCGTCGGCAGCGACCAGTGCCCGTTGCGGCATTGCGAGCCACCCCGCAAACTGACGGCGGCCGAGCAGCCAATCCGGGCTGCCAGGGGTTCAATGCCAGCCCACTGCGATGGGGGTTGGCGCGGCACTCACCCGCCAGACGCACGGCGAGTTCGCGGACTTCGGCGGAGTACTTTCATGGCTTTCTTCACGGCGCCATCCTCTCGAGACGTGGAGCCTCCTCGAAACCCGGAGCGGTTCACGCCCGGCTGCATCGGCCATTGATCCGCGCATGGCTCCGGGTGGGGGGCAAGCACAGCCAGCGAAAATACGACTATCCGCCTGATCTGCAAGATTCCGCGGTGCAGACCGTCTTACAATAGGCAGAGCCGCTGTCGGCGGCATGGCAGATCTGCAGGACCGGACCTGACTATCGAGTCGGATGTGACTGATGAAACCGAAGGCGCTCTGGGGCGAATTCCAGGGATGGCGCCGTTGCCTGACGGCGGCGCTGATTGTGCTGGCGATCGCCGGCTGCATCGAGGCTTACCGCACCGGTCACGATGCACGTCATGGTCCCCGGGTGCCGTGGGAGCGGCGCCTGAGCGAGGAGGACTATCTGGCCCGCCTCGCCGCCGGCAGCGTGTCTTACAGCCGCGATGTCCAGCCTATCCTCGATTCGCGCTGTGTCGTCTGTCATGGCTGTTATGACGCGCCTTGCCAGCTGAAGCTGGAGTCCTTCGACGGCCTGGAGCGCGGCGCCAGCAAGACTCCCGTCTATGACACTACCCGTCTCCAGGCTGCTCCGCCAACGCGTTTGTTCATCGATGCAGAAAATGTTCAAGGCTGGCGTTCCAAGGGGTTCTTCCCGGTACTGAACGAACGGGGCGATTCGCCCGAGGCGAATCTGCGGGATTCCTTACTGTTCCGGATGCTCGAACTGAAGAAAGCGCATCCCTTGCCCGTTTCCGGCGCGTTGCCGGACACTTTCGACTTCCGTCTGGACCGCACCCTGAACTGTCCCACCGTCGAAGAGTTCGACGATTTCGAGGACGATCACCCCGAGTGGGGGATGCCTTACGGTTTCCCCGGTCTGAGCGAGCGCGAGCACGATATCGTGGTGAAGTGGCTGCGCGAGGGCGGGTTCGCGCCGCCTCCCGCGCCCGTGTCGGCCGAGGCCGCATCGGCCGTGGCGCAATGGGAGGCGTTCCTCAACGGCTCCAGTCCAAAGGAACGGCTGTTTGCCCGCTATGTCTACGAACATCTCTTCCTCGGCCATCTGCATTTCCGTGGTCTGGCGCCCCGCGAGTTCTTCCGACTGGTACGCTCCCGCACGCCGCCCGGGGAGCCGATCCGGGAAATCGCGACGACCCGACCTTACGACAGTCCGGGACCGGGGGAATTCTATTACCGCTTGCGACCGGTGCAGCAAAGCATCGTCGCTAAGACCCACATGGTCTACGAACTCGACGACGCCCGGATGCGGCGCTACCGGGAGCTGTTTCTGGAGCCCGAGTACGCGGTCGACCGGCTGCCGGGGTATGCCGCCGCCGATGCCGCCAACCCCTTCAAGACGTTCGTTGCCATTCCTCCCAGGTCGCGCTACCGGTTTCTGCTCGACGACGCCCATTTCTTTTTTTCCGGTTTTATGAAGGGATCGGTGTGCCGCGGCCAGGCCGCACTCAATGTGATCCAGGATCGGTTTTGGGTGGCTTTCACTCATCCGGACGCCGATCCCGTCAGCAACGACGCCCAATTTCTGGCCGATCAGGCGGAGCGTCTGCGGCTGCCGGCCGAGAAGGAAAACTCGCCCGGGATCGGGGACATCTGGTACACCTACCGGGCACTGGAAGAGGATTATCAGGCGGCCAAGGCGGCGTGGCTTCGGGCACACGGTGAGCGCGGTGGCACCACGCTGGCTGACCTGTGGGATGGCGACGGCGACAATCGCGATGCCTTGCTGACGGTGTTCCGGCATTTCGACAGCGCTTCGGTTGAGCGAGGGCTGGTCGGCGACACGCCGCTGACCGGCTGGGTCGTCGATTATCCCTTGCTGGAGCGGATTCATTATCTGTTGGTGGCCGGGTTCGATGTGTTCGGCAACGTCGGCCACCAGTTGGCGACCCGTCTGTACATGGACTTCATGCGTATGGAGGCGGAAAACAATTTTCTGCGGTTCCTGCCGTCGAGCATACGGCAGGCCGAACGCGCCCGTTGGTACAAAGGCATTGGTGCGAGAATCAACGATCTTTGGCAGAGTCCGCGCTGGGGGATGGGTGGGGAGACGCTCATCGATTATCGGACCGGCAATCCCAAGCAGGAGTTCTTCGATCGGGTCCGGGCCGGTTTCGGCAAGGCGGCGGGCCGTCCCGATCCGTTCACCGGCTGCGGCGTGGCAGTGGAAGGATGCGGGGAGGGCGGCGAGCCAGCGTTGCCGCCGGCGCAGGCGTCCGTCGAGCGCGAACTGCGACGCCTGGCATTCGCGAGGGGCGGTGGAGTCGCCTTTCTTCCCGAACTGTCGTACCTGCGCATCCGGACCGGGAGCGGTGGGGCGGAAGACGGCTGGATCTACAGCTTGGTCAAGAATACGGCGCTCGAAAACGTGTCGATGCTGTTTCTCGAAGAGATAAGGCGGACGCCGGCGGACGATACAGTGACCCTGGTTCGCGGTATCGTCGGAAGTTATCCGAATTTCTTTTTCGATCTGGATGCAGCCGAGGTCGGCGAATTCGTGGACGCCATCCTGAGTGTGGACGGTTCCAAGGCGTTTGGGCGGAGGCTGGTCGAGCGCTTCGGTGTCCGCCGAAGCAATCCGGCATTCTGGAGAATATCGGATTGGTTCAACCGCCGGTACCTCGAAGCCAGCCCCGTCACGGCGGGCTGGCTGGATCTGAGCCGTTACGACAATCCATGACCGGTTCCGGGGTCCAATGGACGACTATATTCACCCGTTCCGGAGCGCCGGCGAACTCGGATGCCAGCCACTGGCTTCCGCCGACCGAGGCGATCCTGCCGTCGATGCAGACGATGGGCTGACGGTCTCGCAGCCACGGCGGCAGTCCGGCCTCCTGGAACAGTTTCTTGAGTTCGTGGTGTCCCCGGCGGCCTGCCGGTTCGAGCCTGTCGCCCGCCCGTCGGTAACGCACGGTGATGCGCCCGCTCCGCCATTTGTCCGGATCGATGCCGGGGCCGGGGCACAGCGCGGCATGGAGGCAGCCATTGCCGGCCAGCGTGAGCGGTGTTTCTCCGCTCCAGGCGGCCGTCCAGGAGGCATCGAAATCCGCCGACGGAGGAAGCAAATGGAGACGATGGCGGTAGCGCCTGACCGTGCCTTCGGCCCAGGCAATCATCGGCGTACGGTCTCCGGCCGTTTCGACGACCTCCTTCCGTATCCGCTCCAGCAGTTTCGCGGGGGGAGCTCGCAGACCCCGCTTATGTATCCAGCGGCGCAGTAGCAGCCGTTGTTCGTCCGGCTGCAGCCTCTGCACGATCTCGAGAACAAGGGTGCCGGGTTCGTCCGCGGCCGTCGCGGCCGCCATCAGGGTGTCCGCGAGTCTGTCCAGGAGTCCGGCGGCTTCGGCACAGTGGCCGGCACTGCGGGTGAGGTTGGCCGCTACGGCCGGCCAGCGCCCGGCGAGCTGCGGCAGAATCCGGCGGCGGATGAAATTACGGTCGTAGCGTTCGTCGCGGTTGCTGGGGTCTTCGATCCAGCTGAGGCCTCTTTCCTGGGCGTAAGCCAAAATGTCCCGGCGGCCGAAGCGGAGCAGGGGACGATGCAGGATGCCGGCGCCGAAAGCGACGGCGTTCGGCATGGCGGCGAGCCCGGCCAGCCCTGCGCCGCGCAGCAGCTGCAGCAGCAGCGTTTCGGCCTGGTCGTCGAGATGCTGTGCCGTCACCAGGATGTCCCCCGGATCCAGCAAGGCTTCGAGGGAATGGTAACGGGCGGTGCGCGCCGCTGCTTCGGGACTGTCGCCGGGCCGGGAGCGACCGTCGACCTGCAGGATGTCCAAAGCGACACCGTATCGGTCGGCGACCGCCGCGCAGTGGCGGGACCAGGCATCGGCTTCGGGCTGGATTCCATGATGAACGTGGATGGCCCGCACTCCAATGCCGGAGACGCGGCGGACCTCGCACATCAGATCGAGCAAAACGGCGGAATCCAGCCCGCCGCTGAAAGCCACCCGATAGGTGCTGCCGGGGTGGAGACCGGCGCGGAAACTGTCGAGGCTCAATCTCACCAGATTCGCCCCGTCCCGGCGGGTTCTCCCTCAGGTGGCCGGTTCTTCGTAAACGCCGTAGCCCATGAGGCGCTCGTAGCGCATGGCCAGGAGTTCTTCCATCGGCAAGGCGGCGAGTTCCTCGAGATTGCGCTTGAGTTCGGTCTTGAGGTTGTCGGCCATCCGCTCGCGGTCCCGATGGGCGCCTCCCAGGGGTTCGGGCACGATCGAATCGATCAGCCCCAGTTCCATCAGGCGCTCGGAAGTGATACCCATGGCTTCCGCGGCCAGCTCGGCCTTGTCCGCACTCTTCCAGAGGATGGAGGCACAGCCTTCGGGCGAGATGACGGAATAGGTGCTGTATTGGAGCATCAGCAGACGGTCGCCGACGCCGATGGCCAAAGCTCCCCCTGAGCCGCCTTCGCCGATCACCACACAGACGATCGGGGTCTGCAGCTGCGCCATTTCGAACAGGTTACGGGCGATGGCCTCGCTTTGGCCGCGTTCTTCCGCGTTGATGCCCGGATAGGCCCCAGGGGTGTCGATGAGGCAGACGATGGGCAGCCGGAAGCGCTCGGCGAGCCGCATCAGCCGCAGCGCCTTGCGATATCCTTCCGGCCGCGGCATGCCGAAATTCCGGTGGATCTTTTCCTTGGTATCGCGTCCTTTCTGGTGTCCGATGACCAGGACGGCGGTGCCATCCAGCCGGGCCAGTCCGCCGATGATGGCCGGGTCATCGGCGAAGGCGCGGTCGCCGTGCAGTTCGTGGAATTCCTGGAAGATCAGATCGATGTAGTCACGGCTATGCGGCCTTTGCGGATGCCGCGAGATCTGGGAAATCTGCCAGGCGCTGAGAGAGGAAAAAACCGATTCGGTGAGCTTGCGGCTTTTTTCTTCGAGCCTGGAGATTTCCTCGGAGATGTTGATTTCGTTGTCGAATCCGACGTGTCTGAGCTCTTCGATCTTGGCTTCCAGCTCGGCGATCGGCTGTTCGAAATCCAGGAATTTCAGATCCATTCGAGTGTTGTCAACGGGTCTGGGATGATGTGGCCGCCTAGTTTAACACTTCGGCCAGGAAATTCTGCATCGCCTGCCAGGAGCGCCGGTCGGCCGTGGGGTCGTAAACGGTGCCGAAGCTCCGGTCGTTGGCCAAGGGGTTGGAGAAAGCGTGGAGGGTGTGGCCGTACATGTGAATTTGCCAGTCGGCCCCGGCCTCGGTCAGCTCGCGGCCCAAGGCGAGGGCCTGTTCCGGCGGCGCCATTGGATCCTCGTAACCGTGCAGCACCAGCACCTTGGCGCGGATTTTCCGACCCGCCGTATTGCCCGGCGGAATGAACAGACCGTGGAAGCTGACCACACCCCGCAGGTCGGCGCCGGTCCTGGCGAGATCCAAAACGCACAAGCCGCCGAAGCAGAATCCCATCGCCGCAATGCGTCCAGGATCGACTTCGGGAAGCGAGCGCACGGTGTCCAGGGCCGCGTTCATCCTGGACTGCAGCAGGCCGCGGTCCGCCATGAACGGCGCCATGAGCTGGGCGTTCTGCTCCGGCCCGCTGCCCACTATCCCTTTGCCGTACATGTCCAGGGCGAATGCGGCGTAGCCCAATTCCGCCAGCCGTCTGGCCTTGTCGCACACGAAAGCGTCGCGACCGCCCCAGGCGTGAGAGACGAGGATGCCGGGACGGGGCAGAGGAAACTCGTCGTCGCAGACGAAATAGGCCGATAGCAACGTATCGGCATGGTGATAATCGATTTCGCGCATCTGCACGGCCATGGGTGCGTGTCTCGTTCAGGTCAGCCAGGGGGCGTGATTTTCCCCGGCTTTCCTGCGTCCCGCAAGCCGGTTTGGCGGCGGGTGATACAATGCGCGGATCATTGTGGTCCGTGGAGTTACATCCGATGAGTTCCGACCCTTTCAAGCGGGTGGTGCAGGCGATCGACGCCGCCAATGCGCAAGATCCGAATCGTGAGGATTGGCAAGGAACCTCCTACCCCAAGGAACTGCTCTACGGCCTGCGCATGAGCGAATGCCTGGAGCGGCTTTGTCCCACCGCATCCGAACTTCTGCGCCTGGCCGCGCGGGGGCAGCACATAAGACGGTGGGAAATTCCGCGCAGCGATTATCCTGCCACCCGCGAGGGTTATCTGCGGTGGCGAACCCGCCTGTACGGATTTCATGGCGACCAGCTCGGGCTGATCATGGCCGGGGCCGGTTATGACGAAGATTCGATCCGGCGGGTGAAACGCCTGCTGAGCAAGCGGGACCTGCGCTCCGACCCGGAATCGCAAACCCTTGAAGACACGGCTTGCCTGGTTTTCCTCGAGTACTATTTCGCCCCCTTCGCCGCCGGTCAGGATGAATCCAAGCTCATCGACATCGTCCGCAAGACCTGGCGGAAAATGTCGGACGTGGCTCGGCTCCGAGCTGTGGAACTCACTCTTCCCGGGCCGTTTGGCGCCGTCGTGGCGAAGGCGCTGGATGCCGGCATGTCGTGAGTTCCGACCGGTCGCGGATGGCACGATGACTCGGCCGTATTCGCTTACCCGTTATGCGTGGCTGTCGATCTTCGTGGCGATCTTCACCATGGCGGTCAAGGCGGCGGCTTATCGGGTCACGGGCTCGGTGGGGCTGCTGTCGGATGCCCTGGAGTCGATAGTCAATCTCTCGGCCGCGGTCGTGGCGCTGGCGATGTTGAGGTTATCGGCGCAGCCGGCGGACGCGCGACATCACTTCGGGCACGGCAAGGCGGAGTATTTCGCCAGCGGCTTCGAAGGCGTCCTGATCCTCGTGGCTGCCGGAGCGATTCTGTTTGCGGCCTGGGACCGGTATCTGCATCCCCACGAATTGGCCGAGCTTGATCTGGGCCTGGGGTTGTCAGTCGCGGCGGCGGTGGTCAACGGTCTGGTCGGCTGGTTGTTGGTTTCGGTGGGACGGAAAGCCGGCTCGATCGTCCTGGAGGCGGATGGGAAGCATCTGCTGACCGACGTGTGGACTTCGATCGGAGTGGTTTGTGGCGTGGCCGCTGCCGGTCTCACCGGCTGGCACGATTTCGACCCGGGCGTCGCGGCGCTGGTGGGTTTGAACATCGTATGGACGGGCGCCGGCCTCATCCGCCGCACCATCGCCGGGTTGCTCGATGCGTCGCTCCCGCTGGAGGAGAACCTGAAGATACGGAGCATTCTCGAAACGTTCCGCGAGCGTGGGGTCGGTTTCCACGATTTGAGAACCCGCCAGTCTGGAGCGCATCGCTTTATGAGCGTACATCTCCTGGTGCCTGGAGCCTGGACGGTACAGGCGGCGCACGATCTGGCAGAGGAGATCGAGGCCGAACTGGGGGGTGCGCTGGCGAATCTGACCGTCGTGACCCACATCGAACCGATCGAAGATCCGGCGTCGTTCGGTCATCACGAGCCGTTTCCCGAGACCGCTCCGGAAGTCACGAATCCTCATCCCCTGCAGACTGCCCGCCCTTTGCGGCTCAAGATCGCCTCGGTGGCGGGAGCGGCCCTGCTCCTGGGGGGGGGCGTTGCCAGCATGGTGGTGTCCGGAGTCTGGCTCGACCTTGCATTGGCTGCCGCGCTGTTCGGTTTCGTCCTGATTCTGGCGGTGCAACGGCGAGGCGCCCGGCAGCGAAAGGCTGGGCGTCAGTAGCCGAAAACGTCCTTCTTGAAACTGCGCTGCCAGGCTCGGGCGTAGCCTGCTTCTCGTCTGCGGTCTCCGTGCGGCGGCGTTTCACCGGTCGACCGGACGATCAGCTGCCCGTCGTCTCGCGAGTAGCCGTACACACCGGTGATGGAGATGGCCTGGTCAGGCGCGACGAAACTGTAGCAGTGATTGATCAACAAGGGGTCCGGCGGTGGCTCGCCGGCCAGCGAGGCGACGATGGCAGCCGCGCAGACCTTGGCCTGGGAGTTGGCCGAAAAGGCGGATTTGGGCATGGGGTCCGCCTGGCAGGCATCGCCGATGACGTAGACTGCCGGATCGTACACCGAGGCGAAGCTCAGCGGGTCGACTGGGCACCAGCCGGATGCGTCCGTCAACCCCGACTGTTCCGCCAAGACTCCGGCCTTCTGTGGCGGGATGACGTTGAGCACGTCGGCACGGAAAGTGTCGAACTCGGTTTCGACGGTTCGCCCGGCGGCATCGATCCGCTCCAGCCGTCCCTCTTTTTCCGAGGAAACCCATTCCACCATGTCGCCGTAGAGTTCGCGCCAAGCCTGCTCGAACGCCGGCTGCTTGGAAAACCGGGTCTTGGCATCGAGTATCAGGATCTTGGAGCGGGGTTTGTGCTTTTTCAGGTAATAGGCGATGAGCGAGGCGCGTTCGTAGGGGCCAGGCGGACAACGATAGGGAGAAGGTGGTGCGGTGATCAGAACCAGGCCGCCGTCGGGCATCGCGCGGATCTGCCGGGCGAGCAAAGCGGTCTGGGGGCCGGCCTTCCAGGCATGGGGAACGAACCGGCTCGCCGCCTCGTCATAGCCCATTATCGCCTCCCAGCGAAAGTCGATGCCGGGGGAGAGGACTAGCCTATCGTAGGTGACCTCGGCACCATCGTTCAGTATCACACGCCGTCGCTGCCGATCCAGGCGGGCGACCCGGGCGGTTACCTTTCCTATATCCAGCTCCCGCCGCAACCAGTCATAAGACCGCGCGAGAGTCCCCATGTCCCCGAGGCCGGCGACTGCTTCGTTCGATCCGGGGCAGGAAAGATAGGTCTCCTGCGGTTCGATCAATGTGATCGTCAGACCGGGATTCATCTGCTTCAGATAGCGGGCGGCCGTGGCACCGCCATAACCGCCACCGACGACCACGACCCGGCCGCCTGAGCGAAGACCCTTGCCGGAAGCGCAGCCACCCAGTCCCCAGCCCATGCCGCAGACTGCCAGCAGGCGCAGGAACCGCCGCCGGCGGATCATGGCCTCTTTCCCAGAAAGCCGGCGATCGCTTCAATGTCCTGGTTCGTGAGTCCGGCAGCGATCCGGTTCATGACCGTGCCCGATCTTTTTCCTTCACGGTACTCCCGCAACAGAGATGCCATCTCCTTCGCATCGAAGCGGCGTAACGATGCCGGTTCGGGAATCTGCTCCTCCTCGTCGGCATGGCAGCCGAGGCAACCGAGCGCAGCCAAAACCGTGTCCAGTTTTTCGGCCCGGGCCTGGAAACAGAGAGCGACAGCGATCGTACCGATCTGGACGCGTCTCACAAACGACAAAACGTCACGATGGGTGTTCGGTAGCTGAGTCACGGGGATTTGTAGAAGTATAGGACCGACGAATTTTATGCAAGCATGTCGCTTTGACCAAGCCGGGATTCCATGGAAGGGATGTCATCGGGAGAGTTATTTATGTCATTGATTTATAAGAAACTACCCTGCGTCAAAATGTCGCAGATTTTTCTTGACAGTTTGGGGAAGGGTGATAGACTCCCTCCACCGATGGACCGGTACCGCCTCTGTTGCGGGGTCCATGAAATGCCCGTTAGAGGCAGAACCGATAGGGAATTAGAGAAGCGGGCGTCGGCGCCGAACGCCGGCCCCTGTCAACCATCACTTTAGGAGGAACAAACAATGGCAGCAACAACCATTGGTGGTGCAGCTGCGGCGGAAGCGCCGCTGCTGGACAAGAAGTGGCTCACGTTCGCACTGGCGATTTACACCGTGTTCTACCTGTGGGTGCGGTGGTACGAAGGTGTCTATGGCTGGTCCGCCGGACTGGACTCGTTCGCGCCGGAGTTCGAGACCTACTGGATGAATTTCCTGTACACCGAGATCGTCCTGGAGATCGTGACGGCTTCGATCCTGTGGGGCTATCTCTGGAAGACCCGCGACCGCAACCTGGCCGCGCTGACCCCGCGTGAAGAGCTGCGCCGCAACTTCACCCACCTGACCTGGCTGGTGGCCTACGCCTGGGCCATCTACTGGGGCGCATCCTACTTCACCGAGCAGGACGGCACCTGGCATCAGACGATCGTGCGCGACACCGACTTCACGCCGTCGCACATCATCG
>NZ_KE384225.1:0-73277 GCF_000424685.1 Methylococcus capsulatus str. Texas = ATCC 19069
CAGGGCTGTTCAATGCTGAAAAATTGATGTAAGAAGTCAAGATTTTCAAAGAGGTTCCCGTTGTCCGCCCTGAAACAGGGCCTGCTGGCCATTCCGGATCATCGCCGTGCCCAGGGGCGGCTGTTCGACCTGCCCCATATGCTGCTGTTCAGCATCTTGGCGATCATGAGCGGCGCGACGTCCTACCGGCGCATTCATCAGTTCCTGCACACCCATCAGGCGGCTTTGAACGCGGCCTTCGGTTGCCGGTGGCGCCGCACGCCGGCTTACAGTTCGATCCGCTATGCCTTGCAGGGCTTGGACGTGCAAGCCCTGGCGCCGCATTTTCGCGCCCATGCCGCGCGCTTGGCCGAAGGGGCGGCGGTGATCGCGCTCGACGGCAAGACCTTGCGCGGCAGCCTGGACCGTTTCGAGGACCGCAAGGCCGCCCAGGTGCTCAGCGCCTTCGCCACCGAAGAGCGGATCGTGCTGGGCCAGACCCTGATCGAGGAGGCGGACAAGGACCATGAAATCCAGGCGGCCCAGCGCCTCATCGAAACCTTGGGGCTGAGCGGGCGGCTCTATACGCTCAATGCCCTCCACCTTCAAAAAAACGGTTGAAACCGTGCTCGCCACCGGCAATCACCTCCTGGTGCAGCTCAAAGGCAATCATCCCAAGCTGCTGGCCGCGGTGCGGACGCTATGCCAGAGCCAACCTCACGCCGAACAGCACTACACCGTCGACCTGGGCCGGCGCAACCGCATCGAACAGCGCACCGTGCGCCTGTGGCCGCTCCCGCCGGGCAGCGGCACCGACCCCTGGCATGACCACTCCCAGACCGTGATCGAGGGGCAGCGCCAGATCGAAGTTTTCAATCCCTACCACCGCCGCTTCGAGCCCCGCCAGGAATCCCCTGCTTATTACTTGGCGACCTGCACCGCCTCGGCGGCCACTTTAGCTCAGGTCATCCGCGGCCATTGGGCCATCGAAAACCGCCTTCATCATGTGCTCGATGTCTCCCTCGGCGAGGACTCCAGCCGCATCCGCCGAAATCCCGGCGTCTTTGCCCTGCTGCGCCACTTCGCCTTGAACCTCTTGCGACATAATGGACAAGCCAACATCCGCTCCGCCCTTTACGACAACGCCATCTGCCTCCACCGGCTCTTGGCCTATGACGGTATTTAGCGTTGAACAACCCTGACAGCGTATAAACGCTCGTTTATTGACACACTAATGGTCAAGGCTGTTCCCCCGCAGTTGGGGCATGGGGTGCGCACGGTTTGCTGCGTTATTTCGACTGGTCTAATCGTACCACATTCGGAACAAATTACTGAGTTCACGAGAGGCTCTTTTAGGAAAACTCTACGTCCGTTTTATGGCGGTCTCAGACCGAAGTTTGTTTCTACAGGGCTTGTAGGTCGGGTGGGGCATGAAACCGCCCCTTTATTCTAGGTTACGGCTTTTCCCATGGGACCCATGACAATCCCGGTGCAGTTATTTGCACGGTTGCCAGTTCGGGTGCTGCTTTCCGCTTGGCTGAGGTATTACGCTCGTTAAGGAACCTCTGAAAAAACCCTGGTGGTAAGCTAATTGTCAGGTCCCGTGTGATTATTTGCCGAGGAGGAGTTATCCTCTTTTCGAGGCCCGGAGTCTTCTCCGGGAGGTTTTGGGTCAACCCGGTCAGGCTCGTCACCATGCAGATTCGCCTTCATTAAGAATGCCCGCACCACGCCCGCCGTAAGGCAAGCGATTCGAGCCTCCGACCTGAGCGAGCGCGCCTTGGCCCAAAAGCATGGCATCAGCCGTACGACCGCCCGTAAATGGAAACGCCGCGATTCGGTCGAAGATGCCTCGCACCGCCTCCATACCACACCACGCTGACGCCGGCCCAGGAAGCCATCGTGGTCTATTTTGCGGAAGTCCCTGCGGGCCGCCTTTGGATGATCTCCTGGCGGTGACGCGGGAGTTTCTCAATTCCGCGGTGTCCCGTTCCGGGCTGGACCGCTGCTTGCGCCGCCACGGGGTGGCGTCCCTCGAGGCCCTGCTCCCGCCGGCGGAGAAGGCCCCGGTTAAACCTTTCAAGGCCTATGAACCCGGCTTTGTCCAGGTGGACGTGAAGTATCTGCCGGCCATCGCCAGTGAGCCGCGCCGCTACCTGTTTGTCGCCATCGACCGCGCCACCCGGTGGGTGTATGTCGCTCTTAAGCCCAACCGCACAGCCCAAAGCGCCAAGGCTTTCCTTAAAGCGGCGATTGAGGCGGCCCCCTTCCGTATCCAGAAGTGCCTGACCGACAACGGGTCGGAGTTCACCGATCGCTTCCTGACCCGAACCCGGCAGCCTTCGGGCACGCATGACTTCGACCGCCTCTGCGCCGAACAGGCCATCGAACACCGCCTGATTCCGCCCCGAAGGCCCCAAACCAACGGCATGGTCGAGCGTTTCAACGGCCGCATCGAGGAGGTCCTGCAAACCCATCGCTTCGACTCCACGGCCGATCTGGAAACCACTTTGCACTGCTACGTCGCTCTCTACAATCAGCATATCCCCCAGCGGGCCTTGGGTCATATCACTCCCGTTCAAGCGCTCAAAAACTGGCATACATCCCATCCCCATCTCTTTCGCAAAAAGGTTTATAAACAGGCGGGACTTGACACCTAGGGCACCGATGCCCAGTCACTCCGGCCAGTAATCCATACTCATGGTCTGGTCTACGCTGAAAGGCGGATCAGCCGGAAAGGCGTGTTCGTCAAGGCCGGTTTCGTTGGCTGCCAGTAGCCGGGCCTTGGCGTAGGCCTTGCCGAATATCGCTCCCAGCTCCGGACGCAGGCCGGGGTTGTCGTCCAGCACGTCCGCCACGTCGCCCCGTTGAATCTGGATCGTCCGCCGCCAGCTATTGCCGCGCCGGTCGGGTTGGTGGGCCCATTTCAGCAGGTGCGCCAGCAGAACGGTTAGCCGGTTTACCAGTTCGCGCCGCTCGCGTGCTCCCATCGCTTCAAGCTCCTCGATCAAATGCTCCGTGTCCAGTTCGGCAAGCCGCCCTTCCCGCAGTAATCCGGCTTGGGTGTGGGTCCAAGTGTAGAAGTCTTCATCGTGCAGTCGTGCGTTCATGCCTTTGCCTTCTTCTTGAGTGGGACAATCTGCGCCCCCGCCTTGACGCCCCCGGCGGCGTCTATGTCTTGCCGGCGCATTTCTTGAACGTTTGAGCGCCGTGCCCCGATCAGTATCGCAAGAAGGAAGAAGTCCGCAAGCGGCGAATCGGCTACGGCTGCAAAGAACTGCGGCGACTCGGCAGGCTCTGGGAACCGCTCCCGGCTCTGGATCAATTTGCACTTGAGTGCAACTGCCGGATTGGGCCGGTCGGTGATGCCTTCCTGGTTGGCACGGTTGAACACCGCGGGCACGAGGGCTTTCACCCTGTTGCCCTTACGGATGAGGCGGCCTCTGATCTTGCAACCCTTTCATGGACGAGGGGCCGGTCCAGGAAGTACGAACCGCCCGGATTCGCCCGTACCTGCCGGCCAGTTTCACCGGCTTCGCGGTCGCGGGTGTCGCCGGTCGGAGTCGGCAGGCATGGCAGCTCCGGCGGCTGCTGGCACCTGGGCAGGCGGATTGATCGCTTCGGTCAGATCAGACAGGGAATCCTGGATGACTTGCGACAGGTCATGACCGTTGCCTGCGGTATTGCCGGGTGTGGTTGAAGGGTCATTTGCCGCATCGTCGACGGGCGATGCGCTTCGTCCCGCCGACCGGCCGATGATGTAAGTTGCTGTTCTGACTGAGTCCATATCGTACCTTCGGTTGTCTGTCCGGGTGTCCGGCATGACGGCGTCGATGCAGGATGCGTGCCGAATTTTTCCGAATCCGACGGTTGCCCCTCCGGATGGGAATCGCCGACAATCGGTTTCGGAAAGGAGCGGTTGCCTCCTCTTTATTTTTCAGGCAGTTTCACAACGGCGACTCAGCGAGGAGCAAGCATGTCCATCGGTCAGTTTTGTATTCGGGACACCGTCATCGTCGACAAGGACGATACGATCGTGGAGGCAGCCAAGGTGATGCGCGCGCATCATGTCGGCAGCGTGGTGGTGGTGGAAGAGGCGGAGGGCGGTTGCAAACCCCTCGGCATCCTGACCGACCGGGATCTGGTGGTCGAGATTCTGGCGGAGGAAGTCGCCCCCGATGCCGTGACGGTCGGCGACGTGATGAGTTTCGAACTCGTCACGGCGCGGGAACAGGACGGCTTGTGGGAGACCCTGCAACGCATGCGCGCCCATGGCGTGCGGCGCATTCCCGTGGTCGACGAGCGGGGGCTGCTGGTGGGGATCATCAGCGCCGACGATTATCTCGAGATCCTTGCCGGCGAACTGGGGGAACTGGCCAGGCTGCTGGCGCGGGAAAAGGGAAGGGAGGAGCAGGCGCGCAGCGCTTGAGAGAGCCGTCTGCACTAAACGAAACAGCATGCCTGACCTCGGGTTGACAGACGCAGAGTCCCTGGGCCATTGCCTGTTCGATACCGGTTTCGGTGTCTGCGGGATCGCTTGGCGCGCGTTCGAGGGAAAGGACGAGGCGCCGGTGGTCACCCTGTTCCTGCTTCCCGAGGCGACGGCGGCAGGAACCGCTGCGGCGATGGCCCGGCGGTGCGGGGGATCGCCGACGGTGCCGCCGCCGGCGATCGCGGAGGTGATCGAGAAAGTCCGGCGGCACTTCCGGGGTGATCTCCAGGACTTCAGCAGGGTTCGGGTGGAACCGGACGGCGCGGGTCCGTTCGCCAGGGCCGTCTACTCGGCCGCACGGGACGTACCCGCCGGTCAGGTCCGCACTTATGGCGAACTGGCCCGCGCCTTGAATCGGCCTGCCGCGGCCCGTGCGGTCGGCCAGGCGCTCGGACGCAACCCCGTTCCCCTCATCATTCCCTGCCACCGGATTCTGGGGGCAGGCGGGAAACTGGGCGGATTTTCCGCGCATGGCGGCGTCGCCACCAAGGTACGGATGCTGCGGCTCGAAGGCGTCGCCGTGTGAGCACGGAGGATCCGGCCGGCTGTACGGGATCGGCCTTTTGTCCGGTTCGAGACAAGCCCGCCTTCCGATTTCCTCGTTAAATCAATGACTCATCGTTCGCGCTTGTTGGCGTGCGAATTGCTTCGGATGAGGAACTCTTTTCATCTTTGCTCCGGAAGCGAATAGACGATGAGCATGGCTGCAACCGCTCGGGACGCCTGCCCCGAGTTCCACCGGGCGCCGGTCACCGCTCCCGATGCGTACCATGATCGCCCCGCCTGGGCGGTGGGCGCGGTATTTTCTGGCGGCGCCGGGGATTGAACGTATGTCCACGGCGATGCCAGGAGCCTTCTCCCCGCCGCGCGGTCTGGCCGATCTGCCGCTTTGTCCCGTCTATTCGCGGCTTGGAAGACCCTTTCACCAACCGGTCGCGGCCACGTCCCTGCCGGAGCCGAGGATGGTGCACTTCAATGCCGCGCTGGCCGGTGAACTGGGTTTCGGCCCGGAGGCGGGGCCGCAGCTCCTCGAAATCCTGGCCGGCAACCGCCCCTGGCCGGGATACGCATCGTCGGCTTCGGTCTACGCCGGCCATCAGTTCGGCGCTTGGGTGCCGCAGTTGGGCGACGGCCGCGCCTTGCTGATCGCGGAAGTGCGCACGCCAGCCCGGGAGCGGGTGGAACTGCAGCTCAAGGGTGCGGGGCCGACGCCCTATTCGCGCGGGCTGGACGGTCGCGCCGTGCTGCGTTCGTCGATCCGGGAATACCTGGCATCGGAGTCCATGCACGCCTTGGGGGTGCCGACCACCCGCTGTCTGAGCCTGGTGGCGTCGCCGCAACCGGTAGTGCGGGAAACCGTGGAGAGCGCCGCCGTGGTCTGCCGTGCCGCCGCCAGTTTCGTGCGCTTCGGCCAGTTCGAATACTTCGCCGGGCGGGGACAGACGGAACCGATGGCCAGGCTGGCGGACCACGTGATCGCCGAGCACTTCCCGCATCTGCAAGGCCACCCGGAACGCCATGCCGCCTGGCTGGGCGAGGTGATCGAACGCACCGCCCGCCTCATCGCGCAATGGCAGTTGCTGGGCTTCTGCCATGGGGTGATGAACACCGACAACTTCTCGGTGCTCGGTCTCACTCTGGATTACGGCCCGTTCGGTTTCATGGACCGGTTCCGCTGGTACCACGTGTGCAACCATTCCGATTATGAGGGGCGCTATGCCTACCGTGCCCAGCCCGAGGTCGGCCGCTGGAACTGCGAGCGCCTGCTGCAGGCAGTGTCGCCGTTGTTGGCGGACGCTCCGGGCCGAGCGGCGGAAATCGGTCAGGATCTGCTACGGCGCTACGCGTCCGTCTATCACCGCGCGGTGATGCGCGGTTGGGCCGACAAGCTGGGGCTCAGGGAGGTCCGCGAAACCGATGCCGGACTGATCGACGAGTTTCTGGGGCTGCTGCAAAGAGGCCGGGGCGATTTCACCCGCAGCTTCCGGCTGCTCGGCCGGATCCATGCCGACAGCGACGCGCCCGCCAGGGGGGTACGGGAGGCGTTCGCCGACATCAATGCCTTCGACGCCTGGGTCGCCGACTACAGGACCCGGCTGCGCAGCGAGCAGAATGTCGACGACGAAGCGCGGGCAGGGCGGATGAACCGGGTGAATCCGAAATACGTACTGCGCAATCATCTGGCGCAGATCGCCATCGACAAAGCGATGCTGGGAGACTATTCGGAGGTCGCGAGGCTGGCCGAGCTGCTGCGCCGCCCGTACGACGAGCAGCCCGACATGGAAGCCTACGCCGCCGAGCCGCCGGACTACATGCGCAACATCGAGGTGAGTTGTTCCTCGTGAGACCGGGCAGCGCAGGCCAGGCATCGCTGCTGGACGTCGGCTCGTCCTGGATTTCTGACCAACCCCTGGCAAAAAGGAAACACGCATGGCTTTCGAAGACGTCTGCAAACAAAGCCTGCTCGGCGAAGGCGAACTGGTGCCCTTGACCGTGGGCAAGAAGGAAATCGTCATTCTGTGGCCAGACGGCGGGGAGCCGAAGGCTTACGACGCCCGCTGCCCCCACGAGGGGGTGTCGCTGGGGCGCGGGGATTTCAATGGCCGGATTCTTTATTGCATCGCCCACGGCTGGGTTTTCGACGGCCGCAGCGGCCGGTGCCTGCAGCCGACCGGCTGGTGTATGCAGGAATATCCGATGCGGATCGAGAACGGCATGGTGCAGGTGGACGTGTCGGGCGCCTGAGCCACAACCGCACGCTCCTGCACCGGCGGGCATTCGCCCGAACCGTGGGAACCGGGCATGCGGCGGTCGCCCGGCTCGGCGCAACAGGGTGCAGCAGGACGGGCAGGCATCGGGTCGGCATGGTTTTCCGTCTGGCAAAGCGCGGCGTGGGCGGGTCGGGACGGATTCCAGAGCCATTGGTGCCGATGCTCAGAACGAGACGATGGCCTCCAGAAAACCGTAGTTGCCCTGCTTGCCGTCGTACTGGTTGTTGATGATGCTCTGGCCGAAGGCATGGCCGTAAAACAGGTTGAAGGCCAGATGGTCGATCGGCTTTATGTTGATCATCATGTGGGTGAGATAGGCCAGGTTGCTGGCACCGCCCGTCGGCGTGCCGACGTAGCCGAACACGGTGTCGTTGGTCGCGCCCGAGCCCGAATACACGAAGTCCTGGGGGGCATTGACCCGCAATGCGTGGAAGTCCAGCCGCAGGCTGAGCTTGGGGTCGGGGGTCAGCATGCCCTGCACGAAGACGTCCTGGTTGTTCATCATGTTGTAGAACGGGAACTGGGCATACAGCCAGGCCGTGGGCAGCATCTGGAAGAAGGTGCCGTGGGTGTCGTCGTTCGGGTTGTCGTCGCCCGAGCCGCTGTTGATGCCCGCCCGCAGCCAGGGAGCCGCCCATACTTCCTTGAACTGGTAGCCGGCTTCGACGCCGAAGGCCCAGGCACGCTGATTCTGGCCCTGCCAGTTGCCGACCTGGCCGAAGGCATAGACCGTCCCGTCCGCCACGCCGGGGCCGATTTCCTCGACATGCGCCAGGTGGCCGCCGATGGTGTGGATCGCCGAGCCTCGGCCCACCGCTTTTTCGCGTGCCGCGAGGGGGCGGTTGTCGACGAACAGGATGTTCCGGTCGTCCGAGTAGTAGTACCAGGACAGGCGTCCGATGGTGTTGCCGACGTTTTCCGAATCCCGGAGGCTGAGACTCGCGCCCGCCACATTGACCTTGCCAATGGTCGGCATGCCGTTGGACTCGAAGCCGCCGAAGGTGGGCATGAAGCCGAAACCGACCGCCTCCAGGTCATCCGTCAGATAGCCGATGCTGCCGCCGTCGAAGCTGCGGCCGGCGTGGGTGTACTCGAACGGGCCGATCAGGCGCTGGGCGATGCGATAGTCCTGGATCCAGCGCAGGTTCTTGTGGCGGGCGGGCCCCTGCTGGCCGTCGTAGAACAGTTGGCGGCCGCCGTTGAGATACAGGCCGTCGACGCCGAACATATCCTTCAGCCGCAGCCAGCCCTGCCGCAGGAAGGCGCCGTTCTGGGTGCTCAACGGCGTGCTGGCATAGTAGGCGGCGCCGATGCCGACGCCGTTGGTCGGCAGGCCGCCGATGTAGGTGTCCTGGAACTGGGCGAAGGCCTCGAACGGTTGGCCGGTCATCCGCAGGCCCAGCTGGAACTTGTTGCCTACGAAACTGTAGTTGTAATCCTTGGGGAGTGGTTTTCCCTTGACCAAGGGATTGCCGAACCAGTCGGCGAATTCGCCACGGGCACGGTCGAATGCTTCCAGAGTGATCTTGGTGTCCGCCGGCCCGGCCCATTCGGTGGGCGAGGCGCTGGGAGGCTCGGTCTGTCTGTCCGCTCCCCAGGTGGCCTGGGACAAAGCCAGCAGGGTACTGAACAGGGCGGTGCCGACGCTCTTGGACCGGCGGTCGATGGCGCCGGAAGATACGGGCGATGCCGTGGTCTGGTTCGAATTCGTCTGAGCCATTTTCGTGTCCCCCGGAATACTTTGCTTTACGTTCGCACAAAATCCGCACAAAAAAAGGCGTCCGCCGTTCCCGGAACGTTCCGGAAACCGCGAGACGCCTTTGTCTCAAAAGTCCGCGCCGCCGCTGGCGCGGGATACCGCTTTATCCAGTCATCGCCCAAGCACTATCGATGCCAATGGAGTCGAATAGATACAACCATCTGTTTCCAATGGGGTGAGAGTGGCAGGGGTGAATCGCCGTGCGCGACTGGAGCACGATATCGGGGCGTCGTGCCGCAATTTGTGGCGGTCACCGTCCGCCGGACTGGGAACGGTCGATCGGCGGTGCCGGTTCGGCGCGGGTGGAAGCGCGGAGAGGCATCTGCGCTAGGGGGTCGGCAAGATGGGTGAGGAACCATTCCAGCAGCCGGATGAGGCTTGCCACGGCGCCAACGGCCCCGATTATCCAGAGGGGCTGGCGATGGATGGCTTGTGTCGATCGCACTTCCACCTCGCGGATTTCCAGTCGGGTCTTTCCGATCTCGAGACGAAGCGTCGCTTCGACTTCCTCGATCTCCTTCTGCAGCCGCAATCCGGTGTCACGCACCCGACCGGCGGTCGCCACGTCCTTCGACGGGGGATGGCGGTCCTCCAGATGCTCGAAGGCTTCGGCCATCAGTCTGGCGCGTCTTGTCCTCGCCCGCCCCGGTCGGTTGTTCGCAGAGTCCTGGCGCCACGCTCAGGGTCGCGCCTGGGGATTCGAAAACCGCAGTCTATCATGGGGCGGTTCCGGAGCCGGCTGCCGGATACACGAACGCTCGTACGTGTCAGAGAAATTCTTCCAGCGCCAGCAGCATGCGGGCGACGTCGACGATACGCTGGTTCCTGGCCATCGCGGTCTTGCGCAGCGACTGATAGGCCTCGTCTTCACTGAGGCCGCGGTGCTTCATGAGCAGGCCCTTGGCTTTCTCCACCAGCTTGCGGTCGGCGAGCCGGGCGCGGGTGTCTTCGAGTTCGCGTCGCAGCACCTGGAATTCGCTGAAGCGGGCCATGGCGACCTCGACGATGGGCAGTATCCGATCGCGGCTCAGTCCGTCGACGACGTAGGCGCTGACGCCCGCCCGTACCGCCTGGCGGATGTATTCGCTGTCGCGGTTGTTGGAAAACAGCACGATGGGTTTGGGGTTGTCCCGGCTGACCTCGCGCATCTGTTCCAGGGTATCGCGGCCCGGGGCTTCCATGTCGATGATCACCATATCCGGTTTGTATTCGCGCACCGCGACCGCCAGGTTCTCCTCGTTTCGCAGGCGGGCCACGACGCGGTAGCCGGCTTCGGCCAGCGCCTCCTGCAGCACGGCGCCGCGCTCGTCGTCCTCGTCGACCAGCATGATGCGCAGGCTCACGGCGGATTCCCTTCCCTGCGGAGATCGTCGAGCCTCACCCTCAGGCGGTGAAGTCCGAAGCCGGCGAGATAGGCGATGGGATCGGCCGGGTCGAAGGCGATTCCGTCGCAGAACAGGTCCGGTCCCATGACCAGGAACGAGGTGCCGGTATCCAGGGTCCAGGGCGCGGCATGGATGCCCTCGCGCTTGTAATCTCCGGACGGGCAGGGCAGACCCAGGGCCGTCGCGGCCTCCCGGTAGAGGTCGGGGCGATACACCCGTGCCGCAACCGCGTGCAGGTCGAGGGGTTCGGCGATCTGCCCCCAGCGCAGCATCTGGGTCAAGAACCACAGGGCGTGGGAACGCCAGGGGAAGGTCGCGGCATAGCGGTGAAACACGTTGAAGTCGGGGAGGGATACGGCCGGCTCGCCCGCCGCATATTGAAACGAACCCGTCATCGACATCTGGAGGATCTCCGCCGGCACGCCGACATAGTCGGGATTCGCGAGGAGGGCGGCGGCTTCCGGCCGGTTTTCGGGCCGATCGAGCCATTGCGCGGCTTCCAGCAGGGCCATGAGGAGGGCTCGCAAGGTATTGGGATGGTGTTCGGCCCAGTCCTGGTTGACGCCCAGCACTTTTTCGGGACTGTTGTTCCAGATTTCATGACCGGTGATCAGTACACGGCCGATCCCCTGGGCCACGGCATGGGCATTCCAGGGTTCACCCGCGCAGTAGCCGGAAATCTCCCCCGCCGCCAGGCAACGTGGCATCTGCGGCGGCGGAATGACCGTCATGCCGACGTGGCGGTCGGGATCCACCCCGGCGCACGCCAGCCAATGACGCAGCAGGTAGTTGTGCGAGGAGAAGGGGAATACCGTGGCGAACCGCAGGACCTCGCCGTCCCTGTCCAGCAAACGCCGGAGGCAGCGGGCCGAAACCGGCCGCTGGGCAGGCTCGACACCGGCCACGGCCGTGAGCCGCCGGTACAGGGCGTTGGACACCGTCACGGCGTTCCCGTTCAGATCCAGCGACATCGGCGCAATGGTAGCCTTCCGTACCCCCCCCAGGCCGAGGGTAGTGGCGATCGGCATCGGCGCGAGCATGTGGGCGCCGTCCAGCAGGCCGGTCGCGACCTTGTCGCGGATGGCCGCCCAGGACGGCTGGCGCGACAGTGTGACGTCCAGGCCGTGTCGCCGGAAGTAACCTTTTTCCAGGGCGATGACCAGCGGAGCGCAGTCCGTGAGAGGAATGAAACCCAGTGTCAGCCGGGGTTTCTCGATACCGTTGCCGACGGCGGTTTCCTGGGCGTTGTCCATACGATTCGATCGAAGCGGAGTCTGCGGATATCCTGCCCGTCAGTGCTGCGCTTCCGCAAGGAGTGCGTGGATTTCCGGCAGGCAGGAACCGCAATTGGTTCCGGCTTTCAAGCTCGTTCCGACCTGTTCAGCGGTGGTCAGGGTCTCTGACGCGATGGTCCGGCGCAGGGTGTTTTCCCCTACGGCGAAACAGGCGCAGACGATCCTGCCCCGATCGTCATCGGCCGAAAGCGGCCGTCCCGCCAGCAGACCGGCGCGCGCCGTCTCGGACAGCGCGTCCTGGCCGAACAGGCTCACGAGCCAGTCGCGCGGCGGCAGTTCATGGCTGGGGCTCACGAACAAGGCGAACTCGATCCGCCCCTGCACGATCCAGGCGCAGCGGTAGCGGCCGGCGCGCGGGTCGGCGAATTCCAGCCAGTCGTCCCAGCCATCGCCTTCCGGGCCGAGCCGTTCCCGCGCCCAGCGCTGCCAGTCTTCCGAGAGGACTTCGCCGGCCAGCTCGTGGCGCCAGCAGTGGCGGGCGGGAATCACCACCCGGTAGGCCGCGTCCGGGAATTCGATCCGCCGCCGGGCGATGGCGAATCCGTACCATCGGGGCCGGTAGGGCATGACCCTTACCGGTGTGTGCTTGAACTCGGGTTCGCCGGAAACGGGGTCGACCGCCGGATTCACCAGGGCGTTGACCAAGCCCTGCCGGCTGTTGCTCTCGCTCCAATGCATGGGGGTGAACACCGTACCCGGCTGCTGGCCGGCGCTGAACCGGACCCGCACCAGGGCGCTGCCGTAGCGGCTTTCCAGCCGGGCCAGGGCGCCGTCGGTGAGTTCCAGCCGGCTGCCGTCGATGGGGTGGACCTCGGCGAAAGGCTCGGGCAGGTGTCCGGTGAGGCGCGGGGTCTTGCCGGTCCGGGTCATGGTATGCCATTGGTCGCGAATGCGGCCGGTGTTGAGGATCAGGGGATAACCGGCATCGGGTGCATGGGCCGGGGCCTGCGGCCGGACGGCGACGAAGGTGAGCCGGCCGTCGAAGCTGAGCCGCGGCGTGCCTTGCGGATTCCCGGCGTCGACCGGCCACTGGGTCGGCGCCAGCTCGTCGTATGCGGTTTGCAGCCCGGACAGGTCGAAGCGGCGTTTTTCGGCGCCGGCGATCCTGGAGAGAGCGATGTGTTCGGCAAAAATGTCGGCGGCGCTCCGGTAGTCGAATGCGGCGCCGAAACCCATGCGTCTGGCCACCTCGGCGATGATCCACCAGTCCGGCCGCGCCTCGCCGGGGGCATCGAGAAAGGCGCGCTGGCGTGAGATGCGCCGTTCCGAATTGGTGACCGTACCGTCTTTCTCGCCCCAGGCCAGCGCCGGCAGCTGGACATGGGCAAAGCGGGACAGATCGGTGTCGCGTTCGCAGTCGGACACCACGACGAAGGGACAGGCGCTCAAGGCGCGGCGTACGGCATGGACATCTGGAAGGCTGACCGCCGGGTTGGTGGCCATGATCCAGACCGCGCGTATCCTGCCTTCGCCGATGGCCCGGAACAGATCGACGGCCAGGTAGCCGGGCCGGTCGGCGATGCGCGGGGATCGCCAGAATTCCTGTACTTGCCGGCGGTGGCGGGGGTCGTCGAGGTCGAGATGGGCGGCGAGCTGGTTGGCCAGTCCGCCGACCTCGCGGCCGCCCATGGCGTTGGGCTGGCCGGTCAGCGAGAAGGGGCCGGCCCCCGGCTTGCCAATGCGACCGGTGGCGAGATGCACGTTGAGGATGGCGTTGACCTTGTCGGTGCCTTGGGTCGACTGGTTGACGCCCTGCGACCACAGGGTCACCGTCCGTTCGTTCGCAGCGAACAGCCGGTAGAACTGCGCCACCTCGCTCTCCGCAAGCCCGCAGCCGGCGGCGACGGACGGAACGGTGGGCGCGGTTTCCTTCGCCATGTTCAAGGCTGCGGCATAGCCTTCGGTATGCCGTTCGATGAATTCGAAGTCGAGGCAGTCGTTGTGCCGCAGATAGTGCAGCAGCCCGTTGAACAGCAGCACGTCGGTGCCCGGCCGGATGGGGAGGTGGAGGTCGGCCGCTTCCGCGGTCGCCGTTCGGCGCGGGTCGATGCAGACGATGCGGCGTTTCGGGTCGGCGCGCCGCGCCGCCAGGATGCGCTGGAACAACACGGGATGACACCAGGCCGTGTTCGAGCCGACCAGCACCACCAGATCGGCCAGTTCCAGGTCCTCATAGCAGCCCGGCACCAGGTCCTCGCCGAAGGCGCGCTTGTGGCCCGCGACGGTGGAGGACATGCACAGCCGGGAGTTGGTGTCGATGTTGGCCGAGCCGATGAAGCCCTTCATCAGTTTGTTGGCGACGTAGTAGTCTTCGGTCAGCAACTGGCCGGACACGTAGAACGCGACCGAATCGGGGCCGTACCGCTCGAGGGTTTCGCGGAACCGGCCGGCGACCGTGTCCAGGGCTTCGTCCCAGCCCGTCCGGATGCCGCCGATTTCGGGATGGAGCAGGCGGGTGCCGAGCGACAGGGTCTCCCCCAGGGCCGAACCTTTCGAACACAAGCGGCCGAAGTTGGACGGGTGGTCCGGGTCACCCTGGATTTTCACACCCGCATCCGTGACCGTGGCCAGCACGCCGCAGCCTACGCCGCAGTAGGGACAGGTGGTGTGGACGGTCCGCCGGAACTGGGGGCTCATGTCAGGGTCCCACCAGTGAATCCGGGAGGGCGATGGCCACCATGCCATTCTCGAGACGGGTTTCGAAACGGCGGACGCAGCCTTCATCCGGTGCGACCGCCTGGCCGGAATCCAGCTCGATCACCCAGTTGTGCAAGGGGCAGGCGACGCGCGCGCCGTGCACGATGCCCTGGGACAGCGGTCCACCCTTGTGCGGACAGCGGTCGAGCAGGGCGAAGACCCGGTCGTCGAGGGTGCGGAAGACGGCAATGGCGCCTTCCGGCGTCGCGACGACGCGGGCGCCCTGGCGGGGAATCTCTTCCAGGCGGGCGATTGGAGTCCACGGGGTCATGGCGCTTTCCTCAGGCGATGCAGGCATGGTTGTTCCGCTCCCGGAGTGTCAGAGGCTCGAACTCGTGTCTTTCCGCCCCCTGCGCGCGCTCGGCCCAGGGATCGATCTGCGCTTTCCGCTGCGATTCCAGGAAGCGGGCGCGCAGCGCCTCGCGGCCTTCGGCGTCGTCGACGATGCGGCTGTGCACGTACGGCAATCCCACCCTTTCGATCCAGTGCGCGGTGCGTTCCAGGTAGCGGGCTTCTTCCCGGTACAGTTGCAGGTAGGCCGCGGCGTATTCCATGACCTCCTCATCCGTCTGTACCTTGCACAGGAAATCGGTCGCCCGCACTTTCACGCCGCCGTTGCCGCCGACATGCAGTTCCCAGCCGGAGTCGACCGCCACCACTCCGAAATCCTTGATCGTGGCCTCGGCGCAGTTGCGGGGACAGCCGGACACCGCCATCTTGACCTTGGCCGGCGTCCAGGAGCCCCAGGTCATCTTCTCCAGCTCGATGCCCAGGGTGGTCGAATCCTGTGTGCCGAAGCGGCACCATTCCTTGCCGACGCAGGTCTTCACCGTCCGCAGCGACTTGCCGTAGGCATGGCCGGACACCAGGCCATGCTTGCCCAGCTCCGCCCAAATGGCCGGCAGGCGTGCCTTGGGCACACCCAGCAGGTCGATGCGCTGGCCGCCGGTGATCTTGACGCAGGGGACCCGGAATTTCTCGGCCACGTCGGCGATGGCCCGCAGTTCGCGCGGATTGGTCACGCCGCCCCAGATCCGGGGAACCACGGAGTAGGTGCCATCCTTCTGGATGTTGGCATGGACCCGTTCGTTGATGAAGCGGGATTGCGGGTCGTCCCGGTATTCGCCCGGCCATTGGCACAGCAGGTAGTAATTGAGCGCCGGGCGGCAGGTGTGGCAGCCGTCTGGTGTTCGCCAGCCCAGCGCACCCATGAGTTGCGGGATGGTTTTGGGACCATGGGTACGCACGGCTTCCCGCACCTCCTCGTGGGTGAGATCCGTGCATCTGCACAAGGGCTTTTTGGCGGGACTGACCGAGTAATCGCTGCCCAGGGTGCTCTGCAGGAGCTGTTCGACCAGGCCGGTGCAGGAACCGCAAGAGGCCGAGGCCTTGGTATGGGCGCGCACTTCGTCCAACGTGAACAGTTTCTTCTGGATTATGGCATCGACGATGGTCTTTTTGCAGACGCCGTTGCAGCCGCAGACCTCGGCGTCCTCCGCCAGCCGGGCGGCATGGCTTTCGGCGCCATGGCCGGAATCGCCCACGTGGGCCTGGCCGAACAGGATGTGTTCGCGGAACGCGGAGATGTCGGTACCGTCGCGCATCATCTGGAAATACCAGGCACCGTCCACGGTGTCGCCGTACAGCACCGCGCCGGCGACTTTGTTGTCGCGGACCACCAGTTTCTTGTAGACGCCGCGCGAAGGGTCCTGGAACAGCAGTTCCTCGAAACCGGGTCCGCCCTGGTATTCCCCGGCGGAGAAGAGGTCGATGCCGGTCACTTTGAGCTTGGTCGAGGTGACCGATCCTCGATAGCGGGCGATGCCGAATTCGGCCAGATGGTTGGCGCAGACCTTGGCCTGTTCGAACAGCGGCGCGACCAGGCCGAACAGTTCACCGCGGTGCTGCACGCATTCACCGACCGCATAGACCTGGGGATCGAAGGTCTGCATCGTGTCGCTGACCAGGATGCCGCGCTCGCAATGGATGCCGGCGGCTTTGGCCAGTTCTATGTTGGGACGGATGCCCACTGCCATGACCACCAGATCGGCGGGGATTTCCGAGCCGTCCTTGAAGCGGACGGCGCGGACCCGGCCTTCGCCCAGCAAGGCCTCGGTCTGGGCTTCCAGCTTGAAGCTGAGGCCGCTGTTTTCCAGGGCCCGTTGCAGCAGGGCCGCTGCCGGTTTGTCGAGCTGCCGCTCCATCAGGGTGTCGAGCAGGTGCACCACGGTGACGTTCATGCCGCGCTTCTTGAGGCCGTTGGCGGCTTCCAGTCCCAGCAGCCCGCCGCCGATGACCACGGCATGGCGGTGCTTTTCCGAGGCTTCCAGCATCCGCTCGACGTCGCGGATGTCGCGGAAGCCGACCACGCCTTCCAGGTCCCTGCCCGGCACCGGCAGGATGAAGGGCATCGAGCCGGTCGCCAGCAGCAGGCGATCATAGCCCGCTACGGTTCCGTCTTCGGTGCGGACGCGGCGGCGGCCCCGGTCGATGGCGACGACTGTCTTGCCCTTGTGCAAAGTGATGCCGTGTCCGGCATACCAGTCCTCGTCGTTGAGGATGATGTCGTCCAGCTTCTTTTCGCCGGCAAGGACCGGCGAGAGCAGGATGCGGTTGTAGTTGGGATGGGGTTCGGCGCCGAACACGGTGATGTCGTACTTGCCGGGCGCCAGCTTCAGCAGCTCCTCCAGCGTGCGGACGCCGGCCATGCCGTTGCCGACGAGGACGAGTTTGGGCTTGCTCATCGCGAGTCTCCGTTATCGTGAATCAAGGGGTTGTTGCGGGATGCCGCTTCCGAAGGCGGGCGGCAGGACAGTGAGAGGCGCAGGCCGGCCATGGCCAGCAGGGCCAGCAGCAGCGCCGCGACGGCCTTCCAGAACTGCAGGGGATTGCGCTCATACAGCGGCAGGGGGCGGCGGGGGGGACGCCTGCCGCCACCTTTTTCCAGCCCGGCTTCCAGCTCGTAAGCCAGTTCGACGGCATCGGCCGGGCGCTGCGCCGGATCGGCCGCGATGGCACGGGCCAGCACCGCGTCCAGCCAGGCCGGGAGGTCCGGGCGGTGGGCGGTCAACGGTCTGGGGCTGCCGAAACGGGGTGTGCTGAAGGGTTCGACCTCGCCATAGGGGTAGGCGCCGCCGGCGAACGTCCGGTAGAGGGTCACGCCGAGCGCGAACACGTCGGTGGCGATGCTGCCGCGTTCGCCCTGGAACATTTCCGGCGCCATGTAGCTGGGGGTGCCCGGGATGGGGTCGGCCTGATCCTCGTCCCAGGCCGGCAGCCGGGCGATGCCGAGGTCCAGCAGCTTGAGGCCGCCTTCCGGGTCCAGCAGGACGTTGTCCGGCTTGATGTCGCGGTGGACGATCTGCTGGCGGTGCAGCGCATGCACCGCCTTGCACAGCTTCAAGGCGAGATCGATCCCGGCTTCCAGGCCGATGCGTGGCCGGCGCGCCAGCTCGTGCTCCAGGGAGGCGCCGGGATAGAAAGGCATGACCGAATAGAGCCGGCTCTGGCGTCCGGGAGTCTGTTCGAGGATCTCGCCGACCCAGGGGCTTTTCACCCGGGCGCCGATCCAGGCTTCGCGCACGAAGGCGTCGTAGTATTCCCGTTCGCTGGCGACCCGGGGATGCGGAAACTTCACCACCACCGGCTTGTCCTGGCCCAGAGTGTCGGCAGCGAGGAACAGCGCGCTGTAGCGCCCCGAGGACAGCAGGCGCTCCAGCCTGAAACCGTCCACCTCGTCGCCCACCTCCGGCAGATCCAGCAGCGGCAGGGATTCGATGGCGAGGCGCAGCGACTGCTTGTCCGCGGGCGGCAGGGCGATGACGTCCACCACCAGGGCGGTGATGTTGTCCTGGCTGCCCTGCTCGAATGCCAGGCGCGCCAGCGCCTCGGCCGTGGTTTCGGGGGTGGCCCGCTCCTGCAGGATCTCCCTGATCTGTTCCTGTTGGAGGCTGCCGTGCAGGCCGTCGCTGCACAGCAGAAAGCGGTCGTGCGGCTCCAGCGGGTACACGCTGTAATCGATCCGGAGGCCGGGATCGAGTCCGACCGCGCGGTACAGCACATGATCCAGCCCCGGTCCGCTCAGGGTGTGATCCGAGGTCAGCAGCTCGGGTTCGTCGCCGCGCAGGCGGTAAATCCGGGAATCGCCCACATGCACCAGATAGGCGCGGCGGCCGCGGAAGATCAATCCGCTGAAAGTCGTGCCCATGTGTGCCAGCTCGGGATCGAGCCGGCCCATGGCGTGCACCCAGCGGTTGGCCGAGCCCAGGCAACGGTCCAGCAACTGTTGCATGCCCAAGGTTTCGGACAGGCCGTAGTAGGCTTCCATGAAACTGCGCACCGACACTTCCGCGGCGACCCGGCCGCCGCGGGCACCGCCGATGCCGTCGGCCACGGCCGCCACGAAGCCGCGCGCAGCGGCATCCCGCGGCGATGGTTCGGCGATGGCGGCAAAGTCCTGGTTGTCTTCGCGCCGCCCTTGCAGGGTGACGACGGCGGCGCGGAGGACGGGTTGGCCGGAAACGCTCATGGCGCTGTCGGGATCCGGCCCGCGGTCAGACCCGCGCCCCGGAGACCGCGCCCCAGGTCGTGCGCCAGCGTTTCCTCACCAGCATCAGCCCGCCCAGGCCGAGCAGCGGAAGGACGGCGAATACGCTGAATCCGAGTGCGAAGCCGTGCTGTATTTCCCATGACAGGCCGAGGGTTTTCGCCAGGAAGAAGCCGCCCACGCCGCCGGCGCAGCCGACCAGGCCGGTGACCACCCCGATTTCCTTGCGGAAGCGCAGCGGCACCAGTTGGAACACCGAGCCGTTGCCCATTCCCAGCGCCAGGGTACCGGCGAAGAAGACGGCGACCGCTCCCCAGCCTTGTGCCGGCAGTTCCCCCAAGCCCCAGCCGGCCACCTTGGCGGTGCCCAGCGCTTCAGGTGCCGGGCCTTCGGGCATGAACGAGATCGCCAGGTAAGCCAGCGACACCACCACGAACAGGATCTGGAGGGCGCGGATGCCGCCGATGCGGTCGGCGAGATAGCCACCGACCGGACGGAACATCGAGCCGGCGAACACCACGATGGCGACCATCATGCCGGCCGCGATGCCGGAGACGTGATACCAGTGGGTGAAGTACAGCGGCAGGGCGTTGCCGAGACCGACGAAGCCTCCGAAGGTGATGGAGTAGAAGAACATGAACCACCAGGCGTCCGGGTCTTTCATGACCGCGGCATAGTTCGCCAGGGTGACCGGCGTCCGCTTGTCCGGGGCATCCTTCACCAGCACCGCGTAGACGGTCAGGACGATCACCAAGGGAATGAGCAGGAAGCCGAACACCGCCTGCCAGCCGAACTTCTCGGCCAGCCATGGCACGATCATGGAGTCGAGCACCACGCCCATGTTGCCGGCCCCGGCGATGCCCATCACCACCCCCTGGAACTTGGGCGGATACCAGCGGCTGGCCTGCGGCAGGGCCACGGCGAAGCTGGCGCCGGCCACGCCCAGCAGCAGGCCGAGCAGCTCCACTTCCAGCTTGGAGTGCAGACCGAACCCGAACACATAGGCGAGGCCCAGGATCACCAGCAGCTGGGCCAGGATGCCGGTCGGCTTGGGGCCGACATGGTCGGCCATGGAGCCCAGGATGATGCGGAACACCGCGCCGGAGAGGATGGGTATGGCGACGATGGTGAACTTCTCTTCGAGCGGCAGCGTCAGGTCCTTGGTGATATAGAGGGAAAGCGGTCCGAGCATCACCCAGACCATGAAGGACACGTCGAAATAGAGAAAGGCGGAGAGCAGGGTCGGCCAATGTCCGGCCTGCTTGAATTCTTTTAGGTTCATGACGGTTGCTCCGGGTTTTCGGCCTTGCGGTGCCGCATCGGGGTAAGTCTTGACGCAAAAAAAAGCGTCCGGGCTTCGCGGAGGGCATTCCGCAAAAGCCCAAGACGCCTTTGTCCTGGTGCCGCGCCGCCGTTGGCGCAGGTTTCAATACGAGTGAAGCACTACCTGTGCCATACGCAGGTATTTGCGCTTAACGTATTGATAAAATTGAACGAAGAGATCATGGGAAGAGGGATGGCGAGATGTTTTCGAATGATTCGGGCGCCATTGCGGAACACTGTGCCTCGAAATGAGGCAGAGGAAGGACGCTGCGGTCTTGGAGTAAGATCGGCTTTCCGGCTCGTAAGGAGGTTCGAATGAAAAGAATCGTGGCTTTATTGGCGCTCGGCCTGGTTCCGGCTGTTTCACGCGCCGCGCCCAGCCACTGCACCGCCGAGGAGAAAACGGTGTTCTCCTGCAGTGTGGGCGAGAAGACCGTGTCGGTTTGCGCCTCGAAGGAGCTGTCGCCGACGGCGGGTTCCATCCAGTACCGGTTCGGCCCGGAAGGCCATCCGGAAATCAGGCTGCCCGAGCCGGCCGCTCATCCGGCGGCTGCCGCCAAAGGCGCAACCCTGATGTATTCCGGGGGCGGTGGCGCCTTTCTGCGCTTCAGCAAGGGCCAGTACGACTATGTGGTCTATACCGGCAGCGGCAGAGGCTGGAAAAAGGATGGCGTCGTCGTCGACAAGGGCGGCAAGCTCATCGCGAATTTCCGCTGCAAGGGCGCACCCGTTTCCGAACTCGGTCCGGAGTTTTTTCAGGGATCCGGCGTGTCGGAGGATGAACGGGCGTTCGAAATTCCCTGAAGGACTGCCGCGAGACGCCGCTGGTCCGGCCCTTCGCGCTGGGCGTCGGTCGGGTCAGCAGCGTTTTGCCCATTCAGAGGGCGTCGAGAATGGCGCGCTTGACCGAGTCCAGCTCGGCTTCGATGGTGACGGGCTTCTGGGTGCACTGGGCGATGGCGGTATCGGGGTCCTTGAGGCCGTTGCCCGTCAAGGTCAGCACCACGGTGCTGCCTTCGGGGATCTTGCCGCTCCGGATGTCGCGCAGGGCGCCGGCCAGGGAAGTCGCCGAGGCCGGCTCGCAGAAGACGCCTTCGCGTTCGGTCAGCAGCTTCTGGGCGGCCAGGATCTCCTCGTCGCTGCATTCGTCGAACCAGCCGCCGGATTCGCGGCTGACCTGCCAGGCCTGCTCCCAGCTTTGCGGATGGCCGATGCGGATGGCGGTTGCCACCGTCTCCGGATGGTCCACCATGTGGCCGCGCAGGAACGGCGCCGAGCCGCTGGCCTGATAGCCGACCATCTTCGGCCGGCTGGTCGAGACCGGCCCGCCGCTCACGAAACGGCATTCGCCGCTGCAGAAGGCGCAGGCCTCGGTCACGCAGTCGCGCCCGCCGCAGGCGTATTCGCTGTAGCCGATCCAATGCGCCGTGATGTTGCCGGCGTTGCCGACCGGCAGGCAGTGGTAGTCCGGGGCCCGGCCGAGTTCGTCGACGATCTCGAAGGCCGCGGTCTTCTGGCCCTGCAGCCGGTAGGGATTGATCGAGTTGACGATGGTGACGGGCGCTTCCCCGGCCACTTCCTTGACCAGCCGCATGCCGTCGTCGAAATTGCCCTTGATCTGGATCACCACCGAACCGTACATCATGGCCTGGGCCAGCTTGCCCATGGCGATCTTGCCGTCCGGGATCAGTACGAAGGCGGTGATGCCGGCGCGGGCGGCATAGGCGGCAGCGGCGGCGCTGGTGTTGCCGGTGGATGCGCAGATGATGGCGCGGCTGCCTTCCTCGACCGCCCGGGTGACGGCCATGGTCATGCCACGGTCCTTGAACGAGCCGGTCGGGTTGAGCCCCTCGTACTTCACGTAGAGCTCGACGCGCCTGCCCAGCAGGCGGGGGATGTTTTCCAGACGGATCAACGGCGTGTCGCCTTCACCCAGACTGATGATGCGGGTCTCCGCACTGACCGGGAGGCGGTCTCGGTAGCGTTCGATGAGGCCGGTGTAGCGTGTCGTCATGGTCATGGTTTCTCAACGTGAAACAACGCGAAGCGTTTCTTTGTCCCCCTCTCCCGCGAGCGGGTCGGGGTGATCGTCAACCCAGCGTTTCGAGCCGGATGCGTTTGACCGCGCCCTTGATCGTCGGTAGCGCCTCGATTTCCCGCACGGCGGCGTTAAGTTCGCGCTCGGTGACCTTCTGCGTCAGCATGATCACTGGCAGATGGCTCTCGCCCTCCGGCATCTCCTTCTGCAGCACGGCTTCGATGCTGATGTGGTGGGCGGCGAGGATGCGGGTCACGTCGGCCAGCACCCCGGGCTTGTCCTCGGCAGAGAGCCGCAGGTAATAGGCGGTCTCGATCGCTTCGATCGGCAGGATCGGGATCTCGGAGATCGCGGCGGGCTGGAAGGCCAGGTGTGGCACCCGGTTTTCGGGATCGGAGGTCAGGGTGCGGACCACGTCGACGATATCGGCGACCACCGCGGAGGCGGTCGGTTCGGCCCCGGCGCCCGCGCCGTAGTGCAGGGTGGGCCCCACGGCGTCGCCCTTGATCAGTACGGCGTTCATCACACCGTTGACGTTGGCGATCAGCCGGCGCGCCGGAATCAAGGTGGGGTGGACCCGCAGTTCAATGCCCTTGGGGGTGCGGCGGGCGATCCCGAGCAGTTTGATGCGGTAACCCAGTGCCTCGGCGTATTTGACGTCGGCCGCGGTGATGCCGGTGATGCCCTCGATGTAGACCTTGCCGAACTGGAGCGGGATGCCGAAGGCGATCGATGCCAGGATGGTGAGCTTGTGGGCGGCGTCCACCCCCTCGATGTCGAAGGTCGGATCGGCTTCGGCGTAGCCCAGCCGCTGGGCTTCCTGCAGGACGTCGGCGAAGTCGCGGCCCTTTTCCCACATTTCGGTGAGGATGAAGTTGCTGGTGCCGTTGATGATGCCGGCCAGCCATTCGACCTTGTTGCCCGCCAGTCCCTCGCGGATGGTCTTGATGATGGGGATGCCCCCGGCCACGGCGGCTTCGAAGGCGACCATCAGGCCGCGTTCGCGGGCGGCGGCGAAGATTTCGTTGCCGTGCAGGGCGATCAGCATCTTGTTGGCGGTGACGACGTGCTTGCCGTTTGCCAGCGCCTTCATGACCAGATCCCGCGCCGGCGTCTCGCCGCCGATGGTCTCGACCACGATCTGGATGTCGGGGTCGGAGACGATCTCGTAGGGATCGTCGGTCAGGGCGATGCCGGTGGTGTCGCAGATGCGGGAGCGCGTCAGGTCGCGGGTCGAGGCGCGGCAGACCTGGATCTCGCGGCCGGCGCGGCGGGTGATTTCGTCGGCATTGCGCCGCAACACGTTGACCGTGCCGCCGCCGACCGTGCCGAGGCCGAGGATGCCGATTTTTACCGGGTTCAAGCTGCGTTCCTCAAGACTTGGGAAAAGGCAGGGATTATACGGCGTTGTCCTTGCGCATCATATCGCGGACGCCGCGGATGGCCTGGCGGGTGCGGTGCTCGTTTTCGATCAGTCCGAAGCGCACGTGGTCGTCGCCGAATTCGCCGAAGCCGATGCCGGGAGAAACCGCGACATGGGCGTCGAGCAGCATCTTCTTGGCGAATTCCAGCGAACCCAGGCTCTGGTACCGTTCGGGAATCCTGGCCCAGACGAACATGGTCCCCTTGGGTTTCTCTACCGGCCAGCCGATGTCGTTGAGGCCCTTGCACAGGACGTCGCGGCGGTTCTGGTACATCAGCCGGATGTTCTCCACACAGTCCTGCGGACCTTCCAGGGCCGTGATCGCGGCCACCTGGATCGGCGTGAAAGTACCGTAGTCCAGGTAGGACTTGATGCGTCCCAAGGCCGAGACCAGCTCGCGGTTGCCGCACATGAAGCCCACCCGCCAGCCGGGCATGTTATAGCTCTTGGACAGCGTGAAGAACTCCACGGCGATGTCCTCCGCACCCGGTACCTGCAGGATCGAAGGGGCGACATAGCCATCGAACACCAGATCGGCATATGCCAGGTCGTGCACCACCCAGATCTTGTACTCACGGGCGATTTCCACGACCTTCTCGAAAAATTCCAGATCCACGCATTGCGCCGTGGGATTGGCCGGGAAATTCAGGACCAGCATCTTGGGCTTGGGCCAGGAAGTCTTGATCGCCATTTCCAGTTCCGCAAAGAAATCGACGCCCGGCAACAGGGGGACGTGGCGGACGTCGGCGCCGGCCAGGACGAAGCCGTAAGGGTGGATCGGATAGGCCGGGTTCGGCACCAGTACGGCATCGCCCGGGCCCACTGTGGCGAGCGCCAGATGCGCCAGGCCTTCCTTCGAGCCGATCGTCACGATGGCCTGGGAGTCCGGGTCGAGTTCGACGCCGTAGCGGTTCAGGTACCAGTGGCAGATGGCGCGCCGCAGACGGGGAATGCCTTTGGATACCGAATAACGGTGGTTGGTGCCTTTACGCGAAGATTCGATCAGTTTGTCGACGATGTGCTGCGGCGTGGGCTGGTCCGGATTGCCCATGCCGAAATCAATGACGTCTTTGCCCTGCGCCCGTTCCTTCGCCTTGAGCTCGTTGACGATGTTGAAGACATAGGGGGGCAGGCGTTTGATACGCTGAAATTCTTCCATCCTGGGGCCTGGCTGGGGGTGTGCCTCGAATCGGGACCGGTTGTGGCAAGCCGATCTGGAATCCGGAAAAAACACTCAACGTTACCGATCGGGGCTGCGCATGTCAAACGGCCAGCACGGACCGTGCCGGTCGTCGTTCGTGGAGCCAGCGGTCGTAGCTTTTGAGCCGCTCCACCGTGCCGATGTCGAGCCAGAAGCCCGGGTGCAGCTCGCCGCTGACACGGCCGGCGTCCATGGCCTGTCTGAGCAGCGGTGCCAGCGGGGCCCGGCCCGGCGGAAGCGAAGCGAACAGTTCCGTGCGGTACAGACCGATCCCGGCGAACGTCCAGGTGCGGGCGCCGTCGCCAGGAGGTGTCACCTGCTCTTCCGTCAGTACGAAATCGCCTTGCGGATGATGGGGCGGGTTGGGTACCAGCACGAGATGGGCGTCGCCGCTCGGTGCGCGGCGCAGGCGGGCGAAGTCGTAATCCGTGCCGATGTCGCCGTTGACGACGATGAACGGCGCCGGGCCGAGCAGCGCCAGGGCCTGGCGGATGCCACCGGCGGTTTCCAGCGCATGGTCGCCTTCATCGGAATAGCGGATGCGGGCGCCGAAACGCGCGCCGTCGCCCAACCGCTCGCGGATCTGCCAGCCGAGATGGGCGAGGTTGACGACGATATCCTTGAATCCGGCCTGCACCAGCGCTTCCAAGGTATGTTCGATCAGCGGGCGGCCGCCTGCGGGCAGGAGCGGTTTCGGGGTATGGTCGGTCAAGGGGCGCAGGCGCTCGCCGCGGCCTGCTGCGAGGATCATGGCTTTCACGCGGCGGCCTCGTTCAGGAACGGGCAGACCCGGACGTCGAGAAAACGGCGGAATTCAGCCGTCTCCGGGTATCTGCCGGCGACGTCCAGGACGTAGCGGAGGGTTCGTGGAATGTCCGGCAGGTAGCCGCTCTTGCCGTCGCGCAGATGCAGCCGGGCGAAGATGCCTATGGCCTTGAGATGGCGCTGCAGGCCCATCAAGTCGAACCAGCGCTGGAAGGTTTCGCCGTCGGTCTCGGCGTGTGCTCCGCCCTCGGCGAAGCGTTGCCGGTAGTCGTCCAGCCAGCGTCTGACGCGGGCCTCGGGCCAGGCGATGTAGCAGTCCCGGAGCAGGGACACGAGGTCGTAGGTGACAGGGCCCACGACGGCGTCCTGGAAGTCGAGTACACCGGGATTGCGTTCGCCGGTGACCATGAGATTGCGGGAATGGAAGTCGCGGTGGACCACGACGGCAGGCTGCTGCAGGGCCGATTCCGTGAGGCTCAGGGAGAGTCGCCGGTACAGCGACTCCTCCGCCGCGTTCAGTTCCAGTCCCAGCAGTCCCGCGAGGAACCATACGGGGAAAAGTTCCAGTTCCCGCTGGAGCAGAGTCTCGTCGTAGGCAGGCAGGCCACAGCCGGCGGCGTCGATTCCGCGTTGCATCCTTACCAGCGCTTCCAGCGCATCGGCGTAGAGGGCTTCGGTGTCCCCCGCTGCCAGCTGCTGCAGGTAGCTGACGTCGCCGAAATCGGACATCAGCAGGAAGCCTCGCGTCTCGTCGACGGCAAAGATGCGGGGAACGTTGACCCCGGCTTTTTCCAGCAGCCCGGCGGCGTGAATGAAAGGACGGAGCTTTTCCCTGCCCGGCGGCGCGTCCATCGCGATGAGACTGGACTCGCCGGTGCTGACCCGGAAATAACGGCGAAAACTGGCGTCTCCCGAGATCGGCCGGACGTCGTCGGGAATACGGCCCAGGACGGTGGGAAGCCAGTGCAGAAGCGTTTCGGAACGGTCGTCGGTGGCAATGCCGGAAGAGTTAATCAAATGTGCAAACCTTGGGTTACAATGATCCGATTTTTCATGGTTCTTAATGATATAGGATTTGCGCGTCGCATGGCTGTCCGTTCCGTCGAGCTGGATACAAGCATTTCCTGGACCATCTCTCCCCCGCTTTTTCCGCATCCATGATCCGGTGGTTCTCCGTCGTCGTTCATGCCTTCTGGTCCGGCTCCGTCACTGGAGTGACGGTTTGACCGTGCGCGGGCCGGGACCGGCTTCCCCCGACATGGAAGGCCCGCCCACTGCCGCCCATGCGGCCGCCCCGCTGCGCACCGCGGTGTTCCTGGCGCTGGCGGCAAGCTGGCAGCAACCGGCCGTCGCGGTAGGCAACTGGAATTGCGCCCGCAGCACCGACGACAAGCAATGGGAGTGCGTAGCCAAGCGAAAGGACGGAGGTGCGGACACACCCGCCGCCCCGGGGCCGAAGGCTCCGCCGACGGCGCTGGGGGAGACCGCTTTGTCGCAGTCCAACCGTGCCGCGCCTTCGACCGCCGTCTCTCCGCCGACCGGGGCGGCGCCGGTGGCCGGAACCGGGCTCAGGCCGCCACCGCCGGTACCTTCCGCCGCGCCGCCATCGCCCTCTACGATGGCGGGCGGTCCCACCGAGGACGAGGAGGACGAGGAAAGCGAGTCGGCGGAGTCTGAAAAGGCGGAATCGACAGCGGCGCCCCAGGTCGCTGAAGGCGGATCCGCCGGTGAGCCGGGTGGGACGCCTCCGGCCAGGGCGCCCCGTCCGGAGACGCCGCTGGCCGCTTCGCGTTTCGTCCCCTCCGGTACCGTGTCGGTGCGTAAGGAGGCCGCCTCGCCCCAGTCCGTCGCCGCTCATGCTCCGGGCGCACCGGCCGGTTGGACCTGCAGACCTCAGAAGGAGAGCAGGAGCTGGGACTGCAATCTGGTGGGGCCGGACCCCCGGGGGGTGGCGCGGCCGGTCGGTGCCGCGGGCGAGCCTCCCGAGGACTGGGCTCAGGCGGCGACGATCACGGAATACGACGAACAACGCTTCGACCGCCTGCTCGGTATGATGCCGAGCAACCCGTGGGCGGGAACCTGCGCCCGCGGAAAACGCGAATCCGATGCCGCCAAGGATTTCCTTCTCACCTCGAAAGACCGGCTCGCCCGTAAACGGGCACCGGTGGAAGTCCATGGCAATTACGGCGAAATGGACGACCAGGAGGTTGCGACCTTCACGGGCGACGCTGAGGTGACACGTTACGACCAGCATGTCAAGGGCGATTTCCTGAGTCTCAACACCGAGGCCGACACCGTGAACGCCCGCGGCAGTGTGTTCTACCGTGAAAAAGGACTGGCCTTTGCGAGCGACACTGCCTTCATGCGGATGGAAGAAGACAAGGGCGTGCTGCGCAACAGTCAGTTCATCGTCGAGACCATGCCTTCGCGCGGCGTCGCCCGGGTTGCGCACATGGACAGCGATACCCATTCGCACTATGAGACCGCCACCTATACCACCTGCCCGCCGGGCAATACGGACTGGATGCTGCACGCCGACGAAGTCACGATCGACAAGGAGACAGGGCGGGGGGATGCCAGCCATGCCTGGATGGAGTTCAAGGGGGTGCCGATATTCTATACCCCTTACATGGATTTCCCGGTGGACGACCGTCGGCAATCGGGATTTCTGTCACCGACCTTCGGCCAGTCGAAGGTCAACGGTTTCAACCTCTCGGTCCCATACTATTTCAATCTCGCGCCCGATTACGACCTGACGCTGCAGGCGCGGGAGATGACCAGTCGCGGGCCGCTGTTCGGCGGGGACTTCCGCTGGCTGACGGAGCACCAGCGCATCCGCCTGTTGGGGGAAGTCATCCCGGAAGACAGTCAGACGAAAACGACCCGTGGCCAGGCCGGCTTCGATGCCATGGGGCGGTGGACCGACAGTCTCTTCACCCTGGTCGATTTGAACTATGTTTCCGACAGCAAGTATCTGAACCAGCTGAACAATACGCTCGGGCTGGTCTCTAATACCTTCGTCCAGAGTCAAGCGTATGCCGATTACACGTATTCGAACGGGTCGGTCCGGCTGCTGGGCGACTATTACCAGAACATCGATCCCTCGATTCCTACCGAACAGACCCCGTATTACCGTCTGCCGAGCCTTCGGGGAAATTACAACGAGCAGATCGGCGATTCCGGGTTCCGATTCCAGGCCAATGCAGAGGTCGTGAATTTCGGCCACGGCGGCAACAACGTCAAAGGTCAGCGCCTGAACATCCGTCCGCAAATCTCCTATCCCATCCAGTCCCCGGGCAGTTTCCTCGTTCCCAGCGTCGCTTTGCAGAACACGACCTATATGCTGCAGAACCAGGCGGCGGGGACTGGCAGCAGCCTGAATCGCGTCGCTCCCATCTTCTCGGTGGACAGCGGTCTGGTTTTCGACCGGGATTTCGAGCTGGGATCCGCCTCGTTGCGGCAGACGCTCGAACCCCGCGTGTTCTACACCTATGTGCCGAAGATCAACCAGAACGACTATCCGATCTTCGACAGCAATTACTACGACTTCACGTATTACCAGCTGTTCCGTACCAACCGTTTCGCAGGCGCCGACCGGCTGGCGGACATGAATCAGGTGACACTCGGTCTGACTTCCCGTTTCATCGACCGCGACACCGGCTGGGAGCGCCTGACGGCGAGTCTGGGCAAGGTATTTTTCATCACCGACCCTTCGGTGACGCTGGTCAATCCTTACGGTGCCAACCCGCTGGGAGTGGTGTTGGGGCCGGATCAGGGACAGTTCGTCTACGGAAACTACAACAAGAGTTACGCCAACGTCATCGGGAAAGTCGATACCCGGCTGACGGAGGCCTTCTTCCTCGGCGGGGAGGCCCAGCTCTCGCCTTATACCGGCCGCTTCGAGCGCGGTTCGGTCGGCTTGCAATACAACGACCGGCAGAACAACCTGATGAATCTGAGCTACCGTTACCGTGAGCCGCTTCCCAACCAGCCGGCCATCGAACAGGCAGCCACGATAGGTCAGAACACGACGGCCCTCAACAATACGGACATATCCTTCCGTATCCCCTTCTTGAAGGACTGGCATGTGATCGGCCGCTGGCAGTATTCGCTGCTCTACAATCGGACGCTCGAGAGTCTGGTCGGGCTCGAACATGAAACCTGTTGCTGGCGCTTTACGGTGCTGGGCCGTGAATATCTCAACGGCGTCAATCAATCCAACGCTCCCACGACCAATACCGCGATTTTCGTCCAGATGGAACTCAAGGGTTTGACCCGCCTGGGTGATCAGGTCGACCGCTTCCTGTATCGCGCCATCAACGGTTACCGGATGCCGAATGAAGATTTCTAGTTTCAGAAAAGGGCGGTGGCTGGGCGCCCTCGCCCTGTTTGCCGTGGTTTGCTGGTCGATGGCGGATGCCGCCGTCGACCGTATCGTGGCCGTGGTGGACGACGGTGTCATCCTGGAGAGCGAGCTGGTCCGCAAGGTCGACGAGATCAAACGCAGTCTCCGCGCCAGCCGCGCTTCCCTGCCGCCGGATTCGGTCCTGGTCCGGCAGGTGCTCGAGCGCATGATCGTCGACAAGATCCAGATCCAGATGGCCGAAAAGATGGGTATCCAGGTGGACGACGATACCTTGCGCATGGCGGTGAGCCAGATCGCCCAGCGCAACAACCTCACGCCCGATCAGTTCCGCCGTTCCCTCGCCCGGGAGGGCATCGATTACGGCGACTTCCTGGATCAGGTGCGGAGCGAAATCGCCATGGGCCGGCTCCGCGCCAGCCAGATCAACAACCAGATCAAGATCAGCGACCGGGAGGTCGAGCATTACCTGGAGGCTCAGGGCGGTTCGGGGGCGGTTGCGGACCGCGAATATCGGCTGGGCCACATTCTCATCGCCACCCCGCGCGAAGCGTCACCGGACGAGGTCAAGAAAGCCAGGGAGCGGGCCGACAGGGTCGTCAAGGAATTGAAGGCCGGCCTCGATTTCAAGGATGCTTCGATCCGCTACTCGGACGATCCGCAGGCGCTGGAAGGCGGCGATCTCGGCTGGCGCAAGCTCAGCGAGATTCCCAGCCATATCGCCGAGGTGGTGGGCGGCATGAAGGACGGTGAGGTGAGCGATCCCATCCGCAGTCCCGGTGGTTACCACATCGTCAAGATGTTGGCGATGCGGGGCGTGGGCGAGGCCAAGCTGACCAAGACCCACGTCCGGCACATCCTGATCAGGCCGAACGAAGTGCTGTCGGACGAGGATGCCAAGAACAAACTGCTGGCCCTGAAGACCCGGATCGAGAACGGTGACGACTTCGCGGAGCTGGCGCGCGGCCACTCCGACGACAAGGGCTCGGCGATCAAGGGCGGCGATCTGGGGTGGGTCAAGCCGGGCGCCCTGGTGCCGCCGTTCGAGGAGGCGATGAACGCGCTGGACGAAAACCAGCTCAGTGATCCTGTCCAGACCCAGTTCGGCTGGCATCTGATCCAGGTGCTCGAGCGGCAGGAGTCGAGCGACACCAATGAGGTGCTGAAAAACCGGGCGCGCGATGAGCTGTTCAAGCGCAAGGTGGATGAGGAAACGGAACTGTGGCTGCGGAAGATCCGCGACGAGGCCTATGTCGAAATCCGCCTCGACGAGACGCCGGCATCCCCGGGCGAAGACGCGCCCGCCGGTGAAGATTCGCCCGAAACCTTCATGCGTTGAAACGGCGTTTTTCATGCCTCCCCGTTTGCTACTGACCAGCGGAGAGCCGGCCGGTATCGGTCCGGACCTGTGCGTGCTGCTGAGCCGGCGTCCGTTCCCCTGCGGCATCACTGTGCTGGGTGATCCCGATCTGTTGGAAAGCCGGGCGCGCCTGCTCGGCGTCCCCATCGAACTGCGCCGGGTCGTCTCCGGCGATGTCGTGCCGCCGCATGAACCGGGCGTGCTGCACGTCCTGCCGACCCGCCGGCAGCCGGGCACCGCACCCGGAAAGCTCGATCCGGCCAATGCCGCCTACGTGCTCGAAACCATCGCCGACGGGGCGCGAGCCTGTCTGGCGGGGCATTACGATGCGCTGGTGACGGCCCCGGTGCAGAAGTCGGTCATCAATGAGGCCGGCATTGCCTTCACCGGTCACACCGAATTCATTGCCGGGATCACCGGCGGCAGCCCGGTGATGATGCTGGCGGCCGAAGGTTTTCGGGTGGCACTGGCCACCACCCATCTGCCTTTGGCCGAGGTGAGCCGGGCCATCACCGTCGAGCGTCTGACGGGGGTGCTGGGGGTCCTCCACGAGGATCTGGTCCGCCGTTTCGGTTTTCCGAGGCCGCGCATCCTGGTCTGCGGGCTCAATCCGCATGCGGGCGAGGGAGGACATCTGGGAGGCGAGGAGATCACCGTGATCGAGCCGGTGTTAGCGCGGCTGCGGCAGGAAGGGATGGACCTGACTGGGCCGTTGCCGGCCGACACCCTGTTTCTGCCTCACAATCTCGATCGCGCCGACGCGGTGTTGGCGATGTATCACGACCAGGGGCTGCCGGTGCTCAAATATGCGGGATTCAGCCGGGCTGTGAACATCACCCTGGGGCTCCCCATTATCCGCACCTCGGTGGACCATGGCACGGCGCTGGACCGGGCCGGTACCGGCCAGATCGACACCGGCAGCCTGGAGGAGGCCGTCCGGGTCGCGATGGAAATGGCGACGGGCCGCCCGACGGAGCCGCCGTGAGACACGTCCCGCGCAAGCGTTTCGGCCAGAATTTTCTGCGTGATCCCGGCGTCATCCAGGAGATCGTCGCGGCCGTCGGCCCCGCCCCGTCGGACCGGCTGGTGGAGATCGGCCCTGGCGAAGGGGTGCTGACCCGCGAACTGCTGCAGTCCGGTGCCTGCCTGGAGGCGATCGAGCTGGACCGCGATCTGGTCGCGGCACTGAAACGGCGGTTTGCCGGTGTCGGACGGCTGCGGATTCACGAGGGCGATGCCATGAAGTTCGATCTTCGGACCATCGCCACCGGGGCGAAACTCCGGGTCGTGGGCAATCTGCCCTACAACATCTCCACCCCGCTGCTGTTCCATTTGTTCGACCAGATCGACGTGATCGAAGACATGCACTTCATGCTGCAGAAAGAAGTGGTCGACCGCCTGTGCGCGGGGGCGGGTGACGACCAGTACGGCCGGTTGAGCGTCATGGCCGCGCTCTATTGCCAGGCGCAGCATTTGTTCGATGTGGGGCCCGAGTGCTTTCACCCCCAGCCCAAGGTGGTATCGGCGGTGGTGCGGCTGGTGCCGCATGCGGTTCCGCCGGATGCGGGAATGGTGAAGCGGGTGTCGGCGGTGGTCGTGGCAGCGTTCGGTCAGCGCCGGAAGACGCTGCGGAATGCGCTCAAGGGATTACTGGATGAAACCGCGATGGTCCGTGCCGGAATCGATCCCGGCGCACGTGCCGAGGAGTTGTCGTTGGCCGATTATGTCGGCCTGAGCCGGCAGTTGAATCCGTAAAGGCGCGACGCATCCGCTCGCATTCCCTGCGGGCATGACAAAACCCCGGAAGCGGACGCCGCCGGGGTTTTATTCGGTCGTATGTCTTCAGGACATCGATGATTATTTCATCATCGACTTCTTGAACATGCGGTCCAGCTTGCTGTTGGTTTCTTCTGCTGCGGCTGCAGCACGGCGAGCAGCGGCTTCTGCGGCACCGGCCTTGGATTCAGCTGCCTGAGCAGCGGAAAGAGCCTCGTCAGCCGTGCTCTTGATGGAAGCCTGCTCGGCCTTCAGACCGTCGATCTGGGTCTGCAGGTTGGTGATGTCAGACTTCGAAGCGCACCCGACGGTCAGACCGGCGGCCATCAGAACCACTGCGAACTTGGTTGCTTTCATCATGTCGCTTTCCTTCTTTTGCGGTGAACGAAATTTACTACACAAGTATCCATTCCGGAGGGAGTGATCCCGCGGCGTAGTTTGCCGCGAAATCGCGAGCCTTTCCAGTGTTTTTTGAGTTTTTCCGGGTCTTGCATTCGTATCAACGAATGACTACCAGGGTGCCTTTTCTGACCCATGGGGTAAGCTGGTCGATCTGTTCGTTGGTCAGGGCGACACAGCCGTGGGTCCAGTCGAACATCTCGTGCACCTGCCGGTTGCCGGCGCCGACACCGTGTATGCCGATCTGTCCGCCCAGTGGGGTATCCTGAGGCGGAGTCGCTTCCACCAGATGGGCACGGAGGATGTGCCGCACCAGCTGCTCGTCGATGAGACCGCGGATGAAGCCGCGCTTGGCGATCTCGGGATTCGGGTAGGTCAGTCCGAAGAAACGGTGGAACTTGCTGTTTTCGTTGATCCAGCCGATGCGGTATTCGCCCAGCGGCGTCTTGTTGTCGTTGCGGCGTTTGTCCACGCCCGCACCGTGCTGCCCGATGGCGATCTTGGTGAACACCTCCACCGGCGTGTCGCCCTGCATCACCTTCAGGACGTGGGGCTTGGTTTCCACCAGCAGCCAGGGATCCGGATTTTCGCTCTGCGCCGCAGGGGCGACCGATGACAGTAACAGGAAAAGCATCGATGGATGAAAACGCTTGAACACCTTTTCTGTTCTCCTCTGTGAAGCAGACGGTAGAATACTAGCGAAAAAGCTCAGGAATCGAAATGTGTTTCGCGTTCCCGGAGAATGCCTTGGCGGCCGGTAATAACAACAATTCCGAATTGAAAGGTCAAAAAACATCACGATGGCAGTGGAAATCCGCAAAACGACGCCCTATCCGGACCAGAAACCGGGCACCTCGGGTCTACGCAAGAAGGTGAAGGTTTTTCTCCAGGGGAACTATCTCGAAAATTTCGTCCAGTCGGTATTCGATACCGTTGAAACGGCAGACGGCGCCACTCTGGTGGTGGGGGGCGATGGCCGCTATTTCAACCGCCAGGCGATCCAGATCATCCTGCGCATGGCGGCCGCCAATGGCGTGGGGCGGGTTCTGGTGGGGCGGGGGGGCTTGCTGTCGACACCGGCGGCCTCCTGCGTAATCCGTAAACACAGGGCACTGGGCGGTTTCGTGCTGTCGGCCAGTCACAATCCCGGCGGTCCGGAGGAAGACTTCGGCATCAAGTTCAACGTCGCCAACGGCGGTCCCGCCCCGGAGAGTTTCACCGACCGGGTGTACCAGCGCAGCCGGGTCATCGATGCCTACCGCATCGTGTCCGCTCCTGATCTGGACATCGACACCCCGGGCCGCTCCCGCATCGGTGACATGGAGATCGAAGTCATCGATCCGGTGGCCGATTATGCCGAGCTGATGGAGCACCTGTTCGATTTCGGGTTGATCCGCTCGGGTTTCCGCTCCGGCGCGCTGACCCTGCGCTTCGATGCGATGCATGCGGTCACCGGCCCTTATGCGAAGCGCATCCTCGAAGAGACGCTCAGCGCGGCGCCTGGATCGGTGGTCAACGCCGTGCCGCTGGAGGATTTCGGCGGCGGCCATCCCGATCCGAACCTGGTGCACGCCCGTGAGCTGGCGGCGGTGATGTACAGCGGCCGGCCGCCGACCCTGGGGGCTGCCTCCGACGGTGACGGCGACCGCAACATGATCATGGGTGCCAACTGTTTCGTCACGCCCAGTGACAGCCTGGCGATCCTCGCAGCCAACGCCCATCTGGTGCCGGGTTACAAGGATGGCTTGCGCGGCGTGGCCCGGTCCATGCCCACCGGCCGCGCGGTCGACAGGGTGGCGGCGGCGATGGGGATCGAGTGCTACGAGACGCCGACCGGCTGGAAGTTTTTCGGCAATCTGCTCGATGCCCGCAGGATCACGTTGTGCGGCGAGGAGAGTTTCGGCACCGGCTCCGACCACGTCCGGGAAAAGGACGGCCTGTGGGCCGTGTTGTTCTGGCTGAATCTGATCGCCCTGCGCAAGCAGTCGGTGGCCGCCATCGTGGCCGACCACTGGCGCCGGTTCGGGCGTGATTATTATTCGCGGCACGATTATGAAGGCATCGAGGTGCCCGTAGCCGAGGGGATCATGGGGCGTCTGCAGGATCTGCTGGCCGAGCTTCCCGGCCGCGCCTTCGGTGACTACCGGGTGACGCTGGCCGACGACTTCCGCTACGTCGACCCGGTCGACGGCAGCGTCAGTGAGCACCAGGGTATCCGGATCGCCTTCGACAATTCGTCCCGTATCGTGTTCCGCCTCTCGGGGACCGGCACCGAGGGCGCCACCCTGCGCGTTTACATGGAGCGCTACGAGCGTGATCCGAACCTGCACAATCTGCCGACCCAGGAGGCGCTGGCGGACTTGATCGCGATCGCCGAGGATCTGTGCCAGGTCAAAAAGCGCACGGGCATGGCCCAGCCCAGCGTCATGACCTGATTCGCAGGGCGAAAGGCCGAAGCGGCGGGAGGGCCGCTTCGGTTTCCGAAACAATGATCGATCCATGAGATCCGGTGACGAAACGCCGCGCGGGGACATGGTATAACCGAAGGGAAGGCCCCCGGGGGCTGCGGAAAGCCCCCCTTTCGGCTCATTCCCGTCGAAAAAAGCCGCGATGCCCGGCACGGCCTGACGGGAGCCGAGGCATCCGTTTGCTGACAACGAGGTCTATAGCCACTGCCAGTGCTCGAACATCGCCGCCTGTCCGGCCGGGGCGCCCAGCTCGTCGAGCAGGTTCCAGACCACGGCATCCTGGATGCGGAACCTGCGTCCCTGACGGCTGATCCGGACGCCGGAATAGCCGTCGACATAGCCTTGCGCCTCCACTCTTGCCAATAGCGCCTCCCGCCCTTCCTGATCACCGGCCTCGGCGGAGAGCCGGGAAGGCAGGGCGGTGATTTCCTCCCAATTCAGGCCGAACAGCGCCATTGCCGTCTCGTTGGCGTAGTTGAAAATGGGATCAGGAGCGGTGTCGTGCGAAAGCAGCGCCAGTGGCGCCCGGAACAAGTAGCGCGCCGCTTCCGGGGCGGTCATGCGGGCGGGCACCAGATCCCTTCCGGTGCAGTGGCGGAAGCTGCGGCGCAGGAGAGCGATGTGGTCGGCCAGAAATGCATTGTCTTCGCTGGGGCGGGAGAAGGGCATGGGGGCGGAAACCTCCTGACGGAATGGTGGGCGGTTATACTAGGCGGTCTTTCCTCCTTCGCACAATCGCTGTCATGCCTCTCGTTCGACTCTCGGATGTCGGTATCGCCTTCGGCGTCAAACCCCTGCTCGAAGCTGCCCATTTTCAGGTCGATCCGGGCGAGCGGATCGGTATCATCGGCCGCAACGGCGAAGGTAAGTCGACTCTGCTGAAAGTCCTGGCGGGGCAGCTCACGCCCGACGGCGGCGAAGTCTGGCAGCAGCCCGGGCTGCGGATCGGCTTCCTCGAGCAGATGCCGGCGCTGCCGGCCTCCGCGACGATCTACGACGCCGTGGCCGATGGTCTGGGCGAGACCGGCCGGCGGATCGCCGAATACCACCACCTGTCCGAACGGCTCGCGGACGGTGACACCTCTTGTCTGGACCGGCTCGGCGTCTTGCAGCAGGCGCTGGAAGCCGCAGATGGCTGGAGTCTGCGCCGGCGGGTGGAATTCGTGCTCGGCCGTCTCGCTCTGCCGGGTGAAAAACCGGTCGAAGGGTTGTCCGGGGGCTGGCAACGCCGGGTCGCGCTGGCCCGCGCCCTGGTCATCGAGCCGGATCTGCTGCTCTTGGACGAGCCCACCAACCATCTCGACCTCGAAACCATCGTCTGGTTGGAGCAGCAGCTGCTCCAGTTCGCCGGCGCCGTCGTGCTCATCACCCATGACCGCGCCTTCCTGCAGCGGGTGGCCACCCGCATCGTCGATCTGGACCGCGGCAAGCTGACCTCCTGGCCCGGTGATTACCGGGACTACCTGGCGAAGAAGGCGGCGGCGCTGGAGGAAGAAGAGAAGCGCAATGCCGAGTTCGACCGCAAGCTGGCGATCGAGGAGGCATGGATCCGCCAGGGCATCAAGGCGAGGCGGACCCGCAACGAAGGCCGGGTGCGGGCGCTGAAGCGGATGCGCAGCGAGCGTGCAGAGCGCCGCTCGCGGCAGGGTATCGCCAGGCTCGAGCTGGAACAGGCCGAGCGCAGCGGTAAGCTGGTGTTCGAGATCGAACATCTCTCCATCGCCTTCGGTGGTGTGCCGGTGGTCAAGGATTTTTCCGCTCTGGTGCTGCGCGGCGACCGGGTGGGCCTCATCGGCCCGAACGGTGCCGGCAAGTCGACCCTGCTGAGGCTGCTGCTGGGGGAGCTGCAGCCCGATGCGGGAACGGTCAGGACCGGCACCCATCTCAAGGTCGCTTATTTCGATCAGTTGCGCGCCCAGCTCGATCCCGACCAGACCATCGTCGAGGCGGTAGGCGACGGCAAAGAATGGATCAGCCTGAATGGCCAGCAGATCCACGTCATGTCCTACCTCGGCAATTTCCTGTTTTCCCCGGAACGCGCCCGCACACCCGTGCGCAGTCTCTCCGGCGGGGAGAAGAACCGGGTGCTGCTGGCCCGCCTGTTCAGCCAGCCTTGTAACATCCTGGTGCTGGACGAGCCCACCAACGACCTCGACCTGGAAACACTGGAGCTGCTGGAAGAGCTGCTGGGTGAGTTCGAGGGCACGGTGCTCCTGGTCAGTCATGACCGGGCATTCGTGGACAACGTGGTGACCAGTGTCTGGGTGTTCGAAGGCGATGGCGTGGTCGCCGAATACGTCGGCGGTTATTCCGACTGGTTGGTCCAGCGTCCCTCCGGGGTCGAGCAGACGCCGGTGGCTCAGCCGGCTGCCGTCAGGCCGTCCGCGCCGAAGCCCGCCGGTTCGCGCACGCGCCTCAGCTACAAGGAGCAGCGGGAGCTCGAGAGTCTTCCAGCGGCGATCGAAAACTGGGAAAGCCGGCAGGCGGAGCTGACGGCCCGGGTGAACGAGCCGGATTTCTATCGCCGCGATGCCGCTGAAATCAAACGGGTTCTGCAGGAGCTGGAGACCCTGCAGGCATCCTTGGAGGAAGGGTATCGGCGCTGGGAGGCGCTGGAAGCGCGGGCGGCGGAAGCGTCGTGAGTCCGCCTCAGAGGAGGTGGCTCACCATGGCGCGCTCCTCCAGAAGTTCCACCTCGGTGAGCCGCAGCCGTTCGCGGCTGAAGGTATCGAGCGGCAGGTCCTGCACGATCCGGAAACGGCCGTTTTCGATGGTGACCGGGAAAGAGAACATCAGTCCTTCGGCGATTCCGTAGCTGCCGTCGCTGCTGACGGTCATGCTGACCCAGTCGTCTTTCGGCGTTCCCAGAAACCAGCTCCGCATGTGGTCCAGCGCCGCGTTGGCTGCCGACGCAGCACTGGATTTGCCCCGGATCGCTATGACCGATGCCCCCCGCTGCTGCACCGTGGGGATGAATGTTTCCACGTACCAGGCTGGATCCACCAGGGACAGCGCCGGTTTGCCCTTGACCCGGGCGTGATGGAGATCGGGGTATTGGGTGGGCGAGTGATTTCCCCAGATGACGACCCGGGAGATTTCCGCGACGTTGCAGCCGCAATGTCTGGCCAGCAGGCTGGTGGCCCGGTTGTGGTCGAGCCGGGTCATGGCGGAGAAGCATCCCGGGGCGAGGTCCGGCGCGTTGCGCTGCGCGATCAGGGCATTGGTATTGGCCGGGTTGCCCACGACCAGAATCTTCACCCGGCGGCTGGCCGATTCGTTCAGCGCGCGCCCCTGGGCCGAAAAGATGTCCGCATTCACCTGCAGCAGGTCCCGTCTTTCCATGCCGGGGCCGCGCGGTGTGGCGCCGAGCATGAAGACGGCCTCGGCGCCGTCGAAAACCTCGGCGGGATCACTGGACACCTCGATTTCTTGAAGGAGCGGCGAGGCGCAGTCGTCCAGCTCCATGGCCACGCCCTCCAGGACACGCTCGGCCGAGGGAACGTCGAGCAGTTTCAGGATGACCGGCTGATGCGGCCCGAACAGATCGCCCACGGCGATCCGGAACAGCAGGGAATAGGCGATCTGTCCCGCGGCTCCCGTGACCGCGACGTGCACCGGCGTTTTCATTCCATCACCTTCCGAATTCTGTACTTAGGGGGCCGCCCTCATTCAATGTCGCCCTGCTGCACGGGTAGCCGATGCGGATCGGACACTCGGGATGGATGTCCGGCGAAGGCACAGGCACCGCCAAGGTTCACGCGGTGGCCGGCTATTGGAAGGCATTCCGCCTTGAAAATCAATATTCCCGGCGCATGTTTCGCCGCCGCGCCGGAATGGCTCAGGCGACCGTGTATCCCTGGCCGGCAATCGCCTTGCGGATGGCATCGGGATCGATCCGGTCTGGATCGTATTCGACATCGACACGGTTTTCCTTGTGCGAGGCCGTGACCGAGGTGACGCCGGCTAGCGCGGCCACGGTCTTGACGACGGTGTTTTCGCAGCCGCCGCATTTCATGCCCGTAACTTGAAGCTGGATGGTAGCCATGGTGGTCTCCGTGCGAGATGAGAGGGATGGCCGGGTCGTCCCGGAATTCCGCGATTATATCCGATGCACCCCGCGGGAGCGTGCGGGCGTCTTCCGAACCGTCGCTGCGAGCCCTTCCTCCAGCCCGTAGGCCGGCTGCCAGGCGAGGCGGCTGCGCAGAAGAGAGTCGTCGACGGCGAGATCGCCCAGCAGACGGCCGATTTCGGCGCGCTTCCCGGTCAGTGCGCCGGTCACCCGCAGCAGAGCCGGCGGAATGGACAGCAGCCTGGGTTTGCGGTGCATTGCCCGGGCGATGCTCCGGACCAGTTCCGCCGTGGAAAGGGGCGGGCCGTCGCTGATCAGGAAGGTCTGGCCGATGGCATCGGCCCTCAGCAGGCTGGTGGCGACCGCATCGGCCAGGTTGCCGACGTAGACCAGGCTGCGGCGGTTCTGCACGGCGCCGAAGGGCAGCGGAACGCCGCGCCGCACCGCTTCGACCAGCCGCCCGAAATTGGCCCGGACGCCGGGACCATAGACCAGCGGCGGCCGGAACACCGTCACGCCCAGCCCGGTTTCTGCCGCGATTTCGGCGAGCGCCCGTTCGGCCTCCCATTTGGAGATCCCGTAAGCGTCTTCCGGCGCCGGTGCCATGGTTTCGGTGAAGGGAGCCCCGCTCGGGCTGGTTTCGCCATGGACCTTGACGGAGCTGAGGTAGACGAGATGTCTGACGCCGGTGCGCGCGGCGGCCCGGGCGAGGCGCTCCGTGCCGAGCACGTTGACTTGGCGGAACCGGCTCAGGGGGGCGGGACCGGTTTCGCGCATGACATGGACCCGGGCGGCGAGATGGATCACCGCGTCGACGCCCTCGAGCAGGCCATCCCAATCGGTGTCCGGTCCGATGTCGCCGACGACCCGCATCTCGGCGATACTCGTCGGCAGCGCTGCGCCTTCACGCCGGACCGCGGCGGTGACCCAATGTCCCTGGTCGACGAGCAGGGCCGTCAGGTGGCGTCCGACGAAGCCGTTGGCGCCCGTGACCAGAATTCTCATCGTGCCAGCATCTCGTGGTACAGGGACAGCGTCTGGGTCACGACGCTCTCCAGGGAAAATTCTTCTTCCGCCCGGGCCCTGCCGCGTGTGCCCATTACGCGGCGCGTTGCCGGGTCGGCGATGAGGCGGCTGAGGGCGGCGGCGAGCGCCGCCGGATCGCCGCGTGGAACCAGCAGTCCGTTGTACTCGTGGCGGACCGCCTCCCGGCAGCCGGGCACGTCGGTGGTGACGATGGCCCGCGTGCAGGCGGCGGCTTCGAGCAGGGATACCGGGAGTCCTTCCCGGTAGGACGGCAGGCAGACGATGTTGCACTGCGCGAGCACTTGCGGCATGTCGCTCCGAAATCCCCAATACTCGACCACGCCCGACCGTTCCCACTCCCGTAACTGCGCTTCCGCTATGGCCGAAGGGTTTTCTGCGTCGCGCTGACCCACCAGGGCGAAGCGGGCCCGTATCCCTGCCTCGCGCAGCCGCCGGGCGGCTTCCACGAATTCGCCCACGCCCTTGTCCCACAGCATCCGGGCCGGCAGCACCACGAGCGGCGGACCTTCCGGCTCGGGGCTCGGCGTGAATTTCGCCAAATCCACGCCCGAGCCGCGGATCAGGCGAATGCGTTCGGGTTCGACCACGCCGTCGTCAGTGAGCTGACGCAGGTCGTCGGGATTTTCCACGATGGTCCGGCAGACCGGGGCATTCAGCAGGCCCCGGAAGGCGGCCTCGACCAGCGGGCGCAGGAGCCTCGCGCTCGGGCGGTCCGAAGTGAACAGGAAGCCGAGGCCGGTCAGCGCATTGACCACGGCGCGCCGGCCGGTCAGGCGCGCGGCGAGCGAGCCATAGATCACCGGCTTCATGGCGACATGGTGGACGATGTCCGGACGCTCGCGCCGGTACAATCCCACCAGGTCCGCGATCAGCCGGGCTTCGGTCAAAGGATTCCTGCTGCGCCGCGACAGCTGCAGCGGGATCAGGCGGAGTCCGGCGGATTCGATGATGTGTCCGTGCTCGGCGACGCGGGTCGCCACGCTCACTTCGAAGCCGGCTCGTTTGGCCGCGACCGCCAGCGACAGGCGATGCAGGCAGAAGAACCAGTCCTCGGTGACGACGAACAGGAGGTGCGGCTGGGGCATGGGAATGCGCTTTCAGAATATTCGATGAAGACGCCAGGCACGGCGGGCCGAACGCCGCGAATGAAGGCCGGTGCGATTCTACACGGCAAAACCACCGTTGTGGGATGTAAGCCCGAATGTGCCGCTTTCCCCCGTTTGATTTGCGTCCGTCAGCCGGGTATCGCTAGAATTCATCCTCCTCGTCCCGCCAGCATAGAAACCGATTCGGGCAGCTGCGCCGGCAAAACCATTTATCGGCAATGATCTCATGCTGTTCAATTCCTACGGATTCATTCTTGGATATCTGCCCCTCGTGTGGGGCGGTTTTTTCCTTGTCGCAAGACACAGCCGTAAGCTGGCCGCTTTGTGGCTCGCCGCGGCATCGCTGTTCTTTTATGGCTGGTGGAATGTCAAATTCGTTCCGCTGCTGCTCGCGTCGATCGCATTCAATTACGCAACGGGCTATGCCATCGGGCATGCGCGCGATCCCAGGACGGCGAGGTATCTGCTGGCCGCCGGTATCCTCGCGGACTTGATGCTGCTTGGCGTATTCAAGTACGCCAATTTCTTTATCGACAGCATCAACGATCTTTTTGGTCTGAACATCGAGCTGGCAAAGATTGTCCTGCCCCTAGGAATATCATTTTTTACGTTCACTCAGATTGCTTATCTCGTCGATGTATTTCGCGGTATCGCCAAAGAGTATGATTTCATCCACTATGTACTGTTCGTAACCTATTTTCCCCATCTCATCGCGGGGCCCATATTGCATCACAAACAGATGATGCCGCAGTTCGCATCGGCCTCCATCTATCGGCCGCAGTATTCGAACGTTGGGATAGGGCTGACCCTGTTCACGATCGGTCTGGCCAAGAAAGTCCTGCTGGCCGACTCCTTCGGGGAGTATGCCGACCCCGTATTCGCCGCGGCAAAGGACGGCTTCGAGCCGAAATTCATCATGGCCTGGACCGGGGCGTTGGCTTACACGTTCCAGTTGTATTTCGATTTTTCAGGATATTCCGACATGGCGGTTGGTCTGTCGCGGATGTTCGGCGTCCAGCTCCCCCTGAATTTCAATTCGCCCTACAAGGCCTGGAACGTCATCGAGTTCTGGCGGCGCTGGCACATGACATTGTCGGCCTTTCTGCGGGATTATTTGTACATTCCGCTGGGAGGCAACCGTCTGGGACCGGCGAGACGCCATGTGAACCTGATGATCACGATGCTGCTGGGCGGATTGTGGCACGGCGCCAATTGGACGTTCGTCGTCTGGGGCGGATTACATGGCTCGTTCCTGGTCGTGAATCATGCCTGGCACGCGCTGCGCAGGAGGTTCGGATTTCCCCCGGGCGAGCCGGTCGGGATGGCAAGGGTGGCAGGAGTTCTGGTCACGTTTTTCTGCGTGGTCATCGCGTGGGTCATGTTCCGAGCGGACTCCCTGACTTCCGGCCTTCTCGTAGCCAAGGGCTGCGTGGGTTTGTCCGGACTGGCAGTATCGCAAAAGCTGGAGGGCATTGGAGAGATATTGCGGAGCCACGGGGTGAATACCGCAAACGGGCTCGTATTCACGGGCTGGTTCGAAGGCAATGCCGCGCTGAATCTTCTGGGGGGCGTGAAAATCACTTTGCTGGCGCTTACCGGATTTCTGCTGATTTGGGGGTTTCCCAACAGTCAGACTTTGATACTGCCCGAGTGCAGGAAAGACCATCGTGTTCTATCCCATCCGCGCTTCACGTTCTGGCTCGCACTCGCTTCCGGTTGCATGGCGGCCGTGGCACTGTCCAGCATCAGCAAAATAAGCGCCTTCTTGTATTACCAATTCTGATCGTCGATGTCATACGATAAACGCTATTTGCTGCGCTTTTTCGGCGCAACGGCGGCGGGGCTGCTCGTCATCTTCGGTGCCGGATTCTATGCCGAGCCATTGAGCGGTGACCTGACGCGCGTCGGCGGATGGACGGAGCGTGAATTCGGCTGGACGGAGCCGCTGCCGGAAATGCCCATCGATGGCAATTTTCCGGACATGAAAGCAGCCGGAATCCTGGTGCTGGGCGATTCGTTCTCGCTAGCCAACATCTGGCAGACCATGGTCGGGCGGGAGCGGGGTTTGAACGTTGCATCGCACAACTATGAGCAATTCGTCTGCATCGAGCAGTGGCTGGAAATGCTGGAGTCGAACGGCGTTCTGGCCGGCAGGACGGTCATCGTGGAGAGCCTGGAGCGTTTCTTTCCCAGCCGTTTCGGGAATATCGGAACCTGCCGCAAATCGAAGTCCCGAGACAAATCGGCGGTGAAGCCGTTCGAGGCTTTTACTCATGGCGAGATTCCAACCTCCAGGAGAACAGGGGGAGAAATCCCTACCGACGTCGTGTACTTGCTCAAAGTGCTCAAGAACGCTGTTTTGGAGGCATTGCTGGGCAGTGACGCCACGATCCATGGCGTGGCAGTCAACGCGCCGCTGACGTCCCGCGATCTTTTTTCCAACCGTCGTTCGGACCGGATTCTTTATTACTACGAAGACGATGCGGAGGGCAGCTGGAGCGATGAGCAGATCGGCAAAGCCGTCTACTCTATATCAGCCATCCAGCGCCGTATCGAGGCGGCGGAGGGGCGGTTTATTTTCGTGCTGGTGCCAAACAAGTCGAGTGTCTACGCCCGTTTCATCGTCGGCAGACCGGATGCGGACCGGTATACCACCGTGATCCGGAGGCTGGGTGATGCGGGAGTGGCCACAGTCGATATGTTGGCGCCGTTCCGTGGGCATGCGGAAAAAGAAGTCGATTTCTATCTGCCGGACGATACCCATGTCAGTACGAAAGGGTATCGGGTCCTGGGCGAAGTCATCTCGGGAGAGATGAAAAAGATGGCGGCGCGGTGACCGTGTCCGCAGCTTTTTGCCGCCGGAGTCGGATGGTGTCGCGGGCGCGACGGTCCAGAAGGGGTGTGTACGCAGGTCTTCCAATGCCGATCTCAGCGGGGGGCACGCCGCAGTTTTCGTTGGCGTCGGTCGCAATCGCCCCAGGATCCCGTGCCTGCCCCGGTCACGGAGATGGGTGTGTCGATGAAGGGCGCATCGATCGCACCGGGAATTTTCGTGCGTGAAGATTCGCGTGCCGTTGACGACGACCCCGGGGACGAAATGGCGGAGCAAGGCGATCGTCCGCGGCGAGTCGAAGGAATCGACCGGGATCACCCGGTCTTCGGGGCATCGGCGCGTCGTCGAGGCGGTGGGCCGAAATGAGCGCCCGGATCCCTTGGGCGGAAAACCACGCCAGAAACTTGATGCAGACGCGGCATGGTCCATCGCTTTGGGGGGCGAAGGCGCGGTCCAGGCAGGAGAGCTTTTTTTTGGAAAAGGGATGCAGAAACCGGCTCGATGGGAAGTCACAATGCCGCGTGGCGATGGCCGCTTCCATCGCATGGGTATGGTGTCCAGATATGCCGGAATAGGACTCGAAAAACCGGAGCACTCGTCGCAGGCGGTTTCGGCCGGAACCACCGGTGGCCCGGTGAATCCAGCCCGCTTCATTGCCCGGCAGGATTTGATTCCCGACTCACGAAGGTATGGCTGGCGGTTTTCCTGGCCCGCAGGGGTGGCGATCTGCCCCATCGGTTCCCGGGCGAAGTGATGGCGGGGTCCAGTATGTCGGCGGTTTCCAGATTGCGGTGAGGGCATGGCGCTTGCCGGTGGTGTTTCGCCAGGGATGATGGCGGCCGATCTGGCTGAGGTTTGCGACACTCGGAGAGCCCGGCTCGCGTGAATCCGCCGTGGTCCGGGTTCATGAATGGCTCCTTCGGCAGCCCGGGGGCCGGCAGGCAGATGCCAGTATCTCCCGCATCCGGGGTAGCTGGCTCTGGACGGAATAGGTGCGCACGACCTTTTCGCGGGCGGCCCTGCCCATGCGCTCCCGCAGCGCGGCATCATTGGCCAGCGCCGTGATGGCCTCCGTCCATTCGCCGTCGCTGGAGGCGAGGAATCCATTGACGCCGTGTTCGACGATCTCGGCGTTCACGCCCACGGGGGACGCGATGACGGGTTTGCCGCAGGCCATGTACTGGATCAGCTTGTAGCCGCATTTCCCGCGTTCCCAGGGGAGATCGGCCAGGGGCATGATGCCGATGTCCAGCGTCTCCAGCAGCTCGTATTCCCGCTCCTCGGACCAGGCGAGGCGCTCGGCCCCGGAAATCCCGACATCCGTGTCGCCCGTGCCGATGAGGACCAGGCGCAGATCCGGCGCATCGGCGACCCGCTGCAAAGGCATGCGCACGCGCCGGAGAAAAGGTGCGGTCGAGGGCGTACCGATCCAGCCGATCCGGACTGGCCTGGCCGGGTCCCGCGGCCGGGCGGTTTCAGGTTCGGGATAGCGGTTGAGATCGATGACGCTGGGAACGATTTCCACCTTCGCCGCGCCCGCCTGCCGCGCCCGCTCTGCCAGATAGGGGTTGCCGGCGACCACGACCCCGGCATTGCGCATCACCTCGTCGATCTTGCGGCCCAGCAAGGTCCGGAACAGCGGATTCCGGTGCCCGTCGTAGTTGTGGAAAACGGCATCGTCGTAATCGGCCACGTACGGGATGCCCAGCCATTTCAGCACGGCTTCCGCCGCCGCCGGGAGCCAGGGGAACAGTTCCTTTTCGATCCACAGCAGGTCGAAATGCCGAACCCCGACGAGCGCTTGCAGGCGGCGGAAATAGGCCGGGACGATGTGGCGAAGCTGGCGGTCATGCCGTTCGTACAGGGTCACCAGGTAGGCGTTGGACAGGAAGGCAGAAGTCTCGATTTCGATACCGTCTTCGGCCAGATACGGGAAATACTGATAAAACCGCACGCGGCTGCTGGCACCCAGCGTATCGTAACGGGTGAGAGCGAGAATCCTCATCGGCCGTTTTCCCCGGGCCGGCAGAGCGAGGCGTAAAGCCCGCCGAAAGCCTTCCAGGTATCGGCAAACTCGCCCGGCCTGCCCCGCCCCAAGGCATAGGCCGAACGTGCCAGTGGTTCCAGCAGCAATACGGCGGCCGAGACCAGAAAGGCATCGATCCCGGCAAAGTGCTTCCGGGCGTAGCGCAGTTTGCTGTGAGTGAGGTAATGGAGCCGGCGCGCGCTGATCTGACGGGACACGCCGCCGCCCCGGTGGAATATCCTGGCTCCCGCCAGATAGCGGCTGCCCCAGCCAGCCCGGCGGGCGCGCAGGGCGAAGTCCAGATCTTCGTAATAGACGAAGAAGCGTTCGTCGAAACCGCCGAGTTGCTCGAACACGGCACGCCGCACGAAAAAGAAGGCGCCGATCACCTGGTCGACGTCACGGTCGCTGTCGTGGGGCCATTCGCCGAGGAAGTGGGGAGGGATCCAGCGCGGAAACAGGCGGTCCAGCCCGAGCGCCTGGCCGACGAGCCGCCAGGCGGTGGGGAAGCGGGCGCAGCAGCGGGCGACGCCGCCGGTCTCGTCCAGACACTGGACGCCGCAGATGCCAACGTGCCTTCCCGTTTCCGATTCCATGAACCCTAGAGGGGTGCTCAGGGCGCCCGGATGGAGCCGGGTGTCCGGGTTCAGGAACAGCAGATAGTCGGCGCTTCCTTCGCGGGCGCCGAGATTGCTGGCCCGGCCGAAGCCGAGGTTGGCCCGATTGCGGATCACGCGCAAAGGGCAGGACGGCTCCGGCAAACCGTCCGCCGAGCCGTCGCAGGATGTGTTGTCGACCACGGTCACCGTGAGTGGTTCCGCCTCGCCGACGAGATTTCCGATCGACCGCAGGCATTCGCGGAGCTGGTTTCCGGAATTCCAGTTGACGATGACGATGTCGATGCCTGGCATGTTCGAAGTCTTGCGGAGGGCGGTGGGCGTTCAGAACTTCGGCCGTTCCCAGCTCAGCGAGAAGTCGTAGTTGTCCCAGGCCAGGTTGGGACTGTAGGCCGGGTCGTTGCGCAGGAAATCGCCCCAGCGCTCGCGCATGTAGGCGCATTCCCGACGGAATCGTTCGATCTTGTCCGGCGCGGTGTCGTTGCCGCGGCTCAAGGACTCGTGATGGTAGAGTTCCGCGGCGGGCGTCCAGACGTTCCGGTAGCCGGCGGCTTTCAGGCGCAGGCAGAGGTCCACATCGTTGAATGCCACGGCCAGGTCCGGGTCGAAGCCGCCGACGTCCACGAAGCTCGCTTTGCGGATCACCATGCAGGCGGCGGTGACGGCGGAGAACTCCTGCAGCAGCACCGCCCGGTCGCAGTAGCCGGGCAAGCCGCGCGGCAGGAACTTGTGGGCATGTCCGGCCACCCCGCCAACCAGGATCACGCCGGCATGCTGCAGGCGGTCGTTTGTATACCACAGACGCGCGCCCACGGCGCCGATGCCGGGCCGGGCCGCGAGGCCGAGCATCTCGCCCAGCCAGTCGGGGGTGATCACCTCGATGTCGTTGTTCAGGAAGGCCAGATACTGCCCCCGGGCATGCTCGGCCGCCCGGTTGTTGATGGCCGAAAAATTGAACGGGGAGGGGTCTGGAATCACCCGCACCCCCCGGGCTGCGATCTCGCGGAAATAGTCCAGCGTCTGCGCTTCGTCGCTGCCGTTGTCGATGACCAGGATCTCGTAGTGGTCGTACGCCGTGCGCGCTTCGATGCTTTCGATGCAATTGCGCAGAAGGTCGGCCCGGTTCCGGGTGGGGATGATGATGGAGACCAGGGGACGTTCCGGGGCCGGTGGGAAATGGACCGAGAGGCCGCGGGTCGCTTCCCGGCTACGTTCGATCCTGGCAGGCTCCCCCCGCCGCCCCAGATGGGCCGCGACCGCCCTGCCGTAGATTTCGAGCTCCTCCCCGCAATCCTCGCGGCGAGAATACGGGCGATGGCAGAGGATCGCCGGAATGTGGGCGATACTCTCGCTGCCATGGTTTTCGTAAATCTTGAATATGACATCGGGGAGAGCGCAGTTCCCGGAAAGCGCCGAGAAGCCGAGCTTTTCCAGACTGGCGGCACTGAAGAAAACCGGCGTCTGGAGATAGAACCGGGCCAGTGAAAGCTCGTAGTTCCAGTCCGGTTTGAACTCGGCGAAACAGCGGTGCTTCCCTTTGATCAAGTAATCGTGATCGCTGTAGATCAGCTTGAATTTCGGATAGCCGTCGATGCACGCCGCGACCCGGCTGATCGCATCGGGGGTCAGTCTGTCTCCCGCCTGCAGGAAACACACGAATTCCGAGCCTTCCGGCACGACCGGCCGGAAGCTGAGCGGAGGCAAGTCCGGCTCCATGACGGCGACATGGCTGACGAGCCCCTGGAAATCCTGGGTGCGGATCGATTCCAGCGTCACCTCGATGTCGTCCGGAGACGCCGAACCGGTGGACCCGACGACGAACGCGATGTCCAGTGTGTGGAGGTGAGAGGTCTCCACCTTGGAACGGATCTTCGCCTCGCCCCAGGGATGCCGGACCCAAAGGGCGTAAAACACCGTGTGATTCAAGGTACCCAGGAGCAGCATGGCCGCCTTTTTGATTTCCCCGGCCAGCAGCATGCCAAGCGCGCGCTTCAAGGCGTGTCCCAGCGGGTGCCGATAGACGGGAATGAACGGCAGGCCGAACACCGACAGCGCGGTATAGCGCAAGGTTTTCACCACGCGCGAGCGCGTCAGGAATCCTGGCAGCAGGGTATGGCGAGGGATCGTCGGGTTGATCCGGAAACGGACGGTACGCATCGGGGGGCGATAAAGAGGGAATCGGGCTACTTCGTGACGGCCGGGATGGGGTCACGCATCAGGCAGCGAAAAAGCAGCTTGAGTATATAGCTTTTGGGGCCTTTCCAGGCCATCGCCGACTTCAGATAGGAGAACAGGACGGTGAGGCCATGGTGAGCGGAGCGTCCGCAGGCTGAATACCACAGCAGGGCGAAATCGCGATGGAGCCGTCCCAGCGGAAGGCCGCATCGGGTGGACACCGCCCGTGCCAGCGCTTCCAGCCAGCGGCGGGCGTCGGCCAGCTGGTCCGGGGAGCCCTGAAAGGCGAGGGAAAACAGGTCGATGTGGAGCGTCTTTTGGTCGGCGGCAGGCGCCAATCCGAATGATTCCAGATGTTCGAGCCTGACCCGGTCGCGGGTGGCTATCTGTTCTCCCTTGTTGGTGTTGCTGACGTTCTCGGGATGGGAGCGGTAACGCACCAGGACTTGGGGCAGGTTGCCGATGTGCGTATAGCGGGCGAGCCTTGCCCAGAGCTCGTAGTCTTCCGCAAGCCTGTAGTCCTCCCGGTAGCGGAGGCCGTGCCGGTTCAGCACTTCCATACGGACGATCACCGAACTGTGAAGGAAGACGTTGTCGTCGAGCAGCCCGTAGACGATCTCCTCGTGCCGGCATGGCGGCCGGATCGTTTGCCGGAGCGATTCGTGGAACAGCTCATAGGCGGTTCCACACATGCCGATGTCGGGATTCTCGTCCAGGAAAGCGATCTGCTTCTCGAGACGGTCTGGAAGTGCGATGTCGTCGCAATCCATCCGGGCCACGAACTCGGTCTGCACCAGGTCGAGCCCCCGGTTCAGCGTCTTCACCAGTCCCAGGTTCTTTGGATTTCGCTCCACCTGCACACGGGGATCGCCGAAGGACCGGGCGATGGCGAGGCTGGAATCGCTCGATCCGTCGTCGATGATCAGCAGGATGAAATCCCGAAAGGTCTGGTCGAGAATGCTCTCCATGGCAGCGGCGAGATACTTCTCGCCGTTATAGACCGGCATGAGGATGGTCACGCGCGGGGCGTGGCCGGGAGGGCGGGAATGATGTGTCATGTCGCGGTGAGGGACATGGTGGGGGCCACTATGCACTGTGAAACCGGCAACCAAACAATGCCATTGCTGCGGGTGAAGCTAAGGATACCAAGTTGGCGCCTTCGTGTCTCACGCGATCCTGATACGTCTCCAGCAACGGTAGGCCAACTTGAGTGTATAGGCCGGATTTCCCAGAAAACCGAAGGGCTGCCGCAGGAACTGAGCGAATACTTTCAGTCCGTGATCGGCAAGCCTGCCGCAGGCTGAATACCACAGTTTGTTGAATTCGAGGAAGGTGCTCACGGGATTCTGGCGGCAACGCCGGACGCCGACACGATAGAGTTTCGAAAGCCAGATGCCTGCCGCCGTCAGCTCCGGTAAATCCCCCTCGAAGCGCATGTCGAACAACTGGCGATGCAATGCGGCATCGCCGGGCCGGGGCTCGAGTCCGAGATTGGTCCGGTGGATATGCCTTATCTTCGCCGCGGCGATCTGCTGCTCGTGCCTGAAGCGGGAACTGGTATTGGCCGGATGAAAGCGGTACCGGACCAGCACGCGGGGCAGGTTGGCTAGACGGCTGTAGCGCGCGAAACGGACCCATAATTCATAATCCTCGGCGTAGGCGAATGCCGGATCGTATCTGAGCCGGTAACGCTCCAGCACGCTGCGCCTGAACATGACGGTATTGTGAGCCATCACGTTGTCGAAAATCAGCGCGTAACTGATGTCTTCATGAGTGGTTGGAGGGCGCACCACGATGCTTTCTGTATCCGTGAAGCGCTCGTAGTACCCCCCGCATAAACCGACGTCCGGGTGGGCATCCATGAACGCCAATTGCTCTTCCAGCCGATAAGGTGTCGCGATGTCGTCTGCATCCATGCGGGCGACATACTCGGACTGAATGAGATCCAGGCTTTCATTCAAGGTATTGATCAGCCCTCGGTTCCTGGGGTTGACCTTCACGGAAAGCCGAGGGTCCTTGATGGATCGAAGGATCTCCAAGCTGGAATCCGTCGAACCATCATCGACCGCGAGCAGTGAGAAATTACGGTAGGTCTGCGTCAGAAGACTGTCCAGCGCTTCGCGCAGATACTGTTCACCGTTATATACCGGCAACAAGACGGTAATTCTTGGCACGGGTGCGGGAGTTGTCACGACTTTGGAGTTTGCGGCCGGAATCGATTGATTCGATCGTGTTGTATGCCACGGCGGGCTAATCCGGAAGTTCGTAGGGATAGCCGAAGTTCACGAAATCATCCTGATATCTGGCGTAAACTGCATCCTGGCTCTTCTTGTCATAGAATTCATGGAGGCTGGCGCGTCCGGCTCCCGTCTTGTTGAGATGCCGCAGCGTCGGGATTTCATCTGCTGGGATACCCAGTTTATGAAACGTAGTCACATAGTCTGCCGCATAGTTTTCAAATCGACCGATGTAGGCATATGGAACCCTGCTGTAATGAATGTTGATGGACTGGCTCCGCCAATGCGGATCCATGTCGTGGTCGGTCTGGCCTATGATGGCATCGATGAACTCCGAAAAACTGCCGGGAGCCGCACCGCGGGGCATTCTTCGAGCTTGGGGGTTATCCTTTGCGGTACTGTTGTCGAATTTGTTGAGGTAACAGGATAGCAAGCGCTGATAAGGGTTTCTGACGAAAGTTACGAAGCGGTAGTTATTCTTGATCAGGTTGCTTAGGGTCGGCTTTGGAAAGATCGGCACGAAAGATTTGAGGGGGGAGGAGTCATAGTGAATGACTTCGAGGTTCAGCGGATCGAGGTCACTCTTCCTCCCCCGAAGTTCCAATTCGGCCATGGCGGATTTCAGCGAGGTGCAGCCCGTCTTCGGGTTGTCTATGTATACGTAGCGATAGCGGCTCGAAATATAAATTCCAAAAATGAAATCCGTGAGCGGGATCACGCGCAGGGCGTCGCGGGTTATCGGGCAGATGAGTTTGGTGGCCGCGAGCCGAGCACGTTCAACGCGGGTCAAATTTTTATGAAAAGCCATACTGCTTTCTGGGGTCTATGGGAATGGAGGTGGATGCGGAATTCAATTGAATCCGCGGAAAAATTTCCTGTACGTCTTATAGACGATTTGCCGCATATCCTCCCTCTTTGATGTGTAGTATTGGCTATCAATATCCAGGCGTATTCCATGTTCGCCGAGAGTGCGTACGAAGACATCCAGCCGTTGCCGATAGGTGTCTCGGAACTCCGTGAATGCCTGCTTGGTGAGCAAACTGTCGACCAGATCGTGCGCTTTGGCGTCGCCGATGTCGGCGACTGAGATGTTCGGGAGTGCAAAAAAATCGGTCAATTCGCGAGCACGTTGATCGTTCCAGATAAAGATACTTGGTATACCGGCCTGCATGGCGACAATGCCGCCGTGGAACCGGTCTCCCAGATAGAAATCTGCTTGGGCGCAGAAAACTCGCCAGGCGTCGAGATTCTGAAAATACCAGAAATTTTTGAATGGAATCCTGCTGCCCAGAATGCGTTCGAATATCGGTCTGCAAAGCTCAGTCCGGACTCTACCAGTCGCATCATTATATAATCTTTCGTCATCCTTGCAGGTTCTGGCAATAGCTAGGAATTCATCCTGCATGATGTAATGGCTATCCGCGTCGCGAAACAGTGATATGAGTTTCTGGCTCCTTATCGACGGGTTGGTGAGATGTCCAGAAGCAATTGCCATGGCGTTGCTTCCTCCTGAGGGAGGAGAGACAGCGAGCAGGTTCTGTGGATATACATAAAGGCTGGGGCATCCAAGTGCCTTTGCACGGTTCAATCCGACCTGGTGAAGCCAGTTTTCCGTTTCTTTTCCTCGTACACCGAAGATGAGCGCCTTTTGATCAAACATGCGTAACAGTCGCTGCGAACCTTCGGGTAAGGTCGAGAGGGTAGGGGGTAAAGAATCCTGCATGCCTATACCGAAAACCATGAAGTCGGTTTCGAGCGCGCTTACAGCATCGGCAAGGTTGCCTAGGTCGAAATCCTTCCTGATAGCATTTGCCATCAGAAACACAACTAAATCGAAGTGTTTGTGGATTTCATCCCGTATGCGTTCGGCACTCCATCCTAGCGCCAGTAGCCGTGTGAGATTCAGATGGCAGGAACGGGGTCGGTTGAGTTCCAGGATTCGACTTAATGACTCGCCGATAAGCATGTTACCGGTATTTTCGGTGAGCGAAACATTTGTTTCTATATTACGCAAAGATGCTCTGGCCGGGCGTGGCATGCTGTCCGAAAGAGGCAGTTGGCCTTCGAATGGATAGCGAGTATCTACCGAAAGACGTGTAAAAATAACACGGGGCAATCGCATGGCTATTCGTTAATCGTGTTGATGGCTTTCTGACGCGTGGAGAATTTGAAGCGTAATGGGGGCGTAGCATCCGAATTTGTCACCCCTGCGGCGCGCGATGCGCTGGATAAGACGATCGTCCGTACTTGCTGAAAACAGATCGACTGTACAAACGTTATCCTGCTCTAGGAGATGTTCGTCCGAACCCCATAAATCCAGTCGGACGAAATAGGTTCCTGGTGTCAGGTGGTGGTCGCTGATGCTGAGTCTGAATTGTTGTGGTCCAGCTTGGAGATGGTCCAGTTCGGCTTTGCAAGTCAATACCAGCGCTCCAATGGTATTGATGAAGCCGATAGTGACAACGAGCCGTGAGGTGTGCTGTTCAGTGGTGAAGCAAAATTGGAAATTGAGCGGCTTGTTGAAGCCGATATCGGTTTCCTGGCGTAACCAACGGAAATTTACATCGTCAATCCAGTCTACCTTGGCTCTCAGTGGCAAACTGATATCTTCTCCGGCGTCGGCGCTCAAATATTTGGTGACGGCATCGCGAGTATCTGCATCACAAACCATTTGGCCCCGGTCGAGCACCAGTGCCCGCTGTGTCAATTGCATGATGGAGTGCATGTTATGGCTGACGAACAGCAAGGTTCGTCCTTCCTCACTGATTTCATGCATCTTTCCAATGCATTTTTTCTGAAAGCGGGCATCGCCAACGGCGAGGACTTCGTCGACGATCAAAATCTCGGGATCGATATGGGCCGCGACGGCAAAACCGAGGCGGACATACATGCCGGACGAGTAATGCTTGACCGGGGTATCGAGGAACTGTTCGACCTCGGCGAAGTCGACGATTTCGTCGAATTTCCTGCCGATTTCGGCCTTCGACATGCCCAGCATGGCGCCATTGAAGTAGATGTTTTCCCGCCCTGTCAATTCCGGATGGAAGCCGGTGCCCACCTCGAGCAGGCTGGCGATGCGTCCCCGGATTCTGATCCTTCCGGTGGAAGGTTCCAGCGTGCGGGAGAGGATTTTGAGGAGGGTCGATTTGCCCGCGCCGTTCCGGCCCAGGAGCCCGATTCTCTCGCCTGGGCGGATTTCAAAAGAGATGTCTTTCAGTGCCCAGAATTCTTCCGTCTGGTCGGTCTCCTCCCGACGGAGGAGCGACCGGCCGAGGTGAGACAACGAGCCGGCCAGGGCGTCCCGTAGACTGTCGTTGGGGCGGTTGCGCTGATGGTGGAGGATGAAGGACTTGCCGACGGATTCGGCCTGAATGGCGTAAGACATGTTCAGAGCAGTTCGGCGAAACGCTTTTCGATGCTGCGGAAATAGGCGATGCCGCTGGCGGTGGCGAGGGTGGCGATGCCCAGCGATATCGCGAGCTCCTGGAGCGGCGGCGTCGGCGAACTGGCAAAGACCGACCAGCGCAGTCCCTCGATGATCCCGGTGAAAGGGTTGAGCGCGTACCACACGCGCCAGCGCTCGGGGATGATCGCTGCGCTGTAGGCGATGGGCGAAATATAGAGGCCCATCTGCAAGGCGAACGGCACGACCTGGCGGAAATCGCGGAAGCGTACGCTCAATGCGGAAACCCACACGGCGCAGCCGAAAGTCAGCAGCAGGGCCGGCAGAAGGATGAGCGGGAGGAAAAGCATGTTCAGGGTCACGGCGACCTGCTGCCAGGCCAGCAACACGGCCAGCATGGCCAGTCCGACGGCGAGTTCGACCAAGTTGACGATGACCCCGCTGATCGGAATGATGATGCGCGGAAAGTAGACCTTGGTGATGATGTTCTCCTTGTTGGCGAGACCGAGGCTCGCCTCATTGACGGCGCTTGCGAAAAACTGCCAGGGGATCATGCCGACCAATACCAGTGCTGAATAGGGTGCTCCCTCTGAGGGAAGCCGCGCCAAACGCCCGAAAATCAGGGTGAACACGATGATGGTGAACAGGGGCCGGACGAGCGCCCAGGCCAGACCGATCGCCGTCTGTTTGTACCTGACCAGAATGTCGCGCCAGGCCAGAAAATAAAACAGCTCACGGTAACGCCAGACATCTCTCCAGTAATGGTGTTCGCTTTTTCCTGCTTCTATGATGATTTCTGGATGGCTGGGCACGGAGATTGGATTCGTAGTGAACGTAAAGTTTTTGCGCGTCTTTAAGCTGGGGTGTTTCTGGTGATCTGATTTCGGTGATTGTTGCTATTTTTCTGGTGCTGATGATTCCTGATCGTAATATAATGAGGATGAAATCAACGGTAACGTACCAGTGTGTAACCTGCGGGACGTGCCGATGATACCCGTTGTGCCTCGCCACCACGCCCTTGCGCTCTGGATGCGGCATCGCAGGCGTCTATCGGAAGCAAATTTTACCAGCAAATGCCGAGGGGCGTCCAAGATTCGCTGATTACCGCATGCGCGGCAGCGTATGGATCGAAGATGAGGAGACCACGCCTAGGCGCCGGGCTCGTCGGAATGGGTGTCGGATCGTTCGAGCGGCTTGCTTTTAGGGCGCGACAAGCCGCTTTGATGCTGATTCGATCGGTTCGGCATATTTTCGGTCCGAGGAGAGAGTGGAACCGTAGCAGGCTTAGGAACTGCGTTTTGATAATGGAGGCTGTCCCACGATCCCGTCAAGTTGTGCTGTCCGCCGAGCGGCTAGCCCTGAACGAAGTTGATGGGGGGCGAAGCGATCTGTCGCCAGCTTCGACTCTGCTCGGCCTGCGGCGGCTTGGGTCTGACTAAAGGTATTTTTGAGATACGCAGCGTTTCGCAGATCTTAAGGCATTGGCGTGGTGTCCTGAATGCGGTGATAATGAAATTTTAGTCTTCATACTGACTTGGGTTTTTTTTATGGTGATTGACTTTGGGTTTTTGGTAGAAAGATTTCGCAAGGAATGGGATTTGGTGAGATCAAGAGCGATCAATACGGATTCGGTGCGGACGGTATGTATGGTCTTGGGTCCTTACCGCAATCTGACGACGTTGACCGCATCAGTTCTATTTCTCCATCCTAAATGTCAGGTGCTGAATCATGGTGGCCAGAGAGTATTTGGTGATAGCAGGCTAGACTGGATTGCGCATTATGATGACAAGGTGTTCGAGAATTTCTTGCGTTACTCTATCTATATATCGAAAGGCGGGAGGCGAGGGCAGTATGGCGGGTCCATAGTTCACTCGTATGCCTTTGATGAGAAATACAATACGTCAACCCTTTTCAGGGAAGCTGCTCTTGGTCTAGTGAAAGAAAATATCGAGAGCTTGTTCTGGAAGGACTCTTTGCGGATATCGAATCATATCCGGTCGAGTGGTGTTGAACTCTTCGAGTTGCTTGAGAAAGAGCCGAGGATAAGGTTTTTGATGCCCATAAGGAATCCCATGGACTGTGCTAAATCAAACATTTTGACCGGGCATGTCGGCTTGTTTGGTAGGGGGCTCGAGCAACAGTCCGAAGAGGATGTGCTGGAGTTGATCCTTGACGAAATTCTTTGGTTTAAGAGGCTCCAATCATCTGAGCCAAATCGTTTCTATGATTTCTTTGAATTTGATCTTGGCTGGAATGTATTGGTTGATATGGAGAAATTTCTCTGCTTGACCCCGAATGCCGAATGGGCTTCGATGGCATTAAAGGCGTGTTCGGTGGAATCCAAGTATGATCACAGTGATTCATTCGTTTCGTATTTTCGTGATTCGGTAACAAGGAAATTTGCAGAATATCCTGAATTTGCTGATAACATGTTGAAATTTGCGGCCGGAGCGACTTGAATAGGGTTCGTTCGGTTTGATTGGACTCGGTGTCGGATGATCGAGCTTTTGCGGCTTATCGATGGCTAAGCTTTACCATCCAATACAGAAGAGGATCGTCCGGCGCTCGTTGCAAGGTGGTGGGGAACTTGCGAAGAGAATGTCTTTAGCGTCGCCGCCGGACGCTTCGCCCTTGCTCGCCCGTCTCTATCAAAACCGTTCGGTTTTCACGCCGGAAGACTTGGGGCGCTCGCTGAACGAACTCCCGGCGCCGTCGTTGCTGAAAGGCATGGATGCGATGACGGCGGAGCTCGAGGCGGCGATCCGTGGGCAGAAGTCGATCATGATCGTGGCCGATTTCGATGCGGACGGTGCGACGAGCTGCGCGGTGGCGATGCGTGGCTTGCGGGCGCTGGGCGCCGAGCGGGTATCCTTCATCGTGCCCAACCGTTTCACTTGCGGTTACGGCCTCACGCCGGAGCTGGTCGAACTGATATTCCGGGGCGGCGCCACGCCCCCGGATGTGCTTCTCACCGTGGACACCGGCATCGCCTGCCATGCCGGCATTGCGGCGGCCAGGACGCGGGGCATGAAGGTGCTGGTCACCGATCACCACTTGCCCGGGGAGTCGTTGCCGGCGGCGGATGCGATCGTCAACCCCAATCTGCCCGGCGACGGATTTCCCGGGAAGGCGCTGGCGGGCGTCGGCGTCATCTTCTACGTACTTTCGGGGCTGCGCAGCCGTCTGCGTGAGAGCGGCTGGTTCGAAGGGGGGCGGCGGCCGCCGAATTTGGCGGAACTGCTGGATCTGGTGGCCCTGGGAACCGTCGCCGACGTGGTTCCCCTGGATCGGGTCAACCGTATCCTGGTGCATCAGGGATTGCAGCGGATTCGCGCGGGCCGGGCCTGCCCCGGCATTCGGGCGCTGCTGGAGGTGGCCGACGCGAAGCGCGGTGGCGCCGCTCCCACGGCGGGCACGCTCGGTTTCACGCTGGGACCGCGGCTGAACGCGGCCGGCAGGCTGGACGACATGAGCCTGGGCATCGCCTGCCTGCTGGCGGACGACATGAACGCCGCGAAGGAGCTTGCGGAACGGCTGGATGGGATGAACCGCGAGAGGAAGACGATCGAGGCCCAGATGCAGGCCGAGGCCTGGGCGATGTTGCGGATCGGGGCGGAGCCGCTCCCACGGCAATCCGATCGTTGGAGCGGCTCTGCCGCGATCGTGTTCGATCCCGCTTGGCATCAGGGGGTGATCGGCATTCTGGCCTCGCGGATCAAGGACCGGCTGCATCGGCCGGTGATCGCGTTCGCACGGGGTGAGGATGGGTTGCTCAGGGGGTCGGCGCGGTCCATCGCCGGGGTGCACGTGCGCGACGTCCTGTGCGCCGTAGCGGCCCGCCATCCCGGCCTGATCGTCCGCTTCGGCGGTCATGCGATGGCGGCCGGCCTCGCCCTGGAGGAGAGCCGTCTGGCGGCGTTCACGGAGGCGTTCGAGGCGGAAGTGGCGGGTGTGCTCGAAGGGGTGGACCTGGAGCATGCGGTGGTGACGGATGGGGAGCTGCCGCCGGACGACTTCCATCTGGACACGGCGCGCTGCCTGCGCGATGCCGGCCCCTGGGGCCAGGGGTTCCCGGAGCCCTTGTTCGACGGGGAGTTCGACGTGCTGGGCATGCAGATCGTCGGTGAGAAGCATCTCCGGCTGACGCTCGAGGTGCCGGGTGCGGCGCGCCAGGTGGAAGGGGTTGCGTTCTTCGTCGCCGATCCGCCGGCATGGCTGGGGTGCCGGCGGCTGCGCGTGGCCTACCGGCTGGACGTCAACGAGTTCCGGGGCGTTTCCAACCTTCAGCTCGGCATCGAGTACATGGAGCCGGTGTCCTAGCCGTCATGCGGCGGCTTGTCGGCCCAACGGACCGCGGACGGGGAGATGTTGTCCGCCGCCGGGATTCCAGCCCGCCCTGAGGCTCTGCCAGGTGAACCGCTGGGCCCACTCGACGGCGGCATCCATCGCGTATCCCAGGGCGAGGTACCCGGCCACGGAGGCGGCGAGGGTGCAGCCGGAGCCATGATAGCTGTAAGGCAGCCGGGGCCACCGGTAGTCCCGCTTCCCGGTCGATGAATACAGCCGGTTGACGACGTCGTCCGTGGGAGCATGGGTGCCGGTGATGAGGACGTTCGGGCAGCCCAGGAGGCGGAGCCGCTCCGCATTTTCCGCTTCGGTCGCGCCGCCGCCGAGCCGGGAAGCTTCCGGCACGTTGGGTGTCACGAGGACTGCGCGCGGCAGGAGTTCGGTCCGCACGGCTTCGATCAGTTCTTCCGAGGCCAGATCGGTGCCTCCGCCGGCGGCGAGGACGGGATCGAGCACCACCGGGACTCCGCCGCCGAGTTCGTCCAGCAGGGTTGCCACGCAGTGGGCGATTCCCGCACTGCCGAGCAGGCCGATTTTCACTGCGGCGACCGGCAGGTCGCGGATCAGGGCGCGCCCTTGTGCCAGAAAGGCGTCAGGGGATTGGGGTTGCACGGCATGTACGTTCGAGGTGTCCTGGATCGTCAGCGCGGTGATCACCGTACAGGCCCGGCAGCCGATTGCGCCGACCGCTTCGATGTCGGCCTGAATGCCGGCGCCGCCCGTAGGATCGTGCCCCGAAAGGCTGAGGACGATGGCTGGCTGGTGGCTGGGAGTTGTCATCGAAGTTCCGATGGGGTCAAATGTCGCTTTGGCGCGACATGTGGTGCAGGGGCTGCGCCCTGTCTGCATAGGGCGACGTATTAGGCATCCATGGTCTACCTTTCCCTGATTTGCTGTCTACTCTTAACCGTAACGAGGTGCATCCGAAGGCGGTTTCGGAATGCAAGGCAAGCGATCGGCTCATCGGTACGGGAGTGAGGACTCGAATGAAAGGGTGTGCAACTAGCAGCGTGGCTACTTCGACCTCTTCTCCGGCACAATTTGCGAAAATTGCCGAAAAGTTCTGCCGGCTGGTGGAGGGTTTCGCCCGTTACGAACCGCAGGACTGGCTCGCGCTCATCGCCCGCGAACTGGGGCCGCTGGAAACGGCCGTGAGGGAATTGGCGGGTAGGGCGGGGATCGGCGACTACTCCATGCTGGCGGACATAGAGCAGCGGCATCGGATGTACGTGGAGCTCAAAACTTTCCTCGACGGCATGGACGACTACTGGACCGAGGCCGATCTCGAGGCCGGTGACGGTGTGATGACGGGTAGCTTGTCGGACAATGTCACGGAAATCTATTTCGCATTGAAGCGGGGGCTGGCCCACTGGAACAAAGGGCCGGCCGAAGCCGGCGCCGCGGTCGGTGAATGGCTCTCCGGTTTCGAGGTCAACTGGGGTTACCACCTGGCCAACCTCCGCTCCCAACTCAAGCACAAGGCCACCTTGCACTGACCCGTCCTGGGGCGCCGGGTTCGGTCCGCCGCGTCATCTTGCGGTAAAATCCTTCGGCATCGTAACTGGCGGACATATTCGGAGGGAGGTGGGGTGCTGGACATCATCAAGGGCGGCGGGCTGTTGATCTGGCCCATTCTGATCTGCTCCGTCGTCGCCCTCGCCATCATCCTCGAGCGTCTGTGGGCGCTGCGCACCAGCCGCATCCTGCCGGCTGAACTGGCATCGACGGTCTGGACGCTGTGGCGGAACGATCGGCTCGATGCCGGCAGTATCCGCCAGATTGCGCTGAATTCGCCGCTGGGCGCCGTCCTGGCGGCAGGGTTGGCCAACCACAAGCACGGGCGCGAGGTGATGCAGCGCTGCATCGAGCAGGCCGGCCGCCAGGTCGTCCACGCCATGGAACGTTATCTCAACACGCTCGGTACCATTGCTTCGATTTCTCCTTATCTGGGCCTCCTCGGTAGCGTGCTGGGGATGATGAAGGTGTTTGCCGGTTTTTCCGCCGCGCACGGCGCCGGAAATCCGGCCGTGCTGGCGGGCGGCCTGTCCGAAATCCTCATCACCACCGCCGCGGGGCTGGCCGTGGCCATTCCCAGCCTGATGTTCTACCGCTATTTCCGGGGGAGGGTGAATGAACTGTCCATGCGCCTGGAAGAGGAAGCGGTCCGCCTGATCGCCGTCTTACACGGTGAACGTGAAGAATGAGTGCGCCATGAATTTCCGCCCCCAGAACCGGGACGAGCCGGAATTGAACCTGATTCCGATGATCGACGTGCTGATCGTCCTGATGATCTTCCTGGTGATGACGACCACCTTCAGCCGGGAAACCGGACTCGAACTGCGGTTGCCCAAGGCGCAGGCCGTCCCTCAAGAAGAAGTGCCCAAGGGTGTGGACGTCGCCGTCGACGCCGAGGGGCGGTTCGCGGTGAACGGCACGCCGCTGCAGGACAACCGCCTCGAAGCACTGCGCGAGGCGATGAAGGCGGCGGCCGGCGGGCAGCAGGACCCGCTGGTGATCGTCCGGGCCGACAGGGCCACGCAGCACCAGCATGTCATCACCGTCCTGGAAGCCGCCGGCCAGCTGGGCTTCGGCCATATCGGCTTTGCCGCCGAGGCCGCTCCCGAGGGCAAACCTTGAGCCGGTCCAACGGGGTGATCGACGCTTGGCTGCAGCGACAGTGGTATGCGGAGGCGCAGCCGCCATGGGGTTTGCGCGCGCTGAGCCGGGGGTTCGGAGCTGCCGTCGCGCTCCGCCGCGGGTATTACCGCCGGAACGCGAAGGTCTCTCTCGGCGTTCCCGTCATCGTCGTCGGCAACCTCAGCGTGGGCGGTACCGGCAAGACGCCGCTGGTGATCGCTCTGGTGGAGCTGTTGCGACAGCACGGATGGTCGCCCGGCGTGGTCAGCCGCGGCTACCGCGGTTCCGCTAGGGCGCCGCTTGAAGTCTTCTGCGGCAGCGATCCCGCCGAGGTCGGCGACGAGCCCTTGCTGATCCGGCAGCGCACCGGGGGGCCGGTGTTCGTTTCGCCGAGACGTGTGGAGGCGGCCCGGGCCGTGCTCGCAGCCGGCGCGGACGTCGTCGTTTCCGACGACGGCCTGCAGCACTACGCCCTGCCGCGGGACGTCGAGATCGCCGTGGTCGACGGTGTCCGCCGGTATGGCAACGGCCGGCTGCTGCCGGCGGGGCCGTTGCGGGAGCCGGTCGAGCGGCTGGCAAGCGTGGACTTCGTGGTCTGCAATGGCGGCGAGCCGGGGCCCGGTGAATCGGTCATGACACTGGAAGGTAGGACGGCGGTGCGTCTCGCCGACGGCGAGCGGCGTCCCTTGGCCGCTTTCGCGGGACAGCGGATCGTCGCCATGGCGGGCATAGGCCATCCTGCGCGTTTTTTTTCGCACCTGGCCGCCTTGGGCCTGAACTTCGAGCCCGTGGCATGGCCCGATCATCATGCCTATTCGCCCGACGATTTCCGGTCCGTTCCGGAAGACACGCCGGTGCTGATCACCGAGAAGGATGCCGTGAAGTGCCGCCGGCTGGACGATCCCCGAATCTGGTACATTCCCGTCTCCGCCCGGCTCGATCCGGCCTTCGCGCCCCGATTACTGAACATCCTCGAGAGGTTTCGACATGGACAAACGACTGCTTGAAATCCTGGTCTGCCCTGTGTGCAAGGGCGGGCTGATCTATCTCCGCGAGCAGCAGGAACTGGTCTGCCTGGCGGACAAGCTGGCCTATCCCATCCGCGACGACATTCCGGTGATGCTGGACAGCGAGGCGAGGAGGCTCAGCCTCGAGGAGTACGACGCGCTTCGTCAACGGCGGGCTGCCCCGGTGGCCTGATGCCGGCGGATTTCACCATCGTCATTCCGGCGCGCTACGGTTCGACCCGGCTGCCCGGCAAGCCTCTGTTGGAACTCGGCGGCAAGCCGATGATCGCGCACGTCTGCGAGCGGGCGCTCGAAGCCGGTGCGGCGGAGGTCGTGGTGGCGACCGACGACGCGCGCATCGCCGAGGCGGTGGACGGCCTGCCGGTCACCGCGATGCTGACCCGGACCGAACATGCCAGCGGCACCGAGCGCCTGGCCGAGGTGGCCGAGCGCCGGGCCTGGAGCGACGATACCCTCGTGGTCAACCTGCAGGGTGACGAGCCTTTCATGGACGCCGCCCTGCTGCGCGCCCTGGCAGAGGCGCTGGGGCGGCGCGAAGACTGCCGGGTGGCGACCCTGGCCGCGCCGATCCACCGGCCCGAGGAAATCTTCGATCCCAACGTGGTCAAGGTGGTCACCGACGGTGAGAACCGGGCGCTGTATTTCAGCCGCGCTGCCGTGCCTTGGGACCGCGAGTCCTTCGCCGAAGGAGCGGGGGTGCCGATGCCGGGCATGCCTTATCGCCGCCATATCGGTGTCTATGCCTACACCGCGTCCTATCTGCGTCGCTACGTGGACTTGGAGCCGTCGCCGCTGGAGCACGTCGAGCGCCTGGAGCAACTGCGCATCCTCTGGCACGGTGACCGCATCCTGGTGGTGCCGGTGGAGGGCGCGCCTGCACCGGGTGTGGATACGGCCGCCGATCTCGAGCGGGCCCGGCGCCATCTGTCCGGCCGGGCGCCGTAACCGCGATGGACGCGTCGGCAGGCTTGTGGGGCTTGTTCGCCAGCGCTTTCGTCTCGGCGACCCTTGCCCCGGGGGGGTCGGAGGCGGTGCTGGCCTATCTGGTGCACACCGGCTATGCGTTGCCGACCGAACTCGTGGCGGTGGCCAGCGTGGGCAATACCCTGGGAGCGATGACGACCTGGGGGATGGGCTGGCTGTGGGCGCGCCGCCGCCCGCTGGAGGTCGAGGCGATCGAGAATCCGCGCCAGCGGCGCGCGGTCGCATCACTCAAGCGCTGGGGCGCCGGGATGCTGCTGGTCTCCTGGATACCGGTGCTCGGCGACGGCTTCTGCTTCGCCGCCGGCTGGCTGCGGCTGTCGCTGGTCCTGTCCGTGGCCTACATCGCCATCGGCAAGGCCATGCGCTACGCCGTGGTGGCGTGGCTGGCGGGCTGAGTTAGCGCTGGTATGGCGGCGAGTAGGGGCGGCTGCTCGAGACCCTGAGCGGCCGCGACAGCGACAGGATCTCGTCGGCGATGGTCGCGTAGAGTTCCCGCGTCCATTCCGGCTGGCCGGCAGCGGTCTGCTCCAGCGGCCAGGTCCTGGGATCGTGCGGGGCGATTACCACCTTCACGTTTTCCTTGCCCACCTGCGCCGTCAGTACGAACAGCTCTTCGATGGCCTCGTCGCCCATGGCCAGACATCCCGCCGACACCGCCCGGCCGTGGATGAAGATGTCAGACCCCGGCTGGGTGCGGCCTTCGAGCTGGGCATGATACAGGTCGAAATCGTTCGGGTAGTTCAGCTTCATCGACAGGTGATAGTTGCTGTTCGGATTCAGTCCCACGATCCGGTAAACGCCCTCCGGCACCTGCTTGTCGCCCTGGCGCAGCTTGGGCCCCGCCGAGCCGCTGGCGGCCTGGATGTCGTAATGGCGGATCAGCCGGTAGTCGCTGCCGTCGCGGGCCCACAGTTCGAGCTTCTTCTCCTGTTTCAGACCGACCAGTACCACTTCCCGTGGCGGAAAGGCCACACCGGCCCGTTCGAAATAGGGTTTGAGTTTCTGGACCGAATACGGGCCGAAATCGCGCAGCACGTCCGACACCGTGCGCTGATCAGAGCCGCCGAAGAACGGTGGCAGGTAGCCGGGCCGGCGGAATGCAGGCTTGGGAAGAGAGGTGCGTTCCGGCGCCGCGCCCGCGAGGCTCTGTTTCCGGCCCTGTTGGTTCGGGCCGGCACAGGCCGTCAGGAGCAGGGCAATGACGGGAAGAAGCGAGAGAACGGCTTTCGATGTCATGATCGTCACCTCGGCACGACAGTTTCCGGCAGCACACATTATGGCGACGTCGGAGCCTCCCCGCCAGTTGCCGCAACGCCCATCGGCGACTGCGGAAATCATTTCCAGGCATACGTATTGCCTGGATCAGGCGTAAACTTTCGTTGCCTACCAACCCACGGATCTCTCCACCATGGCCAGTTTTTTCCGCAGATACCTTTTGTTGAATTGCATTGCGTCGCTGGCGGTTTTGCTCGCCACCCCTTTGGCCTGGGCTGACGACCGCGACAAGGCCAACGACCTCCTGCGCGATGCCACCATCACCTTCAACGAATTCGTGGCCGATCCCAACATGGGCTGGTTCCGTGACAACGTGAAGGACGCCAGGGCCGTGGTGATCGCGCCACAGGTGCTGAAACTGGGTTTCATTTTCGGAGGCTCCGGCGGCAACGCCGTGGTGCTGGCCAAGGACAAGCAGACCGGCGAGTGGGGATACCCGGCGTTCTACACCGCCGGGGCTGTGACCGCCGGCCTGCAGATCGGCGGCGAGCTGACCGATGTGATCATGATGGTGATGACGGAGAGCGGCATGAATGCGCTGCTCAGCTCCAAGTTCCAGCTCGGGGCGGATGCTAGTATCGCCGCGGGCCCCGTCGGCACCGGCAGCCAGGTGGCGACCGTGGACATCCTGCAGTTCAGTCGGGCCAAGGGGATTTACGGTGGGCTGACGCTGGAAGGGGCGGTGATCACCCCGCGGGAGGACCTCAACGCCGCCTTTTACGGCCGGATCGTGGACCCGGTGGACATCCTCATCCGGCATACCGTGACCAATCCTCTGGCGGATCGGCTGAGAGCGGCGGTCGCCAAGGCGACGCTTTCCAGACCCGTCCTCCATTGATCTCACCAGGAGCCTTGCATCATGACGAATCCCTTGTTCCAGCCCTTCCGGCTCGGCCCGCACACGTTGAAGAACCGCATGGTGATGGCGCCACTCACCCGCTCGCGTGCCGGGCAGCCCGGCAATGTGCCTACGGCGCTGAACGCCGAATACTACCGGCAACGGGCCAGCGCCGGACTGATCATCTCGGAGGCCACACAGGTTTCCCCCCAGGGCCAGGGTTATGCGTGGACTCCGGGTATCCATTCTGCCGAACAGGTGGCAGGCTGGCGGCTCGTCGCCGATGCCGTCCACGGCGCCGGCGGCCTGATGTTCATGCAGCTCTGGCATGTCGGCCGCGTCTCCCATCCGGCGTTGCAGCCAGGCGGCGCACTGCCTGTGGCACCGTCCGCGATCGCGCCCACCGGCATGGCCTTCATCGTTAACGCCGAAGGCCAGGGCGAGCTGGTGCCTTTCGTCACCCCGCGGGCCTTGGAACTCGACGAGATACCTGGCATCGTCGGCCAGTACCGCGATGGCGCACGCAATGCCATGGCCGCCGGCATGGACGGCGTCGAAGTCCATGCCGCCAATGGCTATCTGCTCGATCAATTCCTGAATTCCAGCTCCAATCACCGTCGAGATGCCTATGGCGGCTCCCCGGAAAACCGGGCGCGTCTCCTGATGGAGGTCCTGGAGGCGGTATGCGGCGTCTGGGGCGCGGACCGGGTGGGTGTGCGGCTGTCGCCACTGGGCACGTTCAACGACATGGGCGATGCCGATCCGGAAGCGACGTTCGGCTACGTGGCCGAGCGCCTGAACGATTTCGGACTCGCCTATCTGCACGTGGTGGAACCCTTCATGGCCGGAAACGCGCCCGCCGCAACCCCGGACCCGCGAGGTGAGGCCATCATGGCGATGATCCGGAAGAGCTTTCGTGGACCACTGATCGTCTGCGGCGGCTACGACCAGGCCAAGGCCGTCGCCTGCCTCGAGGCCGGTCGGGCCGACCTCGTCGCCTTCGGTCGGCTGTTCATCGCCAATCCCGACCTGCCCGAACGTTTCAGGCGAGGCGCCGCTCTGAATGGCTGGAACGAAGCCACCTTCTACGGTGGAGGCGCGGAAGGCTACACTGATTATCCGTCATTGACGGATGCCTGACGGGCGCTGTCGCCTTCGATCAAAGGCCCGAGCGGGTGGGTTGCCGTTTTGTCCCGGTCTTGCCCAATCGGTCTCGGGGTGCGGGCAATCCGGAAAGAAGCATGGTTCTGCCGTGGCTGCTGGCACCGGGACGGGGTTTTATTTATACTTGGCAGCCCGATTGCCGGGATGGCGAAACTGGTAGACGCGCCAGACTCAAAATCTGGTAGTGGAAACACTGTGTCGGTTCGATTCCGACTCCCGGCACCACCGATTCGTTCGCAGAAGTCCGCTAAAGTCCACGCAGCCCGCACCTCGCGGGCTTTTTCATGCCTTGCGTCGTCCGCCAACGTCCGCAGAAATCCGCTAGAAGCGCCGGTAGCGTATGTCAGCAGAATTGGCGGTAACTTGATTCCTCTGGGGGCGTTACCGTCATGGCGCTTACCGACGCAGCCGTCCGCAACGCAAAGCGCAGCGGCGGCAAGGCTTGCGGGCTTTCCGACGAAAAAGGGCTGTACCTCATTGTCACCGTCAAAGGTGGTAAGTGGTGGCGGCTCGATTGCCGTCACGACGGCAAGCGCAAGACCCTGTCCTTAGGAACCTAGACGGAGCACAAGGAAGTCGAGCGAAGCGAGCGAGTGCGACGTCCCCGCGAAGCCATAGGCCCGGATGTTTTGCCGGAATCCGCGGCTTCATCGCGGGTGGAGACGAAACATAAGGGATCCGACAAGGCGACGAGTCATTGGGGGCGCCTTGTCGGAGTGCATCGCGGAGAGGCGGACGGATCCGGGGCGGACGCAGGACGGCGCGGGCCGCCGAAGGCAAGGACGTCGCCAGTTTTTTGCTCCCGAGGGGGACGGGGATGTCCCGTCGGGTTTCGCAAAAAATGGCGATGCTCCAGAGTAGCGACGGCCACGGCTTCATGGAGATACGGCGTTGCCCAAGGCGCAGCCGGCACCCTGTAATTCCCGACCGACACCGTTTCGCCTGGCTTCCACCTCGCCCCCATCTTCGGCGCGACAGCGACCAGGCAATGCTCGGTGACCGAGCCGCAATCGATCGAAAACCCGCCAGCGATCACGTCCGCCATACCGGCCAGGACCCCGTTGTCGATGCGGTGGGCGTAGGCGACCCAGTCGGTGGGGTCTAGCGATTCGGTGAGGGTGCCATCGATGCTGGTCATCCGCCACCTCGCTTACGCCGGCTGGTTCATGCCGAATGCCCAGGTCGGCACGGTGATGAGATTGCCAGTCTGGATCACCTGGTCGCTGATTTCGTCCGTCACGACCAGCACCTTGCCGTTCGTGTCGTCGAGCAAGGCGATGTGGAGGTCGAGCGCGGCCATTACGGGGTCTGGAACTACCCCTGGCGGATGTTCATGGGGCCAAGGCCGGCATCGACCGTGACGCGGCCGGGCTGCCCGATACCATCGAACAGGCCATGGTGCGCTGGGACGACGCCGCGCTGAAGTTCGTCGGCACCTCGCCCGTGATCACCCGCGTGGCCGAAGCCATCACCGCCGCGATCGATACCGCTGCCAGCAACATCGACACGATCGCCACGGGGGTCGAGATCGCGGGATCCATCCTGGTGGCGGTGCTGGCGGGCAAAGGCGCGGCTGCCGTGGCGGCCTTCGTCGGGAGCCAGGCGCGGGGGGCTTGCGCGATTGCTGCGGGCCATCGGCGGCTACGCTGGGTGTTTCGTCGCGCAACGCTTTTGGAGTTGAAGCTCTCACCGCTGGACCATACTTTTCATTTATGCCGCTGCGCCGTTTGCCAATGTGGAGGAAAGCCGACAGATGGTGGTTCATTGGGGTATTTCGGTGGGCCGGGCGACATACGGGGACCCGCTGAAAACGGCCATTCAGGCCGGTTTGCCGCTTGGACGGATTTTTGCTTGGCTCATATTTGGGGCCTGCCGGCCCCTTCAATGAACCTGCAACAGCCTGGTCCGAACGGAGCCATACGCCATGAATGAAAATACCGCAAGCATGGCCGAAATTCTCGCTGATCTGCTGAAATTGTCCTCTGATGCGATGGCCAATGTTTCAGAGCGGGAGCAGCTCAGCATCGCGGTGGAGTCATTGGTGATGTCCACCGAACATGCCAGACGCGCCCGCGATCAGATCGCCATCGCCCTGCTGGAACTGGAGGAATACCGTCGCCAGAACCGCAGGCTGGTCGAGACCTGCCGGAAGTGGGAGGCCATAGCCAATGACCTGCTGGCGCGGTTGGTCATGGTGACGCGGCCACCCGAACATTCCAGGCGGATGCATTGAGGCAGGGGGCCAGCCGACCCCCGGGGTTTTCTGCCGATGGGGCGAGCCGCAGCGGCCGAGGGTCGATTTGTTGCCACGCCATAGCGCAATAGGGGTGGCTCGGACGGGCACTTTCCGGGGTGGTTGTGATTCTGAGGGGGAGTCATATGAAGGCGGAGCAATTTCTGCTTGCACTGGGTCTGGTCGAGGAGGGGGGCGTCTGGCGGCGCAAGACGGATGGTGGGATGGTCGGCGAGAATTCCGAAGCGGCGCTGATCGCGATGAAGGGAGACATTCTTCGCATGGCGTTCGAACCCGGCATCGACGAACCCCTCTCCATGAAGCAGGCGATGGAGGCATTGCGGTTGCTCTCGGCGCTGGAAAAGCGGTAAATCCGACAGCGCGTCCCGGTGCCTTTCCCTTGCTGCGCGGAAGCCCGGCGGGGGCTGTATGCATCTCTCCCGGGCTGTCATGTCGTGACGTGCTTACCGCCGGTACAGCCGCATGAAGGAGGACGCGGCATAGATCATCACGGCGAAGAGAACCCATTCTTCGAGAGACACCGACGTCGGGTCATCGTCTACCAGTACGATGCCGGCGAGAGCGGCGGTTACGATGACGGCGTAATTGAACATCGGCGCACCTGATCGGCTTCAAGACAAGGGGAGATGACAATCTACCGCATTTGTCCCTTTTTGTTACAGGCGGCTGGTCGGGGCGCTTTTTCTTCGGTGTATCATTCGCGTGACCGCCTGTTTGCCAAAGGCCATGGAGCCCGCGCCAGGCGGTTTTCTCAGGAAGAACCTCAAAGATGATGCCGGCCAATCTTCGCAGCACACTGTCCCGCCATGTTCGGCTTCCCCCTTTGCATGCGGGACGACGGCTGAAGCTGAAGCGAAACAATTTCGGGTTCCTGTTGACCGGACTGGTAACGACCCTGATCACCGGGCCTTTGTTGCGGGAATTTTCGGTCCTGGCAAAGGACCAGGAATTTCTGGTCTGGCTGATGGAGTCGGTGTTCAGCCTGATGGTTCTGATCGGCGTCTGGAGTCTTCAGGAAAATAGGCGGGTCTTTCGCTTGGGGCTGCTGCTCGGCATGCTCAGTCTGTTGTTTCCGGTGCTCGCCTGGGATTCCCGTTCCGTCCTGCTGGGCGTCCTGGAGGTGTTGGTCTTCTTGCTGTTCTGTGTGCTGAGCTGCTATCTGGCGGCCCAACACGTGTTTCGCGGGAAAGAGGCCGACATCAACCGGTTGTCCGGTTCCGTATGTGTTTTCCTGCTGATCGGGTTCATCTGGGGTTTCCTTTACATCCTCTTGACCATGCTGCGGCCCGGAGCTTTCCAGGGGCTCGACGCCGGCGAGTCCATGCACGTGCGGGCTGACGAGTTGCTGTATTTCAGCTTTGCCACTCTGACCACGCTGGGTTATGGCGACATCACACCAGTAACCCCGCTGGCCCGGACTCTGAGCATCCTCGAAGTCGTCTGCGGGCAGTTTTACCTGACGATTCTGGTGGCCAGTCTCGTCGGGAATTTTCTTGCCGGAAGGATGCAGCGTTAGCCGGGCTCGGGTCCGGTGTCGGGCCAGACTTTCAGCAGGGTATGGCTCACGGCCAGGAGAGTCGAACCGGCGAAGATGCCGATGAAGCCCCAGGCCAGCATCATGCCCATTCGCATAGACGGCGAATACCCGCGGCGGCGCCCGATGACGCCGGCAGGGGAACAAAATCCGGTCCAGGTCGAGCAATCGCTCGACGACGCCTGTCCGTCGATCGGGGGCCGCGCCAAGGCAGCGGGTGCCGTCATGCACCGGGGTGACGGAACGGCGGTTCCGGCGCGTGGCCTGTCGATGGTTTCGGCGATCAGCAACCAAGGACTGGTGCGCTTCGAGTGCACCGAATCATCGACAGCCTGAAGGTGCACCATCCCAAACGCGCGACCGCTGGGTTGGCCGAGCATAGGGAGCAGATCGAAGTCTTCCATCTCCCGCGTAACCGCCCTGGATCGATCCCAATGGACGCCCGAGCCGGGACTTCCAAACCGAACCGCGATCATCTGACCCCGCCACCGGCGTTGGTGCGTAAATCCGCGGATGCAGCCATTCCGTGCGGTCCCTCCAGCAGGAAGAGAGAGTAGCGCGTGTCGAAGCCGGGGTTGCCGGCGAGGCGATGTGACGGTGTGGTTCGCGGAAGACTTCTTGCGTCATCACTGGCACGGGAAAGCCACTGGCGACCGAGGGGAGCCGTTGGAATATCCGGATGCGGCGGTTCAAACCCTGCTGATGCGCCTGGTGGGCATGGCTTTGCCGGTTCAGGATCATTCCAAATGTCGCGGCGCGCGAAGCGCCTGGAGGTGGTCGTTCCGCGGCGGGAACGGCCGGTGCCTTGGGTGGTGTCTTCCTGGGGAAAGCAGGGATAGGAAGGTATTGCCATTGATTGATTCATGCACCAATGCCCGGGAGACACTCTCCTATTTTGGGAGATCCTGGATGCCGCGATCGAGGATGCCAGCCTCATTTCAACGCCTTTGCCACGTCTCCGCTCACCAATACCCCGATCTTGCTTTTGAACGCATCCTCGACGGCATAGTAGGCGTGTCCGCGTGGGTTGATGAAGCTGAAGCCGAGATTGTCTTCACCCTTGATCTTGTTGGAGGCCGTGATCTTTCCGTCTGCGTCGAACACGTCCACCGCCACGTCGTAGACGAGATTCGTGCTCATGTAGGTGTCCGTCTGCCAGTCGCGCAGGGTGAATACCATGCACGTTCCTGCGCCTCTAACCTTGGCATCGCGGACGATTTCCGCCATCGACGCAGTCGGCGCAATGGATAGCGCAATCGCCTTGCCTCCGTCCCGCTCGATCGCTCCCGCCACGGCGGTCGCCATGTCGTCCGCCATCGGTCTCTCCGACTCCGTGGTGACACTGTAGGGGATGCCGAGCGAGGACCGAAGAACCCCCACGTAATCGGGAGGCTTCTTTTGGCTCACGATCGCAGGGCGTCGATCTTGGAAGCCGACCGCCACCACGATCTTGGGGTTCGTCCGAATGGTAGGCTCGGCTTCGGCGTAGTTGAATTGGTACCCGATCGCGCAGCCGTGCAGGGCGACTGCCGAGATCAGAATCACAGGAATGACCCTGGCCGCATTCCGCATCATTCATTTCCTCCTGTTTCGCAAGCGTATCCGTATTTCAACCCAGAGTCCCGGCTATTTAGCCGGGAGATACCCGCGGTCCTCACCCTGC
>NZ_KE384225.1:75220-92682 GCF_000424685.1 Methylococcus capsulatus str. Texas = ATCC 19069
TGATGATAAGCTAGGATTTTTTTCGAGGGAAGAGCGGACGGGTGGTCGAGCCAGTCCGCCGGCGTGATGCGGATCGGGGATGACTCCGCTATCGACTGGTTTTTCAACCAGTTGGAAGTTGCGCGAACCCCCGGCCAAATTCGCATCGCTTGAGGTTCGCGCATTTCAAACGATGAGCGTGTCTTCAAAGTCAACCGCCTTGAACTTGCCGAACTCCATGAGGTTTTTCTCCAACGGTTCGGTGATGCGGTAAATGCGCAGGCTGTCCTCTTTCTCGTCGATCTCATCCAGCAATTCTGCCTTGAGTGTTTCCATCTGGGCGAGGTTGACCTTGCATTCGAACACGGACTTTTGCACGCGCTGGCCGTAATTCAGACATACCTTGGCCACATGGCGCAGACGTCTGCGGCCGGCGGCGGTTTCGGTGGAGACATCGTAGGAAACCAAAATCAACATGACGAAAAGCCCATGGGTTCAATTTCATGCAAAAACAATAGGTTGCCGAGGCGGCTCTGGGTGGAAAATGGGCTGTGCATCGTTTTCTGACGGGTCAGCGGTGGAGATAAGGCACGTAATGCGCGAGGTCCTGGCGCAGATAGCGGGCCAGCAAGCGCGCTTGCCAATGAGGCAGCAGGCCGATCGGCAGGGTTTGTTTGAGCAGCGGATGCGTGATTGCTTCCTGCTTGCGGGTTTGATAGGCGGCGATGACGGTCTTGCGGCCCTTGTCGTTGAGCAGCACGGCACCGCCTTCCCGTTCGTCGAAGTCGCTGGCCTGCAATTGTCCGCGGTTGACGAGGGTCAAGGCCAGCCGGTCCGCCAGCGGGGCGCGGAATTCTTCCAACAGATCCAGCGCCAAGGCCGGACGACCGGGACGTACGGCATGGAGAAAGCCCAATTGCGGATCGAGCCCGACGGTTTCCAGGGCAGCCCGGCAGTCGCTCAACACCAGGGCATACAGGAAAGAGAGCAATGCGTTGAAACGGTCGCGCGGCGGGCGCCGGTTGCGGCAGTCGAAAGGGAACTCGGCCCGCGCCTTCGCCCTCATGACTTTGGGCAGAGCCTCGAAATAAAGCCTGGCCACATCGCCTTCCAAGCCCCGTAGGGTGTCGAGATCTTGCGCCAAAGGGAGCTTGCGCACTTGATTGGCGATGAGCTTGGCGGCGCGCACCAAAGCTTCTCTTTCGTCCGCGTCGTCCGTTTCCCGCGCGCCCCGCATCAACAACTGCCGGCTGTTACGCAGCTTGCCGGCCAATACCGCGCGAGCCAGGCCCAGGGTTTGCGCACCGTCTTCCGCCGCGCGGAATTGCGCCTGGCGCAGGAAGATGTTGCCGTTCACCGGCCCTTCCAGCCGCGCCCTGAACCGGCCCGCCCGATCGAGCCATACGACCGATCGGCCATCCTCGGCGCAGCGCCCAAGCAACGCAGGGCTGAGCATGACGTGATCGAACAGCACGAAGGCGGATAGATGATGCAGCGGGACCTGCAGGCGTTTTTGCTCCTCGATCATCACGCACACGGTCTCGCCCTCCAGGCGTAGATAAGCCTCGGGCGTGGTGACGTAGAGGGTGTTTTGCAGCACGGTCATGGAAGGTCCTCTTCCGGTTCGAACAGGGTTTGCGCGAGCCGGTCGATCTCGGCGGCGGATTTGAGCATCTCCGGCTGGCAGATTTCGATCATGGAACAGCCCCGGCAGCGTTCCGGCTCACTCGCCGGCGGCGGCAGTTTCCCCGGCCCCAACAGGGCGCGTACTTCGTGGATGAGCCTTTCGGTCTTTATCCGCAACTCCGGTGTGATCGGCACCACGCGCCGCCTTCGCGAGCCGTGATGGTAGATCACCCCTTCCGGCACCTCCTTGCCTGTCATTTCCTCCAGACACAGCGCCTGAGCCGCCACCTGAACGTCATCGTGCTCGCGCTGCCGTCGCGGGCCGTGCTTGTATTCCACCGGGCGCGGCGTGCCGTCCGGCAGAAACTCCACGATGTCGGCCTTGCCGGTCAAACCCAGCCGATCGCTGAACAGAGTCAACGCCTGCTCGATGCGCACGCCAGCTTCGTGACGCGTGTCCGGCTCGTCTACCCGCTCATGCACGCGCCGGCCGCGCAGGGTAAAGACGTTATCGGTAAACATCTGTTCCTGGTGGATCAGCGCGCATTGCCGGGGGCAATAGCTGTAGTGCTGGAGGGCGGAGAGGGGAATGGGGAGCGTTTCGTCCATGGAGCCGTTGTCATCCCAGCCATTTGTCGATCAAGCGTTTTACCGCCGCGATCGGCTCGTCACGGGTGAAATGTGAATGAGTCAGCCGCGGCGTCTTCGCCCCGTCGAAATGACAGTGCAGCGCATCACCTACTCGCCACCGTAGGTCTTGGGTATCGTCCTCTTCGGTAAAAATAGCCATCTCCACCGCGCAGATGATAAAGCCCCTTTCTGGGGATTCCTCGAAAACGCAGTGGATTTCGGTCACGGTGAATGCCTTTCATGGCACGAGGATCATCAGTTCCACGCCGGGAAACGCCGGCAACGGCCCGGCGGGCGGCGCGCTGACCGCGTAGTCCCCAAACTCGCGCGGCGGCCGGCCGGTGTCTTTGGGTTCCACTCGGATCAGATCGAACAGCTTGTGCGCCGGCGCGCAACCGAGCATGGCCTGCTGCTTGCATTGGTTCGGGTCGGTATCGGTGCCGACGTGCTTGAAGACGTAGAGCCCCCGCGTGGCCATTTCGCCGCGGGCCGCGGAGTGATCGTGGTCGAACATCTGGCTCAACGCCTGCCAGAGCAATTCGAGATCCTTTTCGGAAAAACCGGTCTGTTGGGCGAGATGGGCCGACACGAAGCCATGGGCGCGGTAAAGACCGTAGGGCACGGTGTGCTTGCGGCCCATGGTTCGGTTGTCGCCACCCTGCTTTTCCGCCTCGGCCTCCGTGGCGACCGCCATGCGGGTGATGGAATGTTCCAGGGCAACGATGGGGCTGATGGAACGCGCGAAGGTGAGTTGCACGGGCCCTCGGACTTGACCACAGTTGACGCCGGTCGACATCACCGCGCCGAAGGTGCGGACGTCGAAGAAGTTCTGGCACATCCAGCGGCGGGCATCATCGACCTTATCGCCGCCTTTACGTTTCCCCTCATCGGCACCTAAATCCACGCCCAATGCCTGATAGGCTCGCTCGTGTTGCCGATTCAGAACGGCTTTTTCCTTGACATAGATTTCGTAAGGGGCGGCATCGCCTTGCGTCAGGCCGACGAAATTGCGGATTTTCCTCTTCAGGCAGACGTCGGTGACCAACCCGTGACCCGTTTCCGCATCCAAACGCGGCAGGTTTCCGGCATCGGGATCGCCGTTGGGATTTCCGTCTTTGACCTCGAACAACAGCACGAAGTCGTAGCGATTTTGGGTGAGCTGATTCATGGGGTTCTCCTTGAATTGAAGTTAAAAAAAGTACGACCGTCAGGCGCGCTTGCCCCACCCTACGATCTGTCGGTTTTCGTGAACAACGCCTGCCGCTGGTGGTAATAGCCGATGGTGAAGTGCCCTTGATCGGCCAGAGACAGGATGGGCGGAAATGCGTCGATGCCATCCACGATCTCGCCGATCAGCCGTTCCAGATTCACGGCCCGACCCCGGTTTTCCAGCTTGGCGAGATGATGGTTTTTCAAGCGCATCAGGGTTTGGAAAACGGCGACGGGGGTGCTGGAGGCCGCGCCGTAATAACGGTCGCGGATGGTGGCATTGATGCCGGGATTGGCCTCCTCCTGGATTTTTTCCAGCACGGCGAACAGCCGTCCCAGGCGATAACCGATGTTGGTTTGGGTGTCGTCGAGCGCCACGGTCAACTCCTTTACGTTGTCAGGGTTGGAATAGCGGGTTTGGCGGTTCAGGCAGGCTTTCACGAGCGCCGCGCGCGGATAGGTGATGTCCCGATCGGCGCGGATGCGACGGATCGCCGCCTGCAGCAGGGATTGGGGATAAGGGATCCCGGCCAGGATGCTCTTCATGAATTCGCCGGCCAGGTTGGGCGGAATGTTTTCCGATTTGCCTTGGGTCGCCGTACAGACCAACAGACGGAACAAGGACAGATAGGGTTTTTCACTTGGGGCATGGATGATTTCCAGATCCCGGAAGTGCTGTTTGATATGCCGTGCCAACTCCCTCACCGTGGCGACATGCCAGTAGCGCACGGCGATGCGCGCGGCATTGGGAGCCAGACCCAGCACATAGAATTGGGTGCCATCGTCGTCGAACACGGAAGCGCCGGTATGCGGGGCTTTGTAAAGGCTCTCGACAGCCCTGGTGTTGCGGTCGGGATCATCCTTGGGCGGCTCGGAAAACAGATCAGCCAACAAGTCCTCTAGCGGATTGGCTTGGGCGGCCCAGAACACGGTGGAGGCATCGCCCACTTGCAGGCGCTGTTTCGAATCCTTGGCCAGCAGGTGGTTGAGTGCGGTGGTGTAGGCGAAGGCGGCGCGTTTGCCGACAGGGGCGTTGTCCCCCTGTGACTTGCCCCAGGAGTTGAACGCATCAAGGTTGAAGGACACGATGTTGGCGCCGGTCGGCTGCCCGCCCCACACTCCTTTGATGGGCGGATGGAGGCGCTCGGGCGCGTCTTCCTCGCCGCTCACCAAGCACACCGCGGGGTCGGCGTTGGCCTCGGTGAGGCGTCGCGTCAAAGCGGTGCGCACCATTTCGTGCTGACAGACCAACTCGGATCGGCTTTGAAGTCTAAAGGCGAGGTTGGCGCCTTTTTCCAGGATTTCCGGCCACGACGAGGCGGCTTCGAGTGCCTTGGCTTTTTCTTCTTTGGAGTCCAGGAAGGCGAGTACGGCACTCACGCCAGCATCGTCCTCGAGCCCAAGATCCCGGATGGCTTGCTCGAAGGCGCGGGTTTGTTCCTTGAGGCGTTCGGGTTTGCCTTTGGCATCCATGCCCAGCACGTAGCTTGAATTATCCCACAGTACGTTGGCCGCGATGCCCGCGGTCCGCTTGACTGCTTGCGGGACGAAAAAACGTTTGGGCACTTTCTTTTTGCCTTCGCCTTCTCGGGTGTCTTCGAGTTGTACGAAACGACCCTGTTCGTCCACGACGATCAGGAAAGGGATTTCCTTCTCCTCGAACCCTAGCGCGGGCAGTTCGGGTTTGCGCCCGTAATATTCATAAAGCGCCTGCAAGATCATCCCTTCACTCCTTCCGAATTCCACTCCGGCACGCGGATGACACCCTGTTGCATGTGCGCCCGGAAGAACTTGGGCTGTATGCCGTTGGCAAAGTCGATGTCGTGCAGCATCCAGCCGAGATCGCGGGTCTCGGTGATGGGGGGTTCGTCTGCCATGGCCGCATCGAGATTCGTGACCGGCTCGAAATGAGCGGCGAATTCCCGGCAGCCGAGATAGGGCTGGTTGAAGCACTGGCCATTCGTGGCACGGCGATGGAACATGGCGAGGAATTTGTCGGGCGACTCCTGCTCGCCTTTCCGGTCGGTCGGCTCGCAGCGGGCATGGAGCCGGTAGGCCACTTCACGCAGGAACAGCCCGGCGCGCTGCTGGCGTTCTTCTTCGATGTAAAGCCCCAAATCGCCCCGACCCGCCTGCATGGCGGTCTGGGCGGTGCGCACCGAGGCCACCGCACCCACTTCGTTGCGGCGCACCGAAATCCAACGGATGGGCTTTAGGACTTCGATCTTGGTCACCCGCCAGCGGATGGCCGGTTTCCACAGGATCGCCTCGAAAATGGCCCTGGCGGCGGAAGGCGTGATGATGTCGTAGGACACCCGCTCCACTTTCATCTCGGGGCGGGTGAAACAGGCGTAGTCGCCAAAAACTTTGAGACAGATGTTTTTCAAGCGATTCTTCCTCCTGAAATGTTGAAATTCAGATGACCAGCGCCCACGAAGTTTAGATGATCAAGTCCAAGGGGTTCGGTCCTGCTTGACCGCCGATGAATCCGAACCTCGAGTCGTAAAGCCCGTCGACGTTCTGGGCGTAAATGCCGGGATGGACTTGCGCGACTTCATCGGTGGCCAGAAGTTTCTGGAACAGGCTCTTGGGGATGTTCACGCTGTAGCGCTGGAGCTTGCGCATCAGCCAGCGTTCCGGTCCCTGGTTTTTCAGCATGGAAAGCCATTTCTCCGCATCGCAGTAGCGCACGATGATGGTTTGCTGGGCCTGGTCGTCGATGAGCCTGAATCGTTCGGCGGCGGTTCTGAACTGGATTTGCAAGGCGCGCTCGTCTTTGCGCAGCAAATCGAGGATGCCGGCCTTGTCCAGGTCATTGAGCTTGGCGTAGTAAAGCCCGAAGTAGCGTTCGAACAGTTCAGGCGTCAGCAAGTCCTCGGCCTGGTCGAACAACAATTCCCGGGCGGCATCCTCGCCCTTGCGCAGCAACCCGGGTGGGGAAGGCTTCGGTGGGACGAATACGAAGACCCGCCCCAGCCCATCCGCAAGCCTTCCCTCGCGGTTGCAGCGTCCGGCGGCCTGGGCGATGGAGTCGAGCCCCGCCATGGCGCGGAACACGACGGGGAAATCCACGTCCACCCCGGCCTCGATCAACTGGGTGCTGACCACCCGCAAGGGGGCCTTGAGCCTCAACCGTTCGCGAATGTCCGCGATGAGGCGGGAACGATGTTCGCCGCAGAGGTTGGCGGAAAGATGTACTGCCTCCGGCAAGAACTCGGCCAGCTCGCGCGCATCGTCGCGACGGTTGACGATGACCAGCACTTGCTCGTGGCCGCGGATCCGCTCGGCGAGGGTCGGCCAATCTTCGGGGGCATGAAGATCATCGGGAAGTTTCACGGCCACCCGCTTCAGATCACGGTAAAGAAGCTCCGGATCGGCCATGATTTCCCGCACATTTTCCAGTCCGTCGAATTTCCAGCCAAAACCTTGCCTGGGCTTGAAGGCCGGTTGGGTCGCGGTGGACAGCACCATGGTGACGCCGTAATGAGCGGTCAGATCCCGCAAAACTTCGAGGATAGGATCGAGGAATTCCGGCGGCAGAAGTTGTGCTTCATCCAGCACGATGACGCTGTCGACCAGATTGTGCAGCTTGCGGCATTGGGAGGTGCGGGCGGCGAAGAGGGATTCGAACAGTTGCACGTTGGTGGTGACGACGAGCGGCGCGTCCCAGTTTTCCGACATCAACCGGGATTTGGCGGTTTCCCGGTCGGGATCGAGGTTGCTGTGATGCTCGATGACCGCTTCGCCGAAAATCTCCCGGAAGATGTCGGCCGTCTGTTCGATGATGCTGGTGTAGGGTATGGCATACACGATACGGCGCTGGCCGTGGTGAACGGCGTGCTCCAGGGCGAAAGCGAGCGAGGAGAGCGTCTTGCCGCCGCCAGTCGGGACGGTGAGGGAGAAAAGCCCCGGCGCTTCCTGGGCCTTCGTGCGGCACTGGGCGAGGACCTGGGCGCGAAGTCGGTTTACGGGGGTATCGGGTGCAGCGGCGGTTTTCCCTTCCATGTAGGTATTGAAAGCGGCCAGCAAGTCCGGCAAGGCGCACGTCGCGCCGCGCTGGTTCGCCCGGGCCGGGTCCATGAAGGCTTCAGTATCCAGGAAATCCGCGTCCACCAGGGTGGAAAACAGCAGGCGTAGCCAGAGATGCAGGGCGCCGCCGGGTGGGCGGGAACGCGGGCGTTCGCGTTCGAGGAGGTCGGCGGGCGGGTTTTGTGCGCGTATCTCGTTCAACCATTCTTTGGCCTGCGGCTGTTCCATGCGCTGAAAAAGCGACGACGGCGTACCGCTCCAGTCCGGCAAGCCGGCGTGATGTCCGGCGATGAGATAAGCCAGAATGCGCCCATGGGGGCCTAAACGCTCGATGGCATGAATGGCCCCGGCGGTGGAATGGTCGACGCGACCCTTGCCGCCTTCGATATGCGCTTCCGGGTCGTAACCGGATTGGGTGCGTATGTAGCCTTGAAATGCCTGACGGTACTTGCCGAGGTCATGCCATAAGCCCGCGAGGTGAGCCCAGTCACCCGAGCGGAAGTGTCGGGCGAACGCGTCCGCCAGCTTGGCGACTCCATGCAGATGCTCACCCAGGTCGTGAATGATCCACTCACCGTTTTCACCTTTCCGGACATGGGCGATGGGCATCTGGTTTCCGGTCTCCTGGTTCATCCTGGTATGCTCCTTGACCTCAGCGGATCATAAACATCCCACTGTCTCAAAACCTGAGCCACCCCATCAAAAAAACGCAAGCGATACCGCATCGATGCTGCCGCAGCCGTTCCACGACGGCCCAGCGAAGCCCCTGATGCCCCACCATTTTAGCCTCCGGCCCGTGTTTGGGGATGTCCAGGAAGGGTTCAGCGGGGGCGTTGCGCCAGTCGCGCTGCATCCTACTGCATCCTTTCGATCCGGTAGAAGCATCCAGTGCGGTCCATGCGCCGGAACCCGGGTCCGCCGGGCCGGTCAGCCGAAGGTGTAGTGCTTCTTCACCGGCACATGCACGTCCCAGGTGCAGGACATGCCGGGGGGAAAGGTGACAAGGTCGCCCTTGCCGATACGGACCGGCTCACCTCCCTGGGGCGTGACGGTGACCTCACCTTCGAGGATGTAGCAGGTTTCGCTTTCGTCGTAGGTCCAGGGGAAGGACGAGACACCGCAGCTCCAGGTCGGCCAGCGCCGAACGCCCAGTTCGCCGAGGCGGGTTTCCGGGGGATTGTTTTCGATCTTGATCGAGGGCATGGGGTCGGCTCCTGTCATCGAGTGGGAAAGGGAGCGGAAAATCTAGCCCAGTGCCGCGGGCGCGTCGAGATTTCAGGCCGTAGGGCCGTTTCGCAAGAAAGGGTTGCTGCGTCGCTCGTCACCGAAGGTCGAAGTCGGACCGTGGCCGGGGATGAAGGTCACGTCGTCGCCCAGTGGAAACAGCCGTTCGCGGATCGAGCGGATGAGGATGTCGTAATCGCCGCGGGGGAAATCGGTGCGGCCGATCGAGCCTTTGAACAGCACGTCGCCGACCAGCGCCAGTCGCTGGCCGCGATGGAAGAACACCACATGGCCGGGCGTGTGGCCGGGGCAGTGCAGCACTTCCAGGGTCTCCGCGCCGAAGCTCACGGTGTCGCCGTGTTCCAGCCAGCGGTCGGGGGTGAAGACGGTGGTCCCCGGCAGGCCGAACATCCGGCATTGCTGCGGAAGGGTTTCGATCCAGAATGCATCGTCCCGCTGCGGGCCTTCGATGGGGATGCCGAGCTGTGCTGCCAGGCCGGCGGCGCCGGCCGCATGGTCGGCATGGGCGTGAGTCAGCAGAATCTTGCTCAGGGTGAAGCCGGCGTCCCCGGCCGCGGCCATGATTCGGTCCAACTCACCGCCGGGATCGACGACGGCGCCCAGGCCGGTGGTTTCGCAGCCGAGGATCGTGCAGTTCTGCTGGAAGGCGGTGACGGGGATGATGATGGATTTCACGGAGGCTGGATCGATCTGACTTACCTGAAGGACCATGGTACTTGAAAACGCCGTCGACATGGTTTTTCAGTCCTTCGGCGCACGCGTGATCCGCCGTTTCCCGGTCCTTGGGAGGCTGCGCATGATCCTGAAGCACGTGCCGCTCACCGTCGGCTGGCTCAGCGCTTCCATAGCCAGGCCGCGCCGCGCACCCCGCTGGAATCTCCGTAGCGCGGCGGTACCAGGCGGGTGTCGACCCGGTCGGAGAACACGTATCGTCCCCACAGCCGCGGTACATTGGCATACAGCCGCGCGCAGTTGGAAAGCCCGCCGCCCAGCACGATGACGTGCGGGTCCACGATGTTGATGACGTGGGCCAGCGCGCGGGCCAGCCGGTCCTCGTAGAGCGCCATGCTGCCGCGGCAGCTCGCATGGCCCAGTTCCGCGCGCTCGGCGATGCTCTTGGCGTCCAGGGATTCGCCGGTGCGGCGTTCGTGGTCGCGGGCAAGTCCCGGCCCGGACAGGAAGGTCTCGATGCAGCCACTCTTTCCGCAGTAGCAGGGCGGGCCGGGGCGCTCGATGCCTTGCGGCCAGGGCAGCGGATTGTGGCCCCATTCCCCGGCGATGGCGTTGGCGCCGTTGAGGAGCCTGCCCCGTATCACGATTCCGCCGCCGACGCCTGTGCCCAGGATCACCCCGAACACGCTTTCCGCCCGCGCCGCGGCGCCATCCACGGCTTCCGACAGAGCGAAGCAGTCGGCGTCGTTCGCCAGCCGCACCGGCCGGCCCAGCGCCCGCGCCAGGTCTTCCCGCAGGGGCATGCCGTTCAGACACACCGAATTGGAGTTCTTCAGCCGCCCCGTCGCCGCCGACACCGCGCCCGGCGTGCCGATCCCCACCGTGCCCCGCTCGGCCAGCTCGTATTCGGCCTCCTCGACCAGTCTTACGATGGTCCGGATCGTTTCCGGGTAATTGCCCTGAGGCGTATCGGTGCGGCGGCGGAGCAGTTCCCGGCCGTGGGAGGTCATGGCGATCAGTTCGACCTTCGTTCCCCCCAGGTCGATGCCCAGCAGCAGGCTCATGAAGTCAATGTGTCTGTCGAAAACCGTGAGGGTAGCGATTCCCCGCGTTGGTGTGCAAGCGATGGAGAGGAAAGACTCGGCGGGCGTGTAGTACCATGCAGGGAAAAAAGCCCGTCTGGGCGTTCAAGTTCGATAATTAGAAAAATGTGAGGGAGGGGATATGCAGCATTTGCGCGAATGGCTCAGCGACTGGTTCAGGCGGATTCTTCCCAACGCGCAGGCCGTCTCGTTCGCGATCCTGCTGGTAGTCGGTTTCATCGTCGTGGTCAGCCTGGCCAAGATGCTGATGCCGGTATTCGCCGCCGGCATCATCGCCTATCTGCTGGACGGCCTGGTGGAGATCGGCGAGCGCAGAAAGCTGCCGCGGCTGGTTTCCGTGATCGTCGTCTACCTCCTGTTCCTCGCGCTGCTGCTGGTCGTGTTCATCGGCCTGCTGCCGCTCCTCTATCAGCAGACCCTGCAGCTGATCGAGCAGGCGCCGAGCTGGGTGAATCGCGGGCAGGTGCTGATCATGGAATTGCCGGAGCGCTATCCGGACTACATCACCCAGGAACAGGTGAACGATCTGATCGGCGCGATCCGGGCGGAGCTGATCTCCTACGGTCAGTCCATGCTGACCTATTCCTACGCCTCCTTGGTCAGCCTCATCACCGTGGTGGTCTATTTCATCCTGGTGCCGCTCCTGGTGTTCTTCTTCCTGAAGGACAGGGACCGCATCCTGGGCTGGTTCACCCAATACCTGCCGCGCGACCGCAACCTGTCCAACCGCGTATGGAAAGAGGTGGACATGCAGATCGGCAACTACGTGCGGGGCAAGTTCGTCGAGATCGTCATCCTATTCGCGGCCAGTTTCGTGACCTTTTCCCTGATGGGCCTGAACTACGCCTTGCTGCTGGCGGTGCTGATGGGGATTTCGGTCATCATCCCCTACGTCGGCGCGACCTTGGTCACCTTTCCGGTCATGATCGTCGCGTTCTTTCAATGGGGCGTGTCGGACGATTTCTGGTACCTGATGCTGGCCTACGCCATCATCCAGGCGCTGGATGGGGTGATGCTGGTGCCCTTGCTGTTTTCCGAGGTGGTCAATCTCCACCCCGTGGCCATCATCGTGGCGATCCTCTTCTTCGGCGGCTGGTGGGGATTCTGGGGCGTGTTCTTCGCCATCCCGCTGGCGACGCTGGTGAAAGCCGTACTCAGCGCCTGGCCGCGGTTGGGGGAAGGCGAAATGCCCGCGGCCGGCGGCCCATAGCCGCGCGGCTCAGAGTGCGTCCGAAGCGAAATCCGCCAGCCGCGAGCGCTCGCCCCGGCGCAGGGTGATGTGGGCCGCGTGCGGCCATTGCTTGAAGCGATCGACGACGTAGGTGAGGCCGGAGGTGGTGCCGGTGAGGTAGGGCGTGTCGATCTGGCCGATGTTGCCGAGGCAGACGATCTTGGTGCCGGGGCCGGCCCGGGTGATCAGGGTCTTCATCTGCTTCGAGGTCAGGTTCTGCGCCTCGTCGAGGATGATGTACCGGTTGAGGAAGGTGCGGCCGCGCATGAAGTTGAGCGATCTGACCTTGACCCGGTTGAGCAGCAGGGTGTTGGTCGCCGCCCGTTCCCAGGCGCCGGCGTTCTCATGGCTGCTGAGCAGTTCCAGGTTGTCGAGCAGCGCGCCCATCCAGGGCGTCATCTTCTCTTCCTCCGTGCCGGGCAGGAAGCCGATGTCCTCGCCCAGCGGGATCGTTTCCCGGCTCATGATGATCTCGCGGTACAGCTTCTGGTCCAGCGTCATGACCAGGCCGGCGGCCAGGGCCAGCAGGGTCTTGCCGGTGCCGGCGCTGCCGAGCAGGGTGACGAAGTCGATGTCCGGGTCGAGCAGGACGTTGAGCGCGAAATTCTGTTCGCGGTTCCTGGCCTGGATGCCCCAGACGGCATGTTGCGGGGTGCGGAAGTCGCGGGCGAGTTCGATCACGGCGCTGCCGTTTTCACGCCGGCGGACGATGGCTTCGAACTGGGATTCGTCGGCCAGATAGAGGTACTGGTTGGGGAAGAAGTCCTTCACCAGCGGACCCTGAACCCGGTAGAAGGTACGGCCGCGCTCCTGCCAGGATTCCATCTTGCCGCCGTGGGTATCCCAGAAGTCGGGCGGAAGCTCGATGGCGCCGCTGTAGAGCAGGTTGACGTCGTCCAGCACCTGGTCGTTGTGGTAGTCCTCGGCCCGAAGCCCCAGCACCGTGGCCTTGATGCGCATGTTGATGTCTTTCGACACCAGCACCACCTGCCGGTTGGGGCATTCCTCGGACAGCGCCAGGAGGGTCGCCAGGATCGAATTGTCCGGAATGTCCCCGGGTAGGCTCACGGGCAGGGAGGCGGCGAGCCGGCGGGTCTGGAAGAACAGCCGGCCTTGACAGCGTTCGTCGATGCGGCCGGCGTAATCCGTCCGCGTCAGCGGGATGCCCTGGTCGATGTCGTCCAGGGCGGTCAGGTGGACCAGTTCGTCGAGGAAGCGGCTGGCCTGGCGGGCGTTCCGCGCGACGTCGGACAGGCCTTTCTTGCCGTGATCGAGCTCCTCCAGAACGATCATCGGGATGAAGATGTCGTGTTCCTGGAAGCGGAACAGGGAGGCCGGATCGTGCATCAGCACATTGGTGTCGAGCACGAACAGCTTGCGGTCGGCGGCGGACGTCATGGGGGCGGATTTCCGTTTGAAAAGCGATCAAGCGGAGGTCTTCGCGGCGAGCCCTGCGACGGCCCGGAGCACCTCCTCGGCATGTCCTTTGACGCTGACTTTGCGCCATTCGGCGGCGAGCCGTCCTTCGGCGTCGATCAGGAAAGTGCTGCGCTCTATGCCTCGCACCTGTTTACCGTACATGTTTTTCAGGCGGATGACGTCGAACAGCCGGCACAGTGCCTCGTCGCCGTCGGAGAGCAGCTCGAACGGAAATCCGTACTTGCAGCGGAAGCGTTCGTGCGACTTCAGGCTGTCGCGCGAAACCCCCACGATGTCCGCCCCGAGCTTCTGGAATTCGGGGTAAAGGTCGCGGAAGTCCTGGCCCTCCTGGGTGCATCCCGGGGTGCTGTCCTTGGGATAGAAATAGAGGACCAGCGGGCGCCCATGCCGCTGGGACAGCCGGAACGTCCCGCCGCTGGTCGATTCGGCCTGGAAGTCCGGCACGGCTTGTCCGAGGGTCGGTGTGTTCATCGGAAGGCTCCTGTGAAAGAACGGCTCAGCGCTTGACCGGCTCCAGGATGGCGTCGAGGTTCTGGCGGTCGCAGAATTCGACGAATTCGTCCCGCAACGGGATGATCTTCATGGCCGGCGGAATCATCACCGTCAGGTGCGCGATGAACATCGGCGTGCCGGTATAGGGCGCGGGTGGACGGCTGGTGCTGACATCCAGGATCTTGATGTGGCGGGCGGCGAAGAAATCGGCCAGCTCGTAGAGATGGCTGCCGCTCTCCCCGGCCACCACATCCACGGCATAAGGGATCGCATCCTCCTCGCGCGGTTTGTCCTCGGGCAGCCGTCGCATGTGGATCTTGAGCGCGTAGCGGGCGGCCAGGTTTTCCAGCGCGCTTTCGAACCGGGCGATGTGGTTCCAGTTGCCTTCCACCATGAGATGGCCGGCGAATTCGGTGCCGAGTTCGGTCAAGCGGCTTTCGAGCAGGGTGCACCGGCACTCGCTCACCACCTGGCCGATGTCGGCGATCAGGTTCAGGCGGTCGGCGCCCAATATGGTTGCGACGATTTGCATTCGGTGAGGATTTGGATGGTTGTGCGGGAGTCTTGCGGGAAGTTTACCACGTGATGCCGGCCGTTCAGCCGGTCCAGGCGACCAGGCCGTAATGGGCGGTGCTCAGCACGACCAGTCCGAAGGCGATCCGGTACCAGGCGAAGGCGGTGAAATCGTGTCCGCCGATGTAGCGCAGCAGCCCGCGCACGGCGAGGAAGGCGCTGACGAAGGCCGCGGCGAAACCGATCCCGAAGGCGGAGAGATCTTCCGCGTGAAGGATGCCCCCCGTTTTGTAGAGATCGTAGGCGGTGGCGATGAAAAGGGTCGGGATGGCCAGGAAGAACGAGAATTCGGTGGCGGCCCGGCGCGAGAGCCCCAGCAGCAGGCCGCCGATGATGGTGGCGCCGGAGCGCGAGGTGCCGGGGATCATCGCCAGGGTCTGGAACAGACCCAGCTTGAGCGCGAGGCGCCAGTCGACGTCGTCGATGGATTCCACCCGTGGAGGGCGTTGGCGCCGCTCTACCCAAAGGATGATCAGACCGCCCAGGATGAACGTGGTCGTCACCGTGGTGGAATTGAAAAGATGGGCCTTGATGGCCTTGCCGGCCAGGAATCCCACGATGCCGGCGGGCAGGAAAGCGATGATGAGGTTCAGGACGAAGCGGCGGGCCTGTCGGCTGTGGCCGAGGCCGAACAGCAGCTCGACGAGCTTGCGTCGGTATTCCCAGCACACGGCGAGGATCGCCCCGGACTGGATGACGACCTCGAACAACTTGCCGCGGTCGTCGTTGAACTTCAGCAACTCACCCACGAGGATGAGATGGCCGGTGCTGGACACCGGCAGGAATTCGGTCAGTCCTTCGACGAGGCCGAGGATCAGGGCGTTGAGCCAATCGGGAAGCAGCATGGCGGAACCGGATGGGTAGGTCAGGGATCTGGAATGGGCCGGGATCAGTTCTTCGGGGTGGCCGAGGTCTGGGCCGAGCGTTCCCGCAGGTAGCCGATCACGAGGGGCAGCACAGAGACGGCGATGATCGACAGGACCACGGTGCTGAAATGGTCCTTGACCCAGGGAATGTTGCCAAAGCCGTAACCCGCTCCGACCAGGAGAGCCACCCAGAGCAGGCCGCCGATGACGTTGAAGGTGGCGAATTCCACGTACCGCATGCTGCCGACGCCGGCCAGGAAAGGAGCGAAAGTCCGCACGATGGGCACGAAGCGGGCGATGATGATGGTCATCTTGCCGTAGTGCTCGAAATAGCTGTGCGTGCGCTCGATGTGCTTCCGGTCGATGATGCGCAGGAAGTCGCGGTCGTGGAGCTTGTATCCGAAGAAATAGCCCACGAGGTAGTTGACGGCATCGCCCACGATCGCCGCCGTCGCGAGGACGAGGCCCACGGTCGAAACATCCATGGCACCGGTGGCCGCCACCGCGCCGGCGGCGAACAGCAGCGAATCGCCGGGCAGGAAGGGGAGGATGATGAGGCCGGTTTCGCAGAACACGACCAGGAACAGGCTCAGGTATATCTGGCTGCCGTGAGCCGCAGCCAGCTCCGGCAGATGCCGGTTGAGATGGAGGACATAGTCCAGATAACTGGTCAATTCAGGCATGATGGTCCGGGTATGGGCAGGGTCTCGGAAATACGCTTGAAACGGTGGAATTGGGGTGGAGTCGCGACTAGGAATCGGTATCGGAGACCCTGTATGATAATCCATCTCGTGTGGTTCCGATCCTTCCCTTGTCCGCTCCTAGCCTCTTGCCGCCGCCGACCGAATCCTTTTATCGACCGGGCGCAGCAATCTTGCTGCTGGTTTCCGCGGCACACCTCGGCCTGTGGCTGGGCTGGCGCGAAATGAAGCGGCTGGAGCCGGCGCGCGTGCCGCAGCAGGCCATCGAGGTATCGTTGGAAATGATCGCCCCGGCGCCGAAGCCGGCGGAGCCCGCCGCCCAGCCCGCGCCGGCGCCGACCGCGCCGCCCAAGCCGGTGACCCCGCCCAGGCCGAAACCCGTCGCCAAGCCCAAGCCGTTGACGAAGACCCTGCCCAGGCCGCTCCCGGTCCAGCCCGAGCGGACGCTAGGGGACGCCGCGCCACGGAGCGAGCCGGCCGCGCCCCCTCCCGAAGCCTCGTCCGCCGCGGGCGGAGAAGGCGTGCCAGGCGGGAGGAGCGGTAGTTCAGTCCCCGCATCGACTCCCGCGAGTTTCAACGCCAATTATCTGCACAATCCCTTGCCGGAATACCCAGCGTTTGCCAGGAAGCAGCGCTGGCAGGGCAAGGTCACGATCAAGGTCCACGTCCTGCCCACCGGCATGCCGGCCGAAGTCGAGCTGCAAGCCAGCAGCGGCCACGACATCCTCGACGAGTCCGCGCTGGAAACCGTCCGCCGCTGGCGCTTCGTCCCGGCCACCAAGGGCGGCAAGGCCGTGGCGAGCTGGGTCGTGGTGCCGCTCGAATTCTCTCTGACTCATTGACAGCACTGGCAGGAATCATGGTCACCGATACTTCCACCCTCATCATCAATGCCACCCTCTGGGTCCTCATCGCCTTTTCGGTGCTCACCTGGACGCTCATCGTGCTCAAGGTCTGGCAGTATTGGCGGCAGAGCCTCGCCAACCGGAGCTTCGAAGAACGGTTCTGGGGTGCCTCCAGCCTCGACGAGGCCCGAGGGGAGATCGCGTCCGGCAAGACCGCTCCCGTCGTCCGGCTCGCCGGCGCAGGCTTCGAGGTGCTCGACAACGCCCGTCAGAGTCACCCGCCTGCCCTCAAATACCGGGGTGACCTGCTCGCCACCCTGGAGCGCAAACTCAAGCGCCAGCTGGAGCGCGAATCCCGGCTGTCGGATATCGGGCTCACGGTCCTGGCCAGTATCGGGTCTACGGCGCCTTTCGTCGGTCTGTTCGGGACCGTCTGGGGCATCATGCACGCCCTGCAGGACATCAGCCGAAGCGGCAAGGCCAGCCTGGAAGTGGTGGCCGGCCCGATCGGCGAGGCGCTGATCGCCACCGCCATCGGCATCGCCGTCGCGGTGCCGGCCGTGCTGGCCTACAACTTCCTGATGCGGCAATCGCGCCGCAAGCAGCAGGCGCTGGAAATCTTCGCCGAAGACTTCCTGCACCTGGTCGCCGCCGAGACCGCCCACCGCTGAAGGAGAGACGCCATGGCCATGAAAACCGGGGGCGACAACGACGAAGTGATGAGCGAGATCAACGTCACCCCGCTGGTGGACGTCATGCTGGTGCTGGTGATCGTGTTCCTGGTGACGGCGCCGCTGCTGACCCAGAGCATGAACGTCAAC
>NZ_AUKJ01000003.1 GCF_000424685.1 Methylococcus capsulatus str. Texas = ATCC 19069
ATGTCGATGTCCGAGGCCTGCCCCTGGAATCCCCCCAGCGGCTGGTGAATCATGATCCGCGAATGCGGCAGGCAGTAGCGCTTGCCGGCCGCGCCCCCGGCCAGCAGCAGCGCCCCCATGCTGGCGGCCTGGCCGACACAGAGGGTGCTGACGTCCGGCTTGATGAACTGCATGGTGTCGTAAATCGCCAGTCCCGCCGTCACCAGCCCGCCGGGGGAGTTGATGTAGAGATGTATGTCCTTGTCGGGATTCTCCGATTCCAGGAACAGCAACTGCGCGATCACCAGATTGGCCATGTAGTCCTCGACCTGGCCCACCAGAAAAATCACGCGCTCTTTCAGCAGCCGCGAATAAATGTCGAAGGCACGCTCGCCGCGCGCCGACTGCTCGATCACGATGGGCACCAGCCCGCCCGCAGCTGTCTCGGGCCGTTTCAAGCCCCTGTCGTCCGTCATCATCGGCCTGGGTCTCACGATTGGGGTTGCTGTTCCGTGGCACCGGCCGGCGCCATGAGCGTTGCGAAATCCACGCGCTGCTCCGTCACTGCCGCCTTGGACAGGATCAGATCCACGACCTGATCCTCCAGCACCAGGTTTTCGATTTCACGCAGGTTATTTTTGTCGGAATAGTACCAGTTGACCACCTGCTCCGGATTTTCATAGCTCTGGGCCTGCTCCTCGATGGTGGAGCGCACTCGCTTCCGGTCCACGCTGAGCTTGTTCTCGTCGATCAGCTTGCTCAGGATCAGCCCCAAAGCCACGCGCCGCTTCGCCAACGGGGTGTAGCGCTCCTTCAGCGCTTCCAGTTCGACACCCGGGTTCCCCTGCTCGGCCGCCTTGTGATACGGCTGCAGCAGCTCGTTGAGTTCGTCCGCCACGAGCACTTCGGGCAAAGTGAAGGAATTGGCCGCCAGCAAGGCGTCCAGGACGGCCGACTTGGTGCGAGCCTTGAGGGCGCGCCGCATTTCCCGCTCCATATTGGCTCGGACGTCGGCCCTGAACGCCTCGACATCGCCATCCACGCCGAAGGTCTTGACGAAATCGGCATCGACTTCCGGCAGCACGCTCTCGTTGATCCCGACGACCTCGACATCGAACGCGACCGTCTTGCCGGCCAGTTTCTCGTTGCCGTAGTCCGCGGGGACATCCAGCTCGAAGGCCAGCCGACTTCCTACTTCCGCCCCGATCAGCTTTTCCTCGAACCCCGGGACCAGTGGCCTCCCTCCCAGCACGACGCGGAAATTTTCGAGTCGGCCATCGGTAAGGCTTTCCTCCCCCAGCTTGCCTTCGAAATGGATCACCACCTCGTCATTCAAGGCGGCCGGACGCTCCACGGCACGTCGGCTACGGCGCTGCTCCCGCAACCGCTGGACCATCGCTTCCAGATCGCCTTCCGTCACCTCGCAGACGAAACGCGGGCACTGCAGGTTTTCCAGGGGGGACGGTTCGAAATCCGGCAGGACTTCGAAGTCCGCGATGTAGGAAAGCCCCTCCCCTTCCCCGATGGCCGTTGCCGTGATTCGCGGCATGCCGGCCGGCCTCAGGTTTTCGTCGTTCACGGCCTGATGGAAACTGGATTGGATCATCTCCGACAGCACCTCCTCCCGCACCTGGGCGCCAAAGCGCTTGCGGACGAGGCCAGCAGGCGCCTTGCCGGGACGGAAGCCGTCCAACCTGACCTCGCGGGCCAAGGATTTCAGGCGTGACTCGACCTTTTCCCGGATCTTTTCTTCGGGGACGTTCACGGTCATTTTCCGGCTCAACTCGGAGACGGTTTCAACGGACACTTGCATACTCGAAATACCTCGGGTTCAACTTGGGCGTGGGTGCATTCAATCGGAGATGTGCCGGATGCGCTTCACCGCCTGAAGGCGGATGGCGGGCAGGCCAACGAGAGTGGTGCGAATGGAGAGACTCGAACTCTCAAGGGTTTCCCCACTGGAACCTAAATCCAGCGCGTCTACCAGTTTCGCCACATTCGCAATGAATTCATGGTTCAATTATACTCGCGGCGTCTGGCAGGACGGGCACCAGGAAAGCGCGGACATGGCAGACGATTGGGCCGGTTTCGGCAAAGAGTCACGCCATATTATAGGGATTTCAACAAATTTTCACATCCTCCCGATGCGCTTCCGTTCCGCTCTCGCCGCCGCGCTTGCTCCGTTCGTTTGCCTCGCCCTCGCCCTGATCCTCGTCGCTGCCCTCAGCTATCCCTTGGTCCGGCTCAGTGCCGGCACGCTCGGTATCACCGCGATCCTGAGCCGCGGCACCCTGCTGCTGCTCTTCGCCGGTCTCATCCTGGGCGCGAGACGGCTAGGGATCGGCTGGCGCTCGGTAGGCTTTCCCGCCAGTTACGCCGTGTTCGTCCGCCAGATCGGCATCGGGCTCGGCTTGGGCCTGGTGATGCTGGGGTTGCACGTCGCCGTGATCATGGCACTCGACATCCGCGTGTTCAGCGAAATCCAGGCGGCCCGCCACCCTTCCATTCCAGTATTGCTGCTCAAGCACGTCGGAGTCGCGCTGTTGCTGGCGACCAGCGAAGAGCTGCTGTTCCGGGGTTTGACCTTCGCGATTCTGGCAAAGTTCGTCGGTCCCGCCCACGTCATCGCCATCACATCCTTCTATTACACGCTGCCGCATTTCCTCCGCAGCCGGCTGAAACTGGGGGAGAGCGAACTGAACTGGGACAGCGGCTTCACGGTGCTGGCGGATGCGGTGGGCAATGGCATCACGGAAGCCGACTTCAGCTCCTTTCTGGCGCTGTTGTGCGCGGGCGTGTTCCTGGGCTGCATGCGTGCGCGGACCGTACAGGGTCTCGGCTACTGCATCGGCATCCATGCAGGATGGGTTTTTGTCATCAAGACGTGCAAGTCTTTCACCCATGATGGCAACGCGGGACCATTCGGCGTACTGGTGGGCTCCTACGACGCCATCATCGGCTATCTCTCCGCGGGCTGGATCAGCGCTTGTACAGTGCTCTTCCTGTTCGCCACCCGTTCAGGAACAAACGTCCGATGATGACAGGCCGCGAAGGCGTCACCCGATACCGGCTGATTTTCACACCGGGCCCCCTGCCTCACCCCGACCTTATCCGGGAGCTGAACGCATGGCGCAGCATCATCCGGATGCTGGGTCTCAACGGGTGCGATCCGCAGCGTTACGGCGGCCTTGCCTATGGAAACGTCAGCCTTCGCCTCCCCGACGGCGGTATCCGCTTCCTGATCAGCGGGACCCAAACCGGCGGACGCATGCATCTGACCGCCGACGACTATTGCGAGGTGCACGGCTTCGATCTGGAAACGAACCGGTTGGAGGCGCGCGGCCCCATCCCGCCGTCCTCCGAAGCCCTGACGCACGCCGCCGTCTATCGTGCCGATCCGGCATGGCACTGCGTCATGCATGCCCATTCCCCCGAAATCTGGCGCCACGCCGGGACGCTCGGCCTGCGGACCACGGCGCCGGAGATCGAGTATGGCACCCCGGCGATGGCGCTGGCGGTGGCGGCCCTGGCCACGAAACCCGGTGTGCCGCTGATCGCCATGCTGGGCCACTCCGACGGCGTCATCGCCTACGGCGGGACGGTCGATGCCACCGCCCGGATTCTGATAACTTACCTCGCCGAAGCCCTGCAACTGGACGACTCCTCGACGGCGGGGCAGCCGGCGACCACGCCATGACCAAGGAGCCACGCCATGAGATTCGAGACGATCATCGCCTGTCTACCGCTGCCGCTGGTCCCCGTGATGGCCTCGGGCGCCGCCCTCAGCCATCACGGCGGCCTGATCCTCGATTGCACCCCACCCCTGTTTTTCGAAGAATCGCCCGCGAACGATTCGAGCGTGGAAATCTTCGACCGGTTTTCCTTCACGGCTTCCGACAACACCGACGGCGCCACGCTGAAAATCTGGGTGGACGGGAAGCCGGTTGCGCCCACGATCACGCCGCAGCGCAGCGGACGCCTGACCGTCGAAGGCCGCCCCGACGCCCCGATCGACCAACCCGGCTCCCGAGTACGGATACTGGTCAGCGGGTTCAGCAAGGATGGCTGCGAACGCAGCCACGCCTATTATGTCCACGTCAGACCCAAGGGCTGACCCGACCTTACGTCCCAGAGCAACGTCATCATAAGGAGACCACCCATGCGTAAACTGGCCATCGCCCTGTTGTTTCCCGCCGCCGCGGTCCTTGCCGAACCGGCAGCCGCGCCCAACGGCATTTCGCTCCCTGCCGGCTACAAGGACTGGAAGATGATCGGCGTTTCCTCACGGATCGAGCAGAACAATTTGCGCGCGATCCTCGGCAACGACATCGCCGTCAAGGCCGCGCGCGAAGGCAGGACCCATCCCTGGCCGGACGGCGCGATTCTGGTCAAGCTGTCGTGGAAAAAGAGCACCCATGAGCTGTTCCCGTCGGCCGAGGTACCCGGTGACTTCACTCAGGCCGATTTCATGGTCAAGGATGCCGCCAAGTACGCCTCGACCGGCGGCTGGGGCTATGCCCGGTGGCTGGGGATGGAACAGAAACCCTACGGCGCGAACGCCGATTTCGCCCAGGAATGCATGGGCTGCCACAGCGGCGCCAAAGCCGCCGACTACGTCTTCACCCATCCGGCCAAGCTTCCGTAAGCGTACGGCCCCCCATCGCGAAAAAAGCGGCGGGTGAGGGGCCGGACCCAACCGGCGCGGTCAGCCGCCCACTTTCAGCAGTTCCACTTCGAAGATCAGCGCGGCGTTCGGGGGAATGAGCCTCCCGACGCCGTATTCGCCGTAACCGAGCTCCGGCGGAATGAAAAAGCGGTACTTGGCCCCCGGCTTCATCAGTTGGAGCCCTTCCGTCCAGCCCGGTATCACGCCGTTCAGCGGGAAGCTGACGCCGTCCCCCGCATCGAAAGTCGAACCGTCGGGAAATCCGCCCTTGTAGTTGACCGTCACGGTATCCGTCGCCTTGGGCGATTCGCCCGCGCCCTCGCGGATCACTTCATACTGCAAGCCGCTGGCCGTGGTGACCACCCCGGCTTTCTGCCCGTTGGCTGCCATGAACTGCCTGGCTTCCATCAGATTCTTCTCTCCATCGAACGAAGGCCCGCACGCAGCCAGGCCGATTGCAAACAGCGCCGGCAAAAACCCGCGCCTCCTCGATTTCGCCACTGAAAACATCCCATGTCCCCCTAACCCGGCAGCCGTCAGACGACCCCGAAAACCAATCCGATGATGAACAAAGCCCCCATGACCGCGAGCGCCTTGAGCGTGAAGCCCGCGACCTTGGCCACCAGCCGGTCGCGGGCGGCGATGAACCGGGCCATCGCATCCAGATCGCCACGCTCCAGCTCGGCCGGCGCCAGCCCGCCCACCTCGACCAGCCCCAGGTCCTCCGCCAGTTGCGCCTTGCGCAGGAAATCGACCTGCTCGTAAGCCACGCCACAGTCGAACACGAATTCGGCCAGCGCCCGCTCTCCGGCGCCCGTCCGCGCCAGTGACTCACCCCGTGCCGTCAGATCGAGCAGGCGTTTGCGGGTGTCCGCCGGCAGCACTGCGGCCAGACCACGAATCCGCTCGGCCAGGCTGCCGCCCTTGGCGCCGTAGTCCTCGGCCAGCAACGTATCCAGCCTGGTGAGGGCGGCATCGACTACAGTCTTGGAATCCATACATCCTCAATTCGCAAAAGGCAGCATCATACTGCATCGCCCAATCCCTCGATGACATGATCCTCGATGCAGTCCACGACCGTTTCCGAAACCGCCAACCGGCACACGGACTTGCCGGCACGATGCACCGAATCGGCCGCGCCCGAGACCAGCGGGTGCCACGCCGGCAGCGGTCGCCCCTCCGAAAGGAGACGGTACGCGCAACTGGCGGGCAGCCAATGGAACTGGTCCGGCACCTGCCGCAGATCCATGCAGTCGGGCACCAAACGGAAACGATCCTGGTAGGCGGTACAGCGACAGGCGGCGATGTCCAGCAGGCGGCAGGCCACCCGAGTGTACAGAATCTCGCCGGTATCCTCGTCTTCCAGCTTGTGCAGGCAGCACTTGCCGCAGCCGTCACAGAGCGACTCCCATTCGGCCAGGCTGAGCTCGGCCAACGCCTTGGCGTGCCAGAAAGGAGCGTCTGCCATCAGAGACCGGCCGGCAGCACCTTGGGACCACTCAGCGTACGCATGAACACCTCGGCATGGTCGATGGAGCGCTCCATTGCCTGGATCAGTCCGGCCACGCCTTGACTCATGTCGGCCAGCTCACCTTCCAGAGAGGCGATGGCCTGGGCATTCAGGTTGTGCTTGAGGAACAACACCTGGTCCCGGAATAGCCGCAGGACGGGGTCGATCTTGCTTTCGGCGCGGCGCATGGCACTCATCAGCTGGGCATAGTGCTGCTGTGTCAGCTTCAGCTTTTGCCGGCTCGCCGCCCGCAGACTGCGGTTGGTGTACTGGTCGAGCTCGTCCTCCCATTCCCGGAACAGCGCTTCGGCCACATCCTGGACCGCGTCGATCCGGTCGCGCACGGCCAGCGCCTTGGAAGCCGAATAGTCGAACTCGATCTTGAGCTGCCGATAGACGTCCTCGAGGGTGCCGCCATCGAAGCGGGTCAAGGCGCTGAATCTTTCCAGGGCGGTCTGGAACTGCTCCTTGGCCTCCTCCAGACTGCCGCGCGCGCTGTCGACCCGCGCCACCAGAATGTCGCGCTTGTGCCGGCCGGCCGATTCGACCATCTGGAAATAGATTTTCTGGAATTTGCCGCCGATCAGCCGAATGATCGGGCTCAGCAGCCCCGTCAAGGTGAGATAATTTCCGCTACCGGAACCCGATTTACGCATCGTCGCAACCACTTTCGAGAAAGTCCGCGGACATGCCCGCAGTGACCGGCGATTTTACTCCCAACACACTCACCAGGTACAAAAGGCCATGCCCCGCCCCGAAACACCCGCCCTCGCCGCCGACGTCATCATCGAGCTGACCGACCGCCCCGGCCGTCCCATCGTCCTGATCGAGCGCGGCTTCCCGCCGCTGGGTTGGGCCATCCCCGGCGGGTTCGTGGACGTCGGCGAAACGGTGGAGCGGGCCGCGATCCGCGAAGCGCTGGAAGAAACGGGCCTAACGGTACACCTCACTGCCCTGCTCGGGCTCTATTCCGACCCGGCACGCGATCCCCGCGGGCATACCGTCACCGCCGTCTACGTCGCAGAAGCCACCGGCGACCCGCTGGCTGCGGACGACGCCAAGACTTGCCGGATCGTCAGTCTGGACGCGCTCCCGGAGCCGCTGGTGTTCGACCATGCCCAGGTGCTCGCCGATTACCGCCGGTTCCGCGAACAGGGACGACCTGCGCCGTTGCGGATCGTTTGAGGGAAACCGCCGAGGACTTCAAACCGCCAGCCCGCCAACGTCTATCCTTCGCCCCGGAGGCAGGCGCCGGATGTCCCAGTGCGCCACTGCCCAATCCAGAATCTCGGCCGGCTTGGCCCCGATGAGAGCCGGCTCTGGAACGAACCCCAGCAGGGCCAGCACGGTCCACAGGTTTTCCGACGGGGCATCCGCGTCCACCGGGCGGGCCCCCGCCTGCTTGCTCAATTTGATGCCGCCGCGGTCGGTCAACACCGGGATGTGGCAGTAGTCCGGCCGTGGCAGACCGAGGCATTGCTGCAGCAGGATCTGGCGTGGAGTGGAGTCGAGCAGATCGACACCCCGCAGCACCTCGGTCACTCTCTGCTCCGCGTCGTCGATGACGGTGGCGAGATGATAGGCAGGAAGACCATCGCGGCGGCGGACGACGAAGTCGCCCACTGCGCTGCCCAGGTCCTGCTCGATCCGGCCCTGGAGGCGGTCATCGAAACCGATGACCGCATCGCCCACCCGGAGCCGCAGCGCATGTTCACCGGCCGGCGGACGCGGATAACGGGCCCGGCAGCGGCCGGAGTAGATCGGGCCGGAACCGGCGAGTTCGCGGCGCGGACAGGTACATGGAAACACCCGGCTGCCGGCCGCGAGACGCTCCAGCGCCACGCGGTAGATTTCGTCCCGACGACTCTGGAACAGGACGGCCTCGTCCCACCACAACCCATGCGTCTCCAGGGTGCGGAGGATGCTGTCGGCGTGAGTCTGCCGGCAGCGCTGCCGATCGGCGTCGTCGATGCGGACCAGCCAGGCGCCGCCCCGCCGACGGGCCTCGCAGAAACCGACCACTGCGGTATAGAGCGAACCGAGGTGAAGAGGACCGGTGGGAGAGGGGGCGAAACGCCCCCGGTAGGGGGCTGACGGATGGCGGGAATTCAAGCCGGCACGGAGAGACCGTCAACCGAGCTGGCGCTCGCGGATTTCATCCAGGGTCTTGCAGTCGATGCACTGGGTGGCCGTCGGTCGCGCTTCCAGCCGGCGCAGGCCGATTTCCACGCCGCAGGTCTCGCAATAGCCGTATTCTCCGCGCTCGAGATTTTCCAGGGCCTCTTCGATCTTCTTGATCAGCTTCCGTTCCCGATCGCGGGTGCGCAACTCGAGGCTGAATTCGGATTCCTGGGTGGCGCGGTCGTTCGGATCGGGGAAGTTGGCCGCTTCATCCTTCATGTGGTGGACGGTGCGGTCAACCTCTGCCATGAGCTCGGACTTCCAGTTCTGGAGGATCCGGCGAAAGTGAGCGACCTGCCCCGGGCTCATGTACTCCTCGCCCTCGGCGGGCTCGTAAGGAGTAAAGCTGAACGGGGTTTCTGGGGCTTTGACGTTCGACATCCACTAGCTCCTTGGCCGTATCGGGTTAAATCGGTAATTGATAACAGAATGCGCCTGGTCAGGCAAGAATTCCTTGCAGGGGCGGAAACCTCGCAGGTCGCGGGGAACGACGGGGGACGGAGGGTCGCACCGCGACCCTCCGGAACGGGGAGGGTCAGGGTGAAACGACGGTCGCCTTCTCGATCACGATGGCCTTCTGCGGGACGTCGGTCGGAAACGGCCCACCGGCGCCGGTCGGCACCTTCGCCATTTCGTCGACCACTTCCATCCCTTTCACGACCTCACCAAATACGGCATAACCCCAACCCTGTGGGGTGGGACTCTTGTAATTGAGGAAGTCGTTGTCGACGTAGTTGATGAAGAACTGGGCCGTGGCCGAGTTCGGATCCGGCGTGCGGGCCATGGCGACGGTGCCACGCCTGTTGGTAAGCCCGTTGTCGGCCTCGTTCTTGATCGGCGCATGGGTGCTCTTCTGCTTGTAATCCTGGGTGAAACCGCCTCCCTGGGCCATGAAGCCGGGAATCACACGGTGGAAGATGGTGCCGTCGTAAAACCCTTCCTTGACGTAAGCCAGGAAGTTCGCAGTGCTGACGGGCGCCTTTTCGGCATCGAGGCGAATCACGATATCACCCAGGTTGGTGTGGAGCTGCACTTGAGTCGGGGTCGGGGTCGGCGGAGCGGTCATCTTCTTGGCTTTTCCAGTTTCTTTGGCGATGGAGGTGAGGGGAACGAAGGCGGTGAACAATGCGGTTGCGAAAACGAGGCAGCGCATGGGATGTCTGTTGAGCATCGGGATACCTGCACGAAAGGGTCGATCGAATGGCGGGCGGTATTGTATCGGCAAACGCGTCCGGGCTCGACCTCACGGCGCGGGTTTTGGAATCATTCCGCCGCAGCCACCGAGGTCGGCCCTTCCGGCAGGGACTCGTGGACCCGGGCCAAGAGGGTGCTCACCGCGCCGTCACTGAGATCGAGCGCGAGCCGCGGAAACAGTCCCAGAATCACGATCCATGCCGCCAGCGCGGCGGCGACCAGGCGTTCGCGCGACCTGAGGTCCCATTCGCCGGCTGCCATGCCCAGCTTGTCCGGTCCGAGGAAGGCTCGCCGGAAATATCCGAGCATGCCGGCCGCGGCGACGACATCGGCAAACAGAGCCGCGAGCCCGAGTCCCATGTGTTGTCGCAACAGACCGATGAGAATCAGGTGTTCGGCGGCAAAGCCACTGGTACCGGGCACGCCGAGGCTGGCCAGACCCAGGAGGAAGAACAGCGCGCCGAGCAGCGGCATCGGCCGCGCCAGGCCGCCCAACCGGTCTATTTCCGTCGAGCCGATCCGGTGCTGGATGAACCCCGCGACCAGGAACAGCCCGCCCGCCACGATGCCGAAATTGGCGAGCTGAAACAGCGCACCCTGCACGGCCTGGAAGTTCAAAGCCGCAAGGCCGGCGACGACCAGGCCGACGTGGCTGATGCTGGAAAACGCCAGCAGCCGGCGCAGGTTGGTCTGCCGCATTGCCACGAGGGCGCCGTAGGCGGCGGTGACGATGCCGGCCCCTGCCACCAGCCCGCGATGTTCCAACGCGGCTTGCGGGCTCAACGGCACGGCGAAACGCACGATGCCGAAGGCGCCGAGCTTGAGCCCGGCCAGCCAGGCGGCGAGCCCCGCCGGGCCTTCCATGGCGAGGGTCGGCAGCCAGCCGTGAAAAGGAAACAGCGGCGCCTTGATGGCGAAGCCCAGCATAAACAGGAGGAACACCGTCGTCGCCAGCCGTCCGTCGAGCGGGGTATCCAGCAGCGCCAGATAATCGAAACTCAGGCCGGCGGGCACCGGAACACCGAGGAAGCGGGCGTGATTCAGGGCCAGCAGCAGAATGGCGAACAGCAGGGGGATGCCGCCCGCCAGCATGAACAGGGCGTATTTGACGGCGGCGTAGCGCCGCTGCGGACCGGTACCGCAAAAACCGGCCAAGAGGTAGACCGGGGCGATCGTCATCTCCCAGAAAAGGAAAAACAACATCAGGTCGGTGGCGCAAAACACGCCGACGGTCGCCCCTCCCAACATCAGGATCATGCCGTAGTACAGTCGCACCCGGCTCTGCACCACCGTCCAGGAGGCCACGATGACCGCCAGGTTCAGGACGGCGCCGAGAAACGGGAACAGCACCGTGACGCCGTCCACGCCGAGGTGGTAATACGCGTTGAGCGAAGGAATCCAGGCATGGCGCTCGACAAACTGCAGGCGGGGATCGACCGGATCGAACCCCCACAGCAGCACCGTGGCCAGCAGCAGCTCCAACACGGCGGCGGCCAGCGCCAGGCTCCTGGCGGTCTCCGGTTTCGGCACCAAGACCATGGCAAGGGCGGCCGCGAATGGCAGGCCGATCAGCAGACTGAGCAACGGTAAGGCCTCGGGAATCATGGTGTCGTCAACGCTCCGCTCATGAGGGATGGGTGGACGGGCGCGCTGCGGCCGGAAGCACCGCGGACGGCGGAGTGTACACTTGCGCCAGCCGGAACAGCGACTGGCGGGTGAGATGGACCCACGGAGCCGTGTAGAACCCCACCCCCAGCAACACCAGGCACAGCAAGGCGATCAGCGTGTGCTCCCGCCAGCCCGGCCGCGGCCGTTCGGGATAGGGCCGGTGCGAGCGGCGATGCGCCAGAAAGATGCGCTGGAACGCCCACAGCAAAAAGCCCGCGGCCAGCACGTTGCCGACGGCGACCGCGATCGCGACGGCGGGACCGCGGTTCTCGATCAGCCCTTCCAGCAGCAGATGTGCGGCGTCGAAGCCGGGCGTGCCCGGCATGGCGATGGTGCTCGAGGCGGCGACCAGGAACAGCAGGCCCGGTCCCGGCAAGGATTCGAACAGGCCGCCCAGACGCGGCAGCAGCAGCGTGCCGGTACGGCACCGGAGCATGCCGGCCAGGAAGAACAGCCCCGCCCCCGCCACCCCGAAGTCGAATGCCAGCAGCAGCGTACCGCTCAAGCCTTCGAGGTCGAGGGCGAAGACGCCGGCCACCAGCATTCCGGTCTGGCTGACCGTGGCGAAGGCCATCAGGCGGCGGAAATCGAGCTGCATCAGGGCGAGCACCGCACCGTAGAACAGGCCGGCCAGCGCCAGGCCCAGTGTCAACGCGGTCCACTCGTGGACCGCGTTGGGCAGCAGCGGCAAGACGAAGCGCAGCAGGCCATAGATGCCCACTTTCATACCCACCAGCAGCGCCAAGGCGGTGACCGGCGGGCCCTGCGCCGCGACGATCGGCAGCCAGCCGTGCAGCGGGAACTGCGCCAGGCGCACCGAGAATCCATAGAACAGCAGCACGAAAACCAGGGATTCGAACGTGCCCGACAGCGGGGTCTCCAGCAGCGCCGCCAGATCGTAAGACCAGATTCCCGTGGCCCGCGCATGCCCCAACCCCAACAGGAAAACACCCACGCCCAGCAGCGCCAGCCCCATACCGGCGAAGCGCAGGTAGACCCGCCTGGCCTCGGTGCCGTCGCCACCCTCCCAGCGCCCCAGGATCAAAGCGACCGGCCACAGCTCGAGGCAGGCTGCTATCCAAAATTGGACCAGATCCAGGGCGAGAAACATACCCATCGCCGTAGCCTCGCAGGCCAGCACCGTCGCCACGTACAGGCCGGAGGGGCCGTCCTTTCCGACTTCCCGGCACAGCAGGGCCAGTACCGTCAGCAGCGCGGTCAGCAGGACGAACCCCAGGCTGATGCCATCAACGCCCAGGTGGTAATTCAAGAGGGACAGGAACACCGTGTGTTCAGTGAACTGGAAATCGGCGGTCCCGGCATCGAACCGGGCCAGCAGGAACAAGGCCACCCCCAGCTCGGCGAGGCTGCCGGCCAAGCCGATGATCCAGGCCAGACCCCGCTGTTCTGCCCGTAGCGCAGCCAGCATGAACACCAACGGCAATCCAATCAAGGTGCTCAGCACCGGGAAGCCGGTGATTTCGGACCAGGGTATCTCGCCCGTCATGGAATCCCTTTCACCCGACCGCGAACAGTGAAATCAGCAACACCAGGCACACGTAGCGTGGCTCGGCGAGCAGCGCCTCGAGCCGCTGCAGGGCACGACCGAGACGCCGTCCCGCCCGCCACAGGTCGAGGCCGACGCCCCGCAGAACCAGACGGTCCTCGAACCAGTGCAGGACATCAGCAGTGCGGGCGACGATCCAGCCCGGCAGCCCCCCGATCCGCCGCTCCGCCTCTGCGCCCAGCGGCACCCCGATACGCCGCTCCTCCCAGTTGGCGAGCGCCGCAAGCGCCTGGACCGCGGGGACCGGGGCATCGAGGAGACGATCCAGCACCCGGCGGTCGAAAGTATCGAAGTCGTCCGCCAGGCGCTGCACCGGCAGGACGCAGGCGCGGTCCACTGCGGGCTCCAGCCAAAACCGGTTCAGCGAGGCGGCGTAGCCCCGGCGGCTTTCGGCCAGCCAGGCCGGCAAAGGTCGGGGCGGCTGTCCGGAAAGCGCATGCATCAGCCCGGGCGCGGCGAGGAACTGGTAGCCACGAACGACGGCATGGGCGAACAGATGCCAGAACGCGAGCTGCCAGAACCCCAGGCCGCAGGCCAGAAACATCAGTCCGACCTGGGCCAGAGTCGAAAACGCCAGAGCGGATTTGACGTCGGTCTGGCTGAGCCCGCAGAAATAGCCGTAGAGCGCGGTCGCGAGACCGGCCGCCGCCATCAGCGCCGACACCGCCTCGGCCTGGGCGAACAGGGGTTCGAGCCGCAGCACCAGGTAAACCCCGGCATGGATCATCAGCGCCCCGTAGAAAAGCGTGCTCGACGGCGTCGGCCCCTCCATGGCGCGCGCCAGCCACGGCGAGAAAGGCACCTGGGCGGATTTGGCAAAAGCCGCGACCAGGAAGCACGCAGCCACGAGGTTCTGCTTCTCCGGCGAGAGCCGCGCCAGGCCGGCCAGCAACCTCGACCACTCGAGCTGACCGGTCCAGGCGAAGCTCAGGGCGATCGCCAGAACCAAGCCGGCGTCCCCCACACGGTTGGTGAGGAAGGCTCGGGTGGCGTTGCCCGCCGCAACCGGACGATCGTAGGCGTAAGCAATCAGGAGGTAGGAGCAGACCCCGGCCAGCTCCCAGCCGAAAAACGTCAGCACCGGATTCCCGGCCAGCACCAGGAGCTGCATCGCCCCGGTGAACAGGCTGAGCACCAGGAAGAACCGGTGGAAGCCCCGCTCGCGGTGCATGTAGTCAATGGAAAAGTGCGCGACCAGGTAGGCCATGAGGGCGATCAGCACGGACAAACCCGAGCTCAGACGGTCGAGCTGGAGGCTGAGGAGCACGCGGTAATCCGCACTGGCCAGCCAGGTGCCCAGCACCGTTCGGGCATCGAGAATGCCGGCGGATCCCAGCACCAGCAGCAGCAAAGCCAGCAGTCCGGATGCCCCCAGCGCCGCCAGCGCGATCCGGGCGCTCACGCGTTCGCAGGATTCGCCCTCCAGACGCCCGAGCGCGATGCCCGCGGCGATGCAGAACGCGGCTGCTGCGGGCAGCATTGGAATCAGAACAGCGGCTTTTTCGAGAGAGGCCATCGCGGGGCGTCAAACGGCGATCAAGGCAGGAGCCAGCGGCTCGACATGGCCCTCGAACCAGTCGGTCGAACGGCCGCACAACGCCATATCGGTCGCCGCGCCGGCCCAGGGAACAAAGCCCCGTTCCGGATCGAACACCGAAATCGTACCGTCGCCCGGGTCGATCGCGGACAACAGGATCCAGCCGTTGCCGACCAGCTCCCGGATCGGCGGCTGGCGGCGGTAGATCGCCGCCAGGATTTCCGGCGTCTGCTCCACCACGACCTGCAGCCGCATGGCTTCGTGGACTTCGGCCATCTGCCGCGGCAGACCGGTACGCAGATCGCTGGCGGCGCCCTCCATGATCCCGAACAGGCCGGTCACGTTGTGGGCGACCTTGGAACCGCAGCCATGGCGCTCGTTGTTCACCGTGGAAAAATAGTATTCGAGGTTGATACCGGCCCCCACGGGACCCGCCGCCAGCAGGATCCCTTCCAGGATGCGCCCTTCCGGATCACGGGTCGGGTCGTAGGAAATCAGGAACACCCGGCGGTCGAGGAACAGACCCCGGCTGACCGAACGCCGGCCGATCAGGGCGGCGGCATTGGTCGCATGACCCAATTCCGGCCGTGCCTGACTGAAATCCACCGAGCGCGCGCTGACATGGCGCAGCGCCCGGGCCGGCGAGGGCCGCCGGGGCGCCGAGGCGAAACGGCGGCAGCGCTCCTGGGCCGAAAGCCGGCAGGCCTCGTCCAGCTGCGCTGCGAAGGCATGCCAGCCGATGCGGCTCAAAGGCGGGATGTCCTGCACGTCGAACCAGGTGATTTCCTCGCTGCAGGTGTTGTGCTCGGCGCCGACGAACCAAGTGTCCGCCGGTACTACCAAGCCCCGCTGCGCCAGTTGCTCCCGGACCTGGGGCCGGTTGGCCATGGCTGCGAACACCCGCGCATTGGGACCGCCGTGGCGCCCGCTGCAGGCCCCGCAGTCGTAGGCCGCGAGGTGCGGGTTGTTCCGGCTGGCGGAACCGTGCCCCATCAGCACCACGATGGGCGCGAAGCCCTGAGTCAGGCCGATGTTCAGCAGGAATGCCGCCACCCGGTCCGCCTGTTCCGCGTCGGTCAGGCCCGGGCGGGGCTGCTCCGGACCGGCCGGCGCCGCATCATCCGCCGCATGCAGCGCCAGCGTGGTCGGCACCTCGGGCATCCAGAGGTCCGCCAGCCAGCGGGACAACGTCGCCGCCCAGCGCGGCAGCAGGACCTTCGCGATCAGGCCAACCGCGACGCCAGGAGCCACCAGATCGATCAGCAGGTGGGAGCTGAGCAAGTTGCGCCGGATTTCCTGATTGAAGACCCGGCCGAGCAGCCGGACGACTCCCCGCCTATGGTCGTGCAATCGCCGAGCCGCTTCCTCGCCGGGGCGGGGAACCTCGCGCACTTCGTGGGAGGGTGTGACGACGATCGGGCACAGGGCCGAAGGTTCGGCATCGTCCAGCCCCTGCCAGTACATGGGAATTCCGAAAAATCCCGCGGCCCCCAGGGTCTCGACGGCGGGGTTCAGTTCTTCCAGATGGCGACGGACGCCCTCCTCCCGGTCATCCATGCAGAACACGATCTGCGCCTGAGGGCGCTCGTCGCGGGTGGCCCAGCGCCCGCGCCCATGGTTGCTGGCCAGTGCGTTGAACAGAGGCTCGCGGTAGTGGCGTTCGTAGGCGCACAGCCACAGGTAGCCGCGCTGCGCGGGCGTCAGCTCGTCCAGCGCGCAGAGCAGCCGTTCGATCTCGCTGGCCGACAATGCCTGGACATCGTGCGCCGAAAGCCCCAGATGCTGAGCCAGCTTGAACAGCCGCCAGCCGCTGCCGTGGAGGCGAATGCGTAGGTCCCGCCCTGCCCCGGGCGCGTGGCGCCAGGAAAAGATCATGTCGGCAGCGACACGCCACGGCTTCCTGTCGACGCGCTCACAGCCGGCCCGCCGTACCAGATCGGCACACGTCGCGGCCAGGAACTCCGGCAGGTCACCGCAGTACAAGGCGTGACGAACCACGAACTCGGAAAGATGAGCCTCGAAATAGCGTGCCAGTTCGCCGATGTGGCCGCCGATGCCCCAGGTTTCCGAACAGATCCGCCCCAGGTAGCGGCGGTCCAGGATGAGGCGAACCGCCAGATAGTCCATCAGGCTCACGGGCACCGTCCGGTTGGCCCGGTAGAGCGGGCGGTGGGCCCGCCAGTTCATCATCCCGGACCAGCCGGGCAGTTCCAGCGCCAGGCGCTCCAAATAACCCTCCCAGTACGGCAAGGGGATGCCTCGCTGCTCGAGCTCGAAGACGACCACCTCGGCCGGATCGTCGGGCAGAGCGTCCAGCTCGGCGTGGCCCAACGGAACCTCGCCAAGCCCCCCTTCGGCGCCATGCCGCATGGAACGCTTCCAGGCCGCATAGAATCCCAAGCTCCGGTCCGGAGAATGCCAGGCGGCCAGCCCTTCGTCGAGGTGCGAAGCGCAATGGCGAATGAGCTGGGGCCGGACGCGGTCGAGCACGTCCTGCCCAGTCAGCTTCAGTATGAAGCCGCGAAGGGTTTGCTCCCGGCCCACGGCATCGATCTCTTCGGCAAGCAAGGCACGCGCCTCCTCACGCATGGCTCGATGCGACACCGAAAGCCCGCCGCCGGAGGATTCGGCCTTGAAATCAGCGTACAGCGCTTCGGCGTGGGCGATGGCGTGACCCAACAGATCCTCCGGATGCGAGGCGGTGTAGTCGCCCAGCCCGAGCCGTTCCAGACAGGCGTCCCACAGATCCCGCACCAGCCGACGCGAGGCGACGGCCTCTCCCCGTCCGCGCTTGGCCGACTCCATGAGCCGGCGCCGGGCTTCGGGCGAAACCTCCGGATCAAAGCGGTCGAGCGCCTCGAGTTCGTCGACCAGCCAGGTAAAACGGGCAGGATCCACGGGTTCGAGGTCCACCGTCAGCCGCAGGCGATGGATCTGGCGGCGGGTCACAGGCTCGCCGCCGGCGACGGCGAGAACTTCCTCCCCCGCCGCCCCGAGGTGGCGGTCGAGTACCGCGTCGATGTCGGCATCGTCGATGCGGCCTTTCCGGTGCAGCGCACGAAATTCGTTTTCCGGCAGATAGCCACGGATGCCGGTGAGACGCTCGGCTTCCTCCAACGCCGCTGCGAACGGCAGGTGCTGGAATCCGTGCAAGGTGTTGTGGTGCACGAAATCCCGGATCGGCGCCTGGCCCGGCAGCACGTGCTCCATACGTTGGACGGCCTCCGCCAGGCGCATCTTGAGATCGGTAAGGGAGGCGCCGCCCGGGTGGCTCATGTCCGACTCAGAGGAATTCGGGCTGCAGCGCTGCCAGATAATGTCCGATCGACACCCGGCTCAGCTCGAGCAGCGCGGCGGGCGCGAGGCCGAGCCAGACGATGGCCGCCACGAGGCAGGACGCGCCGGCGAATTCCGCCGGACGCAGGTCTTCCAGGCCGGACATCGCCGGCTTGGCCGGCCCGGCGACCAGCGCGGCGACACACCGCAGCGCATAGGCGCCGCCGACCAGGACCCCGAAGCTCGCGACCAGCATCCAGGCACCGAAATGCTGGAAGCCGCCGATCATCGCATGCAATTCGGCGACGAAGCCGACCGAGCCCGGCAATCCCATGGAAGCCAGCAGAGCCAGCACGGTAAACGCCGCGAGGCGGGGCGCGGTCCGGCCCAAGGCGCCGTAATCGGCGAGTTCGCGGGTATGGGTGCGTTCGTACAGGAGGCCGATCAAAAGAAACAGCGCGCCCGCCACCAGACCATGGGCGGTCATCTGCATCACCGCGCCGGTCAGACCCACCGGATTCATCGCGGCGAGGCCCACCAGCACGAAGCCCATGTGGCTGACCGAGGAATACGCGATCATGGCTTTCAGGTCGCTCTGACGCCATGCCAGCAGCGCGCCGTACACGATCCCGACCAGAGCAATCGCCGCCAGCCATGGCTGCATGACGACCACCGCCTCCGGCAACATGGCGCAGGCGCGGATCAAGCCGTAGGCACCCATCTTCAGCAAGGCGCCGGACAGCAGGATACTGATGGGGCTGGGCGCCTCGACATGCGCCAGCGGCAGCCAGCCATGCAGGGGAAATACCGGCATCTTCACCCCGAAGCCCGTGAGGAGGCCGAGGAAGATCAAGACCTGGCTGCCGCGCGGCAGGCCGCGCGCCACCCCCTGCATCGAATCCATGAGGGTCGAATGCTCGGCCGATGCAGCGTAGACCATGAGCAGGGCGATCAGCATGAACACCGAACCGCCCATCGTGTAGAGCACGAAATTCAGGGCGGCCCCGTGCCGGCGCTTGCCGCCCCACTGATCGATCAGGAAGAACAGCGGGATCAGCGTCAGCTCCCAGAACACGTAGAAAAGCGCCCAGTCACGGGAGAGGAACACGCCCAGCATCCCGAATTCCAGACTCAGGAAAGCAATGTAGTAGCCGCGCGGCCGGGGGCCACCCAGGCCCGCCAGCAAGGCCACGAGACAGAGGAAGGCCGAGAGCAGCACCAGCGGCAGCGAGAAACCGTCTACTCCCAAGGCATAGAAACTGCCCATGCCGGGATTCCAGGGCAGCATTTCGCTGAACTGGACGTCCGGCGAGTTCGTCTCGAAACGGATGGTGACGAACAGGGTCAACAGCAGACACAGGCCGCTGAACCCCAGGGCGATGCTGCAGGCGTGCCGGTGCCAATGGCGTGGCAGGAAGGCCAGTACCAGAGCGCCCGCAAGGGGCGTCCAGAGAAGGCAGCTCAATGTTTTCACGACGACCGGTATCCCGCGGTTTTGTCGATGGTATCGTTTCGAAAGGGGTTGCCGGCCGCTCCACGGTCACCCGTGCTTCCAGGGACGGTGCCCGCCACACGGCGCAGAAGGTTAACATGCTCCAAGAGGATGGCAAACTGCGGAACGAGCCACCTCGGCTTGCGGGTGCTCGCTCCTTGCCGTTACTCTTTGATGCTGTTTTCCGGCCACTCGTCCGTTCCGCCATCCGCACCATGTCCCCCATCAAGACGCGATTCGCGCCCAGCCCGACTGGGCTGATCCATCTCGGCAATGCGCGCACTGCGCTCTTCAGCGCTCTCGGAGGCGACGTCTTCGTGCTCAGGATCGAGGACACCGACCTTGAGCGCAGCCGTGCCGAATTCGTCGCCGAATTGATGAACGACCTGCGCTGGCTCGGTCTGGACTGGCAGGAAGGGCCGCGCGGCGCCGAACCGGATCCGGACTGGTATCAGTCGCGGCGCGGCGAAATCTACGCGACCTATTACCGTATCTTGGAGGAAAAGGGTCTGGCCTATCCCTGCTTCTGCACCCCGCTGGAACTCGAGGTTTCACGCAAGGTGCAGTTGAGTTCCGGCCGGCCGCCGCGCTATTCGGGACGGTGCGCCCATCTCCCGGCCGACGAAGTCCGCCGCAGGCATGAGGAGGGGCTGGCCGCGACCCTGCGCTTCAGGGTACCGAAAGACCGGGTGGTGGAATTCGAGGATGAGGTCCGTGGGCCGCAGCGCTTCGCCGGGGAGGACATCGGTGACTTCATCATCCGCCGCGCCGACGGCAGCCCCGCCTTCTTCTTCTGCAATGCCATCGACGATGCGCTGATGGGCATCACGAGGGTGCTGCGGGGCGAGGATCACCTCACCAACACCCCGCGCCAGCTCATGATCCTCGCCGCCCTGGATCTCCCCCAGCCCCGCTACGCCCACATCTCGCTCATCGTCGGCGACGACGGCGCGCCGCTGTCCAAGCGCAACGGCAGCCGCAGCATCAAGCAGCTGCGCGAGGAAGGCTATTTTCCCGAAGCCGTGGTCAACATGCTGGCGCGGCTCGGCCACCATTATGATGGCGCGGAACTGCTGGGACTCCCCGCGCTGCGGGCCGGGTTCGACATCCGCCGGCTGGGCCGCTCGCCGGCACGTTTCGACGTGTCCCACCTCGACCATTGGCAGGGCCTGGCGGTGCGCGGCGCTGCCGACGACACCCTCTGGCATTGGCTCCATGCCGAAACCCGGGCCGTGGTGCCGGACGCCCACCGCGCCGGTTTCCTGGACCTCGTCCGCAGCAACTGTCTGTTCCCAAAACAGGCGGATGCCTGGGCCCGTATCCTGTTCACCGACGAGCTGGAACTGGCGGCCGACATCGCCGCGGTGGCGCAGGCGGCCGGTGAGGCGTTTTACCTGGCGGCCATCGATGCCGCGACGGAGTCCCCGGACGATTTCGCCGCCTTCCTCGCCGGGCTGAAACGGCGCAGCGGCGCCAAAGGAAAGCACCTGTTCCTGCCGCTGCGGGCGGCGCTGACCGGCAGCCTGGACGGGCCGGAGCTGGCGAAGATCTATCAGATGCTCGACAAGCCGCGCCTGCACCGGCGGCTGGCCGAGTTCACCTACGAATCGGAATGACATGCTCAAGATATACAACAGCCTGACCCGGCAGAAGGAGGAATTCCGCCCTCTCGAGCCCCGTCGTGTCCGCATGTACGTGTGCGGCATGACGGTATACGACTACTGCCATCTGGGGCATGCCCGGGTCATGGTGGTGTTCGACATGGTGGCGCGCTACCTGCGGCACTTGGGGTTGAAAGTGACCTATGTCCGCAACGTCACCGACATCGATGACAAGATCATCAGGCGGGCGGTGGAAAACGGGGAAACCATCGGCGCGTTGACGGCCCGCTTCATCGAGGCGATGCACGAAGACGAGCGCGCGCTGGGCGTGCTGCCGCCCGATCACGAACCGCGCGCCACCGAGTCCATCGACGACATCCTAGCGATGATCGGCACACTGATCGAGCGCGGCCACGCCTATGTCGGCAGCAACGGCGACGTGTTCTACGCGGTGGCGAGCTTCCCCAACTACGGCCGGCTGTCGGGCAAGAACCTTGACGAGCTGCGAGCGGGCGAACGGATCGAAGTGGATGAAGCCAAACGCGATCCGCTGGACTTCGTGCTCTGGAAATCGGCCAAGCCGGGCGAGCCGTTCTGGGCATCCCCCTGGGGCCCGGGCCGTCCCGGCTGGCACATCGAATGCTCAGCCATGTCGACCCGCTGCCTAGGCGCCCATTTCGACATCCACGGCGGCGGCATGGACCTGCAATTCCCCCACCACGAAAACGAGATCGCCCAGTCGGAAGGGGCGACCGGCGAGCATTTCGTCAATTACTGGATGCACAACGGCTTCGTGCGGATCAACGAGGAGAAGATGTCCAAATCGCTGGGCAACTTCTTCACCGTGCGCGAGATACTGGCCCGCTACCGGCCGGAGGTGGTGCGTTTCTTCATCCTCAACAGCCATTACCGCAGCCCGCTGAACTATTCAGACGAAAACCTCGACGAGGCCGCCGCGGCACTGTCGCGCCTTTACACCGCACTGCGCGGCCTGGCTCCAGACCTCCCTCTCCCCTTGGGAGAGGGCCGGGATGAGGGTTTCTCCTCCCGTTTCGCGGACGCCATGCAAGACGACTTCAACACTCCCGAAGCCATCGCCGTGCTCTTCGACCTGGCACGCGAGATCAACCGCCACAAGGCGGCGGAGCCGGCCAAGGCCGCGGCGTTGGGAGCGACGCTGAAATCCCTGGGAAACGTCTTGGGTTTGTTGCAGACCGACCCGGAAGCCTATTTCAAGAGCGATGCCGGCGGTTCGGGCTTGAGCGATGCGGACATCGAGGCACGGATCCAGGCACGCATCGAGGCCCGCAAAGCCAAGAACTGGGCCGAGTCCGACCGCATCCGGGACGAACTCAAGGCCCAGGGAATCATCCTGGAAGACTCCGCCGCCGGCACGACCTGGCGGCGCGAATGAGAAGACCGGCGCTCAGGCCATGGTCTTGGCCAGCGCGAAAATTTCCTCCGCGTCGAACACCTGATCGTTACGCTCGAATAGCTTGGCGATACAGGCCCGATGCACGGCCAGCTTGAGGGTGCCGAATCCGATCGCTCCCCAAACGATCTTACCGTGCCGGTCCGTGCCCCGGTCCATCATGTCGGTCCCGCCCAACCCCAGGGGGGGAGTGGCGTTGGCATCGGCCAGCAGCTCCAGGTCGGGGCGGTCGCGCCAGTGACATTCTTCCAACAGCCGTACCCCCGCCGCCCCGGTGGCGAACACGATCTGGGCGTCGGCGATCGCCGCGGCACGCGCATCGTCGTCGAATGCCTCGACCGGCACCAGATCGACCCCGAAACGCGCCTTCATCTCGGCACAGGCGTGCTCGGCGCGGGCCATCTGCCGCGAGGTGATGACCACTTCCGAACAGCCCTCCTTCGCCAGCATCACCGCCGCCCGCTGGCCCACCGGACCGGTGCCCGCCAGCACCACCGCCTTCTTGCCCGCCAGCGTGCCGCTCGAAGCCAGCTTGGCGACCCCGGCCGCCGCGGTGGTATTGCTGCCGTTGCTGTCCAGCATCACCGACACCCGGAAATCGGCGAAAAACTTCTTCCGCACCGCCCGCAACAGATTTTGCCCTGCCACCAGGTCGCTGCCGCCCACGAATATGGCGGTGTTCTTCTTGTCCTTGGGCGCGCGGGTGAAGATGGTTCCCTCCACCAGCGGGCCGACGTTGTCGGGCGTCAAATGCCCATGGGCAATGACCTGATCGGCGCCACCGTCGTAGCCCACGACGGTGTCGAAAACGGACGGATGCAGGTCGGTATCGAATTGAAACAGCAGCTTTTTCATGGTCTAAGGTTCGTACTTGGTGTTGTTCCCGGTGATCGGCACACGGCGCGTCGACTCGTGATTTTACGCCAGCCGAAGGGCTTGCTTATAATGATCGGCCGTCGTTTTCTCAAGCACCGCGCGCCATGATCCAGGACCAGCCGATCCAGCAGTTTCTCGACGAACTCGCCAGCAAGTCGGCGACGCCCGGTGGCGGCAGTGCGGCGGCCATCATGGGCGCGATGGGAGCGGCTCTGGTCGGCATGGTGTGCAACCTGACGGTGGGCAAGAAGAACTACGAAGCCGTCGAAGCCGAAATGGCCGACGTCCTGGCAAGAGCGGACGCCTTGCGGGCGCAGTCCATCGACATGATCCGGGCGGATATCGAAGCCTTCGACCGGGTCATGGCGGCCTACGCCCTGCCTCGCGAAACGGAGGAGGACAAGGTCGCACGCAGCACGGCCATACAGGAAGCGCTGAAAGCCGCGACCGAGGTCCCTTTGGCCTGCGCCCGTCTCTGCCTGGACATCATCGGGCTGAGCGAGACTGCCGCCCAAAAAGGCAACCGCAACCTGATCAGCGACGCCGGCGTGGCCGTCATGGCTGCCCATGCCGCCCTCAAGAGCGCGGCACTGAATGTCTACGTCAACGCCAAGGGTGTGAAAGACGAAGCTTTCGCCCGGGAGCGGGTGGATCGGCTCGAGGCCCTGCTGGAAGAGGGCGAGGCGAAAGCCCATGCCGTTTTCGAAACGGTGAGGGCGAATCTTTGAGACATCGAGATTGACGGACCCTTCCTGAGACTATAGAATTTGCCACTCTTTGAGTGGCGCATCGACGAGGTTCGGCAAGCTCATCCGGGGTATAGCGCAGTCTGGTAGCGCGTCTGCTTTGGGAGCAGAATGTCGGGGGTTCGAATCCCTCTACCCCGACCAGTTCAAGCGCTTGTAGCTCAGCCGGATAGAGCATCGGCCTTCTAAGCCGAGGGTCGCAGGTTCGAGTCCTGCCAGGCGCGCCAATTTCAGTGGTGACCGTAGCTCAGTCGGTAGAGTCCCGGATTGTGATTCCGGTTGTCGTGGGTTCGAGCCCCATCGGTCACCCCATACCCGTGTCACGGGCCATTAGCTCAGCTGGTAGAGCAGCGGACTCTTAATCCGTTTGTCGTAGGTTCGATCCCTACATGGCCCACCAATTCAATCAATGGCGTCCCCGACGACTTCCGGCGTAAGGTGCGCAAGCGCTCCGTCGTCTTCACGGTCGAATGACCGGGGAGATCACGCACGGCGACCGGTGACCGTCTCCCGCAGAGCCCCGCTACGAAACCCGTGACGGCGTTGGAATCCTGATCCGGCGACCGCACCTCGTTCATCGAGCCGCAAGAAGACACCCTACTCTCCTTAAATGACGATACAAGCACCGTCAGAGCAATTGTTTTTATCTAGGAAACCCACCATTGCCTTGAATTGTCGCATGACTTTCGCCGTAGCTGGACTATGGTTCTTGCATTCTTCCCAAAGAGGAGGGGGACCACCGTATGGTAGAACTCCAAGCGCTCAAACGAAGAATGAGACGGTATATCCGGCGGCACCGGCGCGATTTGCTCTTTCCTTTCCTCATCGGCACGACGCTCATCGCCGCACTGATCACCGGGATCGTCATTTTCGGCCTGGAGTGGTAAGCGGACCGCTCAGGGCGGATTTTCGCGGGGTGGAAAAAAATCGCCTCACCCCCCTCCCCCAAGCCGACCTTGCGCAGGCTTTTTTCAGGGTTCGTCAGAACACCGTATTGGCAAGGCTTCGGGAGGTGGCACGTCGCATCGACGCCGGCTGCCAGCGAGGTGCCGGGGCGAGACATGGTCCCCCGTTTCTGGAATGCCCTGCCGCCCGAGGATTTCGCGACGGGCCCTCGGCCAGCAGCCCTTCGATGACCTTGGCGCGTGCAAGACAGGCATCGAGGGCGGTTTTTGGCCTGGGCTTCATCGCTGGTTCCAGGGAATGACCGGCGACGCAACCCCGAACGCCTCGTTACAAAGGGAAGTCCAGTGGTAATCCCCCCTCTCCCGCAAGCGGGAGAGGAGAGAAAGCCGTCGAAGGACTGGGCGGCGGTTTCCAGTTCTGCCGCCTGTCCGCCGAACCGCTCTTCGACGCCGACGGCCAGATCCGCCGCGACGTGACATTCGCGCAACTGGCCAAGTTCGTCTGGTTCGCCGAAACCGGCACCGGCTTCCCTCACCCCCAACCCTCTCCCAGAGGGAGAGGGGGCTCGATTTGTGTCATTCGATGACCCGGAGGTGCTGGAGTATCCGTGGGACCTGCCTCCCGTCGACGCCGCACCCACGGCCGATGGCCGGTTCTATCCCAATTTTCTATGCCAGTTGCCCGGCAGTGCAGACAGGCCCGGAGTGGTTCTGGCGGTGGGGCACAAGGGGGCCGATCGCTGGAACGGGGCTGAGGACGATCGCTCGATCGGGAGGTTGTGGGCCAACCTGTCGCAAGGCCGTTGCCGGTTCGTCATGGTCAAGGACGAGCGGTGAGAGTGGATCGAGCCGCTTTTGACATGACCCTCCGACTTCGCCGCCCTCGACGTCGTGCGCACTGAGGGGAAGACCCGGCCCGGGCCAAGGCTGGAACGAGAGCGTGCGGGATTCGGCCGGCTGAACGAACGGCTCCGGGAGTCACGGCGAGCACGTCTCCGGGATGAAGCGGCGGCCAGTCGATGGCCGGCCGCTGGTACGAGGTGCTGCGCGCGGCGGATCCCGGGGCCGGATGAAACGAGACCGTACCTGGGATCGCTCCCTGCCCCCGGGGAAACCCGCCTACGGCGATTCGATCGGCGGCGATGACCCGCCGCATTGCATCCGTCGTCAGACGACCGCCACTCGGTTGCGCCCGGCCTGTTTGGCGACGTACAGGGCACGGTCGGCATCATGCTTGAGCAGGGACAAATCGTAGGGTGGCCCTTCGATACAGGCGACACCGATGCTCACGGTGAGCGGTATGGCTTCTCCGCCGTAGAGGAAGCCGGCGTGCATCGTCGCCAGGCGCAGGCGTTCAGCGATGCGCTGTGCCTGGGCCCGCCCGGTGGCCGGCAACAGAACGCCGAATTCCTCGCCGCCGTAGCGGCAGAGCAGATCTCGGTGCCGCAGGCTTTCTTCCATGGTCTCCGCAACCCGGACGAGGGCGGCATCGCCCGCGGCATGACCGTGCCGGTCGTTGACCTGCTTGAAATGATCGATGTCGATCATGAGCAGCGAGACCGGCACCCGCTTCGTGCGAGCCCGAAGCAGTTCATCGGTGGCGAGGTTTTCGAACACTCGCCGGTTATAGATCCGTGTGAGCGAGTCGAACGATGCCAGCTGATGCAATTCGGCATTGAGCTCCTCGGCGACGATCAGACCGAAGCACAGAGAACCCAGGACGTTTCCGACCAGGATGGCGGAGTACGTCAACTGCTGCACCCAGTTTTCGTCCATGGGATGGACGATGGGTGAATCCAGGATGAGCGGACTCACCGCCCGGATCGCCAATACCACGCTGATGGCGAGCGCCAGGAAACCGGTGACCCGGTAAATCGACCGGCCGGAGGGAGGATCCGGACGCAGCAGAGCGCGTGCAATCATGAAGAACACCGCAGCGGCCAATCCGCTGTTGACGCTGATGCGGAGCCCGTCGTAACCGGCGTGGAGGGTGTAGGCGTTAGCGACGGCGGCAAACACGAACACGCCCAGCAGCGCGAACTTGCCGTAGACGCGCTCCCGGAGTTCCTGCACGGCGACGAAAACCAGGAGGGTTCCGCCGATCCCGAGCGTGACCGCCCCACCCAGTGCGACCGGTTCCGGAACCAGCGATCTCGCGGTCAGGACGAAAAGCGCGAAATTCATCCCCATCATCAGCCCGCCCAATGCCCACGCATGCATGCCGCGGGTGATCCGGCCGGGATATTGGGGAGCGACCAGCAGAATCATGCCGGCCTTTCCCACCGAAGCCAGCGTCAGGAGGGTATAGAAGGTATAGGGATCCATTCTTTCGCTTTCAGGCGACCGTGGCCGGGAAATGCTGCTTCTCCATCCCGTTTGGCCTTTCGCACCCACTGCTTAAGCAGCCCCTCCGACAGCTCCAACCCGCGTCCGACTTCGGCTATCGGCCTGCCACTCCTCGCAGCGAGTTCAACCGCTTCGCTCTTGAGCGCGCTGCCGTATGTTCGTCGTGTCGCACTCATTGTCATCATTGCCTCCATTCGCAGCGTGAAGGATTTATCTCTCCTTCCACTAAAACGGGGCAACATCACCCCAAGTCCGCCTGCACGCAATGTTGTACCGCTTTTGGCTTTGCAAGACTTTTACCTTTTGAGCATAGCCCGAATTTCGTTTAGGCTATACGGTGGCTTTCTCATGTGCAGCATTGCATGGCAATTGGGACAAACTGGGCATAAATCATTGATTGGGTCAACTTGATATTCTGCACAAATTTCGCCCAAAGGTTTTATATGGTGAACATGGATAAAACCTTTTCCGATTTCGCCATACTTTTCATGGAAAACAAAGCCGCAAATAATACATTTTGCGCCGTAGTGTTCAATACAAGCGTTTCTGGCTTGCGGATTACGCTCATAAGCATTTACCGTAATAGACTTTGATGCACCTTCGTAAAACTCTTGAGGCTCGTCTATTTGTTCAGGCAACAATCCCAAACCAGGTTTACTTTCCGTGTAAACCCTATCTAAAATTTCTGCTCTAAAATTCACATCAACCGCCATTTTATACATAAGCGGCTCGTGAGATTTTCGATACGGCGAAGATTTAGCCCGTCCGACTTCTGCTAAAAGTGCTTCACTCCAACTTTGGTAGATTTGCTCAGATGTCTCCAGCCAATAAAGCAATTCATGGAAATTGCCGAAGCGCAAGAAATAAGGCGGGTCAGAATCTTCACCGCGCAAGTTTCTAAATTGCCCCCACTTACCCAGATCTGGACTATCCCTCAATTGAGGGATTTCTCTGGCGGAGGCAGTAAAAATCAAGCCAACATATAGTTTTGTTTGTTCATTTTCTTTCTTTTTTCGCAAAGCAACAACATAGCGATTATTGATGGTAACCGGAAAACGCCAGCCTGTACTATTCGGCGACAAAGACATGACAAGTCGAGGATCATCGTTATCCAATCCTGTTATTTTGATGATCCGTTTCACCAATTCAAAATATGAATTGACCCATTCTCGACTCGGGGCATATTTTATCCGCTTGACGAGTAATTCAATCTTGTCGTTATCCGATGGCATATTTTGACCCAATTTTTTGACCTACAAGGGGCGGCACAATGCCCCGCTCACCTGCGGGCGGCAGCCCGTCGGGTGCAGCGGGAAGTTTGGCGGCGTAGCCGTCCGCCAAATCTTTATTATCTGTAAGCAATTGAATAACGAATTCCCCCGGAAAGACGATATCACGCAAACCGAAGAATATGATCCGCCAACCGCCTGATTGAGCGGCGAATCGGCAAGATGTGCACAATCAGCCCGAACGAGGTACGCTGGCAAACCAGAGACCGCGAGCAGCCGGCCTGCCCCATTCGACGACTGGCGCCGAAACCGGCTCCCCACCCTTCCGCAAGCTTAGCCGGTGGAAAACGGCCGGGCCGCCAGGCCGTTCTCCGTTCGATGTTGCGAAGCATGAAGCGGCGACCGACACGACCGCCCTCATGGGAAAAATTGGCACGGCACACGGGGAGGCCATGCCCTGTTCGGCATCGGCATGCCCAAAGCACACTGGCTCAAGTGTAACCGCCTGGAAGTGCCCGGGCGATCATGCCGCGCCTTCCGGGCGCATTCGGTGTAGGATGAATCCTGGACCCGTCCTGGCGACCGGCTTCGGCATTTTTTCATCGACGTCCTTGGGAGAATCCATGAAAGCCTTGATCGCGGTTTGCACGGCTTCTTTGCTTTCCGGCTGCGGCATCGTGCTACCGGCGAAGCACAACAGCGGTGATCTCGACAAACTTACGGCAGGGATGACCGAACAGCAGGTCGACCAGGTGCTCGACTCCCATTATGTGACCCTGCACGAAGGGGAAACGGCGGAAGGCAGGAACACCGTGGTCCGCTTGTATGACCTGTACGGCAGAAATACGGCCGTCCGGAACCTCCTGCTGGGTCTCCCGACTTTCACCGTCACCTGGTGGCTGGTACCGGACACCACGGCTTACGAACTGGTCTTCGTCGATCATAAACTGCAGCGATGGGCGCTCGACGAACCGGACTGAGGGACGGACTCTGGGAGATTTCCATGCCGAACGAACCGGAAGGACTCCATGATCGACCGACCGCGATCACGCCCGGGCTTCGAACGGCTCCCGCGGCTCGAGGCCGTGTCTTCACCACAACGGTTCTCATTTCCCGATCGTCACAGGAGGTTGTATGTCGGTCTCACTCAAAGGCAGTTGCCTTTGCGGCGCAGTGAAATATGAAGTCAAAGGTGACCCTCAACGCTTCTATCATTGTCATTGTTCCCGATGCCGGAAGTCGTCAGGAACCGGACATGCGACCAATCTGTTCCTCGCGAATGCGGAACTGGTGTTTGCGGACGGCCAATCCTTGCTGAAGCAATTCAAGGTTCCCGAGGCCAAACGGTTCACCCGGCAGTTTTGCAGTCGCTGCGGAAGTCAGGTCGCCCGATACGTTCCGGAAATCGACGGTGTCGTCATACCAGCCGGCTCCCTGGACGACGAAGCCCCGATCCAACCGCAGGCGCGGATATTCTGGGATTCGAGAGCCCATTGGTCTTGCGACGGGGATGCCTTACCGCGCCATGCCGAATATCCGGGCTGAGCGCTGGCGCGTGGCATGAGTGCGACGAGTCGCCAATCCGGGCGCGGACGGTTCGGGACGCGGAACACCGGCCGCCGCAAGGTACCAGACTTGCCCGGGTATCCGCCTCGATGTCCGAAAGCCGGAATCGAGGCCCTTTCCAGGAGAATCCCATGTTGAACCTTGCCCTGGCCATGCTGTTCTTCGTCGGCATCCACTTCCTCATTTCCGGCACCGGCCTGCGCGACCGGCTCGTCGCCTACCGGGGCGAACAAGCCTTCCGCGCCGCATTTTCGGTGCTGTCCTTGCTCGCGCTCGGGTGGGTCGTGTTCGCATACCGTCAGGCGCCCTATGTCGAAACCTAGGGCCAGCTCACCGGATTCAAGCCGATCGCCGCGGTCCTGATGCTGGTGTCCTTCATCTTCGTGGTCGCCGGCCTCACCACCCCGAATCCCTCGGCGGTGTCCGGCGAAAGCGTGCTGAACGATGCCGAAGCCGCCAGGGGCATTCTCCGGATCACCCGCCATCCGTTCCTGTGGGGACTCTCCCTGTGGGCGCTGGTCCACGTGATCGCCAACGGCGACGTGGCCGCCCTGTTGCTGTTCGGTTCGCTGCTGGCGCTGTGCCTTGCCGGCACGCGCTCGATCGATGCCAAGCGCCGGCGGACCTACGGCGACCGCTGGGAACGCTTTGCCGCCGCCACTTCCAACGTTCCTTTCATGGCCATCAAGGAAGGGCGCAATCGGCTCGAACTCGGCGAGATCGGGTGGCAGCGGCTGGGCATCGCCGTGGCCCTGTATCTCGCCATGCTCCATTTCCACGCGAAGATTTTCGGCGTCTCACCGTTATTCTGAGCCGGCGGGCGAACACACGGCGGGCCAGCCTGGCCTTGCCTGTGCGGTCCGGATCCACGTAATCTTGGTGCTCCGGCGGCCCCCGCCGGTCTGCTCGAACCCCTACCACAGCACGAGGTGTCATCATGGATGCCTGCTCTCTCACAGCGAAACAATGCACCCCCTGCCAGGGCGGCATTCCGCCGTTGACCGCGGAGGAAGCCGAAAAACTCCTCGTCCATGTGCCCCGGTGGGAGCTCAAGGACGCCGCGACCAAGCTGAAAAGGACGTTCCGGTTCGAGAATTTCATGGAAGCGCTGGACTTCGCCCGGAAGGTCGGCGAGTTGTGCGAGGCGGAGGGACATCACCCGGACATCGGGATCGGGTGGGGCTATTGCAGAGTGGAGTTCCAGACCCACAAGATCAATGGACTCCACGAGAACGACTTCATCATGGCCGCCAAGGTCGACGAGCTGGCGGCAGAAGCCTAGAGGGCACGCTCCGGACCGTGGCCGTCCCCGATTCACCCGAAATCAGGGGGGATCCGCCATGCATCTCCTCATCACCGGGGGTACGGGCTTCATCGGCAGAAGCCTGTGCCGTCGCTTGTTGGAGCGCGGCCACCGGCTGACCGTTCTCAGCCGGCAGGCGCCCGACACGGTGCGACGCCTGTGCGGCGAGACGGTAATGCCGGTTGCCGCCATCGACTCGCTTTCCCCGCAGGCCGGCTTCGACGCCGTGGTCAACCTGGCCGGCGAACCCATCGCCGACAAACGCTGGACCGAAGCGCGCAAACGCCTGTTGTGGGAAAGCCGAGTCGGACTGACCACGGCACTGGTCGATTACATCGCACGGGCCGAGAGCAAGCCCCCCGTGCTGATCAGCGGTTCGGCAGTCGGTTATTACGGCAACCGGGGCGATACCCTGCTCGACGAGGAATCCGCGCACGGTGACGGCTTCGGCCACCGCCTGTGTGCGGCCTGGGAGGAGGCTGCCTCCCGGGCCGCCGGACATGGAGTCCGGGTCTGCATGCTGCGGACCGGGCTGGTCGTCGGCCGGAATGGCGGCTTTCTCCAGCGGATGCTGCCCCTGTTCAGGCTGGGCCTCGGCGGCCGCATCGGGGACGGCCGCCAGTGGATGAGCTGGATCCACCTCGACGATCACATCGCCATCACCGAATACCTGATCGAGGGCGCACACCTGGAGGGCGCGTTCAACGCGACCGCACCCAATCCAGTCACCAACCGCGAGTTCACCGAATGCCTGGCGCGCCTCCTCAACCGGCCTGCGCCATTGCCGGTGCCGGCGTTCACGCTCCGGCTGGCCTTGGGCGAGACGGCGGAGCTGCTGCTCGGCGGACAGCGGGTAATACCGAAACGCCTGCAGCAGGAGCCGTTCCGTTTCCGCTACGAGCACCTCGAAAACGCGCTGCGCGACGCCCTCGGGCGTTAGGCCCCCATGCCGGCAGACCACTTCCGTCCCCGTCACCGAACATCGGGATGGACACCGCGGCACAGATGGCCCGCCCCTGGTCCGCCAATTCCCCGCAGGACAGAAGACCGGTGTGGGGCAGGGCGAGCCGGTCGGCCGAAACGGCGAACCCGCTCATGAAACCCTTCTCGAAGCCCGCCTGCTCGACCAGTCGGGCCGACATGGCGTCGTGGCAGCCGGGCATGACGCGGATGCCGGGACGGGGGCGAGTATCTGGCATGATTTGGCGGCGGGGAGGTCATCGTGCATCGGGCCTATGAGGAAAACTGAAGATAGCGCCGGGGGCCGAGCAGGGCGAGAGCGGTCCGTCATTATCCATAACCCTCTCCATGAACGGTGCTGAAAAAGGGCGCGAAGAAGGCGAACTGCTTTTCACCACCAGTGTTAAAGTGCAGAGGGAGATTCCCTTTTGGTGTCCACGGCGCTGCCACTCGCCTTCGACACGTCAGCGTTGCCATTAAGAATTTGGCCGAAAACAATTTCCCGAATCGCGTCTGCGGATCAAAGTCGACATTACCGGCGCTGTTGCACAAGGACGCCATGCCGCGCCAGCTGGGTCTCGTAGAGACGGACCAGTTCCGTGGGAATGGCCAGCATGCCATGCAATCCAGATCAGTCTATCTCGGTGTGAAGGGATAATAGACAGAAGGATAGACCAAGCAATTCAAGGCGTGTGTTGTCACACGGCAGGCAGCATGATAAAAATTTCAGGAAGCTATACGGAAACGATTCAATCAATTGTTATGTACTCGAACGGAGGTTAGCTTGAACACCAGCAGACTAAGTGAACTGCGCCAACTCGTCGATGAGGTTATGTACGCATCTACGAAAAATGAAGCGCAGCACCCGTTAAGGCGCTTGGAGTTCATCGCATCTGAATTGACGGGAATAATTGACCCTTATTTATCTGGGAAGCTTAAGGAAATAATCGCGTATGCGAAGGAAGCTTCTGGGCGTGACAGCAACAAACATCATTGGATTTCCTGCGTGAAAAATTGCTGGTATACGTTTGAAAATGGTGTAAAGCGTGGCCAGTGAGGAAGAAATGGCAATGAACACCAAGAATGCACATAACCAGTCGCTCCAGTCGACGTCAAAAAGGCTAGCGCCTTTTTGACGCTCCTGAGCTTCGCGTTAACCATCATGACAGCACTTCCCCGAACGTGACCAAGACAACCATGCGCCTGTTGAATTTTGAGCGTTTACAGGCCCGTGGCGCCAGCGCAATGACGGTCATCAAACTGAACTTTTGGCGTCGGGAATCTCCGTGGGCTAACTCAAGAAATCGAGCCATTGGAAGAAACCGAAGTCGGCGTCGCCCAGCCAGAAGAAACGCCCGACCCGCCCGATGCCGTACGGAAGGTGATCCAGAAACTGCCGGAACACCGCGCAGGACTCGCACTGGCTGTTTGTTGTAGCCGTAGACCAGAAGGATCACGCGATGCGCACCGCGCAGCCAGCCCGCCGGCCGTTCGGCGACCCTGACCACCGGTCCGCCGACGGACCGAAAGCTCGCCGTCCGCCGCGATCATCGCGGCCGGTTCCGCAGGCTTTCCATGGCCGCGACCAGATCGCGCGCCACCGGTGCGATGAAACCGCCTAGCACCGCTACGGTCAGGGCATAGGCGAAGTGCGCGCCGGTCCAGAACTCCCTGCCGCCGTAGACCGTCAACGCAGCCATGATGATGACCGTGGTCACTAATTGCCGACAGCCATTGCAGGATGGCGCGCCAGCGCCCGGCCCGTTCTTGAACCGCGACGTGATATGTTCAGGCCGCCGGCTTGAATGGATTACGCCCGCCTTCACGGGGCGTGAAGCAGGGAATCAGAATGACACGATGACATCGGCCGACAGCAGGATCTGGGAAGTCGCGTTGCCATCGTCGAAGGGACGGGTGCCGTCGGACCAGTCGTAGCGCAGGTTGGGCCGCGCGGTCAGCCAGGGAAGCGGCGACCATTTCACGCCGGCGGTCACGGCGTAATAGCTGCCGGGACCCAGTCCCATCGTCGGTGCCCGTGCCGGCGACAGCACGCGGACGCCGTCGTCGTCGCGGAACCATTCGCCGCGCAGACCGAGTGACAGATCGTCCGCCAGATCGTAGGAGAGGTACTGGACCAGGCCATACCAACTCGAAGTTTGGCCGTCCCCGCTGATCCAGCCGTGATCGTGCTGGAGGATGGCGTGCAGCCGCAGGGTGAGGTCGTGCTGCGCAACCAGGCTATAGAAGCTCAGCTCGCCCCGGGGCACGGTGGTCACGGTGCCGTTCGAGCCGTTGATCGACAGGGAGGTCTCGCCGGAATCGCTGGTCCAGGTACCGCCGCCGACGAAGGCCCAGTTCTCCAGACTGTGGTCGAATACGCCGTCCCAACCGGCGAACTGGCTGCCGGTCACTGCAGCCGCATCCAGCAGCAGGTTGTCGGTGGGCTGGTAGCTGAAACGGATACCGGTGTGGGTGAAGGGCTCCCCGTACTGCATGGCGTAGGAATGGGAATAGAAGAAGTTTTCCGGCGCCATGACGGATTCCACGCCGACCACGGTGTAGAAATGACCCAGCTTGACCGCGAGGCCGCGCCCCACCGGCACCAGCGCCTCCAGATAGGCTTGGGGCACCGCCAGGCTGTAGCGGTTGTTGTCGCTGATCTGCCGGTCCCAGCTCCCCTGAGGATCGCCGAAGGCCTGGCTGAACCAGGCGTCGGTGCCGTACAGCAGGTCCAGCCTGCCACCCAGGTCGAAGCTTTCTCCCTGGCGGTCGACCGCGCGTTCGAGGTAAAGGTAGACCTGGTTCGGCTGAAACTCGTCCGACCGATCGGAGAAGGTCACCGGACCGTTGTAACCGGAGCAGGGTTCGTCGAAATTGTGGGTGAGGCCGGCATCGATCCAGCCCCCCAAGGTGAGCCGCAGGCTTTGCATCCAATCGGCGCCGTTCGGATTCATGCCATCCGGCAGCATTTCGAACACCCCGCGCGCTTGTTCCAGGCCAGCTCCGGACACCGGTGCCATACCGCTGGCGACCCATAACAGGGCGGCTCCGGCGAGGATCGGTCCCCGCATCCGTAAGGAAAAGAGATTCACCATGGTGCATCGAGCTCGATGGCTGTCCGGTTGCTTCACGGTTCAACAATCCGAAACGCCCAAGCATGACGCGTACCATGATTCAACTCATTGAAAAACTGTCAGTTCCGTGAATTCCGACGCGGCGTTGATGCAGATCGCGCAATCATGGTGCATAGTTACCGCATGAACGCACGCTTATGGTGCTCCATCTTGCACCGCAGCGGAGCCGGTGCCTCAATAACGTGATCGAAAGCCGGACGGCCGGGCCGGTGAAGGGGGAGAAGATGAAATTTCCAGTCGCCATGATGAGAGTCTTGGCCCTGTCAGGCCTGACTTGGCCCGTGCTGGCCGCACCCGAAGGTCCGAACGCCGCGGACACCGCCTGGATACTCACCTCGACGGGACTGGTGCTGTTCATGACGATGCCGGGTCTCGCCCTGCTCTATGCGGGACTGGTACGGACCAAGAACGTGTTGTCCGTCATGGTGCAGATTTTCACCGCGACTTCACTGGTCTCGGTGCTCTGGGTGATCGCCGGCTATACCCTGGCACTGACCGACGGCGGCGAACTGCAGGCCTGGATCGGCGGCGGCAAACGCCTGTTCCTGCTGGGACTGAAAGCCGACTCGCTGAACGGCAATCTGCCGGAGGTGGTGTACTGCATGTACCACCTGACCTTCGCGATCTTTGCCCCTGCCCTGATGATCGGCGCCATCGTGGAACGCATGAAGTTTTCGGTCACGCTCTGGTTCACCGGGATCTGGACCCTGCTGGTCTATGTGCCGGTCTGCCATTGGGTGTGGGGGGAAGGCTGGCTGGCGCGGATCGGCGCCATCGATTTCGCCGGCGGCGTGGTCGTGCATACCACCGCCGGCGTGTCCGCCCTGGTCGGCGCCTGGATGCTGGGGCCGCGCCGGGGCTATCCGCGCACACTCCTGCCACCCCACAACCTGACCCTGACCGCGATCGGCGCCGGAATCCTGGCGGTGGGCTGGCATGGTTTCAGCGCCGGCAGCGCTCTGATGGCGACCGGCGCAGCGGGCATGGCCATGCTGACCACCCACATCGGCGCCTCGGTTGGCGCGCTGGTGTGGATGGCGGTGGAATGGCGGAGTTTCGGCAAACCGACCCTGCTCGGCGCCCTGACCGGCATGATCGCCGGCCTGGGCGTGATCTCGCCGGCGGCCGGGTTCGTCGGACCGCTTGGCGCCATCGCCATGGGCACGGCGGCCGGCGTGATCTGCTTCGGCGCCATTCACTGGATCAAGCGCTCGCTGCAAATCGACGACACCTTGGACGTCTTTCCGGTGCACGGCGTCGGCGGCATGATCGGCACCGTGCTGACCGCGCCCTTCGCCGCCGAGGCGCTGGGCGGTGCCGGCATCACCACGGGTCTGACGATCGGCCAGCAAACCCTGACCCAGATTCTCGCGGTAGGCTCGGTTGCCGCCTGGAGCGGGCTCATCAGCTGGCTGTTGCTGAAGATTCTGGACCGCACCATCGGCCTGCGGGTGACCCCCGACCAGGAAACCGAAGGACTGGACGTCGCCCTGCACAACAGCAAGGCTTATCACTTCTGACGGCCCGACCGGAAAGCCCATGAGCAGGATTCTGATCGTCCTTTTCTGGCTGGCACTGATGCCCTTGCCTGCGGCCGTCGGGGACGAAGCCGCAGACATCGCCAAGGTCGAAGCCGCCACCTGCGCGGGAGCCACCGTCGGCCAACGCCTCCAGGAGGAAATCCAGAGCCACAGCCGACGCGACCTGGGCTGGCGGGTGTTCGTCGAGGACGACCATCGTGACCTGGAGCGCAGTCTGCGGATCTCCAAGGCGATGGAGGCACGCTACCGGTGGCGGATCGACGCGGCCGGGAAGATCGAGCCGGTCTCCGACGCCGCCCGGCAGCTCTGTGCTCCACGCTGAGCCCGGCGCGGTGGAGCCGTTCAGTTACCGTCGGAGACGGCTAGGGGATGTAGCCGGGTCCATCCCCGCGGCACGGGGTTGCGCTGGAAGAATCCGGCGTCCGTCGTGAGTACCCGGCGCGGACGCTCGCTGAAGACGCCGCTGACGTCGCACAGAGGAACGATCCGGTCTTCTCCGCCGACCAGGCCGCGCGCCACGACGACCCCCGCCGACACGCCGCCCCTGGCGATGATGTCATGTGGGCGGAATCCCCGGATCATGCTGCCGTCCTTCAGCATTACTTGAGCCGAAAATCCCTGGTTGATCAAGCGGATCAATGTATCGATATGGTTCATGCCTTGCCGTCCTGAAATCCCGTGTTTGCCTTCCGACTTCCGTCGCTCCCTGGAGCTCCCGATTTTACCGGGCTTCGGGGCGGCGTTTTTCGAGGGGTTTTCCGTATGGGCTTGTGCGCCTTCTGCAGGAGCGACTGCCAGCAACCCAGGTACCCACCGTTCAGCGCGCGGCCTCGGCGAGGGATGTGGCGACCCTTGGAAAATTTTTGGGCACCTTGGAGGTCTCCGTCTAAAGGCACCAGTATGACACCAGTAGGGTGGCTTTCGCGGCTGAAGGCGCCAAATCGTCTGCATTCCATCCCTGCGGAAAACCCGCCGGCGCCAATATTGCGCTCCGCCCGGTCAGTTCACTGTTTCCGGCATCGCTCACCACAGCGAGCCCGTCGCGGCCCCAAAAGCATTGCCCCGTATAACCCAGCTCCATAGTATGATTAACCCCATCCCCCAACAGCGTCCGCATAGCGGTGAACGAATTCATGGAGCCCCTGGATCGGATTTCCGCCGAAACCCTCGGACATTACGAACGCAACGCCGAGGCGTTCTTCGAGGGCACGCGCGATCACGACGTCAGCCAGAACATCGCCGCCCTGCTCTCCCACATCCGGACCGAGCCACCGTTCACCGTGCTGGATTTCGGCTGCGGACCGGGGCGCGACCTGAAGGCATTCACCGAACTGGGGCACCGGGCCGTCGGGCTGGACGGCGCCTTCCGTTTCGTCGAGATGGCGAGGGATTACAGCGGTTGTGAAGTCTGGCACCAGGATTTCCTCAAACTCGACCTGCCGGAGGAGCATTTCGACGGCATTTTCGCCAACGCGACCCTTTTCCACGTGCCGAGCCGCGAACTGCCGAGGGTTCTCGGCGAGCTGCGCGCCGCGCTCAAACCCGAAGGCGTGCTGTTCGCCTCGAATCCAAGGGGCCGGAACGAGGAAGGCTGGAATCGCGGACGCTACGGCGTCTATCACGATCTCGACACCTGGCGCCGGTTCCTGACATCGGCCGGGTTCCTGGAGCTGGAACACTACTACCGGCCCGCCGGCCTGCCGCGCGACCAGCAGCCTTGGCTGGCCAGCGTGTGGCGCCGCACCGGAGGTTGATCCGATGCAAAAAGATGGCTTTCTGGTGTCCGCTTACGGCGTCCGTATGCCCGGCATCGTCTACGGCACGGCCTGGAAAAAGGACCGTACCGCGGCCCTGGTGGAACAGGCCGTCTCGCTCGGATTCCGCGGCATCGACACCGCCTGCCAGCCCAAGCATTACGACGAACCGGGTGTCGGCGCCGGCCTCGCAGCGTGCATGAATGCCGGCCTGGAACGGGCCGACCTCTACCTCCAGAGCAAGTTCACCCCGGTCGACGGCCAGGACCCCGAACGGATGCCCTACGATCCGAAGGCGAGCCTGGCCGAGCAAGTCGCCCGGTCCTTCGAAAGCTCGCTGAAGAATCTCCGCACCTCCTATCTCGATTGTCTGATCCTGCATTCGCCGTTGTCGAAGGAAAAGGACACGCTGGACGTCTGGCGGGCGATGGAAACGGTCTTCGACGGCGGCGGCGCCCGGCAACTGGGAATCAGCAACTGCTACCGGCCCGAACTGCTGGAACGCCTGTACCGCTGGAGCCGGGTCAAACCGGCCGTGGTGCAGAACCGCTTCTATGCGGAGACCCGCTACGACCACGAGATCCGGGAGTTCTGCCGGCAGAACCGGATCGTCTATCAGAGCTTCTGGACCCTGACCGCCAACCCTTCGATCCTGGCCCATGCCACGCTGCGGGCTCTGGCGGCGACTCACGGCCGCACGCCAGCGCAGGTGTTCTTCCGCTATCTCACCCAGATTGGCGTCGTCCCCTTGACCGGAACGGCATCGGAAGCCCACATGCGGGAAGACCTGGCGATCTTCGAATTCGAGCTGACGCCGGATCAGTGCGCCGCGGTCTCCGGCCTGCTGAGTACCTGACGCCCCCAAGGGCTGCCATTTCAGGCACTCGATGAAAGCCACCGCTGGACGATCGAGGAAATCCGACCGGAAAGCCTCGCCCGCCGAAGACAGCCTGGGAGCATGCCAGCGGTTGAAAAATTGAACCAGAGGACGATTCGCAGGAAGCCGAGCCGCAACACAACGGGTTGGCGTGACGGTATGCGCTGGCAGCTTAGCGGCTGAATCGGAAACGACGACGGAGCGGAATTCGCAAACCGGCGCGCGGAACGCCGTCGAAGCCGGCATAGATGGGGTGGACCGGAGCGGTGACTGGAACAATTCGCGGGGAAGTCACACAAGAGGCATCCCCTTGTATCCAGCCCCCACGAGGGGGGCTGGATTCTGAAGTCAGGATCCTAAACGAAACGGACGACGGATGTGGCACAAGACCATGGCTCGCCATCGCTACCTCAGCGTAGACCCGCCGTTTTACATTTCAAATGCACTAGTGCGCTTCTTCACTGAATTGAAATGAAAAATCCTGGTTAGTCAAGACTATATATCCCCTAACCTTGGCGCTATCAATAGTGAATCGACAGAAAAAATACCCGTTTCCACCATAATTGGTGGCGAGACGATATGTTCCCTGCCCCGGCTGTACGGCGGCAGTGCTGGTCTGAACGACCGTTCCATCGTTAGATACCAATTCCGCAGTAACATTCTGGATTTTCTTGCTTAGATTCAGTACATCGCAGGAAACGCGCACCCCCGTAGGGCTCGTAGCAGCAGGTTGAGTCCTAACAGGCCCAGTGAAGATTTGTGTCGCCGCGGAAGCGTTACCCGTAACAGCGAACACCAAAGCGAGTAATATGATTGCTTTGCGCATGGGAATATCTCCTGTTCTTGGGCACTGGGAAAGGCATCCACGGGAAACCCGCATTGCCATCCCAAGAATGCGACCAACCCGTAGCTGACAGCCAATGAGCTTTGCCTTTCAATTGCCAAGCTAGTCAAAATCGACACCATTGACAAGAGCCGCCCCGCGAATTTGCAGGATCGCTCCGATTCGCCCACATCATGCCGGTGCCTCCGCCTCGCAATCTAAAGTAGACTTCCGACCCGCTTTTCCTTCCGTCATCCCGACCAAAATCACCATGAGCGAATGCCGATACTATGAATCCGTGGCTGTCGACCAGCCGATGACGCTCCGACATCCGGGGAATCGCGACGGATGGGTCGAAACGATCGATGGCAGACCGCGCTTCGATTTTTCCTTGCCGGGTTTCAACGAAGACGATCCCGGGCGGACGCGGCCGGCTTCACACCCGCGGCGAGAAGGCCGTGGGACACATCTTCGTCCATCTGGGCGATGATTCGGGGCCGACAGCCAAAAACCGAGCATGAGCGCCAGCCCGCCCCGCCTTTCACCCCTCGGCGACAGCGCCCTGCTGATCGTTTTCGGCGACCGGATCGATCCGGCGCTGAACCGGCGCGCCGTCGCCCTGTCCAACGCGCTGGCGGACCTGCCCGGCGTCACCGACCGGGTCCCGGCTTATGCCAGCCTGACACTGCATTACGATCCTGGCGTCTGGAGCCATGACGGACTGGTCGAAACCGTGATGCCGTACCTCGCGGACGAAGGCGGCACCGCCCTTGAAGACCGCCATCTCCTCATCCCGGTCTGCTACGGCGGTGAGCACGGGCCGGATCTGGACGAAGTGGCCCGCCATTGCGGGCTCGCCCCGGACGAGGTGATCGCCCGTCACAGCAGCGGCGAATACCGCGTGTATTTTCTCGGCTTCACGCCGGGATTCGCCTATCTTGGCGGCCTCGATCCGGACTTGGCGACGCCCCGCCGCGCCGCGCCGCGTTCCAGCGTGCCGGCGGGAGCGGTAGGGATCGCGGGGGAGCAGACCGGCGTCTATCCGCAGACCAGTCCTGGCGGCTGGCGGCTCATCGGCCGCACCCCCCTGCGCCTGTTCGATCCGCTGCGCGAGCCGCCTTGCCTCTTGGCGCCGGGCGACCGGCTGCGCTTCGTGCCGATCGGTCCGGACGAATTCGAGTCGCGCCTGAGAGGGGAGGCGTCGTGATCCGGGTCGAACATCCCGGCCTCCTGAGCACACTGCAGGACCTGGGCCGGCCGGGCTGCCAGCACATGGGCGTGACGCCGGGTGGAGCCATGGACGGCTACTCCGCCGCCATCGCCAACGCGCTGGTGGGCAATCCGCCGGCAGCCGCCGTGCTGGAAATGACGCTCCAGGGCCCCCGGCTGAGCTTCGAGCGCGGCGCATGGGTATCCCTCACCGGCGCCGATCTCTCGGCGGAACTGGATGGCAGGCCGCTCGCCTGCTGGCGGCCCGTGTGGCTGCCCGCCGGCTCGCGGCTCGGCTTCGGCCGGCCTCGCCTGGGCTGCCGCGCCTACCTGGCGGTGGCCGGCGGTTTCGAAGTCACGGCCGTGCTGGGCAGCCGTAGCACCGACCTGCGGGCGGGGTTCGGCGGGCTGGGGGGACGGCCGCTGGGCAAGGGCGATGTCATCAAGGCGGGCGAAAGCACCCTCGCCCTGCCGGACAACCCCTCACGCCCTTGCGTACCGGCCTGGTCCGCGGCGTGGAACAGGGCGCTGCCGCTGGAATGCCCGGCGCGGCTGCGCCTGATTCCAGGGCCGGACTGGCAGGACCTGCCCGACGAAGACCGGCGCGCGCTCGAAACGGACGCCTTCCGGGTCGGCCAGGCATCCGACCGGATGGGCTTGCGCCTGGAAGGGCCGCCGCTGCATCCGGTCTCCGCAGCCGAACGGCTCTCGGCCGGCGTCACCTTCGGCACGCTGCAACTGCCGCCGGACGGCCAGCCCATCCTGCTGGGGGTGGACCGCCAGACCACCGGCGGCTATCCGGTGCTGGGCACGGTGGCGAGCGTCGACCATCCGCGGCTCGCGCAGTTGAGACCGGGAGAGACCGTCCGTTTCGAACCGATTCCGGTGGAACGCGCGCAGACGCTGTATCGAATCCGCGCACTCCAGCTCCGCCGGCTGCGCACCGGCCTGGACCTGCGCTGGCCATTGAACAGCCCCTCCTCGTGAGAATTCGCATGGCACGAACCATCGACCTCAACGCCGATCTCGGCGAAAGCTTCGGCCCCTGGCGCATGGGCCAGGACGAAACCCTGCTGGAACTGGTCACCTCGGCCAACATCGCCTGTGGCTTCCATGCCGGCGATCCGGACGTCATGGCGGAAACGGTGCGCCTCGCCGTGAGCCGCGGCGTCGCCCTCGGCGCCCACCCGTCGCTGCCGGACCGCCAGGGCTTCGGACGCCGTCCCATGACATTGCGGCCGGACGAAATCCGCAACCTGGTGCTCTACCAGATCGGCGCGCTGGCCGGTTTCGCCAGGGCCGCCGGCGGGCGGCTGGTCCACGTCAAGCCGCACGGCGCGCTGTACGGCCAGGCCGCGTCCGATGCAGCCATGGCCGAAGCGATCGCCGCCGCGGTCCGGGCTTTCGACGCGAACCTCATCCTGGTGGGGCCCGCCGGATCGCAGCTGGTCCGGGCCGGACAGGCGGCGGGCCTGGCGGTCGCGCGCGAGGGCTTCGCCGACCGCCGCTACGAGCCGGACGGCACGCTGACGCCGCGCGGCCGGCCGGAGGCGCTGATCGAGGAGCCGGCCGAAGCCGTCGCCCAGGCCCTGGGCATGGTGGAGCGCGGCGAAGTGACCGCCCGCGACGGGACGGTCATTCCGATGCCCGTGGACACCCTCTGCCTGCATGGCGACGGTCCGGACGCCGCAGCCTTCGCCCGGCGCCTGCGCATGGAACTGGCGGCACGGGGCATCGCAGTGGCGGCCTTGGGCGGCTGGCTCTCCGGTGCGGCATAAGGGGACCCAAAACTCCATTACTAAAGGCTGGCCAGGGCGTTACACTAGCGATCCTCCTCAACTCAGCCCGCAATCCACCGACGCTCACGCAAAGTGTAATGCGTCAGAATCGTAAGCTTCGCTGAAGGAAACCTATGGAGCCGTCCGGGAGACGCCAAAGGTTTGCCCCAAACTGCCTGTCCATCGACCTCGAAGTCGGCATTCGCGACGGTCGCATCCACCATTTCGCTGCGGTACGCGGCGATACAGACGCGGCATTCGTCTCCAGGCAAGGCTATGCGGAGAAGGACTTAGGAAAGCTCGACGACTTCGCCGCCGGTACCGCATTCCTGCTGGGGCATAACCTGATCGCCTTCGATCTGCCGCATCTTGTTGCGGCCAAACCCGACCTGTACATACTCAAACTGCCGGCGGTCGATACGCTGCGGCTGAATCCCCTCGCCTTCCCCCGCAACCCCTACCACCATCTCGTCAAGCATTACCAGGACGGCCAACTGAAACGGGGACGGCTCAACGACCCGGAGTTGGACGCTCGCCTCGCGCTGGACCTGTTCCGCGACCAATACGCGGAACTGCGCGCACTGAACGACTCGGCTCCGGATCTGATCCTGGCCTGGCATTGGCTGACCACCGTGGAAAGTACCATGTCCGGCCTCGATTCGTTTTTCACCAGCCTCCGCGCCAGACTGCGGCCATCCGACACCGAAGCTCGCTCCGCTATCCAACGGCTGCTGCACAATCAATCCTGCTTGCACCAGGCCGACGACATTCTGGCCAGCGCGGCGGAACACGGCTGGGCACTGGCCTACGCACTGGCCTGGCTTTCGGTAGCCGGCGGTAATTCCGTGATGCCACCCTGGGTGCGTCACCAATTCCCCGAAGCGAGCGTCCTGATACGGAGACTGAGGGACACCCCTTGCAGCGATCCGGCCTGTCCCTGGTGCAGCGAACGGCACAACGCCCGGAAAGAACTCCAGCGGTGGTTCGGCCTGCCCGACTTCCGCCCCGAACCCCGCGGCGAAGACGGCCGTTCGTTGCAACAGTCCATAGTCGAAGCCGCCATGCGCGGGGAGCACGTGCTGGGCATTTTGCCGACTGGGACCGGAAAATCCCTCTGTTACCAGATTCCAGCCTTGTCCCGCTACGAGAAGACGGGGGCGCTCACCGTAGTGATCTCGCCTCTGGTCGCCTTGATGGCCGATCAGATCAACGGCTTGGCCAACCGCGGCATCCACTGCTGCGCCGCGATCAACGGCCTGCTGTCGATGCCGGAACGCTCGGATGCGCTGGACCGGGTCCGGCTGGGCGATATCGGCATTCTCGTCATTTCGCCTGAACAGTTACGCAACCGCGCCGTGCGCAAGGTGCTGGCACAACGGGAGATCGGCGCCTGGGTGCTGGACGAAGCGCACTGCCTGTCCAAATGGGGACATGACTTCCGGCCCGATTACCGCTACGTCGGACGTTTCATCCGGGACAGTGCCGGCGACGCGACGATACCGCCGGTGCTATGCCTCACCGCGACGGCCAAGCCCGATGTGGTGGCCGACATCGTTGGACACTTCAGCGCCAGATTGGGCATCGGCCTTCGGGTATTCGACGGCGGCTCGCAGCGGAGCAACCTGGATTTTGTCGTAGTGCAGACCACGCCGGCGGAAAAATTCGCCGACATCCACCGGATATTGATGTCCGATCTGCCGCCGGATGTCCCCGGAGGCGCCATCGTCTATTGCGCCACCCGCCGCAAGACGGAGGAAGTGGCCGCGTTTCTCCGCGCCACAGGGATCGCCGCGGCGCATTTCCACGCCCATCTGCCACCGGAAACGAAGAAAAACGTGCAGGAAAATTTCATCCGGGGCGAATTGCGGGTGATCGCCGCCACCAATGCCTTCGGCATGGGCATCGACAAACCGGATGTACGCGTCGTGATCCATGCCGACATTCCCGGCTCGCTGGAAAACTATCTGCAGGAGGCCGGCCGCGCTGGCCGCGACCGGGAGGCGGCGCGCTGTGTATTGCTCTATACCCAGGAGGACGTCGAACGCCAATTCGGCATGTCCGCCCATTCGCGGCTCAGCCTGAAGGAGATACGAGCTGTCCTGAAAGCACTCAGGCGCCTGGACCGCAGAAAGCGGCTGGACGGTGAGGTGGTCGCCACGCCTGGGGAAATTCTAGCCGAGGAGTCCGAAGGCGATTTCGGACGGGACTCGGCCACCGACGACACACGGGTACGCACCGGCGTCGCCTGGCTGGAAGAAGCCGTGCTGCTGAGCCGGGAAGAAAATCGCTGTCAGGTGTTTCCCTCTTCGCTTCGCGTCGGCTCGGTGGACGAGGCGCGCCAAAAGCTCGCCAAGCAGCCGATGCACGAAGAATACCGCCGCCAACTATTGAATCTGATCGCCGCCCTCATCGGCGCGGATCCCGACGAAGGGGTCTCCACCGACGAACTGATGGGCCTGTTGGGCCTCAACCCGGAACGGATCCGCAACGCGCTTTACGACCTCAAACGCCTAGGTCTTGCCAGTAACGACACGGTGCTCACCGCGTTCGTCCACAGCGGCGTGGAGCGCGCGTCGATGAAGCGCTTCGAAGAAGCCGTAGCGCTGGAAACCGCGTTGATCGCGGAACTCAGACTGGTCGCGCCCGATCTCGACAAAGACGAGTCCTCGATGCTCCATCTGCGCATCGCCGCACAGCGCTTGAAAGACGCCGGCCATCCTGGCGCTCTGCCGGAAAAGCTCCAGCGGCTGTTGTCCGGCCTGGCCGCCGACGGACGCGCAGAAGACAGCGGAACCGGCAGCCTTCGGCTGCGCCGCATCGACAGCGAGTCGGTGAACGTCACGCTGCAACGGCGATGGTCCGCACTGGAAAAGACCGCCCGGCTAAGGCGCATTGCAGCCCAGCGTCTCCTGGAACACCTGCTGGCCTGTCTTCCACCCGGCACCCGAGGCACCGACCTGCTGGCGGAAACCACACTGGGCAAGCTCACCGCGGCCATGGAAGGCGACCTGATGCTGAAAGCGGAAATGAAGAACCCCCCCAAGCTGCTGCAAACGGCCCTGCTCTGGCTTCATGACCAGGACGTGATCCGGCTCAACAAAGGCTTCACGGTATTCCGGGCTGCCATGACGATTCGCCTGGCGCCGGACAAGCGCGGTTTCGCAAAAGCGGATTTCGAGCCGCTCAAGCTCCATTACGACGAGCAGGTACTGCAAATCCACGTGATGGCGGAATACGCCCAACGCGGCCTGAAAGCCGTCGCCGAGGCTCTGCGGATGGCGATGGACTATTTCCGGCTGGACCGCGATGCTTTCCTGCGCCAGTGGCTGCCGGGCCGAGAGAAAGAGCTGTCGCGCCAGACTACGCCGGAATCCTGGCGAAACATCGTCGAGTCGCTGCAAAACCCGGCACAGCAAAGGATCGTCGCCGACGACCGCGAACAGACCAATGTCCTGGTGCTTGCCGGCCCCGGCTCGGGCAAGACCCGAGTGCTGGTGCACCGCATCGCCTACCTGATCCGGGTACGGCGGGAGAACCCCCGCGGCATTCTGGCCCTGGCGTACAACCGCCATGCCGCCGCAGAAATCCGCAAGCGCCTGGCCGGCTTGATCGGCGACGATGCGCGCGGAATCACGGTGCTGACCTGCCACGCGCTCGCCATGCGCTTGGCAGGCGTGAGCTTCGCCGAACGCTGGGAAAAAACCGGGGACGAGGTCTTCCAGGAAGTCCTGCGTCAAGCCATCGCCCTGCTGAAAGGCGAAGGACTGCCGCCGGAAGAAGCCGACGAGCAGCGCGACCGCCTGCTCGCAGGCTACCGCTGGATTCTGGTGGACGAATACCAGGACATCGGACCGGACCAGTACGAACTGATCTCCGCTCTGGCCGGGCGCACCCTGCAGGACGAAGACAGCCGGCTCAACCTGCTCGCGGTCGGGGACGACGACCAGAACATCTACGCCTTCAACGGCGCCTCGGTCGAATTCATCCGCCGCTTCGAAGCGGATTACGCCGCCAAACCGGCCTATCTGACCGAAAACTACCGATCCACGTCCCGCATCATCGAAGCCGCCAACCGGCTCATCGGCGATGCTCCCGACCGAATGAAACAGGCGCACCCCATCACCATCGACCGGGCGCGCAAAAAAGCGGCGCCCGGCGGCGATTGGGAAGCCATCGACCCCGTCGGCCAGGGCCGCGTCCAGATCCTTCCAGCCGGCGTCGACGAGCGGACCCAGGCGGTCACCGTCATGCGCGAATTCGAGCGCCTGGCGAGCCTCGTTCCGAACTGGGACTGGACGCGATGCGCGGTAATCGCCCGCAAATGGGACCTGCTCGAACCGGTGCGGAGCTATTGCGAGCTGGCAAAGATTCCGGTCCAGATGGCCGGCGAGGAAACCGTGCCGTTCCGATATCTGCGTGAGACTCGAACCCTGTTGGCGTGGCTGAAAGACACCAAACTTGTCGACGCTGCCAAGATCCTGTCGTGGCTCGACGAGCGCCCCGCCGGACCATGGTGGAATGCCTTGCGCCAGGCCGCCGAGGAGTATGCGGTCGAAACCGGCGGCGCCGAACTGCCGAGCGCACATTTCGAAGAGTGGCTCGCTGAGTGGGGCCGGGAGATACGCCGCCGCCCTTCAGGATTGATGCTGCTCACCGCCCATCGCGCCAAGGGGCTGGAATTCGACCATGTCGCCGTACTCGACGGCGGCTGGAAAGCCGGCGCCAAGGAAGACCGGCACAGTCCCCGCCGCCTCTATTACGTGGCGATGACCCGGGCACGGAAGACCTTGACGCTGACGCGTATCGAGCCCAACTCTCCGCTGCTCGATTCGCTGGCCGGAATCCCAGACGTTCTGCATCGTCCACCGACAGAACATATGCAGCTCCCGCCAGAGCTTTCCCGCCGCTACCGGAAACTCACGCTGAAAGACGTGCACCTCGGCTTCGCCGGACGGTACCCCGAAACCGATCCGATACACCAGGCGATCGCCGCGCTCGAAGCCGGCGATCCGCTCTGGCTGAAAAGGAAAAACGATGTCTGGGAGTTAAACGATGCCGGCGGAAATACCGTCGGACGCTTGGCACGGGCCTTTGATCCCCCCAAAGGCATGATCTGCATCCAAGCCCGAGCCGCCGCGATCATCATCCGGCGGCGAGACGAAACCGAGGCCGACTATCTGTCTAGAGTCTGTTGCGATGCCTGGGAAGTGGTGATTCCCGAACTGGTGTTCGAACCGGCGGGAAAGGGGCGGACATGAGACCTGTTAACAGTGCCAGTATCCACACCGTTATCCATCGGAGACCGTCAGGGCACACCGCATTTTGACCGAGGTCACCGCCAGCATCTCGGAACTGAAAGAAGAGCCCGATGAAGACGGTAGCCGCTGGCGAAGGCTTTCCTGTCGCCATTCTCAACCGCAACGAACCAGCGTTCTACTGCGTTCCGGCAAAAGCCTACGAAGCCCTGACAAGCAGGCTGGAAGACTTGGAACCGAACACACTCGCCGACACCCGCCTGGCCGACGGACAGGCTCAACCAAGGTTTCGCTGGACGAGCCATGAGCTGGCTTTCCATCCCGATGCGCTGACCGAATGGAACAAAGTGGATCAAGCCGTCCGCTCCCAGTTCAAAAAAGCTGGTTGAACGCTTGGCCAATCCACACGTCCCGGCGACACAACTGTCCGGACGGAACGACCGGTACGAGATCGAGCCGCGGCCGGCGGGCTACCGCGTGGCGCGCGAAGTTCGGGATTCCGAGCCGCGCTTTCTGGTCGTGGCCGCGGACAAAGGAGAGCGCAACGCCGTCGGCCTGACCGCATCAAGCCGCGAATGCAGCCGGGTGCGCTTCCATCCCGGCCTTCCACTCCAGCCATTCGCTGACGACGATCAAGGTCCACAGCGCCCGGGCGTGATCGGCGCCGCGGCGCTCGTGCTCGCGCAGCAGCTCCAGGGCGGCGGCGCGGTTTATGCCGAGTTCTTCCAGACGCGGGCTGGAAATCCGGGCTTCGGCCCAGTCGTGCAGGGGGCCGCGCAGCCAGGCGCTGAGCGGCACGGACAGGCCGCGCTTCTTGCGGTAGACGATATCCTTCGGCAGATAGCGCAGCGCCACACGCTTCAGGAACACCTTGGTTTCCAGTCCTTGCACCCGTTCGCGCTCGGGCAGGGTGGCGGCGAATTCGATCACGTCCTTGTCCAGGAACGGCGCCCGCAGCTCCAGCGCGGAGCGCATGCTGGCGCGGTCGGCCTTGGTCAGCAGGCCCTCGGCCAGGGAGGTTTCCAGATCGTGCTGCTGCAGTCGGTCGAGCATGGTTTCCTGGGGGCCGGCGACGCGCGGTGTCTCGGGCGGCGTCACGCCCAGCCGCCGCAGCAAGGCGGGCGGAATGCTGGATGTCCACAGGACATGGCGCGCCAGGAAATCCAGCTCATCCCCCTGGACGAAGCGCTTGAGCAGGAACGAGACCGTCACCTTCTTGTCGCTCACCGGCCAGGCTTCCACCGCCTTGCGGATCAACGCCCGCAGTCCTCCGGGCAGGCGGCTGTAGCGCTCGGCCAGGCGGGCGCCGAAATAGGTGGGATAGCCGCCGAACAGCTCGTCGGCGCCCTCCCCCACCAGGGCCACCCGCACCTCGTCGGAGGCTCGCCGGGCCAGGAGAGCGGTGGGCACCCAGGCGGGATCGGCCAGCGGCTCGCCGGACTGGCGCACCAGATCGGCGAGGGTCTCGGGGAAATCTTCGGGCCGTACCCAGATCGGGGTGTAGTCGACCCCCAAGGACTCCGCCACCCGCTCGGCGAAGACGCCTTCGTCGTAGGAGCTTTCGCTGAAGCGCAGGCCGAAGGCCTTGAGCTTGCGGTCCGGATGGACGCTGCGCATCACCGCCGTGACCAGGGAGGAATCGACCCCGCCGCTCAAGAACGCGCCGAAATCGACCTCGACCTCGCTTTGGCGGCGCACCGCCTCGCGGAACACGGCATCGAATTCGTCCAGCGGATTCTTGCGCGCCGGACCGCGGGTGAAATTCAGGCGCCAGTAGCGGCTGCGTTCGACACCCTTGACGTCGATGGCGATCCGCTCGCCCGGTAGCACTTTCCGCATGCCGGCGAACGGACTGGCGGGAGCCTCGAAATAGCCGGCCTTGAGGAAGTCCTGTACAGCCGCCTCGTCGGCCGGATACGGCTCGGGGCTTCCGGCCACCAGCGCGGCCGCCTGGGAAGCGAAGCTGATTCGGCCGTCGCGGCAAGCGTAGAACAGCGGACGCTCGCCGGCCCGGTCGCGGGCGAGCAGCAGGCGCCCCCGGCGCGGATCCCAGACGGCGAGGGCGAAGGCGCCGACCAGCCGCTCGACGAAGCCATCGCCCAACTCCAGGTAGAGTCCAGGGATCACGGCCACGTCGGTGGCGTGCTCGACGGCCCTGCCGCGCTCCGCCAGCCAGCCGCGCAGTTCGGCATGGTTGTCGATCTCGCCGTTGCAGACCATCATCACACCGGTCTCGGCATCCACCATCGGCTGCCTGCCGTCGTGGCAGCCGCGGATCGCCAGCCGGGCCATGCCGAACACCGCCGAACCGTCGCCGGCCACACCGGAGTCGTCGGGGCCGCGGTGGGCCAGCGCCTTGACCATGGTTTCCACACTGCGCCGCAGCGCGCTCGTGTCGGCCGCGCCCTCCAATTGCACCAGTCCGCTGATCCCGCACATGTCAAAGCCCTTCCTTCTGGGGAGGCGCCAGCAACGCCCCCCAATAGCCGAACCCCAGTTCGATCTGGCTGGCACCGTACTTTTCCGCGATCGTATCGAGCTGCTCCACGTCGTCCCCCCGCGCCATCAGAAAGACCGGGTGATCACGACCGGCCAGCCAGGCGTCCCGCTGCGCCAGCGGCACCACCCGCTCCGGCCAGGGCCCGCCGCGCTGGAGGCTGAACAGCACGTAGTTGCTGGTGAACTCCCGCCCTTCGTCGCTGATGACGGTGATCAGACGCTTGAGATAAAACGGCAGCCCGTTGGGCAGACAATCCAGGCAGGCGATTTCCACCCCGGCGGGCAGCTCCGGCATGTGTTCCGCCAGCCGTCGCCCCGAGCGGCTGTCGGCGTAGTCCGCGAGCAGATCGAAGTTCAGCGTGATCAAGAGCGCCGGAAAGCTGAGAAAGGCGGCGAATGCCACCTTGACGTTGCACCGCCGCCAGGCGAAGGCGGTCAGTGCGGTCACCACACCCAGCGACACGACCATCGCCAGCAAACCCGGCTGGAGAAATTCCGCCGTCTTACGCTTCAGCCCCAGCACCCGCTCCAGCCACAGGGCGTCGGATGCAGCGGTGGCGAGGACGACGGCCACCGGCGCGGCGAGAGCGAACAGCGCGACGGTACCGCGCCGCACGATGGCGGCGGCCCGCCCCGCCCCGTTGGACCAGGCGAGGGCGAAAACACGGGCGGCGAGCACGCCGAGGGCGATGACGGCGGTCAGGATGTAGCCGGGCAGCTTGGATTGCGACACGGAGAAGAATGCGACCACCACGACGGCCCAGACGATGAACAGCCGGTCCGGCCGCGACCAGCGCCGCCGGGCCCGCCAGGCCGCCACGATCGATTCTGGCAGCAGCAGGCTCCAGGCGAAGAAGCAGCTCGCGATGATGACGGCGTAGAAATAGAACGGCTGGGTGCGGCGGAATTCGGTGGTGGTGAAGCGCGACACCGACTCCTTCATGATTCCGTAATAGGGGAAATCCGGGCATTGCAGCGTCACCCCGACGAACCAGGGCAGCACCACCGCCAGGAAGATCAGCCAGTTCTGCCAGGCGAAGCAGCGCCGCAAGGCGCCTTCGCGCCCGTCGAGCTTGCCGAATGCCGCGACGACGAGGCTGGGCACGATGAAGCCGACCGGCCCTTTCACCAGGGTCGCGAATCCCGCCGCCAGGGCGCCGAGCCGGTACCAGCGCTCCCGCTGCCTGCCCTCGTGTTCTTCGGCCAGATAGCAGGCGAAGATGGCGGAGCAGACGAAAAATGCCAGGGTCATGTCGAAGATGACGATGCGGGCGAAAGCCCAGTACAAGGGCGTCGCCACCACCACCAGCACCGCCAGACTGGCCGTGCGCATGTCGTAGACCCTGCGGCAGAACAGGAACAGCACCGTCAGCAGCGACAGCGCGAACAGCGCCGAAGACAGGCGGGCCACCGCCTCGGATTCGCCGAACAGCGCGAACGACAGGGCCACCGTCTTGAAATAGAAGGCAGGCTTGTCCAGGTAGGTCAGGCCATCATAGGTCGGCACCAGCCAGGCGCCGCTCTCGCGCATCTCCCGCGCGACCTCGGCATTGCGCCCCTCGTCCGGGCTCAGCAGCGGCGCATCGCCCAGGTGCACGAACAACAGGAATGCGGCGAAAAGAAAGGCGAACGCCGGCAGCCAGCGCTCCAGGCTCCATGCCGGGGCGCCGGCAGTCGTGACAGGGATGGACATACGTTGGAAGGGTTACTCGATCGCTGATGGGAAATGAAGAACGCGTGGCTTGGACCCCGAAGACGGACCGGCCGGGGCATCGGAACAGTGAGGACGCACCCCGACGAGGGGAGGTCCTTCAGGATTTGGGCGCGGAGATCGCGGCATCGTCCTTTTCCGGGCAAGGCCATTGGTCGGCGCCGAACCGGAACAGCACCTCGATGGCCGCATCCCTCCCGTATCCCGGATGCGCCTCCAGCCAGGCGAGGAACAGCCGGACGACCGCCTCACGGGATGGCTCCGGTTTGGGCAGACAGACGAAGTGTCCGGCATCCGGCCCTCGACGCTCGGCCAAGTAATAGTCGTAGGCGCCCTGCAGGTAGCCGTAGCAGAACTGGAGAGCGGCGACATGAGCCGGATCGGCGGGCTGCGTCGCGCACAGATCCGCCAGGTCCTTCGCGTCACGGATTATAAAATCGTCCGCCGTCACCGCCCCCGCCGGCGTTCCGCCGATGCTCCCCGCCACGATGACCGCTGCCGCAATCGCCTTGATGTTCATATCGTTCCGCCCCTTCGAACGTAAGGATGCACCCGCCCCGGACCTTGCGAGACACGCACTTTCGCGGTGACATTCTAGCCGCTACGGCCGCAGAAAAAAGCACCGGGCTCGGGAACGCGAATCCTCACCCTGCCGTTCAAGGCTATTATGATAACCTCGAGATTGTCCCCCGGCCGCCGGGGAGATGCCACACCTTCAGGAGAATACATGAACATTCGAGGAACACTGCTGGGCTCCGTCCTGGCGATGACTGCCGCCTGCGCCGACCTGGACATCAAGGTGCATACCGACTACGACCCGGCCGCGGATTTTTCGAAATACAAGACCTATTCCTGGATCAAGACGCCGCAGACCGGCAATCCCCTGATGGAGGAAAGGATGGTCCAAACGGTGGACGCCCAGCTTTCCGCCAAAGGCTGGCGCAAGATAGCCGCCGGCCCCAGCGACGTGGCGCTGGGCGTGCAGGTAACGGCCCAGGAACAGGAACGGGTGGATACGTTCTACAGCGGCTGGGGTGGCTACGGCCACATGGGGATGGCGCAGTCCGAGGTGATCAAATACACCGTCGGCACGATCATCGTGGACATGTTCGACACCCGGACCAAACAGCCGATCTGGCGGGGCACCGCGACGGACACCGTCTCCGACGATCCGCAGAAGAACACCGCGCTGATGCAGGAAGCGATGGAAAAACTGTTCAAGGGTTTCCCGCCGAAACCGGCAGGATCCTGACGGCTTCCCGCTGTCAACCCGAAGGAAGAAGTCGTCCGTTCCGGACGAACCCCAAGAACCGGTTCCGCCCTAGGTCTCCTTCGAATCCCACGGCGCGGATACCGACAGGTGATCCGCCACTCCTTCCGCACGCCCCATGGACCCCGTTTTCTCCCGTCTGCTCGAAACCGCCAATTCCGTCATCCTCGGCAAGGAACAGCCCATCCGCCTGTGCATCTGCTGTCTGCTGGCACGCGGTCATCTGCTCATCGAGGACGTACCGGGAGTCGGCAAGACCACCCTGGCCCGCACCTTGGCGGCGCTGCTCGGACTGAAATACCAGCGCATCCAGTTCACCAGCGACCTGCTGCCGGCCGACGTGCTGGGCTCTTCGATCTACGACGCCACCACCCACGGCTTCCGTTTCCATCCCGGCCCGGTGTTCAACCCGATGGTGCTGGCGGACGAGATCAACCGCTCCACGCCCAGGGCGCAGAGCGCACTGCTGGAGGCCATGGAGGAACGGCAGGTGACGGTGGAAGGCGAGACCCGGCCGCTGCCCGAGCCGTTCTTCGTGATCGCCACCCAGAACCCGAACACCCAGATCGGGACCTTCCCTTTGCCGGAGTCCCAGCTGGACCGCTTCCTGATGCGGATCGAACTGGGCTATCCCGACCCCCGTGCCGAACGCGAGCTGCTGATGGGGGAGGAGCGCTATGCCCTACTGCCGCAGCTGCCGGTCTGCCTGCCGGCAGAACGACTCCTGGCGCTGCAGAGTCGAGTCCGCGACGTTCATGCCTCGTCTGCCCTGCTGGACTACGTGCAGTCCTTGCTCCATTTCAGCCGGGAGTCGCCGCTTTACCAGAACGGACTGTCGCCCAGGGCGGGGCTGGCCCTGCTCCACGCCGCCAAGGCCTGGGCGCTGATGGACGGACGTGCGGCGGTGCTGCCCGAGGACATCCAGGCCGTCCTGCCACCCGTAGCCGGCCACCGGCTGAAACTCGCGTCGGGCGGAGGCGGCGTGGCCGAGACCGTCGCCCCGCTGCTGCGGGACGTCGCCATTCCCTGAGGATGAGCGCGCGATGATTTCCGTGCCGATGGAGTGGAAGGAGCGCTTCGACCCCCGCCGCTTCTTCCGGGGTGAGAAAGCGGTGGACGGCCCGGTCCTCCTCACCCATCGCCGGGTGTTCATCGTCCCCAACCGGCGTGGATTCGGACTGGCCGTGCTGCTTGCGATACAGTTCCTGGCCGCCATCAATTACGGCAACAACCTGGCCTTCATCCTGACCTTCCTGCTGGCCGGCATCGCCATGCAGTCCACGCTTCATGCGTTCCGCAACCTGGCGGGGCTGAGCGTGCGCCGCGGCAAGGCGCCGCCGGTGTTCGCCGGGGAGCCGGCGCGTTTCGAGCTGCATCTGGACAACCCTTCCCGCATCCACCGCTTGGGTCTCACCGCCCGGCTGGCCGGCTCTGCAACGCCGGTCCGCTTCGACGTCGCGCCTGGAACCACGGCCACACTGATTCTCCATGCGGAAACCGAACAGCGCGGCTGGCTGTCCATGCCCACCGTGACCTTCGACACCTCCTTCCCGCTCGGCCTGTTCCGCGCTTGGTCGCCGATCAACCTGCGCCAAAGGGTACTGGTATACCCCCGTCCGGCGCCCCCCGGCATCAGACCGACCCCGATTCCCGAACCGGGTCTGGGTGTGCGACCCGACACCCGCGAGGAGGAGGATTTTCATGGCTTCTCGGCTTACCGGCCGGGCGACCCGCTGAAGCGCATCCACTGGAAGGGGGTGGCGAAGGGCCAGGGCGTGCACGTCAAACAGTACGCCGGCGGCGACACGGCGGAACTGTTGCTGGACTGGCAGTACACGCCCGGCGCCGACGTCGAGGCCCGGCTGTCCCGGCTGTGCCGCTGGGTACTGGACGCCGAGGCGGCGGGCACGCCCTACGGCCTGCGACTCCCCGGCGTCGCGATCCAGAAGGGCCGGGGTGAAGCCCATCGGGCCCGCTGCCTGGAAGCGCTGGCGTTGTTCGGCACATGACCCCTCCCTCCCTCCCACCCGAACTCCTCCGGCGCAATCTGCCGCTGCTGTGCGCAGCCCTGGCGCTGGTGGTGACGCCGCATTGGGCCGACCTGCCGCCCGCCTTCCCCGGTTTCGTCTGGCTGGCCTGTGGCTGGCGGCTGGCGGCGCTTTACCGCAAGGCGCCCCCGCCTTCGCGAATCGGCCTGTTCCTGCTGACCCTGGCGGGGGCGGGGCTGGTTTATCTGCACTTCCACAAGTTCTATGGACGGGAGGGCGGCACCGCCCTGTTCCTGGTAGGGCTGGGCCTCAAGCTGCTCGAAATGCGCAGCCTGCGTGACCTGTACCTGGTGGTCTACCTGGCGCTGTTCGTCGCCGTCACCGAATACCTGTTCTCCCAGAGCATCCCCATCGCCGCTCATACCTTGGGGGTCGTCACGCTGTTGATGAGCTGCCTGATCGGCTTGAACGGCGGGGAGAACCTCGGCCTGGCCGGCCGGCTGCGCCTCGGCGCAAAGATGGTGCTGCAGGCCGTTCCGGTGATGGTGGTGCTGTTCCTGTTCCTGCCCCGCATCGCCGGCCCTTTGTGGAAGCTGCCGGAGGACGAACCCGGCGGCACGACCGGACTGAGCGACTCGATGGAACCCGGTGCGATCAGCCGGCTCGGACTGTCGCGGGAAACCGCCTTCCGCGTCGACTTCGAGGGCGCCCCGCCGCCACCGCAGGAACGCTACTGGCGCGGCCCGGTGTTCTGGAAGTACGACGGCCGCCGCTGGACCGCCGGCTACGACCAACCGCTCCCGGCCCGGCGGCCGCCGCAAACGGCCGGGGCAAGCTACCGCTATGTCCTCACCCTGGAACCGCAACGGCGACGCTGGGTGTTTGCGCTGGAGACGGCGGAGACCTTCCCGGCCGGACTGACGCGCGCCGAGGACGGCTTCCTCCTCGCCGCGGAACCGATCCGCGAACGCCGGCGCTACCTCCTGTCTTCGCGTCCGGCAGCGGCTTTCGACGCCTTGAGCGAGAGTGAACGCCGGCGCGCCTTGCAGCTTCCGGGCATGCCCGACGAACGGGTGCGGGCGCTGGTCGACGGCTGGCTGCTGGAGGATCCGTCCGCCGACGCCGTCGCGCAACGGGCCCTGCGCCATTTCCGCGAGCAACCGTTCATCTACTCCCTGCGTCCGCCGGCCATCGACGGGGACCCGATCGCCGGCTTTCTGTTCGAGACCCGCCGCGGCTTCTGCGAACACTATGCCGGCGCCTTCGTCTACCTGATGCGGGTCGCCGGAATTCCAGCCCGGGTCGTCACCGGCTACCAGGGCGGACACTGGAACCCGGTGGGACATTTCCTGGAAGTTTCTCAGGCCGACGCCCACGCCTGGGCGGAGATCTGGATCGACGGCAACGGCTGGACACGCATCGATCCCACCGCCGCGGTGGCACCGGAGCGTATCGAACGGGAGCTGGCATTCGAGGCCGACGCCGACGGTGCGGTGGTGTTCGCCAGCCCGGTGGCGGAAGCGCTGGGACAGCGGCTGTCCAGCCTGCGCGGCCTGATCCGTGAGGCGGGCCTGCTGTGGGACGCGGTCGACCACGCCTGGGTGCAGTGGGTGCTGGCCTATGGTCCGGAGAACCAGGGCCGGTTTCTGGAGCGCCTGGGGGTCGTCGACTGGAACCGGCTGGTCTATTGGCTGACCGGTCTGCTCGGGCTCCTCGCCCTGATCTCCTTCATCCTGCTGTGGCCGCGCGGCCGGCCCGTCGCCGATCCGGCCCTGCGGGTCTATCTGCGGGTCGCCGGAAAGCTCGAACGCCAGGGACTCGTCCGCGCGCCCGCCGAAGGCATGCGCGATTTCGCGGCCCGGGTCGCCCGCAGCCGGCCCGATCTGGCCGAATCCTTCGGCCGGTTCACGGCGCTGTTCCTGGCCATCCGCTATGGCGGCGTGGTCCAACCCGCCGCGCTCGAACGCCTGAAGGCACTGGGGCGGGAAATCCCGTCACGCCAGCGCGGCAGCCACCAGCACCGCGGCTTCCGCGATCTCGATGCTGGCGCCGAGGGTATCGCCGGTACAACCGCCGAGGCGGCGCAGCATCACGGCCCGCAAGGTCCAGGCAGCCGCCGCGGCCACGACTAACGGCCAGGGCCCGAGCGCCGCCACCGTCACCGCCGCCGTGGCGAGCACCGCGTAGAGCGCCGGCCGCCGCGGCAGGTTCTCCGCCAAAGGACTGCCCAGCCCGCCTTTGCGCACATAGGGCGTGGTGAGCAGGAGGGCCGGAACCAGGCCGCGCGCGGCCAGCGGGGCGATGAGCAGCGGCAGTCCGCCGGACAGCTCGGCGAGCGCGCCGAATTTCACCAGCAGCAGCAGGACGACGACGGCGACGGCGATCGGCCCGGAGCGGGGATCCTTCATGATTTCCAGGCTGCGTTCCGCATCGCCGTGGCCGCCCACCCAGGCATCGGCGCTGTCGGCGAGCCCATCGATATGCAGCCCGCCGGTGACGAGCACCCAGACCAGCAATACCAAGGCCGAAGCCAGCGAAGGACCGGCATCCTGCAGCAGCAGCCGGGCGGCCAGCAGGATCGTACCGATCAACAGCCCCACCGCGGGATAGAGCACGACCGACCGGCCCAGAGCGCGCGGGGAGAAATCCACGGCGCGCGGCACCGGCAGACGGGTCAGGAACTGCACCGCCAGCCAGAAAGGCGCAAGGTTCAAGGCCGCCCTCCGTGGAACACCAGCCGCGGCGCATCCGCGCCGTCGCGGACGATGCGGCTCAGGCAGGCGGGGGGGACGTCGATCCCGAACAGGCGAGTCACGGGGAACTCCAGCACCCGGCGCAGTATGGCGCGGATGGTGCCGGCGTGGGCCACCACCAGCCAGTGCCGGCCGCCGGGCAGGCCCAGCAATTCCTCCCAGGCCGCGGCCACGCGGGTCTCGAAATCCGGGTAATGCTCGCCGTCCGGAGCTGGACTGCGATCCGGGCGGCGCTGGAAGTCCGACAGTTGCCCGCCATGGCGCTCGTACAATTCCGACCAGGGCCGCCCCTCCCAGTCGCCGAAGCCCAGCTCGCCGAGGCGCTCGTCGACCCGGAGCTCCACGCCGAGCCGCCCGGCCAGCTCGCCGGCGAATTCGGCACACCGTCGGAGCGGCGACGTGGCGATGCCGGTCCAGGGCGGATGCTCCGGCAGCATCGCCCGCATCTGCGACCAGCCCCGGGCATTGAGGGGGACATCGCATCCCCGGCCCAGGCACAGGCCGCCGTCGACCTCGCCGTGCCGCAGCAGATCGATGATGACCCGGCTCATCCGCCCGACACCCCGGCCTCGGCGAAAGTCGCCATCTCGTTGTGCAGGGCGCAGGCCGCCCGCAAGAGCGGCACGGCCACCGCCGCCCCGCTGCCTTCGCCCAGCCGCATGCCCAGATCGATCAGCGGCTCCCCGCCCAGCGCCTCCAGCACCAGGCGATGGCCCGGCTCGGCCGAGCGATGGGCGTAGAGGAACCAGTCCGCGCAGGCCGGCTGCATGCGGACCGCCAACAAGGCGGCAACCGTCGCGATGAAGCCGTCCACCAGCACCGGAATCGAGGCCGCGGCGGCGGTCAGATAGGCGCCGGTCAGCGCGGCGATCTCGAATCCCCCCAGGCGGCGGAGGATTTCCGCCGGATCGCGCAACGCTTCTCCATGCAACCGCAATGCCGTTCCGATCACCTCGCATTTGCGGCGGACGCCGGCGCCGTCGAGTCCGGTGCCGGGGCCGGCGAGCCGCTCCGGTCCGACGCCGACCAGCGCGCAGGCCAGGGCCGCCGCGGAAGTGGTGTTGGCGATGCCCATTTCGCCGCCGATGAACAGCTGCGCGCCGTAGCGCCTTGCGCGCGAGGCCGCTTCCGCGCCGGCCGCCAGCGCCCGGTCGCGCTGGGCTTCCGACATGGCGGCCGCGCGGGTGAAGTTGGCGGTGCCGCTGCCGGCGCGGGCGTCGACGACGCCAAGGCCCGCGAGCGGCTCGGCGACGCCGGCGTCGACCACCTCCAGCACCGCTCCGATCTGCCGCGCCAGGACGCTGATGGCGGCGCCCCCCGCCACGAACACACGGCACATCTCCCGCGTGACCGACGGGGGATAGGCGGAAACGCCCTCCTCGGCGACGCCATGGTCGGCGGCGAACACGCTGATCCAGACCCGCTCCAGCGACGGCCGGCCGCTGCCCTGCATGGCGGCCAGGCGAGCCGCCAAATCTTCCAGCCGCCCCAACGATCCCGCCGGTTTGGTGAGTTCCGCCTGGCGCTGCAAAGCGCGGCGGAAGGTCTCGCTACGGGGCGGCGCGACATCGGGGACGATCCAGCTCATGGCGCTCCCTTCAGCACCTGGGGCAGGCCGGCCACGACCCAGACCACCCGGTCGCAGAGCACGGCGAGCTCCTGATGCAGCCAACCGGCCTCGTCGACGAAACGACGCGCCAGCGGATTGAGGGGGACGATACCCTGACCGACCTCGTTGCTCACGAGGCAGATCCGGCCCGGCAGGCCCGGAAGCACCTGCAGCAGCGCCTGCCGTTCACGGCGGAACACCTCCTCGCCCTCGGCCAGCAGGTTGCTGAGCCAGAGGGTCAAACAGTCCACCAGGATGAACCGGCCGGGACCGGCGTTCGCCTCCAGACTGGCGGCCAGCGCCAGCGGCTCTTCCACGGTAGGCCAGGATGGCGGGCGCCTCGCCCGGTGGCCGCCGATGCGCGCCGCCATTTCGGCGTCGCCCGCCACGGCGGTCGCGACATATGCGACGTCCAGCCCCGACAGCCGGGCGCGCTGCTCGGCGTGGCGACTCTTCCCGGAGCGCGCGCCTCCCAGTATCAATTCCTTCATCCCAAATGCGGTCCCTAAAGCGGTCAAACCCTCATCCCCGGCCCTTTCATGCCGGGCTATCCTGCCCGGCACCCTTCGGGTCAATGCAAATCTGCTCCCGGCAGATTTGTCCCAGAGGGAGAAGGGAGTAAAGCCCCTTGATTGTAAGCGCTCCGCCGGGCCGGGACCGCGGAAATATACTCAGACGTATCCGGAATCTTCGAACCAATGCGCGAAATCCTCCGCGGTGAGCGGCTCCGACAGCCGGAAGCCCTGGTATTCGCTGCAGCCGCAGCGCTCGATGCATTCCAGTTCCTCCGGCGTCTCCACGCCTTCGGCGATGACGTCCAGGCCCAGGCTGCCGCCCAGCGCGACGATCGCCTTGACGATGAGCTCGTTGGCCGGGATCCGGTCGATCCCGCTGACGAAGGAGCGGTCGATCTTGAGGCGATCCAGCGGAAATTTCCTGAGATAGCTCAGGCTCGAATAGCCGGTGCCGAAATCGTCGATGGCGAGACGAATGCCGGAATCGCGCAACTGCCGGAGGATGCCGACCGAGCTTTCCGCGTCCGCCATGACCGCGCTCTCGGTCAGCTCCAGTTCCAGATGCTCCGCGCGGATGCCGGTCCTTTGCACGATGGCCCGGACCTGGTCGCAGAATTCCCGGCTCCTGAACTGCAGGGGCGAGATGTTGACGGCCATGCGCAAGGGCGGCAACCCTTGGGAAAGCCAGCGGACCTGCTGCGCGCAGGCCGTCTCCAGTGCCCACAGGCCGAGGGGCAGAATCAGACCGGTGTCCTCCGCCACCGGGATGAATTTCAGCGGAGGAACCCTCCCTAGCACGGGATTGGTCCAGCGCAGCAACGCTTCGACCCCGACGATGCGGTCGTCCGCCGTCGCCATCTGAGGCTGGAAATGGCAGCAGAACTCGCCCTTTTCCAGCGCCGCATTCAGATAGGACTCGAGCGTCACGCGCTCGACCACCGTCGAGTTCATTTCCTCGGTGAACAGCGCAAACCGGTTGCGCCCTTCGCGTTTGGCGCAATACATGGCAGCATCGGCCTTACGCATCAGGCCTTCGACCGTCGCGTCGTGTTCGGGGAACAGGACGACGCCGATGCTGGCTGAAGTCGTGATCTCGTGATTCTGGATCAGGAAGGGCCGTTCCAGACTCTGCGCCAGCTTGGCCGCCACCGCGAGCGCTTCGTCCGGTCCCTGCACCGGCTCCAGCAGCACCGTGAATTCGTCTCCGCCGAGGCGCGCCACGGTGTCCACCTTGCGCACGCAGGCGGCGAAACGGCCGGCCACCCCTTGCAGCAACTGGTCGCCCGCCGCATGCCCCAGCGTGTCGTTGACCAGTTTGAAACGGTCGAGGTCGATGAACAGCAGCGCGATCCGGTAGCCCCCGCGCTGGCCCCGCAGACAGGCGCGCTTGAGCCGGTCGTTCAGCAGCAGGCGGTTGGGCAGGCTGGTGAGCGGGTCATAATGCGCCAGATGATAAAGATGGTTCTGCTTGCGGTTGGCGACCTCCTCGAACAGGTCGTGCCCGCTGCCGATACCCAGGTACAGACCGCCCTCGGTGACGATGAAGCCGCTGACCATGTGCCGCATACCAGCGTCGATGATGATCCGGGAGAGATCGTCGATGCTGGAATCGGCCTCGACGATGACCGGTTCAGGATCCATGAATGCGGCGATGGCGTGCTTGTGGTAGAGGTCCCGGCTGTACGGGTGGAGAAATTGCTCCACCAGGGAATAGCGGTCGATCAGGCCCACCGGCCGCATCGCGTCGTCGACCACGGCGGCGGCGGACAGCGTGGGATCGTGCAAGAATCGGTCGAGAATGGCAAGGCAAGGGGAATCGCGATGATAGGGCGGGAAGCGCCGGGCGAGCACCCGCACTCGCGCATCGGCGGGGAAACGGGCGGCATCGAAATCGGGATGGGCGTGACGTTTTTCTGCCTCGTTGGTGCGGACGTCCGACATCGCGGGGCGCTCCCAGCTTCGATTCACTCGGGAAGCCCAACATAGCGGCCGACCGTTACCGAAATGTGAAAGACCAGACCGAACCCGGTCAGGCGCGCTCGCTACGGCCGGCGTTCAGTTCGACGTATTTCCGGTAGAGCGTATCGTGGTCCTCCCGGTAATCGGGATCGGGGTGGATACACTCCACCGGACACACTTCGACGCACTGCGGCCGTTCGAAGTGGCCCACACACTCAGTACAGCGGGCGGGGTCGATCACATAGATGTCTTCCCCCTGGGAGATGGCCCCGTTGGGGCACTCCGGCTCGCAAACGTCACAGTTGATGCATTCGTCGGTGATGATCAGCGCCATTTCGCTTCCAAGGTCGATGACCGCCAGGCTCAGCCCTTCCGGTAGAGCGTGCGGATTTCGGGCTTGCCGCATTCCGCGGCATGCCGGTTGAGATGTTCTGTGACCTGTATCAGGTGGGCGTTCAGGGCGATGATGTCTTCCAGCAGCATGCGCGCGGCCTTGTGATCGAACAGTGTCAGCACATCGTGGTTCCGTTCCATGCTGTGGCTGAGCATCCGGCACAACTCGCCGGACAGGCGATGGCGCTTGGACGAGAGTTCGTTGAACGTCTCCAGGCTGGCGTAATAGCGGCCAAGCGCTTCATAATCCGGTTCCATCAACACACCCTCCACGCTTCGGGTGTCGTGATTGTAGGGCCACAGGCACGGCGGCTGTCAACGTACACCACTCTTGCCGTGGCGGGAAACCCGGTGCATAGTGTGGTTTCCTGGCGTTGCATCCGTCACGGTACGACGGGAGACGGTCACATCCGGACCCGACATCGCCGCGATGTCACGCCCGCCAGGCACCTTGCAAGTGACCCCGATCAGGAACCCGCCTAAGGAGCAGGAATACATGCGCACGATCGCTAGCGATACCGGCATCGGCAGGCTGAAACACGTCGCTCTGTCCACCTTTCTCGCGATTGCCGGGACCGGCCCCGCAAATGCGGCGCCACCCCCTCTGCCCTGCTCGGATGAAATCGCCAGATACTGCAAGAACCTCGGCCTCGGCGGCGGCCGCGTGCAGAACTGTCTCAGGGAGCATGACGCCCAGCTCTCGCCGGCCTGCCGCGCCGGCTTGGAATCCGCTCTCGCCAGACACCGGGAAATACAGGCCGCCTGCGGGGCCGACGTCGAGCGCCTGTGCAAGGATGTCCGGCCGGGTAAGGGCCGGCTGGCAGCCTGCCTGAAAGAACATCACCGGGAGGTGTCCTCCCTCTGCAAAGACACCCTGGCTGCCGCCCGCAAGGCCGGGAGCCGGACTGGACCCACCCGCCGAACCCAAGGAATCCACCCATGACCATGGAGTTCTCGACACAATCGCGCCGTGCCGGCGTCCGGGGTTTTCTGCATTGCATGGGCCTGGCCTCCCTGCTCGCGCTGGGCGCCGCCTCCAACGCTCAGGCCTGGGAAGAATGGGAAGACGAAGCGGACAACCCCATCCAGGCGCAGTGCTACCGGGTGGAACGCTGGGGCGACGGCTACAATCTGGAGCAGGTCGGGAGCGTCACCGTGCACAGCAACCAGCAGGCCGCGCTCATCTGCAACAACGTGGAATACGCCTGCAGGGGACGCTGCATCGCCTGCGCCCACGATTACGACTACTACGAAGACATCTGCGTCGACATGTCCGGACGACAGTTCGTCAAACCGTGATCCCGTCGGGCACCGGATCGAAACCCGCAGTGGCCGCTTCCGCCGGGCCGAGCAAAGCCGGCGCTTCCCGCGACGCTCCCGTCCGCCAGCGCGGGGATTGAAACCGTGCCGGCCGACTGGCTCGCCCGTCCGCGGTTCGTATCCGCATTCTCCATCGTCGTCTTCCTCCTGCTCGCGGCATTCGGCGAGTATGTCGTCCGAATCGAGGCGGAGCGGCTGCGGGTCATCGCCCAAAACCAGGTGCTCGCCGAGGCTTCGACGATACGGGCACGGCTGGAAGGGGAACTGTACTCCACGCTCTATCTCGCCAACGGCCTGAGCAGCTATGTATCGGCCCACAAGACCCTCGATCCGGCAGCGGTCAAGATCATCCTGAGCACCGTCTTCGGTTACGGGCGGCATTTGCGCAACATCGTGCTGGCGCCGGACAACGAAGTCCGTTTCACCTATCCGCTCAAGGGCAATGAAAAAGTGATCGGCTTCCGCTACCAGGACAACGCCGAGCAATGGCGGGCGGTCAAACGGGCCATGGAAACCCGCACCACCGTGCTCAGCGGCCCGGTGGACCTGGTCCAGGGCGGACGCGGCCTCATCAGCCGAACCCCGGTGTTTCTGCCTGACGGCGAGTACTGGGGAATCGTCGCCCTGGTGATCAATATCGACTCGTTGTTCGCCACGATCAACAAGGACCGCCGTCCCGCCAGGATCACCTGGGCCTTGCGCAGCAACGACGAGACCGGGGAGAAAGGCCGGATCCTCCTCGGCGACGCCTGGCTGTTCGACCATGACCATGTGAATCTGTCGATCGCCATCCCCGGCGGTTCCTGGGAACTCGCGGCAACTCCCGCCGAAGGCTGGCGGCCCCCGGGGAAACGCCTGCTCGTCCTGCGCATCGCCACTCTGGCTCTGTCGGGTCTGATCGCCGCCCTGGTCTTCCTGGTGCTATTCGAGCGCATCCGCATCCAGCATCTGGCCTTGCACGATTCCCTCACCGACCTGCCCAACCGGCGCCTCCTCGACGACCGGCTCGAACGGGCCATCGCCCAGGCCCGGCGCAACCGTGACGGTTTTGCGCTACTCTACGTCGATCTCGACGACTTCAAACCCATCAACGACCGTTTCGGTCATCGGGCCGGCGACCACGTGCTCGTGGAAATCGCCCGGCGGCTCCGCGGTGCGCTGCGCCGCGCCGATACCGTCGCCCGTGTCGGAGGCGATGAATTCATGCTGATCCTTCCCGGCGCCCGGGGCCGCCATGGGGCGATGACCGTCGTGCAAAAGCTCGCCGGCATCATCTGCCAACCGATCGGCTATAAAGGTCAGTACCTCAACGTCAGTGCCTCGATCGGCGTCTCGACCTATCCCGAGAACGGCGTGACCGCCGACGCCTTGATCAGCCACGCCGACGGCTCCATGTACAGATTCAAGCAGCATCGGAAATCGCCCACCGACATCAACGGCAATCAGCGATCAGGGGCGGTCTCGTCCGAAGTTAGCTGAAATCCGGCTCAGCCGGCCATTCGACTTCCGCCATCCTTTTACAGCGCTGAAATCTCCCGGTCATTTGTCAGAATGACAATCCTATAGCGACGCCCCCGGGTTACCGTTCTCTATGGCAAGACTCGACGCTCACACATCCCGCCGGCTCCCCGCACCCGGCGGGAATGAATCTCGGAAAACCCTCCGTTCGCTGCTCCCGCACTGGGCTGCCGCCGGCATCGGGCTGGGAACCATCGTGCTCGGCGCTCCAGGCCATGCGGATACGAGCGGCGCCTACTATGAGAGTTTCGGAGATTTCCTGCGACAAACCAAGTTCCACGGCAACCTCCGCAGCTACTATTTTTCCCGCACCTATACGGGCGAAGCGACGAACCAATACGCGTACTCCTTGGGGGGCTATGCCGGTCTGCTCACCGCGCCGCTTTATCATTTTCAGGCCGGCCTGACGCTGGGAGCCGGCAACAGCCTCGGTCTCAACCCGGCCAATCCGGCCGCGGTCGATACAACCCTGCCGGGCGGCACCGTCTGGGTACTGACCGAAGCGTTCCTGCAATACAGACACAAGTATTTGACCTTGCGCGGGCCGGACCAGATTCTGGACACGCCTTGGATAAACCCGTCCGATTCGCGCATAAAACCGTCGGCATACCGCGCTTTCTATGGTGAACTCACGCCGTTCGCCGATCATGCCCCGCTGAAGGGTTTGAGTTTCGTTGGCCTGCGTGTGTTCGAATTCAACGGGCGAGCGGAAGGATCGTTCTCTCCGACCAATCTTTATTTTCCAGGACACGCCGGGGGCTCACCGGTCTCGGCGTTGTACGGTAAGAGCACCCCGGGCGCTTTGGCATTCGGGCTGAAATACGGTAGCCCGGGAAAACCGCTGACGGCCCAGCTCTGGTATAACAAATTCATCGATTTCTCCCAGCTCCTATGGTTTGACGGCTCCTTTGTCCACAAAACCGGCACCGGCTTCGATCCACTCTTCGGTTTTCAGTTCGGGAGCCAGTGGAGCGACGGGAACAACCTGCTGGCACAGGTGGGACGGGGCGCAGCCGGAAATATTCAAATCTACGGCTTACTGGCAGGCATCGATACCCCCTATGTGCGCCTGACCGCATCTTACAATGGCATTACCAGGCAAAACGGGGCCTTCGGCAACGGCGCACTGCTTTCGCCATACACGACCGGCTATGCAACCGACTATCTATACACCACGCAGATGATAGGCGGCATGATCGAAATGCAATCCCCGGGGAGCGCATTCAAGGTGGCAGCGACCTCATATCTCATGGACAAGCAGATCAAGGTCCTGGTGTCCTATGGCGGCTATTACATCACGCCCACCAGCACCTTCACCTCCAATCCCTACGAAACCGATGTCGACGTAACCTACAGCTTTCCAAAATCATCGGGCCTGGACGGATTGTCCATCCGAAACCGGTTCGGCTGGCAGAATGGCAACATCCAAAGGCAGGATTTCTTTTATAACCGTCTCCAGATCCAATACCAGTTCTGACAGAGGTCGCTGCAATGTTCCCTGAAAAGAGTCGCGGTCCGATTGCCTGTCTCCTGAGCGCCGGCTTTGGAGTCATCGGATGCACGGAGCCCTCCCCAAAACCCGCCGCCAGCGAGTACCCGGCGGCCCTGTCCACCACAGCGGCCGGGGATGACACCGCCAGACCCCTTTCCGCTGGCACTGGAAAGTCCGCGCCGAAACCGGCCCTCATCCGTGCGCGGGCCTTCGAAGGAACGGTCAAGGCCATTCACCCTGCCGTCCGCCAAGTGGTATTCCTGCTCGCCGATGGAAAGCGGGTCACCGTAACGGTCAGCCCCCGGGCGGGCAGCCTCGCTGACCTGCGTGTCGGCGATCTCGTCACGTTTGAACTGGCCGAGACGGTGGAAATCGTGAGAAACGACGACCATCATCCGGAAACTGGAGAAATCGTCATGCATCCCGTGCCTGGCAGCATGCAAGAACGCGAGTATTTCAATCCTTACTACCACCGGGACGGCATGTCCGCCGCCAAGCGCCACGAATCTCACTGGAGCGGAATCATCGAGATTCCATCCTGGGTGGTCTCCTACGATTCCCAATCGCGCCTAATCACCCTCAAAAGCCGTGAGGGCCGGGTATTCAGCGTACGCGTGACGCCGGAAGCCGGAAGGCCTGACGAATATACACCCGGAGAAGCCGTCGTCGCCCGCTTCAAGGAAGTAGAGGACGTTACCGTGATCAGGCCACGCTGATGCAGGCGCGGTCGATCCCGGTCAGAACATGAACACAGGTGGACCCACCATGAAACCGCTCCATATGCTTTTTTCCCTGCTCGGTTTATCCGCATGTGCGATGGATACTTTTACGACGGGGGTACCGGTTGACGAGCTGGAAAAAGTAAGTGGGGAAAAGCCTGCGCACCATGCTCGAAACGTCGATGGCGTCGACATATGGACCACGGGCGCGCCCGATAGGAAATACAAGATACTGGGGATGATCCACGACGTCCGGCGGAACGTCCCCTGGCGAACCCAGACCTATCTCAGCGACCTAGCTCAGGCCACGAAAAAAGCCGGGGGCGACGCCGCCATCATCATCATCGCCGACAGCAAGCTAGTCTACAAAATGGGGATGGGGTGCGACGCCTCGGTGGAAACCACCGAAAAATGCATACATGCCCAGGGAGCATCGCTCAGCGGCGCCGCCCCCGGCGAGGAGGCCACCATTTACAGCGAGAATATTGAATCGACGTCGGTCCCCCTCGAATACAAGGACTCGAGGGTCCTGGTCATCAAATATCTGGACACGAAATAGGCCGGGAGGAAAGGCACCGCATCCCGGGCCATCACGAACCTTCCAGCTTCCCCCAGATGCCGGATGGCGGCTTCCGCGCCGGACGCGAATGGCCGAACTCCGGCCGGTACGACGTCGGCCCGGCGGCGGTTTCCGTAACGACGAACCCCTGCTTCTCCAGCGCATCCAGCCGGATCCCCGCCTCCTCCTCCGGCATTTCGAACCGCTCGGCGACTTCGCGGGCGGAAGCCGAGCCCTGGCGCATCAGCCATTGGAGAACCCGGCGCTCGGCGGGCGACAGCGCGAGCAGGTCGCCGGCCCTGAAACCGGGGGATGAAGGACTCTCCGATACCATCTCGGATTCCTCTCTGCGAAACCGGCAGCGCCCGGTCAAGCGGCGTCGATCCGCTGTGCCGCCGCTTCCAGTACGGAAGTCACGGGGTGATCGGGATTCGCCAGGGCGAAGATGTCGCCGCTGCCCAGAATGGCGACGTCGCCCGAGAGGGGCAGGACGCCGAGCACCGGCACATGGTAGGTCGACTCGACCCGCTGCTTCAGCGCCGTGAAGTCCCGCGGATTGATCGCCTTGTTGACCAGCATGAACGTCTGCTCCACCTCGAGCTGGCGCGCCAGTTCGACCGTGATCGCCGTGCCCTGGTAGTCCTGCTGGTCGGGACGCAGGATCAGCAGCAGGATGTCGGAAATGGCGATCGACAGCAGGGTTTCCTCGTTGACGCCGGGATGGGTGTCGATCAGCAGATGGGTGAGTTCCAGCCGCTCCATCAGTTCCTGGAATCCGCTGTTGAGGAGACCGACGTCGTAGCCGTCGCGCAGGATCCGGGTGATCTCTCCTGTGCGCATGCTGCCCGGTATCAGGTGCAGGGAGCCGGCATCCTTCAACCGACGCCCTTCCAGCACGCCGCTGACGTCGTAGGCGGCCTCCTCGATCCGGCATTTTCCCCACAGGTAATCGTTCAACGCATAGCGGAACCGCTCCGGCGAGAGGTTGAACAGGACATGGATGCCCGGTGACTGGATGTCCGTGTCGACGATGCCGACGCGCTTGCCGAGGCGGGCCAGTAGCGCGGCGAGGTTCGCCGTCACGTTGGACTTGCCGGTGCCGCCGCGAAAGGAATGTACGGATATGATCTTTCCCACGACTGAAGTCCTCGAAGGTACGAACCGTTTGCGGCGGCCCGAGGCCGCCGCCGTCGAATGTCAAGGGTCATGCTCGGCGAAAGCCTGCGCCGAGGGTTCCGCGGCGCGTTTCCGCTCCTCTCGGATGCGCGTGGCCTTGGCTTTCAGATCGGCAAAGAATTCGGTGTCGGCGATTTGCCTGATCTTGGCCTGCGTGTCGGCCTCGTCGATGTTGACCCGAAGCTGCTCCAGCTGGGCCTCGAGCAGATCGTGACGGGCCCGCACTTCCAGGACCATGCGCAGGAAGACGTGGGCCAGTTCACCGAATTCGTTGCGCCGCCGGGTGTCACGCTCGAGCTGGCGGATGTCGAGGTGCCGCGCGTCGAGTTCGTCTTTTTCCAATGCCGCCGCCACCTTACCCAAGGTGAGGATGGGACGGATCATCCCGGCGGCCGTCCATGAACCGACGGCGACCGCCAGCACCAAGAGACCCAGCGACAGCCAGGCGGCCGAATGGATGCCGGTGATGAGATTTTCGATCAAGTCGCTCTCCTCGATCACCACCGCCAGTCGCCAGTCGAGGCCGAGACCGGCGAACTGCCGGTCGGTGAGGAGATGATCGGTATGCACATAATTGTGCTGCTCGCCGCGCACGTATCTGAACGATTCGGCGTCCGGGACCGCGAGGAAACCATAGCGCTCGCCGATGTAGCCGGCCGTGGCGCGAATGATGGGATCGCTGCTTGCGGTTGCAAGCGGTAGCCGCCCCGCAATCGGGCCCGGGAACGAGCCGCGCGAGCCGGCAATCAGATGGCCTTCGGCAAAGAAGAGGAAAGCGATGGACGAATTCGGCAGATGGAGATTCTGGAGATAACGGCCGATGCCGGCCAGATAGATGTCGGACGAGACCACCGCCCTGGGCCTGCCATGCGCGTCATAGACAGGCTCGGCCACCGTCACGACCGGCGCCGACCCTTGCAGGAGCGGGCTGAAATGGATCGGCGAGACGACCAGGCCGCCCTTGGCCAGCGCATCCCGATAGTATGCCTCGGTACGGGGATCGTAGGCCGCCTCCTGCACCTCCAGCGGCATGCCCCCCTTCCCGTAATTCTCCAGCAGACGCCATTCGACTCCGCCGCCCCGCCGGATATCCGACACTTTGACCACCTTCTTGCCATATTCCCTGCGGTCGAACCGGAGGTTCTGACCGGCGGAATTGGCAATGCTGAGATTCGCCCAGCGCGTCATCTGAGCCTGGGTCCACACGCCGTTCGAGAGCTTCTTCACCAGCCGCGGCTCCAACAGATCGTCGAGCGGCAGATCCGGCCGGCCTCTGAGGCTGTCCGCGTAAACCTGGGTCAGATCGATGGGCTGTGACAGAAAACGGTAGAGCTGGTCGTCGATCATATTCCCGATCAGTTCGAGGATTTCCTTGGCGGTGTCCTGCGCCTCCCGCATGTGACTGACATAGGCGATGGCCCCCGTCAACCCCACGGCGACGAATATCTGCAAGGCAAAAATCAAGGGGAATACGACCCGGATCGATGTCATTCACGCTCTTCCGGCAGCCACCGACGTGGGCTGGACAGGGTGCCTAGGCCGGCCCGGCGTGTCCCGAATGGCCGCCGAGAATGCCATCGACACCGGCGCGGCCGCGTTTGCGCCAGGGAATACCCAACAGGCCCTCATCGTCCCGCAGCGTGGTCCGCTCTATCTCCGGATCCCGGCGCTCGCCCGAATAAAGCGGCCGCATGCCGTTGAGACAGGCCAGAAGCGCCGCCCCGTTGTTGACGACGACCGCGCCGACCGTACTCAGATCGAAGAAGATCCCGCCGGCCACCACGGCGATGTTGGCGGCGGTAACCGCCACGATGTTCCGGTGCACCAGACGCATCGCCTCGCGGGCGGTCTCGATGCCGTAACACAGGCCCTGGAGGCCGTCGTCGAGCAGCACCACGTCCGCGGTCTCCCGGGCCAGATCGGTGGCCTGCTGGAAGGAGACCGCCACGTCGGCGCGGCTCATGGCGGGTGCATCGTTGATGCCGTCGCCCACATAGGCGACCGCCTCGTGCTTCCGGCGCAATCTGCGCAGCACCTCCACCTTGTGCTCGGGAGACGCCTCCGCGAAGGTGCAGCCCGGCCTGATGCCGAGCTGGTAGGCCACCGCGTTCGCGGACTTGCTGGTGTCACCGGTCAGCAGGTAACACGTAATACCCATCCGCCTCAAGGTCTCGATGGTGACCGCGCTTTCCCGTCGCAGGGCATTGCTGAAGAAAATCGCGCCCAGGACCTCGCGATCGCGGACGACGTAGCGGATCGAGCGGTTGAGGATGACGCCGTCGTGCCGACGGTGATACCCGGCGTCCACCGGAATGCCGCGTGACGCCAAGAACTGGAACGTCCCCACGATGATTTCAGCCCCATCCACCTTGGCCAAGACGCCGGAATCGGAGTAGTCGAGCGGATCGCTGGCCGTCAGCGCGACACCTCTCGTTTCGGCATGCGAGACCAGGGCGGCGCTGAACGGCAGCAGCACGTAGCGGCTCGCCGAAGCCGCCCAGTACAGCAGCTCGGCTTCAGAGACCGAAGACAGGGAGGTTTCCAGCGCACCAACCTCCACGCCGCGCTCGGTCAGTGTCCCGGTCTTGTCGAATACCACCGCATCCACCTTGGCCAACTGCTCCAGCGCGTGTCCGCTGCGGATCAGAATCCGGTTCCGGGCGGCGTGATGGAGCGAAGCCAGCACCGGGACCGGCGCACTGATACCGATACCCTGGGCGAAATCCAATTGCAGCGGCGCCATGGCCCGGGAGAGGTTGGCGGTCGCCGCGAACACCAGCGCGCTGGCCCCGATCGCCGGCAGCACCGCCTGGTTGCCGATCTCTTCCATGTAATTGCTGATACGGGTCTCCTTCCAGGACCGCTCCTCGATCGTTTCGGCCAGCTGCGCCATCCGCGTTTCCGCCCCCAGCCGGCGCATCTCCACTACCAAGCGCCCCTGGGTCAGGAGGGAGGCCGCATAGACTTCGTCCGAAACTCCGCGCGGCACCAGCCTGGCCCCTCCCAGCAGATCGTGCTCGTCGATCAGCCCGTCACCGCCCACCACGACGCCATCGCCGGGCACCCGGTCGCCGGGTCCCAGGATCACCTGGTCACCCGCCCGCAAATCCTTCGCCAGAACCAGGCGCCGGCGTCCCTTACGCTCGATCCAGTACTGCCGGTTGGGAACCCTGTCGGGCTTGCGCCGCTCGCCGGTGATGGCGGTCAGATCTCTCAGGACACGGGCGGTCTCGGTGAGACAGATGGCCAGGGCGGGCGCCAACGCCTCGCCCGTCGCGCCATGAACCAGGACCCAGAGCGAATCGAGGAGGTCGGCGTTGGGGCGTCCGGTCCTTTTCAGATAGGCGAGGGTACGCTTCCACAAGGGAAAAGCGGCGCGCGCGAGGACGATGCCGACGACGGCGGGGGCGAACGGCCATTCCAGGGGCGTGGCAACCACCGATATGCCCAGAGCCAGGACCGGATATTTGAACCGCTCGCCGTAATCGATCGTGGGCTGCACCGCCGCGGTCTCGTCCCCCGCGGCGGCCGTTCCGCCCTGGCACCGGGGAGGCACGCTCAGACACCCGCCAGCAGATCCGCCTTGTCCGTCCGCTCCCAGGGCAGGGCGGTGAAAGAAGCCCCGAAATGGCCATAGGCCGGCAGCCTGCGGTAGAAGCTGCCCCTGTATTCGGCCGGGAGCCGCCGCAGATTGAAATCGCGGACGATGGCGCCGAGCCGGAAGTCGAAGTGCTTCTCCAGTCTCTGTTTGATGACGTCCTCACCCACGAGGCCGGTTCCGAAAGTCGACACCTGCACGCTCACCGGACGGGCCTGGCCGATGGTGTAACTGAGCTGCACCTCGCACTCCTCGGCCAACCCCGCCGCGACTACGTTCTTGGCCGCATGGCGGGCGGCGTAGGCGGCCACCCGGTCGATCCGCAACGGCCCCTTGCCGCTCAAGGCCGAACCGGCATGGCGGGCATAGCCGCCGTAGGTGTCACTCGCACTCTTGCGCCCGGTCATCCCGGAGTGCGCCGCGGGCCCGCTGCGGTGCAGCATACCGCGCGGGTTGACGAAGATTTCGGTGTGCTCGTCGGGCATCAATGCCTCACCTTCGAAGGCGGGCGCGATCACCCATTGGCCGAGATCGCGGCGCAGTTCCTCCAGGCCCAGATCCGGCACGCCATGGGTGCCGGCGATCAGCGTGATGCTATGGATGCGCGCAGGTCTGCCCTGCTCGAATTCGACCCCGACCTGAGTCGTGCAGTCCGGCGAAAGATAGGGGACCTCACCGCGCCGCCTGGCGCCGGTCAACTGGTGGGCCAGCCGGCGGGCCAGCACGATGGGCAGCGGCAGCAGCTCCGGTGTATGGCTGCAGGCGAAGCCGAACTGGGTGATCTGGTTCTTCACGGTGAGCTGATCGAGTTCCTTGTCGGTCATTTCCGCTTCGTCGCGCTCGCTGCGACCTTCGAGCGACTGCACGATGAAGCTGGTCACCACGGTCGATTCCGGCGCGGAGAACTCCGCCGGATGGTAGCCGATGTCCTCGATGGTGCGCCGCGCCAGATCGGGGATGTCCACCACTGCGGTCGATGCGAAACGCGCCGCCAGGAAGACGACGCTCTTCGACAGGGCGCACTCGGTCACGACCCGGGCGTAAGGATCCTGCTGCAGGAACCGGTCGACCACGGCGTCGCTGATGATGTCGCAGACACAGTCTGGATGGCCCTCGGTGACGGCCTCGGACGTGAAGAGGAATGTCTTTTTCATGCGCGGTTCTCGCTTTCGGGTTCCCTGGAAGGAAGCAGTTTGATGGCTTCGTTGGCCACGAACGGCAGCACCGACCCGGCCGCGATCGCCGCCCAGTCCGCCGGGCCGATCGGCGTCAGCCGCAACAGGCCACGCAGCGGCGGGAAAACGGCCGCGAAGGCCTGCAGCGCCACGGTCGCGGCGACTCCGGACACCAGCACCGGGTTGCCCGCCCTTTTTTCCAGCACCGTCGTCCGCTCGGAACGGCAACTGATCGCATGGAACATCTGGCCCACGGTCAGTGCCATGAAAGCATGGGTGGAAGCCGCAGGCCCCAGACCGTAGCGGGCCAGGCTGTAACCGTACACGCCGAGCGTGCCGGCCGAGATCACCAGCGACTGACGCAGCAGCCGCAGCAAGTCCTCGCGCCGGAATATCTTTTCGTTCGGAGCGCGCGGCTTTTCCTTGAGCACGTCGCTTTCCGGCGGTTCCAGGGACAGGCCGACGGCCGGCAAGATGTCCGTGACGAGGTTGATCCACAGGAGCTGCATCGGATTCAGGGCTTCGCCGGCGCCGATCGCGGTCGCGACCAACATGATCTCGATCTCGGCGAGGTTGCCGCTGAGCAGGTAAGCCAGACTCTTGCGGATGTTGCGGTAGATCGTCCGGCCCTGCTGCACCGCGATGATCATGGTGTGCAGATTGTCGTCCTCCAGCACCACGTCGGCCACCGAGCGCGCCACGTCACTGCCGTTGCCGAGGGCTACACCCACGTCCGCCGCCTTCAGTGCGGGACCGTCGTTGATGCCGTCGCCGGTCATGGCGACCACCCGGCCGTTGGCCTGCAAAGCCTGGACGATGCGCAGCTTCTGCGCCGGCGCCACCCGCGCGAACACCGTGGTGTCGCGCACGATGCCCTTCAACACGTCCGGGTCCAGCTCGTCGAGATTGGTTGAATCGACGATTTCCAGCGGCTTGTCGTCGTTGAGATTGAGCCGTGAACCGAAGGCGAAAGCGGTGGCGCTCTGATCGCCGGTGATCATCACGGTGTCGATACCGGCATCGTGGAACTGGGCCATCAGTTCCGCCATGCCCGGCCGCATGGTGTCCTCCATGCCCACCATGCCCAGCCATACGAGCTTTTCGGAAACCGCCGCGGTCGAGGTGTCCCGGCAATGGCCATAGGCCACGCCCAGCACCCGCAGCGCCTGGCCGGCCATGAGTTCGTTCTGCTCCACGATGGCCGCCCGTGTGTCGTCGTCGAGCGGCACCGGCACCCCGCCTTCCATGCGCCGGTCGCACAGCGCCAGCACATGCGTGGGACTGCCCTTGACCGCGATCAGGTGCTCCTCACCGCCGGTGTCATGGACGGTCAGCATGTAGGGCCGTCCTTCGGCCCGGTGCACGGTCTTGATCAGCGGCAGGCTCCGGCGCAGGGCCGCGACGTCTTCGCCGGCATGCATCGCCATCTCCACCAGCGCCATTTCGGTCGGCGATCCCTCCAGGCCCGAGCGGCCGGACGCATCCGCCGAGAGCGGTTCTGCATCCACCCGCTGGGAGCCGGGCGGGACGGACCGGTCTGGATCGCCGTTGAGCTGCACTTCGCTGCACAGGCACACCACCTGCATCAGGCGCCGCAGATCTTCGGCCCCGGCGGGCCGGATCGTCCGGCCATTCGAGCGGAATTCACCGGTAGCGGACAAACCAATGTCCAGCTCCGGCGTCCTGAGACTGACGACCCGCATGCAGTTCTCGGTCAACGTGCCGGTCTTGTCCAGACATAGCGTCTGCACCGAGCCCAGACTCTCCACGGAAGGCAACTGGCGGATCAGGACGTGGCGCTTCTTCATTTCGCGAATGCCGAGCGCCAACGTGGAAGTCGCCACCGTCGGCAAGCCTTCAGGAACGGCAGCCACCGCCAGCGAAATCGCCGTCTTCAACATCTGCAGCGCAGGAGCGCCGCGGAGGACACCCAGTCCGAACACGAACGCGCAGATGCCGCTGGAGGCCAACGCCAGCTGCTTGCCCATTTCGTCGAGCTGGCGCTGCAGAGGCGTCTCCGGCGTTTTCACCTCGCCCACGAGCGACTGGATCAGGCCGATCTCGGTATGGCGGCCGGTCGCCACGACGATCGCCCGGCCGCTCCCTCCGGTCACGATGGTACCCATGTGCAGCATGTTCTTGCGATCGCCCAAGGGCGTGTCCTTGGTGCCGACGAAAGTGTGACGCTTGTCCACCGGCAGACTCTCCCCCGTCAGCGCCGATTCGTCGACGGTCAGCCGGTTGCTGGCCAGCAGGCGCGCGTCCGCCGCGATGTAGGAGCCGGGCGAAAGCACCAGGATGTCGCCCGGCACCACCTCTTCCAGGGGAACCGAGCGCTTGACACCGTCGCGCATGACGAGGGCGTGAGTCGGGCCGATCTTGCCCAGGGCGTCGATCGTCTTCTGCGCCTGGGCTTCGGTGAAGTAGCCGATCACGGCATTGATCAGCACCACGCCGACGATCACCACGGCATCGGCCATGCCGCCGGTGGCGATGGAGACGGCGGCGGAAAGCCCGAGCAGGGCGACCGGCGGGCTGGCGAACTGCCCCAGGAACATCGCCACCGCCGAACGTGGCTTGATCTCGGTCAGCACATTGCGTCCGTACCGGGCCAGCCTTTCCGCGACCACGGCGGCGCCGAGGCCGTCCCGGTTGGCGGACAGGCGGGACAGCACCTCCTCGGCGTCCAAGGCGTGCCAGCTCTCCTTGTTTCTGACCGTGTCAGCAATAACCGCGGCCAGTTTAGGGCGAGGAGCGGCGGCGGGGCGCCCGTTCCTGCGGTGGTCCGGCCGGGCCGGACCCTTTCCCGATACCGGCCTGGAGGCGGCGGCGCCGACGAAAGGCGCGCCATGATCGAGCGCGCAGCGTTCCAGCACCGCAAGCACCGCGTCCAAAGGACATTGCGGATCGAACACCACCAGGGCGTTGCCAGTGACCGGATTGGCGCTGACCATGCGCAGCCCCCTGGCTTGCGCCGGCAGGGCCTCGAGCGCCCGCTGCAGGTCGTCGCAGCGGTACAGCCCCGACACCTTGACGCGCAGCCGGTCGGGAGCGGGCATCCGCAGCACGCTGACCCGCCCACCCCGGGGAGGCCGGAAGCCCGCGATCATATCGGCCGCACGGAGATTCTTTTCCATCGTGTTCATTTCCACACCGGGGTCCTGGCGGTCATCACATATGCGGCCGACCGGCCTGCCGCGACGCGGGCAGGCGGAGGCGGGTCTTCGATCGGCGAAGGGCAGGAAGGACGGCAGCGTCCAATGCCCGAAAAGATTAAGAGCGGTTCTTTACACTTTCGTGACTCGCCGGAAACCGCGGCCGGCCGCGCCGACAGGGGGTTGGCGCGGCGCATCCGGCCCAGGCACAATGCCCCGTCCGCGAACTTGACCCGACCGGAGCCTGCCATGAATCCCTCCATCATAGTACGGCTGCTGGCGGTATCCACCCTGACCGGCGCGTCCCTCCTCCCTGCCGGCCGCGTGTGCGCCGCGCCCGATGCCGCCGCCCCTGCCATCGCCGTCAAGATCATCGCAATGAACGACTTCCACGGCAACCTGCGTCCGCCGGCAGACTTCCCGTCGAACGGCGTGCCGACCGTCGCCGGCGGCGTCGCTCGCCTGGCAGCCCGTATCCGCGAGCTGCGGGCCGCCAACCCCGATAACGTCCTGGTCTCGGCGGGCGACCTGATCGGCGCCAGCCCGCTCATTTCCGCCCATTTCCAAGACGAACCCACCATCGAGGCCATGAACCTGCTCGGCCTGGACTTCAATGCGGTGGGCAACCACGAATTCGACGAGGGCCGCGAAGAACTTCTGCGCATGCAGCAGGGAGGATGCCACCCCCGGCTGGAAAGAGCAGGCCGGTCGTGCCGCGAAAAAGGACTCAGCCCGATGGTCCGCTCGAAAGTCGGCCGGAAATTCAAAGGCGCCAGCTTCCGCTTCCTGGCCGCCAACGTCTTCGACCGGAAAAGCGGCGGGACACTGTTCCCGGCCTATGGCATCAAGCAGTTCCACGGCCGGAAAATCGGCTTCATCGGCCTGACCCTGAAAACCACGCCGAACCTGGTCAAGCCGGGCGGCGTCAAGGACCTCGAATTCCGCGACGAAGTGGAGACCGTCAATGCCCTGGTTCCCGTATTACGCTCCCAGGCGATCGAAGCCATCGTCGTGCTGATCCATGAAGGTGGACACCCCGGCGGCGGGTCCGACGGCTGTCCCGGTCTCTCCGGGCCGATCGCCGGCATCGTGCACCGGCTCGACCCGGAAGTCGACCTGGTGATCAGCGGCCATACCCACGAGACCTATGCCTGCCGCCTGCCCAACGCCGCCGGCGAACCGGTGCTCGTCACCAGCGCCCACGATTACGGGCGCCTGGTCAGCGACATCGACCTAGTGCTGGACGCGAACACCGGCGAGGTCACTTCGGCGGTGGCACGCAATCTGGTAGTGAGCCGCGACGTCCAACCGGAGCCGCTGCTCACCCGGCTGGTCGAAGACTATGGCCGGCTGTCCCGGCCGGTCGAGGAACGGATCATCGGCCGCATCACCGCGACCTTCAGCCGGACGCCCGACGATGCGGGCGAATCGGCCCTGGGGGACCTCATCGCCGACGCCCAGCTGGAAGCGACGCGCAGCCGCCGACACGGCGGCGCCGCCATCGCCTTCATGAACAGCGGCGGCATGCGGGCGGATTTATCCCATGCCCCGGAAAGGAATGGATGGGTGAGGTACCGTGAAGCCTTCGACATCCAGCCCTTCGGCGGCACCCTGGTCGTGATGACCCTGACGGGCGCCCAGATCGAGCAGCTCCTGGAGCAGCAGTTCCCGGGCTGCCCGAATGGCCAGCCGGCCAACCGGATTCTGCAGGTCTCCGGCGGTTTCGAGTATACGTGGAACGCCGGCGGGGAAGCCTGCGACAAGGTCGATCCCGCTTCCATCCGGCTCGGCGGCAAACCGGTCGCCGCCGGCAGGACTTACCGGATCGCCACCAACGACTTCCTCGCCGACGGCGGCGACGGCTTCACCGTATTCACCCAGGGCACGGACCGCAGGGCCGCCATGCCGGAACTGTCGGCGCTGGAGCGCTATCTCGGCCGGCACTCGCCGCTGACGCCGGGGACGCTCCGCCGGATCATCCGCCGGCCCTGAGCGGCCGGCCAATCAATCGATGCCGTACTTCTGGATACGGTAGTTGAGCTGATCGCGGGTGAGGCCGAGCAGCCGGGCGGCCCGGGTCCGGTTACCCTGGGTCCGCTGCAGCGCCTGGCGGATGAAGTCGATTTCCATCCGCTCCAGCTCGAACCCCTCATCCGGGAGCGTGAACAATGGCCTGGGCTGTGGCGGGGCGCGCAGGGCTTCCTCGGGGAGATCCTGCTCCTCGATCACCCGGCCAGGCATCAGGATGGCGAGGCGTTCACAGAGGTTCCGCAATTCCCGGATGTTTCCGGGCCAGGGATAAGCAATCAGACGCCGCACCGCCCCCCGACCGAACACCGCCGGCGGAATGGCATGGGTTTGCGCGAAATGACGCATGAAGTGGTGGAGCAGCAGTTCCACGTCGCCGCCGCGTTCGCGCAGGGGAGGGATTTCGAGCGGGACCACACTCAGCCGGTAATAGAGGTCGCGGCGGAATTCACCGGTGTCGATCTTGTCGGCCAGGTTGGCATTGGTCGCCGCGATGATGCGCACGTCCACCCGCTGCGGAGCCCGGGCGCCGACCGGCTGGATTTCCCCGGAATCAAGGAACCTCAGAAGCTTGGCCTGCACCGGCAGAGGCAGCGAATTGATCTCGTCCAGGAACAGGGTGCCGCCATCGGCGGTCTCGAGCCGGCCGGGGAAATCCGAAACCGCCCCCGTGAAAGCTCCGCGACGATGGCCAAACAGCTCGGATTCCGCGACCGAAGCCGGGAGCGCCGCGCAGTTGAGCGTGACGAAAGGCCGGTCGGCGCGCAGGCTGTGGCCTTGGAGTGCCCGGGCCAGGAGTTCCTTGCCGGTACCGGTTTCGCCCACGATGAGGACGGTCACATCGGTCGCAGCCACCAGCCGCGCGCTGCGGATGAGCGCCTCGAAACCGGGCGACCGGCCGATGAGCACTTCGAACATGGACGCTTTTCCTTTTGTTTTCTCCCGCCGACGATCAAGCCCGTCTCGACCGCGCTCGCCGCGCACTTCGAAGCATCAGGCGTGCCATGCGTGGGAATCCGTCTTTCATCCTGGACGTCTCATCGTCTCGCGTGCTCGGGCAGTGACACCCTGCCGCGATCCCGACCAACTGAGTGATTAACCTCACCAGTTGAGTCATTTCACACACCCAGGGCGCGACCTGGCCGCCGGAAACGCCGGAATTACGCCGCCCAGCCTTTGGCCTGCATATTGCGTCCATCAGGACCGGATAATATTTTCCGATCATTCCCTGCATGAGGAACCGATGACCTTCCGCAAGCTGCTGACTTCGATGACGGCCGCCGGCTTCGCCGCTACCGCTGGCAACGCCCTGGCCGGCGACATCTATCCGAGCTACGGCATCCAATATGCCGCCAAGCTGATCTTCGACAAGAAGGACACCAAGACCGGCGCGGCCGCCGCCTCCCTGCACTCCGGACAGGCCTTCGACACGCCGAACGACGACGGCAACGCGACGATGATCCCGCAAACCAAGTCGATGGCCTGGTGCGATCCGGCCGTCACCCCCGCCGGCTACGAGCACAATGGCTGCTACGGCTGGGGTATGAACGCCAACTGGTATCTGATCGACCTGAGCAAGCTCAAGGGCCAGGGGCTGAACGCCGTCTGGGTCACCGTCAGCGTCGAACGCTACGCCGGCAGTGATCCCACGAACAACGACATGATCCCGGCCCTCACCGTCTACCGCGGCAACCAGACACTGGGACCGCAGATGCACTGGTTTCCGAGCGAACTCCAGGGGATGCCGGAATTCTGGGGCTGGCTGCTGCAGCGGGAGGTTTTCGTCCCGGGAAAGGCGGATCCCATGTTCAGCTACGACAGCGCCTACGCGACCCCCGCGCAGAATTTCGCCTCGGTCATGGGGAAGTTCAAGCTCAAGGGCGGCACCCAGGATTATCTGACGGTCGCGGTGGGCGGCGATGCCAAGGACCCCAACACCAAACACAACGTCAATTACCAGTTGACCGTCGACGTGAAACAGAAGCAGCCGGCGCAGTGAGACCACGGCGCTTCGCTTCGGTCATCCGCCAACTTTCAAGTCCGACCCGTTTTTAGGATTCACGATGAAAAGAATTATCACCGCCCTGGCCCTGGGGCTCGTCTGCGCCGCGACCCCGGCGGAAGCCGTCGAAATCGTCCCCGGCGACGGCATCACCTACGCCGCGAAATTCGTGTTCCAGAAAAAGGACACCAAGGCCGGCGCCTCGGCGCTCTCGGTCTATTCCGGCCAGACCATCGACACCCCCGGCGACGGCGGCTCGCCCGCCAGCATCCCGACCACCAAGTCCATGGCCTGGTGCGACCCGGCGACCAATCCGCCGGCCGGCGCCGTACCCGGAACCTGCTACGGCTGGGCCATGCATTCGAAATGGTTCCTCATCGACCTGAGCGGTCTGAAAGCGCAGGGCCTGAGCAAGCTCAACGTCACCATCAACGCCAAACGCTATATCGGCAGCGATCCGGCCAAGAGCGACCTCATCCCCGCCCTCACCGTCTGGCGCGGCAACCAGACCCAGGGCCCGCTCATGCACTGGTATCCGAGCCAGTTCCAGGCGACCCCGCCGTTCTGGGGCTGGCTGCTCACCCCGTGGACCAGCAAAACGAACCCGGGCTACATGTCGGCCTACGGTGTCGGTCCGCAGACCGTGGCCAGCGTCAGCGGCCCTCTGACACTCAAGGGCAGGAAGGAAGACTGGCTGACCGTGGCCGTGGGCGGCGATGCCAAGCACGGCGATGCCAGCCAGAAACACGACGTCTATTTCCAGCTCGAGGTGGACGTCAAGCAGGCCAGCAGTGGTGGCGGCGGCGGCCAGGTGATCGATCCCAACGGCTGCGTCGTCGGCAAGACCTGCTGGCATCCGCCGATGAGCCACTGCATGAACGTGGATCTGTGCAACCTGCCGCAGTATCTGGGCCAGTGCCAGTGCTACTGAGACCGTAAGTTTTCGGGATACACGGACGTATCCCTCTTGAGATGCGGCCCGCCGCCTCCTCCAGACAGGCAGGAACAAGCCTGGAATCGCCACCTCCCGGACCAACCGGCCCGACCCGGGCCATTCCCGGCCGCCAGCGGGCAGAGAGCCCGCCGGACGGTCTGTCCGACACCGACGGTAAAACGCCATGCTTTCATCCTCTCGACACCTTGCCTCGCTCGCCGCCGCCCTGGTGCTGGCAGCGGCCCTGGACACCGCCTTTCTCGACGAATCCCAACCGGCTGCCCCGATGCTCGGCCACGGCGATGCGGCGACCCTCCGTTCCGTCATGGAGCGATGGAAAAACCGGCACGAGCAGCAGGGCGACGCGGAGACACTGAAGCTCGCCCTGGTTCCCTCCTCCACCCTCTCGGCAGCCAGGACACAAGGCCGAGGCGAACTGCGCCTCAACCTGCTCACCGGCGCTCTGGAGGTGAAGGCGCGCGGTCTACCCGCGGAGAGGGATTACGAAGTCTGGCTGGCGGACAACCGCGGCGGCACCAGCCGGGCGGTGAAACCCGAGGCAGGCGATCGCCTGATCGGGCTCGGCATGCTGAGGCGGACGGCAGACGGCGGGGCGATACTGCGCACCACCCTCGACCGGACATCGCTGGCCGGTTTCGAACTCGACCAGGCCATCATCACCGAGAGCGGCGCCACCCCGGACCGCGGCGGCCTCCTGTTCGGCGCCCCCAATCTTTTGCAGCGCACCTATTTTTCCTCCCAGCCCTGGAGTTTGACGGTGAGCGGTGACGCACCGGCTCCCGCCTCCGGCCCCGCCCTGCCGTTCGCTTTCCTGCTCCCGAAGGCCGCGGTCGCGCAGACGGCCGGGCCGGACGCCGCCAGCCTGGAACAGCTCATTGCCCGCGGCCGGCAAATATTCGTCGAGGAAACCTTCGACGGCAACGGCCGCACCTGCGCCACCTGCCACCGCCCGGACAACAACCACACCATCGATCCGCGCTACATCGCCAAGCTGCCCGCCTCCGACCCGCTGTTCGTCGCCGAGTACAACCCGGATCTCAAGGACCTGGAGAAACCCGCCCTGCTGCGGCAGATGGGCCTGATCCTGGCCAACGTCGACGGCTTCGACAAACCGGGCGTCATGCGCAGCGTCCCCCATTTGCTCGCCTTGCCCACTTCCATCGATGTCGAGGTCTGCGTCGAACACGGCGGCAAAGGCGATTTTTGTGAAGACGAAGCTTTCGCCAACGCTCTGGGCTGGTCGGGCGACGGCTCCCCAGGCACCGGTTCGCTGCGGGAATTCGCCCTGGGCGCCATCACCCAGCACATGCCGAAGACCCTGAACCGCGTTCCGCAGGTCGATTTCCGGCTTCCCACGGACGAGGAGTTGACGGCGCTGGAAGCCTACATGCTGTCCTTGGGACGCACCCAGGACATCGACCTTTCCAAGCTCAGTTTCAATTCCCCGCTGGTCCAGCAAGGCAAGCTGCTGTTCGATGTCAAGGAAAACCCTGTGCGGAACGGCGAAGTGATCCTGGGAGAAACGGCCAACTGCAACGGCTGCCACCAGAACGCCGGCGCCAACAGTTCCACCACCCATGCCAATCCCACCCGCGACACCGGCGTGGAGAACATGCGCACCCCCCCCGCGTTCCTGCTCGATCCCACCCTCGCCGTGGACGGCGGCTTCGGCAAGGAGGAACGGGTCAGTTGCGGTTTCAGCCAGGACCACACCTGCTACGGTAACGGCCGTTTCAACACCCCCCCGCTGGTCGAGGCCGCGGACACCGCGCCGTTCTTCCACAACAACAGCGTGAACACGCTGGAAGAGGCGATCGCCTCCTACAACGGCGACTCCTTCAACCAGTCGCCGGGGGCGAAGACCTCGTCCGGCAAGGACCGGCGGGTCAAGCTCGAATCATCGCAGGTGACCGCCATCGCCCTGTTCCTCAGGACCTTGAACGCCCTGGAAAACATCCGCAGCTCCAACAGCCTGTCCAGGAAATCCATGGACCTGCGCGGCAGGAACGCCAAGGAAACGCTGAAATTGGCCATGGCCGACACCGAGGATGCCATCGAAGTGCTGCAGGGCGGGACGCTGCTCCCCTACCCCGAAGCCCTGGCCCGGCTGGAGGAAGCACTGGCCCTGGAAAAGAAGGCGCTGCACACGGAAATCGGCCCGCTCCGGAACCTGCGCCTGCACAAGGCGATCGCCCTCAAGCTGCAGGCCAAGGCGTTGATGGTGACGGAGCAGCCTTGAGGATCGTCTCGACGAGTGAGCAAGCTGGATTCTGTTACGACTCGCTTGATTCCAACCCGCACCGCCAACCGTTGCAGACGGTAAAGCGGAAATCGCCGCGCCCTGTAAATCGAGGGATGTAGGGTGGATGCGCTTCGCTTATCCACCCTATCTGCGGGATTCGGGGAATGATCCAGCGCGGATATTACGCTTGGGTATCTCCCGGAGGGAGAGCAGTCATTCCTGCACCGTGGCGAGGGACAGCCGGTTGACTCCGGCCTTGTGGGCGGCGGCCAGCACCTTGGCGACGACGGCATAGGACACCGCCTGGTCGGCGTGGACGATGTACAGGCCTTCCGGATTCTGCTGCACCCGTTCCCGGAGCCTGGCCTCCAGCTCCGCCAGACCGGCGATCTCGGTCTTGTCCAGCACGATGCGCCCCTGGGCGTCGATGCCGATCGGGGTGGATTTGTTGTCATCCGACGCGGCCACCGCGCCGGTCTTGGGCAGGTTGACGTTCATGCTCTGGGTCAGCAGCGGCGCCGTCACCAGGAACACGATCACCAGCACCAGCATGACGTCCACCAGCGGGG
>NZ_AUKJ01000004.1:0-72500 GCF_000424685.1 Methylococcus capsulatus str. Texas = ATCC 19069
GCAGCAGCCAGTCGGCGATTTCTTCGTTCTCGGCATTGCGCTTGGCGCTGTACCGATAACAGGTTCCGCTGACCTGAAATGTCGCGCAGGCAAGGCGGATTGACACCCTGTGCCCGCTGACAGCACGCTTGGCCATCTCACGGAGGTGAGATGGCCTCACCACTTTTTTGAAATCGCCTCCTGAAGAATGCCGGCCTTCAGGCGCTCGTCCGCGTACATCTTCTTCAGCCGGGCATTCTCGGCTTCCAGTTCCTTCATCCGGGCCATCATCGACACGTCCAGGCCGCCATGCTTCGCTCGCCACTTGTAAAACGTCGCCGTGCTGATCCCCAATTCCCGGCACGACGCCGGCACCGGCAGCCCAGCTTCAACCCGCTTCAGCGCCTCGATGATCTGGCTGTCCGAAAACTTCGACTTCTTCATGCAGAACTCCCCATTAACGAGAAAATTCTACTTCTGAACCCCTTCATTGGCCGGAGGGATTACCGTCGTCGAAGGGCGCAGGCGCTTGCCGATCCTCGGCAGCCTCTTCTCGTGGTGCGGCGTCGATCGTCGCCCGGCACGGCAGCGGTTGGCGAGCCAGCCGAAGTGGCGGATGCGCATGAAGCCCTTGGGCAGCACATGCAGCAGGAAACGCCGGAGCGGTTCTTCGCCCGGCAGATTCCGCTTATACCGTCTCCAGCCGCTCCACCCGCTGAAATCCCCGTGGCAGCGGATTGCCGCGCCGCCCTCTCGACCCCCGGTAATGATCCAGGTCAGCTGGCTGCAGTGTGAGGGTGCGCTTGCCGGCGGTGGCGCGCAGCGCCGCGCCGGCGGGCAAGGCGGCCATGGCGACGAGGTAGTCCTGGCGCGCTTCGAGGTCGGCCGGGGTGATCTGGATCAGCTTGCTGCCTTTGCCTTTGTTGAGGCGGGGTATTTCCTCCGCCGGGTAGACCAGCAGCCTCCCTTGCGCCGAAACGAAGGCCAGGCGGTCGCCATCGGGGTTCGCGACACGCAGCGGGGGCATGACCTTGGCGTGATCGGGCACGGTCAGCAGCGTCTTGCCGGAGCGGTTTTTCGATCCCAGTTCACCGAGCTGGACCAGGAAACCGTAGCCGCCGTCGGTGGCCAGCAGATACCAGTCTTCCTCCGAGCCTGCCAGCACGGCGACGAAGATGGCGCCCGGCGGCGGGTTGAGGCGGCCGGTCAGCGGCTCGCCCTGGCCGCGGGCGGAGGGCAGGTCGTGCACGGCCAGGCTGTAACTGCGCCCGGTGGAATCGAGGAAATAGGCGGGCTGGGTGGAGCGGCCCAGTGCGGCGCACAGGAAGCCGTCGCCGGCGCGGTAGCTCAGGGTCGCGGGATCGACTTCGTGGCCCTTGGCCGAGCGTATCCAGCCCTTCTCCGAAAGGACGATGGTGACCGGCTCGCTGGCGATCAGGGCGGTGGTGTCCAGGGCCTGGGATGCCTGGCGGGCGACGATGGGCGAGCGGCGGGCGTCGCCGAATTTCTCGGCGTCCTGCCGCAGTTCCTGCTTGATCAGGGCATCGAGTTCCGCCCGGGAACCCAGGGTTTTTTCGAGCCGGGCGCGCTCCTGTTCGAGCGCCTCCTGTTCACCGCGGATTTTGATTTCCTCCAGCCGGGCCAGATGGCGCAGCCTGAGTTCCAGGATCGCCTCGGCCTGCAGATCGGTGAGGCCGAAACGCGTCATCAGCACCGGCTTGGGTTCGTCTTCGCCGCGGATGATGGCGATGACTTCATCGATGTCGAGGAAGGCGAGCAGCAGCCCTTCCAGGATGTGCAGCCGCGCCAGCACCTTGTCCAGACGATGCTGGAGGCGGCGACGGACGGTCTCGGTGCGGAAGCTCAGCCATTCCGTCAGGATCTCGCGCAGATTCTTGACCTGCGGCCGGCCGTTCAGGCCGATGATGTTGAGATTGACGCGGTAGGAGCGCTCCAGGTCGGTGGTGGCGAACAGGTGTGACATCAAGGGTTCGACCTCGACCCGCCGGGATTTGGGCATGATGACCAGCCGGGTCGGGTTCTCGTGGTCGGATTCGTCGCGCAGGTCCTCCACCAGCGGCAGCTTCTTGGCCTGCATCTGCGCGGCGATCTGTTCCATCAGCTTGGCGCCGGACACCTGGTAAGGCAGCGCGGTGACGACGATGTTGCCGTCCTCCAGCTCGTAGCGGGCGCGCAAACGCACCGCACCGCTGCCGGTCTGGTACAGCTTCAGCAGCTCCTCCCGCGGCGTGATGAGTTCGGCCTCGTTGGGGAAATCGGGACCGCGGATGCAGCCGCACAGTTCCTCGACCGTGGCTTCGGGCCGATCGATGAGGAGGATGCAGGCCTCGACCACCTCCCGCAGATTGTGGGGCGGAATGTCCGTCGCCATGCCGACGGCGATGCCGGTGGCGCCGTTGAGCAGGAGATTGGGGAGGCGGGCCGGGAGGAGCTGCGGTTCTTCCAGCGTGCCGTCGAAATTCGGCACCCAGTCCACGGTGCCCAGATCCAGCTCGGACAACAGCGACTGCGCATAGGGCGTCAGCCTCGCCTCGGTGTAGCGCATCGCCGCGAACGACTTGGGGTCGTCGGGCGAACCCCAGTTGCCCTGGCCGTCGATCAGCGGGTAACGGTAGGAGAAGGGCTGCGCCATCAGCACCATGGCTTCATAACAGGCCGAATCGCCGTGCGGGTGGTACTTGCCCAGCACATCGCCTACGGTGCGGGCGGATTTCTTGGGCTTGGACTGCGCCGACAGGCCCAGTTCGGACATGGCGTAGACGATGCGCCGCTGTACCGGCTTGAGGCCGTCGGCGATGTGCGGCAGGGCGCGGTCCAGGATGACGTACATGGCGTAATCGAGGTACGCCTTCTCGGTGAAATCCCGTAAGGGAATGCGCTCGTAATTCGCGACTTCGTTCATGGTGGATGCTTGCCAAGGGTCAGATGTCGGCGAGATTGCCCTTTTCCTCCAGCCAGACGCGACGGTCCCCTGCCCGCCGCTTGGCCAACAGCATGTCGAGGCGCTCATCGGTCGCAGCGGCGTCGTCCAGCGACAACTGCACCAGCCGCCGGGTGTCGGGATTCATGGTGGTTTCGCGCAGCTGGACGGGGTTCATCTCGCCCAGGCCCTTGAAGCGCAGCACATTGACCTTACCCTTGATCTTCTCGGCCTCGATACGATCCAGCACGCCCTTTTTTTCGGCCTCGTCCAGCGCGTAATACACCTGCTTGCCGACGTCGATGCGGTACAAGGGCGGCATGGCGATGAACACGTGGCCGGCCTTGACCAGGGCGCGGAAATGGCGCAGGAACAGGGCGCACAGCAGGGTGGCGATGTGGTTGCCGTCGGAATCGGCATCGGCCAGCACACAGATTTTGCCGTAGCGCAGGCCACTCAAATCGGTGGCACCGGGATCGACGCCGATGGCCAGGCTGATGTCATGCACCTCCTGCGATGCGAGGATAGCGCCGGATTCCACTTCCCAGGTGTTCAGGATCTTGCCGCGCAAGGGCATGACGGCCTGGAAATCCTTGTCGCGCGCCTGCTTGGCCGAACCGCCGGCGGAATCGCCCTCGACCAGGAACAGTTCGGTGCGGCTGACATCCTGTGCCGCGCAATCGGCCAGCTTGCCGGGCAGCGCCGGCCCGCTGCTGACCTTCTTGCGGGTGACCCGGCGGGCGGCCCGCAACCGCTTCTGGGCGCTTTCGATCACCAGCTCGGCGATGCGCTCGCCGACCGCGGGATGCTGGTTCAGCCACAGGCTGAAAGCATCCTTCACCACGCCCGAGACGAAGGAGGCGCATTCGCGCGAATTCAGCCGCTCCTTGGTCTGGCCGGCGAACTGCGGCTCCTGCATCTTTACCGAGAGGACGTGATTGCAGCGTTCCCAGACGTCGTCCGGCACGATCTTGAGGCCGCGCGGCAACAGATTCCGGTACTCGCAGAATTCCCGCACCGCCTCGGTCAGTCCCGTGCGTAGGCCGTTGACGTGGGTACCGCCCTGCACCGTCGGCACCAGGTTGACGTAACTCTCGGCCACCGGCGCCGCGCCTTCCGGACACCAGAGCACGGCCCACTCCACCGCCTCCTGCCGACCCTCCATCGCGCCGGTGAACGGCTCATCCGGAATGCAGGCGCATCCCTGCAACTGGTCCAGCAGGTACTGCGGCAGACCATTCCGATAACACCAGGTTTCGGTTTCGCCGCTGGCATCGTCGGTCATCCGGATTTCCAGCCCTGGACACAACACAGCCTTGGCGCGCAGCAGATGTTTGAGACGCGAGCGGGAAAACCGGGCATTGTCGAAATAATGTGCCTCCGGCCAGAACCGCACCGTCGTACCGGTTGCGCGCCTGGGCGTCGTGCCGGTCTCGGTGAGATCCTCCACCTTTTCGCCCTTTTCGAAAGCGATGGCATGGACTTTCCCGTCACGTCGCACTTCGACCTCCAGCCGCAGCGACAGCGCATTGACCACAGAGACGCCGACGCCGTGCAGGCCGCCGGAATAGCGATAAGCCTTCCGGGAGAATTTGCCGCCGGCATGAAGCCTGGTCAGGATCACCTCGACGCCGGACACGCCAAGTTCGGGATGGATGTCCACCGGCATGCCACGGCCATCGTCCCGCACTTCCAGGCCGCCGTCGGCCAGGAGCCGGATCTCGATGAGGCGGGCGAAACCGGCCAGCGCCTCATCCACTGCATTGTCGATGACCTCCTGGGCGAGATGGTCGGGGCGGGTGGTGTCGGTGTACATGCCTGGCCGGCGGCGGACCGGATCCAGGCCGCTCAGGACTTCGATGGCTGAGGCATCGTAAACTTCGTTCATGGGGTGAGATGGCGATACGGACAGGGTGGAGAGAGACGAGGCGGCCGTCGCGAACCGCGGCGCATTTTAATCAACTTGGCAAGTTTGAGATAATGCCGTGTTCGGCCGCGACGCAAAACCGGCTTCCCTCAGTTTCGACTACCGCGCAGACCTGCCATGGCCCGCAAACCGCCAAGCTTTGAAGAAGCCCTCACCGAGCTGGAGCAGCTGGTGGAACGCATGGAACAAGGCAACCTGCCGCTGGAGGAGTCCCTGAAACTGTTCGAGCGGGGCATCGAGCTCACGCGGACCTGCCAAAAATCGCTGCAGGATGCCGAACAAAAGGTCCAGATCCTGCTAGAGGAAAACAGTTTACCCACTTTGAAGCCTTTTCGTGATGAACCCTGAACGATCTCTGAGCGATTTCATGCGGTCCAGCCAGGAGCGGGTGGAACGAGCCCTGGATGCACGCCTGCCGGCCGCCGACCGCATGCCGGAGCGGCTCCATCAAGCCATGCGCTACTCGGTGCTGGGTGGCGGCAAGCGCATGCGCCCCCTGCTCACCTACGCCACCGGCCAGACCATCGGCGTGGCGGCGGACCTGCTCGACGGCCCCGCCTGCGCGGTTGAATTCATCCATGTCTATTCGCTGATTCATGACGATCTGCCGGCGATGGACGACGACGACCTGCGCCGAGGCAAACCGACCTGCCACAAAGCCTATGACGAGGCCACCGCGATACTCGCGGGAGACGGCCTGCAGGCCCTGGCCTTCCACGTCCTCGCCCAGGATCCCAGCATCGCCGTGCCGGCGGAAAACCGCATCGCCATGATCGAAACCCTGGCAAAAGCCAGCGGCCCCGCCGGCATGGTCGGCGGCCAGGCGATCGACCTGGCTTCGGTGGGTAAGAAGCTGGACCTGCCGGGGCTGGAGAACATGCATATCCGCAAGACCGGCGCCCTGATCCGTGCCAGCGTGCGGCTGGCCTGCCTGGCCCGTCCCGGTCTGCCGGCTGAACAATTCGACCGCCTGGACCACTACGCCAAGTGCATCGGCCTCGCTTTCCAGATCCAGGATGACATCCTCGACGAAGAGAGCGACACCCAGACCTTGGGAAAAACTCAAGGCAAGGACCGCGACCACAACAAGCCCAACTACCCGGCCTTGCTGGGGCTGAGCGGCGCCAAAGAAAAAGCGGAAGAAATGCACGAGGCAGCCCTGGAAAGCCTGGCCGGCTTCGGCCCCGAAGCCGATCTGCTGCGAGAACTCGCCCGCTTCATCATCCAGCGGCAGAGCTAGCGGCGAGCCGCGCTTTCCTTGGGCTTTCCTTGATAAGGAGAGGGTCGCAGTTACATAATTTCCGAGTAACCCACTTTACTTAATTAAGTCTGGACAACCGAAGTCTCCGGCCGGACCGAGCAACCTGGAACGCGATTACATGACCGAAACCAAAAGATATGCCCTTCTCGAAGCGGCAGACCATCCCGCCGCACTGCGCAACCTGCCGGAAGACAGGCTGCCTGAGCTCGCCGAAGAACTGCGGGGCTATCTCCTGGAAAGCGTGAGCCGGTCGGGCGGGCACCTGGCCGCGGGACTCGGGACGGTGGAGCTGACCATCGCCCTGCATTACGTCTTCAACACCCCCGAAGACAAGCTGGTCTGGGACGTCGGCCATCAGGCCTATCCGCACAAGATCCTGACCGGGCGGCGCGCCCGCCTGCCGACCATCCGCAAGAAGGGGGGATTGTCGGCCTTCCCCAATCGGGCCGAGAGCCCTTACGACTGCTTCGGCGTCGGCCATTCGAGCACCTCGATCAGCGCGGCCCTCGGCATGGCCGTCGCAGCCGCGCTGGAACGGCGCCCCATCCATGCGGTGGCGATCATCGGCGATGGCGGCCTCACGGGGGGCATGGCCTTCGAAGCACTCAACCATGCCGGCACGCTGGATGCGAACCTCCTGATCATCCTCAACGACAACGAGATGTCGATCTCACCCAACGTCGGCGCGCTCAACAACTACCTGGCGAAGATATTGAGCGGGAAGTTCTACTCCTCGGTGCGTGAAAGCGGCAAGCATCTCCTGGGCCGCCACATGCCCGGCGTTTGGGAGCTGGCGCGGCGCGCCGAAGAACACGTCAAAGGCATGGTGGCGCCGGGAACGCTGTTCGAAGAACTGGGCTTCAATTATTTCGGCCCGATCGACGGTCATGATCTGGACACCTTGATCACGACCTTGCGTAACCTGCGGGATCAGAAAGGCCCCCGCTTCCTGCACATCGTCACCCGCAAAGGCAAGGGTTACGCACCCGCGGAGAAGGATCCCGTGGCCTACCACGGCGTCGGCGCCTTCGACCTCGACGCCGACGAACTGCCCAAGTCCAAGCCGGGAACGCCGAGCTATACGGAAGTATTCGGCCAGTGGCTGTGCGACATGGCGGCGCGCGACCGGCGGCTGCTGGGCATCACGCCGGCGATGCGCGAAGGCTCGGGGCTGGTGGAATTCTCACAGCGCTTCCCGGATCGCTATTTCGACGTCGGCATCGCCGAGCAGCATGCCGTGACATTCGCCGCGGGACAGGCCAGCGAAGGCTACAAGCCGGTGGTGGCCATCTACTCGACCTTCCTCCAGCGCGCCTATGACCAGTTGATCCACGACGTCGCCCTGCAGAACCTGCCGGTGCTGTTCGCCATCGACCGCGCCGGCCTGGTCGGACCGGACGGCCCGACCCATGCCGGCAGCTTCGATCTGAGCTTCATGCGCTGCATCCCCAACATGCTGATCATGGCGCCCTCGGATGAAAACGAATGCAGGCAGATGCTCTATACCGGCTTCATCCATGACGGCCCGGCGGCCGTGCGTTATCCGCGCGGCAGAGGCCCCGGCGTCAGGCCGGAAGAAACGATGACTGCCTTCCCCGTCGGCAAAGGAGAGGTGCGCCTCCGCGGCAAGGGTACCGCCATCCTGGCCTTCGGCACCCCCCTGGCCGCCGCACTCGCGGTCGGCGAGCGGATCGGCGCCACGGTGGCCAACATGCGTTTCGTGAAACCCCTGGATGAGGCGCTTATCCTGGAGCTGGCAGCCACCCACGACCGCATCGTGACCGTCGAGGAAAACGCCATCGCCGGCGGTGCCGGCAGTGCGGTCGGCGAATTCCTCGCCGCCCAGCACTGCGGCATTCCGGTCTGCCACATCGGTCTCAAGGACGAATTCCTCGACCAGGGCACCCGGGAGGAACTCCTGGCCATCGCCGGCCTCGATCAGGCCGGCATCGCCCGATCGATCGACGCATTCATCCAGGCCACGGCTGCCGCAGACAAACCACGGCGGGCCCGCGGCCAGGCCAAGGACAAACACTGATGGACAGGCTGCGCGCGAAAATTCGGGACATCCCGGACTTCCCCAGGCCCGGCATCCTGTTCCGGGACATCACCCCACTGGTCAAGGATCCGGCGGCGCTGAGGCTGGCCATCCACCAGCTCGTCCACCCCTTCGTAGGCGAAGACATCACCGCCGTCGCCGGCATGGAAGCCCGGGGATTCATTTTCGGCGCGCTGGCGGCCTGGGAGCTGGGCGTCGGCTTCGTACCCCTGCGCAAACCGGGAAAACTTCCCTACAACGTCCAGTCCATCGACTACGATCTGGAATACGGTTCGGCCCGCCTGGAAGTCCATCTGGATGCGTTGGGAGTGGGCGACCGGGTGCTGATGGTCGACGACCTCCTGGCGACCGGCGGCACCGCCCGCGCCAGTTGTTCGCTGGTGGAGAGCCTCGGCGCCGAAGTGGCAGCCTGCGCCTTCGTGATCGAGCTGGACGCCCTCGAAGGCCGGGAGGCCTTGCACGGCCGGCGCGTGCATTCGCTGCTGCATTACTGAGCCAACGATAACCGTGCGGATACAAAAAAGCCGGCTTCGAAGCCGGCTTTTTTTGCGGGCGGCCGACCGGGCCGATTACTCGACGGCCTCGATGCGGATCGTCGGACGCGCCTTGACGGGCGCCGCTTCGGGCGCGCCGGTTTCGTATTCCGGCTCCGGCTCGGGCGCCATCCTTCCTTCCGTTTTCGGCCCGAACAAAGCGACCCAGGCCGCTTTCCAGGGACGGCGCATGGCGTCTTCCACTGCGCTGGCCTCGTAGCCGCAGTGCGCCATGCAGTTGGCGCATTTCGGATTTTTCGAATTGCCGTACTTGTGCCAGGGGGTCTCCTCCATCAAGGCGCGGAAGGAAGGCGCGTAACCTTCATCCACCAGCAGGTAGCACGGTTTCTGCCAGCCGAAAACGTTCCGGGTCGGGTTGCCCCAGGGCGTGCAGTTATAACTCTGGTTGCCCGCCAGGAAATCGAGATAGAGCCCTGAATGATTCAAACGCCAGCCGCGGCCGCGGCCCAGCTTGAACACCTTGCGGAACAGCTCCTTGCTGTCGCGCATCCGGATGAAAATGTTCTGCTGCGGCGCGTGCTCGTAGCTGAAACCGGGGGCGATGGTCACCCCCTCGACCCCCAGACGCTGGGTGTGATCCAAGAACTCGGCCACCTCCTCGGCCGACTCCCCCTGAAACAGGGTACAGTTGATGGTCACCCGGAAACCCCGGGCAATCGCCATCTCGACGGCTTCGACGGCCCGGTCGAACACACCGGCCTGACAGACCGAGGCATCGTGCCGCTCACGGTTGCCGTCCAGATGGATCGACAGCGTCAGGAACGGGGACGGCTCGTAATCGTCGATCCGTTTCTTGAGCAGCAGGGCATTGGTGCAGAGATAAACGTATTTCTTGCGTGCGATGATGCCGCGCACGATCTCCGGCAATTCCTTGTGAAGCAGCGGCTCTCCCCCTGCGATCGACACGATCGGGGCATCGCATTCGTCAACGGCCTGCAGTGATTCCTCGACGCTCAGGCGTCGGTTCAATATCTCATCCGGATAATCGATTTTCCCGCAGCCGGCGCAGGCCAGGTTGCAACGGAACAGCGGCTCGAGCATCAACACCAGAGGATAACGCTTGACACCGAAAATCTTTTGTTTGAGCAGATACTTCGCGACGGTCAGTTGTTGACGCAGTGGAACGCCCATTCGTTTCTCCTCGATTCTTCAGCTAAGGACGGAACGGGTTGAGACCACCGCTCCGACGACCATTTCATGTCAGCCCTGGCATGCCGACCCAACCATCGCCCGCAAAAGACAGCCTGACGGGATCACAAGGGGACGGTTTCCTAGTCTGGCACTAGGAAATGTGCCCGGATTGTAACAACAATCCTTTTTTCTTGTTCAAAAATGGGGATTGCGGCATTCCCTTGAATGGGAACGCATGCTAGCATCCAGTTGCATATTACTCAACTCATCTTTGATAAAAAAACAACAGAACTTGACTCAAGCCCGCGAACCTGTAGAATTTTATCCCTTTTACAAGGAGTTAGCCCCCGTGGCCGACTCGCGCCCGAGCAACCGACGCCTACCCTAGATGAGCGGAACACCCCCCTCACAGCCCGCCAGACATGAGCATCTGTCGGACGACGAATTCCAGGCCCATTTCCTGGACGGCGTATCCCGTACTTTCGCTTTGACGATCCCGAGGCTGCCGGAAGGTTTGGCCCGTCCGGTATCCAACGGCTACCTGCTGTGCCGTATCGTCGACACCATCGAAGACGAGGTGGCGCTGACATCGACCCAAAAGCGGCGATATTGCGAGCATTTCGCCCGGGTCGTCGCCGGAACGGCACCCGCTGCCCCGCTCACCGACGAACTCTTTCCACTGCTCTCCGACCAGACCCTGGCCGCCGAGCGGGAGCTGATCGCCGCCATTCCGCGCGTCATCAGCATCACCCATGGCTTCGCCGCGCCGCAGCGGGAGGCACTGGCCGAGTGCGTGGCCACGATGTCTAGAGGAATGGCCGAGTTTCAGGACAAGGACCTGCGGCACGGTCTTGAGGACCTGCGACAGATGGGCGATTACTGCTATTACGTCGCCGGCGTGGTCGGAGAAATGCTGACTCGGCTGTTCTGTCACTATTCCCCGGAAATCGCCGCACATCGGTCGCGGCTGATGGAACTCGCGGTGTCCTTCGGACAGGGACTGCAGATGACCAACATACTGAAGGACCTGTGGGATGACCATGCGCGCGGCGTCTGCTGGCTGCCGCAGGAGGTGTTCACGGAATGCGGTTTCTCCCTCACCGAGCTCCGGCCGCACCACGCCAACCCCGATTTCGTCCGCGGCTTCGAGCGACTGATCGGCGTGGCCCACGCCCACCTGCGCAATGCGCTGGAATATACGTTGCTGATCCCGCGCCATGAAACCGGCATCCGCGAATTCTGCCTCTGGGCTCTGGGGATGGCGGTGCTCACGCTGCGCAAGATCCATCGTCACCCCTATTTCAGTGATTCCGCCCAGGTGAAGATCACACGGCAGGCAGTCAGGGCGACGATCGTCACCTCGCGGCTGACCCGCGGCAGCGACACCTTGCTGAAAGCCACGTTCCGGCTCGCCGGTCTCGGCCTGCCCGCCGCTGTGCTGCAGCCCCGGCCCATCGACATTTGAATTCGCACCGAACCGTCAGGAAACATCGCCCATGTTGAGAGAAGCGACAGCAATATCCAACCTCGAACCGCCGCTGACCGCCTCATACGTCGAGTCCCCTCTCGATGCGGCGATCCGGCAGGCCAAGGACCGTCTGCTGAGCCTGCAGCACCTGGAAGGCTATTGGGTGTTCGAACTCGAAGCCGACTGCACCATCCCGGCCGAGTACATCCTGATGATGCATTTCATGGATGAAATCGACGCGGCACTGCAGGCCAAGATCGCCAACTATCTGCGCAGCCACCAGAGCGCCGACGGCAGCTATCCGCTGTTCCGGGGCGGCGCCGGCGACATCAGCTGCACCGTCAAGGTCTATTACGCCCTCAAGCTGGCGGGCGATTCCATCGACGCCCCCCACATGAAGAAAGCCCGTGAGTGGATTCTTGCCCAGGGCGGCGCCGCCCGCTCCAACGTCTTCACGCGCATCATGCTCGCCATGTTCGAACAGATTCCGTGGCGCGGAATCCCTTTCATCCCGGTGGAAATCATGCTGCTGCCGAAGTGGTTTCCCTTCCATCTGGACAAGGTGTCGTACTGGTCGCGCACGGTGATGGTGCCGCTGTTCATTCTGTGCAGTCATAAAGTGACCGCGCGCAATCCATCCCGGACCCATGTCCGCGAACTGTTCACGGTCGATCCGCAGAAGGAACGCCATTATTTCGACCACGTCAAGACGCCGCTCGGCAAGGCCATCCTCGCGCTGGAGCGGTTCGGACGGATGCTGGAACCCCTCATTCCCAAAGCCGTACGCAAGAAGGCCACCCAGAAAGCCTTCGACTGGTTCACGGCCCGGCTCAATGGCGTGGATGGGCTCGGCGCGATATTTCCGGCCATGGTCAATGCCTATGAGGCGCTGGATTTCCTCGGCGTCCCTCCAGACGACGAGCGCCGCCGACTCGCTCGCGAATCCATCGACCGGCTGCTGGTGTTCCAAGGCGACAGCGTCTACTGCCAGCCCTGCGTCTCGCCGATCTGGGACACCGCCCTCACGTCCCTCACCTTGCAGGAAGTGGCACGTCATACCGCGGACCTCCGGCTCGACGCGGCTCTCAGCAAGGGCCTCAAGTGGCTGGCCTCGAAGCAGATCGACAAGGACGCGCCCGGTGACTGGCGGGTCAACCGGGCCGGTCTGGAAGGCGGTGGCTGGGCGTTCCAGTTCGGCAACGACTATTATCCCGACGTGGACGACAGCGCTGTCGTGGCCCACGCGCTGTTGGGCTCGGAAGATCCCAGCTTCGACGACAACCTGCGGCGGGCGGCCAACTGGATCGCCGGCATGCAGTCCCGCAACGGCGGCTTCGGCGCCTTCGACGCCGACAACACGTACTATTACCTCAATTCCATCCCCTTCGCCGACCACGGCGCCCTGCTCGACCCGCCGACGGCAGACGTGAGCGCCCGCTGCGCCATGTTCCTCGCCAGATGGGTGAACCGGCAACCGGAGCTGCGTCCCGTCCTGGAGCGCACGATCGATTACCTGCGCCGGGAACAGGAAGCCGACGGCTCCTGGTTCGGCCGCTGGGGCACCAACTACATCTACGGCACCTGGTCGGTGCTGCTGGCCTACGAGGCCGCCGGTGTTCCGAACGACGACCCCAGCGTGCGGCGCGCCGTGGCGTGGCTCAAGAGCATCCAGCGCGAGGATGGCGGCTGGGGGGAAGACAACTTCAGCTATCACGATCCGTCGTACCGCGGCCGCTTCCACACCAGCACTGCATTCCAAACCGGATTCGCCCTGATCGCGCTGATGGCGGCGGGCGAAGCCGGCTCACCGGAAGTCCAGGCCGGCGTCGATTACCTGCTCCGCCAGCAGCGGCCCGACGGATTCTGGAACGATGAATGCTTCACCGCACCGGGTTTCCCCCGTGTGTTCTATCTGAAATATCACGGCTACGACAAATTCTTCCCCCTGTGGGCGCTGGCTCGTTACCGTAACGAACGCTACGCCCTGGCGTGATTCGGATAGGTGTCGTCGTCGCCCTGCCGGCCGAAAGCCGTACGCTGACGCGGCGCCCGCTGCGCCGCGGCAAACTGCTTGCCGTCAGAGACACGCTCCATTTCTGCCTGTCCGGCAGCGGTCCGGACAACGCGGCGAAGGCCGCACGCCGGCTGGTGGAAGCCGGCTGCAATGCACTGGTCAGCTGGGGATGTGCCGGCGCTCTCGAAGAACATCTGCAAGCCGGTGATCTCATCCTGCCCGCCGAAGTCGTGAACGTCGACGGCACGGTGTGGCCGGCGCATCCCGGCTGGCATCGGGAAGCGGTGCGGTACGCAGAGGCGCTGCCTTGCAGGGTGTCCACCGGGCGGATGACCGCCAGCGGCGGCATCGTCCATGGCCGCGAAGCCAAACGGACGTTGGCGGCCGCCACCGGCGCCGAAGCCGTCGACATGGAAAGCGGAGCCGTGATCCATACCGCCACGGTACTGGGATTGCCGGCCCTGGCGATCCGCGCCATCGCCGACGATGCGGCGACGGCGATTCCCCGCAGCGTGCTCGACGCGCTCGACCCGCATGGCGACACCCGGCTGCCGAAACTGGTCTACAACCTGGCGCGGCGACCGTCGGACATTCCCGACTTGCTCCGCTTGGCCATGGCTTTCAAGGCGGCATCAGCGACCCTTCGCGCAATGGGCCCCCACTTGCACGCTCCCGGAAAATTCTGACTCAAGCAATGTCCAAAGGAAAAAAGACCGCAACGCAGGAAGCCCGGACGAGTTTTCTCATCCGGCTGATGCACGGCTGGGAATCCAGGGTACTGACCCACCCATGGCTGGTCTTGTTCGTCGCGTTGGCCGCCTGCGGCGTGACGCTGCAGTACACGATGAAATACCTGACCGTGAATACCAACACGGCGGACACCCTCTCGACGGAACTCCCGTTCCAGAAGAACAGGATCCGGTTCGAAACGGAATTTCCCCAGGACGTCTCCACCGTCGTGTTACTGGTCGAGGGCAAAACGCCCGAACAGGCGTCGGATGCCGTCGACGCCCTCCAGCAGAAGCTGGCCGGGCAGCCGGCAACGATCGAGTCGGTCTATGTGCCCGACGGCGGCGATTTCTTCGCCCGCAACGGACTCCTTTATCTGAACCTGGAAGACCTGGAAAAGGTCAGCCGGGATCTGTCTGCCGCCCAGCCATTCTTCGGACGGCTGGCCGAAGACAACAGCCTCGACGGTTTTTTCGGCATCTATGCCCAGGCGTTGGACGCCAAGGAATCGGACCTCCCGGTGGAACTGGGCGCCTTCACCCGCCGCCTCGACGAGGCATTTCGAGCCGCGCTGGAGCAACGGCCCTACCGCCTGTCCTGGCAACAGTTGATCATGGGGCAAAAGGAAGGCCTCGGTATCACCAAGCGTTTCATCGTCATCCGGCCGAAACTGTTCTTCGAGGAACTGATGCCGGCGGCAAAGGCCATGGCCACCATCGACCGGGCCATAGACGACATCCGCGCCGACACCCTGTCCGACGTCCAGGTACGCAAGACCGGCGAAGTCGTCCTGGAATACGAGGAAATGCTGACGGTGCAGGAAAGCGTCACGGTCGCCGGCCTCGTCTCCACCGTGCTGGTCTGCCTGACACTGTGGTTGGCCTACCGGTCGTTCAGGCTGATGTTCGCCACGTTCCTGACACTGGGTATGGGTTTGGTGTTTTCCATGGGTTTCGCCACCCTGGCGATCGGCCAGCTCAACCTGATCTCGATCTCCTTCACAGTGCTGTTCATCGGCATGGGGGATGCCTATTCGTCCCATTTCTGCCTGCGGTACCGGGAGCTGATCCTGCGCGGCATGCCGCAGCGGGCCGCCTTACGCGAAACCTTCGCGTCGACGGGCTCGGCGCTGCTCCTGTGTACGCTGACCGCTGCCATCGGCCTCTACGCGTTCATCCCGACGGCCTACTCCGGCGTCGCGGAACTCGGCATCATCGCCGGCACCAGCATGTTCATCGCCCTGGCGACCACCTTCACCGTGCTGCCGGCGATCATGAACATATTGCCTTACAAGCCTTCCCGCCGCGCGGTCCAGCACAGACCGCGCGCGTTGACCCGGGCCCTGCTTTCCAACTGGCCGATGCGCTATGCCGGGCCGATCCGGATACTGACCCTGATCCTGGGCGTCGCGGCCGCTGCCCTGCTGAGCCGCATCATGATCGACTTCAATCCGATCAACCTGCGCGATCCGTCCACCGAATCGGTCAAGACTTTCAAGTATCTGCTCAAGTCTCGCGACACCTCGCCAATGACCCTGGCCTCGCTCGCCTCGAACGAAGAGGATGCCCACGCCAGGATTCGACGGTTCGAGGAACTCGCTTCGGTCGACAGCGTGCGCAGCATATTCGATTTCGTTCCCGACCGGCAGGACGAAAAACTTGCCGCCATCGCGGATCTGGCGCTGGTGCTCGGACCTCAGCTGCAGAATTTTCCGGCCGCCTCCGAGGCCAAGCCGAACCTGCAGACCCTGGAAAAACTGCATGCCGCGCTGCGCAAGCGCCTCGAAAAAAGCCACGATCCCGATGTCGCCGCGCTGGACGGCAGCCTCGAACGGCTCCTCGAACAACTCCGTGCATCGCCCCCACAGGCGGTTCAGGACCGCCTCGACGCTCTCGAAAAAAGCGTTCTGGGAGGCTTGAGGAAAACCATCACCCATCTGAGTACCAGTCTGGAAGCCGAGCCGATCACTCTGGACTCCCTTCCCGCGGACATCCGCGAGCGCTGGATCAGCAAGGACGGGCTCTACCGCCTGCAGATCTTCCCCAGATACGACCTGAATGATCTGGACAAACTGCGTGAATTCATCCAGCAAGCCCAGACGGTGGACCCCGACGTGACCGACCTGCCGGTGACCTACCTGGAATCGATGAACGCCGTCATCGTCGCTTTCGCCCAGGCGTTCGGCACGGCGCTCGGTGCGATCACGCTTCTGCTGCTGCTGATACTGAGAAACCTCAAGGATACCCTGCTGGTCCTGTTGCCCCTGCTGCTCGCCTCTCTGTTCACCGCAGCCGTGACGGTGCTCATCCACGTGCCCTTCAATTTCGCCAACATCATCGCCCTGCCGCTCCTGTTCGGCCTGGGCGTAGACAACGGCATCCACATGGCGCACCGGCTGCATTACCTGAAATCCACGCACGATGCCTTGCTGGATTCCAGTGAAGCCAAGGGCGTGTTTTACGGCGCCCTGACCACCGTATTCAGCTTCGCCAGCCTCGCCTTCACCCCGCACCCAGGCATGTCGTCCATGGGCATCCTGCTCGCCATCGGCCTGATGCTGTCCCTGGTCTGTGCCCTGATAGTGCTGCCGGCGTTCGCCGCGCGGCGGGTCAAGGTCTGAGGGGCTTGGTGTAGAATGCGAGATTTGACAATTTACCAAACCCGAGGTTGTCGATGTCGAGTCGTATTGCCGACCTGCTGAAGAACCGCAGAGGCGAAAATTTCGATCTGCATGAGAAACATCTCAATACCCAGATGGTCCGGGTGTTGAAGACGATCGGCTACGACCGGGTGTACGTCCGGGCGCAGGGCCCTTACCTCTACGACGATCAGGACCGCGAATACCTGGACCTCCTCAGCGGCTTCGGCGTGTTCGCCCTGGGACGCAACCATCCCCAGGTGGTCGGGGCGCTCAAGGACGTGCTGGATGCCCAGCTTCCCGATCTGGTGCAGATGGACGTATCCCTCCTGAGCGGCCTGTTGTCGGAAAAGATTCTGCAGCGCTGCCCCGGCGACTTGTCGCGGATGTTCTACTGCAACTCCGGCGCCGAAGCCGTGGAAGCGGCCATCAAGTTCGCCCGCTACACCACCAAGCGGGAAAAGATCGTGTATTGCGAACACGGCTTCCACGGCCTCACCCTGGGAGCGCTTTCGCTGAACGGCGAGCAGGTGTTCCGCGACGGCTTCGGCCCGCTGCTGCCGGCCTGCAAGGCCGTGCCATTCAACGACCTCGGCGCCCTCGAGGCCGCCCTCCGCCACAACGACGTGGCCGCCTTCATCGTCGAGCCGATCCAGGGCAAGGGGGTCAACCTGCCGGATGAGGGTTATCTGGCCGAGGCCGCCCGTCTGTGCCGGAAGCACGGGGCACTGTTCGTGGCTGACGAGATCCAGACCGGTATCGGCCGCACCGGGAAATTCTGGGCGATCGAACACTGGGGCGTCGAGCCGGACATGATCCTGATGGCAAAGGCACTGTCCGGCGGATTCATTCCGGTCGGTGCCGTCGCCATGAAAAAGCACATCATGGAGGCGGTGTTCAACCGGATGGACCGCGCCGTGGTCCATGGATCGACCTTTTCCAAGAACAACATGGCGATGGCCGCCGGCATTGCCACCCTGGAAGTCCTGGCAGAGGAGCGCCTGGTCGAAAACGCGGCCAAGCTCGGCGAGCAGATCATTTCCGGAATCCGGGCGATGACCGACCGATACGAGCTGCTGCACGCGGTGCGAGGGAAAGGCATGATGATCGCGGTCGAATTCGGCGCGCCGAAGAGCTTTTCGCTCAAGGCCGCCTGGAGCCTCCTGGAAACTGCCAACAAGGGCCTGTTCAGCCAGATGATCACCATCCCGCTGTTCAAGAATCACCGCATCCTGAGCCAGGTGGCGGGGCATGGCATGAACGTGGTCAAGTTCCTGCCGCCGCTGGTGATCGGCCAGAGGGACGCCGACTGGATACTCCAGGCCATGGACACGGTCATCGCCGATTGCCACAAGGTTCCCGGCGCCATCTGGGACCTGGGCAAGAACCTGACCAGCCACGCCCTCAAGACCAAGGCCGGCTGACCCTTCACTCAATCGGACAGGTAGCCATGTTCCTTCACGCCATCCAGCCATTCGGCAAGCCCCTCCGGGGCATCGCCGTAAGTCTCCTTGTATTCAGCTCCGCGGCCTGGAGTCATGCCGTCGTCACCGAATCTTCGCTGACCAAGGAGCCGGTGGAGCCCCATCACGCAACCAAGGTGGTGCTGTTTTTCAACTCCGGGGTCGAACTCGCGCTCTCGCGGGTGTTCCTAGTCAGCAAAGGCGACGTGTTCCACCCCGTCCACATCGCCAAGGGCAAGAAAGCGGGCGAGATGCTGGTCGACATCCCCCCTCTGGAACCCGGCGACTATGCCCTGAAATACAAGGTGTTCGCGGCTGACGGGCACTTCACCGAAAACGTGATCCGTTTCCGCGTCGATAACCCGTAACCCGAGGTCGCTCCCTCCATGTTCATACAAGGCTTGGCCAATTTCATCGATGACTTCCTCGGCGGCTTGATGCTCATCAGCTATGCGCTGATCGTCGGCAGCCTGATCTGGGCCGCCTGGATCCTGCGGATCTGGGACAGAGCCGGGGGAGACGACGGCGCGCCGGAACCGGTCGTCGCCGTTTGCGTCCGTCTGCTGAAGGGAGGCGCGATCACGCTGGCGGCCATGCAGGGCACCAAACTGCTGATCAAGGGCGTGCTGCTCGCCGCGACGCTCGGCGATTTCCCTCTCGAGGCCTATTTCGGGACGGTACAGTTCATCGCCGGCCTGCTCCGCTTCTTCCTCTCGTGTGGATTCATTTACGTGGCCGGGCGACTCAGCGTTTCGCCGGCTGACCGTTCGGCCTGGAACACCGCAGCGATCCTGACCGTGCCGCTGGTGATCAGCGGTGCCTGGCTGGTGCACGGGGTCGGGCGTTTCGAACACCGCGAACGGCTCATGATACTGACGGTGATCCACCAGCTGGCCGCTGCGGTCTGGGTCGGCGGCGTCGCTCAGCTTCTGTTCCTCTGGCATTCCCGGCGCTCGGAACGGGTGGCTCATCAGTTCTGGCCCCGCGCCATCACGCGTTTCGGGTGGCTGGGCGCGGCCTCCGTGCTGCTGCTGGTTTCCACCGGGCTGCCGCTGGCCGTGGAATACATCGGCTCGCTGGACGGACTTTTCGGCACCGGCTATGGCAGCCTGGTGGCGACCAAGGTCGCACTGATGGCAGGCGCACTCTACTTCGCTTACCGCAACCACAAGGCCGGGAAGGAGTGGAAGGAACGCGGCGCCTCCGCCGATCTGACCGGCAAGGTGCCGTATTTCATCGAAGCCGAGACTTTCGTACTGGTGGGCGTCCTGTTCGTCGCCGCCACACTGTCGTCGCAGCCGCCCTCGGTGGACATCAAGGACACCACGGCGACGGTCTCGGAAGTGGCCTACATGTTCTCACCCCGCCTGCCCAAGATCAGCTCCCCGACCCATGAGCAGCTTCTGGCCGGTGAACCAGGCAGAGTCGCGGTGGTCGACAAGGTCCCTTCGGTCGCCGCCACCGAGTGGTCGGACTACAACCACAACATCTCCGGCATCTTCCTGACCGGTATGTGTCTGGTAGCGATGCTCTCCTATACCGGACGCTTCCGCTGGACCCGTTACTGGCCCGTGGGGTTCATCGGCCTGAGCATCTTCCTGTTCTTCCGCAGTGACGCCGAAACCTGGCCGCTGGGGCCGATCGGATTCTGGGAGAGCACCTTCGGCAACGGCGAGGTTTTCCAACACCGCATCGCCACGCTGCTGGCGTTCATGCTCGGCGTCCTGGAGCTGCGCGCCCGCACCCGACCCGATGCCCACCGGCTGCGCTATATGTTTCCAGTCCTCAGTGCCTTCGGCGGCATTCTGCTGCTCACACACTCACACGCCGAATTCGAGCTCAAAAGCGAGTATCTGATCCAGTCGACCCACACCGCCATGGGCCTCCTGGCGGTCGTGGTCGCCAGCGGACGCTGGCTGGAGCTCAGACTGGCGGCTGCGCCGGTGGTGTCTTCGCAGTCTGCCTCGAGCCGCTTCGACACGGGTCAGGTGGCCGGCTTCCTGTCGATCCTCGCCATGTTCGTGATCGGCAATTTCCTGATGTTCTACCGGGAGCCGCTGTACTGACCCAGGGAGGACCACGGCGCGCAGAAAAAAAGCATCCCGCAGGATGCTTTTTTCTGCCGCCCATCGCAGGGCGAGTCAACTCTTGGAGTTATTTTCGTTGTTGGCGTAGTCGGTGATCTTCTGAGTCAGCTTGCTCATGAGCACATCAAAACCCTCCCGGTCGATGACGCTGGTGTACTGGGCTTTTTTCAGCGCCAGATCGCTGATGCCGTCGACGACGATGTTGATGATCTCCCACTTACCGTCGAACTGGTTGACCATGTAGTCGAACTTCACGGGAGTTTCCTTGGGCGCCACCATTTTGTAGCGCACCACCACGCGGTCGGGCTTGACCGCCTGATCCGAATCGTACTGGAACTGTTCGCCGGCGTAGCTGTTGAACTGAGCGGCATAGGTGGCAATGCTCAGCTCCGTGAGCTTTTTCACGAACTCCCGCTTCTGGTCATCATTCAATGTCTTCCAGTGCGCCCCCAGGGCAATCTGGGCCACGGCTTCGAACTGGAAGACCTCGCGCACGATGGGATCAAGCTTCTTGTATCGGCCTTGATAACCCAATTGTTTTGCATTTCTCATCACGTCGATGAGCGCGCCGTTCAATTTATCCACCACCGCGCGCGCGGCCTCCGTACCGGTGTCGGCGGTGGCGACCCTCCCCGCCGACAACATCAAGGCCAGCGCCAACCCGCCAAGCATTCGTAAGAACATGGGATTCCTCACCATAGGCATATTTGCAACAAAATATACCATAAGACCCACATCCCCCGAACCGGTTTTGAACCAAATGGCGGCATCGCGCTCCCTTCGATGCAGGCGTCGCGTTTGAAAGACGGGAGGATGATACGCCCGGGAACACCTTCCCGGGGGAAACGGCAGGGCGCCTACCGCCGCTGCAGACGCAGGGAATTCAATACCACGGAAACGGAACTGAAAGCCATGGCGCCCGCCGCGATCATGGGACTCAACCGTCCCATGACCGCGAGAGGAATCGCGATCGTGTTGTAGCCGAAGGCCCACGCCAGATTCTGATGGACGACCCGCAGTGTGAATTGGCTCAGCGCCATGCCGTCCGCCACCCGGCTGATGTCGCCCTGGCTGATGATCATGTCGGCGGTCTGGATCGCCACGTCGGTGCCGCTACCTATGGCGAAGCTCACGTCCGCGGCGGCCAGCGCGGGCGCATCGTTGACGCCGTCGCCGATCATCCCCACCCGCTCCCCTTGCTCCTGCAGGGCGCGGATGATCTCCAGCTTACGCTCCGGACGGGCACGGGCGGTCACTTCCGCAATGCCCACCTGCTGCGCAATGTGCTGGGCAGCCGCTTCCACGTCGCCCGTCACCATCAGGGTGCGGACGTTCAGGTCCTGCAGTCTCTGAATGGCGGCCCGCGCATGCTCCCGGGGCCGGTCCGCGATGCCGAACACTGCCGCGAGCTTGCCGTCCAGCGCCATGAAAACCGGGGTCTTGCCCTGCCCGGCCAGGTTCGCGACCGGCTCTACCGCCGCCGTAAGACCGACGCCGGACTCTTCCAGCCATTCAGCGTTGCCTATCAATACCTCACGCCGATCCACCCGGGCACGGATACCTCGTCCCGGCACGCTGTCGAACGCATGGGAAACCAGCGGTTCGGCTCCGACGTCCCGAGCCTTGCGGACGATCGCCCGTGCCAGGAAATGCTCGGAATCGATTTCCGCCGCCGCCGCCAGGCTCAGCAACCGGGTCTCGCCCAGCCGCGCAAACCGGATGAGGTCGGTGACTTCCGGCTTGCCTTCGGTGATGGTGCCGGTCTTGTCGAACACGATCGCAGTGAGTTTCGACGCCATCTCCAGGCTTTCGCCATTGCGGATGTAGATGCCCTTACGGGCGGCCTGCCCCGTGCCGACCATGATCGCCGCCGGCGTCGCCAACCCCAGTGCGCAGGGGCAGGCGATGAGCAGCACCGCGATGGCATTGGCGAAGGCCCTGGCCGCGGGCGCGCCGAGCCAGACCCAGCCCAGGAAGGTGCCGGCGGAAATCACCAGGACGGTCGGCACGAACACCGCGGAAACCCGGTCCACGGTCTTCTGGATCGGCAGCTTCGAGGACTGGGCCTGCTCCACCATGTGGATGATCCCGGCCAGTACCGTGTCCTCCCCCACGGCCGTGACCCTGACCTGGAGCGCGCCGGAGCCGTTGACGCAGCCGCCGATCACCCGGTCGCCGGGCCGTTTGATGGCGGGAACGCTTTCACCCGTCACCATGGATTCGTCGATCCCGGAAATGCCGCTGAGAACCTCGCCATCGGTGGGCAGACGGTCACCGGGACGCACCCTTACCACGTCTCCCACCTGCAAAGATTCGACCGGCACCTCGAATTCCTCGCCGTCCTTCAGGAGCGTAGCGGTGGCAGGCTGCAGGTCGAGGAGACGCCGAATCGCTTCATGAGCGCGCCCGCGGCTGGTCTCCTCCACGTAACGCCCGTACAGCACGAAACTCACGATGGCGGCCGCGGCCTCGAAATAAAGCTCCCCGCGCCGCGTCAGCAAGGCCACGACACTGGAACCGTAAGCCGCCCCGACGCCCAGCGCGACTAGCGAGTCCATGTTGGCGGTACCCTGACCGGCGAGTTTCCATGCCTTGGAGAAAAACGAGCGGCCGCTGCCGAGTACCACCGGTGTCGTGAGGATGGCGCTCAGCCAGGCCCATACCCGTCCGTGCGGCATTACCATACCGAGGACGATGACGGGAGCGCTGAGGAGGACCGACACCAGAGCCTGACGCCGCGCCTTACGCAGGCGTTCGGCTTCCCGCGCCGCCATGAGTTTGCGCTGGACGATGCTGTCGGCCGCATGGGCGCGATAGCCGAGCCGCGCGATGGCCGCCATGACTGCATCGCGGCCGAGGACGGCCCGGACGGTGGCGGTTTCCGTGGCGAAATTGACTGATACGTCGCGGATACCCGGCTGCCGCTTCAGCATCATTTCGATGAGCAGCGCACAGGAAACGCAGGTCATTCCTTCGATCGCGAACTGCCACTCCCGCACCGGCCCGTTACCAACCGGGATCCCGGGCGTTTCCGGCGCCGGTCTGCGGCGGCCCAGGCTGGCGATCAGGTGATCCGCCACCTGCAGCAAATTCGCACGCGGCAGCTGTTCCGGATTGAAGCGGATCGCCACCGAGCCGAGGTCCGCCACCACCCGCACGGACCGTATGCCGGCATGCTTGAGCAGGAGAATCTGCAAGAGGTAACAACGCTCCGGGTCCTTGCGCAGCGCCGGCGCCTGGATCCGGATACGCCGCCGCAAGGCATGCACGACATCCAGATTGGGCCAGGCATGCGCGAACGGCGCCGCCGGAGCTCGGGGCGTCGAAGTATCCAACCCTGCGGAGTCAGACATTGCGGGGACGCCGGGACCGGACCAGCAGGAAAATCAGGTAGAACACCGCCATCCACTCGTAGCGGTAGCGCAGCGGCTGTCGCAGCCAGTGCTGGGTGATGAGATGCCAGTGCAGCTTGATGAGATAGAGCACCAGCACATCATTGAAGAACTCTATGAATCCTCTTTCCCGCGCTGGCGTCAGCAGCCTGGGCGATTTTTTCAGGGTCCGCCCGGCGACTATTTTCATGGCCGCCAGGGTTTCGCCCGCTTCCTGCGCTTTTTCCCGCAGCCAGCCGAACGGCCGGCCGCCCACGATGCCCACCCTTCCCGGCACCCGACCCGACTGTCCGACACCGGCATCGACGAGTTGGGCCAGCCGCCGCGCAATGACTTTGAGATCGCACACGGCGATGTCGAAACGCACCGATAGTTTGCGGCTGCCCGGCGACAGGCTGACGCGGTAAACGCCGTCGAGCGCCCGCAAAGCAGCCTTGATCTGAGTCCGGGCCGAAACCTCGCAGAGCGGGGCCGGCAGCTCGAACCGCACGTGGCCGACACCGTTGTAACGCAAGATGATCTGTTTTTTCAGTGACATGATCTCATCGACGCATCGCCTCGGACTGCCCGCTGGTTTCATCCACCTGTTCAGGCATCACCCCGCTCGGACCCCTCCTGGCGTTCGGCCAGCAGGTCTTCCAGATTTTCCCGCTGCTGAAGGATGAAATCCTTGCCGCCTTCGGCTACGCTCATGGCCGAGCCGATGATTTCCTTGCGGTATTTGTGAATGTAATAGCCTGCGGCCATGCCCAGGCCGAACAGCACCAGCGGATGGGTGAACACCCGCTTGAACAGCGAGCGGCCGGTGTGCGTCCCCGCCGTCGCTGCCGCGCCCACCGCCGCACCCTTGGCCACCGTGGCGACGTTGTGCGACGACTGGACCAGCTGGCGGGCGCCGTGCATCACACCGTGATTCATCATGCCCTCCATACCCGCCATCGGCCCCATCATTCCGTGCTCCATCGCCTTGGCCGCGCCCATCGCCGCGTCCGCCATCGTCTTTCCGCCGTGTACATGAGCCATGATCTAGTTCCTCGCTGACTTTGCCGAACAATCCGACGCCCCTTCGAGGGGAGCGGTCGAGAGCCGTGTCCGATTATCGGTCATCGCTCGAAAGAGGTAAATCCGGCGATCCTGCGCGGGCGGGTCCGGCCTCCGGCAGGATATCGGCCTCGTGCAGCATCGCGTAGATGCCCTGGCAGCCTTCACAGCAGAAGACCTTGAGCCCGCTGGTGGTATTGAGGGGAAAGCCCGGCGGGATCACCGACAGACTGCACAGGTCGCAAACACGCGGTTCGGTGTCCATCCATCGCCTCCTTGACGTCTCTAACGAAAAATCAACGAACTCGAGCAGTTATAATAATAAAAAACTCCGCGGCAGCTTGACAGCTTGCGGAGTCTGCACCGGGATTCCCGGCGGGAAGGTTGGAATTCAGTGACAGCTGAAGCTCATGGTCGCAGCTTCGGCGCCGTCGCCCGACCCCCGGATGGCACGGCTGGAAGCCTTCATGAGGGCGATCCGGAGTGCCCCGGTCAAACTGGTCCCCAAACCGACCTGGGTCGCGATCGCAGGCACCAGAATCAATGAAGCGAAAGCGAGACCGGTGCCGATCAGCAGGGGTCCGAGGGGCGCATCCTGCTTCCGCGTGCGGGCCGTTTTTGACTTTTCGACGGTTTTCACATGGGCTACCTGGGAAGTTTTCATGTTCGGCTCGCTCTGATGGAAATGAATGCTGCGACGAAACAATCTTTTTCAACATTCGTGCCCAATACCCAGCCGATTGATTCGCAACGAGCCGCGACTCGACGGTGACGCGGCGACGCATGAGGTCATGGCGTATCACACAGGCAGGCTGCGTGATATCACGCACTTTTGAAACCAATCTTTCCTCCCCCGCTCGCCAAGATCCGGGGACCCGCGAGATTCGACTTACGGACAAACTGGCAGAAAACCTGCACGCTTTATAATCTCCAGGCATCCTGGCCGTCCTCACACATCTTCCGTACCACTACCCATCGGAACTATGAACTCGACCAACGCAGCGAACCGGCAGTCCCTCGCGAGCCCCTCGACCTGGCTCAGACGGCCTGGCGCGATCGTCCTGGGAATCCTGGGCGTCATCGTCATCCTCTTCCTGGACGAACGCATGGGTACCCTGGCCCAGATGCCGGAGTTGGGGCGCGACATGAACTACTGGCTGCTGTTCGTCACCGGTCTTCTGACCGGTTTCCACTGCGTCGGCATGTGCGGGGCGCTGGTGCTGGCGTATGCGGCCAAACCCGCCAGCGGCGGCAGACCCACTCCCTTCTCCCATCTGCTCTACGGGACCGGCAAGACCCTGTCCTACACCTTGATCGGAGCGGGTTTCGGCCTGATCGGCTCGATATTTTCCTTCTCGCCGATACTTCGGGGTGCCATCGGCATCGCCGCCGGCCTGTTCCTGGTGCTGTTCAGCTTAGGGATGCTGCGCTGGATTCCCGCCCTGAGCCATTTCCAGATCAAGACCCCGAGCTTCCTGCTGCGCTTCATCGGCGCTCAGTCGAGGCGGTCCCACAGCCCCTTCGTCATCGGCCTGCTCAACGGTCTCATGATCATCTGCGGCCCGCTGCAAGCCATGTACGTCATGGCCGCGGGCACCGGCAGCCCGCTTGAGGGCGCCCTGCTGATGTTCTTTTTCGGTCTGGGGACGCTGCCGGTGATGCTCAGTTTCGGATGGTTCGCCACGCTCATCTCGGCCGGGCTGAAACCCAGGCTGGTCCGGTTCTCGGGTGTCATCGTGCTGATCCTGGGGATACTGATGGTTAACCGCGGCCTCAAGGCCAGCGAAAGCGGGTTCGATTTCCACTCCCTGGTGGTAAGACTCTCCGGCTTCACCGAATCACGCTGGGGGTTCGTCCTGGCCACGCCGGATGCCCCCATGTCACCGGACATGTCCGGGATGCATCACAACCACTGAATGTCCGCTTCCCCCGGCGGCTCGATGAATCGACCGAACGAGAAGCGGCCCGCCACCGCCGATTTTGAGTCGGCCCGCCGGGCCCGCTAGAATCGGCGCTTCCTCTCTCAATTTCCTCGGGCGGACCTCCATCTTGCACGACACCGAATTCGAAACCCGCGCGGCCGAACTCATCGAAGCCGGCCGCTTCATCGACGGCCGCGGTTGGGTTCCCGCCACCAGCGGCAATTTTTCCGCCCGCCTCGGCGACGGCCGGATCGCCATCACGGTTTCCGGCCGGCACAAAGGCCGGCTGCGCCCCGAGGACATCATGCTGGTGGACGCCGCAGGCCGTTCGCTCGATGGCAGAAAGCCCTCGGCGGAAACCCTGCTGCACACCGGGATCTATCGGCGCTATCCAGAGGCCCACGCCGTGCTGCATCCGCACTCACCCGCTTCGACCCTGTTATCGCGGCTGGTGACCGGCGCGGTCATCCTGGAAGACTACGAGTTGCTGAAGGCCCTGGCCGGCATCGATACCCATGCCACCCGCATCGTTGTTCCGGTCTTCCCTAACGATCAGGACATTCCCCGCCTCGCCCTGAAAATCGAGGAATACCTGGTCCGGCACGACAGGGTTCACGCCTACATCATCGCCGGCCACGGCTTCTACACCTGGGGAAAATCGGTCGCCGACGCGCTGCGCCATGTGGAAGCACTGGAATACCTCTTCGACCTGGAAACCCGCATGCACGGAGTCAAACGATGAGCCTTCTGACCATACACCCCGAGTCCGGGACCTCGGCGCCGGAGATCATCCGCGAAGGCGATGCCATCGCCGCACGGCTGGCCGAAATCGGCGTTTTGTTCGAGCGCTGGCAAGCGGGCCGGGCATTCGAACCGGATGCCGAACAGCAGACGATCCTTGCGGCTTACGCCGATTCGGTCGAACGCCTGAAGGCGAAATACGGTTTCGAATCGGCCGACGTCATCAGCGTCGGCCCCGATCATCCGCAGAAGGACGAACTGCGGGCGCGCTTCCTGAGGGAGCATACTCACGGCGATTTCGAAGTTCGCTTCTTCGTCGAAGGCCGCGGCCTGTTCTACCTCCACCCCGGCGACCGCGTCTACGCCATCCTTTGCGAGCGGGGCGACCTCCTGAGCGTCCCTTCGAATACCCGCCACTGGTTCGACATGGGCGCCGAACCCTGCCTGAAGTGCATCCGGCTGTTCACCACCGCGGAAGGCTGGGTCGCCGATTTCACCGGTAGTGACATCGGCGACCGCTTCCCCCGGCTCGAGGATTACCTGAAGCATTACGCATGATCCGCGCGATTCTCACTGACATCGAAGGCACGACCTCCTCGCTGTCCTTCGTGAAGGAAACGCTGTTTCCCTATGCCCGCGCCCGCATGGCCGACTTCGTGCGCAGCCATGCCCGAGACGCCACCGTGCAGGCCCTGCTCGCCGATGCCAAGGTGGCGGCCGGCGACCCCTCAATGGACGATGAACACGTCATCGCCCGGCTCGTCCGCTGGATCGACGAAGACCGCAAGATCACGCCGCTCAAGGCGCTCCAGGGGCTCATATGGGAAGAAGGCTACCGTAACCGCGACTTCTTCGGGCATGTGTACGACGACGCCGTGCGACGGCTCAAAGCCTGGCATGAACAGGGCATCAGCCTGTATGTGTTCTCCTCCGGTTCGGTGCACGCCCAGCGCCTGCTGTTCGGCCATACCGCCGCTGGCGATCTGCAGCCCCTGTTTTCCGGCTACTTCGACACCCGGATCGGCGCGAAGCAGGAACCCGCCGCCTATAGCGCCATCGCCCGGGAACTGAATCTGCCGCCGTCGGAAATCCTGTTCCTGTCGGACATCGAAGCCGAACTGGACGCCGCCAGGGAAGCGGGCTACAAGACGTTCATGCTGGTTCGGGAGGGCGGGGCCAAGGCGAGTCATCACCCACAGGGTGCGGATTTCGACGCCATCCGACCGGAACTCCTCTGATCCTCGGAGACTGCGCCACTCACGCGACCGCGGCGACTCGTAACGGTTTCGTAACATTCAGAGGGTTGATTTCGCGCGTTCGTAGCGCTTAAAGTTTGGCCTTTGCCCGATCGGGGTGCGTCGATGCGCCCCCCGGGCCACCAGGATGTCGCAAAAGCCACTGGCATCGGCTCCGGCCGCAGCGGCTTTTCCCGCACCCTGTCATCAAGACGTTCGACTACCGATAGGGGTAATCATGGGATTCAATTCGTCCTTGCGCGCGCCGTCGCGCGCATCCGAACCCAATCTCAGCCGCCGCAGTTTTCTCACCCGTGCAGGGATCGCCGCCGCCGGGGCCCTGCTGATTCCCAGCTTCGACGCCTATGCGTACTCCTTGAGCAGGGAACGCACCCTGTATCTCTACAACAAGCATACCGGCGAAGACATGACCCTGGTGTGCTGTCCGGAACGGAACTACGACCGAGCTCTGCTGCGGCAATTCAGTCACTTCCTCCGGGACCATCACGCCGATGAGAGCTATCCCATGGATCCGGGGCTGATCGACATTCTCTACGCGATCTCCGCGATGACCCGCTCCAGCGGCACCTTCGAAATCATTTCCGGCTATCGCGCGCCGGAAACCAACCGGATGCTGCGCAGACACAGCCACGGGGTGGCGGAACACAGCCTGCACATGGAAGGGAAGGCGATCGATCTGCGCATGAGCGACGTCAGCACCCGCACGATCCGCAAGACCGCATTGGCGCTGCAATACGGCGGCGTAGGTTATTACCGCCGCGCCGATTTCGTGCATCTGGACACGGGACGCATCCGCTCCTGGTAAGGCCCTGGGCCGGGCACGCTGGACAGGTCGGGCCCGCTTGCGCAAACTATGCGGGACCCGCCGTACGGTCGCCGGCGCCCTCCGCGGCCGGCCCAGCGCTTGCCCGGTTCCCTTCAGGATACTCCGGCCGCAGGACGAGACGGTTCGCCCACCTTCTGGAATGGATACTCGCCTACGCATGAAAACCCCGCGCCTCATCCTGCTGTGCCTGATCTTCACCACCGCCCAAAATGCCGCAGCCATGGGACCGAACACGCTGAAGGGCCCCATGAGCTTCATCGAAGTGCTCAACGAGGTATTGGTCATGCGGCCGGTCGGCCTGGTGGCCACGATCGTCGGCACGACGCTTTTCCTGGCAACCAGCCCCTTCACCGGCATCGCCTCGGCGGCCGAGCCACACGACGCCTTCCGCAAGGCCGGCGATGCTTTGGTGGTGGGACCGGCGGCGTTTACTTTCTCCCGCCCGTTCGGCGTCTACGGCTACAACCCCAAAGGGGTTTATCCTGAGCGCCGGCCGGACTGAGCGCGGAAATTCGCAGGCCATGGATCCCGATTTCTGGCACGAGCGCTGGCGGCAGAAGCAGACGGGCTTTCACCAGACACAAGTCAATCCGCTGCTCGAGACCTTCTGGCCTCGATGCGTCGGTCCTGCGCGGCCCAGGGTTTTCGTTCCCCTCTGCGGCAAGTCCCTGGACATGGTCTGGCTGCGGAATCGGGGGCATTCCGTACTCGGGAACGAACTCAGCCCCATCGCGGTCGACGAGTTCTTCCGGGAAAACGGCTTGTCGGCGGTTACGACACCGCTCGGAAACGGCTTCGTCCGCGCCGAGAGCGGCGATATAAGCCTGCTGTGCGGAAACTATTTCGACTTGACTCCGGACCTCATCGGCAAGGTCGGAGCGATCTACGACCGGGCAGCTCTGGTGGCGATGCCCCCGGAAATGCAGGGCCGCTATGCCGAGCAGGTCTTCCGGCTGCTGCCGGAAACCCCGCCCATGCTGCTCATTACGCTGGAATACGACGCCGAGGAAATGAGCGGCCCGCCGTTCCCCGTCCCTGAGGAAGCGGTGGTTCGCCTGTTCGGACCAGCCTACCGGATCGAGCTGCTGTCGGCGCGCGATGCGTTGGAAGGGAATCCGCAGCTGCGCGCCAAAGGATTGAGCCGCCTGACCGAAAAGGCCTATTGGCTGCGGGCCCAGGCCTCGGCCTGAACCATGAGGGCAGGCTCAGCGGCGCCCGCGGCCGCCAGAGCGTGGCCCCTTGTCCAAGGCGACATAGATCGTCTTGCCTTCGTAATCGGAACCGTCCAGAGCCTCGATGGCCTTACGGGCCTCGTGGCCTTCCATGCTGACCGAAGCCGTGCCGCGCGCCTTGCCGGTGAACATGTCGCGGCTGAGCTGCAGCTCGAAGACCTTGCCGTAGCCGGTGAACAGTTCCTTGAGGCCCGCCTCGGTCGTTTGGGGCGGTAAATTTCTGACAAAAAGTTTCAACATGGGCTGGGCACCTTCATAAAGGAGGGTCGAGCGGAGCGCTGCGACGAAGCGCGGCGTCGCGCTGAGTGAAGAGGAAAAAACAGGCCGCTTGAAGCGGCCTGTTTTCGTCAGTAGCGGTACGCGACAAGCGGGCTTGCCGCCCGCATGCCATCCCGGCACAACGAGATGGTGGTTACAGAACCACGACGTTCTCGGCCTGCGGCCCTTTCTGGCCGGCGACCTCGGTGAAGCTCACCCGCTGGCCTTCTTTCAGGGTCTTGAAGCCTTGGCCCTGGATCGAACGGAAATGAACGAAAAGATCACTGCCGTTTTCACGCTGGATGAAACCAAATCCCTTGCTTTCATTGAACCATTTAACGGTTCCCTGTTGCTGTTGTGACATATCGAATCTCTCGAAAAAATGGGTGGAAACGTAAAGCGTAGTATTACGGCGAGTGGGCAGGTGGAGCGGGTATGGTTCCGGGTGGAACGAACGCTACTGAAACTTGCGTGGCACGGACCCCAATACGACGGGGCTAAAGTAAAGTAATTCGGTACCGTTTTCAAGAAAAATCGAAAAATACGGATCGAGTGCTCACCGAAACGGATGGAAGGCGGACAGCCAGCCCCAGTAAACGGCCAGGTTCATCAAGGCCAGGGGCACACCCGCCATCGCAAACGTGTGGAAGCCAAGCGTAACTCGATGTTTTTTCCGCATGCTGAGCGATGATGACGTTGCTGGCCGCGCCGAGGATCAGAAAATTCCCCGCCACCGTGCTGCCGGCCGCCAAAGCCATCAGCGCCTCGGTCGAAATACCGGCTTCGCGCAGCATGGGCAGATAAAGCGCAACCAGAGGCACGTTCGAGACCAGTTGGCTAAGCCCGGCACTCAGGCCGAGGACGGTGGGAACGTCCGTCGGATCCAAAGGCCATCGGACCATCCAGGACTGGATGGCGCCGCTTTGCCAGACGCTCGCCATCAGAACGAACATGGCCGGGAAGAATGCCAGGGTCGGCCAGTCGATCCGCCGCAGCAACGACCGCCGTTCCGAGCCAAACAGCAACACGGGGGTTGCCGCGGCGAGGGCGATCCAGCTCAACCGCATCCCCTTCTCGCCGCCTGGCAAATGGCGCCAGGCAATGAGCGCAACCATCAGCCAGAGTCCCGCTCTGGCGAGCCTTGCCAGTCGCCAGTCCAGCATCTCGACGGGCGTATGGACCAGACGCGCTCCCCGCAGACTGCCGCGGTAGAGCCAGCGCAGCCACAACCACGCCAACCCCAGGTTCACCACCGTCGGCACGCCGAGCATGCCGAGAAAAGTCGGAAACGGATCCGGCAGGCCGGTCATGGTCGCAATCAGCAGATTCTGGGGATTGCCGATCGGACTCGGAACGCTCCCCAGAGTCACCGCAAAGGCCAGCGCAAGCAGCATCATGCGCGGATCGAGATCGTGCTCCCGAGCCAGCCGCAGCACCAGCGGCGTGCCGACGATGGCTACGGTATCGTTCATCAGCAGCGCCGACGCCAAACCGCCGCCGTACAGCACCACCAGGACCAGCCCCTGGGGCGAGCGGAGACGGGAAAACCACCGATAGGCCACGTAATAGAGGTAGCCGCTCGCCACCAGCGCGTCCCCCAACACGAACATCCCGAACAGGAACAGCATGACGTCGGGATCGATCGCCGCAAGCGCCTCGCGCCAGCCGATCTCTCCCGTCGCCAGCACCGTCAGCGCCCCCGCGCACATCGCCTGCCATATCCTGACCGGCAAGCCGCCGATGGTTCGGGCCGCGATCAGACAGAAGACCACGCCGAGCGTAACGAGGGAGATATTCATGGACGACTTTGAGAAAAATTCTGCCTATGGTAGAGGCCGCACACTTCCACACCGGTGTGTCCGTCAAACCAAGGAGGCACGGGAAAAAAAGGCGTATCTTACCCTGCTCGCCGCGGCCGGCTCCGGGATCGTTGCAGTTTCGGCCCAGGTGGGCGAAACCGGACGGTCCAAGACCAAAGGGCACCTCGAAAACCCCCCAACCTGACCCGCCCGGTAAAATTGCTGCCATCGGATCGTGACCTGTGGCCAGAGCGCCATGAAGAAGCGCAGTGCCATCAAGACGGACCTGTTTGCGGACACGCATCATCGGGAGAAGCTCGACAAGCCGGGCGGCCCGCTCATGGCAATCGAAGCCTGTATCGACTTTGCCGCGCTGGCGGCGGAAGTCGACCGGATAGCGCCCCGCCCGGTCGGTCCCGAAGGAGATCGGTCGCCGCTTCCCACTGAAACCATGGTGCGCATTCGGGTTCTGAAGCGCCCGTACGACCTGTCCGACGAGCAGATGGAGTATCAGCTGCTGGATCGCATGAGCGGCAAGCGCTGCTGCGGCCTGGTCCAGGCCACGAACATCCCCGACCGGACCATGGTGTGGCCGTCCGGGAACCGGACCGACGAAGCCGGCGCCAAAGCGATCTTCAAGGGCGTCACGGCGCAACTGCTCGAGAACGGCTTCATCGCCCGGGCGGACAGATCATCGATGCCACGCGGGTTCCGGCGCCGAAGCAGCACGTCACCCGGAATGACAGGGAAACGCTCAAAGAGGGTGACATGCCAGCCGCCTGGAAACCCGCCAAGCGCCGCCAGAAAGACCTGGATGCGGCCCGGCCCCGGAAGCATGGCCAGTGCCACCATGGCTGCAAGCTCTATGGCCGCATAGCGCCCGAAGTGGGCCGCATCGCCGCTGCCCACGGCGGTCCGGAACAAGAATCGGGCGAAGCTGCCCGGAAAAGCCGCAGTTTGTCGAGGAATTGGAGCCGGACTCGGTCAGTGGAATCGCCCGGTGGCCGGATTCATTGGAAATCGTGGGTCATTCGAGGGGCCCAAGACTTTTCTTGAGATTGTCCAGCCCGGCGCGGAAAAACCTCTGCATCGCCGCAACGGCGGCCTCGTCGTTCAGCTCGTCCGGCGGGAAGTTTCCGGTATCGCCGCGATAGAGCCGACTCTTCCATTCGATCTGGCTGCCCGTCTCGGTGGCCTTGACCTTGAGCACGGCGGAGTAGGAACTGGCCGGCAGCGCCTTGACGTTATCCTTGCCCAGCCGGTAGGTATATTCGTGGGCTGCCGGGTCGTAGGCATCGAGTTCCTCGGTGAGCTGCTCGCCGTTGAGAAAATGGAGGATGCGCTTCTCGCCGGTGGTGTTGCCGCCGGTGCTTTCGCTCTTGGCCAGAGCGGGATTCCACTGCGCGATGGCACCGAAATCCTTCACGGCGTTCCAGACCCGGTCCACGGGAGCCGCGATCTCCACGGTCTCGACGACCTTTTGGGGGGTGGGTCCGTGCGCCAACGAAACGGAGGCGAACAGCAACGCGGTCAGGATGAGCATCGGTTTCATGAGGTATCTCCTTGTTCTTCAGTTTGAGGTTGAAAATCCAGGACGCGGCAGCAGCACCCGCAGATACACCGCCATCAGTACGGCGAGCGCCAGGGCGGCGGGAATCCAGCGGACGTCTGTGGCGATCCGCTGGCGCCGCGCCAAGGCCGGTGCCGTGAGAGCGCGGCCCAGTCCTTCGGGCGATTCCAGGCGGTGGTAGCCCAGGCCGGCGGCTTCGGCGAGCTGGCGCAAATATCCTTCCTTGAGCTGGGACAGATGTTCCGTGCCCCCGGCTCTCTCGCTGCCGAAGGGAGCGTTGCGGGCGTGGTAGCCCTCGATCTGCTCGGGCGGCAGCTCCGACAGGCCGAAGCTCGAGCGCTGCGGGACTTCGTCCTCGCCATAAACGCCCGAACGCCGTCCCGACTCGTCGTACTTGGGGATGGGCGAGAGGCTCAGTCCTCCCACTCCGACGATCAGCCCCCGGACCTTGCCTCTGAGGTCGCTGAAGTCCGGGCGGTAACGGGGATTGAGAGGCGGCGCCTCATGGCCGTCGGTGACGAAAATCACGTCCGCATCGCCGCGCCCCAGCAAATCCAGGGTGTTGTGCAGACCAGCGGCGATCAGACTGTCGGCAGCCCAGGCCATGCGCCAGTCGAGCTGTTCGATGGCGGCGCTGATGGCGGAAAAGCCGGCGCAGGTTTCGATCGGCTCGAATAGCAACGCCGGCTCGCGTTCGGTGAAAACGCCCACCCCCACGGCGGAGCCGCAGGGCAGGTCGGCCACGGCGCCGATCAGGCTCTGCCTGACGAATTCCAGCCGCGACACGGCGCGCGCGCCTCGCCGGTAGTCCTCGACGTTCATGCTGCGGGTGATGTCGACGACGACGATGTGGCTGAACACCGACCGCTCCAGCACCAGCCGGAGCGGGAAACAGGCGGCTACCGCCAGAAGGAGGGCCACAATCAGGCCGGCAAAAACCGGATCGGCAACGCGCTGCCGCCAGATACTCAAGGCAGGCCTCGCGGGAGTCCGGGCAAACCGGTCCACAGCCGTTTGGATTCAGCCGCGGGCGCCTCGTCATCGGCAGGGCTGACCCGGTCCATTTCGGGCATGAGGCGCATGGCCACTTCCAGGTTGTATTTGGCGTCCCAGTGGCCGGGTGCCAGCGACAAGGCACGCCGGTAGGCTTCCTTGGCCAGTTCGGCGAAGACCCGGGCCTGGTCCATTTCCGATTTTTCGACGCGGTCCAGAGCCTGGGCAAGCTGCAGATTGCCCTGGTTGTAATACACGTCGGCGCGGAAGGCGCCATCGCCCCGGGTCTCCAGCAGGTTCAGCAGCTCCAGCGCGTCGCCGTAGCGCTCGTACCGCACGAAATACACGGCCCGCGCCAACAGGACTTGGGGCGATGCCGCCGCCAGCCGTTCCGGCGCGATGTCGTGCCCCCCCAGCAGCTCGGCGATATCGGCATTGGCCGCCGCGGCCTTCCGCCATTGCCTGAGCTCCAGCAGCGCCGACAAGGCCAGCATCAAGGTCAGCCCGGCCGCGATCCGAACACGCCAGTCGCCTCTCATCGCGCCACCTCCATGCCCTTCGCGGCGACCAGCCAGGCCAGCGCCAGCGCCGCCGCCAGATAACAAAAGGCTTGCAGATCCCGCCGCGGCACCCGCTCGGCATAGCGCAGCGGCCGCTGCTCCTCGCGGTCGACGTCGGCGATGGCGCGCTCGAGGGCGTCGGCGTCTTCCGCCTCGTAGGCGCGGTAGGGGATGCCCAGACTGCTGAAAAACAGATGCAGATAGCGCTCGGGCCGCGCCTGGGCGTTGTCGTCCTCCGGGTTGTCCGGAGTTTCGAAGATACCGTGGCTGCCCGCGGTGCGCAGGAATATCCAGTACAGCCGTATGCCCTTCTCCTTGAACCAGCGGCGCAGCTTCAGCTCGCTGTCCGGGTCCACCTCGGCGGCGCCGTCGGACACCAGCAGGACGATACGCGAACCCGCGCTCGAATCGTCGCCGAAATACGAAAGCGCCATCGCCAGCCCCTTGCTCACATGCGTCTGCGCCAGACCCGGCAGCTTCATGGCGTGGACCGCCGCCAGCACCGCAGCCTTGTTGTCGGTCAGCGGCAGCACGAACAACGGGGAGGTGCTGAAGGCGGCGACCCCGACCAGATCGTTGCGTCCGCTCGAGACGAAACCGCTCAGGAGGCGCTCCGCCGCGGCCGACTTGGATTCCTCGCCGCCCGTGGGGGTACGCCCGGCGAAGCTGTCATCCATGCTGCGGCTGCGATCCAGCAGCAGCACCATGTGGGCGCCGTAGCCGGTGCGTTCGACGGTGTACTCGCGCCGATGCAGACCGGCACTGCCCAGCAGCAGCGCCAGGATGGCGCCGGCACCGGCGAGGCGCAGACTCAGGTCGACGGCCCGCGACGCAGTATCGACGGGCAACAATGCATGCCAGGAACACGGGGCAGGACGCAGCGGCAACCGCCACAACGGAAGCAGCATCAGCGGCAGGCCCCACAGCAAGTACGGCGTGTCCAGCGCCCAATCGGTCATGGCCGCCTCCTTTCGGCAAGCTGGCACGAACGGGCCAACGCCTCCATGCGCGCCAGGTCGAACGACGGCGCCGGTGCCCCCTCTCCGAAAAAGACTTCATACGAGGCCAGGAAGAAGTCCTGGATCTCGTCCCGCAAGAGATCGTAGGCCGGATGGCTCCGGAAGAACTCGTCCAGCCCTTCGATGAACAGCGGCTCACCCGAAGTCCGATTGAACGCCTGGTGCAGACAGGAAAAACCTCTGCGCAATGCCTCCCGGCTGTCTCCCAGGCCGCGCAGATCCCGCAGCACCCGGCGGGCCTCGGCGAAATGGCGGCCGCGCGACACGAACGGCAGCCAGGCGCTCAGATAGGCCCACCAGGCCAGCGCGCCCGTGGCTGCGAGGCCGGAACCGACGCTCGCGGCGGCGGGGCCGAGAGTCGGCAGCGGCGCCGGTGCGGCGTCCGGACGCATCGACGGGCCTTCGGCGCGCAGCACCGACAGCGCCCGGATCGGCGCGGTGGTGAAAGTCCAGTCAGGGACCGCCAACCGTTCGCCCGAACCGGCCAGTTGCAGCTCGAAGCCGGGAATCGTGAGGTTCTTCACTTCCAACGGGGCGTAGAAGGTCTGGTATTCCAGCGTCAGTATCCGGCGCCTGCCCTCGCGGCGGACTTCGACCCGCCGCAGCAGCAGCCAGCGGTTGATCCAGCCTTCCCTGGGCAGGGACGCAGCCTCTATTCCCTGCCCCGCATCGGTTTCGACCCGCACCTCGTGGCGGATGAGATCACCGATGACGTAGCCGAAGGCGCGGGGCGTGTCGAACGAGAGCGAAGTGGCGCCATGAAGTGGAACCGATACCAAGGCCGCGACCGGCAGGAGAGACCAAACCACAATTGCTCCAATTCTGGAAGCCGCATGGGAAATCAGGCGTATCACACCCTCATCCCCTCTCCCAAAGGGAGAAGGGAGTAAGTCCCCTCTCCCTTTGGGAGAGGGGCAAGGGGTGAGGGCAAACCACACCGGACGACGCTCCAAGCACCAGCATACGCTCCTCCCCCATTCCTTCGGAAACATCAGCCTGCATGGAAGTAGCGTGTGACCGCGTCGGGATCGAAGCCGCCGGACAGAAACAGCGGTTCCCTGCCGAAGCCTCGCAGCATCGCAGCCAGCCGCTCGCGGCGCTCCTGGAAGGTCTGCGACAAACGGGCGCGCAAGGCCGGGCGCAGCCACATCAACCGCTCCATGCCATTCTCCATGTCCTGCATCAGGGCCAGTCCGGATGCCTCCGGCGCCGATTCCTCCGGATCCCACAGCACGACCGGCACGACGTCGTGATGCGCCAGGGATTCCATGACCTGCTTAAGGAAGCCCAAGGGAAAGTGGAAGTCCGACTGCAGAAACACCAGTCCGCGCCGCGACGGCAGATAGCGGACGGCGTGCAACAGCCCGCGCGCGCTGCCGCCCGTGGGTCGGAAACCGCGCAGACGCTCCGCCAGCATCAAGGCGGCTCCCACCTGCCGGGTCGGCGGTAGATGGAAATCCGGAACGCCACGGTCGGACAGTCCGACGAAACCCATGACATCCCCCGTCCGGTACGACGACAGCGCCAACCCCTCGGTGAAATCCGCCAGCACGGCCGTTTTCGATGCGCGCCCGCGGTAGCCCATCGAGGCGGACAGATCCGCCAAGGCGTAAACCGCGATCCGCCCCCGCTGCTCGTGCAGACGCACCCAGAAGTGGCCGCCAGGGTCGCCGAGGCTGGCCCGCAGATGCAGCCTGCGGGGATCGGGATGCGCCTGAAACGGCACCAGCCGCTGAAAGGCATGCACGCCCCCGCCCTGCCGGCTGGGATGGGCGCCCGGCTGGACGCCGTCGGCGCGCCAGGTCAGCCGGTAATGGAATTCCTTGTGCTTCATGGCGCCGCGATCCGGCGGATCAGCTTGCCGACCAGCTCCGGGATCAGCTCGGTGCGGCGGTATTCGTAGACCGGCTTGAGGAAGATGCGGTGGCCGACCGCCGGAGCGAACACGTATTGAACGTCCTCCGGCTCGACCCGGTCCCGGCCACTGAGCCACGCCTGCACCCGCGCCAGCCGGACCAAGTAGCTCATGCCGCGGGGACTGGAACCGGCCTCGATCATGTCGCCGGAATCCGCCTCGTGGAGAGCGATGCCGAAATCCTCCGGCCGCCGGGTCGCGCGCCACAGATCCTGGACATAGGCTCTGAGACGGGCGCTGACGTGGATGCCGCCTTGCAGGGCTTCGGCAATGCCGTTGAGTTCACGGAACGAGAGCGTATCGGCCGGCGCGGACGCGACCAGCCGGTCGGGATCGTAGAAACGCGGGTCGAACAGGATTCGGTCGATATGCGCAGGATCGGCCGGCGGCTCGATGGCGATTTCGAGCATGAAGCGGTCGCGCGCCGCCGCGGGCAATTCGAAAGTCTCCTCCTTTTCCACCCGGTTGCGGTCGGCGAACACCTGCAGGTACGGAAACCGGTACTCGCGGTTGAAAGCCGACACGCAGCGCTCGGCCATGACCCGTAGCAGGAGGGAATGCACCTGGGGCCGGGCGCGGTTGATCTCGTTGAAGAAAAAAATGGAAAGCTGCTCCCCGTGCTTGAGCAAAGGCCCCGGCGCGACGCCCGGCCTACCTTGCTCGTCCAGGTAGGTGTAATAGACCAGATCGTTCGGCATCAGGTCGATGGTGCCCTCGATCCGCTCGTAATCGCCGCCGATGCCGCGCGCCACCGCACGGAGCAAGGTGGTCTTCCCGACGCCGACGCCGCCTTCGAGCAGCGCATGGCCGCGGGCGAACACGGCCAGGGTCAGCAGGCGGATCGGGCGCTCCTGCCCGAGCACGACTTGCTGCAGCCCCTGTTCGAAGCGTTTGGCGCGTTCCAGGCCGTCGGCAAGGGGGGTGTCTAGATTCATGGGTGAGTGCCTATCGGCGGCTTTCGATAAGAGAGGTAGCAAGCCCCCAACCCCTCTCCCGGAGGAGAGGGGATTCACTCCCCAAAAGGGCCGGGGATGAGGGCGCGGTTCGATATACCCTTGCCGCCATGTACACGCTGCCGACAGCGTTACACCGCTGCCGTCATTTGATGTCTTCGACCTTGTAGACGAACTTGCCGGTCTTGGCGTAGTTCTCCACGCGCTTCTGGTTGCGGGCTTCCATCGCCTTGATCGACTCCGCCTGCTTGTTGAGCTCGTTCGGGTCGTGCTTGGGGTCGTACTTGCTGCCGGCGACCTTGTCCGGATAACCGGGTTTGGGCTCCCAGCAGTTTCCGGGCGCCTTGCAGTGGGTACCGTCATAGGCCTGGACACCCGCCGCGAACGAAACGGCCATGGCGGCCGCGACGAAACTCGTTTTCTGCATCATGAGGAATGCCTCCTGTCTTGAGGTGAAAGATTTGAGGGCCGTCATTTCAGCCATTCGGCCTTGGCTGGATCGCCCCGGTAAAGGCTGCGGATCCAGGCCATGATCTTGAGCATTTCGTCATTGTTGAGGTTGACGTACTGCGGCCCCATCATGCCCTGCGCGCCGCCGAACAGGATTTCGAACAAACCGACGTCGGTGGCCGCGCGGGGATAGGTCCAATAGTCGTCCGCCAATCCCGGACCGAGCTTGCCTTCGGCCTCATGGCCGTGGCAGCCGGAACAGGCTGACAGATACAGACTATGTCCCTGTTCCACTACCTCCTTGTTGCCGTTGTAAGGGTTCTTGCCGGTCTGCAGGAACTGCTTGACGGCTTGCGTGTCGCCGCCGGCCTTGGCGTAGGACAATTCCAGCGTCTCGCCGGTGACGGCATGCCGCAGGGTAATGTCGGCCTGCGCGGGCAGCGCCAACAACCCGGCGACACACATGCCAGCCACGTCGAACCTCGCATTCTTCAGCTTCATTTTCTCTAGCCTTTCCTTCGATCATGGGAAGCCGTCCTGGCCGGTTTTTCATCCATGGGCAACAGCGGAATGCCTTCCGCCTCCAGCACCGCATTCACTTCCTTGCCGAAGCGGGCCAGAACCTGGTCGATCTGCTTGAGCAGGGCCTCCTCGCCCTTGCGCACGCCGACGGAAGTCGAATAGTGGTGGGGCACTTTCTCGCCGTCGGACCGCCGGTTGTCGTCGGGGATGACGGTCATGGCCAGCCCCGCCCCTCTGACATAGCGCGCCGCCGCCGGCCCCCACAACACCGCGACTTCGGCGTTGCCGTCGGCGACTTCCGCCACCAGCTTGGCCGGGTCGTAGCGCACGTACTGGTTACGCCGCGACTTGAAACCGACCAGGGAGTGCATGTAGTTGAACATGTCGTTGTAGCGGCCGATGGTGCGGATCATCGTCTCAGCCGGGGTATCCGGCATGAACGCGATCCGCTTCACGGTCTTCAGTGCCGCGCTGTTCCAATCTTGGATGCTCAGTCCCGTGTCCTTGCGGTAGACGAATACGTAGCCGGACCGGTAATAAGGAGTGCTGGTGAGCATCCGCGGGTCGCCGGCATCGACGCCGATGACCACATCGCACAAACCCCTGTCCAGATAATCCCGGACGAAATAGCGGGCATCGGTCCACCACACGTTCTCGACTGGCCGTCCCAATCCCTTTCCAAGGAGCTCAGCCAACTTATTTTCGAAACCCTCGCCGGCCCTGTCCGAATACGGCATCTCGTTTTCCGCGGAGCAGACTTTGAGCGGTTCGACGCTCGTCGCTGCCTGCACGCATCCCACGACCGCGAGGTAAGCGGTCCACCCCGCGGCTGCAATACGGTTCATTCGCATGGTTCATCCTTTCGACAGCATGGGATAGGGGCGCTCCCCCGGAGCGCCTCCACCCCTTCGACTCAAAGCGAGAACACGAACACCGATCCACCCATCTGGGTGTAATGCGCCAGTTCCCTGAACGCACCCACAGCCCCCAGACCTGCGGTCGGGTCCTTCAGGTCGAATACCAGCCCTACTCCTGGCCAGCCGCCGACGCCGGAGTAGATGGCAATGTATTGCTTGCCGTTGTGCTGATAGGTGATGGGATGGCCGATCACGCCGGAGGGCAACTGGAACTGCCACTTCAGCTCGCCGGTACGGGTGTCGCGGGCCTTGATGAAGCCGTCGAGGGTACCGTAGAACACGAGGTCGCCGGCGGTCGCCAAGGTGCCACCCCAGACCGCAAACTTCTCTGGCACTTCCCATTCCATCTTGCCGGTGACCGCGTTCATCGCCTTGACCTGACCCAGCATCCCCTTGGGTCCCGGATACATGTTGAGGGTCGCCCCCACAAAGAACTGGCCGGCGCGGTAGGGCAGCATGAACGGCTCCCAGTCCATGCAGATGTGGTTCACGCCCATGAAGAACAGCTTCTTGTCCGGATCGTAGGACTCGATGCCCTGGTTGTGATAGCCCATGGCCGAGGGACAGATGCCTTTGGCATTGTGGTCCATGCGGGTGCTGTACTCCGGATCGCGGATCGGCAGGCCGGTCTTCAGATCGACCTTTTTCACCCAGTTGACGGTGTCATCGATCTTGAAGGCATTGACCAGGGCACCGGTTTCCCGGTTCAGCGTATACACCAGACCGTTGCGGTCGGGATGGGTCAGCAGCGGCGTCAGCTTGCCGTCCACTTCCTGTTCGGACAGACCCATGTAGTTGACACCGGCGTAATCCCACTCGTCGTGCGGCGTCTTCTGGTAGCCGAACTTGGCGCGGCCGGTGTCGGCGTCGCGGCCCCAGATGGTCATGGTCCATTTGTTGTCGCCGGGCCGCATGGTCTCGTTCCAGGGTGCCGGATTGCCGGAACCGTAGTAGATCATGTCCAACTTGGGATCATAGGCATACCAGCCCCAATTGGTGCCGCCGCCGATCTTCCAGGCATCACCCTCCCAGGTTGAGAGCCCCAGGCCGAACTGACCGTAATGCGGGTTGTCCTTGTTGAAGTCCTTGTCCAGCAACAGGTCTTCGTCGGGACCGGTGGCATAGGCCCGCCATTCCTGCTTGCCGTCCTTGATGTTATAGGCCGTGACGTAGCCACGCACGCCCAGCTCGGCTCCGGCCGAACCTACCAGTACCTTGTCCTTCACCACGAAAGGCGCGCCGGTGAGGGTGGAGCCCATGGCGATGTCGGAATTTTCCATCTTCCATATCTCTTCGCCGGTCTTGGCGTTGAGTGCGACGATGTGGCCGTCGAGCTGGTTGAGGAAGATCTTCGCCGGACCGTGCTCGCCGGCCGGCACGTAGGCCAGACCGCGGTTGACCACGTCGCAGCAAGCCACCGCGCGGGCCGCCGGATTCTGCTTGGGCTTGTACTGCCACAGCATCTTGCGGGTGTCGTTCAGGTCGACTGCATAGACGTTGTTGGGGAACGGCGTGTGGATGTACATGATGCCGTCCACCACCAACGGCGCACCTTCGTGGCCATGCAACGTGCCGGTGGACAGGGTCCAGGCCACCTTCAGGTTCTTGACGTTGTGGCTATTGATTTCCGTCAGCCGGCTGAAGTGGGTGGCGCTGTAGTCCTTGGTCTGCATGACCCAGTTCCGGTCGTCCTTCGACAGCCGGTCCAGCTCCGAATTGGCGTGCGTGGATTGCGCGGCTAGCACGGCGGCCATCGCCAGCATCGACCCGCCGCAGCCACTTGCCAGTTTGCAAATTTGCATGTGTCTCCTCCAAGAATGATTGATGCCGACCCTGCATCGGCGCTCTACGAACAGCGGCGGAGATTCTGGGACAGATCATGTCGGCGGCGTTACGGAATAACCCCTCGAAGCCGCCTTGAAAAACTCTCGAATGCTCGCTGGAAAAACTCCCACGGCGGGAGGTTCCGCTCGAATACCCCGGATCCGTCGGGAATATCTCCCTGTCACAAGGACCGCCGATCGAGGCAAACTAATACGATCTTTCCCGGGAGCAAGCGCCCTTGAGTCTGCGGTTTCGCCTGAACCTCATGATCGGTCTGGTCATGCTGGCCATCATCGGCATGGGCACCCTGTTCGTGGTCCACAACGCGCGCCGGTCGGTGGCCGAGGAAGTCCGGTCATCGGTCAACCTGGCGTTACAGCTGATCGATGCCGGCCTGGAACAGGCGGTGGCGGCGGGTCGCTCGCCGGTCGAATGGATCGCCCAGCTCGCCCGGCTCGACCACGCCCGCCACCTGAGCCTCAGCATCCATCAAGGCGAAAGGACGATCATCGATCTGCCCTCCTCTGCCGGCCCCGCGGAGGGTGAGGAAGCGCCCGCCTGGTTCGCCTGGGCCGTCGCGCCGGACCCCCTGGTGGCGGAGAAACATCTGTACCAGATCGGCAACCCGATGATCCAGATCACCGTTGACGCCAACCCGGCCGACGAGATCGCCGAGGCCTGGATCGAAGCACGGGGGTTTCTGCTGCTGATGGTGGCACTCGCCGTCACGGTGTACCTGGTCGTCCACACCACCCTGGGCCGGGCGTTCAAATCCGTGGGCATCATCCTCGAAGGGCTGGAAGACCTGGAAAACGGTGATTACAGCCGCCGCCTGCCGGAGTTCTACCTGCCGGAATTCGCCCGCATTTCGAGGGCCTTCAACCACACGGTCGGCACGCTGGAAAAAACCCGCGAGGAAAACCGTGCGCTGGCCCAACGCTCACTGGCGATTCAGGAGGAGGAACGGCGGTACCTTGCGCAAGAACTCCACGACGAGCTCGGCCAGTCGCTGAGTGCCATCAAGGCGATCGCCGCATCCCTGCGCAAACCGGAGCGGGACGACGGACCGAACGCCGATGCCATCGGCGCCATCCAGTCGATTTGCGACCATCTGTTCGCCGTACTGCGCACCCTGATGCAACGGCTGCGCCCCTTGATGCTGGACGAGTTGGGACTGAAGGCGTCCCTCGAAGACATGATCGAAAACTGGCGCGGTCGCTATCCGGGCATCGCGCTGGACTTCAGCTGCGACGACGGCATCGACGAATGCATCGGCGACGCCCGGATACATGTGTTCCGGATCGTGCAGGAAAGCCTGACCAACGTGGTAAGGCATTCCGGCGCGGCCAAGCTCGGCATCCACCTCAACCTGATCGAGGCGACCGGTGAACGGCCCGAAGCCCTCCTGCTCGAGGTCAGTGACGACGGAGCCGGCTTCGACCCCGCCCGGGTCCCGGCCGGCTTGGGCCTGCTCGGCATCCGCGAACGGGTGGAAAGCCTGCGCGGCCAGTTCAGTCTGAACACCCGTCCCGGCGCCGGCGTCACCCTGCGCATCGAGATTCCCTGCGAAGGCACATGCCCATGAAATCCAAGATTACCGTGATGCTGGTGGATGACCACGCCGTGGTCCGTGCCGGCTACCGCCTGCTATTGTCCGGCACGCCGAACATCGAGGTCGTCGGTGAGGCCGAGCGGGGAGAGGAAGCATGCCAGCTCTATGCCGACACCCGTCCGGACGTGATCGTCATGGACCTCTCGCTGCCCGGCATCGGCGGACTGGCTTCGATCCGCCGCATCCGCAGCCGCGACACTTCGGCCCGAATCCTGGTGTTCAGTATCCATGACGAGCTGATCTACGTGGTGCGTGCGCTGGAGGCCGGCGCGCGGGGCTACATCACCAAGAGCTGCGCGCCGGAAATCCTGGTCGAGGCCGTGGCCCGCATCGCCTCCGGCGAATCCTTCCTGGAACCGGAAATCGCCCAGCGCCTGGCCATGCAGACTCTGGGGGGTGCCGAAGCCACGACGGCGCTCAACACGCTGTCGGCCCGCGAGTTCGACGTCTTCCTGCTGCTGGCCAAGGGCTACACCACCCGCGAGGTCGCCGAAGAACTGCGGCTCGGCTATAAAACCGTCGCCAATTACAGTACCCTCATCAAGAGCAAGCTGGGCGTGAACACCACCGCCGAAATGGCCCGCCTCGCCTACCAGAACGGGATATTCAAGACGTAACGACGATGGACGAAACCGCGCATTATTCCCAACCCTTCACCGAGCTCCTGGCGAACGAACGGCTGAACAGCCTGGTACCGGGCGCCCCCAACCTCGGCATGCGGCCGCGGCTGGATGCGTTGCGGATCGAAACGGCTTTCGAGCCCCGAACGGTCCGCGATCCGGACATGGCGCGGTGCTGTCTGGCGGCGGTCTGGCTCTATCACGATTTTTTCGATGAAAGCCACCGCATCAGCCAGGGCATCGCTACGACCAGCGGCAGCTACTGGCACGGCATCCTCCACCGCCGTGAGCCGGATGCATGGAACGCCAAGTATTGGTTCAAGCGCGTCGGCAGCCACCCGGTTTTTCCCGAAGTGACCGTCGCCGCGCGTGAGCTGGCCCAAGCCGAACCGCCCTCGCACGAGACGGAATTCCTGCTGCGGCAGACCGCCTGGGACCCCTTCGCCTTCATCGACCTCTGCGACACCGCCCGCCTCGGCCATACGCCGGCCGAGCCCTTGTGCCGGCGCATCCAGCTCGCGGAATGGCGGATACTGTTCGATTATTGCTACCGACGGGCCGTGGGGGACTGAAAACTCCGACTCAAGTCACCCGCAACACCTTCGCCCCGCGAATCCGGCGTTGCTTGAGGTCGAGCAGCGCCCGGTCGGCATCCTCGAACGCGTACTCCTCCGTCTCGGGACGGATGCCCATTTCCGCCGCCAGCGCCAGGAACCCGGCCACGTCACTGCGCGCCACGTTGGCGACCGACTTGATTTCCCGTTCCATCCACAAGTGCCGGGCATAGTCGAGTTCGGCGAGACAGGCGCGGTCGTCCGGCGCCTTGCGGATCGCATTGACGACCAGCCGGCCACCGGGAGCGAGGTTGGCGAGCGCTGCGACCACCGGCTTCCACGCCGGCGTCGTGTCGATGATGGCGGCCAGCGGGGCGGGAGCAATGTCCGCGGTGTCGCCGGCCCAGACCGCGCCCAGCTGCAGCGCGAACGCGCGCTCCTCGGGATGACGCGCGAAGACATAGACTTCCGAATCGGGAAACCGGTGCCGGGCCATCATCAGCACCAGATGGGCGGAAGCCCCGAACCCGGTGAGCCCCAGCGGCTGGCCGTTTTTCAGCCCGCTGAGATTGAGCGAACGGTAACCGATGGCGCCGGCGCACAGGAGCGGCGCGGCTTCGGCATCGGTGAATCCCTCCGGAATGCGGAAGGCAAAGGCCGCCGGGACGGTCATGTACTGGGCGTAGCCGCCGTCGACATCGCGCCCGGTGGCACAGAATGCGAAACAGAGGTTCTCCCGTCCCGACCGGCAGAATTCGCATTCTCCGCAGGCAGAAAAGATCCAGGCCACACCGACGCGGTCGCCCAAAGCGAATTCCGCCACGCCGGAGCCGAGAGCCGCGATCCGACCGACCGCTTGGTGTCCGGGCACGACCGGCAGGCGCGGCGGCGCGGTGCGGCCCTCGATCTCGTCGATTTCGGTGTGGCAGACGCCGCAAACCGCCACCCGCAGCAGGATTTCGCCAGGGCCGGGCTCCGGCACCGGGAGGTCGGTGGCGCGTAGCAGAGTTCGCGACGAGTCCAGCGGGCCGATTCGGTCGATCACCCAAGCTTTCATAACCCCCTCCGGCTCTGGCTCCCACCCTCTATGCCAGACTCTTCACCACCACCTCGTAAACATCCTTGGACACCCCGTCCAGCCCGGCGATGCGCTGCAGCTGGCGACGCATGGCTTGCTGCCGCCCCTGATCGTAGCGGCGCCATTGGGTCAGGGCTCCCAGCATGCGGGCGGCGACCTGAGGATTGATGGCGTCGAGGGCGACGATCTGGTCTCCCAAGAATTCATAGCCGCTGCCATCGGCCGCGTGGAAATTGACCGGGTTGGCCTGCGAGAACGCGCCGATCAGCGAACGCACGCGGTTGGGATTACGCAGATCGAAATCGGGATGTGCCGTCAGTGCCTTGACCTTCTCCAGGGTACCGGGCAGGTGACAGCTCGCCTGCAGGCCGAACCATTTGTCGATGACCAGGGCCTCCTCCCGCCAGCAGGCGTAGAATGACTCGAGACAGTCGGCTTTGTCCGGATGGGCGCTGTTGACGATCGCGCCCAGCGCCGCGATCTGGTCGGTCATGGTGCGGGCCTCGCGGAACTGGCGGACGCAGAGATGGTAAGACTCGGGAGTCTCCAGCTCCGCGATGAAACCGAGGCAGGCATTCTTGAGCCGGCGCCGGTTTCTCTCAGCCGGCTCGAGGCCACCCGTTTCGGCCGCGTGATGCTCCCGGTAGAGCCTCAGGAAATCCTCGGCCAGCGCGGTGGCCAAGGTTTTGCGGACAGTCTGGCGGGCCCGGTGGATGGCGTCCGGATCGGCCACGCTCATCAGGGAGGCGACATAGTCTTCCGAGGGCAAGCCGAGCAGCAGCGCCTGATAGGACAGGTCTGCCGCCGGTTGCGCCAGCAAGGTTCGGAAGGTCCCGATCAGGTTCGGGTCGAGGCTCTGCGGATTTTCGCCTGCCCGGATGCGCTCGATGAGGCCGAGCATCACCTGGACCATCAAGCTCTGGCCCGCGTCCCAGCGGTTGAAGGCGTCGGTGTCATGGGTGAACAGGAAGGCCAGTTCCTCGGCACTGCGCTCCATTTTCAACCCGACCGGCGCGGAAAAGCCGCGCAGGGCGGAGACCACCGGGCGTTCCGGGACGTCCAGGAATTCGAACACCTGTTCGGCCGCGCGCACGTGCAACACCCGGGTGGTTGGCCCGGCATCGGCCTCGCCCGCCAGTCGCAGCGGCAATTCGCGCCCGTCCCTCGCCAGCAGCCCGAGGGCCAGTGGGATGTGCAAGGGCTGTTTGACCGGCTGGCCCGGAGTGGGCGGACAGGACTGGCGCACCGACAGGCGCAGGGTCCGCGTCCCAGCGTCGTATACCGGATCGAGCCGCAGCTCGGGCGTGCCGGCCTGGCTGTACCACAAGCGGAACTGGCTCAGATCGATGGCGTTGGCGTCCTCCATGCAGCGCACGAAATCGTCGCAGGTCACGGCCTGCCCGTCGTGGCGATCGAAATAGAGGTCCATACCCTTGCGGAAACCCTCGGGGCCGACCAGGGTCTGGATCATTCGCACCACCTCTCCCCCCTTTTCGTAGACGGTGAGGGTATAGAAATTGTTGATCTCGATGTACGACTCCGGACGCACCGGATGCGCCAGAGGGCCAGCGTCCTCGGCGAACTGGCGGGTCCTGAGCAGGTTCACGTCCTCGATGCGCTTGACTGCCGGCGAGCTGCGGGAGGCTGAGAACTCCTGGTCGCGGAACACGGTCAGCCCTTCCTTCAGGCTGAGCTGGAACCAGTCGCGGCAAGTGATGCGGTTGCCGGTCCAGTTGTGGAAATATTCGTGACCGATGACGCCCTCGATGTGCTCGTAGTCGGCGTCGGTGGCGGTGTCGGGCCGCGCCAGCACGAACTTGGTGTTGAAGATGTTGAGCCCTTTGTTCTCCATCGCTCCCATGTTGAAATGGCTCACCGCCACGATCATGTACAGATCGAGGTCGTACTCGCGGCCGAAATGCTCCTCGTCCCAGCGCATCGCGTGCTTGAGTGACTGCATGGCGTGATCGCACTTGTCCAGATCGTGCGGTTCCACGTAGATCCGAAGCGCGATTTCGCGGCCGGATGCGGTGACGAAACGGTCTTCCCGGCAGGCCAGCTGTCCCGCCACCAGGGCGAAGAGGTAACAAGGCTTCTTGAAGGGATCCTCCCACTTGACCCAGTGCCGGCCGTTCCTGAGTTCTCCGCGGGCGACCGGATTGCCGTTCGAGAGCAGCACCGGATAACGGCTCTTGTCCGCCACGACCGTCGTGGTGAACAGCGACATCACATCGGGCCGGTCTATGTAGTAAGTGATGCGGCGGAAGCCGTGCGGTTCGCACTGGGTGCAGAACATGCCATTGGACAGGTACAGGCCTTCCAGCGCGGTGTTGGCTTCCGGGCTGATCCGGTTGACGATTTCCAGCTCGAACGGCCGGTCCGGCACCGCGTGGATCACCAATCCGGTCTCACTGGCGCAGTACTCGCCCTCGCGCAGCATCCGGCCGTTGAGCTTGACGGATTCGACTTCCAGGCGTTCGCCGTCGAGCGTGAGCACGGACCGCCGGTCTTCCACCGCCGGATCGTGGCGCAGCTTCAACCGGGAAGTGACGCGGGTGGAGTGGGGATCCAGCTCGAAGAACAGGTCGACGGCGTCGACCAGATATTCGGGGGGCTGATAGTCCTTGAGGTAGATGGTCTTCGGGGAGGCTTCACGCATCGTCGCGAATCTTGGTTCTGGGAAAAGCGTAAGTCCCGATGATACGGCCTAACCCGCTCCGCTCCAAACCCGTGGCCCGATTCAATCCTGATACATTCCTGAAATTCTGCCGAAACCGGCCTTCGGGATCATGCCATCGCCGGGTGAGACAGCCCCGGCCGCATCCGTTGACAACCCGATCAGGAGATCCCCATGAAACATTATCGTTCCCCCCTGCAAAAATTGATCGCAGCCTCCGTGTTCGCGGGACTGGTGTCTGTTGTATCGACGGCCGGCGCGTTCCCTCCGCCCAAACCCGATCCGGAGGAACGTCTGGCCGGGATGCTTTGGCGCATCCATGGCGAACTGAACCTGAACGGTGACCAAGAGAATCTTTGGAAACGCGCCGAAGACGACACCCGTCAGTTGACGAAGTCGCACCGCGAACGCTTCGATGCAGCCCAGAAGGACATCAAGTCGGCGCTGAGCGATGGCAACGCCGATCTTCGCGCCCTCTTCGACAGACTGGACGCGGACAAGAGCAGCATCGAAGCCAGGATGAAGGAAAACCGGAAACTGTGGCTGAACTTCTACGACAGCCTGGATGCGACCCAGAAAAAAACCGTAAACGCCCAACTGCTGGCCGAACTCGATAAAATGGGCCCCATGCCGGCCGACGGCAAATGCCGATTCAGTCCTGGCAAAGCCGAAGGCGATCCGCTCCCTCCGAAATAACAGCTCCATGCAGGCACCGACCACACGTATTCTGATCGTGGATGACGACGTCGAGATTCGGAATCTGCTCGGCGGATACCTCTCGCGCTTCGGCATGGAAGCCGTCGGTGTCCATGATGGCGCGGCGATGAAAAAGGCGCTGACGGAAAGTTCGTTCGACCTCGTCGTGCTGGACCTGATGCTGCCCGGCGAAGACGGCCTGACCCTGTGCCGGTCGCTCCGTGGCGAGAGCGACATTCCGGTCATCATGCTGACGGCCAGGGGCGATCCCATGGACCGGGTGGTCGGCCTGGAACTCGGCGCCGACGACTACGTAGCCAAGCCGTTCGAGCCGCGTGAACTGGTGGCTCGCATCCAATCCATCCTCCGGCGCGCCCGGCACGAGCGCGAACCGGAAAGCCCCGAATCCTCCGACATCGCCGTGGAATTCGAAGGGTGGCGGCTGCACCGGGTGCTCCGTCAACTGACCTCGCCCGAAGGCATGGTCGTTCCTCTCTCCAATGCCGAGTTCCGCCTGCTGAGCGTGTTCATCGAGCGTCCCAACCGCATCCTGACCCGCGATCAGCTGCTCGACTATGCCCGCGGCCGGGCCATGGACGTCTTCGACCGCAGCATCGACCTGCTGGTCTCCCGGCTGCGCCAGAAACTGCAGGATGACCCCAAGAATCCCAAACTCATCAAGACCATCCGCGGCGAAGGTTATTTCTTCAGCGCTCGGGTAAGCAAATGCGGCGCCTGATCCCGGACACGCTGTTCACCCGGCTGTTCCTGCTGCTGCTGGTGACCTTGACGGCCAGCCATTTCCTGGGCATGGCAGTGGTGTTCAACCTGGAGCTGTCCGAGCCTCCGCCCCCCCCTTCGCCCCTTCCGGCCCCTCCTCGCCTGCCGCCATTGCCGGAGTGGCTATCGCGACCTCCGCCAGTCGACTTCCCGCCACCGAAGGACAACTTCGGGTGGCGCGTGCCGGGGCAGGAGCCTGCGCCGACGCCCACCGTCACCCCGCTCCCCGGCGACGCCCCCGGGACCCGCCTGCCCCTCCCCTACCGTCCGCACGGCGGCTGGATCAGCGCGGCGATGCGGCTCATCGCCCTGGGCCTGACGGCCTGGATCGGCGCACGCTGGCTGTCCCGGCCGATCAACCGCATCGCCCAGGCCGCCGAGCATTTCGGCGACAGCCTCAGCACCCAGCCATTGGAGGAAAGCGGTCCGGCCGAAGCCCGCCAGGCTGCCCGCGCACTCAACCGCATGCAGGCGCAGCTGCTCGAGCAGATCCGCCAGCGCAGCCAGTTCCTGGCAGCGGTGTCCCACGATCTGCGCACGCCGATCACCCGTCTCAACCTCCGCGTCGAAGGCGTCGAGCCGCACGAACTCCGCGAAAAACTGCACGAGGACCTGCGCGAGATGTCGATCATGTTGGGATCGACCCTGGATTATCTCCGCGGCCATGTCGAACCCGAACCGCTGCAGCCGCTGGACGTCGAAGCCCTGGTGAACTCGCTCGCGGAGGACGCTCAGGATCAGGGCCAGCAAGTCAGTGTCAACGGCAAGGCCAAGCCCATCATGGCCCGTCCCGTCGCGCTGCGGCGCTGCCTGGACAACCTGATCGGCAATGCCCTGCGCTATGGCCAGAGCGCCGAGATCACACTGAAGGATACGCCCGGCACCCTGATCATCGAAGTCCGGGATCACGGCCCGGGCATCCCCGAGGACCATCTCGAAGCCGTGTTCGCACCGTTCGTCCGGCTCGAAACCTCCCGCAACAGGGCCTCCGGTGGCACCGGCCTGGGCTTGTCCATCGCCCGGGACGTCGCCCTCAGCCATGGCGGTCGCCTGACACTGCGCAACTGTCCCGAAGGCGGGCTCATCGCCCGCCTCAACCTGCCCCGGAAATGATCGCCCGCCCTCTGTATCGGGGCGCATACAAACAGGAGATAAGAGGGACAACCCCGGACCCCACGATGGCGACGTACCTGCAACCGGCGCACTCCTCCGGGGCCCGACATGAATCCAATCGAGAAGATATTCCTCGTTCTGGCTGCCGCCGCATTTGCGGTCATCGGCGGACTCAGCACGCGGGTGCCTTCCGTTGGGCCTCCACCCCCTTCCGCCCTGCCGTGGCTCGCCGTACCCAAATAGCCGGGCGCAAGGTGCGACCGCTTCCCGGCGTCCGTTTCTTATTTCCCGCTAAACTTGAGTCGAAGAGAGGATAATTCCTTTCCGTTCGGCAGGCCCGCCTCAACCCGATGGAGAAACGCCATGAGCGGCCCCAAGTTCAGCGACATCACCCTCCCTCCCGATCTGACCGGTCACGGCAAAGGCACCGGCCCAGTGCGCCGCCGCCGTCCGATCTACGTCGACCTGCTGCCGCCCTGCAACAGCGCCTGTCCGGCCGGCGAAAACATCCAGGCCTGGCTGGCCGAGGCCCAGGCCGGCCGCTACCGGCGCGCCTGGCAGATCCTGATGCGGGACAACCCGATGCCGGCGGTGCACGGCCGCGTCTGCTACCACCCCTGCGAGTCCCATTGCAACCGCAACGAAGTCGACGAGGCGGTGAGCATCCATGCGGTCGAACGCTTCCTGGGTGACCTCGCACTGCGGGAGGGCTGGGAGGCGGAGACCGAGGCGCCGCCCAGCGGCCGGCGGGTGCTGGTGATCGGCGCCGGACCCAGCGGGCTGTCGGCCGCCTATCATCTCGTGCGCCTGGGACATGAGGTCGAGATCCACGAGGCGGGCCCCTTGGCCGGCGGCATGATGCATTTCGGTATCCCCGCCTATCGCCTGCCCCGTCGCGAACTGGAGCAGGAAATCCAGCGCATCCAGCGGATGGGGGTCAAAATCCGGCTCAATCACCGGGTCGATGACGTACTCGAGGAGCAGACCAATGGACGTTTCGATGCCGTCTTCCTCGCCATCGGAGCGCAGCTGAGCAAACGGGTCGAGATCCCCTCCCGCGATGCCGGCAAGATTCTCGATGCAGTCAGTTTCCTCCGTCAGTCCGCCAGCGGCGATCCGCCGAAACTGGGACGCCGGGTCGCAATCTACGGCGGCGGCAACACCGCCATGGACGCCGCCCGCACCGCCAAGCGCCTGGGTGCGGAAGAAGCCCTCATCATCTACCGCCGCGACCGCGAGCACATGCCGGCCCATCCGTTCGAGGCCGACGAGGCGCTGGAGGAGGGCGTCAAGATCAATTGGCTGCGCAGCATCAAGCAGATCGACCAGACCCACATCCAGGTCGAGGTCATGCGCATCGACGAACACGGCTACCCGCAGCCGACGGGAGAATTCGAGACCCTGGAAGCCGACGCCCTGATCCTCGCCCTGGGGCAGGACACCGACACCGCCTTCCTGCACAGGATCCCCGGAATCCGCTTCAAGGAAGACGGCACGGTGCTGGTCGACGCCAACCTGATGACCGGCAAGGCCGGCATCTTCGCCGGCGGCGACATGGTGCCCAGCGAGCGCACCGTGACGGTCGCGGTCGGCCATGGCAAGAAGGCCGCCCGCCACATCGACGCCTATCTGCGCGGCACGACCTATGCCCCACCCCCCAAACATCCCGTCGTCGGCTTCGACCAGCTCCACGTCTGGTACCTGACCGAGGCCGACCAGCGCGAACAACCCGTGCTCGACCCGGTCGTGCGGGCCTATGGCTTCGACGAGGTCGTGCAGGGGCTGAGCGAGCCCGAGGCGCTGTTCGAGGCGCGGCGCTGCTTCTCCTGCGGTAACTGTTTCGAATGCGATGGCTGCTACGGCGCCTGCCCCGAGCAGGCCATCGTCAAGCTGGGCCCGGGCAAACGCTACCGCTACGACTACGACCGCTGCACCGGCTGTGCCGTATGCCATGAACAATGTCCCGCCCATGCCATTGAAATGATCAGCGAACCGGGAGCTTGAGACCCATGCATTCGACCATCGAAACCACGCTCGACGGCAATGAAGCAGTGGCTTACATCGCCTACCGGATCAATGAGGTCTGCGCGATCTATCCGATCACCCCGTCCTCCACCATGGCCGAGCTGGCCGACCAGTGGGCGGCGGAAGGCAAGACCAATATCTGGGGCAACGTGCCGCTGGTGGTGGAGATGCAGAGTGAAGGAGGGGCGGCCGGAGCGGTGCACGGGGCGCTGCAGACAGGCGCCTTGACCACCACCTTCACCGCCTCGCAGGGACTCTTGCTGATGATCCCGAACATGTACAAGATCGCCGGCGAACTGACCCCGACGGTGTTCCATGTCGCCGCTCGCTCGCTCGCCGCTCAGGGCCTGTCCATCTTCGGTGACCATTCCGACGTTGCCGCCGTGCGCCCCACCGGCTTCGCCCAGCTCGCTTCCGGATCGGTGCAGGAGGCGCACGACATGGCTGCCCTGGCCCAAGCCGCCAGTCTGGAATCCCGGATTCCCTTCGTGCATTTCTTCGATGGCTTCCGCACCTCGCACGAGGTCAACAAACTGACCCTGATACCCGACCAGACCCTCCGGGCTCTGATCGACCCGGTCCGTGTCCGCGAACATCGGGCGCGAGCCCTGAATCCAGACAACCCCTTCATCCGCGGCACCGCCCAGAACCCGGACGTCTATTTCCAGGGCCGGGAGACCGTCAACCCGTTCTATGCCCGTTTGCCCGAAATCGTGCAGTCGCAGTTCGACAAATTCGCCGGACTCAGCGGCCGGCAATACCGGCTGTTCGATTACTTCGGCGATCCCCAGGCCGAGCGGGTCGCAGTGGTGATGGGTTCCGGAGCGCTCACCCTGCGCGAGACCGTCGCCTTCCTGTGCCGGCGGGGCGAGAAGGTCGGCGTGGTGCAAACACGCCTTGCTCTGCCCTTTTCCGCGCCTCACTTCTTGGCTGCGTTGCCGCCGAGCGTCCGGGCCATTGCCGTGCTGGACCGGCTCAAGCTGCCGGGTGCCATGGGTGAGCCGCTCTATACCGACGTCGTCACGGCGCTGGCAGAAAGCGGATCACCGGTCCGGGTCATCGGCGGGCGCTACGGTCTCTCGTCCAAGGAATTCACCCCGGCCATGGCCAAGGCGGTGCTGGACGAACTGGCCCGGCCGCAACCGAAGAACCATTTCACCGTCGGCATCCGTGACGACGTGTCCCACACCAGCCTGGATTACGACGAACGGTTCGAGATCGAGCCGGAGGACGTGGTGCGCGCCCTGTTCTTCGGCTTGGGCGCCGATGGCACCGTCGGCGCCAACAAGAACAGTATCAAGATCATCGGCGAATCCACTCCGCTTTACGCGCAGGGCTATTTCGTCTACGACTCGAAGAAATCCGGCTCCCGCACCGTCTCCCATGTACGCTTCGGTCCCCGCCCGATCGAATCGCCCTATCTGATCCGCTCGGCCGGCTTCATCGGCTGCCATCAGTTCAACTTCGTGGAAAAGATCGACGTGCTGGAGCACTCCCGCCCGGGAGCGGTGTTTCTGCTCAACAGCCCCTACGGACCGGACACCGTGTGGGACCACCTGCCCCGCCCGGTGCAGGAACGTATCATCGCTCAGAACATCGCTTTCTACGTCATCGACGCGTCCAAAGTCGCCGCGGAATCCGGCATGGGCGGCCGTACCAACACCATCATGCAGACCTGCTTCTTCGCCCTCTCCGGCGTGCTGCCGCGCGAGGAGGCGATCGAACGGATCAAGACCTCGATCCGCAAGACCTACGGCAAGAAAGGCGAGGATGTGGTCAAGATGAACTTCGCCGCGGTGGACCATACCCTGGCGCATCTGTATCGGGTGGAGGTGCCGGCGCGGGCCACCAGCCGCCTGGAAATGCCGCCGCCGGTGCCGCCCGAGGCGCCGGATTTCGTCCAGCGGGTAACGGCAGCCATGATGGCCGGGGCCGGGGATACCCTTCCGGTGTCCGCCCTGCCGGTCGACGGCACCTATCCTTCCGGCACCACACGCTGGGAAAAGCGCAACATCGCCGACACGGTCCCGGTGTGGGAACCGGACATCTGCATCCAGTGCGGCAACTGCAGCTTCGTCTGCCCGCACAGCGTCATCCGCGCCAAGTTCTATCCGGAATCGCGGCTCGCCGGTGCGCCCGCCGGCTTCAAGTCCGCCCCCATCAACGCGCGCGGCTTCCCGGAAACCCGCTATACCCTGCAGGTCTACGTCGAAGACTGCACCGGCTGTGGTCTGTGCGTAGAGGTCTGTCCGGTCCGCAGCCCCCGGGAAGCCGGCGTCAAGGCCATCAACATGCGGCCGAAGGCACCGGTCCTGGAGCAGGAGCGCAGCAGCATCCCGTTCTTCGAACGACTGCCGGTCAACGACCGGTCGCGGGTGGACTTCTCCTCGGTACGCGGCGCCCAGTTCCTGGAACCCCTGTTCGAATTCTCCGGCGCCTGCGCCGGCTGCGGCGAAACGCCCTATGTGCGCCTGCTTTCCCAGTTGTTCGGCGACCGCCTGCTCGTCGCCAACGCCACCGGCTGTTCCTCGATCTACGGCGGCAACCTGCCGACCACGCCATGGTCCAAGAACGCGGAAGGCCGCGGTCCGGCCTGGTCGAACTCGCTGTTCGAGGACAACGCCGAATTCGGCCTGGGCTTTCGGCTCAGCGCCGACAAGCATCTGGCCCTCGCCCGTCAGCGGCTGAAAGAACTCGGGCCACGGCTTCCGGCCGGGCTGGCCGACGACATACTGAACGCGCCGCAACGCGCCGAATCCGAGATCCGCCGCCAGCGCCAGCGCGTCGCGACGCTGAAGTCCGCCTTGCGGGACATCGACTGCGAAGCGGCCCGGGATCTGCTCTCGGTCGCGGACCATCTGGTCCGACGCAGCATCTGGATCGTCGGCGGCGACGGCTGGGCCTACGACATCGGCTCGGCCGGGCTCGACCACGTCCTCGCCAGCGGCCGGGACGTCAACGTCCTGGTACTGGACACCGAGGTGTATTCCAATACCGGCGGCCAGATGTCGAAATCGACCCCGCTCGGCGCCGTCACCAAATTCGCCGCTGCCGGCAAACCGGTCGCCAAGAAGGACCTCGCACTGCAGGCCATCGCCTATGGCAACGTCTACGTCGCCCGGATCGCCATGGGCGCCAATCCCCAACAGACCTTGCTGGCCCTCCGCGAAGCCGAGGCCTATCCCGGCCCCTCGCTGGTCCTGGCCTACAGCCACTGTATCGCCCACGGCATCGACATGCGGCAGGGCTTGAAACAGCAAGATCTGGCTGCCGCCAGCGGTCACTGGCCGTTGCTCCGCTACAACCCGGCGCTGCGCCGAGCCGACCGCAATCCCTTCGTACTGGACTCGCCCCGCCCCCGTATCAAGCTCAAGGACTATGCTATGAACGAGCTGCGCTACAAGATGCTGGCCCACTCCCGCCCGGCGGAAAGCGAGCGCTTGATGGCGCTGGCCCAGCAGGTGGTCGATCAGAAGTGGGAAACCTACGAGGAAATGGCGAGTCGCAGCGGCGCCCACTTCCATCCCGATGCCAGCCTCAAGACCCAATGACCGAGGAAACGCGCCATGGACCTGAGCACAAACTATATGGGACTGTCTCTGAAGCACCCCGTCGTCGCGTCGGCCTCCCCGCTTTCGGAAAGCCTCCACGGCATCAGACGGCTGGAAGACGGGGGCGTCGCCGCCGTGGTCCTGTTTTCCCTGTTCGAAGAGCAGATCCAGCAGGAAAACGAGGTGTTCTCACGGCTGCTGACCGCGGGAAGCGAAAGCTTCGCCGAATCGTTGAGCTATTTTCCGGCAACCACCGCTCATCATGCCGGACCGGATCGCTATCTCGAGCTGATCCGGCGAGCCGTCGAAGCCGTCGACATTCCGGTCATCGCCAGTTTGAACTGTGTGAGCGACGAGGGCTGGATCGACTATGCACGCCAGATCGAACAGGCCGGTGCCCACGGCCTGGAGCTCAACATCTATGGCATCGAAACCGATCCCACCATCTCCGGCGGAGAAATCGAACAGCGCTATGTCAATAGCCTGACAGCAGTCAAGTCGGCGGTTCACATCCCCGTCGCCTTGAAGCTCAGCCCGTATTTCAGCGCCATGGCCCACATGGCCGTGCGCCTCGAACGAGCCGGCGCTGATGCGCTGGTGCTGTTCAACCGTTTTTACCAGCCGGACGTCGATGTCGAGCGGCTGGACCTCCATCCCTCGCTGGAACTGAGCAGCCCCAGCGAAATACGTCTGCCCCTGCTCTGGATCGCTCTGCTGCACGGCAAGCTCCGCCTTTCGCTGGGCGCCACGACCGGCGTCGCCGGCGCCGGAGAGGTGGTCAAATATCTGCTCGCGGGCGCCGATGCCGTCATGACCGCCTCCGCCCTGCTGCGGCACGGACCCAGCTACGCCGCGGTGCTCGTGAAAGGCCTGGAGCACTGGATGGACGCTCACGGTTTCGCATCCGTCACCTTGCTCAAGGGAATCATGGGCCATGACAGGATCGCCAACCCTGCCGCCTACGAACGGGCCAACTACCTCAAAGTCCTGGACTCCTATCAGATGCCGCCCGTGTGAGGGGGGCGACATGAAAGGCGTGGCCGGGAAACCACGCCTTCCCGCAAGGAAAAAACGCCGCGGCTTCAGTGCCGGGGTTTCGCCGCCGGGGTTTCGGCAGGCGCCGGGGTCGCAGTCCCGGGGGGAGTGGCGGCGGCCGGCGCCGGCGAGGCCGCCGTATCGGCCTTGACGGTGATCTTGTCACGATTCTTGGCCAGAATGCCTTCCTTGATGCCCTTTACGCGCTTGAGGTCGTCGACTGATTTGAAGTTGCCGTGAGCCTCACGGTCCTTCACGATGGCCTCTGCTTTGGCTTTTCCCACACCGGTCATCGTCGCGGCGATTTCCTCGGCGGTCGCGGAGTTGATATCCAGCGGTTCGGCCCAGGCTGCAAGGCTGAATAACATGAACAAAAGCAAGGCGAACAGTTTTTTCATGTCAGTCTCCAACATGAGGGTTGCAGGAGTTTTTTACTATAGAAGGGGTTCTCCGGAAATCAATGTGCCCTTGTAGCCGGCGGGCGGGACTTGCCCTTCCCGGCCCTGGCTGGGTAAAGTGCCTTCCCTGTCGTAATCGCCAGATTCCATCCACAACCCCGTCCCGAGGGCACCCCATGGACCAAGATCAAGCTTTCCGCCGGACCCTGGCCGGCCTCACCGCAACCGCCGCGCTGCTGGCCGGCTGCGGCAGCGAAACCCCCGAACCGGCCAAGACTTCGGCGCCAGCCGCCACGACGAGTTCCACTCCTTCCACGCCTCCACACATTCCGGTGACTCAGTCCGAGCACCAGATTTTCGAAAAACTTTATGTCGAGAAATGCATCAAGGGACAGCAAAACGATCCCGACAGCCTTGTCAAGGACGACCAGGAACTGGGACGGGTGTGCGAGTGCATGGCGAAGGAGATATCGCAGCGGATCAGCAAAGCCGACGCCGTGCATTTCAATCAGAAAGGGGAATTCCCGTTCGACCTGGTCATCATGAGCAATCAGGCCGCGAACCACTGCCTGGGTTCTTCGTAAGATCTGCCGCAGCCAGCCGGCGGCCCCATGAATCCCGGTCGACCGCCAGGCGCGATGGGTGCGCCGGGCGGGTTTTCGAGGACGGCCACCGCGGCGATGCTCCTCAAGGACCGTCGGGCAGATTGCCGCTGATCGTCGACTGTTTCCCTTTGAAGGTGACGGTGCCCGACACCCCGCCGTTGCTGGCCGCGATGTTGCCGGTGATCACGGAACCGGTGACGGTGGTGATCGAGCCCTGGGCACTCTTGAGTCCACCGCCGTCTCCGCCGGCCTGGTTGCCGTTCAATACGGAATTCTTGAGGTAGGCGGAACCGAAGCTGTAAATCCCGCCGCCACCGCCGCCGGCCTTGTTGCCGGTCACCTCGGATCCATACAGCGACAGGGTTCCCCAGCCGGAGGCCGAACTGTTGTTGTAGATGCCGCCGCCGTCCAACCCGGCGATGTTTCCGGTGACCTGAGACTGCTTCAGGGTGGTCGTGCCGTAATTGTAGATACCGCCGCCGTGATTCACGGCGTTGTTCCCGACGACCGTCGAACCGATCAGCGTCAGATCGCCGTAGTTGAGAATGCCACCGCCATCGCCGACACCGCCGCCACCGGTGATGGTGAGATTCTTGACCTTGACCCTGTTGGCCGCTCCCATGATGGTCAACACCGTCCCGCCGCCCGCCCCGAACAAGGTCGGCGCCGTGCCTTTGCCTCGCAGTTCGACGTTTTTCCACACCACGAAATGGCCCACACAGGTGCCCGATATCTCCAGAGTACCCCCCGACTTGATGGCATCCAGCTCAGACTGGAGATTGGTCGGACAATAAACCCGCTTGGCCAGTGCGGGCTCGGCCACCGACGCCAGGAGGAGGAGCACTACCCCGGAGCGGGGTCCTATCCTTGAGATTCCACTGGGCCGTCTCACCTGACGCAGTCCATCGTTCATAACCACCTCGCATTGTTCTTGGGAAAGGCGCGCGGACCGGCCAGCGGCACGCACGGACGAGGGCCTGCCGACATGTACAGCACGTCCCGATACGGCCCCGCCGCGAATTCTACAGGTGTTTCATGTGGATATTCAGGATTTTGACACGGTAGGCGATCTGTCTCGGCGTCATGTCGAGCAGGCGTGCGGCTTTCGCCTGCACCCAGCCGCTCTGTTCGAGTGCAGCGATGATGCGCTCCCGTTCATCCAGGTTCTCATCACCCAGGTCGACTTTGTAGGAAGCCACATCGGCCACCGTCGTCAGCTTCTCCTTGAGCCCCGTCATGCCGATCACCTCGCTGTCGATGACCCCTTCACGGCTCATGATCGCCGCGCGTTCGAGCAGGTTTTCCAGTTCGCGCACGTTGCCGGGCCAGTCGTGCCGCATCAGCGAACGGATGGCGCTCTCCTTGATTTCCAGAAGCCGGCCGCCCTGGTTGCGGGAGATTCTGCCCAGCAGGAAGCGGGCGAGCTCCGGAATGTCCTCCTTGCGCTGCCGCAGAGGAGGCATCTGGATGGGCATCACGTTGAGGCGATAATAAAGGTCCTCACGAAATGCCCCTTCTTCCACCGCAGACTCGAGATCCCGGTTGGTCGCCGCAATGATCCTCACATCGACTTTGAGCGTGTGGATGCCGCCGACCCGTTCGAATTCACCCTCCTGCAGCACCCGCAGTAGCTTGGCCTGGAAAGCCGGTGAAATCTCGCCGATTTCATCCAGAAAAAGGGTACCGTGGTTGGCCAGCTCGAACCGCCCCTTGCGCTGGTTGACGGCGCCGCTGAAGGCGCCTTTCTCGTGGCCGAACAGTTCCGACTCCAGCAGGTTTTCAGGCAAGGCGGCACAGTTGAGCTTCACGAAGGGGCCACTCGCCCGGGGCGAATTGAAGTGGATCGCGCTGGCGATCATCTCCTTGCCGGTGCCCGATTCGCCCCGGATGAGCACCGTCGTGTTCCATTTCGCGACCTGGCGCACGGTCTCGAAGACACGCAGCATCGGCGGCGTCCGGCCGATGATGTTCTCGAATCCGTAATTCGAGCGCAGCGTCTGTTGCAGCTGCTCGCATTGGGTCGTGAGATCGCGCTGCTTCTGTTCCATCCCGCGCAGCAGGCCGACACTCTGCGCGACCAGATTGCTCACCATCTCCAGGAACCTGGCGCGCTCGCCCAGCAGCTCACGCTCGCTGGGCTGCGCCGCCAGCACCCCGAGCAGTTCATCCTTGCCCACATGGATGGGCGAGCCGATGAAGGGCAACTCCGGATCGTAGAGACCGAGGCGGCCGAGGAAACGCGGCTCGTCAGCGATGCGCTCCACCACAATGGTGCAGTTTGCTTCCAGAATGGTGCCGATCAGTCCTTCGCCCGGCTCGTAACGCACCGGCTCGTTGGAAGTCCGCCCGGCTTCGCCCCGCCGCAGTACCGCCAATACCAGTGCATCGGTTTCCGGCTCCCGCAGCGCGATCATCCCGGAACGCAGATCGGCCTGCTCGTGCAGGACGTTGAGCACACCCTCCAGCCTGCCCTTGAGATCGGCCGTGCTGTTCAACACCTGCCCGACCTGATAGAGGGCATCGAGCTCCCGCTCGATCAATGTGTAGCGATCAACCATGGGAAACCTTCGCAGGCCGCTCCGGTTGCGTCTGTCTGATCTCGAACTGCATATGGATGCGGCAGCCCTCCTGGTAATCCGGATCGATGCGGATCAGACCGTTGTGCTGGTTGACGATCTCGTGCGCGACGGCCAGCCCCATGCCGACATGCTGGCGCCCCAGGCTCGCCTTGGTGGTGAAGAACGGCTCGAACACCTGGGTCCGCAGCCCCGCCGGTATCCCCGGACCGGTATCCTCGATGGTGATGTGGATCAGCTGATCACGCGTCCAGGTGAGGATGCGCAGTTCCCGCCGCCTGGAATGCGCCATGGCATCGATGGCGTTTTCGATGAGCTGTTTGAACAGCGAGCGCAGCCGGTTCTCCGAACCTTTCAGGCTGGGCAGGACCGGAGTCGGCACCCATTCCACCACGATGCCGCTAGCGAGCAGGCGTTCGGTCAGCAAGGTGATCGCATCGTGCAGCACCTGGTTCAGATTGACGGGTTTGAACGCATTGTTGTCGCTATGGGGGATGCATTTCTCCAGGGTGCAGATGGACGCTTCGCCGGCCGCCATGACCTGCTGCAGGAGGTCGCGCAGCGCCACGTTGCCGGCGTCGTCACCACGGCGGTCCAGGATGTTCTTGGCGGCGCCGATCAGGTTCAGTGGCCCCTGGATCTGGTGGATGGCGGCGAACAGCGTTTCCTTGAGGCTCTCGAGCTTTTCCTCCTCGGCCATCAAGGCCTGAAGCCCCCGCAGGCGGTATTGTTCCTGTTGCTTTTTCTGCTGGGTGATGTCGTCCACCGTCAGCAGCAGATAGCCCTTTTCCGAACCGGAGAAAAATCCGTCGACCGATCCCTCCTCATGGCGGAACCACTGACCGGCACAGGAAAACCAGCGCGAAGGTCTGCCGCCGCCGGGATCGAAACGCAGCTCCAGATTCCTGAACGCCTTTTCGCGGTGCCAGAAATCGTTCCAGTCCTCCCCGGATTCCTCGCGCAGCAGTTTCAGGAACAACAGCGCGGGTTCCTCGACTTTCAGATCGCTCGCCAGCGCCTTGTACATCAGATTATCCAGAACGATGCGGCCGTTCTCGTCGATCAGCACGGCGGACACGGGAATCGACGCCACCACGGTTTCCAGGAACAGAGTCTGCTGGCGCACCTGCTGTTGCAGCAGATACTCTTCCGTCACGTCGCGGTGCATGCCGATGAAATGCGTGGTCTCGCCCGCTTCATTCAGCATCGGCGCCACGGTGAGATCGGCGAGATAGCGCCGGCCGTCCCGGTGGCGGTTCAGCAGGCGCCCTCGCCACGGCTGCTGGCGGGTGATGCAGCCCCACAGTTCCTGATAGACCTCCGGCGGCGTACGCCGGTCCGAGAGCATCGATTCGTTGCGTCCGATGCACTCTTGTGGTGCATAGCCGGTGATCTCACTGAACGCGGCGTTGACATACAGGATATTGGCTTTCAAATCCGTGATCGAAATCGCCACCGGCGCCTGGTCTACCGTTGCGCGCATCAGGGACGACGGCAGATCGCGATCCACGGGGCATTCAGAATTCGACAAGTCTATTGGCACGGCAATCCCTCCTTCGATACCCGTGAAGCAAGATATGTGCCCGTGAGGCTCCTGCGGCGAACTCCCCGGTATCCGCGACCGCCCTGGCCACTACCGGTAGCCGACGGCCCCGGTTACACTACCCGCGTTCCCTCCACGGAGTACCCGAAATGAAAGGCGACACTCAAGTCATCGAATACCTCAACAAGGTTCTCACCAACGAACTGACCGCCATCAACCAGTATTTTCTGCACGCCCGAATGTTCAAGAACTGGGGCTTCGGTAAGCTCAATGAACACGAGTACAAGGAATCCATCGACGAGATGAAGCATGCCGACCGCCTCATCGAGCGGATTCTTTTTCTCGAAGGACTGCCGAATCTGCAGGACCTGGGCAAACTCAAAATCGGCGAGAACCCCGAGGAAATGCTGCGCTGCGACCTTCAGCTCGAACAGCAGGCCCTGCCCTTGCTAAGAGATGCCATCGCCTTCTGTGAAGAACGCGGCGACTATGTCAGTCGCGAGCTTTTGGAGGACATCCTCGAGAGCGAAGAGGAACACGTAGACTGGCTGGAGACCCAACTGGAGCTGATCGGCAAGGTGGGTCTGCAAAATTATCTGCAATCCCAGATGTGAGTGGCCCGAGCGCAGGTCTCCTGCAAGAAGGCCGTTCTCTCGATGAACGGCCTTCGTTTCACGGCCGTCGTCGCCGAAATCCTCAACCCTGCTGTCGTTCCATCCGCGCCCGCCTGAAAACCTGGCCAAAACAGAGGCGCAGAACGCCATAGGCGCTCAGGACGACCAGCATGACCACCGTGATTTCCAGCCAGTTCATCTCGTATGTCATCGTACTGTCCCCCGGCCAATGAGAGAAAAGCCGCTTTCGGTCGTGTTGGAATCAGGCAGGCCTGACGGAAATCTCACCGCCCAGCACTTGCGCCTGGCAAGCCAGCCGGTTGTTCTTCCCAGCCATGATTTCCCGCAGGATCTTGTCTTCCAGGACGGAGGGTTCGCTCAGATCGTCCGCCCCGGTTGTGACCACCATGAGACAGGTGCCGCAGTCTCCCTCCCGGCAGCCGTAAACGATCCCTGCCCCCACCTTCTCCGATATTTCGATCATTCGAGTCCCGGCCGGGACGGTGACCGTGACACCGATGTCTTCAAAGGTGACAGTGGCTTTGGCCATCGCTGGGAACTCCCGCATCGCTTGCTTGCGCGCAATCAAGCAGACGTCGTGCCAAGAAACAATCTTTCTTTATTTCATGAACTTGGGGTCTTGCCGCATGTCGGACTTACGACATGGAATCCTCGCTGCTTGTCGCAAAACCAACAGCTTCCGCAGCAAGGGAGGGCGTTTGGATCGCGCCGACACCGCGGTGATGCCGGCGGAAAGAAGAGGCTCGAGCTTGAGGCGACGGGGCAGACTGCCGCGGATCCTCAGTTCGACTCCTTGAAATCGTAGACCACGGCTTTTTCCACCAATGGCTTGAGGGACTCTTCGATCACTTTCCTATGTTCGGGATGCGCCAAATAGTCCTGCAGCGCCTGTTCGTTCTCAAAAGTGGCGACTATGCCGACATCGTAGGAACCGTCGACTACGGCTCGATCCGCGGTCAGCACCGTTCCCACCTGATAGCTGAGAACCATGGGCAACTGGCCAAGACGCCGGCTGTTCTCGATGTACTGCTGCCGAGCGGCCTGGCTGCCGTGGTCCTTCAGCCACACGATGACCACGTGCTGCACCCGTCCTCCATCCGCCGCAGCCATGGCGGGACACACCCCGGCGAGCAGCATCGCCCCCGAAATACATATCCGCTTGAACATTGTCTTACCCCTCGTTGTGTTGAAAAACCTGGACACCCGCACTCAATGCGCCAGCTTGAGTGTCATCACACCGGCAACGATCAGCGCCGCCCCCAAGTAACGTCCCGGGGTGGCCGCATCGCCGAAAAACCACACACCGACAAAAAAGGTACCGGCCGCTCCGATACCGGTCCATACCGCGTATGCCGTGCCCATGGGAATCTCCCGTTGCGCCAGCCACAGGAAAATGCCACTCAGCACCATACACAGCACGGCCAGCACCAGGCCGGCCAGTCGCGTGCCTTCGGTTTGCGACAGTTTGAAACCCAGCGGCCAGCCGATTTCCAGGCAACCGGCCAGGATCAGATAGGCCCAGCTCATGCGCTCAGCGGCTCAGCTTCCAGACCAATACCCCCAGTGCGATGCCGGCTCCCAGCAGCCGAAGCACGTCGTAAGCGAGGTCGTTTTCGGCCGCCGGCACCTGCCTCCGCCCCCACAGCGAACGGACCGCGTCTGCAGGCGAAAGCCCTACCAATGCGAACAATCCTTCTACGTCGCCCGCCTCGATGTCGACGGCGATGAGGCCCAAAGCCGCCGCCAGTTCAGCAAAAAAAGTAAGCGACTCCACGGCCTTCGAACGATAGTGCAGTGTTATGCTGCCGGTCGCCGGGTTGACCGCGGCATGATGGATTCCCGCCACTTTGGAGAGACGTGCGGTGAGCTGCTCCGCCTCATGCGGTCGCCCCTTCAGGCGTTCCGACTTCAACCGGATGCGGCCAGGCACGGCGTGCGTCACGAGCAGGCCGTGCCCGGGAGAACCCTGATGGTTGCCGTCCTGCCCGTTCGTCATGGGAACCTCCCCCGATGAATCATGGAAGCCCACCCGCCGGAGGCCAACTGGTCGCCCGGCTGCACCGACTCCAGCCGGCACGCCATCGCGGGCGCCGCCGTGGTCTCCTCCGCCTCCTTCCAAGCGGCTAAATCCTTGTCGGCGACCGGTGAATAGGCGCCCGGCCGACCACCGTGTGCCAGACCCCGCCGGAATTTCGACGGCGCAGTCGCCGCTATCCGCCCGAAGATCGAGCCTTTCGGCGATGCGGCCACTATCATCGAAACACGATACCGAAAATGCCCACTGCGCCACGACCATCGGCTCCCAGCCGTCGGGACGGGAATGACGGTGCGGTCGAGGAGCAGGTACCGGCTTCCATGGCGTCGAACAGGCACTGGACAGAACCCCCTGACACCGGATGAACTTCGGGATTCTTGCGCAAGCGGGCCGAACGCGCGGCTTCTTCGCTCGGTCCGGCCAGCATTCCGGCCGTGATAAGGCTTCATTAGAGGCATATGTCGGCGAACCGTGAACGTGCATTCACGGCGCCAGCGTATCCCGGCCGTGGGAATCGCGCAATCCTGCCGTCCTGAAACTGATAGAATCCGCCGCAGTCCCACGGACCCGAATTACCCTCCTCTGGCCGCCATGAACGCTCCCGAAGCCGCACCCGCCGAATTCGACCCGGTGTCGGCGCTCTCTGCCATTGCTGGCGTGGCCGACTGGATCGGTCTGCGCTTCGTCGAAGAAGTCAGCCAGCACCGCTCCGTCCGCAACGGCAAACCGGAGCGGAACCAGGTGCATGTGAGGCGGGGCGCAATGGTCGAAGCCGTGATGGAAGGCAATCTGGCCTATGCGGCGACTCCCGACCTGTCACATGCCGGCCTGCAAGACGCGGCAGGCCGCGCTGCTCGGCTGGCACGTGCGGGTGCCCGCCATGCGGTAGCGGCTTTTTCGCCCGGCCTGCGCCCCGCCGTGTCTGGCGCTTTCGCCGGCCCTTGCGCGCAGTGTTTCGACACCCTCTCCCTGGAAGAACTGACGGCCAGGTTGATCGCCGCCTGCTCCCGGCTACGGGTGTCCGGCGACATCGTCGAGACAATGGCGGAAATCACCCTGACCCAACATTCGAGCTGCTATGCCACCTCCAGCGGCACGGACATCGCCCAGCGCTTTCACCTGGTGAGCCAGAACTTCGTCGCCACGGCCCAGGACGGCCCGGAAATCCAGCGACGCTCCCTGAACGGCCCGGTTGCCCGCTGCCTGCAGGGAGGACTCGAAGTGTTGGACTTCGACTGCATCTACCGGGAATGCGAACGCGCCGGCCGGGAGGCGCTGGAACTGCTGGCCGCGGAAGACTGTCCGGGCGGCACCCGCGATCTGCTGCTGGCGCCGGATCAGATGCTGCTGCAGATCCACGAATCGGTCGGCCATCCTCTCGAACTGGATCGCATCCTCGGTGATGAGCGCAATTACGCGGGCTGGAGCTTCGTCAAACCGGAGGATTTCGGCCGACTGCAATACGGCTCGCCCTTGATGAACATCAGCTTCGACCCCACTCTCCCGGGCGAATTCGCTTGCTACGGCTTCGACGATGGGGGCAACCGTGCCCATCGGGAATACCTGATCCGGGGCGGCCTGCTGCTGCGTGGGCTCGGCGGCCTGGAAAGTCAGGCGCGGCTCGGCCTTCCCGGCGTCGCCAACTTCCGGTCGGCGGGTTGGAACCGGCCGCCGATCGACCGGATGGCCAATCTCAACCTCGAACCCGGCGACAGTACCCTGGACGATATGATCGCCTCGGTCGAGCGCGGTATCTACATGAGCGCCAACCGCTCCTGGTCGATCGACGATTACCGGCGAAAATTCCAGTTCGGATGCGAATATGCGCATCTCATCGAGGATGGTCGGTTAACCCGCGTGGTCCGGAATCCCAACTATCGGGGGGTGACCCTCCCCTTCTGGCATTCGCTGAAAAAGGTGGGGAATCTCGACACCTTCGGCATTTTCGGGACCCCATTCTGCGGCAAAGGCGAGCCCCACCAGATGATCCGGGTCGGCCACGCCTCCCCACACTGCCTGTTTGCCAACGTCGAAGTCTTCGGAGGTGGCCGGTGAGCTTTGCCCGGGACACCCATCGCCTGCTCGAGCGTCTGAGCGACCACGCCTTCGCCGCGCTCCGCCCGGGAGAAGCACTCAGCTTGAGCCTGTCTGCAGAAAACCAGACCTATCTCCGCTTCAATACGGGCAAAGTCCGGCAAGCGACCGGCGTCCGTCAGTGGCGGCTCGAGCTCGATTTCCGGGCTCGGGACCGCCAAGTAACATTCACGACGGACCTCTCCGGCCGGGTGGATCGGGACCACCGCGATCTCCATGCGCTGCTGGCTCGGGCCCGCTCTGACGCCGCATCCCTGCCGCCCGATCCTTTCGCCGCACCGCTGGAAAATCCCAGTCAGAGCGAGGAGTGGCACGAGGTCGCCACCCCCGACCCGGCGGAAGTCATCGAACAGATTGCCGTCGCGACCGCCGGTACGGATTTCGCCGGGCTATTCGCCGCCGGCCCCCAGATTCGTGCGGTACGGAATTCCACGGGGCAGAACCACTGGTTTGCGACATCCGGCTTTTTCCTGGACTACTCGCTGTTCACCGTGAATTCTGCGGGCGAAAACAAGGCCGTCAAGGGCTTGCTGAGTGGCACGGGCTGGCGTGCCAGCGAACTCGCCCTTGCGATCGAAGCAGACCGCCACCGGCTCGATCAATTGCGTATGCCTTCCAGGACGCTGGCGCCAGGCGAATATCGCGCCTACCTGGCCCCCGCCGCCGTGGCCCATGTCGTCGAGCTGCTGTCCTGGGGCGCGGTCAGCTTCGGCGCATGGAAGAAGGGCGGATCGGCCCTGCGGCGCTGGATCGAGGGAGAAGTGCCCTTGTCCGAGCGGTTCAGCCTGAGGGAAAACTTCGCGCTCGGACTCGGCCCGAGGTTCAACAGCCTCGGCGAGCTGGCTCCCTTGCAACTGCCCATAGCCGAACGCGGCGCGCCGAAAAATCTCTTGACCGGGGCACGCTCGGCCCGGGAATACGGCGTAACCTCCAATGGCGCCGAATCCGGTCTGTGGTCGGAAGAGCAGCTGCGCTCGCCAGAAATACTGCCCGGTGATCTGCCCGAACGGGATGCACTCAAACGCCTGGATTCGGGCCTTTACATTGGCAACCTGCACTACCTCAACTGGAGCGACCTCAAGAGCGCCCGGGTGACCGGTATGACCCGCTACGCCTGTTTCCTCATCGAGCACGGCGAGATCGTCGCGCCCATCCAGGACCTGCGTTTCGACGACAGCCTTTACCGCATCTTCGGCACCGAACTCGAGGCACTGAGCGAGGAAACCCGGCTGTTTCCAGCCACCGAAACCTACGGGCAGCGCGCGCTGGGCGGCTGCAAGGTCCCCGGCATTCTGCTGTCCCGTTTCAGACTGACCCTCTAACCCGATAGCCCCCCACGACCCATCGCATGTTGAAAAAACACCCCACCTTTCCCGGCATCTCCGGCCCCATCGTCACTGTCGTCATGGACGGCTTCGGCTACAGTCCCAAGACCACCGGCAACGCCATCGCCCAAGCCTACACGCCGACCCTGGACCGCCTGCTGGCGACGTGCCCGCATACCCTCCTCAAGGCGCATGGCAAAGCCGTCGGCATGCCCAGCGATGACGACATGGGCAATTCCGAGGTCGGCCACAATGCGCTGGGTTCAGGCCAAGTCTACCATCAGGGCGCCGCGCTGGTCGCTGAAGCGATCGCCTCCGGTGCGCTGTTCGAAGGCACGGCATGGCGGGAAATCATGGACAATGCGCGGCAGCATGGCTCAACCCTGCATTTCATCGGCCTGCTCTCCGACGGTAACGTCCATTCCCACGTCGACCACCTCAAAGCGATGATCGTCCGGGCCAAAGCCGAAGGCCAACGGCGGGTGCGCATCCATATCCTGCTGGACGGCCGGGACGTGCCCGAAACCTCGGCACTGGAATATGTCGGACCGTTCGAAGCGTTCCTCGCGGAACTCCGGGACGAAACCTTCGACGCCCGCATCGCCAGCGGCGGCGGGCGCATGAACATCACCATGGACCGCTACGAGGCCGACTGGGGCATGGTCGAACGCGGCTGGCACACCCATGTGCTGGGCGAGGCGCGGCACTTCGAATCGGCGACCCAGGCCATCGAGACCCTGCGTGCGGAGCATCCCGGCATCATCGACCAAGACCTGCCACCGTTCGTCGTCGCCCACGACGGTGAGCCGGTGGGTCAAATATTCGACAAAGACAGCGTGATCTTCTTCAACTTCCGCGGCGACCGGGCGATCGAAATCAGCCGCGCCTTCGAGGAAGAGGAATTCGCGCCCTTCGACCGCGTACGCCATCCCGGCGTAACCTATGCCGGCATGCTCCAGTACGACGGCGATCTCGGCATTCCCAGACGTTACCTGGTGGCGCCTCCGGCCATCCATGGCACGATGGGCGAATACCTGGCAGCGGAAGGCATCACCCAGCTCGCTATCTCTGAAACCCAGAAATACGGCCACGTCACCTATTTCTGGAACGGCAACCGCAGCGGCAAGTTCAACGAGTCGCTGGAGACCTACGTCGAAATTCCTTCGGACAGGGTACCGTTCGAACAACGGCCGTGGATGAAATCGGCCGAAATCACCGACGAGCTGATCCGCCAGATCAAAACCGGCAGGCACCGCACCGTCCGCGTCAATTACGCCAACGGCGACATGGTCGGGCACACCGGCCACTATCAGGCGACGATCATCGCAGTCGAAGCCGTGGATCTGGCGCTGAGCCGGCTGTTGCCTGTGATCGATGCGCTCGGAGGCGTAGCCCTGATCACCGCAGACCACGGCAATGCCGACGAAATGTATGAGCTGGACAAGAAAACCGGCGAGCCCCAGCGAACCCCCAGCGGCGCGCCCAAAGCAAAAACTTCGCACACGCTCAACTCGGTGCCGTTCATCTATTACGACCGCCTTGACCGCGCCGTCATCCAAAATCCGGGCGATGCCGGCTTGAGCGCCGTGGCAGCCACCACGGTGAACCTGCTGGGATACGAGGCTCCGGACCTGTGGGACCGGGGACTGCTGGCATTTGGATGAACCACAGGGCGATCGAAGCGAAAACGATCGTTTCGCCGATCTCTTTCCGCCTCACCCGGGACATCCCCGACTCCCCACAACGGCATTTCCTGCTGTCCGATCATGAAAAACTTCCGCAACGCAATATACAAGCATGGACATACCATTGTGGTCTGCATGCTCGTCACGACACTGGTGCTCGCCGTCATCACCGTTCGTAGCGGCATCCTCGATCGCACCGACTTCAAGCAACAAGACCAGTTGATCCCCGTCGACGCCTCTGATGACCAAGCAATCCCAATGAACCTGGGCGTTTATGTGGAAAACATCTATAACTTTTCGCCCAACCAGAAAACGTTCGATGCCGAAGGATGGGTGTGGCTGACCTGGCCTCAAGCCGCCCAGGATATTTTTGCTGTGAATGGAATACCTTCGAGCCAGATGCTCGATTTCGTCAACTCGGT
>NZ_AUKJ01000005.1 GCF_000424685.1 Methylococcus capsulatus str. Texas = ATCC 19069
GGCGTCGTGCCGGGAATTGGGGATCAGCACGGCGACGTTTTACAAGTGGCGAGCGAAGCATGGCGGCCTGGACGTGTCGATGATGGCCCGGATGAAGGAACTGGAAGCCGAGAATGCCCGGCTGAAGAAGATGTACGCGGACGAGCGCCTGAAGGCCGACATTCTTCAGGAGGCGATTTCAAAAAAGTGGTGAGGCCATCTCACCTCCGTGAGATGGCCAAGCGTGCTGTCAGCGGGCACAGGGTGTCAATCCGCCTTGCCTGCGCGACATTTCAGGTCAGCGGAACCTGTTATCGGTACAGCGCCAAGCGCAATGCCGAGAACGAAGAAATCGCCGACTGGCTGCTGCGGCTGACGGATAATCACCGCAACTGGGGATTCGGGCTGTGCTTCCTGTATTTGCGCAACGTGAAAGGATTCGGATGGAACCACAAACGGGTGTACCGGATATGCCGCGAACTGGAACTGAATCTTCGCATCGAGCCGAGGAAACGGCTGAAACGGGACAAGCCTGAACCGCTCACGGTGCCGGACACGGATCAACCAAGTCTGGTCGATGGACTTCATGCATGATCAGCGTGCAGATGGAAGGAAGTTCAGGTTGTTCAATGTGATCGATGACTTCAACCGCGCGTCGCTAGGGATGGAGGTGGACTTCTCGCTGCCGTCCGAGCGCGTCATCCGCGCCCTGGAGCAAGTGATGGAATGGCGGGGGCGACCACGGGTGATCCGCTGCGACAACGGGCCGGAGAATATCAGTGCGAAGGTCCAGGCCTGGGCGGCACGGCAAGGCATCCGGATTGAATACATCCAGCCGGGCAAACCGCAGCAGAACGCGTATGTGGAGCGATTCAACCGCACGGTGCGCCATGAATGGCTGTCGCAGTATGACTGGGAGTCACTGGATGAAGTGCAGGCATTCGCAACACGCTGGATGTGGACGTACAATCACGAACGCCCAAACATGGCCTTGGGCGGCATCACGCCAAAACAGCGGTTGGCCAGGGCCGCATAGCTCTACTTCTGATCTCCCCTAATTCCGGGAGGATTACCTTGGAAAACTTATCGCACTGTCGGCGGGGCATAAAAAGATTATTCTGTATTCCGCTCCTGGTAAGGAACCTTTTTATCGCAGCCTGGGCTTCAAACGCATGACGACAGCAATGGCCATTTTCGAAAATCAGTCACAGGCTCTCGGATGGGGTTTGGTCAACGAAACCTAACATCCATCAGGCGGAGCGCTGGGCGAACGCGCTCCGCTCCTTATTGTGAGATGTCATGCTGTCTGTCACTAAGCGTAAATAAATGAATGCCGCATCGCTCGTCATTCCGGCATGGACTCACGGCTGGCCATCCTGCCTGCCGCCCTTCGGGGAAATGCAAATCCGCTCCCGGCGGATTTGTGCCGGAATCGAGAAGCCAGGGATGGCAAGGCTGATACATCCATGTAACCTGGATCTCGACACTCGTCAGAGCGCGTAGCGAATCCATGCCGAGGTGACGCATGACTTTTCTTTCTTAACGCTTAGTATGAGCTTGAGGATTTTTCGGCCATCCCGTTTGTTGGCGCCTTTTGTCTCGGCGTTTTGGGATTATGAGGATTTGCTGGGCGGCGATAACCTCGCGCTCTCTATTCTTCCGGATACCGCAACCTATTTGTGCTTTTTGTACGGCGATTTGCTCACTACGAAGCACAAGGGGCAAACTTATACGACACGTAGCGGACTCGCCGGTTTCCAGAGCTTTCGAAGCGACCTTGGTGCGTCAGGTAAGGTATCTGGGGTTTCGGCGCGGCTGACTCCTTGGGGGTTGAATGTGTTCTGCCGGGGTGTTGCGAGAGATTGCGCGGAAAGGCGGGTCGATTGCCGGGATATTTTTCCTAAATATTCGATAGAGGAAATCGAGGACCAGTTGGCTTTCAAGACGGCGGCGAGTGAACGCGTTCAATGCGTCGAGCAGTTCCTGCTCTCCCGTTTGAATGTCGGTAATGATGACGTGCTGGTTCAAACCGCATGCAAGGCGCTCGATGAATCCGGCGGAAGCTGTCGTATTTCTATGGTTGCCCGTACCCTGGGCTTGAGTGAGCGCACGCTCGAACGGCGGTTTCAGGCTCATATCGGCGCTACGCCTAAGAAATACGCCCGCATAGTCCGTCTGCGGAGCGCGATATTACAGACCGGAAAATATTCGAGTTGGGCCGATCTCGCGTACGCGGCAGGCTACTACGATCAAAGCCATATGATTCACGAGTTCCGGGAGTTTTACGGGATGCCGCCAGAGTCCATTTATCCTCAAGTGAAGGCGTCCGGGACTATACGATGCTCCGGATTGCTGAATTTAAATGTGGCCGGATATCACAGCGATTAGCCGGTTTTCCCATAAAAGTTATTTCCAGACGCAGTCCATGCGTCTTCTCGCCGGTCGGCGGATTGGCGCCGCGATGCGCGTCGCGCCGTTCTGCTCTGTCGGATTTTTCCAATACGGGTTCCAGGCGGTGCTGAGACAGTGTGCAGGGCGGGCCATAGGCGATCGGGATTCGACGGAGTCGGCGCCGCCAGTGCAATCGTTGTGTTGTCCAAATTGATCGAGGAGATATCTGTGCTTACCAAGCAACCCATTGCAAAAAAACTGAACGTATCCGCGGATGTGGTCTGGAAAGTGGTCCGAAACATAGGGCGGCTCGATGTCTGGTTTCCGATCATCGAGACGTGCAGGGTGGAGGGCGAGGGAGCCGGTGCATTGCGGTACATGACCGTGGCGGGCGGCGGTGAGATCAGGGACACCATTGAAGAGATCGACGATGTCACCATGAGGCTGACCTATCTCCGGCCCTTGTCTCCGTTTCCCGTCACCTACTACAAAGGCACGGTGGAAGTATTCAAGTCTTACGATGGCTTAGCGATCGTGGTTTGGACCATCGATTTCGAGTCGGAGCCGGAGGATGTCGCATCGGTGGCGGAACTGGTGCGCAGCGCCATAAGCGACGGCATCGATGGCATGGAAAGGGATCTGCGCGGCGCGTAACGACAAATACTCAGAGCACCAGGCGGTCCAGCGTCAGTTCGTAGCCGGGCACGAATACGGCCATGAAATAGTCGACTTCCGGCAACTCCAGTTGCCGGATTTTTTCCCGGATTTCTTGTTCCGCGTTGACGAATTCGGTGTTGCCGGCCCGCCGTTCGGCGCCGCATTTCAGGTAGGCGGCGATGCGGTCGGCGGCTTTGATGAGGACACGGAACTCTTCCGGGATGGCTTCGGGCAGCAGTATCCGGGCGAACGCCGGTTTCAGTGTTTCCGGCAGCAGGGCCAGCAGTTCCTGCGAGGCTTTTTGCTCCAGATCCTTGTAGGCGTCGCGGATGGCGGGGGAGTGGTATTTGATCGGGGTGGGCAGGTCGCCGGTGATGGCTTCGCTCACGTCGTGGTAAAGCGCGGCGGCTGCGACCCGGTCGGCGTCGATGGGCCGGTGGAAGATTTCGCTGCGGATCACCGCCAGGGCGTGGGCGATGACGGCCACTTCCCAGCCGTGCTCCATGACGTTTTCTTCGTAGGCGTTGCGCATGAGGCCCCAGCGCTTGATCCAGCGCAGGCGGCCCAGGTGGGCGAAAAACGGGCTTTGCTTCATGGGGTTGCGGGTTCCATGGGGTCGTGAAGGAGGTCCGACGAAGTATCGGCGGCGGTCTGGCGGGAGATCGCGGCATGCAGAAAAATGCGCGGGCCGGTATGATCTTTGGCCTATGTTGCTCGTACCCTTCCAGATCGGCGGTGAGCATTATGCACTGCCCGCCGCCGATGTCTTCACGGTGACGCAGGTGCCCAGACTGCGTCCGCTGCCGCAGGCGCCGGCCTGGGTGGCGGGGGTGTTCCGTTATCGCGGTGCCGTTTTGCCGGCGGTCGATCTGACCCAGCTGATCGCGGGGCGGCCCTCCCGCCGCCTCCTCAGCACGCGTCTGCTTTTGGTCGGACATGCCAGAGGCGGGGAGGTCGGGCCCGCACTGGGCCTGCTGGCCGAGCGGGTGACCGGTACCGAGACAGTCGATCGGGACGCGCTCCGCGAGACCGGCGTCGGCATACCCGGCGCCGAGTGGCTGGGCGAGGTGGCGGGACTGGAGCAGGCTCTGCTGCAGCTTATCCGCTGGCAGCCGCTGGCGACGGAGGAACTGGCCCGGTTGTGCGCCGAGGTGGAGCGGTGCGGCTGAATGGCGACGTCGGCTGGTTGTGGGACTGGCTGGCGGCGGCCGGGCTCGAGCCGCGCGCCCTGGGCGAGGCCGCTGTCCTGTGCGCCCTGAAACGGCGGCTCGATGCCGCCGGCTGTACCGCCGCCGCCTACCCGGCGCGGCTGGCGGCGGATGCCGAGGAACGGGCACGTCTGCTGGATGCGGTCTTGGTGCCCGAGACCTGGTTTTTTCGGGAGCCGCCGGCTTTCGAAGCGCTGGCCGAGTCCGCCGCCCGGCACCGCCTGCAACGGCGAAGCGTGCCGTTCCATGTGCTCAGCCTGGGCTGTTCGACGGGCGAGGAGCCTTGGTCCATCGTCATCGCTTTGCGGGAGGTCGGGATGAGGAAGGGAGACTTCCGGGTCGAAGCCCTGGATATCAGCGCCAGGGCCATCGAGGCGGCCAGGGCGGGAATCTACGGCGGACGCTCGTTCCGGAGCCCAGGTGACGGCACCTGGCGCAGCCGCTATTTCGACGAACTCGGGGATGGTCGCTATCGAGTGAAGGACGGACTGCGGGGCGACGTCGAGTACCGGGTCGCCCATCTGGGTGACCCGGGCTGGGGTGGCGGCCGTCGCTACCAGGCGGTGTTTTGCCGCAACGTGCTCATCTATTTGAAGGCCGAGCTGAGGGCCCGGATCATGGACCAGTGTCGTGACGCGCTCGATCCGGGTGGACTGCTGGTGCTGGGGCACGCCGACGGCATCGGGGGGCTAGACCGGGGTTTCCGGCGCCACGGCGTGGCGGGGACATTTTCGTGGATACGGCAGGACGCGGCCGAAGCGGAGCCACCTCCCGCCCGTTCCTCCCGGCCGTTGGCCGCCAAGGCGGTCAGGCGCGATGCGCCGAGGGAAGCGAAGCCTTCGGGGCCGGATTTGCTCTCTGGTGGCAGGGAAACCGGGCGTGCCGCGCCGTTCGACGAGGGTGCGGTGCTGGGTACTGCGCGTGCCCTGGCGGACGGTGGGAACTACCAGGCGGCCGAGCGCCTCTGTCAGAGCCATCTGGCATCGCATCCCCATGATCCGGAGGTCCATGCCTTGCTCGGGATCGTCATGTCGGCCGCCAACCGGGATGACGAAGCGCTGAGATATTTCCGCCAGGCGCTTTATCTCGCTCCCTCGCACAATGAAAGCCTGTTGCACCTGGCCGCCCTTTACGAGCGGCGGGGGGATGAGGAGCGCGCCCGCCACTTCCGCAACCGCTCCGCCGCTGCCGAGGGTGAGCCATGACGGAGGCCGGAATCCAGGAGGGACAATGCTGGAACCGGATCGGCATCTATGGCAGCCGCGCATGCTCCCGCCTCACCGAGGTGATCCACTGCCGCAGTTGCGACGTTTATCAGGTTGCGGGCCGGGCGTTGTTCGACCGTCCGCCCGGCGAGGACAGCATCGATCGCTGGACCGAGCAGCTCTCGGCCGTGCCGGACGACGACGCCGCGGAACGGACGCCGCTGGTGGTCTTCCGGTTGGGGGAGGAATGGTTCGCCCTGCCGGCGGAGTGGGTGCGGGAGGGCGCCGCGCCGGGCCCTTGGCGGCGCGTTCCGCATCGCAGCGGGACGGAATTTCTGGGCATCATGAGCGTGCGCGGAGAACTGATTCCGTATTTTTCCCTCGCCGCCGTCCTGGGTATCGAAAGCGAAGCCGATTCCGCTGCCGAACGGGTTCTTGTCTGCGGTGGAGAGGGGCACCGGCTGGTATTCCCGGTCGGCGCCATCCTGGGTTTGAGGCGTCTGGTCCTGGACGAGACGAGCCGGCCGCCGGCGACGGTCGGTAAGGCTGCCGACGCTTACACCCGCTGGCTGGTCAGGCATGCCGTGGGCAGCATAGCGGTGCTGGATGCCGAACGTCTGTCCAGTGCGCTGGAGGCCCTGCTGCGATGAGCGATTTCGCCTTGTTGGATTTGTTCCGGGAGGAAGTCGAGGCCCATACCGGCGTCCTGACCGCCGGCCTGATCGCGCTGGAAACAGGGCCGGCCGACTCCGGGCGGATCGAACCGCTCATGCGAGCGGCCCATTCGCTCAAGGGAGCGGCGCGGGTCCTGGGGCTGGATGCGGCGGTCGGTATCGCCCACGCCATGGAGGACGCCCTGCTGGCGGCCAAGGAAGGCAGGCTGGCGCTGACGCCGGCGCGGGTGGACGTCCTGCTCGAGGGCGTCGACTGGATCGTCGTCCTGGCGCAGGTGGATGAGCCGGACTTGCCGGCCTGGCTGGCAACGCAGGCGGACGCAGCGGAGAATCTGGAACGCCGCCTACGGCATCTCGACCAGGTGGCGGCCACGGCCGCCAGCAATTCCGCCACGGCGGCTGCGACGCCAGTTCCGGAGCCGACCGCCGAGTCGAAGGGCGGTGGAGCCGAAGCTGCCCTGTCCGATGCCGAAACAGAGGCTGCGGCGGTGCCCGCGCCGGGACCGGAAGCCGCGGCTGCCGCGGCGCCGGACCGCGCCGTCAAGATCAGTGCCGAGGTACTCAACCGCATCATCAGCTTGGCCTCCGAATCACTGGTTGATGCCCACCGCATGGAGGACACCCTCGCCGGCCTGGAGGCCACCCGCCGGGGACTGGACCGGCTGGCGGCCGTGCTGACCAAGGAGGAACCGAGCGGCGGCGCGCTCCGGCTACTGGAAGAGATACGCGGCAGACTGGGGCGAACCCTCGAGGCGCTGGATGCCCATCTGCGCCGCGCGGCGTCGACCGCCGAATCCCAGTTCAGGGAGGTGGTGGCCGGCCGGATGCGTCCTTTCGAGGAGGGGGCGCGTTCGTTTCCCCGCCAGGTACGCGATCTGGCCAGGGAACTCGGCAAGCAGGTGCATTTCGAGATCGGCGGCGGCGCCACTCTGGTCGACCGCGACATTCTCGCCAAGCTCGAGGCTCCGCTCGGTCACCTGCTCCGTAACGCGCTGGATCACGGTCTGGAACAGCCGGAAGAACGGCGGGCGGCGGGGAAGCCGGAACGCGGCAGCCTGCGTCTGGAAGCGCGTCATCACGCGGGCCTTTTGCTGATCACTGTGAGCGACGACGGCCGCGGCGTGGACCGCGAGCGGCTCCGGCGGAAGATCGTCGAACGCAATCTGACGACGGCGGCGCTGGCGATGCAGATGACCGACACGGAGCTGTTCGACTTTCTGTTTCTGCCCGGACTGTCGACGCGCGACGTAACCAGCCGGGTGTCGGGTCGCGGCGTGGGGCTGGACGTCGTGCAGTCCATGGTGCATGCCGAAGGCGGCTCGGTGTCGGTCGAGTCGCGCTCCGGTCGCGGCACGGTGTTCCGGCTCCAGCTTCCGGTGACCCGCTCGGTGGTCCGTGCCCTGCTTGTTCGGCTCGGCGGCGAACCCTACGCCTTTCCGCTGGCGCGCATCGGCCGGCTGGTGGTGCTGGACCCGGCCGAACTCAAGGCCATCGAGGGCCGAAGCTATTTCATCGCCGATGGCGCGAACATTGCCCTCGTCGCCGCCCGCGAGCTGCTCGGAATGGATCCGCCGGATGCGGTGGCGGATCGCGTCCCTGCCGTGGTTCTGACGAACCAGGGAGAGTCCTATGCCATCGAGGTCGACGGCTTTCTCGGGGAGTCCGAGCTGGTGGTCCGGCCCATGGACGCCCGATTCGGCAAAGTGCCGCACGTCAGTGCCGTTTCGGTCGCGGAAGACGGCATGCCGGTCCTGATTCTCGACGTGGATGACTTGTTCCGCTCCATCGCCTCGATGCTGTCGGGCGGTCTGGCAGTCGGGCGGCGGAACCGGGCGGCGCCGGAACGTCGGCGGGTCCGCAGGATCCTGGTGGTCGACGATTCCATCACCGTACGTGAACTGGAACGGCGGCTGCTCGAAAATCACGGCTACGAGGTGGACGTGGCGGTCGACGGCATGGAGGGCTGGAACGCGCTGGCGCCGGGCCGCTATGATCTGGTCGTGAGCGACATCGACATGCCCCGCATGAACGGCATCGAGCTGGTGCGGCGAATACGGGCCGATGCTCGTTTCGAGCGGCTGCCCGTGATGATCGTTTCGTACAAGGACAGGGAGGAAGACCGGATGGCGGGATTGGAGGCGGGCGCGGACCATTACCTCGCCAAAAGCGGATTCCGCGATGACACGCTGATCCGGGCAGTGCAGGAACTGATCGGGGAGGCCACGGTTTGAGGATCGCAATCGTCAACGCCGACCGCCAGGCCATCGAAATCCTGCGCGGCGTGATAGAAGGGGAGGCGGGCCTGGATGTCTGCTGGACCGCCCGTGATGGAAAGGAGGCCGTGGCCCGCTGTGCCGCCGATCGGCCGGATTTGATCCTGATGGCGATGCATCTGCCGGCGATGGACGGTGTCGAGGCCACGCGTCACATCATGGGCACGATGCCCTGTCCCATCCTGGTGGTCACGGCGACCATCGCCGGCGCCTTCAGCCGCGTCTACGAAGCCATGGCGGCCGGCGCCTTGGATGCGGTCGAGACGCCGCGAAGGGTGGGTGACGGCGAGGAGATTGCTGGTGCCGGCGAGCTGTTACGCAAGATAGCGACGCTGGGTGCATTGATGGCCGCGCCGCTTCAAGGGGCATCCGCGGGAAAGCCAGCGCCTCGCTCGCTTCATCCGTCGCACGGCGGGGCGGTGCCGGTGGTGGCAATCGGTTCCTCGACCGGCGGTCCTCATGCGCTCGGCGTCGTCCTCTCCGGGCTTCCGGCCGATTTTCCCGCTGCCGTGCTGGTGGTGCAGCATCTGGACGCGCGTTTCGCCGACAATCTGGCGCATTGGCTGTCGCGCCAGACGCCGCTGGATATCCGGCTGCTGGAACGGCCGGAGCGGATCAGGTCGGCCACGGTCTACCTTGCCGCCCGTGAGGCACACATGGTTCTGGACGGCCGGATGCGGCTCCACTACGTCGAGGCCGGGGACGGGACCAACCACTGCCCGTCGGTGGACCGGCTGTTCGAAAGCCTCGCCATTCTCCCCGGACTGACCGGGTGCGGGGTTCTGTTGACGGGAATGGGCCGGGATGGGGCGGCGGGTCTGCTGGCCATGCGGCGCGCGGGTCTGATGACGGTCGCACAGGACGAGGATACCAGCGTCATCTGGGGCATGCCGGGGGCCGCGGTCCGGCAGCAGGCGGCCAGCGCCGTGCTGCCGTTGGACCGGATCGCGCCCGCCGTCGTGCGGTACATACGTTCTTTGCCGGATCCGGCACGCGTTTCCCGGGGAGCTTCTGATGCGTGAAGAGAACAGGGCGGCGTCGCTCGCGGTCGCCCACCCCATCGTCGTGCTGCTGATCGACGATCAGAGGATCATCGGCGAAGCGGTCCGCCGTCTGCTGAAAGACGAAACGGACATCGAGTTCCATTTCCTGAGCGATCCGACTCAGGCGCTGGCGGAAGCGGAGCGGGTCCGGCCCACACTCATCCTCCAGGACCTGGTGATGCCGGATGTGGACGGCCTCGATCTGGTGGTGCGGTTCCGGGAGCATCCGGTTTCCCGCAACGTCCCGCTGATCGTGCTGTCGAGCAAGGAGGAGCCGGCGGTGAAAGCAGAAGCCTTCGCGCGTGGCGCGAATGACTATCTGGTCAAACTTCCCGACCGCGTCGAGCTGATAGCCCGCCTGCGTTATCACTCCAACGCCTACATCGCCCAGCTGCAGCGTGACGAAGCCTATGGGGCGCTGGCAGCGGACCTGCACGAGGCCGCGAGCTACGTGCGTTCACAGTTGCCAGCGCCGATTGCATCGGGTCCCATCCGCAGTGCCTGGGAGTTCGTGCCTTCCGCCACGCTGGGAGGGGACTCCTTCGGTTACTTCGACGTCGATCCCGGCCATTTCGCGTTTTTCCTGCTCGACGTTTGCGGCCACGGCGTGGGGCCCGCCCTGCTCTCGGTGTCCGCCATGGCGGCCATCAGCCGGCGTACGCTGCCGGAAGTGGATTTCCTGGACCCGACGTCCGTGCTCGGCGCGCTCAACGAAGCCTTCGCCATGGAAAAGCACAATCTGCTGTATTTCACGCTCTGGTACGGGGTGTTCGAACGGGCGACCCGCACGGTGCGCTATGCCAGCGCAGGGCATCCCCCGGCGATCGTTGTCGCCGCAGGCAGTGCGCCCGCGGAGCTGCGTCAGCAGGCCATGCCCATCGGTGTCATGAGTGATGCCGTCTTTGCTTCGGCAGAATTCCGCTTGCCGCCGGCTTCTGCTGTTTATCTGTTCAGCGATGGGATTTACGAGGTCACGCGTCCCGGCGGTAACGAGTTCACCTTCGGCGAATTCGTGGACCAGCTGGCGTCGGTTGCTTCGGCCGGCGGCGGGCCACGGGAGCTTCTGGCGGCGATGCGGGATGTGCAGGACTGCGCCGAGTTCGAAGACGACGTTTCCGTCCTGGAATTGAAGTTCGATTGATCCCGAGGGCTCCGGAGCTGGATCGGCGGGGGCGGTGTCGACGTTGCAGCGGCCTCCATTCAATCGGCTCTGGCCAAAGGCCCCCGCTGGCTGGCGATGCTGGGATTAGGAGAAGCGAAGTCCTTGAGGAAAATCGCCGCGCGGGAAGGAATCGACAACGGCTGTGTGAGCCGGATGGTCAACCTGACGACGCTGGTGCCCGATATCGTGGTGGCCGTCCTGGAAGACGCATTGTCGAACTCCATCACATTGTTCGATCTGGCGATGTCGATCCGCCGGCACCATCTGTGGCTGGCCGATCCGCTGGCGCTCTATGGCGTCGAGAACGCCAGGCTTGATCTTTTTGAAATACATCTCCGACGCCTTCGAGGCCAGGCATGCCGCGCTCATGAGGGAAGACCCGGCCGCCGCCGAGGACCGCGACGAATATCTCGCCGACAACGTGTTCTGGGTGCCCAAGGAGGCCCGTTGGTCGCATCTGCAGGCCCATGCCAAGCAGCCCGAGATCGGCACCCTGATCGATGAGGCCATGCGCGCCATCGAGAAGGACAACGAATCCTTGAAAGGCGTGCTGCCCAAGGACTACGCCCGCCCCGCGCTCAACAAGGTGATGCTGGGCGAACTCATCGACCTCATCTCCGGCATTGCCTTGCTGAAACCCTCACCCCTAGCCCCTCTCCCTGAGGGAGAGGGTGGCCGAAGGCCGGGTGAGGGCAGGTCTTATGACATCCTCGGGCGCGTGTACGAATACTTCCTCGGCCAGTTCGCAGGGGCGGAAGGCAAGCGCGGCGGTGAGTTCTACACGCCGCGCTCGGTGGTGCGCGTGCTGGTGGAGATGCTGGAGCCGTATTCCGGCCGCGTCTACGACCCCTGCTGCGGCTCCGGCGGCATGTTCGTGCAGAGCGAAAAGTTCGTTGAGGAGCACGGCGGGCGCATCGGCGACATCGCCATCTACGGGCAGGAGAGCAACTACACCACCTGGCGGCTCGCCAAGATGAACCTTGCCGTGCGCGGGATTGACGCCGACATCCGCTGGAACAACGAGGGCAGCTTCCACAAGGACGAGCTGCGCGACCTCAAGGCCGACTTCATCCTCGCCAACCCGCCGTTCAACATCTCCGACTGGGGCGGCGAGCGCCTGCGCGAGGACGTGCGCTGGAAGTTCGGCGTGCCGCCTGTGGGCAATGCCAACTACGCCTGGCTGCAACACATCTACCACCACCTCGCCCCCAACGGCACCGCGGGCGTGGTGCTGGCCAATGGCTCGATGTCTTCGCAGCAATCTGGCGAGGGCGATATCCGCAAGGCGATGCTGGAGGCCGACGTGGTGGACTGCATGGTGGCGCTGCCCGGGCAGCTTTTCTACTCCACCCAGATTCCGGCCTGCCTGTGGTTCCTTGCCCGCGACAAGAGCGGAAAACACCCCTCTCCCTCCGGGAGAGGGGTTGGGGGTGAGGGTAGAGCGGGCCGCGACCGGCGCGGCCAAGTGCTGTTCATCGACGCCCGCAGGATGGGCGTGCTGGTGGACCGCACCCGGCGCGAACTCACCGATGAGGAGATCCAGAAGATCGCCAACACCTACCACGCCTGGCGTGGCACACTCCCCTCTTCCTCTGGGAGAGGGGGCGGGGGTGAGGGGGAGTACCGCGACATTCCCGGCTTCTGCAAAAGCGCCACGCTGGAGGAGATCCGCAAGCACGGCTACGTGCTCACGCCGGGGCGCTATGTCGGCGCGGCGGAACAAGAGGACGATGGCGAGCCGTTCGGGGAAAAGATGGCGCGGCTCTCTGCCCAGTGGCGCGAGCAACGGGCGGAAGCGGCGCGGCTGGATGCGGCGATCGAGGCCAACCTGAAGGCGCTGGGGTTTTGAGGTTGGTTATTTTTGTTTCGAGTCTTAAGTTAAAATAACTAGCACCGCTATTTTCACTGGCGCACACAGGGAGGCTCCTCATGCAACGTGGCTCGACCGGCACATGGCAGATGGTCAGCGCAGGCGGCGAAGCCGTGCGCGCCTTCGTCCCCGCCGCGCTGCCGCCCGTGCCGCCGCTCGACATGCCCGCCGCACGCCAGCAAAAGCTGGAACAGGCACTGCTGGCTCTGGGAAGGCTCGATGCCATCGCCGCGCTCCTGCCCGAGCCGGACATCTTCCTCTATGCCTACGTGCGGCGCGAGGCGGTGCTTTCCAGCCAGATCGAAGGCACGCAGTCCTCGTTGTCGGACCTTCTCATCTTCGAACTCGATGAGGCCCCCGGCGTGCCCTTCGACGACGTGGTGGAGGTCTCCAACTACGTCGCCGCGCTGGAACACGGCATGGCGCGTCTCAAGGAGGGCTTTCCGCTGTGCAACCGGCTCATCCGCGAGCTGCACGCCAAACTGCTCGCCCGCGGCCGCGGCGCCGGCAAGGCGCCGGGGGAATTCCGCGCCACGCAGAACTGGATCGGCGGCACCCGCCCCGGCAACGCCATCTTCGTGCCGCCCCCGCCGCAGGAGGTCGAACCCTGCATGGGCGAGCTGGAGCGCTTCCTGCACGACGCCGACAGCCCCGGCGCGCTCGTCAAGGCGGCGCTGGCCCACGTGCAGTTCGAGACCATCCACCCCTTCCTCGACGGCAACGGCCGCGTCGGGCGCTTGCTCATCGCCTTCATCCTCCATCACGAAGGCGTGCTGCGCCAGCCGCTGCTCTACCTCTCGCTCTACTTCAAGCAGCACCGCGGCGAGTACTACCGCCTGCTCGATACTGTGCGCCAGACCGGCGACTGGGAGGCGTGGCTCGACTTCTTCCTCGAAGGCGTGGCCGCCACCGCCCAGGACGCGGTGGACACCGCCCACCGCCTGCTCGCCCTGTTTGCCGCCGACCGTGAACGGCTGCTTAAGCTGGGGCGCGCCGCGCCCAACGCCCTGCGCGTCTTTGACGTGCTGCGCCACCGCCCGGTGGTCAACATCAAGCTCTTGGCCGAACGGGCCGGGGTGAGCTTCGCCACCGCCGCGCGCATGGTCGAGGCGCTGCAAAAGCTGGGCATCGTGCGCGAAGTGACCGGCCGCGCCCGCGAGCGGGTGTTCGTCTATGGCGGCTATCTCGATCTGTTGGCGCTGGTGGGGGCGGGGGAATGAAAAAGTCGGCAGAGCTTGGGCGGCGAGCTCTGCAGTATGGAGCAGTGATTGAGCTCAATTTGAAGGAGCTGGGTTATGGCGGGTCAATGGCGTACAGCTTTGCTTGGTGAATTAACCGTTAACCATGATGGGAAGCGTAAGCCGGTAAAAGAATCACAAAGACGCCTTGGGCCTTATCCGTACTATGGGGCTTGGGGGTTGTTGACTACGTGGATGATTACCTGTTCGATGGCGATTACTTGCTGATTGCTGAGGACGGCGAGAACTTGCGTACTCGACAAACCCCTATCGCTTTCATGGCGCGAGGAAAATCGTGGGTAATAATCACGCGCATGTTGTAACTGGTAACGACAAGGCGGATACCAGATTCTTAATGTACGCCATTCAGGGAACTGACATCAGCGCCTATCTTACGGGTGCCGTGATGCCGAAGCTAACGCAAGGTAATCTCGGCAAGATTGAATTGAATTGCCCGCCGTTCGAAGAACAACGCGCCATCGCCCACATCCTCGGCACGCTGGACGACAAGATCGAACTTTTACGCCGCCAGAACGAAACGCTGGAGGCGATGGCCCGCGCCTTGTTCCGAGCGTGGTTCGTGGACTTCGAGCCGGTACGCGCCAAGATGAATCTCCCCTCTCCCTTTGGGAGAGGGGCAGGGGGTGAGGGCAAAAAGCCCAAACTTCCCGCCGACATCCTTGACTTCGCACGCGAGCTGCGCCACCGCATGACCGATGCCGAAGCGCTGCTGTGGCGCCTGCTACGCAACCGTCAGCTTGCGGGCGTGAAGTTTCGCCGTCAGCATCCCTTTCCGCCGTATGTGCTCGACTTCTATTGCCACGATCACAAGCTGGTCGTGGAGATCGACGGAGGGCAGCACAACGAAGAGGCCGGGCAGCGGCACGACGCTCGCCGGGATGCCTTCTAGCCGAGCATGGCCTGCGCGTCTTGCGTTTTTGGAATCACGATGTCTTGCAGCAAACCGAGGCGGTGCTGGAGGCGATTTTTCAGGCGATCGTGGAGCAACGTTCGCCTTCTTCGCCCTCACCCCCGGCCCCTCTCCCAGAGGGAGAGGGGGAGCTTTGGGGCACGCTCGATGCGGACGGGGTATGGCATTGGCCGCAACATATCCTCGACCTCTTCCCCGACCGCCTCGTCGAATCCGAATTGGGGGAGATTCCGGAGGGGTGGCGTCATTCGACGATTGGCGAAGAAGTGACGGTCTGTGTCGGATCGACACCCAGCACCAAGGAACCGGAGTTTTGGGAAGGTGGGCAACACTGCTGGGCAACGCCTAAAGACCTGTCCGCCCTGAAGTTTCCCGTTTTGCTAGACACAGATCGAAAAATTACGGATGCCGGTCTTGCAAAGATCAGTTCAGGCCTTCTGCCCGTCGGCACTGTGTTGCTCTCGTCACGCGCCCCCATCGGTTATTTGGCGATTGCCGAAGTGCCGACAGCGATCAACCAGGGCTTCATCGCGATGAAATGTGATGGCACCCTGCCGAACGTCTTCGTGCTGTTGTGGTGCAAGGAAAATATGGATGCGATTGTCGGTAACGCCAACGGCTTGACGTTTCTTGAGATCAGCAAAAGCAACTTCCGGCCTCTTCGGATTGTGGTTCTTTCCGACCAGGTGCTGACAAATTTCACGAAGATGGTTGGCCCCCTTTATCGACAGCTGGTGGAAAACGAACGCGAATCCCGCACCCTCGCCCACCTCCGCGACACCCTGCTGCCCAAGCTCATCTTCGGCAAGCTGCGCGTGAAGGATGCCGAGGATTTTGTTACGGAGCGTGGGCTGTGAGCAACGAACGCTACCCGCAGGATTTGGCCGTTTCGCTTCAAGACTTTGAGGCGTCAGGTTGGAAAGACGCGATTGCCCCAGCCACCCGAGAAGGCTACTCGGCGATGTGGCTGGCACTGTCGAGTGCCGCACGCACAGCCATAGAGCAAGGTCGTGTTGCGCACGGCAAGGTCCTATGGCTGCTTGCCGATGCCTGTTCGATGATGCTCGTACCATCAAGTACGAACGAACCCTTCAAGCCCTTTGCTGTTTTCCATGACCGGCGGTCAGTCATACCGGATGATCTGCTCGATACCGACATTGCGTTCTTTGCCGAAATCGTCGATGCGGTCGACGACAACTGGCTGAAGGCACGGCTCAGCGACTTGCTCTGGTTGAAGGGCGAGCCTCGCAACACTGCATTCGCCCTGAAAGCCATTGACGCTTACCGCCGCCTTCCACTCGACGCAGATACCTGGGTACACGGAGGCTGCGAATGCTGGTCACGTGCGATTAGTCTGGCACGGATGCTCAAGACGGCGGCCGGAGATAGGCTTCAGCAAATGGAGGCCTCCATAGTTACTGCGTTTAACGCAGCCAAGCGGGACGACGGATTCCTCGGACTTTGGCTGGCCGACCTTCTGAAATCGAATGGTTTGGGGCGAGATCACCGAGTGGGTGTGGCGAGAAAGCTAGAAGCGCTAGCCCGAGAATTTGATGGTGCCGGTGATCTGCACAGGGCGCGGGAGTATTTTTCTTCGGCTGCCGAATGGTACAGGACCATTCCTGACGCGGCTAAAGCGGCAGAAATGACGGTTGCGGTAGCCGAAGGCTGGGTCAAGGAAGCGGTTGCACAAACCGCATCAGAGAGCCCCAGTCACATGGTGGCTGCGAGCTTATTTGAAAACGCCATCCAGACGTATCGAACAGTACCCAGAGCCGAGCGCTCCACGCATCAAGTCGATGCAAGGATTGCTGAACTGCGTGATCACTTGAACGATTCTGGCGAGCGAGCTCTGGGAGAGATGGTGCTTATTCAGACGCCAGGCGTCGATATTACTCAACTCATCGAGAGCGCCAGGAAGTCCGTCACCGGTAAATCGGCGCAACTCGCCTTGCTGGCATTTGCGAACCTGCATCGCGGAGCCAATACGGAAGAACTCCGAAAAAACGCGATTGAAAGGATGCGTCGGTACCCCTTGCAATCGCTTTTTGCTGCGATGGGGATGAGCCGTGATGGCCGGGTAATTGCGAAGTGCCCGCCGATGAGCTTGGGCGCAGCGCTGACGGCAGACGATGAAATTGCGATCCGCGCTGAGATGATCCGTGACTACGGCATCCTGGTTAGCATTGTGGTGCAAGGTGATATTTTGCCAGCCTTGGAAGTGCTCCTGCTTGAGCATAGGTTACGGGAAATCGATTTCATTGCATTGGCAAGAAGTTCCCCCATCGTACCCAAAGATCGGGCGGGCCTTTTCGGCAAAGCGCTGTTTGCCGGTTATGAACGTGATTTCGTTACCGCACTGCATTTACTGATTCCACAGATCGAGCATTTGGTGCGGGTGCATCTCAAGCAGGCGGGTGCCAGGACTACGAACATTGACAAGAACGGCATCCAGAATGAAAACGGGATGAGCACCTTGCTCGAATTGCCGGAGGCCGTGCAGGTGTTTGGCAAGGATCTGACTTTCGAACTCAAATCGCTGTTCTGCGATGCCTTCGGCCCCAATTTGCGCAACGAGTTGGCCCATGGACTGCTTGACGAGGATGGATGTAACTCGCCCTTCGCGATCTATGCGTGGTGGTTGGCATTGCAGCTCATTTTCAATACATGGTGGAACTCCGCGAACCCTGCCGCTGGACAGCAGAAAGTCAATGACGGGCAAATCCCTCCTGCTGAGCCCGTCGAAGAACAAGGAGAACCGTAATGGCGTTTCTGTCGGAGGCCGAAGTCGAAAGCGCCCTCTTGGATCAGCTGCACGCGCTCGGGTACTGCATCGAACGCGAGGAGGACAGGAGCAACTAAATGCAGCCGTTTTCCATCACACTGGTTGCCACCACCGGTGACCCCGAAGGGAATTCGGCAGGTCGCCAAATCGAACCGGTCGGGCTCCGGCGTCGTCTTCACCAAGGGGTTGTTCCATCGGTTGAAGCAGGAGACGGCCTTCTCGAGCAGCTCGGAAAGCTGCATCCTGTCTTCGGTCATCGAGTACTCCTCGGTGGTGAGGTTTGAGGGTCGGAACTCCTGCCTCACCGGAGTCTTCGATGACCTTCCCGTCGCCGCCGTCGAGGAGATCCCCCGCGGCGCCTTCTCGGCAAAACCCCCGCAGCCTCGACTCTTGTACACCGCTTTCGGGAACACATCCCGCTTGAAGTACGAAACTCCAGCGCAGGCGTGAAGTATGGCCGCCGCGGCGAAGCGTGAATCGTTCGGAGACTTCAACGTCTCGATTTCGGCGCCGAACCCCTCTACACTTCGGGACCGGGCCGACCGGCTGCGCGGGTGCGTTTGCCGCCCGCCCCCGGCATTGCGCCACCGACGAATTTTCATCGAGGAGGGAGTCCCAGGATGTCGAAACTGCCGAAGCTGAGCCTGGCCGCCTTGCTGCTGTTCTTTGCCCTGGCCGGCAGGACCGAGCAATTGCGGATGGTGGCGGACGAGTGGCCACCCTATGTCGATCCGACCGCCGCGGGGGGAGGTCTGGCCATCGACCTGGTGTCCGCGGTGTTTTCCCGCGCCGGCTACACCACCCAGCTCACCGTGGACGACTGGTCACGCGATTTGGAAGGTGCCAACATCGGCGTCTACGACGTGGTCGCGAACATCTGGTACACCGACGAACGTGCCCGGTATCTCGACTACAGCGATCCTTACCTCGTCAACGATGTCCGCTTCGTCAAGCGCAAATGGACCGACATCGAATTCGAGGACTACGGCGACATCCGGGGCCTGCGGATCGGCATGGTGAAGAACTACGGCTACCCTTCGGGTTTTCTCCGCGCCGGTGGGCTGCTGAAGATCGCCAACGATACCCTGGTCGAGGCCCTGACCGAACTGGTGGAGGGCCAATGCGATCTGGTGATCGACGACAAGCACGTACTGGAATACACGGCGAAGAGATACCTGCCCGAGAGCGAGAGCCGCCTGGAATTCCTGCCGCGGCCGGTCGGCCTGGAGCAGCTGCACATCGCCGTCAGCCGCGCCAACCCCAATCACGCCCGGATCGTCGACGACTTCAACCGGGCGCTCAAGGCGATGAAGAATGACGGCAGCTACGGCCGGATTCTGGATGCCCACAACTACAGGCCCTAGCCCCCGCTCCCAACCGTGAGCAGCGGCAGGAGATCGGGTTCGATGCTTTCCGGCGTGGCGGTCGGGGCGTAGCGTTTCACGACCTCGCCGTTGCGGCCGACGAGGAACTTGGTGAAATTCCACTTGATGGCTTCGCTGCCGAGCAGTCCCGGCTGCGCGGATTTGAGATAGGCATAGAGGGGGTGAGTATGCTCGCCGTTCACCTCGATCTTGGCGAACAGCGGGAAGCTCACTTCGTACCGGCTCGAACAGAACCGCCTGATTTCCGTTTCGCTGCCGGGTTCCTGGCCGCCGAACTGGTTGCAGGGAAAGCCGAGGATCACCAGGCCGGCGTCACGATGGCGCCGGTACAGCGCCTCCAGGCCGGCGTACTGCGGAGTGAAGCCGCAGCGGCTGGCGACGTTGACGATCAGAAGGACCTTCCCGCGGTAGCCGTCCAGGCGAACGGTTTCGCCCTCCAGGGTGCGGACTTCGAATTCGTAGATGTTCATGTCTTTGAATCCCGTCGCAAGATGAGAGACGAGCGGCATCAGCTGATGACCAGACGGTTGCGCCCGTCTGATTTCGCGGCGTAGAGCGCCTTGTCGGCCCGATCGACCAGGGCGGTTTCGTCTTCCACGTCGGTGTCCGGGTACGCGGCCGCCCCGATGCTTACGGTTACATGCATCGACTGGTCGCCGTCCATCAGCATGAGGTCGTCCACCTGGTGGCGTAGCCGCTCGCCCACGTATTCGAGGTCGTGCAGGGATGCGGCGGGCAGGACCGCGATGAATTCCTCGCCACCGTAACGGATCAGGACGTCACCCTCGCGCAGCACCGAACGCGCGGTCTTGGCGACGCGGGAGAGCACCCGGTCCCCGGCGAGGTGGCCGTAGGTGTCGTTGATCCGCTTGAAATAATCGATGTCGAACATCAGGATGCCGAGGGGAAGGTTCAGCCGGACCGCACGCCGGAACTCCTCCCGCAGCCGGGCCATGCCGAACCGGCGGTTGTAGGCGCCGGTGAGGGGATCGAGTGCCGCTAGCGTCTGCAGACGGTCGTACAGGAGCGCGTTGTGCAACGCCAACGCGAGGCCTCTCTCGAACACGTCCAGGCGATTCCGGTCTTCGGCGCTGAAGCCTTGGCCGCTGGCCAACACGACCGCTCCCAGCACCACTTCCTTGTGCCGCACGGGATCGATGATGACCTCCTTCGGCCGGAACTGCGCCAGCATGCCGTCTACCACGAGATCCTCGGGCAGTTGCACCCTGTGGCGGCGCTCGGTGCGCAGCGCGCTGCGGACGCGGTCGTTGTTCGCCAGGGTGTGGGCGCTGCCGATGCCCTGCGACGCAGCAACCCGGATTTCGCCGTCCACTTCGATCAGGATCGCACCGCCGTCGGCACCGGTATGTTGCAGCAGGAGCGCCAAAGCCTGCTCGGTGAGCTGATGCACGTCGAGTTCGCTGACCAGCATCTCGGTGAACGTGCGGACCGCCGTTTCGGTTTCGATCGAAAGTGACAGTGCCTGGATCAGTTGGTTGAAGGCTCGGGCGCCGTCGCCGATTTCATCGTCGGAATCGACTTGGATGGCGCAATGTTCCGGGGTGCATCTTCCGGGCGTGTCGTCCTGCGACATGTCTTGCAGGCGTTTCGCGACCAGGCCCATCCGTTCCGCCAGCAACCGCAACCGCTCACCGACGACCGAGCGCGCCAGGGCGATGTTCATCGCTCCCACGGCGAATCCGGCGGCGATGCAGGTAGCGAAGAACCAGGGCGTCAGCACATACGAGGACGGTATCCCCAGGCTCAATGCGAAGAACGGAAAGATGAGGCCGATCAACAGACCGAAGCCGATCATCCAGATCGACAGGTCGACGAAGACTTTGCGGGTCAGTCTGAGCATCGTGGCGTTTCGGAAGTGGCGCAGCGGCGGCCGGACCGGTTTGTCGCGGCTCCTGAAGTTTAGCCGGCTTCGCGGCGGTCGGACAGCACCGTCGAATTCGAGCCACGCGCGCGGCGCCGCAGCAGGACGATCGCCCGGAACCCCAGCAGCGCGGTGAGCAGGACGGTGAACCTGAGAGGATCGGAGATGTCCTTCTTCACCAGCCACAGGTAGTGGATCACCCCGCCGATGGCCGAGACATAGACCAGCCGGTGCAGGCGCCGCCAGCACTTGCCGCCGAGCCGGCGCACCATCGCGTCGGTGGAGGTGACCGCCAGCGGAATGAGCAACACGAAAGAAGGAAAACCCACCGTGATGAACGGGCGTTTCGCGATGTCCTTCAGGATCGCCGGCCAGTCGAAGAACTGGTCCAGGACCACATAGCCGGTGAAATGCAGCAGTCCATAGAAGAATGCGAACAGGCCCAGCATTCGCCGCAAGCGTACCAGCCTGGGCAGCTTCAACACGATGCGCAGGGGTGTGACGGCGAGGGTGATGAGCAGGAAACTCAAGGTCCAGTAGCCCGTCGTCCGGATGATCTTTTCGATGGGATTGGCGCCCAGGGTGCCGAGTGCGGCGCCGGCGGCAAGTCTTGCCAGCGGAATGAGGGCCGCGACGAACACGACGGCCTTCGCGGCCCTCGGTGCATTTTCCTCGTGCCGTATCCGCTTCCTTCCCCTAGAAGAACTTCTTGAGGTCCATGCCGGCATAGAGGTGGGCGACCTGTTCGGCGTAACCGTTGAACATCAGCGTGGGCCGCTTGAAGAATTCCCCGAGCCGGCGTTCCTTCGCCTGGCTCCAGCGCGGATGGTCCACTTGCGGATTGACGTTGGCATAGAAGCCATATTCGCTGGGCACGGCCCGGGTCCAGGTCGAAACCGGCTGTTGTTCGACGAAGCGGATGCGGACGATGGATTTGGCGCTCTTGAACCCGTATTTCCAAGGCACCACCACCCGCACCGGGGCGCCGTTCTGGTTCGGCAGCACTTCGCCGTAAAGCCCGAAGACCAGAAGCGTCAAGGGGTGCATGGCCTCGTCCAGGCGCAGTGCCTCCCGGTAGGGCCAATCCAGCACCGACGACTTCTGGCCGGGCATCCGGGCCGGGTCGTACAGTGTGATGAACTCGACGAATTTGGCGTTCCCGGTGGGCTCGACGCGCTTGATGAGTTCGGCCAGCGGAAACCCCACCCAAGGCACCACCATCGACCAGCCTTCGACGCAGCGCAGGCGGTAGATGCGTTCTTCCAGAGGAGCGAGTTTCAGCAGGTCGTCGACGTCGAACAGCTTGGGTTTTTGCACCTCGCCTTCCACGGATACCGTCCAGGGGCGGGTTTTGAGGCTGCCCGCGGTCCGGGACGGCGTTTCCTTGTCCGTTCCGAACTCATAGAAGTTGTTGTAATGAGCGACGTCTTCGAAGGGTGTCAGTGCATCCGGCAGGACGTGATCGGTTTTTCGGACCCCCGGCAGTTTCTCGCCCGCACTGAGCCAATGGGGCCAGAGGGCGGCGGCCGCAGCGCCGGCGGCCGCCTGCATGAAGCGGCGGCGGTCGTGGTACAGGTCCCGCGGCGTGATTTCGGAAGGGGCGATTCTGGGTGAGCTGGTTTTACGCATGGCAGTCTCCCGGCTCCAGGGGCGAGTGGTGCCCCGATGGTACTGCATGGGTCACCACGGCTGCGATAACCCGATTCATTCGTTCGAGCCGCCGTCCTGCCGGTCTTTGTCCCAAGCCCGCCGGAAGGAGGAAAACGCGTCGGAAAACCCTTTCCGGATATGGCTCCAGGCATCCTGCGAGCCGCTCTTGAAGCGTTCCGCCTGCGTCGCGGTCTGATCGAGCGCCTCCTTCGACGTGTCCCGTGCCGTCTCCTCGACCCGCTGCCATTGTTCGCCGGTCCTGGATTTCAGTTCGCTGAATCCGTATTTCAGGGCGTCGGCGGCTTCGTTCCCTTTCCGTGAAGAGTAGTCGCCGATCGCCCGGGCGGTTTCCTTCATCTTCTCTCCGATGTCCTCGATCGACGGTGATTCCTCAGGGACATCGGCGCCGAAAGCGGGAAAGGACGGCTGCAACGGTAGGATGGCAAGGGCCAGACAGGCGAAACGGAGAGGGGTTTTCATGAACGTGCGTTCCTCATGGCAGATGTATCGGAATCCTCATGCCGACAGGCCGAGTCTCATTCGCAGCCTGCCGGCCAGAATGGGGAAGGCCGGCACAGAGACCATTCCTGAGCTGTCCACGGCGGTCGCACGTTCCGGCGGCACGAGGTCCGCGGGCGACGGGCTGCGGCGATGAACGAACGAGGGAATGCCGCGCACCAGGACGAGCAATGCCGGCAGAATCATGATCTGGAGCGGTGCGAGCGGACTCGTCCACAGGGCGTCGAGATCGAAATGAATGCCGGCCGTGACGAAGAATATCGGGAACCAGAAAGCCATACCCGATGATTTCCGGCTTGGACCTCCGCACATCACCGCCCGGTCCTTTGCTGGTGAGACCAACGACCATGCCCGAGGCAAGTGCGCCCATGACGATGTCCAGCCGAATTTGCCGGCGAAGGTTCCACCAGGTGCGGTGCCTTCGGCCCGACGAGGACGCCCGGAATGATCTCCGCGACGACGATGGGTATCCGAGAGCGCCGCCACGGGCGCGAGCATCACCATGAGTGCAATCGGCAAAAGGTCGGTCCCGATGCTTCCCACCCGTTTCCTCCTGGTGTCTCGTTCGTCGGTCAAGACGGGCCGCGGTGTCCGGCTCCCGGCGATGTCCGTAAGCGCTCGACGGGGCGCGGCGGTCCGTAACCCTAACCGATGAAGTCCAGTACGCGCAAAAGGAATGTTAAGATCACGCCAAGTGCGTCCGCTTCCCGGACAAGATACAGTCACCGCACGGTGAGCAGTAGCGGTGTGCGCAGCAGCGGCGGAAGAGGTTTTTCCAGGCCCCGGCGCTAAGAACAGAGTCTGAATAGCTATCCCAAAACATGGATTCCTTATGTCGAATTTTGCCAAACTTGAACTGAACGAAAGCGTCGTGGAAGTCCCGGTGATCGAGGGCACCGAGGGAGAGAAAGCGATCGACATCACGAAGCTGCGTGCCCAGACCGGCTATATCACGCTCGATCCCGGCTACGGCAATACCGGCTCCTGTCTGTCGGCCATCACCTTCATCGACGGCGAGCAAGGCATCCTGCGCTACCGTGGCATCGACATCGCCGAACTCTGCGAGAAGTCGACCTTCGTCGAGGTGAGCTATCTCTTGATCTACGGCCAGCTGCCCACGGTGGAGCAGTATGCAAGGTTCAAGGAGAAGATTCATCACCACTCGCTGATCCACGAGGACATGAAGAGCTTCTTCACCTCGTATCCCGGCCATGCCCACCCGATGGCGATCCTCTCCTCCATGGTCTGCTCGCTCTCGGTCTATCACCCCGAGTTGCTGAAACCGGACCAGACCATCGACGAGCGCGACGAAACCATTTCGAGGCTCCTGTCCAAGGTGCGGGTGCTGGCCGCCTTCGCCTACAAGCGATCGGTGGGCGAGGCCTTCGTTTATACCCGGCCGGAGCTGGATTACATCTCCAATTTCCTGCATATGATGTTCACCCGGCCGATGCGCGGCTATGTACCGGACGAGCTGATCCGCAAGGTGCTGGACGTGCTGTTCATCCTCCATGCCGATCACGAGCAGAACTGTTCCACCTCCACGGTACGCATGGTGGGGTCGTCCAAGGCCAATCTGTTCGCGGCGATCTCCGCCGGCATCTGCGCGCTGTGGGGGCCGCTCCACGGCGGGGCCAACCAGGCCGTCATCGAGATGCTGGAGGAAATCCACCGTGCCGGCGGCTGCTACAAGAAATACATCGAACGGGCCAAGGACAAGAACGATCCGTACCGGCTGATGGGATTCGGTCACCGGGTATACAAGAGCTACGACCCCCGTGCCCAGATTCTCAAGAAGTATTGTGATGAAGTGCTCAATTATTTGGGTATCGACGATCCCATCCTGGAAATCGCCAAGGGGTTGGAAGAGGTGGCGCTGACCGATCCCTATTTCATCGAACGCAAGCTCTATCCGAACGTCGACTTCTATTCCGGCATCATCTACCGGGCGTTGAAGATCCCGACCAACATGTTCACGGTGATGTTCGCGCTCGGCCGGCTGCCGGGCTGGATCGCGCACTGGAAGGAGATGCTGGAGGATCCGGGCATGCGGATCGCCCGGCCCCGCCAGATCTACATCGGCGAAAGACAACGTCCCTACGTGCCCATCGCTCAGCGTTGAAGGGGGCCCCGCTCCTTCGGCGTTCGCCGCAGGGCGGGGCAGGACGGGATTTCAGAGCAGGCTTTGCAACAGACCGTTCAGCTTGTGCACGAACTCTGCCGGGTCGTCGAGCTGGCCGCCCTCGGCCAGCACGGCCTGGTCGAGCAGCAGCGAGGCGAGATCCTGGAAACGCGTTTGGTCGGCTTCCGTGTTCAGACGCGCGATCAGGCCGTGGTGGGGATTGATCTCCAGGATCGGCTTGCTGCCGGGAATATTCTGGCCCGCGGATTTCATGATCCGTTCCATGGTCCGGCTCATGCCGTAGGATTCGGAAATCAGACAGGCCGGTGAATCGGTCAGACGATGGCTGAGGCGGACGTCGTTCACCTTGGCTTCGAGCGCCTTTTTCAGTCGTTCGGTCAGCGGCGCGAATGCCTCCTTCTCGGCAGCGGCTTCGGCTTTCTCTTCCTCGCCTTCCAGCTTGCCGAGGTCCAGGTCGCCCCGCGCCACCGACTGCAGCGGCTTGCCTTCGTATTCGGTGAGATAGCTGACCAGCCATTCGTCGATACGGTCGCTCAGCAGTAGCACCTCGATGTCCTTCTTGCGGAAGATTTCCAGGTGCGGACTGTTCCTGGCGGCTCCGAAACTCTCGGCCGAGACGAAATAGATCTTGTCCTGGCCTTCCTTCATGCGGGAGACGTATTCGTCCAGGGTGACGGTCTGTTCCTCGCTGTCGGTGTGGGTGGAACTGAAGCGCAGCAACTTGGCGAGGCGGTCTTTGTTGGCGAAGTCCTCGATCAGGCCCTCCTTCAGCACCTGACCGAATTCCTTCCAGAACGCCTGGTACTTTTCGGGCTCGTTGTTCGCCAGGTCTTCCAGGAGTCCCAGCACCTTCTTTACCGCGCCGCCGCGGATTTTCTCCAGTTGTTTGTTTTCCTGGAGGATTTCACGCGAAACGTTGAGCGGCAGGCTGTCGGAATCGATCACGCCGCGGACGAAGCGCAGGTAACGCGGCATCAGCTTGTCCGAATCCTCCATGATGAAGACTTTACGGACGTACAGCTTGACACCGCGCTTGGAATCGCGGTCCCACAGATCGAACGGCGCGTGCTTGGGGATATAGAGCAGCAGGGTGTACTCGTTGGTGCCCTCGACCCGGCTGTGGACGCGGGCCAGCGGTTCCTGGAAGTCGTGCGAGACGTGCTTGTAGAACTCGTTGTAGGCTTCGTCGGTGATTTCGTCGCGGTTCTTGGCCCACAATGCGGAGGCGCTGTTGACCGTTTCCCAGACCTCGGCGGGCGCTTCCTCGCCCTCCTTCGGCTCGCCGGTTTCCCGCTTCATCTCGATGGGCAGAGAGATGTGGTCGGAGAACTTGCGGATGATGGCACGGAGCTTCCAGCCGTCCAGGAACTCGTCCTCGCCTTCGCGCAGGTGCAGGGTCACGCGGGTGCCGCGTTCGGGTCGCGTCAGGGTTTCCAGGGTGTAACTGCCTTCGCCGGACGATTCCCAGCGCGCGCCTTCCTCGGCCGGTACGCCGGCCTTGCGGGTTTCCAGCACCACTTTGTCGGCCACGATGAATGCGGAATAGAAGCCCACGCCGAACTGGCCGATCAACTGGCTGTCCTTGGCTTCGTCGCCGGTCAGCGACTCGAAGAAATGCCGGGTGCCGGAACGGGCGATCGTGCCGATGTTGTGCTGCACTTCCTCGCGCGTCATGCCGATACCGTTATCGCTGATGCTCAGCGTGCGGGCGGCTTTGTCGAACTCGATCCGCACCCGCAGCCGGCTGTCGCCTTCGTACAGCGCATCGTTGCCCAGCGCACTGAAGCGCAACTTGTCGGCGGCGTCGGAGGCGTTGGAGATCAGCTCGCGCAGGAAAATTTCCTTGTTGCCGTACAGGGAGTGGATCATGAGGTGAAGCAGTTGTTTGACTTCTGCTTCGAAGCCCAAAGTGACACGGTTTTCGGCTTCGGTCATGGCGGTGTGCTTCCTTCTGCGGAAATAGGGATGGATGTTTTGGCGCTCACCGAAGTGGAGGCGCCCGATCAGGATTTCAATACCATGACCTTCCCTGGAAAATGGTCTTCCGGCGGTGACGTAGAATCACGCTCACACTTCCGGGAGCGAGCGGATTGACGGTGAGCGCCCTGCGACACGCGCAGCCATGAAGGCGATGGCGTTCTACCTCCGCGAGCGCCGGCACTCGACTTCGGGCCACGAATCGCCGGAGCGGTTCAGGCGGGACGGGCCCGCAGCCCGGGATCGGGAAAAACAGGTGGCATGAACCCCACCGCTCGGAAGACGAAAGACCGAGGAAAGGTCAGTCGGAAGCAGATCACTTGTCGTAAAGGTAAAGTACGTAGGCGTTGCCCAGGTATACCAGCAGCAGGGCGATACTGACCCAGCCGACGGTTCTGAACAGCCGGGTGCCGGCGCGGTAGAGGAGACCCACGATGAATATGCCGGTCATGACCATGGCCGAGAAGGCCGAGAGGGCGTGGACCGACGACACATGCGACAGCAGCGGTCCGGGCAGGTAGGCCAGGTCGTCAATGGCAAGGATACACAGGTCGAACAGATTGCTGCCCAGCAGGTTGGCGATGGCCATGTCGACAGCCCGGATGCGCACTGCCCCGATCGTGACGCTCAGTTCCGGCATCGAAGTGGCGGCTGCGACGAACAGGGTGCCGACGAAGCTCTTGTTCCAGCCCATGACTTCGGCCAGCGTCGTGCCGATGGAAGGCAGCCAGACACCCCCGCCGACGACCACGGCAGCCGCGGCAACATACCACGTCACCGCCCGGCGCAGACGGATGCCGGGATACTGTTCGGTCATGTCTTCCGTGAAGGCCGCCATTTGCTCGCGTTCATAAAGGAACACGGCGCGCATCGAAAACAGGTACAGCAGGCCGAGCAGCGGAGAGTAAAGTCCGACCCAGCCCAGCGTCGGAACGATGTGCTTGTCGGCCAGCAGCAGGTTGAGCCCCACCAGGCCGAGCAGGATGATACCGAAGCCCGCCGAGAGCAAATGGCCCTGACTGGCGCGGCGGTAGACCGATTCGTGGCGGTGCAGGAAATCCAGGGCGACGAGGATGACGAGGTTGAAGACACAGCTTCCCAGCACGTCGCCCGCGGCGATGTCGGGCGCCCCGGCGGCGGTCACGGCGCTGGCACCGGTGATCAGTTCCGGCAGGGATGTCGCCGTCGCCAGCAGGACGAGACCGATCCAGCTCCCGGACAGACCGGTTTTTTCTGCGATCACATCGCCGTAACGGGAGAGCCGGTTTCCCGCGACGGCGATGAGCGCGACGCAGAGCAGGAAGTCCGCCCAGGGAATCAGCAGTTCCGGTGCAGCCACTCGGCGGCCTTGTTCGCTAGGATGCCGCTTCGCGGATCACCGCTTTGACGTCTTCCCCGCTCACGACTTCCTTTTCCCGGAGCAGGGCGGCGAGCCTGTCCAGTGTGACGCGGTGGTGGGTGAGGATTTCGCGCACGCGCTGCAAGCCTTCCTCGATCAGTTTCCGAACCTCGTTGTCGATCAGCCGTGCCGTTTCCTCGCTGAAGTTGCGTTCCTCGGCGCCTTCGACGCTGAGGTAGGCGAGCTGCTGACGCCGGCCGTAGGTGAGGGGACCGAGCACCTTGCTCATTCCGAGGCTGCAAACCATGGTGCGGGCGATCTCGGAAGCCTTTTCCAGGTCGTTCTGGGCGCCGCTGGAGGATTCGCCGAACACCAGCTCCTCCGCAGTGCGGCCGCCCAGGAGGATGGCGATCTGATCCTTCAGTTCCTGCTCGGTCGACAAAAATTTCTCTTCCACCGGAAGCTGCAGGGTGAATCCCAGGGCAGCGGCGCCGCGGGGAATGATCGACACCTTGTGCACGGGTTGGCCGGTCGGCACGATTTCGGCGACCAGGGCGTGGCCGGATTCGTGGACGGCCACGCGGTGCTTCTCTGCATCGTTGAGCAGCCGGCTCTTCTTCTCCGGACCCGCCAGGATACGGTCGATGGCAGCCTCGAAGTCCGCCATGCCGATGGCGGCCTTGTTCGCGCGTACGGCGATGATGGCGGCCTCGTTGGCGGCGTTTGCCAGATCGGCGCCGACGAAGCCGGGTGTGCGCTGGGCGACCACACGTAGATCGACATCCGCTGCCAGTTTCATCTTCCGGGTATGCAGTTTGAGGATCGAAACCCGGTCCTCCAGCCCCGGCTTGTCCACAACGATCTGGCGGTCGAAGCGACCGGAGCGGAGCAGAGCCTTGTCCAGGATTTCCGGACGGTTGGTGGCGGCCATCACGGCGACGCCGACCGAGGGGTCGAAGCCGTCCATCTCGGTCAGCAGCTGGTTGAGGGTCTGCTCGCGCTCGTCGTGGCCACCCATCACCACCGGACCGCCGCGGGATCGGCCGATGGCATCCAGCTCGTCGATGAAGATGATGCACGGGGCATTCTGACGGGCCTGTTCGAACAAGTCGCGGACGCGTGCGGCACCGACCCCCACGAACAGTTCGATGAACTCCGAGCCGCTGATGTTGAAGAACGGGACCCCGGCTTCGCCGGCGACGGCGCGGGCCAGGAGAGTCTTGCCGGTGCCGGGTGGGCCGACCAGCAGCACGCCCTTGGGCATGCGTCCGCCCAGGCTCTGGATGCGGGTGGGGTTCTGCAGGAACTCGATGGTTTCCCGCAGCTCCTGCTTGGCTTCGTCGGCGCCGGCCACGTCGCCGAACGTGACTTTGGCGGCGGTGTCGGCCTGGATCCGGGTCTTCTTGCCGATGCTCAGGAATCCCCTCCCCCCGGTCATGCGCCGCGCCATCCAGGTCCAGAACAGGGTGAGCAGAACGATGGGGACGATCCAGTTGAAGATCAGGCTGCTGAACCAGTTACTGCCATAGCGGACCGTGTATTTCACGCCCTTTTTTTCCAGTTCCGCGGCGAGTTCGTGGTTCCACAGTGGCACAGTGATGAAGGGCCGGGTCGATTCACCCTCGGCTTCGGGCTTGAGGGTGCCCGAAATGGTCTGCTCGGTGACCACGGCCTGTTCCACTCTGCCTTCGGCCACCGCTTTCAGGAATTCGCTGTAGGGAATTTCCTCGTTGCGCAGAGTCTGATACCCGTTCAGCAGGTACAGGGTGGACAGCACCAGCAACAGATACAGAATCAGGTTGTTGCGGCGGCGGGTGCCCTCGGGACCTTCGGCCGAGAGGCCGGCCTCGCTTTTCGCCCGCTGCCAGAGATCGTTCAAAGTATCGAACAGCTTGCGGGGAGGGGAGGAATGCTGGGAGTGTTTGGCCATGGGGAGTCTCCGGTTAAGGCTGCATGACGGCCGGGACGGTGAGTTCCGGTGGGGAAATTCTAGTGCTTGTATGATCGGATTGCTGCCAGGGACGATCGCCCCCAGCTACGCCGGTTTTCCGCCATGGCCATTTTGGGTAGGGTCTCTCGCATCAGCCGCCGGGCACCAGCAGCGGATTGAAACCCAGCCGCCGGTAACCCTCCTCGGCCATGAGCAGGTCCACAGCCAGGCTGGCGATGTCGTCGGCGAAGGGATCGACGGCGGCGTCCTTGTCGCGATCCATGATCTTCACGTAGGTCATGCAGTCGCCGCAGCCTTCCGCCTTCACGGCATCGCTCCCGCCCTCGATCGCGAAGTAGGCCACTTCCTTGCTGGAGCCGCAGTGGGTGCACTGGATGCGCAGCCGGTGCCATTCGCACCCGCACAGGCCGCAGACCAGGTAGCGCAGGCCGTGGACCGCCCCACCCGTCTGCCGGACGGAGGCGACCGGCAGGGAGCCGCAAACCGGGCAGGTGGCGTCGTTTCGCGTCGGGCCGAGTCCTTCTTTCTCCAGGCGGGAAGCGAACGAAGTCATGTGGATCTGCAGGGCCGCGGCTACGAGGGGCGTGATCCCGGCATCGGTGCGGTCGAAATCGCCGGCCAGGACGCCGTTTCCCCAGATTGCCAGCTCCTGGTCCGTCGCCTGCCGGATCCGGTTCAGCAAGGAGGCGAGCCCAGGCTCCCCCGGAGTCAGCCGGTCGGCGATCGACCGCAGCGTGGCGCGCCATGCCGGATTTTCCGGCAGCCCGGCCATGTCCAGCGGCAGCGCGGCGGCGGCATCGTTCCAGAGGCCGGCCTGAATCTCGGCCAGGTCGGCCATGAGGTTCAGGTAGCCGGCCAGCGAGGACCGGGACCGGGCCAGATCGCGGAAGCGGGCTGCGCGATGGCGGAACGGGCCGTCGGTGGATGGGACGAGGACGGCGGGGATTTCGGCGTCGCTGCCGGTGAAACGGTTGCTTTCCATGGAAGGAGGTATGCGTGCGATTCGAAACACCGTCAGATGATCGCAGGAAGCGCAGTCAATGTTTCTCCCCGCCCGTCTCTTCGCCGCTCTTCTGCAGGCTGCGCAGCACCGCGGCGAAGTCCTTGAGCCGTTCTTCCACCTTCCTGTTCAGCGAACCTTCCGGAAACACGCCGGTTTCGTCACGGCGACCCACCGGGATGCCGGTGAGGAGTTCCAGCGCCTCGTCGACTTGAGACACCGCATAGACGTGGAATTTCCCTTCGGCCGCGGCCTGCACCACGTCCCGCCGCAGCATCAGATGCACGACGTTGGCCGCCGGGATGATCACGCCGTGGTCGCCGGTCAGGCCGCGCGCCGCGCAGACGTCGAAGAAGCCTTCGATCTTCTCGTTCACGCCGCCTATGGGCTGCACCCGGCCGTGCTGGTCGACCGAACCGGTGATGGCCAGACTCTGCCGGATCGGCACTTCGGCGATCGAGGACAGCACCGCGCACAGCTCGGCCAGCGAAGCGCTGTCGCCGTCCACGCCGCCGTAAGACTGCTCGAACACCAGGCTGGCGGCGACCGAGAAGCCCTGGGCGCCGGAATAGCGCGAAGCGAGGAAATTGCCGAGGATCAGCACGCCTTTGCTGTGCAGGGCGCCGCCGAGCTCGGTTTCTTTTTCGATGTCCAGGATGCGTCCGCTGCCGGGACGGGTGGTGGCGGTGATCCGCGAGGGCTGGCCGAAGGCGAAATCATTGAGCTGGAATACGGAGAGGCCGTTGATCTGGCCCGCTACCGCACCTTCGGTGTCAACGAAGATCAGCCCCCGCCGTATCGCTTCCTGGACCCGGTTGCGGAGGCGGTCGGAGCGGTAGATCCGGCGGTTGATGGCGTGTTCGACGTCGGCTGCGGTGATGAGGTTGCGTCCGTCGCTGCCTGCATAGAAATCGGCCTCCCTCATCAGGTCGGCCAGACTGCGCAGATGCGCGCTCAGCTTCTCGCTGTCGCCGGTCCTCCGCGAGGCATGCTCGACGATGCGGGCCACCGCCTCCCGGTGCAACGGCCGCAGTTTCTCGCGGCGGGCCAGGGTGGCAACCATCCGCGCGTACAGTTCGATCGAATCCGCGTCGCGTGGCAGGACCTCTTCGAAGTCGGCGGCGATCTTGAAGAACTCGGGGAATTCCGGGTCATAGATGTCCAGCAGGAAATAGAGCATGCGCTCGCCGAACAGGATGACCTTGAGATCCAGCGGGATCGGCTCCGGTTCCAGGCTGGTGGTACTGATGAGGCTGAGGCTGCGTTCCAGCGCTTCGATGCGGATCTCGCCGGCATGCAGGGCGCGCTTCAGCGTCTCCCAGGCGAACGGCTGGCTCAGGAGTTTGCGCGCATCGAGCAGCAGGTAGCCACCGTTGGCTTTGTGCAGGGCGCCCGGCCGGATCATGGTGAAATCGGTCACCAGCGCTCCCATGTGGGCCTGGTGCTCGATCCGTCCGATCAGGTTGCCATGGGTGGGCAGATCTTCCTGCACCACCGGTGCGGCGGTGAGTTCGCTGTGATCGACCACCAGGTTGATCCGGTAGCGCTGTGCCGGCGCTTTCTGCGGCCCTTCGAACAGGCTGATGACGCCTTCGGCCTTGGGGAGAAACGACTCTGTGTGTTCGATGATGTCGGCCTGGGCCAGGTTCAGGTACTCGATCACGCCGGGCAGGCTGGCATAGCGTGCTTTGAGGTCGGCGAACTGATGGGACACCGTGAATTCGGCGATTTCGCGGTTGAGCGCCTTGAGTTTGCCGCGCGCCTCTTTGCGCCAGGCCGGAAACTGGCGGAGGATCTTCTGCAGTTGCTGCTGCAGGTCGGCGACGGTGGTTTCGATGGCCTGGCGTTCCTGGTCCGACAGGTTCTGGAACTGGTCCGGGCTGATGATCTCGTCCTGGTCCCGCTGCATCGGAGCGAAGGCAAAGCCGGTCGGGGTCTCGATCAGTGCGATGCGGCTCCGCAATGCCTCCGCCCGTAGCCGGTTGACCGCCTCGGCTTCGCGCTCGCGCGCCTGCTGTTCGATCTTTTCGGCGCGGCTGCGGTATTCCTCGCCTTCGAAGGCTGCCGGGAGGGCGGAAACCAGATCCTCGACCACCACTTCCATGTCGTGCGCCAAGTGCCGTCCCCAGCCGGCCGGCAGGCGCAATGCCTTGGGCTGGGCGGGGTTGGCGAAGTTGTTGACGTAGCACCAGTCGCTCGGCGGTGGCTGGGTGGCGGCGATGCGTTCTGCGAGTTCGCGCGCCGCGGTCAGTTTGCCGCTGCCGGGCGGCCCCAGCACGAACACGTTGAACCCTTTCTGAGCGACTTTGAGGCCCAGTTGGATGGCTTCCAGGGCGCGGGGCTGGCCGATGATGATGTCGGTATCCGCCAGTTCGGCGGTGGTTTCGAACCAGAAGCTGGCGGGATCGCAGGGGGTAAGGAGACGGTCGGGGGGGAGCGCAGCGGGATGGCCGTTCATGATTCCTTGTTGTCGACGAACTGCGGGAGGGCTCATGATCCGCCAAACCGGCGGCTGCTGCAATCGGGCCCATCGTCCGTGACAGCCGGTCCGATTGCGCCGATAATCCCGCACTTTTTGAACGATTGGCCATGTGGTTCAAGAACCTCGTCCTCTACCGATTCACCGAAGCCTGCACCCTCACCGCTGAACGACTCGAACACGCCCTCGTGGCCCGCCGCTTCGCACCCTGCGGCAGCATGGAGCTGGCCGCCGCCGGCTGGCATCCGCCACTGCGCCGTGACGATCTGCCGTTGGTGCATGCTGCCAACGGCTACCTGATGGTCTCTCTGCTCAAAGAAGAAAAAATACTTCCGGCCTCGGTGGTGAACGAAGCGCTGGAGGAGCGGGCCGAGGAGATCGAAGCACGACGCGGGACGCCGGTCGGGCGCAAGGAGCGCCGCGATCTGCGCGACGAGGTGTTTAACAGCCTGTTGCCGCGCGCGTTCAGCCATACGCGCCGGACCTATGCCTATGTCGATCCGCGCGGCGGATGGCTGGTGGTGGACAGCGCCAGCGTCAAGAAGGCGGAGGAACTGGTCAGCCTGCTGCGGCAGACCCTCGGTTCCCTGCCGGTGGCGCCGGTCGCGACGCAAGACCGTCCGCCGGCGGTGATGACCACCTGGCTGCTGGAGCAGGATCTGCCGCCGGACCTCGTCATCGAAGACGAGTGCGAGCTGCGCTCGCCGGAGGAAGAGGGTGGCATCGTCCGCTGTCGCCGCCAGGACCTGTCGGCGCCGGAAATCCGCAACCACATCGATGCGGGCAAGGAAGTCGTGCGGCTGGCGGTGAGCTGGAACGACCGACTGAGCTTTACCCTGGACGATGCGCTGGGAATCAAGAAGCTGCGTTTCCTGGATGTGATCCAGGAACAGGCGGCGGAAATCGACGCGGCCGACGAAGTGGAGCGTTTCGATGCGGACTTTGCCATCATGACGCTGGAACTGTCACAATTTCTGGCACGGCTCGTCGAACTCTTCGGCGGTGAGGCCGTCCAACGATCCGTGATGGCGGACAATAAATAAAAGCGAGAGTGCGCATGAGTGCGAATCGGATGACCCCGTCGGCGCAACGGTGCGCCGGGATTGCCCTGGGCGGACTGCTGTCTTCCGCGGTCTGCGCCGAGGTGTTGCCGCTGCCGGCCGACGGCTCGGACCTGGTCGGGCAGATCGAATACGTTCCGGCCAGGCAGGAAGACACCTTGATCGACATCGCCAGGGAATACAGCGTGGGCCAGGATGAAATCGTGATGGCCAATCCCAAGGTCGATCGCTGGCTGCCGGGCGCGGGGACCCGGGTCACGGTGCCGCGGCAGTTCATCCTGCCCGATGCGCCGCGCAACGGTATCGTCGTCAACATCCCCGAGATGCGCTTGTATTTCTATCCCAGTGCCGGCAAGGGCGCCAAACCGACCAAGGTCGTGACCTATCCCATCAGCATCGGCCGGATGGACTGGCGGTCGCCACTGGGTCTGACCAAGGTGGTGGCCAAGGTCAAGGATCCCGTATGGCGCCCGCCGGCGTCGATCAAGGCCGAGCATGCCAAGAACGGCGAGATCCTGCCCGACGTCGTCCCGGCCGGCCCCAACAATCCCCTTGGCCAGTTCGCCATGCGCCTGGGCGTGCCCGGTTATCTCATCCATGGGACCGATCAGGACAAGTCCTACGGCATCGGCATGCGAGTGACCCACGGCTGTATCCGCATGTACCCGGAAGACGTCGCCAAGCTGTTTCCCGAGGTTGCCGTCGGCACCCCGGTCAACCTCGTGAACCAGCCGGTCAAGCTGGGCTGGCAGGGTGAAACGCTCTACATCGAAGTGAGTGAATCGCTGGACGAGGACCGCCTGAGCTCCGCCGACCTCATGGCCAAAGCGGTGAGCTTGATCCAAAAGGAAACCGCGACCCATCCCGTCGCCATCGACGAGGCGGCGTTGAGGAAGGCCGTCGAGGAACCCACCGGCATTCCCACCGTCATCAGCCTGTCCGGTGCCGCGCCGCTCGAGGCCGCAGCCCCGCATTCACCGGCGGGCGAGGTGGAACCGGGGGCGGGGGCGCGCGACGAAAGCCGGATCGAAGCCCCGACCATGGGTGGCCCCGCCGGCCCATACGGCGCCGAGGAACGTCCATCGACCGAAAGCCTTTTCTGAATGGTTTTCGTCCAGCGGATACATGGAAAGGGCCGTCTTCCGACGGCCCTTTCCATGCCCGTCGCATCGAAAAAAGTCAGGACCTGGGCGGCACGTAGCCTTCGGGCGTGGTGGTACCCCCGCCGAACAGGAATTTCTCCCTCTCCTGTTCCAGAAACTTCCGGGCGCTGGCTTCGAACGGCGTCAGCCGGTGTTCGTTGATCAGCATGGTCTGCAGCTTGAGCCAGTCCTGCCAGGCTTCTTTGGACACGTGCTCGAAGATTCGCTGACCTTGGGGGCCGGGAAACGGTGGGGCATCCAGCCCATCGGCTTCGATGCCGAGTTTCGCGCAAATGATTCGTCTCGCCATGGTGTTCTCCAGTGTTCAGATGAGTCGTTCGAGTTCATGCAGCAGTCGGCGGACCGGGGTCGGGACGCCGAACCCGATCGCGGCGCCTAGGGGGTGCCAAAGACCTTGCGCCGCTTCTTCGACGCCGGTGTGGCCCACACCGCAGTGAACGATGACTGGCGTAAAGTCCAGATGGAAATGGCTGAAAGTATGACGGCGCGGCGGCAGGGGCTCAAGCCGGTGGGCGTGAATGCCGTGTAGCGCACACCAGGCATTCAGTTCCTCTAGACCGTCGAATTCCGGAAAGGCCCACAGGTTCGCCCAGATTCCGGCGGGCGGGCGTTTTTGCAGCCTCACCCGCCTGTCGGGATCGACCATCAGCAGCATGAGGGTCGATCGTACCGGCGTCGGAGCGGTCCGGCGGGGCGCCGGCAGTTCGGTTTGCCGGCCTTGCCGTCGCGCGACGCAGGTTCCGGCCAGGGGGCAGTCGGCGCAGGCCGGTCTGCTGCGCGTGCACACCGTCGCGCCCAGGTCCATCATCGCCTGGTTGTAATCTGCGCACCGTGTCGAAGGCGTCAGTTCCTCACTCAGTCGCCACAGATCCTTTTCCACTTTGGATGCCCCCGGCCAGCCTTCGACGCCATGGCAGCGCGCCAGCACCCGGCGGACGTTCCCGTCGAGGATCGCCGCCCGGCGGTCGAATCCCAGACTCGAGATCGCGCCGGCCGTGGAACGGCCGATACCGGGCAGGGTTGTCAGCACCGCGGGATCGGCGGGCAGTTCGCCGGCATGACGCTCGGTGACGATGCGGGCGGTGCGGTGGAGATTGCGGGCGCGGCTGTAATAGCCCAGGCCGGACCACAGCGCCAGGACCTCCTCGAGGTCTGCTTCGGCCAGAACCGCAAGACGGGGGAAGTGCCGCATGAACCGCTCGAAATATCCGATGACGGTGGCGACCTGGGTCTGCTGCAGCATGACCTCGGATATCCATACCCGATAGGGCGTGCGGGGACGCTGCCAGGGCAGGTCGTGGCGTCCCTCGAGATCGAACCAGTCGAGTACGGCTTGCTGGAAGGCGGAGAACGGCGGGGAAGCCACGAATCGTTACAGGGGGCGGTGTTTGCATTAGAATGCCGGCCTTGCATGAGGTCTTTCAACCCCATTTCCCCCATTTCCGCAGGACCACCCGGTATGAGCAAGAATCATCCCGCCCTCTGGCTGACCGTGGCGCTGACTTTGCTGTCGAGCGCCTGCGGGCAGAAAGGTCCGCTGTATCTCCCAGACCGCGAGCCGGCGCGGACCGAAAAGCAGAAATCCTGAAGGTTCCATGGATCATTTCAATTATCGTGACGGCATCCTCCACGTCGAGGACGTCCCGCTGTCCGCCATCGCCGAACAGCATGGAACGCCATGCTACGTTTACTCCCGCGCCACGCTGGAGCGGCACTGGCATGCCTTCGACGCTGCGCTGGGCGACTGCCCGCATCTGGTCTGCTATGCCGTCAAGGCCAACTCCAACATCGCCATCCTGAATCTGCTGGCGCGGCTGGGGTCGGGCTTCGACATCGTCTCGGTCGGCGAGCTGGAACGGGTATTGGCAGCAGGTGGCGACCCTTCCAGAGTGGTGTTCTCCGGCGTCGGCAAGCGCGAGGACGAGTTGGCGCGCGCTCTGGATACCGGCATCCGCTGCTTCAATGTCGAGGTGGCCGAAGAGCTCGACCGGCTCGACCGGCTGGCCGGCGAGCGCGGCGTCAAGGCGCCGGTGTCGCTGCGGGTGAATCCGGACGTCGATGCCGGCACCCACCCTTACATCTCGACCGGCCTGCGCGAGAACAAGTTCGGCATCGAAGTGGAAGAGGCGCTCGTGCAGTACCGCCGTGCGGCGCGGATGCCCAACCTGGAAGTCGTCGGCATCGATTGCCACATCGGTTCGCAGCTGACCAGTTCCATGCCGTTCATCGACGCGCTGGAACGGGTGCTGGCGCTGGTCGCTCGGCTGCGCGGCGAAGGCATCGCGATCCGTCACCTGGACCTGGGCGGCGGCCTGGGTATCCGTTACCGCGACGAGGATCCGCCGCATCCGACGGAATACGCCGAGCAGCTTTTCCGCCGGCTCGGCCGCCACGATTTCGAAATCCTGATCGAGCCGGGCCGTGCCGTCGCCGGTAACGCTGGCATCTTGCTGACCCGGGTGGAATATCTCAAAGCCAATCAGACCAAGCATTTCGCGATCGTCGACGCGGCGATGAACGATCTCCTGCGCCCGGCGCTGTACGGTGCCTGGCAGGAGATCGTCCCGGTCGCACCACGTGACGATGTGGAGTCGCACAGCTACGATGTCGTGGGACCGGTCTGCGAGACCGGCGATTTCCTGGGCAAGTCGCGCGAGCTGAGACTGGTCCCGGGCGACCTGTTGGCGGTGCGCTCTGCCGGAGCCTACGGTTTCAGCATGAGTTCGAATTACAACTCCCGGCCACGGCCGGCCGAAATCCTGGTGGATGGCAGCGCCGTGTACCTGATCCGGGAGCGGGAGAACGTGGCTCGACTTTTCGCCGGTGAGCGGCTGCTGCCGTAGGAGCCTGTCATGCTGCGTTTCACCAAGATGCAGGGGCTGGGCAACGACTTCGTCGTGATCGATGCCATTCATCAGACAGTGAACCTGGATGAGGCGGCATTGCGCCGGCTGGCCGACCGGCATTACGGCATAGGCTGCGACCAGATCCTGCTGGTGGAGCCGCCGGCTTCCGACGAGGTGGATTTCCGCTATCGGATTTTCAACGCTGACGGCGGAGAGGTCTCGCAGTGTGGCAATGGCGCGCGCTGCTTTGCCCGCTTCGTGCGCGAGAAGGGGCTCATCGACCGCGACGAGATCCGGGTGGAAACCGCGGCCGGCCGCATGGTCCTGTGGCTGGAGGCGGGCGGTGAAGTCAGGGTCGAAATGGGAGTGCCTCGCCATGCGCCTGCCGAGGTCCCGCTGCTGGCGGATCGGGAGCGGTCGGTCTACACGGTGAACGTCGAGGGCGTGGACTGGCGGTTCGGCGCGGTCTCCGTGGGCAATCCCCATGCGGTGATCACGGTAGCCGATGTCGACGAGGCGCCGGTGGCGCGCGTCGGCACGGTGCTGGAACGGCACGAGCTATTCCCCGAACGCGCCAACATCGGTTTCATGCAGGTCCTGGACCTGCATCATGCGCGCCTCAGGGTCTATGAGCGTGGGACGGGGGAAACCCTGGCCTGTGGCAGTGGCGCCTGTGCCGCCGCAGTGGTCGGCATATTGCAGGGGACGCTGGAAAGTCCCGTGCGCATCGACCTGCCGGGCGGCACACTGCGGATCGGCTGGCAGGGAAGGGGGACGCCGGTTTACCTGAGTGGCCCGGCAGTTACCGTGTTCGAGGGGAGGATGGCAACATGAACTTCGGGAAGGCCAGGCGCACGGAGCGCGCGGAACTCTCGGCGTCCCAGGTGGCGGACTATCTGTGGAAGCATCCGGACTTTTTCCACGACCAGCTGGATCTGCTGGAGTCCATGCATGTGCCCCATCCCTGTGGTGAAGCGGTTTCGCTGGTGGCGCGCCAGATCGAGCTGCTGCGCGGGAAGAACAGGAAGCAGCAGGGACAGTTGAACGACATTCTCAGGATCGCGCGGGAGAACGACGCGCTGTTTGCCCGTTTCCATCGCCTCACGCTGACTCTGCTGGATGCCGCTTCAGTGGATGACATGCTGGCGGGACTGAAATGGAGCCTGCACGAAGGATTTCAGGCCGACTTCGTTTCCGTCAGGGTTTTCCGCACCGTCGCCCATCCTGCGGTCGGTGATCTGCACGTGATGCCGGATCCGGCCGTGAGCATCCTGCTCGAACCCCTCCTGGCCTCCTGCGAGCCGGTGTGCGGCTCCCCCCCCGAACCTTTGCTGGAGTTTCTCTTCGGTGCCGATGCGCCCGATGTGGCGTCGTGCGCCCTGGTGCCCCTCTGTCATGCCGGGATCAAGGGGCTGTTGGCGATCGGCAGCTTCGACGCCGGGCGGTTCACTCCGGAGATGGGCAATCTGTTCCTGGTGCAGATGGGGGAAATCGTCGCCGCCCGTCTCGTCGCCCTGATCGACCGCGAACGCTGAATGCACCGTGGCGCCGGATTCCCTCGAGCAGCTCGACGATTATCTGGACCGGCTGGCGCGGCGGGCGTCCAGACATACGCACGCGGCCTACCGGCGGGACCTTTGCGCCTTCCATGCGTACTGCGATTCGGTGAACCTCGCTGGCTGGGCGGACGTCGACGCAGCCAGGATCCGGGCCTATGTCGGCACCCGGCATCATCGGGGTGAGTTGTCGGCCCGGAGCCTTCAGCGGCTTCTGGCCGCCATTCGCGGGTTTTTCGACGATCTGCTGAAAAAACGGCTGTTGGATGTCAACCCGGCGCGGGCTGTGCGCCCGCCTAGGAGTGGACGCCGGCTGCCGCGTCTGCTCGATGTGGATGCGGTCGCCGGGCTGCTCGATGCGCCCGCCGACGATCGGCTGGAGACCCGTGATCGGGCGATGTGGGAGTTGTTTTATTCGTCCGGCCTGCGCTTGAGCGAACTGGTGGAGTTGGATGTCGTCGACGTCGATTTCGGCGCCGGCAGCGTGTTCGTCCGTAAGGGCAAAGGCGGCAAGGCACGCTACGTGCCGGTCGGCGCCAAGGCGCTCGAAGCCATCGGTGCCTGGCTGGAAGCCCGTCGCGTCCTGACCGGCGCGGGGCAGCCAGCGCTGTTTCTCAGCCGGCAGGGCCGGCGCATCGCCCCGCGCACGGTGGAAATGCGGCTGGAACGCTGGCGTGCGAAGTTGGGGCTGTCCGAACGGGTCCATCCCCATATGCTGCGGCATTCCTTCGCCAGCCACATGCTGGAGGCCAGCGGCGATCTGCGGGCCGTGCAGGAGCTGCTCGGTCATGCCACGTTGGCCACGACCCAGATCTATACGCACGTCGATTTCCAGAGGCTGGCCGCCGTCTACGATCAGAGCCACCCGCGTGCGCGGCGCGACCGCCCCCGGAAAGCCTGAGTATCCCCTGGGTTTTTTTGGATATAATCGACACTTCCCACGACGGGCAACCCCTACAGGATTCCTCATGGCTGCGTCACCCAAACGTCCAGGTCTGCTGAAGTCTTTCTTCGGCGCCATCCTACGCGCGTACCATCCGCGCACCATGCGCGAGAAGGGTCTGCTCTGGACCGTGACGATGCTGACCATTCTGGTGCTGGGGATTTTCCTGGCGATCGCGGAGTACTGGGGTGAAGAGCCGGAAGAATTCGACGTGCTCGCTTCGGCGATCCAGGATGCCGGTGTCAAGAATTCCCGCGAGCTGCCGCTGGGTTATACCTATGCGACGACGCTGATCGACATCGGCGAAACCCTCCTTTACAAGCCGGGCGGATTCCTAGTCAACGACATGTTCCCCCCGGGCGTCTTCGAGGACAACATGCCGATGTGGGAGTATGGAGCGCTGACCGCGCTGCGCGATGCCACCTCGGCGCTGCGCAACCACATCGCCCGGGCCCAGTCGCAATCCAAGGAAGATCCCGACCTCGCCCAGGCAGAACCTTTCTTCTATTTCGACCATACTTCCTGGCAGTTGCCCTCGTCCGAATCGGAATACCAGAAAGGCATCGAGGCGATGATGCGTTACCGCGCCAGGCTGATGAAGCGCGAGGCCAGTTTCTTCTCCCGCGCGGACAATCTGCGGCAGTACCTGGAGATCCTCGAAAAGCGTCTGGGCAGTCTGTCCAACCGTCTGAGCGCGAGTGCTGGGGACATGAGCCAGGTGAGCACGGAGGAGAAAAGGGGCGTGGCCACCAAGACCTCCTGGTGGAACGTCGACGACATCTTCTTCGAGGCCCGGGGCTACAGCTGGGCGGCGATCCACATCCTCAAGGCCATCGAATTCGACTTCCGCGACATCCTCGGCAACAAGACCGCGCTGGTCTCGCTGCAGTCCATCATCCACGAACTGGAGGACGGCCAGGCACCGTTCCTGAGCCCGATCATCCTGAACGGCGACGGCTTCGGCATTTTCGCCAATTATTCACTGACCCTCGCCAATTACATCGCCCGCGCCAACGCGGCAACGATCGATCTGCGCAACCTGCTCCAGCAAGGCTGATCCGGCGGCCGCCAAGGGGAACTCATGTCTGACGAGACTTTCGAACGTCCTGCGATCACCGGCATCGGCCGGCGGCTGGTCTTCATGGTGTTTTTCATGGTGGTGCTCGGCGCGGTCCGGTTCGTGTTCTGGGCCATCGTCGCGTTCCAGTTCCTGAGCCACCTGCTCACCGGTGGCGTGAATCCCAACGCCGTCCAGAGCGGCGCCCGGCTAGCCGAATACATCTATCGCATCATGCTGTTCCTGACCTACGAGACCGAGGCCATGCCATTCCCCTTCGGCGAACGGACGGGCCGGCCGGACCCTCGGGGCCGTTGAATCACTCGGAGCATTCCTCGACCTCTGCCAGCAGCCGGCGGATTTCCTGGAACAGTTGACGGGCGTGGCGCGGCGGTTTGGCGCGCGCCCGCTCCTCGCGGGCGCCGCGGACCAGCTTCCGGAGCAACTGGCGGTCCGCGCTGGGGAACTCCTCCATCAGCGCGTCGACGGCTTCGTCGCCTTCGGCGATCAGCCGGTTGCGCCATCGTTCGATGCGGTGTTGCCGCCTGGCAGCCGCGGCGCCGTGATTTCTCATGGCGTCGAGGGCGTCGCGGATCGGTCCGGCGTCGATCTGGCGCAGCAGTTTGCCGATGTATTTGATCTGCCGCTTCAGCGCCCCGTGCGCATCGATGCGCCTTCCCAGCCGCACGGCCTCCGCTACCGGCTCGGGCAGCGCCAGCCGGTCCAGTCCTTCCTGTGGCAGCAGCACCAGTTCCCGACCGAGTTCCAGCAGCTCTGCGCTCGCGCGCTTCATTTTCGCATGGTTACGGCGGCGGCCGGAGCCTTCTTCCTCGGCGGCGGCGTCCAGGTCGTCGAATTCGTCTTGCATTGGGGTCTTCTCGTAGGCTCGATATGGGGTGGCACCCAACCTCCGGACAGGTATGGGGTACGCTCGGCGGGTGCCCGGCGTGAATCCTACCCCAGGGCGGGGGTGCGCTGCAGCGGGTCGGTCCGGTAAAACTGGCACATCTGGGCGTAAACTGCGGGGAATTCGTCGTGCACCAAGGCGGGCCGTTCGAAGAAATATTCGCTCAGCACCGCGAAGAACTCCGAGGGCGATTCGCCCGCGTAAGGGTCGACGGGGGTGTATTCGGCGCGGTCCAACCGGGCATTGAAATCTTCGAATGCGGAAGTGAAGTCCTGTGCCCAGGCCGAGGGCCTCATGCCCCGGTGCAAGGGAGGGAAACCGTCGCAGGGGCCGTTCAGCATGTCCAGCTTGTGTGCCATTTCGTGGATGACGACGTTGTAGCCGTCGCCCTGTCCCGAAGCTTCCACGTCGGCCCAGGAAAGGATGACGGGCCCCCGATCCCAGGCTTCGCCGCCGAGGATTTCCTCCCATTCGTGCATGACGCCGACGTCGTCCATGGCCTCCCGCGGCCGCACGAATTCGGTGGGAAACACCACTACCGTGCGCCAGCCGGCATACCAGTCGAAATCCAGATGGAGTATGGGGAGGCAGGCCAGTGCGGCGATGCGGATCTTCATGGCTTCGGTCAAAGCCAGATTGCCGGACGATTCGAAAATCTTTTCATGGAGGAATAGGGTCGCCAGGCGCCGCAGTTTCTCCCGTTCCGGTTCGGGCAGGCGGGCCAGCAGAGGAACGTTGGCAATGGCGGCGCGGAATGCCGTCGGACCGATCGGACATTCGTCGAGAATCCGCCGCCGGCGCAGGTGCCGGAAGAATTTCAAGATCGGCAAGGTCTGTCCTGTCGCTGTGTCATCCATGCGGAGCCGCCGCTTCCGCCTGTATTAAAATGCCGGCTCCGTAAGTCAGGGATCCCCAAAGCCGTGCCGGCCATCGTATTGTCCACCCTCAACGCGCGCTTCATCCACACATCCCTCGGCCTGCGCTGTCTGCTGGCCAACCTGGGTGAGTTGCGGGCCGATGCCGCGCTGGCCGAATTCGTCATCACCGACCGCCCTGCCGATGTCGCAGAAAAAGTGCTGGCCTTGCATCCGCGCATCCTGGGGTTGGGCGTTTACGTCTGGAACGTGGAAGAGACCGCCCGGCTGGTCGCGCTGCTCAAGTCGGTGAGACCGGAGCTGATCGTCGTGCTCGGCGGGCCGGAGGTCAGCCATGAATGGGAACAGCAGCCGATCACCCGGCTGGCGGATTATATCGTCGGGGGACCGGGCGAGCTGGTGTTTTCCCGCCTGTGCCGGGACATCCTGAACGGCACGCCGCCGGCCGGGCGCTTCCTCCGCGCCGAACTGCCGGACCTCGACGCCCTGGAACTGCCCTATACCTGTTACGGCGATCAGGACATCGCCAACCGGCTGATCTATGTCGAGGCCTCGCGGGGGTGTCCATTCAAGTGTGAATTCTGTCTGTCGGCATTGGACCGGACCGCCAGGCCGTTCGAGACCGGTCGTTTCCTGGCCGCCATGGAAGATCTCTACCGGCGCGGTGTGCGGCATTTCAAGTTCGTCGACCGGACCTTCAATCTCAACATCGGCACCAGCCTACGTATCCTCGAATTCTTCCTGGACAAGGCAGACCCGTCCTTGTTCCTGCATTTCGAGGTGATTCCTGATCATCTGCCGGATCGTTTGAAGGAGGCGCTGGCGCGCTTTCCGCCGGGATGCCTGCAGCTCGAAATCGGGGTGCAGAGTTTCGACCCGGAGGTGCAGGCGCGCATCAGCCGCCGCCAGGACAATGCTGCGACCGAAGCCAATCTGGGCTGGCTGAGGCGGCATACCCACGCGCATTTGCACGTCGATCTGATCGCCGGTCTGCCGGGCGAGACGCTGGAGGGATTCGCCCGCGGCTTCGACCGCCTGATTGCTCTCGATCCCCATGAAATCCAGGTTGGCATTCTGAAGCGCCTGCGCGGCGCGCCGATCGACCGCCACACCCGATCCTGCGGTATGCGCTACAACCCTCATCCCCCTTACAACGTGGTGCGGACCGACGTCCTGGATTTCATGGCCCTGCAGCGCCTGAACCGCTTCGCCCGTTATTGGGATCTGGTCGGGAACTCCGGACGCTTCAGGGAACTCCGGACGATCTTGCTGCGGGATCAGCCTTTTGCGCGGTTCATGGCATTTTCCGACTGGCTGTACCTTCGGACGGGCAAGACCCACGAGATCGCGCTCGACCGCCTGTACGATTTCGTCTTCGAATTTCTGACCATGGAATGCAGCGAAGACGATGCCCGGGTCCGGCATGCCCTGGCGGCGGATTTCCGGGCCAGCGGTACCAGGCGACCCCCACGTTGCCTGCTCGATGCGGGGACGGCTGAAGCGCCGCGTCGGCTTGAAAAGCCGGCCACCCGGCGTCAGACGCGCCATGGCCGTGGCTGATGGAACTTCCGGGCGGATGGGCGGTCGTTCCTTCGTAGCGCTCGATGAAGTGGAAAGATCGTCCCGATGAATACTGATGACAAAGAACTGTTCCGGCGTGAGATGGAAGACGTAACGCCGCTCAAACCCTCGGATCGGGCATTCTTGCGTCCGCAGGAGGCGCCGACGCCGGGTCAGCTCTATCGACGGTCGGCGGCGCAGCGGGCGACGGGGCGCGATGCCAATTTCCTCACCACTGATTTCGTTGAATTCGTCGATCGCGAGTCGGTGCTGAGTTTTCGCCGTCAGGGGATCCAGCGCGCGGTGTTTCGTAAACTGGAGGAGGGCGCCTATGAGATCGAAGCCGTGCTCGACCTGCATTTCCTGAGCGTGGAAGAGGCCAGGACGGCGGTGTTCGAGTTTATCCGTGATTGCATGAAGCATGACGTGCGGACCGTGCTGATCAATCATGGCAAGGGCGGGCGGGAGGCCGGTAAGCCGACCTATCTCAAGAGTTACGTGGCGCGCTGGCTTCCCCAGCTCGACGAAGTGCTCGCCTTCCACAGTGCCCGGCGCTGGCACGGCGGCACCGGCGCCGTGTACGTGATGCTGCGGAAGAGTGAACGACAGAAGCAGATCACCCGTCAGAAGCTGGGCCTGACCTCGGTCAAGCCAAAATGAGCGCAGAACCGGAGTTCGTCGCGGCGCGCTTTCTGCCGGAAGGCGAGGGCTTCCTCGTCGAACCTCTGGGCGGCGGGTTGATCAACCGGACCTGGCTGGTGTCTCCCGCCGCATCGCCGCGCTTCGTGTTGCAGCGCCTCAATACCCGGGTGTTTGCGCATCCCGGGCGCATCACCGTCAACCTCTGCCGCATCCAGGGCAGGGTCAAGCAAGGTCGTTCCGGACTCGGCGAGCATTGGCCGGATCTGGTCGCGCCGCGGGCAGGCGGCGACGCGTTCATCGATGCCGAAGGCGGCTACTGGCGGGCGCAGCGCTACCTCGAAGGCAGCCGGGTGCTGGAGCGTATCGCGACGGAACGTCAGGCACTGGAGGTCGGTCGGGTGCTGGGAACGTTTCACGCCGCACTGGGCGAGATCGATTGCACAGAGTTGGAAGACACGTTGCCGGATTTCCACATCGCACCCGCCTACCTCGCACGGCTGGACGCGGTTCGGGCATCGGCCGGGGCGGCCGATCCTTCGGTCCGCCAGGCGCTGGATTTCGTCGAGGCGCGGCGGGATTTCGTGCCGGTGCTGGAAAGGGCGAAGGCGGCTGGCCGTTTGGCTCTGCGCATCATCCATGGCGACCCCAAGCTGGCCAATATCCTGTTCGACCGCGACGGCGAGCGCGCCCTCACTCTCATCGACCTCGATACCGTCAAGCCTGGACTGGTGCATTACGACATCGGCGACTGTCTGCGCTCCTGTTGCAACCGTTCCGGTGAATCTTCCGACGATCCGGGAGCGGCCCGCTTCGATCTGGCCCTGTGCGAGGCCATCCTCCGGGGGTATCTCGCGGCGGCGGGAGACATGCTGACGGCCGAGGACCGTGACCACCTCTACGACGCCATCCGGCTGATCCCGCTCGAACTTGGCATCCGTTTCCTGGCCGACCATCTGGCCGGCGACGTGTACTTCCGGGTCGAAAGCCGTGGCCAGAATCTCCGGCGGGCGCGGGTGCAGTTCAGGTTGGTGGAATGCATCGAAGCGGACGAGACGGCGATACGGCGGATCGTAGCCGCGCCGTCGCCTTCGATGGAAACCGGAGAAGGTTGATTGCGCAGCGTGCTCGCCCTCACTGTCCTGCTTTCAGTCGCTCCCAGTATTCCGTGTAGAGTCCGATCGCCTCACCCAGGTCCACCTGGTACTCCCCGCGTTCCAGGACGTCCGCCGGTGGGTAGATCAAGGGGTCGTTCCTGATCTCGGGCGGCAGGATGGCGATGGCGGCGGCATTCGGCGTGGCGTAGCCCACGGTCTCGCTTATCAGCCGGGCTACTTCCGGCCGCAGCAGGTAGTCGATGAGTGCGTGCGCTTCGTCCGGGTTTGTGGCGTTCCTGAGGATCGCCAAGTTGTCCATCCACAGCAGCGGCCCTCCCGGGGGCTGAACGAAGCGGATCGCCGGGGTCTCCCGCGCGGCCAGGTAGGCCACGCCGTTCCAGATCATCCCCGCATCCACTTCGCCGGTGATGAACAGGATCTGAGGCGCGTCGGAGCTGAACAGGCGCACATTGGGCATCAGTTCGCGCAGCTTGCGGTAGGCCGCGTCGATGTGGGCGGGGTCGGTCGAATTGACCGGCAGCCCCAGCACCCTCATGGCCATGTGGAACACCTCCCGCATGTCGTTGGGCAGCAGTAGGGCGCGGCGGAACCGTGGCTGCCAGAGGTCGGCCCAGTCGTGCAGACTGGCAGGGTCTATCCGTTCGGCGTTGACCCCGATTCCGGTCATTCCCCACAGATAGGGCACGCTGTAGCGATTCTCTGGGTCGAACGGCAAGTCGAGGTGATGCGGATCGAGATTGCCGAAATGGGGCAGCAGCGAGCGATCCAGCGGTCGCAGCAGGCCTTGTTTGCGCATCCGGTCGACCATATAGGTGGACGGCACCACCAAGTCGTAGCCGCCGCCTTCGAGCAGCTTGACCTTGGCATACATTGCCTCGTTGCTGTCGTAGGTGGCGTAGTGCACCTGGATGCCGGTCTCGCGGGTGAAGTTCTCCAGCACCGCCGGCGGCAGATAATCCGACCAGTTGAAGAAGTGCAGTTCCCGCTGCCCGGCCGCGACCGGGACCAGGAATGCCACGAGCAAGAACGCGGCCCGCCGGATCAGTGCCGGTCTTTGTGCAGCAGCCATTGGGCGAGAACCACGAAGCTCAGCGAGACCGCGAACAGCAGCGAGGCGAGGGCATTCACTTCCGGTTTCACCCCGAGCCGGACCATGGAATAGATGCGCAGCGGCAGGACCTCGAAATCCGGACCGGTGACGAAGAAACTGACGACCGCATCGTCCAGCGACAGGGTGAAGCTCATCAGCCAGCCCGCGGCGATGGCCGGCAGCGCCAATGGCAGCACGACGCGGCGGATGGCGGTCCATTCCCCGGCGCCCAGATCGCGCGCCGCTTCGACCAGGGCGTTGTCGAACCCTTGCAGCCGCGCATGCACGGTGAGGGTGACGAAAGGCAGGCAGAAGCCGGTGTGCGCCAGCCACAGCGTGAACAGGCCCAGCTCCAGGTGCAAGCCGATGAACAGGACCAGCAGCGACACCGCCATGACGATGTCCGGCGACATCAGGGTGACGAACAGCAGGCCCATCAGGAATTTTCTCCCCCGGAACCGGTAGCGGTGCAGGCCGACCGCGCCCAGGGTGCCCACGACGGTCGCAAGGCTGGCGGACAGCGCGGCCACGGCCAGAGAATTGCGGGCCGCGGTGAGGATTTCGGCATCGTTCGCCAGGCTTTCATACCAATCCAGGGTAAAGCCCTGCCAGCCGATGCCGTATTTCGAGGCGTTGAACGAACCCAGGATCAGCACGGCCATAGGCAGGTAAAGGAAGGCGTAGATCAAGACGCCGTACAGCCGGCCGGGCGGAATCGCCGCTGCAATGCCCTTCCCCGGCTCAAAACGGGCGGTATTTTTCATTCGCAGACTCATTGTTCTTCACATGAGCGAATACGTTGTTCGTCGCGGCGGCCGCAGCTGGGAGGCGAGCGCGGCTGAACTCGCCCATCCGTCGCGGGACTAACCGTCGTCCGGGGCGATGCGTTTCGCCGCATACGCATAGAGCGCCAGGAAGGCCAGGAGCAGTCCGATCAGCACCAGGCTGGCGGCGGCGCCGAAGGGCCAGTCCTGGGCCTCCAGGAACTGGTCCTTGAGCAGGTTGCCGACCAGCAGATGGCGCGAACCGCCCAGTACGTCGCCTACGTAGAACAGGCCCAGGGCCGGCAGGAACACCAGCAGGCAGCCGGCGACGACGCCGGGCAGGGTCAGCGGCAGGACCACGTGCCGGAATCTCCGGAAGGGGCCGGCGCCGAGGTCCCGGGCCGCTTCCAGCAGGCGGGGATCGAGCTTTTCCAGGCTGGCGTACAGCGGCAGGATCATGAACGGCAGCAGCACGTGGACCAGGCCGACGATCTCGGCGGTCTGGGTGTAGAGCAGCCGCACCGGCTGATCGATCAGCCCCGCGGCCAGCAGCAGGTTGTTCAGCGCTCCCTTGGCCGCGAGCAGGCCGCGGATGGCATAGATGCGCACCAGCGAGCTGGTCCAGAAAGGCACGATCACCAGGGTCAGCAGCAGTGGGCGCAGCCCTGGCCGGGCGCGGGCCAGGCCATAGGCGAAGGGATAGCCCAGCAGCAGGCAGAGCAGGGTGGCGATGAACGCCGTGGCGAAAGACTCGGCGAAGACATGCAGATAGATCGGGTCGGCCAGCCGGCGGTAGTTGTCGAGCGTCACGGGCCCGCCGGCGAAGCCCGCCGGGCTCCGGCTGAGGAGGCTCAGCCCCACCACCAGCAGGGTGGGTGCCAGCACGAACGACAACAGCCAGCCGGCCAGAAGGCCGACCGTCACGGTTTTGAGGATCTCAGGTCTCTGGCTCATGGGGAAGCACGATTTCCCAGCCCGGCGTCCAGCTCACCCGTACCCGCTGGCCGGGCGGATGATCCAGAGCCGGCGTGTCCTCGCGGAAGAATTCGCTGGTCTTGATCCGCGGTCCGGCATCCAGGGCGATCACTGTGTCCAGGGTCACGCCGCGGTAGGTTCGTTCCAGCACGTGCCCGGCGAGGCCGCCTTCGGCGGCGGCATCATCGTGCACGTGCAGGTCCTCCGGCCGGAGCACCAGGACGAGCCTGGCGCCGACGCGGAATCGCCGGTCGGTTCGCACGGTCAGCGGCGTCCCTGCCAGCTCGACGATCAGGCTGTCCGGAGCCGTGATCGCCGTGACGGTCGCTTCCAGAACGTTGCTCTCGCCCGCGAACTGCGCCACGAACAGGTTCGCCGGCCGCTCGTAGATGTCGCGGGGCGGTCCCAGTTGTTCGATCCGTCCCGTCCGCATCACGGCGATACGGTCCGACATCGACAAAGCTTCTTCCCGGTCGTGGGTCACGAAGACGAAGGTGATGCCGGTCTGCCTCTGCAGACCCTTGAGTTCCAGCTGCATCTCGCGCCGCAGTTGATAGTCCAGGGCGCTCAAGCATTCATCCAGCAGCAGGACCCGCGGACGGTTGACCAGAGCGCGGGCCAGAGCCACGCGCTGCTGCTGGCCGCCCGACAGCTGTAGCGGCCGGTGCCCGCCCAGCCCGTCCAGACGCACCATGCGCAATGCCTCCGCGGTTCTCGCCCGGATTTCCGCGCTGCCGAGCTTTTTCATCCGCAGGCCGAAGGCGACATTCTCGGCCACGCTCAGATGGGGGAAAAGGGCATAGCTCTGGAATACCGTGTTGACGTTACGCGCTTCCGGCGGTACGCCGGCGAGTGTTCGCCCGTCCAGGAAGATTTCGCCCGAATCGGGAATCTCCAGACCGGCCAAAAGGCGCAGCACCGTGGTCTTGCCGCAGCCCGACGGGCCGAGGAGGGTGAGCAGCTCGCCTTCCCGGAGTTCCAGATTGAAGTCGCGGAGGGCGCAGTGACTGCCGTAGTGCTTGGAAACGGCGCGGAAACTGGCGATGGTGGATCGGGTCATGGCCGCTATTGTCCGATTTTCCAGGATGTTCCGGAACCTGGGCCGTCCGGATGGGCGCATCCGGAGCCGGCTGTTGGCATAATAGGGTCCTTGGATCGGACTCGAGACCTTACCCACCCGGCAGGCCGCGGTGGGGCCGAATCGTAAAACGCATGAGCCACTCCTTCACGCCGCCGTTCTCCCTCCTTCCAGCCAGCCTGCCGGTCTTTCCGCTGCCCGGAGCGGTGGTGATGCCGGGTTGCCAGCTGCCTCTCAACATTTTTGAGCCGCGCTATCTCAACATGGTGTTCGATGCTCTGGGAGCAGACCGGATGATCGGCATGGTGCAGCCCGACCCTTCCATGACGGACGGGGACACCGATGCCTTGAGCCGGACGGGGACCGCCGGCCGCATCACTTCCTTCAGCGAGACTCAGGATGGCCGCCTGATCATCGTGCTCACCGGCGTCTGCCGTTTCGACGTCGGTGAGGAATTGGCAGGCACGCGGGGTTACCGGCGGGTGATGGTCCGCTGGGAGCGTTTCGCCGTCGATTACGAGACCGATGCTGGCAAGCACGAAGAATGTCACCGTCTTTATTCGCTGCTCCGGGCCTACTTCGTCCGCAAGTCGATGGAAGTCGACGATCTGCTGATGGAGAAAATGCCGGTCACGTCCCTGGTCAACCTCATGATTGGCCAGCTGCCCTTCGAAACGGCCGAGCGGCAGGCTCTGGTGGAGGCGGTGTCCCTCGGCGAACGGCTGGAGAGTCTGGCGCGCCTTATCGAATTCAAGCTTGCGGAGCCGCAGATCCAGAGTGCTGCGAGACGCCACTGAGGGGCTGCCGGTGCCGAACGGCGGCGGGCTCGGGCAAGATCGGCGTTGGTGGGCGGCGAGGGATTTCGGATGGAGTGGAGCGGAAAACGGGTTTCGGATGGGAGCGCAATGCGTCCTATGGTGGCCGCTTCGGTGTCAGGCGGATTCGGGAGCGGCGAGTCCGTGGCGGCCTTCAAGGCATTGGCAACGGAGGCCGAGGCCGGGGATGCTTCGGCCCAGCGGCGCCTCGGCCTGTGTTTCCGTGACGGGCTCGGCACGGACTCGGACATCCACCGGGCGATGGCGTGGTACCAGCGCTCCGCGGCTCAAAACGACCCGATGGCGGCGCTCGAGCTGGGGCTCATGCTCGAATCGGGCCTTGGAATCTCCTCCGATCACGGCGAGGCGGGGAAATGGTACCGCGTGGCGCTGGACCTGTGGCGGGACCGTGCGGAAGGCGGTGATGCCCTGGGGCAGTTCGTTCTCGGTCTTTGCCATGAGGTGGGAGCGGGCGTCCCTGCCGCCCACCGGGAGGCACTCAAATGGTACGGCCGTTCGGCGGAACGAGGTTGCGCCCATGCCCAGTGGGCCTTGGGGCGTTTGCACGAGGACGGATTGGGTGTCGTCCGCGATTATTCCGAAGCGGTTCGTTGCTATCGGGCCGCTGCATTCCAGGGACATGCCCGTGCCTGCTTCAATCTGGGCCTGATGGCCGAATTGGGGCTGGGGATGGTGCGGGATGCAGACTGCTCCGCCAGTTGGTACGGCAAGGCGCTGGAAGTCTGGCGGCGGTGGGCGGAGCTAGGCGATCCTGCGGCTGCAACGGCGCTCGCGGCCATGTATGAGGCCGGCCATGGCGTGGCAAAGGACTATGCCGTGGCGGTATGCTGGTACCGGCGGGCCGCCAGGCAGGGTAATCCGCTGGCCCAGTTCGAACTGGGGCGGTTGAGCATGGAAGGCCGGGGGGTGGAACGCAACGATGTCGAAGCGGTAGGCTGGTTCCGGCTCGCGGCCGGGCGCGGCCATGCGGACGCGCAGTTCCACCTGGGGCTGATGCACGAGCATGGCCGGGGAGTGACACGCCGATTCGAAGAGGCGTTCCGCTGGTATGACAAGGCAGCCGATGAAGGGCCGGCGAGACGTTGGGACGCGTTCCACCGTCTCGTCCCCGCAGCGGGCGAGGTTCCGGAAGGATGCGGTCTGGGCGCGTGGTGACAGGGCCGGAGTCCCTGGCGTCATCGAGCGTTCTTGGCTGCGTATTCGAGAACGTGTACACGGCTTCCCGGCGTATTGGCGGGACCCGAATTTTCCAGAAGCAGGCAGAGGGGTGGGCAATGAGCAAGGAACGGGAACGGTTCGTCAACCAGCGTGTCGCGATGTCTTTGATTTTGGCCGCCGGACTGTCGGCTGCCTCGTTCGGGGAGGCCGAGGCGGGTACGTTCCTGCGCGCCGCCCGGCCCATTCCCGGGCAATACATCGTGATCTTCCGAAGCGAAGCGGAGAGCGCTGCGGGTTTTGACGGGCTGCTGGGCCGGGTGAGCCGGCTGTATAACACCGTGCCGGCGCAAGTGTGGCGGCATGCCGTCAAAGGGTTCGTGGGCCGGATGTCGCCGGTGGAAGCCGCGGCACTGGCCAACGATCCTTCCGTCGCGCTGGTGGAGGAGGATGGCATTATCTCGATCCACGCCACCCAGTCCGGTGCAACCTGGGGACTGGACCGGATCGACCAGGCCAGTCTGCCGCTGAACGGCACCTACACCTACAACACGACGGGACAGGGCGTCACGGTCTACGTGATCGACACCGGCATCCGGACCAGCCATTCGCAGTTCGGTGGCCGGGCCAGCGAGGGTTACACGGCGATCAATGACGGCCGGGGCGCCCGCGACTGCGATGGCCACGGCACGCATGTCGCCGGAACCATCGGCGGCTCGACTTACGGCGTCGCCAAGGGTGTCAAACTGGTTTCGGTACGGGTCCTGGATTGCAATGGTTCGGGAACGACGTCCGGTGTGATCGCCGGGGTGAACTGGGTGACCGCCAATGCGCAGAGCCCCGCCGTCGCCAACGTCAGCCTGGGCGGCAGCGCTTCCCAGGCGCTCGATACCGCGGTGCAGAATTCGATCAACGCGGGCGTGACCTATGTGATCGCCGCCGGCAATTCCAACAGGAATGCCTGCGACGAGTCGCCCGGCCGTACCGCCGCCGCTTTGACCGTGGGAGCCACCACTTCTACCGACGCCCGCGCGAGTTATTCCAACTATGGAACCTGCCTGGATATTTTCGCGCCGGGCAGCAGTATCACTTCCGCGAGCAACGCGGGCGACAACGCGACCGAGGTCATGAGCGGTACCTCGATGGCGACGCCGCACGTCGCCGGAGCCGCGGCCTTGTATCTGTCTGCTTTCCCGGGCGCGGCACCGGCTCAGGTCGCATCGGCACTGACCTCCAACGCGACCCCCGGCAAGGTCGGCGGGGCCGGCACGGGGTCGCCCAATCGCCTGTTGTACACGGGGTTCATCGCGGCGCCCGCGGTCGACACCACGCCGCCTCAAGTGACGCTCACCGCGCCGGCGGCTTCGGCCACCTTGACCGGCGCGGTGAATCTCGCCGCCAATGCCGTGGACGAAAGCGGCGGAAGCGGCATCGCCAAGGTCGAATTCCGCGTCGATGGCAAGGTCGTGGGGACTGATACCTCGGCGCCATACGGCGTGGTGTGGGATTCTGCATCCGTGGCGGACGGATCGCACGCTTTCGACGCGATGGCCACCGACAATGCCGGGAATTCGGCCCTGTCCAATTCGGTCAGTGCCGATACCGCCAATGGCGGCCAGTCCTCCCCCGCCTGCTCGACGACCAGCCAACTGTTGGCGAATCCCGGTTTTGAAAGCGGGACGGTGGCATGGACGGCGTCCGCGGGGGTCATAGACAATTCCAACTCGGCACCGGCGCGCAGCGGAAACTGGAAGGCCTGGCTGAACGGCTATGGCACGATCCATACCGATGACCTGTACCAGCAGGTTACGGTGCCAGTCGATGCCTGCAGCGCCAATTTCAGCTTCTGGCTGCGGATCGCCACCAGCGAATTCACCGGCGCGCCGGCGCGCGACACGCTGACGGTGACGGTGCGCAATACCGCAGGGACTGTGCTGCAGACGCTGGCAACCTATTCGAACAGGGACCGCTCGTCGGGGTATGTCCAACGGCGCTTCGATCTGTCCGCATACAAGGGGCAGACCATCCGGCTCCAGTTCCGGGGCGTCGAGAATTCGTCCCGGGCCACCAGCTTCCTGGTCGATGATGCGGAGCTGGCGGTGACGCGATAGTGATTTCCGAATCGGGGAGGGGCTGTCCCTCCCCCGGCATGAGGCTGCCGATGAAAGGTTCCTTTTCGAGGTGGCGGGGCTTGGTGTTCGCGGCGGCCATGACCGCGTCTTCCGGTTCCGGCGCCGGCCCCGTCCAGTTCACGCTGCTGGCACAGGGGGCTCAGAGCGGCATCGAGGACGAGCGGAACGTGGTCATTCTCGATGAAGCGGCGCTCCGCTCGCTGTGGACCTCGCACGGTGCGGGCGCTAATCCCGTCCCCCCGCCGCCGCAAGTGGACTTCTCCAGCGAGATGGTGATCGCCGCTTTTGCCGGCACCAGGAACAGCAGGGGCTACCGTCTCACCATCGCCGGTATCGAAGAGAAGGATCGCCGCCTGCAAGTGGATCTCTTGCTCGAGCGGCCGGGAGCCGGTTGCATGACGGCGCAAGTTCTGACCCAGCCGCATGTCTGGGCAAAGCTCCGGCGCAGTGCTCTGCCGGTGGAGTTCCGGATGTCCACTGTCGACATCCCATGTGCTGCCGGTGGGTGAACCGTCTTCCCCATCGTTCACTCGCTTTTGATGCCCAGGTTTTCCCGCAGCATGGCGATGAAGAGATCGCCCTGCTCGCGGGCGTCGTCGAGGGCGATGTGGGTGTGTGGATGGGGTGAACTCCAGCGTTTGGGCAGATAGTTCTTGCCCGATTTTCCGAAAGTCTGGCGGCGCATCCCCATGGCATACGATCGGACGTCGATGCCATGTTCCGAAAAAGGCCGGCGTCCGGTGAAGCGGATCAGATACCAGTAGATCCACATGAAATCCCAGGTGGCTGGCCAGGCAAGAAATATCGGCTTGCCCGGCAGACCATCCAGCCAGTCCGCAAAGGCGTTCATAGCCTCTGCCGGCGGCCGCGTGTTCCGGCGGTGGGCATTCCATGCCTCCGGGAACTGCCGCCACCATTCCGCCATGGCCGGATGAGGGGCCGCCTCGGGGAGCGTTTCGAGGTTGACGGTGAATTCACCGAGAAGATCCCCCTGGGCCCCATAGGCCACGGCACCGATGCTGAGCATCGAGTGGGGGCCGGGTATCGGGCCGTCCGCTTCGATGTCTACGCTGACATAAATTTCCCCTGCTTTGATCTTGGTCATGGGCTTGCTCCTGAATGACGGTCACTATTCCCGAATACGGGGCGGGCCGTCAAACATCGGGACGATGCCGGGCCCATTGCTTCCTTGCGTTGCCCAGACGGTTACGTTAAAGTTCTGCGGATTTTATGCCGTGAGTGAATTCCCACAGAAAACTGGGGGTAATGACCGAATGCTGCATGAGCGGAGCCTTGAAACGGAGTCTCCTGCGGGCGCTTGAGGTGCGGAGCGGGCCGGTTCCATGATTGAGTCCGAGCGGGACCCACAGACAGGCGGCAAGCGAATCGTCCTGAAACCCAATGCATCGCTGACGCGCGTGCAGGCCCGTCTGCTGCTCTGCGGGTTCGCCTTGGTGCTGGTTTCCATCGGGTCGGCGTTCGCCTTCCTTGGCTGCTGGTTCGTTCTGCCGTTTGCCGGTGCAGAATGGCTGGTACTGGCTTATTGTTTCAGCCTGGCTTTCCGGCAGTCGGCGGTGCGCGAAGTGATCACGGTAACGGACGCGGACGTCATGCTGGAGCGTGGAATCCGCGGTCCGGACGAGACTTACCGGTTCCGCCGCGCCTGGCTCGGTGTCAGCCTGGACGGGCCGGCGGCGGCAGGGCATCCCAGCCGGCTATGCCTGAAGCGTCATGGCAGGAAGATAGAGATCGGTCGTTTTCTGGTGGAGTCGGAGCGCGAGGCGCTGTACCGGGAATTGAAAGAAGAACTGACGAATGGCTAGTGGTTCGATCCGCAAAACATTGACCTGAGATACCGAGGAGAGGGCTCCGTGAAAAAACTTAAGCTACTGATCACCGGGCTGGGGATCGCAACGTTCGGGGAGGCGAGTGCCGACTATGCGCTGAATCTCTCGCCCGGCGTCACCCAGTTGAGCCGGGATATCTATGATCTGCATATGTATATCCTGTGGATTTGCGTGGCGATCGGTGTGGGCGTGTATGGCATGATGGTCTATTCCATCATGCACCATCGCAAGTCGAAGGGAGCGGTGCCGGCTCATTTCCATGAGAACACCAAACTGGAAGTCGTCTGGACCATCATTCCCTTCATCATCCTGCTGGCCATGGCGATTCCTGCGACCAAGGTGATGATCGAGGCTTATGATACGAGCGCATCCGACATGACCGTCAAGGTCACCGGCTACCAGTGGAAGTGGCGTTACACCTACCTCGACAACGGCATTGACTTTTTCAGTACACTCGATGCGAAGAGCAACGAAGCGCGTCAGTTGGGCGTTCGGTCTAATCCCGAAGCGGTGCCGAACTATCTCCTGGAAGTCGACAAGCCCTTGGTGATTCCGGCCGGCAAGAAGGTCCGCTTCCTGTTCACCGCCGCCGATGTGATCCATTCCTGGTGGGTGCCGCAGTTCGGCTGGAAGAAGGACGCCATCCCGGGCTATGTGACCGATGCCTGGACCAGGGTCGAGCAGCCCGGCATCTATCGGGGCCAGTGCGCCGAGCTGTGCGGCCGCGACCATGGATTCATGCCGATCGTCGTCGATGTCAAGAGCGAAGCCGACTACAACAAGTGGGTGGAGGAGCAGAAGGCTCAGGCGCAAAAGGCCGTCGCCGATGCTGCCAAGACCTACTCGATGGCGGAGCTGATGGCCAAGGGTGAAGAGGTGTACAACGCAAACTGTGCGGGCTGCCACATGACCAACGGCGAAGGCATGCAGGGCATGTTCCCCGCCATCAAGGGCAGCCCCGTCGCCACGGGTGATTTGAATACCCATCTCGATGTGGTCGTAAAGGGCAAGGGTCAGATGATGCCATCCTTCGGCGATTCCCTGAGTCCTGTGGAGATCGCCGCCGTCGTGACCTACCAGCGCAACGGCTTCGGCAACAACATGGGCGATCTGGTTCAACCGTCGGACGTTTCCGCGCGGAACTGATTTTTCAACGCTTTCGATGAGGTCATAGAGCCATGACAGAGGCAACTCACGAAGAATACGCCATCCATGACGAGCACTTCGCCCACGGCCATCACGATGAACACGATCATCACGGTCCGGCCAAGGGCTTCATGCGCTGGGTATTCACGACCAACCACAAGGATATCGGCACGCTTTACCTGGTGACCGCCCTGATCATGTTCCTGGTCGGCGGTGCGATGGCGCTGGTGATTCGCGCCGAACTGTTCGAGCCGGGCATGCAGTACGTCGATCCTGCGTTCTTCAACCAGATGACCACGCTGCACGCCCTGATCATGGTGTTCGGCGCCGTGATGCCGGCGTTTGTCGGCTTCGCCAACTGGATGATCCCGATGATGATCGGTGCGCCCGATATGGCCCTGCCGCGCATGAACAACTGGAGCTTCTGGATCCTGCCGTTCGCGTTTACCCTGTTGGCCAGTACGCTGTTCATGGAAGGCGGCGCACCAGCGGCAGGTTGGACGCTCTATCCGCCGCTGGTACTCCAGGGCGGCGCCCACCTGCCGTTCGCCATCTTCTCGGTTCATCTGCTGGGCATGTCGTCGATCATGGGCGCGATCAACATCATCGTGACCGTGTTCAACATGCGCGCTCCCGGCATGACCCTGATGAAGCTGCCGCTGTTCGTGTGGACCTGGGTCATCACGGCCTTCCTGCTGATCGCCGTCATGCCGGTGTTCGCGGGTGCCGTGACCATGCTGCTCACCGACAAGTTCTTCGGCACCAGCTTCTTCAATGCGGCCGGTGGCGGTGATCCCGTCCTCTACCAGCATTTGTTCTGGTTTTTCGGGCATCCGGAAGTCTACATCATGATCCTGCCGTCCTTCGGCGTGATCTCGACCATCATTCCGACTTTCGCGCGCAAGCCTTTGTTCGGCTATTCCTCGATGGTGTATGCGACCGCGTCGATCGGTTTCCTGTCCTTCATCGTATGGGCACATCACCAGTACACCGTGGGTATGCCGCTGGCGGGCGAGCTGTACTTCACCTACGCCACCATGCTGATCGCCGTGCCGACCGGGGTGAAGGTGTTCAACTGGGTCGCCACGATGTGGAAGGGCGCGATGACTTTCGAAACACCGATGTTGTTCGCCATCGCGTTCGTGGTTCTGTTCACCATGGGTGGTTTCACCGGCCTGATGATGTCCATTTCGCCGGCCGACCTGCAGTATCACGACACCTATTTCATCGTGGCGCACTTCCACTACGTGCTGGTGCCGGGTGCGGTGTTCGCGCTGTTCGCGGGAACCTACTACTGGTTGCCGAAGTGGACCGGCCACATGTATGACGAAAAGCTCGGCAAGCTGCACTTCTGGTTGTCGACCGTGTCGGTCAACGTCCTGTTCTTCCCGCAGCATTTCCTGGGCTTGGCCGGCATGCCGCGCCGTATCCCCGACTACGCGGTACAGTTCGCCGAGTTCAACGCGATGTCGAGCGTGGGAGCCTTCATCTTCGGGTTCTCCCAGTTGATCTTCGTGTGGGTCGTCATCAAGGCGATCCGCGGGGGCGAGAAGGCGACGGACGAGGTGTGGGAGGGCGCGAGCGAGCACGGTCTGGAATGGACTCTGCCCTCGCCGCCGCCGTATCACACCTGGACCACCGCTCCGGACATCAAATGACCGGTATTAAACACGGGCCCGCCTTCGGGCGGGCCCAAAACGGCAAGGTCCATGGACTTACGTAAGAAAAACCTGATCCTGACGGGGGTCATCGTCCTCATCGTGATCGGGCTGTATCTTTTCTCCATCTATAAAGTGATTTCGTCGTCTTCGCCGTCGTGAGCCACCAGGAAACCGACAAGAGGAAACACGGGCGCCTCGTCTGGGGCATCGTCTTCGTCGCATTGGCGATGTTCGGTTTCGGATTCGCCTTGGCCCCTTTTTACAGCCTGTTCTGCGAAATCACCGGCCTGAATGGAAAGGTGCGCACCGAAGCGGTCGATGAGGTTGCCTATGACGTCGATGTTTCACGCGAGATTACGATCGAATTCGTCACCGAGCTGAACGAACGTATGCCGTTGGCCTTCAGCGTGGAGACGCCCAAGATGAAGATTCATCCGGGGCAGTATTACACCGTGAAGTTTTACGGCGAGAACCTGACGGACAGGCCGATGTTGGGTCGGGCCATACCGAGCATCACGCCAGGGACTGCCACGGCGTACCTGAAAAAGACCGAGTGCTTCTGTTTTTCGGAACAGAGGTTTGAACCGCACCAGCGCCGGGAGATGCCGGTCCGTTTCGTCATCGATCCGGGTCTGCCGAAGGACATCAAGGAAATGGCGCTTTCGTACACCTTTTTCGATATTTCCGATACCCAGAAAGACTAAAGCTGAACCTTCTTCGAATTTCATCAGGGGATTTACATGGCGACTAGCGCAGCTTCCTACTACATTCCGCACAAGGCGACCTGGCCTATCGTCGGTTCCATCGGTTTGACCAGCCTGCTGGCGGGCTTTGCGAACTACCTGAACGGTCTCTCCATCGGGCCGACCATGATGATTCTCGGCGCCGGCATCCTCGTGACCATGCTGGTGGGCTGGTTCGGTACGGTGATTCACGAAAGCGTCGCCGGCATCTACAGCGACCAGGTCGACCATTCGTTTCGCTGGGGGATGATCTGGTTCATCACCTCGGAAGTGTTCTTTTTCTCTGCTTTCTTCGGCGCGTTGTATTACGCCCGGATCTACGCGTTGCCCTGGCTCGGCGGCGAGGGAGAGCTGGGCGTGACCAACGAAATCCTCTGGAAGGGATTCGACGCCGTTTGGCCGAGCAACGGTCCAGGCAAGGTCGGCGGCGAATTCGAGCCGATGGAGGCCTGGGGCATTCCCGCGCTGAATACCCTGATCCTCCTGACCAGCGGCGGCACCGTCACCTGGGCGCACTGGGGGTTGTTGGCGGGCAATCGGGGGCAACTCGTCAAGGGACTGATCGCCACCGTGGCGCTGGGCTTTCTCTTCGTCATCCTGCAGGCTTTCGAGTACCACGAAGCCTACACAGAGATGGGCCTGACCCTCGGTTCCGGGATTTACGGCTCGACGTTTTTCATGCTGACCGGGTTTCACGGCCTGCACGTCACGATCGGCGCGATCATCCTGACGGTCGTGCTGTTCCGCAGCATCCGCGGTCATTTCAGCGCAGAGCACCATTTCGCTTTCGAAGCCGCCGCGTGGTATTGGCACTTCGTCGACGTAGTCTGGCTCGGACTGTTCGTCTTCGTGTACTGGCTCTGAGCGGGCCGACCCTATAAAAAACGCTGCTTCGGCAGCGTTTTTTTGGACTTCTGCGACCAAGTGTCGGGAACCGGGTAGCCCGAAGGACGCGCCGTGGTCGATATGGGCGACCGGTTCCGATGGAGTTGAGCGCAGCTGGAGCGGTATCTCGGGTGACGTGCGACCAGGGATGTATGCATCCCCCACCTTGGACACTCGGCGTACCGCCCGCAGTTTTTTTGACACGGATTTGCGGCTCATGCGGCCTTTTGGGCATTTTTTGCCTCCGTGAGGTGGTTTTTCCGTGGATCGCTTTGATCGGGGGGGGTGAACCGCCCCGCTTCGTTGCCATGCGGGCCGATGAGGTCGGATTGGTGTGACATGGGCGTGATCAAAAGTCGCGGAGCGAATGCCGAATCGCCCTCTCCCTTGGGGAGAGGGCCGGGGCGAGGGAAACCGTCATTGCCATCGGAATCTGCAACGGCATGGGGCACCGATGGTCAGAAATACCCTTCCTTCTTCTTTTCTTCCATGGACCCGGCCTGGTCGTGGTCGATGAGCCGGCCCTGGCGCTCGGAGGTCCTGGTCAGCAGCATTTCCTGGATGATCTCCGGCAACGTGGCGGCGTCGGATTCGATGGCGCCGGGATTAAGTCCGTAAACTGCTGTAAATCGGGTGGGGGGTAGCCACCGCTTCGGATCGGTAAATTGACGGTGTCGAATCGTTGATCAACCGATAGGAGGAAGCGATGTTAGCGTAAGCAAGGAATTGCTGCCTGGGGTGCCGGGCAGCCCAGACGGACCGGCGAAACTGGTGGAGGCGGTGCTGAACCAGATTCTGGAGGCGCAGGTCAGCGAGGCGCCACGAGCGGTCGGAGGAGCGCACGGGCTACCGCAACGGTCATCGGCCACGCACGCTTTACACGCGGGTGGGGGCGGTGACGCTCCTGGTGCCGCAGACGCGGGACGGCAGCTTCTCGACCGACATTTTCAAGTGCTACCAGCGGAGCGAACAGGCCTTCGTCCTGGCGCTGATGGAAAGGGTCGTGCAGGGCGTTTCGACGCGTAAGGTGGCGGCGATCACGGAAGAGCTGTGCGGGGCGAGTTTCTCGAAATCGACGGTCAGCAGCCTGTGTGCCGGACTCGATGTCCGAGTCCGGGCCTTCAACGAACGGCGGCTGGAAAGCGAGTACCCGTTCGTGCTGGTCGATGCCCTGTTAATCCAGAGCCGGCAGGAAGACCGCGTTCTGATGCGCACCGTGCTGGTCGTCAGCGGAGTGAGGAGCGACGGCTACCGGGAAATCCTCGGCGTGAGGATCGGTGACAGCGAGAGCTTCGCCACCTGGGACGAGACCTTCCGCTGGCTGAGGGGGCGCGGTCTCAAGGGTGTGGCCTTCGTGATCCCGGATCAGCACGGCGGCCTGCGGGAGGCGGTGGCCAGGCGCTTCCACGACGCGACCTGGCAGCGCTGCCAGGTGCATCTGATGCGCAACCTCCTGGGCAATTGCAGTTCGAAGATCCGTGCCGAAGCCGCGGCGGCTGCCAAAGTGGTCTTTCAGGCGGCCGATTTGCCCGAAGCACGGCGCCGGCTGGCCGAGTTCGGTGAGCGCTTTCCAAGAGCGCACCCAAGGCGGTGGCGTGCCTGGAAGCCGGGTTCGAGGCCGCCATGGCGGTGATGGCCTTGCCGGAGAAATATCGCAAACGGTTGCGGACGACGAACATGCAGGAGCGGCTCAACGAAGAAATTAGCCGCCGCGAGCGCGTCATCCGCAGCTTCCCGAACGACGATTCGGCCCTGCGGCTGATCGGCGCCTTGCTGGCCAAGCAGAACGAGACCTGGCCGGAACGAAGGTGTCTGGACATGCAGGAGTATCACGAATGGGCGGCCGCCTGCGCCGCCGCCCGGGAAGGCAAGGACGTCGTTGCCCTCCCGGGCTGAAACCCAATCGTCATCAACCGGCTCGGAGCGGATTTACAGCAAATATTGGACTTGACCGAAGACGCAAGGGCTGAGGTATTCGAGTACATCGAGGCCTACTACAACCGCCAACGGCGCCATTCGACCCTCAACTACCTGTCACCCTGTGACTTCGAAGTCCGAATGGCCGTTTAGTGAGGTCAGACGTCCACGAAAGGGTTCCAAGATCATCGGGCGGCGGTCTTGCCTGCCGCGTTACCGGAACAGATTTGACGGAGCTCTGCTAGAAACCCATCGGCCCTACTGAAGGGGGTAGGTCAAGGTTCTATGTCCTCCAAAAGAATTACGCTTAGGTTTGACAGGGAGCGATTTCTAGACTAGAAATACAACCTAAGCTTGTTCAAGGTGTTGCCTTAAAATAGGGTTGGAGGACCTTAGCCGGGGGGTAGAGATGCGCTGTACGAAACGCGTGCAACGATTTCTGTCGCTGTCAGCGATGGAACGCAGTCTTTTCATTCAGGCCCTGTTTTTAATATTGCTATTCCGCGTGGCGTTACCCGTGGTTCGTTTTCGGCGAGCGTGGGCCTGCCTGGCCGGAATGGCTTCAATTCGACCTGAGGACATGAAGCGGCGCATTGTAATTCAGCCAGAAAAAACGGGAGCAGCGCTCGTTCGCGCTAGTCGATGTGTTCCAGGCGCTACCTGTCTGATGCAGGCTTTAGCGGGGGTTTTGATGCTGAGGCGACAAGGTCACATTGCCGAACTCTGTATTGGAGTAGCAAAGCCAAATGGCGAATTTGGCGCTCATGCCTGGGTAGAGTGCGGCGGTCGCCAAGTGGTTGGAACTAAAGCGGATTTCACTACCTTATACGTATTGAAATGACAAGGATGGCCTGATGAGCGGGATCATAGGGATTTGTTATCAGAATGGGCGCCCGATCGACCGCACTGAGCTGGAGCGTATAACGGATTCGATCGCTCATCGGGGCCCGGATGGCTCCGGCATCTGGCTGGAGGGTGGCGTCGGTCTGGGGCATCGAATGCTCTGGACTACTCCAGAGTCGCTGAAGGAACAACTGCCTCTCGTCAGTTCGAGGGGCGATTTTGTCATTACCGCGGATGCTCGAATCGACAACCGCGAGGACCTTGCCCACCAGCTCGATCTTCCCCTATCTGTAAATATACCCGACAGCGCGCTGATCCTGGCGGCCTACGAGGCATGGGGCGAAAATTGTCCGGAGAAGCTCGTTGGAGATTTCTCGTTCGCTATCTGGGACAAGAGGAAACGCACGCTCTTCGCCGCCCGCGATCGGATCGGTATCAAGCCGTTCTATTATCACTATAGGGAAGGCATTGTGTTCGCCTTCGCTTCCGAAATCGCCCCGCTGTTTCATGCGGTGGATCTGGAAAAGCTGCCTAACCAGGACGCTATTCGGGAAATTCTCGCTACCTTCGCGACAGCCCACGAACGCACCTTGTTCAAGGATGTCCAGCGCTTGCCGCCGGGTTCCATCCTGATGCTGCGTGACGGAAACCTTGGCGTGCGCCGGTATTGGGAACCTAGTACGGAAAAGCGGAGACGTAAGCTGGATCTTGCGGGCCATATCGAGGAATTCCGCCATCTCTTCAGCGAGGCAGTCAGGGCGCAGACTCGCAGCGCCTATCCCATCGGATGCCTGTTGGGGGGGGGGGCTGGATGCCGCCTCCGTACTCTGTGTCGCCGCCCGCCTTGTCCCGGACAGGACGCGGCTGAGCAGTTATTCCATGGTCTTCGACCGCTTGCCTTGCGACGAGCGTGAATTCATCGAGCCGACGGTCCAGCAGGCCGGCGTCGAGAGCGTCTTCACCATTGCGGACGCGGCGCCTGTTGATGGTTGGGAGGGTCTGCGGGCTTGTCATGAATCGCTTCCGGGCTGGCCGGTCCAAGGGCTGCCGATACAGTCCCTCTGGCCCCTGCTGGATGAAGCCAGGACTCGAGGGGTGAGGGTCATGCTCACCGGGGTTGGCGGTGACGCCGTGATCCAGGGCAGCCCCTATTACCTGGCCGACCTGCTGACCTCGGGGCGCTGGTTCACCTTGGCGAAGGAATTGAAACGGTATCGTTTCTCGCCCCACGTGCTCTGGTTCTGGGTGATGGAAGCCATGCTGCCTGAATGGGCCTGCAAACTGGGAAGACTGTTCAAGGATCGGGTACGAGGACCATCGGATGCTTCGTTTTACTTCGGCAGCAAGGAGCAGGTCGCCTGGATGGAAGGACAGCAGTTGCCACGCAAGGGTTTCCCATCGGCCAGCGCCTGGCAGGAAGCAAGCGTTGTGGTCAATCCAACGATCAGCCTGGCTTTTGAAGGGGGTTGGGAGGTGCTGGGCCAACGTGGCGGCCTGGAGTTTCGCCATCCTTTCTATGATGCCAGACTGGTGGAGTTTCTTCTGTCGATTCCGTCGGAGGAGAAAAGGCGGCAGGGCACGACCAAATATCTGCTGCGCGAGGCGATGAAAAACGTATTGCCGGAAGCTTTACGGCTGCGCAAGGGCAAGGCGGAATTCTCGCCCATGATCGCCTCATGGCTCGATTCCATGGCATTCGATCCGGGCTCCCTCACCCTCACCCGGAGCGGAGTGATTGCAGCAAGCAGGGTGGCAAAGGTGACGGCGCGCCGCGCCGCCCAACCCTCGCCGTTGAGTGCGCTGGTTTTGTGGCAACTGGCGGTGCTGGAAACCTGGTATCGCCTTCATTTCAAACCTATATAAGGAGACTAACCATGAACGCATCCGAACAACATGACGATATTCGCATTGGCGAAAATGCGCCGAGAAAGCCATACATATCGCCAGTGCTGAGTGAATATGGCAATATGACTACCCTGACGCAAGGGGCATTAGCTCTTTCTGTTATAACACCGCTGACCGCTACCTTGGTCGATATATGATAACGGTCCTCTTATAGCCTGTCGTCCATGCATTTTTCTGCCTATGGGGCTCATATAGAGTCCGAAATTGCGCTGACAGGCTTACCTAGTTGCTTTGGTAAGTCGGTCAGCGTAATAAAGGTCAAATCGGGTTGCGTTCACCGCGCCCCTTCGGAGCCGAAAGGCACAGGAGAATTACCCAGGGGATGGGTCAATATTACCTGTATGGGAGGCGATGATCCCGTATTTCATATCGACGACGTAGGAGAGTTCCATCTTTGCCTCAAGGAGTCCGGGATTTGCTGTCGACTGATGCCGGGAACCTCCCTGGAGAGGGTGCGGTATTGGCTAATGCACTATCTGGTCCCGGTTTACCTGTTGCTGGATCCCCGATTCGATTTTTTGCACGGCTCCGCGGTCGATGTTGGGGGTGGGGCTGTGGCGTTTCTCGCCGACGCCATGGGGGGGGAAGTCTACGCTGGCCGATTTCTTCGTCCGGCAGGGCCATGCTCTGCTGACCGACGATCATCTGGGTATCGTTCGAGAGGGGGTCTTCTTGGCGGTGCCCAGCGTGCCTTTCGTCCGTCCGTACCGGGAGTTCGAGGATCTCGGTAATCCGGTCGAGCGATTCGCTGCCCAGCCCCTGCCGCTGCGGGCAATCTATCTGCTTGAACTGGCCGAAGGCCCCGCGCGGATAGCGCCGCTCGCGGGACTGCCGGTGGCCGTAGCGCTCGCGAGAAACCGCCGGTTGATGGTTACCAACACGTATATGGATTTGGCGAAAGTCCGCTTTTCCCGTCTCGCTGAGTTGGCCGCCACGGTTCCCGTGGCCAAACTCCGTGTCCCGCGCGACCTGTCGCGTTTGCCGGAAGTGTACGCAACCGTGCTGGCTCACCTTGGAGAACCCCGTGATTCGCTATGACCTCATTGGTTTGTCATACACGCGAACCTGCCCGCTGACCTGTGGGCACTGCATTACTGAGTCCTCGCCCCATGTCAAGGGTAAGATGCAAATAGAACAGGTGAGCGAATACTTGAAGGTAATTCCCCCATTCGCCTCTGGTGTTTGCTTTACGGGGGGCGAGCCGTTTCTATATTACCAAGATATTCTGGAACTCGTTCTCCAGGCGAAGGACTTGGGGCTCAAAACATCACTAGTCACCGGCGCCGGCTGGGTGCGCGGCGAATCTTCGACACGAGCGCGCATCAAGGCGCTGGCGGAGGCGGGGCTGGGGCATATCTGTATCTCCTGGGACCAGTATCATGAGGAGTTTTCAGCGCGGGATCGGCCCCTGCGGCTGGCGCGTCTCGCAATCGAAGCCGGAATGGGCGTCGCCGTGCGCGTCGTGACCAGCACGGAGGAGCAAAAGGAGGCCTATCATGCCCTATTCGATGGTCTGCCCGTCTATTTGCAGTATCAAGCCCCCGTTAAAGTGGGACGGGCTGCGTCGCTGCCGGCGGAGCATTTCACTTTCGTGGCTGAACCACCTGCCGGTGTTTGCAACGTTATTCTCACGCCCGTCATCGAAGCGGATGGCACCGTCTATGCGTGTTGCGGGCCTTCGTATTATGCTGGGAAGTCGTCGCCCTTGCGGCTGGGCAATACCTTCGAAGAACCGCTGGAGGACATCCTAGCGCGTGCTCGGGAGGATGCGCTTCTGGAGTTGATTCTCAATGCAGGGCCGCATGGCCTTTATCAACTGCTCAAGGAGCATCCCGTGGGGCAGGAACGCTTCAAGGCTCGCCCAGCCTATACGGGCATCTGCGAGCTGTGCATGGACATAACCAACGATCCCGAACTGGTGGCCGCGGCACGCGAGCGGCTCGCGGATCTCGATGCCCAGCGCTTGCGCGTGGCGGCCCGGTTATGGATGAAACACAAGCTGAGACCAGAAATCCGGAAGAAACAAACCACCATGAAACAAACGGAGCCGGAAACATGACGGAGGAAACGGGGTTGTCGAACTACAGGACTATTGCGATACCGGAACCGGTGGTTTTCGAGAAAGTCGGCGAGGAAACGGTCTTGCTGAACCTCGACACTGGATTCTATTTCGGGCTCAATCCCGTGGGCAGTCGCATGTGGGAACTGCTCGTCGCCACGAAAAACCCCGCCAGCGTACTGGCCTCCATGCGCGAGGAGTACGACGTGGATGACGACGTGCTCGAACGGGATCTGGCGAATCTGATCCGCGATCTAGCAGAGAAAAAGCTCATCGAACTCGAATAGGGTTTGCTCCGGTTACTGACGAGCTTTACGGCACCGAAGAAGGCGGCCATGCGAGATCCAGGGATTGGCGAGGTCGTGGATGGGGCTTCAACGTCACCGTTGCTTGGGTTTGCGATGAGAGTCTCCCCGCTACGACGGCAAGCCCCGACCGCCAGAGACGTGGCCGCTTCGATACTTTACGAGTACCAGCTGGGCGAGCTGGGCAGGCAGTTTGCGACGGTTGGGCTGGCGCCGGTTGTCGTCAAGGGACAGGCCATCGTCGATCTCGCTTTTCCGAAGGAAGAGATTCGTTTGGCGGGTGACGTGGACCTTTTGGTGGGCGACGAGGCTGAGGCCGTCGTTGATGTTTTGACGGGATTGGGTTATGAGGAAATCCCACCGCGTTCTACGCATTTCCGTTCCGAAGATCGCAGCTTTGTTCAGCAAGGAAAGCGATTGCCGAAGTTGGTCGAACTTCATCAATGCCTCGACAAGGTTCTCTTACGCCCGATTCCATACGATGAGATCCTTGCCCGCGCGAAACCTTCCGGACGACCCGGTTTCCGCTATCCAGAAATAGAAGACTTGTTCCTATTGGTCGTCCTGCACGCGAGCGCAGACATTTTCTTCGATCAGGCGAGGGTCGAGCGCGATTTGTGGTTTCTCTTGAATCACGGGAGGCCCGACATGGCTGCCGTCTGGTCACGAGCCCAGCAATGGGAATTGTCGCGTGCGCTTCGCCGGTTGTTGAAAGGACATTATCCGGCAGCCAAGAACAAGCCACCCGGTCCGTTTGTTTATCTGGCCAATCAAGCACTATGGCATGACAGCTTTCTTACCGTTTTGCGCGGAGTGGCGAAGTATTCGTACGCTCGCCTGCTGGATCGCCTGTACCCTTGAAATTTGATGTGAGTCCCGCTAACGCTTCGTTGGGTGGGACGGTGAGCACGTGGTTTCCGGTCAGAGATATCGCCGATGTTTGATCGCTCCCGCCTGCATCGGCTCTGGCAGGTCCGCCGGTCCGTGCAGCTCGTCTGGAAAAGCAGCCCGAAGTCGACGCTGATACATGGGGGATTGATGTTGGTCCTGGGGCTTCTGCCTGTGGCGGGCCTTTACTTGGTCAAGCTCATTATCGACACCGTAACCGCGCAGGAAGCGCCTGAGTGGGAAAGCATCGGGGGCTTGCTTGCCGCAGCTTTGAGCATTGCGGTACTCACCGACTGGCTCCGTGCCTTGGATGCGCATGTCAGTGAGATCCAGTCTCAGCAGGTCACCGATCATGTGCATGACTTGCTTCACAAGCAGGCGATTAGGTTGGACCTCGGCTATTATGAAAATCCCGAATTCCAGGACAATTTGCACCGTGCGCAGACCGAGGCGCCTTATCGACCGGCTTTGATCATCGACCGGCTCATCAGTCTTTTGCAGAATGCCGTTTCCTTGGGTGCAATCGCATTGCTGCTGCTGGCGTTTCATTGGGAGTTGACCCTTGGCCTGTTTCTTTTCATGTTGCCCATCCTTTTCGTCCGGATGCGCCATGCGCGACTTCAGCATCGGCATTGGCAGAGTTGGACCGCTCGGCAACGTCAGGCGTACTATTTGAGCCAATTGCTGAATTTCCAGGACCATGCCAAGGAGGTAAGGCTATTCGGGCTAGGGAACCATCTTCACCAACGGTTTATGGACTTGCGGAAGTCGATTCGTCAGGACCGCCTGGCGTTATCGCGCGATCGGACCAAAGGAGAGGTGCTTACTCAAGGCTGCGCATCCTTGGGTGTTTACGGCGCACTTGCTTTTCTCGCTTATCAAACCATGGTGCGAGCCATCAGCATCGGCGACATGGTGGTCTATTATCAGGCGTTGCAGCGAGGTCAAGCGTTATTGCGGGATTTATTCGCCAGCGCCGCCGGTCTTTACGAGAACGCGCTGTTCCTGGCGAATTTTTACGACTTTCTATTGCTGGAACCGCGGGTGAAAGAACCGGAAGTGCCCTGCGTGATTCCGCAGCCGCTGCGAGGTGAGATTCGCTTTGAATGCGTCAGGTTCGACTATCCGCACGGAACGCGTCCGGTATTGAAAGCGGTGGACATGACGATTTCTGCGGGGGAAAAAGTGGCTTTGGTCGGCAAGAACGGTGCCGGCAAGACTACACTGGTTAAACTGTTATGCCGGTTGTACGATCCTACGGAAGGTCGAATCACAGTAGATGGTATCGATCTTCGTAATTTCTCAAGCGAAGAGTGGCGAAAGCAAATCGGCGTGGTTTTCCAGGATTTCGGCCGTTATCAATTTACCGTCAGGGAGAACATTGGGTTTGGCGACCTTGTTGCTCGGAATCTACCTGGACGAATCGAACAAGCGGCCCGGCTTAGCGGAGCGGATGGATTCATAGCGGGTCTCCCTCACGGCTATGACTCGCTACTCGGTACATTGTTTGCCGGCGGAGAGGAACTGAGTATCGGCCAGTGGCAACAGATCGCGATCGCTCGGGCAGCCTTGCGATCGGCACCCATCATCATCTTGGACGAACCGACCAGCGCACTGGATCCGGAAGCCGAAGCCCAGGTGTTGGAGCGGTTCCGGCAGATAGCGGAGGGACGGACCGCGATTTTGATCAGTCACAGGTTGTCTACGGTGTGTATGGCGGACCGTATTTTCGTGCTCGATGACGGCAGGGTTTGCGAGTCTGGAACGCATACAGAACTGCTCGGTCTCAATGGCGTTTATGCGGGGATGTTCCATTCTCAGGCGCGACACTATCGAACCGTGCAAGAGTGAGATTCTTTGGCTTGCAGCCGCTGATTGGCAATTCAATGCAGCCGATTGGGGGTTCTCGTACCACGCCGGACATACTGATGAAATTGCGCTGAGTCTTGGAAAAATAGCGGTAGGCGACGTCGATGGTGATGCCCTGCTCGCGCTCGGCCTGCAGGCCGTCGACCAACCGGGCACCTCGAAAAACCGGGAATGAATCGGGTCAAACGAGCAATCCGACGTGATCAGTCGGTCGTCCCGCGATTTTTCCAGTGTCGCCCCTGCCTGGAGGGCTTTTTCCCGCCCGGAACCGCTCCTTCCGGCGTTGCCGGACGGTCGCCGTGCGTCAGAAGGCCACCACTCCGCACGCCTTGAGGCTGCACAGGCGACGTGGGTTGTAGGGTAATCCTCCCGGAATTAGGGGAGATCAGAAGTAGAGCTATGCGGCCCTGGCCAACCGCTGTTTTGGCGTGATGCCGCCCAAGGCCATGTTTGGGCGTTCGTGATTGTACGTCCACATCCAGCGTGTTGCGAATGCCTGCACTTCATCCAGTGACTCCCAGTCATACTGCGACAGCCATTCATGGCGCACCGTGCGGTTGAATCGCTCCACATACGCGTTCTGCTGCGGTTTGCCCGGCTGGATGTATTCAATCCGGATGCCTTGCCGTGCCGCCCAGGCCTGGACCTTCGCACTGATATTCTCCGGCCCGTTGTCGCAGCGGATCACCCGTGGTCGCCCCCGCCATTCCATCACTTGCTCCAGGGCGCGGATGACGCGCTCGGACGGCAGCGAGAAGTCCACCTCCATCCCTAGCGACGCGCGGTTGAAGTCATCGATCACATTGAACAACCTGAACTTCCTTCCATCTGCACGCTGATCATGCATGAAGTCCATCGACCAGACTTGGTTGATCCGTGTCCGGCACCGTGAGCGGTTCAGGCTTGTCCCGTTTCAGCCGTTTCCTCGGCTCGATGCGAAGATTCAGTTCCAGTTCGCGGCATATCCGGTACACCCGTTTGTGGTTCCATCCGAATCCTTTCACGTTGCGCAAATACAGGAAGCACAGCCCGAATCCCCAGTTGCGGTGATTATCCGTCAGCCGCAGCAGCCAGTCGGCGATTTCTTCGTTCTCGGCATTGCGCTTGGCGCTGTACCGATAACAGGTTCCGCTGACCTGAAATGTCGCGCAGGCAAGGCGGATTGACACCCTGTGCCCGCTGACAGCACGCTTGGCCATCTCACGGAGGTGAGATGGCCTCACCACTTTTTTGAAATCGCCTCCTGAAGAATGCCGGCCTTCAGGCGCTCCTCCGCGTACATCTTCTTCAGCCGGGCATTCTCGGCTTCCAGTTCCTTCATCCGGGCCATCATCGACACGTCCAGGCCGCCATGCTTCGCTCGCCACTTGTAAAACGTCGCCGTGCTGATCCCCAATTCCCGGCACGACGCC
>NZ_AUKJ01000006.1 GCF_000424685.1 Methylococcus capsulatus str. Texas = ATCC 19069
CAGGGCTGTTCAATGCTGAAAAATTGATGTAAGAAGTCAAGATTTTCAAAGAGGTTCCCGTTGTCCGCCCTGAAACAGGGCCTGCTGGCCATTCCGGATCATCGCCGTGCCCAGGGGCGGCTGTTCGACCTGCCCCATATGCTGCTGTTCAGCATCTTGGCGATCATGAGCGGCGCGACGTCCTACCGGCGCATTCATCAGTTCCTGCACACCCATCAGGCGGCTTTGAACGCGGCCTTCGGTTGCCGGTGGCGCCGCACGCCGGCTTACAGTTCGATCCGCTATGCCTTGCAGGGCTTGGACGTGCAAGCCCTGGCGCCGCATTTTCGCGCCCATGCCGCGCGCTTGGCCGAAGGGGCGGCGGTGATCGCGCTCGACGGCAAGACCTTGCGCGGCAGCCTGGACCGTTTCGAGGACCGCAAGGCCGCCCAGGTGCTCAGCGCCTTCGCCACCGAAGAGCGGATCGTGCTGGGCCAGACCCTGATCGAGGAGGCGGACAAGGACCATGAAATCCAGGCGGCCCAGCGCCTCATCGAAACCTTGGGGCTGAGCGGGCGGCTCTATACGCTCAATGCCCTCCACCTTCAAAAAAACGGTTGAAACCGTGCTCGCCACCGGCAATCACCTCCTGGTGCAGCTCAAAGGCAATCATCCCAAGCTGCTGGCCGCGGTGCGGACGCTATGCCAGAGCCAACCTCACGCCGAACAGCACTACACCGTCGACCTGGGCCGGCGCAACCGCATCGAACAGCGCACCGTGCGCCTGTGGCCGCTCCCGCCGGGCAGCGGCACCGACCCCTGGCATGACCACTCCCAGACCGTGATCGAGGGGCAGCGCCAGATCGAAGTTTTCAATCCCTACCACCGCCGCTTCGAGCCCCGCCAGGAATCCCCTGCTTATTACTTGGCGACCTGCACCGCCTCGGCGGCCACTTTAGCTCAGGTCATCCGCGGCCATTGGGCCATCGAAAACCGCCTTCATCATGTGCTCGATGTCTCCCTCGGCGAGGACTCCAGCCGCATCCGCCGAAATCCCGGCGTCTTTGCCCTGCTGCGCCACTTCGCCTTGAACCTCTTGCGACATAATGGACAAGCCAACATCCGCTCCGCCCTTTACGACAACGCCATCTGCCTCCACCGGCTCTTGGCCTATGACGGTATTTAGCGTTGAACAACCCTGGGGCTCGTACACTGCCAACCTCCTCGGCAACATCCGAAGCCACTTGGCCGGGCTGCAGGGCTACGACGTGATGGCGCTGGAGCTCATCCAGAATGCGGATGACGCGAAAGCAGAGGAGGTCGTATTCGACATCACGGACGACGGCTTGCTTGTGCGCAACAGCGGCCAGTTCACCTATTGCGGAGATCTGAACAAGCCGTGCGCCTTTCTCTCCAAGGGCAACTACAAGTGCGATTACCACCGCATCACGGATGTCGGCAGCGGCGGAAAATTGTCGCGCGGCGAGAATATCGGCCGCTTTGGCATCGGCTTCGTATCCACCTATCAGGTGACGGACCATCCCGAGATCCGTTCTTCCGGCATCAAGCTGACGCTTTACCCCGAGCGGGGGCAATGGTTCATCGAGGCATTCGAAGAGCCAGATGGGACGACTTTCTTTCTACCCTGGGCGAGTAATCCCAACACTGAGGCGCGGCTCGCGCTTGGAATCTCCCACGTCAGCCCCACCCACATCGATCAGCTAGCCGAGGATTTCCAAACGGTTCTTCGCAAGAGCCTGCTGTTTCTTCGCCACGTTCGGAAGGCTGAGATACGGCGAAATGGCCAACTCCTGCTGGCCTGCGATCTGGACAGAAGCGAAGGCTCGGAACTCATAGTCAGTTTCAGGCCCAGCGGTGCCGTTGAGCAATGGCACATTCTTCGTGCCGACGCAGTGGAGGCGGCCCAGCGCCTTTACGCGATACACCCTCGGCTGGAAACGCTTCATCGAAGCACCAATATCAGCATTGGTCTGCGAATTGATCCCGAACCACTGACAGAGGGGCTGCTCTACGCGTTCTTGCCCACCGAACAGTCCACCGGGCTTCCTCTGCACCTCAACGCGGACTTTTTCCCCGAGTCTGATCGCAAAGCGGTGATCTTCGCCGGACATCAACACGAGCAGGCGTGGAATGAGATGCTCATCGACGCCGCCGCCGCCGAGCTGGCCAGGGACCCCGAAGGACTGCTGCAAATGCTCGGTCCCGTCCAGTTGTGGCAGATCCTCGGTCGGGCCTACGACCTCACCTTCAAGCCGGCGGGACACCCCGCTTGCTTCAAGCGGTTCTGGGAGCGCCTGAAGGTCACTGCGACACAAGCACGGATTGCGGAGGCACAGGACGGCAGCCTTCAGCAACCTAGTGGCGTGTTTATTCCTCGCACTAACCTGAATGAACATCAGGCAAAGGCATTGCTTGAGGTGGGCGGCAGACTCGTTGCCGAGGAACTGCGACCATTTCAAACGGCGATGAACCAGTTAGGCGCGCCGATTCTGACGCTTGAACGGCTCGTTGTGCTGATGGAATCAGCAATGGCAAAACAGGTGGCGGGAGCAACGGAAGTCGACCAGGAAAGACTGGAACATTTTCACCGCCCGCTCTGGAGCATCATCAACGACCTTATTCCAGATGCGGGAGCGAGCAACCCCAGCACGAATCCAGCGGTGCAACGACTGTTGGAGTTGCCCTTTGTCGTCACCGAGGCTCTTTTCGCGGTAACGATCAACCAGTCCCACACGGTACCTAAAGGTCTGGATGCAGGCCGTATTACGGCATTGCTGCCGAAACTCGCGATTGCTTCCAGCCTGCTCGCAGGATTTCCGAAAATCACCCGACTGATAAAGCAACTCAGTCTTGGCGCGGTGGTGTCTCACATCGGTGAGATGTGCAAATCCGAACCGATCGAGGATGTCATACCTGTTACCCCAAAGGAGCTGCGCGATCTCTACTCACTATTTGCTGATCTGGACCACCAAGGCGACGTAGAAAAGACGGTTTATCAGCAACTGCGCGGCCTGCCTATATGGCAATCAAGCCGCGGGCTCGTCGAAGCCACCCAAGCGTTTCTGCCGGGTAACTTCACTGATCCCACCGGCCATGCCGATTTGCTGGACGTCTCTGTCCTGACGGAATCGGCCAGAGATTTCCTGACGAGCAAACTGGGTGTGCAGACGCAGACGATCGAGGCTTTTGTACAGACCGTGTTGCCGACGTTTTTTGATAACGACGGTCCGCTGGATGCAAGCAAGTACACGCGGCTCATCAGCGAGCTCGCCAATCACCCGACGCTCGTAAACGACGATGACATACGTCGGTTGCTGGGATCGCTTCCGATCGTGCCTACGCAGGATGGAGGCTGGTCGCGCCCGGTCAATACGTACCGCCGCACTGACGACCTTGTGAAGGTTCTCGGAGACGCGCTCCACCTCTGGCTGGATGCTAGCCGCATTCCGAATGCGCCATCAGTGCATACGTTCATCGACAGCCTGGGCATCCTACGGTCACCGACTGCCAGACACCTGGTCGATCGGATGCTGTCCATCGCCGAGAAGTATATGCCGACAGAGGACGCAAAGCGTGCGAGCAGCGAGGCGTTCTATGTTCTCTGCGACAACTACGAAGAATGGAAAGAGAAAAAGTCTTTTCAGGATGCCATTGCGGGTCTTCGACAGGCCGCCTGTTTTCCCGCAGATGGCGATTCCGAAGAGTGGCACACAACAGATTCTCTCTATGCGCCTTACCGTGCCGACGCATTCCAATCTCAAGCCAACATCCTTGACTTCCGAAACACGGCACGACTGAAAACCGAGTTGTTGGAGGAGCTTGGTGTTTCCATCAACCCGGAGACCCAGCTCGTCATCGCCCATCTAAAGCACTGCGTCACGACGGGCGTGCAGCCCCACGTCTCGACGTATCAGGTGTTGAACGAGCGCGCTCAACGATCAGACCCGCTCATTGCAACTCTCGCTGGCTCGCGATGCATTTATGTCGAAAGCCAAAAGACATTCGTTCGTCCGAACCAGCTGTACTGGGTGCCACAGCAACTTGGGCGCTATGCGTACACCATTCCGGGCAACTACGAGTCGTTTAAACCGCTTTTTGATGCAATTGGAGTGAAGAGTGCGCCAGACGGTCGGGATTTCGTCGACATCCTGCTTGATATCGTTGGCGAATACTTCGAGCAGTCCAAGCCACTGACAGGTTCAGACCGCGCGGTCTATGAGGTCTGCCTAGCCAATGTTGCTACCGCCCATGAACATGAGGAGCTGACACCATCTGACCTGCAACGACTGCAAGAGGCACCAACCATCTTGAACCTACAGGGCCGGCTCACTCATCCGGACGAGGTCCTGCTCCAGGATAGCGAGTGGCATGCCGGATTCTTCGGCGGAGAACTCGACCAAGCCTTGTGCAAGCCCGTCCCTGAACTTTGGCCATTCGTGGAAGAAGTCGGTGTCAGACGGCTGAGTGAGAGTGCGCAGGTTGCACTTGAATTCGTCGATGGCCCGCAGGTCGACGAAACCCAGCTCGCCGAAAAGCTGATGGACAGGATGGACATCCTCGCCCGTTTGCTTCATGACAAACCAACAACTGTTAGAAAGAAGATTCGGAGCGCTCTTTCGACACTGACAGCCGTCAGCCACGACGTTGTTCGCATTCAAGCGTCTGTCCACGTTGGAGGGGATCAGGCATTCGCGCCTCCAACGCCGGCGCAGGCGTTCTACGACATCGAGAATGGGCGCTTGATTCTCGCCCGCCCGGTGGGCGATCGGAGTTGGGCACACGTCCTCAATGCGTTGTTCCACCAACTGATGCCAGAGGAGTCAGGCAGCGAAATCTCAAAGCTGACGCTAAGCGTTCGTCCTCTCATGGGGATGGCGGTGGAAGAAGCACATCGCGAATTGAGTGATGCCGGTATTCCCTACCTAGATGCAGAGCCTGGGAACGGGAACCCGGAAGACCTGACGTCGCCGGACCTCGATGAGATGGGCGGAACCGCGGAGCCAGACAACCACGAGGAAACCGGGGCAGCATCTACCTCCGTTGATGATTCTGGCGAACAGGCCGACGGCGCTCCTGGGGTCCCTCATGGAAAGCGGCAACGTGATATGTCAGAGCCCTCAACGGGAGGAGAGCCAGCAGAGCAACCTGGGCGTGAGGCGGAATCTGGCGGCCCACGCCGTGGTGTTACCGGCCGCGATGGCTCGGAAACTGGCGGCGGCAGCAACAAGGGCTCCGGTGCAGGCGAGCGACGCGCGAAGAAGCCACGCCCCAAGCACAAGGAACAATGGGACCGACGCCTGCTTTCCTATGTTCGGCAAAGGCAAGAGGAGTCTTCGGACGCTGGCAGTCAGGACGAGCCCTCCGAGCACAACTTGGCGGTCGAGGTTGGGGCTCGCGAGGCGGTATGCGCCTACGAAAAGGAGCGCGGTCGCGTGCCGGAACAGATGGCGCAAACCCACCCTGGATACGACATCATCAGCCGCAATCCCCTTACTGGCGAAGACCGGTTTATCGAAGTGAAGGGCGTCGATGGAGAGTGGAACCAAACCGGTGTCGGTCTATCCCGGCTCCAGTTCAGCAATGCTCAAGACTACGGAGATCGCTACTGGTTGTACGTCGTCGAATTCGTTTCCGACCCCGAGCACATTCGCGTCCATCCCATTCGAAGCCCGGCAACCCAAGTTACTGCCTTCATGTTCGACGGCAACTGGCGGGACGCGGTAACAGAGGAGCGAGCAGACCCTTCCGCACGATTCATCCCCGGCGCACGGATACAGCATCAGGACATGGGGTGTGGAGAAATTCGAGATGTGGTCACTCGTGGCAACACCAAGCTGCTTACGATCCTGTTTGATGGTAAGTCGCAGGCGACCCCCCATGTGACTTTGAACTTGCACCGCATGCGTATTCTGGAAGATCCCGATGACGACAATGATTCCTGAGCTTTCTGAAGCGCAGCTCAATGAGCTGCCATCACAGGCCGAGGCGAAGGTGTATCGGGCTCTGAGGGACAAACTACCGCAGGATTACGTCGTCTTTTTTCAGGTCGGGTGGATACTGCGACGAGAGGAAGAGCAAGCGAGGGATGGGGAAACCGACTTCCTAGTTTGCCATCCCGAACACGGCTATCTCTGCATTGAAGTAAAAGGCGGCGGCGTCGGATTTGATGCGAGCACGGGTAATTGGTTTTCTGTAGACCGCCATCAGCAGAAGCACCCCATCAACAACCCGATTAGCCAGGCGCTAAAGGCAAAGTACTCGATTCGCTCAAAGCTGAACGAGCACCCACGGTGGCGCGACCTTGGTCTCGGGAATGTGCTTCGAGGCCACACAGTCTTCTTTCCCGACGTGGGTGACACTAATGTACTGAGTCGACCGGACATGCCCGGAGCCTTGATTGGCTCTGCCAGGTCTCTTCAAGATCCGAAGTCGTGGATCGATGGGGTCTTTGCCTACTGGGGCAACGACGCCGGAAGCTTTACACCGATAGGACGCCGTGGAATCGACGTAGTCCGCGAAGTGTTTGCGAGATCCTTTGTCGTCGCTCCGCTGGTCGCGTCGCGGCTTGCCGATCAGGAGGCACGCAGACTGGTGCTCACGAAAGACCAGATGCGAGTTCTTGACTTCCTGCGCTCACATCGAAGAGCCGCAGTCAGCGGTGGTGCGGGTACAGGCAAGACCGTTTTGGCGCTTGAAAAGGCCCGCCGCCTCGCCTCAGAGGGTTTCAAGACATTGCTCACTTGCTACAACAGGCAGTTGGCCGATCACTTGTCGAGTACGTGTGCTGGTACGAGCAACCTGGACGTAATGAGCTTCCATCAGCTTTGCTATCGACAGGTCGAAAAGGCCAATCACGTCTCGGGCCGAAATCTTGTTGCAGAGGCGAAGGTGACGTACCCCGGCAAGGATCTCTACGACGTACAGCTGCCCAACGCATTTGCGTATTCTCTGGAGGTCCTTCCCGATCGTTATGACGCAATCGTTTGTGACGAGGGGCAGGATTTCCATGAAGAGTTCTGGGTCCCGCTTGAGCTCCTGCTGTCGGACTATGAAAGCGCGCCGCTATACGTCTTCTACGATGACAACCAGAATATTTACGCGCGCGCTGGCACCTTCCCGATACGCGAAGAGCCGTTCACGCTGACAAACAACTGCAGGAACACCGCGCCGATTCATGTGGCTGCGTACAAGCACTACAAGGGGGTACCGGTCAGCCCTCCTGATATCGAAGGGGACGAAGTGCTGTTCGAAGCGTCGCCCGGGCGTGATGCCCAGGCTGCAAAGATCAATGCGCGGATCGTTGACCTCGTCGCTCGCCAAGGTGTTTCCGCAGGAGATATCACGGTATTGATTGCCGATGCGCTGCGTAAGGCCGATTACTACGCGGCTTTAAGGCGACTGCCCCTACCGAAGCCGGCGACCTGGTTGGAGGAAGGCATCCGCGCCAACGACACCGTCCTGATCGACACGATTCAGCGCTTCAAAGGACTCGAGTCTCCGATTGTGATTCTTTGGGGTCTGGACACCATCGATTTGACGCGTAGCGAGGAGCTGCTCTATGTCGGCATGAGCAGGGCAAAATCGCTCCTGATCGTTGTCGGGACAGCCGCAACTTGCGCGGCCTTCCGAGGAGAACCGGAAAATTGAATACCCATCTTTTTGAGCCGCGGTTTCAAGTTCCAAGTGCAACGGAATTGATGATGGTAGACCAATACGCTTGGAAGTCTAATGAGCCCTCTGGTAGGAATAGCTCGGCGGGGGACTTCCAGGCCAAGGACTTGCGGGGTTTAGCGTTGTGGAAAAAGGCAATGGCATCAAGCTGTTCCTGGGGTAGACACTCAGGTCCATGCCCTTGGGCAAGTCGCGTCGCAGCAACCCATTGGTGTTCTCGTTGATGCCGCGTTCCCGCGGACTGTAGGGATGGGCAAAGAAGACTTTGATGCCGGTGCTCTGGGTCAGCCCCTGGTGGTGCGCCATCCCCTTGCCGTTGTCGTAGGTCATAGTCAAGTCCAATATTTGCTGTAAATCTGCTCCGAGCCGGTTGATGACGATTGGGTTTCAGCCCGGGAGGGCAACGACGTTGTTGCCCTCCCGGGCGGCGGCGCAGGCGGCCGCCCATTCGTGATACTCCTGCATGTCCAGATACTTCGATTCCAGCCAGCTCTCATTCTGTTCGGCCAGCAGGGCACCGATCAGCACGGTGCGCATCAGGACGCGGTCTTCCTGCCGGCTCTGGATGAACAGGGCATCGGCCAGCACGAACGGGTACTCGCTTTCCAGCCGCCGTTCGTTGAAAGAATTGCGGGGGGACACTCTTACGGTGTCCGCTTGACGGGAAGGCTTACAACCGGACCGAAGAATGTCGTCACATTTCAACACGTCTTGACCAATTGTATTTACATGAATAATATCAATTACCGACAGACACACCAAATAGCACAATGTCGACATCCCGACCGTATCAAAGCCCGTTGCGCGAAGCCCAATCGGCCATGACGCGTGAACGCATCCTGATGGCAGCGAAGGATTACCTGAAAAAAAATGACATCGAGAGACTGACTTTGCGACGCGTTGCCGAACTTTCCGGCGTGTCGCCGCCGACGGTCTACGCCCACTTTCCGACCATGGACGACCTGATCGCGGCTTTTTTTCAGTGGCTGAAACCTCGATTGGGGCTGGATCAACCCTTACCCTCCCTCAGAGAACTGGCGACCCTGCCTGACCGCCTATTCCCGCGTTACGAGGAGTACGGCCCTCTCCTGAGAAATCTCATGAACAAGCCTTCCTGGGACCGTCAGCGTCTGGCCGACCGGGACCGCCGACATGGCGGGTGGCTGGGTGCGATCAGTGCTGAGCTCCCCGATCACACGCCCGAACAGCTCCGCAGGGGCGGCCTTGTCGTCGCCGCCTTCTGGACACCCACGCTGTGGCGCTGGCTGAGGGATACCTGCGGTTTCACGCCCGAGGAGACACGCCTGGTCGCCGGGTGGGCGATCCGCGTACTGATAGATGCCTTGAAGAAGGACCCGTCCAGCCTGGACGGGTCGCCCTCGAACACACTTCCATCCCCCGATCCGGACGACGAGTTCAAGCCATGATTCACCATGTCTCCCTCCCCGCGCGCGATCCCCTCCACGTCGCCGGGATTCTGGCCGAAATGCTTGGTGGGCGGGCTTTCCGCTTTCCCGGCCCCTTGGCTGACGCAGCGATGGCCGTCAGCGGCGACCCCCACGGTACGATGATCGAGGTCTATCCCGACACGGTAATCATGATGCCGGGTGAAGGTGACGCGCCCGTCAGCTACGCCCAGAGTCCGGCGGACCGCCAATTCGTGCCGTTTCACGTCATGCTGTCGACGCCTCTTGAGCACGCCGAAATCGAGGCAATCGGCATTCGAGCCGGTTGGCGCACCAAGCTGTTCGGCCGCGCCGCGCCGGGCCTGCCACCGGCATTCAACGTCATCGAAGTCTGGGTCGAAAACCGCACTCTGATCGAGGTCGTTCCCGGCAGTATGATCGGAGTCTATGAAGACTACATGCAGCTCGAGCGCTTGGACGCGCTAGGTCTCGCTCTCTAACCCACTCAAGCCAACGTCGGAGTCAATCATGAACCGCGAGATTTTGGTGGTCGGTGCAGGACCGACCGGGTTGTCGCTTGCCATCACCCTTCGCCGCTATGGCGTCCCCGTGCGCCTTGTCGAGCGCAAACCAGAACCTGCCGGTGTGTCCAAGGCGCTGGCGGTCTGGAGCGCGAGCATGGAAGTACTGGAAGGCATGGGGGTCATGGACGCACTGCTCGCCGAAGGCGCGAGACTGCATTCACTGCGCATCGGCAGCGGTCCCCGCGAACTTGCGGCAATGGCCATCGGCGACGGTATCGATAGCCCCTATCCCTTTCCTCTGTTGCTGTCGCAGGCCCGCACCGAACGGATTCTGGCCGCCAAGCTCGCTGAGCTGGGCGTTGAAATCGAGCGCGGCGTCGAGCTGACACAGCTTTCCCAGGATCAGGAAGGCGTCACCGCCGAGCTAAAACATCCCAATGGCCGGGTGGAAATCCAGCGTACCCCTTATCTTGCGGGCTGCGACGGCGCCCGCAGCACCGTGCGCCAAGCTCTCGGCATCGAGTTCCAGGGCTATACGGAACCTCAGACCTATCTGCTCGGCGACGTCCTGATCGACGGTGCCGGGCTAGACCACAACAGCATCTATCTCTGGTGGCACAACGGCGGCACCGTCGCACTGTTCCCCTTTGAGGAAGCGACCTGGCGTGTTTTCGCCGTGCGAAAGCCTGGAGCGGGCGACGAGGCGACGACGATCGCCGAATTGCAAGAGCACATAGACCGCCATGGCCCGGGTGGCTTGCGCCTGCACGATGCAAGCTGGCTATCGGCGTTCCGCATCAACGAGCGCCTCGCCGAGCGCTATCGCGCCGGACGGTGCTTTCTCGTCGGCGATGCCGCACACATCCACAGTCCCGCCGGCGGGCAGGGCATGAATACGGGCATTCAGGATGCCGTCAATCTCGGCTGGAAACTCGCCTATGCAGCGAATGGCATCGGCAATGCCGATCTTCTGCTTGACAGCTACGAGGCCGAACGCCGGCCGATCGCCCGCAGTGTGGTCAAGGCGGCAGCACGGAAACTTCATCTGGCATTCGGAGGCGGCAGGCTCGACACCATACTCAGAGACGTGGCTGTCACCGTCTTCGGCAACATGTCCGCCGTGCAAAAAATGCTGCAGGTTGAATTGTCGGAAACCGAGATCGTCTATCGCGAAGGCCCGCTGGTCGCCCTAGGATTGCCGCAGCGCAAGCCCAGGCGCACCGGCGTCGGCGCGCGGGCACGAGACGCCGCCCTGGCGGATCCCCCGCGCCGGCTATGGTCACTGCTTTCGGAACCTCATCACAGTCTCTTGCTTTTCGAGGATTCGCGCCATCCGATCCCCGTCGACGGCATCATGGAAGGAACCGGCGATCGGCTAAGGATCGTTCGCCTCGACGAACGATCCGATCCCCGCGGCGCAGCACGCGACCGGTTTCATCTCGATGGTTCTGGATGGGTTCTCGTCCGTCCCGATCAAGTCATCGCCGCGCGAGGGACAGGCAGCCGTCTCGACGGTCTCGAGCCCTACTTCGACCAGGTGTTGCGGAGTCCCCGATAAATCTGTGGCCGTCTCTGTATTCAACACGGTCGTTTTCCAAGCGGCAACATGACAGGCGCGACATCGGCAATGTGACTCGACCGATGGCGCCCCCGACGTCTCGCGGGAGAAGCCGGTGATAGAACCGATGACGTTACTGGCGCCTGGTGTAGCGATCAATGGATTTCTTTGGTCGACAAAAACCCGCCGGGCCATATTGCTCATGGGCGCCCCGGGGCTTCATCAGGAGCTCGATTGGCGGAAGCGGTGAGATTCGAACTCACGAACGGTTTCCCGTTGCCGGTTTTCAAGACCGGTGCCTTCAACCACTCGGCCACGCTTCCGTGAAAGACGAGAATCGGAGTTTGCGGGTCCAGCCGCCAGCCCCATCAGGCGGCGTAGGATACCCGATGCAGGGGCCACATGCTAGCGGGACCACAGGCAGTTGCCGGAGCTCGCCTTGGCGATGGCCTCCAGGCGAGCGGCGTGGGCTTCGGCCTCCTCGGGCGTGCTGCGGATGACCCGCAGCCGCGGGCGGGCGGTGTCGACCGACCGAGGCGCGGCTTGCTCCCGTTCGACGGAATTTGCCCCGAGCGGCCCGGGCTGAGCATGAACGGAGCCAGCAGAGGGGTTCACCACAAACCGTTCGAACCCTCCATCGGACCCGCGAGCCCCCCCGGACTCGGCATCGGCCTCCAGCAGCATGGTGATCTGTCCGCCGGTCATCGCCAGGTAGACGTCGGCGAGGATTTCTGCGTCGAGCAAGGCACCGTGCAGTTCCCGGCGGCTGTTGTCGACATTGTAGCGTTTGCACAGGGCATCCAGGCTGTTGCGCTGGCCCGGGTGGTTCTTGCGCGCCATCGCCAGGGTGTCGCAGATGCCGCAATAGTCCGCGATCCGACCCCGGTTTTCGCCCAGGAGCGAGAGTTCGTGGTCGAGGAAGCCGACGTCGAAAGCTGCGTTATGGATGATGAGTTCGGCGCCGCTGATGAAGTTCAGGAAATCGTCCGCGATGTTCCTGAACACCGGCATACCGGCCAGGAACTCATTGGTCAGGCCGTGTACTTCGATCGCGCCGGCATCGATTTCCCGTTCGGGGTTGATATAGACGTGGAAGCGGTTCTGGGTGATCCGCCGGTCGAGCAGCTCCACGCAGCCGATTTCGATGATACGGTGGCCGGCTTTGGGATCGAGGCCGGTGGTTTCGGTGTCCAGTACGATTTGGCGCATGGTCTACCCTTCAGGCCGGTATTTTGTCGGATTGCAGCAGTTCGTCGATACCGCGGTTGGCGAGGCGGTCCGCCGCTTCGTTTTCGGGATGGCCGGAATGACCCTTGATCCAGCCCCAGCTCACCTGGTGGCGCTGCTCCGCCTGGATCAGACGCTGCCATAGATCGATGTTCTTGACCGGGGAGCGCCCTGCGGTTTTCCAGCCACGCTTCTCCCACTGGGCGACCCATTCGGTGATGCCTTTCTTCACATACTGCGAGTCGGTGACGATTTTAACCTTGCAGGGTCGGCTGAGGGTCTCCAGTGCCCGGATGGCGGCCATCAGTTCCATACGATTGTTGGTGGTCTCGCGCTCGCCGCCGTAAATCTCGCGGGTCTTGCTGCCATAGCGCAGCAGCACGCCCCAGCCGCCGGGTCCGGGATTGCCGCGACAGGCGCCATCGGTATAGGCGTATACGGTCGGTTCGGTTTCGCTCATTCCCCTGGACTCGACTTACGATGAGCCTCGGCCTTGCCGCCGGAGCACCAGTAAAGATAGAAAGGGATGCCCAGCAGCAGGAAAACCAGGCCGATGGCGGTTTCTGAGGGATTCTGGAAGATCATGCCGAGGCAGAACAAACCGGCCACCGCAAAGAAAATCAGCGGGACCCACGGATATCCCGCCACACGGTAAGGCCGAACCACCTCCGGCGAGGTGCGCCTTAGTACGATGACGGCGAGCGCGGTGATGCCATAAAACGCCCAGAGCCCGAACACTGCATAGTTGAACAGCCGGTCGAAACCGGCACGGTCCTGCCCGAACAGCAGAATCAGGAAACTCGCGAACGACGCCTGGACGATCAGGGCATTGACCGGCGTCCGGTGGACCGGATGGAGGCGCGCCAGCGGGCTGAAGAACAGCCCGTCCCGCGCCATCGCGTAAGACACCCGGGCGCCCGACAGGATCGAGCCGTTGAGCGCCGCCAGGGTCGATACGACGGCGGCGGCGGTGATCGCGGCGCCCCCGAAGTCACCGAACACCAGCTGCGCCACGTCCTGCGCCACCCGCTCCGAGCGTTTCAAGGCTTCCGGCGGTAGGGCATAGAAATAGGCCAAATTGGCCAGCAGATAAACCCCCATCACGCCCAGCAAGCCCAACAGGAACACCTTCGGGATGGTGCGATCGGGGTCGCGGATTTCCGAGCCCACCAGGGTCAGGTTGTTCCAGCCGTCGTAGGCCCAAAGCACTGCGGCCAGTGCGGCGGCGAAAGCACCCCAGCCGGTGGTCCATGCAGGGTGTTCCGGAGCCTGCCGGAAATGGTCCCAGGAACCCCTGCCGGCGCCGAGCACCAGCACGGCCAAAGCCACAATGGCCGCGACCTTCAGTACGGTCAGGAAACTCTGCACCGCCCCGCCGCGGCCGACACCGAAACAGTTGATCAGGGAGAACGATGCAACCGCCGTCATCGCGACGAATTGGAGGCCCGTCACGCCACATCCGACTTCGCCCCAGGACAGATGCAGCCATTCCCGCTGCAAGCCGTCGACGAAAAACCCGAGGAACAGGGCGAAGCCGGTCGCGATGGTGGCGATGGAACCGGTCTTGCCGATGACGACCTGCTGCCAGCCGAACAGAAAGCCCCACAACGGGCCATAGGCGCGGCGGAGAAAGGCGTACTCGCCCCCTGCTTCGGGGAAGGCGGCGCCCAATTCGGCGTAGCTGAGCGCCCCGCCCAGCGACAACAAGCCACCCAACACCCAGACGAAAAATGTCCAGCCCACCGAGTCGAGTTCGCGGACGATGGTCGAGGGCACCAGGAATATGGCAGTACCGATCACGGAACCCGCCATGATCGCGCCCGCGCTGGTCCAGCCCAGGACACGCCTGAGCTCCTGCGGCCCTCTGTCTGGCGACGGCATGACTTCTAATTCACCTGAAACGAGCAAGAGAAGAGCCCATGGCGGGGTGCCGGATGGTCACAACCGGTTTTCCAGCACCAGAAACCATGGACGCTGGCGGGTGGGGACGAGCATGCCGTCCTTGTTCAGCGCGACCGTGCTGCGCGAAACCGAGTTACGAACGTTGCCCCCGATCGCTTCCACGCTTCCACTGTTGCGTTGCACCACGATGTCGCAGTGCAGTTTGGTATCTTCCAGCATGTAGGTTTCCAGCGGCCGGGTCACGCTGGGCAGCCCATAGCGCTCCCGGCTGGCGCAGATGAGGTCGCCCGGCCGGGGACTGTATTCCTTGATCGCATGAGGAACGAAGGAGGAATATGGCCCGTCGGACTTGCGGATGATCTGGCTCAGATAGACCCAATGGGCGCTGGCCGGGGGGAACTGGCTTTCCGGCACGCCTGCCATTTCCATCACCCAACTCACGAAGGCGGCCGACCAGGGCTGGGAACAATTGAGCCCGGACAACCCCGGCTTGTTCACCGCCTGCCAGTAGCGGCTGATGCGCTGGATATGGGGTGCGTCTTCGTCCTCCCAGTAGCCCACATGCGGAATGCTTTCCTCCCCGCCGTCGTAGACGACACGCTGGGAACCGAAGAATTCCCACTCGGCGTTGGCAAGCGCCAGTATCCGGCGCTTGATCGCCGACAGGGTCGGTTCCCTCGCGGCGGGCTTTTCGGCCGACGCCACCGGCCCAGCAGCGGGCTCGGGCTGAGTCGGTGCCTTCTTCGCGCCACTGCAACCGGCGAGGGCGATGCACAACGCCAAAACGCCGAGGTCCCACCGCCCGGTACGCCACCGACGATATCCCTGATTCAAGCGATTCATCCCGATGTTACAACAAGGTTTCCCGATGGACCCGCTTTTTCCAGACCGGCCCCTAAGTCACCGCTTCGCGCCGTTTCACCTCAACGCGGCGGGCGCCGGGCCTCCCGGAACCAGACCCGGTACTGCTCCATGCGCGCAGCCTGATCCGCCGGCGCATGCCGGGTGCAGGTGGAGTACTCTTCGGTTCCAGGTTCGGCTCCCCAGCGCACTTCCACGCAGTCGTTCGGATTATACGCAACTTCCAGGGCTTTCCGGCGCGCAAACAGCTCGGCGAGCGAAAGCCGCCAGGGACTGCCGTCGCTGCGGTGGTAGACGATGGACGCATCGCGGAGGCGCTCGGCATCCAACCGCTCCAGTTGCGTCTTGACCTCCGACGGCGACCGACCGCGCAGGACGAACAGTTCCGGATAGCGCACCACCTGATCGGGAAGCTGCGACATGACCTTGAGTGCGATGAGCAGGCGCATGTCGCGCGACGGCGTGGAGTAGTCCTCCCATGGACCGATGGTCTCGAAAACCGCGCCGCCGGCGGGCATGGGGATGACGGCACGGGGATGCTTGCGGAAGTACGCCTCGCCATTTTCCACCGAAGCCACCCGCGTCTCCAGTTGTTCCATCAATGCCTCGAACATGGCCTCGTGGGCCTGCCGCGGATCCAGCCCTTGCGGGTTGATCAGCCGCCCCATGTCGGCATAAAAGTCCTCGGGCGACAGCTCGCCCTGTTGGTCCGAAAACGGCGCGATCAAGGCGGAGTGCGTCAGTTCCGCGTTGCCGGGAATCCGGACGGCCGCACCCGCAGACAGGAGCGGCCGGAAGGCCTTGAAGCCCGGCCCCGCGCCAGCCACATCGTCGGCGAAGAGAAACGTCCCTTCCCAGAACCGCTTGCGGCTGATGGAATTGTCGGGCTGGGCGTCCACGGCGAGCAACATGCCGTTCCGGTCCGCCGACTGCGGGACCCATTGGGCGATCATGAGCACGTGACCGTAGGGGTCGGCGTAGACCGTCCCCGGCCACAGATACTCCCGCTTGAGCGGCACCGGGTAGAAATCCGTGGCACCGTCCCGGAGGCCGGTGCGGGCGCTGCCCGAATGCACCGTATCCATCACCTTGCGAATGACCGCCGTGAACATACCCGCCGACACAGGGCCCCGCGCGAAGCCATCGGCGACGGTGGCCGCACCGCAGCGCGGCGGCTGGCTGGCCGTACCCCGGCTGCAGGCGCGGTAGGCCATGGGCAGACCGGTTTTCCAGGCGAAATAGGCGCGCAGGTAATACGGCAGATCGGCGCAATCGGGATCGGTCGGAATGTGCCGGTCCTCACCCGCGCCGAAATGGTCGTACAGAAAATTGCGGGACGGGTCCGTCAGCACCGGCTTGAGCGAGGGGAGGTTGACGCTGTCCTCGAGCGGATAGTCGAACAGTGTTTCGACCCAGGCGGAAAAAAACGCCTCGGTGGCGCGATCCCACCGGCCCGGGCGGATGGCCGCCGTACCGCCGTCCACGTTCAGGTCCAGGCATGCCACGGTCCCCTCCGCGCCGCGCGCCTCCATCCGATAGTTACCCGGCTCAGCCCGGCCGATCTCTGCCGCCAGGCTCCAGGGCGGACCGCCCCGGCGCTCCGGCTCGAGCGGCAGGCTGGTTCCATCGGGAGCGCGCACCGACAGGTTCTGGATCGGCACATCGGCGGAAACCGCCATTATCTTCAGTGGCTCGCCCGGCACGGGAATGCGCGGCGAAACCCGGATCGAAGCGCCGGAGTCCGTGGACTGACACCGCGGCACACCGGGAACCTCAGCCGCCGGCGCCTCGCCCGGTATTCCAGCGACACTCACCACCACGACCACGAGACACCACAACCTTGAAAACATCGCCCCCCGCCCATTCAAGACACGGCGCCACCGGCCGCGGACCCATCCGCCCCGATCCTGGCAGGGACAGGGCGGCGCAGGGCGGCGCAGGCCGCCGGAAAAGGCAGGCATCACTTGCAGCCAAACCGTTAAAGTTTTGATCTGGATCAAATTTCGCCGCGCCAGAATCCGTATAGTCCTGCTCCGGGTCTCATGCCCCAATCTGGCCCACGAGACCGCGTCCAGTATCACACACTAAAACGAGGAGGAAAAAATCCATGGCATTAATGACGTGGACCGCAGCAGAATTCGGCACCAACGTAGGCTTCGCCGACGACCAGCACAAGACCATCTTCGACATGGTCAACAAGCTGCATGACACCGCCGCTACGGGCAATCGCAGCGAAATCGGTAAGCAACTGGACGCGCTGATCGATTACGTCGTGATGCACTTCAAATCCGAAGAAACCGAGATGCAGAAGAAAGGCTACGCCGACTTCGCCGCGCACAAGGCCGAACACGACAAGCTCGTTGGCGTCTGCGCCGATCTGCAGAAGAAGTTCCACGCCGGGGAGGCCGAGGTGAACCAGGACACCACGCGCTTCGTACGGGACTGGCTGGTCAACCACATCCCCAAAGTCGACAAACTGTACGGCCCCTGCCTGAGCGCATAACGAGAGCGTTCCTCCCGGCCCCGCTCCGGCGGGGCCTCCCTTCTCCCGGAGGCAAGGATGCCTCCAGTCCGGTCTTTCCCGCGGTCTCCTCTACGCTACCGCAGTCGCTCGATGGCAAAATGGCGCGGCCTTGCCCGAGTCCGACACACTCATCGACCGGAACGCCCGCCATGACCATCCTCGGCATCACACTGATCACCCTCGTTACCGGCCTGGCGAGCATGGGCATCCACGGCATGATCCAGCGATGGGTGGACCACCGCAGACTGCGCAACCTCAACGACGTGGCGGCGGCCGTGTATACCAATTTCGGCGTGCTGTTCAGCCTGATCCTGGGAATCCTGATCGGCCAGGGAGAAGAGCGGCGGGGGGACATTTCCTCGGCCGCCGTGCATGAAGCCGCCATCCTCATGGACCTGGTCAATGTGGCGCAAGCCTATGACGACGAGGTTGGGCGCGCCGTGCACACCGCTGCGATCGGCTATGCGAGCGCCGTCATCGATGAAGAATGGCCACTGCTGGCCGAACACCAGGGCGGGCGGATCAAACGCGCGCCGCTGGAACAGTTGTGGCGGATCAGCAAGGCGATCGACCCGAACGGGCCGCGCGGCCAGGCCCTTTACGACACCACGGTGTCGATGCTGGAAAACCTGGCGGAAGCCCGCTACGAGCGGATCTCCGTAGCGAACGACAATCTGAGCGACTTACTCCGGTTCGTGCTATGGGTGGGGGCTGCTTTCACCATCGCTTTCCTCTGGTTCTTCGGTGCCGAAAACCAGAAGGTCCAGCTCCTGCTGACCGGCATCGTGACGAGCATGCTGTCGTTGGTACTGATCCTGGTGTTGTCCATGAACAACCCCCTGGCGGGCGAACTGGGGGTGCGGCCCGAACCGTTCGTCAAGCTGCTGCGGGACTTGTCCTCAGCATCCTGACGGGTCTCAGACGTCGCGCAACACCGCGAACTCGGTGAACTCGCCGGTGACCGCCATTTCCCGGACATCGAGCCCGGTGACTCGCGCCAGGGGCGGACCGCGCCGGCACCAGACCAACAAGGCGTCTACGCTTTCCGCATCGCCCTCGGCGACCAGCTCCACCCGCCCATCCGGCAGGTTGCGCACCCACCCCGTCAGCCCCAGCTCCGAGGCCTTCCGGGCCGCCGATGCTCGGTACCAGACACCTTGCACCCGTCCTGCGACGAGGACATGAACCCGCTTCATCTTTCCACTCGCTCCTGATCTTTCACCGCTGACGGTCCGGCGCGAGGATACGCCAGCATGCATGGATTCTGGGGTTACGCTCGAAATCCTTCGGCAAGGTGAGGCGGCTGACGTCCTCGACCGCGCAGCCCGCCAGCGCCGTCTCGTCGAGTCTGAACCGGCGGCGGTTGGTGGAAAAAATCAGCATACCGCCGGGTTCGAGCAGGGACACGACCTTTTTCAGCAGCGGCCCTTGGTCGCGCTGAATGTCGAAGCTGCCCGTCATCCGCTTGGAATTGGAGAACGTCGGCGGATCGAGGAAAATCAGGCCATAGCGGCGTCTGCGGTCAACCGCCTGCTCCAGCCAGTCCAGGCAATCGGCCTGGATACGCAGGTGATCGCGCTCGCCGAAGCCGTTCAGGGCCAGGTTGCGACCCGCCCAGTCGAGATAGGTATGCGACATGTCGACCGTGGTGGTCGAGGCCGCGCCGCCGCCGGCCGCGTACACCGTCGCCGTCCCGGTATAGGCGAACAGGTTGAGGAAATGGCGATCGCGTGCCACCTGCTGGATCAGACCGCGGGTGATGCGGTGGTCGAGGAACAAGCCGGTGTCCAAGTAGTCCTCGAAGTTGACCCAGAAGCGCCAGCCCCCCTCCTCCACCACATGGAAATGTGCGGTCTGGCCCTGTTTGACGTACTGTGCATCGCCCTTCTGACGCCGCCGCACCTTGAGGAAAATCTGCTCATGCGGCACTTCCAGCACCTCCGGAATCATGGCGACCGCGCCGGCCAAGCGGCTTTGCGCCTTCGCCGGATCGACGCTGGCAGGCGCCTCGTATTCCTGCACATGGACCCAGAGCTTCTCACCCTGGTAGATATCCACCGCCACGGCGAATTCGGGCAGGTCGGCGTCGTACAGCCGGTAGCAACTCACGCCGTTCCTGCGCGCCCAGGTCCCCAGGTTGCGCAGGTTCTTGCGCAGGCGGTTGGCGAACATTTCGGACTGTTCCGCAGGGATGGCGCCGCGCCTGGCTTTTTCCGCGATCTGCCGCAACTTCTTCTGGCCTTCGGTCTCGGGAACGCCGGAGCGCGGGGTGAAGAACCGTTCGGGCGCGATGTCGAACAGGAACAGCCGGCACTCCAGCGCGCCGTTGTAGAGGGTATGGTAGCGCCCCGCCCTTATCCCGATCTGGAACGCCAGTTCAAAGTTGCCGGTCAAGAGGGCGGCGTTCCAACCCCGGAAATGCCGCTGCAGGGTTTCGCCGAATTCGCGGTAGACCGGGATCAGACTCTCAACGTCGCCCAGCCTTTCGCCGTACGGCGGATTGACCACGACCAGCCCCGGCCGTCCTTTCGGGCGTACATCGGCGGCGACCTTGCGTTCGACGTGGATCCTGCCGCGCAGGCCGGCCCGATCGATGTTGTCGAGCGCCAGATGGATGGCGCGGCGGTCCAGGTCGTAGCCGAGGATGGGTGGCAACCGCGCGAGCCCGGCCTCGGCCCGCTCACGGGCCTCGGTCAACAGCTTCCGCCAGAGTTCGAGGTCGTGGCCCTTCCAGGCGAGAAAACCGAAATACTCGCGGAACGAGCCGGGAGCGATGTCTGCCGCGAGCAACGCACCTTCGATCAGCAGGGTGGCCGAACCGCACATGGGATCGATCAGACTGCCGCCCCGGGCCGCGATGTCCGGCCAGCCGGCACGGATCAGGACCGCCGCCGCCAGGTTCTCCTTGAGTGGCGCCGGCCCGGCCTCGGTGCGATAGCCGCGCCGGTGCAAGCTGTCGCCCGAAAGATCCAGACCGATGACCGCCTGATCGGCATCCAGGTGCACATTGATGCGAATGTCCGGCCGTTCGAGCCGGACCGAGGGCCGCCGTCCGCAGTGTTCGAGAAACTGATCGGCGATCGCATCCTTGACCTTCTGGGCACCGAACAAGGTGTGGGTGATAGCCGAACGGCGCGAGGAAAAATCGACGGCGAGCGTGGCACCGGGCCCGAAATGCCGGCCCCAGTCGGTGCGCTGCACGCCGTCGTAGAGCGCCTCCGGCGTCGCGGCGGCGAAGCGGTCCAAGGACATCAGTATCCGGTTGGCCAGCCGTGACCACAGACAGACGCGATAAGCCGTTTCCAGCGTACCGCGGAATTCCACCCCGGCGCGGGTTTCCTTGATGGATTCGGCCCCCAGCCCGTCCAGTTCACGGACGAGCAAAGGTTCCAGGCCCTTGGGAGCCGTAGCGAAGAAATCTCGGGTCATGGGCATGATGAATCGATCGAATTAGCAGGAAGGGGCCGGGCCGGCCCAGTCGCGCAGGCTCACGCCGGCCAGGGCGGCTGACAGGGAAGTCTCCGCAGCGGCCAGCCCCAGGGCGACCGGCTCCGGAACAGGCAGACCGTCTGCCTTTCCGCGCAAGGCTTCGAACACTTCGAGCACAGCGATCGTCCCCGGATCACGGGCGGGGAGGAAACCCGGACGGCCGTGGTCGATGGCAACGATGAGGCCGGTCTGCTGCAGCAGCGACAGCAATTCTCCGGTGAGGACTTCCGGAAGGTTGAGCGATTCGGCCAGATCCGGGAGACCGGGCGGAGATTGTCCGGCCATGAAACGCCGGACGATCAGGTACATGAGCGCCAGCCCTCCGTGCTCCCACAACCGGTTGTCCGCCCTCGTCCTCCCCGTCGACTGGCCGATGCATTGGGGATTCTGGAAGAAAAAACTGCACTGCGCGCCCAGCAGGACGATCAGCCAGCTCACGTACAGCCATACCATGAACAGCACCAGGATGGCGAAGCTGGAATACACCGCGTGATATTGCGACGACCCCGCGACGAACTCCCCGAACACCCAGCCGGCCAATTCCCACATCGCACCCGCGACCACACCGCCGAACAGGGCCGAACGCAGCTTGACCCGAGCGCTGGGAATGACCCAGTAGAACAAGGTGAAGGCCAGGATGATCGCCGCATAGGGCAGCACATGTTCCGCAAGACTCCAGGCCCAGCCGGCCGTACCTCGACCGGAATGGCGACCCAGGAGTCCGGTCATGCTGCCGAAGGCCGACAGCAGCAGCAGCGGGCCGACCAGGGTGAAGCTCAGGTAATCGCCGAGCCGGCGCCAGAGGTTGCGGGAAGTGCGGGTACGCCAGACATGGTTGAAGGACTCCTCGATCTTGTCCAGCATGGTGATGCTGACGTAAAACAAAAACAGGAAGCCCAGAAAACCGAGCACCCCAACCTTCATCCGCTTGACCGAGTCGATGATGGCATCCTTCACCTGCTCCGCGTTGGCTCCCAACGGATCGAGCAGTTCCGACAACAAAGGCTCGAGCCCGGTGTGCGCACCGAACGCCTTGAGCACGGAAAACGCCACGGCGAGCAAAGGAATCAGCGCCAGCAGGCTGGTGTACACCAAACTCATGGCACGGTAATCCAGCCCGCCGGCGCGGATTTCGCCCGCCAGCGCGACCGCGCAGCGCAGAACGAGGGTCAAGCCGCGGCGTACCGGCTCGTACATGTCGCGGACCGGTCGCCGGTAGGGGAGGTTCATTGCAAAAAAGTCGAATGTCTCAATCCGCCGCCGCCTCCCGATCGGGCCGACAGCGGTACAGTTGCCGTTCGTACGTTTGGGCGGTGGCCGCCACTTTTCTGGCGATGTTCATCAGCCAAGGCTTGGACAGATAGCTGCGGCGCTGCCACCCGCCCCAGCCCTCATGGTAGGCGAGATACAGGTTGTAGGCGTCGCGCTTGGAGACGCCCAGCCGGTTCTGCGACTGATGCGCATACCAGCCGAGGAAATCGGCCACATCCGCCAGATCGTCCCGATCGCCGCCGGCGTTGCCGCTCCTTTCGGTATAAAGCTCCCAGGTTCCATCCAACACCTGGCCGTAGCCATAAGCCGAGGTCGGATGCCAAAGCGGTATCCCCAGGAACCGGACCTTCGGCGGCCGCGCGTCTTCCACGAAATCCGACTCATGCCTGATGATCGCCATCTGCACCGGAATGGGCAGCCCCCATTTCAGCTCTGCCTGGCGGACCCCTTCATACCAGTCGTCCTTTTCGGTAAAGATGGCGCAGATGTCGGCGGGATTACGGGGTGGCGCGGCGGCGCAGCCCGCCAGGAGCAGCAAACCCAGCACGAATGTCTTCTTCATGGGATCCGGACCGAAGCCGCCGGGAGCCGCCCGTCAGCGGTGTTTCCCTGCCGATCTGGCGTCCGTTTTCCGGGTCTTCGCGCCGTGCCCGGTGGAAGTCTTGGGGGCGGCGGAGGCGCCCTTCCCTTTCCGTGAGCCGGCCATCCCGGTCCTGGCCCTGAGGACCGGCCCGGATTTGGCCGCCGGCTTGGCCCGGGCCGCCGCCCCGCGGCCATCGGGCGGCTGGGCCGCTTGCGGCCGGGTGGAAGGCGCTGGCTCGGCGAGTTCCAGCGGCGGCTGAACCGCCACCAGTGCGCCGAACTGCCGGAAATGCATGGCCTCCAATACCATGGCATTGGTGCCGGCGCTCATCGCCCGGTTGACTCGGTCCTTGGTCTCATACCAGCCGGCGTACCACCCCCGTTCCGGATCGAACAAGCCCGCGGCCTTTTCCGCCAGTTGCCGGCCATACTCCGTATCGTACAGGACATGCCAGCCGACGGCATCACCGGCGTTAAGGAAACGGAAGTCCGAAACCTCCCTCCCATCCGTCGCCAGCGTCTGCCACGACCGGGTCCCGGCATAAACGGCGTTGTAGACGAAATACGGCGCCTCGTCGACGGGGCCGGAACTGGCCGCCGTCAGCCTGCCGGTCGCCTTGAACCGGTTTTCCTGGGCGCGGAACACCCGCCATGCTTCCTCCCGACCGTCACGGTCCCAGCCGAATTCCAGCCCTTCGATGACATAGGGCTCGCCGACGGTGTAGTTGCGGGTGGAAAATCGTTCTGGCGGCCGCGGATCGAATGGTACCTCAACGCCTTGGACCTTGGCATAGCCATGGGACACAGCGACCGCCGGCGCGGCGATTCCCATCAGCGCAAGGGCCTTCGCCGCGTAGGCCTCATAGGCTCCGCGTCCTTCCTGGGAATACTCGACCTGCCCCTGCGCATCGACGACCGCGCCGGTCAGCACGCCTTCCCGCACCAGCCGGTCGAGCCGCCAACGCCGCACCACGGCGCTCGCCTCGGCGGCATGGGCTGGATAGTTCCAGACGATGACATCGAGCGGTACCAGCACCCGGGCGATATCGACCGCGGACCAGCCGACGCCCCGATCCGAAGGCAGCCCCTCCGCATCCGCCATCCCGAGCGTTTCGGTGAGATAGAACCGGTTGGGGAGTTCGCCCTGGAACAAAGGGATCCTTGCGAGAGCGTTTAGAACCCGGCCCAGGCGCTGGTCGAACTCGCTGCGGTCGATGACGCCAAGGCGGTGGGCGGCAATCATGGCGAGCAGATGGGAACCCGTATCCCACAAGGTGGTGACGGAACGGCCGTCGGCCGCGTCGACCAACCCCGTCTCCTCCTGGGAATTGCGCTGGAAATAGCGCCAGGCAGCCTGGGCCCAACGGGTCTCTTCCTCGGACAGGGCGCCGTGGAGGGCACCGGGTATCTCCCCGGCGGGCAACGGCGGCGGCACGGGACAGGAAGGCATCTCCAACCATGACACCAGTGCGGCCGCGCTCAGGAGCCCGAGGATCACCACCAGATGCTGGCGGGCAGCGAGTAACGCCTTCGGATAGCTCATGCCTGGACCTCTTGCGCAGAAGGGGATTCGACGGGAACGTTCCGCGCCGAGAGACTGACGGTGCCCGACAGCAGAACGACGTTGTAAAGTCCCCACAGACCGTTGACGAGCAGACCAGCCGGATCCGGGTGGCTGCCGAAGGCGAAGCGGGCCACGGCGAAAAACATTCCGCCCAGCGTCAAGGCGGTGGCCGCGATGCGGAATTCGGCCAGCCGGGACAGGTCGCGCGCCCGCTTGCTTTTCACAACCATGGGAAACCGCCGTCCCCGCATCACCGCCCACAAGGCGTGCAGATCCACCGGCAACAGGGCCAGCGAGGCGGCCCGGTGCCGGAAACAAGACACGCCCCAGGTACCCGTCATCATGGCCAGCTCCGCAGTCAGAAGGAACGGCAGGAGATGGATGAAAAACTGCGGCGAATAAGCGGCGACCGGTGCGATACCGGTGTAGAGAAACACGATCGGCGCCAAGAGGAACACCGAGTGCCACAGGCAGCCGAAGCTGGACCACAGCGTCTGGACGTACAGGAGCCGCTGGGGCAGGCTCAACCCGCGGGAAAAAACCGGGTTGTCGCGTAGCGCGATCTCCATGAGACCCAGGGTACGGCGGAAACGCCGGACGACCGCTTCCCGCGGAGTCTGCGGCGATGACATCCTGGACTCGACGCGGGGATGCAGCACCGACCGCCAACGTCGGCCACGGCAACCGTGGAGCACCATGGACGCATAAAAATGTTCGGATTCGCGCAAGTGATACGGCGCCACCCCGGCATCCGCGGCCGCTTGGCGCGTCACCGACTCGACGAAATCGGCGCGGCATTCCTGGTCGCGGATCCCCTTTGCGAACCGGCCAACCGCTTTGCCGACCCGTCTGACGCGCACCAGATCCACGGCCTCCGCGAGCGCGTCACTGCGGTACACCGCGCCCGCTCCGCACGAACAGGCCGCATCGGCCCGGTCGCGCCGTCGCTGGATCACATCGAAAAACAGCGCCGGGTCGCTGCCGTACGGGTCTCTGCCGATCCATACCGGTCCTGCCACGGCTTCGCACACCTTTGCCACGGCCCTGCCCGTGGGGCCGAAACGGTGTCCCAGGACATCGCCCAGCGGGATGCCCTGGGGGACGTCGTCATACCACTGCGGGGTCTGCACCCAGGCCACGGCCGGGTCGCGGAAATACCCCAGGGTATGCTCCAGGAAGGATGGAAACATCCGGGTATCGGCATCGCAGAATACGATGAAATCCCCTCGTGTCTCCTCGACGATGCGGCGCAGATTGTGCGTCCCCAGGCCATCCTGCTCCTCCGGCACGAGGTAGGCGACCTCCAATGAGTCCGCGAGCTGTTTCATGGCCGGGCGGTGGCCGGCATCGTAAAGGTGCAGCCTTATCTCGATCCGATAGGGATAGACCAGCCTCTTCGCACATTCCAAGCTTTGGCGGACCAGCGCCGCCTCCTCGTCACAGGTCACGACACACACGTCCACGGCCAGCGGCCGGTGGGGTGCAGCGAGTTCGGAAACGCACTCGGAGATCCAGTGAGGCGCAGACCGCGAGGGCCGGGCGGCGGTCCGCCACAGATTGTAGGCGAACAAGGCCCAGGCGAGATAAGCGCAGCTTTCGGCGACAACCACCGGCACCGAGAACCACAACGCGTGCTGGTTCAGGGATGCCGTCCAGCGCCAGCCCAGATACCAGGCGCCCAGAACAAGGGCGAGGGTCGCCAGGTATTGGTAGAGCGACTCACGCCACGGCGACAGAGGCAGCGGCTCGGGCACCCCTCTATCATCGAACCTGTCCAAATCGTGACCCATCCTCTTGCCTCGCAGTAAAGATCGGCCCGGCAATGCGGCCCGTCGTGATAGTAAGGCAGAACCGCCGGGGCCGGAAGCTCAATGCCCGTTCCCCAAAAAGGAAAAGGCCCCACCCGGAAGGGGTGGGGCCTTTTCCATCAGCCTTGGAACGAGGGTGGCGGGGCTTGTCCTACATCATGTCGCCCATGCCACCCATGCCGCCCATGCCGCCCGGCATCGGCGCCTCCTCCTTCGGCTCCTCGGCGACCATGGCCTCGGTGGTGATCATCAGGGAGGCGACGGAGGCGGCGTTCTGCAGCGCGGAACGGGTCACCTTGGCCGGGTCGAGAATGCCCATGGCCACCATGTCGCCATACTCCCCAGTCGCGGCGTTGTAACCGAAGTTGCCAGCACCTTCCGCGACCTTGTTCAACACCACCGATGGCTCGTCACCCGCATTGGCGACGATCTGCCGCAGCGGTTCCTCCATCGCGCGGCGGGCGATGCTGATACCGACGTCCTGATCGTGGTTCGCGCCCTTGAGGTCGCGCAGCTTGGCCAGCGCCCGGATCAGGGCCACGCCGCCGCCCGGTACGATGCCTTCTTCGACGGCGGCCCGGGTCGCGTGCAGCGCATCTTCCACGCGCGCCTTCTTTTCCTTCATTTCGACTTCGGTGGCCGCACCGACCTTGATGACCGCGACGCCGCCGGCCAGCTTGGCCAGACGTTCCTGCAGTTTTTCACGGTCATAGTCGGAGGTGGTGTCCTCGATCTGCTTGCGGATCTGCGCCACGCGGCCCTGGATGGCCTCGCTGGAACCCGCGCCGTCGATGATGGTGGTGTTTTCCTTGGTGATCTGGACCTTCTTCGCGGTACCCAGATCGGCCAGGGTCGCCTTCTCCAGGCTGAGGCCGATGTCTTCGGAGATGACGGTGCCGCCGGTCAGTACGGCGATGTCTTCCAGCATGGCTTTACGACGGTCACCGAAGCCCGGCGCTTTCACCGCTGCGACCTTCAGGATGCCGCGCATGTTGTTGACCACCAGGGTGGCCAGGGCCTCGCCTTCGACGTCCTCGGCGACGATCACCAACGGCCGCCCGGCCTTCGCCACCCCTTCCAGCACCGGCAGCAGTTCGCGGATGTTGGAGATCTTCTTCTCGTTGATGAGAATGAAGGGATTCTCCAGCTCGGCACTCATGCTCTGCTGATTGTTGATGAAATAGGGGGACAGGTAGCCGCGGTCGAACTGCATACCCTCGACGATGTCGAGCTGGTTCTCCAGCCCCGATCCATCCTCGACCGTGATGACGCCTTCCTTGCCCACCTTGTCCATCGCCTCGGCGATGATCTTGCCGATGGATTCGTCGGCGTTGGCGGAAATGGTGCCGACCTGGGCGATCGCGTTGCTGTCGGTGCACGGCACGGACATGGCGTGGATTTCGTCGACCGCCGCAGCGACGGCCTTGTCGATGCCGCGCTTGAGGTCCATCGGATTCATGCCGGCGGCGACGGCTTTCAGGCCCTCGGTCAGGATCGACTGCGCCAGCACGGTGGCCGTGGTGGTGCCGTCACCGGCCACGTCAGAAGTCTGCGAAGCGACTTCTTTCACCATCTGCGCCCCCATGTTCTCGAACTTGTCGGACAGCTCGATTTCCTTCGCCACGGACACGCCGTCCTTGGTGACGGTGGGCGCACCGAAGCTCTTTTCCAGCACCACGTTACGGCCTTTCGGACCCAGGGTGACTTTCACCGCGTGCGCCAGAATGTTGACACCGCGCAGCATGCGGGTGCGTGCATCGTCGCTGAACTTTACTTCTTTAGCTGCCATTTGGATTTACCTGCGATTGATGATTGATGAGGGCTTGGGAATGGGCGGGCGGAGCTTTGAGATCAGCTCTCGAGAACGGCCAGGATGTCGTCCTCGCGCATCACCACCACGTCTTCGCCATCGACCTTGACCTCGGTACCGGCATACTTGCCGAACAGGACCTTGTCGCCCACCTTGACCTGCAGCGCGCGCACCTCACCGTTGTCGAGCACCTTGCCGTTGCCAACGGCCAGGATCTCGCCGCGCATGGGCTTTTCCGCCGCGCTGTCGGGAATCACGATTCCGCCTGCGCTGGTGCGTTCCTCTTCCAGACGTTTGATGATGACTCGGTCGTGCAAAGGACGAATTTTCACGGTAATCTCCTGAATTTCCAAATGAAATCGGCTGAAACCCTCAAGGGTGCCCACGACGAGGCTGTTAGCACTCACTTGAAGTGAGTGCCAAATGATAGCGGCGGATGGGAGGGTGTCAAGCGGCGGGGATACCCCCGGCCCTCATGGTGGCGTGGCCGGATTCAGGTATTGCCGGGCTATAATGGTTCCCCTTCCAGCCCTCGGTCCCGCAACGCATGGCCGCCGAACCGAAGACGCCCGAATGCTTCCAGGTCGCCCACCGGACCCGTTCCCGCCTGCGCATCGTGGTCCCCGCGCTGCGCAAGCAGGTCGAGCGGACCCGGATTTTCGGCGTGCTGCTGCAGAAACACCCGGCGGTGAGGCGGGTCCGGGTGGTGCCGGCATTGGGATCGGTGACGGTGCATTTCGATCCCGCGGCGGTGACGACGGCCGATCTCCAGTCCTTTTTCGGCAAGCTGCTGGACAACCTGGGATCGTCGCCGACGCTTCCCTCCGCCGTCCGGTCCGGGACGAATCCTGCGGCGCCGCTGCACGAATTCCATGTTGCGGTCGAAGGCATGACTTGCGTATCGTGCGCGCTGCTGATCGAGATGCTGCTCCGCCGTGACCCGCGAGTGGCTTCGGCCAGCGTCAATTTCGCGACGGAAACCGCCCAGGTGCTGACGTCGATGAGCTGGGACGAACTGTCCGGGACCTTGCGCCGGCGGGGCTACCAGGCCCGGCCGTTGGACAGCGTCGCGCAACGCCGGGTTTGGCTGGCGCGGGAAACGACCCGCATCGGCAAGACCTGGCAGCACTGCTTCTGGTCTCTGGTGTTCAGCCTGCCGACCTTCCTGATCGGCCTGTTCGCACCGCGCTCGCGGCTGATGGGCTGGGTGCAGCTCGCGGTGTCGGCGCCGCTGCTGCTGGGAGGCGGAAGGGGGTTCTTCGACCGGGCCTGGCAAACGGCGAGGCGCCGTTCCGTCAGCACAGACACGCTGGTCGCCGCCGGCGTCGGTGCGGCCTACGCGTACAGCTTTTTCTCCCTGGCGAGCGGACGCGGCGGCTATTACTTCGAAGCCGCGGCGGGTGTGATGTCCTTCGTACTCATGGGCCGCTATCTGGAAGAGAAGGCCCGCAGCCAAGCGGGTCAGGCCATCCGCCAGCTGGCGGAACTGCAACCGCTGACGGCGACGGTGCTGCAGAGCGGGCGGCCGGTGAGCCTCCCCATCGAGGAGATCCGGGTCGGCGACCGGCTGCTGGTGCGACCCGGCGAGCGCATCCCCGCCGACGGCGAAGTCGTTCACGGCCTGTCGGCGGTAGACGAATCGATGGTGACGGGCGAGAGCCTGCCGGTGGTGAAAGAGACCGGCCATCGCGTCACCGGCGGCAGCATCAATGGCGATGGAGCCCTGCAGATCCGGGTCAGCGCGGTGGGCGCGGACACCGTCCTGGCGGGTCTCCTGCACACCCTGGACGAGGCGCAGACCAGCCGGCTGCCCGTTCAGCGCATGGTCGACCGCCTGTCGGCCTTTTTCGTGCCCGCCGTGATGGCGGTATCCGGCGCCACCTTCTTCGGCTGGATGGCGGCAGGCGCGGGATTCGGCACCGCGCTCATCCATGCCGTCACCGTGCTGCTGGTGGCCTGTCCTTGCGCGCTGGGGCTGGCGACACCGGCCGCCGTGATGGTCGGCACCGGGCAAGCGGCGCGGCGCGGCATCTTCATCCGTAACGCCGAGAGCCTGGAAACCGCAGCAGGCCTGACCGTCATCGTGTTCGACAAGACCGGCACCCTCACCGAGGGCAGGCCGAGAATCACCGACATCGCCAACGTCTCGGATCTGGACGATGCCGGACTGCTGCGGCTGGCCGCGTCCGCGGAGTCGCATTCCGAGCACTTCATCGGCAAGGCCATCCTCGCGCACGCCGCCACATTGGGTCTGGCCTGGCCCGAACCGGCCGAGTTCCGGCTCGAACCCGGCCTGGGCATCGCCGCCATCGTCGAGGGTCACGAAGTGCTGATCGGCAACCAGCGCTGGCTCGACAGGCACAAGATCGAGAGCGGCCGGAACCTGGGCGACGCGGCGCGGAAGCTGGGCGCGCAGGGCAAGACGCCGGTATTCGTCGCACTGGACGGGCACGCCGCCGCCGTGCTCGGCGTCGCCGACCCGCCCCGACCCGATACCGCGGAGGCCGTGGCCAGCCTGCACCGGCGGGGCGTGCATACGCTCATGGTGACGGGCGACGTCGCGCCCGCCGCCGAGCACATCGCCGCCCTGGTCGGCATCGACCGGATCGAGGCCGGCGCCCGTCCGGGCCGCAAGCTGGAAATCATCCGCCAGTTGCAGAACCGCGGCGAGCGGGTCGGCATGATCGGCGACGGCATCAACGACGCCCCGGCCCTGGCCGCGGCCGACGTCGGACTGGCGGTCGGTCACGGCACCGACATCGCCAAACAGAGCGCCGATCTGACCTTGCTCACCGGCGACATTTCCAAGGCGGCGGAGGCCATGGAACTCAGTGCCCGCACTCTGCGGGTGATCCGCCAGAACCTGTCCTGGGCCTTCGGTTACAACCTCGTCGCCATTCCGCTGGCCGCCTTCGGCAAGCTGCACCCGATGGCCGCCTCCGCCGCGATGGCGGCAAGCTCGGTCGGCGTGGTGCTGAACGCCCTGCGGCTGCAGCGGGATTGAGACGAGTCCGGTCATGCGGCTTTGGACCCTGCATCCCTGCTACCTGGACGCCAAAGGCCTGGTCGCGCTCTGGCGCGAAGCCCTGCTGGCACAAGCCGTACTGCGAGGGCAGACGCGCGGCTATACCCATCATCCCCAGTTGAGCCGGTTCCGGGAATTGCCCGACCCCGAAGCGGCGATCGCGCACTACCTGCGGGCCGTCCACGCCGAAGCCGAGCGCCGAGGCTACCGCTTCGACGCGGGCAAGATCGCCCCCTGCCCGGTACCGACCCCAATGACGGCCACGGACGGCCAACTCACCTACGAATGGGCGCATCTCAAGGCGAAGCTGCGGATACGCGCACCCGCCTGGCTTGAACCCATGGAGACGCTGAAGCGGCCGGAACCGCACCCGTCGTTCCGCATCGTTCCGGGACCGGTGGCGGATTGGGAAGTACTTCCGCAGCAACCGAACACTAGCGCCGCCGATCCACCAGCCGCCAGGCGATGATCAGGGCGATGAAGGATACGACCGCCGCGCCGGCATAAACCGTCTCGGCGCCGAAATCGGCCCAGGCGTAGCCGCTGGCGAAACTTCCCAGCGCACCGCCCGCACCGTAGCTCAGGCTGGTGAACAGCGCCTGGCCGCGATTGCGGTTGCGTCCCTGGAAATAGCGGTGCACCAGGGCGATCGAGACGGCGTGAAACGCGCCGAAGCTGGCGGCATGCAGCGTCTGGGCGAACACCAGGATTCCCGGCCGATCGGCGTAGCGCCCGATCAGCAGCCAGCGCAAGACCGTCAAAGCGATGCTCGCGAGCAGGATGGGACGCAGTGAAATCCTGGCCTGGATCGCTGGCAGGACCAGGAACAGGACGATCTCCGACAAGACCCCCAAGGCCCAGAACTGGCCGGTGCGGGAGCGGTCGAAGCCGTGGTTCTCCAGATGTACGGAATAGAAGCTGTAATAGGGGCCGTGGGCCATCTGAATCAGCAAACAGGTGAGCAACAGGCCGATGACCTCGGGCCGCCTGACGACCCGCCACAAGGTATCCTGGGCAGGCACGTGTATCACCCGCGCGCCGCCCGGAATGGCGAGACTGGACAGCCCCATCAGCGCGAACAGAAAGGCCAGCACCTGCGGCAGACAGCCGATCGCAAGCCGCGCTTCGAGCGCCGCGCCCACGGCGAGCACGCCCAGGATGAACCCGACCGAACCCCACAGCCGGATCCGGCTGTAGCCCCGGGCATCGCCCCTGAGCAAAGCCAGATTCAGCGACTCCAGGGTGGGCAGGAAGGCATTCCAGAAGAAACCCGACAGCGCCACCGCGACGAACAGCCCCCAGTAGCCCGGCAGCACGAAGATCAGGCCGAATCCAAGGAAAGTGAGCAGACAAGCCAGGCGGATGAGGAACAGGTCGCGCCCGGTATGGTCGGCCAGCCAGCCCCAGCCGTTGGGCGCCACGATGCGGGTAGCCGCCATGACGGCCATGATGACGCCGATGTCCTGCGGGCCGAACCCCCGCGCCTGCAGATAAAGCGGCCAATATGGCAGAAAGGTGCCCAGTGCCGCGAAATACCAGAGGTACAGGCCGGAGAGCCGCCAGTACGGCACGGTGCCGGGCATGGGCGGCTCCGCCCGCCTAGAACGCGCTGGGCGGGATGGGATCAAGCGTGCGCACGACGTCCTGGTTCTGACCCCGGTGGCGCAGATAATGATCCATCAGCACGATGGCCATCATCGCCTCGGCGATCGGCGTGGCCCGGATGCCGACACAGGGATCATGGCGTCCGGTGGTCACGACTTCCACCGATTCCCCGCGGATGTTCACCGACCGGCCCGGGAGACGCAGACTGGAGGTAGGCTTCAGCGCGATGCTGGCAACGATGTCCTGGCCGGTGGATATCCCACCCAGAATACCGCCCGCCGAATTCCCCAGGAAACCTTCCGGACTCATCTCATCGCGGAACACCGAACCCTTGGCTTCGACACAGCCGAAACCGGCGCCGATTTCCACACCCTTGACGGCGTTGATGCTCATCAGCGCATACGCCAGCTCGGCGTCGAGCCGGTCGAAGACCGGCTCGCCCAAGCCCGGCGGCACGCCCCTGGCCACCACGTTGACCCGGGCGCCGCTCGAATCACCTTCCTTGCGCAGGGCATCCATGTAAGCTTCAAGCTCGGGAACCCTGGCGGGATCGGGACAGAAGAAGGGGTTGTCGTCGATGGCGTTCCAGTCCACCGGGTCGATCCGGATCGGCCCGAGCTGGGCCAGGTAGCCGCGGATTTCGACACCCAACCGCTCACGCAGGTATTTCTTGGCGATGCCTCCCGCCGCCACCCGCATCGCGGTTTCACGCGCCGACGAGCGACCGCCGCCACGGTAGTCGCGGAAGCCGTATTTCATGTGGTAGGTGTAGTCGGCATGGCCGGGGCGGAAGCGGTCGGCGATGCTGGCGTAATCCTTGGACCGCTGGTCCTCGTTCTCGATCAGGAGACCGATCGGCGTCCCGGTGGTGAGTCCCTCGAACACCCCGGACAGGATCTTGACGGTGTCCGACTCACGCCGCTGGGTGGTGTGGCGGGACTGGCCCGGCCGGCGGCGATACAGATCGTGCTGCAGATCGGCCTCGGACAACGCAAGTCCCGGCGGGCAGCCGTCGACGATGCAGCCGAGCGCAGGCCCGTGGCTTTCGCCGAAGGTCGTGACGGTAAACAGTTTGCCGATGGTGTTTCCGGACATGGTCTCTCGCTGGGTTTAGGGGGGACTGTGGCCGGCCGCTGCGGTTTCCGGGCCGGGCGAATGCTCGAACAGCTTCCTGTGCCTTTCCACCTGGGCCGCAGTCAACAGGAACACCCCTTCGCCACCGTGCTCGAAATCCAGCCAGAGGAATTCGACCTCCGGAAACGCCGCCGCCAGCGCTTCGGCACTGGAGCCGACTTCGACGACCAGGACACCGCCAGGCTTGAGCCGGTCCGCCGCGCCGGCGAGAATGCGACGGATGCAATCCAGGCCATCTTCCCCCGATTCCAGCCCGAGCCGGGGTTCGGCATGGTATTCCGGAGGCAGTGCGCGCCATTCCTGCAGATTCACGTAAGGCGGATTGCTCACGATCAGGTCGTAGCGGCTGCCGTCGAGCTGCTGATACAGATCCGAATGCACCAGCCGGACGGTCTCTTCGAGCCCGTGGGCGCGGACATTCATCCCCGCGACTTCCAGCGCGCCGCCGGAAATGTCCACGGCATCCACCCGCGCCTGGGGAAAGGCATCGGCGCAGGCGATGGCGATGCAGCCGCTGCCGGTGCACAGATCCAGCACGTCGCCGACCGCATCGGGCACCAGCCAGGGCTGGAACTGGTTTTCGATCAGCTCGGCGATGGGAGAGCGCGGCACCAGCACCCGCTCGTCCACGTAGAACTTGAGACCCGCGAACCATGCCTCGTGGGTCAGATAGGGCAAAGGCACACGCGCCTCGATCCGCCGCTCGACCAAGTGCAGGATGCGCTCGCGCTCCTCGAACGTCAGCACCGCGGAGAAATACCCCGAAGGCATGTCGTGCGGCTGGCGGATCACGTGCATGACCAGCGCGGCCGCCTCATCCAGCGCGGTCCCCGTGCCATGGCCGAAAAACACGCCGGCTTCGGAAAAACGCGTCGCACCCCAGCGGATGTAATCGCGCACCGTGGTCAAGGTCTCGAGGACGGACCGAGGGTTCGTGTTCATGGATACAGGCCGATGGCTTGGAGACCGGTGGTTTCCGCGAAACCGAATCGGAGGTTCATGTTCTGCACCGCCTGGCCGGCAGCACCCTTGACCAGGTTGTCGATCACCGACAGCACCACGATCTGGCCGCTCCTCCGGAGTTCGAACACCGCGATCTGGCAGCGGTTGGAACCGCGCACGTCGCGCGTGTCCGGATGGCTGCCGGGCGGCAGCACGTCGACGAACGGCTCGTCGCAGTAGCGCTCCTCGTAGAGCCGCTGGATGTCGCCGGGCTCATCGACCGGCACGGCGTAGAGGGTTGCATGAATGCCACGGATCATCGGCAGGAGATGCGGCACGAAGGTCAGCCCGACCGGCTCCCCCGCCAATTCCACCAGACCCTGCACGATTTCCGGCCAATGCCGGTGGCCCGCCACCGCATAGGCCTTGAAGCTCTCGCCGGTTTCACTCATCAGCAGTGGAACCTCGGCCTTACGGCCGGCGCCGCTGACGCCCGATTTCACGTCGGCGATGAGCCGGTCCGCCGCCACCAGCCGGTTTTCCAGCAAGGGCAGCAGGCCGAGCTGGACGGCGGTGGGATAACAGCCCGGATTGGCGATCAGCCGTGCCGAACGGATCGCCTCGCGACGGACCTCCGGCAGGCCGTAGACGGCTTCGCTCAGCAGCCCGGGACAGGCATGCTCCTGCCCATACCAATGCGCCCATTCGTCTGCATCCTTGAGGCGGAAATCCGCCGACAGGTCGATGACGACGATGCCTTGTTCGAGCAAGGCCGGCGCCGATTGCATGGCGATGCCATGGGGGGTAGCGAAGAACACCACGTCGCAGCCGCCGAGATTCTCCACCTCGGGCCCGGTGAAAACGACATCCACGTGGCCCCGGAGATTCGGATAGAGATCGGCGACGGCCTTGCCGGCGTCTGCGCGGGAGGTAACGGCGCGGATGCGCACGCCCGGGTGCAGCGCCAGTAGGCGCAGCAATTCCACACCGGTGTAACCGGTCCCGCCTACGATGCCGACTTCGACCGGCTTGCCTGACCTCATGTCTGTTTGTGGATTCGGAAAGTTCAATGACGGTCATTCTATCAGACGGCGAGAGGCGCCCCCGTCCCGCGCGTCGAAATACAGGCTTCGTCAGAACCTCGAGGCCCGGGATCCCGGACCCCGATTTCAGGAATGGCAGTCGGCCGGCGACCCGGTGACCTCCGGAGGAAAACGGGAGCCGGCCGGGAGGCGCGGAACCCGCCTCAAACCTCCCCGGTCCGCTCGGCGTCCAATTTGCCCAGTTCCGGTTCCTGAAGAGCCTCGACCGTGGCTTTGAGTTTCTGGCCCGCTTTGAAGGTCACCACGCGGCGCGCGGTGATCGGGATCTCTTCGCCGGTCTTCGGATTCCGGCCCGGTCGCTGGCGCTTGTCGCGCAGATCGAAATTGCCGAAACCGGAGAGTTTCACCGAACGCCCACTTTCCAGCGAAGCCTTGATGACTTCGAAAAACTGGTCGACCAGTTCCTTGGCATCCCGCTTGTTCAGACCGAGTTCCGAAAACAACCTTTCGACCATGTCCGCTTTGGTTAGCGCCATTGCCTCATTCTCTCAATTTCGCACCAAAATCTGCCGCCAACCGAGCCACGATCCGGCTCATGACCTCGTCCACCCGGTCGTCGGTCAACGTCTCCTCCGCATCCTGCAGGGTGACACCGAGCGCCACGCTCTTCTTGCCGGCCTCCACCCCTGCTCCCGAGTAAACATCGAACAGCACCGTGTCGCGAACCAGGGGCCCGCCGCTCGCGGCGACGGCTTCCAGCAGATCCGCTGCCGGCAGATCCCGGGCCACCACCAGAGCCAGATCGCGCCGCACCAGGGGAAAGCGGGACAAGGGCGCGAACCGCGGCAGATCGCGTTGCAGCAGCGCCCCAGCGTCGAGTTCGAACATAAACACGGGTTGTTCGAAACCAAGCTCGCGCTCGATTTGCGGATGCAGCATGCCCAGCCAGCCGGCGCCGCCATCGCCGATCAGGATTTCGGCGCTCTGGCCGGGATGCAGGGCATGATGGATCGCCGGACGGAAGCGAACCGAGCTCTTGCCAGTCAGGCCCAGTATAGCCTCGACGTCCGATTTCACGTCGAAAAAGTCCACCCGCCGTGACTTCTCCCCCCATTGCTCGTCGAGGATGGAACCCAGGACGAGGCCGGCCAGAGTGTTGCGCTGCTCGAGCGACCCGCCCCGCCTTACGAATTTCAGCCCGGTCTCGAAGATACGCACCCGGTCCTGCTGGCGGCTCAGATTTTTCTGCGCGCAATCCAGCAAGCCCGTCCAGAGACTGATCCGCATCACCGCCAGATCGGCGGAAATCGGATTCAGCAGGGCTTCGGGCTCGGCTTCCGGATCGATCCGCCGCTGCATCTCGGCGGACACGAAACTGTAGGTGATGACTTCCTGGTAACCGCGGTCGGCCAGCAGATCCTTCACCCGATCGAGGCCGAGCACCGTTTCCGACGCCGGCTGCATCGCCGATGCCACGGCGGGGCGGCGCCGGGGAATGGCGTCGTAACCGTAGACGCGGCCGATCTCCTCGATGAGATCGGCCTCCAGCGCGATGTCGAAGCGGAAGCTCGGCGGCGTGACCGTCCAGCCTGGCTCGTCCTCTTCGACGCTCATACCGAGGCGAGCGAGGATATCGGCGACCTCGTCCCGCGGCAGGCTCAGACCGAGCAGTTGCCCGATGCGCTGCTCGCGCAGGCGGACCGGCGCCCTGAGCGGCAAAAGATCCTCACGCACAGCCTCGGTGACGGGGCCGGCTTCGCCGCCGGCGATCTCCAGCAACAGCGCGGTCGCCCGCTCGATCGCCCGCCGCTGCAGCGATGGATCGACGCCCCGCTCGAAGCGGTGGGAGGAATCGGTCGCCAAACCGTACCGGCGCGCCTTGCCCATGATGAGGGCGGGCGCAAAGAACGCACATTCCAGAAAGACGTCGCTCGTGGCGCCCCCCACCGCGCTCTGTTCCCCACCCATGATACCGGCCAGCGCCAAGGCTTTTTCTTCGTCGGCGATGACCAGTACGTCGGAAGACAGGGTGATTTCCTCCCCGTTCAGCAATCTCAAAAGCTCGCCGTCGCGGGCCTGCCGCACGTGGATGTCGCCGGAGAGCCTCTCCAGATCGAAGGCATGCAGGGGCTGGCCCAGCTCGAGCAACACGTAATTGGTGACGTCGACCGCCGGCCCCAAGCTCCGTAGCCCACTGCGGCGCAGCCGCTCCTTCATCCACCGTGGAGTCTGGGCCCGGGCGTCGATGCCGGCGATGACCCGGCCGAGATAGCGCGGACAGGCTTCGGGCGCGTCCAGATGGACGACCAACCGCCGCTGGCTGCCGACGGCAACGGTTCCCGCGTCTACACCCTGGAACGGCAACCGGTTGATGAGCGCCACCTCACGGGCGATGCCCTCCACGCTCAGGCAGTCGGCGCGGTTGGGAGTCAGATCGATTTCCAGAATCCGGTCATCGAGCTGCAGATAATCGCGGATGTCGGCACCGACCGGTGCATCGGCGGGCAGCTCCAGCAAACCGGATGCGTCGTCTTCGAGACCGAGTTCCTTGGCCGAGCACAGCATACCGAAAGATTCAACGCCACGCAGACGGGAACGCTTGATCTTCAGGGGGCCGGGCAATACCGCGCCTTCCATCGCCAAGGGCGCCACCAGGCCGACACGAGCATTGGCTGCACCGCAGACGATCTGCAGCGGCTCGCCGCCGCCGGTATCGACCCGGCAGATCTGCAGGCGGTCGGCTTCGGGATGCGGGGCCGCTTCCAGGATTCGCGCCACCACCACTCCGCTGAAATCGGCCGCCGCGGGTTCGGCGCCGTCGACTTCGAGGCCCGCCATGGTCAGCTGGCGGACCAGCCCGGCCGTGTCGACCATGGGATTGACGTATTGACGTAACCAGGCTTCGCTCAGGCGCATGTCGGTCGTTCGCGGGAACTTTCGGGATCAGAACGGCTTGAACTGCCGCAGGAATCTAAGGTCGTTTTCGAAGAACAGGCGCAGATCGTTGATGCCATAGCGCAGCATGGTCAGGCGCTCGACTCCCAGCCCGAACGCGAAGCCGCTGTAGCGCTCCGGATCGATGCCGACCGCCTCGAACACGCGGGGGTGAATCATGCCGCAGCCCATCACTTCGAGCCAGCCACTATGCTTGCACACCCGGCAGCCACGGCCGTCGCAGATCACGCATTCGATGTCGACCTCGGCGGAAGGTTCGGTGAAAGGGAAATACGACGGACGGAACCGCACCGCGCAGTCTTTCTCGAAAAAACCCGTCAGGAATTCGTACAGCGTGCCCTTGAGATCGGCGAAGCTGACCTGCTCGTCCACCCAGAAACCTTCGACCTGGTGGAACATCGGAGTGTGGGTGAGATCGGAATCGCAGCGGTAGACCCGGCCGGGTGCGATGACCCGCAGCGGCGGCTGCCCCGATTCCATCACCCGGATTTGCACGGGCGAGGTATGGGTGCGCAGCAGCAGGTGCTCGCTGAAATAGAAGGTGTCGTGCATGGCGCGGGCCGGATGATGGGCCGGAATGTTGAGCGCCTCGAAATTGTGGAAATCGTCCTCGATCTCCGGGCCCTCGACCACCGAAAAACCCACACTGCGGAACAACCGGGTGATGCGGCGCAAGGTCAGGGTGACGGGATGCAACCCGCCGAGCCGTTGGCCGCGGCCGGGGAGCGTAACGTCGATGGTTTCGCTGGACAGGCGTCGAGCCAGCGCTTCGGCCTCCAGAGCCGCCTTGCGCCGTTCCAGCAACCGTTGGAACTCATCGCGCGCCTGATTGACGCGCTGCCCGAATTCCTTTCGCTCTTCCGGCGAAAGCGTCCCGAGCGTCTTCATCTGCTCGGTGAACTCGCCCTTCTTGCCCAGATAACGCACCCGGACCTGATCCAGTTCGGCGACGCTCCCGGCCGCGGCCAACAGGCGCGAGGCTTGTTCCAGGGTGGACTCGGGCGAGGAATTCACGATGGACTGATCTTGAATGACGGCATGAAAGAAATCCGGCGAAAGTCCGGGACTTCCGCCGAATACGGCGTGGATGCTCAGCCCTGCGCGATGCGGGCCAGCTCCGCGAAGGCATCCTTGTCGCGGACGGCCAGGTCGGCCAGCACCTTGCGGTCGATCTCGATGGAAGCCTTCTTCAGACCGCTGATGAAACGGCTATAGGACAGGCCGAATTCGCGGGCGCCGGCATTGATGCGGGTGATCCACAGGGCGCGGAACTGACGCTTCCTCTGACGACGGTCTCGGTAGGCATACTGTCCCGCCTTAATGACCGCCTGTTTGGCGACGCGGTAAACCCGGCTGCGGGCGCCGTAATAACCTTTGGCCTGCTTCAGGACCTTCTTGTGACGGGCGCGCGCTATCACTCCGCGCTTGACTCGTGCCATGACTTATTCCTCTTGCGGTGACTCTGTAACGGGACTGGTCAGGTGTACGGCAACATGCGCGCCACTGCACGCACGTCGGACGGATGCACCATGTCGGGGCTGCGCAGCTGGCGCTTGCGCTTGGTGGACTTCTTGGTCAGGATGTGGCGGCGATGCGACTGCACGCACTTGAAGCCACCGGAACCGGTCCGTTTGAAGCGCTTGGCTGCGCCGCGATTGGTCTTGATCTTGGGCATTTCTGTGATTCTCCAGAGTCTCTAAGCCTTTTTCTTTTTGGGGGCCAGCGTCATGCTCATCTGACGCCCCTCCAGTTTCGGGAACTGTTCCACCGACGCGTATTCTTCCAGATCCGTTTCGATCCGCTTCAGGAGATCCATGCCGAGTTCGCGGTGCGCCAGTTCGCGCCCGCGGAACCGCACGGTGATCTTGGCCTTGTCGCCGTCATTCAGGAAGCGAATGAGACTGCGCAGCTTGACCTGGTAGTCGCCTTCGTCCGTACCCGGACGGAATTTGATTTCCTTGATCTGGATCAGCTTCTGCTTCTTCTTGGAAGCCTGAAGCTTCTTGTTCTGTTCGAACCGATACTTGCCGTAGTTCATGATCCGGCACACCGGCGGATCCGAACCGGGCGAGATCTCGACCAGGTCCAGATCGGCATCGTAGGCGATCTGTCTGGCCTCTCGCGAAGAAACTATCCCGAGCTGTTGTCCATCCGCGCCTATCAGTCTGACGGCGGGGGCCGTGATCTCCTCGTTGAGTCGCGGCTCTTTCTTGTCGTTGGCAGTGATAACCCCAGTCCTCCGATGTGTTAATGACTCACGGCGCGCTTCATCGTTTCCTCGGTGAACTTGGCCACCAGATCGCCTATCCCGAAACTGCCGTGATCCTTACCGTCTCGCGTCCGCAAGCTGACGCTTCCCGCTTCGACTTCCTTATCGCCGACGATAAGCAAATAAGGTACCCGCTGCATGGAATGTTCGCGGATTTTAAAGCCGACCTTTTCATTTCTCAAGTCGGCGATGACTCTAAATCCTTTAGAGACAAACTCTTGCGCCACTTCCCGGGCGTAATCGGCCTGCCGGTCGGTGATGTTGAGCACCACCGCCTGCACCGGCGCCAGCCACAAGGGGTACTGTCCGGCGTAGTGTTCTGTCAGGATTCCGACAAACCGCTCCAGGGAACCCAGGATCGCACGGTGCAGCATGACCGGCACATGACGGGCGCCGTCCTCGGCGACGTAGGTCGCTCCGAGCCGGTCCGGCATGGAAAAGTCGACCTGAATGGTGCCGCACTGCCAGACGCGGTCCAGGCAGTCCTTCAGCGAAAACTCGATCTTGGGGCCGTAGAACGCGCCCTCGCCGGGCTGCAGTTCCCAGGCCAGCCCCTTGGCGTTCAGTGCCGTTTCCAGCGCATGCTCGGCCTTGTCCCAGACCTCGTCCGAACCGACCCGCTTTTCCGGCCGGGTGGAAAGCTTGATCTGGACCTCACTGAAACCGAAATCGGCATAGACCTTGAACAACAGGTCGATGAAGCGTGACACCTCGTCCTGGATCTGCTCCTCGGTACAGAAGATGTGCGCGTCGTCCTGGGTGAAACCCCGCACCCGCATGAGGCCATGCAGGGCGCCGGAAAGTTCGTTGCGATGACAGGAACCGAACTCGGCCAGCCGCAGCGGCAGATCGCGATAGCTCTTCAAGCCCTGGTTGTACACCTGCACGTGGCAGGGACAATTCATCGGCTTGATGGCATAGTCGCGCTCTTCCGACGCAGTCGTGAACATCTCGTCCGAGAATTTTTCCCAGTGGCCGGAGCGCTCCCACAAAGTCCGGGCCACCACCAGCGGCGTGCGGATTTCCTGGTAGCCGTTGTCACGGAAGACCCGCCGCATGTACTGCTCGATCTCCTGCCACAGGATCCAGCCCTTGGGATGCCAGAACACCATGCCAGGAGCTTCCTCCTGCATATGGAACAGATCCAGCGCCTTGCCGAGCTTGCGATGGTCCCGCCGCTCGGCTTCTTCCAGCCGCTGCAGGTAGGCGGCGAGGTCTTTCCTGTCACCCCAGGCGGTGCCGTAGATGCGCTGCAGCATTTCGTTGCGCGAGTCGCCGCGCCAGTAGGCGCCGGCGATCTTCATCAGCTTGAAGGCCTTGAGCCGGCCGGTGTCCGGCACGTGCGGGCCGCGGCACAGATCGGTGAAATCACCCTGGGAATACAGCGAAATCACCTCGCCCCTCGGAATCGCCTCGATGATCTCGGCCTTGTAGGCTTCGCCCAGACTCCGGAAATATGCGATGGCTTCCTCGCGGGGCATGGTCCTGCGCTCGACCGGCAGCGCCTGAGCCGCCAGTTCATGCATTTTGGCCTCGATCGCCTCCAGATCCTCCGGCGTGAACGGACGTTCGTAGGAGAAATCGTAATAGAAACCGTCCTGGATGACCGGGCCGATGGTCACCTGGGCCTTGGGATAGAGCGCCTTGACGGCCTGGGCCAGCAGATGGGCGGTGGAATGGCGGATGACTTCGACGCCGTCGGCATCGCGCGCGGTGACCAGCGCGACCTCGGCATCGGCCTCGATGCGATGGGAGAGATCGACGAGCCGCCCATCCACCCGGCCGGCCAGCGCGGCCTTGGCAAGTCCCGGCCCGATGGCCTCGGCCACCTGCAGGAGGGTGACGGGATGATCGAATTCCCGGCGGGAACCGTCGGGCAAGGTAACGACGGGCATGATATGGCGCTCGTGGTCTGACTCGAATCCCCCAAACAAAAAAGCATCGCCTGGCGATGCTTCCTGGGATATCTGGTAGGCGCGATTGGACTCGAACCAACGACCCCCACCATGTCAAGGTGGTGCTCTAACCAACTGAGCTACGCGCCTGTCGTAATTCGACAAGAAGGAAGCATTATAATGAGACATTCGATTCTTGCCAACAGTTTTTTCCTCCCTCTCCGCGGACCTCGCTCATGGCAGACACCGGGCAAATCCCTATGATGGACCTCGTGCACTTCGGATTACGGCGGATTGTCGCGCGTGTACGGCACGGCATGGTGCTCGAACAATCCCGCGGTAAGGACCAGCCCGGCCGGAAACCGGGCAGGCGGCCCGGTTCGTCCCGCCACGGCCAGCCGGCCACGGCGGCACCCTTACCGATTCGGCGGGCGATGATACCGCCAAAGCCACGACCGCCGCGAGAAAGGCGATCCGCCGCCGGACATGCATGCCCCGGCTCATGACACCTCCGCTTTCATCCTTCACCCAATCTCTTCCAGACGGGCGATCAGCCCGGAATGGCGGCGGGTGCGGCGGCGGATGGCCTCCGCCAGCACCGGCGCGGCGCCGACGAGGGACACCGCGCGCCTGGCGCGGGTAATACCGGTGTAAACCAGCTCTCGGGTGAGGACCGGCGAGACACGGTCCGGCAACAGCAGCGCCACCTCGTCGAACTCCGATCCCTGCGATTTGTGCACGGTCAGGGCGAATGCGGTCTCGTGCTCGGGCAGCCTGGCCGGGGGGATGGCGCGGAATCCGCCGCCGGCATCGGGAAAATGCACCCGCAGTTCTCCGGAGGGGTCCGCCAGAACGATGCCGGTGTCGCCGTTGAACAGCTTCAGCACGTAGTCGTTGCGCAGAACCATCACTGGCCGACCGGGATACCATTCGGCCCGTTCGTCCGCTCCCAGACCGAGGCGGCGGCGAAATTCCCGGGCGATCAGCCGGTTGATCGCCTCCACCCCGCGCGGGGATTCGCGCACCGCGCACAGGATGCGGAAACGGTTGTAGGCGGCGAACACGGCTGCCGGCGCAGCCTGGCCGGATCGCATGACGTCCAGGTAATCCGCATAGCCCGCCAGCAGGGTCTCGACCAGGCCGGCGCCGGGCGCGGCGGCCCCGTCCTCCTGCCAGATCACGCCACTCTCCCCGCCGGCCCGCAATTCCGCGATCACTGCATCCGCTTCGCCCGAGTTGACCCGCGCCGCCAGCCGCCCGATACCGGAATCGCTGCGGAAACGGTAGTTGCGGCTGAACCAGACCACACAATCCTCGAGCGGAGTGGAACGGACGGGCGCGGCAGTGACGATGGCCGCCGGATCGGTCTGGGTCAGGGCTGCCAGACGCCCGATGACCGGTGGTGACAGCCGCGGATCGGCGCTGAGTTCGGCGAACACTGCCCCCGCCTCCACGGCGGCGAGCTGGTCCTTGTCGCCCAGCAGGATCAGCCGGCCGTCGACGGGCACCGCTTCGACCAGCCGGGTGGCCAGTCCCAGGTCGAGCATCGACGCCTCGTCGACCACCAGCACGTCGACGGCCAACGGATTCCCAGCATGATGGCGAAAATTTCCGCTGCCCGGAATCACGCCCAGCAGACGGTGAACGGTACTGGCGGCGTCCGGAAGTTTCTCCCTGAGAGACCGGGGCAGATGCGCCGCCCGCTCACGCAACGCATCCAGCATGCGGGCCGCGGCCTTGCCAGTGGGCGCGGCCAGGGCGATGCGGCAGTCCGGATTCTGGACGAGCAGACAGGCCAGCAGGTTCACCACCGTGGTGGTCTTGCCGGTGCCCGGCCCGCCGCTGATGACGGTGAGCCGGCCCAGCAGGGCCAGGGCGGCGGCGAGCTTCTGCCAGTCGGGGCCGCCGGATGCGGGAGGAAACAAAGCGTTCAACTGCTCCCGCACCGCTTCCGACGGTGGCGTCAGACTGTCACGGCCGCGCGCCAGCCGCCGCAAAGCAGATGCCAGGCGACGCTCATAGTCGAAATAGCGGTAAAGATAGAGCCGCCCTTTGTCATCCAGGACCAGCGGGCGGGGTTCGCCCCCCGGCGTGCCGACCACGCCGGAACCAAGCAGCAGCGTCCGCAACAAGTCCGGGCCGTGCTGCGGGAAGTCTTCGGCCAATTCGGCCAGATCGGTGCAGACATGACCGTCGGTGGTGGCGAAACTGGCCAGGAAAGCGGCCCGCTCCAACACCCCGGGCGCCGCCGGGTCCTTCGCCCAGCGCAGACAGCGACGGGCGAAGCCGGCGGCCAGCAGATGCTCGGAAGAGTAGCCGGATTCGCCGGCGCTCATGCGCCTCGCCTCCCGCCGATCAAAGCATCCAGCGCGGCGATGCAGTCCTCAGCAGGCCGTTGGAAATAGACACCGGCCCCCCGCCAGGCCGGCCGCACCCCGCGTACGAACAGGTAATACACGCCGCCAAAGTGGCTCGTGTAAGCATAGCCCGGCAGGCGGCGGGCGAGGTACCGGTCGAGCGCGACCGTATAGAGCAGATATTGCAGGTGATAACCCTCCGCGACCATGGTTTCCGCCAGCGCTGGCGGGCCGTAGTCCTCGCGCGTGTAGCCGAGATGGTTGGATTTCCAGTCCAACAGGTAATAGCGGCCCCGGTGGCGAAACACCAGATCGATGGCGCCCTCCAGATAGCCACTCAGCAACCGGAAATCCAGCTTGCCCATGGCATAGCCATGATCGCGCAGCAACGCATTCAGCCGCACCGGGTCCAGCCCCTCGGCCGGCAGGCGGAAGGCGAGCTCGCTCAGCCGCTGCCCCCGGCCTATGTCGCCCAGCCTCAAGCCGTCGCCCAGATCGGTGGCCAACACGTCGGCCAGGAGGCTCTTCAGCATGGCGGGAGCCGCCGTTTCCGAGCCCTGCGGCCGCAGCGCCAGGGCGCGGCCGATGGCATCGTCCCAGCCGGCGGGATCGGTGAAATCGGCCTGCTCGAACAGATGATGGATGCAGGTGCCGGCCGCAGCGCCGCGCGGAAAACGCAGGATGTCGTTCTCGGGCAGCGCTGCCGGCGGCGGCCCCAGGGCCGGCGCCAGGCTGAGGGCATCGTGGTCGCGCCCCTCCCCCCCGGCCTCCATGGCCCGGACCAAGGAGGTAAAGCTGCCCGTGGACCAGCCCGGAGGAATCCAGGCAGGCGGCGTCTGCGCCGCCAGCCGCTCGAGGCCGGACGAAGGTCCGGCCATCGCCGGTACGACGATGGCCGGCATCGGCGCGACGCCGATCGCGTCCGGCAAAGCGCGCCAGCCGGCCTCGATATGCGCCGGATCGAGGCGGGTCTTGGCGTCCTGCCATTGCTCGGGACTGTGATCCTTCCCGCAGGCGAGCCAGTTGAGCATGCTGCGGGTGCTTTCACCACAAGACGCCGAAGCGTCCCTCTTGGTCCGGTAAACGCCGGCAAATAGATAACAGCGCTGCACCGCGCGGGTCAGGGCCACATAGATCAGGCGTAGGATCTCGGCGTCCTCTTCCTGCCGGCGCTGCCACTTGATCCCGGGATCATTTTTGGCTTCCGGACGAAAATCCAGCACCGGGACACCGGATTCATCATGATATTCGATGCCCTCCTGCTTACCCCGTGCGCCGCGGTTCCCGTCCCACAAATAGGGGCAGAACACCACCGGATACTCCAAGCCCTTGGACTTGTGGATGGTGACGATCTGCACCAGATTCTGGTCGGACTCCAGTCGCAGCTGGGCGTCTTCCTGCGCCGCGCTGTCCCGCCTCCGGCTCTGCAGCCAGCGCAGCAGGGCATCGGGCGAAGTCAGTCCGGCCTGAGCCTGGTGCAGCAGCTCCCCCAGGTGCAACAGATTGGTCAGACGGCGCTCGCCATCGGGCTGGGCCAGCACCCGGCGGGCCACGCCCTCGTCGTGCAGAAGCCGCCGGTACATCGGCCCGAAGCCGCGCAGCTGCCACAGCTCGCGATATTCGCCGAAGCGCAGCATGATTTCCAGCAAACGGTCCTCGTCCGCCGAAATCCCGGCGATCGTCAGCGCATCGCAGCCCATGATCTCCGTCGCCAGCGCGGCCCGCAGCAGGCGGTCTCGGCCGGGCTCGAGCACCGCCAGCAGGATGCGCTCGATTTCCTCCGCCTCGAGCGTGTGGAACACACTGGCCTGCGACAGCTCGACACTGCCCACCCCCAGCCTTGCCAGCGCCTGGCGGATAAGCCGGCCCTGGGCATGACGGCGCACCAGCACCGCGATGTCCGATGCGCGCAGGGCCCGCTCGCCGAGCCGGATACGCCCCGCCATGCCTTCCTGGATCAGGCGGGCGATCTCGGCCGCCGTGGTGTCGGTACAGCGCCGCACGGCCTCCGTCCGCGGCAACCAGCCGCCCGCCTCGTCTCTCGGCAGCAGCCAGACCTGGAACGGCGAGCGCGGCTCGGTGACGTCGGTGAAAACCGGGCGCGGCTTCGCTCCTGGCCTGACCGGGCGGTACTCGAGGCCCTCGAGGAGGAAAGCACGGGGGTTGGCGCTGAACAAGGCGTTGCAGGCATCGATCACTTCCGTCACCGAACGCTGGTTTTCCACCAGGGTGTATTCGCGGTCGGCCTGGTGGCGTGCGCCGAGATAGGTGTAGAGATCGGCGTTGCGGAAGCCGTAGATCGCCTGCTTGGGGTCGCCGACAAAGAACACCGGCCCGGACACCGCGCCTTCGGCCAGGTAGAGCGCCCGGAAGATGGCGAACTGCAGTGGATCGGTGTCCTGGAACTCGTCGATCAGCGCCACCGGATAACGGCTACGCAGGGCAGGAGCCAGCCAGGGATAGCACCCCGAAGTCAGGGCCTCGTGGACGTTCCACAGCATGTCGTCGAAACCGATGACCCGCCGCCGGCGTTTCTCCGCCCGCAGCGCCTCCGCGCCATGTTCGACGAGCTCCCGGAGCAGACCCACACGCGCGACCGCCAGGCGCCCCTGGATGCCATCTTTGAGCGCCAGCAAATTTTCGGCCGCATCGAAAAACGGATGGTAGGGCGTCGTGTTGCCCTTTTTCGTTCCCCCCTTCAGCATCGCTGCCCGGAACAGCTGGACCTTGTCCTCCACGGGCGCCAGCGGATCGTTCGTAGCGAACCACGCATCCCAGCCCTTCCGTGCCGTCTCGAGGGAGGCCGCTTTGTAGGATACGCCGTTGAGCTGATCGATCGCCTCTTCCAACAGCCGGACGATGCCGAACGCATCGGCCTGCCACAGCCGCCGTGCCTCACCGAACGCGGCCAGCAAAGCCTGCTCGTCCCGCTCATCCGGCGGCTCCACCGGCTCGGGCCAACGCCAGTCCGAGAGCGGCTTGGCCAGCGCGTGTCCGAGCAGACTGGCGTATTTCTCCGGATCGTCGCCGGCCTCCAGCAGATGGGCGATCATGGCCCGGCTCAAACCTCCGGCCGCGACCCGCCGGCGCCAGAAATCGTTGGCGACTTCCTGTGCCAGCATCGCGTCGTCCTGCACCAGTTCCAGGGCGAACGGAAGACCGGCGGCGAAAGGGGTACCGGCCAGGGCGCGCTGGCAGAAGCCGTGGATGGTGAAGATCGCCGCCTCGTCGAAAGCCAGCAGCGCCCGCTCCAGCCGCTGCCGCAGCAGCGCCCGGTCGAACCCGCCTTCGAGCGCCGCCACCAGGCCAGTAACGAAAGGATCGGCGGCCCCGCCTCCTCCCCGCAAGTACACGAGGGTCTCGACGATCCGGCTGCGGATACGCTCGCGCAACTCGGCCGTCGCCGCATTGGTGAAGGTCACGACCAGGATGTTCTGGACCTCCCGCTCCTGCTCCAACAGCAGTCGCAGGTACAGACCGCAGATGTTCCAGGTCTTGCCAGTGCCGGCGGAGGCCTCGATCAGGTTGACGCCCGCCAGCGGACAGCGGAATACGTCCAGGGGTCGTACCGCACTCATGCTATGCGCCCGTCTTCCAGATGATCCAGTAGCGGACCGAACACCGTTCGGACCGTGCGGAAGAACGCACCGTCCAGTGGATCGGCCTGCCCCCTCAGCGCCTGGCGGTAGGCGAGGTCTTCGGATTCGCCGCGGCGGTCACCGGAACCCTCCCAGCGCTTCCGCGCCTGCCGCTCGGCAGCCTGGGATCCGCCCTGTTTCAGCCCCAAGGCACAGGCCCAGGCGCTCCTGGGGAAGAAATGCAGCGGCAAGCGGAGTCCCTCCCGGTACAGCGCCACCAGTTCGCGCAATCGTTCCTGGGCTGCGGCCACCGGCCGGAACCGGTATTCGCCGTCCCGTGAGATCCAGGTCGTGGTCGGCTCCACCCCGCGGACCGCCAACGCATTCAGGAACAGATGATCCAGCCAGCCGGACATATAATCCACCGGCCGGGTGTCGTCGTAGCGCCAGCGCACCAGCCCGCGCCGCCACACCTGACCGAGCGTGCCGCTCAAAGTCCAGGTTTCGCCCTCGATCTGGAAAGCCAGCCTACCCGGCAGCGGCTGCAGCGGCTCCTCCTGCGTCTGTCCGGCGATCCGCTCCGCGTACTCCCGTATCCGCGTCAACTCCCCTTTGAGCAACAGTTCACCGAGCTGCCCCTGCGGAAACTCGATCCCCGCCCGCGCCACGGCCTCGACCGCCTCCTCCGTGGCAGCGGACAGCATCAGCGGCAGCAGCCGCTCGGCGACCTCGCTCCGGGCGAAGTAAGCGGGAAGGAACGGCTCGTCGTCGGCCAGCTCCGCCTCGCCCTCGGCCAGGGTCAACCCCAGGCGTTGCTCCAGCAGATAGCGGCAGGGGTTGCGGAAGAAGCGCTTCAAGACGTCCAGGTTCGGCTCACGCCATTCCGGCTCCGGTGCGGCCATTGGGGCGGGGAAGAAAGGGGCATGTTCGAAGTCCGGATCATTCTGCTCCTCCTCGGCGATTGGCCCCGCTGGACCGTGGTCCGCCCGCTCCCTCTCGGCAAGGGTGGCGGAACATTCTTCAGGCTCTCGCGAGAGGGATTCACAAGCCCTCACCCCCTCCCCCGAAGGACGACGGGAACGAGCGGCCCGCAAAGCTTCGCAATATTCCGAATTGAAACTGACCAGTCGCGGATCCTTTGCCACGGCGGCATCGAAATACACGGGCGAGAACGCCTGCAGCGGATGCTCCACCACCAGCCGGCGCCGCGCCTCCTCCGGACTCTCTCCCGCAGCGGCCACCAACGGAAGCAGGTAGTCCAGCAATTCCGACAGCAGTGTCGACGGCGGCAGGGGGGCGTTGTCGCGCACGCTACGGCCGGTATAGCTCAGATACAGCCGCTCGCGGGCCGCCAGCAGCAGGTCGAGAAACAGGTTGCGCTCGTCGTACCGTCGCTGGCGGTCACCGCGACGCGGGGCCTGGGCGATCAAATCGAATTCCGCAGGCCGGTCCGGATGGGGAAACTCGCCGTCATTCAGGCCGATGACACACACCACCCGGTAAGGCAGGCTGCGCAGACTGGCCATGGCGGTAAAGGTCAGCCGACCGGAAGGAGTCCCACCCCGGGCTGGATCGTCCAGCAGCGATTCCAGAGCAACCCGCACCACTTCAGGCTCGATCGTCCCGGTTACGGCGGCCTCGCCCCAATGCCGGCTCAGCGCGGCGATGGCTTCGCGGACCTCCTGGAGATCAGGAACGGTTTCGGGCGTCTCCATCAGGAAGGCCCCGACCACCGCGTTCAGCCGCTCGCCCCAGGTCTGGGCCGTCGCCGGCATGCTCCAGACGCGATGCCAATGAGTCAGCAGATCGACGAAATGGGCGAATCCGCCCAGTGCCAGCGCTTCCGAACCCTCAGGGCTGCCCGCCGGCAGGCGACCATCGAACTGCACCGGAACGTCCCCCAGTGCATAGCCCAGAAACAGCCGGTCGAGGCCGTCGCAGAAGCTATGCCGCTCCACCTCCGGCAGCCCCACCGCCTTCCGGTGCGCGCCATTCAGCCCCCACCGGATTCCTGCCGCCTGGAACCAATCGTGGATGCACTCCAGATCGTCCAGCCCCAGACCGAAGCGGGCATGCACCAACGGGCGCTGCAAAAACTCATACACCGCGCTGGCCTTGCAGCGGGACGCAAACAGTCCGAGCAGGGTCAGCAATGCGGCGGCCGCCGGATTCGCCACCGTCCTGCGCAAACCGGTGATGGCATAAGGAATCCGCCGCGCTGCCGGCGCCGTGCCGAACACCGCGTCGATCAAAGGCGCAGCCTCCTCCAGCCGGGGCATCACGACCAGGATATCCGAGACCTTGGGTGCATCGGGCCGGGCCAGCAGCGCCAGCAACTGGTCGTGCAGCACCTCCAGCTCCCGCACCAGCGAATGGCAGACATGAACCTCGATGCTGCGATCCCCCGCCACAGACGCGCAACAGCCCGGCTCGGGATCGCGCAGATCGAGGATGGCCTCCTGCACCGCCGCCAGCAGGCTGATCCGGGCCGGCGGCTCGAACTGGGCATCATCGATCACCGCCCCTTCCGCCTTGTCGAACAGCAGGTCGATGTGCGCCTGGGTCTGCTGTCCCCAGTTCGCCAGCAGGCGGTTACCGGTCTCGCGGTACAGCGCATCACCCCGAACCTCCAGATAGTTCAGCCGCCTGGGATCGACGATGTCGAACCAATACTCCCGGCAAGGGTTCAGCACGTACAAATGTAGCTCGGTCCAGCGCGCCAGCTTGCCGAGGATGTCCAGATACAACGGGGGGATGGTCGGCAGGCAGAACAGATGAGCCCGCGCCGGCAGCCCGGCCCGCCGTGTCGCCTCCGGCCCCATGGCTTCTACCGCCCGGAAGAATGCCGCCGAGGGGTGTTCACGCCGCACCTCCAGCTCATCTACCAGCGTACGCCAAAGCGCCGCCTGCCATGCCTCGTCTTCCCGGCTCGCCTCCGGCAATCCGGAAGCCGGCCCGCCTTCCAGCCAGGCCGCCAGCCAGTCCGGGCGGTAGGTGAGGTACTGTTCCAGCAAATGCGCCACCCGCTGCGCCAGATCGAAGCGCATCGCCCCGTCGGCCCGCGCCAGATAAGACTTCAGCCGCGGATGCGCCGACACCAGGGCTTCCTCGCCCAACATCCGGAACACCCGCCAAGTCAGGGTGGCCGGCGCGAACGGCGAGGATGCCCCCACCTCGATCACCTGCCCGATCTGCACCCACAGCCAGTGCGCCAGATAGCTGAACTCCACGTTTGCGCACACCCCGAAGCGATCCGCATGATCCAGCTCCAGCCGGCGCCGGACCGCCAGGCTGGGGACGATGACTTGCTCCGCCACGAACGGATCGGCCGGTCCTTGCGCCAGATCGTCGAACAGGCGCTGAGTCAGGATTTCGAAGCGGTTGGAGAAAAAGATGTTGAGGGGGGATGGCAAGGATGGGTCCTCGAAATCCACGAAAACTCGGACTCTGCCAAAAGCAATGCAAAGGATCCTCTGAACAAAGCCGAATCAGCCGGCAAAAACAGATCCCGCAGACAATCGGGCTTTGAAAATGGGTGAAGGATACCGAAAATCCGTGCCTACCGTGGCGAATTCGGTTCGATCACCGCCAGCAGCCCCTACGACGCCGCCGCCTGCGCCCTCTCGGCCCGGAACTTCTCCCGCCGGGTCTACGTCTTCTTCCCGTCGAACACCAAGACGGCGAAGGGGTCTGTTTCACGGCGGCACCGCGTTCGTGGGGGCCGGACAGGATCGGCTCACCCGCACCGCGTTCGTTCAGAGGCTCCCTACCGGGAGGCGTTCCATCGAGCTTATCGCAGAAACGATACAGCAACACTCGACATCGCCATGCTCCGGCAGCCCGGCGTGAATCCCCGGCTTTCGGGGAGACTCGAACGCTCGAGAAGATGAGGCGATGTAAAGAGTCAACGAAGTTCTCGCCCGAAGTCTGCGAACGTGCCGTTCTCGCGGTCGACGAACGCCGGAGTCGAAAGCGACGGCCTGCCCACGTCTGACCCCGGGGAATTCTGCTAACATGGACCGATGTTGAAAAGCGAGTTCCATTACGATCTGCCTCAAAATCTGATCGCCCAGTCGCCGCTGCCGGAGCGCTCCGCCAGCCGTCTGCTTTGTCTCGATGGCGCAACCGGCGCTCTGGAAGACAAATCCTTCCGTGACATCGAGAAGCTCCTGCGCCCGGGCGACCTTCTCGTATTCAACGATACCCGTGTGCTCCCCGCGCGCCTTTTCGGCCGCAAGGAAACCGGCGGTGCCGTGGAGATACTGCTGGAACGGCTCCTCGGGGAACGGCTCATGCTCGCCCATGTGCGGGCCAGCAAAGCGCCCAGGCCAGGAACCTGGCTCGCCTTGGAAGCAGAGCATCGGGTCAGGGTGGTCGAGCGTGATGGCGATCTGTTCCTTCTCGAGCTGGCGGGCGAGGAACCGCTCCAGACCGTGCTCGAACAGATCGGTCACATGCCGCTCCCGCCCTATATCACTCGCCCCGACACCTCCGCCGACCTGGAGCGCTACCAGACGGTGTATGCGACAAGACCGGGGGCAGTGGCCGCCCCTACGGCCGGTCTGCATTTCGATACGGAACTGCTGGAAAGGCTCCGAGGGGCCGGGATAGACATGGCTCGGGTGACTCTCCATGTCGGCGCCGGTACCTTCCAGCCCGTGCGCACCGAAAATCTCGAGGATCACCGCATGCACGCCGAGTATTGCGAAGTCGGGCCCGAGGTGGTGAAAGCCGTGGAGCGCGCCCGCGGCCGAGGCGGACGGGTAGTCGCAGTCGGTACCACCTCGATGCGCAGTCTGGAAACGGCGGCGAGCGGCGGGAGCCTTCGGACCTTTTCCGGCGAGACCCGCCTGTTCATCAAACCGGGGTTCCGGTTCAACTGCGTCGACGCGCTCGTCACCAACTTCCACCTCCCGGAATCGACCCTGCTCGTCCTGGTCTGCGCCTTCGCAGGCCGTCGCGAAACGCTCGCCGCTTACCGCCACGCGATCGCACAGGCATACCGTTTTTTCAGCTACGGCGATGCGATGTTCGTGACGCCGAATGAGCCGGCGGCGAATCGATGAAGCCCGAATCCACACCGGATTTCATCCTGCACCAACGACTGGTCCAGGACTGCTTTCCCCTCGGCCGCTTCCCGCTCTGCCGCCTCTTGCTGATGAATGACAGCAGCCATCCCTGGTTCATCCTGGTGCCAGAGCGCGCCGGAGTCCGGGAAATTCACCAGCTCAGCGCGCCGGACCGTGCCCAACTCTGGGAGGAATCGGCCGGACTGTCCACCCTGCTGGCCGACATTTACCGGGCGGACAAACTCAACGTCGCCGCAATCGGCAATCTGGTTCCGCAGCTGCACCTTCATCACATCGTGCGATACCGGGACGACCGCGCCTGGCCGGGCGTGGTATGGGGCCGTTTCGATCCCGTGCCCTACACCGATCCCTTCGATGGCAGACTGCGGCAACTGCTGGAACGGTTGCCCCGGTTCGAGGCGAATCCGCTGCCGTGAACTGCCGGCCGGGCTGCGGCGCCTGCTGCATCGCCATCTCCATTTCCAGTCCGATACCGGGTATGCCCCGAGGCAAGCCTGCGGGGGTTCCCTGCGTCCAACTCCGCGACGACATGGAATGCGCCATCTTCGGAAGACCGGAACGCCCGGCCTGCTGTTCCGGCCTTCGGCCTTCCGACGAAATGTGTGGCGGAGACCGCTCACACGCGATGACCTGGCTGGCCCGACTCGAACAGGCCACCCTGCCGGCGGCGGAGAACACGCCCCACCGGCCGCCCTGAGCAGCATCTCCGCAGATGAGCTACCATACCCCCTGGAAGTTCCCCGGCCAGGGAGCCAAGCATGAAAACGAGGCCGTTCGGCCCGGCTATACGTCAAGGCGCGGTATCACTCCTGTTGACCTGGGTGGAGCTGGCCTCATCCTCGGGCGTCTGGGCCGGTGCATGGGAAGGCTATGGCCGCAGCGTCCCCCGACCGCGCTATGAACAGGATGAGGGAGCCGACCCGAATCACCGATTCGGTGTGCGGGAAGCCTTCACACCCTACCGCGACCCGGACAGGAGCGAGGCGGAGTCATTGCCCGATCCCCTGCGTGATCCAGCCTTTGCCAGCTACCGGCTGATCGTCATCGTCAACAAAACCGACAGCGCGTTCTGGGGCAAAGGCCAGACCCTGCGGGTCTACCGGCGGGGAGAAGGGCTCCTCTATTACTGGCTGATATCCACGGGGCTTCCCGGATTCGAAACGCCCTCCGGCTATTTCATCCCCCAGGGCTTCTCCTCCCGGCACTGGTCCGGCCCCTACGATGCGCCGATGCTCTGGTCGGTCTTCTTCAACGGCGGTGTTTCCCTGCATTCCTCGCTGGACCGTGATGCGCTCTACAAGCTGGGGCGGGCGGCCGACTCGCACGGCTGCGTCCACATCGAGGACCACCGGGCGGAGGAGCTTTATCACCTGATCGGCCAAAGCGGATACGGCCTGATCGACCAGATCGGGCGTCATACCGGGCGTCCCGTGCGAGCGGGAAAAGCCCCGAAGAAAATCAGTGGCTACCGGACGCTCATCATCGTCGCACCGACGGCGCACTATTCACAGGCCGGCGAAACTTCCGATTCCAGCCAGCCCGGGGAGCCCGCAGAACCCGCCGGCGCCGTGCAGGCGCCGCCCGAAACCGACACGCGGGACACGCCCGAGCCGCCGGCAAACTATCTCGACCTCTTCTGACGCATGAGAGGCCGCGCAAGGCGGCCTCCGGGGAGCGGAACCGCTGCCGACTCAGGGCCGGTTATCGACCAGCCCTTCCTTCTCGGGCAGCAGCAGATCGGCCCGGCTTACGCCCAGCGCCAGCACGACGGGGCAGGCGACCAGCACCGAGGAATAGATGCCGAACACGATGCCGATGGTCAGCGCCAGGGCGAAGTTGTGCAGGGCGTCACCGCCGAAGAAGAACATCGCCAGCACCATCAGCTGCGTCATGGAATGGGTGATTATGGTGCGGGACATGGTGGCGGTGATGGCGTTGTCGATGACGTCCGTCACCGCCGCCTTGCGCATCTTGCGGAAGTTCTCACGCACCCGGTCGAACACCACCACGGACTCGTTCACCGAGTAGCCCAGGATGGCGAGCACGCCGGCGAGCACGCTGAGCGTGAACTCCCACTCGAAGAAGGCGAACATCCCCAGGATGATGACGATGTCGTGCATGTTGGCGATCATCGCCGCGACGGCGAACCGCCAGGCGAACCGCATCGCCAGATAGGCCATGATGCCGGCGGCCACGAGCATGAGCGCCAGTCCACCGCTTTCATACATTTCCTTGCCGACCTGCGGCCCGACGAACTCGACGCGCTTGAGTTCGGCCGTCCCGTCCTGGGCCTTGAGCGCCGAGAAGATCTGGTCGCTCTGCCTGGCGCCGGTATCCTCTCGCAGCGGGAGGCGAATCAGGACGTCGCGGGAAGTGCCGAAATTCTGCACGGCGGCTTCGGCGATCCGTTGCTCCTCCAACGTCTTGCGTATCGCTTCGAGGTCGGCGGGCTGGGCATAACGGACCTCCATCAGGATGCCGCCGGTGAAGTCGATGCCCAGATTGAGGCCCTTGAACCCCAAAGCCAGGATGGCGAGGATGAAGGTCACCAGGGAGATGGTCGTCGTGAGCCTCCCGTAACGCATGAACGGGATGTCACGCTTGATCTTGAAGAATTCCATGGCTGCTATCCTCAGACTGCGATCTTGACCAGCTTGCGCTGCCGGCCATAGGTGAAGTTGACCAGCGCCCTGGACACCAGGACGGCGCTGAACATGGAGGTCAGGATGCCGATGCACAACACCAGCGCGAAGCCCCGTACGGGGCCTGCCCCAAGCAGGAACAGGGCCACGCCGGCGACGAAGGTCGTGACGTTGGAGTCCAGAATCGTAGCGAATGCGCGTTCATAGCCTGCATGGATGGCGGCATGGGGTGTACTGCCCGCCCGCAGTTCCTCGCGGATGCGTTCGTTGATGAGTACGTTGGCGTCGATGGCCATACCCACGGTCAGAGCGATACCCGCCAAACCCGGCAGCGTCAGGGTCGCTTGCAGCAGCGACAGCACGGCAACCAGCAGGAGGACATTCGCCGCCAGCGCCAGGATGGAGAACAGGCCGAACATCCGGTAATAGAGGATCATGAACACCGCGATGGCGATGAAGCCGTAGCCGTTGGACTTGACGCCGCGGTCGATGTTTTCCTTGCCCATGCTGGGGCCGACGGTGCGCTCCTCGACGATGTCCACCGGTGCCGCCAGCGCCCCCGCCCGCAGCAGGAGAGCCAGGTTCCGCGCCTCCTCGGTGCTGTCCAGGCCGGTGATCTGGAAACGTTTGCTGAAACGGTCGCGGATGGTGGCGATGTTGATGACTTCCTCGACCTTTTTCTTGGTCGTCACCTTCTGGCCATTGATCTCCTTGGTCTCGGACTTGTTCTCGATGTAGACCACCGCCATGGCTCGGCCGACGTTTTCGCGGGTGGTGTCGCCCATCTTCTTGGCGCCCACGCTGTTGAGCGTGACGTAGACCGCCGGCTGGCCACTCTGCTGGTCGATGCCGGAAGCCGCGTCGACGACCTGGTCGCCGGTGACGATGATCTTGCGCTCCAACAGAACCGGACGGTTCTGACGGTCGCGGTAGAGATGCGAGCCCAACGGCGCTTTCTCCCCCTCGGCCGGCACCGGGTGTTCGTTGTCGACGAGCCGGAACTCCAGAGTCGCGGTGGCGCCGAGGATTTCCTTGGCCCGCGCGGTATCCTGGACGCCGGGCAACTGGACGACGATGCGATCCTCGCCCTGCTGCTGGATCACGGGTTCGGCCACACCGAGCTCGTTGACACGGTTGCGCAGCGTCGTCGTGTTCTGGGCTACGGCGAAGCGCTTGATCTCGCGCCGTTCGACTTCGGACAAGCGTCCTTCGAGCAGGTTTTCGCCTTCCTTGACGTCGATCTGTAACCCGCGCAGTTCGCGCTTCAGCAGCACCTGCGCCTGCGACAGGGCATTGGGATCCGGCAGCCGGACCTGGATCACGCCGTTCTGTTTTTCCACCGACTGGTAACGAATCTTGTTTTCGCGCAGCAGGCTGCGGGCGTCTTCCGCGTAACGGTCTTCCGCCTGCTTGATGGCAGCATCCATGTCGACCTGAAGCAGGAAATGCACACCGCCCCGCAAGTCCAGTCCCAGATACATGGGCTTGGCACCGAACGCGCGCAGCCAGGAAGGCGTCGACGGCGCCAGATTCAAGGCCACCGTGTAGGCATCCCCCAGCTTCTCGTTCAGAACGTCGGACGCCTTGAGCTGCGAATCGGTATCACTGAACCGGATCAGCATGCGCTTGTCAGCCATCTCCACGGCCTTCGCCTTGAGACCGGCCGCATCCAGCAGCCCCTGCACCTGGACCTTGAGGCTGTCATCGACCTTCGCCGCACGAACCGCCGACAATTGAACGGATGGGTCTTCACCGAAGAAATTGGGCAGCGCGTAAATGATCCCGAGGATCAACACGGCTGCGACCATCAGGTTTTTCCATAAGGGAAAACGGTTTCGCATGCTCGGAACCTATTTGGAAACGGGAGTATCCGGCGGCTCGGCAAAGCCGCCGGAGAGGCGGGTTTACTTGGATTCGGGTTTGCGCTTGGCCGCTTTGTAAGTGCCCTTGGGCATGAGCGAGGCCACGGCGCTGCGCTGTACGCAGATCTGGACGTTTTCGGCCACTTCCAGCGTGACGAAATTGTCGTCGACCTCCACCACCCGGCCCAGAACCCCCCCCGTCGTGACCACTTCAACCCCCTTGACGAGCGACTGCAGCAGCTTCTTGTGCTCCCTCTGGCGGCGGTTCTGCGGCAGCACGAACAGCAGGAAGAACACGGCAAGAACGGCCATGGGCAGAATCAAACCCGCGGCCCCGGGTTCCTGCGCCGCTGGAGCGGCCTCCGCCAAGGCGTCGGCAATAAAGAAACTCATGGTCAACCTCTAGTTCTTATTCGGCGAATTCAAAGTCGCGCATTATCACATAAATGCGTTACCGGTGGAGCGGAGGGCATGGAATCGGTCGACGAACCGCTCGAGGGTTCCTTCCTCGATGGCAGCCCGCAGACCTGCCATCAGTTCCTGGTAATAGAACAGGTTGTGGATGGTGTTCAGACGCGCCCCGAGGATCTCGCCGCAACGGTCGAGATGGCGCAGGTAGGCACGGGAATAGTGACGGCAGGTGTAACAGCCGCACTCCTCGTCGATCGGCCGCAGATCGTCCCGGTACCGGGCATTGCGGATACGGACCGCCCCGAAGCGGGTGAAAAGATGGCCGTTGCGCGCATTGCGGGTCGGCAGCACGCAGTCGAACATGTCGATGCCGCGCGTCACCGCGTCGACGATGTCTTCCGGCGTGCCCACTCCCATCAGATAGCGGGGACGCTCGGCGGGCATCTGCGGCATCAGCGCCTCCAGTACCCGGTGACGGTCCTCCTTGGGCTCTCCAACCGAGAGGCCGCCGATCGCGTAGCCGTCGAAGCCGATCTCCTGCAAACCCGCGATCGAACGGGCCCGCAGGTCTTCGTACATACCGCCCTGGACGATGCCGAACAGCGCGGAAGGGTTATCCGCGTGCGCCGCCTTGCTGCGCTCCGCCCAGCGCAGCGAGAGTTCCATCGATGCGCGCGCCTCGCCGTATTCCGCCGGGTATGGCGTACATTCATCGAACACCATCACGATGTCCGAGCCCAGCGCGCGCTGGACGCCCATGGACTCTTCCGGCCCCATGAAGACGGGACTCCCGTCGATGGGCGAGCGAAACAGCACCCCCTGCTCGCCGATCTTGCGCATCGCGCCCAGGCTGAACACCTGGAAGCCGCCCGAGTCGGTAAGGATCGGCCCGTCCCAGTGCATGAACCCGTGCAGGTCACCGTGGGCCCGGATGATATCCACCCCCGGACGCAGCATCAGATGGAAGGTATTGCCGAGGATGATCTCCGCGCCACTGTCGCGCAATTCCTCAGGCGTCATGGCCTTGACAGTGCCATAGGTACCCACCGGCATGAAAGCCGGCGTCTGCACACGACCGCGAGGAAACGAGAGCTCGCCCCGGCGGGCCGGACCATCGCAGCATTTGACAGCGAATTCCATGGACTCTATCGCCAAAATGAAAAAAGCCGGTCTGAACGTCAACACGTCAAGACCGGCTTTAGGGATCTTCGAATTGGTGCCGATGGTCGGACTTGAACCGACACGACTTGCGTCACCACCCCCTCAAGATGGCGTGTCTACCAATTCCACCACATCGGCTGGCTGTTCAGGAAGGACGTCATTGCGCAGGCTGCGCCGGCACATCGGATCCACTCTTGGCGGGCTCCGGGGCCACCGCAGGCATGTCCGGTTGTGACTGCTGGACAGCAGGAACGTCCATGATATCGAGCCGCTTATTATCCACATGACCGGACAGATAAGCAAGAGTCAGGCTCGTGCCGAAGAACAGGGTGGCCAGAATGGCCGTGGTCCGCGACAGAAAGGACGCCGCGCCCCGCGCGCCGAACAGGCTGCCGGACGAACCGCCGCCGAAGCCCGCGCCGGCATCCGCTCCGCGCCCCTGCTGCAGCAGCACCAGTCCGACGATGCTCAAGGCGAGCAAAACATGAAAGACAGTCAACGCTTGAATCATAAAAAGCCCCTAAACTGAAACTGAATGACAGATCGACAGAAACGCCCGCGCATCGAGCGAGGCACCGCCGATCAGGCCGCCATCGATGTCGGGCATCGCAAACAATTCAGCGGAATTCTCCGGCTTCACGCTTCCGCCATAGATAATCTGCACCGCCTGAGCCACTTCCGGATTCCACCGGGCGATCAAACTCCGGATGTGATAGTGCACCTCCTGGGCCTGGCCGGTGGTCGCGCTGCGCCCGGTCCCGACGGCCCAAACCGGCTCGTAAGCGATCACCGCATGCTCCAGGGACTGGACGCCGGCGAATTCGAACACGGTGTCGATCTGCGCCCCGATCACCGCAAGGGTCCTGCCCTGCTCCCTCTGCTCCAGCGTTTCGCCGACGCAGAGGATCGGTTTGAGATGTCCCTGGATCGCCTGTTCGTAGCGGGACGCCACGAGTTCGTTCGACTCGCCATAGAGCAGACGCCGTTCCGAGTGCCCGACGATGGCCAGCTCACAGCCGAACTCGCGCAGCATGCCGGCTGAAATCTCGCCGGTGAACGCGCCGGAGTTGTGGTCCGCGACGTTCTGCGCACCCAGCATCACCTTGGTGCCCTTCAGTATCTCGGATGCCTGGGGGATGTAAACGAACGGCACGCACACCCCGACTTCTGCCTTACAGTCTCCGATGCCGGCCAGGATGTCGTTCAGCAGGCGAGCCACGCTCGCGCTCCTGCCGTTCATCTTCCAGTTTCCAACCACCAGAGGACGACGCATCGATCCGGACTCCTCGGAAAAATCGATCGATTATACCTTCGCTCAAGACCTTTTCAATGCCGGTCCAACCCATGTCAATTATCCGACCCACCGCCTGGCGTTGCGGAACATTCGCATCCACGGACCGTATTCGCCCCAATCCCTGGGCCGCCAGGAATTCTGCACGGTACGGAAACAGCGCTCCGGGTGCGGCATCATGATGGTGAAACGCCCGTCCGGCGTGGTCAGACCGGTGATGCCACGAGGCGAACCGTTGGGATTGAAGGGATAGGCTTCGGTAATCCGGTCATAGTTGTCGACGAAGGCGACCGCCACGAGCTGTCCCCCATTACCGGTTCCGGGGCGGTATTCGACCCGACCCTCGCCGTGCGAGACCACGACCGGCAGCCGCGATCCCGTCATGCCATCGAAGAAGATCGACCGGGACGGCTGGATTTCCACCATGGCGACCCGCGCCTCGTACTGTTCGGAACGGTTGCGCACGAAGCGCGGCCAATTCTCGGCCCCCGGGATCAGTTCGTGCAATTGCGAAAGCATCTGACAGCCGTTACACACCCCGAGTCCGAAGGTGTCCTCCCGCCGGAAAAAGGCCACGAATTCATCGCGCAACCGGGCGTTGTAAAGGATCGACTTGGCCCAACCGCCGCCCGCGCCGAGTACGTCACCGTAAGAAAATCCGCCGCAGGCCGCCAGTCCCCGGAAGTCTGCTAGACCGATGCGGCCTTCCGCCAGATCGCTCATGTGCACGTCGACGCAAGCGAAACCCGCCGCGTCGAACGCCGCCGCCATCTCCATGTGACCGTTGACACCCTGTTCGCGCAGTATGGCCATCCGGGGCCGCGACAGATTGAGATAGGGAGCCGCAACATCGGTGTTCGGATCGAAACTCAGTTTGGCATGCAAACCCGGGTCGCCGTCGTCGAACAGGGATTCGAACTGCTGCCGGGCGCAATCCGGATTGTCCCGCAATGCCTGCATACGGTAGCTGGTCTCGGACCATATCCCTTGCAGTTCGGCACGGCTGGCGCCGAATATCGGCATGCCCCCATGGTGCACCACGATCCTGCTGTCGGAACGCGGTGCTCCGACCACCCGGCTGCAGGCACCCAGGCCGGCATCCTCGAGCCTCACCATCACCGCGGGCAGGTCGTCGCTGGCCACCTGGATGACCGCGCCCAGCTCTTCGGCGAATGCCGCCGCCACCGGATCACCCAGGTGATCGAGGTGCAGATCGATGCCAGTCCTCGCGGCGAAGGCCATTTCCACCGCCGTGACGAACAGACCGCCGTCGGAGCGGTCGTGATAAGCGAGGATCAAGCCATCGCTGCTGAGCGACTGCACTGCCCCGAAGAACGCCCGGAACAAGGCCGGATCGTCGAGGTCCGGGCAGGTCTCCCCCATCTGGCCGTACACTTGGGCCAGGGCCGAGCCGCCGAGACGGTTGCGGCCCTGGCCGAGATCGATCAGGACCAGCACCGAAGCGCCGCCATCGAGCCGCAGTTCCGGCGTCAATGTCCGCCGCACGTCGGTCACCGGCGCGAATGCCGAAACGATCAGTGACAGCGGCGAAATCATGGCCATCTCCTTGCCGCTCTCGCGCCACACGGTACGCATCGACAGCGAATCCTTTCCGACCGGTATGGCGACACCCAGCGCCGGACACAGCTCCAGACTTACCGCGCGCACGGTATCGAACAGGCGGGCGTCTTCGCCGGGTGCGCCGGCCGCAGCCATCCAGTTCGCCGACAGCTTGACGTCGCCCAGCGAGGCAATCGGGGCCGCCAGAATGTTGGTCAACGCCTCTCCCACCGCCATGCGCCCGGATGCCGGCGCGTCGATCACGGCGATGGGTGAGCGTTCGCCCAGGGCCATGGCCTCACCGGTGACGGCGCGGAAACCCGATACCGTCACTGCCACGTCCGCCACCGGCACCTGCCACGGGCCGACCAGCTGATCCCGCGCCACCAATCCGCCCACGGAGCGGTCGCCGATGTGGATCAGGAAACTCTTGTCGGCCACCGCCGGCAGACTCAGTACCCGCTTGACGGCGTCGCGCCAGTCGAAGCCGGCGAAATCCAGCGGCTTGGTCGCAGCCGGAAGCCGGGCGACGTCGCGCAGCATCCGGGGAGGTTTGCCGAACAGCAGGGACATCGGGATCGCCACCGGATGGTTGGCGAACCGGAGGTCGTTGACCACCAGGTCTTCGTCCGCCGTCGCGTGGCCGATCACCGCGAACGGACAGCGCTCGCGTTCGCACAGCGCCTGGAAGCGTTCCAGCCGCTCCGGTCGCAGCGCGAGCACGTAGCGCTCCTGGGACTCGTTGCACCAGAGCTGCATCGGCGAGAGGCCCGGCTCCGCGCTCGGAATGTCGCGCAGCTCGAAACGCCCGCCCCGCCCGCTGTCGTGGATGAGTTCCGGCACGGCATTGGACAGTCCCCCGGCACCGACGTCGTGGATCGACAGAATCGGGTTGTCCTCGCCAAGGGCGACGCAATGATCGATGACTTCCTGGCAGCGCCGCTCCATCTCCGGATTGTCGCGCTGCACCGAGGCGAAATCGAGGTCTTCGGCGCTTTCGCCGGAGGCCACCGAGGAGGCGGCGCCGCCGCCCAGCCCGATCAGCATGGCCGGCCCGCCCAGTACCACGATGGGAGCGCCTGGCGGGATTTCCGACTTGCCCAGATTGACTTCGCGGATGTTGCCCATGCCGCCAGCGAGCATGATCGGCTTGTGGTAGCCGTACAGGCTCGCGCCATCCGGCGCCAACTGCTGGAAGGTCCGGAAGTAGCCGCACAGGTTGGGACGGCCGAATTCGTTGTTGAACGCCGCGCCGCCGATCGGCCCCTCCAGCATGATCTGGAGCGGTGAGGCGATGCGCCCCGGCCTGCCGCTGCCGGTCTCCCAAGGCTGTATGAAGTCGGGAATGCGCAGGTGCGAGACGGCGAAGCCGCACAGGCCCGCCTTGCTGTGCGAACCGCGCCCGGTGGCGCCCTCATCGCGGATTTCGCCGCCGACACCGGTGGCGGCGCCGGGGAAGGGAGAGATCGCAGTCGGGTGATTGTGGGTCTCCACCTTCATCACCAGATGGGCCGGTTCTTCCCGGTAGCCGTAGGCGAAACCGCCGGGATCCCGCAGCAGCACTTCGGCCCGCGCGCCCCGGATCACGGCGGCGTTGTCGCTGTAGGCGGAGATGATGCCCTCGGGACTCGCCTGGCTGGTGTGGCGGATCATGCCGAACAGGGTCTGATCCTGCGCCTCGCCGTCGATCCGCCATTGGGCGTTGAATATCTTGTGGCGGCAATGCTCCGAATTCGCCTGGGCGAACATCATCAGCTCGATGTCACTGGGGTTGCGCGACATCGCCCGATAGCTTTGCTCCAGGTAATCCAGCTCGTCTTCCGACAGCGCCAGCCCCAGAGCGGCGTTGGCCTTGACCAGCGCCCAACGGCCCTCCTGCATGAGCGGGACGTATTGCAGCGGCTCCGGCTCGCGGTGGCGGAACAGCATCTCTTCCTGCCCGCGGCTGAGGACGGTCTGCGTCATGCGATCGTGCAGCAGCGCCCTGACAGCTTCACGCTGCGCCGCGGACAGCTCGCCGTCGAGCTGCAGCGCGTAGGCAATGCCGCGCTCGACCCGGCAGACCGCATCCAGGCCACAGCGGCGGACGATCTCGGTGGCCTTGCTGGACCAGGGCGAAATCGTCCCGAGCCGCGGCGTCACCAGCAAAGTTTCGCTGGCTTCCGTCTCGCTCTCGACCGGACCATGGTTCAGGACCTGCCGCAGCAGCCGGTGCTCCACATCGTCCAGACCGCGCGCCAGCGCCGCGAAATGGACGAATCGGGCATCGACCTTGCGAACGGCCGGCGCGACTCCCCGCAGGGATGCCAGCAGGCGGCTGGCGCGGAACACGGACAAGGCCGATGGGCCCGGAATGCAGACAACCATGGCTATGGCTCGCAGAGTGTAGAAAAAATCGAAGGCCGCCTTATTCGGCGGGTTTGGGAGACTCTTCCGCCGTGCCGGCATCGTCCTCGCCGCCGGCTGCCGGCGAAGCGCTCGCGGATTTCTGGAACTGTGCGTGTATGGTCTTCAGCAGTTCGAGCCCCAATCCCGATTGTTGCGGGTCGTCCCGTCCATCGGTGACGAAAACCTGGGTGACCTTGCCCTTCTGCTCGACATGGACACGGAAGGCCGAGGCCGTGCTGTCGCCGCCACCGCCGAACAGGCCGGAGAACAGTCCCACGTCTTCCGGCGCGCGCTGCCCGGTACCGTTGTAATAGACCTCGAATATGCCTTTCGCCTGGTCTTCCCCGACCACTTCGAGCTTGGCCCGGCCAAGGGCGCGGTTGACCGAGCGCCAGGCATCCTCGAACGGCGCTTCGACCTCGATGAGGGGAACGTCGCTCATGTCCTGCGCCAGCGTGGTCTTCGGATCCGGCTCCACGGGCTCGGTTTCGGCCGTAGCTCGGGGCGTCGGCTCCTCCTTCGGCCGGAGGGCTTCCGCCTGGGCCGCCGAAGTCACCGCGCCCTCGATGGTCGACGAACTCAAATCCGGCGGTATTTCCAGCGGGGGTATTTCCGAATGATAGCGGTACTGCTTCTGCTTGTCCGGAAACAGGCTGGCGATATAGGTACAGCCGCCCAGCAGCCAGAGCGCACTGCCGAGAGCCGCCCATCTGAATCCATTGCCCATGGAATGGTCCTCAGAGCACGCCGGCCTGACGCATGGCCTGGCGCACCGCCTCCCGGCAGGACGCGGCCAGCCAGGTCAGCGGCAGACGGATTCCCTCCTGGATCAGTCCCATTTCGTGCAATGCCCATTTCACGGGTATGGGATTGGACTCGATGAACAGATCATGGTGCAGGGCCTCGAGCCGGCGGTTGATCGCCTCGGCCGTCGCCCGGTCACCGGCGATGGCCGCTCGGCACATCTCGTGCATGAGACGCGGCGCCACGTTGGCCGTGACCGAGATCACGCCGTTGCCGCCCGACAGGCAGAATTCGCACGCCGTTGCATCGTCGCCGGAATACAGGGCGAACCCCTCGGGGCACAGCGCCCGGATCTCGGCCAGCCTCTCGAGCTTGCCGGTCGCTTCCTTGATTCCGACGATGCCGGGAACCTGCGCCAGCCGCCCGACGGTGGCCGGCAGCATGTCGCAGCCGGTACGGCCGGGCACGTTGTAAAGGATCTGCGGAATGTCCACCGCCTCGGCGACCGCCAGGTAATGGCGGTAGAGGCCCTCCTGGGTCGGCTTGTTGTAATACGGCGTGACGAGAAGACACGCGTCGGCGCCGACGGCCTTGGCCCTGGCGGTCAAACGGATGGCTTCGGTGGTCGCGTTCGCACCGGTACCGGCGATGACCGGGATTCTGCCGGCGACCTGCTCCACCACCAGACGGATGACTTCCGTGTGTTCTTCCTCGTCCAGCGTCGCCGATTCGCCGGTCGTCCCCACCGCCACGATGGCATCCGTCCCCTGTTCGATGTGGAACTCGACCAGTCGCCTGAGGCCGGGAACATCCAGCCTCCCATCGGGTTCCATGGGCGTTGCCAGGGCAACGATACTGCCTTGAATCATTCGATGCATCCGCTAAAAAGTGCCGATGGTAGCGTGTCGCCCCTGCCACTGACAACACGGGGAAAGATGCCCAGGGAATCGCCGGGGCCAGGACGCTGCCCCACCGGAAACTACTCCTGCACCGTCGCCAGGGACAGCCGGTTGACTCCGGCCTTGTGGGCGGCGGCCAGCACCTTGGCGACGACGGCATAGGACACCGCCTGGTCGGCGTGGACGATGTACAGGCCTTCCGGATTCTGCTGCACCCGTTCCCGGAGCTTCGCCTCCAGCTCCGCCAGACCGGCGATCTCGGTCTTGTCCAGCACGATGCGCCCCTGGGCGTCGATGCCGATCGGGGTGGATTTGTTGTCATCCGACGCGGCCACCGCGCCGGTCTTGGGCAGGTTGACGTTCATGCTCTGGGTCAGCAGCGGCGCCGTCACCAGGAACACGATCACCAGCACCAGCATGACGTCCACCAGCGGGG
>NZ_AUKJ01000007.1 GCF_000424685.1 Methylococcus capsulatus str. Texas = ATCC 19069
GGCCAGGTCGAGGACTACATGGCCAATCTGGTGATCGCGCAGTTGCTGTTCCTGGAATCGGAGAATCCCGACAAGGACATACATCTCTACATCAACTCCCCCGGCGGGCTGGTGACGGCGGGACTGGCGATTTACGACACCATGCAGTTCATCAAGCCGGACGTCAGCACCCTCTGTGTCGGCCAGGCCGCCAGCATGGGGGCGCTGCTGCTGGCCGGGGGCGCGGCCGGCAAGCGCTACTGCCTGCCGCATTCGCGGATCATGATTCACCAGCCGCTGGGGGGATTCCAGGGGCAGGCCTCGGACATCGACATTCATGCCCGGGAGATTCTGGCGGTGCGCGACCGCCTCAACAAGATTCTCGCCCATCACACCGGCCAGCCCATCGAGAAGATCCAGATCGACACCGATCGCGACAACTTCATGGGGGGGGATGACGCGGTGAGTTATGGTCTGATCGACAAGGTGTTGACCCACAGGACCGTGACAGCGGCGTGAATGTCGGATAGATTGGGGCCCTGAGAGGGTACCGGCTGCAGGCACGGGTCCGCCCGGTGGGCGGATTCCGCTGCGGGAAACGAAGAGGTAAAGCGATGAGCGAGGATAAACACGGCAAAGACAGCGGCGGCAAGCTCCTGTATTGCTCATTCTGCGGGAAAAGCCAGCACGAGGTCCGCAAGTTGATTGCGGGGCCGGCAGTGTTTGTCTGCGACGAATGTGTCGAGCTGTGCAACGACATCATCCGCGAGGAATTGCAGGAGAGCGCCTCCACGGGCGCCGACAAGCTGCCCAAACCGAAAGAGATCAAGAAAGTTCTGGATGAATACGTGATCGGCCAGGAGAAGGCCAAGCGGATTCTTTCGGTCGCCGTCTACAACCATTACAAGCGGCTGCGCGCCCAGCAGACCCACAGTAAGAAGAACGAGGTCGAACTGGCCAAGAGCAACATCCTGCTGATTGGTCCGACCGGTTCGGGCAAGACCTTGCTGGCGGAGACGCTCGCGCGCCTGCTCGACGTGCCTTTCACCATCGCCGATGCCACCACGCTGACCGAGGCGGGCTATGTGGGTGAGGATGTCGAGAACATCATCCAGAAAATCCTGCAGAAGTGCGATTACGACGTGGAAAAGGCCGAGCAGGGGATCGTCTACATCGACGAGATCGACAAGATTTCCCGCAAGGCCGACAACCCCTCGATCACCCGGGACGTCTCCGGCGAAGGCGTGCAGCAGGCCTTGCTCAAGCTGATCGAAGGGACCGTGGCCTCCGTGCCGCCGCAGGGCGGGCGCAAGCATCCGCAGCAGGAGTTCCTGCAGGTCAATACCGCCAACATCCTGTTCATCTGCGGCGGAGCCTTCGCGGGCCTGGAGAAGATCATCCGTTCGCGCTCCGAGCAGGGCGGAATCGGGTTCGCAGCAGACGTCAAGAGTAAGGACGACAGCCGCAATGTCGGCGAGGTGCTCGCCGACGTCGAGGCCGAGGACCTGATCCGCTACGGTCTGATACCGGAATTCGTCGGGCGCCTGCCGGTGGTGGCGACGCTGGAAGAGCTGGACGAGGCGGCTCTGGTGCGCATCCTGACCGAGCCCAAGAACGCCTTGGTCAAACAGTACCGGCGGCTGTTCGAAATGGAGTCCTGCGAACTGGAGATCCGTGACGACGCGCTGGGCGCCATCGCCCGCAAGGCCATGGCGCGCAAGACCGGCGCACGGGGCCTTAGGACCATACTCGAGCATACGCTGCTGGACACGATGTACGAGCTGCCTTCCTCGGATCGGATCTCCAAGGTGGTGGTCGACGAAAAAGTCATCAACGGGGAAAGCGAGCCTCTGATGATTTACGACAACAGCCTGGAAAAGCAGGCGGCGGCAGCGGATTGATAGGCTGCGTGACACTTGTCCGCTTTCCCTTTCCGGCGTGTGCGCATTTTGTTGTGAGCGATGCTTGTAATTGCGCGCCGCGCCCTCAACTCACCGATGTGACTTAAAGACAATCGAGAGGGTGCTACGATGGAAAATTCAGGCGTCGAACACGAGATAACAAGTGGCGAACGGTGGGTTCCGGTTCTGCCTTTGCGCGACGTGGTGGTCTATCCCCACATGGTCATACCCTTGTTCGTCGGGCGGGAAAAATCGATTTTCGCGCTGGACAGCGCAATGCGCGACAGTAAACAGGTCTTGCTGCTGGCGCAGAAAGACGCGGAAGTCGATGACCCTGGTTTCGACGACCTCTACCGGGTGGGTACGCTCTCCAACATCCTGCAATTGCTGAAGCTGCCGGACGGTACCGTGAAGGTGCTGGTGGAAGGAGCCCAGCGCTGCCGAGTGGAGGACATTCGCCTCGCGGACAGACACTACAGTGCCAGTGTTTCCGAGATTCGGGAGGTTCCCGGTGTCGACGAGCGGGAGCTGGACGTCCTGATGCGCACCGCAACCAATACCTTCGACCAGTATGTCAAGCTGAACAAGCGCATCCCTCCCGAAGTGCTCAACTCGCTCTCGGGGATCGATGATCCGGCGCGACTGGCCGATACCATCGCCGCCCACATGACGGTCAAGATCGAGGACAAGCAGGCGATCCTGGAGAACAGCGCAATCTCGGCCCGGCTGGAAAAGCTGATCACGTTGATGGAAGCCGAGGTCGACATGCTGGAGATGGAACGGCGTGTGCGCGGCCGCGTCAAGCAGCAGATGGAGAAGAACCAGCGCGAGTACTACCTGAATGAGCAGATGAAGGCCATTCAGAAAGAGTTGGGCGAGATGGAGGAAGTGCCCAACGAATTCGAGGAGTTGGCCCGGAGGATCGAAAAGGCCGGTATGCCTCAGGCGGCCCGGACCAAGGCGGAAACCGAACTCAACAAGTTGAAGCTGATGTCCCCGATGTCGGCCGAAGCCACGGTGGTCCGCAACTACATCGACTGGATCGTGAATCTGCCATGGAAGAAGCGCACCAAGGTGAGTCACGATCTGCAGCAAGCCGAGGAAATCCTCGAAGCCGAGCACTATGGGCTCGAGAAGGTCAAGGAGCGTATCCTGGAATATCTGGCGGTGCAGCAGCGCGTCAAGAAGATCAAAGGACCGATTCTCTGCCTGGTGGGGCCGCCCGGTGTAGGCAAGACCTCCTTGGGGCAGTCCATTGCCCGCGCGACCAACCGCAAATACGTCCGTATGGCCTTGGGTGGCGTCCGTGACGAGGCGGAGATCCGCGGTCACCGGCGGACCTACATCGGCTCCATGCCGGGCAAGATCCTGCAGAATCTGTCCAAGGTGAAGACGCGGAATCCGATGTTCATGCTGGACGAAATCGACAAGATGGCCATGGATTTCCGCGGTGATCCGGCGTCCGCTCTGCTCGAGGTGCTGGATCCGGAACAGAACCATACCTTCGCCGACCATTACCTGGAAGTCGACTTCGATCTCTCCGAAGTCATGTTCGTGGCCACGGCGAATACGCTCAACATCCCGCCAGCGCTGCTGGACCGCATGGAAATCATCCGCCTTGCCGGTTACACCGAGGATGAGAAGGTCAACATTGCGATGCGCTACCTGGTGCCCAAGCAGATGAAGAACTGCGGGTTGAAGGATACCGAGCTGCACATCAGCGAAGCGGCCGTCCGCGACATCATCCGCTACTATACCCGGGAGGCCGGGGTCCGCAGTCTGGAGCGGGAAATAGCCAAGATCTGCCGGAAAGTGGTCAAGAATCTGCTGCTCAAGCCCACCCACAAGAAAGTATCGGTCACTCCGCGCAATCTGGACGACTACCTCGGCGTGCCGCGTTTCCGCTTCGGCCGCGCCGAGGAAAGCGATCAGGTCGGCCAGGTCACGGGGTTGGCCTGGACGGAAGTGGGGGGAGAGTTGCTGACGATCGAAGCCGTGGTCATGCCGGGTACCGGTAAACAGACCTACACCGGCAAGCTCGGCGAGGTCATGCAGGAATCGATTCAGACGGCGGTGACCGTGGTCCGGAGCCGCGCCGAAGCGCTGGGTATCGATCCCGCGTTTTACCAGAAGCACGACGTCCACATCCACGTGCCCGAAGGTGCGACGCCCAAGGATGGACCGAGTGCGGGCATCGGTATGTGCACCGCTCTCGTTTCTTCCCTGACGGGCATCCCGGTGCGTTCGGACGTGGCCATGACCGGCGAAATCACCTTGCGTGGCGAGGTGCTGCCCATCGGCGGACTGAAGGAAAAGCTGCTGGCGGCGCACCGCGGCGGTATCACCACGGTCCTGATTCCCAAGGAAAACGAAAAGGATTTGGCCGAAATACCCCGAAACATCAAGCAGGACCTGGATATTCGGACCGTCCGGTGGATCGACGAGGTGTTGGCCGTCGCCTTGCAGCGGTTGCCGGAACCAGCCTCACGGGTACTGCCGCCTACCGAGGAGTGCGCTCCGAAAACGGTGGGTGCGAGCGGGGGTCTGACCGCGCATTGAAGGGCCGGAAGGCAAGGATTCCGGGGCTTGTGCGCCTTGACACGGCTTTTTTTGCGCTGCTAAAGTGCGGCAGCTAGGGGGGACGCCAGTTCCACTGGATTTACGGCCCGGCATTCCGATGCAGCGGTACAGTCAACTCAAATAGGGGAAAGAAATGAATAAAGCGGAACTGATTGAAGCCATCGCCGATGCGGCCAATCTCACGAAGGCCGATGCGGGGCGTGCTCTGGATGCAGTGATCGACGCCATTACCGATGCGTTGAAGAAAGGCGATACGGTCTCGCTGGTCGGGTTCGGCTCGTTCGCGGTCAAGGAGCGTGCAGAGCGTCAGGGGCGAAATCCGCAGACGGGCGACAGCATCACCATCAAGGCTGCGAAAATTCCGTCATTCAAGTGTGGCAAAGCGCTGAAAGATGCTGTAAACTAGTTATTCTTCAGTTGGGGTGCTTAGCTCAGCTGGGAGAGCATCGCCCTTACAAGGCGAGGGTCGTAGGTTCGATCCCTACAGCACCCACCAAGAGAATCGGATCATTGGAGCGGTAGTTCAGTTGGTCAGAATACCGGCCTGTCACGCCGGGGGTCGCGGGTTCGAGCCCCGTCCGCTCCGCCATATCGAAACCCCAGGCATTCGCCTGGGTTTTTTTTTGGGCTCTAGTTTGTCGTATCCATCAACGATAGTCATTCCGGTACCGATATATGCTGCAGGCCATTCGTGATAAAGCGCAGGGGATCTTTGCCTGGGCGATGTTGATTCTCGTGGGTATTCCTTTTGCTTTTTGGGGGATCAACAATTATTTCGATTCGGGCAAGGAAGCACCTGTCGCGGTCGTCGGTGACCGGGATTTCTTCGAACGCGATGTGGTCCAGGCCTATCAGCAGGACTTGGCCAACCTGGTCGGTCTGGGAGATGTCGATGAAAAGCACCTGAAACGGCAAGCGCTCGAACGTTTGGTGCGCGATGAACTGATTTCGCAGGCCGCGGCAGGCGAAGGGCTGGCTGTCCCCGATTCGGTGGTGCGCGCTTTCATCCAGACGTTGCCGTATTTCCAGACCGACGGCAAATTCGACAAGGACAAGTACAACGTCATGCTTTCGGCCCAAGGGATGAGTTCGCCCGTTTTCGTCGAGCAGGTCAAGCGTGCGCTCCTGATGGAGCAGTTTCAGCGGGGCATAACCGATACCGCTTTCGTCACGCGGCAAGAGGTGGAGGCTTTTTTCCGTCTGAAGAACCAGGAGCGTGAAATCGAGTTCGTGACGGTGCCGCTGGCGAAGGCCGATGAAGAGGTGTCCGAGTCATCGATCGACGAGTATTACCGGTCGCACCCGGACGAGTTCCAGTCCCCGGAGACCGTCAGCGTGAATTATCTGTTGCTGAGCCTCGACGATGTGGCGAAAGAGGTGAAGCCCACTGAGGAGGAGCTGAGGAATTTCTACGAGGAACAAAAGGCCGGTTTCACCACGGAAGAACGGCGGAAGGTGAGTCATATCCTCGTTACCGTGGATCCGGCCAAGCCTGAAGACGAGGCCGCCGCACTGGCGAAGATCCGACAGATCCGGGAGCGTCTGCTCAAAGGAGAGGATTTCGCCAAACTGGCGAAGGAAACCTCCGACGATCGGGTTTCCGCCGAGAAGGGCGGTGACCTCGGCGTGGTCACCAAGGGGGGCATGGAACCGAACTTCGAGAAAGCGGCATTGGCGCTGTCCCAGGGCGAGGTGTCCGAACCGGTCCGGACCTCTTTCGGCTATCACTTGATCAAGGTGACGGAGCTGACACCCGCCACCACCAAGCCGTACGAACAGGTGAAGGACGAAGTCGCTGCCGGTTTTCGCAGGAATGCGGCGGAGAACAGGTTCTATGATCTGGGACAGAAACTCACCGAATTCGCCTTCGAGCACCCCGACACGCTGGAACCCGCGGCTCGGGCGCTGGGTTTGAAGGTCGAGGAGACGGGCCCATTCACCCGCGAGAGCGGAGAGGGAATTTCTGCGGACGAGGGGGTGCGCAAGGCGGCTTTCAGCGAGGAGGTGCTGGGCGGGAAGAACAGTGACGTCGTCGAGATCGGGGCGGACAAGGTCGTCGTGCTCAGGCTGAAGGAGCATCGCCCCGCAGAAACCATGTCGCTTGCTGAAGTGCGCGAGCGGATCGTCAGCTTGCTGCGCGACCGGGCGACTAGGCAGAAGACCGAAGCTCTCGCGGAGGCGGCGCTCAAAGAGATGGGGGAGGGCAAGACCTTGGGGGATGTGGCAAAGGCCCACAACTGGAAAGTCACCGGCCCCCTCACGGTTCGCCGCGATGCCTCGGGGGTGGCGGCTGCCGTCGTGAATGCCGCGTTCGGAACCCGGGAGTTGAACCGGCCGATCCGGGTGGCGCTCGAAAACGGCGACCAGGCGATCCTCCGCATCGCGGCGATCAAGGAAGGCGAGGCGGCGCCGGAGGCCGAAAAGGACATGGAAACAGTACGCCAGTCTTTGGCGCGGGTGGCCGGCCAGCGGGAGTTCGCCGCCTTCATGGCGGAAATGCGCAGAAGTGCGGACGTTTATATCAAACCCGACCAGGACTGAGCCGTTCCTCTGTCATCGCCGCAGGATGATTTGACGGGCAGCAGGAGGGTCGGATGGAGTTCGACATTCTGCTGGTCGTCGGCATCGATGCGGTCGGCATTGCCCGGTTCCCCCGAATTCTGCACGATGCCGGCTGCCGGGTGACGCTGCTGGCACCACCGGGGCTAGCAGTGGCGCGCTCGCGTTATGTCAGCCGTCACGTTGCCACGGCCGCCGGACCGGAAGCGCTGCCGAGGCAGCTCCAAACCTTGTTGGCCGAACGGCATTTTCACCATGTCATCGTCGGCGACGAACCGACCCTCACGGTCATCGCCCGGCATCGTGGCGAGGCATGGCTGGACGGCTGGTTTCCGGTCGACCACCGCAGCGATGCCGTCGAGGTGATCCTGTCGAAATCGGCCTTTCAGCGGGCGGCGGGCGCAGCGGGTTTGAGCACTCCGAAATCCGAAGTCCGCACCGGCCTGGCCGGACTCGAGGCGGCGGCGCGCGCCATGGGGTATCCCGTCATGCTCAAGAAGTCGCACGGTTGCAGCGGTTCGGGCGTCCGCAGGGTGGCGGGAGAGGCCGAACTGGGAGCGGCCTTCGAGCTGCTGAACGAAGGCAATGGCACGCTGCTGATCCAACAGTTCCTCGATGGCCGGGTCGGTTCTTCCGACGTGCTGTTCGACCGCGGCGTGCCGGTGTGCTGGCAGTCCTGGTATTCCCGTCAGTGCTGGCCGACGCCGCTGGCATCCTCCTGTGTCCGCGAGGCGATGGCCCACCGTGAGATCGGGCCGATGCTCGCCGGCGTAGGCGCGCTGAGCGGATTCCATGGTTTCGCCGGCGTGGACTGGGTGCACGATACGGAACGGGACCGTATCTATCTGATCGAATTCAATCCGAGACCCACGCCGACCTACCACCTCGACGTGCTTTCCGGGGTCCGCTTCGCGGACAGCTTCCACGCCATACTCGCAGGGACGCGCAGTGCCGGATGCCGGGAGCCGTCCGCAGCGGCATGCGGCATGGTGGTCTACCTGTTTCCGCAGAGCCTTTATCGCGCCATTGCTGAATGTGACCTCGACAGTCTGTGGCGGTGCTGGAGCGATGCGCCATGGAGCGATCCCGTCCTGATGGCCGCTCATCTGCGCCGGGTTTTGACCCATTTCCTGCCCGTGCGTTGGCGGCAGGCGGTGAAGCGCCTCCTGGGCCGATGAGCCCACTTTTAGCGGGTGGCGACAAAGGCGAGAATGAGACCGGCCACCACGTTGCCGACGATGCTCACGACCAGTTCCCGGGTGAAGAAGGCGCCGGGTCTCATCTTGCCGATGCGGGGATTCTTGTGTTTGGCCGTGATCTCGATGCTTCCCGTCGAGAGGTTTGCTACGGTCGACCGCACCAGTTCCACCACCTGGGTTTCGCTGTGAATGGCTGGATGAAACTTGACCAGCAGGGTACCGGTCGTGATGTTGGGCTCGGCGTGGTAAATGCCCTTGGCCGCTGAATCCTTGAGAATCGACTGTTTGAGAATTTCGGCATAGGTCTGCCGGTAGCGGATGAGCGGCACCCGGAAGCGGATCCGGTTGGGAACCTTGTCGTGGACGATGGAAACGAGTTCTGCCGTCGGCTGCGTCATGGAAAGGGTCCGGTATTGAAATCTAAGGGCGGTCGGGATACTCGGGGGTCACCCGCGACGTTCCCGTCCGGATCGGAATGTTATCATCGTTGCCCATCATCCATGATGACGGAACGTCTGCCCGTGTTGTCCCGAATCCGGCTCACGCTTTCCTTGCTGCTGCTGGGTCCTGCCTCGGCTGGGGCCGGGCTCACAGGGCCCGCGAATTATTGGGAATGCATCCTCCACGGTATGGAGGACGTGAAAAATGACCCGGTGGCACGGGAAGTCATGAAAATCTGTCTTTCGGACTTTCCCGACGGCTTTTCGGTAGAGGAGCCGCTGGAAGGAACGCCGACGGAATGCATCCTGAAGCATGGCGAAGACGTGTCCAGCGCCTTGGCCGCCCAGCAGATCCACATCGCCTGCAACGTCCTTTATTCCCGGCCGTGAGCTTCAGCCGCCGCTGAATTCCGCCGTTCCTGCCCGTACCAGCAGTTTGAGGTAGCGCTCGTAACGGGCCGGCGAAAGTCTCCCTGCTTCGACGGCTTCGCGCACGGCGCACCCCTTGTCCCTCACGTGGCGGCAATCGTTGAAGCGGCATTTGCCCAGGTAAGGGTGGAAGTCGCGGTAGGTCTGTGCCAGTTCGGTCGGATCGACCTCTGCCAGTCCGAAAATGGCCACGCCGGGGCTGTCGATCAGTTCGCCGCCCCCGGGCAGGGAGTACAGGGTGGCCGAAGTGGTGGTGTGCCGGCCCAGGCCGCTATGGGCCGAGAGCTCGCCGATCCGCAGGTTGCGGTCCGGGAGCAGGGCATTGGTCAGCGAGGATTTACCCACGCCGGACTGCCCGCTCAGCATGCTGCAGCCTGTATGGAGCATGGACCGCAGGGCGTCCAGTCCCGCCCCGGTCCGGGTGCTGATACGGAACACCTCGTAGCCGGCGGCTTCATAGTCGCGCAAAGCCTTCTGCAGGGCGGACGCACCCACCAGGTCGATCTTGTTGAGGATGAGAGCGGCTGTGATGTGCCGGTATTCACAGACCGCCAGGATCTGGTCCGCGAGCAGCCAGTCCGGCTCGGGCTCCGGCGCCAGGACCACGAAGACCCGGTCCAGATTGGCCGCGACCACGCGAACCCGGCCGCCGTGGGCGGGTCTGACCAGACTGGATCGGCGCGGCAACACCTCCAGCACCCTGCCTTGATCACCCTCACAGGGCTCCCATCTCACATGGTCGCCGACGGCGGCATCGCCCAGCCGGCGCCGGGTGTGGCAGAGGACGATACGGCCGGTCTCGTCCTCGACCGCCAGCCCCTTGCCGAGGTGGCAGACCACCCGGCCTTGCCTGATTGCCTGCATGACGGCGGGGGCCGTCGCTAGATCTTCGCGCTCAGATGATCGATGCGTATCGCGGCGGGCGGATGGCTGTAGTGAAAAGCGGCGTACAGCGGGTCCGGAGTGAGCGTGCTGGCGTTTTCCCGGTACAATTTGACCAGGGCATGGACCAGGTAGCGGGCACGGGTCTGGCTGGCGGCGAAATCGTCGGCCTCGAATTCATAGCGTCGCTGCACATAGGCCACGATCGGTTGCAGGAAGACGGAGAACACCGGCGACACCAACATGAACAACAGGAGAGCGGTGGCATGGGACTGCTCCCTGACGCCGAGGCCCTGATAGAACCAGTCCTCCCCCGTCAGCCAGCCGAGCAGGGCGAAACCGGCCAGCGTCACCAGCGCGGTGCCGGCCAGCATCTTCAGTACGTGGCGGCGTTTGAAGTGACCGAGTTCATGGGCCAGCACGGCTTCGATCTCGTCGTGGTCGAGCGAATCGACCAGGGTGTCGAAGAACACGATGCGCTTGTTGCTGCCAAACCCCGTGAAGTAGGCGTTGCCGTGGCCGGAGCGTCTGGAGCCGTCCATGACGAAGATGCCTTCCGAGCGGAAGCCGCAGCGTTCGAGGAGGGCCTCGATACGCGCCTTGAGCGTCGCGTCCGCGAGCGGGGTAAATTTGTTGAACAAGGGGGCGATGAGGGTCGGGAAGGCCCAGCTCATCAGGATCGAGAAGGCCATCAGGATGGCCCAGGCGATGATCCACCACTGGGCGCCGGCGCTGTCCATCACCCAGAGGATCAAGGCCAGCAGCGGGGCGCCGATGACGAGGGAGAGCCCGGTCTGCAGCGCCAGGTCGATGGCGAACTGGCGCGGAGTGGTGCGGTTGAAGCCGAAGCGTTCCTCGATCCGGAAGGTTTGGTAGAGGTTGAGCGGCAGTTCCAGCAGTTGGGAAGCCAGCAGCGTGGTCAGGACGATGCCCACGCCGGTGGTGATCGGCGGAAGCCCCCAACCGTTCCAGACTGCGGCAATCGCATCGATCCCGCCGCCCAGGGTGAATCCCAGCAGGATCGCGATGCCGACGATGCGCCCGACATCGTCGAGACTCCCCTTGGCCAGGGTATAGTCCGCTGCTTTCTGGTGGTCCTCCAGCGACACTCTGTCCCGGAATGCGTCCGGCACATGGTCGCGGTGCAGGCGCACATGGCGGGCCTGGCGCCGGGCCAGCCAGTATTCAAGCCCGGAGGAGACGGCCAGAGCCGTCAGGAACAGGGTGGTGACGGTATTCATGCGGTATGGTCGGAAATCGGTTTCGTCAATCGGCGCTAGAGGGTAGCCTTTGATAAAATCCGTGACAAGTTTGGAACCCTCCCAGGCACTTGGAAGGACGGCATGGCTCAGGACGCACAAAACCTCATCTGGATCGATCTGGAGATGACCGGGCTGGACCCCCAGAACGACGCCATCATCGAAATCGCCACCATCGTCACCGACGGCCAGCTCAACGTGCTCGCCGAAGGCCCGGTGCTGGCCATCCATCAGCCGGAGTCGGTGCTGGACCGCATGGACGACTGGAACCGCAAGCAGCATGGCGAATCCGGGTTGATCGAGCGGGTGCGGCGCAGCACGATCGACGAAGCCGAGGCCGAGCATCTGACGCTGGGGTTCGTCAGTGAATGGGTGCCGCCGAACGAATCCCCCATCTGTGGCAACAGCATCTGCCAGGACCGCCGTTTCCTCGCCCGCTGCATGCCCCGCCTGGAGGCCTATTTCCACTACCGCAACCTCGACGTGTCGACGCTGAAGATCCTGGTCGAGCGCTGGGCGCCCGCGCTCAAGGAAGGTCTGCAGAAGCAGAGCACCCATCGGGCGCTGGACGACATCCGCGAATCCATCGCGGAACTGCGGTATTACCGCGACACCGTGCTCAAGATCTGAAGACCTTGGCGCGAACGGTCCTCATCGTCGGCTGCGGCGACATCGGCCGCCGCGTGGCCCGGTTGGAATCGGCCGAGGGGCGCGGAGTTTACGGCTTGGCCCGCTCGCCGGAAACGGCGGCGCGGCTGGTGCGACAGGGTATCGCCGCCGTCCACGGCGATCTGGACAAGCCCGATTCCCTGGCTGGTCTGAGCGGAGGTTGGACCACGCTATATTATTTCGCCCCCCCGCCTGCCGCCGGCGACGGCGATCCGCGGCTGGCGGTCTTCTTCGAGGCCTTGCCGGTGAGACGCCTGCCCGGCAAGGTGGTTTACGTGAGCACCAGCGGCGTCTACGGCGACTGCGGGGGAGACTGGGTGGACGAGGGGCGACCTCCCCGCCCGCAAAACGCTCGCTCTCGCCGTCGCCTGGCGGCAGAGGAAACCCTCATGGCCTGGAGCCGCCGATACGGAGTCACGGTGGTGATCCTGCGGGTGCCCGGTATCTACGGCCCGGGGCGGTTGCCGTTGGAGCGCTTGCGCGCAGGGGTGCCGGTGGTGCGGCAGGAGGAGAGTCCCTATTCCAACCGCATTCATGCCGACGATCTGGCCGAAGTCTGTGTCGCCGCGGGCAGGCGGACTGCGGCCGAGGGCGTATACAACGTCAGCGACGGTCATCCCACCACCCTGACCGATTATTTCCATGCCGTCGCCGACCGCTTCGGCCTGCCGCGGCCGCCCGCGATTTCCTTGGCGGAAGCCAGGCGGGTGCTGAGCCCGGAGATGCTGTCGTTCATGGAGGAGTCCAAGCGCCTCGACAACGGCCGGATGTTGCGCGAACTTCGTCCGCGGCTGCACTATCCCGACCTGGAACGGGGCCTTGCAGCCCGCTCAGGGGGCCATCCCCAAGGTTTCCAGGTAGCGCCGTGCGCTGATGGTCTGCGTGTATTCGGCCACCGCCCGACGTAGGCATTCCGCCGGCAGCGGGTGATCGAGCGCATGCGCCATGGCCGCGGCCAGCGCTTCGACATCGCCGACCGGAACCAGCGGGCCGTATTCGCCGCCGTTCAGCAGTTCCGCCGGCCCGCTGGGGCAGTCGGTCGAGACCACCGGCCTGCCCAGCGCCATCGCTTCGGTCAGGGCGTTCGGCGAGCCTTCCCACAGCGAGGACAGTACGAACAGGCTGCAGCGCGCGATCAGACCGTGTGGGTTCGCCAGGAAGCCGGTGAAGCATACGTCCTCGCTCACGCCGAGTCCATCGGCCAGCCGCTCCAGTTTTTCCCGGTCTCCGCCCTCGCCGACGATGACGAGCCGGCAGATGCGGTCCCGGCGGAGCCGGGCGAAGGCGGCGATGAGATCGGGGAACCCCTTCTGCCGGGTCAGCCGGCCCATGCCGACGATGAGAGGGATTGCCGGATCGTTCGGCCATGGATGGTCGCAGGGCAGGGCGGCCTGCCGTTCCAGTGCCGGAGTGATGACGGGATTGCGGATCACCCGGACCCGCTCGGAGGGCAGGGCGGTTATCGAGAGAATGTCGTCTTTCACGCCCTGGGAGACGGCGACGATCGCGTCCAGGTGCGGATAGAATAGCCGCATGCCGGTGAACCAGGCCAGTTCCCTCAACCGGCCCTTGCCTTTGAGTGCGGCCGATACCGTCGTGCCCAGCCGTCCCACCAGCCGGGCCTTCGATCCGGCCAAGCGACGGGCCAGCAGGGCGACCCGGATGGCGCGATCCTTGGCGGCGAGGACGGCGTCCGGTTTTTCCTCGCGGAGGTAGCGGGCCAGACCCGGCAGGGCCGTGAAAGTGTGGCGGACGTTCAGCTTGACGATGCGCACGCCGGCCGGGATCGCATCCAGGTGCTCTCCCTGGGCGCGCGCCAGCACCAGATCCACGGCGACGCCGGCGTCGAGAAACCCGGCGGCCAGATTGGCGATCATCTTCTCCACGCCGCCCTGGCCGGAGAACGAGGCGAAGATGGCCAAGCGTGGCGAGTAGGTCCGGGGTGCGGTCACGGCTTCAGCGCTGCAGGATTTCCAGGGGATCGGTCAGCGCCTCCGGCCGCTCGCCATTCCCGGAAATGAACAGCCGGTGCCAGATTGCAAACTGGATGATGGCCCAGAGCATGGCGCTGCCCTGGCGCTCGTCACGGCAGCGGGCGATCAGCGCCCGGATGCCGGCGGGTTTGAACCAGGGGGTGAGTGCCGGGTGTTCCGGCAGGATCCGGTTCAGCCGTTCGAGAAAAGGCTCGTCCAGCCATTCGCCCAAGGGGACGTGGAAGCCGCGCTTCCTGGCATAGAGCTGCTCCGCCGGCACCAGCCGCTCGCCCCAGCGCTTGAGGAACAGCTTGCCCTGGCGTCCCTCGATCTTAAGGCGGTCGGGCAGGCTCAGGCCGAATTCGACGACGCGGTGGTCCAAGAACGGCACCCGCCCTTCCACTCCCCAGGCCATCAGCATGCGGTCGGCCTTGACCAGCAGGTTGTCGGGCAGTGCGTGGCAGAGGTCGACGTACTGCATCCGCTGCAGATCGCTCCATTCCCGCGGCGTCTCCCGCCAGGATTCCTGCACCGGTCGCCGGGCCGATTGCGCGGCAGCCAGCAGGGCGGGGCCGAACAGCGTCTTCGGCCAGCGTCCGCGGAAGCTGCCGCGGGTGCGGAAACCGCCCGAGCCGGGCGCGAGCAGGCTCTTGAACAGACGTTCGAGCGGCGATGTCCGGTAGCGTCCGTAGCCGGCGAACACTTCGTCCCCGCCCTCGCCGGAGAACACCACCTTCAGTTCTTCGCCGGCTGCCCGGGCCAGCAGGGACGTCGGCAGGCTGGCATTGTCGCGCATCAGATCGTCCGCCGCCCATACGGTCAGCGGCAGGCTGTGGAGGATGTCTTGCGGACCGGGCCGGATCTCGCGGTGGCGGCTGCGGAAACGCCGGGCCAGGCCTTCGGCCAGCGGCAGTTCGTCGGTCAGCGAGGTGCCGGGAAAACCGACCGAGAAGGTGCGGATGGGCTCGCCGGAATACCGGGTCAGCAGGGCAAGCAGCAGGGAGGAGTCGACGCCGCCGGAGAGAAACAGCCCGAAAGGCACGTCCGAGCGCATGTGTTCGACCATCACTCGCTCCATCAGCGCATCGAAGCGCGCTGCCGCTTCGTCGAAATCCAGCTCTTCCGTGCGCACGGCGAGCGGTGACCAGTAGCGGAAGCGGCGGGTCGTTTTTCCGGCTTCGACGACCACGGCTTCGCCCGGCAGTACCCGCTCCACGCCTCGCAGGACCGTCGTGGCGCCGGTGGAAAACTGGTTTTGGAAATACTGGGCCAGCCCTTGCGGATCGATTTCCCGGGGCTGGTCGAGCAGGGGCAGCAGGGCCTTGATTTCGGAAGCGAAGGCGATGCCGTCCGGACGCCGAGCCAGAAACAGCGGTTTTATCCCTAAGCGATCACGGGCCAGGATCAGGCGTCCTTCGAGGGCATCGTACAGTGCGAAGGCGAACATGCCCTGGATACGCTCCAAAAAGCCCTCCCCGAAGGCGAGGTAGGCATGGAGGATGACCTCCGAATCCGACTGGGTCTGGAAACGGAATCCCGCCGCCGTCAGCTCGGAGCGCAGTTCGATGAAATTGTAGATTTCGCCATTGGCTATCAGCGCCAGCCTCCGGTCTTCGGAAAACAGGGGCTGGTGGCCGCCCGCCAGGTCGATGATGGAGAGGCGGGTATGCCCCATGCCGAAGCGGCCGTCGAGGAAGATGCCCCGGTCGTCGGGGCCCCGATGGGTCAGCTTGGCCACGGCCTGGTCGAGCCGGAGCTCGTCAGCAGGGAGATTGCAGTTGAACAGGCCGGCAATGCCGCACATGGTGCCCGGTTCTCGAAGAGTCGGTATGGGAGAGAGTGTCGCCGCCCCGTTGGCCCGGTGGGAGTGGGATTTGCGGCCGATCGTGCCTTCAGTCGGAATTGCCGAACGGCAGTCCCAGCCATTCCGGACCGGTGTCGGATTTCACGCCCATGGCTTTTTCCAGGGCGCCCAGCCGGTTCTTCACGACGTTGGATTCATGGGTCTTGCGCAGCATGTCGAGCACATAGGCCAGACGGGTGCCATCGTTGCAGTCGATCCGGCCGGCGCGCATGTCGCGGTAGACCGCGGCCATTTCCTTGCGAATCGCCTCGAGCGAGGCATCCACCGCCGGTTCCCGGCCGAGCCGGTCATACAGGGCCTCGACGTCCTCGAAGTCGCTCTGGCCGGTCTTTTTCCTTTCCTCGTTCGCCCGCCTCTCCTTCCACCAGTCGGCCATGCTCTTTCTGCTCATGAAATCCCCCTCATTGGTTGTTGGCAAGCCCGTGTCGCCATTAAGTTACAACGGCCGTGAGCCGAAGGATAGGGAGGACCCGGGCCCTCGATCCGCCGGGGAATCCGGAAAGGGACGGACCGCGGAAGGCAGGCCCGGGGGGCGCCTTCCGCGGTGCGACGAGCATGCGTGGAAGGCCGTTATTTCCTGGCCGCACGCTCCTGGGCTTCCTTGATGACTTCGTCCGCGACGTTCTTCGGGCAAGGCATGTAGTGCGAGAACTCCATGGAGAATTGGCCGCGGCCGGAAGTCATGGTGCGCAGATCGCCGATGTAGCCGAACATTTCGGACAGCGGAACCTCGGCCTTGATGCGCACGCCGGTCACGCCGGCTTCCTGCGACTTGATCATGCCGCGGCGGCGGTTCAGGTCGCCGATCACGTCACCGACGTGGGCATCCGGGGTGAACACGTCCACCTTCATGATGGGTTCCAGCAGCTGCGGCGCCGCCTTCGGCACGGATTGGCGGAACGCCGCCTGGGCCGCGATTTCGAAGGCGATCGCCGAAGAGTCCACGGCGTGGAAGCCGCCATCGGTCAGGTTGACCTTGAAATCGACGCATGGGTAGCCCGCCAAGACACCCTTGCCGAGCATGCTCCTGAAGCCTTTTTCGACCGCCGGCCAGAATTCACGCGGCACGTTGCCACCGGTCACGGTCGATTCGAACACGAACCCCGACCCCGGCTCGCCGGGTTCGATGACGTAGTTGATCTTGGCGTACTGGCCGGAACCGCCGGTCTGCTTCTTGTGGACGTACTCGTCCTCGACGCGCCTGGTGATGGTTTCCCGGTAGGCCACCTGCGGCTTGCCGACGTTCACTTCCACCCCGTGGGTACGCTTCAGGATGTCCACTTTGATGTCGAGGTGGAGCTCGCCCATCCCTTTGAGGATGGTTTCGCCGGATTCCTGGTCGGTCTCGACGTGGAAAGACGGGTCCTCCTGCACCATCTTGCCGAGGGCGATGCCCATTTTCTCGTTGGCAGCCTTGTCCTTGGGCGTAACCGCGATGGAGATGACGGGGTCGGGGAATACCATCGGCTCCAGGGTGGCCGGCTTGTCCGGGTCACACAGGGTGTGGCCGGTCTGGACGTTCTTCATGCCCAGCACCGCCACGATGTCGCCGGCCTGGGCCGAGTCCAGCTCGTTGCGCTGATTGGCGTGCATTTCGACGATGCGGCCGATGCGCTCGGTCTTGCCGGTCGCGGTGTTGAGGACGGTGGTGCCTTTTTCCAGCCGGCCCGAGTAAAGGCGCAGGAAGGTCAGGGCGCCGTAACGGTCGTCCATGATCTTGAAGGCCAGGGCGCGCAGCGGACGATCCGGGTCGACGATGGCGAACTCGCCGGTCTCATGGCCTTCCAGGTCCACTTCGGGCTGAGGCTTGACTTCGGTCGGGTCGGGCAGATAGTCCACCACGGCGTCCAGCACCAGCTGCACGCCCTTGTTCTTGAACGAGGAGCCGCAGTAGGTCGGGAAGAAGTCCAGCTTGATGGTGCCTTTGCGGATCAGGCGCTTGAGGGTGTCGACGTCCGGCTCTTCGCCCTCGAGGTACTTTTCCATGACCTCGTCGTCCTGCTCGACGGCTTTTTCCACCAGCTCGGCGCGCCATTTTTCGACTTCGTCGGCCATCTCCGCGGGAACGTCCTTGACCTCGTATTTCATCGGGTCGCCGGAGTCATCCCAGATCCAGGCCTTGCGGGTCAGCAGCTCGACCACACCGATGAAACTCTCTTCGCGGCCGATCGGCAGGGTCATGACCAGCGGGTAGGCCCCCAGGACGTCCCTGATCTGCTTGACCACGCGATAGAAGTCGGCGCCGACCCGGTCCAGCTTGTTGACGTAGATGATCCGTGCGACTTCGGAGTCGTTGGCATAGCGCCAGTTGGTCTCCGATTGCGGTTCCACGCCGCCGGAACCGCAGAATACGCCGATGCCGCCGTCGAGAACCTTGAGCGAGCGGTAGACCTCGATGGTGAAGTCGACGTGTCCCGGGGTGTCGATGATGTTGAAGCGGTGATCCTTCCAGAAACAGGTGGTGGCCGCGGACTGAATGGTGATACCACGTTCCTGCTCCTGCTCCATGAAGTCGGTCGTCGCGGCACCGTCGTGCACTTCGCCGATCTTGTGGATCTTGCCGGTGAGCTTCAAAATCCGCTCGGTGGTGGTGGTCTTGCCCGCGTCGACGTGAGCGAAGATGCCTATGTTTCGGTAACGCGATAAATCAGTCATGTCGATACTTCTGGGGGTTGGAAAAAAATTCGCCAATTATAGACCGCCGGTGCGGCATTTGTCTCCCCTTTTCGGGCTCCGCAGCCGTCCGCCCCGGCCGGCGTCGAGAGTACCACGGCCTGGTTGACGGCTTTTGACGGCCGGGCGGCGTCCGTTCATGGAACGAACACGAAAAACAGGTAGGCGACGAACAGCATCAGGTGGACCATCCCCTGCAGCACGTTGGCAAACCCGCTGATGAAAGTCATCATCGAGACCAGCAGGGTGGCGTACAGCAGGGTTTCCTCGGCGCCGTTGAGGCCGAGGGTCAGGGAATGCCGCTGCAGGCTGGCGGCGAGCAGGATGGTCGGCACGGTCAGGCCGATGGTGGCGAGCGCGGATCCCAGGCAGATGTTGACCGCCCGTTGCATCAGATTCAGCGCCGCCGCCCGCTGCGCACCGACGCCTTCCGGGAGTAGCACCAGGGCGGCGACCACCAGGCCGCCGAGCGCGGCAGGCGTGTGGGACTCTTCGATCGCGAAATCGATGACCGAACCGAGGTGTTCCGCGAGGAGAACGACGGGCAGGAGTGCCGCCAGCAGGCCCGACGAGGTCCGGAGGATGGCGCTGCGGCGGCTGCGAAGCGTGGGGGCGGTGCCGTCGTTTTCGGGCTCTTCGTCGAGGACGGCGCTCATGTTGGCGAAATAGGACCGGTGCCGGCCGGTCTGGATGATCAGGAACACCCCGTACACGAGCAGACACAGTATCCCCAGGAACGCTTCCTGGACGGGGGCCAGGGTCGGTCCGCCGGTGCTGCTGGTATAGTTCGGCAGCACCAGGAGCAGCAGCGAGAGCGGGGCGATGAGGTGCAGGAACGACAGGGCACCGCGGAGGTTGAACGACTGTTCGACGTTGATCCAGCCGCCGCTGACCAGGGAGACGCCGACCATGCCGTTGAGTACGACCATCAGGGTGGCGAAGATGGTGTCACGCAGCATCGAGGGATTTTGACCGCCGCCGGCCATGACCATCAGCATCAGGCTGACCTCGATGGCGGTGGCCGACAGGGTCAGGACCAGCGTGCCATAGGGCTCTTCCAGCAGTTCGGCCAGTTCGTCGGCCTGCCGGACTACCGAGAAGACGCAGCCCAGCATGGTGCAGAATGTCAGTGCGGAGCCTGCGGCCAGCACCGCGAGGCTGTCACCCCGCCCGAACTTGTGGCCGCTGAGCAGCAGGATGATCCAGATGAGCCAGCCCAGAACGACGGAAACGTGGTCGCGGAGGATTTTCCGGGACTTTGAGGGGGAGAACATGGTTGTGACGCACTTTCGTTTTGTTCTTCTGTCTTAAGGATACCATTCGCGGGCGCGGCTTCCGGTGCTGCGGCCGGGTGTCGGGGGCGGAGGAAACGAGGATCGGACGGTATGGTGATGTTTCGGAAATTCAGAGGTCTCCCGCGGTTGCCGACGTGGGTGCTGTTCGTCCTGCCGGTGCTCGCCGCTGCCGCGGCGGATCGGCCGGTGACGGAGGTGCTGGGAATCGCCGACCTTGGCGGTCTCGATCAGGGCGAAATCGTTTCCTACGACGTCCGCGAGCCGACCGACAAGACCCTTGCCGCCGGCTTGGCCATGTACGTCGAGGCGCCGCCCGAGCGGCTGATCGCCGCGGTCCGCAATGGAGCGCTGCTGATGGGGGATTCCGACGTGATCGCCGCGGGCATTTTTCTTCCGGCCGGCGGTCCGGAGGCGCTGAACGGCTTCGAATTCGGCCCTTCCGATGCCGATGAGGCCGAAGCCTTGAGCGAAGTCGAGCCCGGCTCGGAATTCAATTTCTCGGCGGCCGAAATCCAGGGATTCAGAGCGCTGGCCCGGACCTTGGCGCATGTCTCCGAAACGGAGAAGCTGGGCCTCCTGTCGCGCCGATATCGGGAGGTTTTGTGGCAACGGCTGGATGGCTACCGCAGATACGGCGCGGACGCCATCGAGCCTTACGCCCGTTCCGGGGGCGCCACCGTGGACGTGGCCGCGGAGTTGAGGACATTCACCGAGCAAAGCGCGGTGCTGCGCCACTACGCGCCTGAATTGCAGGCGGCTTTGCTGCGGTTTCCGGCGCCTTCGGAGGCGGCCAGCACTCTGCAATGGGTCGAGCGTAAGGTGGAGGGGCGCCCCACCGTGATCCTGGTTCATCAGATGGTCCAGCCCAAGGCCGGTGGCGCCCTCGTTGCGGTGCGCGATTTCTATGTCGGCCATTCTTTCAATTCCAGTCAGATGGTGCTCGGCATTCTGCCGTATCGGCAAGGGAGCCTGGTGTTTTACAGCCACTGCACTTCGACGGATCAGGTCGCCGGCGTCGGCGCCGGCCTCAAGCACGCGATAGGGCGGGAGCGCTTGAGGGCGGTCATGTTCGGGCGAATGGAGCGGCTCAAGGCGTCGGTGCGTTGATGCCGGCATTTTTCGGGTAGCAACGGGATTTGATGGCCATGGTCCTGCCATACGGACAGCCGGATCTGATCTACTTCTTCGACGGCCTGTCGTTCATTCTGCTCGCTGCCGTCTGCGGGGCGATCCACGACCGAAGCCGCCAGCGCCTACCCTGGCTGTGGCTGGGGATGTTCGGTATCGCTCATGGCGCCGACGAATGGCTGGACCTGTTCGCCGCCTCGCTGGGGGATCATCCGGTCTTCGCCTGGGCGCGGTTGGCGGTTTTGACGATTTCCTTCCTCTGCCTGTTCCATTTCGGCGTCCAGGGGCTGGTCAGCCAGGGTGACCGGCTGCCCGTGCGGCGGGTTTATCTGGTCCAGGCGCTCGTGTTCGTAGGGGTGGGGCTGCTGTCCCCGAGTGCAGGCGGCGGCTCGAGCGGCGTGTTGTATGACGCCCTGGGGCTCCCCGGCGCGCTGGCGGCGGTCGGGGCGTTCGTTCGGGCGGCGCGGACCGCGCGAGGACGGTACGACGTCGCCCTCGTCGCGGCGGCCCTGGCGATGGCCGTCTTCGCCGTGAGCCTGGGGGTCGCCGGGTCGGGCACGTCCCGTTTTCCTCCGGCCACCCTGACCGCGCCGCTGCTGCGCGCTCTCTGTGCGTTGGCCATGGGGGCGGGAATCTGGCTTCATTACCGGCGCTCGGGCGAGCTTCCGGTCCCCGCGGAGGAACTCAGTTCCGGTCTGGGATTCGGTGTCAGGCTGGTCCTGGTCGCGTCGGTCGTGCTGGGGGCTGCATTCGTATTGACCGAGCTTTTCGGGCATGCGGCCGACCGGAGCGTCCGCCGCGAGTTGTCGATCCAGGCCGAAACCGTGGCGGCGTCGATCAACCCGGAGTGGATTCGTCAGGTCCGTACGGGGGCCACGGAGGTTCGGGAACGGGAGGAGCATTGGCTCATCAGCCAGCTCCTGCGCATCGATGCCGCGGACCCCAAACTCAAGGGCCTTTACCTCCTGATTCCGGCGGAAGGGGGGGCGATGCGCGCCATCGGCTCCAGCGCGGGCGACATCGAGCCACCTCGGAATGGCGTCGAAGGGCGGGGGTGGCCGAACACGGAGCATGCGGAAGCCGTGGCCGGCGTGTTTACCAGCGGCCGGTCACGGGTGCTCGGTCTGGCCCATGGGGATGGCAAGGACACGGTTTCCGCTTTCGCGCCGGTGCGGGACACGGAGACCGGGGAGATTTTCGCCGCTCTGGGCCTGGAGATCGACGCGGCGGTGAGGCGGGACCGGGTCGCGGCTTACCGCGTGGTCGCCATCGCCATCGCCCTGCTGATCGCCATGGGCACGCTCGGCTTCGAGGTGAGCCGTCAGCGCCTGTGGCTGTCTTCACGGATCGCCAAGGCCGAGCGGCGCCGGCTGGCGGAGGCTCAGCGTCTCGCCCGCGTGGGGAGCTGGGTCTATGACCCGGCGACGGACCGCATGACTTGGTCAGAGGAAACCTACCGGATTTTCGGGCTTCCCTTCGACGGTGAGGTTCCCCATCGGTATCAGGAGTTCGCCGCCCTGTTTGCCCCGGAAGACCGTGAGCTCATCGAGGCCGCGCTGCGGGGCGGACGCGACGATCTGCTCGGGGTGGAACGGCCGCTGTGTGTGAGGCGGGCGGATGGCGCGGTGCGGCAGGTGAACTTCAAGGTCGAACTCCAGGGACGGCGGGGAGATTCGGGGCCGGTGCTGCAGGGTACCCTGCAGGACGTCACCGAACGCTGGGAAGCCGAACGGGCGCTGCGGCAATCCGAGGAGAGGCTGCGCCTGCACGTCGAACACCTGCCGCTGGCGGTGATCGAGTGGGACCTGGATTTCATCGTCAGCCGCTGGAATCCGGCGGCGGAAAGAATCTTCGGCTATGGTGCGGACCGGATGATCGGCCGTTCCGCCGGCATACTGTTTCCGGAGGACGTACTGGAGCAGGCGGAAGCGATCTGGCGGGAGGTATCGGGAGGGTCCGGAAACCGTGTCGTCACCGCCAATGTGACGGCGGACGGCCGCACGATACGTTGCGAATGGTACAACACCCCGCTGACGACGCCGGACGGCACGGTGATCGGCGTGGCCTCGCTGGTGGACGACATCACCCGGCGCGAGGCGGTCGAGGCCGAGCTGCGGCTGGCGGCGACGACCTTCGAGACCGACGAAGCCATTCTGATCGCCGGTGCCGACGGCAGGATTCTGAGGGTCAACGCGGCGTTCAGCCGGATCACGGGCTACCGGCAGGAGGACGTGGTCGGCCGGAATCCCCGGCTGTTCAAGTCGGGCCTGCATGGCGCGGAGTTCTACCGGGAGGTCTGGCGCAGCCTCGAACAGACGGGGCGCTGGCAGGGCGAGATCTGGAACCGGCGGAAGAACGGCGAGGTCTATCCCGAGCGCAAGACCATCACCGCGGTTCGGTCGGCCAACGGGGACATCACGCACTACGTCGCGATCTCCTCGGACATTTCCGAACTCAAGCGCACGGAAGAAAAGATCCGCCAGCTCGCCTATTACGATTCCCTGACCGGCCTGCCGAACCGGAGTCTGATCTTCGAGCGGCTCACGCAGCAGATGAAAGCGGCGCGGCGCGAGGGAACCTACGGCGCGCTGCTGTTCATGGACCTGGATTATTTCAAGACCCTGAACGACTCCCTGGGCCACCACATGGGCGACCGCCTGCTGGTCCAGGTGGCCGAGCGCCTGAAAAACTGCCTGGAGGACGAGGAAGCGGCGGCCCGCCTCGGGGGGGACGAATTCGTCGTCCTGCTCGCGCCGGCCAAGCCCAGCGCCTCGGTTGCGGCGGGCCAGGCGATCGTCCATGCGCGGCGGGTGCGCGAGCTGCTCTCGGCGCCGTTTCAGCTCGACGATTACGTGCACTACATCTCCGTGAGCATCGGCATCGCGCTGTTTCCCGACGGCGCGAACACCGCCGAGGATGTGCTCAAACAGGCGGACACGGCCATGTACGTGGCCAAGAACGAGGGGCGCGACGGCGTCCGTTTCTACGAGAGCGCGATGGAGGCCGTCGTCCGCGGCCGGCTGGAGCTGGAAAAGGCCTTGCGGAAGGCGCTGGCCAACGACGAGTTCGAGGTCTACTACCAGCCGCAGATGCTCGGTGACGGGCGGGTGGTGGGTGCCGAAGCCCTGATCCGCTGGTTCCATCCCGAACGCGGTGCGATCTCCCCCGATCAGTTCATACCGGTCTGCGAGCAGAACGGCATGATACTGCGGGTGGGGGCTATCGTGCTGAGGCGGGCCTGCGCCTGTCTGGCCGAGATCCGGGCGCGGGGCCTGGCCCTGCCGAAGCTTTCCGTGAACGTCAGTCCGCGCCAGTTCATGCGCAGCGACCTGATGACCCAGTTGGAGCAGTTCTGCCTGGAGAACGGCGTTTCGCCGACGGACCTTTGCCTCGAACTGACGGAAGGTGTGCTGCTGAACCATACCGAGCTCGCCGTCGCGCAGATCGGGCGCCTGAAGAACCTCGGCGTGAGTTTTTCCATCGACGATTTCGGAACGGGCTATTCCTCCCTGGCCTATCTGAAACATCTGCCGCTGGACGACCTCAAGATCGCCTCGGCGTTCGTCCGCGATCTGGAGCAGGACAGCAGTGACGCGGCCATCGTCGAGACCATCGTCAGCATGGCGCGCCATCTGGGACTCGACGTCATTGCCGAAGGCGTGGAAACCCGGACCCAGGTCGAGATCCTGGAGCGTTACGGCTGCCACCGGTTCCAGGGCAACTACTTCGCCCGGCCGCTGCCCAAGGACGACTTCATCCGCTTCGTCGCCGAACGTCAGCGCCCCGCCTGAGTCCCTTCCCGGCGGGGGGCGGCAGCTCCCGCCATTCCCCCGGCGCCAGGTCTTCCAGCGTCCAGGCGCCGATGGCCCAGCGGATCAGGCGCAGCGTCGGGAAGCCCACCGCCGCCGTCATGCGCCGCACCTGCCGGTTGCGGCCCTCGCGGATGACCAGTTCCAGCCAGGTGGTGGGAATGGTGGCGCGGAAACGGACCGGCGGATCGCGCGGCCACAGCCAGGCCGGTTCGGGGATGATGTTCGCCTCGGCCGGAAGGGTGAGGCCGTCGTTCAGCCGCACCCCCCGTCGCAGCCGGTTCAGCGCCGCTTCGTCGGGCAGCCCTTCGACCTGGACCCGATAGGTCTTCGCCATCTTGTGGCGGGGATCGGCGATCCCGGCCTGCAGGCGGCCGTCGTCGGTGAGGACGATGAGCCCCTCGGAATCGCGGTCCAGGCGGCCGGCGGGACGGACCCCGGGGATGGGAATGAAGTCGGCCAGCGTCGCCCGGCCGTGTTCACGGTCGGTGAACTGGGTCAGAACGCCGTAAGGCTTGTTGAAGACAATGATGCGGGACATGACCAGATGATACGGAAAACCAGGCCGCCCCGGGCGGGCGGCGCCCCCGGGAAACGCGGAGCCGGGCCCGCGGTACGGGCGACGCGGCCGGCCCACTCCGGCGCGGCGGAAGAAAAGCTCGGCAAGATCGCCGGACTGTCCGCCGTGGCCGCGGTGTTCCGGCGTGAGCCCGAACGGGTGGTGCGGCTCTACTACGACGACTCGATGAAAACGGCGGCCGGCCCCTTCTGCGCCGTGCTGGCGCGGCTGCGCCGGCCGTACCGCCTGCTGCCGCCGGAGGAAATGGCGCGGGTCGCTGGCACCGTCCTGCACGGCGGCATCGTCGCCGCGGTCAGGCCGCGCGAGGTGCCGGACCTCACCCTCGAGACCGCGCAGCACTGGGCGAAAGCAGGCGCCGCCACGGTCCTGCTCGATGGCGTGGGCAATCCCCACAACCTCGGCGCCATCGCCCGGACCTTGGCCTTCTTCGGCCTGGGTCATCTGGTCCTGTCGGACCATCCGGCCCAAGCCGGCCTGTCCGACGCGGCCTACCGGGTGGCCGAAGGCGGGCTGGAGTTCCTGGACGTCCGCCGCCTCACCAGCGCGGCGCAAGCGCTGCGAAGCTTGCGCCCCCATTTCCATGTCGTCGGTACCGCCCTGCATGCCAGAGGCATTCCCCCGGAAGCCGTGCCGCGGGACCGCCGTCCCATTCTGCTGGTGCTGGGCAACGAGGAAAACGGCTTGCCGCCGCCGACCCTCGCCGCCTGCGAAACCGTCGTCACCATTCCGGGCGGCGGGCAGATCCAGTCTCTGAACGTCTCGGCCACCGCGGCGATCCTGACGTATTCGCTGCTCCTCCGGCAAGCGGAACGCTAGGGGCACGGGTTGCCGAGATTCCGTTACCCTATGTCGAGATCGAGGTTTCAGGAACCGCTTCGCTTCCATCGGCCGGATGACAAGGACCCGCTCCATGACAGAAATCGACCCCACTCTGCGCGAACTGATTCTTCGCCACGTCCCCGCGAACGGCGCCAGCATCGGCGACAAGGCCCTGCTGGAGCGGCTGGCGCAATCGCTGGACGGCGAGGTATCCGAGGAGGACTTCCGCCGGGTGCGCGATGCCCTGATCGCGGAAGGCTTGTTGGCGAGCGGACGCGGCCGGGGCGGCTCGGTCATGCGTGCCGTGCCGGCGGATCACGAGGGCGACGAGCCGTTGCTGAACGTTCAAGTGCAGGTCGCGCCGCCGAAGGCCGCGCCCCGCGGCGCGCCGCAAGCCGGCCCGGTTCCGCGCGCCAGACCCGGCGACGCGATCCAGGTTCTCAGTTACCGCCATGGCGACAAGCGCAGGAACAACCCCCACGTCGGCATGGTGGACGCCGCCAGCGACGGCGTGGAGGAGGAGACCCGCTGGGCCTATGACCCGCACATCGACCCCGCGCTCCAGTTCGACAGCGCCCGCGCCCGGGTGGAAAACCTCATCGACGACGCCCTCGCCTCCGGCGACCCGGACCACATGCGCCAAGCCTTGCAGCAGCTCAAGCGCATGCAGGCGCCCTATCTCAACTGGACCGGCAAGGCCGAGCGCACCAGTTTCGAGGTGGACACCGTGTCCCTGCACGTGCACGAACGCATCGACCCGGCGACCATAATTGCCGCCGTGCAAAAGCAGCCAAAGAACGCCTCCCGCGGCGGCAGGGCGCCCTCATCCCAAACCCTTCTCCCGCCTGCGGGAGAAGGGCTTCACACCCCCTCTCCCGCGGCGACAGGGATCATGTCCCACCCCTCTCCCGCGGCGACAGGGACCATATCCCACCCCTCTCCCGCGGCGACAGGGACCATATCCCACCCCTCTCCCGCGGGCGGGAGAGGGGCAGGGGTGAGGGCCGCCTTCCAACCCGACCTCTTCTCCGCCCCCTTCGAAAACCTGCCGCTGCGCGAAGCCATCGCCTTCTACAAGCACGAGCGCGACTGGGCCAACCGCCTGATCGCCGGCGACTCCCTGCTGGTGATGAACTCGCTCATCCAGAAGGAGAGCATGGCCGGCCAGGTGCAGATGATCTACATCGACCCGCCCTACGGCATCAAATACGGCTCCAACTTCCAGCCCTTCGTCAACAAGCGCGACGTGAAGGACCGCAGGGACGAGGATCTGACCCAGGAACCGGAAATGATCAAGGCCTTCCGCGACACCTGGGAGCTGGGCATCCATTCCTATCTGACCTATCTGCGCGACCGGCTGCTGCTGGCGAGGGAATTGTTGAGCGAATCGGGCAGCGTGTTCGTGCAGATTTCGGATGAGAATCTGCACCATGTGCGGGAGGTGATGGATGAGATATTTGGATCAGAAAACTTCATCGCTCAAATTACATTCTCCAAAACCAGCGGTGCGACCAATCTGTTTCTTCCGGGGACTGCGGATTATCTTTTGTGGTATGGCAAAAGCAAGGAACAAACTAAATACCGTTCACTATACAAAGACAAGACAGCCGGTGCTGAAGGGGGGCTTGCTTATGGTAAGGTGGAATTTGAAGATGGTCGCCGTCGCGCAATGACTGCCAGCGAAAAAAACGACCCATCAATAGTTGGTATTTATGGAAAGGTTTATCGAATAGACAATCTGACCAGTCAAAGTGAAGGCAGACAAAAGGGCGAAGGCGCGGCCTGTTGGTTTCCTGTAAAATTTGCCGGCAAAGACTATCTCCCGAGTATAAAGGGGCGGTGGAAAACAAATGAATTTGGCATGACAAGGCTATTGTTAGCCAATCGGTTAGAGGCAACAGATGCAGGCGGATTGTATTACGTACGCTATCTTGATGATTTCCCCGCTTTTCCGATAACCAATAACTGGACGGATACAGGCCTAGCAGGGTTTGCTTCTGACAAGCGCTACGTAGTCGAAACAAGCGCAAAAGTCATCGAACGCTGCCTCCTGATGACCACCGACCCCGGCGACCTCGTGCTGGACCCCACCTGCGGTTCCGGCACCACCGCCTTCGTCGCCGAGAAATGGGGCCGGCGCTGGATCACCTGCGACACTTCCCGCGTCGCCGTCACCCTGGCCAAGCAGCGCCTGCTGACCGCCAGCTACGACTACTACGAGCTGAAATACCCCCACGAGGGCCTGAAGGGCGGCTTCATCTACAAGACCGTGCCCCATGTGACGCTGAAGTCCATCGCCAACAACCCGGAGATCGACGAAATCTACGAGCGCATGCACCCGGCCATCGAACGGGCGCTGGCGGAGCTGAATGCGGCGCTCCAGTCACCCTCACCCCCGGCCCCTCTCCCGCCCGCGGGAGAGGGGAAAACAGCGGAGGCCTCTCTCCCGTCCGCGGCAGAGAGGGGAACAGCGCCCCCGTCTGCGGGAGAGGGGGAGACAGCACTCCCGCCTACGGGAGAGTGGAGAACAACACCCCCGCCTGTGGGGGAGGGGAGAACGGCGAAGGCATCGCTCGCGCCTCGGGGAGAGGGGAGTGAGAGCTCTTCTCCCGCGGGTGGGCGAGCCGTAGCGAGCGCCGTAACCGAGACGGCAGGAAGGAAGGTCTGGAATGAGAGCACCTCGCTCCCCTCTCCCGCGGGCGGGAGAGGGGCCGGGGGTGAGGGCGCCGAATGGGACTACATCCCCCACCCGCCCGCCAGGCTGCCCGAAGACCTGAAGCGCCACGCCCGCGACCTGCGCAAGACCGCCACGGACGCGGAAAACCTCATGTGGCGGTTGCTGCGCAACCGCCGGCTGGCCAACGCCAAATTCCGGCGGCAACACCCCATCGGCGAGTACATCGCGGACTTTTTTTGCGACGAGCATGGGTTGGTCATCGAACTCGACGGTGGCCAGCACGCGGAGCAGAAAACGTACGACGAACGGCGCACCGCGTTTTTGCAAAGCCAAGGGCTGACGGTTCTGCGGTTCTGGAACCATCAGGTGTTGGGCGAGACGGAAGCGGTGTTGCAGGTGATTTGGGAGCATGTCGCCAGGAACGATACCCTCACCCCTAGCCCCTCTCCCGCCAGCGGGAGAGGGGAAAACGAAAACCCTTCTCCCGCGGGCAGCGGAGGGGAAAACGAAAGCCCCTCTCCCGCGGGCAGCGGAGGGGAAAACGAAAGCCCCTCTCCCGCGGGCAGCGGAGGGGAAAACGAAAGCCCCTCTCCCGCGGGCGGCGGAGGGGAAAACGAAAGCCCCTCTCCCGCGGGCAGCGGAGGGGAAAACGAAAGCCCCTCTCCCGCGGGCGGCGGAGGGGAAAACGAAAGCCCTTCTCCCGCGGGCGGGAGAAGGGTCTGGGATGAGGGTGTTTCCAATCCACCCGCCACAGGCGATTCCCTCGCCCCAACCCCTCTCCCGCCTACGGGAGAGGGGCTCAAGGAGTGGGAGGTTCCTTTCGACTTTCCCCCCGGTTGGCCGGCATCCGCCCGCGCGCCTTTCGACGCTTTCCACGCCGCGCGCCAGGCCATGCAGCGGCAGATGGACGCGTCCATCGCCGCTCACGCCGACCAGGAAACCCTCTACGACCAGCCGCTGGTGTCCAAAACCAAGCTGCGGATCACCGGCCCCTTCACCGTGGAGGCGGTGCCCTTTCCCACGGTGCTGGCACTGGAGCCCTCACCCCAACCCCTCTTCCAGGGGGAGAGGGACGTCGGATTTGTGGCCGACACGGCGGTGGCCCGCTCCGGCGAAACCTCCCGGCAGGCCCGCTGGCGCGACGAGCTGCTGAAAACCGGCATCCGCGGCAAGGGCGGGCAAATCCTCAAGCTGGCCGATCTGGAACCGCTGCCGGGGGCGCGCTACATCCATGCGGTGGGCACGGTGGCGGAGGAATCCTTTCCCTCGCCCCAACCCCTCTCCCGCTTGCGGGAGAGGGGCTTTGATCGCGTCGCCGTGAGCTTCGGCCCGGAACACGCAGCGCTGGAGCAGCGCCAGGTGGAAATCGCCATGCGCGAGGCGGGCGAACTGTTCCCCCTGCCCAAGATGCTGGTGTTCTGCGCCTTCACCTTCGATCCGGAAGCGGCCAAGGACATCGACAACATCAAGGGCATCACTGCCCTCAAGGTGCAGATGAACACCGACCTGCTCACGGAGGATTTGAAGAAGGCCCGCGCCAGCAACGAATCCTTCTGGCTGATGGGCCAGCCGGACGTTGAATTGCGCCGCGTCCCTCCCCCCTCTCCCGTAAGCGGGAGAGGGGCCGGGGGTGAGGGTGTCTGGTATCAGGTCGAAGTCCACGGCTTCGACTACTTCGACACGGTCACCGGTGAGCTGAAATCCGGCGGCAAGAACCAGATCGCCCTATGGCTGTTGGACACCGACTATGACAACCGCTCCCTGTTTCCCAGGCAGGTGTTCTTCCCCATGGCCGGCGCCAAGGATGGCTGGTACAAGCTGAAAAAGGACATCCGCGCCGAACTGGACGAAGACCTGCTGGAGCAGTTCCATGGCACGGTGTCGCTGCCGTTCGAGGCGGGCGAGAACCGTTGCATAGCGGTCAAGATCGTGGATGACCGGGGGATCGAGTCATTGAAAGTCATGGCCCTGGATTGATGCCCAAGTCACTCATCATCAATTCCCCCTACGCCCGACCCACCCGGCACTGGGAGCAAGACGCCCACGGCCGCGTGCTCCAGATCGTCGAAGGCCGCCGCAAGGCCGGGTACGAGATGTTCGACACGCGCACCCACACCCGCCGGGTGGAGGAGCTGGAGCTGGTCAACCGCATCCGCGAGCGCGTGGACGAGTGGCGGGATGCGGGCTTTCCCGGCATCACCAGCGTCACCCGTCGCTTGCTGGAGCATTGGCATGACCGCGAGGCGCGGCCATTGCCGTTCTATTTCTGCCAACTGGAAGCCATCGAAACGCTGATCTGGTGGGTGGAGGGGCCGCAGGAATTCAAGCAGGGCATCCACTTGCCCGGCGACGGCGGGCCGTGGGAGCGCGTCTGCAACAAGATGGCGACGGGTACCGGCAAGACCACGCTGATGGGGTTGATCATCACCTGGCAGGTGTCGAATGCGCTCACCTACCCCAAGCGGAAGGAGTTTTCGGCGGCGATCTTCGTGGTGGCCCCGGGCCTGACGGTGAAGGAGCGCCTGCAGGTGCTCCATCCGGGGCACGGGAAGAACGTGTACGACGAATTCCGCCTGTGCCCCAACGAGGCCATGCGCCAGAAGATCAACCAGGCCGCGCTGCGGGTGGAGAACTGGCACACGCTGATGCCGCTCAAGGAGCCGGACCGCTCGGTGGTGAAAAAGGGCGCGGAGAGCGACGAAGCCTTCACCCGGCGGGTGCTAGGCAAACTGGCCGGTTACAGGGACATCGTGGTCATCAACGACGAAGCCCACCATGCCTATCGGCAGCGCGCCGAGCTCAAGGTGAGCAAGAAGGAGGCGGAGGAGCTGGGCATCGATCTGGACGAGGCCACCCGCTGGATCGAGGGGCTGGACCGCATCCACAGGACCCGGCGCATCCGCCGCTGCTTCGACCTTTCCGCCACGCCCTTCGCGCCCACCGGCAAGAAATCCACGGAAAAAGGCCTGTTCGGCTGGATCGTTTCCGACTTCGGCCTGAACGACGCCATCGAAGCCGGGCTGGTGAAGACGCCGCGCGTGGTGGTGCGCGACGACGCGCTGGCCAATGCCCAGAGCTATAAGTCCAAGCTCTATCACCTTTATGACGAAGCCGAGGTGAAGGAAGACCTGAACCGCAAGGCCGGGCCGCACGAGCCGCTGCCGGACCTGGTGCAGAAGGCCTATGCCCTGCTGGCCCACGACTGGCGGGAAACGGCCCGGCGATGGCGGGAGGCCGGGCATGACACGCCGCCGGTGCTGCTGACGGTATGCAATCGCACCGAGACCGCCGCGCGCATCGAACGCTTTTTCAACGGGGGCGACTGTCCGATCGGCGAAACCCGGGCGCCGGACCGGACCTTGCGGGTGGATTCCAAAGTGCTGGAGAAAGCCGAACGGGGCGAATCCGTCACCCGCGACAAGGACTATGCCGAGCGGCTGGAGGCGATCATTCGGGCGGCGGGCCTGCCGGACGACGAACGCGACGATTTGCTCAACGCCAAACAGGAAGAGCAGTTGCGCGCCCTCGTCGATACCGTCGGTAAACGCGGCAAGCCCGGGCAGCGGCTGCAGAATGTCATTTCCGTGGCGATGCTTTCCGAGGGCTGGGATGCCGCCAACGTCACCCACATCATGGGGCTCCGTGCCTTCACCAGCCAGTTGCTGTGCGAGCAGGTGATCGGCCGGGGTCTGCGGCGCGTCGCCTACGAGCGGGACGAGGACGGGCTGTTCCTGCCGGAATATGTGAACGTGTTCGGCGTGCCGCTTTCCATCTTCCAGGACGTGGGCGAAGGCGGCGAACCGCCGCCACCGCCCAAGCCCAGCATACAGGTGGAAGTGGTGCCCGGCCGTCAGCCGCTGGAAATCCGCTGGCCCAACGTGCTGCGGGTGGATACGGTGCTGCGGCCCACACTGGTCATGGACTGGGAGGCCGTGACACCCCTCACGCTGGACCCGATGCAGACGCCCATCCACGCGGAAATCGCCCCGGCGCTGGCGGGGCAGGCCGATCTTTCCAAGGTGAGCGAGATCGATTTGGAAAAGGCCGCGGCGGAGTTCCGCCTGCAGAATCTCGTCTTCCGGGCCGCCCGAAAGCTCTATCTGCAAAGCGCGGACGTCTTCGCGGCGGACAAGCAATACCTGGCCGTGCAGTTGATCCGGCTGGTCGAGCAATTCCTGGCCGGCGACAGGCTGCGTATTCCCAGTCTGTGGCATCGAGACCCCTTGCGGCGCCGCCTGTTGCTGGCCATGAACATGGACACCGTCGTCGGCCACGTGAGCCGGTTCGTGCAGGTACAGAACACGGAAAAATTGGCGGCCTGCTTCGACCAGGAAAATCCGATCGGCTCCACCGCCTTCATGCGTACCTGGTACACCACCAGGCCTTGCGCTCCCACCAGGAAATCGCAGATCAGCCACGTGGCGTATGACAGCGTGTGGGAAAAAGCCGTGGCGGATTTGTGCGAGACGGAGCCGGTCGTGCTGGCCTGGGCCAAGAACGACCACCTGGATTTCAAGGTGCGCTATCTCTACCGCGGCTCTTCACGCAATTTCGTGCCGGACTACCTGATACGCCTGAGCAACGGCAAGACGCTGGTGCTGGAAGTGAAAGGCCGGGACAGCGAACGGAACCGCGCCAAACGGGCCGCGATGGAGATCTGGGTGAAAGCGGTGAACGAACAGGGCGGTTTCGGCCGGTGGTGCTTCTCCGTCGTATTCGAGCCGGCGCGGATGCGGGACACGCTCCTCTTGCATGCGGGATGAGGGCGGCGCGTCGAACGAAACGGCAGTCGGCGGGCCGGGTTCGGCCCCGGACTCAGCGGAAGGTGCCCTTACGGATATTGAAGAACGCCAGCTCCGGCAGGCTGACCAGCATGCCGCGGAGGCCGCGGTGGAGGGTGCGGCCGGCGTCGAAGGGGAGGGTCAGGATACCGGCCAGGGCTTCGGCGGTGCCGACGGCCAGATTGGCGGCGCCGAACAGGGGACGCGGCCACGTTGCGTCGTCGGTGAAGAACAGGAACAGCGAGTCCTCGTCGTTGTGACGGTAGATCGCGGAGCTCAGGGGGCTGAGTTCGGCGAGGTAGGCTTCGGCATCGAGGCTTTCGAGGAAAAGCTTGCGGCGCGAGGCGAGTTCGAGGGATTCCGTGATGCGGTAGCGGCGTTCGACGCTTTGTGCCGAGACGAAGGGAATGGCGTCGGCCGCCGTCGGCTCGATGTGTCCGCCCAGTGCCCGGGTGTCGCTCTCGTTCAGTCCGGCCAGGCCGTCGTTCAGGGTTCGGAACAGCTCGGTGACACAGTTCCGCTCCACCAGGTGATAGCGGTAGATCTGGGCCAGCCGTTCCCGCTGGGCGCTCTCGGCCGCCAGGAAGGCCGCCGCGGCATCCTGCATGGCCTCCGCGGCCAAGGCGGGGCGGACGATTTCCGTGGGGGTTCCGGGACGCGCGGGCATGAGTCCGGGAGGGATGCGCAGGCGGAACGGCGCCTTGCCCGCCAGCGCCCGGCGGGCCTCGAGCCGGCGGTTCGCCGCGTTTTCCAGCAGACTGTAGCCGACTTCGTCGAGCTCTCGGCCACCGGTCAGCTCCCGCCTGGCCAGGCGGAAGTCGGCATCCGCCGTGGTAAAGACCGGCGGGGCGCCGCTCCAGGGGAGCACGGCCGGTTCCGGTTCGCTCAGCGTGTCCAGGAACACCAGCCGGCCATAGCGCAGGGTCTTGCCCAGGGCCTCCAGGCGGGCGAAGGCGACGAGGAGGCCGGGGCCCTGGTCGGGACGGGGTCGGTCCAGCGCCGCCAGCACCCAATCTTCCAGTTTGCCGGCGAAGTTCCGCAGCGTCTCTGTCTCGTCCGCTCTGAGCGCGAATTCGCGGCCGGCCGGCGCGTGGCAGGCGTCGCGCCGGAGCGGGGCGGCGCGTTCCAGCAGCCGATAGGCTTCCAGCAACGCATGGAAGTCGTGGTAGCGGTCGGCGAAACGGTAGCGCCAGGGCGGGGAGTGGTTGGCGTCGCTAGGCAGCGGGTCGTCCGGCGGGCCCGGGCGTAGCGCCGAGATGGCCTGACGGACCGACGCCATGCGCGTCCGAAGGCCGTCGGCCCCGTATCGGGCGAGGGCGCGGGTGCGCAGACCGGCCAGCGCCGGGTCTTCGGGACGGTCCGTCCCGGCCGGCTCGAACAGGCCGAGTCCTTTCACCGGCAGACCCGGCTGTGGGGCGGGGCGTGCCAGCAGCGCCAGGAGTTCGGCGTCACGGTGGAACGCCGCTGGCACTTCGAACTGGGCGTTCTGCCGGCGCAGAAGGCTCTCGAAGCGCTCACGCAGGGCCGTGTAGACGACCGGCGTCACCGCGATCCGGCTGATGTGGAGAGTGCGGTTCTCGGTTTCGGTGTAAAGCCGGCGGAACGGTTCGAACGCCTGGCGGGCGGCCCGGATCAGGCCGCCCTCCACGTATTCGAAATGGTAGACGTCGTCGCCGAACCGCAGCGCCGCATGGCCTCCCGCCGCCTGGCCCTCGTTGGCGTCGAGATAAAGATAGTCGATCCGGGCGGAATGGGCCTCCGCGGCGCGCAGCGTCGCCGGCAGGACCAGCAGCGCGAAAACGGCGAGCCGGATCAGTGGTAACCCTCGTCGATGTACTGCATACGGGTCGGATCGGCATTCGCGAGTAGCCGGCGCAGCGCCTCGTACTGTGGCTGGCCCAGTCTGGCGCCGGCCAGTCCCTTGCCGATGGCGACATAGGTGCCCTTGTCGCCGTCCCAGCCGGTGATGCCATATTCCTGTGCCAGCTGGCTGATCCGGGCATAGAACGCCACGGTGTCGTTGCTGCCGGATCGGGCGAATTCGGTGGTGTATTCGGTGACGCTTTTCTCGTAATGCGCCTTCCTGTTCTGCGACGACTTCGAACTCGACGAGCTGGATTCGGACATCGAAGCCGACGAGGTGAAGGGACTGGCGGAAGTCTTGACCGAGCTTTCCGAGCTGTACGAGAACGAGCAGCCTTGCAGGGCCAGGCCGACTGCGGGTAAGAGCAATGCTTTGGTTTTGAGAGACATGGACTGACCGGGTTGGGTGAGTTGGTCGATTGGGGGAGACGAGGAGCTTTGTGCTCGCGTGATGTGATTCAATCATATTCCATGGCCTCGCTCATGCCCAATCGACCGCATGGAGCGTGGGGTCGCACTCGAGGAATTCATTGCAGTCTTGGAGATCGGATGATTGAAGCATTTCGCAGTCCCGCCTGGTCCTGGGGACTGGTGTTGTGGTGGGGGTTGGCCGCGGGTGGCGGGACCGAGGTGCTGGACGATTTCGAGACCCTGTCCGGCTGGACGGCGGAAGGTTCGCCCGGCACGCGCTTCGAACTGAAGCAGGACGGTGGGTTCGAGGGCAGGGGCCTCAGGCTGGACTTCGAGTTCGCCGGCGGTGCGGGTTACGTCATCCTGCGCAAGCATTTCGAGCTTCCCTTGCCGGAAAACTACGCGTTCAGTTTCCGCGCCAAGGGCGCGGGGCCGGCCAACACCCTGGAGTTCAAGCTGCTGGATCCCGGCGCGCAGAACGTCTGGTGGCACCGGCGCGAGGCCAAGGGGTTGCCCGCAGGCTGGCAGCTCCAGGCGATCCGCAAGTCCGCCATCGACTTCGCCTGGGGGCCTTCGGGCGGTGCACCGTTGCTGGCTCTGGGCGGCATCGAGTTCGCGCTGACCGCGGCGGCCGGCGGCAAGGGTACGCTGTGGCTGGACGATCTCCGCTTCGAGCGGCGCGATGCGGTGGTGGACTACCGGGGGCAGCCCAAGGTGTCGGCATCCTCCGCCAGCGGCGAGGACGGCGCGGAGAATGCGCTGGATGGGCAGACGCAGACCGTCTGGCGTAGCGCATCCATGCCTGCACGCCAGTGGCTCCGGCTCGATTTCGGCCAGCGCCGCGAATACGGTGGGCTTGTCCTCGCCTGGGAGGGGGAGTGCCACGCGCGGGACTATGCCGTGGAGGTTTCGGATGACGGCCGGCGTTGGCGCGGCGTCTACCGGGTGGCGGATGGCAACGGCCGGCGCGACTACCTGCCGCTGCCGGAGATCGAATCGCGCTACCTCCGGTTGGAACTGCGCAAGAGCGCCTGCGGCAAGGGCTACGCGCTCCGCGAGCTGACGGTGAAGCCGCCCGATTTCGCCGCTTCCCCCAACCGCTTGTTCGAGCACATCGCCCGCAATGAGGCGCGCGGCGCTTATCCGCGCTATTTCCGAGGCGAGCAGACGTACTGGACGCTGGTTGGCGCCAACGGCGGCCACCGCAAGGGGCTCTTGGGGATGGATGGGGCGCTGGAGACGGAACGCGGCGGCTTCACGGTGGAGCCGTTCCTGTATGCGGACGGCCGCTTGCTGGGCTGGAACGAGGGGCGGCTCTCGCAATCGCTGGAACAGGGGGATCTGCCTCTGCCGACCGTGGAACGCGACTACGGGGACCTGAGCCTGGAGGTGACGGGGTTCGCCGGTAAGCTCGGCGACGCTCCGCTGTCGCTCGCCCGCTACCGGGTGGCAAACCGCGCCGTGACGGCGCGCCGGCTCAGGTTGTTCCTGGCCGTACGTCCGTTCCAGGTCAACCCGCCCTGGCAGTCGCTCAACATGAAGGGCGGGGTGAGTCCGATCCATCGGATCGAGGCTTCCGGCCGCGTACTCGAAGTGGACGGCGCCGACGCGCTGGTAGCGATGAATCCGCCCGACGGCTTCGGCGCCGCCGGTTTCGACCAGGGCGACATCACCGATTTTCTGGGTGAATCCCGGCTGCCGCCGCGCACCGTGGCTTCCGATTCCGCCGGGTATGCATCGGGAGCCTGGAGGTTCGATCTGGAGCTGGGGCCGGCAGCGGCACGGGAGATCTTCATCGCCGTTCCCGAGCGCAAGAAGGGTTCGTCCTTGGCCGTCGAAACGGCGCTGAAGGCCGAAGGCGAGACCCTGGGAGCCCGATTGTGGCAGGAGGCGGTCGGCTACTGGCGGCAGGCGCTGGCCGGGCCCGATTTTCTGCTGCCGGAATCCGAACGGGACCTGGTGCGGAGCCTCCGGGCCAATCTGGCCTACATCCTGGTGAACCGCGACGGTCCGGCCTTGCAGCCGGGTTCCCGTACCTATGCCCGCAGCTGGATCCGCGATGGCGCATTGATGTCCTCGGCCCTGCTCATGCTGGGACGCGGCGAGGAAGTGAAGCGCTTCCTCGAATGGTACGCGCGGTTCCAGAGCGCGGACGGCGCCATTCCCTGCTGTATCGACAGCCGCGGCCCGGACAGTGTGCCGGAGAACGACAGCCACGGCGAGTTCGTCTACACCGTGGCCGAGTACTACCGTCATACCCGCGACCTCGAGTTCGTGCAGGCGCTGTGGCCCCACATCGTCGCAGCCATGGGCCACGTCGACGCGCTGCGGCACCAGCGGATGACCGAGGTCTACCGGAGCGGCGAGGGCCGGGCCTTCTACGGTCTGATGCCGGCCTCGATCAGCCACGAAGGCTATGCCTCGCAGCCGGTACATGCGTTCTGGGACGACTTTTGGACTCTGCGCGGCATCCGCGATGCGGTGATGCTCGCGAAGGTCCTGGGCGATCACGCCCACGCGGGAAGCTGGAGCCACATGGCGGCGGAGTTCGGCGGCCACCTTCATGCCGCGCTGCAAGCCACCATGGCGCGTAAGCACATCGACTACATCCCGGCCTCGGCCGACCTGGGTGACATCGACCCCAACGCCGTCGCCATCATGGTGTCGATCGCGGGCGAGGCCGGAAGGTTGCCGCAGGCCGCGCTGGCCAAGACCTTAGACGATTATCTCGCGCACTTCCGCAAGCGCCGCGACGGCAACGGCGACGACGGCTACACGCCGTACGAGGTGCGCCTCGTCGAGGCTCTGGTGCGGCTGGGGCGGCGTGACGACGCCTGGGAGGTCCTGCGTTCCCTGCTGCGCGACCAGCGGCCCCAGGCCTGGCGCCAGTGGGCCGAAGTGGTGTGGCGCAACCCCGAGGCGCCGCGGTTCATCGGCGACATGCCGCATTCCTGGATCGGCGCGGAATTCATCCGCTCGCTGCGGAGCTGTTTCGCCTATGAGGACGATGCCGAAGATTCGCTGGTGCTCGCCGCGGGAATTCCCGCGGAATGGCTATACAATGCGGCCAGCGCCGAAGTCGGGGTCCGCCGCCTGCCTACCGTCCATGGCCTGCTCGATTACGGTCTGCGGACTGAAGGCGCCGAGACTTTGAAGCTGCACATCGACGGACGCCTGGCCGTGCCGCCCGGCGGCATCCGGATACGGCCGCCGGTGGCCAGGCCGATCCAGGCGGCGAAGGTGAACGGCACCGCGGTTTCCGGTTTCACGGGCGCCGAGCTGAGGATCGAAGGCGTGCCGGCGGAGGTCGAGATCCGGTATTGAACCAGCGTCGGTCGGTCACTGATCATTGACATCGGACAGTTCCGCGTGAGCAAAGCCGTAATCGCCCTGGCTGCAGTGTTCGTGGTCGTTGGCGCCGTGGGTCTTGGCGTTTGGCGCGACCGCCACGCCCGTGAATTGCCGCCCGGCATCGCCCGTGGCAATGGCCGACTGGAGGCTACGGAGATCGACTTGGGCGCCAAATACGGCGGCCGTATCACCGAGGTGCTGGTGTACGAGGGCGACGACGTCGTTCCGGGGCAGCCGCTGCTCCGCATCGATACCAGCGAGGAACAAGCGCAACTGCAGAACATCGAGGCGGAGCTCAAGCGGGCGCGGGAATCGCTCGATTATGCCGGGCAGATGCTGCGGGTAGCCCGGCACGATCTGGAACTGGCGCGGAACATCTTCAGGCGCTCGTCCCGACTGGTCGAGCAGGCGGCGGTTTCGGCCGAGAAGCTGGATCGCGACCGCACCGAGCTGAGCAACGCCGTGGCCCGGCTCGATGCGGCCCAGTCGCGGATCGGCGAGGCGGAAGCCGGGATCGACGCCGTCGCCGCCGAAAAGCGACGGATCGAATCGGTGATGAAGGAGAGCGTGCTCCTGGCCCCCAAGGAGGCCAGGGTCCTGTACAAACTGTCGGAGCCGGGCGAGGTGCTCCCCCGGGGTGGCAAGGCGCTGACCCTCATCGATCTGAACGATGTCTATATGATTCTCTACCTCGGCGAAGCCGAAGCCGGGCAAGCGGCGATCGGCGGCGAGGCGCGCATCGTGCTGGACGCCCTGCCGGATCTGCCGCTGCCGGCGCGCCTGGTGTTCGTCTCGCCCAAGGCCCAGTTCACGCCCAAGCAGGTGGAGACTTCGAGTGAGCGGCAGAAGCTGATGTTCCGCCTGAAGGCCCAGGTCGATCCGGAATTCCTGCGCGCCCACCGCGGCCTCGTCAAGCCCGGCATGCCCGGCGTGGCGTACGTCAAGCTTTCGCCGGAGGCGTCCTGGCCGCCCTTGCATCGATGAGCGCCATCATCCGGGTCGAGGAGTGCCGCCACCGTTATGGCAAGGTCGAAGCGCTCGCGGGTATCTCGCTGGAATTGTCCGCCGGCGGACTGACCGGCTTCGTCGGTCCGGACGGGGTGGGGAAATCGACCCTGCTGGGTTTGATCGCCGGCGTCCGGGCGCTGCAGGCCGGGCGTATCGAAGTGTTCGGAGCGGACATCGCCGATCCCAAGGCGCATCGGCGCTTGCGCCACCGTATCGCCTACATGCCGCAGGGTCTGGGGCACAACCTGTATGCGACGCTCTCGGTGTGGGAGAACGCCGAGTTTTTCGGCCGGCTGTTCGGGTTTGACGGAAAGGAGCGGCGCCGGCGGATCGAGCGCCTGCTGGCGGCGGTTGGACTGGCGCCGTTCCGGGATCGCCCGGCAGGCAAGCTTTCCGGCGGGATGAGGCAGAAGCTCGGCCTCTGCTGCGCCTTGCTGCATGAGCCGGAGCTGTTGATCCTCGATGAGCCGACCACCGGTGTCGATCCGCTGTCGCGTCGGCAGTTCTGGGAGCTGATCGATACGCTGAGGCAGGAGCGGCCCGGCATGACCGTCCTGGTCGCCACCGCCTACATGGAGGAGGCCGCGCGCTTCGACCGTCTGGTTGCCATGGACGCCGGCCGCGTTCTGGCGAGCGGGACCGCGGCGGAACTGCTGGATCGCACCGGCACTACCGATATCGAGTCGGCTTACGTGACCCTGCTGCCGCCGGAGAAAAGGCGGGGGCATGAGGCGCTCGTGATCCCGCCGCGCCGGAACGGCCGGGGCGAGGCGGCGATCGAGGCCGTCGGGCTCACCCGCCGCTTTGGCGATTTCCTGGCCGTAGACGGCGTGAGCTTCCGGATCGAGCGCGGCGAAATCTTCGGTTTCCTCGGCTCCAACGGCTGCGGCAAGACCACGACCATGAAGATGCTCGCCGGACTCCTGCCGGCCAGCGCCGGCTCGGCCTCGCTGTTCGGCCAGCCGGTGGCGTCGGGGAATGCGGCGATGCGCCGCCGCATCGGCTTCATGTCGCAGGGATTTTCGCTCTACACCGAGTTGACGGTCAGGCAGAACCTGGAACTGCATGCCCATATCTTCGGACTGGCGCCTTCCGCGCTCGAAGCCCGGATCGCAGAGCTGGTGGCCCGCATGCATCTGGCCGGGCACCTCGATGCTCTGGCCGAATCGCTGCCGCTGGGTATCCGCCAGCGTCTGTCACTGGCAGTGGCGCTGGTCCACGATCCCGAGCTGCTGATCCTGGACGAGCCGACTTCGGGCGTCGATCCGGTCGCCCGCGATCGTTTCTGGGAGCTACTGGTGGAGCTGTCGCGCGAGAAAGGCGTGACGATCTTCATCTCGACCCATTTCATGAACGAGGCGGCGCGCTGCGACCGCATCTCGCTGATGCACGCGGGACGGGTGCTCGCCCAGGGCGCGCCCGCCGAGCTGGTGCGGGAGGCGGGGGTGCCCTCGCTGGAGGACGCCTTCATCGCTTGCCTGGAGCGGGAGAGCGCTCCCACGGCCGGTGTCGCCCCGGTGGTTCCTTCCCTCGTTCCGGAAGGCGCCGGACCGGCACCCGCCGCCAGCCCCTGGTTCAGTCCCCGCCGCTTCAAGGCATACGTCTGGCGTGAAACCATGGAACTGGCGCGCGATCCGATCCGCCTCGCCTTCGCGCTGCTCGGGCCGATGCTGCTGATGGTGGTCATGGGCTACGGGATTTCGCTGGACGTCGAGCATCTGCCCTACGCGGTCCTCGACTACGACCGGACGCCGGAAAGCCGCCGATATCTGGAGCACTTCGCCCATTCGCGCTATTTCGAGGAGCGGGAGCCGCTGCAAGACGACGACGATATCTCGAGACGGATGGCGAGGGGCCAGCTCAACTTCGCCGTGGAGATTCCGCCGGGTTTCGGGCGCGACCTCAAGGCCGGGCGTCCTGTCGAGGTGGGCGTCCGCATCGACGGCAGCATCCCGTTCCGCGCCAACACGGTGCAAGGCTATGTGGAGGCCGTGCACGCCCGTTTCAGCAGCGACATGATGGATGAAAGCCCGGCTCGCGCAGAGGCTCCGCCGCTGCGGGTGGAAACCCGTTTCCGCTACAATCCGGATCTGAAGAGCGTCTACGCCCTGGTGCCGGGCGTGATCGCGGTGATGCTGGCGGTGATTCCGCCGATTCTCACGGCGGTCAGCGTGGTGCGGGAAAAAGAGATCGGTTCGATCACGAATCTGTATGCCACGCCCTCGACCCGTCTGGAGTTCCTGCTGGGCAAGCAGCTTCCCTACGTCGTGGTGGGTCTGGTCAACGCCTTGTCCCTGATTGCGCTGGCGCTGTGGTTGTTCGGCGTACCGGTGAAGGGGGACCTGTCGGCTCTGTTGCTGGGGGCCATGCTGGCCGTCGCCGGAACCACCGGCTGGGGACTGCTGATTTCGGCGTTCACGCGCTCGCAGATCGCCGCCCTGTTCGCCGCGTTCCTGCTGTCCATCGTGCCCGCCATCAATTTTTCCGGATTCCTGGCGCCGGTGGCCTCCCAGACCGGCGCGGCGGCCGTGATGGGCTACGGGTTTCCGACTTCCTGGTTCTTGTCCATCAGCGTCGGAGTGTTCACCAAGGCCCTGGGCTTCCCCGAACTCTACCCCGACCACGTCGTGCTGCTGGCCTTCGTGCTGGGCTATCTGGGGCTCAGCCTCGCGCTGCTCCCCAGCCGGGGACGTTGAGCCCGCCGGGCGGACGGCGGTTCCGCCCGGCGGCGGTATGCCCGGTCAGCCCGCGGGGGTCTCCGCGGCCGTTTCCGTCTCCAGCGGCAGTATGGCGTCGCCGGCATCGGCGGCGGCCGGTTCTGGTTCCTCGGCGGTGGTTTCCGCCGGTTGTTCGACGGTTTGGGCCAGGATCGGCGGTTCGTCCGGCGTGACGGTTTCCGCCGCGCCTGCCGGTGCCTTTCTCCCGGCGGCGGGCGATGAATAGACGGCATAGAGCACATAGGCCAGCAGACCTACGGCGATCGCGATGACTGAAAGGTCCATCGGTCCTCCTGATATAGTTGTGTATCGACGTGTGAACGATGCGCCGTATCGTGTCTTGTTGGGGAAACACGGCATCAATCGTGCGGCAATTATGGACCAGACGGAAAAACCACACCATCTTTATGTGATTGAGTCCTCCCTGCGCCCAGCCAGGTTTCCGGCTGGAATGCCGTGACAAGAAACGGGGGGCGTCTGCGCACGATTTTCAGGTTGGGGCTGAAGGAGCTGGCCAGCCTCCGCCGCGACCTGGCCATGCTGGCTCTGATCGTCTATGGATTCACCGTGATGATCTACATCCCCGCCAGCCGCGGCATGCTGGAGCTCCGGAACGGCGCGGTGGCGGTGGTGGACGAGGACCGCTCCGCGCTGTCCCGGCAGATCGTCACCGCTCTGCCGCAGCCCTATTTCCTGCGGCCCGATCCGCTGCCGATGGACCAGGTGGACGGCATGCTCGATGCCGGGCGCTACGCCTTCGTGATCGACATTCCGCCCCGCTTTCAGGCCGACTTCCTGGCAGGAAGACAGCCGGAAATCCAGGTCGACGTCGATGCGACGGCCATGAGCCAGGCCGGTATCGGCGCCGGCTACATCGAGCGGATCATCCGCGAGGAAGCCGCCGGTTTCGGCCGGAACGGGGTGGCTCCCCCGGCTGCCGGCGTCAATCTGGCGATACGCACCCTGTACAATCCCAATGCCCAGGAAAGCTGGTTCGTCTCGGTGATGGTGCTCATCAACGTGGTCAACCTGCTATCCATCATCACCTCCGGTGCCGCGCTGATGCGGGAACGGGAGCGCGGCACGGTCGAGCATCTGCTGACGCTGCCGCTCGGTCCGTTCGAAATCGTGTGCGCGAAGATATGGGCCAACGGTCTGGTCGTGGTCGTGGCGGTCGGTGTTTCATTGACCCTGGTCGTGGGCGGCGTGCTCGGCGTGCCGCTGGCGGGATCGCTGCCCTTGTTCCTGGCCGCGACGGCGCTGTATCTGTTCACCTGTACGGCGATCGGCATCTTCCTCGCCACGGTGGCCCGTTCGATGCCCCAGCTCGGTCTCTTGTGCATCCTGGTGGTGTTTCCGATCACCACGCTGTCCGGCAATACCGTTCCGCTGGACAGCATGCCGGAACCGATTCAGCGGGTGATGGCGTTTTTCGCCTCGACGCATTACGTCAAGATCGCGCAGGCCGTGCTTTACCGCGGCGCGGGTTTCTCTGCCGTATGGCCGCAGTTCCTGATCATGATCGGCATCGGCGCGCTGTTTTTTCTGCTGGCTCTGGCCCGCTTCAGGCATACCGTCGCACGGCAGGTGGGCTGAACCGTGTTTCTTTTCTCACATTTCCCAAGGAGTCCCGATGAAATTCCCGGCTTTCGCTCTGGCCGCCTCGCTGTTCCTGCCTGCATGCAGCCTGTTCCATAGCGATGAAACCAATCCTCATTTCGGCAAAGTCACCGGCACGGTGAGCTGGCGCGACCGCGTGGAACTGAATCCGAACGCGGAACTGATCGTCAGTCTGGAAGACGTGACACGCCAAGATGTCCGGCCGGTGCTGGTCGGCATGGCCGAGGACACCTGGCCCGGTTCGTCGCCGGTGTCCTTCGAAGTGTCGTTCGACCGGCGGGTGGTGGCGGAGGACCGCCATTACCGGGTGAGAGCCGTGGTCAAACAGGATGGCGAGACGGTCCTCGCGTCCCGGCACGGGGTGCCGGTGCTGACGTTCGGCCACTCCGACCGCGCCGATCTGGAGCTGCACCGGGTCGGCGGTCCTTAGGGAGAGAAACAGGCCGTTTCGCCGTGCCGAGATATGAGTTGTCATATTCCTCGACTATGCTTGTTTTCATGTTGGAGTGAACCTTGCTTGGAAATCGGTGCACGCTCGATCGGTTCCAGTTCGAAGGAGGCAAGACATGGCGGCATTGGCGAAAGTCATCGCACAGGGTGATGCGGAGCTGGTGGCTGCGATAGCCGAGGATACGGACGATTTGTTCCGCGAGATCAAGCCCGGTGTGGACCTGCGGGTCTGTCACCGTGAGCCCGATGCGGTCATGGGCGGTTTCATCGATACCGTGCTGCGGCAGATGGTACGGCTCGACGTGCGGCGCAGCATCGACTTCGAAAACTTCGACTTCCGTTCGCTGCTCGCCTGGGCCCAGGACATTCCTGGCTACCGGGCATGGGTGTGGGATGTCACCCAGTTGACCTGCCGCTGGTGCGACTGGCACCGGACCGAGTACGCGGTGTTGCGGCTCCGCATCCTGGACGCCGGTACCCTCGACGAGGAAACCGGCGGGTTGCAGCTGGCCTGTCTCTATGGAGGCGCTCCCAAACCGCGGCGCTTCGAGCCGGTGCGGGCGGATGGGGAGGCGGAGGTGGTCGATGGCATGTACCCCGTCGCCGCCTCCCCCGACCTGGTGCCGCCCTATGGCATTGCCATCACCACGCCGAAAGCGAGACAGGTGCTGGATTTCCCCCGCGGACTGGGTCAAATGCCCCGACGTCTGTTGCTGACCGTCGACGTGCCGCACGGCGCCTGACCCGCTCCGGCCTGCACTGTGGTAGATTATTCCGGGTGTAGGGCGGCAGCGGCGCATCCATGTGGTTTCAGAAGACGATCGTTCTCAAGCCCCGCTCGCGGGGCTTCCATCTGGTCACCGCGGAAATCACGGCGAACCTGCCCGAACTCGCGCGGTTCCGTCAGGGTATCGCCCATTTCTTCATCCAACACACTTCCGCTTCCCTGACCATCAACGAAAACGCCGACGCCGACGTGCGTAGCGATCTCGAGGCGTATCTCCTGGCCCAGGTGCCGGAGCGCGCGCCCTATTACCGCCATACCCTGGAAGGGGACGACGATATGTCGGCCCACATCAAAGCCGTTCTGGTCGGCAACAGCGTGACCGTTCCCCTACGGCAGGGCCGGCTGGCCCTGGGAACCTGGCAGGGAATCTATCTGGGCGAGCACCGGAACCACGGCGGCAGCCGTTCCCTGGTGGCCACCCTGCACGGCGACTGACTCATGAATCTGACACCGAGGCCGATATGCGCAGAATGATATTTTGGGGTCTGGCACTGTGCGCCGCCCTTCCTTTGTCCGCCAATGAACGGCCCGCTCCCGTCGAGGCGATGGTCTACCGCAGTCCGGCCTGCGGCTGCTGCAAGAAATGGGTGGAACACCTCCAGGCCAACGGTTTTGCGGTCAAGGACATCGTCAAGGATGACATGGCCGCGGTGAAGCGCGAACTGGGCGTGCCGGAGAACCTGGCCTCCTGCCATACCGCGGTGATCGGCGGCTATCGCATCGAGGGACATGTGCCGGCGGCGGATGTCCGCAAGCTGCTGGAAGCCAAGGCGCCCCTCCTGGGGCTGAGCGTGCCCGGCATGCCGGCCGGTACACCGGGGATGGAAGCCGGTGGCCGCAGGGATGCCTACCGAGTCGTCGGTTTCGGGCCGGACGGCAGCGTCCACGCCGTGCACGACTACACGGGAGAGTGATCCTTTGGGCCGGCCGACGAACGTGCTGCTGGCGGGGGACGTCGGCGCTACCAAGACGGTCCTCGGGCTGTTCGACTGCTGGGGCGACAGGCTGGTCAGTCTGAGCGAGGCGATTTTCGCCAGCACGGACTATGCCTCGCTGGAGACGGTGGTGGCGGCGTTCCTGGATGGGCAGGAGGAACGGAGGCCCGAAGTCGCCTGTTTCGGGGTGCCGGGACCGGTGAGCGAAGGCCGCTGCGAAATCACCAACCTGCCGTGGGTTCTGTCCGAGCGGGAACTTGCGGCGGCGACGGGGGTGAGTGCAGTGCGCCTGCTGAACGACGTCCAGGCCATGGCCCTGGGTATGGCTTACCGGTTGGGCGAGGACGATTGGGTGGAGCTGAACCCCGGCGCCGGCCGTCCGCGATCCGGAAACGTCGCGGTGATCGCCGCGGGGACGGGATTGGGCGAGGCCATCCTGTATTGGGATGGCGAGCGCTACCATGCGCTGCCGACCGAAGGCGGACACAGCGATTTCGCCCCCAACGGACCGCTGGAAGAGGGGTTGCTCGCCTTCCTGCGGGATCGCTTCTGCGGGCATGTCAGCTACGAGCGGATACTGTCTGGTTCGGGGCTGGCCAATCTCTACGACTATCTGCGTCACGCCGGCGTGGCGCCGGAAAGCGAGGCACTGCACGCCGCCCTGGCCAGCGCTCCCGACCGTGCCCCGATCATCGCCGAGTGGGCACTGGAACGGCGTGACGCCCTTTGCACCGCGGTGCTCGATCTCTTCGCGGCAATCTACGGGGCGGAAGCCGGGAATCTGGCCCTCAAGTCGCTCGCGCTCGGTGGCGTGATCCTGGGCGGGGGTATCGCGCCGAAAATCCTTCCGGTCCTGCAGGCGGGGAGGTTCATGGCCGCTTTCACGGCAAAGGGGAGGCTGTCCCCCCTCCTGGGGCGACTTCCCGTGCGGGTCGCCATCCATCCCCAGCCGGCCCTGCTGGGGGCGGCGCATGCCGCCTCGGCCATGCTTTGACGGGGCGCAGGGCGCTCCAAGCCGGATCGATTGTGGCAGAATGCAGGCGGACGGACCCGGCAGAAGCCGGAAATAATCCGTTTGCGATTGCACCCTTTATTCACCATTGGAACATGGAGGAAACTATGTTCAAGACATGGGTGGTTGCCGCAGAGAGCAGCCGTGCGCGAATCTTTGCCATCGACAATCGACTGAATCCGCTCAAGGAAATCGATGATCTGGTACATGCGGAGGGGCGAGCCAAAGAGCAGGATCTGACCTCCGACCGGCCGGGGCGGATGCTGAACAGTTCGACCGAAGGGCGCCACGACTACGAAAAGCCGCAGGATGCCAAGCAGCATGAGGCGCAGGTGTTCGCCAAACGGGTGGCCGACCGCCTCGAACAGGCGCGGGTCAATGGCGATTGCCTCTCGCTCATCCTGATCGCGGCCCCCGAGTTTCTCGGACTATTGCGGCAAGCTTTGAGCGGTCCGACCGCCAAGCTGGTCAGCAAGACCCTGGACAAGAATCTGGTGCAGAAAACCGAACAGGAAATCCGCAGTTACATTTTCTCATGAAAATCGGCGTACCCAAGGAAATCAAGGACCTGGAAAACCGTGTGGCCGTCACCCCGCAAGGGGTCGCGGCCCTGGTCAACGCCGGGCACGAAGTGCTGGTGGAGGTCGCGGCCGGCCTCGGCTCGGGGTTTGCCGACGAGGAATATATGGCGGCGGGAGCGCGGCTGGTGAACGCGGCCGACGCCTGGGCGGCCGACCTCGTGGTCAAGGTGAAAGAGCCGGTGCCCTCGGAATATCCTTACCTCAAGCGGCAGACGGTGTTCACCTTCTTCCATCTGGCCGGTGTCGACCCCGGTCTGACCCGGGCGCTGCTGGATGGCGGCACCACGGCGGTGGCTTACGAGACACTGGAAGATGCGCAAGGGCGTCTGCCGCTGCTCGCGCCGATGAGTGCGGTGGCGGGCAACATGGCCGCCCAGGTCGGCGCTTATTATCTGGCGCGCTTCAACGGCGGCCGGGGAGTCCAGCTCGGCGAGGTCATGGGTATGCGCCATGGCAAGGTCGTGGTGATCGGCGACGGCGTGGTCGGCTCGCATGCCGCCCTCACTGCCTGGGGCATGGGCGCCAACGTCCAGGTCATGGGGCTGGTGCCTGCGAAGGGCGAGGCCCTGTGCCGGCGGGCGCCGGGACTGGAGTTCTTCCTCTCGGACGGCGCTCGCCTGGCCGAGACTCTGCGCGATGCCGATCTGGTGGTGGGGGCGGTGCTGCAGCCGGGGGCCCGTGCCGATTACATCGTGACCGATGCCATGGTGAGGTCGATGCCGATGGGGTCGGTGATCGTCGACGTCAGTATCGATCAGGGCGGCTGCGTGGAGACTTCCAGACCGACCACGCATTCCCACCCGGTCTACGTGGAGCACGGCGTGATCCACTACTGTGTGACCAACATGCCGGGAGCCTACCCGCGGACTTCGACCCTGGCGCTGACCGAGGCGACACTGCCTTACCTGCTGCGTCTGGCCGATGAAGGCGAGGCATGTCTGCGGGCCGACCCAGGTCTGGCCAAGGCCGTGAACACCTACGACGGCCATATCACCTGCCGGGCGGCGGCAGAAGACCTCGGCCTGCTGGATCGCTACCGTCCCTTTCCCGGCTAGCCGTTTCCTCAGTACGGTTCCTTGTCTTCGTCCTCCAGCACGTCGTCCAGCGTCAGGTCGTCCGTGTCGGGGAGGTGGAGGTCGGGGTCACTGTAGCCCAGATCGTCGGTTTCCACATCGTCGAAAGGCGCACTCCAGTCTTCCGGGGCTTCGATCTCGATGATCGCGGCCTGGTCCCAGGAAGCCCGGTCCAACTCGCTCAGATCTCCCTCCAGATACTGGATTTCGATGGTGTCACCGGTGTCGTCCACGGCCACGATCCTGAATTGCCGGCCGGTGTCCCGCTCTTCGTACCAGTTGTCTACCACCGGTATTGCGATTGCCATAGATTCCTCCTGGTTGTCGCGCCAGCAGCGAGCTGCCGCTGTCACTGATCGCCGACGAATTCTATCAGCACCCGTCGCAATGCCGCGCGGTCCGCTTCCCCGTCCAGCGGCCGGTCCTCCCGGTCGGTGATGAAGAAGATGTCTTCGGCGCGGCTGCCGACGGTGGAGATTTTAGCATTGTGCAGGCGTATGCCCGTCCGCATGAATGCCTGTCCCACCTTGGACAGCAGGCCGGGACGGTCGGTGGCGATCAGCTCGAGGATGCTGAAACGGTTCTGCGGGTCGTCGTGAAAGAACACTTTGGTGGGCACGGTGAAGTGTCGGATCTGGCGGGTGGCCAGACGGCTGACTGCAGGCGGCGGAGCGCCGCCGCCACTCAGCGCTTCTTTCAGCCGGTCGCAGATCTGGACCAGGCGGAACAATCCTTCCGGTGCCGTGCCGGACCGTTCCAGCACATTGAAACTGAGCAGCGCGAATCCCTGGCGCGAGGCGATGATCTTGGCGTCCAGCACGGTGAGACCGAGCTGGTCGAGCACGGCGGTGGTCTGGGCGAACAGGAAGTCGCGGTTGCGTTCGTAGATGAACACCTCGGCACTGCCGCGCAGGCTTTCCGGCCGCAGCAGGACCAGCGGCAGATGTTCCGGCCGGCAGGCGGCGATGGCAGTGGTGTGCCAGGCGATTTCCTCGGGGAGGAAGCGGAGGAAATAATCGTCACCGATGTTCTCCCACACGGCGGTGATGGCATCTTCGGCCAGGCCGAAGCGCTGCAGGAGCGTCCGTGCCTCGTCCTTGGCCGCGGAGATCTGTTCGGCGTAGTCCGGCGGGGTGTCCAGTCCGCGCCGCAGGGTCCAGCTGGTGCTGGTATAGAGCTCCTGCAACAGCGCGCCCTTCCAGGAGTTCCACAGGGAGGGATTGGTGGCGCGTATGTCGGCGACGGTGAGCAGATAAAGATGGTTCAGTGTGTTCTGGTTGCGCACGATTTGGGCGAATTCGTGGATGACTTCCGGATCGCTCAGATCCTTGCGCTGTGCTGTCATCGACATGACCAGATGATGCCGCACCAGCCACTTCACCAACAGAGTTTCCCTCGGCCCGATCCGATGGCGCCGGCAGAATTCCTCTGCGATCCTTTCGCCTACTTCCGAATGGTCGCCGCCCGAGCCTTTGGCGATGTCGTGCATCAATGCGGCGATATAGAGCAGCTCGGGTTTTTCGATGAGCTGGAACAGTTCGTAGCACAGCGGGTTTTCCTGCTGGAATTCCTCCAGGGCGAAACGCCGCAGATTCCGGACCACGAACAGCGTGTGTTCGTCCACCGTGTACACATGGAACAGGTCGTATTGCATGCGGCCGACGACCCGGCCGAATTCGGGCAGGTAGGCGGCGAGTACGCCATAGCGGTTCATCCGCCGTAGCTGATGGGTCACGCCGCCCGGCTGGCGCAGAATGTCCATGAACAGCCGGCAGGCTTCGGGGTCGTTGCGGAAAGCGTCGTCGATCAGATGGATATGCTGGCGGATGAGACGGATGGTGGCGGCACGGACGCCTTCCAGCGCGCTGTTTTTCTGCAGGATCAGGAACACTTCCAGCAGGGCCAGGGGGTGCTCGCGGAACACCGCGGGGTGGATGGCCTCGAGGTAATCGTTGACCGCCTGGAAATGATCGTTGACGGGCGTGGGCGAGAACGCGTCATCGCGGTGCAGCACGGCTTCGTTGAACAGCTGCAGCAGCAGCTCGTTCAGGCGTTCCACCCCCGTGACGGTGCGGAAATAATCCTGCATGAAGCCTTCGACGACCTCGTTGCTGGTCTCGCCCCGGTAACCGAAGAGCCCCGCGAGTTCGCGTTGGTAATCGAACAGCAGCCGGTCTTCGCAGCGGCCGGTGAGGGCGTGCAGGGCGAAGCGGATTCGCCAGAGGAATGCCTGTGCCTCCTTGAGTTCCCGGTATTCGGCATCCGTCAGCCAGCCGTGGGCGACGAGGTCCTGCAGTCCCCGCGCATCGCTGTGGCGGCGGATGATCCAGCCGATGAGCTGGATGTCGCGCAGGCCCCCGGGGCCTTCCTTGACGTTGGGTTCGAGGTTGTAGGCGGTGTTGTGGTACTTGGAGTAGCGAATCCTTTGCTCGGCCATCTTTGCCTCGAAGAAGGCCGCCGACGACCACATGCGTTCCGGGGCGGTTTCGCTCCTCACCGCTTCCCACAGCGCGGCCGAACCGACCAGCAGCCGGCCTTCCAGCAAGTTGGTGATGACGGTCTGGTCGGTCCGGGCTGCTTCCGCGCATTCGGCAGGCGATCTCACGCTGTGGCCCGGCTTGAGGCCGATGTCCCAGAGAAGGCGCAGGAAATCGGACAGGTCCTGCTTGCGTGACGACGGTGCGGCCTCGTCGAGGAGTATGAGCAGGTCGACATCGGAATGCAGCAGCAGCTCACCGCGGCCGTAGCCGCCGACGGCCACCAGCGCCACGTCGGTGGCACCCTGGCCGATGCGCCGGTCCCAGGCTTCGCCGAGCAGGTGGTCGATGAAAGCGGTACGCTCCCGGATCAGGTCGGCGACGGGCGTGCCGGCCCGGAACCGCTCGGCCAGCTCGGCGGTGTTGTGCTGGATCCGGGCCTTGCAGGCCGCGATCCGGTCGAAGGTATGCCGGTCGTGTGCTCTATCCGAGTTCGGTCCGTCCAAAATCTTCCTCTTGCCGCAGTGTCAGCACCTCATAGCCCGTCGGCGTCACCAACACGGTATGTTCCCATTGCGCCGACAGTTTGTGGTCCTTGGTGACGGCAGTCCAGCCATCGGAGAGCATCTGTATGTGACGCTTGCCCTGGTTGATCATCGGCTCGATGGTGAAGATCATTCCCGCTTCGAGGCGGATGTCCAGTTTCGGTTCGAAATAGTGGAGCACCTGCGGTTCTTCGTGGAACTCGCGGCCGATGCCGTGGCCGCAGAACTCCCGTACCACGGAATAATTGTATTTGCTGGCATGCCGCTCGATGGCGGCGCCGATCCGGTTCAACGCGGCACCCGGCCGCACTTCACGTATGCCCAGGTACATGGCTTCACGGGTGACGTCGACCAGTTGCCGGGCATAGGGTTTGACCTGGCCGACCAAGAACATCTTGCTGGTGTCGCCGTGGAAGCCATCCTTGATGACCGTGATGTCGACGTTGATGATGTCGCCGTTCTTCAGCTTCTTGGGGCCCGGAATGCCGTGGCAGATGACGTGGTTGACCGAGGTGCATATCGACTTTGGGAAGCCTTTGTAATTCAGCGGAGCAGGGATGGCGTGCTGCTCGTTTACGATGAAGTCGTGGCAGATCCGGTCGATTTCCTCGGTGGTGATGCCCGCTTTGATGTAGGGCGCGATCATGTCGAGGACTTCAGCGGCGAGGCGGCAGGCCACGCGCATGCCCTCGATGTCCTCGGCGCTCTTGATGCTGATGCTCATGAAATTACGGCGGAAACGGGAGGGCTCCCGATCCGTGGAAGGAGGGAGGGTTGATTGTCCAAAAGGCGCTGCTATGGTATAAAGCACGGCTTTATTTGGCAACACACCACACATGCATCGTCACGGCCGGTGGGGTGCCGTTCCGTCGGGAACGGTCGCCGGCCGGGATGCGTGGAGGCGCAACCCTACCGCTGGGCGCTGCCGGCCCGGCCAGACATTATACGGAGAAACCGATGACCTCAGTTACCATGCGTCAGATGCTCGAAGCGGGCGTTCACTTCGGGCACCAGACGCGTTACTGGAATCCGAAGATGGCTCCTTTCATCTTCGGCGCGCGCAGCAATATCCATATCATCAATCTGGAAAAGACGCTGCCCCTGTTCAACGATGCCATGAAATACCTGGAGCAGGTCGCCGCCAACCGCGGTAAGATTCTGTTCGTAGGCACCAAGAAGACCATGCGCAAGGTCATCGAAGAAGAAGCCCGGCGCTGTGGCATGCCTTACGTCAATCACCGCTGGCTGGGCGGCATGCTGACCAATTTCAAGACCATCAAGGCGTCCATCGCCCGGATGAAGGACTTGCAGGCCATGCGCGACGATGGCCGTCTCAACCGCTTCAGCAAAAAGGAAGCCCTCGGCATGATGCGCGAGCTGGAGAAGCTGGTTTGCAACGTCGGCGGCATCGGCGACATGGATCGTCTCCCCGACGTGATGTTCATCATCGATACGGGTTACGAGAAGAACGCCGTCAGTGAGGCACGTAAGCTGGGCATCCCCGTCGTCGGCGTGGTGGATACCAACAACAGCCCCGTCGGCATCGACTATGTGATTCCGGGCAACGACGATTCCATTCGGGCGGTCCAGTTGTATGCCCAGAGCGCCGCGACGGCGATTCTGCGCGGCAAGGCGTCCGGTGTGGATTTTGGCGCGGTGGCGGACGAATTTGTGGAAATGGAGCCGGAAACGGAGCAGGGGGCCACGGGCGAGACCTTGGGCGGCTGACGGCCCACACCCGGCAGTGTCGTGAAAAACGCCTCCGCCCGGAGGCGTTTTTTTGGATTGATCAACGGTTTTCATACGAGAGGTTGGCTGTAATGAGCATTACTGCGGGAATGGTGAAGGAACTGCGCGAACGGACCGGTTCCGGCATGATGGAGTGCAAGAAGGCGCTGACGGAAACCGGCGGCGATCTGGAAGCCGCGGTCGAGCTGATGAGGAAGCAGGGGCTGGCCAAAGCCGACAAGAAGTCCGGCCGTACCGCCGCCGAAGGGCGCATCTGCGCCAAGGTGAGCGAGGACGGCAAGGCCGCGGCCATCGTCGAGGTCAACTGCGAAACCGACTTCGTGGCCAAGGGCGATGACTTCGTCAAGTTCGCCGACGACGTCGCCGCCGTGGCTCTGGCTTCTTCCGCGATGACCGTCGAAGAACTCCTGGCTGGCGAGATGAGGGCGGGCGCGACGGTGGACCAGGTGCGCAGGGAGATGATCGCCAAGATCGGCGAGAACATCAATGTACGCCGCTTCGAGCGCTTGAGCAGCCAGGACGGCCGGATCGCGAGTTATCTGCACGGCACCCGGATCGGCGTGCTGGTCGAACTGGTCGGCGGCGACGCCGAACTGGGCAAGGACATCGCCATGCACATCGCGGCGAGCAAGCCCTTGTGCTGTGACGAGAAGGGCGTGCCGGCCGAAGTGATCGCCAAGGAGAAGGAAATCTTCAGTGCCCAGGCACAGGCCAGCGGCAAGCCAGCGAACATCGTCGAAAAGATGGTCGAAGGCCGGATCGGCAAGTTCCTCGGCGAGATCACCCTGGTGGGTCAGCCCTTCGTCAAGGATCCCGATCAGACGGTGGGCAAACTCCTACAGTCCAAAGGCGCTTCAGTGGTGCGCTTCGTCCGTTTTGAAGTCGGCGAGGGCATCGAGAAGGAAGAAACCAATTTCGCCGAAGAAGTGATGGCGCAGGTGCGCGCTTCCTGAGGCATCCTCGCCCGGCGCCCTGGCGCGCCGGGCAGCCTCCCGGGCCGGACGGCCCGAGCAGAATGGATCAACCAGCTTCCGACGGGTTTATGACAGAACCGGTATACAAACGTATCTTGCTCAAGCTCAGCGGCGAAGCCTTGATGGGAGACCAGGGAGCGGGCATCGATGCCGAGATCCTGAAGCGGCTGGCGACGGAGATCGATGAGCTGTGCCAGGCCGGCGTCGAGGTCGGCCTGGTCATCGGGGGCGGCAACATCGTCCGCGGCGCCGAGAAGGCATCGGAAGGGCTGGATCGTGTGACCGGCGATCACATGGGCATGCTCGCCACGGTCATCAACGCCCTGGCCATGCAGGACGCCCTCGAGAATCTGGGGCGGCCGGTGCGTGTCATGTCGGCCCTCAAGATCAACCAGGTGTGTGAGGACTATATCCGCCGACGTGCGGTCCGGCATCTGGAAAAAGGGCGGGTCGTGGTCTTCGCCGCGGGCACCGGCAATCCGTTCTTCACCACCGACTCCGCCGCCAGCCTCCGAGCCATCGAGATCGGCGCCGACCTGCTGATCAAGGCGACCAAGGTCGACGGCGTCTACTCGGCCGATCCCGTGAAAAACCCGGAAGCGAAATTCTATACGCGTCTGACCTACGACGAGGCGCTGGATCAGCGCCTGAATGTCATGGACACGACGGCGCTGGTGCTGTGCCGCGATTACAAGATGCCGCTGCGGGTCATGAACGTTTTTCGTCAGGGCGCGGTGATGCGTCTGATTCGGGGCGATGACATCGGATCTTTGCTGGTAACGGGGTAATGAACCTATGATCAACGACATACAGAAACGTACCGCGGAACGGATGCAAAAGAGCATCCAGGCTCTGAAACACGAATTCGCGAAGATTCGAACCGGACGCGCCCACCCGAGCCTGCTGGAGCATATCCGGGTGTCTTATTACGGCAATGAGGTGCCGCTGACCCAGGTCGCCAACGTCGCCGTGGAGGACGCCCGCAGCCTGGCGGTCACCCCCTGGGAGCGGAACATGGTCCAGGCCATAGAAAAGGCGATCATGACCTCGGACCTGGGGCTCAACCCCTCCACTGCCGGTACCGTCATCCGGGTGCCGCTGCCGCCGCTGACCGAGGAGCGCCGCCGCGATCTGATCAAGGTGGTGCGTCAGGAGGCCGAGAACGGACGGGTAGCGATCCGCAACATCCGCCGGGATGCCAACAACGAACTCAAGGCGGCGCTCAAGGAAAAGCTGATTTCCGAGGACGAGGACCGTCGCAGCCAGGAACAGATTCAGAAGACCACGGATCAGTTCATCAAAGAAATCGACAAGCTTCTGGAGCAGAAGGAAGCCGACCTGCTTGCCGTTTGACACGCTGCGATCCATGGTCTTTTCGCCGGACAATGTCAAGCCGGTGGCGTCTGCCCCGGAAGATGGCGCCAGGATGCGACGCATCCCCCGCCATGTCGCCATCGTTATGGACGGCAACGGCCGCTGGGCGCAAGAGCGCTATCTGCCTCGCACCGCCGGCCACCGCGCCGGCGTCGGGGCGGTCCGCAAAGTGGTGGAGCACTGCGCGAAGCGCGGCGTGGAAGCGCTGACGCTGTTCGCGTTCAGCAGCGAGAACTGGCGGCGGCCCGAGCAGGAAGTCTCCGTGCTGATGGAATTGTTCCTGTCGACGCTGGAACGGGAAACGGAAAAACTGCACCAGAACGGCGTGCGCCTGCGTATCATCGGCGACCGCGCGGCCTTTGGCGAGGCGCTGCGTGAGCGGATGGACGCCGCCGAGTCACTGACCCGCAGCAATACCGGCTTGCAACTGGCCATCGCGGCGAATTACGGCGGGCGCTGGGACATCGTCCAGGCGGCCCAGACCCTGGCGGAGAAGGTCCGACGAGGCGAGCTGTCGCCCGAGCAGATCACGGCGGACAGACTGCAGCAACAGCTTGCACTGGCCGACCTCCCCGAGCCCGACCTCTTTATCCGCACCGGCGGCGAACGCCGGATCAGCAACTTCCTGCTCTGGCAGCTGGCCTACACGGAGCTGTATTTCACGCCGGTGCTGTGGCCGGAATTCGACGAGGGGGCGCTGGATCTCGCGTTCGAGGACTATGCCGGCAGGCAGCGCCGGTTCGGTTTTACCGGCGATCAGGTCGCGGGCCGCATGCCCTGACTTCATTCCGCCAAGATTTTTCCACTCATCCAATCCGATTCCGCCATGTTCAAAAATCGCTTGATTACGGCACTTGTCCTGGCGCCCCTGGTCATCGCAGCCGTCCTCCTGCTCAAGCCCACCGCGTTTTCGGCGGTTTGGGGAGGCGTCATCCTGCTTGCCGCTTGGGAATGGGCGGACGTTTCCGGTGTGGAGAGTCGCACGGGACGGATCGCATTCCTGGTCGCCCTCGGCGTGCCCATGGCCTCCGCCAGTTTCTGGGCACCGTATACGGTCGATTGGCTGATGTGGCCGGTGGTGGCGTGGTGGTTCGCCGTTGGCATGCTGCTCCGGGCCAGGCCGGACAAGGCACTCGCCATCCGGTTGCCGGTCGGGCTGAAGTTGGGACTGGGCTGGTTCATTCTGCTCACCTCCTGGATCCTCTTCATCTGGCTGCGCTTCAATTTCGGCGCCGCGCAGGCGCTGTACCTGTTGGTGCTGATTTCCTTCGCGGACATCGCCGCCTATTTCGTGGGGCGCAGATGGGGTTTCACCAAGCTGATGCCGGAAATCAGCCCCGGCAAGACGGTCGAGGGACTGTACGGGGCCCTGGCGGTGTCGGCCATCCTGGCGGTCGCCGTGGGTCTCTGGTTCAAGCTGGAGCCTTTGACCATTGCCGATTTCGTCATCCTATCCCTGGTCACCGTCGTGATTTCGGTGGGCGGCGATCTGTTCGAGAGCCTGCTCAAGCGGCAGCGAGGGGTGAAGGACAGCGGTTCGCTGCTGCCCGGCCATGGCGGCGTGCTCGACCGGATCGACGCCTTGTTGGCCTCGGTCGCGGTATTCTATGCCGGCTCCATGCTGCTTGGCCTGTTCCTGCAGACCGCCGAGCCCGTGACGATCGAAGTACCTACCGACATGGAGGGCGCGCCGGTTCAGGTCGAGCCGATCCAGCCGGAAAGCGGTGAAGCCGCTCCGGAACCGATGGGACAGGAAGAGGCCGAGCCGGAGGCCAGCGATGCCGGGGCCGAAGAATCGGCTCCGGAAGAGTAAACCACGGCGTCGGCAGACATCTGGAGAAGTCCGTGAAAGGCATATGCATACTCGGCTCCACCGGTTCGATCGGCGTCAGCACGCTCGACGTGCTGGCGCGCCATCCCGACCGCTACCGTGTGGTGGCCTTGTCCGCCAACGGCAACGTCGACCGCCTGTTCGAGCAATGCCGCGCTTACCGGCCGCGCTATGCAGCGGTGATCCGGGCCGAGGCCGCTGCGTGTCTGCGGGAGCGGCTGATGGCCGCGGGTCTGGGCGGTATCGAGGTGCTGGCCGGGCCAGAGGCGCTGGAGCAGATCGCCTCCCTGCCGGAGGTGGACAGCGTGATGGCGGCGATCGTCGGTGCCGCGGGGCTGCTGCCCACGCTGGCGGCGGCACGGGCCGGCAAGGACGTGCTGCTGGCCAACAAGGAAGCGCTGGTGATGTCCGGCCCGCTGTTCATGGCCGAGGTGGCGCGATCGGGTGCCCGGTTGCTGCCGATCGACAGCGAGCACAACGCGGTGTTTCAGTGCATGCCGGCGGCATACCGCGCGGGTAGCCGGGCCGTCGGCGTGCGCCGAATTCTCCTCACCGCCTCCGGGGGACCATTCCTGCACACGCCCTTGGCCGAGCTGGAGACGGTGACGCCGGAGCAGGCGGTGGCGCATCCCAACTGGGTGATGGGTCGGAAGATCTCCGTCGATTCGGCGACCATGATGAACAAGGGGCTGGAGGTGATCGAGGCCTGTCTGCTGTTCAACGCGAAGCCCGATGACGTGCAGGTCGTCGTGCACCGCCAGAGCGTGATCCATTCCATGGTGGATTACGTCGATGGCACCGTGCTGGCCCAGATGGGTACGCCCGACATGCGCATTCCGATCGCCCATGCGCTTGCCTGGCCCGATCGCTTCGAATCCGGCGCGGAATCTCTCGATCTGTTCGCTGTCCGGCAATTGAATTTCGAACGTCCGGACCTCGCCCGTTTCCCTTGTCTGCGTCTGGCCTACGAGGCGGTGGGAGCGGGCGGCACGGCGCCGGCGATCCTGAATGCGGCCAATGAGACCGCGGTTGCGGCGTTCCTGGACCGCCGGCTGGCGTTCACGGGCATACCGCGGGTGATCGAGCACTGCATGGCGAGGGTGGCGCCCAATGCGGCGGATGCGATCGAGTCGGTCTTGCAAGCGGACGCGGAAACCCGCAAGGTAGCGCAGAAGTACATCGATGACTTAAGGGTTTGATGTCTCTCATCCACACGATCTTCTATTTTCTCGTCGCTCTGGCGCTGCTCATCGCGGCGCACGAGTTCGGCCATTATTGGGTGGCGCGCAGGCTCGGGGTGAAGGTGCTGCGCTTCTCCCTCGGTTTCGGCACCCCCCTCCTGCGCTGGCAAAGGAAACCGGACGGCACGGAATTCACCCTCTCCGCCATCCCCATCGGCGGCTATGTCCGCATGGTCGACGAGCGGGAAGGGGCAGTCGCTCCGGCCGATCTGCCTTACGCCTTCAACCGGCAGAGCCTACCGGTTCGGTTCGCCATCGTCGCCGCGGGACCGGTATTCAATTTCCTGCTGGCCATCCTGCTTTACTGGGGCGTATTCATGGCCGGCGAGACCGGCATACGGCCGGTGCTGGGGCCGGTGGAGGCCGGTACTTTCGCCGCCGAAGCGGGGTTCGAGCCGGAGGATGAGATCCTCGCCGTGGACGGCGATCCGACGCCGACCTGGGGTCTCGCCATGGGGAAGATCTTCGAGCGGGTGATGGACGAGGGCGTCGTGCAGGTCGAGGTGAAGACCAGTGCGGGCGGACGGGTGCTCCGCACGCTCAGCATCCCTGCGCATGTCCTCGACGCTCCGGAAGCCCTGGGAGACCGGCTGGGGCTGCAACCCTGGCAGCCCGAACTGGCGCCGGTGATCGAGCGGACCGAGCCCGGCAGTCCGGCGGAGCGGGCCGGCATGAAGCCAGGCGACCTGCTGCTTTCCGCGGACGGTGAGACCTTGCGTAGCTGGCGCCAGTGGGTCGACATCGTGCGCGCGCATCCCGGCCGGATGATCGGACTGGTGGTGGAACGCGATGGCGTGCATGTGTCTCTGGAGATCAGGCCCGATGCCGTGAACGGCCCGACCGGCACGGTCGGGAGGATCGGGGCGGTGGCGCGGATACCGGATTCGTTGCGGGCCGCGATGGAAGTGGAGTATCGGCTGGGCGTCATATCGGCTCTGGACGCGGCGGTGGAGCGCACCGGCGATTACGCCTGGCTCTCGCTCAAGATGATCGGGCGCATGCTCGTTGGCAAGGCGACCGTGGAAAACCTAAGCGGTCCCATCAGCATCGCCCAGTACGCCGGGCAGTCCGCCAAGGCGGGCCTCGCACAGTTCGTCAAGTTCCTGGCTTTGATCAGCGTCAGCCTCGGCGTACTCAATCTGCTGCCGGTCCCGGTGCTGGACGGCGGTCATTTGATGTTCTATCTGATCGAAGCGGTGAAAGGCGGTCCGCTCTCCGAAAGGACCCAGCTGCTGGCGCAGCAGGTCGGGCTTTTCATCCTGATCGCGTTGATGGCGCTGGCTTTCATGCTCGACATCGAACGCTTGTTCTCCTAAGCTCCCCATTCCTTCCATCCCGAGGTATCCCCTGATGAAACCAGCGTTCCGTTCCGTGCTGTCCCTGGTCGCGCTCCTGGCCGTGCCCGTCGCATCCGTCCTAGCGGATGCCAAAGCCGTGGAGGAGGCGATCGGGCAGGCACTGCCCGGGGTGAAGCCCGATTCCATCAAGCCGTCGCCGCTGGCCGGCATTTCCGAGGTCATCGTCGGTCCGAAGCTGTTCTATGTCTCCGACGACGGCAAATACCTGTTCCAGGGCTCGCTGATCGATCTCAAGAACCGGGAAGACCTGACCGAACCCAAACTCGCCACGGCCCGGCTCGGGGCGCTGGAAAAGCTGGGCGAGAAGAACATGATCGTGTTCAAACCCAAGATCGGCAAGTACGTGGCCTACGTCTTCACCGACATCGATTGCGGTTACTGCCGCAAACTCCATTCGGAGATGGACAGCTATCTCAAGGAAGGCATCGAGATCCGTTACCTGTTCTTTCCGCGTGCCGGCGAGGGTTCGGAATCCTGGGACAAAGCGGTCAACGTGTGGTGCGCCAAGGATCGCAACGCTGCCTTGACCAAGGCCAAGAAGGGCGAGAAGGTGGAAGAAAGGACCTGCGACAATCCCATCAAGGAGCAGATGGCGCTGGGAACCGCCATCGGTGCTCAGGGCACGCCGATGATCGTCACCGGCGGCGGCAACGTGTTGCCGGGCTACGTTCCGGCCGAGCAGCTCGCCCGCATGCTCAAGCATGAAAAGGATGAGGGCGGCAGGCAGGCGAGGACGCCCTGACCCTCCGCTCGGACGGCACCGGGATCCGTCCGTCGCCAGTCCGTTCTCACAGCGACTGTTTCAACTCGAACAGCAGATTCAGTGCCTCGCGCGGGCTCAGCCCATCGACGTCCAAGGACTCGAGCCGCCGCACCACGGGGTGCGGCTCCGGAGGCAGGAACAAATCGAGCTGGGCCACCGGTGCGGCCTGCTGATGCGCCGACCGAGCCTGCCGTTCGAGCTGCTCCAGTTTCCGCCGCGCGTTGTCGATGACCGTCTGCGGCACCCCCGCCAGCGCCGCCACCTGTAGACCATAGCTCTGGCTCGCCGGTCCTTCCCGGACCGCATGCAGGAACACCACCTTGTCGCCGTGCTCCACGGCGTCCAGGTGGACGTTGCCGACGTCCTCGCATTCCTCGGCCAATGCCGTCAGTTCGAAATAATGGGTGGCGAACAGCGTATAGGCGCGGGTTTCCCGCGCGAGGTGCTCGGCAGAGGCCCAGGCCAGCGAAAGTCCGTCGAAGGTGCTGGTGCCACGGCCGATTTCGTCCATCAGCACCAGGCTTTCCGCCGTGGCGTTGTTCAGGATGTTGGCGGTCTCGGTCATCTCCACCATGAAGGTGGAGCGGCCGCCGGCCAGGTCGTCGGAAGCGCCGATACGGGTGTAGATGCGGTCGATCGGGCCGATTTCGGCTTCCGCCGCCGGGACGTGGCTCCCGATGTGAGCCATCAGCACAATGATCGCGGCCTGCCGCATGTAGGTCGATTTGCCGCCCATGTTCGGGCCGGTGATGACCAGCATGCGGCGGTTCGGACCGAATGCCAGGTCATTGGGCACGAACGGTGTGCCGCCGACCTGCTCGACCACGGGATGGCGTCCGCCGATGATGCGGATGCCCGGAGCGTCCACCAGTCGCGGCGCTACCCAGTTCAGCCGGTCGGCGCGCTCCGCCAGATTCGCCAGTACGTCCAGTTCGGCCAGCCCCGCCGCGCAGTCCTGCAGTGTGGGCAGCCAGCGCCCCAGTATTTCCAGTAAGGCCTCATAGAGGGCTTTTTCGCAGGACAGCGCTCTTTCGCGGGCGCTCAGCACCTTGTCCTCGAAGTCCTTCAACTCCGGTGTGACGTAGCGCTCGGCGTTTTTCAGCGTCTGACGCCGGATGTAATGCACCGGCGCCCGATCGGCCTGGCTCCGCGGCAGTTCGATGTAGAAGCCCTGCACGCGGTTGTAACCGACCTTGAGAGCACCCAGCCCGGTGTGCTCACGCTCCTTTTCCTCCAGCTCGGCCAGGAAACGGTCGGCGTTTTCACTCATGAGACGCAGCTCGTCGAGCTCGGCGTGGTAGCCCTCGGCGATCACACCGCCGTCGCGGATCAGCTGCGGCGGGTCATCGACGATGGCCCGTTGCAACAGCTCGCTCAGCTCGGGCTGGTCGACGAGGCGCCGCGTCAGTTCTCCCAGCAGTGCGCTTTCGGTACCGTGGAGGGTCTCCCTGAGGGCGGGCAGGGCCTTGAGCGTCTGGCGCAACGTGGACAGGTCGCGGGGTCTGGCCGATTTGAGGGCGATCCGGGCGGCGATCCGCTCGACATCGCCCACGCCGCGTAGCAAGTCGTGCAGAGCTTCGAAGCGGCGGTCCGCCAGCAACTCGCCGATCGCTTGCTGGCGGAGTATGAGGGTCGTCCGGTCGCGCAAAGGCTGATGCAGCCAGCGCCGCAGCAGCCTCCCGCCCATCGCCGATCCGGTGCGGTCCAGGAGTCCCAGCAGGGTGAACTCGGCGCGGCCGGAAGGATGCCAGTCCAGCTCCAGATTGCGGCGGCTGGCGGCGTCCAGGCCGACATATTCCGTTCCGCTCTCGGCGCGGATGCTGCGGATGTGAGGCAGGGCGCTGCGCTGGGTGTCGCGCAGGTATTGCAGCAGGCAGCCAGCGGCGCCTATGGCCAGGCCCAGATACTCACAGCCGAAGCCCGCCAGGTCTTGGGTGCCGAACTGGTTCAGTAACTGGCGGCGGCCGCTCTCAGGATCGAAATGCCAGGGGGGACGCCGGGTCAGACCCCGCCGTCCGGACAGTTCCTCCGTCAACGGTTCGTCCTCGCTGACCAGGATCTCGGCCGGATTCAGCCGCTCCAGCTCGTTCAGGAGCTGCGCCACGGACCCCGGCTGTTGCAGAGTGAAACGCCCGCCGGACAGATCCAGCACCGCCAGCCCGAACATGGCGCCATCGCGGGCAACCGCCGCCAGCAGGTTGTCGCGGCGCTCCTCCAGCAGCGCCTCGTCGGTCACCGTGCCGGGCGTCACGATCCGCACCACCTTGCGCTCCACCGGCCCTTTCGAGGTGGCCGGATCGCCGACCTGCTCGCAGATCGCCACCGATTCGCCCAGCCGGATGAGGCGCGCCAGATAGCCGTCGACCGCATGGTAAGGAATGCCCGCCATGGCGACGCGTTCGCCTCCCGATTCGCCCCGGCTGGTGAGGGTCAGGTCCAGCAGCCTTGCCGCCCGCCGGGCGTCTTCGAAGAACAATTCATAGAAATCGCCCATCCGGTAAAACAGCAGCCGGTCCGGATGCTCCGCTTTGATGCGCAGATACTGCTGCATCATCGGCGTGTGTCTGGACAGGTCGGATGGATCGGTCATCGGATGGAACTTCCGGCGTGGCAAAGCGTCAGGGAGCGGAGGACAAACCACGAATTCTAACCGAATCGCCCGGGCCGCGGCGGTTCCGGGGCGCGATCGCGTTATACTGCGGTCAGCCCGGCCACCATCAGGAACCGAAGAACGCGTGTCATGACTCAGGCAGGTATCCATCACCGATCGGCGCGCGAATACTATTTCGACGAACGCTGCCATATCACCGAATGGTGGAATTCCGCCGCCGATGCCGATGTTTCCGTCGCCCGCGCCCGCGTCGAACCCGGCGTCACCACCCGGCTGCACCGGCTCCGCGACACCACGGAGCGCTACCTGATCCTGGAGGGGCAAGGCCGGGTCGAAATCGGAGGGGTGGCGCCTTCGGCCGTCGGGCCGGGGGACGTGGTGCTCATACCGCCAGGGGTATCCCAGCGCATCGCCAACACGGGCGCCGGCGACCTGGTATTTCTCGCCATCTGCACGCCGAGATTCACACCGGCGGCCTACGAAGACCTCGATGCCGAGGTCCGGTAGCGCCATGAGCCGCGGCGGGACGCAGCCGGTCCCGTCCGGGTTGTGTCAGCCGGCTTCTGTGCCTATAATGCGCCTCCCAGCGGACGAAGCCGGTGTAGCTCAGTCGGTAGAGCAGCACATTCGTAATGTGCGGGTCGTAGGTTCAAATCCTATCACCGGCTCCAAGAAATCAATCATTTAGTATTGATTCTTGAAGGGGTCAGAAATTCAGGGCCACACTGGGGCCACAGTGAATCTGAAATGCCCTACCCTTAAGCCCCCAGAAGATTCTTCCCATGCGGCGGACAGCGCTAGCGGATCGGAGCCGACCGAATGCCCCGCGTCGTGTATGTTGCCGCCGATCAGGTAGCACGGCTTTCGCCACGGCTACGTCTGGTAGACGGCGCGCAACTGTAGACTGGTGGCAGGGGCGCAGATAGCTATTAGATGAGCCCCCATAGTTGGAACTTTTCGTTCCAGGCATTGATGGCATCCTGCGCAATAGCGAGTCCATCGAGAATTGCGGCTCCGTGTCGAATCTGTACAGATAGCTGCCACCCTCCCTCCTCTTGCGTATTTATCCCTGAGAGTTTGTCAATAATGGGGACGTTTCCACTACGGGGGCGTCTTTCGAGGCGGTAGTGTTTATCTAAGTTCGCAAGGTCCGCCAAGAGCGATAGCCGCGGATCATTTGTGATCGCAGCCTCAACTTCTGAGGCTTCAATTCCTAGCTGCGGCGCTGCCTCCTTCAGAATATCTTTGAGATGGTACGCGGCTATGTAGAACGAGAAAAGATGATGTGCGGACGCATGAATCGTGTCAGAGCTGCATATTTCGGTCTTGGGCTGAAGCAACTGTTGAAGATCATCTTGAACGATTCTCCAGCGCTGTTCCCAATCTCGGTCTTGCTTTCCGGGAATCAGCTCCACTGTCGCATGGTCGACAGCGTATACAGGGCTGTTCAATGCTGAAAAATTGATGTAAGAAGTCAAGATTTTCAAAGAGGTTCCCGTTGTCCGCCCTGAAACAGGGCCTGCTGGCCATTCC
>NZ_AUKJ01000008.1 GCF_000424685.1 Methylococcus capsulatus str. Texas = ATCC 19069
AGCGCGTGATTTTTCTGGTGGGCCAGGTCGAGGACTACATGGCCAATCTGGTGATCGCGCAGTTGCTGTTCCTGGAATCGGAGAATCCCGACAAGGACATACATCTCTACATCAACTCCCCCGGCGGGCTGGTGACGGCGGGACTGGCGATTTACGACACCATGCAGTTCATCAAGCCGGACGTCAGCACCCTCTGTGTCGGCCAGGCCGCCAGCATGGGGGCACTGCTGCTGGCCGGGGGCGCGGCCGGCAAGCGCTACTGCCTGCCGCATTCGCGGATCATGATTCACCAGCCGCTGGGGGGATTCCAGGGGCAGGCCTCGGACATCGACATCCATGCCCGGGAGATTCTGGCGGTGCGCGACCGCCTCAACAAGATTCTCGCCCATCATACCGGCCAGCCCATCGAGAAGATCCAGATCGACACCGATCGCGACAACTTCATGGGCGGAAACGACGCGGTCGAATACGGCCTGATCGATAAAGTACTCGTGAGTCGCGCATCCGGCGCGGCCTGAGCGGCCGCGATCCGGCGCACGGCCCGCCAGTCAATGGGTGAGTGACAGCCAAACACCGTTCCCAACCCGGGGAGTCAAGCGCCATGAACGAAGACAGGAAAAACAGAGAGTCCGGCAAGCTGCTGTATTGCTCGTTCTGCGGCAAGAGTCAGCACGAGGTAAGGAAACTCATCGCAGGCCCCGCCGTGTTCGTCTGCGACGAATGTGTCGAGCTGTGCAACGACATCATCCGCGAGGAGTTGCAGGGCAGCGAGGCGGGGTGCGTGGAGGGCCTTCCCAAGCCGAAGGAAATGAAGGCGATTCTGGACCAATACGTCATCGGCCAGGAGAAGGCCAAGCGCATCCTCTCGGTCGCCGTGTACAACCATTACAAGCGCCTCAAGGCCAGAACCTTCAGGAACGATGTGGAGCTGGCCAAGAGCAACGTCCTCCTGATCGGTCCGACCGGTTCCGGGAAGACTCTGCTGGCCGAGACCCTGGCGCGGGTGCTGGACGTCCCCTTCACCATCGCCGACGCCACCACCCTCACCGAAGCCGGGTACGTCGGCGAGGACGTCGAGAACATCATCCAGAAGCTCCTGTTGGCCTGCGATTACGACGTGGAAAAGGCCGAGCAGGGGATCGTCTACATCGACGAGATCGACAAGATTTCCCGCAAGGCCGACAGCCCATCCATCACCCGCGACGTGTCCGGGGAAGGCGTGCAGCAAGCCCTGCTCAAATTGATGGAGGGCACCGTCGCTTCGGTGCCGCCGCAGGGTGGGCGCAAGCATCCACAGCAGGAGTTCCTGCAGGTCAACACCGCCAACATCCTGTTCATCTGCGGCGGCGCCTTTGCCGGCCTCGACAAGACCATACGCTCCCGTTCGGAAAGGAGCGGCATCGGCTTTTCCGCCGAGGTAAAAAGCAAGGAGGAAAACACCAATGTCGGGGAGATCCTGGCGGGCGTCGAGGCCGAGGATCTGATCCGCTACGGTCTGATACCGGAGTTCATCGGCCGCCTGCCAGTCGTGGCGACGCTCGAGGAACTCGACGAAGCGGCACTGGTCAGCATCCTGACCGAGCCGAAAAACGCCCTCGTCAAGCAGTACGCCCGGCTGTTCGAAATGGAAGGCTGCGAGCTGGAAATCCTGCCGGAGGCCCTCGGAGCCATCGCCCGGCGCGCCATGGAGCGCAAGACTGGCGCGCGCGGCCTGCGGACCATCATCGAACATGCACTGCTCGATACCATGTACGAATTACCTTCTGCCGAGGATGTCGAGAAGGTCGTGATCGACGCGAAGGTGATCCGTGGCGAAGCCGAGCCTCATAGGGTGTACCGCAGCGTAGAGAGGCAGCGCGTTTCGGCCTAGCGGGCCGGCAATGGAAGAAAGGCCAGGGCGACCTGGCCTTTCATTTTCCTAGGGTGGTGTCGTATGCGGGTGTAAGATGTCACCCCCGCAGGCTGGGTTGAATCTACGACGTCGAACGATATCTCCCGATGAGCGCGAATCCCATTGACTCCTTCATTCCTGAAGATATCCGGACGCTCTATGAGATCCATAATTATCGCAATGCGGCGCAAGTGCTGGCGACGGGTTGTCCGGAGGAGTTTCACGAAATCATCGATGCGCTGAGCGCCTTTCGGCTGAGCCTGGCCGACATTCGCAAGCCGGGTGGTAATGAGTCGGACATACCGAAGCGGGTTTCCGGGCTGCTGCGCGCCAAAGGCTGGATGGAAACGCGGATCAAGGGCGATCTTCTCATTACCAAGGTGGCAGGATCGGGCGGAAAAGTCCTCGGATTGGAGGACGATGGCGAGGGAGATGAGGGAGACGCACTTGACGGAATCGAGGCGCTCAGAAAAAAGGGCTGCAGCGTCGAGCACATCACCCGTGAAAATTTTCTCGATGGACACAAGGTGGATTACGTGAAGAATCGTGTCGCGTTCGATCTGGAATGGAACAGCAAGGATCAGACATTCGATCGTGATCTCTATGCTTTCCGCGCGTTCCATGAGTGCGATTTGATCGACGCGGCGGTTCTTCTGACGCGCAGCGCTTCGCTCAATACGGTTTTCGAAAAATTGGGCCCGGAGTTGGATCGCGACGGAAATCCCAGGCTCGACGGCAAAGGCCGGCCCAAACTCATCAAGTCCAAATACGGCGCCAGCACGACATGGATGGGCAAGCTGCTGTACCGGCTGAATGCCGGACGGCACGGCGGTTGCCCGGTCTTGGCCGTTGGCATTACACCCAAGCTTATAACGGACTGGGAAGAATATGACAGAGAACACGCTTGATCCCGCCGCCGATTTGCTCGAGCGCCTCGGCGACAAACGTTTCAGGACGATCCTCGCCGATCCGCCGTGGCAGTTTCAGAACCGCACGGGCAAAATGGCGCCGGAGCACAAGCGCCTGAACCGTTACGGCACGATGAGCCTCGAGGCAATCGCGGGATTACCGGTGGAGCGGCTAACGGCCGACACAGCGCACCTGTATCTGTGGGTGCCGAATGCCCTGCTGCTGGAGGGTCTGAAGGTCATGGAGGCCTGGGGATTCACCTACAAGACCAATCTCGTCTGGCACAAGATCCGCAAAGACGGTGGTCCGGATGGCCGAGGCGTCGGATTTTATTTCCGGAACGTCACGGAGCTGGTGCTGTTCGGCGTGCGCGGGAAAAATGCGCGTACTCTGGCGGCGGGCCGTCGCCAGGTGAATTTCTTGGCTACCCGGAAGCGCGAACACTCGCGAAAGCCTGATGAGATGTACGGCATCATCGAGGCGTGCAGTCCGGGACCGTATCTGGAACTGTTCGCACGAGGTGCGCGGGATCGGTGGTCGGTGTGGGGTAACGAGGCGGACGAAAACTATTACCCGAGATGGAACACCTATGCCAACCACTCGCAGGCCGAAATCTGCCCCTTTGAATGAGGCCAGGCGGAAGCAGCGCGCTCGGTAGTGTAGCGTTCACCAGTTCGGTGCATTCCGTCGGTTTGTCGCAAACCTGACAACGGGGCGCTCGTCGGGTCGTCTTGACCCTCCAGCCCTTCCCAATCCGTACCATACCGGTCCTGTTTGCCGGGTCGGTCCTTCCACGAAGGATGCCCCGCCGCTTTGCCCGGTCCGCCCTTGTCGAAAACGAGACAAACCCCGGAGTCTCCGTATTCGACCAAAACACTGCAAAATCAAAAGGCTACGCGTTTGTCCGGAAGTGGCCCAGCGTTTGCTAGATAGAGGTCAAGGCAAACCGCCCGTCCCTCTGGCGAACTCGGAGAACAGCCAATGAAGCTACCGGTCTATCTCGATTACTCGGCTACGACGCCGGTCGACCCACGTGTTGCCGAGAAGATGATTCCATTCCTGACGGAAAACTTCGGCAACCCTGCCAGCCGCTCCCATACCTTCGGCTGGACCGCCGAGCAGGCGGTGGAGAACGCGCGGGAGGAAGTGGCGAAGCTGGTCAACGCCGATCCCCGGGAAATCGTCTGGACCTCCGGCGCGACCGAGTCGGACAACCTCGCCATCAAGGGTGCGGCCGAGTTCTACCAGACCAAAGGCCGTCATCTGATCACCGTGAAGACTGAACACAAGGCGGTGCTCGATACCATGCGTGAGCTGGAGTCGTCCGGTTTCGAGGTTACCTATCTCGAGCCGATGGCCAACGGTCTCCTGGATCTGGACGCCTTCAGGGCGGCGATCCGGCCCGACACCGTGCTGGCTTCGGTAATGCAGGTCAACAACGAGATAGGGGTGATTCAGGACATCGCGGCGATCGGGCGGATCTGCCGGGAACACGGCGTGATCTTCCACGTCGATGCCGCCCAGGCCACTGGCAAGGTCGAGATCGATCTGGAGCAGCTGCCGGTCGATCTCATGTCTTTCTCCGCCCACAAGACTTATGGTCCCAAGGGCATCGGCGCCCTCTACGTGCGCCGCAAGCCGCGCATCCGCCTCAAGGCACAGATGCACGGCGGTGGCCATGAGCGGGGTCTGCGCTCCGGCACCCTCGCCACGCACCAGATCGTCGGCATGGGGGAAGCCTTCCGCATCGCCCGCGAGGAGATGGCGGCGGAGAACGAACGCATCCGTCGGCTGCGTGACAGGCTGCTGGCCGGTCTCGCGGACATGGAAGAGGTGTTCATCAACGGCGATCTGGAACAGCGGGTGCCGCACAACCTGAACATCAGCTTCAACTACGTGGAGGGTGAGTCCTTGATGATGGCCATCAAGGACCTGGCGGTGTCCAGTGGTTCGGCCTGTACCTCGGCCAGCCTCGAGCCTTCCTATGTGCTGCGTGCTTTGGGCCGCAGTGATGAGCTGGCCCACAGCTCGATCCGCTTCACTCTGGGCCGCTATACCACGGCGGAGGACGTGGATTTCGCCATCTCCCTGATCAAGGACAAGGTCGCTCGCCTGCGCGAGATTTCGCCCCTGTGGGAGATGTACAAGGACGGGATCGACCTCAACACCGTTCAGTGGGCCGCCGCGCATTAGACACGCCCCACCCTCTTCACCATCCAATCGGGAGAACAACCATGGCATACAGCGATAAAGTCATCGACCACTACGAAAATCCCCGCAACGTCGGCTCCTTCGACAAGGACGAAGACGGCGTGGGCACCGGCGTCGTCGGCGCTCCGGCCTGCGGCGACGTGATGAAGCTGCAGATCAAGATCAATGAGGAAGGCGTGATCGAGGATGCCAAATTCAAGACCTATGGCTGCGGTTCGGCGATCGCCTCCAGCTCGCTGGTGACCGAGTGGGTCAAGGGCAAGACCGTCGACGAGGCCCTGGCCATCAAGAACTCCGATATCGCCGAGGCATTGGCGCTGCCACCGGTGAAGATCCACTGCTCCGTGCTGGCCGAAGACGCCATCAAGGCCGCCGTCTCGGACTACAAGGCCAAACTGGGCGTGGCCGATGATGGCTACGAAATTCGCAAATCGGCCGCCTGAAGGCGAGGACGACGTTATGACAGCCATGACCAGCATCGTCGATCTGACGCCTTCCGAGCCTGCATTGATATTCACCGGCAACGCCGCGGCCAAGGTGAGCGAATTGATCGCCGAGGAAGGTAATCCGGCGCTCAAGCTCCGGGTCTATGTATCGGGCGGGGGCTGCTCGGGGATGCAGTACGGCTTTGCTTTCGAGGAGGCCGTGAACGAGGACGACACGACAGTGGAGAAGGATGGTGTCGTCCTCTTGGTCGACCCGACCAGTCTGCAGTATCTGCAGGGTGCCGAGATCGATTACCAGGAGGGGCTGGAGGGTTCCCGTTTCGTCATCAAGAACCCGAACGCCACGTCGTCCTGCAGTTGCGGCAGTTCCTTCTCGGTCGACGGCGGCGCAAGCTGTTCGTCTCACTGACACCCGTGTGCCAGAAGGAGGACGAGATGGCGGTGACACTGACACAAAAAGCGGCGGCACAGGTCCAGAAGCATCTGGCGGCGCGGGGTACCGGCGTCGGCTTGAGGGTCGCCGTCAAGACGTCGGGCTGTTCCGGTCTGGCCTATGCCCTGGAATTCGTCGACGAGCCGGCACCGGAGGATCAACGTTTCGAAAGCCACGGTGTCACCGTGCTGGTCGATCCGAAAAGCCTGGTCTATCTGGAAGGCACCGAACTGGATTTCGTGCGGGAAGGCCTGAACGAAGGCTTCAAGTTCAACAATCCCAACGTCAAGAATGAATGCGGTTGCGGCGAGAGTTTCAACGTCTAGGAGCGATGGCCATGAGCGAAATGGCGCCCCGTAACTATTTCGAGTTTTTCCAGTTGCCCGAAATGTTCCGGCTGGACCAGAGCGTCCTGGACAGCCATTACCTGGAGCTGCAAGCCCGCGTCCATCCGGACAAGGCGGCCCATCTGAGCGACGTGGAAAAGCGCCTGTCTCTGCAATGGGCGACTTTCGCCAACGAGGCCTACCAGACCTTGAAGCGCCCGTTGGAGCGGGCGCGCTATCTGCTTCGCATCCACGGCGTGGATACGCGGGAAGAAGACAATACGGCGATGCCGGCGGAGTTCCTGCTGGAGCAGATCGAATGGCGGGAGGAAATGCAGGATGCCATCGCCGGCCGCAGCGAAGCGGCGCTGGACCGGCTCGGTTTCCGGCTGAAGAAGGAAATGGATCATCTGATCGAATCGCTCGGCGCCATGCTCGACGTCCAGCAATCGCATCCGGATGCCGCGGTGCTGGTGCGCCAGCTCGCCTTCCTGGAAAAACTCAAACGTGATCTCGATCAGGCGCACGCCCTGCTGGAGGACTGATGCTGCTACAGATTTCCGAACCCGGCGCCGGCGTGAAGCCGCAGCGGCGGCTCGCGGTGGGGATCGACCTGGGTACGACCCATTCGCTGGTGGCCACCGTCCGGGACGAACAGACGGTAGTGTTGGGCGATGCCCAAGGGCGGGTTCTGTTACCTTCGGTGGTGCGGTACCTCGGTGCCGGCGCGATCGAGGTCGGCTACGAGGCCAAGGCCCGGCAGGCCGAAGATCCCGAGAACACCTTCGTGTCGGTCAAGCGCTACATGGGCCGCGGACTGGGCGACCTCGCCAGCCATCACGGCGCGCCCTATCGTTTCGTCGAAGGCGAGGGCATGGTGCAGTTCGACACCCGCGCCGGGCGCATCAGCCCGGTCCAGGTCTCGGCCGAGATTCTCAAGGTCCTGCGCGACCGGGCGGTCGCGGAGCTGGGCGGTGAGCTGGCGGGGGCGGTCATCACGGTGCCGGCCTATTTCGACGAGGCCCAGCGCCAGGCGACCAAGGACGCCGCGAAGCTCGCCGGGCTGGAGGTATTCCGGCTGCTCAACGAGCCGACCGCGGCGGCGGTGGCTTACGGGCTGGACAACGCCGCCGAGGGCGTGTACGCGGTCTACGATTTGGGGGGAGGCACCTTCGACATCTCGGTGCTGAAACTCACCCGCGGCGTATTCGAAGTGCTCGCCACCAATGGCGATCCGGCTCTGGGGGGGGACGATTTCGACCGGGCGGTCTACGACTGGCTGCTCGCCCAGAGCGGGCTGAACGGCCTCTCCAGCAGCGACGCGAGCCTTCTCCTGACCGCCTCCCGTGCCGCCAAGGAACGGCTCTCCGAACAGACGGAGGCGACCGTCGACACCGTGCTGTCGGACGGCTCCCGGATCGTGGCGACCTTGAGCCGCGACACCTTTGCGGAGCTGACCGCCGGTTTGGTGAAGAAAACGCTCACCCCGGTGCGCAAGGCTCTGCGCGACGCCGGACTGGCCATCGACGACATCAAGGGCGTGGTCTTGGTCGGCGGCGCCACCCGCATGCCCTGCATCCGGGAGGCGGTGGCCGAATTCTTCCAGCAAACGCCGCTCACCGATCTCGATCCAGACAAGGTGGTGGCGCTCGGCGCCGCCATGCAGGCCAACCTGCTGGCCGGCAACCGCGCGGGCGGCGACTGGCTGCTGCTCGACGTGATTCCGCTGTCGCTGGGCATCGAAACCTTGGGCGGCCTGTGCGAAAAGATCGTGCCGCGCAATACCACCATACCGGTGGCGCGGGCCCAGGAATTCACCACATGGAAGGACGGCCAGACCGCCATGAGCATCCATGTGGTACAGGGCGAGCGTGAACTGGTGAGCGAATGCCGCTCGCTGGCGCGCTTCGAGCTGCGCGGCATCCCGCCGATGGTGGCGGGTGCGGCGCGCATCCGGGTGACTTACCAGGTCGATGCCGACGGCCTCCTCAACGTGACCGCAGCCGAGCAGACCAGCGGGGTCGAGGCGAGGATCGAGGTCAAGCCGTCCTACGGGCTCAGCGACGCCGAAGTGGCGCGGATGATCGAGGATTCCTATCTGCATGCCCGCGACGACCTGGAAGCGCGGCGGCTGCAGGAGCAGAAGGTCGAAGCCGCGCGTCTGATCGAGGCCACCGAGTCGGCCTTGACCGAGGACGGTGGACTCCTGACCGAGCAGGAGCTCGAGGTGCTGGTGAAAGGCTTGCAGGTTCTCAAAGGCGCAATGGAGGGCTCGGACTGGCAGGCGATCAAGAATGCCGCCGACGCGCTGAACGAGGCCAGCACGGAATTCGCCGGGCGACGGATGGACCACAGCATCAAGGCCGCCCTGACCGGCCAGAAGCTGGAGAGTTTGGGAGTCTGAGCATGCCGCAGATCAAGGTGTTGCCCCATGCCGAACTGTGTCCGGAAGGCGCCGTCATCAAGGCGAGCTACGGCCAGAGCATCTGCGATGCGCTGCTCCACGGCGGGATCGGGATCGAGCATGCCTGCGAGATGGCCTGCGCCTGTTCCACCTGCCACGTCATCGTGCGGGAGGGCTACGAATCGCTGAACCCGGCGGACGACGCCGAGGACGACATGCTGGACCGGGCCTGGGGACTGGAGCCGCATTCCCGCCTGGCTTGCCAGGCAGTGGTGAGCAAGGCCGACCTGGTCATCGAACTGCCACGCTACAGCCGTAATCTGGCCAAAGAACTCAAGTGAGGCCAGCCATGGTTACACAGCGGGTCACCATCAACGACACCACCCTTCGCGACGGCGAGCAGACCGCCGGCGTCGCTTTCACCGCCGAGGAAAAGCTTTCCATAGCTCGTGCGCTGGCTCGGGCCGGCGTGCCGGAAATGGAAGTGGGCATTCCCGTCATGGGCGCCGAGGAGCAGGAGGTGATCCGGGCCATCGCCGGCCTGGGACTATCGGCCCGGCTGATGGTCTGGGGCCGGATGTGCGAGCGGGATCTGGCGGCGGCCGCCGATTGCGGCGCCGATCGGGTGAACCTGTCGATCCCGGTATCGGACATCCATCTCCGCCACAAGGTGAACCGGACCCGCGAATGGGTGTTGGCCAGCATCGACCGTTTCGTGAAGCGGGGGCTGGACACCGGTCTGGAGGTCTGTGTCGGGTGTGAGGATGCCTCCCGCGCCGATCCCGACTTCATGCTGCAGGTCGCCGAGGCGGCGCAGCGGGCCGGCGCCCGGCGGGTCCGCTTCGCCGACACCCTGGGCCTGCTGGAGCCGATGTCCACCTTCGAGCGCATCCGCCGGCTGGCCGTGGCCACCGATCTGGAAATCGAGATGCACGCCCACAACGACTTCGGGCTGGCGACGGCCAACACCCTGATGGCGGTGCAGGCCGGGGCGAGCCATGTGAACACCACGGTCAACGGCCTGGGGGAGCGGGCCGGGAACGCGGCCATCGAGGAAACCGTGATGGCTCTGCACCAGCTCTATGGCGTCGATACCGGCATCGCCGTCGATCATTTCCCGGAGATTTCCGGACTGGTGGCGGCCGCCTCCGGCCGGCCGGTGGCCGCGAACAAGAGCATCGTCGGCGAGGCCGTGTTCACCCATGAGGCCGGCATCCATGTCGACGGTCTGCTCAAGAACCTCATCAACTACCAGGGCGTGGATCCGAAGGATCTGGGCCGTGAGCACCGTCTGGTGCTGGGCAAGCATTCCGGTACCCACGCGGTGAAGCGGAGCTTCCGCCAGCTCGGGATCGAGCTAAGCGAAACGGACGCCGGCAGGCTGCTCAAGCGCATCCGCATCCACGCCAGCCAGACCAAGCGCCCGCCCAGCGAGACCGAACTGAAGCTGTTCTACGCCGAAACCTCGGTGTCGTTCCAGCCGCGTCCGGGTCTTTTCGGCTGAGACGCGGGACCGGCAATGTAACAAACCTGAAGGGTAAGGAATCATCATGAATCCGGTTTTGCAGCGCCTACAAAGTTTTTCCGCGGCCGAGGAATTCCTCGATTTCTTCGGCGTGGAATACGAGCCCTCGGTCGTGCACGTCAATCGGCTGCACATCCTGAAGCGTTTCAACCAGTACCTGAACCGCAGCCCCGTCCCGGACGACATGGACGAGGCCAATGCCATGGCGACCTGCAAGGCGCTGTTGAAACAGGCCCACGACGACTTCGTGAAGTCCACGGCGGCCCAGGAGAAGGTCTTCAAGGTGTTCCAGGATCAGGATGGCAAGAGCATCTCGCTGGACAGCTTGAAGGCCAGCCTGGCCACGCGCGGCCAGCGGGCCTGAGATTTCGCCCTTCTCCCCCTGCGGGAAGGGAAAGTGTGCGGACGAGTGCCGCGGGTCCCCGGTGAGGGGACCGACGACGATTCAACAAAGGAGAGGACTTTTCATGCCAAAACCCAGTAAACACGTCTTCGTCTGCGCCCAGACCCGTCCGCCCGGCCATCCGCGCGGTTCCTGCGGCCAGCTCGGTTCCACGGCGGTATTCCAGACCTTCATGCAGCAGTTCGAGGCCGGCCAGCTCTACGGCCAGTTCGCGCTGACCAGCACCGGCTGCCTGGGCACCTGCGATCTCGGGCCGACCGTCCTGGTCTATCCGGAGGGCGTGATGTATTCCAAGGTGAGTCCGGCAGACGTGTCCGAGATCATCGAAGAACATCTGAAGAACGGCCGGCCGGTCGAAAGGCTGCTCGCCCCGGCCGCGCTCTGGAGCTGACGGGAGCCGGACGATGACCGCCAGCGCCGATCCCCTGCGCTCGTTCTACGCCGGCGAGGTACCCGCCCAGGTGGGAGTCCTCCTGGAGCAGGCGATGAGCGCCTATGCCGACACCGAGCAGGCCGAGGCCTACTTGCGGCAGGCGCACGCCGCGGCGCCCGAGGCCTTGTCGGTCTATTTCTCGATGTACAAATTCTATTTCTACAAGGGACGCCTGGCCGATGCCGAGCGGGTCGTGCGGATGGCGCTGGAGGCGGCGGCGCTGCAAGGCGGTTTTCCGAACGACATCGAGGCATTGACGCCGGCCACCGTCGACTGGCAGCGCTACGACGCGCCGCAGCATTTCTACCTGTTCTCGCTCAAGGCGCTGGCCTTCATCCGCCTGCGCAGGGGCGACAGGGAAGACTGCGAACGCCTGTTGGCCAAGCTGGGCGAACTGGACCGGACCGACAGTGTCGGCGCCTCCGTGATCCGGGCCTTTGCGGATGGGAGCGCGGCCTGACCGGACTTTTGGAATTTTTTACACCCACCAAGACACACACTTGAGAGGACGTCACATGTCTATCCTGACCATCCAGCCTTCCGGAAAAACCGTCGAGACCCGGGAAGGCGCATCCCTGCTCGAACTCATCATGGAAGCCGGCGAGGCCATCATGCACAAGTGTGGAGGCAACGCGCAGTGCGGCTCCTGCCACATCTTCGTGCAGGCGGGGCGCAAGAGCGTTTCCAGGATCGGCGCCGAAGAGAACGCCCGGCTCGACACCATCGTCGGCGTCGGTTCCAAGTCCCGTCTGGCGTGTCAGGCCAAAGTCACCGGCGAGGAGGACATCACCGTCGAACTGCTGGGCTTCGCGTCCGGCCTGTAAGTAGTGCGTTCCACACCTTCTCCTTTCGGGAAAGCCGGCGAAATCTCAGCCATCATCCCCTGCCGGGGACGAAGCGACTGGCGATTGGGCGGCATCGTCCCGGAAGGAGGGGTGAGGGCGAAAATTTCCTTCCAGTCCCAGAGGCACGTCCATGAGCACCATCGAAGACACCATCCGCGACCAGATCGCCAAACATCCGGTCCTTCTCTACATGAAGGGCGTGCCGGAGATGCCGCAGTGCGGCTTCTCGGCCAAGGCCGTGTCCTGCCTGCAGGCGGCCGGCGTACCGTTCGCCTATGTGAACGTCCTGGCGGCCCCCTCGATCCGGGAGACGCTGCCGAGCGTATCGCAATGGCCGACTTTTCCTCAGCTCTTCGTCGGCGGTGAGCTGGTCGGCGGCAGTGACATCGTCAGCGAACTCGCGGCGAGCGGTGAGCTGAAGACCCTCCTCGAGGCGGCCGCGGCCGGTCAGGCGCAAGGCTAGAGTCCATGGAAATCGACGAAGTCCGCACCCTCATCGAAGCGGGTATCCCCGGCTGCGAAGTCCGGGTGGAAGGCGAGGGCTGTAATTTCTCCGTAGTGGTCATCGGCGAGGCCTTCGAGGGGCTCAGCCCCGTAAAGCGCCAGCAACGGGTCCTGGCCGCCGTCAGCGAGCCCTTGTCCACCGGCGCCTTGCACGCCATCAGCATGAAGGTCTACACGCCGGCGGAATGGAGTCGGCAGGCCGGTTCCGCTTGAGTTCAACCAGGAGACGAGCCATGCCGTTATACGATTTCCACTGCCGCGACTGCGGCCAGACCACCGAATTGCTCATCAAGGCCAGTGACACGCCGCTCTGCCCGCATTGCGGCAGCGGCGCCATGGAGAAGCAGTTGGCTCAGATCGCGCCGCACATGAAGACGCCCGGACTGATCCAGAAGGCCCGTGCCCAGGCCGCCAGGGAGGGGCACTTCAGCAATTACAAACCGTCCGAGCGTCCGCGCTTGAAATGACCCATCGAACCCTGGGGCGAGGGCAGTGCCGTGAAACTTCAGATCGAAAAGCCTTATGTCGAAGCCATGGTCACCGAGTTCCCGCGTCTGGCAGGGCTGCAGGACCAGCTGCGGTTCGGGAACAAAGCGGAGATCGCCTTCGCCCAGCTGGAGAATGCCGAGGTCAATTTCCTGCGCAACCTGTACGAGGAGGCCGGTCCGGACTTGAAGCAGCGGGCGGTAGAGATTGCGGTACTGCAAAAAGCGCTCAACGACGATGGGGTACGCTTCGAGGCGAACGAATTGGAGCAGGCGGTGCCCGCCATCGCCCGCTATCTCGCGACCGATGCCATTCGCGGCTGGGTGTTCACGGCCAACGTCACCAACCGGCCCTTGCCTTACGTCGTCACCCGGCTCGATTACATTCCGGAATCGAACGACGAGACCGGGAAGATCATCATCGAACTGAAGGCCAACGCCAAGGGCAGTCTCGCCACGGTCGCGCTGCGGATCACCGCCAGCGATGTCGCCGGGCGCACCGTGGGGGAGATCTTCGCCGCCAAGGGATTCCTCAAGGAGACGCCCGCGCTGATCGACGACTACGATCGCATCACCGCCCGCTATTTCGACTGGCGCGCCCGCTACGGCGCCCAGTTTGCAGGGCAGGGTGTCGGTTTCTACGCCGAGGATCCGGCCGCCACCCACCGCGACACCGACTGGTCGCGCAAGGATGTGGTGGTGCTGTCCTCGGGCGGTGGCAGCGCTCGGCTGGTGAACGACGAAGGCATCCTCACCCAGCGGGCGCTGACCCTCGATGCCACGGGCGACATTCTGGGGCCGTATCTGCGCAAAGCGGCCAAAAGCAACCGCTACGACGCCGAGGATGAAGTCCAGGAGTTGCAGGACGCGATGCCGGAAGGGCTGTTCACCCAGCTTCCGGTGCATCCCTACATCCTGATGTTCCATCTGGAGCTGCATCATTATCTGTGGGTGCATGTGGAGGACATCGCTCCCTACGAATACCGGCCGGACTTGAAGCGCAAGCTGGTATTGCCGGAGGAGCAGACCGACCTGATCGACATCCTCACCGCCGAGATGGACGTGCTGATGGATGACATCGTGGCTGGCAAGTCCGGCGGCACCACCGTGCTTTGTGCGGGTCCCCCGGGCGTCGGCAAGACCCTCACCGCCGAGGTCTATTCCGAGATCATCCGGCGTCCGCTGTACCGGGTGCATTCCGGTCAGCTCGGTCTCAACGTGGCGGCGATGGAAACCTCGCTGAAGGACGTGCTGACCCGGGCGCAGCGCTGGGGCGCCGTCATGCTGATCGACGAGGCGGATGTCTACATCAAGCGCCGCGACGACGACATCACCATGAACGCGGTGGTCGGCGTGTTCCTGCGGGTGCTGGAATATTTCAACGGCCTGCTGTTCCTGACCACCAACCGGGTGGACGACATCGACGAGGCCATCGTCTCCCGTTGCATCGCCCTCATCAAGTTCCATCCGCCCGAACGGGAGGACCGCTGCAAGATCTGGCGGGTCATGACCGAGCAGTTCGCACTGGCGGTGGACGAGGCCCTGATCGGCCAACTGGCGGACGCTTTTCCGGCTGCCACGGGACGCGATATCAAAGGCTTGGCCAAACTGGTGGCCAAATATTGCTCGCACAAGCAGGCCGCGCCCAGCCTGGAGGTGTTCAAGCGCTGCTCGATCTTCCGCGGCATGGATCTCGGGATGGCTGAAGGGGACCGCGATGGGTGAACGTTTCGTCGTCGCAGAGATGAACACCCATCACTTCATGTTCCGAGGGGCCGGCGCCACGGCGGAGGCGGCCCGCCGGGCGCTGCTCAAGGCCTGGGCCGCACATCGCAGCGCGCTGCTGGCGCTGTACCCGGAGCGGGAAGGCAGCCTTCCCGAAGCCGAAAGGATGGAAGAGCATTTCAGGATTCATTACCTGGAATTCGAAGCGGACGCCGGATACCGTTGGCCGGACCGGCTGGTGTAATGGAACAGGATCGAACCCACCATGAACTATGCCTTCCCACCCGCTCCCGTGATCACCCTCGACGCCATGTCGAGCAAGCCGTTTCCGGTGCGCCGCATTTTTTGCCTCGCCCACAATTACCCTGAATCCGGCCGGGAAGCGGTCAAGCCCGCCGAGCCGGGCTTCTTCCTGAAGCCAGCCGGCGCCATCCTCCAGAACAATGCCGTGCTGCCGTATCCGCCCGGCACCGGCGCCCTGTGTCCCGAGGCGGAAATGGTGGTGGCACTGCACAAGGGCGGCCGCAACATTCCCGCGGACAGGGTCGATCACGAGTATGTGTTCGGCTATGCCGTGGGTCTGGACATGACCCTGCGCGATGCGCTCGATCACGCCATCGCCCAGGGCCTGCCCTGGGACAAGGCCAAATCGTTCGACCATTCCTCGCCATGCTCGGCGATCACGCCGGAGTTCTACGCCGGCAACATCGCCAGCGGCAGGATCGAGCTCAAGGTCAACGGCGAGGTCCGGCAGAGCGGCAACGTGGCCGATATGCTGTGGAAGGTGCCCGAGACGGTGCATTATCTTTCCACCCGGATGGAGCTGTTCCCCGGCGACCTCATCTACACCGGCTCGTCGGGTCTGGCCGGTCCGGTGTTCCAGGGCGACGTGATCGAGGCCACCGTCGCGGGATTGGAGCCCTTGATCATCACCATCGGATAGCGGAGGTAGCCATGCAGGTGACGACGATCCTGGTCGACGGCGTGCCCAGGGCGGTGGTCCGGCCCAACGACCGCAAGGATCTCGCCCGCTTTCTGCGCAATGGCCGTGCCTATTTCACCGCCGACACGCCGGACGCGGAACTGAGCCACCGTCCGGCCGACGAGGCCGAGGCGGCGCGCTGGCGTTCCGCCTACCGCTTGCATCTCGCCTGGGGCGGCAGCGAGGAATGGTTTTTCGGTGTGCCCTTGTAGCTTGAAGCCTCATCCCCGTTCTCTCTTCCTCTGGAAGAGGGGAAGGGGTGAGGGATGCCTACTTTCCGAGGCTGATACACACGGATATTCCACTGCATTTTCGTAGATTCGATTGGAGAGACCCATGGCGTTCATCATCACCATCGAGGGCGAGCACGCCGCCCTCGCGTCGGAAGACGAGATTGCCGACGGCATCGCGGCGGCGCGCGAGGTGTTCGCCCGCAACGAGGCGGATCCGCTGGCCTGCCAGCTTGCCGTGACCAAACTGGAGCAGGACGAACTGCTCAACCGCGAAGAAGCCCTGCTGTGCCTGATCTGGGACGAGGCCGAAGAAGCCGCCTTCCGCGCGGTGACCTTGGGCTGGCTGAGCCGCGCCGTCGACATCAAGCTTGCGGTTCGGGCGGAGTCGGGCGAAGAGGTGGTAGCCGTCCGCCTGACTCATTGAATTCACCTTCACTCGGGAAAACTCCCATGATCCATGTCGTCGAGGTAACAAGCCCGGGCAAGGCGAACGCCTGGTTCGCCTTCGACCGGGAGGACTTTTCCCGCAAGGTGAGCGTCGCCAAGGCACGGGAAGGCCGCGTGATTTTCACCGTGACCAGCCCCCGCCGGTTGCTGGAAGCCGCCGGCCTCACGCCGCAATCCCCCGAAGCCGGGGCCAGCCACGGCCCGATATTCGAACTGGCGGAAAAGCACGGCTGGGACACCGACCTGTACCGGGCCGACGATCTCCTGGGGGAAGGCGTCTATGACCCCGAGCCGGTCTCCGAGTTCGAAGCCTGTGTCGCAACCCTCGCGGAAGGGCTCCACGCCTGCCGGGTCTACCTTTCCGACGAGTCGGCCACCCGCGCCCTTTACGGCGACCCGTTCTACCAGGGCCGGGAGGGCTTCCCGGCGCACATGGCGCTGCGGGAACAGCTGATCGCGCTGGAAGTCATATCGGACGACCTGTGAGCCGGCGGTTCCACCGATGACCGTGGAGCAACTGATACGGGCGCTGCTCGAAATGCCGAGAGACGCCGTCGTTCTCTACGAAGGAGATGCCGGCTATGCGCGGGTGGGAGGGATCGATCTTCAGCGGAATGGAAACGGCGTTCCGGACGAAGTGATCCTGTCCCCCGATATGAGCGAGTGATCGCATCCCGGCGGAAAGTCTCCTCGAACCTTGGCACGCCCGTCCAATCATGGTTTCATTGCCCCCGTTTGGTGCATGCGGTCTCCCGGAAGGGTGAGAATCCGGCGGAGATGGCTTCCGGTCGGCGCGGACCGCGCCACGATACACAGACGGGGGAGTGATGGGGCAAGGTCCGAAATTCTTCGGTTTCAGCTTGTTGGGATGTCTGCTGGTGGCGCGGCCGCTCGAGGCGGCGGAGCTCGATGCAGCGGATACCGCTTGGATTCTCACATCGACCGGCTTCGCCTGGTTCATGACGGTGCCGGGGTTGGCCTTGCTTTACGCCGGCCTGGTCCGCACCAAGAACGTACTCTCTGTCCTGGCCCAGTGTTTTGCCGTCGCCGCCCTGGTGTCTCTGGTCTGGATGGGCGCCGGCTACAGCCTCGCCCTGGGTGGGGGGGAGTCCTCGTCGCCATGGCTCGGCGGCACGTCCAGGCTGTTCCTGCACGGTCTGACGGCCGACTCGGCGGTCGGGCCCGTTTCGGAAGCGGCGTACTGCATCTACCATCTCGGCTTCGCCGTACTGGCGCCGACGGTCATGGTCGGTGGCTTCGCCGAGAGGATGAAGTTCTCGGCCATGCTTTGGTTCACCACCCTGTGGATGCTGCTGGTCTATGCGCCGGTCTGCCACTGGCTGTGGGGCGGCGGCTGGCTGGCCCGTCTCGGTGCGGCGGACTTCGGCGGCGGGGTGGTGGTCCATGCGACCGCCGGCGTCTCGGCGCTCACGGCCGCCTGGCTGGTGGGGCCGCGGCGTGGGTTTCCGGATGCGCTCATGCCGCCCCACAATCTGACCCTGACGGCGGCCGGCGCCGGGATGCTGTGGATCGGCTGGCACGGCTTCAGCGCCGGCAGCGCCTTGATCACCAACGGTGCGGCGGCACTCTCGATGTTGAACACCCACTTGGCCGCTTCCGCCGGCGCGATGGTCTGGATGGTGGCCGAGTGGTGGCGCTTCGGTCGCCCCACGTTGCTCGGACTGGTGACCGGCATGATCGCCGGCCTGGTCGCGCTGTCGCCCGCGGCAGGTTACCTCGGGCCGCAGGGTGCCGTCATCGTCGGTGGCGCGGGCGGGCTGGCCTGTTTCTTCGCGATCCCCTGGATCCGGCGCAGGCTGGAAATCGACGATGCCATGGACGTGTTCCCGGTGCATGCGGCCGGCGCCCTGCTGGGCGTGCTCCTCACCCCCTTGGTCGCCGGCGGGGCTTGGGGCGGTTCGGGATTTCCGGGTGATTTGGGGGTGGGGCAGCGGATCGGCGTTCAGCTCGTCGCGATCGCTGCCGCCGGAGTTTGGAGCGGAACCGTCAGCTATTTCATACTCAAAGGTCTGAACCGTTGGCCGGGACTGCGCGTCGGCCCCGACGAGGAGACCGAAGGACTGGACTTGAGTTCGCACAACGGCAAGGGCTATTACTTCTGAGGCGGCGGTTCGCTCCGGGATGAACGGCGCGGCCTTCAGCGTTGGTCATTGGGCGGCGGTCAACGGAAAAAACGGGTATTTCGCCTGATTCAGCCGAGCCCCCGGATCGGGAGAGTCCAGCGGATGCCCTTTTTTCCGGTCAGGCCCGCTCGACCGACGGTAGCAACGGCAGCCCCAGTTCCTGGAGAAACCCGTTGTGCCGCTGAGTGGCCGTCTCGATCTTCCGGTCCAGCGCCACAAGCTCGGCATGCACCGCCGCCAGGTCGATTTCCTCCTCGGCTTGCGCCGTGCTCACGTAGCGCGAGATGTTCAGGTTGTAGCCGTTGGCCTCGATCTCCTCCATCGTCACGCGGCGGGCGTAGCGCGCTTCCTCCTTGCGGAACTGGTAGGTGTCGATGATCTTTTCGATGTGCCCCGGCAGCAGCTTGTTCTGGCGCTTGCCTTTCTCGAAATGCTCGGCGGCATTGATGAACAGCACGTCATCCGGCTTCTTGCACTTCTTCAGCACCAGGATGCACACCGGGATGCCGGTGGAAAAGAACAGATTGGCGGGCAGGCCGATCACCGTGTCGATATTGCCGTCCTTCAGCAGTTTGGTGCGGATGCGCTCCTCCGCGCCGCCACGGAACAGCACGCCGTGGGGCAGGATGATGGCCATCACGCCGTCCTGCTTCAGGTAGTGGAAGCCATGCAACAAGAAAGCGAAGTCGGCGGCGGATTTGGGTGCCAAGCCGTAGCTCTTGAAGCGCATATCCTCACCCAGCGCCGCGCTCGGCTCCCAGCGGTAACTGAATGGCGGATTCGCCACCACCGCGTCGAACTTGGGGCTCTTGGCCGGGTTGGTCTCGCGCAGCCAGTCCCATTCGTTGAGCAGCGTATCGCCGTGATAGATCTCGAACTCGCTATCCTTCACCCCGTGCAGCAGCATGTTCATGCGCGCCAGGTTGTAGGTGGTGATGTTCTTCTCCTGCCCGACGATCTTGCCGATGCCGCGCGGCCCCATGCGGTGGCGCACGTTCAAGAGCAGCGAGCCGGAACCGCAGGCAAAATCGAACACGCTCGCCAGATGCGGCTTGATGCCGGTGGCGGGTTCCTGGCTGTCCAGCGTGACGATGCCGGAGAGGATGCTGGAAATCTGCTGCGGCGTGTAGAACTCGCCCGCCTTCTTGCCGCTGCCTGCGGCGAACTGGCCAATCAGGTATTCATAGGCATCGCCCAGCGTGTCGCGGTCGGTGGAAAACTTCTCCAGCCCCTCGGCAATCGCCTTGATGATGGTGCAGAGCTTGGCATTGCGCGCCTCGTAATTCTTGCCCAGCTTATCCGAATTCAGGTTGATCTCGGAGAACAGCCCGCCGAAGGTGCTGGAGAAGGACTCGTTCTCGATGTAATCGAAACCGTTTTGCAGCGTGTGCAGCAGCTCCTTGTCCTGCGTGCGCGCCATCTCCGCGATGCTGCCCCAGAGGTATTCGGGCTGGATCACGTAGTGCGTCTTGCGGCGCATCTGTTTTTCAAACTCGGCGGTGTCTTTCGGATTCGCGGCATACCACACCGCCAGCGGCGCGCGGCGGTCGGTGGCCGTAAGCTTCGGGTAATCCGTCCCCAGCTCCTTTTTCGCCGCCGCCTCGTAGTTGTCCGAGAGGTAGCGCAGGAACAAAAAGGAAAGCATGTAATCGCGGAAGTCGTCCGCGTTCATCGCCCCGCGCAATTGGTCGGCAATGCCCCACAGGGTGTTGCCCAGTTGTTTCTGTTCTTGTTCGGTCATGGTGCGGCTTCCTCCGGTACATCGGGAAATAGTTCGGGATTGAATGGGTAGCGGCCAAGGAAATCGTTGAGGATTTTCTTGAAGTAGGCCTTGTTCTCTTCCAGCATCTCCTGCGGCTCATAGAGTGAATAATTGCCGTGGCTCAGAATGTTGATCAGCCGGGCATGGAGGATGCCATCCGGGTCGTCGTCATCCTGCTTAATGCAGGCCGAAAAGTTGGGGAAGCCGTGAAAGCTCGCCGACTTTTCCAACAGGCTGCGCAGCATGTTGAAGTGATAGGTGTAGAGCCGTCCGGATTTCGCCGCCTGATACAGCTCCGTGAGCATGGCGACATGATGGAAAAACGGCGTGGCGTTGGTATAGCGCAGCCGGTAGCCCGTGGCGTTGCGCGGCTGCGACAGGAAATAGGACGCCGTCTTCTTGGACTTGCGCGCATCCAGCTCGTTGTGCATCACGTTGAAGAACAGCGCGTGGTGCGAGGAAATCACCGCACGGATCGGGCTTTCCTTGGCCTTGAGCAGTTGCGCCAGATCGCTGGCCACGGCGATGGCGTTGTTATCGTCCAGCGAAGAGATGGGGTCGTCGATATAGAGGTACTTGACCCAGCTATACGCCTGCGCGCCATCCAAGACCAACTGCACGATGGCGAGAAAGAAACACCAGATGAAGATATTCTCCTCGCCACGCGACACCTTGATGTCATCCACGGTCACCGTCTTGGCCTGCTCGCCCTCGCCGGTGGTGATCTCGCGCGAGAAGCTGACTTCCCACTCAGTGGTGTCGATCCTGAAATCGAAATCGGCATAGCGGCTGAGCAGCGGGCGGATGCGGGTATCCATCTCCAGCTGGTCCAGCCCGGCGAAGAAGCGCGAATCCTTGTTGATCTTCAGCACCCGCTCGCGGTCATTGTTGAGATCGTTGTCCCAATAGAACAGATCCTCGGTAAAGGCGTTGAAGTAGAGCGTATCCCGCGCGTCGCCCTGCTTGCCGATGTCCTTGAAGGCCATGGACAGGCGCGTCTTGCCGGTGCCGTTGTAGGCATAGAGCAGGATGAACTTCTTGCTATTCAGCTCGCCGCGCAGATGCGCGGCCAGGCCATTCAGATTGGCAAAGGTTTGATCGGTCATCAGTCCACTGCTCCATCCATGATTTGCCAGGCCCTGCGATAGGTGCTGCCGACCGCCCCCAATGCCTGGTTCCAGTCCTGTTCCGTCAATGCGGCAAGACGCTGACGAACCGTCGGCAGAGATTCGTTCGAACGCAGAGCCATCACGCTCGCCAGCGGTGTCGCCGCCCGGCGCGGCACCCCGAGCAGGCGCAGGGCGATGGCCTCGTCCGTGGCTACCCCATAGAACACCTGCGACGGAAGATTGGCTAACTGTGTGCGCTCGTCGTCTGAAAGGCTGGATGCCGTGATCGCCAGCAGCGCATTCAGGCCCCAGGAAGAAGTCTGCGCCAGCTTGCCGAAGAGGTTTTGCCCGCACTTCGTAAGCGCCGCCACCTCGTCTTCACCCTCTTTGCGGAAATGCCGCGTGGCGATGGTGGTGATCTCCTCGCCATTCACCCAGTCCTTGAGGATGAGCGCAAGCTTGTCCCCGTCTGGCGCTTGGCCACCGAGGACGCTCTTCAAGTTCTCACGCAACTCGGGAACCCGCAGCAGCACGCCCATCATGTCCTGCAAGGTACGGTCGCCATCGCGGAACAGGCGCTCCCTGTCCCACGAATCCGGCCCGATGTTCCCTCGATTCGCCATCACCGTGCGGATGCTCTGCAACGAAAAGCCGGTGCTGTCCACCAGCTTCAAGGGCTGTTGCGGGCTGGAGATGTAATCGACATAGCCCCGCACCCCGTCGAGCAGACGGCGGGCGAGCTGGCTGGCGGTAGCGCGCAACTTCTCGAAGCCCAGCGTGCCGCGCAGCACCTGCTCGATCTGGTCGGCAAAGTTGGCCGGCGCGCCCATTTGCCGATAGGTGTGGACGAGGTACTGCAAGAAGCTCGACCACTCTGGATGGTTGTAAACGATTTTGCCAAGGTCACCCAGCTCACCAGACGCAGCTTGCGCCAGCTGAATCAGCGCGGAATTCAAGTCCCCGGTGTTGCTGTTGATGAATTCCCTGCGTTTGGCGACCTCCTCCTGATCCCTGGCCACCAGGGCCACCACGCCCAGCTGGCCTTGGGACACACGCCCGGCGCGGCCCGCGATGTTCCAGAAATCCTCCGGCGGCATGGTTTGCCCGTAGGGGTACTGCGTGGCCGCCATCACCACCCCGCTGACGGGGAAGTTCACACCCTGGGCGATGGTCGTGGTGGCGGCCAGCACATCGAGCTGCCCCTTCTCGAACAGCCACTCCATCAACATGCGGATCTCTTCCGGCAAACCGCCATGGTGCACGCCGATGCGATGCGCGAGCAGATCCACCAGCGGAAATTGCGCCCCCAGCTCGGCCTTCACATAGTCCTGCACAAAGCGCACATCGCCGGACACGGCCTCGGCTTGCCCGGACTTGAGCCGCTCGGCCAGCTTCCAAACATAGTCCGGGCGGCTGTGCATGGCGATGACCGGCCCGCGCGCCTTGAGCTTGCGCGCCGCGATGGCGGCCAGCGTCCCCACATCCTGCGCTTCCGAAAGCGACCCGGCCAGCGACTCGTCCTTGCCCAGCGAAAAGGCTTCGTCCAGCACGATGCTGGGGCGCGTGGTGTGCACCGTCTCGAAATCCAGCCGGTAATCCCGGGCGCGGCCTTTCTTCTGACCATCATCTACCGGGCTGACGATGCCGATGGCCCGATCATTGGGCTGCCAGTCCACCCCCAGGCTGATGTCCTCCGCGTTCTGACCACCGAGCCAGCGTGCCACCTCGCGCGCGTTCTGGATGAAGGGTGTGAGCAGCAGGAACTGCGCATCGCGGCACTCCTGGTTGATGGTCGCCAGCAGCAACTCCAGGCGCAGGCCGCGCTCCTTGTCCTGGATGGTGTGCGCCTCATCCACCACCACCAGGGTCAGCGGTCGGTCGATCTTTTCCTCCCAGCCCTGGCGCAACATCAGGTCGAACTTCTCGGGCGTGGCCACGAGGATGCGGAAGCGCGCCTCGTCGCGCGACTCCGTCAGCACGCCCGCTTCGATGCCGTCGATCTCCATGGCCGGGCTCACTCGCTCCACCACCAGCCCCAGCGGCTGGAAATCACGGCGCAACTGCCGCGTCACCTGATTGACCAGCGCCCGGCTGGGCGCGAGATACGCCACCCAGCCCTTGCGGTCCTCGAACTGGTTCAGCGCCTGCAACATGCGGAACTGAGCGATGAGCGTCTTGCCGCTGGAAGTCGGCAAGCTCACCACCACGGCCTGACGGCTGGAACCCAGTAAGCCCCGCTCGGCCAGGGTGCGGCGCTGTGGCGGCAACACGTCGAACAGGGCACGGTCGCCGCGTCCGCGCCCGACCAGCTCGCGCACGAATTGGGTCACGCGCGAATTCACCTTGCGCGTCACCGTCCACAGGGCGTTGTCCACCATCTGCGATGCGGCGCGGGCCAGCAAGCGCGCGAACGGCCCCAGTTCGATGAGCTGCGCCGCCTCGCAGGCATCGATGGCCCGGTCGAAGTGGCTGTCCAGCAAGGGCTGCATCTGGAAACTGCCATCCACTTTGCCGTCGGTGATGTAGTGAGCCAGCACATCGGCCGCCTTCGCCAGATGGTAGATGGCGATCAGCTCCAGCGCGCTGCGCTTGGCCTCCAGCGGCGTGAAGGTGTGCAGATAATCCCGCTCGAATTCCTCCTGCGCGCTGCGCAGCGCCGCCACATGCTCCAGCACCGCATCTCGGTCGCCCCAGCCCTTCTTGCGCACCAGCCTGAGCCAAACCTCGGTGATGGTGGCCCGGCAACGTTCGCCCCAGTTGCGCGCAGAAAGCGGTAAGGCGGGCCATTTCCCCGCCTCGTCCAGCGTGCGCAGCCAGCGCGCCGCGTCCGCACCGCGATCGCCCAGCACGGCCAGCACCGAGGCGCGCAGCAGATGCGTGCCCGCTGCCATGGGCTCGGCGGGCAGGGGCAACACGCGCAGCAGCCGGAAGGCCTCCGTTGCCGCCTGGCGCGACAGCTCCAGCCGCTCGGGATCATCGGCCAGGCGGTCCACCTTCAGGTCGAGCACGGCGATTTCCAGCGCGGCGGCCGTCTCGCGCAGCGGCGCCTCATCGAAGGCGGGCACCTCGCGGCCCATCTCCCGATAAAACTGCACGCGATCGGCCTCGCGCAGCGCCATGCGGCGGCGGTCCGCCATCGCATCGAGCAGCCAGTGGGTCATGCCGCACCTCCCTGAGCAATGGCCTGCGGCAGTTGCGCGATGGGCCAGGGCAAATAGAGGGCGATGAGGCGGCAGCGCGTCGGCGCTTGCAGGCTGCCCGCCAGTTGGCGGCCCCGCGCCTGCAAATCGGACTCTTGCGCCGTCTGGTCGCGCACCAGAATTCCGAACAGCGCCAGATCGCGCAGCCCGGAATTGAAGTAGCGGGTGCACGCCGCATTGAAGGCAAGCTCGTGCGCCGTATTCTTCACGCGCGGCAACAGCCACTTGAGTAGTTGGCAGATCGTGCCGAGGTTAGTTGCAAGCGTATCGAGCTGGTGGGGCATGCCGCTTCTGCCGCTCATCACTTGCGGCGGCGATTTCGCCTCGGACGAGCACTTGACCTCGCCCAGCGCCAGCCGGTGGGAACCGCCTTCGCGCTGAAAGCCCACAATGTCCGCGCCAGGCAACGAAGCGAAGGGGTTGCGCTTGTCGCGCTCGGTGTTCCAGGGCAGCACCACATCGTGGTGCGTCTCCAGCATTGCCTCGGCCAGCGCCTCGCCCGCCGCCCAGTCGCGCATCTCCGGCACCTCGGCGGCCAGCACCTCTTGCAGCGCCGCCTGCCCCATGCCGGTGAGGCTCAGCCCATGCAGATGCTCACTCAACGCCTTGCCGCCCTCGGCATCGTTCAGCCGCGCAGCCACCGGCCCTTGCAGAAATTCTCCCAGCGCAGGGCCATCCTGCGCGCACTCGCCCTGCCAGGTGACGCAGCCTTCAGTCGCTTGGTAGGCGGTTTGCCAGCTCATCCCTGCACCTCGTCAACGGAGGGGAAGAGCTGCTGCATCAGCCCTTTCTTGTGCGCCTTGAGCGCGTCGAGCTTCTGGGCCTGGGCGGCGATGAGCGCGTCGAGGGAGGCGAGGCAGTCGGCAATGCATTGCTGTTCGGCCAACGGAGGAATTGGGATCTCCATTTGCTTTAGGTGAGTTGGGCCGAAGTGCTTGATTCCTCCACCAACTGCGGCAGATTCAGCTTGTTGCGCAAAGTGAGGGCTTCCCAGAAAGGCCTTTAGATAGCCAAAATTTAATCGTTCATTATTGGGGCGGAGCCGAATAAGCCCGGTGTAGAAAACGGCACCGGCTGCAGCGTGCGTTACAATCGATGAAAGGCCAAAGGTTGCGCTGGTTGAAATAAGGAGATCGTTAACTTCGAGACGAAAATGCGCCCACTTCTGCGCTACCTTTTCGGGATCAAGATAATTGCATCCATCAAGTGTGACAGCCGCCCCGCCAACCCCGGCAAGCCTAACAAGCGGCACTCCTTCACTGCGAAAATCAACGGCCATTATTCCCGGGCCTTCTTGAAAAAAGACGACCTCAGGCAAGCTAACCACAGTCCAATCGCCCTCGTTTGCAAAGCGGAGTTGGGGCAGGGTTTCGCCGTCGCGCGGGAAGAGTTGCTGCATCAGCCCTTTCTTGTGGGCCTTGAGCGTGTCGAGCTTTTGCGCCTCCAGGCTGACCAGCTCGTCGAGGGAATCGAGGCAGTCGGCGATTTTTTGTTGTTCGCCTAAGGTGGGGTTCGGTAACAACAATTCCGAGAACTGCTTGAAACTAATCATTTTCCCGTCGCGCAAACCTTCTAGGTTTTTCGTGAGCTGCTGAATAAATCTGTAGGATTTAAACAGATGCTTAAAAAACGCCTCAGAAAGCTCGACTTTCTTTCGAAGAATTACGTAGGCCGGACTACAAACTCCGTGGTATTCAGAAAATTCGATACCGCCTTGAAACGACCTGAGGCTGATAATGAAATCGCCTGGCTGAACCTCTTTGTAGGTCTCGACGCTCTTGTCGGTTACAGAAACATGGTAGTCGATTGCATCCCGAGGAATTGCTCCATGCTCTTGAGTGATCGCGAGAATCGGGAGACCTGGAGTCGCCTGCCGATTGTTGATTTGATCGAACAGTTTATCGCCATAGTCATCCCCCCATCCCGGATGGTCCCGAAATTCAGGAAAGCGCAGCTTCGGCACCAGGGCACGCTTCGCGCCCGGTTTCATGGTCTTGTCGTCCGCCTTATTGCTCATACGCCCCCAGCCCTGAAATCTCGCGCCCGCCGGCGAGTTTTTTGAGCAGCGGGATGAGGTCTTCCATCAGCGCCAGTTCCTTTTGCGTGCGCGCCTTCCAGCCGAGTTCCGCGGCGGCGAAGAGGTCGGAGAGCGCATCGCCGTCGAACACGAGGCGGCGCAGGATGGTCTCCACGAAGCTTTGCAGCGCGGCGCTGTCGAGGCGGTGCTTCTCCGCGATGGCGGCGAGCTGCCGCGCGTGCTTTTCGGCCTTGAAGCGTTCATAGCCCGCCTTGATGGCCTTTTCATCCAGCGCCTTGCCCGCTTGCAGGGTGTCGATGTATTCCGCGATGTCGTCGCGCTCGTCGATGAACTTGGCATCGGACTGGATGAGGCCGATGAGCTGGGCGCGGTTCATCTTCTGCTTGTCGGGTGTCTGCTGCGAGTAGCGGGCGATCAGCGCCATGATGTAGTCGTAGTCGATCACGGCGCTGGCGAAGAGCACGAACTCGAAATCGAGCTGCTGCACTTCGGCGGGGGGGTGCTCGCCGCTCTTCTCCTGCTGGTCTTTGAGGCGCTGGGCGGTTTCGAGGTACACGCCCTTGAAGCCTTGCAAGGTTTCGCCAGGCAGCACCTGCTCGATGGTTTGCTTGTTTTCGTCGGTGAGGTCGGTGTACTGGTCGAGCTGGGTCTTGAGGCGCTGCACCTCTTTGAAGAGGTTGATGAACTGGGCGCGGGCGGTGTCGCCCTTCAAGTTGGGCACGGCTTCGGGTTTGTTGGCCAGCCCTTGCGAATGCATGAAGTCGCCCAGCTTCTGCACGGCGGTTTGCAGTTTTTCGATGACCACCGGGGCCTTGTCCACCAGCCAGATTTCCTTGGGCGGCCTGGTGGCCTCGCCGGAGAAGAGGCCGATGGCGGCATCCACGGCATCATTTTGCTGGCGGAAGTCGAGGATGTTGCCGTAGGGCTTGGTGTCGTTGAGCACGCGGTTGGTGCGCGAAAACGCCTGGATCAGGCCGTGGTACTTGAGGTTCTTGTCCACGTAGAGGGTGTTCAGGTATTTGGAATCGAAGCCGGTGAGCAGCATGTCCACCACGAGGGTGATGTCGATCTTCTGCGCGTGCGGCAGGTCGGCATTGGGCCATTGCTGGTCCTTGATGCGCTTCTGGATGTCCTGATAGTAGAGGTCGAAGTTGCTGAGGTCGTGGTTGGTGCCGTATTGCGCGTTGTAGTCGGCGATGATGGCCTTGAGGGCTTCCTTCTTCTTGTCCGGTTCCTGTTCGTTGTCGGCGCGCTCCTGCGGCAGGTCTTCCTGGATCTGCCGCACGTCCTGGTTGCCTTCGGCGGGCGGGGAGAAGACGCAGGCGATGTTGAGCGGCTTGAAGCCGGGGTCGCTGGCCCGCTTTTCCGCCTGCACGGTCTTGAACAGGGCGTGGTATTCGATGGCGTCGGGGATGCTGGCGGTGGCCAGCAGCGCGTTGAACTTGCGGCCGTTGGTGGCGGCATCGTGCTTGGCGAGGATCGCCTCGACGATGGCGCGCTTGGCCAGCGCTTCGCCGGGCTTGGGTTTGTTCTTTCCTTCCGGCTTGTAATAGTCCACATGGAAGCGCAGCACGTTGCGGTCTTCGATGGCGTGGGTGATGGTGTAGGCGTGCAGCTGCTGCTGGAAGATGTCGGCGGTGGTCTTGTAGCTGGCCTGCTGGCCTTCGATCTGCTGATAGCTTGCATTCTGCTCAAAGATGGGCGTGCCGGTGAAGCCGAACAGCTGGGCGTTGGGAAAGAATTCCTTGATGGCCTTGTGGTTCTCGCCGAATTGCGAGCGGTGGCATTCGTCGAAGATGAACACCATGCGCCGGTTGCGCAAGGGTTCGAGCCGCGCCTTGTAATTGCGCTTGTTCGTTTCATCGAGCGCAAGGCCGAGCTTCTGGATGGTGGTGACGATGACCTTGTCGGCGTAGTCGTCGGAGAGCAGCCGCCGCACCAGGGTTTCGGTGTGGGTGTTCTCCTCGACGCAGTTTTCCTGGAACTTGTTGAATTCCTCGCGCGTCTGGCGGTCGAGGTCCTTGCGGTCCACCACGAACAGGCATTTGTCGATGTCGGGGTTGTCTTTCAAGAGCGTCGAGGCCTTGAACGAGGTGAGCGTCTTGCCTGAACCTGTGGTGTGCCAGATGTAGCCGTTGCCGCTCTTGCGGTGGATGCACTCCACAATCGCCTGCACGGCATAGATCTGATAGGGCCGCATCATCAGGAGCTTCTGCTCGCTGGCGACCAGCACCATGTAGCGGCTGATCATCTGGCCCAGCGTGCACTTGGCGAGGAAAGCGTCGGCGAAGTCATCCAGATGGGTGATCTTTTTGTTGTCTTCGCTGGCGTACTGATACAGCGGCAAAAAGCGCTCGTCGGCGTTGAAGCTGAAGTGGCGGGTATTGTTGTTGGCGAAGTACCAGGTATCGCTGCGATTGCTGACGATGAAGAGTTGCAGGAAGCACAGCAGGGTCTTGCCGTAGCCGTTGCCGGGGTCGTTCTTGTAATCGACGATCTGCTGCATGGCACGGCGCGGGCTTAGGCCTAACGTCTTCAGCTCGATCTGCACCACGGGCACGCCGTTGATGAGCAGGAGCACGTCATAGCGGTGGTGGCTGTAGTCGGTGCTGATGCGCAACTGGTTGACCACCTCGAAGCTGTTCTTGCACCAGTCCTTGATGTTGACCAGGGTGTAGTAGAGCGGCGTGCCGTCGTCGCGCTCGAAGCTGTTCTTCTCGCGCAGGTGTTTGGCGGCAGTGAACACGTCCGGCGTGACGATGGTGTCCAGCAGGCGGTGGAATTCGCTGTCGGTGAGGTGGACGCGGTTTAACTCCTCGAACTTCTCGCGGAAATTCCGTTCCAGCGCGGCGCGGTCGCGGATGTCGGGGCGGTAGGTGTATTTCAGCCCTTCCAGCTTCTCGATGAAGTCTTGTTCGATCTGGCTTTCCGTGGTGGTCATTGTTTCGTTCCTGCCGTCGATGGTCCGTTGGTTTGGCGGTCGGGCTGACCCAGGCGATTCTTGGAAGCCCCATCAGGCGTTCCCGTTGGTGGCTTCACCGCTTGGGCGATCGGGCTTCAGCCCGTGTGTCCGCGCGTACTCCAACACCAGAATCTCGATCATCGAAGCGAGGGATCGCCGTTCGCGCTCTGCGGCCATGCGCAACAGCTGCTTGATCTCGGCGGAGGTGCGTATGGAAAGGGTTTCGTCCTTCCGGCGTGACATGGCGGCATCTCGTCAGCGATGAGACGCCAATGTACTGCCTTTGGCTTTTCTGGGGCAACACGATACGGATGATGTGCCGGTCGCTTTGGCGATGCCTCCTTGCTTAGACGCCGCTCGGCGTTCAGCCCACGGCCGCTTCGCCGCTTTCCTGCGTGCGGATGCGGACGGCCTGTTCCGGTTCGAAGACCAGTATCCGGGCATCCTCGGCCGCCTTCGGGCCCAGGATGCCGATGAGCGATTCGACGACGGCGCCCGCCATGCGTTCGGTGGCGAGTATCTCCAGCTTGAACGAGCAGTCGTCGGCGCGGGGCGCGTGCCTTTCGCACGCCTCGCCGAGAATGCGGCTGATGGTGAGGCCGGTGGCGCCGGTTTCCAGGAGGGCCTCGCGGGCTTCATCCAGCTTGCGTGAGGGTACGATTGCGGTCACCAGTTTCATTCGCCTGTCCTCTCTTCGCGAGACCGGGGCGAGGTGCGTCCGCCGGTCCCGCTTGGTGGCTAGTCGATTCCCTTGCCGACGGGTTCCTCGAGCAGGTCGCTCCAGTCGGTACGCTCGCGCATTTCCTTCTTCACGCCGGGCGGCAGCAGTTCCCGGCCTTCCCGAATCTCCCAGCCGCCACCCAGCGCCTTGTACATGGCGATGACGCTGCGGGCGACGTCTCCGCGGCTGGCGGTCAGCCGGTCTTGCTGCTGCACCAGGAACAGTTCCGAATTGAGGACCCGGGTGTAGTCCTCGAGTCCGTTCTGGTATTGCCGCAAGGCGAGTTCCGCGGCGCGCTGGGAGGCCCGGACGCCGTCCGACAGGCTGGCCACCCTTTCCTCGGCTTTTTTGAACGCGATGATCGCGTCTTCCACCTCGCGCAGGGCGCGCAATACGGTGCTGCGGTAGTCGGTCAGGAGTTCCTGGAACTTGGCGTCCTGGACCCGGACGTTGTTGGTCAGCCGTCCGTACTGGAAGATCGGCCAGATGACGGTCGGTCCGAATTTGCCCGCCAGCCCGGAAGGGCTGATGGCGTTGGCCACGTCGAGTCCGTCGATGCTGCCGGAATTGAAGCCGACGGTGCCGACCAGGGAAAGGCGGGGGAGGAGTTCGCTCTCGGCGATCCCGATCTGGGCGCATTGGGAGGCGGCCTTGTATTCCTGGGCGCGCACGTCGGGGCGGCGGCGCAGGATGTCGGTGGGGATGCCCATGGCGATCTCCGACCGGGCGGCGGGGATGTCGCTGTCCGGGCCCAGTTCCTTTTCGAGGTGGCTGGGCTGCATCCCCAGCAGGACGCTCAGGGCATTCTTCGACTGGCGCAGTCCCACTTCCAGGTTGGCGATCTCGGCCAGGGTCGCCTGGTGCAGCGCCTTGGCCTGCTGCATGTCGAGTTCGGTGCTCAGGCCGTTGCGGAACTGCGATTCGGCGACGCGGAAGCTGCGTTCTTGCAGGTCGGCATTGCCCTTGGCGAGCGCCAGGCGCTGATTGAACGTGCGTATCTGGACATAGGCGGCAGCCACTTCGGCGGTCAGCGTCACCACCATGTCGTCATATTGCAGGGTCGATGCCGCCAGTTCCGCACCCGCGGCATCGATGCCGCGGCGGAACCGGCCCCAGATGTCGAGCTCCCACATGGCGTCGAATCCGGTCTGGAAATAGGTGAACGTGTGGAAATCGCTTCCCTGGTAGTAGGGCGAGTATTCGCTGATGCGTTCATAGAATGTGTCCATTCCCACGTTCTGTTTCTGGGGGAACAGGTAGCCTTTGGCGATGCCGAGCTGGGCGCGCGCCTGATAGATGCGGATCGCCGCTTTCTGGACGTCCAGATTCTGCCGGTAAGCCTTCTCGATGAGACGATCCAGCACCGGATCGTTGAACAGTTTCCACCAGTTGCGGAAATCGCCGGCCTTGGCGGCTTTTTTCGGCGCATCCAGCCAGGTATCGGTGAGTTTGATTTCTGGCCGGTGGAAGTCCGGGCCGATTTTGTTGCAGCCGTCGAGCAGGAGCCCCAAGCCGGCCGCAAGCGCGAGGCGCAGCAGCAGGACTCGAGCCGAATCGTACAGGGTGATGCGCATGGCGTGGTCTCTCGAGCCGGTTCCTGGGCGAAACTTCTTCAGGATTTGCCGGAGCCGATCTTGATCGGGACCACGGCCGCCGCGGGCGCCTGGCGCCGGTTGCGGATGTCCGCCGCCGGATTGGCGCGGCGGTTGGGGCGGGTCGCCGCCCCGCCGCCGTCGGCACGGGCGAAGCGGGGGGACAGCCCCAGCCCGTATTGCACCACGATCAGGATCAGCAGCGAGAGCGGCCAGAACACCAGCCAGAAACCGTAAGTGGATTTCACGTACTCGAGCATGCGCATGAGCAGCACGTGTTCCCGCGTCTGTTTCAGGTACGCCTCGTATTCCCGGCTGTCGTATGCCGCGAGAAACTTGAGAAACTGGAAGAATTCCCCGCTGCGGTGGTTGCCGTAGGCCGATCCGAGATAGGCGCGCAGCGCCTTCAGCGGTTGTTGCAGATGCTCGGGATTGGCGCGGTAACGCGCGGCGAGATAGTCCACCACGTCCTCGACGTTCTCCGCTTCCTGCGGCAGGGTCATGTGCGGTACCACATAACGCAGCAGACTGGGGCGGCCATGGGTCGACTCGTAGATATGGTTGAGGTAATGCAGCAGGATGCCGACGGATTCCTGTGATTCCATGGCCAGAAGCACCTTCAGCGCCTCGGTTTTGACATAGGGCTCCTCGGGAGTCTCCCCCAATATTTCGATGAGGCTTTGCACCGCGGCTTTCTCCTCCTCGCTTTTCCAGGCCGGCGCGGCCTGTCCCATGACGGAGTGCACCGTGGCGCCGTCATTGAAGATCAGGTCGAGGACGTAGAGGGCTTTTTGACGGTCGCCGACGGTTGCCAGCGCATAGAGGGCGAAGACCCGGGCGAAGGTATCGGCATTGGTCCGGTAATTCACCAGCATCCGGACGATCTCGGTGAATTTGCGGTCGTTCGCGCTCTGCATGTCGATGATCTTGAAATTGCCTACCGCGATCGCCGCCAGCCGTCTGACTTCCGGATGGGAGTCCTGCATGAGTTCGAAGATCAGCGGCAGGGTATAAGGGTCCTTGCGCTCGGCGAGATACCAGGCCAGGTTGCCGCGCACGGCAGGATTCTCGTCGATGACCATGGCGTCGACGGCATCGGGCAACCCCTCCTCGAAAGCCTGGACGATCTTGGCGTAATCCGCCGCGGCGAGACCCATGACCGGCTGGCCGGCCGCAGGGACCCGGTTTTCGAGGCCGATGCGGATGAGGCTGTGCCGCAGGTAGTCCTGCTCGTAGGCGGCTCCCGAGAGTTTTCCCAGCGGCGGATATTTTTCCCGGTTCAGGAAGTCCTTGACCGCGATGGGTTCGACCGGGCCGTAGAGGGGGCGTACGCGCTGTCCGAACGTCTGTTCCAGAAACCGGTCGAGCCGGGCCTGCGAGTAACGAATCTCGGAAATGGTTTTCTTGCGGTAGTCGAGCAGGGGCTGCAGCCCCGGCTGGCCGATCCGTGCGAACCCCCTGAGAATGGCATTGCGCTTCTGCAGGTAGAGGCTGAGGAACTCGTGATTCAGGCGTTTCTGGCGGGGATATTCGCTGTCCAGCGCCTCGTAGAGATTGATCAGCGGCTTGACCAGTCTGACATCGCTGGAAAAGCGGTCCACCATGAAATCGATCAGTTCGACCTTGTGAGTCTCATCGACTTCTCTGTCTTCCAGCAGTTGGAGCATCACGTGGAACAGTTCCTCGGCCTGTTTCGAGCGGAAGGCCTGTTCGTCACGGTCGGTCAGCCGCCACGTCTCCAGGATCGTGTGGTAGCGCGCCTCGGAAATCGCCCCGTCGTGCAGGAGGTTCTCGACATTGTCGCGGTGGACGGCATGGCGGCGCATGCCAGTGCTGTTCACGGCGATCTGGTTCAGGCTGGCGAGCATCTCCGAAAGGTCGCGCTCCTGCTTCTCCCGCAGTGCGATCAACACGTCGCGGACGTGGGAGTCGTGCGCCATCAGCGGTTCGACGTCGCTCCAGCTCAGGCTGACGCGGACGTTGTCCGCGGGCCGGGGTGGTGTCCCGGCAGGGGTGGGGGCGGTCGGCACGGAAGTGCCGGCGGCGCTGCCGAGGGGCAGGCCGGCGATCCATTCCTCCCGGAGATCGGCATCGGAGAGCGGTTTGGGCTGGTTGGCCGAAAGCGCGGCGAAGGGGCGGTCACCGTAGGGCACTTGGGTCATGGTGTACAGATAGCCGCCGAGGAACAGATGGGCGACGGTCAGGCTTCCGTAACCGATCTTGCCCCAGAATCCCGCGGCCAGCGTTTCCAGCGTCAGGAACGCCAGGCCGAACGTGAAACAGAGCACGACCAGGTAGGGGTTGAGTTCGGACCCCAGCGCCTGCGCCACCAGCCCCAGACCGGCCAGCAGCAGCAGTACGGCCCGGTAAAGCCGGACGATGGTGTTGCCACGGCTTTGCATGAGGCGGTAAAGGAAAAGGTTGAGCGAGATCGCGACGAGAAAACCGGCGACGGCGGTCAGTAGCATGGCGAGTCACCTCCAGTCTGTGTAGCGGTGTGTCAGGCCGCTGCTTCCAAATGGCTCGGTGAGCCGAGGTGATAATGGTGAAGCAGGTAATGCCGCTGCTCCGGATTCAGGCTGCCCAAGAGGACGGCCATCCTCAGGTCGGCGGTTTTGTTGCGGATGACCAGGCACGGTTCGCCGTCGATGCGGTCCAGGGTGCCGACGAATTCGCCCGCTGCGGCATCGCCCGTTTCGCTGATCAGGCGGCCGCGGTCGCTGCCCCGCCCCGGTTTCAGGATCACCTCTTGTACCCGTCCCTGCGGCTGCTCCAGCATGGCGTGGCGGTTCAGATGAAGGGCGAGGTGGTGTTCGGAAAACACCAGGACGGCGAAGGAGTCGTCGGGGGCCTGCTCTTCCGTGCGCAACGCGTCGAAAGTCGATCTCGGAACCATGGTCCGGGTATGGATGTCCAGCGGGGAGACCGGATGCTTGGTGGACTGGATCTGTGCCTGGTTGGCGGTATCGGCCTCGCCGGCGAGGTTGGTCAGATCCAGCCCGTTGCGCAGGAACACTTCGTACACCAGGCTTGCGCCGGGAATCCAGCGGATCACGTCCCACAGCGCCCGGTTGACGATTTCCTTGCGCCGGAAACCGATCACGAATTCGGTGATGAGACCGTCGCAAAGGTCGATCAGCCGGCGGTTCACCAGGCGGAACACTTCCGGGGACAGTTTGCCGTCATATTTCGCCCGCAGGCCCGCCAGGCTGTCGGACAGTACGGTCTGGTAGGGGCGCGATGCGCTGACATAGCAGGAGCCCTGGCGCACCTTGTCCCGCGATTGCGGCTGCCCGCCGTTGAAACGGATGCCGCCGAGCTGGGCGTAGACCATGTTCTCCTCGGCGGCGTTGTTGGCTTCCTCGATGCCCATGCGTTCGTCGGGCAGGCGGTGAATGGTCACCACTCCCCGATGGGCCCGGATGCCATAGCGGTGCAAGGCGTCACGCACCGTGTCGGCCCAGTAGAAGAACGGAGTCAGGAACGCCGGCATGTTGGAGAACAGGGTGGCGTTGTAACGCTCGACGATGCGGGCGATGTACTTGCGGTCGATATAGACTTCCGCTCGCGCGCCGATCCGCTCGAACACCGGCCGCCCCTGCCAACGGCGGACGCCGAGATGGATCAGCCAGAGCGCGGTGAGGAACAGCGCCGCGTCCAGCACGTGGGCCGCCAAGCCGACGCCGGCCAGGAAATCGAACGGGGAGAACAGCAGGCCGAACACCGGCACCCCGAACACCGTGGCGATCACGATGTAGGCCGCGAAAATGGCATAGGAGCGTACGAACTCCACCTGGTTTTCCGCCCGCGCCGCGGCTTCGCGGTTCAACGCCTCCGTATCCGGCGAGTCGATGCGTTCACCGGCCGCGTTGCAGCCGACCCGGTTGGGAATGTCGACGCCGTAGACCGCAGCCTGGAATTCCCGGAAAGCCTTGATGTCGGACATCTGCAGGTCGCTGCGCAGTTCGAAGTCGCCGCTTTGTCCGGTCAGGACTTCCCGGCTCAGCGTGCTATAGGCTTCGATGGCCTTCCGGGCCAGGTGGATGAGAATTTCGGTGAGCACCGCCTGAGTCGCCACCACCACGATGGTCGCCGCTTCGGCCCGACGCCGGCCGCTGGTGCCATCGGGGGAGAGGTGGCTGAGGTTGACGAAGGTGTTGGGCAGAATCGGATCATCGGGCTGATAGCCCTGGCCCAGGGCTTCGGTCATGGAGTTCAGGAACGATTGGGAAAGGACGAAGCAGCGCTCCGCGCCGACCAGGTCGCGCGCCTTACGCACCACGGCCAGTGTGGACTGGGTCTGGGCGGAATTGCTCACGCCCAGGAACACGGTCGAGGGACCGTAGCAGCCGATGCCTTCCCGCTGGGTGCGCTTCATCTCTTTCAGGACGTTGCCGGAATTTTCCGCCCGGATGCGGAGGCCCGGCAGGACGGAGTGCAGGGCGATCGCGAATTCGTTGAGCAGGTCCTGGTTGAAGTCCACCCCGTAGAGCACGAGGTCGTGCATTCGCGGGTCCCGGTTCGGATTCAGCAGATTCTGGAACAGCAGTTCGCCGAAGTGGTTCATCGTGGCGTGGTTCTCGCCGCCGGGTTCGAACGAGTCGAGCACCCGCTTCAGCACGAAAGGGATCTCCCGCAGGTCTTTTTCCACGGCATTCCCCGGCGCCGGCAGCTGATGATTACGGCTGATCTTGGCGTTGTCGTTGACGGCGAACCAGTTGGACCGGACGCCCGCCGCCCGCTGTTCCGCTCCCGGCGGCAATGCCTTGGGCGAGGGCCGGGGCGCTTGCAGGAAATCGTCGCCCACCTTGGCGCGGTCATAGATGCGGATGAATTCCGAAGGACTCGCCGCACGATACTCGATGGTGGCGTACTGGCCGTCTTCCAGGTAGATCTGCAGCGCGTCGTCGTCCGGCTCCCCCTGGTGCAGGGCCGAGGTGACGCCCAAGGGTTCCGCGCTGCCGAAGATTTCCCCACGGGTGCGGTTGTGGCCGAGGGAGAAGGCCTGGGTCAGGGAAAACACGCCCATGCGGGGCTCCAGGGTGGAACAGACCATCAGCGCGAATTCCCCGACCAGGTCGCGCGAAGCGGTGCGCATCACCCAGGTCAGGTCGTGATGGCAGAAGGCTTCCTCGAAGGTGGCGAGAAAGCCGGGGAGGACGTCCGCTTCCAGGGCGGTTCCGACTTCCCGGGTCAGTACTTCGCGCAACCGTTGCCTGGACTCGGCGGAGAGGTCCGCCAGGGATCGTGCCGGGGCCGCCAGGGCGCGCTGGCCCAGTTCCTTGCGTAGATTCAACAACGCCAGATCGGTGGCTTCGGCCCAGCGGAGGAGCAGATCGAGGTTGAAGTTCCCGCCGGCGATGTCACGGTTGTAATCCAATGCGGCGGTGAAATAGGCGTAACGCAGCGCTTTGTAGCTCAGTCCTTGGGTATAGATGAAATCCACCCATTCGGCGACGCTGCGGGAATCCGAGTCGCCCTTGGAACTGGTCCTGGGCATCATGCTCAGGAATACCCCACGGGCTTCTTGCTGAGTGAAGAAATGCCGGCGTTTCTCGCCGTCCACGGTGAACTCGAGGTAGACGCCGTCCATGTCGCCATTGTGGGCGATCATGTTGAACACTTCGCCGGGCTGGGATACCAGGGTCTGGCCTTCCACCCGGTGGTGCATCATCGCGTCGTAGTATTCGTACCAGTGCGGCTGGGCATTGTGCCAATGCGTCGCTCCGCCGGTGGCGTAACGCAGATGGAGCAGGATGGCTTCGAAGTCCGGGGGGCGCCTGTAGCCTTCTCGGCCGGCTTTCTCGAGCAGGCCGTCCAGGCGCCCGGACAGCACTTCCACGATGTCGTCCCGCTTGCCTTTGACGACTTTGTCGAAGATGACCGACTGGGCGCCGCCTTTGTCCACCAGTACCGAGAATCCCGCCGATTGGCCGCCGCGGGTCGATGCCTCACGCGCCAGTATCCGCGCCATTTCCCGAAGACGGTCAGAAATCAGCAGGGGATCGTTCTCTTCCCCTTGCAGGTTGCAACGGACCGCGAACGCCGGGCCACAGGCCCAGTAAGGCGTAGAACCGCGGACCACGGCCAGGACATCCGGTACCGAAAGCATTGCAAGGATCGAGCTGACGCAGAAACAGGTCCAGCCGAGCACTGCCACGATCCCGTCAAAGCTTTCCAGGCACCGGGAGGCGGCGGCGAGCGCCAACAGATTGGCGACGGTGCCGGCCGCCGCGACCACCCGGCAGCGCCAGCCCTCGCACGAGGATGCCGGAATGCGGGGAGAATGCGAGGACAACTGGGGAATCGGGCCGAATGGCAGAAGGCTCCTGCCGAGGTGTCGGAACGGGATTCCTTCCAGAATCGTGGTGGCGGAGAAAGCGGACGGATCGCGGGTAACCGCGAACAACGCGAGCGCATGGCCCAGGCCGTGTATCACCAGGGCCAGGGCGTTGGTGAACCGCAACGGGGCCAGCATGAGTTCCAAAAGAACTCGCGGCTTCGCGCGCGAAGCCGGAACGATGCTTCCTGTCATGGCATCAATCCTCGGGTAGGGTGCAAGGGTCTCCGGCATCCTTTCGCCAAGGCGAGGGCCGGGACTCCAGGCTGCGTCGGCATGCCGGATCGCAGTGGATCGATCCGGCCGGCTCGAAGCGCCGATTGTTTTTTTGTAAGTGTCGATTCAATACGAGCAGGCTTACGTTAGAGCATGGCGCGAGGTGCGTCAATATGTCGCGCACATAAAAAGTGCAATGCACCAATATGGTGCGACATATTGATTATTTGTGGTGCGATCGGCCTTTCTTCAGAAGGCTGGGCCGGGCGCGGAGGGGCGGATGGGCCGTCCGGGGAAATGGCAGCAGGATCAGGGTCGATCGGAAAAGGAGCCAGGACAGGCGGGCTGAGCGTTCGCTTTGCCGGTTCCCGAACCACCGCCCGCGAGCGCGGCCTTGAGCACCCTGGCCAAGTGCAGGCCCTCCCGCCCCGCGCCGTCGCGGATCTGGTGGCGACAACTGACGCCGTTGGCGATGAGCAAAGTGTTTTTGTCCGTTTCGCGTATCCGTGGCAGTAAGGCGAGTTCGGCCATTTGCATGGACACTTCGTAATGTTCGGCTTCCAGTCCGAAGGCGCCGGCCATGCCGCAGCAGCTCGATTCGACGAGTTCCGCCTGCAGCTCCGGTACCAGGCTGAGCACTTTGCGCATCGACTTCATCGCGCCGAAGGCTTTCTGGTGGCAGTGCCCATGGACCAGTGCCCGCGCCTGCGGCAAGGGGCGGAGCGGAAGTTCGAGCCGCTTGGCGTCGTGTTCGCGGGCCAGGAATTCCTCCAGCAGCAGGGCGGATTTCGCGACGGCGGCCACGGCCTCGCCCAGTCCCAGCGCGTAGTATTCGTCGCGCAGCATCAAGAGGCAGGACGGTTCCAGACCGAGGACGGGCAGTCCGCGCTCGGCATAGGGTCGCAAGGCCTCGACCATGCGTCCGGCCTCCGTCCGCGCCTGCTCGATCAGGCCATGGGAGAGGAAGGTGCGTCCGCAGCACAACGGTCGTTCTCCGGTGAGCGGGCGGGCGACATGGACCCGGTAGCCGGCGGCGGTAAGCACGTCGAGCGCCGCCTGCGCGGTTTCCGGTTCGAAATGGTTGGAGAAGGTGTCGACCAGCAGGACGACCTCGCGTCCGTCGGCGTTGCCGACCGGTTCGGTCGGGGCGGTGGCGAGGAACGCCATCGGTGCGCTCAGGGGCAGCGAGCGTTTGGCGGCGATGCCGATCCAGCGCTCGCCCAGCCTGGCCAGGAGCGGCATCCGTGCGCGGAGCCTCACCAGCCAGTTCAGCCGGGCCAGCTTCCCCGCCCAGTGCGGAATGTGCGCCAGCAGGCGTTCCCGCAGCGGCACGCCGCCGAGCTGTTTCCAGCGCTGCGCCAGCGCTTCGATGCGCAGCAGGGCCATGTCAACCCCGTTGGGGCATTCCCGTTTGCAGCCCTTGCAGCCCACGCACAGGTCCATGGCGGCATCCAGCTCCGGTCCGACGAAGGGCTGGGGGCCATATTCGCCGTTCAGTGCCGCCTTCAGCGTTTGGGCCCGGTGGTGAGTGGAGTGCGCCGCATCTCGTGTGACCCGGAAGCTCGGGCACATCACGCCCTTTTCGGTGCGCTGGCACTGCCGGTTGCCGATGCAGACCGCCGCCGCCTTGCCATAGGCGCCGCCTTCGGAAGGCACGGCCGCATAGGCATCGCCCGCGCCATAGCTGTCGTAGGCCGACCAGTCGAGTTGTGTCTCCATGCTTCAGAACCTTGCAAATGAATCCGTCCAAGCAGGACTGATGCCATGCCGGTGGCTGTGTTCAAGTCATTGTTATTATTCTGAGCGTGGGGGGGTGAGGCGCTCGTCGGGTGTGCGAAGTGCGACAAAGCCGCCGATCGGCGGATCCGTCCGACGTTATCATCCGGTGAGATGGGACGAGACCGCGAAAAAACCCGCCACGCCTCGCGGGTTCTGGGACGTCATGAGACGGTGTGACAAGGGTAAATGGCGGAGAGGGAGGGATTCGAACCCTCGTGCCGGGTTTCCCCGACCATCCGATTTCGAGTCGGCGCCGTTATGACCGCTTCGGTACCTCTCCCGTACAGACAATGATATCATAATTGATTCGTTGCAGACATACGAACGGTGCGTGACATGAATTCGAAGTTCATGGCGGACGGCGTTCTGAAAGTCGGGCAAGCCAGGCTTTTGTTTCGCAAGTTCAGTCGCCGTACCCGTCGGCGCTGCCTCGGTGCAGGGGCCGCGGTGCTTCTGGTGTCCCAGCTTTACGGCTGCGGTGATCCGCTTCCGGAGCAGCGCAAGCTGTCCCACTTCGACAGGATCAAGGCGGCCGGGGAATTGCGGGTGCTGGTCCGCGACAAGCGTTTTGCCTCGTCCCGCCCCGCTTCGGGGACGGCGGGATTCGAGCGCGACCTGCTTCATAGATTCGCCAGTCACCTCGGCGTCAGGCTCCGGTTCATCCCAGCCAATGCGCGCCCGGTGACGGAGCGGCTGCTTCGCGGGGAGGCCGATTTCGCGGCGATGCCTTCCCGTTCCGTTGCCGGAGAGGTCTTGCCCACTGGCGGGCCTCCGCCATTCGCCGGGGTGACGCCCGTGGGAGGCTGGGTCGGCGCGCTTGCTGGCGGTCTCAAGGGGATGGCTCGAAACAGTGCGCAAAAATTCAATCCGCGGATGGCGTTTGCGGAATACTCGCCACGCCGTGTACACACACTGAAGTGGGCCTTCCCCGAAAACGCCGGCGTTCGCGGCCCGCGTGCGCTGGCATGGATGTTCGCTGAGCCGGAGGGGGACCATCTGGCGATGATGGCCGAGCATTTCCTGCGCGATATGTGCGAGCGGAAAGGTCTCGACCCGTTGCTCGACCGCCATTTCGGTCACAACGAGGGTGCGGACCCTGCTCTGGATCGGAATCTGCGTGAATCTTACGGCCGCCAGTTGGGCAAATACCGCAGGACCTTCGTCGAGGCGGCGGCGCGCCATGGTCTGGACTGGCGGCTGCTGGCCGCGGTGGCTTTCCAGGAATCACGATGGGACGGTCATGCGGTGTCGGCCGAAGGCGTGCGCGGCATGATGATGCTGACCGGCGCGACGGCCCGCGAACTGGGGGTCGATCGCAACAACCCAGGGCAGAGCATCCATGGCGGGGCCCGCTATCTGAAGGCGGTGTGGTCGCGCCTGCCGGAAGAGATCGCCGAACCCGACCGGACCTGGTTTGCTCTTTCCGCCTACAACCTGGGCCCGGGCCGGGTCGAGACTGCACGCCGGCTCGCGAAGAAGCTGGGGCGCGATCCCAACAAATGGGCCGAGGTCAAGAAGACCCTGCCGTTGGTCGGAGCTGGACGCTCCGGCGGCCGTTTCCGCCACCCTTCGGCCCGGGGGAAGCTGACGGTCCAATACGTCAACCGGGTGCGACATTACTACGATCTGCTGGTGCGCCTCAGCGAGAAGAAACGCTCCGGCCCGTCCGGGCGGGGCTAGCGGCGGTTCCGGAAGAAGTCGCGGAGGAGCTGGCTGCATTCCTCGGCCAGCACGCCTTCCAACAGCTCGACGCGGTGGTTCATAAACTCGGCCTCGTTCAGGCGGAGCGCGCTTATCGCCGCGCCGCGCCTGGGATCGGCGGCGCCGAACACCAGCCTGCCGACGCGGGCATGCAGGATCGCACCCATGCACATGGCGCAGGGTTCGAGCGTGACGTACAGCGTTGTATCCACCAGCCGATAGTTGCCCAGGCGCGCGCCGGCCGCGCGCAAGGCGACGATTTCGGCATGCGCGGTGGGGTCGTGGGTGGAAATGGGTTGGTTATGGCCTTCGCCCAAGATTTCGCCATTCTTGACCAGCACGGCCCCGATCGGGACTTCGCCTGCCGTTTCGGCGGTGCGGGCCAGCATCAGGGCATGGCGCATCCATGCTTCGTCCGAGCCGGGTTCGCTCACTCCCATTCGATCGTCGCCGGCGGTTTCCCCGAGATGTCATAGGTGACCCGGGAGATGCCGGGAATTTCGTTGATGATGCGGCGCGAGACCAGGTCGAGGAAGTCGTAAGGGAGGTGGGCCCAGCGGGCGGTCATGAAATCGATGGTTTCCACGGCGCGCAGTGCGACCACGTAGTCGTAGCGGCGGCCGTCGCCCATGACGCCGACCGATTTCACGGGCAGGAACACGGCGAAGGCCTGGCTGACCTTGTCGTACAGGTCGTGGCGGTAGAGCTCTTCGATGAAGATGGCGTCGGCGCGGCGCAGCAGGTCGGCGTATTCCTTCCGGACCTCGCCGAGGATGCGCACGCCGAGACCGGGGCCGGGGAAGGGATGGCGGTACACCATCTCATAGGGCAGGCCCAGTTCGAGGCCGATCTGGCGCACCTCGTCTTTGAACAGTTCGCGCAGCGGCTCGACCAGTTGCAGCTTCATGGTCTCCGGCAGGCCGCCCACGTTGTGGTGGGATTTGATGACATGCGCCTTGCCGGTCTTGGAGCCCGCGGATTCGATCACGTCCGGGTAGATGGTGCCCTGGGCCAGCCAACGGGCGTCTTCGATCTTCGCGGCTTCTTCGTCGAAGATCTCCACGAACAGCCGGCCGATGATCTTGCGCTTGTCTTCGGGGTCGGCGATACCCTGCAACGCCTGCAGGAAACGTTCTTCGGCATTGACCCGGATCACCCGCACGCCCATGTGTTCGGCGAAAGTGGCCATGACCTGGTCGCCTTCGTTGAGCCGCAGCAGGCCGGTGTCGACGAACACGCAGGTCAGTTGTTCGCCGATGGCGTGCTGGAGCAGGGCGGCGACCACGGACGAGTCCACGCCGCCGGAGAGGCCGAGCACCACCCGTTCGGCGCCGATCCGATTCCGTACCCTGGTGATGGCGTCTTCGACGATGTTGCCCGTGGTCCAGCGGGCCTCGCACTGGCACAGCTTGCGCACGAAGCGTTCCAGGATGCGCTTGCCCTGGCGGGTATGGGTCACCTCGGGGTGGAACTGCAGGGCGTAGAACCGGCGTTCCTCGTCTGCCATGCCGGCGATGGGCGCGCTTTCGGTGCTGGCGATCAGCTTGAAGCCGGGCGGCAGGCCGACGACCTGGTCGCCGTGGCTCATCCACACGTCGAGCAGTCCATGACCTTCGGGAGTGGTGTGGTCCTCGATCCCATTCAAAAGCTGTGAGTGGCCACGGGCGCGGACCTGGGCATAGCCGAATTCGCGGTGTTCGACGGCTTCCACCTTGCCGCCGAGCTGGGCCGCCATGGTCTGCATGCCGTAGCAGATGCCGAGCACCGGCACGCCGAGGGTGAACACCGAAGCCGGGGCGCGGGGCGTGCCAGTGCCGGTGACGCTTTCGGGGCCGCCGGACAGGATGATGCCCTGCGGGGCGAATTCGGTTATGAAATCGTCGCCACAGTCGTAGGGATGGATTTCGCTGTACACTCCGAGTTCCCTCACCCGCCGCGCGATGAGCTGGGTGTACTGGGAGCCGAAATCCAGGATCAGGATTTTTTGGGCGTGGATGTCGGTCATCGGGGGGTGTGGTGGACGGGTTCAGTCGAGGCGGTAGTTCGGCGCTTCCTTGGTGATCGTCACATCGTGCACATGGCTTTCGCGCATGCCGGCGGTGGTGACCCGGACGAAGCGCGCATGTTCGCGCATTTCCTCGATGGTGCGGCAGCCGGTGTAGCCCATGGAGGCGCGGACGCCGCCCACGAGCTGGTGCAGGATGGCGACGAGGCTGCCCTTGTGTGGGACCCGGCCTTCGATGCCTTCCGGCACCAGTTTCTCGGCCTCGGTGCTGTCCTGGAAATAGCGGTCGCTGGAGCCTTGCTGCTGGGCCATGGCGCCCATCGAGCCCATGCCGCGATAGGCCTTGTAGGAACGGCCCTGGTACAGTTCGACTTCGCCGGGCGATTCTTCGGTACCGGCGAACAGCCCCCCGATCATCACGCAATGGGCGCCGGCGGCGATCGCCTTGGCGACGTCGCCCGAATAACGGATGCCGCCGTCGGCGATGACGGGGATGCCGGTGCCGGCCAGTGCTTGGGCGACGTTGGAGACGGCGGTGATCTGCGGTACGCCGACGCCGGCGATGATGCGGGTGGTGCAGATCGAGCCAGGGCCGATGCCGACTTTGACCGCATCGGCGCCGGCTTCGGCCAGTGCCCGGGCGGCGGCGCCGGTGGCGATGTTGCCGCCGATCACCTGGACCTGCGGGAAGTGGGTCTTGACCCAGCGGACCCGGTCCAGCACGCCCTGCGAGTGGCCGTGGGCGGTGTCGACCACGATCACGTCGACGCCTGCTTCGACCAGTGCCTCGACCCGTTCCTCGGTGCCGGCGCCGGTGCCGACGGCCGCGCCCACCCGCAGGCGTTCGAATTCGTCCTTGCAGGCCTGCGGGTAGTCCTTGGATTTCTGGATGTCCTTCACGGTGATCATGCCGCGGAGCTGGAAGGCCTCGTTGACGATCAGGACTTTCTCGATGCGGTGCTGATGCAGCAGGCGGATGGCTTCTTCCTTGCTGGAGCCCTCCTGCACCGTGACCAGCCGTTCCTTCGGCGTCATCGCCCGGGTGACGGGTTCTTCGTAGCGCGTCTCGAAACGCAGGTCGCGGCTGGTGACGATGCCGACCAGTTCGCCGCCGTCCACCACAGGAACGCCGGAGATGTTGCGGGCCCGGGTCAGCTCCATGACTTCGCGGATGGTCGCGGTCGGCGGCACGGTGATCGGTTCCTTGATCACGCCGCTTTCGTATTTCTTGACGCTCCTGACTTCCGCCGCCTGGCGTTCGGTGGTCATGTTCTTATGGATGATGCCGATGCCGCCTTCTTGGGCGATGGTGATCGCGAGCCTGGCTTCGGTCACTGTGTCCATGGCGGCCGAGAGCAGCGGGATGTTCAGGGGAATGGCCCGGGTGAGCCGGGTGGTCAGGGAAACGTCGCGGGGGAGTACGTTCGAATATGCAGGAACCAGCAGGACGTCATCGAAAGTCAGCGCTTCTTGTTCGATACGCATGGTATGCTCCCGGCAGGTAAAAATTTATCATTATAACTTTTTTCTGGGTCGTGTGAACCGTCTGATGCCTGCCGCCCTGCCGAGCCCGACCCCGCGTGGAGCCGGCGGCGGTTCAGATGTCCGTCTGGGCGCAAATCCCGGCGAACGCAGGGAAATCCCTCGCCAGGGCGTCCGAGAGCTCGCTGCCATTCTTGGGGGCGGGGAGCTTCAGGAACAAGTCGAGCATGGCGGCCATGGCGATCGCGTCCAGAAAAGCGGCCTTGATGGTCCAGGCCAACAGGAACGCAAACACATAGGGCCAGATGCCGGGATCGAGCGGAAGACCCGCGAGAATGCCCTGGATCGCTGCCAGCAGGACCGGGAAGGCCGCGAAACAGCCCAGCCAGCCGAAGCCGGACAGGTACAGCCGGTTACGCAGGATCGTGGGGAGATGCGCGGCCAGGAGGAGCAGGCCGTCCCGCGCGGAGCGGGCGAAACTGTTGGCCGGCTGCGCGAAGTGATAGCCGAGCAGGGTCAGTGTCTCGGTGGTGACAAGCAGTCCTTTTGCCTGGAGCAGCCAGCGTTGCGGCAGCGTTTGCGGCGCTGGTTCCTTCCAGCCGGGAAGCGCGGAGGCTACCGACCGTATCGCCGCGATCAACGGGCTCAGCGCCGGCGGAGGAGGGAGACGTTCCGCTACCCGGCGGCGGGCGTAGTCGATCTGTGCTTTGCCTTTGGGGACCGGTTCCCTGAGTGCCTCGGCGCCGAGCAGCGCGGCGTTGCGGGCCTGAACGCCGGTCAGGAAGCCGTTGCGGAACTTGTACAGGATCCAGCCGACGACGCCCATGCCGATCCAGGCACCCGTGCCGGCGAACGCGGTCGGGTTGGAGCTCAGCGAGCCGATGCCGATGGTGGTGCCGGCACCGATGATCGCGCCGAAGATGTAGGCCAGCCCGACGCCGAGATAGATGAGCCAGCGATGGAGCACGAAGGCCATGCTCTTTTCTAGGGTGCGGGTGGCCGAAAGCAGATTGAAATCCCACATGACGGAAGACCTCTTCTTTATCATTTGGCTCGAAATCCGGAGGCTGGGAGCTCAGCGCCCTTTTTTCAGTTTGCGGCCCGCCGGCTTTCGGGCTCGCAGGGGCAGGACGGCGTGCCGGGTCCGGAACGGCCTGGTGCCGTGGTGCGTCACGGTCTCGGCGGTGCCCGGCTTCTGCGGCTGCCAGGCCGGGATCAGATGGTGCTTGCCATTGCCGATCAGGTCGGTCCTGCCCATCCGCTTCAGCGCTTCCCGCAGGAGCGGCCAATTCTCCGGATCGTGGTAGCGCAGAAAGGCTTTGTGCAGCCGGCGTTGCGTGAGCTTGCGGGGTGTTTCGACGGTTTCGCTGGTGCGCGAGACGCGATGCAGCGGGTTCTTGCGGCTGTGGTACATGGCCGTGGCCACCGCCATGGGTGAGGGTAGGAAGGCCTGCACCTGGTCGGCGCGAAAGCCGTTTTTCTTGAGCCACAGGGCCAGGTTCAACATGTCCTCGTCGGTGGTGCCGGGATGGGCTGCGATGAAATAGGGGATCAGGTACTGCTCCTTTCCTGCTTCGCGTGAATATTGGTCGAACATCGCCTTGAAGCGGTCGTAGGTGCCTATCCCCGGCTTCATCATCTTGGAAAGCGGCCCCGGTTCGGTATGCTCGGGTGCGATCTTGAGGTAGCCGCCGACATGGTGGGTCACCAGTTCCTTGACGTATTCCGGCGACCTCACCGCCAGGTCGTAGCGCAGCCCCGAGCCGATCAGGATCTTTTTGATGCCAGGGAGTTGGCGGGCGCGGCGGTACAGGCGGATCAATGGGCCGTGGTCGGTGCCGAGATTCTTGCAGATGCCGGGGTAGACGCAGGAGGGCCGGCGGCAGCTCGCTTCTATTGCGCGGCTTTTGCAAGCCAGCCGGTACATGTTGGCTGTCGGCCCCCCCAGATCAGAGATCACTCCGGTGAAGGCCGGTGAGGTGTCGCGGATGACTTCGATCTCGCGGAGGATGGATTCTTCCGAGCGGCTCTGGATGATCCGTCCTTCGTGTTCGGTGATCGAGCAGAAGGTGCAGCCGCCGAAACAGCCGCGCATGATCGTCACCGAATGCTGGATCATCTCGAAGGCCGGAATGCGGGCGTCGCCGTAGCTGCGATGGGGCAGGCGGCTGTAGGGTAGGCCGTAGACCCGGTCCATTTCCCGGGTGGTCAGCGGCAGCGCCGGCGGGTTGAGCCAGACATCGATGGCCCCATGACGCTGGACCAGGGCCCGGGCATTGTGCGGATTGGTCTCCTGGTGCAACACCCGCGAGGCATGCGCGTACAGTACCGGGTCGTCGTGCACCGCCTCGAAAGCCGGCAGGCGGATCACCGTATTGCTCCGGCCGCGGGCGGGGGGAGTGAAGTGGACGAGCGCACGGGGTTCCGGCGCCGGCGGGGCACAGCCGGCGGGGGATTCCCGATAGGGGTCGGGAACGGCGCTGATGGCACCGAGCCGGTCGATTTGGGTGGAATCGATTTCGCGCCAGCCGGCAGCGGGCGTCCGGCGGAGGTAGGCCGTGCCACGGATGTCCGTGAGGGCGGAGACCGGTTCCCCCCCGGCGAGGCGGTGAGCGATCTCGACTACCTGGCGTTCTCCATTGCCGTAGACCAGCAGATCCGCCTTGGCGTCGACCAGTACGGAACGCCGGACCTTGTCCGACCAGTAGTCATAATGGGCCGTGCGGCGCAGGCTGGCTTCGATCCCGCCCAGCACGATCGGTACGTCTTTGTAGGCTTCGCGGCAGCGCTGGGCGTAGACCAGCACGCAGCGGTCCGGGCGGCGGTCGGCGGCGCCGTCGGGGGTGTAGGCGTCGTTGGAGCGGATGCGGCGGTCCGAGGTGTAGCGGTTCACCATGGAATCCATATTGCCGCCGGTCACGCCGAAGAACAGATTGGGGCGGCCGAATTCCTTGAACGGCTCGGCCGAATGCCAGTCCGGCTGGGCCAGGATGGCGACCCGGAAGCCTTGGGCTTCCAACAGGCGGCCGATCAGCGCCATGCCGAAGCTGGGATGATCGACATAAGCGTCGCCGGTGACCAGGACGATATCGCAGGCGTCCCAGCCGAGCTGCTCCATGTCGGCGCGGGACAGCGGCAATTGCGGGGCGATGCCGAAACGGCTGGCCCAGAATTTTCGATAGGAGAAGATGTCCCGTGCTTGCTGCATGATGCCGAGGACCTGAATGGGGTGACTAGTCTAGCGGATCGGGCGAGGCTGCCGCCAGACCGAACGTACGTCGCCGCATCAGTCCCGCGGCGGGACCGATTTGCCATCGTGGCCGGCTTGTTTCAGATGGGCACGGGATTCCCTGAAAACGCCGAATCCCCAGATTCCCCAGGAGGCGGTCTTCAGCATGATGAGCGGTATGGCCACGGTTTGCAGCCCCCAGACGGCTACCGCCATGGCGCTGGCGCCGGAGATGCCCCAAGCCACCAAGCCCCAGCGCCCGCCGATCGCGGTTTTCCCCCATCGCAGGGCGGCTCGTTTTTTTTCTTGTTTTTCCATCCCCGTGCGGTTATCGGGCGGCATCGACAGGCGTCGTCTCGTGTTTGCGTGGAGCCTTGCCGGTGAGCGCCGCAGGGCGTCGAAACGCGATCGTAACAATGAGTCAGTAGTTATGCAAACGAGGATGGGTGGATGTCCTATCCCGCCCGAGGGCGGCGGCGGTGAAACTGGAACGAAAAGAGCCACCGCCCGAGCCGGGGGCGCGGACGGTGGCTCCCTGGTTTTTCGGCATCGTCGCCTCCCTCGGGAGGCGGCTGCCCTTGGGGACCTACGCCGGCATCAGCGGATGTCCGGGCACAGGTCGCGTTCGAACAGGTGCGAGAAGCTGTAGAAGGTCTGGGTCAGGGTGCCCATGACGGCCAGTGCCAGCCAGCCGAAGATCACGAAGCCGTAGTGCAGCGGCGCCACGAACAGCTCCTCCATGAACCAGAAGGTGTGGCCCCATTCGTTCAGACCCACGTTCGGCAGAATCATGAACGGACCCACCACCAGCACCAGGTACGGCAGCGAGATGCCCTTCGCGAAGAACGGCAGACGCGTCTTGGCGTAGATGAACGCCGCAAAACCGGTGATGATGTAGATCGGGTAGCTCAGATAGAACTCGATGATGTGCGACGGCGTGAAGTCGGTGTCGCGCACGATCGTCTGATGCCAGGTGC
>NZ_AUKJ01000009.1:0-10000 GCF_000424685.1 Methylococcus capsulatus str. Texas = ATCC 19069
CCGGGCGTACAGGGCCTGCTCCAGTGCGTCCAGGACGAAGTCGGTCCGCATTGAATGACTGACCCGCCAGCCCACGGTGCGACGGGCGAACACGTCAATCACGAAGGCCACATACAACCAGCCCTGCCAGGTCGAGACGGAGGTGACATCCGACACCCACAGCTGATTGGGACGAGCCGCCTTGAATTGCCGGCTGACCCGATCCAGCGGGCATGGGGCGGCGTGGTCGGGCACCGTGGTGCGCACCACCTTGCCGCGCCGCACACCGGCCAGCCCCAACCGCTTCACCAGGCGCTCGACCGTGCAACGGGCGACCTGGATACCTTCGCGGTTCAACGGGCGCCAGACCTTGTCGGCGCCATACACCTACCTATTGGCGTGCCAGACCCGCTGAATTTCTCGCATCAGAACCGCATCGCGCCGGGCACGCGCGGGAAGCAGGCGGAGGTCGCGCTGCTGCGCCGCATGGCGCCAATACCCGGACGGGGCAATCCGCAAGACCTTGCAGATCGGCTCGACCCCGTGGCTGTCCCGGTGCCGGTCGATGAAGTCGGTCAGGACTCGAGCCGGCGGTCGAGCTCCGCCTGGGCGAAAAACGCGCTCGCCAGCTTCAGTATCTCGTTGGCCTTGCGCAGCTCCTTGTTCTCACGCTCCAGGGCCTCGAGGCGTTCGCGTTCGTCGGTCGTCACGCCAGCGCGCAGGCCGGCATCGATCTCATGCGTGCGTACCCAGGTGCGCAGGCTGTTGGCCGAACAGCCGATCTTCGGGGCAATCGATTCGATGGCCGCCCACAGTGACGGATACTCGCCACGGTGCTCCTGCACCAGGCGGACGGCACGTTCACGGACTTCGGGGGAATACTTGTTGGCTTTGCTCATGGCTTCATTCTCTCTAGAGTCAAAGCCTCCTCAAAACCCGGGGCGATTCAGGTTCCAGGTCTGCCGGTTGTTCCGGAAGGGATCGGGTGCCGACTTGAAAGCTTCGGGCGTCAGCAAGGCCAGGCAGAATCCGCCGGGATCGCGGACCGATTCGTAGCGGATGGTTTCGATGCCGGCTTGCCGGGCGTTCTCGGCAAGGGCCTGGGTCGCCGAGTAGTCGGAGGGATGCGTCCAGGCGGCACGGTTGGCCGACAGCGGCGGGCCGATTCGACGATCGCCTGGGTGAGAACCCGGGTGCGGTCTGTAGCGGGGGCGGATTCGGGTTGCAGCATCGCCGATACACTTTCGTATCGGAATCATTCTGAAGAGTATTCAGATCTGGTTGTGATTGCAAAGAATAAACTTGTTCCGCCCCAACGGGAATTTAGCCGGAACACAAAACGGTGCCGGACCGTCCGTTTCGTCATCAGAACGGCTGAAGACGAGGGGCGCCGCCGGGCGGATCGATGTTAGGGGCTGGTGCGGTGGCGACGGGCGACCGGCATATCTCCGGGCGTGCGTCGTCAACCGGTCGCCGCTCCCATCCGCCCCTCGTCCACGAATTTTTCCGTGGCATCGTCCAGGGCGCGGCTCTTGCGGCCCTGGCTGCGGTGGACGTACAGGGTCTTTGCCTCGATTTTTTGTTCCGTGGGGGTGGGGGGCAGAGTCATCGGGTATTTCACCGGTTGACGGTGGTCCGCCAGCTGCAACTCCGGGTTGAAGACGCTGTTGAATTTCCAGAGGCTCCGGAGGAAGTTGGTCTGCCCTCGTAGCAAATGGCCGCCGAGGATTTTCAGGGTGTCGCGCGCCGCGGCCCAGCCCATGTGCTTCTTGTAGAGCACCTGTTGGGTTTTCACCAGTTCGCCGTAGAACTCGGGCAGAGGAAGCCGGGTGGGGAGAACGGCATGCTGGATGTCGAACAGGCGGTAGTCGCGGGTCGTGAGCTGGCGGGATTCGGTGTGCCAGCTTTCTGTGCCAGGGTAGGGCGTGTTGACGCTGATGTTGACGATCTCCGGGATTTCCATGCACCACTGGCGGATCACCTCGAAGCGTTCCCTGTCCCAGTCGGGGTCGGCGATGAGGTTGATGGCGACGGTGATTCCCAAGGAACGGGCGAATTCCAGTGCCTCGAAGTTCTTACCGAGGCTGACGCGCTTGCGGAATTTCTGCAGACCTTCGGCGTCGATGGCTTCGACGCCGAGGAACATATATTCCATGCCCAGTCTTTTCCAGAGCTTGAAGACCTCCTTGTTACGCAGCAGGACATCGCCGCGGGTCTCCAGGTAGTACTGCTTCCTGATGCCTTCGCGGGCGATGGCTTCGCCGATTTCCATGCCGTGCTGGGCCTGGATGAAGGCAACGTCGTCGACGATGAAGATGCCGGGCTCTTTGATGCGTCGAAGATCTTCCATGATGCGCTCGGTGCTCATTACACGATAGCTGCGGCCGTAGAAGGTCCAGGCGCTGCAGAAGCTGCAGTCCCAGGGGCAACCCCGGCTGAATTCGATGGAAGCGCAAGGGTCCAGGGTGCCGAGGAAATATTTGCGGCGGTACTTCAGCAGGTCACGGGCCGGGAGGTGCTCGTCCAGGTTATCGGTGAAGCCGGGCGGCGGCCCCTCGCCTGTCAGGCTGACCACGCCGGGCACCTCGTCGATGTTGCCGCGCCGGGCGAGGGTTTCCAGCAGTTTGGGTGCGCCGGCTTCGCCTTCGCCCCGCAGCACGCAGTCGAGTAGGCCCTCCCCATGGTCCAGCAAGTCTTTGGCAACGAATGAGGCACTGTGGCCGCCGACGAAGGTGAAGCATTCCGGCAACCGGCTCTTGGCGGTCTTGGCCAGGTCAATGACTTCGGGAACGTTGGCCAGGTAGTTGAGGGAGAAGCAGACGACGTCCGGGCGCCAGGTGTCCAGTTCACGCAGGAAGTCGGCGTGTGACTCCACCTGCAGGTCCATCAGCCGGATGTCGTGTCCGGCGCGCCTCAAGGATTCAGCCACCAGTTCCAGGCCCAGCGGTTCGAGGCGCAGGAAGACCTTGGTGTACATGAGAGGACTGGGGTGTACGCAGAAGACCTTCATGGGATCTCGGCTCCTTCCTTCCATAGTTTTTTGAGGTTTATCGATGAAGACGCCGTCAGAGACGATGTCCGACGGCGCAAGCTCGGATCGTCTCACATGGACGGATTTCTGGCTACTGCGCCGACGGCGCGGGAGGATTTATGCGAGCGAGGAGCGCTTACTTGGTGCCGTGGCTCTCCTCGGCCGGTTCGGGGAGCTCCCGATGCCGCACCAGCAGGTTGTAGCGGTCGCTGTTCAGCCGTCCGGCCAGTGCTTCGACCAGATAAACGGAGCGGTGCTGGCCGCCGGTGCAGCCGATCGATACGTTGAGATAGCTGCGGTTTTCCGCCAGGAAGCAGGGTATCCAGCGTTCCAGGAACGCCGTGAGGTGGTTCAGGTAATCATGTACGTCCGCGCTTTCCGCCAGGAAAGCGACGACTTCCGGGTCTTTGCCCGTCTTCGGCCTCAGGCTGGCTGTCCAGTGCGGATTGGGCAGACAGCGGGCGTCGAACACGAAATCGGTATCCATCGGCACGCCGTGCTTGAAGCCAAAGGACTGGAGGCAGAGCGACATCAGGCCGCCGCTGGGGATGCCGACACGCTGGCGGACCAGTTCGCGCAGCTGGTGGATAGTGGTATAGGTGGTGTCGATGTGGAGATCGGCTCGGCTCAGCACCGGTTCCAGCAGGTGTCTCTCCAGCTCGATGGCTTCGGCCAGCGGGACCGAGGCGTCGGTGAGCGGATGTTTGCGCCGGGTCTCGCTGAAGCGCTTGAGCAGGGTTTCTGGCTCGGCCTGGAGAAACAGGATCCGGCAGTCCACACCCAGCTGCCGGGCTCTGCCCAGGATGTCGGGAAAGCCGGTGAGATTGGCGCTCTGGTTGCGGGCGTCGATGCCTATGGCGATCTTGTCGAACGCGCTCGACCGGGAGGCGATGGCTTGCTGGAGAAACGGCTCGATCAGGGGCGCAGGCAGGTTGTCGATGCAGTAGTAGCCACAATCCTCCAGTGTGTCCAGGGCGATGCTCTTGCCCGAGCCCGAGAAACCGCTGACGATGATGAGCCGCATTTTGGGGCTTTCCGGACCTTGCCGTGCCAATGCTCCGAAAAAGTATCACCGGGCGGTGACGGCTCCGTTACGGGCGGCCGTGGTCATTGAGTTTTTCCTTGTGCTTGAGGATCTGGCGGTCCAGTTTGTCGACGAGGCCGTCAATGGCGGCATACAGGTCTTCCTGGACGTCTTCGGCAAACAGTTGCGTGCCTGCCACCTGGACCGTGGCTTCGGCCTTCTGCAGCAGTTTCTCCACCGACAGGATGACGTGGACGTCGAACAGTTGGTTGAAATGGCGTTCCAGTCTCCGGAATTTCCCGATAGTGTAGTTTTTCAGGGCGTCGGTGACGTCGATATGGTGTCCGCTGATGCTGAGTTGCATGAGATTTCCCCGATGTCGGAACTTGAGTGGCGCTTAGAACAACTGCTTTCTTTCGTTGGACGGTGGAATGCCCATCGCTTCACGGTATTTGGCGATGGTTCGCCGCGCAACGTTGATGCCCTTGTCTTTCAGCATGCCGGCGATGGCATGGTCGCTCAAGGGACGGGTCGCGTCTTCCTTGCTCACGATTTCCTTGAGGAACGCCTTGATCGCAGTGGCCGAGCATTCGCCGCCGGAATCCGTGGACACGTGGCTCGAAAAGAAATACTTGAATTCGTAGATGCCATTGGGCGTGTGCATGTATTTCTGGGTCGTTACCCGCGAAATCGTCGATTCGTGCATGGAGACTTCTTCGGCAATGTCACGCAGCACCAGGGGTTTCATCGCGGTTTCACCGATCTCGAGAAACTCGCGCTGGCGGTCTACGATGGCGCGCGCCACTTTGAGCAGGGTTTCGTTGCGGCTCTGCAGGCTCTTGATGAACCAGCGCGCTTCCTGCAGATGATTGCGCATGGTCACGTTGTCGGAGCTGCTGTCCGCTCGCCGAATCAGGCCGCTGTAATAGGGGTTGACGCGCAGTCTGGGAGCGATTTCAGGGTTGAGGGCGACGGCCCATTCGGTTCCCTGCCGATAGACGAAGACGTCCGGGATGATGTACTGGTAGTCGTCCGGTTCCACCGCGCGGCCCGGTTTCGGGTCGAGGGACCGGACCAGACGGATCACTTCGGCCAGCTCGTCGTCGTCGAGCTCCAGCGCTTTCTTGAGCCTGACGAGATCCTTCTTCGCGAGCAGGTCGACGTGATGGCGGACCAGCTCGAGGGCCTGGGCGCGGTAGGGGGTGTTCTCGGGCATCTGCTGCAGTTGGATGCGCAGGCAGTCGGCCGGGTTTTCCGCAGCGATGCCGGGTGGATCGAAGTTTTGGATGCGGTGCAGAACCGCCCGGACTTCGTCCTGTTCGAGGTTTTCGAGTTGCGAGCTCAGCCCCTGGGTGATCTCTTCCACGGTGGCATCCAGATAGCCGTCATCGTCCACCGCATCGATGATGGCGGTTGCGATCGCATGGTCGCGCTCGGTGAAGGGGGTGAGCTCCATCTGCCAGAGCAGGTAATCCTGGAGACTTTGTCCCTTGCCCCGCTGTCCCAGGAAATCTTCGTTCTCCGGCTCTGCCGCGTTGCTGGGCGTGTAATTGTGCATGCCGTCGAAAACGTCCTCCCAGGAGGAGTCGACCGGCAGTTCGTCGGGGATGGTGGTCTGGGTGTCGAGATCGGGGAGCTCGGCGTAGGCGGGTTCGGCAGCGGCAAGCGGCGGCTCCTCGGTCACAGCGTTCAGGACGGGCTCTTCCTCGTCGGTGATTTCCAGCATCATGTTGGAATCCAGGGCCTGCTGGATTTCCTGTTGCAATTCGAGCGTGGACATCTGCAGCAGCTTGATGGCCTGCTGCAGCTGGGGGGTCATGGCCAGTTGCTGCCCCAGCCGAAGTTGCAGTGATTGTTTCATGATTGGTCTAACGCGCTGTCTTTCTGTGTGGTGCGATTATTGCTTATGTTAACGCATTGCGGCTGCGACATTAAAGCCGTTTCAAAGTGAAAAATTGTCTCCCAGATAGACCTGTCGGACCTCGCGATTGTTCACGATTTCGGTGGCATTTCCTTCGGCGATGACCTTTCCCGCGGCCAGGATGTAGGCGCGGTCGCAGATCCCCAAGGTTTCGCGCACGTTGTGTTCGGTGATCAGAATTCCGATTCCCCGGTTTTTCAGGTGTTCGATGATGTTGCGTATGTCGATGATGCTGATCGGGTCGACACCCGCGAAAGGCTCGTCGAGCAGCATGAAGCGAGGTTCGCAGGCGAGAGCGCGAGCGATCTCCACCCGCCGCCGTTCGCCACCGGACAGTCCTGCGGCGCGCTGGTCCCGCAAGTGGGAAATACTGAATTCTTCCAGCAGCTCTTCGATGATCAACTCCTGCTGTCCGCGCGTCAGATCCGGACGGAACTCCAGCACTGCCCGCAGGTTGTCGGCAACCGTCAACTTGCGAAAAATCGACGGCTCCTGAGGAAGGTAGCCCAGACCCAGTCTCGCCCGCGCATGCATCGGCATGTGAGTGATAGGGCGCCCGTCGATCGAAATGGTTCCCTGGTCCGGCCGTATCAGTCCGACGATCATATAGAAACTGGTCGTCTTGCCGGCGCCGTTCGGACCGAGCAAGCCGACGATTTCGCCTGTATCGATCGAGAGATTGACGCCATCGACGACGGTGCGCCGGTAATAGCGTTTGCCGAGGTTTTCTGCAATCAGGGTGCTCATCGGCTTACTTCGGTTTCCCGGCTTCGGCCTTCGGTGCCAGTTTGACGCGCACGCGTGATTTGTTCGACTGCGGATCGCCCGCCTTCACGAAATTCTTGTGGCTGTCGTACTCGATCCTGTCGCTTTCGGTGGAGTCGCCACCCTGCCAGACCACGGCCTTGTCGTACAGGATGAGAATGCCGGTTTCCGGGAAATATTCGGCACGCTGGCCGGTGCCGTGGATGTCCTCCTTCCCGCCGTCCGGCGTCTGCTTCAGACGGACCGGGTTCGCCCAGGCTACGACCTTTTCGGTTTTTCCTTCCTTCTGGTAGACGATCATCTTGTCCGAGTCCACGATCAGGCTACCCTGGGTCGAACGCACGTGGCCGACGTATACCGTCTGTCCGGTGGCTTCGTCGTAGGTGGCGGTATCGGCCTCGATGTAGATCGGCTGCTTGGCGTCGCTGGAAAGTCCGAATGTCAGGCCAGGCCAGAGGCAGGCCAGCGCAAGGGTGCCGAGCGTTCTGGTTCTAGCGCACGTCATGTTTTCTGCGGACATTGGAGAGAATGGTGATTTTGAGTTGATCGCCGAAGTGAACCTGGGCACCGTCGCCGGAGAGGAAATCGGGATCGCTGACGACTTCGACATGGTCGGCGGTCTCGGCGTAGTCCCGCTTGGGATCGACCACGGCGTTGCTGGTCATCACCCGGATCGCCCGGCCATTCCGGTCTGCCTCCCGCTGGATCAGCACCGCGCCTTCCAGGGCGATGGTCCCGTCCGGACGGAGGGTGCCATGTTCGGAGGAAACGACCCACGGGGGATTGTCCTCTTTCGAAAACATCGTGTATACCGGCGCCTTCAAGTCGGTGCGGTCGTCGTCGATGTAGTGCGTGAGGACCGGCGCCACCAGTAAATTCCTCGCCTTGCCGCTTTCATCCAGCGAAGTTCGCCGGATGTTGATGGAGAAATAGTCGACGGTGCCTTGTTCGGCACTCGCTTCGCCGTCTTCTTTGGGCTTGATCCTTTGCGCATACCAGGTACTGCCCAGTGCCACCAGAGCGAGCAGAGCGGTCGCGGCGATCTGCTGGCGCGTCGGGGTAATCAGAGGAACCTCGCCATCGCCAGATCGAGCGTGCCTTGAGCATGCATGATCAGGTCGCAGACTTCGCGCGCGGCACCATTGCCACCGTTGCGGGCTGTCAGCCAATGGGCCCGTTTGGCGGCCACGGGATGGGCATCCGCCACCGCCACGGCAAGGCCCGCCCGCCGGAAGAGCGGGACATCCGGTAGGTCGTCGCCCACGTGGGCGATCTGGGCATCAGTCAGTCCCAATTCCGTCTGCAGCCGGCCGAAGGCCTCGAGTTTGTCCTCGCAGCCCTGGAAGCAGTGCCTGACGCCCAGGCTCTCCATGCGGCGCCGGACGATTTCGGATTCGCGGCCGGAAATCACCGCGACCTCGACCCCGCTTTCCCGCAGCAGCCTGATGCCGAGGCCGTCCCGGGTGTGGAAGGCCTTGTATTCGATTCGCTGGAGGTCGAAGAACAAGGTACCGTCGGTCAGCACGCCATCGACATCGAAAATCACCAGCCGGATGGCCGCGGCGCGGGCCAGAACCTCCCGGCTTGCTTCGAAAGGGTGTTCCGCGCTGGGGTAACGACGTGTGTCCGGATTGCTCACAATACCCCCGCACGCAGGAGATCATGCATGTTGATCGCCCCGATCAGCCGCCCGTTTTCCACGACCGGCAGAGCGTTGATCCGCTTCTGTTCCATGATCCGGACGGCTTCGGCGGCGAGCAGGCTGCCTTCGACGGTCACGCAGGATCGGGTCATCACCGCGGTGATCGGGGTTGCGTGGATGTCCTGGGCTTTTTCCAGCAGGCGGCGCAGATCGCCATCCGTGAATACGCCTTGAATCGTACCGGCGCCATCGACGATCGCCGTCATGCCGAGCTTCTTCGCCGTCATTTCCAGCAGGGCATCCCGCACGCTGGCCTCCAGGCCGATGACGGGGGTATCGTCTCCCGTATGCATGATGTCACGGACGAAAGTCAAGAGGCGTCTGCCGAGACTGCCGCCGGGATGGGAAAACGCGAAATCCTCCCGCGTGAAGCCTCGCGCCTCGAGCAGTGCGACGGCCAGTGCGTCGCCCATGGCCAGCGCGGCGGTCGTGCTCGAGGTCGGCGCCAGTCCCAGCGGACAGGCCTCCTGTTGGACGCCGGTGTCGAGGTGGATGCTGGACTGGCGGGCCAGCGTTGAAAGTCGGTTGCCCGTCATGGCGATCAGCGGGATTCCGAGCCGTTTGATCAGCGGCAGGATGGTCAGAAGCTCTGCCGTTTCGCCGGAATTGGACAGCGCCAGCACGACGTCATTGCGGGTGATCATGCCCAGATCGCCGTGGCAGGCTTCTCCGGGATTGACGAAGAATGCCGGCGTGCCGGTACTGGCGAGGGTCGACGCTATTTTCCCGCCGATATGGCCGGATTTGCCCATGCCCGTGACGACCACGCGGCCGTGGCAGCCAAGAATCAGCCGGCAACCGGCGGCGAAGTTCGAGTCGATGCGGTCGGCCAAAGCGCTTATCGCGGCCGCCTCGGTATTGATGACGTTGACGGCGAGCGCACAGAGGGTACGTTCGTCGAGCGCCGGATACTGTGGGTTCCCCATGGATGGTGATGATTGCTGTGTGCACCAGGAATTATGCCATATCCTTGATCGTCTGCCGGTGACCCGTCGGGGCGTTCCGTCTGCCAAGGCAGTCATAAGGGATTGTCTCGAAGGTTGCCTGCGGTCGCGGGTGTTGTTTATCATGCGGCCGCAATATCCCAACGAAGCTCTTGCAGGAGGTCGACTGATGCAAGTGAACGGCAAGATAGCGCAGGGTGTTTTATCGCTCGTGCTGGCGGCCAGCTGCCATTTGGTTCAGGCCAAACCGCTTCATGAGAAGCATGAAAAAAGAGACCGTAGCGTAGGTATGGCTTCCTACTACAGCGACCGGTTCCACGGGCGGCGGACCGCGAGCGGTGAACGCTATAACCGCGACGCCCTGACGGCGGTGCACAATTCCTTTCCTTTCGGTACTCTCCTTCGCGTCACGAATCTCAGAAACCATCGCAGTGTGCTGGTTCGCGTCAATGACCGGTCGTCGCGCCGTCATGGCCGGCTTCTCGATCTCTCCAAGCGCGCTGCCAGGGAATTGGGCTTTCTCGGGGCGGGACTGGCGCTCGTCAAGCTCGAAGTCGTCGAATTGGGCGCGGGTTAGTCGAAACCGCTTCACGTCTTTGCCTGATGGCTCGGCCCCGGTCGGAACGGGGGGCGT
>NZ_AUKJ01000009.1:15000-17278 GCF_000424685.1 Methylococcus capsulatus str. Texas = ATCC 19069
TCTAGATTTACCAAACCGATGCAAACTCCGAATACCGGGAAGTGCAATCACGGGAGACACACGGCGGGTGATAAGGTCCGTCGTGAAAAGGGAAAGAGCCCAGACCGCCAGCTAAGGTCCCCAAATCAGGCTTAAGTGGAAAACGATGTGGGAAGGCACAGACAGCCAGGAGGTTGGCTTAGAAGCAGCCACCCTTTAAAGAAAGCGTAATAGCTCACTGGTCGAGTCGGCCTGCGCGGAAGATTCAACGGGGCTTAAAGCCTGTACCGAAGCTGCGGATTCACGCGTTGCGTGAGTGGTAGAGGAGCGTTCCGTAGGCCTGTGAAGGTCAACTGAGAAGTTGGCTGGAGGTATCGGAAGTGCGAATGCTGACATAAGTAACGACAAAACGGGTGAAAAACCCGTTCGCCGAAAGCCCAAGGTTTCCTGCGCAACGCTAATCGGCGCAGGGTTAGTCGGCACCTAAGGCGAGGCCGAAAGGCGTAGTCGATGGAAAACCGGTTAATATTCCGGTACCGGCTGCAACTGCGATGGGGTGACGGAGAAGGCTAGGTCAGCCGGGTGTTGGACGTCCCGGTTTAAGCGTGTAGGCAGACTCTTTAGGCAAATCCGGAGGGTCAATGCTGAGGCGTGATGACGGTGCTGAAGGCGACTTCAGCCGAAGTGATTGATGCCAGGCTTCCAAGAAAAACCTCTAAGCTTCAGGTTGCAGGCGGCCGTACCAAAACCGACACAGGTGGGCAGGATGAAAATTCTCAGGCGCTTGAGAGAACTCGGGTGAAGGAACTAGGCAAAATGGTACCGTAACTTCGGGAGAAGGTACGCCCTTGGTAGGTGAAGTGGCATGCCCATGGAGCCGAAGGGGGTTGCAGTGAAACGGTGGCTGCGACTGTTTATTAAAAACACAGCACTCTGCAAAGACGAAAGTCGACGTATAGGGTGTGACGCCTGCCCGGTGCCGGAAGGTTAATTGATGGGGTCAGCGCAAGCGAAGCTCTTGATCGAAGCCCCGGTAAACGGCGGCCGTAACTATAACGGTCCTAAGGTAGCGAAATTCCTTGTCGGGTAAGTTCCGACCTGCACGAATGGCGTAACGATGGCCACACTGTCTCCACCCGGGACTCAGTGAAATTGAACTTGCTGTGAAGATGCAGTGTACCCGCGGCTAGACGGAAAGACCCCGTGAACCTTTACTATAGCTTTGCACTGGACTTTGAATTGACTTGTGTAGGATAGGTGGGAGGCTGAGAAGCCCGGACGCCAGTTCGGGTGGAGCCGACCTTGAAATACCACCCTGGTGAATTTGGAGTTCTAACCCAGGTCCGTGATCCGGATCGGGGACCGTGCATGGTGGGTAGTTTGACTGGGGCGGTCTCCTCCCAAAGCGTAACGGAGGAGCACGAAGGTGCGCTCAGCGTGGTCGGAAATCACGCAAAGAGTGTAAGGGCAAAAGCGCGCTTGACTGCGAGACGAACGAGTCGAGCAGGTACGAAAGTAGGTCCTAGTGATCCGGTGGTTCTGTATGGAAGGGCCATCGCTCAACGGATAAAAGGTACTCCGGGGATAACAGGCTGATACCGCCCAAGAGTTCATATCGACGGCGGTGTTTGGCACCTCGATGTCGGCTCATCACATCCTGGGGCTGTAGCCGGTCCCAAGGGTATGGCTGTTCGCCATTTAAAGTGGTACGCGAGCTGGGTTTAGAACGTCGTGAGACAGTTCGGTCCCTATCTGCCGTGGGCGTTGGAGATTTGAGGGAAGTTGCTCCTAGTACGAGAGGACCGGAGTGAACGAACCGCTGGTGTTCCGGTTGTCATGCCAATGGCATTGCCGGGTAGCTATGTTCGGACAGGATAACCGCTGAAAGCATCTAAGCGGGAAGCCCCTCCCAAGATGAGATCTCCCTGGGACCGTGAGTCCCCTGAAGGGCCCTGGAAGACCACCAGGTTGATAGGTCGGGTGTGGAAGCCCAGTAATGGGTGAAGCTAACCGATACTAATGGCCCGTGAGGCTTGACCATATAACACCCAAGGCGTTTGGGTGTGTCCGGGACAGACCGTGGACGCAAGTGTACGTTGACCAGATTCCTCAGAGCTCGAGCTCGACAACCAGTTTTGCCTGGCGGCCAGAGCGAGCGGGAACCACCCGATCCCATCCCGACCTCGGAAGTGAAACCGCTTAGCGCCGATGATAGTGCAGAATACCTGTGCGAAAGTAGGGAACTGCCAGGCTCTCATCCCAATCAACCCCGAGTCCCTCCACAGGAACTCGGGGTTTT
>NZ_AUKJ01000010.1 GCF_000424685.1 Methylococcus capsulatus str. Texas = ATCC 19069
AGACCGGCGAAACGGCTGTCCGGATCGTAGATGATGTCGGACAGACGGTACACTTCCCACGCCGCGTCGGACGCCGTCACGTCGACCGTGCGGGTCTCACCCGGAGCCAGCGGGCTGTTGTCGCTGACGCTCAGGCCGTCTTCGGCCAGCAGGTCTTCCGGATAGCCGGTGGTGTCCTTGTACACGTCGGAATCCAGGAAACGCACCGAGGCGGTGTAGAACTCACCCAGCCGGATCGGGCTGTTGCCGTGATTGGTGATGGTCAGCTTCATCCGCATGGCGCGGCCCGGCACCCGGTAGGTGGCGTCTTCCACTTTCACCGATACCGTCGGCGCCGGCAGTTCCAGCGGCTTCATGCCACGCATGGTGCCGGCCTGCAGCGGGATGGTGATCGGGTACTTGCTGTTGGCGCTGGACATGGCCATAACCACGATCAGGATGGTGGCGGCCAGGAAGCCCATCGCCACCTTGCGGTCGGTGGCGGACACCAGTTCGTCCGCACGACCGGCATCCACCATCAGCAGACGGGGGATGAAGATCGGTCGACGCGACCAGTAGCCGATCCAGGCAACTCCGATGGCGAACCAGAAGGCGTGCCAGAAATAGGTGTTGCCTTCGTTGTAGTTCTCCAGGTCCACCGTCTGACCGGTCAGGGTGGTGACGGGGTTGCGGAATTCACTCATGGAGCCTTCCACGGTGATCCATTTGCCGGGGCCGATGATCGGTCCACCGCCCTGGACGTTCATCATGGTGTGAACGTGCCAGTCACCCGGACGACGGGCTTTGAGGACAACCCGGAAGTCATAGGTCTTGCCGATTTCCAGACGTACGGAACGCGGCACCAGCTGACCGCCGATGTACGATTCCTTGCGGATGAACACCGGACCCGGCATGCCGACGTTCAGGAACGCCACATCCGGTTCGTCGACCGTTTCCGGCCAGCCTTCGAACACGTGGAACTTGCCTTTGATTTCCACGGTCTCGTTGATCTTGACTTTCTCTTTCGACCAGCTCAGGTCGTACCAGTGGATGGTACGCATACGCATGAACGCGGCCTGCGATTTCTCACCGTGGGCGCTGGCGCTCGGCGCATAGAAGGCGGTCGCTGCCACGGCGGACAGCAGTCCGATTGCAGACCATTTTGCAATCCGGTCCTTTATTGTTTTCATGATCTCTCCTCTTTCGAGTTCTTGCTGTTGGGTCACTCGCCGGCCTGTCGCCAAGCCGGACGACGGTCTTTCACTCAATGCTCTTGCTCGCACCGATCGCTCACGATCAGGTGCTCTGCAGGAACCGTTCGTTGGAGAACCAGCGACCGATGAAGTGCCACATGAAGTAGATCAGGATCGACATGAACGCGGAGAAGAATGCCGATACCGGCGCCACGTCCTTACCGAAGGTACGCAGGGTGCCCTTCTCTACCATGCGGATGTACTCAGGCGTACCCGTACGCACATAGTTGTAACCCTGGATGTCGGCGATCGACATCAGCATGCCGTTGTATTCCACCGGCACGTGCAGCGGCGCGATGATCGGCCAGTTGCCCGGGTAGAAGATCAGACCCCAGCCCATCGCACCGACGATCGCGGTGAACAGGTAGCTGCCCGACAGCATCAGCACGGTGTCCAGGATGATGGCGCCCGGCACCAGCGAGGCGGGGAACACGAAGTTGATCGGGAAGTAGGTCCAGCCCCAGAAGTTGAAATAACGGTTGATCCACTCGCCCAGCAGCAGACCCAGGACGCACACGGTGGCTCCCCAGGGCAGACGATACCGCTCCCACAGGTAGGATTGTACGGCCGCCGGGAAGGTGACCAGCACGATCGGGGTCACCGTGACCCACAGTCGACGGTCTTTCCAGTCCGACCAGAAGTCCCAGTCACCCATGGTGAGCATGGCGTGAATGTGGTACGAGCCCACGATCACGAAAAACACCACGAACAACGCCATCCAGTCGATGGTCCGGGATACCTGGACCGCTTCGGCGTGCGAACGAACCGCAGATTGCGCAGCACTCATTAAAGTTACCTCCAAATTTGTCGTTTTCTTATTTTCGACGGGAGCCGGATCAATCCACCCCGTCGCCGCGAGTCCCTTCCGGCCGCCGGTCCGGCCCCCGGGGGCCTGTCGCCAGAACCCCGAGAAACCGGCCCGCCAGCCTGACAAGCTCCTTATTTCGCGATCAAGCCTTCGTCCACGGCTTCACAGAGCGACTGCCCCAGCCCGCCCTGAGCGAAGCTGTAGAAGGTCTGGGTCAGGGTGCCCATGACGGCCAGTGCCAGCCAGCCGAAGATCACGAAGCCGTAGTGCAGCGGCGCCACGAACAGCT
>NZ_AUKJ01000011.1 GCF_000424685.1 Methylococcus capsulatus str. Texas = ATCC 19069
CGCCATCCCCATCGGCGCCCCGGGATGGCCCGAGTTGGCCTTCTGCACGGCATCCATGCTCAAGGCGCGTATGGCGTTGGCGAGTTCTCGTCGCGAAGGCATGATAGATCTCCTTATGTCATTGGGGTGAAAAATCAGGGATGATGCCGGATGCGGAAGCTCTGGCGGCGACCCCATGAGGGATAGCGTAATAATAGGGTTTTGAAAGAGGAACGGGCCGTCGCGTGGGAACACTCCGCGCGACGGCCTGCCGCTTTATGCCGCTTCCAGATGGGCCAGGCGATCGGCCAGCAACTTCTCCAGCTGCTCGAGTGCCTTGGTAAAGCCTTGAATGCCTTCTTCCAGTTTCTCGGTGGCCATGCGGTTTTCCGCATGCATCTTGTCGAAGGTGTATTTGTTGACGTGGATTTTCTCGATCGGATAATCCTTCGCTTTGGCGGGATCCAGCTTACGCGGCAGTTCGCCTTCGGTGGCTTGCAGTTCGGCCAGCAGTGAAGGTGCAATGGTCAGCAGGTCGCAGCCGGCCAGTTCGGTGATTTCGCCGATGTTGCGGAAGCTGGCGCCCATGACCTCGGTCTTGTAACCGAACTTCTTGTAGTAGTTGTAGATCTGGGTCACGGACAGGACGCCTGGATCTTCATGCGGCGCATAGGATTCGCGACCGGTGTCCTTCTTGTACCAGTCGAGGATACGACCGACGAAGGGGGAAATCAGGGTGATGCCGTTCTCGGCGCAGGCGATGGCCTGATGCAGGCCGAACAACAGCGTCAGGTTGCAGTGGATACCCTCCTTTTCCAGTACGGCGGCGGCCTCGATGCCCTCCCAAGTCGCGGCGATCTTGATCAGGACACGCTCTTTGGAAACGCCGGCGGCTTCGTATTGCTTGATGATTTCGCGAGCCTTCTCGATGGTGCCTTCGGTGTCGTAGGAAAGGCGGGCATCCACTTCGGTGGAAACGCGGCCTTCGATAATCTGCAGGATCTTCAAGCCGAAAGAGACGGCCAGACGATCGAAAGCGCGATTCGCCACTTGAGCGGCCGATGCGCCAGGTCCCAGAGTCTGCCTCGCACCTTTCAGGGTATCGTCGACGATATCCTGGTATTGCGGCATTTGGGCCGCGGCGGTGATGAGCGAGGGATTGGTGGTCGCGTCACGTGGCTTGAATTTCTCGATCGCTTCGATGTCTCCGGTATCGGCGACGACGACGGTGACTTCGCGGAGTTGGTCAAGCAGGTTTTTCGACATGGTGGACTCCTAAAGATTTCTTAAAGTATTGGGTGCTGCCAGCAATCACGAAAATGTTCCCCGGTCGGGACTTTATTTTCCTACACGGGCTTCATACGGTGGCACCTTATCGACGCCGTGCTCTGCTGGCCTTTGCCCTAGCATCGTTGCCCGCCTCTGGCCGCTCGGATTCGGTTCGACTCCGGGGCGTCGAGCGCCGGGTCCATAGGAAGGGCAAGAGCCCGGGCAGAAGGGAGGACTGCCACAGGCTTTGCCTTCTTCTTATTCCAGGTTGGCGTGACGAGTTCTCATTTCTTCTTCGGGGATGCCTTTCTCGTGGATGATGTGAGAGATGGTGGCCTCGAGGAAGAGGAGGGTGGA
>NZ_AUKJ01000015.1 GCF_000424685.1 Methylococcus capsulatus str. Texas = ATCC 19069
GCTGAGGCAAACTACTATCGTCGGCTCGCCGACAGAACCGTGGAAACCACTTAACTCAAACCATACAGCCTCCACAGAACCCGGGGCGATTCAGGGGCACAAGGGGACTGGGTAATGTGGTGGTGTCTCTGGTCTCCGGCATGGCGATGGAGTCAAAGCATTACCAAAGGTGCTGGGTCTAAGCTGGCGCCAAAGCGCCACGACTGCGCTTTTGGCTGTCCGGCTAAATACAGCATTGGGTATAAGAAATTTTTTCGGAGGAAATTATATGAACCCATGGGTAGCACTGAAAGCTGATACGTACCGCCAATATGGTCGGTTTAGTTATGGTTTGTTACTCAAGGGAGTCTTTACGAAAAGGACATTTCGCGTTGCCGTAACCATGAGGATATGCCAGGGGCTTGCTGAGTCCTATGGTTTTTTTAAGTTATTGTTACCGATTTTTCAATTATTGCATCGCTTTGCAACACATAGCGCGGCGATGGATTTGTCTTGGCGTACAGACATTGGAGCGGGCATCGCTCTTACGCATGGGTGGGGGCTTGTTGTAACTTCCAAGGCCAAGATTGGCAATAACGTGACGTTATTTCATGGCGTTACTCTAGGAAGCCGCGACAGGATTTCTCGCAATGGTGAGCGCCTTTCGGAGTATCCAATTCTTGAGGATGAGGTCTGGGTTGGTCCTCATGCGATCATCATTGGGGGTGTCACAATAGGGCGAGGAAGTAGGATTGCCGGAGGGGCTTTTGTCATGGAAAGCGTTCCGCCTTGTTCGGTCGTTGCCGGCAATCCGTCCGCAATCGTAAAGTGTAACTGCACTCCAGATGTCATGAATCGCGCTCCGGTTTGAAACGGCGGTTCAAGCCCGCAAGGGATACGCTGACGAAGAAAGCGCATGATCACCAGTCAGGAGAGCATATGCCGGCGGCACGCGGATTGATTGCAATGGGGATGGCAGCGTCGCCCGGATTTTTTTGGGCCGGTGGTGGTGGATCCAGGGCTGTTCAATGCTGAAAAATTGATGTAAGAAGTCAAGATTTTCAAAGAGGTTCCCGTTGTCCGCCCTGAAACAGGGCCTGCTGGCCATTCC